>NZ_JMKS01000007.1 GCF_000685865.1 Exiguobacterium antarcticum DSM 14480 | reverse complement strand
GTCCCAAGTACGACACCTAAGCTCGAAGAAGTATTCGTCTACGATGATATCGCGCAGGATCCGAAACCACTCAGTCGGATCGAAAGTGCCTTCTTTACGGAAAATTCGAACGTCCAACAAATCAAGAGTCGGGATGACCTCGACGTCGTTGACGGACGGAGTCAGCGTCTCGACGTACGACCGGATTACAACGCGTTTCGATTCAATACGTTATCACCGAATACCCAGACGTCTTCCGTCGATTACAGTACGATCGTCAGTTACATCAATATTCACGGCGGCTGGCTTGATCAGTTGACGCAACGTAGCGGTTTCCGCTATTACTTCGATCAGAATGTCGAAAACGGATGAAGAACAGCAGCGACGTTCCGTCTGTATCTGAATCGGTATCCGGTGTTTGGCGAAGCCGGACCGTTGCTTGAGCAAACCGGATTTTGATTTAGCGACAATCAAGGTGACGTTCGAGGAAAATCAAATCCGTTCGCTCAGTCGGAGCATGCTTCCGGGCAGACCGGAAGCTGTTGCTTCGGAATCCAGTTTGCCATCCGTCGAACAAGTCCAACAACAACTGCAGGCAGCAGATGTGCTGGATGAGATATCGGGCATTCGGATGGGATACAAGATGACCTACAAGATTTCAACAGCCGCTACGCCTTGTTTGAACCGGCTTGGTTCATCAAACGGAACGGGAAATGGACCACGGTCAATCAAGCTATCGGAAAAGAGGGATAAGGTTTCATGGATTGGAGTAAAGCAAAAACATTACTGATTCTGACTTTTCTGATCGCTGAACGTCTATCTTGCGTTCAATTGATGGATCGAATGGTCGATCCCCGAGTTGTCACGACCAATGCGGATGGGAAAACCGTATTGAAGAACGAAAAATTGATGAGAAAAAACTACAATCCGTCTCAAAAGAGATTGGATATTTGACGGCAGAAGTCGATGCCAGTTCGCTCGCCCCCAAAGCGGGTTCTTCGATTGAAGGATGCGATTATATCGGTCAAAAACCAAATTGAATGGTCGGTCGTTTGACGAAATCGTATCCGCTCGAAGCCAAAGCGATGCGTGATTCCGCGACATCATTTGTCCGGTCTTCCGTCGCATATGGTACGGATTATACGTTTTGGAAGTATGACAGCAAACATAATGAGATGACGTTTGTCCAGACGTATAAAGAACACCGCTCTATTCGACGCCACAACAATCGCGTGAAGACGATGCGATGATTGGTCCGTCGTTGCTCGTCCTTCAGTTAAACGAACAAAAGGAAATCGTCAGCTATAAACAACGTCACTTAAACAAGGTCGTCCGTCAGGCACAAGATGTCACGTTGTTGTCGGCCAGTGAATCCATCATTCAACTGTCAGAGCAGGGATTGTTCCGAGCCTCAAAACGAATGACGAGCCAGCAGCTTGGCTACTTTTGTCTCGTGACAGAAGGAACGACGTCGGTCCAGATTTTACCGCCGACGTGGCAGATTGAACTGAATGGAGAAGAACTGTATTTCGTCAATGCGATCGACGGCGGAGTTCAGACCATCGAACGGCTTGATACCGTTTCAGAGAAATGAGGAATGCACGATGAGCCTACACTATAGCGTCCTTGCAGTGGCTCGACGGGGAATGCCCTCTACATCGAAAGTGAACAGACGCGCCTGCTCGTCGATGCCGGATTGACTGGTAAAGCGATGATCGCCCTGTTTGATCAGATTCACCGGTCGCCGGAAAAAATCGACGGGTTGTTCGTCACCCATGAACACTCGGACCATATCAAAGGCGTCGGGATTTTAGCACGTAAATATAAGATTCCGCTGTATGCGAACGAAAAGACATGGGCAGCGATGGAGACGAAGATCGGGAAGATTGATCCCGCCCTCAAGTTCCTCTGGGAAGTCGGCGAAGTGAAACAGTTTGGTGACATCGAAGTCGAATCGTTTAACGTCAGTCATGATGCGGCCGATCCGATGTTCTTCCAGTTTGCCCACGACGGGAAACGCCTCGCCCACATCACAGATACCGGCTACGTGTCGGACCGGATGAAAGGGGTCATCCGCGGTGCTGATGCCTATATCTTCGAAGCGAACCACGATATCGGGATGCTCCAGATGGGACATTACCCGTGGAGCGTCAAACGGCGGATCCTCGGTGACTACGGTCACGTCTCGAATGAGGATGCGGCGATCGCGGATGAGCGAAGTTTTGGATGATCGGACAAAACGGATCCACATGGCCCACTTGAGCAAGGACAACAACATGAAGGAGCTGGCCCGCATGAGTGTCTCGCAGACACTTACGAGCCGAGACGTCGATCTCAGCAAGATCCAGTTGCTCGATACGGATCCGGTCATTCCGACGCGCTCTTGAAGCTCTGATTATGGGAAATTACTGAATATGCTCAAAAGACCCCACATTTGGCTAACTCGTCACGTGATGGGGGTATACTTGTGTAAAGAGAGTTAGAAGGAGGCGTGTGTCGATGGATCGACCAGAAGAACCACGGAACGAATCGGATCAGCCTTACGCATCGACCGATGAGACAAACGGCTTTCCGCCGCGACGACCAAGTGAAGACGAGCCGGTCAGTCCTTATCGTGAATCATATGAAGAAGAACCACCCGTACCAAAACGCCGTGGCGGCGGGAAAGCCTTTTTTGTCGCTTGATCGGCGGTATCATCGGTGCCTTGTTGATTGCCTTGATCGCCTGGCCGTTCGTCCGCGGACGAGATGACAAGTGCACCGGTCTCGACCGCGATGCCGGAACAAGCGGCGACGAGTGCGACGGAATCGGAAAATGATATCGTCAGTGCCGTCAGTCAGACGAAGGAAGCGGTCGTCAGCGTGACGAATTTACAAAGTTCGTTCCAAGGTGCCGATCAAGAGACCGGTGCCGGGTCCGGGGTCATCTATAAAAAAGACGGCAATAAAGCATATGTCGTCACGAACTATCACGTCGTCGAAGGGGCAAGCCGTTTGTCGGTCACGTTATCCGACGGGACAGCGCTTGAAGCAAAAGTGCTCGGAGAAGATCCGACGTATGATTTAGCAGTCCTCTCGATCGATGCCTCAAAAGTGACGCAAGTCGTCAAACTCGGTGATTCGGATACGTTACGTGCCGGGGAGACGGTCCTTGCAATCGGGAACCCGCTCGGGATTTTTGCGAACTCGGTGACGCGTGGTGTCATCAGTGCCCAGGAACGGGACGGTGCCGGTTGATACGAACAAAGACGGTCAGCAGGACTTCAATACGGAAGTCATCCAGACGGATGCGGCAATCAACCCGGGTAACTCAGGCGGAGCACTCATCAATACGTCCGGTCAATTGATCGGGATCAACTCGATGAAGATCGCCGAAGCAAGTGTCGAAGGCGTCGGTTTTGCGATTCCGATCAACGAAGCCTTGCCGATCATGCGTGACCTTGAACAAAACGGTGAAGTGATTCGTCCGCAACTCGGCATTCAGATTCGGGATGTCCAAGAGTTTCCGAGCGGTTTCCGGGAAGATCGTCTGAAGCTTACCAAATGACGTCACACGCGGAATCGTCGTCGTCGGTTTGACCGGCAACAGCGGAGCGGAAAAAGCAGGAATGAAAGAAAATGATGTCATCGTCGGATCAACGGCAAGGACATCAACTCGTTTGCCGATCTAAAAAGTGTCCTGTACCGGAGCGAAAGTCGGCGATAACGTCAAGGTGACGTTCTACCGTGCGGCGAGAAACAGACACTTGATGGTCAAACTGTCGGCGCAGCGGCGACAGTACAATAACAGATTCAGAAGTCGGGACTACTCGTATACGTGACGGGTAGTTTTTTTGTGCCACAGAAAAGATAGTGTCCTCTGGTTCTTCATCGTATCTTGCTGACATGCGGCTTTCCTCAGGCGAGAACAAAGTCCGGCGCTGCTTGCCCTGTCGGCGTCAGATGCCCGCGGTCTCGTTTTCCTCGCCGCTGCGACGAGACCCGGGCATCGACGCCGACAGCAGCCCGCGACTGTTCTCCCTGAGGAGCGCATGTCAGCAAGATACGATGAGAACCAGAGACCACTATCTTTTTCTGTGCACAAAAAAACTACCCGTACGTATACGAGTAGTCGATCTGAATCTGTTATTGTACTGTCGCCGCTTGCGCCGACAGTTTGACATCAAGTGTCTGTTTCTCGCCGCCACGGTAGAAGTCACCTGACGTTATCGCCGGACTTTCGCATCCGGTACAGGACACTTTTTAGATCGGCAACGAGTTGATGTCCTTGCCGTTGATCTCGACGATGACATCATTTTCTTTCATTCCTGCTTTTTCCGCTCCGCTGTTGCCGGTCAAACGACGACGACGATTCCGCGTGTGACGTCATTTGGTAACTTCAGACGATCTTCCCGGAAAACCGCTTCGGAAACTCTTGGACATCCCGAATCTGAATGGCCGAGTTGCGACGAATCACTTCACCGTTTTGTTTCAAGGTCACGCATGATCGGCAAGGCTTCGTTGATCGGAATCGCAAAACCGACGCCTTCGACACTTGCTTCGGCGATCTTCATCGAGTTGATCCCGATCAATTGACCGGACGTATTGATGAGTGCTCCGCCTGAGTTACCCGGGTTGATTGCCGCATCCGTCTGGATGACTTCCGTATTGAAGTCCTGCTGACCGTCTTTGTTCGTATCAACCGGCACCGTCCGTTCCTGGGCACTGATGACACCACGCGTCACCGAGTTCGCAAAAATCCCGAGCGGGTTCCCGATTGCAAGGACCGTCTCCCCGGCACGTAACGTATCCGAATCACCGAGTTTGACGACTTGCGTCACTTTTGAGGCATCGATCGAGAGGACTGCTAAATCATACGTCGGATCTTCTCCGAGCACTTTTTGCTTCAAGCGCTGTCCCGTCGGATAACGTGACCGACAAACGGCTTGCCCCTTCGACGACGTGATAGTTCGTGACGACATATGCTTTATTGCCGTCTTTTTTATAGATGGACCCCGGACCCGGGCACCGGTCTCTTGATCGGCACCTGTGGAACGAACTTTTGTAAATTCGTCACGCTGACGACCGCTTTCCTTCGTCTGACTGACGGCACTGGACGATATCATTTTCCGATTCCGTCGCACTCGTCGCCGCTTGTTCCGGCATCGCGGTCGAGACCGGTGCACTTGTCATCTCGTCGCGGAACGAACGGCCAGGCGATCAAGGCAATCCAACAAGGCACCGATGATACCGCCGATCAAGCCGACAAAAAAGGCTTTCCCGCCGCCACCGGCGTTTTGGTACGGGTGGTTCTTCTTCATATGATTCACGATAAGGACTGACCGGCTCGTCTTCACTTGGTCGTCGCGGCGGAAAGCCGTTTGTCTCATCGGTCGATGCGTAAGGCTGATCCGATTCGTTCCGTGGTTCTTCTGGTCGATCCATCGGACACACGCCTCCTTCTAACTCTCTTTACACAAGTATACCCCCATCACGTGACGAGTTAGCAAATGTGGGGGTCTTTTGAGCATATTCAGTAATTTCCCATAATCAGAGCTTCAAGAGCGGCGTCGGAATGACCGGATCCGTATCGAGCAACTGGATCTTGCTGAGATCGACGTCTCGCTCGTAAGTGTCTGCGAGACACTCATGCGGGCCAGCTCCTTCATGTTGTTGTCCTTGCTCAAGTGGGCCATGTGGATCCGTTTTGTCCGATCATCCAAAACTTCGCTCATCGCGATCGCCGCATCCTCATTCGAGACGTGACCGTAGTCACCGAGGATCCGCCGTTTGACGCTCCACGGGTAATGTCCCATCTGGAGCATCCCGATATCGTGGTTCGCTTCGAAGATATAGGCATCAGCACCGCGGATGACCCCTTTCATCCGGTCCGACACGTAGCCGGTATCTGTGATGTGGGCGAGGCGTTTCCCGTCGTGGGCAAACTGGAAGAACATCGGATCGGCCGCATCATGACTGACGTTAAACGATTCGACTTCGATGTCACCAAACTGTTTCACTTCGCCGACTTCCCAGAGGAACTTGAGGGCGGGATCAATCTTCCCGATCTTCGTCTCCATCGCTGCCCATGTCTTTTCGTTCGCATACAGCGGAATCTTATATTTACGTGCTAAAAATCCCGACGCCTTTGATATGGTCCGAGTGTTCATGGGTGACGAACAACCCGTCGATTTTTTCCGGCGACCGGTGAATCTGATCAAACAGGGCGATCATCGCTTTACCAGTCAATCCGGCATCGACGAGCAGGCGCGTCTGTTCACTTTCGATGTAGAGGGCATTCCCCGTCGAGCCACTGGCAAGGACGCTATAGTGTAGGCTCATCGTGCATTCCTCATTTCTCTGAAACGGTATCAAGCCGTTCGGATGGTCTGAACTCCGCCGTCGATCGCATTGACGAAATACAGTTCTTCTCCATTCAGTTCAATCTGCCACGTCGGCGGTAAAATCTGGACCGACGTCGTTCCTTCTGTCACGAGACAAAAGTAGCCAAGCTGCTGGCTCGTCATTCGTTTTGAGGCTCGGAACAATCCCTGCTCTGACAGTTGAATGATGGATTCACTGGCCGACAACAACGTGACATCTTGTGCCTGACGGACGACCTTGTTTAAGTGACGTTGTTTATAGCTGACGATTTCCTTTGTTCGTTTAACTGAAGGACGAGCAACGACGGACCAATCATCGCATCGTCTTCACGCGATTGTTGTGGCGTCGAATAGAGCGGTTGTTCTTTATACGTCTGGACAAACGTCATCTCATTATGTTTTGCTGTCATACTTCCAAAACGTATAATCCGTACCATATGCGACGGAAGACCGGACAAATGATGTCGCGGAATCACGCATCGCTTTGGCTTCGAGCGGATACGATTTCGTCAAACGGACCGACCATTCAATTTGGTTTTTGACCGATATAATCGCATCTTCAATCGAAGAACCGCTTTTGGGGCGAGCGAACTGGCATCGACTTCTGCCGTCAAATATCCAATCTCTTTTGAGACGGATTGTAGTTTTTTCTCATCAATTTTTCGTTCCTTCAATACGGTTTTCCCATCCGCATTGGTCGTGACAACTCGGGGATCGACCATTCGATCCATCAATTGAACGGCAAGATAGACGTTCAGGATCAGAAAAGTCAGAATCAGTAATGTTTTTGCTTTACTCCAATCCATGAAACCTTATCCCTCTTTTCCGATAGCTTGATTGACCGTGGTCCATTTCCCGTTCCGTTTGATGAACCAAGCCGGTTCAAACAAGGCGTAGCGGCTTGTTGAAATCTTGTAGGTCATCTTGTATCCCATCCGAATGCCCGATATCTCATCCAGCACATCTGCTGCCTGCAGTTGTTGTTGGACTTGTTCGACGGATGGCAAACTGGATTCCCGAAGCAACAGCTTCCGGTCTGCCCGGAGCATGCTCCGACTGAGCGAACGGATTTGATTTTCCTCGAACGTCACCTTGATTGTCGCTAAATCAAAATCCGGTTGCTCAAGCAACGGTCCGGCTTCGCCAAACACCGGATACCGATTCAGATACAGACGGAACGTCGCTGCCTGTTCTTCATCCGTTTTCGACATCTGATCGAAGTAATAGCGGAAACCGCTACGTTGCGTCAACTGATCAAGCCAGCCGCCGTGAATATTGATGTAACTGACGATCGTACTGTAATCGACGGAAGACGTCTGGGTATTCGGTGATAACGTATTGAATCGAAACGCGTTGTAATCCCGGTCGTACGTCGAGACGCTGACTCCGTCCGTCAAGACGTCGAGGTCATCCGACTCTTGATTTGTTGGACGTTCGAATTTTCCGTAAAGAAGGCACTTTCGATCCGACTGAGTGGTTTCGGATCCTGCGCGATATCATCGTAGACGAATACTTCTTCGAGCTTAGGTGTCGTACTTGGGACATACGTATAGTCGCCACCTTTCAGCTCGACTTTCGTCATCGTTTTTTTCTTATCGTAGGCAAACAGTCGTTTTAAGACCGTCTCGTCACCAATCAATTTAAAGTCCTTGAACCGTCCTGTCGTTGACTCGAGCCGCAGAATCGGACCCTCATAGTCCAGTAGATACAACCGTTTGATTGGTTCTGACATCGCAATCTGGTCTTCTCCGAGCAATTCCTCCAGCATCTTTGCACTGATCGGAGTCGGGAAAATCATCTCGACACTTCGTTTGCTCGCCGGGATGTTCGAGGCCTTATCCGTCAAGACTAAAACACCCAACATCAAAGGAAGCCCCGATCCGGTTCAAGATCGTCGCGCCGATGATTTGTGTCTGATAAGCGGTTTCACCGTTCGAGTAGGACGACGAGCTCCGGATTGACGAGCTGATTCCCTTCGACCGTCTTCGAGGCATCGATCTCATTAAACGACACCTGTTCCTGTTCGATCGATTCACTGCTCGGGATGATACGTCCACAGCATGGCTGTCTTGAACTATCGAGCCACTGACAAGCAAAATCAAGAGGACGGTTTTCAGTCGCTGTTTCGTCATCCGATATCCACCTCTTCGATCACCTCATACGGGTAACGTAAAGTAAATCGTCGTACCGCGTCCCCACTCGCTTTCTGCCCAGATGTCGCCACCGTGCGCGAGACGACGTCTTTGGCGATCGAAAAGACCCAGTCCCGGTTCCACCAATCTTTCGTGCCCGGGCTTTATCGACCCGGTAAAAACGTTCGAAAATCTTTTGTAGGTTGGCTTTTGGAATCCCGACCCCTTCATCCTTGATGCTGATGACGATTCGTTTCGGCCCGCAACATCGTCCGGACGGTAATCGTTCCGCCTTCCGGTGAATACTTGATTGCATTCGTCAAGATATTATCCGCGACCTGAATCAATTTATCTTGATCGCCTCGAATGTAGACTCTCCGTTTCATGATCTTCCGGCGGAAACGAATCCGTTCCGGTTTCGGTCATATCATGCCGGTCGAAGAATCTCATTTAAGAATTTGAATGTAGTCAAAGCGGACTTTGTTCATCTTGTATTCCTTACTGTCCATTTTCGACAGTTGGAGCAAGTCGGTGACAAGACGAATCATCCGTTCTTTGTCTCGTTTTGGGTCGTCTCAGGAAACGTGGGGCCAGTTCCTCATCTTGATAGGCCCTTCTGCTAACGCTTCGAGGTAACTGCGCATCGTCGTCAGCGGTGTCCGGAGTTCATGACTGACGTTCGCCACGAATTCCCGGCGATCCTGTTCGACTTGTTCTTGTTCCGTGACATCATGCAGGACGATGATCATCCCGGTAATCGGTCCACTGTGTTTTTTGACCGGAGAGAAAAAGGCCCGGACGAGAAACAGTTCGTCTTCGCTACTGAAATCAAGTAAACGAGGGGGCATCGTTCCGTCTTCCGGAATCATGGAAGTCGTCTCTAGCGCAAGCAAAATCTTCAGATTTCGTCCCGACGATTCCCGCGTCATCCACTCGACGATATCTTTCGCCTGATCGTTCATCAAGATGACCCGTAACGTCCGGTCGGTCGCGATCACACCGTCCGTCATGTTTTCGAGGACACTCGTCAACTTCCGCCGCTCGGCTTCCGTCGTCGCATTGGCTTCGAGCAACTCATCCGTCAATTCATTAAAGGACCGCGCGAGCTGTCCAATCTCATCAATCCGAATAGACTTTGACCTTACGCGAGAAATTCCGCGCCGCATTTCGGATGGCCTGACGCCGCATATCGGAAATCGGACGAGTGATCGTCCGCGATAACAGGACACCGAGGATCGAGGTGATGACAAGTGCGATCACTGTCCCCGTCGCTAAGATCCGTGTGGGACTTGTTGCATCTGAGCATAAATCGACTCCATCGAAGCCGACATAAATCATCCCTGTCGTCGCACCGGTCCGTTCCGATGTGACAGGTACTGCAAAGATCCGAATCTTATCTTCCGTCCCGGATCAAGCACCGTATCGACACGTGAGGAACTGGTCGCTTGGGCTTTTTTGATCAGTGAATTCGTCGGCCCGTTGTCCGACGCCGACTGATTGTCTTCATCAGATGTCGCTTGGAATGATCGGAGTCCTGATCGATGATCTGGACCTCGAGAATATCGTTTCTTGAAGTGGAGCCACTACTAAACTCAGACAGCAGTTGTCCAAGAGATTCAGACAACTGCCGTTTTGAGGCTTCATCATCGCCTGTCTTATCAAATTCCTTCCCGACGTTGTACGCAACAAGTCCGGCCCGGTCTTCGACAGATTTTGAGAAGTTCGTAATGTACTGCTTTTCAAGAGAACGAACGAAGTAAACACCAATGACTTGCATCGCGACTAAAATCAACAACGCATAAATGACGACAAGCTCCACTGGATCGATTTAAAAAAGTTCGTTCCTTTTAACATCGTTATTCATTCTCCCCGTCTTGGAGATAGTAGCCGACACCACGGCGGGTCATGATATAGATCGGTGTACTTGGGTTATCCTCGACTTTTTCACGCAGACGGCGCACCGTCACATCGACCGTCCGGACATCTCCAAAGTAGTCGTAACCCCCAGACCGTCTGTAACAAGTGCTCACGCGTCATGACTTGTCCGATGTTTTTCGCTAAATAATGCAACAACTCGAATTCACGTTGGGTGAGTTCGATTTTTTGATCTTTCCGTGTCACGGTATGAGAATTTGTATCGATATACAGTTCTCCCACTTTTAACGGACCAGGACCGGCGTTCGTAGGAGTTGCCTCTACTGCGTTGACATTTCGTAGATGTGCTTTGACTCGCGCTAATAGTTCACGTGAGCTGAATGGCTTTCGTCACATAATCGTTTGCGCCAAGCTCAAGTCCTAAAAACCGTATCGATTTCAGAATCCTTTGCCGTCAACATGATGATTGGGACTTTTGATGTCTTCCGGACTTCGCGGCAGCTTCCATTCCGTCCATCAATGGCAACATGATATCGAGTAAGATCAGGTCGGGTTTGAACTCCTCGACTTTCTTCTAGTGCTTCGACACATCATTTGGCTACTGCAACACTATAACCTTCTTTTTTCTAATTTAAATTTTAATATATCGGCAATCGGCTGCTCGTCGTCGACGACGAGGATTTTACGTTCCGTCACTGGGTGTTCCCCCTTAAAAAATTCTATTCAATCTATTTTACCTGTTTTTGAGGCATATAGAAAGGTGGCGACGGAAACTCCCGACGCCACTCTGCTGACTACATGACCCGTTCACGTCCATCCGTTCCACGTGAAACATTACTTTTAGTATACGCTCTTTTGTGATTCATGTTGTGAATGTTTTCGCTTGATTCCTCATCAAAAAAGAAGCCGATCCAGATTTGAATATCTGGATCCGCTCCTCTGAAAAAAATTATGCTTTCTTCGTACAGATCACGCAGGGACAACCGTCTGTTCTCGTCCTGGTCCGACTGAGAAACGTGACGAGTGAAATGTCCGTCAAATCAGCAATTCGTTTTACATAATTTTGGGCATTGAGTGAAGATCTTCAAACTTCCGAATGTGCGTGATATCTTCTTTCCAGCCTGGTAACTCTTCATAGACCGGGACACATGCTTCAAGATCGCGGAAGCTTGCTGGGTACTCGTCAATCTGTTTGCCCTTTAAACTCGTATGACGTACAGATTTTAAGCGTTTCAATCCCTGTCAGGACATCGATTGAGTTCAATGCAAGATCCGTCAAACCACTTGTCCGGCGTGAATGCGGACGACGACCGAGTCAAACCAACCGACACGACGTGGACGACCTGTCGTCGTACCGTATTCACGGCCGACTTCACGAATGTGGTGACCAATTTCGTCAAACAGTTCCGTTGGGAAAGGACCATCGCCGACACGTGACGTGTAGGCCTTACAGACACCAACGACGTGATCAATCCGAGCTGGTCCGACGCCGACACCTGATGCGACACCGCCCGCTGATGCATTCGATGACGTGACGAATGGATACGTCCCGTGGTCAAGGTCGAGCAGGACACCTTGTGCGCCTTCGAATAATACCTTTTCGCCTTTATCGAGGCTGTCGTTGACGACGACCGATGTGTCACAGACATATTTCGCGAACTCTTGACCGTATGCATAATATTCTTCGAAAATATCATCGAACGCAATCGGTTCAGCGTCGTACATCTTCGTGAACATCCGATTTTTTTGTTCGAGAACAATCTGTAATTTTTCTGCGAATGTTTCTTTGTCGAGTAAATCCGCCATCCGAATTCCGATCCGTGCCGCTTTATCCATGTAGCACGGTCCGATTCCTTTCAGCGTCGTTCCGACTTTCGCATCGCCTTTTGCTTCTTCTTCGAGCTGATCCTGCAGTTGGTGATATGGCAAGATGACATGTGCCCGGTTTGAAATGAGTAAGTTATCTGTTGAAACACCACGATCGTGCAGATACTTCAATTCCTTGACGAGCGATTTCGGGTTGACGACCAAACCGTTCCCGATGACACATTTCTTGTCTGAGTAAAAGATCCCTGAAGGAATCAGGTGTAACTTATACGTCTCATTATTAAATACGATCGTATGTCCTGCGTTGTCTCCACCTTGATAACGTGCAACGACATCGGCTTTTTTCGAAAGAAAATCGGTGATCTTTCCTTTTCCTTCGTCGCCCCACTGTGTTCCGACTACTACTACTGATGACATATTCTCATCCACCTCCACGTACGATTCAAAACCACGACTAAGTGTAACGCGGAAAAAAACAGAAGTCAACCAAATACGAACAATTAATTGTTACAATTCTTTTTCGTTCGTTAATTCGCTGTTTTAATTCACTTTTTTCCTTTCTTCAAGATATTCAAACATAACGATTCAACAAAACTCCTCTGCCGAATCGACAGAGGAGTTTTGAACCTGTTCAAGCGGGTGGTGCATAGGAATTATTGGTTCAAGATCGACGAACTTATTGAATTCTTTCCGGAAAGCGAGTTGACGGTACCAGTCGGACCATTCCGCTGTTTGCGATGATGATCTCGATCGTATTCTCATCTTCGTTTCTTTGTTGTAGTACATCATCGCGGTACAAGAAGGCGACGATATCCGCATCCTGCTCGATCGCTCCGGATTCCCGGATATCGGATCATCATCGGTCGTTTATCCTGCCGACTCTCAACACCCCGTGACAGCTGCGATAACGCGATGACGGACTTCAAGTTCACGGGCAAGCGATTCAAGGGAACGGGAAATCTCTGAGACTTCCTGTTGGCGATTATCGCTTGAACGACCATTCCCTTGAATCAATTGCAAATAATCGATCATGATCATACCAAGACCATGTTCCTGCTTCAGACGACGGCATTTCGCCCGAATGTCATTGACACGAATTCCTGGTGTATCGTCGATATAGATTCCGGCTTGCGACAAACTGCTCATCGCAAGCGATAACTTACCCCAGTCCTCATCTTCGAGTTGTCCGGTCCGGAGGCGCTGCGCGTCGACATTCCCTTCCGCACACAACATCCGCATGACGAGCTGTTCTGCACCCATCTCGAGACTAAAGATGGCCACATTTTCGTCGGCACGGGTCGCGACGTTTTGGGAGATGTTCAAGGCAAACGCTGTTTTACCGACGGATGGACGGGCCGCGACGATGATCAAATCATTTCGTTGGAATCCGGCCGTCACCTTATCAAGATCACGGAACCCGGTCGGAATCCCGGTCGTTTCGCCACTTTGCTTATGCAATTTATCGATCGTTGCATAGGCACTCGTCAAGACGTCAGAAATCGGAATGAAACTGGCGCTCCCTTTTCCTTGTGACACTTCGAGAATCTTCCGTTCTGCTTCGTTGAGCAAAACGTCGACCTCATTTTGTCGTTCATATCCATCCGTGACGATTTCATTGGCTGTCCGGATCAGGCGGCGGAGTGTCGATTTTTGATCGACGACATTGACGTAATAGTTGATGTTCGCCGCGGTCGGAACACCTTCCGCAAGCTCACCGAGGTACGGGAGTCCACCGACTTCCTCCAAGATGCCAAGCGTACTCAGCTCCGCCGTGACCGTTACTAAGTCAATCGCTTCGCCACGGTCAGATAACACCAGCATCGTTTCAAAAATCCGTTGGTGGGCCGCACGATAAAAATCTTGTGGTAATAATCGTTCGGACGCACTGATCAGTCGATCCGCATCGATCATGATCGCCCCAAGGACGGCTTGTTCCGCCTCAATGCTTTGGGGTGGCGTATTTTGCATTA
>NZ_JMKS01000006.1 GCF_000685865.1 Exiguobacterium antarcticum DSM 14480 | reverse complement strand
TCGGCGCGCTTGAATACTCACAATACCTCCAAAAGATGATTTTGAGTGGTACAGAATTCCGCGGTCAAGACCGACTCGATATCATCGCGGAAATCGTCGATGGGGAGTCTGGTGAACGTTTCTCTTACGCTATTCAAAATATTAAATTAACAAATGGTGACATTGCGAACTGGCAGGTTGGTGAAACCGCCAACAAAGAATTCGCATTCGTTGCGACAGGTTTGAAAATCAAGAACGGCGACAATCGATGACGGAGGGCGGGTGACCGCTCTCTTTTTACTTAATCCAAGAGGAGGCACAACATAATGGCAAACCAATCACTAATCGAAAAGCTACTCAAACGCAAAGAAGAAGAAATGAAAATTGAGGTCGATCTAAAAGGTCTCGCGGATACGCCGTTTTTCGTTAAAATTTCTTCCGAAAAGTATAAAGAAATCCTCGACGAAGCATCACGGCCGGTTAAACATGGTGACAAAGAGCTTCCGGTTTCGGAAAAGTTACGTAGTGACCGGATTGATGCACTAGTCGTGGTAAAAAGCCTTCATGATCACAACGAAGAACTTGTGTTCAATGGTGAACTGTATGAGGCACTCGAATTAGATACGACATTCGATGCGGTTGAAGCGGTTAAACAAGTTATTACGTTTGCAGAAGAAAAGGTAATCCAAGCGGCAGCCATGGAATGTCTCGGCTTTATCCCGAAAGAAAAAGTAAAAAAAGAGGATAAAGAACTAAAAAACTAATGCGAGGGTTGCGTCCAGACGGAATGACACGGATTGAAGGGGAACCAATCACGGAAGACTTCCTGCTTCACCATATCTTCCGACTGCACGGCATCCCTCCACACGATGTATACAACTGGACCGACGGACAGAAGCGATATGCCTACAACTCGTTGATGGTCCAACTGGAAGAAGAACAGGAACGACTCAAACATGGAATCGGGAGGGTGATGTAAATGGCGGAAAAACGGTATACGGTCGTGTTCGACGCAAAGGACATGGCATCGAGCCGCATGAGCGAAATCGAAAAAGCCGCGAAAAGTACCTCTCGAGGCATGGACGAGTTGGCGAAAGAGACGAGCGAAGCGGCAAAGGAAGCAAAACGTTTAGAGGGAGCCTACCGGGACGCCAACGGGCGCCTGCGTGACGTCAATGGACGGTTCCTCAAGACGAAAGACCTGCTCAAAGACACGAACAGCGAGATGGACCGCTCCGGCGGGTTCCTCTCTCGGATGGGTGCCGGTCTGACACGCATCGGGGCAGAAGGATCAAACTCCATCGGTCGACTGACGACCGGACTTGCGGGTGTCACGGGGATTCTCGGCGGCATCACGGCGGCGGCAGGATTGGCAGGCGTTGCGCTGGCAGGACTTGCAACGAAAGGTATCATCGATGGAATGATTCAACCCGCCATGACCGCAGAGATGACGCAGATGAGTATCGAGGGATTAAGTGGTAGTCCGGAGCTTGGGAAGACCATCTACGACCAAACGAAAGCGGCCGGAATGGAATCGATGTTTGCGGATCAACCGTTCATGGACACGGCGCAGATGTTCTTGAACAGCACGAAGGACCCGGAACAGATTGCCCAAGGAATTGCCATCACCGAACGACTCGCCACGAAAAACCCGTCCGAAGCAATGGGCGGTGGGATGGAAGGGGCAAAGGTTGCCATCAGTGAGGTCATGTCCGGTGATATGACGTCGATTGCGGAACGATTCAATATGTCGCGCTCCACCTTATCGGCAGCGGGCGTTAGCGCCAGCAATGACTGGCTGACGAACCTTGAAGCGGTGGATCAGTTACTCAGCAGTCAAGGTTTCACTTCGGAATATGTGAAAGAAATCAACGAATCAACGATGGGACAATGGGAAAAGTTGAAATCGAATACGCAAGGTATCTTTGCCACGATGGGTAAGGGGATGCTAGATGAAATCCGACCGGCGATGAAGAGTGTAAACAGTCTGTTCGCGGACCAAAAAGGCATGGATGAGTTCACGAGTACGATGAGCGGTAAATTCCAAGGATTCTTGCACGATGTCTTTGGTTTAGGTGACGGTGTGGAGGTTACATGGAAAGATATCACGGAGTGGTCCAGTAGTACGTTTGACGGACTCGAAAAAATTCTGAAATCCACCGGCAAAACATTTATGACGATGGTCACGATTCTAACAGGTGGCGATTTGAAGAAACCGACAGATACATTCAAAAACTTCGGGGATACACTGTCTGGCATCGCCAAGAAAATCGATAAGATGCGGGAAGGACTCATCGAACTCGACAAGTGGGGCGACAAGATGGGTAAAATCACGGGAATCGCGCAAGAAGGTGGACTACAAAAACAAGTAGATGGTGCTCTTTGGATGCCCGAAGGTGCGAAAGGTGGACGTGGACTTCTCAAATGGGTAATGGAAGGGTTCCCGTCAGAAGCAAAGAAACCGGATGGCAGTCACGCCAATGGAATTGATTATGTACCGTATGACGGCTACCTCGCGACATTGCACGAAGGAGAGCGGGTCGTCACACGCAGCGAGAATACAAGCACGATCAACAACTCGGCGATGTCAAACAACCCATCCATCACAGTCAACATGAATGGCGTCACGATTCGAGAAGAAGCCGATATTGAACGATTGATGGTTCGATTTGCGCGTGAGTTGACGTTAGCGGGGGCAAAAACATGAGTAAGAGTCCAATCGATATTTACTTTGAACTCCATTACACCGGCACGCAGACGAAGCGGGTCAAGGTAGCGGAGAAGCGTAAAGTCAACGGCCGTTACGTCACGGTCTACGTCTACAAAAATAAAAAGGTGACCGTCAATAAGGTGATGACCAAGAAGATTCCTATTCTTCCTGAGTCATTACCTTTTTCACGCTCGCGAAGCTATGAAGATGTCGGGACACTCGAACGCCGGACGCACACCCGTACAGGGGCGCTCAGTTCGATTTCCTTCCCGATTCAGTCCTATTTCCCCGGCCACAAGTATGAATTTTCGCAAACCGGTTATGAAAACCCGGTCACACTCGCCAAATGGTTCGAGGATCGACAGGAAAATGAGAGTCGCCTGCTGATTAAGATACCGGCGATGAAACGAGCGATTTGGGGGAACATTCGAAGTTTTGAATGGGGATACGAGCCAGGGACGCATGACATCGTCTATACGATGCAGATTCATCAGGAACGCAAACCGAAAGTCAAAACCATCACGGTGAAATAGGAGGGATCGAATGGGAGCAGCTGAAGAGATTTTAAGCGTCATTCATCAGAAGGCACCGAAAGCGCCGACGCGAACACTCGAAGGGACGGTCACGAAGTTGTCGCCACTCGAAGTGCGACCGGACGGTTCCTCCGACAGCATCAAAGGGGCCAAATGGAATGCGGACATCGTCAAGAAAGTGAAAGAGGGCGAACGTGTACTCATGCTGCACGACCGGGTCATCAACCGGTATTATGTCTTGGTACGTTTCGGATGAATGTCTATTATTATCACCGCAGAAAAAAGAAACGGTATACGATCACCCCTTACGTGTCACGCGTCGATATCGCCGGTGGCGTCGATAACTTCTATCAGACGGCAACGATTGAGATCAGTGGTTCAGCAGGTGTTCCGTACGACACCGGGGAACGAGTGCGCGTCTACACCACGACGAAAAAACTCCTATTTGAGGGACGCGTTTTCAAATGTGAACGGAATGGCGACAGTAGCGTCTCATTGACGTGTCATGACAATGCCTACTATCTGTTTCGGAGTGAAGCGACCGTCGTCTCACAGGAAATCACGCTCGAGAAGTTATTCGTTCGGTTGGTTGAAGAAATCGGGCAAAAGGTCGGTTACGTCGCCAAGACGAAGAAAAACTATTTCGGGCTGGAGTTCGTGGGTGAAACGAGGCAGGCGATTTTACAGACGGTGATGGCAATGGAACGAGTCGAGACCGGTAAACGCTATTACATCCGTTCGAAAGCTGGACGGTTGGAACTGAGAGAGCGTGGAGCGATGGACGGGGTCATCATCGCGAAAGACAGTGCCTCTGAAGTGCGGACGACGATTGATGCGCAAAACACGTATACAGTAATCGAATATACTGGCGAAATTGAATCAGGCGCGAAGGCGACTGGGACATCGGATACCTCGAGCTCCTTGAAAACGGCTGCGGATTATAAAGGTCCCGACACAGTAGGTACCCGCCAAGGACTGGGTAATTCAATCGCTAAGACAGACAAATGGAATGACTTAATGGTCAAGGTAGGCAAGGAAAAAAGTATCGATCCTTTGTTTTTAAAGACCATCATGACCATCGAGTCCGCTGGTGACGAGTTAGCCATCGGTCCGCCTACTCGATACGGGCAAGCGTACGGACTGTTCCAAATCATTCCGGGTGCCGTCGACACACCAGTGGACGCTAATCGCTTGCTGAATGGTGAATATAACATGCAGAAAGCAGCGGATATCTTCCTGAATGAAAAAGGAGCGGCCGCTAAAAATAAAGGCGTCAAAATGAGCGTCGGGGAAATGGCACATTTCTGGTTCGGATATCTTCAAACAGCGGAAGCGCTGGCATACAAAAAACTGGCAGAAACCATATATGCCGGATTTGGTGGCGATCCCGATTCACTAATTACGGATCCCGACAAACTTCCAGCAGGCGGTGACGCGAAGCCAGACAAAAACAAAGGAAAAATATCGTATGAAGATATCAACAACTTCGGATTAGGTACAAAGCTAGGTGTCATCGTGAAAACGGCTTCCGGCAAGCACGCTTCAAAAGAAGAAATGGCAAATGCCGTCATGAAATTACGTGAGACGCTCATGCGGGAAGAACGAACTGTCAGTGTCGCTTTGCCGGGTCACGTCGTCGGTTTGGCCGGACGCAAGGTCAAGTTTGATACGACGATTGCAACAGCCAAAGGGACTTGGTACATCAAAGACCATCGGCACACGTTGGATCAGTATGGCCACAAGATGAACCTCACGCTCTCGAAATACGATCAAACGCCCGAACCGGAGTATAGTCCACCTTCGAACAGTGAGTTTGGGGACGAACAACCGGTAGCAATAAAAGGCTCTGTGCTTCCAATTGACAAAAAGAAATATGCATACACTGTTGGTGCTTATCGTTTTAGAACGATTGTTCACTACATTACTGGAACTGTACCGCATGCCGGTATTGATCTACTTGCTGATATAGGAACACCACTTCAGGCGGTAACAAATTTGCTTATCCTGAGAAACTATTACTCAAATAGTTACGGATGGTGCATTATCGCGCAAGGGGCACTCGGTGGTGGGGAAAAACAATTTGTTTATGCGCATATGAATACGATGTCTCCTCATAAAGCGGGTTCCTACGTCAAAACTGGTGAACAAATTGGTGTTGTCGGTAATACAGGATGGTCAGATAGACCACACCTTCATTTCGAAGTGTGTGATCCAGTGTGGGCTCAGGGCATTACGAATAAAGTGGACCCCGAAAAATTCTTTGATTTCTAAGGAGGTGTGATATGGCAGACGAATACGACGTGTTTGATGAAATGTTGCTCGACATTGAGGATGAAGATAGTGAGCTAAACGTCGTGACAGGTCAAGATATTAATGTAGAGGCACGGACGACTACCTGGTCTATTGATTGGCGGACAGGGCGCTTCAGCGGAAAAGTAGATGGAGACTTAGCTACCGTTCATCGAGCGGCAAAGTATATGGTTACAGCGCGCGGACAAGTTGATGTATATCCGAAAATCACGACGCTGAACGATGTTGAGACTGATTTTTACGGCTCGTACTTATATACGATGGTTAACAAGGCATTTCCGAACGTCGAGGCAATTGAAAACGAAATTCAAGCATACTGTGAACTCGCAGTAATTGAATTACCGGACGTGCAATCGATTGAAGTTGGAAACGTCAAACTCGATGGCGACAAGATCTCGTTCAGCTTTTATATCACGCCGAATAACGGAACGACGGAAGAGGTGAGTATAGATGGACTCGGAATATGAAATCAATCCTGAGTTAGAGATGTTGTATGTGACTTCAGATGAAGTCCACGAAGAAATGCTTCGAGTAGTTGAGGAGAATGATTCAAAAGCAATGACTGAAGTAGGTGAACCCATTTGGGACGCTACTCGACCGGTTGCGAGTGTAGCGGCGAACATTGCAAACGATGTACGGTTTGGAATCAGAGCCGCAATTCCTCAGTTGTCATACGGCGGATTTCTAGATGAACATGCAAAAGATGTCCTAAACGAAGGGCGCAAGCCCGGTGTCAAAGCGAAAGTCCCTGTGACCCTATCTGCTAATTACGCAGTGACGGTGCCACAAGGGACTTTTTTGTATACCGAATCCGGTCTGCAATACCTGCTCGATACCGATGTTGAACTGATACCGCCGGAAGAACAGCCGGACCCGGACTACCTAATTCCTGGTACAGCCAGTACGACGGCAACCGCGGCGGATATCGGCATTTTGTACAATCCGGTACGCGGTGCCATCAACACGGTCGACGGTGACTTCCGGGATATCGTGACCGTCAAGAATGAAGAAGCCATCGTGCAAGGCGTTGATCAAGAGTCCGACGACGACCTCAAAGCCCGGATGCGGCTCGTCGCCCGAAACCTATCCGGTGCCGGCAACCTCGACGATTACGAAGCGTGGGCCCTTGAAGCGACGGGCATCACGAAGGCGAAGGTCTTCCGAGCGGATCCAACGCCGGGTAGCGTCACAGTCCTCGTTGCGTCAAAAGAAGGCATGCCGACAGCAGAACAGGTCGCGGAAGCCCAAGCCAAGGTCAGTGCCAAGGGAGCGCTGATTGCGAATAACCTCGTGTTCGCCCCGACTCCCTTACCGATCTCCATTGAGGCCAACATCACGATCGAAACGGACGCCGTATTTGCGGATGCCGAAGTCGCGTTTGAACAAGCGCTGCAGGATTACCTGGCCGAGCGGGCCTTTTCGGGTGACGTGATCCGGTATGCCCAGCTGTTCAACCTGCTGATTGACCAACCGGGCATGGTCGACGTCGAGAATCTGCTCGTCAATGGTGGGACGGCAAACATCACGCCGGGCACAAAGGAAATCGCGACACTCGGGACGGTGACGTTGACATGATCCTCGTCACACCCTTAGCACGCGACATGCAGCAGGAATTTCTCGACATGAGCGCGGACTACTGGCGCGAACACCTCGACATGAACAGCATCTTCCTCGCCGGGGCACATGCGCTCAGCCAACAACAGGAGACGATTGACCGGTACCTCTATTCGGAGCTGCTCATTGAGACGGCGACGGATTGGGGTCTTTCTTTGAAGGAAGACTTCTACGGACTCCGGGATGGCATTGCCCGTTCCTTGGACGCCCGACGTTCCCGTTTGCGAGCCGCAATGCGGGGTGGGAAAGCCTTGACCATCGAGGACCTCGAGAAGCAGGCAGGCGTGTTCACGGGCGGTCTCGTCGACATTGAAATCGATTACGACAACTTCATCTATACGATTGAATTCCGCGATACCTACGGCATACCGGAGCGCATCGAGGACGTGCAACAAGCCTTGGCACGGGACATTCCGGCGTACTATGCCATCGTCTACAAATTCAAGTTCACGACGTATCACACGGTCAAGAACTACTTCGATGATTACGCCGAACTCAAAGCGGCGAACCTCACGTACAAGCAATTGCTCGTCCGCAAGCTCGACTACGACACGTATGACGAAGCAGAAGCGCGCTACACGACATATGACGCCCTCGAAGCGAGTGGGCTGACGTATGAACAACTCACACGCAAGGAGGACAACACATGAGCAAAACATCCAACTATCAACTGACGAAGCTCGATGACTCACTGCCGGCTGATGTCGTTGGTGATCATAACCGACTGGCGGAAGAACTGGATGCCAAGTTGACGGAAGAGTTCGAGAAGACGGAGCGTAAGACGAACCGGAACAAGCCGAATGGCTACGCCGGACTTGGTCCAGACGGTCGAGTCGGAACAGCGCAACTACCTGCCTACAAGATCGGCGACAAGGAAGTGCAAATCACGAACCTGCAAGACAACGACACGCTCAAATTCGACAGCATCATCAACCGATGGCGCAACGTCCAGACGAATATCGACCGAACGCCTCCGGGCAACGTCACAGGTCTTGCGGCAGATACAGCCAGTGGATCCGTCACCGTGAAATGGGGAGACCCGGTTGATCCTGATTGGTTCGCCACACGGGTTGTTCGCAAACTTGGGAGTTATCCTGCCAATGCCAACGACGGAACGACCATTGTCACTTCAACGGTACGTGATCAGTACAAAGTGAATGGTTATGTCGATAACGGGCTGACGAACGGACTGGAATACTTTTATCAGTTGTTCCCGAGTGATGCTGCACAAAACACGAATGGCAATACGACGAACCGGGTCAAGGCAACCCCACAATCAGTCCTCTCGTTTGGTCTTGCGTGGAACAAGACGACGGGACAAGTCACGCGCTTAGGGGATGCGGTCGGACGGAATGTCTCGACGGCAGAAGGTGTCAAGACGAGTGATTTCAACAATGTCTATCCATGGGGCGGCATGCGTCGTTGTAACCTCGCGGCAAACGGGACCGTCACGTCTTATCAAGGCGATCCGACGTTCGCGCACGACGGGACAAAAGGCAACGTCATGGTCGAGATTCCGAAGTTCTGGTACAAGAAGACGCAAACGGCAGACGGGTACGAGTTCTGGATTGCCAACGGTCCGACAGCAGGGTTCACGATTCACCCGGCATTCTATCGTGATCGTGGCACAGGCAGAGCAGACGAGGTCGAAAAACGCTACGTCGGGGCTTTCCTTGGCTCGAAGGTCGGGAACAAGCTTTTTTCCTACTCAAACGTCATCGCTCTCAACTATACCGATATCGGGACGTTCCGGGACATGGCACAGTCGCATGGCGCCGGATGGGGCATCGAGGACTTCCATCTCGTCAGCGCAGTTCAACTGCTCTACCTCGTCGAGTTCGCCAACTTCAACTCACAGGCTGCCATCGGCATCGGAGACACGAACAACTCGTACGGTGGATTTGAGAACCAAAACAAGTTGACGGTCGGGGCAACAGCTGTTCACGGCAACAACACGTACGGCAAGACGGTTGCGAATCGATTTGTCCGTGCAGACACCGTCGTCAGTTACCGCGGCATCGAGGATGTCTTTGGAGCCATGAGCCGTTACGTGGACGGCATTTTCATCACGACAGGTAATGCCTACTTGATTGGGAACCGTGCGTTTAACAACACGGGGCAGGGTTACACAACGACGATTCAGACTGCATTCGTCGGGGAGGTCATCGGGCAAACATCAGACATCTTCACGGCGGGTGAAGCAGGCTTCCTGCCGAAGACGATTGAAGGGACATCCAATTCCGGATTGTATGACTATGCAACGTATGCAGCGAGTTCAAATGTTCACGTCGGTGGGGATGGGTCAGAGGATTACATTGCCGGTATCTTCCGGATGAACACGGCAACAACATGGTTCAGCGTCGGGCAATATCCACGGGTCAGCGCCCGGCTCGCGTATTAAGAAAGGGAGTGGATGAATGAAAGTCAGAGGGAATGCATCACCGGAACCCGTGTGGATCCGTTGCGTCGAGAATGGGGAGGCGAAGGTCCGTCTCCGTCAGAACGTCGTCTTGAAAGCGGATGATGAGGAGAATTTGGATCGCACCTATTACGAGTGGGATGAAGTTGAGTTATCCATCGTCGACCGGGACAATCTGCTTGGGTACGTGCAGGAAAACTTTGAGGCGTTGTTTGAACACGGACTCGCAGAAGAAGCGAAGCCGAAACCGAAGACGGCGAAAGAGTTGCGGGATGAACAGATTAAGGCGCTCAAGGACGAGAACTTGATGCTGCTCGACATGCTCGTGACGTTATACGAAATGAACGGAGTGGTGTGAGTGGAAGAATTGAATGCCTTCGAAGTGAAATTGATTGATGCGTACGTGAAGTTGATTCGCGCCAATATGCGGACACTTGAGAGCGTGCCGGAGAAATTACGTCCGTATGTGGCGGAACGACTGGGGGCGGAGTGATGGGGACGAATAACTACAATTTACCCCTACTTAATGGGATGTCTAGTGTAAAAATCCCGCGTGACTTCAATGCACTCGCTACGGGTGTAGATGCTCTTTTGAAGTCTGAAATGCAACGGTTGGAAGTGCTTTATTCTTCCTTGTCGACTGGAGCACCACGTGGGACATTTTCAAATCTCCAGTCTTTAGCCGATGCATATCCAAGTGGCAGCACGAACATTTATATCACCTCTGATAACGGCAAATGGAATTACTGGAATGGTTCAAGTTGGATTGCTGGCGGTTCCTATCAAACGGCCCTTGTAAAAAACGCGACAGTTGCAACGAATGTGATCGCAAACGGTAATTTTACAAATACAAGCTTCTGGGATGCGGTATCAGGTTCGAATGGAACGCTTAGTGCAGCAAACAACGAATTGATTTACACGGTTGTCGGTTTGGTCTCATCCTCACGGATTCAACAACCGAGTGTCCATACACCAGTCGTTGGTCACAAGTATTACGTGAGAGGCGATATTTTCCCTAAAAGCGCGAATACGTCTTACATTTCATTTGGTGGTGTAGATAGCAGCATTGTCCCTGTTGCGAATGCTTGGAACAAGATTTCGCGCGTCGTCACTCCCATAAACACAACAACTTTCCGATTCTATCATCCAACGAACAGTGGGTACGTCGCCAATGATCAAGTGAAATTCCGCAGAATGTTCGTCGTCGATTTGACCGTCCTCTACGGAGCCGGCAATGAACCGGCACTCGCGGAATTTGAGAACACTCTTTTGAAATTTACAGACAGTTGGTTTGATGGCACAGTGGAATTGACGCCACCAGTTTATCTAAACGAAACATTTCTGGCGTCGAAAGTAGATAGAGAAAACGGAAAAGGTTTATCCACGAATGATTTTACAGATGCAGATAAGCTGAATCTACAATTGCTATCCAATAAAACGATTGTGAAGGTTTCTAATTTCCCAACGTTGCGAGCAGCAATGGAATCTTTAGTCGCCCCATCAAAAGAAAAACCGTATGAACTTCGACTCGATGAAGGGACGTACAACTTACTCAGCATGTATACCCAAGCGGAAATCGAAAACACGGCGTTTGTCGGATTTGTTGTCCCGGATTACGTCAGCATCGTTGGCACTGGACAAAAAGAAAAGACGATACTGAAGATGGAAATTCCCGAAACATGGCTTCCTGCGACGATTGCACGTGTTGCACCGGTCGCCTATCAAGGGAACGGCGGCTTAGAAAACTTAACCGTCATCGGGCGGAATTGTCGGTATACGGTTCACGATGACTACGGTTATCCAGATGCCAAGAAGTATCTCAAGAACTGTACGTTTAAAAAACTAGCAGGTTTAGGAAACAGTCAAGCGTGGGGAGAAGGTTCCTTCAGCGGTATGGAGTTTACGTTTGAGGACTGTGAATTTATCACGGAATACTCACAAGCTCCTTACAGTAGCCATAATAATACGGCTTTCGCCAAACCAACAATCCATCGTTTTAAGAACTGTAAATTCATCAACAATGGTGGTTATTTCGGAATCCGTTTCATCACACTAAATAGTGGTCAAACGGAAGCATTGCATTTCGAAGGGTGTTACATCGATGGTTTGATGAAATTCGAAGAATACGAAGCGGGAGTCGGGTGCCGCTATGATCTCTTCATGACAGGATGTTCAGAAATTCCGATTCTGATTGATGCGACGGATGGATCGCAACCAGTCTACACGATCAACGAAGGAACAAAACTGGTCAAGAATGCAGAAACGACGACCATCACAAAAGGTACACCTGTCATGTTCAACAACGATGGCAGTGTCGTTTTACGACTTGGATCGAATGACGTTTCGTTGATGATCGGCGTTGCCTTGCAAGATATCGCGCCGTCTGCGAAGGGGATCATTAAGACCGGCGGGTACCTCACGATTACAGATACGGGACTTACGCTTTCTAAAGGTGACAAGGTTGGTATCGTAAACGGAGCACTTGCTAAAGTGACAACAGGAGACTACATCGGAGTCGTCACACGAAATGGGTTCATTAAATTAAAGTTTTAACCCTGACGCCATAGGGCGTTTTTCTTTTGCCTCACATCCAACTCAATCACACTAGGGGGTCATCGCTTGGAAGGAGCGGACAACATGGAATCCATCGTACAGACCGTACAAGATCATGGTCTTAGGATTGCATCACTCGAACAATCGGACGAAAAGATGCGCTTTGACATCACGTCAATCAATGACAAGTTAAGCGCCGTCGAACGTTCGCAAATCAAAATTGAATCCACGTTAAATGATAATTCTCGCGAAACACGATCGGTCATCCGAGATTCACAGGAAATGACGCGTGGGCTTTTTAAATCCCAGGAGACGGTTATCACGTCCCTCACGACCGCCTTCGAGAACGAGGCAAGCCGTCAACATGCCGAACAGAAGCTCAACGTCGAGGTACAGGACAAGCGGCATGACCGTGTCTGGGCAACAATCGGCAAGTGGTCGGCTATCCTCGTCCCTACACTCACCGCAGCCGGTGCACTTATCGGCATTTTTTACAAATAGAAATAGGAGGCTACACTATGGCTTACAAGATCGTACCAAGTTTTCTCCCGGCATCTAAATATCCGTTGAAGTCACCATACCCGATGAAGGCGAAATACATCACGATTCACAACACCGCAAATGACGCGGCAGCACAGGGCGAAGCGAACTACATGAAGTTGAACAACAACCAGGTTTCCTACCACGTGGCCATCGATGATAAGGAAGTCGTCGAAATCATTCCGTTCAATCGCAGTGCTTGGCATGCAGGGGATGGAAACGGACAGGGAAACCGGGCGTCCATCGGTATTGAAATCTGCTACTCGAAGAGTGGTGGCGCACGTTACAAGGTAGCTGAAACGAATGCAATCGAATATGCGGCGCAAGCCTTGATTCAACTCGGACTCGAACCAGAAGACGTGAAGTTCCACCAAGAGTGGTCGGGCAAGAACTGTCCGCACCGTATCTTGGACGAAGGACGTGGCGATGCGTTCAAGGCGGCCATCGCAAAACGATATAATGAAATCAAGAAGGGTGACAAGGCTCCGGTGAAAGCGGAAGTGAAACCCAAGCCAAAACCGGCACCGGCGAAACCTATAGCTGACGACATATACCGTGTGAAGATCGACGGGAAGCAAGTTGGTGCATACGGTTCAGATAAGAACGTTCTGGAGCAAGTCGAGAAAGCATTAAAAGGGGACAAAAAGAAAATCGAGGTGGAACGCGTATGAATGAAAAAACAGTAGCAATTATCCGCCTCGCTATCCCGCTGTATGCTTTCCTCAACGCGACTTTACTTGCTATGGGGTACGACCCTCTGCCATTCGAGTCTGAAAAGGTAGACGCTGCTGTCACGGGCATGATCGGAGTCATTGGTCTCATTGCCGCTTGGTGGAAGAATAACAATGTCACACCAGAAGCACAGGGCATGCAGAAGGCACTCGATGATAAGAAAGCCTACAATAAACTGAAAGATATTTAACCCACGCCTACCCTCACGGGTGGGCTTTTTTTGTTGCGCAAAAAGAGTGCCCGTCAGGACACTCCCAGTTGCATCTTCAATTGTTCCTCGAAGCGTTCCCGCTTCTCTTTGCTTTGCGTGACGTCGAGCTTCATCAGCGTTTCCGTCTGCTTGAGGACATCGACCTGCAAGCCTTTCGTCAGACGTTCGAGTGCGGCGAGGATCTCAGGTACCTCTCCCGACAGCACGATCTGCGTCTTGTTTACCAGCATCACTTTCATAATGCCCTCCCTTGTGTAAACAGTGCGACGGTCAATGCTTAATGATACCCCGTGTGGGTATGAGTTAAACTGCACCGCATCTGCACACAAGATGCACCTGCACAGTCAAATGCACATTATTTTATCTGTTCAAATCTTGAATCATGTTCTGAAAACCGTCTGTTCCCAACAAATCTTTTATCCCCTCTTATTACATACAGAAGAATGTTATTACTAGCTGTATTGTAGCATTCGTTTTCACAGGACGCACGGGATGACCCTGTTTCAAGGACTGCGCTTCGTGGGAAAGAAAGAATAGAACATCTGGGAGGGGTGCTAGAATGGAAATCTTGGACGCACGGGCGTTACCCGCCGATCATTCGGATATTTTACATGTCACACCGTCAACGGTCTATTTCCGGCGACGACTCGACGGCGATCAGTTTCATATCAGTCGGTTTGACCTGGAAGACCAGGAACAAGTGGATTTGACGACAGAACCGTTACAGGATCATGGACCGACCCGACCGTTCGTCAAACAAGGAAAAGTCTATTGTCTCAACGAGCAGGACCGAAATGAAGGAGGCGAGACGTCGTTGCTCGCGATTGATCTGCATTCCGGAACAAGCGAACAGCTCGCATCGTGGCAACTGGGTGGGGATTTGACGCTCTACTGGGTGCTGAACGCCCGGTATATGGTGTTGTTACACGTCGATCAGACGACGACGGCTTTTTTGTACGACGTTGAAACACGTCAACAACATGTGATCAAGGATGAACGGCTGTACGGGATAACGGAGAATTACCGCGAACTCTATTTTTTCCTTGTCACGCTGGATGCGACGGATTATATCGTCTGTAATGCAAGGCTCGATGAATTTTCGTTTTACGATGCGCTCGAGAGTGGCGTCATCTCACCAGAAGATCCGATCGATCATTCGGAAAGTCTGCTGATTGCCTCGCTTGCGACGATCGTCGCGGAGATCGAACAAGGGGTCGAACGACTGTCCTTCCAGACGTTGTTACGGCTGGAGGGGGAAGGGGATACGGTGCAATATCTGGGTGAACAGACCGGAAACCTTGTCTTTAGCGCCTATACGGAACGGTTAAACGAAGAGGTGTTTTATGAGATCAAAGATGAATCCGCCATCACGGAACACGAACGGATCCGCTGGAGTGACTATGAACCGCTTGATATTACGTATGACGACGTCGAGTCGACGATCTTCATCGTCAACGAACGTTCCGATCAGCACCATGAAGTGATGAACCTCCGGACCGGTGCCCGTTACTTGGACCGGGAACCGTTCGAACGTGTCTTGCGCGACCGCTTTTATCTGCATGAATCGATTGGGGAAGACGCGGAGCCGATGGTGACGGTCTTTGACGGGGAACAAAACGTCCGGCATCGATTCGAAGATGCGTATTATATGATCGTGTCCGGCGAACTCGTCATCTTGTCGGTCAAACAACTCAAATAAAAAAACGAACAAATCACCTGATCACACTGTGAATCAAGCAGTGTGATTCTTAAATCCGGGCATTATTTATTTCATATACCATAGGCATTTTATCGAAAAACAAAAACTATCGAATAAGTATGCCTCATAACTTCTGGAATACAAGAAAAACCTCTTCCTTTTTGGCCCAATCGACCAAGAAAGAAGAGGAGAATGGTATGCTTATTCTGCGTCGTCAGTTGTTCGTGTGAAGATATCGACTTGAATGTTTCCAGCTGTTGCGCGTGAGTAAGGGCAAACCGTATGCGCGATTTTTCCGAGTTCCGCAGCTTGTTCTTCCGAGACACCACGGACGAGGACATCAAGTTCGACGGAAAGTGTGAACCCATCAGCCGCTTCGTTTAACGTGACGTGGGCAGTTACTTCACTTCCATCATGTTTGATGCCTTGTTTACGAGCAACAAGATTTAACGCGGAATCAAAACAAGCCGAGTATCCAGCAGCAAACAATTGCTCCGGGTTTGTCGCTTCTTTTTTTGATCCGGGTACAGGCATGGCGAGGGCAACATCCAGGATACCGTCTTCTGATACGACGCGACCATCGCGTCCTCCTACAGCTGTTGCAGATGATGTGAACATCGGTTTCATAATCATAACGTCCTTTCGCATTTCATTATTTTTTTAAGTAGCTTACAATTAGATTGTATACAATCTAATGAAGAATACAACTATTTTGCTTGAAGGAGGCTTTTTATGTCGAATCCCTTATTACTAGAGGAACAACTCTGTTTTCCGTTTTATGCGATTTCCCGTGAAATCACGAAACGGTACCGCCCGTTATTGGAACCGCTTGGATTAACGTATCCGCAATATCTGGTCATGCTGGTGTTATGGGAAAAAGACCAACAATCGTTAAAGGCGGTTGGTGAACGTTTACACCTCGACTCCGGTACATTAACGCCGTTGCTGAAAAAGCTGGAAGCATCGGGTTTGATCGAGCGTATCAAAAATCCGGCAGACGAACGTCACATCCAGATCACATTGACGGAAAAAGGAAACAGCTTACGCAACGAAGCGGAACAGATTCCGCTCGCCTTAAAAGAATTATTGGGTGTGTCGGAAGAGGATTTTGAATTGGTTAAACAAACGTTAAACCGGCTGACGATAAAAATGAACGGAACTGATTAACAGTCCCGTTCATGTTCCTTCCTTATTTCCGGCGGAAGCCTTCTTCTTCCAGATAGTTGGCTGCTTCTTTGTACGAATTAAAAGCTCCGTCGAGCAAGTCGCCGGCATAGACCAACCATGTGTCCAGGTCTTCATTTAACAACGTCAATTCGAATTGGTTGTCGTTGATCCATGTTTCTTCCAACGTTTCGACCGTCTCGACCGTTTCAAGAGCTTTGATCGCATCTTGAAGCAAGAGGATCAGAGCGGGCTCCGAGAATTCCCGGATGTTGACGAAACCTTTCCGGTCTTTTTCGTAGCCGGGTAATCCTGCTGCGTAGACAAAACCGTTTCCGTTCGGATGAAGATGATAGACGACGATTTTTTTCTCGAACTGGCTTTCAGGGAAATGGAAGTTAACACGGTTCAGTGACACTTCTTTCCGGACAAGTTGTGGGAAAGTCTCAATAATAGTTAATTTTTCTTCAAATGTTAGCATGGTTCCTCCTTGAAATACATTTCTACTCTTTTATATATGCGATGATTCGCAGGGAAATGTCAATGTCTGATTGATCGCGCTGAAACTTCAACGGGTCTGCTCCCGTATGGAAAAACGAAAGGCAGGAGATTTTATGCAATCGAATCATCCGACCGAAAACTGGCAACACTTGCCACGTGCTTCGGTAACCGCCGAACGTCAATCCGTCGGTATCCAGTATACCATTTATACGCTACTCGTCGGAGTCGCCACGTTCGTCCAAATCAAGTGGCTCGATCTATCTCCCTGGTGGATGTGGATCGTGGCCGCCATCTTACTGATGTTATTTTTACTACAGTTTGTTTATATCCCGGACATCCGCCAACGGTATTTTAAGTACCGGGTGGATGACGAATTTTTAGTCGTCGAGTTTGGAATCGTAGTGTTGCGCCACGTCGTCACGCCGCTCGTCAAAGTCCAAATCATCGATACGTCGTCCGGTCCGATCTTACGTCGTCTGAATTTGATGAATATGAACGTTCATACTGCATCGGGACAAATCGAGTTACCGGGACTCGAGGTCACCCAAGCGGCGATACTGAGACAACGGATCGAACGTTTTGCGAAACTGGAAGAACAAGAGGAGGAGTCGTTATGACACGACGTGTCCATCCGCTGTTCATCTTGATGGCCACGTTGACCCATCTCCGGTCACTCGTCATTCCGATTGCCGTTCTCTTGTTCAACGATTTAAAAAACGACGGTTTTGGTTTTTATACGATGATCGGTGTGGCCGTTGTCAGTCTCGTCATCTTACTCTTCGGCATCGTCTCCTGGTACTTTTATACGTTTACGATCGATGAACAATCGATCCGGGTCAATAAAGGCGTATTCCGTAAAAGTGAGCGGACGACCCAACGCCAACGTATCGAATCGATTGGTATCAATCAAAACGTGCTGGAGCGGTTGCTGGGTCTTGCGACCTTGACCGTCGAGACTTCGTCTGACAGTGGCAAACCGGAAGTCGAGTTGAAGGGAGTCCGGCTCGACTTCGCGAAACAGTTGAAGTCGACGATCGGGACAGGGACGACCCAACCCGTTTTAGAACAGGAGGCGGGCGAAACCTACACGGTCAGTCTGACGGATCTTTTGTTTGCAGGTGCCTTATCTGGACGACTGGGTCTCGCGCTTGTTGGTGTCGGGGCCGTCTATCAATTCGTCAATCGCTTCATCGAACAATACATCAGTCAAGTCTTCAATGAATTGTTGCATCTCTCCTTGTTACTGTTACTTGTCATCGGAGGTGCTGTCCTCTTCCTCATCTATGTTGGCTCGATACTTGTTTTCGTTCTGCGGTATGGTTCGTTTCGGGCGACGTTAAATAAACGACGGATGACGATTGGTTACGGATTGGTGAACCGGACCGAAGTCGTGTTTCATCAAGACAAGGTCCAGGCACTCGTCATCGAGGAAAACTGGATCAAACGTCGGTTCAAGCGGGCCCACCTGTCCCTGCATATCATCTCGGCAAGTGGGGAAGAGGAAAAACTATTGTTACACCCCTTCATCCGTGTCGCGGATATCGACCACTTTTTGAAACGATTTTTACCGCGTTTCAAACAACTCACACCAGAAAAACGTGCCGTCGACCGTGGATTTTTTTATATCGTTCGTTGGCCGCTTTTAAGTTATGCCAGTTTGTTGACCGTCTTGAACGGGGCACTCATTTACTGGTTACCGGAGTCCATCCGCTATTTGGGTCTGATTTTATTTTTGTTCCTGCCGCTGTATTACATCCTTGCCCGGTCCGGGTACAAAAATACACGGTATGGGTATCAGAACGATTTATTTGTCTTACGGAAGGAACTCGTCAATCGGGAAACGATTTATGCGCCACGTCTGAAAATCGAAGCCTTTTCGAGTCAAGTGTCGCGGTTTCTGGAAGAGAAGGATATTTTGAAGTTCCAGATCACGCTTCGTGGATCAAGTGTATTCCAGGCGGGGTATTTCACTCAGGCCGAATTCGTCGAAGTTTTAGGTTGGTATCAACAGACGTTTCTTAAACCGATTCCGCCGTCAGCAGGGACAGATCGATCAGACGGCGAATATGTTGAAGAAACTTAGGGACGGAAGGAAGTGTACGTCGTGCGCAGATGGTTAGTCGTCATCTTGATAATCGTACTTGGTGTCGTTGGTCTGATTCTGTATGACGGATACCGGATGCAACAGACTTTAACCGGACAATCGGGTGCCTCCGGCCTGGTATCCGGATTCGAAACAGAGAAGACAAATGATGAAACATCCGATGGACGGTGGTTCGCACGTCAGGACGTCGAGCAAAAGAACTGGACGACGGATGGTCTGACACGTGTCGGGCAGTACCTACCCGCCGTGAAGGCTTCGGAAAAAACGGTCATCGTCGTCCCGGACGACACACGATTTGGATCAACGCTTACGTATCCGCTGATCCGTTTATATCACGAACAACTGGGATATAACGTCTTCGTCCCCGCACGACAGGGAATTGCACCGAGTACAGGGACGTTGAACTACGGATGGATCGATCGATTGGATTTGATCAATTGGACAAATCAGTTGATCGAAGAAACAGGAACACAGCATGTCCTCTATCACGGAGTGGGTGTTGGAGGTGCGACGGCTCTGCTGGCAGCGGGTGAAACGACCGTCCCGAAACAAGTGAAGGTCGTCATTGCGGAAGGGTCCTATGCGCGTCTCGATGACTGGTTCCATGCGCTAGCGAAAGCAAACCTATCCTATCCGGCGGGCCCCTCCCTTGCGGCTGCCAGTATCTTTAATAAGATGCAACAAGATTTCTTTTACGGCGACGTCTCCGTCACCCGTCAGACGAGTCAAATCCGGATACCGGCCCTGTTCATTCATGGCACTGACGATACGATTGTCCCTTCGCGGATGGTTTATGAACTGTACCAAGCGAAACCGGGCATCAAACAATTGTATCCGGTCCGGGGAGCAGGACATGGAGAAACATACTCGACCAATCCGGAAAATTATGAGAAGCGGCTCCGGTTGTTTGTTCAACCGTTTTTAGAAGCACCTTAAGGAACGTGTCACGCCTCGCTGCTTTGATTGCAGTCAGGTGTGGCACGTTTTGGCATTGACCTTATTTTAAGTAGGGGAAATATACCAATTCCGCTTGCGTATGCTACGCTAGTCGCATCTTTCACAAAAAATAACGGGACAGGTGATACTTATGAACGATTTGAGGTGGATCGGGTCGGAAAATACGTTCGTCGACGATATCTCGATCGAATCCATTGGTCCGATCACCGTCGGACGGTTTGGCGGGTGCAGTCGTTCCGGACAAAGTAAAAATGAAGATGGCTGTCTGATTTGGATCGGACAGGACTGGGAGTGGACGATGCTGCTGGATGCACACGATACGGCAGAAAGTGCTTCGTTAGTAGTCGATCAGTTTACAAAACATCGGATCGTAATCGAACAGATTCTGGGGGAGGAACCGGCGACCATGTTTTTTTCATTGGAACGTCTAGTCCTCGACTTACTACAAGAAGAGAGCTTTCGGACAGCGTGTCACGACGTACAAGGAGAGACGGCATGTCTGTTTCTCGTCCGAAAAGGAAAATACGTCTGGTGGTTATCGGTCGGCGATGTCGTCGCCTATCTGTTCCATCCGGATTTAAGGAAACACCGTCAGTTCAAACTGAATGAACGACAATTCTTCGAATGGATCGGTCGCGTCAATACGTTTGACTTGCCTGTCCCGTGTTATACACGAGGCATACGGGAGTTGCGACGAGGGGGCAACCGGATTCTCTTGACGACGGATGGGTTGATCGAATGCCCGGGCACACCGTTCCAAGACTCGGCAAAAGTCGAAGTCGTATTTGAGAGACCTGAGACGGCAGTCGAGAGCCTACTGACGACGATTGAACAACACGGGGTTCGGGATAGTACGACGCTGTTGACATGGGAAGTCGTCATCGATGAGACCGTTACAGAACCAGGCAACGCTAAATAAAAGCATGACCCGTCTTTTCCGTCCGTACTGGAAAGGGGGTCATGCTTTTATTGTGAGTCGGGAAGTTCGTCGGTAGCATGTAGATGGGTCGGTTCCAGTTGAAGCGGATCAGGATCCGCTTCTTTTTCTGAATGCGTCAACGGGAGAGCGATCCCGACGCTGGTTAATAAGGCAATCAACGTGGCATTGGTCAACGTGTGGTGCATCTGACTTCACTCCTTTTTTTAAAAAGAAACCAACCTTTTTCACTATTCTGAATATTCATTTGTGATTCGTCAAGTAATCGTCATCTTCCGAGTATTACTTTTTCCCGTTAAACCGGTATACTTAAACATGAAAAAGGGGGATCTCGCTTGAAACTTACTAAAGCCAACACACGTATTTTAGAATCGCTGTTACCTCGACTGAATCTGAATGTCGAAGAACCGGAACGGACCGACATCGAACGCCGTCTTCAGGCAGACTTGTACGAAGCCCAACGGTCCCAAAAGCCGTTTGAAACCGTCCATGGCCAATCGCCGGAAGAACGTCTGGATCAGATGATTGCAGAAATCCCGGAACTTAAACGGGTAGAAACACAAAAACGATGGACCCGGAACTATGTTTCAACGATTCTGATGTTCATCTTCATTGAAGGGATTGATGGTGTCTTTCAATTCGCGCTTGCGGATTACATCCTCTTTTCGATCATCGCCTTGTTCTTGATCGATGCGATGTCCATCCTGATCACCTCATCCAAAATCCGACTCGTCAAAAAACGGGTCTGGGTCCAATTTCTTGTCAGCTTCCTGTTATTTGCGACCTATAAAGCGGTCCTGATTACGTTCGTGCCGAATCCTGATGTATTGATTCAAGTCAGCGGTCCCGCATCTTATCTGATCGGAGTAAGTGGTTTAGTCGGATTGTATCTGTACTGGTCTAAAAATCCACTTCGAAAACGCGCTTAAGCACTACAAGGAGGGAATCAGATGGAGTTCACGCACTGGAAACGACGGTTGCAAGATCATTTTGAACAGATGGGTTTTGATTTACGGATCGAGCGACTCGCCATGCAAGATATCCTGAAGTTGGAGGCGACACATGGTGCCTTCTTATTTTTCCCGATCACCATCCATTTATATGAGCGAATGGGGTGGCAGATGATTGCGATTGAATCGCATCATCCGGCAGAAGTCGACGATCTGTTTGCGGAAGCCCAAGTCCAGTCCTTATTTCAGATGACGATGATGACGTTTGAGGAAGAAGAACGTGAGCTGATTTTAGGATTTTATAGTAACACCGGCCGGTACTTAACGGACCCTGCATCACCGACAGGACAGCTCGTACGTGTCATCGAAGAGGAGTGGAATGAAGGGGATGCTTTACGGATCCAAACGTTCGAACCATTCCCCGGTCTGTTCGTCGCGCCGTCCTTTGCCCATCAAACCTATGCATTTGCGGCTGATGGGGACAAGTGGCAGGTCTTAGTCGGTCGGACAGGTCGTCCGGCAAGTGATTACCGGTTTGACGGTACGGTGTTAACCCCACACCGCGTGCCGGAAGGGGAACTGTTCACCCGAATCCCGATTGCCGTTCCTCTCGAGCAATACGAGGAGATGAGGAAACAACTGCAGCTGGAACAAACAGAAATTTCGACGTTTTTGGAACAGGCGATGAGAACGATTCGCGAGTACGATCCATCGTTTGGATTCGCTTGGCGGGGGACGGTGACGTTTTTCCATGGCGTGCCCGTCAATCCGTTTGCTCAACGCCTTTGGCTCGAGAATGGACAAAAACGATTCCGGATCATGCAGCAAGGTTCGAGCCGAATTTTGGCCATTGGTGAGACGTCGGCAGAAGCGATCCATTTACTTGATCAAGCCGTCGGAGCCGGTGAACCGGAGGGGACACCTGTCAGTGCCATCGGTCAGTTCATCTTAGGGATTTGGAAACAATTCGAGTCGGATGAAGCGACGTACATGACGGACGTTGACTGCGACGGAATTTCCCAGCAGCAAGTCGAAAATCGGATCCGGCACAGTCTTGCTCGGCGCGAACCGATCGAGTGGCTTACTCAAACGCAAAACAGTAACGATGTCTGTCAGTTTGCCGGGTTGACGTTTACGTTTCCGCACCGACCACCGGGAATCGTCCACATCAAACGGGCTGATGATGTCTCGTCCAGCTAAACCACAAAACGGATACCGTAACGGGTGTCCGTTTTGTGCTGTTTATATCCCAAGCGAAGCAATCAGCTGTCGGATCCGTTCTTCGGATTGTTTAGGTGTCAAAATCAATAACTGATCGCCGCCGATCAGCCGGGTCTGACCACGCGGTGTCAGAATGGCGTCGTCTCTTATGACGGCGACGACCAACAAATCTTGTGGCATCTCAATCTCTTGAAGTGTTTTGCCGTCGATTCGACAAAACGAAGGGACACTGACTTCGACGATTTCAGCATTCGGATTCGCGACGGTCATGAATTGAATCAACGGTTCGATGTCGATCGTCGGTTTGGCGTCGAGCTTCATCAGCTTGACGATCCACGGTAAGGCCGTCCCTTGCAGAAGAGCGGATGTCATGACGGTAAAAAAGACGATGTTGAATAAGGGATAGGCATCCGGTAACCCACTGGATAACGGATAGGTCGCTAATATGATCGGAACGGCACCCCGTAGACCGGCTGCCGTGATGACACTTTGTTCGCGGAAATTGTACCGAAACGGCAACAACGACAACCAAACGGCGAGCGGCCGGGCGATGAGAATCAGCGTCAGGACGATGATTCCGGACACGACTAACATAGAGGGATCAAGTAACTGTTTCGGGAAAACGAGTAAACCAAGCATGATGAACATCCCGACCTCGGCTAAGTGAGACAGACTGCCACTGAAACGGACGAGGATGTCCCGGTAAATCAAATCGTGGTTGCTGAGCCAGATCCCGGTCACGTAGACCGCTAAAAACCCGCTGGCATGAAGACTCGTCGCGACACCGTAAGAGAGCAAGGCACCGCTGATCAAGAGTGTCGGGTACAGGGCCGACGATTGAAGTTGGATCCGGTTCATCAAGGTCGTCAACACCCAACCGATGAGGAGTCCGATCGCTAGTCCGAGTCCCATTTCATAAAACAAGGACAGAACGCCTTGGATCAGGGAAAAAGAAGCCGGGTCTAACGCAAATTCCGTGAAGAGGATCGTCAAGAAGACGGCCATCGGATCATTGGTTCCGGATTCCGCTTCGAGCGTATGTTTGACCTTCTGATCGATCGGTCGACCATTGAGTAAGGAAAAGACGGCGGCGGCATCGGTCGACCCGATCAACGCGCCGATCAACAAGGCGAAGGGCCAACTGAAGTCGAGGAGATAATGGGCGACCAGGGCGATGATTCCGGTCGTCACGAGAACCCCGACCGTCGCCAGCGACAAGGCGGCTGGGAGGACCGTCTTGAAATTCGGCCATTTCGTATTTAATCCCCCATCAAACAGGATGATGACGAGGGCGATCGTACCGAACAACCGGGCTTGTTCAAAGTCAGCAAAATCAATCAGACCGGTGACGTCGGTTCCGGCGAGCATACCGATGAACACAAACAGGATCAGTGTCGGAACATTGAGACGAACAGAAAATTTCGTCGTGACGATGGCAAGTAACAGTAAGATGCCGGCAAGTAACAGGACCGTCCCTTCGTTCACATGCACTCACTTCCTTCTTAGAAAGTTGTCTTTTTCTTAGTATACGTCATTGTTTTGCACCACTTCAGGAAAAAGAATTTGCCGGAATATGTGTACAAATCCGTAAAAAAAGGAAAACAGGTAGCATATGGTTTGATTGATCTAAAATGAGGAGGCACTTTACATGAATATTTGTGTGGTCACAGGAGCAAACTCCGGTATGGGGATGGTGACGATTCAAGCGCTACTGGAACGAGGGGACCGCGTCATCGCGACGGTCCGTTCGGAGAAAAAGGCGACTTTGCTTGTTCAATTATTACGGGAACATGCGGTCTCCCACACGAATCTTGAAATTGAAATCGTTCAACTGGACCAACTCGATTCCGTCCGGCGGTTCGCAGATTTGTTGTATGATCGGATCGGCCGGATTGACCGGCTGATCTTAAACGCAGGAATCATGGTTCCACCGTATCATGTGACACAGGACGGATTCGAATCGCAGTTCCAAGTCAATTATCTCAGTCACTTTTATTTGATTGAACGTCTGTTGCCTTTGATTGAACAAGGACATGACCCTCGCGTCATCTCGATTTCCTCGCTTGCGGGAGAAGGGGGCTTGATTCGGACGGACATCGAACTGGAAACAATCGCACATATCAAAAAAGAACAATACAATCCGATGCGGTCGTACCGGGAATCCAAACTGTTACAGATGGTCCACATGCGGGAGCTGGCCGAGCAATATGGAAATCGTGCGACATTCGTCAGTGTCCATCCAGGTATCGTCAATACAGACTTGTTCTACCGGGGAAAATACGGAAAAGTCTTGAAAACGGTCTTAAAACCCATTGCACAAGTCGGTTACTGGACGGGGAAACTGTATACGCCGGAATATGGTGCGAAGACCGCGCTGTATCTAGCGACGACGGATGATGCGTTAGAAAATGGGGGGTATTACGCCGACTCGGCACCGCGGCTCAGTAACCCGGTCGTAGAAGACGAAATCTATCGCAAACAGACCCGGGACCTGTCCAAACAGTGGGTTGGCTTGACGTAAACCAAAAAAATCTACCGACTCGTGGGAAGTCGGTAGATGAATGGTGTGCAGACTGGGGGTCTGATCACCCTTTGACTATACGATATGCAACTATACAATTTTAAAATATGAAAAAAATCACAAACTGTTGCGTTTTTGTGATTTTTTGGGTCGTTTTGTGCAAATCGGTTTTCTTCTTGTGTCACGTTCGTTAGGATGAAAGAGAATTTTCAATCACAGGAGGAAAACAATGATTCGACAAGCCACCGTAGAAGACGTCCCGCAGATTGCGGTGTTACTGAAAGAAAAGGCCGAATTGCTGAAGGAACGGGGAAGTCGGCAATGGTCCGCGTATCTTGAGGCGGATTTGCCGGCACTCGTGCAACGCGATTTAGCCGCCGGAAGACTGTTTGTATTTGAGCAGGACACGGCATTGATGGGTTCCGTTGCGTTATTACCTTCACTCGAATGGGATCAAACGTTATGGGATGATCGGGAAGGGTTATACATCCACCGGCTCGTCGTCCGAGATGCCGCCAAAGGACGTGGCGTCGGAAAACAACTGTTGCGACACGTCATGGCCGTGGCGACAGCAGAAGAGGAGCGGCTGCGCCTGGATTGTCTGGCGACAAACGAATTTTTGAATGCGTATTACGCTTCGTTTGGATTTACGGCAAAAGGAATCCGTGACGGTTTTTCGACATATGAGCATGAGCAGCTTGCTGTCGCGGATGAAAGGGTCATTTAGATAAGACAAGTGATAGATGCTTTGGTATGGTTAGAGAAAGAATTATTCGAGGAGTGATCAGATGCGACTTCAGATTGGTTTTATCGGTTTCGGAAAAAGTACGACCCGTTATCATCTGCCTTATGTCATGATCGAGGACACCTTTGACGTGACTTGGATCTATAACAGAAAATCAAAACCAGACTTAGAAACAACCTATGCCAAGAAACTTCCGGACGTTCAGTTCACGACGGATCTCGATCAGATGCTAAACGACCAAAATCTGCAAGTCGTCGTCATCAATACACCTCCGGCGACACATTTCAGCTATGCCCTGCGAGCGTTACAGCACGGAAAACATGTCCTTGTCGAAAAACCGTTCACGGTGACAGAACAGGAGACGATTCAATTGTTTGAAGAAGCGCATCAGCAGGGTGTGAAATTATTAGCGTACCAAAATCGCCGTTTTGATAGCGATTTCCAGGTCATCGAACAAGTCATCCGTTCGGGGAAGCTGGGTCGACTCGTCGAGGTCGTTTCCCATTTTGACCTCTACCGACCCGAAGTGGCTCCGGCGATCGCGCAAAAAGAAAATGGGGCACTGTATGGTCTTGGCGTGCACACGATTGATCAGATCGTCGCATTGTTCGGGAAACCGGAACGTGTCGCTTATGACATTCGAACGGTTCGCTTGGCAGGGAACCCAGACGATGCCTTTGCACTTGATTTTTATTACCCTGACCTGAAAGTCAGTGTCCGGACGAGTTACGTCGCTTTAGCCGGTGCACCACGTTGGATGGTCCACGGGACGAATGGAACGTTCATCAAGCAGCATATCGATCGGCAAGAACTTGATCTCAAAGCCAATTATTTCCCTGGAGAAGAAGGGTTTGGTGAAGACTCCGAAGATGATTACGGTCGTTTGTTGTACCATGATCGGCATGGTCACTTGCAGGATGTCCGCATTCCAAGTCCGGTCGGGGATTACGGTAAACTGTATCGTGCTTTTTACGACAGCATCGTAAACGATACCCCATTGCCCGTTTCGGAAGAAGAAACAAAACTGGTCGCTCATTTGATGGAACAAGGGTTTTCTCACCCGTCTCCGTTTATTTTGGAGATTAAAAAATGAATTTTTTTCGATATCAATATAATTACATCTCAGTAATCTGTCTATACAGAGCTGAGATTTTTTGTTATAAAGGAAAAGATATCACAATTTTTCAGAATTTTCTTATGAAGTATTGATTATTATTTCAAAAAGATGGGAAAAAATGTGTATACTAATAGAAATAAGGGGGTTCATCATGAAAAAAATCATTACGTCCTTCATCATCGCGGGTGTGTTGATCGGCTTATTCAGTCCATCACTCATCGCAGAAGCCGCCACGAAGTTGACGGTGACGACGGATGTCTTGCGTGTTCGTGAAAAACCATCGACGACAAGCAAGATTCTTGGAAACATCACGAAAGGTGCCGTCTACACGTCAAACGGAACGTCAGGCAGTTGGTATAAAATCACTTATAAATCAACAACCGGTTACATACACAAAGATTATGTCCGGACATCGACGACATCGAAATATACATCGACAGGAACGCGGTATACGACCGTCGGGACGCTGAACGTCAGAACCGGTCCAAGCACGACATCCAAAACGGTCACACAACTGAATAAAGGCATCAAAGTGGCTTCGTACGGAACAAGCGGCAGCTGGACACGTATTTTATACAACGGCAGCTACCGCTATGTATCGACACAGTATTTGACGAAAACCGCTCCAAGCAGTACGACGAAACAATTAAACGTGCCGTATTACAATCAGTACACATTGGGATATCCATCTGGTTGCGAGTTCGTTTCCTTGAAAATGGCACTCGAATACAAGAAACAAGCAGTCTCTGCCTCTTCTTTATATAACCAGATGCCAAAAAGCATGAAAAACGCGACTTACAAAAACGGAAAATATTACTGGGCAGATCCGGAAAAAATGTTCACGGGAAATCCTGCTGGAACACTGGATTACTACAAAAACTGGGGAATCTATCCAAAAGGAATCTTACCGTTGGCGAAAAAATATCGCAGTGGTGCAGCTGACATCTCCAAACAAGGCGTCAGCAAAATCGAAAGCGAAATCCGCAACGGGAACCCCGTCATCGTTTGGGCGACGGTTGATTTCAAAAACCCATACGGCTACTTCTCATGGATCAAGCCGGACGGTAAAACGTTTACCGGTTACCGGAACTACCACGTCATGTTAGTGACGGGTGTCTCGAGTAGTGCGTTTACTGTGTCGGATCCATACCGTGGCAAATACACGGTCAGCCGTTCACAATTTACATCGGTCTACAACACGACAGGACAATATGCATTATCCGTCCGTTGATCCATCAACAGGCGCAACCACCGGTGAAGCGGCATGCTTCACCGGTTTTTTTCATTGGACATCGACGTTACAGATTTTCCGAAAATGGGAATCAGTTAAAAATGGTGTAAAATAATGACAAGGTTTCAATTCCTTTTGAAAGGACCGGTGAGAAGATGGATGAAACACGTTTGGAACAGCTCGAACAAGAAGTCGAACGGTTAAAGGCGCGTCTCGATCAGTTGGAACAACGATCAGCAGCCGTCCCTGAACCCGCTTCTTCCGTCACCCGTCCGAAAGTCCGACCCGCGTTCGTTAAAAAAGGACGGTCGACGGCCGTTCAGCCAAAGCGGACGCGCGACGAGTGGGAGCAACTGTTGGCGACGGTCTGGTTACCACGGATTGGTGCGATTTTTGCTGCAATCGGAGCGATCTTTCTTTTTTCCTATGCATCACTCGCTGGATGGATCAGTCCCGCGGTCCGGGTCGGAAGCGGTCTCGTGATCGGCTTACTTGTCATGGCATTAGGTGAGTTTCAGTACGAGAAGAAACGGCGGGAGCTTGGAATCGGACTTGTCGCGACCGGAACGATCGTGTCGTTGTCGGCCTTGTTCGCCGGGATGGCACTGTATGCCTTTTATCCACCACTCCTGGCCTTTTTCCTCGAACTGATTGTCCTTGCCGTCGCCTATGGATTGATGCTGTGGATGCGTTCGAGCGCTTTATTGATCCTTGTATCGATTACGGGATTTTTATTACCTTTTCTGCAATTATCCGACGAACCGGATGTATTTTTATTTTTAGTCTATGAAGTCGTGTTGTTTACGGCCTTGTTCGTCGCGGTCGTGCGATTAAAGGCGGTTAAAGCCTATCCCTTTTCGGCGGGAATGTTGTTCCTTGCGTTGTTGTTTAGTTGCATCACCGTCAGCGTAGAAGTACGCCCGGTGCTCGACGAGGTCAGTTTAGTTTGTGCCGCACTTATCGCCTATCTCGGAACGGCCTATGTCGGGCGACGTCTCGCCCTTTCCAAAAATTATCCGAGTTGGCTTGCCGGACTATTCGTCCTGATCAGTCTGTATGTTGTCGAGTGGTCGTTCGTCTATGGTCTGTCGCTCGTATTTGCGGTTGTCGCGTATGTTGTCGCCAACGGGACGAAGGATGCCTGGCAAAACGGAGTGGGGCACCTTGCCCTCGTGTTTACGATTCATCAGCTTCCCGTTGCGGCAGACAGCCTGTCCGATCAATTCCGTTCCATCCTGTATGCCCTTGTCTTAATCGGACTCTGGTTCGTCAAACGTCAGCAAGTGCCATATCAACGATGGATCGGCATCGCCGTCTATCTTCTCTTTATTCTGAAGACACTGGCCGATTACGAAGTCGACCCATGGAATGGCCGATCGTATGCCGTGATGGTGTTTGGTCTTGCTTTGGCGACGGCGGGATTGGTTTATCTCCTCGTTCGGACGCATCAGGAGCACGAATGGACAAAGTATTGGAAAATCGTGTTGACTTGTGCAGCTGCAGGGGTTTTCATCACCTACACGTTAATCGTGATGGAACTGCCGTTTTATGCGAACCTCGATCAGACCGATCGAAGTACAACCTTGTCCGTCGCCTATATCCTGCTTGCATTTGTCCTGGTTGCGATTGGTCGCATCCGGACGTCTGCTGCCTGGCGTTTGTCCGGACTGTTGTTATTATCCGTCAGTGCGCTCAAACTGCTTTTGTTTGATTTATCGTTTTTGTCCTTGATTCAAAAAGCCTTTGTCTTCATCGGTTTTGGAATCGTCGCCTTCATCATTTCGCGAACCTACTTCAAGAAACGTCCATCTTGATGAGATCTAACTTCTTCGCCTCTGACCATGTCCGGTTTGTTGGCGAAGATTTTTTTATTGAAAAACATTGATAACGATTATCATTATCGACTATACTGTGTAATGAACTTACTTAATTATCAGGGGGAACTACTTGTGACACATAAAAAAACACTCGCCATCAGCCTATTATCCTTAACAGCGTTACTTGCTGCTTGTAACGAACAACCGACGAAGACGGCATCACCCGCGACAAAGACGGAGGCAGACCCGTTTGAGCAAGTCGTCGCCGATTACCGGACGTATGCGATCGCTGAACTCGATCAGTTCACGGAAAAAACAGAAGCGTTCACGACAGCGGTCAAAGACGGGGACCTCGAACAGGCAAAAGCACTGTATGCACCGGCACGGATGTATTATGAACGGGCGGAACCGATTGCAGAAGTATTCGGAGATCTTGATCCGAAAATCGATGCACGGGAAGGAGACGTCAAGGCATCGGAGTGGGGCGGGTACCACCGGATCGAACAAGGCCTGTTCGAAAAAGGGACAACAAAAGGATACGAAGCCTATGCCGACCAATTGATGAAAGATGTCCATCTCCTGCGAGCAAAAGTCGAGACGGTCGAGGTGACACCGGAACTGCTCGTCACGGGGGCAACCGACTTGCTGAACGAAGTGTCGACGTCAAAGGTCACGGGGGAAGAAGACCGGTATTCGCATACCGACTTGTATGACTTCGCAGCGAACGTCCAAGGGGCAGAAAAAATCTATCAATTGCTCAACCCGTCCTTAACGAAACAAGATGAAGCTCTCTCAGAGGAAATTGCTGCCCGTTTCAAGGATGTCAATGCCTTATTGGAAGCAAAAAAGAAGGGTGACGGGTATGTCCTTTATACCGAATTATCCAAAGCAGATGTCAAACAATTAAGTCAAGCCATCAACGAGCTAGCAGAACCACTCTCGAAGATGGGCATCGTATTGGAGGGATAAGGATGACTCGAACGGGTTTAGAGGAAGGTGTTACCCGGCGTGACGTTCTGAAAGTCGCTGGCTTAACAGGGATTGGCGCGGCGCTCTACGCAAGCGGGATCGAACGGTTTTTACCACGCGCCTTGACGGCACAAGCGACGGATCAAGTCCCCTTCTACGGAAAGTACCAGGCAGGGATCCTGACGCCTGTTCAGAATCATGTCCAGGTGGTGGCCTTTGATATCCAAACGACGCGGCGTGATGAACTGATCGATCTGTTGCAGCGTTGGACACGGGCCTGTGCCCGGCTGACGGCCGGATTGTCGCTTGGCGAGTCAGACAGCCGGTATGTCCCGCCGGAAGACACAGGAGAAGCAGACGGTCTCTCGGCGAGCCATCTGACCTTTACGTTTGGGTGCGGGATCAGTTTGTTTGCAGACAACCGGTTCGGAATCGCCCATAAACGGCCGGACGCTTTGCGTGAACTGCCCGTGTTTGATTTAGATCAACTCGATGAACGGTGGTCCGGCGGTGATTTGGTCGTGCAGATTTGTGCCGATGACCAACAAGTCGTCTTTCATGCGTTACGGAACTTGACCAGGATCGGTCGGGGGGTCGTCAAGATTCGCTGGACCCAATCCGGATTCCAACGTTCAAAAGCAGCGGATGCGACAGGTGGCACCCCACGAAATCTGTTTGGATTTAAGGACGGGACGGGAAATCCGGATCTGTCTCAAGCAACGGTTCGGGACAAACATTTGTTTTACCAGTGGCGGGATGGATCACCTTGGCTGACAAACGGCAGTTTTCTTGTCGTTCGCCGGATCCAGATGCATCTTGAAGTCTGGGACCGGACGATTTTAAAGGAACAGGAACGGACTTTCGGACGGGAACGGTCGTCTGGTGCACCGCTCGGCTCCAAAAAAGAGTTTGACTCCGTCACACCGAAACAACGTACGGCACACGGAGAAGCCCAACTGCCCAGTGATTCGCATACGGCGGTCGCCCATGGAACAGGCAAAGAACACCTGTTGCGGCGTTCCTATTCCTATCAGGCGGGCATCAATGAGACGACCGGCGCGCTGGATGCCGGTTTGTTATTTCTTTCGTTCCAACGCTCACCGGAACAGTTCAACACGATTCAGAAACGGCTTGCGACATCGGATCGATTGAACGAATACATCACACATCGTGGCAGTGCCTTGTTTGCCTGTTTCGGCGGGATTCAAAAAGGAGGGTATATCGGCGATGCGTTATTTGCTTAACTTTCTGATCGTGTTGCTCTGTTTAGCGGGTACGATGCCGTTTGTCCACGCGGATACGAAAACGGATGACTTGTATGTGTCGATCGGTCAGGCACTGGCTGCGGTCAATGCAAAAGACCGCTCCGCTCTTGATACGTCGATCGCGACGCTTGCGAAACAAGTCGAACAACTGGCTCCCTCTGCCGAAAAAAAGACAATCGAGCAACAACTGGCTCCTTTGCGGCAGGAACAGTCCTTTATGACTGCGGGACAAGCGTTGACAAAGGTGTCGACGGCAGTCCGGGCATTGGAAGAAACCGGACAACCAACAGCTGATCCGACAGCCGAGCAACGCCTGCGTGATTTGTTCAAATGGACGGAACGTTTACGCGAAGCGACGACCGAAACGGAACGGAATCAGCTTCAGTCGGAACTGCTTGCTGCCTGGACGGACCGTGAAGTCGTCGTCCGCGAAAAGAGTATCGGGCATTACGGACAAGTCGAAATGGGACTTTCCGCCATCCGGATTGCTTTAGCGCGCGAGACCGTTGAACAAACGGAACTGAATGGGGCCCTCGAGCAGTTCGATACGAGCATCCGCTCCTTTTTAAAAGGGGATCCGGTGAAAGCAACGAAAAAGACCGGACTGACGGAATTGACCGCATTGTTAGAACAAGCCGATCAAGAGCTCGGCGCACAGGACATCCCGGCGGCGAAACAGACGTTAACGACGTTCATCGAACGCTGGCCAAGCGGGGAAGGGGAAGTCCGGACGCGGAGTAGTGCGCTCTATTCGGCGATCGAAACGGACATCCCGGTGATCGTGTCACGCCTGAGTGAGGAGACGAGTGTCCCAGCTCAAAAACAACTGCGGCAGATCATCGCCTCCTTACAGGTGTTGGAGCAGAAAACGACCTATTCCTTTGTCGACGCGATGTTCGTCATGCTACGAGAAGGGCTGGAAGCATTACTGATCATCAGTGCCCTTGTCGCCTTTACGAGAAAAGCAAAGCTGAACGGAGAACGCTTGATTTGGAGCGGTGCCGTGTTTGGTTTACTGGCAAGCGGGGCACTCGCGATCATCATCCAACACTTCTTTTCGACGGCGTTTGCCGGCATCGGTCGTGAACAAATCGAAGGCTGGACGGGACTTGTCGCTGTCTTGATGATGCTGATCGTCGGTTCATGGTTACATTCGAAGGCGGTCGTCACTTCTCGTCAAAGCCAGCTGGCGACGAGTCTCGCAGGTCGGTCGTTGTTCGCCGTCAGCTTTTTGACGATTTTCCGCGAAGGGGCCGAGACGCTTCTGTTTTATGTCGGAATGGCGCCGGCGATGACAGCCGTTTCCCTGGCGAGTGGCATCCTCTTAGCCATCGGATTGATTGCCCTGGTTTCTGTCGCCGTGATTTATCTCGGGGTCCGCCTCCCGATCAATCGACTGTTCCTGGCGGCAACCTGCCTAATTTATATCATGGCCTTTAAAATCCTGGGGGCAAGCATACATGCCTTGCAATTGACGGGAATCGTCCCGATGCATGTCGTCACCTTCTTGCCGTCAGTTCCGTGGATCGGTTTTTATCCGACTTATGAGACGATGATCCCGCAGATCGGATTGTGTCTCATCATCGGTCTGACCGTCTTTTGGAAACGGCAGGCATCAACCCGGTTACGCAAGGCGGTCTGAACGGTTTTTCAGATTCATGTTTTATTCATTATGTTTCGGGAATAACTTTATATCGAGAGTAGACAGTTGGCTCGCATGAAGGAGAGGAAACAACATGATTGAAACACGAATCGTACGTAACATGACGGCCGTTGATGCCGAAGTGACGAGCTTGAAATCAAGCGGTTATTCGAATAAACAAATTTACATTTTTGCAAAAGACGAAGAGTTAGCGGAACGGATTGCGAATGACACCCAGACGCTTGCTTACCGCGTGACGAAAAAATCATTTTTTGAGACCTTGATGTCGACCGTCCGGAGTAACCGGAAAGACCGGATCGCCCAGTTATCGGAACTCGGGATGACAAAAGATGTCGCGGAAGATCTGGAAGAGGAAGTCCGTCATGGTCGCATCGTCATCGTCGGTTCGAAGTCGGACTTGCTCAACCCGGCATTCGCTGCCTCTTACGTGACGGATGAAGCAACGGATTACGGGGCGGGTGTTCCGAAGCTTGAAGAGGAAGAAACGACGACGACGCTTCCGGCGGATCAAAACGTGAAATTGAATAAAAAATGATTAAAAAAACCGGGGGATTAGACTGACCTAGCAATATGAGACACATATAAAACACCTTGATTAGGCTGCCAGTACACCGTATTTTTTAGGTGTCAGGTAGCCTGATTTTTCTTGGATTCGTTCTTCGTTATAGTAATTTAAGTAATTCATAACTCGTTCATAGACCTCGTGGTCTCTTAGCGAATTGAATTTGACGTACTGGAACTCCTCGGACTTCAAATTTGAGTGGAACGATTCGATGACTGCGTTGTCCCAACAGTTTCCTCTACGAGACATGCTGCTTGTTAGATGGTTCTTCTGGACGAAATCTTGAAAGGCATATGACGTATAGACACTTCCTTGGTCTGAATGAATGATGACCCCCTCGGGGTGGTTTCGATTCTCAAGCGCTATCTTTAACGTATCGATAACGAGAGGCGTCTGTTGGTGCTCGTATAATTTGTAGGCGATGATCTCGTTATTGAATAAGTCCATGATGGTTGAAAGATATTTCGTCGTGCTGCCGTATTGGATATAGGTGATATCCGTCACCCACTTCTGATTCGGTTTACTTGCTGTGAAGTCACGCTCGAGAAGATCAGGTGCCGTTATGATGCGCTCACCTTGAGACTTCCATCTTCGCTTGGGCTTGATCCGACATTGAAGATGGTGTTTTTGCATGATTTTCTGTACGGTATTCCGATTGGCTTTTAATCGATAGATTTGCTGTAATAATGCCTTTATTTTCCGATGTCCATTCCGATACTTCGTCTGTTTACTTAGTTCGATGATGGCATTTTCTAGCACCGAAGGTGCTTCCACAGATCCTTTAATCCAACGGTAATAGTTTGCTCTTGGTACATTCAAAGCGCTAAGAATGGCGGTGATTGTATACTTTCCCCGAAGAAACTCTACAATTTTTATGACTATTTCTTTTTCAACTCTCTTTCGATCTCCATGTACTTTTTTAAGATTTCGTTTTCCATCTTCAGATGAGACAGTTGTCGCTCTCTCTTGTCATCCTCACTCACAGAATCAGGACCATGCCCATAGCTATATTGTTTTCCAATCGGCTGATCAAATCGATAATGTTGGTTAGAACGATACCATTTCATCCATGTTTTGATTTGAGATTCATTTTTGATTCCGTACTTCTCCATGATCTCTTTCGTTGTTAACTCACCACTCAGCTTATCTTTGACTACTGCCCATTTCACTTCACTTGAATATACGTTTTTGCCCATGCAAAAACACCTCCGATGTTAGTACTTTTTAAAAGTGTACCACTCCGAAGGTGTTTTATATTGTCTCAAAATTTTAGGTTAGCCCATTAGGCTGCCAGTACACCGTATTTTTTAGGTGTCAGGTAGCCTGATTTTTCTTGGATTCGTTCTTCGTTATAGTAATTTAAGTAATTCATAACTCGTTCATAGACCTCGTGGTCTCTTAGCGAATTGAATTTGACGTACTGGAACTCCTCGGACTTCAAATTTGAGTGGAACGATTCGATGACTGCGTTGTCCCAACAGTTTCCTCTACGAGACATGCTGCTTGTTAGATGGTTCTTCTGGACGAAATCTTGAAAGGCATATGACGTATAGACACTTCCTTGGTCTGAATGAATGATGACCCCCTCGGGGTGGTTTCGATTCTCAAGCGCTACCTTTAACGTATCGATAACGAGAGGCGTTTGTTGGTGCTCGTATAATTTGTAGGCAATGATCTCGTTATTGAATAAGTCCATGATGGTTGAAAGATATTTCGTCGTGCTGCCGTATTGGATATAGGTGATATCCGTCACCCACTTCTGATTCGGTTTACTTGCTGTGAAGTCACGCTTGAGAAGATCAGGTGCCGTTATGATGCGCTCACCTTGAGACTTCCATCTTCGCTTGGGCTTGATCCGACATTGAAGATGGTGTTTTTGCATGATTTTCTGTACGGTATTCCGATTGACTTTTAATCGATAGATTTGCTGTAATAATGCCTTTATTTTCCGATGGCCATTCCGATACTTCGTCTGTTTACTTAGTTCGATGATGGCTTTTTCTAGCACCGAAGGTGCTTCCACAGATCCTTTAATCCAACGGTAATAGTTTGCTCTTGGTACATTCAAAGCGTTAAGAATGGCGGTGATTGTATACTTTTCCCGAAGAAACTCTACAATTTTTATGACTACTTCTTTTTCAACTCTCTTTCGATCTCCATGTACTTTTTTAAGATTTCGTTTTCCATCTTCAGATGAGACAGTTGTCGTTCTCTCTTGTCATCCTCACTCACAGAATCAGAACCATGCCCATAGGTATATTGTTTTCCAATCGGCTGATCAAATCGATAATGTTGGTTAGAACGATACCATTTCATCCATGTTTTGATTTGAGATTCATTTTTGATTCCGTACTTCTCCATGATCTCTTCGTTGTTAACTCACCACTCAGCTTATCTTTGACTACTGCCCATTTCACTTCACTTGAATATACGTTTTTGCCCATGCAAAAACACCTCCGATGTTAGTACTTTTTAAAAGTGTACCACTCCGAAGGTGTTTTATATTGTCTCAAAATTTTAGGTTAGCCCAGATTGCATGATGCGTCCTCCGGTTTTTACGTGTTTATTCGGATGTCGCACAATTCCTTAAAACGAATTTTTTGATGTAAGCCCGTTGATGTCTGCACTTCGACCATCTCACGTTGATGCAACAAGGCGGAAATGGTTCCAGTCAAGACGGTGGACTTCCCATGGCGCACATACTCGATCGTCATCTGTCGTCCACTACGGATCGCTTCTTCTAATGTCTTCCATAAAGTAACTTTTTGAAAGGGCAGTGATGAAGCCGATTCTCTTTGGTACAGATGTTCCAACTGCAAAATATGATGTCGCGTCGTTCGTTGCCGCCATTTTCGGACGGTTCTTTTTTTCGACTGTAACACGGTCAGGCCTCCTCCGATGGAATCGTCGTCTACTAAACCGTTGCTCCAAAAATATTCCCTGTTTGATTTGGGAATAAACACTGTTTTTACGAAGGGAAAAGCAGCGGAACGAACAGGATGATCCGAGTGGTTTTGAATGTGTCATTTGCGGAAAAAGACTAGAAGTACGCCAGGAACAGAGGAGGAAATGTCTGATGGAACGAAGTACATTAATCGCACTTGAAAAACATATATATGCCATTCACGTCGAGTTGGATGGTCTTGCCCGCATAATCACGAAACAACTGTTGCATCTGAGTCAAGTCGCAGGGTCGGTCGAACACTTTCGACGCATGAGCTTTGACCTCTATAAAAAGCGCGAAACCTTGGACCGGGTTTCTCCCCAAACGTTGTATGAGACGGCCCTCGATTATGAAGATTTTTTAGACGAAGAATTTGACGATGTCCCCGCATCATGGGCACTGTCACAAGATGAAGCGGAAGCCCTGGATCAGTTATGGTGGTTCGAATTTTTCCGGATTCAAGCCGAGATGGAAGACTGGTTAAGTTTATACCTGATTCGCCGGATTCGTGAGGACATTCGGTATGTCCCGCCGGTCATTGAAAAAAATGCCTATGCACTCTCCGATGATGCCCGACAAGTCTTTTGGCGTCTGTTGCAACGCTCTGTCGCGAAACCCTCTTCCAAAATCAAGGCGAACCAGCTGTCTTGCCGGATGGGAATCGCCGAGATTGCGCGTTACGCACGTTTTAACTTGGAGCGGACACGCCTAGCCATCGAGGAACTGACGGCGCGCGGCATCATCTCGATCGAGGAAGAGGATGAAAAGTTGAAGCTTCGTGTCCGCTTACAAGTGATTTAATGATTTAAGGAAATGAACCGTTCGATCATCCGTTCGTCCCGACGAGCGGATGGTCCGATCCAAATCAAATGCCCTGGACTTTTGGACTCCAGGAACTGGGCATGGGCAATCGCACGACGTGCATACAGGGCGTGTTCAAACGGAACGGCCCGGTCGGATTTCGAATGGACGATCAAGACGGGGCACGTGACGGTCTGTAAGATTTGGCGATCGATGTGTTGGGTCAAATCAAACAGGACACCGCGACCGGGACCATTTTGAAGTCCGACTTGATACAACAGTTCTTGATCGGTCCCATTCAATTGGCTTCTTATATCGTCACGTCGGAGCAGGCTGGTCATCTCGACCATCCGGACGGACGCCTCCTCAGGGAATTTGACCAGCTTGTCCTTGACGTAGTTCCACAAGACCCACTGGATGAGTTGCAGGGGTCGTTGGAGTGCCGGCTGAATGAGCCAGGTCTGGTATGGAAGTGAGATTTGATGTGTCATCGCACAGGCCAGGACAAGGGAACGGACGGCGGGATTGTTGCCCGCTAACGCGATTGCCGTCGGTCCTCCAGCCGAGATGCCGTAAACGGTGTAACGGGTGATCTGACGTGACGCCATCCAGCCTCGATAAAACGTAGCCAGTTCTGTTGGAGACGCCGCTAGTTGGAGCGGCGTTTTCCCATATCCGGGTCGGGACGGAACGATGACGCGATACCCTGCCTCGATCAATCGTTCGACGTGATAAACTTCCCGGTAATCGGACTGTGTTCCGTGAATCAGCAGGATGACGGGACCCGTCCCGCTATCGCGGTAATCAAATTGTTGGTCGTTCCAATCGGCGATCTGTCGCATCCAAATTCTCCTATCTCTTAAATATTTCCAAATTATTGTTAATATTGTTTCCTATTTAAGGTATAATCCAATTATAATCAAACATCTTAGAGATAGGAAATGAGGATGCCCCGTGCCAAATGGAAAATTATCCAATCGTGATCGGTTATTGGCGGTTCGAGACATTTTTGAACAACACTCGGACGAAGAAAAGACATTGACCTTAGAAGCATTGAGTACGGAACTTTCAAAACGTGGTTTGATTGAAAAGCTATCCCGAAAATCCTTAAAAGAGGATATCGCCGCTCTCGCTAAATCAGGATTCGACATCATTGCGGAAGAGACTAAAAATGGATTGGCGATTCCGTACCATCTTGTCAGTCGTCCATTTGAGTACCACCATCTCCGTTTGCTCGTCGACGCGATCGCCAGTGCCAAGTTCATTTCTGAAAGTGAGACGGAGACGCTCGTTCGGAATATCCACTCCTTGACGAGCAGACGTCTGGCAGAAACGTTGAAACCCGTCATCCATACGGTCAAGAAACCAAAAGGTGTGATTCCGTTTTCGATTGATACGATTCAAAAAGCCATCATCGAACAGGACATCATCCGTTTTCAGTACCAAGGAAAGTTCAACGAACGGACACGGAAGTTTGAGCTGCGTAAAGACGGCGATTATTATTTCGTGACCCCGGCTCATCTGATTGTCGACAATGGGAACTACTATTTGATTGGCCGTGATGAACGGGTCGATCAAATCCGGACGTACCGGGTCGACCGGATCGTCAACTGCAGTGTATTTGAACCTGCGCAGACACCGGTCGAGGTGGAAGCGACTTACTTAAGCAGTATGTTCAATATGTATGGAGGCGAACAGGAACAATTGACGCTGAAGTTTCATGAACGGGTCATGCCGACCGTAGTGGATCGTTTCGGGACGGATATCCGTTGTCGTCGCCTCGAGGACGACTGGTTCGAAGTGAAGGTCAGTGCACTGTTCTCGCAAGGGTTCATGATGTGGTTGATTCAGTTCGCAGAACAAGCGGAAATCCTTGAACCGGTCGCTTGTCGGGAAGCGTTCAAGAACAAAGTCTTGGAGCTGTCGAAAGTCTACCAGGCACCGGCCGCCGTCAATGGATGAAGGCACAAAAACGTTTGATACGACAAAAAGAGATCTTGTCCGAGACAGGATAAGATCTCTTTTTGTCGTTTTTTGTCGTATATTCATATTTGAATATTTTTAGCGCGTTTTTCCGACTACCATTAAGGATATCTTATTCTTCTCGTAGGAGGGACCTCATGCAACATATGGAAAAACCACGGATGGGAAGCGTGATTGCGGGGTTATCATACCTCTTCTTTATCTGTCTGTCCTATACATCTTGGTATTTATTATCGATTTTTGCCTTTAATTTCATTTTTAGTGCCGAGTTATTAATGTCAATGGATCTTGTCGTGTTCGGTTTCAGTCCGTTGTTTGCGTTAGCTATCACGATGTTTTCGTTGAAGCTGCTCAAACGTCACAGTCGACCAAAATTCGCGCCGTACATATTGATCGTGTATAGCATCTCGACGAGTGTGTTGATTTATTATTCCGTTCTCTATTCGATCCTGCCCCGGATTTAACGATGCTTGCATGGTCCCGTCTTTTGGAATATGCTACGTGTATAGTATTAGCATGCATTGGAGGAGGGATACGATGAATACACAGTATATCCTGGACTGGATGCCACTTGTGCTTCCGGTCGCTGCCATCGTCTTTATTGTCATCATTGCGCGAAAAGCGTCCAAGATTGATTCCAAATAAAACAAGAAGGTGTTCCTTTATGGGAGCACCTTCTTGTTTGTTCAGCGTTCGATTTGTTCACGGACGTATTTTCGAAACAGTTGAATGTCGTAAGCCGGTTCACTGCGGCTGAATTCGATTCCATCAAGAAGCCGCGCATGATACATTGCTTCCGGAAACTCGATGCGGATCAGCCACTCGACTGTTGTTTCGTCGGGGCGTCGTGGAAAGGCTTGTTCGAGTTGCGAGGCGATTTTCAGAAGCGGATGGTGGCTGTGTTTTTTGACCGGCGCGGGCCGGATCTGTGCCGGTACACGCACTGTCTGTTCCGATTCCAGTGCGACGACGCGTCGTTTTCGGATCAGATAAAACGTCAGACAGACGGCGACGAGCGCAAGGATCGCACCGATGAGATTTAGATAAAACCACGTATCCGGATTGACAGTCGCAGGCTGAAGCGCTTGTTGCGGCGCTACATTGGACAAGTCGGTCGGATTACTTTGCGTTTTTTGATCGATTTGTTCTGCGAGCGGTAAGGTCCAGGTGAAGAACGAACCAAAGGCTTCAAGTGCAGGACGTGTCAGATTGGCGACAGAACCAAACAGTGCTTCTTTGATCAAGCGGACAAAAACGACCAACAGCCAGCTCACACCTATAAAAAGGGACAGTCCGGATACGATTCGTCGCCATTCGACGAGATGTTGTTTCAAGAACGGAATCGTCCATAAAAGCCCCAGTACGAGATAGGCACCGATGGGCGGGGTGATGCCGGGCAACAGAAGACACAGCCCTACGAGGACACTGCCGCTGATCGCATACCGGTATGGATGATCGATGGTCTCTAGCCAAGCGCCAAGTGCGGTCACGAGTACTAACAGAATACTGATGGTAGGAGACACTAGGAAAAGACTAATGGCTGCTACGAGTTGGAGAATGATTCGAATCGTTCGCGCCGGGATTGCGGCAAGTAACGGAAACATCAGGACGGCCAACAGCGGTGCGTGTAACAGGCTGACCACGAGAAGCCACCAGAGAATCATCATGCACTCACCCCCTTAGGGCGATGACCGAGATGAATTTCGGCAGTCGTCGAAGGAACGGTCCGCTGAAGACGTTTCGTGAAGTAGCGGCGTTCAAGCGGCAGATCGTATTCTGATATCCGCGCCAAACATTCCATCGTCCGGAGAAATTGTGCTTTTCCTTTACCGGACGGGACATGGTACCATTGTCCATCGCGGTTGACCATCGAAATCCACAGGCTGTACGACGCCCCTTGTTTTTCGAGTTCGCGGATGATCATGGCAGCACGGGACAACAATTTTTCGAAGTCTCCCCGTAAGGCACGTCCGTCGGCAGACAACCCATCGATGATGACGGCATAATCATGGTTACGCATCCGGTCATACTGATAAGAATACAGTTCGCCCGTCTTAGCATACGCAGACCAATAAATGGTTTTGGCGTCTCCTGCATAAGGGACGACGGAATGAAAACTTGACCGGTCGGTAAACGGGCTCGACCGATCAATCGTCTCCCCCGGGATCTGACGTTCATTCCATTCGACGGATGCGGGAGCAAAGTCCGGGAACACATGACCAAGTTGTTGGATCGGAAGCGTGATGTAGAGCGTCATCAGATGAAACGGGTCCGAAATCATGACGTCAAACGATTGAATCCGGATCGTTCCACGCCGTGCCGCCGTAACGTCGATGTGGAAGGGGATCCGGGCATGACGCGGGACGTAGACATGTTGACGCCAAAATTGACTGCTCGCATCCTCGATTCGAACTTGTTCGCCAAGAAGCCCGGAAACCGTCACTTTCCCAAGCGAGAAACGGGTCGGATTGTCCATCTCAAATGGAATGACGAACACGTCATCGCGAAATGCCCGGACCGTTTCGACCAGTCGGACGCTCAAGCGTGCACCGAGGTACTCGAGATACTTGGGGAAAAGGTAACCATAAAGCGTATAGGCGACTAAGAGGCTCGCCAGTAAGATCGAGCCGTATAACGTACAGAGGACAGCGGCGACGCCGGTCCAAAACAACAACATCGGGTGAAAGGATTTAGGTGTGATCAGCTGCATGGTTACACCTCGGTCGGAACGGTCAAGGATTCCAAGGTTTGTTGGACCAGTCGGCCATTGGTCATCTTCAAAGTCGCTTCGAGCGTCAGGACAAGGCGGTGTGCCAGTAACGGCGATGCCAGTTGCTTGATATCTTCGGGGGTGACATAGGTCCGGTCCTGCATCCAGGCACGTGCTTTCGCCGCTTTAAGAAGCGCAAGCGTCGCCCGTGGGCTTGGACCGATTTCAACGTCGCGATGCGCACGGAGGGCATCACAGACGTCGAGAAGGTAATCTTCCACGGTCTCCTCGATCGTGACGGCTAAAACTTCCTCCTTCCACGTGTTGAGTTGTTCAAGCGGGATTTGGAGTGACGTTGGTTGCAGATGTGCACCTTGTAGCAAGGCTTTTTCACTCCGTCGATCGAGCGGGGCAAACGATAATTTAAACAAAAAGCGATCGAGTTGAGCATGGGGAAGAGGGAACGTCCCTTGCCCGTCAAACGGATTTTGTGTCGCAATCACCAAAAAGTGTTGCGGTAACGTATACGAAGTGTCTCCAATCGTCACTTGGGCTTCCCCCATCGCTTCAAGTAAGGCGGACTGTGTCCGCGGCGTCGTCCGGTTGATCTCATCGACGAGAACGATGTTTGCAAACAGGGGACCAAACCGTTGTTCGAACGACCCGGTCAACGGATTGAACAATTCCATTCCGAGCAGATCGGTCGGTAATGTATCGGCTGTGCATTGGACACGTGAAAACTTGGCATCGAGCGTGTTGGCAAGTGATTTGGCAAGGGTCGTCTTTCCGGTACCGGGCCGGTCTTCCAGCAAGACATGACCTTCTGACAATAAACCAATCAAAAGATGATCTATGACATGTTCTTGTCCGAGGACCGATTGCTTTAAGTTCGTTCGTAATTGTTGGAACATGGATAAATCCCCCTTTTTGTTTCGTATTCCTAAAGTTTACGAAAATTCAGATAAAATCGCCAGTAATTTGAGTCGTTTTTTAAATAATTACCATTTCCTGATCGGTGCAAGCAAAATCGATTCAATCGCTCCAATCAAAACGCCCCTGACGATGGATACCGGCAGGGGCGTTCAAATCAATCTTCAAATAATTCATCCATTAAGCCGTCAATTTCTTGTCGGCGGTTGTTCGTTTCATCCCGCAGAATCCGAATTGAGCGGCCACGCCATTCTAACCAGTCCCCGATCGCCGCAGCTTGCGGTAACCGGTCGCGTGCGATTTGGATCGTTTCACGTGTATCGGTTTCACAAATCGCAAGTTCGCCGTCAAACTCTGTCAATGTCATCTTCATAGTGTGTTTCTCCCTTTACTCCGGGCGTAAGTCCGGCCGACTCTTGACGTCAATCTGCATCCCGTTTGAGGTGTACTGGACGGTGCCCATCCGGTCCGTCCGGTCAACCGTGATGCTCTCTGCTGCCAGTGCATTCATGACGGTTGGTCGCGGATGGCGGTAAGCATTGCCTTCGCCAACCGAAATCAAGGCACGTTTAGGATGGACGGCTTGCAGAAAAGGAATCGAAGACGAAGTATCTGCCCCGTGGTGACCAATCTTCAAGATATCTGCCTTTACATCGATTCCGGACGCCAGCAAATCCTGTTCCGTCCGAACCGGTGCGTCTCCCATGAAGAGAAACGTGTTGTCGACGTGGCTCATGCGAACGACGGCACTCCAACTGTTTAAATCACTTGTCCCGTCCTGAAGCGGGGCAAGTATGGCAAGGTTAACCGATTGACTCGGTATCGTCACACCGGCTTTTGCCGTCTTGATCGTCACGCCTTCTCGTTTGACCGCGAGTAAAAAGTCCCGGTAGGTCTCCGTCGTATGATTAATACGGGGCGCGTAGACCTGTTCGACTTCAAACGCATCGAGGACGGTATCGAGCCCGCCGATATGATCGGCATCGGGATGGGTCGCGATGAGCGCGGTCAGACGGGTAACACCCAGTGTTCTCAAGTAGCGGACGACATCATCTCCTTTGCCGTTGTTGCCGCCATCAATCAAAATCGTCTCTGTTTTCGTCTGAATGAACGTGCTGTCGCCCTGACCGACATCAAATCCGTAGACGATCACCTCGCTTGTTGGTGCTGTCTGGTTGCGCTGTTCTTCGTCGCGTGTCATATAAAAAACAACGATCAACCCAAGAACAAGCAGGAGGGTAGCCCCCCATTTCATGACCGCACCTCCCGTTTCTCGAACAGGTATAGCATGCCGTTGCGCGGATGACCGAAACGTGGTCCGACATAACCGCGTTTTTTCAGAGCCGTCCGCATTAAAATCATCATACCGCCGTGTCCGACAAGTAAAACCCGGTCGTGTTCGCCTTGCTCGAACGTCAATTGATTCAGCAGGACGGTAATCCGTTGATTGGCATCTTTGATTTCTGCCTGAATCCGTTTACTGAAGGGGGCGACCAGCCGTCCAATCAAGGCCCACGCGAGAAACGGCAGACGAATCCGGGAGCGGATCGTCGGAAAAGGGACCTCGCGTAATAGGTCGGTTACGATGATGTCTTCCGAATAGACGCTTTTCGCCGTCTGGACGGCGCGCGGCATGCTACTGACATAACAGAGTGTCCAATCGATGTTACCGAGCTCGACCGGTTGGACGTCGATGGTCGAGACATCATATCGTTCAATCCAGGCCTCGATGTCGGCTGCGCTGATCCAACCTTTTGTCGGATAACCTTCCGTTACCCGGTGGTGTCTGACTAATCCAATCTGTTTCATAGCTTGCGACGGTTTCTTGTTTCAAGCAACCGTTCCACCTCTCTTTCTATCTCTCGTCATCATAAAGCGATGCGGATCGCCATGCCACATAGCAAGGCGCCAAGAATACTAAGTAAACTGCCGATGATATAATATTCCGCAAATCGGCGGTCGTCAAACTGTTTGAAGCGGGCGAGTGCCTTCAAGGCGATGATGAAGCCGATTGCTCCCGTCGCATTGACGGCGACGAGACAGACGATGATGGCTCGTTCGACCAGTCCGATGTACCGTCCGACCCCATTGATTTCCGTCGTGTAACTGCGGGCGGAGTCTTCGACCTCATGGGTGACGGAACGCTTCAGACCATCCAATTGTTCCTTCCGGGTGACTTTCCGTTCAAAATGTGATTCGATCAAGCGGGGGGCAAACGGCGCAAGGAGTGGGGCGATTCCTCGTCCAATCAGTTCCGTCGCGACCAGTCCCCAGACCACGATCCATAATATTTGATCCAGTAACGTAAATGATGTGGGCCAGTCGATACCTGTCACATAGAGTACGAGTCCGGTCACGATACCGATATGGAGCAATTGATCGATCCAGAACGCAAGTGCCGGATGCAGGATTCGCTTCAGTGGCGAGCCGTCGAGGAACAGATGTGTCAAAACGATTCCACCGCCGATCAGTGCGGCATCCGTTCCAGTGAGGTGCCCGAGCGCATACAACAGACCAAGAACGATACTGTTACCGATGCTATGTATGCTGATGTGTGCCAGTAATACGCGGAATTGGCGCTGTTTCGACTTGGCCATTCGTTTGCTTTGAAGGGGAAAATCGGCTAACAGATGAACGAGCAGTAAACTTAATAATAAGGTCATCCGATGGCCTCCCAGACTTGCAGTTGTTTCAGGGCATCGACCAGTGCCTTTTCTAAACGTTTACGCTGTTTACGTTGCGAACGGGCAACAAGTTTCGCGACATTCATCCGGGCATCTTTTTCCTGAAAGCCCATCTTCAAGCCAATTTCCTCATAAGTTGCGTCCGGATATTGATCCATCAGCCGATGGAGCTCGATTTGCCGGTCCGTTTTTCCGAAGTACGCGGGATACAACATCTCGATATAACCGTTCAGCAGGGCGGTCGGCAAATACGGGGGGCCGCTGAACGCAATCTGATTGGGGGTCTGTTTGGCGGCTTCCTGGGCTTCGAAAGCAAAAATAACGGCACTCCCGTTGGCTTCATCGGCTTGCGTCGTCGATAATGTCTCGTATTGACCAAAACCAATTCCGATGTAACCTGTAAGCGGTTGATGCAAAAGCATCAGCGCAAGCGGATAACTGACCTGGTATTCGTTGAAGACACCAAGCAAACTGTCACCGGACTTGACCTGAAATGGGACAAGCGCTTCAGGAAATGCTTGATTCAATTGATCTGCCAGCATGCGCAAATCCGTTAATAATTGCTCTTTACTCGGATAGGCCCGTGAATTTTGAATATCGAATGAGACGGCGACCGCTTGCATAAACATCCTCCTTTGTTACCGTTAATACGGTTACTTATTCGATGTTACTGATTTAAAGGTAACAAATCAATTGTTACTGTATATAGAGTAACAGGGGAGCAAACCAAAAACCAAGAACAATCCAAAAAATTTTATTTTTTTCTTTAAGTTGACATAACATATATTATCAATAGTTATTAATTCCTGTCTCATAATCAAGGTAAACTTAAGATAGTGAGACAAAACAAAAAAACACGGGGATTATCCGTGTTTTCGACAATCATAATGATGTGTCCGCTCTAAGCGATGAATCAATCGATCTAAGAAAATATGATGCCGGCGTTCGAGTTGCGTGATTCGTTCAAGCGGCAACCACGCGAAATGGAAAAAATCACCGCAATCCTGACCGTCGCCCGCAACACAATGCGTCCATCTGTTTTCCTGACATTCGATATGGGCATGGTAGAAATACGTGTAATGTACCCGCATCCGTTCAGGATACCGCATTTCTTCTTCACCGACGTATTGAACGGTCGCCAGTGACAAGCCGCTTTCCTCGAGTGTCTCCCGAACAGCCGCTTCTTTCGCGATTTCAGCATCTTCGATCGTCCCAGCAGGAATTTGCCAATCACTTTCTGGAGCTGATTGCGGATGAAAAACAAGGAGTTCCCATCCCTCTGGTTGTTCCCGTGTGATATAGATTGCTACTTTTTCGCGTCTTCTGAATTTCATCGTCATCACCTCTCCAGTTCGGCAGATTGCACAAAAGCAGCCGAGGACATGTCCGTAGCTGCTTGATGAATCTTAAAATATAAGCTAAAGCTCCGAACTGCCCGCTCCACGTCTTTTGTGGTGATCTTGCCTTGACCATTTTCTTTTATTGTAGCGGTTCTTGGCGGTTGTTTCAATTTGTAAACGACTGTTTTCTCGATAATTCGAAGAAAAGTCTGAAAAAGAGACCCGAACAGAGTATGGAGAAAGCTACAAACTTGTAGGAATCAACGACTTTTGACACCGTATGATAAAAAAAGACACCCCTCTTTTAAAATGAGGGGCATCTGACCATCAAATCGTATACCAATCGGTAAGTGAACCAAATTTCTCTTCGTCATACGCAAACGATCCGTTCGACAAGCGGTCCAGATAAGATAAGGATTGGACTTGAATCGTCTTTTCCTGATCTTTTCCGATTAAGACCAACTCTTTTGCTTGGGTGACATCAATCAGAGCCGTGACCTGGTGCGGTTTTGATTTTAAGTCACGTAATAATTGAGCGCCGCGTAATGCACGATTCGAGACTTGGAACTGATCGGCGAGACGCATCTTCTTCAACGCCCCGCGTTGTGTCAACAAGACGATGTTTGGTGCTTGTTTGAAGCCGATCGCACCCGCAACGACATCTTGATCCCGTAAATTGATTGCTTTGACACCCGCTGCCCGGACGCCGACGACGGGGACATCGTCTTCTGTGAACCAAAGCCCGAAACCATGTTGTGTCGTCAGGAAAAGCTGTTCCTGCCCGGTCGAGACTTTGGCATACAAGACTTCATCATCTGCGCGCAAACGGACTCCTTGGAGCGGTTTAGACTTCCGTTGGGCATTGTAATCACTCAGCTTGGAGCGTTTGACCATTCCTTGACGGGTGACGAACAGACAATGCGACGTCTCGTCAAACGTCCGGACGAGATCGACCGATAAGATCCGATCGCCGGGATCAAGCGGGACGAGGTTTGCGACATGTTGCCCGCCGTCTTTCCACTTCGTATCCGGTAACTGGTGAACAGGCAGCAAGAGATAGTTCCCTTGAATCGTCCAGACGATGACATGATCCGTCGTCATCGCTTGCCCTTGATACAACAGGCGATCCTGTTCCTTCATCTCCGGTAAATCATTGGTCGCGCCGAATGACCGCATGGAAGACCGCTTGATATAACCGTTTTTCGAAACGAAGACCATCGTTTCTTCGACGGCGATCATGACTTCCGTCTTCAGTTTCAGTTCTTCGACTTCCGCTTCGACCGTCGAACGTCGGGCGTCGGACACTTGTTCCTTTAAGACCGTCAGTTCCTTGATGATGAGGCGGTTCCGTGTTTTTTCGTCATTGAGGATTTTCTCGAGACGAGCGATTTCTTTTTCAAGTTTTGCCGCTTCTTCCTGTAATTCGACGATGTCGGTGTTCGTCAACCGGTACAGCTGCAACATGACGACCGCTTCTGCCTGCCGATCCGTAAAGTTAAACCGGGCAATCAGATTGTCTTTGGCTTCGGATTTATTCGATGCCGATCGAATCAAAGAAAGGGTCTCGTCGAGGACGGAAATCGCTGTCATCAAGGCGGAAACGACTTCTTGGCGGCGTTTCGCCTGTTCGAGGTCAAACGATGTCCGGCGGATGACGACATCCTTGACGTGACTGAGATAGGCATCGAGAAGTGCTAACACGCCCATCTGACGGGGTGTCCGCTCGTGAATCGCCACCATATTGTAGTTATACGCGACTTGCAGATCGGTTTGCTTCAAATAAAAGTGAAGCACCCCTTCCGCATCCGCCTCTTTTTTCAGTTCGATGACGACACGAAGCCCATCGCGGTCCGTCTCATCGCGGACTTCAGCGACCCCTTCGACTTTTCGATCGAGTCGGAGTTCTTCCATCCGTTTGACGAGATTGGCTTTGTTGACTTCAAATGGCAACTCGGTAATCAGGATCTGTTGGCGACCGCCACGTAACGTCTCGATCGTTGCCCGTGAGCGGATGATGACCTTCCCGCGCCCGGTTTCAAATGCTTTTTTGATGCCGTCCAGTCCTTGGACGACACCACCTGTCGGGAAATCCGGTCCTTGCATATGGGTCAACAAGTCATCGACCGTATGGACCCGTCCTTCGATCCGGCCGATTGCCGCGTCAAGTACCTCTCCTGCATGGTGCGGCGGGATTTCCGTCGCATATCCGGCTGAGATGCCGGTCGACCCGTTCATCAGCAGGTTGGGTAACAACGATGGCAAAACAAGTGGTTCTTCCGTCGTGTCATCAAAGTTGAGCGTATAATCAACGGTTTGTTTGTTGATGCCTTCTAAAATCAGGCTCGAGACTTTTGACAGGCGTGCTTCCGTGTACCGCATGGCAGCCGCGCTGTCGCCGTCGATTGATCCGTTGTTTCCTTGCATATCGACTAACGGATAACGCAATTTCCACTCCTGGCTCAACCGGACCATCGCTTCGTACACCGATGAGTCACCGTGGGGGTGATAGTTACCGATGACGACGCCGACCGTTTTGGCCGATTTCCGGTAAGCACGGTCAAACAGGTTACCTTCCGTATGCATTGCATACAGAATCCGGCGTTGGACTGGCTTTAAGCCGTCACGTGCGTCCGGTAAGGCCCGGTCTTGGATGATATATTTCGAATAACGTCCAAACCGGTCCCCGACGACTTGCTCGAGGGACAGGTTGAGGATGTTTTGCAGGTTAGACATATCAGTTCACACTCTCTTTCGTCACATGTTCATTTTCAATGATCGAGAGGTCTTCCGTCAGCCCAAACGCTACATTGTCTTCAATCCAGCTTCGGCGGTGTCCGACGTTATCGCCCATCAGGACAGATACACGTTTTTCAGCGACAGCTGCATCATCGATCGTGACACGAATCAACGTCCGTGTATCGGGATCCATCGTCGTTTCCCATAATTGCGGAGCGTTCATCTCCCCAAGTCCTTTATACCGCTGGATCATATAGCCTTTACCGAACTTTTTCGTTGTTTTGGCAAGGGTTTCTTCATCCCAGACGTATTCAAACTTCTCTGACTTGCCCTTCCCTTTTGAGACGCGGTAGAGCGGCGGCAAGGCGACGAAGACTTTCCCAGCATCAATCAACGGGCGCATGTAGCGGAAGAAAAACGTCAGTAATAAAACTTGAATATGCGCGCCGTCGGTATCGGCATCGGTCATGATAATGACTTTATCGAAATTGCAGTCCGACAAATCGAAGTCGGCTCCGACGCCACTTCCGATTGCGTGGATGATCATATTGATTTCTTCGTTTTTCATGATGTCGGCAAGCTTCGCTTTTTCCGTGTTCAAGACTTTTCCGCGTAACGGTAAAATCGCCTGGAACGTCCGGTTGCGGCCTTGTTTTGCTGAACCGCCGGCCGAATCTCCCTCGACGAGGAACAATTCATTTTTCTCGGCATTTTTTGACGCGGCTGGCGTCAATTTTCCGTTCAAGATACTCGAACGTTTCTTTTTCTTGCCGTTCCGGGCCTCTTCACGTGCTTTACGTGCCGCTTCCCGGGCCTGTGCGGCGCGGATCGCCTTCTTGATCAAGAGCGTCGCTGTCTGCGGATTCTCCTCGAGGTAGGTCGACAGGCGACGTGTGATGACGGCGTCACAACTCGTCCGCGCTTCCGGCGAACCGAGTTTGGATTTCGTTTGCCCTTCGAATTGCAGGAATTCTTCCGGGATCCGGATCGAGACGATCATCGTCAGCCCTTCGCGGATATCGTTCCCGTCGAGGTTTTTATCTTTTTCTTTCAGGAGCGTGTTTTTCCGAGCGTACTCGTTCATCACCCGGGTCATCGCCGTTTTAGCGCCGACTTCGTGTGTTCCGCCGTCCCGTGTCCGGACGTTGTTGACGAACGACAAGACGTTTTCCGAATAGGCATCCGTGAACTGGAAGGCGATATCGACTTCGATTTCGTTTTCTGTCCCTTCGAACGCAACCGTCGGATGTAATGTGTCTTTGTCGTCATTCAAATAGCCGACGAACTCACTGACCCCTTCTTGGTATTGGAAAGTATCCACTTTTTCCGACCGTTCGTCGGTCAGCGTGATTTTCAATCCTTTTAGAAGGAACGCCGATTCCCGCAAGCGTTCGGCTAGTGTATCGTAATTGTATGTCAGTGTACTGAAAATTTTGGCGTCCGGCTTAAAATAGACGCTCGTTCCTTTTTGACGGGTCGTCCCCGTTTCGAGCAAGGTCGTTTTCGGAATCCCGCCGTCTTCGAATGTCTGCTCAAACTGTTTGCCGTCCCGGAAAATCGTGACTTTCAACTGTGTCGACAGCGCGTTGACGACGGATGCGCCGACACCGTGCAATCCACCGGATGTTTTGTAGCCGCCTTGACCAAATTTCCCGCCGGCATGAAGCACCGTGAAGATGACTTCCGCCGTCGGTTTCCCGGAAGCGTGCATCCCGGTCGGCATGCCGCGTCCGTGGTCACGCACGGTAATTGCATTATCTTTATGGATGATGACATCAATCTGTTCCCCGAATCCAGCCAGTGCCTCATCAATCGCATTATCGACGATCTCATACACCAAATGGTGGAGTCCGCGATGATCGGTCGAGCCGATATACATACCTGGGCGTTTCCGGACTGCTTCGAGTCCTTCTAACACCTGAATGGCATCATCATTATAATTGTTTAAATCTGTCGCCATGTTTTTCACCTCAAATAGAAAAACGCCGATTATTCCAAACGTTCGTTCGTTTTTCTAGTAGTCTGTATCTAATTGTAGGCATCTTCTTGCTATCTGACAAGGATAATCTAACAAACAAGAAAAAAAGACACCTGCCGCAATTGCGTAGATGTCCCCGTTATTTCCCTTTATAAGTATTGATGTTCGATCTTGATGCAACGATTTTCGATATATGGGATGCCGGCACCAAGCGCTAAACTTTCCGCTTCGACACTCGATAGACCCAGTTGGTTCCAAATCATTCCGACGTCTCCATGGGCGACAGCGTCCCTTGCGGCGTCCGCTAAAAATTCCGACCGGCGGAAGACGTCGACGATGTCGATGTGCCCCGGGATGCTGGCGACACTTGGATAGACCTTTTGACCATTCCATTCGTTTAAGGTCGGATTAACGGGAATGACTTCGTATCCGTGCTGAACCAAATAATCTGCGATCCAGTTGGCTGTTTTGCCCGAGTCGCTCGAAATCCCGACGACAGCAATCCGTTTTGCGTCTTTTAATAGTTGACGAGCTTGTTGATCAGAAATCATATCGTATCCCCCTTAGATGTAAATACAAGAATCTCTTAGTCTATATACCCCATTCAAACCGGATTAAGCATAACAAGTGCCGACTTGTAGGTCTAAAAAACGTTTTTTTCAAAAACGTGCTGTACGTCGATGAGACGACCAACTACCTGTCGAAGGAATGTTCACTGCAACTGAGAGCGATTTTGGTTTTCGGACTAAGTTAACATAATATAATTATAGTTTTTTCACCCTAAAAATCCTGATTCGAGTTGAATTGCATCGAGACGTACGATGTCCTATCTAAACAAAATTCGTTGCAACTGAGCGCTCCCTGTCTGACAATTTAACGTTGCGTGAAATAACTATTTCACGCAAACTAGTGTACCGTCTACCAACGTTTGGTATAGTAGTAACAGAGAGGGGATAGAATGATGAGTTTGTTTAAAAACCTGGGAAAAACCGTGAAAACGGCACCCCTTCCCGCCCATACGATTGATCTTCCGGGATATGTCCGAATGCCGGATTTCATACGGTCCTATATCGACCATTTGGCGTCGAAAAATTTCTCGAAGGCGACGATGCGGCGGTATGTCTACGATTTTGATTCATTTTTCCATTTCGTCGCGGAAGCGTCGGGAGAAGCGATTCAGGCGCGGGATATCACGCAGGAAGCGTTTCTTGAAATTGACGGGTCCGGGATTGCCGCTTATGCGGAATACTTAGCTTTAACGAAGCAGAACGCTCCGAGCGTCATCAACCGGAAGCTGTCAGCTTTGCAGTCGTTGTTCCGCCATTTGATCGACATCGGTGTTTTGTCTGACAATCCGGTCGCGAAAATCAATCGTCCGAAACAGGCGAAGCGGGAGCCGGTCTACTTAACGAAACGGGAATGGGACGAACTGATGCAGCTGTTGCCGTCGAACGTCGAAATGAATGCCCGGGAAGCCGCGCATTATGAGCGGGATCGTGTCCGAGATATCACGTTGTTCCAGGTGCTCGGTTACAGCGGGATGCGGCTCAGTGAAATGACGCAATTGACGTGGAGTGCCGTTGATTTTCACGAAGGAACGATTCGGGTCATCGGGAAAGGAAACAAGGAACGGGTCATTCCGCTTGCGAAACCAGTCCGTGTCGCCTTGCGGAAATATGTCGCCCACTACGGCTTGGCGATCCGCGGGGGAGATCCGATTTTTCAAAAGCAAGGGAAAGCGCTCAGTCCGCGGACTGTCCAACATATCTTAAAACGGCACGTCGATCGTTTGCGTCCTGTTTTACCGTTTTTGGAACGGAAACAAATTACGCCCCATAAATTGCGGCATACATTTGCGACCCGTCTTGCAACAGGTGGTGTGGATGTCTTGACGATCCAGCAATTACTCGGGCATGAATCGGTCGCGACGACGCAAGTCTATGCCCATATCGGTGATCAAGAGAAAAAACGGGCGATTGAATTATTTGATGGTGAACGATAATTATATTATGTCACCTATATCCTATTGAAAGGAGTATCCGGATGAATTATGGATTAAGTGAACGAAAAATCAAACAAATGTCGGATACGTATGCTTTCCGTCGCGGCAAACGGTATGTCGCCTCTAAAAAAGTCACGTTGCGAAACTACCAATCCGGTGACTTGCTCGTCGAAGCCGCCGTTCAGGGAGAATCGGTCTTCACTGTCACCGTCCGCGTCAAGGAACACGGCGTCGATGCCGGCTGCAACTGTCCGTCGCTTGCGATGGATCAATCGTTTTGCGGGCATATCGTCGCCGTCTTACTGGCGATGCATCATGTTCAAGTCTACGGTACACCTGCCGGGAATCAATCGGTGCTCCGTCCATTCGCGACGACGCGGCAGACGGAAGACGAGACGGCCGGGGCTTATCTGAATCAGTTGAGTCAAGAACAGCGGGCGACACTCCGATTTGATGTCAGCGGTCCAGCGATTGTGATGGAAAGTATCACAGCGCAACAACGTTTTATCATCAGTTCCGAGTATTTCGACCGCCTCCTGCAAACGCGTGACCGGTTACGGAAGCTTGCCGACGTCTGGCTCAGTCCCCCGCTCAAACAACGACTCGTCAGCGGTTCGCCGACGGTCGAGCTGGCACTGGACCGGGAGCAAGGTGGACTTGAACTGATCGTGACGTTTATCTACCAAGGGGTCCGCATCAATCCGTTACAAGAGACGGACTGGCTCGGACGCGATGTGTCAATCGAAGGAGCGGTCCTCCGCTACGTGAAGGAGAGTGGTTTCTTGGAGCGGAACGGTCGCTATCGGTTAGAGGAAGAAACGGCGGAATATCAATTTCTGAAAGGTTTGCTCGACCCCCGTATCGTTTACGGGGAACTCGTCGTTCAGGTGACGGAAAGTATCCGTCAATCCTTACCAAACGGACCGTTTCATCCGCGGATCGACGTCGAGACGACGGACCGTCTGGATTGGTTGACCTTCCGCTTTTCCATGGACGGGATACCGGAAGTGGAACTGAAACAGGTCTTGCAGTCCCTCACCACCCGTAAGACCTATCACCGATTGCGGAGCGGTCAGTTTGTCTCGTTTGAGACCCGGGCGTTTGAACAGTTGCAACGTGTGTTCCGGCAACTCGAAGCAGCGGAACAAGACAAGCTTGAAGCGATTCTCCGGACGCCGGCCCTGCCGAACCTCAAACATTTGGTCGGAGCCTCCTTCTTGCACGTCCATAAACAATTGACAGAACGGTGGCTCGAACTGAAAAACGGAACAGGTGTTTATCTGACATTCCCGGAGACGCTCGACCACTCCTTGTATCCGTATCAACGGGCAGGGATTCAGTTCATGGCGAATCTCGCCGGACATGACGGACACGGGATTTTAGCCGATGAGATGGGGCTCGGGAAGACGATCCAAGCGATCGGGTATCTCGAGACGCTTCCGCCGGGCCGGATGTTGATTGTCGCACCTGCCTCCCTGCTCCATAATTGGCAGGCGGAACTGGCACGATTTGCACCGGCAAGAACGGTTCACCTGTTGAACGGAGCACGGAAACAACGGTTGACCCGACTCGAGACGTTACCAGCAGACGGGATTTTTCTAATTTCCTACCCGTCCTTACGGGCAGATATCGAGGCCCACCAAACCGTCGAATATGACGTCGCTATTTTTGATGAGGCACAACAGATGAAAAATCCGACGTCCGAGACAGCTGTCCGATTGCGCAAGCTCCGGGCGAAACGCCGCTTTGCGTTGACCGGCACACCGCTCGAAAACCGGACCGATGATCTCTGGTCGATTTTCCGGGTCATCTTCCCCTCCTTGCTGCCGGACTTACAGACGTTTCAAACGTGGTCGCACGACGAGATCAAACGATTCGTTCGACCATTTTTGATGCGACGGACAAAAGCCGAAGTCTTGCAGGATTTACCGCAAAAACAGATTGTCCACCATTATACAGAGCTCGGTCCGACGCAGAAAAAACTTTATGCTTCCTACTTGGCGAAACTGCAACTAGAAACGTTGAGTCATCTTGATGAAACGAAACGCGAGGACCGGATCAAGCTGCTTGCCGGTTTGACCCGGTTGCGGCAGATTTGCTGTGATCCGGCGTTATTTATCGACGGGTATACCGGTGAATCGACGAAACTGGAACGATTGTTGATGTTGATTGAAGAAAAACTAGCAGCCGGACATCGGCTGTTGATTTTTTCCCAGTATACGAAGATGCTCGGACGAATCCAAGAACGGCTGGCGGAGAGGCAGCTTAAGCACTTTTTGCTGACGGGTGAGACGCCGGTGGAAGACCGGGTATTGATGTGTGACCGGTTCAATGCCGGCGAAGTCGACTTATTTTTGATTTCCTTAAAGGCCGGCGGAACCGGTCTGAACCTGGCGACAGCGGATACCGTGATTTTATATGACAGTTGGTGGAATCCGGCCGTCGAACAACAAGCGGCTGACCGGGCCCACCGCTTGGGACAGCAATCGCCGGTTGAAGTAATCAAGTTATTGATGACCGGGACGATCGAGGAAAAGATGGCGGAATTGCAGGACCGAAAGGCAACGATGATCGATGCCGTCTTGTCGGACCAAAAGCCGGATATTTTAACGATTCGTGAACTCGTCCGTCTGCTCGATTCCCCTGTTTCAGTCGATCCATCAGCCGATTAACAACGGAAACAGAAGAAAATCTCAAAAAAATGAAAGACCTTCAAGCCGTTGCCTATCAACAGGTTTGAAGGTCTTTCGACAATCAAATTCATAAAAAGAGGTTTTAACTTTTGAAAAACGGGGGTATATCTACATTAGCACCGTACAACACGGTCGCTTTTCAACATTTTTTCTCAATATCAGCGTAATGACCTGGGAGAGAAATGCTACTTGTTCACTTAGATCTTCATTATCGATGAAATCAATTTGAAATAGCATTCGTAGATTATCTGTACCGGAACATCTTGTTCCACTCCTACATTCATTACCTTTTGAGAGCTATACCAAATTCAAGGGGGAAATGAACATGTCAGTAACATTAAAAGTAGAAGAACGCGAAGTACGCCCACGCTCACTTAGAAAGCAATTACGTCATGAAGGAAAAGCTCTTGGTGTCGTGTATGGTTACAAAGTGGAAAGCACACCGATTTCATTCGATGAAAAAGAATTGGTCAAAGTCGTCCGCGATCACGGTGAAAACGTCTTGGTTGCCCTTCAAATCGGCGGCAAAAAAGTCAACACGTTGATCAACAAGCTCGATATGGACATCTTTACACCAACAATCAAACACGTGGAATTCATCGCAGTTAAAATGGATGAAGAAACAGAAGTCGAAACGGATATCGTCCTTGTCGGCGAATCGGCTGGCGCGAAACTTGGCGGATTCCTTTCACAAACACTCTTTAAAGTAACAGTTGCAGCAACACCAGATAAATTACCGGAACGCATCGAAGTTGATGTAACGGATCTTGCAATCGGAGATTCAATTACAGTTGCTGATCTTCCGGAAGAAAAAGATTTCCGCGTTGTCACAGAAGGTGACATTCAAGTCGCAGCTGTCGTCGAATCGACACTTGAAGCTGACCTTGAAGAAATCGAAGAAGCTGAGGCACAAGCAGCTGAAGCGGATACAGCAGATGATTCAGAAAAAACTTCTGAAGAGCAAGCTGAAGAAAACAAAGAAGACAAAGAGTAATCTTTTCTCCCCTCCCCTCGTGGAGGGTTTTTTTATGTATATTGACAAGTCCGGGCGACAGCCGTACAGTGAAGAAGGTACACATCATTTACACATCCACTAGGGGAGCCCATTTGGCTGAGACGATTTACTTCGGACCCTTTGAACCTGATCTAGTTCATACTAGCGTAGGAAAGTGGAGCGGAATCATCGTGCTCTTTTTCTGCGCCTAGCAGGTTACACGACCGCTCTCTTTTCATAGAGGGCGGTCTTTTTGTGGTTTCTTTGTGGGTGTGCATTCAAAGGAGAAGTGATTATGAACAGTTGGAAAATGAAAGAAATCATCGTCATGATGATGCTTGCGGTCGCCTGTGGTGTCCTTTACTTAGGATGGTCGACGTTATGGTTGCCGATCTCGGCCATCTTCGGACCGGTCGGATCAAACTGGATGTTCGGCATCTGGGTCATCGCCAGTCCCCTAGTCGCCTACATCATTCAAAAACCGGGCGCGGCGTTGATTGCGGAAGTCGTCGCCGCTGCCGTCGAATTGTTTACCGGTAGTCATTTCGGCTTGTCCGCTTTATTAATCGGACTGGCGCAAGGGATTGGAGCGGAAGTTGCCTTTGCCATATTCGGCTACCGGACGTTTAATACGTTCACCTTGATGTTGTCCGGTGTTTTTGCCGCCGTCGGAAGTATGGTCTACAGCATCATCGTGAATGGATTTGCCTACTATACGACGACGACCCTGCTGTTGACGTTTTCCTTACAACTTGTCAGCGGTGCTCTGCTTGGCGGCTTACTCGCGAAAATCATCGTCGACGCCCTCGTCAAGACAGGGACACTGAACGGCTATGCGGTCGGACGGCAACGGAAGCAGAGTGCCGCATGATGCAGTGCGAGCACCTGTCAGTCCACTATCCCGACCAGGATTCACCGGTCTTACACGACTTGTCGATCACGATAGATAAAGGAGAAACGACCTTGCTCGTCGGTCCAAGCGGCAGTGGCAAAACGACCTTTTTACACGTCCTTGCCGGTCTGTTGCCGGACACGATTGAAGCAGATGTCACCGGTCACTGGTTGACCGAGGGAACGATCGGAATTTTGTTCCAACAACCGGACGATCAGTTTTGTATGCAGACGGTCGGGGCAGAAATCGCCTTTAGTCTCGAGAATCGGCAGATTGCCCGCAGTGAGATGGAGGGACGGATCCAGTTGCTGTTAGCGCGGGTCGGACTTGATCTCGCCTTGACGACACCGATTGCCGAACTTTCCGGCGGGATGAAGCAACGGCTCGCTTTGGCCTGTGTCCTTGCCCTTGAACCGGACATCTTATTGCTGGATGAACCGACGGCGCAACTGGACCCGAGTGGTCAACGGACGATGATGCACCTGATTGAAGAATTGCATCATGACCCCGACTTGACGCTCGTTTTGATCGAACATCAGCTCGATCAGTGCGTGACGTTTGCCGACCGGGTACTCGTCTTTGGGGGCGGTCGCTTGTTGCTCGACGGAACGCCGTATGACGTGTTTCATCAACAGCGGGAAGTGATGTTGGCGCTTGGTATCGCGATGCCACTCCTCTATCCATATGGGCTCGAGACATTACCGGAACTGTCCGGACAAGCCTGTCATCTGAAGAAACGTCCGGTTGAACGTCGAGCGGTTGTAACGGAGCGGACATTTGAGCTGACGCGGGTCCGTGTCAAACGGGGGAAACGGACGATTCTTAACGATTTTTCATGGACGACCTTTTCCGGTCAATGGATCATGCTCGTCGGACGCAACGGGGCTGGAAAAAGCACGGTCCTTGAGACACTGGCGAAATTGCTTCCGTCCCAAGGCGATATCCGTTTGTTCGACACCCCGCTTCGGAAATGGGCGGACCGGACGTATTACCAACAAGTTGGATTTGTTTTTCAGCAACCGGACTTCCAGTTCCTCAAACAGACAGTCGCGGACGAACTTGCCATCAGCTGTGCCGCCTTTGATCCGGAACGGGTCCAGACCGCCTTGCGTCATTATCGACTGACCGATGTCGCGGATCAGTCTCCCCTCGCGCTCAGTCTCGGACAAAAAAGACGGTTGAGTGTCGCGACGATGTTACTCGAACGAAAAGCAGTCTTGTTGCTCGATGAACCGACCTTTGGACAAGACGCTGAGACGACGGCACACATCATCGACGTGCTGCATCAAGCCCGGGAGGCAGGAACGACCGTGATCATGGTGACGCACGATATGGAGCTGGTCCAACGTTACGCCGACCGTGTTGTCGTCATCGGCGAGGAGCGTGTCCAGTTTGACGGGACGCCGCTGGAATTGTTTCAGGAAGAAGAACTTTTGGAACGAAACCAACTGTTCCGTCCGGTATCGTTTCTCTATCAACAACTCGAGGAGGTGAAGCACCGTGCAGGAAAACGACACACCGCTCACGCGTATTAATCCGGCAGTCAAGCTCGGAACGCTCCTCTATGTGATGGTGTTGCTGATTACGACGTCGAGTCTGCAAGTGACGCTTGCCTTATCGGTACTTGCTGCCGTCGGGGTCTGCAGTTCCGGTTGGCGTTTGCCGACGCTTCTTCTGCGTTTGGCTCCCTACGGTCTCTTGTTTTTGTTGACGTTTTGGATGATGGCGGCGTTTGGCAAAGGCAGCACCGAACTTTGGACGTTCGGCTGGTTTCGGATTACGGAAGAAAGTCTCGATCATGCCTGGTTGATTGCGACCCGGATGCTCGCTTTTGTCTTCCTGAGCTTGACGTTCGTTGCGACGACCGATCCGACACGGTTCGTCATGAGTCTGATTCATCAGTGTCGCCTGCCGGTTCGTCTGGCCTACGGATTTTTAGCCGGTCTTCGCTTTATTCCGATTTTTCGGCAAGCGATCCGGGCCATTCGTCAAGCCCGACGTGTCCGCCGGCAACGGTCGATCTGGCCCTGGCAAACATTTTTTGATATCAGTCTGCCGCTCTTTACGACGAGCATCATCCGGTCGGAACAGATTGCGATTGCGATGGAAGCGCGTCAGTTCCAAACGAACCGGACGTATTATGTCCGACCAATCGTCACCCGCTTCGATCTGTTATTTTTCGGTCTCGTCAGCAGCATCGCGACGTCGCTTCGTCTTTTTGCCTGATGTAGCGGAAGATTACATCCCGCTACATCAGGGAAATACAATCACAGACGCAAAGAATTCAAAAAAGTAGGTGAACGTCGTGAAACGAATCGTCTTAGTAGGTGCGGGTCATGCGCATTTAGAATGTATCAAACAAGGCAGTCATCCGGATGTCGACTGGATTGTCATCAATCCTTCGCGCTATCAGTATTATTCCGGGATGTTTTCGGGGTTAGCCGACGGAACCTATACGCTCGATGAAACCCGGATTGATGTCAAAGCTTTGTGTGAGCGCTACGGTAAGACGTGGATCGAGGACCGGGTCACTCGGATTGACTCGGCGAATAAACAGGTGATTTGCCAGTCCGGACAGTTCCTGTCGTATGATATCGTGTCGTGCAACATCGGCTCGCGCGACTGGGATGTTGCCGGTGCACCGGCACGGGTGACGATCAAACCGAATTATCAGATTGATCAAGCACTCGAGACGTTCAGGAAAGCGGTCTCCCCTGTCATCATCGGTAGCGGTGCCGCGGCAGTCGAGATGGCGGCGTCGTTTCAGTCGAACGGTACCCCGGTCACCTTGATCCACGAAGAACCGTTGCTCAGTGGTCATCCGGCAGGTATGAAAATTGCGAAACGACTCGATCAACTGGGGGTCAAACGAATCGTCGATCGGTTTGACACGCTGGACGATCAAACGGCTCGCTTGCGGTCCGGTCAGTCGCTCCAGACGGATGCCCTTTTATTTTTAGGCGGTGCCCGTGCGAGCAAACTGTTTCAAGAATCGGATTTGTACTGTGACGCGCGTGGTTTCCTGCTCGTCCATGAGACGTTGCAGGCACTAGAGAATCCGTCGATTTTTGCCGTCGGTGACTGTGCGACGCTGACTGCGTATCCGGACACACCTAAAAACGGGGTGACGGCCGTTCGTCAGGCACCGGTCTTATTGACAAACCTACTTCGGTTCGTGAATCAAGAGCGTCTGGTGACGTTTCGGCCACAACGGCGTTATTTGACGATACTTGCCCTCGGCGGTGAACAAGCGACATTGCTGTACGGGCGTCACCATCAGACCAACCATCTCAGCTGGTGCCTCAAACAATGGATTGACCAGCGATTTATCAAGAAGTATACAAACTAAATCTTGCTGATGAAACGAACAAAACCCCATCTGCTTCTCCCGGAGGAAAAGCAGATGGGGTTTTGTGTCTTTTACAGTTAGACCGTTTGGCTTGATTTGACGTATGAAACAAGTGTTTCCGTGAATTTTTCACGTTCGTCGAGGAACATCCCATGTCCGCTCTCTTCGAATACTTCGAGACGTGAACCCGCGATGTTTTCATGCATGACTTCCGCGAATTCAAACGGGCAGACTTGGTCTTTTTTACCGTGCATGATGAGCGTATCAACCGTAATCTTCGGCAGACCGTCGCGTAAATCTTCATCACGTAAGGCAATCGCCGATTGGATCGTTCCGTGAGATGAAGCGACGACACTCAAGTTATGGAACCATTGTTGAAGCGGTTCCGGATGTTCTTTCGCAAAGAAGATTTCCCCGAATCCTTTCAGCATCGACGGGCGATCTTGTTTCGTATCTCCGATCAATGCATCGACTTCGTCTTTTGTCATCCCGTACGGGTAACCATCGCGTTGTGTGAAGACCGGTGCGGCTGCTCCCGCTAAAATCAGTTTCGAGACGTTGGATTCACCGTGATTCAAGAGGTATTTCAAAGCGATGCCGCCTCCCATCGAGAAACCAAGCAACGTGACATTCGTCAATTTTAATTGCTGAATGACTTCGTTGATGTCGGAAGCCATCGTCGTATAATCATATCCAGTGGCCGGTGCATCTGATTTTCCGTAGCCCCGGTAATCGACGCCGATATAGCGGTATCCTTCTTCAAGAAGGCGGTTTTTTTGGTATTCGAACATGTTATTGTTTGCTGGCCATCCGTGAAGCATGACGACCGGTTGTCCTGAACCGATATCTTCTACATAAATCTTCGTTCCGTCGACTGCCTGAATAAATGTACCCATCTGTAAAAACCCCCGTTGTTTTAATTGATGTAACTTCCGTGCACAATTAGAAGATACCCGGTTATAACAGGAAACTAACATCTTAATTTTAAACTGTTTTCGCAAAGTCTGTCGTTTTTGAAAGGGTTATTGATTTATTTTTAAAATAACACATAATGGAAATAGGTATTATTCAACTAACAGGGCAGGATTGATGAATGGAAATATGCAGAAAAGGCGGTAGGTTCTATGGAGATAAAAACTAAACGATGTACTGTACGTCGGTTTGAAAAAGAAAATCTTGATGATTTTATGCAATATAGAAATGATGAAAACTGGATGCAGTTTCAAGGATTCAAAGGATTGACCAAGCAAATGTATGCTAAAGAATTACTTAGCGAACCCTCTCTTTTAAAAGGTGTACAACTTGCTATAATCAACAATACAACTAATCGATTGATTGGTGATATTTATTTAAAAAGGGATCATTGCACTTTTTGGGTTGGATACACTATAAGTCCTTTTCACGCTAAGCAAGGCTATGCATATGAAGTACTTGCCGCAATTGTAGCCTGGGTCAAGCAAAAAGGTTGTGTCAGAATAAATGCGAGTGTGTCACCTGAAAATCTTCCTTCAATCAACTTACTTAAAAAGCTTAAATTTACTTTTCTATCTTCAGATGAAGGAGAACATATATATATATTGGATTTACAAAAGATGTGAACTAATTCTCAATAATCAATTCGCATAAAAGAAAATAATAATATTTGTGAAGTGATTCACTTAAACTATCGCGGGCTTTAAGTAAAGAAGGACCATCAATAGGTGATCCTTCTTTACTATCCTTAAGAACTCCACTGTGGTTTTATTCGATTTTTGACAGGCTCAACTTCGCAAATTTCTTATAGTTCTTAACTGTGTCCGTACAAAGCAAAAATTTCAGGTTATTTTAGGTCAATTTACTTTCCGATTACGGCATCAATTTCCTCTGCTCTTACCCGACCTGTTCCCACTCTCAGTGCAATGCGTACAAAACTTTATGCCTCCAATAAAACACGGTAGATATATGTATGCCGCTCCTTTTAGCGATTTTAGACAATGTATAACCTCCTACCATCATCTCCATAAATATCAGGATATCTGGACCCTGAAAATGGCGTTTTGGTCATTTCATTGAAGGTTTTATTGCAACCCTTACAGAGACAGCGTTGACGCGTTTTATATTTTCCGTTTCTTTTGGCCGCTGTGCTGCCGCAATGGACGCAAGCCATCCCGCTATTAAACCGGCTTTCACGAATGTGATTTAACAGCTTTGTTATCTTATCTGGTTCTGATATGCTCCCACAAAAGTAGACAGTTGAAATAACAAAACTGTCTACTTTTGAAGGGAGCTTTTTCTATGGCCACATCTAAATTTTTGCTTGATGAAAAAATACACATCATACAGATGTACGATAACGGAACATATACGTTAAAGGAGATTGCGTCGCTCTTCGAGCTTTCACTCGATACGTTGAATACTTGGCGAAGACGATACCGTCACGGTGGTGCCTCAGCTCTAAGTAATAGAACGGGATGGACACGCTATTCAGAAGAACTGAAAACACAGGCCGTACGCGCAGTGCTAGACCGTGAGGAATCACTCAGGAGTGCCACGCTAAGATTCGGCATCTCGAGTAAGAGCGTGCTTCAAAGATGGATTAGCCAGTATACTGGTCATAGTACTCAAGGGAAACCGTTGAAGGAGCGATTCACTATGACCAAAGCAAGAAAAACAACATTCGAAGAGCGCGTCGAGGCAGTTATGGACTGCATACAGAACGGGAAAGACTATCAACACACCATGAAGACCCATCGGGTCTCGTATCAACAAATCTACAGCTGGGTAAGGAAGTTCGAGAAAGACGGGATAGACGCACTGTTGGACCGCCGGGGACGTCGGAAACCGAAGGAAGAATTGACCGCTGGAGAACGTTTCACTATTGAAATGAAACAACTCGAGAAAGAAAATGAGCGTCTGCGAATGGAGAACGCTTTCCTAAAAAAGTTAGAGGAGATCGAGAGGAGGTCACGTTAAGCCAAGTTCGTAATCGAGATAAATACGAGGCGATCCAGTCATTCGCAGCGCAATTCGGTTATCCCATCGTAGCCTTATGTGACCTTGCGGGTATCTCGCGTGCAGCTTACTATAAATGGTTACATCGTGTACCGACGGTACGGGAGACCGAGAACACACGGATCATCGAAGAGATGTGCCAGATTCACTATTCGGTGAACGGAATTTACGGATACCGCCGAATGACACTGAACCTGAAACGTCGCTTTGGCAGAAACGTCAACTCGAAGCGAATCCGTCGCTTGATGGGCGTTGCCCGAATCTACTGTGTCATCCGTCGAAAGCGTCCCAAATATATGCGCCACCTTCCTCAACAGACGACAGAGAATATCCTGAATCGTGATTTCCATGCGGCGGGACCGAATCAGAAATGGGTAACGGATGTCACGGAACTGAAGTATGGCGCATCCCAAAAGGCGTATCTAAGTGCCATTCTAGACCTGTACGACGGATCCATTCGTTCGTTTGTCATCGGTCATTCGAATAACAATCAACTCGTGTTCGATACGCTTGAACGCGCCCTTCAGGGCGCACCAGAAAGCCAACCACTTCTACATAGCGATCGTGGGTTTCAATATACGTCGCATGCTTTCCGTCGAATGACGAAAGCAGCAGGCATTACACAAAGTATGTCTCGTGTCGGTAAATGCATCGATAATGGTCCGATGGAATCGTTCTGGGGCGCATTGAAGTGTGAGAGTTATTATCTACATAAGTTTGAGGAGTTCGACGAACTCTGTCATGCGATTCAGCAATACATTCGATTCTATAACGAAGAACGATACCAAGAACGACTAAACGGCTTGAGTCCGCTGGAATTCAGGGCTCAAGCCGTTTAAAAGATTTTTATTATTTCGCCTGTCTACTTGACGGGGAGCAGTTCATTCTTCGGGGAATAGGTCTTTTTTAAGTGCGTTAAAGGGCTCTATTTGGTCTTTATTTGACAGTTCATATGCCTGTTTATATAGCTTGGTCCATATTGTCCAACGCCTCACTGGATTGGATTATACCAACTTTCTATTTTCAAATTTGAATTTTATTGGAAGTGAAAGGGTGTCCTCATGGTAAAATATTGTTAAAAGAAGGAAGGGGCGATTACCATCAAGAAATCTGTACTCGCAATCAGTTTTGCCAGCAGCCTGTTCCTGACGGGATGCGGGACAGAATCCTTATTACAGTTAGAACGCAATCCGAATTACTGGGAAGCTGTAAACTTTTCGGATGAATTATTTGAACCGGTACCAAAACAACAGTCAGCCTACCTCTTAAAAACATGCGAAAACACAAAAAAGACGGCTCCCCTGCCGAAGCGATACCGAACGCTTGGTGAATATGGACTTTACTTTAACTTACAACAAATCGGCACCTATACCCCGCCGGTTGAATTGCAATACATCGCAACAGGAGATACGTACTACTTAACGTGTCGTTCACCGAAAACGAATCGGCTGACGGCGCACCTGATTCAATTAAAAAAGCATCCTTGGCTGAAACCAACTTCAGGTCAAGAACGTACACCGATCACAGAACCGGCTTTAACCGTCCGTACATATAACAAGGCAGCAAAACGGAAGGAAGAGGTTCTAGGTGTATCAAAGAACGTGCAGCGTCTGTCAATCGAGTTTCCGGTGACAGGGCAGATCGTGTTCTTGGAAAAAGAAGAAGACGGACAACAGAAGCCCCTTTTTGGCTTACCGGCATCGTTTTCCTATCCGGAAATTGAACTGTCATTTGAAAAGACGACGGATGGGCTGCCGTCTATGACCTATGCACTTGTGATCAAGTCAGACCAGTACTTTAATCAAGAAGACATCGTAAACAGGATGGGCAAACAATCCATTGAGTTGACCTATCACCCGCTTCCTGACGTCTTACCGGTGAACAAGACGATTCCGTACGTGACCTTCCAATCAAAAGACACGGAAAAGCCGCTGAATAAGACGATTTCTCTGCGTTATGAGACAACAGTAAAAGATATTCGTGTCCGCGGCTTTAACGGGATTGGAAATGATAACAAGGAAATCCATGGATTTCTGCATCCGAACGACGCTGCACTCAAAGACGGAAACTTCCGGCAATTATCTCTGTTACCGGACAAGCTTGCCAAGCAGGTTTCGAACGATTTAAAGGAAGTAACGCTTGAAAAAACCCAAGGGAAACAGGCGGGCATCCGGTATATGACGTTGATTCAAAACGGGAAAAGCCAATCGTTTGAACTGTACGTAAAAGCACGCGCCAACAAGACCGATATCTATGTCAAAGATACGAAAACGAAAAAAACAGCGAAACTGTCCGGTGAAGTCGCAGCCGACCTCCTGACAGAAGTGGAGGAATAACCATGCGTCAACTGATTCCAATAGTGCTTGGAGCCGTCCTGTTGAGCGGATGCAGTCCGGAGGCAAAACCGATCCAATACACCTACTTACCGGAAGTGTATGATACGTTGAACCTGACTGACTTCAAGAAAGATGATCCGAAGCTTGGTGTTCTCATTAAACAGGTGTGCGCGACGAAACCGGTTGCCGCACCGAAAGAGTATGCAATCGGCAAACAGTATTTCGTTAATCTCGTCAGTCAGTTTCCGGAATCGATGGGCGAGCAGGCCGTCTATCTGAAAACCAAACAGGGTCGTTTTTTGTATTGCCATGATTATGTGTCAAAACCGGGTTATCACAAATTGACACGAAAACAGGACCGTTTTTCATCCAAACACCTGGTCACTCCTAAAAATCAGGTGGAGTTTCAGAAGTTATCTTCCAACATCGAAGAAAGTGTCCGTCTCTCCGGCAGATCCTTGATGAAATCCGCGCGACAGCTGACGGTCCCGACAACCGGCTATCTCGTCGTCCGGGCAACAAATGAACAAACGAAGCAGACGGTCGTCACGAACATCATGGAACTGACACCGTTTGTCGGACCCGTCCCGCTTGTCCTCGAATCAAATATTCAGATTCAAGAACCGTATGAGGTCCAGCTGAACCTGATGGGACAAATCCGTTATCGCGCGTCGATCCATTCGTCGAAAGAGCGAAGTACGATCCAGTTCAAGCAGGCACCGCATACAGACGGCACTTACGGTACGGTCACGGTCAAAGAAAAAACCGGAAAGACTACCCGCTACAAGCTGACCGTCAAGCACGAACAACAACTTCCGCCTAATCTTGACGTGCCGCCGGACGAACTGTACGACGCGGACTATTCTTTACCGCGTTTCGCGCTATTCCATGACCGGCCGCTCGGAAAGTTGAAATTTGTGAAGGGCGATTTAGACATGGCGGAGCCGCTCTCACCCGAAGCCTACATCGAGACGTCACTCGAAGAATCAAAACAGTTGGTCCGACTGATTGAGGACAGTGAAGAGGCAGAGCCAAAAGGACGATTGGCCGAGCGGCAGTATTTGACGTTACTGAATAAAGGGAAAGCACAACAGTTCAAGATTTATCTCGACCGGCGAATCAAAAAAACCGATGTCTATCTCGAAGATGTCCACCGGAAGATCAGCTTTAAGCTGTCTGCTGCAGGACGCGACGTATTGCTTGATACGTACCACATCAAATGATTTAAAATACCAGATGTTCGACAGCGAAGATGACACCGCAAAATAAGATGAAGGCGATCCCTTCGTGTAACCACTCTTCGCGGGTCAACTGTTCCCGCAAAAAAGATGCACAGGCAATCAGCAGTGCAAAAAAATACAGGTAGACAAAACCGCCGGACAGGAAAAAACCGATGATGAAAATCATGCCGAACCAGACCGTTAATCCTGAAACGATGCCTTTACGTGTCGTCATCTTCCCTCACCTCTCGAGGTTCAGTTTTAATCCTTTTACCCGCTTTCCGGTTAATCCATTCTAGACGAAAAAACCGTCTATTCCCCACTCATGGGAAAAGACGGTTTTGTTTAGGCATGCGTATGATCGGCGACGACGGCATATTCCGTCACGGCGTTTGACAGGACCAGCGGTTTGACTTCCGATGTCCCCTCGTCCCGTTTCTTATGGACGCCTTTATAGGCTTGGCTCGCTTGCCAGGCATGGAAATTCGCTTGTTTTTCCCACGTCGTCATGATCGTGACGATATCATGCTCGTCCTGACTAAGATCCATTAAGACCTGCATCCGGATAAATCCTTCCATCTGCTCAATTCCTTTAGTCGTCTGAAAACGTGCCGCGACTTGATCGGCTTTCCCGTTTTGTACACGCAATTGGTTCATCACAATCCACATACTAGATCCCCCTCTTTCTTGACTATATTCAGTATACCGAACGACTAGATCATCTTCCCACTGAGAGGACTTCAATCGAGCGTATTCGACAACCGGCGCAACTGTTCGTTGCCTTGTCGGTCGACAGCCTGAATATCAAAAAAGAGCGAACGGGGAAAGGCTTTCGGCAACGCTTGAATCGTATGGAAATGATCCTTTCGCCCGATATCAAGCGTCCGCTTGATATCTTTTAGTGGCAAAGTTCGCTCATGTTTCCCGACGGACGTGACTTTATACGGATCGAACACTAAGCGTCGCATCGTGTTCGATTTATTTTCACCATAGACGACAAAATAACGTTTTTGATCGACTTCCAGTAACCGTCCCTCAAACCAGTCGATCGGTTGCGGTGCTTGGCGAATCAGATGGACGACACGATAAGTGGAATCCGTTTGTTTTAAGATAAGCAAAAACTGCGCTTCCGACGTCTTGACGAAAGCGATCGTATGCGTGTTACCAAGCGGTTCGATCCAGTAGACTTGTCTGGTCGAGAACGGAATCTTTTCCGGTTGCTGCTCCATGACTTCGACCAGCGCTTGAGGGGTCACGCCGTAAACGACGGGCTGTGCCGTCTGTTTCAATGGTGAGACCAGCACACCAACGAGAAAGGTGACGGTTAAGAACAACCCAATTCGTTTTTTCATGCTGATCCTGAAGACGGAACAAGTTGTTTGACGAGTTTGTACTGCGAGGAACCTGGTGGATAGTCCGCAATCACACCGACCGTCTCGTATCCGTGTTTTTTATAAAAGGCATAGGCCTGAAAAGAAAAGGTCGTCACAAGAACACGGTCGACCCCGGATTGACTCGCCAATGTTTCAATTCGGTGCAACAGTTGGCTGCCAAGACCTTGTGTGCGTAAGGAGTCCGGGAGATAAAGAAATTCTACCTCGAGCCAATCCCAATAGATTTCTCCGTAGATTCCTCCGACAATGTGCTCTTCCTCGAATACCATCACATGAACAGGACGTACTGCAGTATGGCGCTTTTTGGCATGGTGCGGGGATTGTTCATCATTATACGCCCGGATTTTTTCTTGCAGAAATGTTTTGTAGGGAGCGGATTCTTCCGTCCCTTCCCGAATTGTCAGCATCCGCGTTTCCCCCTTTCTCATTTTCCGATTGAAAAACCTTCGAAGTAACGACCGCCTTGCGCATCGAGCCACTGTTCGAGCAAACCGATGACGGCTTGTTTTTCATCCAACCGGAAATACGCTTCAAAGGCGTCTGTCAATCGTTTGGCCTCCACCGGATCGACGATTGACAGACTGCGAATCAGCCATTTGCCCTGCCCTGTCCAGTGACCGGACGTCCGCAAACGGAAATCCGTCGCCTGCTCGAGCAAGCGGGCAGCGATTCCGAGTCCTTCCGACCGCTCCGTCACACCGATGAAATCATCCAGCAGATCGGTCAGGAAGTAACGCGCACGGTCCGTTTCGGCAGCCGACAGAACCGGTGGACCGGCGAGCAGCTCCGTTTCCGCTTGTGCTTTCAGCGGTGCAAGCAGTGCGTGATTCCTCAGGACGAGTCCTTCGGTGACCATCCGTTGTATCGAAGGACGTCCACGTTCCCAGTCCTGCCGGAAGAACTCCCGGATGGTCGTACTTGAATGGATGAACGCTTCAACCGGATACCCATCACTGGTGAACGATTCCCGGTAAGAGTCCGCAACGGATTCGTTGAAGACGATCAGATCTAAATCGGACGTCACGGTCGCTTGTCCCCGGACAAAACTCCCGGCAAGTAACGCAGCGTCACAATCCGGATAGCGGGTCTCGATAACCAAACGGGCACTCTGCTTGGCACGTGACACTTGATCATTCATGGGGCTGGTTGTGTAACATCGTGTTATCGGAAGCAAAAACAGCCAATTCATCGCCCGGTACGGCGACGATCGAGACAAGACCTTTATCCGGTAACGTCATGTCGATGGCCCAGGATTCGTAATATGTATCCGACCCGTTGATGACCAGCGTTTTCCCTGAACTGAACGTAATGAACAGATGCGGAGCAGCTTTTCCGATCCGGACGGCAATGATTCGTTCTGTATGTAATGTCACAATCAGGTGAAGCATCTCTTCTTTTGGCATATGGCGAACGACCCAGTCCTTCGACGATTCGACATTTCCGTAATACAAACGGTCAGTCTCGATCCGGATTGAGATATCTGGAATCGTCGCATCATAGAGATTGATCAGTTCAATGCTGATGAAGCCGGTCAGATGAATCGTCGAAATTTGAGTCCCGGTCAAATAAGTAGAAACGAGCTTACGGGCGATTTGATGATCTTCTTTATTCATAAGTTCCACCTCTTCACGAAATAGTTGACGGTGATGCCGACCTTGGTGTCATGTTTCTTTCTTTTAAATTTACCACATATTAGCAGACGACGGGAGAGGCAACAAAAAAACAGATGACCGTCCCATGAACGTCATCTGTCTTAAAAGGTCAATTCGCTTTTTTCAGGATGTTCAGCAACCACTTCTGCAAGTCTTTGCCGCCTTCATAAAACGAACAATCGCGGAGCTCAATCGTATGTCCGCCTGCTTGAATCAATTCGTTGAACGTATCTCCCAGATCGCGGTTTTCCCACTGGCGTTCATCGTTGAGATACTTGAAACCGAAGTTGCATTCGACATTGAAGATGATATGAAACGGTTCCTTAAACGATTGGACGGCGCGGATCATTTCAACTAAAATCATCCGTTTTGGTGTTGATTTTTTAAATGTATCGATGACAGTCGTCCGGCGTCCGTGAAATTCGACGACCCGGACCGCACGTCCTTCATCGGCTTTGAAATCATAACTCGTCCGGATGGAGACGATGATTTCGCGTTGATCAGTTTGTTGCATATTCTACCACTGCCTTTCTCTCGCTTGAGTATACATCACTCGTGGCATGTCTTGAAGGGTTATTTCACAATCCGTCCCAAGAACGATTGAAACCTCCTATTATTTGGCTTATAATGAAAAATATGATGAAAGGAGCCCGATTGTGAAACCGTTATTTTCCATTATCCTGACGATTTGTTTAATTTTTACGGGCTGTTACTGTACACTCGACGAGCAAACGGAAGGTCCCCACTTCAAGTCTCGTGCCCGAACGATCTCGAAGTACCATACGTTTGACATCGAATTTTCAAAAGGCTTACGACCGGACCAGGTCTCGAACCGGACCGTCACGATCACGGATTCGACCGGGGAACGGATGCAGACGGAACTCGAAGTCATCGATGGCAAGGAACTGCGGATCAAACCGCCCCGCTCCGGTTACCAAAAGGGTCGCCGGTACATCATACATATCCGGGACTCGATCGATGCACGAAAACAAATCAAAAGTAATACGATAAAAGAACGAATCTTCACTGTTGACCGCTGACAGGAAGGTTCGTTCTTTTATCGTTAAGTACGAAACGGGGTCCGGCGCGTGCCCCGTTCAGACCGCCAATCGAAATGTTATTGAGGATAATGCTATGTCCTTGTTCCCGGTATTGTTGATGAGAACATCCAGTTTTCCGTACGTGGTAATCGTTTCGTCAATCAGCTGACGGACTGCCGCTTATCCGTCTTGATGGCATGGGCTGTTTCCCCGCGTCATGTGATTGCCTCAGCGACCTGATTTGCTCCGTCACCATGAATATTAGAAATAACGACTTTGGCCCCTTCGGCCGAAAATATTTCTGCCATTGCCTTGCCCATACCGGAAGCTGCTCCCGTGACGATAATGACTTTTCCTTCTAAACGCATGAATAACTCACCCTTTCCGTTTGAGTTTGTCTTTTCCCTTTTTTTGACTAAACAGTCGACAAGTCAAGACGACTGGACAAAAAAACAGGAACTTTAATAGAAATGGACGACTCAATTTTTCCCAAGACATGGATAGTCCTCTGTCAATGTCATTTTACTTCGATTAAAAAAGCGACGTTCCCGTCTCCTTTTCCCCACCAAGCCGACACATGATACGTGTAGAGACCTTTCTCCGTTGGAACGGTCAGCTGGTTATCTTTCAATCGCACCTTTTTTCGGGTGCCGTCCTGTTGCCACTCCTCAACTTTAATTCGTTTTGGCGTCGGACCATCGTTGTAAGTGACATCGATGATCGCACCCGGTTTGATGACGGTCGGTGTTTGTTTTGCCGTCATTTCGAGTGGCGTCGTATAGATGTAGTCGACGCATTGTCCCCGCAAAAGACTATGCCAACAATAGGAACCACTTGTCGTCTCGAGAGAGGTTCCTTTAACAGTGACCTCCGGTTCCGGTGGTGCACCGCGGAACGGTTCAAAAAATAAAATCAATCCGCCGACTAATAAAAGAATAAGCCAAAATCCTTTTCGCATCGTTTTTGTCCTTTCTGCCTTTGAACTGTCCGTCCGAGGTTTGCTTATGCTTAAAAGAGGTTAATACTTCTAGGGTTGAGTTAAAAAATATGTAGGAGGTTTTTTGAATGATCGAAAACAAAGTCGTCATCATTACAGGAGCATCAAGTGGCATCGGGGAAGCCACTGCCAAGTTACTGGCTAAACAAGGCGCGCAACTGGTCCTCGCAGCACGCCGGGAAGATCGTTTGAAAACCTTGCAACAGGAAATCGAACAACTGGGCGGTAAAGCCGTCTATCAAGTAACGGACGTAACGGATTCAGCACAAGTCGAGCAACTGGCAAAGCTTGCGCAAGACACGTTTGGTGCGGTCGATGTTCTCGTCAACAATGCGGGCTTGATGCCGTTATCGAAACTGAACAAAAATAAACAGGATGAATGGAACAAGATGGTCGACGTCAACATCAAAGGCGTTCTCTATGGCATCGGTGCCGTCTTGCCGTACATGCGCGAGCAGAAACGCGGACACATCATCAATATCTCCTCGATTGCCGGACACGATGTCATGCCATCGAGTGCCGTCTACAGCGGGACGAAGTTTGCGGTCCGTGCCATCACGGAAGGTCTTAGAAAAGAAGAATCGGTTGAGAATAACATCCGGGCGACAATCATTTCACCGGGAGCGGTCGATACCGAATTGAAAGATCACATCACGGACGAAGAAATTAAACAAGGCATCGGTAACTTAAAAGCGATGGACGCAGGTGCGATTGCTCGGGCGATTGCCTACGCCGTCAATGAACCGGACGACGTAGCCGTCAACGAAATCTTAATCCGTCCGACAGCACAACAATAAGTCAAAACGAACACCGCCTGATTCAGGCGGTGTTTTTTTTATGGAGTAATCGTTCCGCAATCAGCTGATAGGACCGGAGCCGTTTGTCCTGATCAAAGGCGTTGTTGATCAACAGAAACTGATCGGTCTGATACCGGTCGGACAAGTCCTGCAGTTCTTTAGCGACGGTCTCCGGTGTTCCGACGATCGACCGCCGGCGGTCGTTTTGAATACGCCGTTGCTGTTCTTCGTTCCACTGTTTCGTTTCAGTCGTCGCAAACGACGGGACAATCGAATGGCCAAGCCGGATTCCTTGAATCCAGGCATCTTGCGTCCGTGCCAATGCTTCCGCCTCGTCCATCGTCTCGGCACAGATGACGAAGACACAGACGATGACGTTGGGTGTCCGTCCGTCGACCGGAACGAATTCATCCCGGTAGGTCTGTAACGTCTCTTTCCACTTGTCCGGATTGATGAAGTGACCAAAGACCAGTCCGTGTCCCCGTTCAGCGGCCAGTGAGGCACTGCGCGGCGACAGTCCGAGCACGGATAACGGGATCCGTTCCTCGACACGCGGCGTCGTCTTGACGATCCGGTACGGATGACGCGACGACAAGGAATCTGTCAAAAAACCTTCAACCTCGTCGAGTAACCGCGGAAATTCAGCAGCCGCGTTATCTGCTCCGTCTGTCAACGCACGCCGGGTCCGTTCACTGCCGCCCGGTGAATTGCCGATTCCGAGTTCAATCCGGTTCGGATAAAACGCAGCCAGTGTCGAAAACGTCTCAGCGATTTTTAACGGACGGTACTGAGGTAATAACACCCCGCCGGACCCGAGTTTGATCCGGGAGGTTGCATCCCCCATCCGGGCGATGAATAATTCCGGTGCGGCACTGAGCAGTCCGTTCGTATTGTGATGTTCAGCAAACCAATAGCGTTCGTACCCGAGACGTTCTGCCTCGAGGACAAGACGTTTCGTCGCTTCCATCGTCTGTTCGATCGTATCTCCTTCATGGAGCGGGACTTGATCCAATATTCCTAAGCGCATACGCTCGCCTCCTCACCTGTTCAGTGTAAGCGGTCGTTGCACTGAATTCAAAAAGAAGGTATCGTCAGACGCGGACCAGCCGACGGTCTTCGATGATCAGACCATCACGCATCTCGATTTTCCGGTTCGCCCGTTCGGCGAGAGCCGGATCATGGGTGACGAACAAGACGCCGCAGCCCTTCTCTTCATTGAGGGAGCGCAACAGGTTAAAGATGATTTCGCCCGTTTCCGTGTCCAAATTGCCGGTCGGCTCATCCGCAAGCAACCATTTCGGTTCGTGGACAAGCGCCCGTGCGACGGCAACCCGTTGTTGCTGACCGCCGGATAGTTGTGACGGCAATGAGCCGGCTTTGTCCGCGAGTCCGACTTTCTCAAGCAAGGATAAGGCCCGCTCTTTTTTGTCGTATGCTACTTTCCGTCCAAACAACGGCGCCATGACGTTTTCAAGCGCCGTCAGCGTTGGAATCAGATGGAACTGTTGAAAGATGAAGCCGACGTTCTCGAACCGGAAATCAGACAGCTCCCGGCTCTTTAGCTGATGAATCGATTGACCGCCGTATGATAACGTGCCACTCGTCGGACGATCGAGTGTCCCGATTAAGCTCAGTAGCGTCGATTTTCCCGACCCCGACGGTCCGATAATTGAGATGAAATCACCTGCTTCGAGCGTGAGATTGATATCCGACAACGCATGGGTCTCGATCCCGTCACCGGTAAAGGATTTTCCGATCTGTTGACAGATGAATGTATCTTGCATGTTTTCCCTCCTCAAGTAAGTAGATGTCTACCTATTTCTCCTTTTTATTGGGAATTCCTGCAAAAAAAGGCCTTCTTTTTCAGAAGGTCTGCTTACGATGACATCGAAGGTCGATTGGACGACATCTTTTTTTGATACATCAGTTCATACGGCACGATATAAAACAGACAGGCAAGCGTTGCAAACTGGATGATTCCGCTGAGATTACTTCTTGATTCGACGAATGTCATCTGTCCGAAATAATCATAAAAACCAATGAACAACAGAATCGTAAAGATGCCGGCCGTCAAATAGATCAATACCCGTAAAGGGAACGGGTAACGTTGCGCGATCCATAACATCGGCAGACCAACGGCGAACGTAAACAACGTCGTCGCAAACGTGCCGAATTGATATAAAAACTCATTTTCGACATTTGTTAAGAAGGCATACGCAGTGAACAATAAAAAGGATCCAATTGCACTGACGGCTGAATAACTGACCAGACGCATGACGACATTTCTCCTTTCAAAAGTGAAGGCGTTTTCAAAAAAAGACAGACGACCATCATCTTGCTGACGCAAGACGATGAATGACATCAGATAAGGTTTCGACTTCGAGTTCCGCCTCGAGTGCCTGTTGTGCACGCACGAAGGTATCGTCGAGCGTCGATTGGATATTCCGACCGACCGGACAAGCTGGGTTCGGTCGGTCATGCATCGAAAATAAAGTCTCCTTTGGTTCGACTGCGCGGTAAACCATCAATAACGTAATGGCAGCCGGATCTTTCGTCAACGTCGCACCCGTTTTTCCGGCGACGGTCTGAAGTAGACCCGCTTGTCGTAACAATCCGGTCAGACGGCGAATGACGACCGGATTCGTATTGACGCTCCCGGCGATATATTCGGAAGACAAGGCTTGACCCGGATGGGTGGCGATTAACGCCAAGATATGAACGGAAACCGCTAAACGACTATTAATCATTTCTTTCACCACCAATGCTTTCAGTTTAATGAGCTCGACGTTTAATGTCAATTGGCTTGACAATCGCAATTTCTGTAACTAAACTAATTACATGTAAGAGGTACATACCATCGAAGGAGGCGTTTCTGATGAAGATTGCGATTATTGGAGCCAGTGGAAAAGCAGGTCGTATCATATTAGAGGAACTGGCGGAACGGGGTCATGCCTTGACGGCGATCGTCCGTGATTCAACACGAACGGAGCACGATACCGTACTCGAAAAGAATGCGTTTGAACTGACGACGGAGGAGTTGACGGATTTTGACGTCGTTATCAATGCGTTTGGAGCAGCTCCAGGGAACGAACACCAACATGTCGATCTCGGTCGGCACTTGATTGATCAATTGCGCGGTACGTCGACACGACTGATTATCGTCGGAGGGGCCGGCAGCCTGTACGTCGATCCAGCAAAAACGGTACAATTGGCGGATACACCGGACTTCCCGGCGCCTTACCTGCCAACCGCGAAAAATCAGGCGAAAAATCTAACAGATTTACAACAGACGACGGATTTGCACTGGACGTTCATCAGTCCGGCTGCGTTTTTTGATCCGGCAGGCGAACGGACCGGTCAGTATCAATTGGCGCAAGACGTCCTGACGGTGAATGCTGCCGGTGACAGTTACGTCAGTTATTCGGACTATGCCATCGCTTTGGCGGACGAAGTCGAGCACCATCGTCATGATAAAGAACGGATTTCCGTTGTTTCAAAATAAAAGATGAAGCTGACTTTCTCATGTTTTGAGAGAGTCAGCTTTTTTGTACGTTATACTAAATTAATTAAGAAAAAATCCAAATAGGAGGTATATAAATTGTCTCATTTTCCAGATGAACTCGCGTTACTCGCTTTGTTTCGTGTCGAACCAATCGTTATAGATTTGACGGAAGGTTTGGATCTTTTTTATCAAGAATCGAGCTATCGTTTCTCGACCCCTACAGAAGACTTTATCGTCACCCTCTTTCCTTCGATGGATGAAGTGACCATTCAAGTGAACCAATCGGTGACGAAACATCTCATTTCCTATCTATCCTTGAAACAAGTAACATCATTTGAAATCATACAAGATGATCGAAAAAAATCGATGATTCGTCTCCTTTTAGACAAAGAGGAAGTCCGTCAAACAATTGAAATCGATTTTCGTCCGATATTCCGCCAAAGCTTAACGGAACATTTGATTCGCTGAATTCCAGACCCTGGCACCTCCACTTTCATCCCTCTTGGTTTTCCCTTATACTAGTAAAGGATGAATTAAAAAAAGTCTACTGGATGAATTTCGTTTATGGGCTAACCTAAATTTATGAGACAATATAAAACACCTTCGGAGTGGTACACTAAAAAAAAGTACTAGTATCGGAGGTGTTTTTGCATGGGCAAAAACGTATATTCAAGCGAAGTGAAATGGGCAGTTGTGAAAGACAAACTGAGTGGTGAGCTAACGACTAAAGAAATCATGGAAAAGTACGGAATCAAAAACAAATCTCAGATTGAGACATGGATGAGATGGTATCGAGCAAACGAGATCTATCGATTTGATCAGCCAATCGGAAAGCAATATACCTACGGACATGGTCCTGATTCTGCGAGTGAGGATGACAAGAAAGAACGACAAATGTCTCACCTGAAGATGGAGAACGAAATCTTAAAAAAGTACATGGAAATCGAAAGAGAGTTGAGAAAAAAGTAGTCCTAAACATCGTGGATTTTATGAGGACGAAGTATACAGTCACTACCATCCTAAGTGTCCTAGACGTATCACGGGCAACCTATTATCGTTGGGTTAAAGAACCCGTGAAGCACCCTTCGGTGCTAAAACAAGCAATCTTCGAACTCTGCAAAAACACAAAGTACCGAAACGGACACCGGAAAATAAAGGCGCTGTTACAGCAAATCTACCAACTGGCAGCAAATCGGAATACTGTCCAAAAAATCATGCAAAAGCACCATCTTCAGTGTCGGATCAAGCCTAAACGAAGATGGAAATCTCGGGGGGAGAGCGTCATCATAGCTCCTAACCTGCTTCAGCGTGACTTCACGGCGAGTGAACCGAACCAGAAGTGGGTGACGGACATCACCTATATCCAATATGGTAGTACGACAAAGTATCTTTCGACAGTCATGGATCTATTCAATAACGAGATCGTGGCCTATAAGCTATACGACCATCAACAGACGCCCCTCGTCATCGATACATTACAAATGGCGATAGCGAATCGAAATCACCCCGAGGGGGTCATCATTCATTCGGATCAAGGAAGTGTCTATACGTCCTATGTCTTTCAAGATTTCGTCAAGAGGAACCACCTGACGAGTAGCATGTCTCGTAGAGGAAACTGTTGGGATAATGCGGTGATCGAATCGTTTCATTCCAACTTGAAGTCTGAGGAGTTCCAGTACGTCAAATTCAATTCGTTGGGAGACCAGGAGGTCTCTGAGCGGGTTATTCACTATTTAAACTACTATAACGAAGAACGAATTCAAGAAAAATTAGGCTACCTGACACCGCTAAAATACGGTGTACTGGCAGCCTAATCAAGGTGTTTTATATGTGTCTCATATCGCTAGGTCAGTCTATTACGCGTCACTTCTTTTTTAAAAGGACTATGTATGCATATATTCATTTCGGGTTTGTATTACGTTTAGAGTGAGGAGAAAACCATGATTATTGGCTATATGCGACCATTTTTTGAAGATCCGGCATGTGAGATACAGGCGTTTGTACTCGCATCATACGAGACCGATGACGTCAGGAAAAACATGGTTCTGCGAAACGGCGTATCGCCCTCAATCAAATTTTGGAGCATATAGCACCTGGTGACGTCTTACTTGTTTCCCATCTCTATGTATTAGCAGATTCGACCCGTCATTTAATCGAGATTTTGGATCTGCTTGAGACGAAACAAGCGTTTCTCTGGTGTGTTCGTGAGGAAATTGATACCCGCCGTCCGTTACACCATTCGTTCCGAGAGATCGTCCAGCACCTTGTTGCGCTGCAAAGTGACGTCGTCAGCATGACGACACGCGAAGGGTTGTCAAAAGCAAAAGAACTTGGCAAACAGACCGGACGTCCCCGAAAAGCAGATGAAAACGTGAAACGCGCGATTGAGATGCATCAAAGCAAACCGTATAGCTTAGCCGATATCCGTGAACAAACGGGAATTAGCAAAAGTACGCTCTACCGATATTTAGAGCAATGAAGACAAACGATCCCTCGCACACAGTCATTCGCGAAAGGGATCGTTTTCTAATAGAGAGGAGAATAAACCATGGTAAACGATTTTAACGCGTTACAGGAAACCTTACAAAAACGGTTTGAAGCACACATTCATCGTCACCCCACTGTCGCATGGAATGAGGTTCAAACGAAGTTGTCGGTAGCGACTCTTCAGTCATTAGATTGGATGGAACAGACTGGTGGAGAACCGGATGTCATATCGATGCCGGACGGTCGCCTGCTTATGATCGATTGCGCACCGGAAAGTCCGGCGGGACGAAGAAGTTTGTGTTACGACGATCTGGCACTCGAAAAACGGAAGAAAAACAAACCATCCGGCAGTGCGGTCGCGACAGCAACGGCACACGGTGTCGCGTTATTAACAGAGGACGACTATCGTCATCTGCAAACGTTAGGTGAATTTGATTTGAAGACATCGAGTTGGATTGAAACGCCGGAGACGATTCGGACACAAGGTGGTGCCCTCTATTGCGACCGGCGGTATGATCACGTTTTCGTGTATCACAATGGAGCGGATTCCTATTATGCGAATCGGGGTTTTCGGACATATTTCGTTCTATAAACGATTTGAATAAGCGGTGCTCACTATAACAAGTAGGCACCGCTTATTGTTGATTGACACTATTACGGAATAATGACTAGCGATACTGTTCTTTTTGTCTCATCCTCTTCTTTTTTTGTTGATAACTCATAATATTTTTCTAACAAAGTACCAAGTTCTGATTGAAATGAATGAAAAATTTCATCGGACAAATTTAATTTAACTAATGAAAATGTTGCTTTATCCGGAGAATCTGTTGTAGTCAGCTTGTCATGATAATTTTTATATTTTTGTAAAATGTACATAAAATAGAACGAGACAAAATTAACTTTCTCGTCATATGTCGCTGAAGCCCAGTCTTCTTCTTTAATTTTGTATCCGGAGGTATTCAGTGCATAAATCTTTTCCTCGACTTTTCCTACGCGCTGAATGCCAACCACTTTCAATAAAGAATCTTTGAGCATCGCATTCACATGGCGGTACAGTGTAGCTTGTGGAACATCCGAGAGTAATTTATTTAGTTGCATAATGGACAATCCTTTATCGCGATCAATTAATTCCAACGCAATTTTGAACCTGATTTGGTTTTTAAATAAATCTAAATTCATTTTATCTATCCCTTCGTTCGATATTATTTTCGCTATATACCTTGGTTGAGGCTGTCTATTCAAAAAGATAATCTTTTGCTGGATGTTCTTTTGTTATTCCTGCTACATGAACATACCATATGTCTATCCTGATTTTTTAAATTTCGTTGATTTCATAAACAGTAAAAAACTGGTTGACTTATTAATTATCATTATTGATAATGATAATAGAAAGAGGTGAAAGCATGAACATAGATATAGCTCCTTTACTAGAAATCGATTGGCTTCAACTGCTTCCTCTCATCATTCCTATCCTTTTCTTAAATGTGTTGTTGATTGGAATTACCCTTTTAGATTGGTATAAAAGAAAAAATCAAATTGTTCTGCCATACATGTGGCTATTGATCATTGTAAGTATGCAAATGATTGGTCCAATTCTGTACTTAATGGTAGGAAGGAGAAACGTCCGTCATGATTACGATTCATAATCTGCATAAAACGATCGACAAACAAAAGATTCTTAGCGGTATTCATCTTTCAATCAAGGAAAATGAATGTGTTGGATTGATTGGTCCAAACGGAGCAGGAAAAACAACCCTTCTTAAATGTCTGATGGGTATTCTTTCATACGAATCGGGTGATGTTTTATTTGACACTCAACCCATCGAAACATGTAAAAAACATATCGGCTATCTATCACAATATACAGATTTTAAAGCATGGATGACTTGCAAAGAATCACTTCTCTTTTTCGGGAAATTGTCAGGTGTAAAAAAAGAAACATTAGAAAACAGGATTCAAGAAACCTTAAAAGAAGTTGGTTTGTATGAAAAGCAACATTTTAAAGTAGAACAACTATCTGGTGGGATGAAGCAACGTCTTGGAATTGCCCAAGCGATTCTACACAATCCACGGTTTTTAATTCTAGATGAACCTGTCGCATCACTTGATCCGATAGGCCGAAGTGAGATACGAAAGCTCATCATGCATTTGAAACAACGAATGACCATTCTTCTTTCGACGCATATTTTGCACGATACAAATTACATTTGTGACCGCTATATCGTCATGAAAAATGGTCAGATTATTGGTAACATTAATCAAGGCGATCAACCATTCGACTCTAAACAGCTGCTTGTTAAATTGAAAGACCCTGCCCAAATAAACGAAACTCGAGAATATTTGGAATTTGTCTGTTTGGAAGAATTAACACAAGATACATTTCTCGTAACAGGAGCGGAAGCATTCGATTTAAAAAAAGTCATAACCGCTTTTTCTTTTAACAAGATTGAAGTGATATCGATTGGTTTTTATGAAAAAGGATTAGAAGACATGTTTCTCGAACTGGCGGCAGATATATGAACAATTTAGCGATCCTTATCCGAGTGGAATTAACGGAAGCGGCAAAGGAATATAAATATGTTTGGTTGACAATCTTTTTTATCATACTTGGTCTTACGCAACCCCTGATCAATATGTATCTAGAGATCATTCTGCAACAGTTGGGTGGTACTTTTGGAGTCATGTTAGACCCAAACAAACCCTCCCCAACTTCAAATGAAATTTTTTTGTCGACCATCTCCGGTCAATTTAATCAAATCGGTCTTGTTATCTTAATTATCAGTTTCATGAGTCTGATAGCAGCTGATCGCGAAAATGGGATGCAAGATTTTATTTTGACACGACCGGTATCGATTTACAGTTATGTATATGCAAAGCTTATTGCTCATTGGTTGATCAGTATGTTTAGTATCTTATTCGGGATTCTTATATCATACTTCTACACGGTGTATTTATTCGGTTCTTTCTCCCTGTTAAAACTGATTTCTTTTTCATTCCTGTACAGTCTTTGGATTCTTTATCTTGTTAGTCTTGTCATCGTCATCAGCATATATATTAAACATCAGGTCCTCATTGCTGTTTCGACAATCGGGATTACCTTTGTTCTTCTATTCATCAATAACTTTAACCCAACGTTCTCTTATCTTTTACCGTCATCCATTTTAAACGTGGCAGCACATCAAATATCAGATGCTCATGATTTTCACCATCTAAGTGTTGTATCTTGTCTGTTGTTCACTATTTCTCATCTTGTATGGGCCACTATGAAGCTAAAAAGAATCTAAACGTAAATTCTTAAAAATTGATAATCCTCCCCTTTCTATATTTACATTCTAACTTTTACTAAAAGCACGGCATCCGATTTTTCGGATGCCGTGCTTTTTATGCGTATGACTCTTGAAGATAAAAGAACTAAAAATGGTATTTTTTGTATATATAATGATTTTTATTTGCTATACTTTAGTGTGAATCATTCGTAAATAATTCCATTATTCTATCAAAAGTATGAAAACATAAGGTAGGTGAACACGTTTGTTATGGATTGGAATCACGATTGGAATCGGATGCACCTTGCTTGGAAGATGGTTTTTTAAGAAATACCTGACGCCGTTCGCTGCCTCTTCGACGATTGCCACCTTCGGGAATCACTCCAAGGACATCATGTATATCTTTGAAGTCAAGCCGGATTATCGTTTCCGTTACATCAGTCCATCATTGGATGATCATATCGGTGCCGGAACCGTCGAGGCCAGTTATGCCGATCCATCGGAATGTTTTGACCGGATTCATCCGGAAGATATCGAGATTTTGATGTCGAAAATCTCGGGTAACTGCAACTACGACGAACCGTTTCTACAACGTTGGCGGACGAACGTTGGTACATATATTTGGTTTGAGGAATATACGACACCGATTTATGAGAACGGCGAAATCGTTGCTGTTCAAGGAGTAATTCGAAATATGGACGCAGCTAAAGCCAGGCAGCAGGAACTCGAACAACTATGTCAGCGGGATACGTTGACCGGGCTCTACAATCGGCACGCATTTGATTGTCTGATTGAAGAGATGCATTCTCCTAATCCCATTCCGCTTGGTGTCATCACGTTGGATCTGAACGATCTAAAACGGGTCAATGATCGGTTTGGTCATATCGCGGGTGACGCCTTGCTCCAACAGACGGCCCTTTGTTTATCCCGTTTCAGCCAAGAAGCATTCCGTCTTGGTGGAGATGAATTCGTCATCGTCTGTCAGGGTTACACGGAACAAGAGTTTCTGCTTTTGATTGATCAATTACGGAACGAGTTTCTCAAACATGAATTGTCGATTGCCATTGGTTGTTCGTATGTAGAAGCGACAACCGATTTAGTGAACGTATTTCAAAAAGCGGATCAAGCGATGTACCGCGAGAAGCAGCGAACTAAATCACTCGTTTGAATGAATCAATATGCGTTCGAGCCTTTCATTAAACAGCTTCGGCTGGTCCAGGTTCGCTGTATGACCGGCACCCGGAATCAAGTCAATCACTGCTGTTGGATAAGCCTCCTTTATCAGTTCAGCTCCTGCCACTTCATGTGCCTGCTCCGTTCCGTTCAAAATATAGACGGGAACGTGTAGTCCTTGTAACGTTTCCGCAGACAGGGTTGGATAACGAAACGTCATTTGGTGCAACACCCGTTGCATCGTCCTCTGCCATCGTTCCCCGTGAAGGGCCGCAAACTGGGCCGCAATCAACGGTTCATGTTGTTCGATGTCCAGGAAATAGTCGTATTGCTGCACCATGACGTCCGTCAGTTCTGCCGGAACGCTTGGAGTATACCCGGTCAAAATGATGCCATCGACCAGCGTGGGTTCTGCGAGTGCGACTTGGATCGCAAGCGATGCGCCGAGCGACAGACCGACGAGATAGCCAGGTCCTGTTCTACGCATGTGCTCAATGACGTGATGTACTGCCTGATCCACATAATCGACTGCGGCATCATTAGGTGACGTCCCGTGACCGGGTAAATCCATCAAAATGACGTCATAGTCTTGTTCAAAATGCACAGTTTGTTGGTCGAAGTGGGTTTTCCCTGTTCCCATAAATCCGTGTAAAAAGTAAATCCGTTTCATGTCAACACATCCTTCGTTGGAGCTTGGTCAAGCTGTCGGATTGCAGAAATGACGAGCTCCGGTCGATCGAGGTGAATGGTATGGCTCGCTCTTTCAGCAAACCGAATCGTTGCCGTTTTTGTCAGGTTCGCCTGTCGCAAGAGGAGTTGATGCCACGTTTCTTCCAGTTGACGCACTTCCGCTTCCGGTAATCCGTCCTGCAGTCCTTCTGCAATGGCTTGCCTTTGATCCCGACCGAGGACGACCAGCGGCAGGTCGGGAAAAGGACTTCTTTTTATCCGTTGTGCATCGGTTTTCCAGTGCTGAACTTCTGACGCCATCATCGCATACAAAGCCGGTTCAATCTGGAAGTTGAGCAGCGCCGACTGAATCGTCAGCGGTAATCGGTGTTGCGCCGGCGTCAGTGTCGGTTGAATCAAAAGACGTAACTGGTCGTTCGTTTGCGTCGCATAATACCGGCATTGTTCGATCCAAGTGGCATCGGATGACAGGGTATCGAGCACGGGCGTATCGAGGGCATCGAGTTCGTGTAAGTCAACCGACGTCGAATCGACCAATAGCAGCCCTTTTAACTGATCGGGATACCGGATTGCGAACTCTTGGGCAATCAATCCCCCATAGGAATGACCGACTAAGAGAATCGGTTCGCCTACGCCGCAATGGGTCAACAGTTTTTGCAGTTGTTGGACAGCGTGACTGGTCCGGTGAATCCCGTCCCCTTCCCGCCATGAATGCCGGTGGAAGCTAAGCACCCGATTGGTAGTTTGCAGTGTTTGGACAATCTCATGCCACTCGTCATAAGAACTGTTCATTCCGGTCAAAATCACGATGGGTGTGCCGGCTGTTTGTGTATCCAGGTACTGTGCTGGATGAAATAAAGACGTTTCTGTGCGCATGGTGGATCTCCTTTTACAGTTGTCCTGACGTAATAGACGGATATAGTGATGTTCTGTATAGATTTAAGATATCCTTTTTACCTTACTTAAATAATTAAGTATAAAATTACGGTAAATGAAATATACATAATAGATAGAAGTTTCCATCTCATGACTCTCTCGGCTGTTTTATTTTATCTCGATCGCGCCACCTCTTTACGGCGCTTTTTGGCGGTGCAACACGAAAAGCGAATTGCACCACGTTCCACTTGTCCGCTTGATCTGTATCAACAACTTTTTCTGGCACTTGATCAAAACGGTCACGTTTGGAAGGATATCGTCTATCAACAATTAATCGCCCACTTGCAGCTTAAAGGTGTTACCGTTTCCGAGTTGCTGCACGACTACATCTCCGAGTTTGCAAAGACGAGTGTTCTGTTCCCTGAGACATGCCACATGCTGAAGCAACTTCGCGCGTCATACCGGCTGGGTCTCATAACGAACGGTCGGAGTGACTTGCAACGTGCCGTCATCGTACATCATCAGCTGCAGACATTTTTTGACCCGATTATGATTTCGGAAGAAGTGGGTCTTTCCAAGCCGAATCCCGAGCTGTTCTTACGCCCATTGATCAACTGGGGACTTGCGCCGGAAAATGTTTTATTTATCGGGGATCATCCGCTTCATGACATCAAAGGAGCAGAAGCAGTCGGGATGACGGTCATCTTAAAAACAGATCATTCGGTCGCCGCCAGTCCGTCCTCCTATACGGTGAACGATTGGTCGGAACTTGAACCCATTCTCATACAACTTCATTCAGAAAGAAGGTCACGCTCATGACAACTGCTTATCAGATTCGCCCGTACCAAGAACATGACTTCCCCGCCATCCAGCGCTTAAATGCTGCGGAAGGCTGGAACCAGCTCGTTCGTCTGCATGAACGGACCCAACTCGCTTGGCAACACTCAAACGTAGCGCTTGTCGTCGAACATGCGGGGGACGTCATCGGTTATGTCCGCGGAATGACAGACACCCAGGTCACATTGTACATCTGTGAATTACTAATTGATGCTGATTTCCGCGGGAGAGGGCTCGGTCAACAGCTGTTCGCCCGTCTCCATGACTGGTATCCGACAACCCGGATTGAGGTCCTGGCGTCAAGCAGCTCGGAAAGTTTTTACCGCGGTCAGGCATTTCGCCCGTTTTACGGCTTTCGGAAGTCCTTTGAGTAATTGGTGTTACTGGTTCAACTGCCCCCAGACATCATCAAATACTGGACCGTTGACGGCAAAGTAACGGTCGAGCGGTTCATAATAAACATAGCCTTCACGAATCAACCGGAATTGGTTCGTCACCCCGTCTGCCATCGTCACGTTCAGAATCCGCAGGTCGGTGTCATTTTGATACTCGACGACATCTGCCGCAAGATCCGACTCGCGTAACGGAACCGTCTTGCTCAATTCAGCAAATAATTGTCGCAGCTGGGATCCTGCTGAAATCGGTTCCGAGCTGGTCGATTCCCATGTCGAGAACGTTTGATAATTAGCACGAAGAATTGTCTGTTGCAGGTGAAGCTGTTGGAAATAATCCGGACGGAATGTCGACCGGTCCAGCACGCGGACGATTTCAGCCCCGTCTTCCTGTCCGACCGCGAGCAGTCGGATTGCGGGATCATATCCTTTTACGACGTAAATCGTGTAATTCTCTAGATTCGATCCAAGTGATTGCTTGACGTTAACGGCTTCCGCGCCTTCGGTCCAGGTGTTTTGGGAGACACCTAACTTTTGTCCACGCAACTGAAACTCCGTTTCTTCGGCGATTGTCGTATCACTTTGCAGGTATATCGCTTTCTGGTAGACAAGTCCTGGAATCATCGAGGCGGTCGATTGGTCGATCGGCGGCTGGATCCAGGACTCCATCCGGTCGTATTGCAGGACGCCGAGCACGAGCACAGCCGCTACAGCCAGTCGTGGTAATAAGCGATCCCACTTTGTCCGGTAGAGTCCCTGCTCCATCCGGGCGTGAACGGTATCCGGTACGGGAATGTCTTTTAATACTGTCTCAAGTTGCTGTTTCATCCGGACTCTCCTCCTTTCGCTTGGTGCCGTTGCAGTTTTTGAATCGCCCGGTATAACGTACTTTTCACCGTACTGACCGGAATGTCGAGTAAATCAGCGATTTCCTGAAAGGAATAATCGGCTTGATAACGTAACGTGACTAACGACCGTTCCTTGACATCGAGTCGTTCAAGTAAATCAGTCAGGTACAGTTGATCAACGACCAGATGTTCAAACGACGGGATTTGCGGCTCACTCCTATCCTGTGCCGTATCGTTTGTCCAGACCAGCACTTGGTATTTCTTAAGATGATCGAGTGCTGCATTGATCGTGATCCGGGTCAGCCAAGTCTTAAAATAGGTGACATCCTGCAGCGACTTCCGGTACTTCCAGGCGCGAAAAGCGACTTCCTGCACGTTTTCGAGCGCTTCCTGCTTGTGATTTAAATACAGATACGACATCCGGTAAATATAGCGTTCTTCGGCATATAACGCTGCGAGAAACACATCATCCGTCCAACTCCCGGCGATTTTTTTACGGAACACAGCACTCCTCCCTTTCCTTTCTATATCATTAGACTGATTATGTACCAATTTAGTTTCAAAAATCTGTAAAAAATATAAGGCAGGGGGATATTCAAATGAATTTTTACACGCCCAGCAGCTTCCGCAACATCAAAGATGTCCAATTCATAAACGACCAACTGATCAAGCGAGGTCATTGTCTGACGTACGACTGGACACAATCGGAACGGGTCGATACACCGGCTGTCCTGCAACGAATCGGACAGCTGGAACTGAATGCCGTCCAGTCGAGCGATTGCTTGATTTTAGTGCTCCCTGCCGGAAAAGGAAGCCACGTCGAGCTCGGGATTGCCCTTGCCAATCAGATTCCGATTTTTCTTTGCATGACGGACGAAACTTGTTGGATCGGTCCGGAAGCGAGCACATTTTATCATATTGACGGCATTATGAAGTGTATCGGTCCTCCCAAAGGCTGGGTCCAGACTATTCTAGACGCAATGAACGAGCAGACTGTCCGGTGAGATTGTGCTGAAAGAACGAATCTGCCAAAGTGTTAATATGCCTCAGCTAAACACAACGTTTAGCTGATTTTTTTATTCTCATTCAACCGGAAACTTCTGTTTCGATTTTCTATTCTCTATTTAATAAATCTTTTTTAAATAGACAAAATTTTCAAATAATACTACACTAATTTTACCTTAATTTGTAAAGGGGGTGGTTTGATGGATATTTTGGTCAAAGACGTCTCGCATACATTCAGCCAGGCAGGATTACAGAGTGAAGTCTTAAAAGCGTTGACGTGTCAGTTTTCTACGAGTGATATCACCGCCCTCGTCGGTCCGTCTGGATTAGGCAAATGGACGTTTTTAAGTTTGATCGGCTCGCTCGACCGGCCGACATCGGGGCAAATCGACTATGACGGACAAGACATCACGAAGTGGAAGAACCGGCAATTGTCGAAGTTCCGGGCGCAGGAAATCGGTTTTGTATTCCAACAGTTTCACCTTTTGCCCGCTTTGACGGTCAAAGAAAACCTGCTCGTTCCCTTACTGAAACAAAAAACCGACTTCAACAAAGAAGACCGGATTACGGAAATCTTGGAAAAAGTCGGATTGACAGCGAAACAGGATGTCTTGCCGGCTCAATTGTCCGGCGGGCAACAGCAACGGGTCGCGATCGCCCGAGCCCTGATCAATCGGCCACGCTGGATTCTCGCCGACGAACCGACCGGCAATCTCGATTCGGTTAACGGGGAGATGATCTTTCAACTGTTGCTTGACCTCCATCAGGAAGAACAATGCGGTATTCTGTTCGTCACGCACGATTTGGCACTCGCTGAGCGGGCGGAACGGATTTTGTTCATGCAGGATGGGCGAATTGTCAAAGATCGACGGAAACAAACTGTCCGAAGTGTGTGAAAAAATAATAATAAAGGAGGTTTAAGTTGTTACGTTTTGTCATGAATCAATGGCGCCGACAACGGTTTAAGTTCATCCTGACACTTGTCGGAGCGCTCATCATCAGTGCCGGACTAAGTCTGATGTTCAACCTGACCGATTCGAGTCAAGGAACGGTCGAACAGACGTTACAGAAAAAATGGTCGTCCGCGTACGATATCGTCGTCCGGCCAAAAGGCAGTCAAATACTGAAATTCCCGAAAGGAAATGGGATCTATCGCCTTACTACGAGAGAATACGATGATTCGGGGATAAAAAAAGAGCGCTTGTATGATCAGACGTATCATGTCGCACAAGGAACAAAGATTGTCATGCCCGAAAAAAGCAGCATGTCGACACGGCCGCTCAAAGAATTTTCAAACCTTTATTTGAACCATCTGACGCTACTCGTTGCGATTGAGCCCGTTGCGGAAGCAAAGCTCGTTGGCTTAGATAAAAGCATTTTAGATCAACAAAATTCTCGCTACTTTACGGATTCCGATCGCTATCGTGTAGGAGGAGATGATGGTCGCCATTACATTCCCGTCCTCATCAATCCGGATGCTGTCAGCGCCGGAAACTTTGAATTCACAGTCGAAAAATTAGAAGTACCCTATTCGACTGAGCAAGATCAACAAAAAATCGTCAATAAACTCTTAAAAGACGATCAAAAAAAATCGATGTTTGATTCGTCCTTAAACACATATCCTTCAAAAGTCCTGCAAAAAGTCACCGTTCCGGTCAAAGATATGCAACACATTTACTTTAATTCACTTCATGGGAAGACAACACGCTATATGAACCGTGACGCTTCAGGCACCAATGAAGCCGGATTATTTTTCAAAACAAGTCCACTTACTTACGATTCAATCACAAGTCCCTTTAAAGCCCGTTGGTCACATGCTTATGAAGTCAAAACAGAACCAACCAAATTGAACAATTGGTCATTCTCTACTTCTAATATCCCGAAATACGGGTATCGATCAATCCAATCGAACGGCAAGAAAACGAAGTCAAATGATCCGGATATACTTCCTTACGTCGTCCCCTATGTGTCGATGGATATTATAGGACAATACGAATCAAACAAAATTAAAGTCTCGAAAGATCCTTTGAATGAATTACCAATGGAAACGTATCGTCCGTCGACTGCCGATTTAGTACTGGATGCCGATCAACAGCCAATCAATCCGGCACGAAAGATCCGATCGTCCGGGAACCCAGTTGGACTGTTGACGAACTCACCAAATATCTTAACGACACTCGACAGTGCTCGCGCCATCTATGGTGAAAAATCGATTTCTTCCATCCGCCTGAAAGTCAAAGGCGCAACGACCGTCAGTGAAGAGTCGGAACAACTCCTACAAGACGTCAAGACACAAATCGAACAGGAAACCGGACTGATTGCCACGATCACGAAAGGTTCATCGCCGCAACCGGTCGTGACGAAAGTCGTCGATAACGGTAAGACACTCGGCTGGATTGAACAGCCGTGGGTTCACATCGGCGCCGCGATGACAATCTTCCGCGAAACGAGTGTCGGCTTCTCCGGTGTCATCTTTGCGATGCTTGCTGTTGCGATCGTCTATGTCCTTGCGACGAGTTACGTTTCGATGCTCGCCCGGCGGAAAGAATTTGCTGTGTTGCTGGCACTCGGCTGGCGGACAAAAGACTTGTACCGGATTGTTTTGATTGAAGCCGTGCTCCTTGCTGGATTTGTCTCGGTCATTGCGTTACTCGTCGAAAGCATTTTCTCGTATGTCCGAAACGAAACGATGAACGGGTGGAGCTTACTTTGGATTACCCTGTTCAGTCTCGTGATTTACTTTGCCGGTGCCGCCTGGTCTGCCTTTACGATCCGGAAAATTTCCCCGTACGAAGCGATTAAGACGGGTGAATATGCGTCGTCATCTCATGTCAAACTGGGTCTTCGTTCGACCTGGACACTGGCGCTAAAAGAAATCTTTGGCAAGTGGAAACGCAATGCATTGTCGATTTTATCGATTGCTTTACCGACGGCTCTGTTGACGTTCTTCCTGTTCGTGACGTTCCACCTGCAAGGGGTGCTTTACACGTCATGGCTCGGTCAGTTTGTCGCGTTACAGGTCGGGCCGATGCATTACGTAACGATGGGCGTTGCGATTACGATCGCCATTCTAACGACCGGCAAAATCATGTGGCAAAACGTCACCGATCGACGGGCGTCGCTCGCGATTTTAAAAGCGGTCGGTTGGACGAATCGCTCCGTCCGTCAATTGATTGTGTTAGAAGGGATGCTGATCGGTTTCGTTGCCGGAATCGTCGGACTGAGCATTTCCTACATCACGATTTATGTCTTGTATGATCTCGTCCCGTGGGATGAGCCGCTGTTGATTGCTGTCTCCCTGCTTCTGCCGGTGCTATTCGGAACGATCGCTTCGCTCCTGCCGGCGCAAATCGCAGCACGCGTCAATCCCTATCAGGAATTGAAAGATGCAGGATAATCAAAATCAGTAGACAAAATGAAGGCCGGCTCTCGACATACGAGGTCCGGTCTTCAGGTCGTTCTGGTCATGTGGTTCGTCAGGCGCGTCGTCCCCTGGTGGATGAGCCAAGCAACCACCAAGATGAACGGGAAGAATTGTAACGGAAACAAAAACAACAGCAAGGTTGCGGTGACAAACGGTTGCTTGAGGATGACCGTACAACTGGCGGCGACGCTGACTGCGATCAGCAGGCCCGGTGTATACGGGAAAACGGACGCTAAGGCAAATGCCATCGCTGTACTGGAAAAGACCGCCGGAAAGATTTTTCCGCCCCGCCATCCGAACGAAAAACAGACATGGGTCAAAAGCGCTTTCCCGATGGCGATGCTGATTAAGAATAAGACCGATTGATCGAAGGCAATCCGCGAGAACTCAAGAATTTTTTGTTCGCCGGAAAATAAGAAATAGGACGACATGCTGCCGAACAGACCTAAGATTGCACCGGCTGTCAGAGCCAGCCCCAGTGGATGCGGATACTTCCGTGCCACCGCATCCGTCCAGCGACCAAACATTACAAATAGATACCCGAATCCGGTCCCGATCATGACTGCCGGAAGCAGGAAGTACATCACCTCCGTCGTCCAGTTGACTTTCGGTGTGCTGATCGAAAACAGGACTTCGTGCGGGAACAGTCGATTCAATGTCGTAAACGCGAAAATACCACAAGCCGTCGTCAACCCATACAACAAGACTTTGATGGATTTACGCTTGAAGTTGGACCGGTTCACCCCGTCTTCGAGAGCTTCACTGACGCCGATCAACGGCGCATAAAAAATCGTCGATAACATCGCTCCGATCCCAAGATCAAGCAACTCTTTTTTCTTCTGCAACGTCCAGGTCATCCGGTCACCAGCCCACGTCATCCATCCGCCGAGGATGCTGATCAATGCCGCTTCCGGTCCGAGACTTGCTCCAAACGTCAGGACGAGTAAGGCAGCCACGATATTTTTAACAACCGTCCCTTCATACGCGACCCGTCCCGTCGTCTTGAATTCCTCAAGCGTCTGATGCATCGTCCGGGGATAGTCGCCGATATACGTTTGAAACAGTCCGATCAGCAGTCCACCAAACAGACAAATCCAAAACGGATAAAACGTGATGTCCAGCTGTCCAGGAATCGTCGTCCAGACAAGATGAATCAGCAGATTCGACAATGCCAGAAACAATGATGCGAGTGCACCAACGAGAAAACCAAGCAAACAACTGTACAGGACGAATACCAGATTAAAGTTCATCCGCATCACTCCTCAGCCCAAGAAAAAAAGCCTGTCACTTCCGGTTTGATTTGTTTTTATTTAAATGGAACTCTTTTAACGCCCGGTTGAAATTGACGATCAGGGCACTGATGACACCAATCCCAAGCAAGACATAACCCATCGTAAAAATCTTGCCGATCGGCGTGACCGGATGAATATCACCATATCCGACCGTCGTCAGCGTCATGACGGAAAAGTACAGCGCATCCAGATAACTCAGTTGTTCGACGCTGTGATAAAAAAACATCCCGACCGCAAGGAGAAAAGCGACGGAGAACATGACAGCTTTTTGTTCGTCCTGCCGAAATAGGATTTTCAGGACGTAATACATATTGCGTAATAGAATGAAAAAGGCAATCATCGCATCCATCCTCTCCTCACAAGCAGACTTGACACGTAACGACTATCGTTCCTTTACCTTATCTATTGAATTACCCGAAAAAAGGAAGAACGATTCTTAAATCGTCTCCCTTTACGTCCATCCTCTAGTTCGGTTTCCAATCTGTATGTCCACTCCCTTATTTTGAACAATAGAATAAGGTAATATGAAGGTTCCTGCAAAACATTCATCTACTTTAGAGGAGGTCAGAAAAATGCGTATTCAAATCATCGGCGGTTCCGGCACCGGAAAAAGCACGCTCGGCAAGTGGATCGGGCAACAAGAAGGCATCCCCTGGATTGACAGTGATCATTACCTGTGGACAGACCACACCTTTACCGAAAAACGATCGGTCGCGGAGCGGTATGCCTTATATACACCGGATATCGAAAACCACCAACAGTATGACGTCTCCGGTTCCGTCTTTTCGTGGAATTCGGACGGCTTCGACAACCGGGAGTTGCTTGTTTTTTTACGCTTGGATGAAGCCACACGGATGAACCGTTTAATCAAACGGGAACAAGAACGGTATCCTGATTTCAACGGATCCAATGAATTTCTCGATTGGTGCGGGACTTACTTGACGGCGACCGATCCGGCGATGATTGGGACGTTAGCGGAGCACCGTCTTCAAATGGAACAATCCGCTTCTCCCGTCATTCAAATCGATGCTGCCTTATCGACGGACGCAATGTACAAACAAATCAAATCTGCCTATCAGAAACTATATCCGTAATGGATGCGAGCCCTATCGGACGGCATCATAAATCTTTAGACCCATCCAGACGGTCAGCGTGCACCAAAGTAACAGGATCAACGCACCGACAAACCAATTTTTCGGTTTATCCGCCCCCATCCATTGTTCTGCCTTTACGGCAGAATCGTCGATGACTTCCTGCGGTAACATCCTTAACGCGAGCAGGATACCTAAAGGGACAAGAATGAGATCGTCCAGATACCCTAACACCGGGATGAAATCTGGAAACAAGTCAATCGGACTGAATGCATAAGCGACAACACAAGCCGTAAATAATTTGGTATACCAGGCGATCCGGTCGTCCTGATAGGAAAAATACAAAATAAAAATCTGTTTTTTTATTTTTTTCGCGGTATCCTTCAATTTTTCCAACATGATGATTCTCCATTCTTCGTCCGTTTAAACCGGCGGCGCACCCTTTCAACATTTCCGGTTCACCGGAACCAGTCGGCTCCCTCGCGTTCGAGAAAATCGAGTTCTTGTTCGTAATGTGTGACGTGCCCCTCTTCGATCATCCGTTGAAACGCTTCGTCGCCTTCCGCTACTTTCCGGTGAATCGTTTTGATCAACGCTTCCACGCGAAGCAGCACGGTTTCGTACATCTCGCCCTTTAGCTCCATTTTGCCGTAGGTAGACAAAAACAGATTGATCCGGTGCCGGATCCGTTCCTGATCGTTGAACGGATCATAAAGAGTCGGTTCCCCTGCTTCCGTCATCTGATGCCGACTTAACGGAACAAAAGTGTACATCGTATAAGCGATATCCCAAATCCGCGGTCCCGGGGCAGCAACGTCGAAATCGATGATGCCGATCGGCCGTTCATTTTGAAAAATGACGTTATAGACGGCAAAATCATTATGACAGATGAGTTCGAGCGGTTCCGGTGTTCCGTCGAGCGGTGGCCAATCATGTGGGATTGGAAAATCCGCGACGGCTTCGTGATAAGCACGCAATAGGCGTGCCGTTTCTTCAAGAACGGTATCCGAGCGCATGTATGGCTCGAGCGGATAATTCCCGGCCTCGCCTTTAATGTACGAGACGATTTCTCGATTTTGTGCGTCAATCCCTAAAAACCGTGGACTCCCTGTAAACCCTCTTTTCTCAAGATGGTGTAACAACCGATGAATCCGTTCACTGTCCGGTTTTTGTTCGCGTCTGACTGTATCCCCAATCCGTGAGACGTCGGAGACGTTCCCGCCCGTCAATTGTTCTTCCCGCTCAGGTTGTGTCATGTGGTATCCTCCCCTTTCCGTTGACTCAGTGCCGCGACGAGAATCGACGCTCCGACTAAACTGATGACAAGATCGCTTCCTTTGACCAACGCGAAGTCAAAATGCAACAACGTGTCAACCCCGTTCGTGATCACCAACCCGATGACATACAGCGTGATACTGAGCGGAATCATTCGTTTAATGAAACGCGGGACGCGAATCCAGATCCGTAACAAGCGTTCACCTGTCTTACTCATCATTCCATCCCCTTACACCCTAAAATTTCCCTGTTCTTGACTAGCTTATCATGTCTGGGTCGATCACTCAAAGTGTTCGCCGGCCTTGCCAACTGGTAGACTAAAGGATAGAAAAGTCAGGAAATGGAGTCGATATTCATGAAAGCCATGACCATCACACAATACGGTCACGTCCCGCTTGAACTTACAGAACAGCCCCGTCCGCAGGTCAATCCCTACGATGTGCTCATCGAAATTAATGCCGCAAGCATCAATCCGGTTGATTTTAAGATTCGGGACGGGAACGTCAAACTGTTGATTCCCTATCAGTTCCCGTTGATTCTCGGCAATGATTTTTCCGGTGTCGTTACTGAAATCGGTTCTGCCGTCACGAAGTTTCAGATCGGAGATGCCGTTTACGGTCGTGCCGAGAAGAACCGGATCGGCACGTTTGCTGAATACATCGCAATCGATGAACAGATGCTTGCTTTGAAACCAGCCACACTTTCGTTTGAGGAAGCGGCTTCGATTCCGCTGGTCGGCTTGACATCCTATCAGACGTTACATGACATTCTGCAACTGACACCCGGACAAAAAATTTTGATTCACGCCGGTGCCGGAGGCGTCGGAACGTTTGCGATCCAACTGGCGAAAGCGATGGGTCTATATGTCGCAACGACGGCAAGCCCCGCCGGACATGAGCTTGTCCAGTCACTTGGAGCCGATAAAATCATTAATTACCGGACCGAAGCCTTCGAGGACCTGTTGCACGATTATGACGGCGTCTACGATACGATTGGCGGCGAGACACTCCGACGGTCGTTTAAGGTTGTCCGTCCGGGTGGACACATCGTCTCGGTTTCCGGACTGCCGAACGGCCGGTTCGGTAAATCCTACCGGTCCGGTTTTCTCAAGACGTCATTATTTAGACTGTTGACTCTCCGCGAGACACTTCTTGAACGAAAACATGATGTCACCTATACGTTTTTGTTCATGCGACCAAGTGGTCGACAACTCGAACACATCACGGAATGGATCGAGAGCGGACAAATCAAACCGGTCATCGACCGGGTGTATCCGTTTGAAGACGCCCAAGCGGCGCTCGAGTATTCAGAGTCCGTTCGGGCTAAAGGAAAAGTCGTCTTAAAAATCAAATAAACCGTTCAAACAGTCAAGAAACACCGGACATACTGGTGTTTATTGACTGTTTTTGTATTGATGTTTTATTTAAATCCGACTCTCAAGCGAAGTATAAAATAAGCTATTATGTAAAATAAAGGATGTTAACTTTTACTAACCGGAAGGAGCAAGTAGATGGACATACGTACCGGCACCCCGTACAAGTATTATTTTTGGAAACGGTTTTTCCTGCTGTTCATTCCGCTATTTTTGATCGGGATTCTACCCGAGCCGTTCATTACAGAAAATCCATTCAACAGTCTTGAAGATTATGGCGAATTCGCCTTCGTCTTTTTGTTATATCTGATTGTGATGTCCGGAATTTCCGCTTTTTTGGTCTCGATGCGTTGGAGAAGAAAACAAAACCGTAGATGATGACCACTTCGACTAAAAGGAGACACAGATCATGCACTGGAAAACAGCTCTTACGGCAGCTTTAATGGTGTCGCTCGTCTTCACCGCAGGATGTACCGATTCTGATTCAGCCAAGCAACCGTCGAAAATCAAGGCAGATCCGCAGGTGGCTTAGCTGACGCCAAATCTCGAACCGGTCAGTACCCCTTTGTCCGACTATGGAAAATATGTGCCGCTGAAGAAAAAGACAGACCAGATTTCGCTCGGAACACATCAGACATACAATTTATCGTCGTTTTTTACCGGTCAAAACGTCCTGATTGCTCCGGACTATCTGTATGAGCAATCGATCTACTATACGCATGTTAAACAAACGAGTGATACCACCATTAACAGTTACATTTACCGCTACAGCCAAGGGTCGAACGATAACCAAGTGCTGCATACGGTCAACCGGACGATCGGTATGATGACCGGAGTGTCGCATTACCTGTTTTGGGTCGAATACAATCAAACCAAGTCCGGACAAAAATGGGCGATTCGCTTGATGGACTTGAAGACGGGAAACATCAATACGCTTGATCAAGGCATCAGCCGTTATGACACGGCGATTCCTTATCTGGATACGTCGCCAAAACGGGTATCCTGGATGACGCATGAAGCGACACCGACCCGAACGAAAACCATCCTCAAGTCGTTTGATGTCGCGGAAGACGCCATCATTATCCATCAGCAGTATATGTTAAAAGAAGGCGAAAAACGGAATGGGCAGTATCCGTTTGACTTCCGCCGGAGCGATGCCGGGCTGATTTTGCATACAAGTACTTTTAAGAACGGTCATAAAACACCGACGCTCGAGACGTTTGACGGTACGTTTAAACGACGGATGAACGGACTGATTGATTTTGAACACAACAAAAAGTACGTTGCGATCGGCGAAGAAGGCTCCGCCCTCTTCATGCCTAAGAAAGGACAACAACCGGGGTACCAGTTCAAACCGTCGGACAACCGCTTGACGGTTGATGCATTCCGCTTTTTATCGGCTGACCGGGTCATTTTCCGAGAGAGTATGACGCGACTCTGGTACGCCGATCTTGCGCGCGGCACCGTTGCTCCCTTGACGGAAATGACCGATACAACGTCCAAACCGATTTATGCGAACGGGAAGCTGGCATACGGGGTATCGAACGACGAACAGATTGAATTCCATGTCATCGTTTTAAAAAAAATGATTGGTTAAGGCCGTTCTTTTCGTGCGAAAAGGACGGTCTTTGTTTTATCAGGAGGGGGCCATTTCGAGCGTTCGGTATGCTACAATTTTAGTAATAATTAGTCATGAGGAGGAAATACGATGACGAAACATCGGTTGTACACGACAGCGTTTTCGAGTGTCTATCCGCTTTACGTGACAAAAGCGGAACGCAAGGGTCGGACGAAACAGGAAGTCGATACGATCATTTGCTGGCTGACCGGTTACTCGGAGCAACAACTCGCAACGCTGGCAACAGATCAGACGACATTCGAAGCCTTTTTTGCGGATGCGCCGGATATGCAGGAACGTCGATTATTAATCAAAGGTGTCGTCTGCGGCGTCCGGGTCGAAAACGTCGAAGATCCGTTGATGCGGGAAATCCGCTATCTTGATAAGTTGATTGATGAATTGGCAAAAGGAAAAGCGTTCGAAAAAATCTTACGGTAAGAATCTAAGGAGGAAAAATCGTATGCTGACTACCATTGCGTCACTCTTCGCTCTCGTCACAATGTTAATGAGCGGTTTTTACGGCTATGTCTATTTTCAGAAAAAACAAGAAGGCATCCCGCTTTCTCCCCGCACGAAAGCGGTCTTTACCTCGTTGATCATCATCTTCGGTACGGCATCGCTTCTGATGACACGTTATTAAAAAACCGGGCACCTCAAGCAGGTGTCCGGTTCTTCTGTCTATCCTCGTTAAAAGCGCTCTTCCAACCAAACGAAGATGTCCGTTATCATCTGATCCGACACGGTATGGTTGATGAATGGATATTTGAAAAACGTCAAATCATTGTTCGTTCCAGCAGACTGCTGTACATAGTGTTCTTGCGTTTCAATCGGAATGACCGCATCGCGTTGTCCATGTACGAATAACGTTGGTGTAGACTGTTCTTGCAGGACAGGATCATACGCCCGCAAGCGTCGTTCTTCTTCTACCGTTAAATCGTCTCTTTTGTCACGGCTTCGGAAAAGCTGTTCCGAAAAGAGGAAGGAGCCGGACCCGTTTATGTTAATCACCCCTGCGCTACCGTTGAGTTTAGCAGCAGCACCGCTTGCGATGAATCCTCCCATCGAGACACCAAGCCAAATAATGTCCTCTCTTGGAACGTTCAGCTGCTGAACGAGTGTGCTTGATTCCTCGATGCTTTGAAACACGACTTCCCAAAAGTGACGTCCGACGACGCCCGGGTTAAAATACGTTGCTAACGCATCACGGCTGTCATGCAGGTGGACTTCCGGCACAACGACCGTAAACCCTTGTTCCGAAAGCATCCGGGCGAATTCTTCATATTTTGTCACGCTTGATCCCCAGCCGTGGTACAAACAGATGATTTTGCGGTAATCCTGACGCTGAGCTGGAAATATGCGAATTGGCAAAGTTGAATCAGTTAACAGGTTCATTTAATAAGTCTCCTTTTTCAATCTCTAGATGAATAAATGACAATTATGTAAGTTGCTTTCAACATCCAATTTTTGTTATGTTTGTTAATGAGAGGAGGAAGAACATGGGTTTACTATGGTTCAATCTAATCATGTTTGCCTTTTACTTACCGAGTCTGATTCTGCACGAATACGGTCATGCGCTCGTCGGTCGTTTGATCGGTCTGAGGCTAAAATCAGTTTCCATCGGCAAAGGTGAACCATTCTTACGAATCGGTCATTTTTCCGTCGCCAAAAAGCAGATATGGGAAGGCTTGTATCAATCATATCCTCCAACAGTCCCGCTTCGCCGTGGACAAAGAGCTGTCTTGTTACTCGGCGGGATTTTCGCGAATTTTATAGCCGGATTGTTCGTCGCCGGATTAAGTCAGCTCTTTCCAAGTCCGGTCATGCATCTATTGGCTCCACCATTTATACAGATATCCATCATTTTCATTTTATTTAATCTGATTCCAATTCGCTTGACTAGTGGCTTTCCAAGCGACGGACTGCAATTAAAACGGTTGTTCTTTAACAAAAACTCACGGACTGACTGACAGGAGATGATTTCATGCTAAGACCTTTCTTGCTCGCAAGCAGTTTGTTTCTCGCCGGATGTGCTTCTGAGCATCCAAAAACCGTTCCATGGGGAGAAGATACACCGGCTCAAATCGAGCGGCTGAAAGCTCATGATATTGAGTTTACGGTCAAAGACGGTCAAGTTCTGATTCCGAAAAATCAGATCGAAGAAGCAACGAAGTGTTGTACTTAATTTAAAACATAATCATACGGTTATTTCCTTTAAAAGTTTAGGGAATAGCCGTTTTTTATTTCTAAATTTTTCAATAAAATTCATACAATCCATTATCGAAATAGCGGAATGTTTCTTCTGAGATTGGTGGAAATCCATATCCGGAATAGAACGCATCGAGCATCTGGATATCCTTTCGAAAAGACCGTGTCGCCAAGGCTTCATCGTAGCGGGGGTCGCCGACCGTCATTCCGGCTAGATCAATAAACGCAACGATTTCATTGTCTCGGACCAACAGATTGTCCGTCGTACAATCTCCGTGTATCCACGTCGCCGGAACAGGTTCCGGCTGCTTGGTGGATAACGCGTTAAGTAACTTGCGCGAACCATTTGTCCATCCCTGTTTAATGTAGTGATCGGCCTGAAGCAGCTGTTTATCCAGCCAATCTTGTGAAGAATGGGTAGAGCTAGTCTCGCTCGTATGAAGCTGTCTGAGGAACCGTCCAAATGTACGAATCAGCTCAAGACGCTGCAGTTCAGAAGCATTCGCCAGTGCCGTTGTCAACGTCTCACCTGCTATATGTGACATCAATAAATAATCCTGTTGCTCGTCTTCCATATAATCAATATACGTCGGAATAATAATATGATTTTGCGGCTTGAACGTCTGCATCACTGTCGCTTCCTGCGCCAACCACTCGCGGTATCGGGGTAAGCTTGCCTGTTTGAGGATATAGGTGCCGTCTAACGTTTTTACGTAGTAGACGACGGCTGTTCCCCCTTGCACGGCAACGGGATGGATCGAATGAATCAAACCGACTTGTTGCTCGATCCGTTGTCTGATAACACATTTCATATCAGCATTCCATCCCCGACCGTAAACGCCTTGAACGCGACGGGTGACGACAACCGAATCCAGGTCGACGGTTTTCCGTACTTCATCGAGGCATCGATAAACGTTTCCAGTGTCTCGACCGACGGCGTGTACAATTTGACCATGAAATTAAACGTTCCGGCGAGCCGGTGGCACTCGACGACATCCGGATGCTCTCTGCAAAACGCAATAAATGCGTCGCATTTTGTGTCTTCGAACATCAAAATCGCCATGATGGTTTTTTCAAGCGCAACGGGATTGATGACTGCCCGGTATCCTTCGATGACACCGCGGTCCTCCAGTTTCTTAACCCGCTCGTTGACGGCAGGCGTCGAAAGACCAACCGTTTTGCCGAGTTCCGTCCATGACATCCGTCCGTCCGCTTGTAACGCATGGAGAATCGCATAATCAATTTCGTCCATTTTTTCACCCTCCTAATATTATGAAGACATATCTTAAAATTACCATTCATTTTCAGGTGAAGCTACTGAAAAACAAGGAAAACCGTCTGTCTGGTCACGTTCTTCTTTCGTACAATAAAGACAGATCAAAAATAAGTGAGGTGAACGATATGCAGGCAACAAATTGCACCCGCTGTGCTGAGACATTTGAAGAAGGTCAGGAAACGTACCACTGTTCGCACAACTGTACCTTTTGCAAAGAGTGTACCGAGACAATGAATTCGATTTGTCAAAATTGCGGAGAAACATTAGTCCGGGTAGAACAGTAATACATACAGCAAGGGAGCGGATGATTGGAATCCGCTCCCTTGCTGTGTAATGCAAAATAGGAGTGCAGACTTGTGCGACGGAAACGTACACAGTTCTGCACTCCTTTTGCGAAAAAAGAAAAAGACTTGCCAGCACCCACAAATTCATCCTAACGTTTAAGTTGCGAAACAAGAACGTGAAGGAGATGAAAGGAATGCTAACAATGTCTGAAATCAATTGTATCAAATTTTTAAGGAACCATAAATCCTATTCCATCAATAAGATTGCGAAAGATCTTAACCTGAACTGGCGAACTGCTAAAAAATATGCCGATGAGTCTTTTCTACCAAAAGAAAGTCATTCTTCAAAGCGTGGCATGATGTATGGCACCCGTTGGGGCGAAATGATCGAGGACTGGCTACAGGAAGATGCGATGATGAAAAAGAAACAACGACGAACCAATAAAAAACTATATGAGACATTATGTACATATGGATTTGAAGGGTCCTACCGGACCGTCTGTCAATTCATCAAAGAATGGCGCCTAGGTCGCGATGTAGAAAACGATAGTCGATTCGAGCGGTTGGCCCACCCGCCCGGAGAAGCACAGGTAGATTTTGGCGTCATGGAAGTCGTGAAGGACAGTCATGCGGTCGATGTGCATTGCTTGATCCTATCCATGCCGTATAGCAATCGAACAGCTGCGGTTGCATTACCAGCAGAGAACCAAGAATGTTTCCTGACCGGATTGAAGAGACTGTTCGAAGAAATCGGAGGCGTGCCGCAACAATTACGAATCGACAATCTCCCAGCAGCCGTCGCTAAAGTACGGACAACAAAGGAAGATGCCATTTATACGGACGCTTTTCAGCAATTCGTAACGCACTATGGTTTCCAAGTTCAAAGCTGTAATCCGTATAGTGGGAATGAGAAAGGAAGCGTCGAAAACAAGGTTGGATATGTCCGTTACAACTTCCTGGTTCCTTCTCCCGTCATGAATGACTTCGAATCATTGAACAGACGCCTCGCATCATCCCTCAGGGATGACATGGAACGTATACATTATGAAAAGAAAGTACGTATCAAGGATCTCGTTGTGGAAGAGAAAAAGCATCTCCTTCGACTGCCGGAAGAAGACTTTCCGGTGTTCAAGGAGGAACTGTTGAAGGTAAACAAATATGGAGAAGTGACCATCGATCAAACGAAGATTCTCGTTCCATCTGGTTCTCGACATGGACAAGTGAGAGCAATCCTAAAATGGGACGATATGAAAATCATTTCTCGTCACGGAGAAATCCTGTACGAAGAAAAGCGACCTTATATGATGACGAAACGGGCGTTACCTTGGGAAAGCATTCTCAACGAATGGTACAAAAAGCCGCGTAGTTATGGTCATTCACGCCACGCAGAGTACCTCCCTGGACGAATTCGAGAGTATCTGAACATCCAGAATCTGATGATACGGAGAGAAAGACTGGGATGGCTACGATCTAGATTAGTCCTGCATTCAATCACTGAAATCGATGAACGATTGTATGAGCTACTGAGCCAGAGCGATGCCTATTCTGACATCGAAGAGCATCCCTACGATGTCGACTGGAGTAAGTATGACAGTTTGAATCGACCATGGCAGAGTGAGGTGCAGCCGTGAATCTAAAAGAGATGTGCAAATCCCTTCGGCTCGCTTACGTCGCTGAAATTTACGAATCGATTCCGATGGAATCGTCCGAGACGTTTCTCACGACACTTTTTGAAATGGAGATGAGACTTCGTGAAGAAGCGAAGGCAGAGAGGCTCATAAAAAAAGCAAAATTCATCAACAATAAATCACTTGAAGACTATCGCTGGCATGACAACATCTACTTTCCTCGTCATCTCAAGAAAGAAGAATTGATGTCGCTCTCTTTCATCGATCATCAGCAAAACGTAGTGCTCACAGGTGCCCCCGGCACTGGTAAGACACATCTTGCGATTGGTTTAGGACGGGAAGCTTGTCGTAAAGGAAAAGAAGTACGTTTCTTTCGTGTTTCGGAGCTCGTAGAGCAACTCACCAAAGCATGGCGTGATGGGAAGCTGAGTAGCTTCCATACACGCCTCGATTCTGCGGATCTTATCGTCTTGGATGAAATGGGCTATCTTCCATTATCCAAAGAGTCAGCAGAGCTCCTGTTCCATCTCATTACAGACTGGTACGAAAAGAAAAGTATCATCATCACATCGAATCTAGAATTCAGTCAATGGAATCGTGTTTTCGCAGATCCTAGATTAACGTCAGCACTCGTTGATCGTGTGATTCATCATGCGCACATTCTGACCTTCACAGGCGATAGTTATCGTGTCACACATGCATTATCAAGAAATTAAATATTTACTGGCAAAGTTCTGTACTTTTTTCTGCAATTCACTGCACAAACCTATTGCAAAATACACCCTTGCTACATTTAAAATAATTTTGCTACTAAATTTCATACTGATTTAATTACATATATTTTTCAGAAATAGGAATTCTACATATTTTAAGCTAACTAATCATATAATTAAGCGTTAAAATTTGTAAGAAAATTCATACCTCAATATTATATTTTCTAGCTCTGTATTTAAAAGCTTCCACTCCACCTTCCATAATTGTACATATAGAATCTTTTACTTCTTTATTATCAATGCTACCAGTTCCGACAGGATTAAAAGATAATTCCTCAGAGTTCATAACATTTATCAATTCAGAATCAGCATTTACAGGAATATTAGCATTATGTGTAACTATAATAATTTGTCTATTAGTTTTTGATTTTAATATTCTATCTACAATTAAAGAATATATCAAAGAATTATCTAAATCATCTTCCGGTTGATCTAAGATTAATGGGGTGTTACCCGAACTTAACAATAGTGTTAGAATTGCAGATGTTTTTTGTCCTGCGGAAGCATTACTGAGCGGTTTGTAAGAGTTTGATCCCATAGTTTTATATTTTATTAATATTTCATCTTCTGGCAAAAGAGTACTTAGCATTGATAACTTAGAAATACTTAAACTGTTCAAATGTTTTAAAAATTTTATTCCTAATCCTAAACTGTTAGCTCCCGTATGAACCTCTTCTTGAATAGTCGAATAAAATTTATCAATCTTTTCAATCGCTGGTCCATTAAAACAATAATTAATTATCTTTTCTAAATCTCCATCAAAGCCATTAGATCTTCCAATATGTTCTCTAAAAATTTTTTCAAAGTGAATTTTATCTCGATAGCCGTTTACTTCAACTTTCAACATATCATTATCAGCTAATATTCGTTTTAAATAATTGTTTCTGTAGTTTCTCATTTCTTGCCTTAAAGATTTAATTTTAATTAAAATACTATTATTTTTAGTTTTTAATGAGGATGCCACTAATTCAATATTTTTAATATCCTCCAGGTTTTTCTCGATATTTTTTATTTCTGACTGTGTATTTTGATTTTCAACTATAAGACGGTCTAAATTTACTTCTTTAGTCTTAAGTTTTTCCAGCTGTTCTTTACAGTTAATATATTCTTTACTCCATTGAGAATTGTTTAATTGATCTTTTAAAATATCATAATGGTTTTTTAGTTTTTCTACTTCCTTTAGAATTGACTCGTTGACTACTCCCAACACGTGAGAAGAATGTGCTAACAAATTGTCTAATTCTAATTTATGAGTTAATTGGAAGTTATATTGATTAAAAACAAAAGCTTCATTTACGTTTTTTTCTAAGTTAATAATTTTATCATCTAAAAATAGCAAATAATTTCTTATATATTTTGCTTCTGTTTCGTAAATTTCATTTTTTTCTAATAAGTCTTTTACTTGAGGTATATTTAAATTTCTTTTTTTTATATTTAACTCGTTAAGTTTGATTTCTAAAGAAGATTTTTGAGCGATTTTTTTTTCTATTTCAAAAATGTTCAAGCAATTTGCATTATACTCATTTATCAAGATATCTATCTCTTCACTTTTGTTTTCTTCATCTTCAAGATTGGAATCAATAAAGTCACGTAGCGCATTAGGTTTTTTCGAAATTTCATAAACTTGTTTTTGAGAAAATAAGTTTATCTTTAAATCTTTTAATATTTCAATCGTTGCTGAATTATCGAAATCCTCTCGCGCACCATTTTCATAGTGTACAATCAAACTAAAATTTTCCTTACCTTGTTCATGTAAATATTTCACTTCAAATTTAGACTTTCCAACGTTAATTACTAAATCTATTCTTGATTCGTCCGTGAATACACCTAATTCACCATCATTTTTTTGAGAAAATTCGCTATGGTCTTTGTATATTTCTTTATATTTTTCAATTTCATCTGATAGGTTTAAGCAAATTCTTAAAAGCTTTAAAATACTGGATTTCCCGGTTCCTCTTCCTCCAATAATAGTTGTTAATTGTGGGTTAAAATGAATTGTGTTTACCTGGTTGTTATTATATATAGTTTTGTGTATTTCTAGTTTTTCTATATAAGTATCCGCATGAAATTTTTGTGTTTCCTGATATACAGTGTCGTTAATTATTCGAACAGAGGGCATTAATAAAGCTTGTTTAAAACTTTCGATTGTTACTTCATTATCCATTTTAATCCAAGTAAATCTTTTTCCGATACCATTTAACCCATGTTTAGCTGATTTTTCTTCAAGTGGGTTATCAGAAAATGTTAATTTAGCTATATCCTTATCTTTAAAAAATGAAGCTACTTCTTTCCATTTCTTCCATTCCAAATCATCTATTGACGAGTATAAATTTTCAAATTTACTACGTAACAAATTGTCATTTAAATCTTCTTTATACAAAAAGTCATGTACTATTTGGACTGCTTGTATATTGACATCGTTCAATATATTATTTTTTGCTTCATAAGATAATGATCCTAGACCCGCAAACTGGTCTATATGAGCTGGAATAACTACACCATTTCTTTCTGAAGCTATTTTTGCAACTTCAAAAATACTTTTATTCGTTGATGTAGTTGTTTTACCACGATCTTCTTGATAAATATCTAACTTAACTAAAAATTCGTTAACGTAACTACTTCCGTGTTTTGGATCAAATAAAACAAGAACATGAATTTTTGAAGTATCACATGTTACTTCTACTCCAGGAAAAACTACTAATCTATCTCCTGCCACACTTTTTATAATGTCGATACCATCACCATTATTATGATCCGTAACTGCTACACAGTTTAGATTTTGCTCTAAACATCTTTTTACCCAATCTTCCGGAGAAGACTGAGCGTCACTAAAACACGGACTAGTCACCGTGTGCAAATGTAAATCTGTTTTATACCACTTCAAGCCTTTATCTAGATTCATTGTATTCACCTCAAAAAATATTATACATTAAATCTCAAAAAAGGAATTATGTGGCTCATCACCATAACACGTGGTTGCTATTTTAACGACCAAGCTCAAGGCGCAATCTCAAAAAGAATCGTTCGAGGTTTCGGTAGCCATAACCACGACGTTTAATGAGCTTAATCTTATTGTTCGTCCCTTCCATTTTCCCATTCGATAGTGTCGATACAATGGTTTGACGCATCGCTTCTTCACGGCCACGAATCGCTTTCGCGATTTTCGCAAGAGGTCCGCATGGATGAAATTGATAACGTTCCAGCCAGTCTTTCAGTCTTCGGCATGCCTGCCCGTCGCACGTTGCTTTCAACACATATCGAATATGTTGGAGTCCTTGATAAAGATCCCGGGTAAACGAGTCTTCTAGAATACAAGAATGGGCGACCTCTCGATCTTCAAGAGCCAATGCTTCCGGACGACAAGCGAGAGCACGATCAATCACACGAACATGATGATGGCGTCTTGCCTCGTTCAAAAAACGACGCCGGCGGCGAAGAGCATCCGTAAAGAACTGGATGAGATGAAAACGATCCAGCACATGCGCTGCATTCGGGAAGACACGAGTAGTTGCCTTCGCCATCGCAGGTGCAAAATCACTGACGACAGAACGAACATCTCCCAGTACACCTTGAAGCGCAGCCGTAATCGCCGATACGTCCCGGCCCGGGACGATAGACAGAAGACGTCCAGTCTTGGCATCAAGAACGATCGTCGCATAGTGGTGTCCTTTTCTCGTGGCGAACTCATCGACGAGGATGTGTGTCGCCTGTCCCACTGTATCCACTGAAGCGTACTGATAAAACCACCGTTCCACAGTCGTATAAGGAAGTTCATATTCATGCGCAACATCTGAAATTGTCCGGCCATGGCACCGTTCTGTGATGCCTTTTCGGAACACTTCGGTAGAAGTACGGACGAGTCCGAGACCGTAGTCATATACGAACGTCAAATCACAAGAGAGGCATCTTTGACGTGGGACATCCAGTTCGATCCACAAGGCACCGACTCCCCACGCATGACCGTGTCGAAAACGACGACGCTTTTTCGAATGCAGGATGGTCTTTTTTTCGCATAGCGGACAAGGGATTTCATGTGTATCAGGAATGACAGGAAATACGTGCGGTTCTTCATCGGACGACATCTGGATTTGAAAAAGGGCTGGAAGCGGAAGAATTAATTTGATAAACTGTTGGGACAAGGCGAAAACTCCAATCGTGGTTTGTCTAGACAACAATTACGATACCGGGGTTTTCGCTTTTTTTCTATGTTCGATTTAAAATCCGATGGATTTTATGTGTCAACCACACCTTATGGTGATGAGCCAATTATGTATAAAAAATTTTTTTGAAAGACGAATTGTAATATTAAGTGCAACACCTGACGGAAAACACAAAAAGCCCATAACGGCCTCGTGTAGAATGGAGTTACCACACCACATTCAACGGAGGATTCGTTATGAGCTATATTCATCTTACCACATCAGAAAGAGTCAAAATAGAAACGTATCTCGATTTAGGTTTATCCGTCCGAAAGATTGCGGGACGCCTGGGGCGTCAACCTTCTACGATTTCACGAGAATTAAAACGAAACCCTTACTATGATGCTTCCTGTGCTGACCAGCGTTATGTTGAGCGCAAAAAGAAGTGCGGTGCACGGACGAAGTTCACGCTAGAAAAAGGAGTTCGTATCCTCGAAAAGTTACGCGAGACATGGTCGCCTGAACAGATTGCCGGACGTTTATTCCAAGAAGAAGGACTATCCTTCAAGACAATTTATCGCTGGATCTATACGGGCCTCGTCGAGGCCAATTCTAGTTTTCTTCGCCAAAAGGGAAAGCGTCAGAAACCACGTGAGACGCGTGGACGCTTCAATGTCGGATTACCAATCAGTAAACGTCCAGCCGACGTCAAAGGGCGCCAAACGTTTGGACATTGGGAGCTGGATACTGTCGTCTCAGCCAGAGGGAAATCCAAGGCATGTGTCGCAACGTTCGTCGAGCGAAAGAGCCGTTTCTATCTCGCTGTGCCGATGGAGGATCGGTCCGCTGCCTCGATGGAGTCAGCGATTAAAGCATTGCATCTCTACTTCCCGTCGGGAACGTTTCAAACCGCGACGACAGATCGTGGAAAAGAGTTTAGCTGTCATGAACGAATTCGTGAAACGTTAGGCGTACCGATGTATTTTGCGGATCCGTATTCTTCTTGGCAACGTGGAAGTAACGAGAACGCCAATGGTCTTCTCCGTGAATTTTTCCCGAAGGGGACGGATTTCGGAAAGGTCAGTCGTTCTGAACTCGCTCAAGCGCTCGCCTGGATCAATGGGAGACCACGGAAATGTCTCAACTGGAAAACTGCATACGAGGTCTTCTCGGAAGAAGTGTTGCACTTAATTTGACAAACCGTCGAAAGAAAATAAATAATTAAATAATTTAATCATTTGTCAGATTTCTCTGCCAATCTATCTGTAGCCTGCTCCTGATGTTTCTGAATCGTACTTTCGCCGACCGCTTTCGCCAGTCCACGCGTCGGTAGATTGACATACATCGTCTCGTAGTTGCTGATTTCAAACGTCTCATGGAAAATACCGACGGCGTTACTTGCCCGGGCCGACTGATTAAACTGTTTCCACGCGGTCAGGTGACGGTTGCCGAGCGAATAAGCAATCAGGTCGTCGGAGGAACGCCAATACTGAATCAACGTGACCGAACGCCAACCGACGAGCATCTCATGCGACAACAACCCGACCTGCTGCTCATAACATTCCTCAATCATCGGAGTCATCGCCCGAACGGCCGGTAACCACTTCCGGACCGCTCGCAAACGGTTAATCCGTAAGCCGATGATAAATACGACGACGTCTTCATTCGGTGTTGCGATCACGCGTTTCATCGTCTTTTCCTCCTTCAAGTGTCTGAATCGATGCAACACACCATTCGAGCAATGCCTGTGTCTTGCGTTTGCCGTAATCAAGCGTCAGCAGCCAATACATCGCTTCGTTTGTCTCAGGATAGTCACGAATCGATTGTTCAATCAGGTTGTACGTCTCCAACCGTTCCCGGAGCAGAGCGGCATGCTGATCGATTTTTTGAATCGTCGTTTCCTTTGATTCATGCCGGGTAAAATAGAGTTTCAGCAACAGTTCGTTCCGTTGCACCGGCAGTTCGGTCGTCGGCTCCTGGACCCAACGTCCGAGTTCCACCTCGCCGTCCGGTGTCAGAACAAAGGTCTTCCGGTCATCCCCCTCTCCGGTGTCTTCGACGATTAACCCTTCCTGTGCCAACGTTTTCAGCATCGGATAAACCTGTCCGAAGCTGATCTTCCAAAAATGATTGAGACTTGTATCAATCGTATGCTTCATTTCGTAGCCTGACGTACAGCCGCTTGCCAGCAATCCTAAAATCGCATATCGTGTCATGTTTTCTTTAGGCATCGGATTCTCCTATATCTTTTAGATAGTATCTTTTAGATATATATTCCCGGTCTTTCAGTTACTAAACGAATATTCAGAATATTCATTAAGGAAACGTCATCTTACATTCTTGTAATCTCCCTTTCTTATTTAGGGTAATGAAGAAGTTTCGTTTTAAACTAAGAGAGTTTTCATTTTCTTTAAACAGAACGGGAGTTTTTCGCTATGCCTTATTTTTTAAAACTCAGCTTATTCAGCCTTGTCCTGCTGCTTGTAGGATGCAGTCAACCGGAACCAACGCCCCCGGTTCCAGTACCAAAAGAATTGATCCGCAGTGAGACGTTTTCGCCGCTCGGACAAAGCAACAGTTACGATTTAACTGCTGTCTATCAACGATATCCTTACCTGTCCGGTCCGAGCTATATTGATGAAGCAGCCGTGTACTTTTATGCCTCAATCGAAAAAGACAGTTCGATTTTCCGTTACTCGCTGACGAATCGACAACTTAAAAAAATCTATTCGACGAGCCAAACCATCTATAAACTGGTCGGTGTCGGACGACAATTGTTCTGGATCCGTTATCAGGACAACGGAGAGGACAGCAACTGGACACTCGAAGTGATGGATCTAGCAACCGGATCACTTCAACAACTTGACCACGGAAGAGAACCGTCTCGTTTTTATCCGGATCTCCAAGCCACGACGGCACATGTCTCTTGGATCAAACATACCCATGAGAAAGATCAGACCCAGTCACTCGTGCAAAAATATGATGTAGCGACCGGGTACGTCACGACACAAAAAACGCTGACAGTGAAGGAATCAGCAACCCGGAGCGGCGACTATGCCCAGTCCTTACGGGACGGTGATGCGGGAATTCTTCTTGATCAAACGACATACAAAGCGGACGAAAAGACGACTGTCTATACGACGCTTTCCGGAAAAGCCATCAAAAAGACGACGATGCCGTTTGATTTCGCCTATGGACAGCATTATCTGGCGACGGGAGCGGAAGGATCTGCGGAATTTCAAGCTCACGTGTCGAATCATACGTCCTACCGTTACAAGACACCCGAACCGTATTACCTGATTGACGGGTTTTGTTTCCTGACGCCGGATCACATCGTCTTCCGGGAAGAGCGCAATCAACTTCTGTATGCGGACCTGTCGAATGGAACCGTCGTCCCGTTGACGGACAAGGAAGGCGAATACTCAAAACCGGTCTTCACCAACGGTCAGCTTGGTTACAGTGTCGTCCGGAATGACGGAACCGTATCTTTCCGCATCATTCAAGTCAACAACTGAACATGAGAAAAACCCGTTCCAGATCGGACGGGCTTTTTGCTGTCTGCTCGTATTCAGTGTTGTTCCGCGTATGCCTTGAATCGGTCAAGAATCGCCTGCCAGCCCGCTTGTTGCATTTCCGGAGGATTCATCGACTCCGCCTCGAATGTTTCCACGACTTCCGTTTCCTCGCCGTTTGCCGTAAACCGTACCGTTACATGCCGTCCGTCTTCGAGCGTATAGGCAAGCTTTTCATACAGGATGACTTCCTGGTAGACGCCCGAGAAGTCAAACCCCATACTGCCGTCTTTGGCTGCCATGTGGCTGGAAAAACGGCCACCCGCCTGGACATCATTCGTCGCTTCCGTCGTATGCCAATCGTCAGACGCCGCGTTCCAGGCTTTGATGTGGTCCGGTTCCGTCCAATACGTCCAGACATCTGCGACCGGACGTTGAATGACGGCGTTGATTTCAAGAATTTGCGGTTGTTCCATTTGCCCCACTCCTTTGTCAGTAGAAAATCTGTTCTTTGTTTAACGTTCGGTTCGAATGAAACAAATCCTGCTTTTTAAAAATGGTTTATTTTGTCAATCATTCAGGTATACTAAGATTACAGTTAACAGAAATTAACCGGTTAATAAAAGGAGAGATGAGAATGAAACAACAGCCGATTTTAATTCTCGAACAGTACGAACAACTCAAAGTCATCAGTGATCCGATGCGGACGAAAATGCTGATGCATCTGATTGAACAACCACATACCGGTCAGCAATTGGCGCAAAAGCTCGACGTCTCCCGGGCAAAAATTTTGTATCATCTGCGGGAACTCGAAAAGTATCAACTAATCCGGCTTGTCGAGGAAGAAATCCGGGGCGGCAACGTCCTGAAGTATTATCAGGCGGTTGCCCGCGGATTCATTCCGGCCGATCATCTGCTCAATCTAGTCGAGACGAAACAGGCGACACGCCAGTCGTACATCGAAGTGCTCGACCGGGCGAAGACCCGGGTTTTGACCGCACCCGACCGGTCGTTTGCTCCACGTTCCTCTGACGTAGAGGACTGGGAAAGCCTGTCGCTGCAACAAGAAATCCAACTTTCACCTGAGCAATTCTTGACGTTTACGAAACGGTACCGGGAACTGTTGCAGGACATCGAACAGGATCCGTCGACGGCTGTAGCGGACAAAAAATTATATTACGTGATGGCGACGGCGTTTGAGATTGATGCACCTTTATTTCAAGGAGATGAGGAGAGATGACATGCAAGCGACTGAGCAAAAAACGCATCAACCGCTCTTGCGGAACCGTTCGTTTCGAGCACTTTGGCTCGCCAGTACCTGTTCCTTTCTCGCCCTATCGACCTACTTGTTTGCCGAGCAATGGTATATCCTCCGCGTCTTAAAACTTGATGCTTATTTAGGTCTCGTCTTGATGCTGACGTTGTTGCCGCGGATATTCTTGATGGTGGTGGGTGGCGTGATTGCCGATCGATTCAAGAAATCAATCATTTTACGATATTCCAGTCTGCTACGATTCACCTTTGTTCTGCTGTTGCTGTCCGTCTATCACTTCGAGCTGTTGACGATCGTTCCACTCGCTGTATTTGCTTTTTTATTCGGTTGCATCGATGCCTTTTTCTCCCCTGCCAGTTCATCTCTGTTGCCCCTTCTCGTTTCGAAAGAAGATTTGACACGGGCCAATTCGATTCTTCAAACCTCCAATCAGATGGCGTTGTTCTCCGGCCCGTTGCTTGGCGGCGTACTGCTGACCTTCTCTTCGTTTCACTTCATATTTTTGACGATTGCACTGTTTCTTTTGCTCGCATCGCTCGGTACCTTTTTCATTCGCGAACATCCCGTCGACAACCCGACTCGGACCTCTGCTTGGCTTGAACTCGCTCAAGGGTTTCACTATGTCTTTGCCGACCCGTACTTAAAACGAATCCTCTTCCTGCTGATTATCATCAACTTCTTCTTTTTTGGTCCGTTGCTGATGGGGATTCCCCTGTTGGTCGACCGGGTTTTATTGGGTCAAGCCCTTGATCTGAGTTATCTCCAAGGGGCGTATCAGCTCGGCATGCTGCTTGGTGCGGCCTGGATCGGCTTCAGCAACCTAATCAATCAATCTTTTCGCCTGTTGCTATCGCTGATTGGTCTGCTTGGAGTCGGTCTTGTATCACTCGGACAAATCGGACACGTCTGGCATGGAGTTCTGCTGTTGCTGACAATGGGAGGGATCTCCTCCATCATCAATGTCCTCATTTTGACGACGATTCAAACAACGACACGACCACAGATGATGGGACGGGTCATGAGCCTTGTCAATGCCGCGTCAAACGGTCTGGTTCCATTGTCTTACGCCATGCTGTCCCTCACACTGTCGTTTGAGATCCGTCTCGAACAGATTCTTTTGTTCTGCGGTTGCGGGATCGTTTTTGTGGTGTGTACTGCCTTTGTCCGGATCAGGTGAACGCGTCCAAAAAAGTTATGTCCCGTTTCAGGGGGACATGACTTTAACTTGTAGAAATGAATTAACAGGAACGAAAAATCTTGAGCCATTGAAAAAAAGCGAATACATCAAAACTAATCCGTGAGGGGTATGCGTGTATGAATATAAACATCCGTCAACTGTCAGCTCATGAGAATCCTCCGATGGAGCTCTTGCTGACAGCGGACCCGTCTCAGAAACTAGTCGAAGAATATTTGAAAAGAGGTCGTTGTTTCGTTGCTGAAACAAGAAATCAACTGATCGGGGTACATGTGCTTCTACCCACGAGACCGCAAACGATCGAAATCGTAAATATTGCAATAGACGAGCGGTATCAAGGCAACGGCGTCGGAAAATATCTCTTAAAACATGCAATCCAAAGCGCGCAAGCGATGGGCTACACAACCATTGAAATCGGGACAGGAAATTCAAGCATTGGCCAGTTGGCTCTTTATCAAAAATGTGGATTTCGTATTGTTGGAGTCGATCTAAATTTCTTCTTGCGGCATTACGAAGAGGACATCATAGAAAACGGTATCCGGTGCAAAGATATGATTCGGTTATCTCAAGACATATAAGAGTCTCTCCATACTCCTCTAGAACAACTCGTCGTCTATCATGAATGGAAACACAGAAGGAGTATTTGGTGCAACGAAACTTGTCCCAGGAAAACGATTCGAAGCGAACAAAAAAGCGGTCCTTCTCGATAAAGAGAAAAACCGCTACTTTGTCTTCAGTCTAAAATCATGTCCGAGCTTAGCGTATGACTTGTTCGTTTAAATGACTGTCGTGAATTTTTTTGCCGTTTCATTCAGTTCATGTGCCGACTCGCTGACGGTCTCGAACCGTTGTAACGTCTCTTCCATGACGGAGACACTGGACGAGGCATCGGCGTTTGCCCGCGTGATCCCCTGTTGAATCCGTTCCAGTTCCTTGTTCATCTGTTCCGTCGTGTCGCGGACGTTAATGACGGCGAGTTCAACAAGTTTCGAGAGATTGCGGACTTCCGTCGCGACGACGTTAAAGCCGCTTCCGTGCTCACCGGCGCGTGCTGCTTCGATCGAGGCGTTCAACGACAATAAGTTGGTTTGGGCGGCAATCTCTTTGATCGTTCCGGTGATCTTTGTAATCTCGGAAGACTGTTCCTGCAGATTCGCGAGTGTCCGTAAATTTTCTTTGGCATCGTCCGCCATCTTCTCGATTGTTTGTTTCAGTTGACGGCTCTCCTGTTTGCCTTGCATGGACCGGTCATCAAGATCCGTTGCTATGCCTTCAAAAGATATGGCATATTCTTGGATCGTCTCTTGGCGACTCGTGATATCGGAGGCGATTTTGACGACGCCGACGACTTGATTTGCTTCATAAATCGGCATATAAGTCGCTTCTAACCAGATGGAGTCGCCGCGCGCATCAATCCGTTCGATTTTATCGGCTGAGCTGAAACCACTCAACAATTTGTTCCATAATTTTTGATAGCTGTCACTGTTCGCAAACTCTGTCGTACAGAAGAGATGATGATGCATGCCAATCATCTCATCGCGTTTGTACTTCATCGTCTTCGCAAACAAGTCGTTGACATCAACAACCCGGCGTTGCGTATCAAAACGGATCATTGCGACATTTGTATTTAAGGCTTCAAGGACATGTGTAGAGGCAAGTGTCTGATTGGTAGGTAGCGGTGTCGTCACGTAGGTAATCTCCTTCGGGTCGTATAATACTTTGATTTTTAAAAATTGAGCAGAAAAGATATTTTTTAGCAGAACGTTTCTTCGTCTGCTGTTATCATAACAAGCCATGATTTATGTGCACATCATTCTGCTCATACGTCTCAAAACATTGACCCATCGCTCAAAACAGGTCTTTTTCAGGAATATTAATCCCCATCTTTACAGCATAGTTCCAAATGTATATTCATCGGATGATGAGAGCTGAATAAGATGTACTATCAAAAAAGTCCTCCTCTGATTCACGATGAATCGAGGAGGACTTGCTTATTCTAAGGTGAACCCATGCTCATTTAAAAGAGTCTCCCATTCGCTTAAGTACATGTAGTCCTGCGCACCGAGTGGATTGTCGAGCTTCGTGATGAATTCGAGACTGTTGCCGTCTAGATCATTGAAATGGATCTTCGCATGGGCATGCTGGGCGATCGGCATGACGAACGGTTCCGTTCCTTCAAAACCAAACGCTTTACGCGGCGTAAACCCGCGTTCCGTCAGCCAAGCGACCGATTCACGTAAACCGGCGAGCGACACGTGAAACGCGATATGGCGGATTGACGGATGGTACGGCAACTCGACTTGGTCCGCTTGCCAGAGCCCGAGCCAGCTTTGCTCTTCGGCAATCCAGAGAAAGGCGATTTTTTCATCCACGATGTGATCAAGCTTCAACCCGAGTCCCGCATAAAAATCGATTGACCGCTGTAAATTGCGGACGGGCAGATGTGCTTCATAGAGGCCAAGAATCATCGCCGTTCACGTTCCTTGACGTGTCCGTTTAACGCCTCGATGTAGCGGCTAGCGGAACGCGCAACGGAGGCTTTGGCATCCGTTACGACGATTTTATGGAACGCATCGTAGATTTGATTAAAGCGGACGTCTTCTAGGACAAACGCCATTTCAGCGACGGTCGCCGCCGGTAACGGAATCAAATTCGGATAACTGTACATAAAGCTGACCCACGCCCGGTCAGCGACGACCCGGATGATGTCTCCGGTCAGTAAAATCCCGAGTCCTTCATCCCCGGTCGTCCATTCGAGCACGGTCGCCCCGTCAAAATGACCGCCGATCCGGTGTAACACTACATCGTCAGCTAACTCTAAACGGTCACCGGACCAAAAGACAATCCGCTCACTCGGCCGGGTTACCCATTCCTTGTCCGCTTCATGAATGTACAGCGGAATTTCAAACGTTTCCGCCCACTCGACCTGGGTCGCGTAATAGTGCGGATGCGACAAGGCCATCGCGTCGAGTTGTCCCACTTCCTCGATGACTGTCCGATCGAGATAGGTGATGCAGTCCCAAAGAACCCGTTTTGTTCCCGTGACGAGATATGCCGTCTGCCCGATCCCGAACTTCGGTGTCGTGACGAGACTTTGAATTCCCGGTTGTTCTTCTGTCACGGTCGTCTGATACGTACCGGACGAAATCAGATCCGGAAGTGTCGTCCACGATTGACCGTTTGGATTCACATACTGCCGTTCATCTGTGCAAATCGGGCAGATATCGTCCTGTGTTATGTTCTCATCCATCTGTACCCCGCACGTCGTACAAATTAAGTAAGTCATTCCATTTCCCCCTGCTGTTTAAGATTTTCTGACGCGTACCCAGATGATGTTGATCAGGGCAAAAATCAAAGCACCGGCCACGAATCCAAGCAGGACACTGACGTCAAAGGTACCCTTCGCTTCGTAAACAATCAGTAAACCGACGATCGCGCCGATCAAAACGCCCAACACACGAAGTGCAATCTTTCCGTTTGTCATGCCCCTGTCCTCCTTTGTGTATACGTTTTTACAATGTTCTTGGCGCATCGGCCATCGCGTTAGCGAGAATCATGTAGATGATTAAGTTAATTCGGAAGCGGAATGACAATGAAAATCAGGCGGACGGCCAGTGACGAGATCCCGAAGTGTTCCGCCAGTCCGCCGCACACCCCCTGAACCGATCGATCTGTTGCTGATCTGCGTAATGGTTGGGCCAATCGTCTTCCCTTCTTTCTCTGATTCGATGTTGGGTGATTCATCCATATGTTACAATAATTAGTATAACGTAATGGAGTCCGATTTTGCAGGGGACAACCCCTTCGATTCGGAATCTGACAGAAAGGACGTGTGAGTCGTTGGATATTTTTCATTTGATTCAGGAACGGGCGTTACCGTTCTCGATTTTGGCTTTACTGATGATGGCGAGTGCCGTCGTCGTGTATGTCGTCTGGAAAAGACAGGTCAGCTTGCCGCTGCCGTTGCGTATTTTTACGACTGTCGTTTGCCTGACCTGCATCGTCGGTTCGGCCGGATTGATGCTTTTCACACTGTTCGTCGGCTACAATGCCTAAAAGATGCAAGTACGTTAAACAAACAGACGTCACTTTCCCTCGTGAGGAGAATGACGTCTGTTTTATTCATCGAGTGACTGCCCGCTCAAAAGCGGACGGAGTGCGGTATTCTTGATCCTGCCAAATCCAGCGCTTCGCTGTTCCTTTGCCCAAGCGATAAGTGTTCTGTTCGAAGCGATTACCGGAGCTTGTCTTAAAAAAGTGGGCAACAAACAGATTATCTTGCCCCGTCGTAAACGTATTATGGTCAATCCGGTTATCGCGGACATCATGCTGGACCAGCAGTTGTCCCCCTTCCAGCCCTTTCGTATCATTGCCGATGACCTGATTCCGTGTAATCCGGACCTGCTTCGTTCCACCCCGCTTCTTGTCGTATCCGCCAATCGAAATGCCGGTAAACCGGTTGTTTTTAACCAGATTGTCGCGGACCGTGATGTCTTCTGCATACTTCTTCGCATGTTCACTCGTCACTTCGATGCCGATATCATTCCGCTCGACGGTATTATCTGCAATCGTCAGCCGTTTCCCGCCGTCGACGTAAATGCCGGCCGCATTGTACTCCTTGCCATAGAAAGGATTGCCGTAACTTGAACTGTCGGAGACGTGATTCCCGGAAATCGTCCCGTTCCGTGCATAATCTTCTACCGGATTCGTTGCGACTCCTTCGTATCCGATCAAGTCGATACCGATGTTATCATTGCGCTGAACGATATTGTTCGTGACGAAAAATCCGTCGATGTTACCGTTAAGTACAAGTGCTTCACTTGCCCCAAGCCGATTATCTTCGACCCGGTTGCCCCGGACAGTGATCTGCTTCAACCGACCGGTTCCATAGATCGCAATCCCGTGGGCGTTGCCGTCTTTGGCGTTCGTCTTGATCCGACGGACCTGGTTGTCGATCAATTGAATGTTTCGCCCTGTGCCGGTGACGAACATCCCGATCGGTGTCTCATTAGTTCGTGTTGTTTTGATGTCTGCGACCACCAGTCCTTGAATCGTCACGTACTGTCGATTTTCGATCCGGACAAGTGTCGTGTCCCCATCTTTCTGCTTCAGCGTCTTACCACTTAACACGACTTTCTCCTGTTGGTAATTCCGAAACACGACCGGTGCCTGTTTCGTCCCGCTGTACTTGACCGTTAACGCTTCCTGATATGTTCCTTGACGCAGATAGACCGTTGTCCCGGCTTTTGCGAGCTGACTGGCCCGTTTCAGCGTTTTCAGTGGTTGCTTGATTGAACCGGAATTCGTATCCTTGCCGGTCGGGGCGACATACAGAACTTTTTTGACAGCTGTCGATTCCGCCGGTTCTTGATTCCAAGTCGCCGAACAGCCAAACAATCCGAGCGACAGTAAAAGAATAAAACGTTTTTTCATATAATCCATCCTTTCTGCGATGCCTAATCTGATTGTAAATATCATCCATTCCCCTTACACTAAATGTACTTACATACAAAGGACGTGACGTGGATATTGAAACAACTGCTTGTCTGTTCACTATCGGCACTTTTACTCGCCGGTTGCAGCTCGGAAGAAGCCGTACCAAAAAAAGTCATTCAACCGACTGAACTGCCGTTAACACTCAAACGCGATACGTCTAAAAACCCATCAGATCCGGATAAAATTGAAGCTGTTTATACCATGACCGGTCAAACCGACAAACCCCTATACCTGACCGGGATCGAGTATTTTGCGTCCGGCGAACAAAAAATCTGGTTTAGCGAAACCATCAAACCCGGTCAATATGACGGGGAAAAACTGAAACTCGGAGAAGAGTTCGATACGATAAAAGGTTACCGTTCCTACATGTATGATTTAGATGGTCTCATGCAAGAAAAATCCGAGGAGTCAGATGATTTAAAGAAAATCATGATGAGTGGCGTCGAGTTTCGGAGCAAGTCGTTTCGTCCATCTGAATATGAACTGTTGATGTTCGAAAAATCGACGATGCAAGAGACAATGGGAGGAAAATCAATGGATAGCATCGATTCTCCTGAAGACATCAAACTCAAAAAAGGCGAGCGCGCTTTTACGATTTCGTTATCGACAACTCCGGTCGGCGGATCGAGTGACGATACATTATAAAAACAGACCTGTCTCTTTACGTGAAAGAGGCAGGTCTGTTTCGTTCAGTGCCGCTGATGCGGCAAGGGAATCGTCAATGGTTTAAAGTCCGGTCCGAGCAGGATCTTCATCAAAAAAATCAGCTGTCCGGTGTGATAGGCGTAATGTGCAAGTTGCCGTTCAATCGCGTCGACGACGAGATGTGGTTCCCCGCGGATTAAAACGGTTCTCTCCAAATCGTCCGGTGTCAAGGAAGCAATCGTTGATTCGACGAGTTGCCAGCCGTCGTTCCACAGTTTTAGCAAGGTCTCTTTGTCATGACCCTGGTCGACAAACTCGGCGTCCCGGTTGCGGTCCGGCTTTTCTCCGTCCGTCGTCAAAAAGTCGGTCCAGCGTGACGTCATATTGTTTGTCATATGCTGGATCAACAACGCGACGCTGTTCGTATCCGGTGCCAGTATCTGATGGAACTGCTCCTCGTTCAGCCAACCGAGTGCCTGCTCCGCCGGTTCGCGGACGGCCCGGAACCTCGCTTGAATTGCCGTCAAATATACCTCTTCAAAAGCCATTTCATTCCCTCCCTTTGCTATTAATCCACCACAAAGTCCACGCCATTTGCTCCTTCGACCGGTATCGTCCGTAACGTTTTTAAGTTGTCATCCGTGACGATCAATCGGCCTTTTCCGGAAAATGACGTTTTACTTTCCGTAAAATATGACGTCTTCTTATACGGATTCCGGTACAGGTAACGGTAATAGTTACCCTGCTGCCAAAAACCAGGTCGGACCGATTCAACCCGGAACGCTTGTCCGAACGTCCACTTAACGAGCCGTTGATCCGTATCGTTTTCACCGGTGCCGATGATTTGATAACCGGTCTGTTTGTTAATCATCCGCATCGGTTCCGTCGCCCAGTAGTTGACGTCATCCAATACTGAAAATGACTTTTGCTGCATCGTTCCGTCCGTCTTCAGCTGGATCATCACGCCGTCGGTCGTTGCAAAATACGCGGTGTCTTTCGCGCCGTATAACGCCGTATAGGCATACGGTTCGTCCGCTTTTCGAATGACGCGTGATTTTCCGGTCTTCTGGTCGAGCAGAACCATACCGGCCGCCCCTTCTTTATCATCCTCGGTACCGTTGTTGGCATAAGCAATCGTCTGATTCAGTTCAAGAATCGGTGAATCAAAGACCGGCATCAGCCGGTCTTCAATCGGATACCGTTTGTCTGTCCGGACGTTGATTAACTGAATTTTCCCCTTCGGCTTCGAGGCATTCGATTCCAGCCAGACATCTTTCCCGTAATGGGCAACGGATGTTATCGCTGTATTCGGCACCTGATGTTTTGTAAACGTCCCCCGTTTTAAATCGTACGTAAAAAAGTGATCTGCTTCGATGCCGTCCGGATGATACGCATAGATGTGCCGCGGATCGGTTCCTTTTTGTGACAGCATCATCAAATAGAAATCCGGGTCAGCAATTGCTTCTGTCTTTAGCTCTTTCCCCGTTTTCGATAGTGTCTTCATCAATCCCGGTTCTTGCGGATCATCCTGTGTTTCTTTATAACGGTTAATATCGCTTCCATACAGCAGGATGACCTGACCGTCTTTCGGTGTAAACGTCATCGTCGTGAGATCCTTCGAAATGACCGGATAGGAAACGGCTTTTGGTTCCTCCGGACGCAATCCGAGATATACAGCACCTGCACTGACCAAAACGGTCAGGCTCGCCGTTCCGTACAGCATTCGTTTTTTCCATGATTGAAGCATGAATATCCACTCATTTCGTTTGTCATTTTCACTTTCCATTGTACCGCTTTTTTTGTAAAAAAATTCTTTAAAAACGGATTTTTATTGGCTCATCACCATAAGGTGTGGTTGACACATAAAATCCATCGGATTTTAAATCGAACATAGAAAAAAAGCGAAAACCCCGGTATCGTAATTGTTGTCTAGACAAACCACGATTGGAGTTTTCGCCTTGTCCCAACAGTTTATCAAATTAATTCTTCCGCTTCCAGCCCTTTTTCAAATCCAGATGTCGTCCGATGAAGAACCGCACGTATTTCCTGTCATTCCTGATACACATGAAATCCCTTGTCCGCTATGCGAAAAAAAGACCATCCTGCATTCGAAAAAGCGTCGTCGTTTTCGACACGGTCATGCGTGGGGAGTCGGTGCCTTGTGGATCGAACTGGATGTCCCACGTCAAAGATGCCTCTCTTGTGATTTGACGTTCGTATATGACTACGGTCTCGGACTCGTCCGTACTTCTACCGAAGTGTTCCGAAAAGGCATCACAGAACGGTGCCATGGCCGGACAATTTCAGATGTTGCGCATGAATATGAACTTCCTTATACGACTGTGGAACGGTGGTTTTATCAGTACGCTTCAGTGGATACAGTGGGACAGGCGACACACATCCTCGTCGATGAGTTCGCCACGAGAAAAGGACACCACTATGCGACGATCGTTCTTGATGCCAAGACTGGACGTCTTCTGTCTATCGTCCCGGGCCGGGACGTATCGGCGATTACGGCTGCGCTTCAAGGTGTACTGGGAGATGTTCGTTCTGTCGTCAGTGATTTTGCACCTGCGATGGCGAAGGCAACTACTCGTGTCTTCCCGAATGCAGCGCATGTGCTGGATCGTTTTCATCTCATCCAGTTCTTTACGGATGCTCTTCGCCGCCGGCGTCGTTTTTTGAACGAGGCAAGACGCCATCATCATGTTCGTGTGATTGATCGTGCTCTCGCTTGTCGTCCGGAAGCATTGGCTCTTGAAGATCGAGAGGTCGCCCATTCTTGTATTCTAGAAGACTCGTTTACCCGGGATCTTTATCAAGGACTCCAACATATTCGATATGTGTTGAAAGCAACGTGCGACGGGCAGGCATGCCGAAGACTGAAAGACTGGCTGGAACGTTATCAATTTCATCCATGCGGACCTCTTGCGAAAATCGCGAAAGCGATTCGTGGCCGTGAAGAAGCGATGCGTCAAACCATTGTATCGACACTATCGAATGGGAAAATGGAAGGGACGAACAATAAGATTAAGCTCATTAAACGTCGTGGTTATGGCTACCGAAACCTCGAACGATTCTTTTTGAGATTGCGCCTTGAGCTTGGTCGTTAAAATAGCAACCACGTGTTATGGTGATGAGCCTTTTTATTACCAATTGACCTGTTGTTCCATAAAAAAAGACACTGTCAGATGGACAGTGCCTTCGTTTCATTTCAGTTATCTGGCTGTGACGCCACCGTCTACCGGAAGACCGATTCCCGAGATATGGCTCGCTTCATCTGTTGCGAGGAAAAGAACAGCGTGCGCGACTTCTTCGGCCTGACCGACATGACCAAGCGGAATCACCTGTTCAAAATAATCTTTATAGGCGGCCATCGACGGGGCACTCATCTTCGTCTCGATATAACCTGGATAAACGGCATTGACCCGGATGTTGTACTTGCCGTAATCGACAGCCGCCGCCCGCGTTACCGCATCAATCGCGCCTTTTGATGCCGTATATCCGCCGGCTCCCGCCATTCCGCTGATGGCAGAAATCGAAGCGATGTTGACGATCGAACCACCCGTTTCCTGCATCAACTGAATCGCCTGTTGCATCCCGAGCAGGACACTGTTGACGTTGATGTTAAAAATCCGGGACCAATCGGTTTCATTCTGCTCTAAAAATGGGGTACTCAACGCAATGCCGGCATTGTTGACCAGAACATCCAGTCGATTAAACTCCCGCTTGATCATGTCCGTGACGTCTTGCCAACTTTCGCGGGAAGAAACGTCGTGGTGTAAGGCATACGCTTGACCGCCTTCAAGCAGGATCTGTTTGACGACAGCACGGACGGCCTCTTCATTGATGTCGGTCGCGACGACGATGGCGCCTTCACGCGCCGCCATCAATGCCGTTGCTTCTCCCATGCCACTCCCGGCACCGGTCACTAATATGATTTTTTCTGCTAATCGATTCATATTCATCCACTCCGTTTCTAGTTTATTGTTGCATCGCTAAAAAGTCCGGGCTGGTCGGATTGCCGATGTAATGACCGCCTTCAATCTGCAGGGTTTGTCCGGTCATGAATTTTGATTCGTCCGACGCGAGATAAACGACGGCATGTCCGATGTCATCGGCCTCACCGTGATACGGAAGGGCATTGTATTTTTCGAAGGTCGCGAGAAGACTGGGACTCATGTTGGCTTTTGCCGCCGGTGTCAAAATCAAACCGGGAGCAATTGCGTTACAGCGGATCAAATCCTTTCCGTACTGCGTCGCGATATACTTCGTCAGCTGGACGACGGCAGCTTTTGACGTCCCATAAGCAGAGCGGATGCTGTCGCCTGCAAAAGCCGACATCGAAGCTGTATTGATGATCGATCCGCCGCCAGCCTGTTTCATATATGGAATCGCATAACGGGCACCAAGCAGGACACTTTTGACATTGACGTTCATCAAACGGTCCCATTCCGCCAAGTCCATCGCGACGACATCCAAATCTTTCTGCAGGTTTGTCAGACCGACATTATTAAACAACACGTTAAGTTTGCCATATGTCGCGACGGTGAACGCGACAGCCTGCTGAATCGATTCGCTTTCCGATGCATCCAGAAAAATCGCCTTTGCTTGTTTTCCTTGCTTCCGTAAATCGGCCGCCACTTCTTCCGCACCTTGGAGGTTATAATCGGCGACGACGACAGCCGCTCCCTCTTCTGCCAACAATGTTGCCGCTGATAAGCCGATGCCTGACGCACCACCCGTCACCAACGCTACTTTTCCCGCTACTCGAGTCATCGTTTCACTCCGTTCTCCCGTTTTGCCCGGATATGGGTCAACAGTTTTTCATTGATCGCTAAATAAAGCCGAATCTCTTCCTCATCTAACACGTCATACAGTTCAAGATACTGTTGTGTTCCGATGGCCTGAGCCTCACTCAAGATTTGTTCGCCCTGCTGCGTAATCTGCAGCAAGACTTGACGGCGGTCCTGTTCGTTATAAACCCGTTCGACCAGTTCAAGTTGAATCAGTTTTTTAGCGATGTTCGTCATCGCCCCTCCTGTAAAACCAAGTGTTTCTGCTAACTTCATCTGATTTTGAGGACCTTTTCGTTTCAGCTCACCTAACGTCAGAATCGGCGAGATGCCGATTTTGTGTGGAAAACGGGTATTCCAATCGATGATCGCTTCATTCGTCACCGCTTCGACCGTGTGGATCATTTTAAAGAGTTGATCTTGTTCCATTCGTTCAACATCCTTTCCTGCTAGCTTGATGTAATCAAATTTCCGTCTGATTCCTTATCGCATTGAATAATTTAACACTAAACTATTTAACTGTAAACATTTTTAAGTCCCTTTATTTTAAAAGACGGTATTTGTTCAACCCCTTAACTTTATTTTGCTATATTGTCTATAATTTCTTGAAAATCTAACCGATAACGTAGATAGGCAACACGCACCATATCATCAGGAGGTTTGTATGGACACAACACGGACGCATTCCATCAGAACACGGTTATTACTTATCATCAGCTTGATTCTCATCCTTTTCTTTGTATTTAGCAGTGTGTCACTTTATCTCAATACGAAACAAACGGCCTTGTCGACGCTCAAGAAAACGGCTGAGCAGGACGCGTTACGGATTGCGAAAACCATTGACACCAACGCCTATCAAACATTCTTGACGAATCCGACGAACGATACGAACTACGACCAATTACGCGAATCGCTTGATCAGCTGCGACAGCAAAATGGGTTGCTGTATGCCTATACGGCGAAGGTTGAACAGAATCAAGTCAAGCTGTTGATCGATGGTCTACCGGTCGCTGACGCTGCGAAAATCAATGATCCGGCGACCGGTGCTGTCGCATCCGACATGAAAGAGGTCTTACAAGGCAATACGCATTCGACCGATGTCATCGATGATCCGAAGTATGGACAATACATCAGCGTTTATGTCCCGATAAAAAGTTCAACGGACGACATCATCGGGATTTTAGGTGTCGACATTGCGGCAAAAGACGTCGATGCATTGACGACGACCCTTCTGAAACAAAGTCTGCCGCTGTTCATCGGACTGTTACTTGTCTTACTTGCCGGGACGCTTGTCTCCCTCTACTACTTACTTGGCCGGAAGTTGAAGCCACTCGAAACGCTTCAATCCGTCGCCCGGATGATTGCTGACGGAAAACTTTCGCAAGCCGATCAGACGATGCAACACATGAAGATTCCGGCAAAAGATGAAATCTATACGCTCGCCCGCTCGATTCAGCAGATGAACGAAACACTTCGCCTGATGATCGTCGACATCAAACGGACGACGGCTCTCGTCACGGACACGAGTCAGGCGATTGATGCCGGGACGACGGAAGTCCTCGACGGTTCAACGCAAATTGCCGAGACGATGTCGGAAATTGCGACCGGTACGGAAAGTCAGACGCACACGACACTCGCCTTGACCGATGAGATGACCGGCTTCTCTTCGCTCGTGCAAAAGACGACCGACGACAGTCAGCAAATCGAACAGACGGTTGAGACGATGCGTGTTGCGACGCGCGACGGACAAACGCAGATGAAACAATCCGTCATCCGGATGAACACGATTCATACGCACGTCGTCGAAGCGACGGAACAGGTCCGCCAACTGAAACAACAGTCCACCGACATCCAAGGACTGGTCACGATCATCCGTGATATCGCGGCACAAACGAACTTACTCGCACTCAATGCGGCCATCGAAGCGGCGCGCGCCGGTGAACAAGGCAAAGGATTTGCGGTCGTCGCAACCGAGGTCAAACAGTTATCGACGCATGTCGCAAGCAGTGTCAATCAGATTGCTGCAATCGTCCAGAATATCACCGGGAATTCGACGCAAATGGAAGTCCGATTCGCTGAGACCTTACAGGAGACGGTCTCCGGTCAACAGGAGATTCAAGCGACGGATGGTTCGTTCACCCAAATCGCGGAACAAGTCGGAACAGTCGCTGCGTCCGCTGCCGGAATGCGTCAACAAATGCTTGACGTCGCCAGAACCGAAGCCCGGATTCGCAATGCCCTGACGGAAATTGCTGCTGTCGCCGAAGAACATACGGCCGGCAACGAAGAAGTTGCTGCGGCGTCCGAACAGATGATTGCGACGATTACCGGACTGCATGTCCTCGTCGAGACGTTGAATGAAACATCGGCTTACTTGACTGATCAGACAGAGAAGTTTGAACTGGAATCATGAAAAACGTCCGTTTCCTAAGATAGGAAGCGGACGTTTGTTTGTGCTAAAATTTAAACCAGAATCGTTGAACATGATCCATTTCGCGATTGACTGGAAAGGACGTTATTTCATTGAAACAAATCCATCATCTCTGTATCCAGACGACTGATTACATCGCGTCAAAAACCTTTTACGAACAACTCGGATTCGAACTGGTCCAGGAGTCACCCGATTTCCATACGCGCGCCTTCAACAGTTGGCTGAAACTTGGTGACTTCTACATCGAACTCCAGACGAACAAAGCCGAAGAGACGCTGTCAGACTATACGAAACACGCAGCCGGTCCCGTCCATTTCGCATTGTATGTCGATGATTTACAGGCGGAAGTCGCACGGCTCGAACAACTCGGGATGCCGTTTTTGCCGAAACACGGCGGAAACATTTACTTCGTCGTCGATGGCCATCTCAGTAAACTGAAGGCACCGGAAGGAACGATCATCGAACTGCGGGATACTTTTACAATTCACGGATGAATGAACAAACGCTTATGCCTGGTATGTTTAGGGCATAAGCGTTTTTCCGTTACAATAGAATATCCTATCATTTGATTCCCGAGTTTTCGAGGTACGTCGTTTTCGTTTTATCCAGTTCATCCGACACCGTCTTACTATCCTTTACCCGGACATACCGGCCATCCTGCTTCTGATAGACACTTTCTTGCAGTGCTCAGCTGTTCGTTTCGAACTGGTAGGCAATCCGTAAATCACGCCGCTTATCCCAATCTTTATCAATCACCCGTTTTTGAAAGATGGCATGTTTCGGTTTTCCTTTTGAAAACAGCGGTGTCGGGCGGATCGTCCGGGTATGTAAATCTTCTGCGCCGTATGCCAAATACAACTGAAACTGTCCGTCCGTTAACTTCGCCGCAATCGCCGTCACCGTTTCCGGGAAATGGGCGATGGCGTCACACGTCGACCGGTACGGCGGCAAGTTATTTTTATGATGCATCCGGGCCTGATTTTTGACCGACCATGGCAACGGTTGCCACGATTTCAACTTCTCCTCATACTGTTTTTCGGTTGCTTCGGATGTGTCCGTTGCATCGTAATACACGACATCAATGTCCTGTTTATCTGTCAATGCCAGTCCCCAAATCAACGACCGGATATAGCCGGCGCAAATCCAGGCGTCGGGTAATCCAAGCCGATCAAGGAGTGCGAGATGTTCCATCAACGTTTCGTTTTCTTGTAACAGCTGTTCGATTTCGATGGTTCTATGCATTCCTGCTCCCCCTTGTTCAACATGATGGTTTTTTTATGCTTTCAACTTTTTCCACGTCTTCGGATACGTCCGTAACTCTTTTTTCGTCGGATACTCGGGGTCGAGTTTCTTCCCCCGCCGTTCGAGGACTGAATCCGTCATCAATAATCCGACGGCGAGCACAAGATAAATGCTGATGCTCGTGAAAAATGGCAGACTCAGATTCAATACGACCGGCAGGAACAGACTGACCAAGACGATGAAACAATAATCAATCACGTACTGGACTTGAATGATCCGCTTCATTGTCGGGTTCGGCGTCAGTGCCATATCCCGGTTGACTTCTTGTGAGTGCACCCGGGCGATCAGCACCCGGGCAACGACTAAGACAGCAAATGGCCAATAGGCGCCTCGGTTGGCAACAATCAAGATAATGCTTGTCCCGTATAATAACGTGCTCACCATCCGTTGCTTCATCAATTGCCGTTTTGCTTCTTGGATGAACTGGGTGCGTTCTTGTTTATTTTTCACGTTCTCCGCTCTTCCCTCTTCCATTATACAATTTATAGGAGATAATGAATCGTTGTATGAAAAAAATGGGGTGCTTCAAACTGAAAACGTCTCCTTTTAGGATTGATTAAATCCAAAAAGAAGACGTTTCATTACAAGCGAATCAATACGATTCCAACAATCATCAGAGCAAGACTGACCAGTTGAACACCCGTGACCGGTGTCTTCGCCGCCCCAAACAATCCGAAGCGGTCAATCAACAGACTGCCGGTCAAAAGACCGATTGTCACGATGACGACAGCAACGCCTGTTCCAACAAGCGGCACGATGACGGCGTTACCAGCAATGAACAACGCCCCGATCAAACCGCCGATCCAGATCCACCATGGTGTTGGAAGCGACCGGTCGAACTGCCACTTCGTCCGGACGATCACGTTTACAAGCAACAAGGTCACCGTGCCGACGATAAAGGAAATCAATGCTGCTTTAATGGCGGAATCGAGCACCACACCAAGATGTCCGTTGATCGCGGCTTGGGCAGCACTCATCATCCCCATGACGACACCGAGAACCCGCCAGCCATAAATCGTTGTGTCGACCGGCTTGGCCTGTTCCGGATGGCGACGTTTTGCTAACCAATCGCCCAGGGCGACCGTTCCGATGACACCGAGCAGAACAAATCCCGCGCCGAGTAGACGCGTCGACGACAGCGGTGTGACAGCGTTTGAAAACCAACCGAAGTTGTCAATCAGCAACCCCATCAGCACCTGCCCGAAAATCGGCATAATAACCGTCTGGACACCGCCGATTCGCGGGAAGAGCAGAATGTTTCCAGTTAAAAAGATGACACCGAGCACGCCGCCGATCCAAATCCAGCCCGGTTCCGACCAGACGCCCGGATTCAGACTGAAATTGCGTTCGACGAAAAGTGTCAGCAAGATCAAAAAAACCGTCCCGATGCTGAACGACAGCAGAGAGGCAAGGAACGGCGAGCCGACAATGCCGCGTAAGCGTGTGTTGACACTCGTTTGAACGGGAACGAGGATCCCGATGATTAATCCGATGATAATGGCAAGAATAAGAAGCCCTCCTTTTATACGAGTCGTTCCTATCATATGCCAGAGGCGGACAGGAAAGCGATTTGCCTGCTTATACCGTCAGTTGAACACAAGAAAAAGCATCCGGATTTCGCGGATGCTTTTTTGCAACAGATGAATTTCATTACCGGTATTCATTGCTCATCGGCTGTTCCGGGTCGGCTTGTCTAACGCGGTGATCGAAGTTAGTTTCGACGACGACTGTCATTATGATTATTACCGAACTAGCCAAATACCAATAGAACATGTGCGAATCAGAAACATCAGCCACATGAGGGATCACGAAAAGAGTCATCGCTATACTTATAAGGACAAGACTAGCAACGTAACGCAGTTGAATCCACCGTTTGGCTTGTTTCATGTTTGTTATCCGACAGATTTCGAGACACTCTTTTCCTGAAGATATACCGAAAAGAATCAAAGCGAAAACGATCAGAAAAATCGACCATATAGGCTGATCGGTTAAAAATAGGATTAGGAATCCAATCGCCGCAAAACAGGCAGATACCATTCGTACTGGTTTTATCCGCTTGCGAATGGTCTGAATGATTTGGATCCGTTCTTGTTTGTTCATTTTCTCACCTCTTGACGTTAATACGTGCTCTGACTAGAGAGGTTCCCTCTTTTTGGAAAAATCATGTTAACCCTTTACCACCGCACGGCTGATCTTCAAGCACTCGTTCGACATGCAACAGAATCGGTCGTGCCTGTTCAATCAATTGCCGTGTCGCCGGCAGTTGTAAGGATGCTAGATGAGCCGCTTGATCTGTCCAAATCTCCCGGACCATTACGGTATCAGCTTCTTCGGTCGTGCTGACGATATACTGCTTACAATCCGAGACATCCTGTAAGGACGTTGCTGCTTCTAACAGTACCTGCACCAATCGTTGTCCCTCACCTGCTTGTGTTGTAAACTTTGTCCATAATCCGTAATGCATCTTCATTTCCCCTTTCATGACAGGATGCTTGCTTGTTTAAGTAAAGAATTCTGGGAACACTTGGGTAAAACGGACGTATATGAAGTAATAACTTACATAAGAATAAGGAGGATCCTCTCTTGAAAAAACGTCTGATTTTAACGACCGGTTTGTATCTCCTCGTCATGGTGATGACGATTTATGCCATCTTTTTCGAACAATCCGATTCGACTTTCCTGCTGATCATCCAACTTGGACTGTTGATCCACTTCTACTTCCAGTACCGGATGGCATACATGGTACCGGATCAGGATGTACCTGCTGCACGACTCGGCTCAAATCTGCTTCGGACTATGTTCATTTTGGCGGCTCTCGTGACGTTCTTCGCATGGAATACGGTCCCGATCCCGCTCGCAACGGCTGTCGCATTGGTACTCGCTGTCCCGACGCTTGTCTCCTACTTCCGTCTACGGACGCAGGAAAACTGACACGCACGACTTATTCACGTTCCGGCAACGAGCGGGTCCGCCCGATGAAGACGACCTGTTGTTTTGCCAGTCGAAAGACCTGATACTCGCCGCGCGGATCGGTTTTTAATTGAACGGCGACCTGATGCCTTGCCTCTTTCGAAGAAGCCGTCTTGTCATAAGCGGACCGGACCGCAATGATTGTCTCTTTGCCATATTGCTCGGCGACGTGTTTCGTCACCCGGGCCCGTACGATTTGTTCAAACGTTTCATCCTGTTCCTGCTCAAGAAAAAACCAACCGATGCCGCCGATCATTCCTAATAAGAGTAGTGCCAGTACCGTCTTTCGCATTTCGAACGCCCCGTTTCCGTTTTGTTCTCTGTAGACAGAATTCGCCGTTCATTAAAGATTTCCTGCTTTTTTGCATAAAGACCGAGATGGACAGGAATCCTTTTAAACAAGCCTTGCATCCATTCCCTTTTCGGAAATCGGATGCAAGGCTTGTTCGTTACTGCTTTAATTCTTCGGCTAAATTCTCCTGTTGGCGTCTTATCGCCAATCAGAAAAATCCGGTAATCCGGTATATACAAATCCAACAAAACAGCCCGCTGAACGTGAACTGCCCCATAAAAGTTGGACATAAAAATCCAACTTTTATGGGGTGTTTTTTATGGTCAAATATACGAAGGCGTTTAAGATCAAGGTTGCTGAACATTACCTGACGGGACGAGACGGATACCAGATTATGGCGGAGGAATTCGGGATAGCACGTGAACGAATCCGTGAGTGGTCGCGTCTCTATGAGCGATGGGGAGAGACGATCTTCGATCCTTCCTATACAACACACTCGCCGGCATTTAAACTGGAGGTATTAAACGACATGGCGACCAATGAGCTGTCCTACATAGAGGCGGCCATAAAATACAGAATCTCCTCCCCAGGGATGATCTCGAACTGGCGAGCGACGTATGAACGGAAAGGGACCGCAGGTCTGGTCGCCAGACCGAAAGGACGTGCCCCGATGGCGAGACGCAAGAAGAAGGATTTTGAAGAAATGACAGAAGTCGAGAAGCTCAAGGAGCGGGTCGAGTATCTCGAGATGGAGAACGCTGCGTTAAAAAAATTGAGAGCCTTGGTTCAAGAAGAGAATGCGCGACGAACCGGATCAAGGCGCAAGTAATCGACGAGTTGCGGGCGGTCTATCCCGTCCTAGGACTCCTCCGCGTGCTCGGTATGGCCCGGAGCGTCTACTACTATTGGCGGACGCGCCTGACGGGCGAAGACAAGTATGCGGAGGTGAAGGCTGCCATCCATACCCTCTTCCACGAACACGAGGGTCGATGTGGCTATCGTCGCATCCACGCACTTCTCGAACGCCAAGGCTTCCGGCACGATCCGAAGACCGTGCGCCGTCTCATGGACGAGCTCGGGCTCAAGTGTCTCGTTCGCATGAAGCGATATCGCTCTTACAAGGGACGGATCGGAGAAATCGCACCGAATCTTCTCCAACGTGACTTCAAGGCCTCCGGCCTGAACCAGAAATGGGTGACTGACGTCACTGAGTTTCACCTCTTCGGGGAGAAGCTCTACCTCTCGCCGATGATGGACTTGGGAAACCGTGAGATCATTGCCTATACGATGTCGGACCGCCCTACATACCGATTCGTCGGCGAAATGTTGGACCAGGCAATCGGGAAGCTCGACGGGAAGGAACGGCCAATCCTCCATTCCGATCAAGGTTGGCATTATCAGTACCGAGCGTTCATCGGTAAACTCCACGAGCACGGCATCACGCAAAGTATGTCCCGTAAGGGCAACTGTCTCGACAACGCAGCCATCGAAAGCTTCTTCGCCGTGCTCAAGTCAGAGCTCCTGTATCTCAAGGAGTTCGATGACATGGACCACTTCAAATGTGAGCTCAAGCGTTATATCGAGTACTATAACCATCGTCGTATCAAGAGACGCCTAAAAAACCTGAGCCCGGTCGAATACCGGACTCAGGTCCTCAAGGTCGCCTGACAAATTATTTATTGTCTAACTTTTTTGGTTCAGTTCAAACGTCTCAGGGGCTGTTTCAGGATTCAGATTAGTTCCGTTTGTCTTTCCGATACGTCAAACCGATGAACTGTGACTTTTGATTAAATAATTTCCGGTACGATAGGTAACCAACAAGGACAGCCGACGTCGCTGCCGTCGTCAGCAACAGGAACAGAATCAACAATTGATAGAGGACCGCTTCCATCGGATTGGCTCCGCCGATGATCAGCCCGCTCATCATGCCGGGCAGTTGAACCAAGCCCATTGTCTTCTGCGCTTCAATCGTCGGAATCATACTCGTCCGGATCGCACTTTTGAGACTGGTGTCAATCGCCGTTTTCGTATCCCCGCCGAGTGACAAAATCAATTCGATCACTTCGTCACTTCGTTCGACCTCGTCTTTAAACTTGTTCAAGAACAACAGCGACAGAATCATACAGTTTCCGATGACCATCCCGCTGATCGGAATGACTTGCTGGGCTTCAAACGGAATGATGTTCAGACCGAGCATCAGCCCCATCGTCAGGACTTCGACCGAGACCAACGTCGCAAGGACAATCCACTGGATCCCGGGAATCCCGTCGCCCTTGCGGATGACGTTGAGCGTCGCCGCGCCGATCATCAACAGAATCATCAGCAGGATATAAATCGGACTGTCGCTCTCAAAAACGAATGTCAGGATATACCCGATGATCAGCAACTGAATGATCGAACGAACAGTCGCGATCAAGATATCTTTTTCAAGACCAAGTTTCAGCGTAAAGGTAAGAATCAGCGGAATCGCGATGAAAATCAGCGACGTCGCCAGTTGTACGTAACTCATAACGATTCCCCCTTCAAGAACGCTTCGATGTCCGGGCGTGTTCCGTCCGGCTCAAGCAACGAGACGTCCCCGTGTTCGAGCAATTGTCCGTCTTTTAAGAACCAGACTTCTTCGCTGACGCGACGTGCCTGATCGAGATCATGCGTGATCCAGATGACGGTCACCCGGAGTTCGCGTTGCAGGCGCTGAATCAACTGTTCGATTTCCTTGACCATCCGAAAATCAAGACTGGCCGTGATTTCGTCGAGCAACAAAACATCCGGTCGATTAACGAGCGTCCGGGCAATCGCGAGACGGCTCCGTTCACCGCCTGACAGTTCTTTGACCGGCTGATTCAAATCGACATGAAGATCAACTTGTTCCAGCAGTCGTTTCGCTTCTTCCGGTGCCAAGGTCTCGTGGAAAATCGTTTTCGGCAAACTGAGATTATCCAGGACGGTCCCCGGCAGCATCGGCGCACTTTGAAACGCCATCCCGATCTGTTTTCGCAGTTCGACGAGGTTCATCTGTTCCAAGTCCTCACCGCGGTACCGAATCCGTCCGCTGTCCGGGGAAATCAGTCCGTTGATTTGTTTTGAGCACGTCGATTTGCCGGCACCGCTTGGTCCGACGAGCGTCGTGATTTTTCCTTCCGTAAACGCACCTGAGATGCCACGGAGTATGTGTTTGTACTGTACGTCTTCAAAGGTAATGATCGACACGTCTGCTTCACAGAATTTAAGGCCAGGAAGCCCACTGCTTCAGGGGTGGGAGGAATGGCTTGCTCTTTCTCGTAAAACGCGTTTCAATGGTCTTAGATCAAGCGAAAGGAGGAAGTCCATTGGCGCATTTCATCGTCCAATTCCCATTGAAGGCAGAAGTCTTCGAACAAGATGTATTGCATACGCGTTTCGAAGTCGGGCGAGGAGTCTTCAATAGCCTTGCCAATGTGACCCTCAAGCGATACAAGGAAATGATCAAGACGAAACGTTATCGGCAGGCCATCGTCCTGTACCGATCCAATAAAAAGGAAGCAGGCAAAATCCTCAAAGCATTATGCAAGGAATACCGTTTGTCGGAGTACGAATTTCATAAAGATGTGAAGCCGATGCAACACCACTTCAAACGACATATCGATTCCAACACTTCTCAAAAAATCGCCACCCAACTGTGGAAAGGATTCGACAAGTTGCTCTACGGCAACGGGAATCGAATCCACTTCAAGAAGTTCGGGGAGTTCAACTCATTTGAAGGCAAAACGAACCAGGCGGGAATCCGCTTCAAAGACGGTCGTTTGCTGTGGAATGGGTTATCCCTTCAGGTGTTGATCGACCCGAACAATGTTTATGAAGTGGAAGCCTTCACGAACGATATCGCGTATTGCCGGATCATCCGGAAGTGGGTGCGTCGGACCTACAAATTTTATGTCCAGATCGTATTCAAAGGATCACCGCCTTTAAAACGGAACAAGGAAACAGGTCAATTCAAACGAACCGCCGGTTGCGGTGATGTGGGTCTGGATATCGGTCCCAGCACGATTGCAATCGTCAGTGCTGAACTCGTAAAACTGGTAGTCTTGGCCGATCAGGTTCAGCGTATGGAAGAAGAGAAACGGCTATTACTCAGAAAGATGGACCGTTCCCGTCGGGCGATGAACCCGACCCACTTCCATGCGAACGGCACTCCCAATGCTGTTCCTCATAAAAAGTGGATCCACTCCAACCACTACGCGTCTTACCGAGGAAAGCTTCGGGAACTCCACCGCAAACAGGCTGCGGTGCGAAAGTACCAACACGAATGTCTGGCCAACGAAATCATGGCATTAGGCGACAACATCTATGTCGAGTCGATGCGTTTCTCCGGTCTGGCAAGGCGGGCAAAAGAAACAACCGTCAATGCGCGAACTGGAAGGTTCAACAAGAAGAAGCGGTTTGGTAAATCGATTGCCAACCGAGCCCCCGCCATGCTGCTGGACATCATCAATCGAAAATTAGCCTACAACGGAAACTCTTTGATCAAAATCAAGACCCATTTGGCGAAAGCTAGTCAGTATAACCATCTAGACAAGACCTTCAAAAAGAAGAAACTATCGGAACGTTGGAATGATCTCAACGGGATCAAAGTCCAGCGGGACTTATATTCTGCCTTCTTAATCATGAATATCAACGATGATTTAGAGACCTACGATGAAGAAAAATGTACCACCCGTTTTGACGCATTTCTAATAAAGCACCACATGGAAATCAACCGTTGCAAAAAACTCCGTTTGATATAGTGGAAGCGAAACAGGATGTTGACATGCGTCCTATGCCATCGCTAAACCCCACTGAGGGGTTTGATGGTGAAAGTCTAACGGAACAGGGTGAGTCTCCGTTGCTCTCGAGTAGCGTTGGAAGCCCTTGTACGCTAGAACCCGACTACTTTAGTGGTGGGAGTGTCAGCTGACTTTCTGGTTTCTTTTGATCAGCTATGAAACAGGTATACCCGAAAATCACAAAAACATACAACGCATCGATGCGCTGTATGTTCAAAAAAACCGTCTATTTTGCTTCTTTTGGATCAATCAACGGCCGTACTTCCATCCGCCAGCCGTACTGCTCAGCTTCCTCAATCTGAGTCGTCGGATGAAGCAACGCCAAGTCGACGGCCTGTTCCAAATCATCCGCTTCAAACACGATCAGACTGCCGATCTGTTCCGTTTTGTCCGGGTCCGGTCCGTCCTGATGCCGGATCTGACCGTCGAGGAGCCGTGCCCGTTTCGTTTCGGCTCCCGGATGCCATTCAGACAAAACGTTGAGCTTCGTAAAAAAGGTCGCGAGCGGTGGATTACATCGTTCCATGACGGCATCGAGCTCTTGTTGCGAGGACTGATTCATCTTTTCCGCGTCGTAATAACCGATGAATAAAAATAACATTTGATCCCTCCTGGTTTCAAGAATTTCCTGGCAAATCACTCTTATTTCATTACCCTGTTTTCAAGCGGGATAATACAAAACACCTTGTCTCCGTAGAGGAAACAAGGTGCCGCTTATTTATTGGCAATCTTGCGCAACAGATACAAGGCGTACACCATTGACGGAATCGCCATGACGAGCACTGCTATGCGCAGCAAACCAAAGATGAAATTCAAGTCTGTATAATCCATTCGTACTTCCCTCTTTCTTAATGTAACGATTTTGCGACGACTTGGCGCATCTTTTCAAAGCCAAGCCGTTCGTAGAAGACATCGACCCCGTCGTTGCTCATCCAGTAGTCGAGATCAATTTTATGTATGTCCTGTTCGAGTGCCCGGCGCTCGACTGCAAGCAACAACTGACGACCGAACCCTTGCTGCTATTTATCGTCGACGATACAGAGATGATGGACGCGGACTTTCGAATTGGCAAAATGAAAGGCACTTTCCGGACGCCGGAGATATTCGATCCAGACGTAGCCGATCGCTTCGCCGTCGAGTTCCGCCATCAAAAACTGATGGTTGCCGGTTCCGACGATTTCCGCAAAAAATGCCCGGACCGTCGCGAAGTCGTACGGTTTAAAGAAGTCCGGCTGTTGCGCGACGTGCGGCTCATGGACGTAGCGGTTCAGCCGGGCCAGTGTATCGAGATCCGTCGTTTCGATAATCTGCATGTGTATCCCTCCGCTCAGTGCGTAATTTGTCCGTTGAAGACGTACGGAACCGTCTGCTGCGTCGTGAGGATCTGTTCGTATTCTTTCGACAGATTCATGAACTGAACGGCATCGGCAATCGTGACCCACGAAATCTCCTCGATTTCATCCGGAAAAATCGTCCCAAGTTCGCCCTCGCGAATCTCCGACTGGAAAAAGAAGAACAGACAGTGTTCATCAACTTGCGGGAAAAAGGCTTCGCTGACGTGTAACAATTCCCCGACCGCAACGTCATAACCGGTCTCTTCCTTCGCTTCCCGGACAGCTGCTTCCGGTAACGTCTCCCCCGCTTCAACTGTTCCCCCAGGTAGCGTGTAGTACGAATAAGACGGTCCGATGTTTTTGACCATCAGGACCTGATCCCGTGTCTCGTTTAACAAGACGTTATAGACGATATTTTTTTGGCGTGTCATTCTCATTCCCCCTCAAATCAATAGATGGTATTTTTTAGGATCATCACCATAAGGTGTGGTTGACACATGAAATCCCTTGTCCGCTATGCGAAAAAAAGACCATCCTGCATTCAAAAAAGCGTCGTCGTTTTCGATACGGTCATGCGTGGGGAGTCGGTGCCTTGTGGATCGAACTGGATGTCCCACGTCAAAGACGCCTCTCTTGTGATTTGACGTTCGTATATGACTACGGTCTCGGACTCGTCCGTACTTCTACCGAAGTGTTCCGAAAAGGCATCACAGAACGGTGCCATGGCCGCACAATTTCAGATGTTGCGCATGAATATGAACTTCCGTATACGACTGTGGAACGGTGGTTTTATCAGTACGCTTCAGTGGATCCAGTGGGACATGCGACACACATCCTCGTCGATGAGTTCGCCACGAGAAAAGGACACCACTATGCGACGATCGTTCTTGATGCCAAGACTGGACGTCTTCTGTCTATCGTCCCGGGCCGGGACGTATCGGCGATTACGGCTGCTCTTCAAGGTGTACTGGGAGATGTTCGTTCTGTCGTCAGTGATTTTGCACCTGCGATGGCGAAGGCAACTACTCGTGTCTTCCCGAATGCAGCACATGTACTGGACCGTTTTCATCTCATCCAGTTCTTTACCGATGCTCTTCGCCGCCGGCGTCGTTTTTTGAACGAGGCAAGACGCCATCATCATGTTCGTGTGATCGATCGTGCTCTCGCTTGTCGAACGGAAGCATTGGCTCTTGAAGACCGAGAGGCCGCCCATTCTTGTATTCTAGAAGACTCGTTTACCCGGGATCTTTATCAAGGACTCCAACATATCCGATATGTGTTGAAAGCAACGTGCGACGGGCAGGCATGCCGAAGACTGAAAGACTGGCTGGAACGTTATCAGTTCCATCCGTGCGGACCTCTTGCGAAAATCGCGAAAGCGATTCGTGGCCGTGAAGAAACGATGCGTCACACCATTGTATCGACACTATCGAATGGGAAAATGGAAGGGACGAACAATAAGATTAAGCTCATTAAACGTCGTGGTTATGGCTATCGAAACCTCGAGCGATTCTTTTTGAGATTGCGCCTTGAGCTTGGTCGTTAAAATAGCAACCATGTGTTATGGTGATGAGCCTTATTATTATCTACTTCATCCCCTTTATCATCTGCAAAAAGAGTCTTTTTGGATGAATACAGTTACACTCTTATTTCAGTTCGCTGATTTAGGTATTTTTTTCTTTATGGATCTTCTTCCAGAACCTAAAATAGTTCCAGTATCTTAGGTCGTTATTAATTATCTTATTCTGAAAACGGACGAGCGAAATGGTCTCGTCCGTTTTATAAAGTCCAATATATATATTATGTTTTTGATTCTCGGCATGTTTTGCCTATCCATTTACCTAACAATAAAATCTTAATCAGAATTTCCCCTCAAGCCGTATATAATAGATGAATCATAAAAAAGGAGTTTAGAAGATGCATGATTAAACAAATCCGATTTCCCATTTTCATTTTATTTTTTTATCTTATATCCTATTATCTTTGGATTTTAGTATTTAAAGATATCCCATTTCTTCAAGCTCTTGGAGGGAATATTTTTTCAATGCTCGGAATCATCATTTCCTTGGCATGGTTATCTTCGACTGTCCAAAAATCTAATGGAACAGATAAAATATTCTGGCTGATTTTATGTTGTGCCACATTTTTTTATTTAATCGCAGAAATCATTTGGTTCGTTACGGAAAGTATTTTTATAAAAGAAGTACCTTATCCCGGATGGACAGATATTTTCTATCTCTTGCAAGTTATTTGTATTTTAAGCGCACTTATTTATAAAATCATTCACCAAACAAAGAAACAAGAACGTGTTCCCTTTCTTTTTGATATTTTAATCACCATAGTGGTCGCAACTACATTTTCTTGGCATTTTCTACTCGCACCAATTCTTTCATCAAATACTATTAGTATGATTGAGCTAATAGTTTCTCTAGCATACCCGATCGGCGATTTAGGTATGCTTTTAGCGACAGCCTTTCTTTTTTTCAGTGCAACAAAACAGAATCAAAATATTTCTATGCTGCTTGTATTTGTAGCATTTCTCACGCAAGCTGCAGCTGATTCACTCTACCTTTATTTACTGTCCATCAGCGCTTATTTTTCAGGTAGTTTGATTGATCCGTTGTTTATTGTTGTCATGATGCTACTTGGTTTGTCTGGATTTCTTCATACATCTTCCGAGCCATCACGAGAGTCTGAAACCATTGTCGCTCGTATGAATATTCTTCAATTGGTGACACCTTATGGAGGTGTACTGATTTTATTTTTCTTCATGGGCTTGCATTCAAATGAAACAGATTCCGTTACCATCGGTTCAGGACTATCGATTATGTTGGTGATCATTCGTCAAATACTTATGATTTTGGAAAATCAACGCTTGATCAAACAATATCATCGTAAAACCCAAGAACTAGAAATTAGTGAAGAACGGTATAAATCGTTATTTGAATATCACCCAGATCCAGTCTACTCAACTGATCTCACCGGACGGTTTGATAGTGCTAATAAATCCTGTAGCACCTTGCTCGGTGTAACGAATGCAAAATTGATTGGAAAAAACAGTTTGACGTATGTCGATCCACTTGATCGGGCACGCGTCACTTCTGAACTCCAACACGTGTTTGTTGGTCATCCTCGGAGTTACGAAACAGTAGTACACGGTCACCATGGAAAAAAATCATATATGTACATTACAAATATTCCTATTATCGTTCGGGACAAGCTAGTAGGTATATTCGGAATCGGTAAAGACATTACGCTAAACAAAGAAAATGAACAAAAAGTTAGTTACTTGGCCTATCATGATGCTTTAACGGGACTTTACAACCGGATTGCTTTCGAGGAAAAAATACATGATCTTATCAATAATCAAATCAATATCAGTTCGAGTCAAAATATCTCGCTATTTTTCATGGATTTAAATCAATTTAAACATGTGAACGATTCTTTAGGGCATGATGTAGGGGATCAACTTCTCATAGCTGTCGCTAGGCGTCTGCATAGCTTGTCAGAATCTTTTACGATGATTGCGAGACAAGGTGGAGATGAATTTACATTGATTGTGGAAAACATTGAATCTGAATCAAAATTACATGAGTTAGCGAACATGTTGGTGATTCGCCTTAGAGAGCCTTATACCATTTGCGGACAAGTCCTCCATTGTACTCCAAGCCTTGGTGTGTCATCTTTTCCGATGGATGCGAATTCATTTCGAGAATTGATGAAGCATGCAGACATTGCGATGTATGCTGCTAAGAAAAAATGTCCCAAAGGAGCTTATAGTCTATATACCTCTCTCCAGGAATTAGAGAAGTAAGTGATCTCCTAAAAACATCTTTCATGCATGTACACAAGCAAGCTTATTTAAAAAACAGATGAACGATTCCGCCAAATTCCAATCGCAGTTCGATGAGTTCATTTTCTCCTCCATTTGTTAGAACAAGGTATTCGTTACTCATATGTGGTAAAGCGAACGAAATCCGTTCGACATGCTTGATTAAGAAAAAAGGAAAACTGAGTTCGTTTTCAACCAAAAAATCGATTATTTGTTGATTAAGCGAATCTTGTGTGACTTCGAGCAATTCAAACGTCGTGTTGCTGCCTAAGCGTTTCAAGGGACGTAACACGTGGAAACGTGGAAACACCGGAACCAACAACACAAGTGTATACTGTTCGGCTAGCTTTTCTGGAATGATGGTGGATCTGTCAAAAGACACGATATTCAAGTCTTCAATGATTTGGTACGGTTGTTCGATTGTATGTAGATTTAATGAAAGTTCATATTCGTATCGGTCTTCGAAGGTATCGATGTCTGATTGTGTATAGATTCGCATGCGTGACTCTGTCTCCTGTTGTCTTTTATAGACGACTCGATAACAACGTAAGTTGCTGCTGGAGCATCCAAACAATCCACCAGCATGCTCCGGCACAGCATACGCTGAACAACAGTGATCCGCCCCACCATATGTCGGAGAGCGCCGGGCAATTTCCGTGACGAGACCGATGATGACGGCACTGGTCAGAATCTTAATCAGAAAAGCAGTCATCGGTCGCCTCCCGAAACAGCTGAAATGCCGTTTGAATCATGTGTTTTTCTGCAGGCGATAACTGCTCGAAGACACGTTTAATCCGACTGGCATCGAGTTCAGTATGCGTTTTGACAGCGGATAGCCCTTCTGCTGTCAAGAGGATCTGGACAACACGTTGATCCGTCCGCGAACGTTGTTTGACGATATACCCAAGCCCCTCTAATTTTTTCACGTGCTCTGATGCGGTATTCGGAGATAAATTAAATCGAATCGCAAGTTCTTTCACCGTCATAGAGCCGGTCATTTGAATCGTTTGCAAAATCCGGACACTTTGATGCGACAGATTTTCCGTCCATTTCGGGTGCAGATGATAGTACAACCGGGCAAAGTCTTCATGAATCGTCGACATTTTTTACAACCCCTTTTTATATCGTTAAAAACGATTATATCGTAAATTACGATATAAATAAACAGTCAGGAAAGCGAGGACAGACCATGAATAAACGAATCATTCTGATCGTCATGAGCAGTCTATTCTTTATGGCAGGATGTACCACTGAAACAACGACTTCGACGACGGATTCGATTGCGACGGAAGCTCGTCAAGATACATCGGCTGACTTGATTCGAGCAGACGACCGGGTGTATCGGCTCAACGGAAAAGACTCGTCGATCAAAAAAGAGGACGTGATTTCCTTTTCGACCGTCACGAAACAACTGACTTCGAAACAACCTTTGACGGACCGGACGGCGACACACTGGCAATCCGGCACGAAGTTATACCGGAATGAAGACGCGACCGGCGTACTGTATGTTTTCAAAGGAACGACCACTTACCGGTATACGGCCATTCCGGAAGGTTGATGGATGCAGGGTCCTTCTGTTCGAGAAGACTGTCCCTTTGAACCTTACGATTTTGTTAGTTAAATCTCTTGGAGGTTGATGGTACACTAATTTCATTACGTTCCAACGATTCACTAAGGGAGACTTCCTATGAAAGAGACCACGCACACACCCACTTCCACCTTGACGACGGATGAAAAAATCATCCGCTTGATTCAAGGTCTTCACCAGTTACATACAACACCGATGAAAGCAGCACATTATCAAAAACTAGCCATGCACCTGCCCTATCCCTCTTTACAGGAAATTGAACAACGGTTTGGCTCTTGGACCAAACTATTGGAACAAGCGGGCATCGTCAAACCGTTCGAATTGTCAATCGAGGACCATTTGATGCTGAACCGTGCAAAAACCGATACATCCAGCCAAAAACGCTGGAGTGTGAACGAAAGTATCGCTTTTTATATCAAGACGCGTGGCTCGCGCGTGACCATCCGTTCCTACTCGGGGTTACGGGAAAAACACCCGCAGATGGTGAGCGCGAACACAATCATCCGCCATTACGGGACATGGAAACAGGCACTGGCACATTTCCAGTTGTCATCAAACGGTTTTTATTCCGACGAAGATTGCCTGAACGCATTGCGCCAGGCATACAAAGAACTCGGTCCTGACTTAACGAGCCAAGAGTATGTCCGGTTTGCCCGTAAGCACCAAGCCCCTTCCTTGACCCTGTTGATCGAACGGTTCGCGAGTTGGCGGGAAGCCTTGCGGATTCTCGAAGAGACACTCGACTAAAAAACAGTTGATCCTCCGATTCACGCGAGGATCAACTGTTTTTTCATTTTTTAAGTTCATCAGGATTTGATTTGAAAATCTCATGATTCTGTCCTTCTTTGCAATCGGTCAGGGTGAAGCTATTCCCTTGATCAGTTGTTTGTTGCTCAAGGTTTTGACAGATTTCCTTGTCCCGGTCGTCTGTCTGCGAACCATATTCATCACGCGACGAATCGAGTGAATAAATAAACCGTTCCCCGTCATACGTCACATCTTCAAGAATGGCATCGCCTTCCGTCGTATACCCCGTAATCCGGATCGTATCCTGTTTCTGTTGCCCGACTCGCGTTAAAAACGTCTCGAACCGGTCGAGATTGTGCCGTTCCGGTGTCGTGACGATGTCACCGTTTTTGACGGCTTCCTCTGACGGGTAATCATGACTTGCACAACCGGCCAGCATCAGAATTCCAACTCCAAGCAACAGATGGATTCGTTTTCTCATCCCTATTCCCCTTTCAGAGTGTCGTCGCGACGGTCTGTAAATCGTCTGCCGTCTCCGCAATCGATTCCGCGATATGGCGCATCCCTTCAATCGTTCCGGCGACCTGTTCCGTATCCTGCGACAATGTAATGATTTGTTTCGAGACATCGACCGTTTGGCGGGAAATCGTCGTAAAGGCAGTGACGACACGGGTCAGTTCTTCCGTCGTTTGCACGACCGACTGTTCGGTCCCGCTCATCCGCTCCGAGACTTGTCCCATTTTCGAAGTGATTTCCTGGGCGATGCTTGATGCTTCTGACGCGGACCGTTTACTTTCTTCCGCCAGTTTCCGGATTTCCTGGGCGACGACGGTAAAGCCCCGTCCCATCTCCCCGGCCCGTGCGGCCTCGATCGAAGCATTGAGACTCAGCAGGTTCGTCTGATCGGAAATCGCCGTCACCATCCCGGCGATCCGTTCGATTTCGCGTGACAAAAAGGCGAGTTGCGTCATCTGTTCCGTCGTCAGCGTCATCTCTTCGACAACTTGCTCAAACCGTTTCGTTTCCGCCTCGACCAATTCGACACCGTCTGCCGCTTCTTTCGCGGCCTGGGTCAATTGTGTCGCAATCGCCCCGGTCGTCACGGACACCTGCTGGGCATGTCGCTCCATTTCCTGAAAACTGGCGGACGATTGTTGACTCATCGCGGCCAGTTCCTCTGTCGACTTTTGAACGGTCTGTCCGACACGCTGTTTCGCATCCGTGACTGTCTGCCGCTCGGCTTCGACCATCTCCTCATACATCGTCAGGACGATCTGTTGTTCGAGATTAAACAGTTTTCCGGCAGAACGGACAATCCGGACCTGTTCCGATTCAGGTAACGTACTGTCCTCGATTTGCCGGCTCAAGACGTTTAATACTTTTTGGAAAGCGGCGATGTACCACTTATTTTGCAGGCCGATCCGGACATGCCGATCGGCAATCCGTTTTCGGACGTTGATGTAGTCCGGTGTGACCTGTCCGTCAAACATCTGGAGGATATGCTGTGCAAGTGTTCCTTTTAAGCGTTCGAGTGTCGAGTGCCGTTCAATCAGTTGTTTCAGCTCCGGCACCCGGACCAGTTCCGCATAAAACGCATCGACCATCTGCGGCATCCACTCCGCTACATCATGACGGATCAAACGGACGATCTGTAAATCCTCGACCGTCAAATCAATCAACTGGAGTTGTTGCGCAAATGCCGCCCCCGCTTCCAGGCGAACGTGTTCGCGTTCTTGTTGCATCCGTTCTGAAAACGTCATCTCTTGTTGTTTCGTCCACCATTTCACACTATCGATCCCCTTTTTCAATCATCTCATCTTGTATAACGGCTTCATGCTGCTAAAGATGAAGCATTTTCCTTTGAATTCCCAAAATGAATGATCTTTTTTCCAAAAGAGTGACAGCTTTGCATGACTGCTCGAAAAAAACAACCCGTCAGTGACGGATTGTCAGAAACTTTTAGGATACAGTTCGTTGAAGAAGCCATTGATCGAGACGGTGCAATTGTGACGTAAACCCTTCTTTCATACCCATCTCAAGGACCTGTTTTACGGCTTCCTCGGTCTTAAAGTCCGACCGGAACAACACCCGGGTCCGATCACCGATGCTTTCGAACGTCGTCACGTTTTCACTACCGGGAAGTTCTTCCGAGATCGTACCGGACGCATCCGAAAAATAATCGGCATGGGCGTAACGGTGCGGAGCATCAATCTGTCGGAAGATGGCTTTTCCCCAGGATTCCATCCCGAAAAACTCGCCCTGATTTGGATCCTCACAGCGCATACAGTAATGCCAAATACCGCCTTCGACGAAATCAAAGGTCGTGATTTCCGTTTGCCAGCCTTCCGGTCCCCACCAGGCTTCGAGATGCTCTTTTTCCGTGAATGCGGCAAATACCATTTCGCGCGGGGCATCAAACGTCCATTCCATTTGTAAAACGGAACCTTCGACTTTCGTTTTTAGTTTTTCTTGCATCATCGTTCACTCCTTTGGGTTGACTGTGTCCTGCATCTGTTCCAAATAGCCTTCAAGTCGTGTCATCCGGCTGACCATCTGCTGTTCAAACGATTGGCTCCACGCAGTGAGACCTTGGAACGGCTCTGTCCGCAAATGATAGATTCTGCGGTTGGCGGCCGGTTCGATCCGGACGATATCCGCTTCGAGCAAAACTTTCAGGTGTTTCGATGTTTGCGGTTGGTTGAGACGTAACTGCGCCGCAATTTCACCGACCGGTAACGGACCCCTCTTCAACAGTTCGACGATTTTCAAGCGATTGGTATCGGATAAAGCAAATAACGTACGTGCAAGCCCATCTGACATGATTTCCACCTCTTCTGTTTATATATACCCCAAAAGGAATATTCCAAACAAAGAATATATAAAATTGAGCGAAATAGTTGTCAGACGAAACAAACGTACAGTATCGTCAAAGCACAAGAAGCGAGAGCGAGTGTGAAGTCTGATGAAAACCGAATGGCTCGAAGCCTTTCACGTCACGGCGGAAACATCCAGCCTGACGAAAGCGAGTGAACTTTTGCATATGACGCAACCGGCGCTCAGCAAACAAATCAAAAATCTCGAACAGGCGGTCGGCGCTCCCCTGTTCACACGGACGACGAGCGGCGTCTCGTTGACGCCGGCAGGAGAAATCGTCTTCAAAGACGGACAAAAAATTCTCGAACAGCTCGATGACATGCAACGAAAAATTGATCAGTTGCAGGGACAGACGTCGTTCACACTCGGTTCATGGCCGAGTGTCGCCATGTCTTATTTGCCGCAACACTTCGCCAACCATCCAACAGTGGATGGACCGGAACTGAAGATCAAGACGGCCCACACGTATATCGAATTGATGACCGGTCTTGAGCAGCACCAGTACGATGCCGTGTTGCTCGACGACCGGCAGATCGAGCATCCGTATCCGTCGACGCACCTCTATACGGAACCGTTTTTACTGTACTTCCATGAAGCTGACGAACGGTTTGAAGGTTGTGTCGATGTCCGTTTTGATCAGATTGAAGCTTCATCGTTTCTGTCGTTGCCGATCGACTGTGACTCGACGAACATCTTAAAGGCAGCTTTCACCGAGCGCGGCGCGACCTATACCGTCGCTTCGGAAATGGAGTTCGGTTCAAGTGTCCTCGGTTTCATCCGGGCAAAACTCGGGATTGCGATTTTACCGGCGATTTTCCAGGATGGTCTGCCAGCGGAAATCCGGACGTTACCAATTACCGGTTTTGACGTGACACGCGAACTGTCGCTTGTAACACGGGATACGGAACATCATCAGACGTTACTCCGACTGATCGGTCATCCGCGCAACCGTTGATCCAGCCGGCTCCGCAGAGCGTCAATCTCGGAACGGTCAAGCGTCCGATCGTCGACTTCCCCGTAACGAACCAAGTGATTGAGCATCGGATCAATCGTCAACTTTATCCGGTCGAGCCAGTCCTTGACCGTTTCTTCCGGCCGGCGTTTTGATCCGTCCGGTAGCTGCCGGTCAAAAGAAGCAATCAATTGACGGACTTCGGAAACGGAGTCCGTTTGTTGTCGTTGTCGCTCCGGATGCCCGTCAAGCGGTGCTATCTTCGGACGTAAGATTTGCGGATCCCCCTCTTCCGTCGGCTCAAGCAACTGTTTACGCCGGCGGTATCCGAGTAACCGGCGGAACACAAAAACAGATAAGAAGGCTGTGACCAGTGCTCCAATCGGCAACAGAATATCGGGCAAGAATAAGGATGCTCCTTTGATCATCGGACCACTCGGAAAATATTTGATTTTTATCGTCGCGGCCTTCAGCCCTTTCCGCGGTTTGATTTTGTAATGGAATGTGTAGTCCGCCGGTTTGTAAATGTAAGTCGTGTAGACATACCGTTCAAACGCGACGAGCGATGCAGCCAGTACTAAAACGGAGAGAATCATCAGTCCGAGCTTCCGTTCCATGTCGCCCCTCCTTTTTTTACCAAATAATAGCATATCGTCATCAATCCATCATCATTTTTCTTTCTTTTCAGTCAATTTCAGCGTACAGTGAAATTATATTGTCAGATAGGATGTGATCGTATGTACTTACCTTCGTTTCGATTGGATCAAAAAACCGTTCTCGTGACGGGTGCCGGACGCGGGATTGGACGTGCTCTCGCCATCGGGATGGCGGAAGCCGGTGCCGATCTACTACTTGTCGCCCGGACCGAGTCCGACTTACAGGAAACGGCAAAACAAATCGAACAGCTTGGACGGCGCGCCTTTGTCTTAACATGCGACGTGACGGACCGGACACAAGTCCAGGCGACAGTCGACCGTGCCTATACATATGTCGACCGGATTGATGTCCTTGTCAACAATGCCGGAATGAACATCCGCTCGAAAGCACTGGATGTCACCGAGGACGAGTGGGAAACAATCCAGCAGACGAACTTAAAGTCTGCCTTCCTGTTCTCACAGGAAATCGGGCGCCGGATGCAGGACACGGGCGGCAGTATCCTGAACATTGCTTCGGTCGCGGGGCACGTTGCCTTGCGGACCGGTGTCGTCTATGCGACGACGAAAGCAGCTTTGATTCAGATGACAAAAGTATTGGCGCTTGAATGGGGTCCGAAAAATATCCGCGTCAATGCGATCGGACCGTGGTATTTCAAGACACCGCTGACGGAACCGTTGCTCGCCAATCCGTCTTATTTACAGGACATCGTCGACGTGACACCGCTCGGCCGGGTCGGTGAACTGACAGAACTCGTCGGACCGGCTGTCTTTCTGGCATCAGACGCCGGAACATACGTTACCGGACAAACGCTGTTTGTTGACGGTGGGATGACGATTAAAGGATTTTAATTAGAACAAAGCAACAGGGACTTCCGATTTTTATCGAGAGTCCCTGTTTGTCCTTGAGTAGAACAACTGTCTTTTTCATCAAAATGATAAACTTATTGTTCAACGTCATAACCCGGTAGTCATCTGTTTTCGTTGTTAGTTCAAGGACATGATATGTTTTCGTCTTGGCGTCATACGCGTAGTCAATCAAATCATGATCATTGTCATATAGGAGACGGGCTTGTTTCGTCCAATGGTTGATTTCAAACAGACAGTCCATATTGAAAATCAGTTCGGTTTCCCGTGAGAGCATCTGTGTTTTCTCCACCCCGCCTTTTACATGTTGGTTCGTCGTCATCATTTTCGTGTTGCGCTGTTTCTTCGTGTCATAAGACAAGATAGTCAATTTATTATCATTTTCCAGAGAGGTACCATAAATCTTCAGCTGTGAGCCGTTCTGACGTATATGATCAGCATGAATTAACTGTTTGAAGGTCTCCTGGTGGAGAGACTTGAATGATTTTGTATCAAAGGTATGTAGTTTAATGGAGTAATCGATTCCTTTCATATGATCTGCCAGGACATATAATTTGTCACCAGTCACAATCAGGTCTCTACCGAATCCGGTATAGCGTTTCGTTGCACCGATTTTCTTGAAATCCAATGTATATTTCGAGAGTGAAAATTGATTAATCGCCGATAAACTCATTGCGTAGTAAGCATTTTTGTATTTCTTAATCCGGACTGGTCCCGGTTCGACCTGCTTGATTACTTTCTTGCTGTTCTTCAGATCGATGACACGGTCACCGTAAGAACTGTATAACAATCCGTCATGCAGACGATCGGTGCCCCCGAGTGTAAAGTATACCGTTTCAATCTTTTTATTTCCGACATATGTCTCGAACGTTGTTAACGGCTTTGTATAACTTGTCGATACGACTTGAAATGTATCGGTTTGGGCAGAGACCTGATGATTCAATCCAATTGGGCTACTGATAACAGTAGCTGCCAGGAACACCTTATAACCTGTCTGCATATCCTGAACCCCTTTTTATCAAAGCAGTATTGAGAAAAAAACTCTTCTATACAAATAATACCCATTTAATGTCACACGGACTGGTGTGAATCATTAAATGGGTCAATCTGTTTTTAAAACTTCGAATTATTTTTTAACGACCGGACGCATCGTATCAAAAACGGTTTTTGTATCGAAGAACGGATCCAAGACCTTTGTTTTTTTCGCCAAGGCCTGGCGGAGCCGGATCCCGTCGACATTAATCCGCGCCTGGCGGTAATAGTCTTTGCCCAACTGTTTCCAAGCATGTTGCGACGCATCGACGTTATAAAAATAATGAAAACCCTGTTGCGTCAAATAGCGGTATTTATCCCCCGTGTAACCATGCCAATTCTGAATATCACTGCCGAATGGATAGATCAACTGCCGTGTCGTTCCAATCAATGGAGCGACATCACGTTTGTAGCGCGCCGTATCCGCCTGAATCGTCGCCAGACTGACTTTCCCGATCGCGATGTGACCATACGTATGGCTGGCAAACTGCCACCCGTCTTTCTTCAGAGCGGTCGCCGTCGCTTTCGCCTGTTGACGCGCCTGTTCGACTTTAGCAGAGTTGCCATACTGGGCATACGACGACCGGTAACCGAGAACGCCGTTATAGCCCGTAATACCGAGTAATCCTTTTGCGCCGTGGTAAGAAAAATCCGGATGACGGTTAACGAACGCGTCCACGATTGGCACGAGATCGTACGCGCCGTCCGGTTTTCCGGTCATCGAATTCGTGATCCGTCCGTCTTTGACTTTTAACGTCGTCGCAAAACCGTCGCCGATCATGTATTCATAGTAATTAACGTCATCCTGCGACAGGACAAGCGGCTTTTTGCCTTTTGGAAAAGGAAGTCCCTTTTCCGTCATCCGTCCGTCTTGCCACGTCGCAAGATCCGTCGGTCGGACGAGGACATAGTTACGCTGATACAAGGCGGTCAAAATCCGTTCGAACTCACCTTGCGTCACCATATAATCATCGTAACCCTGCTGTTTCCGGTCCCCGTCAAAGGCGCGTTTCGGTTCCGCGATCAAAGAGTGGAAAAACAGGTGCGGGACGGACGTACCGGCTTTAACCGTGCCGAGATTCGCCTGCTTCGCCGCATATTCCTTCCGCTTTTGTTTTGCTTCCGTCGTCTTCAACCGGTCGACAATCCGGATGGCCCGCCCGTAATCATATTGTGCTGCAATGAACTCGGCGCGTTTTAACTCCTGTCTTATGTAGCTCGCGTCTGTCGCTTGACGCTGCACCTGCTTCGGTTTCGTTGCCGATTCGATTGACGGTTGTCCACATCCGCTGACGAACACAATCCCGGCAAGACTTGCTCCGATCCATTTCCTATTCATATGAAACCTCACCCTTTCTCCGACGAACGACGCTCCACTCTGCATACTATTCATATTCCCGATTATTCAGTCGATTAACGGTTTTTATCGGGTCATTCCAGTTCGTTATGCCCCCCATCCAAAGCGGAAGTACACAAACCGGTCGGATGGGTGTTTAATAAGGGACGTAATGAAAACACACGGAGGTGCAACACATGATAGAACAAAATGTAATCAATGGAGTATGGTATGACACAGAGGAAACGATTCCGGTCTTCAACCCGGCAATAAAAGAATTACTCGGACACGTCCCAAGCAGCACAGCAGACGATGCAGCGCGTGCCGTCGATGCGGCAAGTACAGCTTTCGTCGACTGGTCACAGCGGACAGCAGACGACCGCGCTGATAAAATCGATGCCTGGTACCGTCTGATTCAACAACACCGTGATGAACTGGCAGACATCATGACACGTGAACAAGGAAAACCGTTCATCGAAGCACGCGGGGAAATCGATTACGGGAATCAATACGTCCGTTGGTACGCAGAAGAAGCACGCCGGATTTATGGGGAAACAATTCCGGCATCCGTTCCCGGAAAACGGCTATTCGTCGAAAAAGAACCGGTTGGTGTCGTTGCGGCGATCACACCATGGAACTTCCCCGCGGCGATGATCACACGGAAACTTGCTCCGGCGCTTGCTGCCGGCTGTACGGTCGTCCTCAAACCATCGGAAGAAACACCGTATACAGCACTTCGTCTTGTTGAACTGGCGATTGAAGCCGGTATTCCGGCTGGTGCGATCAACGTCTTGACGGGGGACGCAGCAACAATCAGTGGTGTCTGGCAAGCCGATTCCCGCGTTCGGAAAATCACGTTCACGGGCTCGACAGCTGTTGGTAAATTAATCATGCGTCAAGCGGCTGATACAATGAAAAAATTATCACTTGAACTCGGTGGTCACGCTCCGTTCATCGTCACGGAAAATGCGGATCTCGACAAAGCCGTTCAAGGTGCCATCCGCTCGAAATTCCGCAACGGCGGTCAAGCTTGTGTCGCAACGAACCGCTTTTATGTCCAGGCATCGGTTCTCGACGCCTTCACTGAAAAATTCGTCGCCGAAGTCAAGCGGTTGAAAGTCGGTAACGGGCTCGATGCGGATTCGACGATCGGACCGTTGATCAATGCGAAGGCTGTCGCCAAAGTCAAAGCACATATTGACGACGCCGTCGCTAAAGGCGCAACGATTTTAACAGGCGGTACGATTGATGATTCAGTCGGTTACTTCGTCGAACCAACTGTCCTCGGTAATGTCACGGAAGACATGATCTGCATGCAGGAAGAAACGTTTGGTCCACTCGCTCCGATCTCCGTCTTCGAAACACTCGACGAAGTCATCAAGCGGGCGAACAACACACCGTACGGTCTTGCGGCATATGCGTTCTCGGAAAAAATCGACGAAGCGCTTCAACTCGGTAAAAAACTCGAGTACGGCATCGTCGGTCTGAACGACGGTGCACCATCCGCTGCCCAAGCACCATTCGGCGGTTATAAAGAAAGTGGACTTGGTCGTGAAGGCGGCGTCTACGGCATCGAGGATTACCTCGAAGTCAAATACCTGTCACTCGCTTAATCGTAAAATCGGGCCGACTCATAAGTCGCTTCAAAACTACTAAAATGGCCGATGATTCCTTCTTTCCACGGAATCATCGGCCATTTCTATTCAAATTAATGAATAACACACAAAATTATCCGCATTTAAACCCTCTATATTTATTATGAGAATGAGGAAATCCGCTTGTAACAAGATGCATTCATTTAAGGTAATCCAAGTCCTATCTATCAAATATAGATAGCGCAAATGGAGCTCAGATAGTTAATTTATAAGATGCATCAACATCTCATAAGAGTTATTCTTCGTATATTTCAAGAATATGGTCTACTTAAAAGAGTACATCATATTCGATTTATTTTGGGAGGGTGTCATGAACACGACATCCTCAAGCATGTTCAATAGCTTACAGGAATGGATAGCCACGTCCTTCCATGTGAGTTCAACTGGAAGCTCTCCTTCCGTGAACCGATTCAATGATTCTACTAGAAGACGGGTCGTACGAGGTTCCTTGTTATCAAGGAGTATCTGCTTCACACGAGACGAATAGGCGGTACGTCCGACGTTCGTACGTTCTCGATTCAACTCCTTCTTCATCCCCTTCGTCAATGAGGTGATGTTGTAAGAGAAGAGGAAGTCCTCCTCCGCTGCGACCTTCACGCCATTGATGTAGATATTCGCCGTATGACCATGCTTTTCTAAGATTTGACCGTATTGAACGGTGGAAAGTACCTGCTCATCACTGAAGAGTAGAAAGAGTCGCTTCGCTTTCTGGATATCCTCTTCGGATATATTCGAGAGGATGAATTCCGTTCCCTCGAACGCATCATCGAGAGATGGCTCGATATAGGCATGGAGCGTCATGACATCCTCGAACGCATGTTTATTGCTTTTTCCTAAGGTGAACCGCCCGTGTCTCGATAGAATCTCAACACCGACATCATGACGATCAAACGTCGCCATAGCATCCTTCAACCCGACACCAAAACGCCCGATTAGATTCGGATGGTTCAACTTCTCCTGGTTCTCATTTTGCGTGAAGTGCACGTACTGCAAGCCTCGGCCATAATCACGAATGCGCCAATTGCCATCCGAATCACATTCGATACGGATATCTTTTGATCGTGTAAGGACCTGTTCGTCTAATGCATTGGCGATAATTTCTCGAAGAGCATGATAGACTTCCCAGTTTTCGAGTACCTGCTCAATATTCAGGTCGAACTTTTTCAATGTGTTTCACCCTCCTTTGTTTTTTCTCAGATTTCGAAATATTTTCTCTTAAAGAACGATAAGTGTTAGAGAACGTGATTTCCTGAAACGACTGCGAACGGATGTTCAAAACACTAAGGTTTTCCGAATACAATAGAGCTACTTTTAAATGGATAAACATTCAAGTTTCTCAGCATTGATCTTATGACTATGTATAATAAGAAAATACTGCACCATTCTTTGGATTTACCAAACAAAGTGCTATGCTCTACATCTTTCAACTAGACGGTTCATCATTAGTTCAATATGGTGTGAATGATCGATATATGTCTGAAGATGTTTACCTAAAGACCATTCACAATACACTATCGACCATCTCTATCCTCTGCTTTCAATAAATCAGTGAAGATGACAATCGAAGTGATGAGCGGACCGTCTCTCTATATCGTAATAGATCGTGCCCCTACAAAAATACTCCCTCCTTCCATTTCGACCTGCCACTGTGAAGGGTCCGATTCTGTTCCGCTAACAAGAATGTCGACGGTGCCGGGGCGATTCATCTCGTGTCCTTGTTCAATTCTGATTGTCTCCGTAGACAGCGGATTAATAAACAGGCGATGATAGACCCCCATCACGCCACTTGATGTCCCAGTGACAGGGTCTTCAACCGTTCCAGCACCGGATGCGGAAAAGTGTCGACCATGCAGATGAACGGATTGATAGGTCTCGAGACAAATCGGATGTATGGATGCAGTAGGAAATGCCGTCAATACCTGCTGGAAACGTTCATTGTCTGGCCGCATCCTCTTGAAATCTATCAACCGGCGGATGGGTAAAATGAGTGTCCAGTTTCCTGTGCTGCCATAGACAATTGGTAGACGATCATCGAGATGCTTGATGTCTAACCCGATGGTTGCGAGTATGGGACGGACTGCTCCTTGGAACGGAACGATTTGTGGATTCCCTTGCCGCAACCGGAATCGGGTTTTTACAGCTGCCTGTTTTCCTTTTAGAATACCGGCTTGTGTGTCGATCGTGAATTTCTGCGGTAACTGACTAGCTTGTGCTAGTGCCGTCAATGCAGCAATCGTCCCGTGACCACAAAGATTCATCTCCTTGCCAGGCGCGAAATAACGCATATTCCACGTCGCATTGATCGAACGTTGTACAAATGTCGTCTCAGTGAATCCAGCAAAACGAGCAATCAATTGCATCTGTTGATGCGTCAGATGTTCTGCTTGTAGGACGACCCCGGCTGGGTTACCATGACCGGGCGTTTCCGTGAAGACATCATAATGGAGGACGGTTACGTTCATTAAACTACCTCCTCGTTCACTAAAATTCGTTCTCCAAACGGTAAAACCTCTTTAAAATGTTCGTCTTGTACCGAGACCGTCTCTGTATAACGATGGAATCTTTCTACACATTCAGGCTGCACGACGGATTTTATTACTTGAGATAGAATCAATCGACCAATCAGATTGACCATTGATGTTCTACCGTTGGACAAGTATCGAATCAAACCACAATCAAGCATAATGATTCGGTTGGCGTATAGGAAGTGCTCAATCTCCAACTTTTCATAAATCCATTTCCACGTCCCGAATCCAGTGACGTCAAACTTTTTTTCTCGCGAATTCACTATTAAAGAAAAATCTGATATGCCACTTTTTATAAAAGCAATTATCATAAGTCATCAACCCTTTCCATTTCTTAGTATGTTTCGAGTATACGAAATATTGACATCGGATGTAAAAAAAGCAAGGACAGAACGTCCTTGTCTCAGTTTGATTGCATTTTGTTCGTTTCTTCCTTCTCGTAAATTGATTCGTCGTAATCGATTGGAAATTTAAAAAGCGGAGTATTATACATATACGCATATCAACTTTTTAGATGAGATCGTTTTTTGGGAGCCATGTCCCATGTAATGAGATTGATGTTTAAAACATGAGCAGTACATCTGACAATACGGTTTGCCGCGAAAGTAGGAGTGAATAATTCTTTTAAAATGTCGCGGCTCTTCAATACTGCCGCCACAAAAAATTTTACCCTTAGTATATAGTTTTCTGCCGGCCCTGTATTATTTTAATAAATCAACGGCTGTCTTTTCCCATCGGAAAAATTAAACCGAACCGTTCACTTTCATTAGCCAATTCCCTTGATCATCTTGATCACTTTCGATTGCGCTCGATTCTGAACAGGACATTTCATTGACCCAATAGACTTATAAATCTAGATACGAGATGTGGAGATAGAAATGTTCATTCCATGATCAGTAATCAAATGAAATATTCCATCAACGCTTTACTTCAACATTGTTCAGACCTGTTCTTAGATGTAGTTTTTTGCTTAGATCAATATATCGATGATGCATTTAACTTCCTACATGCATTTCCTCACCTCATGTATTCTCGATAGCCGACTTACGATCCTTTTCATTATCTTCAATTTAAAAAAAGCGGATCACATCGAAGTGATCCGCTTTAGAACGTAAACCGTTTTATTATCAAACTGTTCGCTTCGTCAGAAAAATACTAGACTAAATTAAACAGTAAGAAATTTTTATAAAAAGAAAATATATATCTGAAATTTAATATTTACTTACTGCCACATTGCATAAATGGTTTACAACATATTTTTCAATATCATCAAGCATGTCCATCAATTCAGAATAACTTGTAGCTTTAGCATATACGTGGCCCAAAAAATGAGAATTATCCTGGATATTGTTAGTAATTTTATCGCCTGATTTTACATTGAAAAATAAATCAATAATCTTTGTATTGTATTTTTCTTTAATATAGGTATTCAAATTTTCAAAGTTAGTTTCTGGGATTATCATTTCCTTATCTGCTCTGAACCATCTGAATCCAACAACATTCTCATTTAGAAGGTTTGTAGAACCATTTTCTTTACTAGTATTATCCTCAACTTTAGAAAGGCTTCTCATCCACTCTTCATATGAGCTTTCTAAAGAATCGTACAATTGTTCGCCAAATAAGAACACTTTAGCTCCGGCAGGTCTACGGTTAGGTTCTACACAAGAAATCGTATAGTCTTTATTAATGAAAAATTCATGATGATTAGCCCCATTTACTGATCCGATCATATTCTTTACTGCTCTACCTGCTTCAATAAGTCTATTGTACATTTCTTTTGACAATGGAGCAGGTGAAATGTGATTATATTCTCCTTTAAAGCGCCCATCTGTTGTCTTTTTTTCTGTTATCCACTCATAACTTCCTACAGCGTCATAACTATATTCGTGCAGACCATCGATTAATTCTTCACACAGAACTCCATGAGGGACATATTCATGGAAAACATCTAACCAATAGGTTAAATCTTCGATACTGCTAATCATCATACAACCTCTACTATTTCCTTCAGAGTTAGGTTTGATAAAAAACACCTTATGTTTTTCATAAAAAGATTCAATACCTTCTCTAGTTGTCGTATATAGATAATCAACTTTTTTATACCAATTTGGCAATTCAGTTTGACTTTCAATATTTCTAAATTTTGATTTTTTTATGCAGGCTTCTGCCATTTCCCCACCTTGGTCCCCTGGTAATGAGAAATGTTGAGCTAATAATGAACCTAAAGGAACTCCTCGGTCAGAAAACGGAAGTACACCAATAAGTTCAAAATCATTTTTTTTAAGGTAACTCGTAATAGGACCGATAGAATTTCCTAGTAAATCAACTTCAATAGTGTTTGAAATCAAATTTTTATCTTCTTCAGTAATAATATCTTTACATAAAATAATGTCCGCATCATACACACTACATGCGATATTTTTTATTGTGTTTACATCGTTTATTCTTGTATTATTATATCCCATTACAGCAAAAGCTTTTTTCACATTTAACACTCCCTATTGATAATATTAATTAAGTTGTAGTTTTGGTGTATCAATTACAGAGGTACACACTTGATTCTTTTCTTTTTTTAAGATGTAATTTTTATTTACATCCAATTTATCTAGATAGTCTTCTCTATAATGAGATCCTCTAGATTCATTTCTTAAAAGTGCTGCTGTAACAATCAATTCAGAGGTAAATAACAAATTTTTATAGTCTAAATATATTTGATATGAATTCTTAGTAGGAAGACTAGTTAAGTCATAGCTATGTGCTTTCAATGATTTTAAGTATGCTAAACTATCTTCTAAGCCTTTTTTAGTCCTAACTGGCCCAACATTTTTATACATAACTTCTTTTAATTGTTTAAAATCAGAATATAGATCGCCTTTTACCAGACCGTTAATTTTATAGTTAACCGTTCTTTTTGATAACATAATTTCTTCCATATCTGTATTGCTAATCAAACTTAAAGTATAATTAAGGGCTTCTGTCCCAGCTATTTTACCAAACACTAATGCTTCAGTGAGTCCGTTACCACCTAATCTATTTGCACCATGAACACCACCTGCACTTTCACCAGCGAAATAAATACCAGAAATATTTGTTTCACATTTCGAATTGATTTTTACACCACCCATCATAAAGTGAGCAGTTGGCTTTATGAAAATACTTCTGTTTTCTTCGATATCATATCCCGCCTGAACTAATCGCTCTTTTAGAGCAGGATATGAATCGATTATTTCTTCATAGCAATCAGACAAATCTAATTCTACTGATCCATTTTCGAATCCATTGCCCTTCATAATTTCCATGTATATACCTCTGGATACTTTATCACGTGTCGCACATTCTCCTAAAGGATTATAAGAAAACATAAAACGCTCTCCATTTTTATTCTTTAACTTTGCACCTGAAAATCGTAAAGATTCTTCAAATAATGAACCATTGTATATCGGATTGTCTGATACTAATCCCGTTGGATGAAACTGTACAAATTCCATGTCAATTAAATCAAGTCCCATCTCGTAAGCAAGATTTAGGCCATCACAAGTTTTATCTTCTGAAGATGCTGTCGGTGCATACATACTTGCTCCACCACCATCAGCAAAAATGATTGTATGCGTTTTGATTTCAAGTAGCTCATTAGTACTCACATTGATAAAAGTCAATAAATGCTTGTTTTCTTCATCAATATTTGTCTCAACTTCTACTACTCGTAAACCTTCTAAAATTGTCAGTTGTCCAGTAGTTATCAGATTGTTCATTTGATTATTTAATGCTTTTACAATGTAATATCCTAATCTGTCTTCTACAAAAACAGCTCTTGAGATCCCGTTTCCTCCAAATGGTTTTTTTTGTATGGTTCCATCTTCGTTTCTATCTAAATTCACACCAATTTCTTCTAAAAAATCAACGATAAGCGGAGCTTCACTGCAAAGTACTTCTACTAATTCTTCATTAGCTAGATAATCAGAACCAATCATAGTGTCAACTATATGATCTTCTACTCTATCTTCTCCTAAAGCAACATTAAACGCATGAGTTTTCCAGCTACATCCTCCGTTACTCTTCCAACTGTATTCATTATTTGAATAATAATTTTTTGTAACTAAACTAACCTTTTTATTTTCCTTACATGCATAATAAGCAGCCACTAAACCTGTAATACCAGAACCAATAATAACCATTAATTAACTCTTCCTCTCTATTTTTAAATACTTTTTGAATATACATCCAATAAAAGTAAAAATAAATACCTTTCAGGCTCATCACCATAACACGTGGTTGCTATTTTAACGACCAAGCTCAAGGCGCAATCTCAAAAAGAATCGTTCGAGGTTTCGGTAGCCATAACCACGACGTTTAATGAGCTTAATCTTATTGTTCGTCCCTTCCATTTTCCCATTCGATAGTGTCGATACAATGGTTTGACGCATCGCTTCTTCACGGCCACGAATCGCTTTCGCGATTTTCGCAAGAGGTCCGCATGGATGAAATTGATAACGTTCCAGCCAGTCTTTCAGTCTTCGGCATGCCTGCCCGTCGCACGTTGCTTTCAACACATATCGAATATGTTGGAGTCCTTGATAAAGATCCCGGGTAAACGAGTCTTCTAGAATACAAGAATGGGCGACCTCTCGATCTTCAAGAGCCAATGCTTCCGGACGACAAGCGAGAGCACGATCAATCACACGAACATGATGATGGCGTCTTGCCTCGTTCAAAAAACGACGCCGGCGGCGAAGAGCATCCGTAAAGAACTGGATGAGATGAAAACGATCCAGCACATGCGCTGCATTCGGGAAGACACGAGTAGTTGCCTTCGCCATCGCAGGTGCAAAATCACTGACGACAGAACGAACATCTCCCAGTACACCTTGAAGCGCAGCCGTAATCGCCGATACGTCCCGGCCCGGGACGATAGACAGAAGACGTCCAGTCTTGGCATCAAGAACGATCGTCGCATAGTGGTGTCCTTTTCTCGTGGCGAACTCATCGACGAGGATGTGTGTCGCCTGTCCCACTGTATCCACTGAAGCGTACTGATAAAACCACCGTTCCACAGTCGTATAAGGAAGTTCATATTCATGCGCAACATCTGAAATTGTCCGGCCATGGCACCGTTCTGTGATGCCTTTTCGGAACACTTCGGTAGAAGTACGGACGAGTCCGAGACCGTAGTCATATACGAACGTCAAATCACAAGAGAGGCATCTTTGACGTGGGACATCCAGTTCGATCCACAAGGCACCGACTCCCCACGCATGACCGTGTCGAAAACGACGACGCTTTTTCGAATGCAGGATGGTCTTTTTTTCGCATAGCGGACAAGGGATTTCATGTGTATCAGGAATGACAGGAAATACGTGCGGTTCTTCATCGGACGACATCTGGATTTGAAAAAGGGCTGGAAGCGGAAGAATTAATTTGATAAACTGTTGGGACAAGGCGAAAACTCCAATCGTGGTTTGTCTAGACAACAATTACGATACCGGGGTTTTCGCTTTTTTTCTATGTTCGATTTAAAATCCGATGGATTTTATGTGTCAACCACACCTTATGGTGATGAGCCACCTTTCAACCATTTTAAACATTTAAGATCAATTTATAAAAAATAAAAATAGTAATAAATACCCATTACTTTTATTCCTTATTATGTTAAATTTATTTTTTGGAATACTAAAATTGAAAGGTGATGTCTATGCTTGATTTTAATTTCAAAAAGACTGATGATAGCCTTTTAATCGCATGGCTAGTAATTATAGGTACAGTGTTGGTAAGGGCAATTACATTCATGTCTCTTCCTTTTCTTACCTTATATCTTGCATCAAGTGCTGGTTTGAGTTCAGTTCAAATAGGATTTGTTTTAGGGTCGGGATGGTTTCTGGGTATATTCGGAGGATTTATAGGAAGTTACTTGTCAGATAAACTCGGGAGAAAATCCGTTACAATTATTACCTTGGTACTATGGAGTATTGTTTTTTTTACTTTTTACTTGACATTAAATTTGTACATTATAATTCTCTTAAATATGCTCAATGGCCTCTTCCGCTCTTTATATGAACCTTTGAGTCAGGCTATACTTTCTGACAATCTACCCAATGAAAAAAAATTAAAATTTTATAAATATCGGTACACTGCCGCTAATATAGGAGCAGCAATAGGTCCTTTGATCGGAGCGGTTTTAAGTACAAAAAATATGTCAAATTCATTTCTTATAGCAAGTATCGCTTTACTTATTTACGCTTGTTTATTTGCTATTATTCTTCCTGCTCAAAGTAAAAGTTTATCCGTGAGTAATTTATCTTTACCTCAGACACTGTATCTTTTAAAAAAAGACACTTCTTTGATATTTTTAATAATCGCTGGTTCGTTAGTAGCCATCGGCGTCTCTCAACTAGATATACTCCCGTTGTTACTCACGTCTTCTGATGGAAAAGCAGTTTTTGCAACACTATTAAGTGTAAATGCTATTTCAGTAATCGTTTTACAACCTTTTATTAATTTATTTATAAAAGAAAAGTCTGAACTGAAAATTATGTTGAATGGTGTATTACTTTTCACAATAGGAATAATAGGTTTTGGCAGTTCTCAAAACTTATTAGTTTTGATAGCTTTTATGATAATTTTCACTATGGGTGAAATAATGATACTCCCTTTAGGTAGTATGTTGGTAGATAAAATTGCTCCCGCACATTTAAAAGGTGCATATTTTGGTGCTAACAACTTTAGAACTAGCGGGAACATGATTGGGCCCATCTTAACAGGTACATTTTTAAATATCTTTTTTAATCAGCTGAGTATGTTTTTCATAGCTGTTATTACTTTTTCAAGTTTATTTTTCTATTATAAAAGTATAGATTTATTTTCCAAAAAAGTTGAAAATTCAACTAAAAATGTATCATGAATTTTTGATTACATTATGTTATGTCTAATTTCGAATAGTTTAGTTAATTATCCTTCTAAGCCTGAGTCCCGTATTCATTCGAGACCAGGTTTTTTTTGCTACTTCTTCATACAAAAATGATTATACTACTCAATAAAATGATTGAGTTACAAATACAGTTTACTTTAGGAAACGAACTTTCAATGATGACTTTTACCCATTTTTGATTCAGGTGTTTGGACCAAAAATCACGTTCAGTCAATTTCGGTGCGGTCTTTATAACATTTCTATACAAAAATTTGGAACGAAACGCTCCTCATAGAAACTTCCCCCAAAAACCGTACAATATGTCCAAAGTCTCTCGCAGCAGATGCATGAGATAGTATTGCACCCTGATTTTCATGCAGTAGGATTGAAGCGAAAATCAGTAAAGGATATAACACGTAACTTAAGCAAGTAAGTATTGGACCTCCACAAAGACATAGCTGAGTACCTTTCTTGATCTACATGATCGATCAGTTTATTAGTTTGTAATCGGTCGTTCAAAAAAATCACCTTGCTTTCAAGAAGCTCTATCTCGTCATGAGGAGCACCACTAAATTCCGCTTCCTCTTCTATAACGACTAAGGATTTTAATACACATAGCATGATTTCTGTCGGATGGGCCAAGAGGTAGGAGTCACGAAAAGTATGTATTACTTTAATAAATCTATCGACAATAGCCAGGTTAAACCTTTATAGCGTGCGCTGAAAGTTGAAATAAGAAACCTACTACCTTCACATCATATTTGAACAGCTTGATAAACTTCATCATGCGATTCATCGTTACACTCACTTGTACGGAGAATGATATCAAAAAAGATTAAACAGCTTGAATCGGCTGGAATTCAAGACTCACGCCGTTTAAAGAGTCTTAATAGTTGCCCTCTCTCTACTTTTTGAGAGGAATGTCCCGAACATCAAGATTTGGGTGCATTTTCCTTTCATTACATTCATGTTGAGATGTTTCCATGAGTGAAACATCAGACGAGTTATTCTAAACAGTCGTTTCATTGATTTTAACTTCTGTATACCTCCTCTCTTTTTACATGGTGTAACTACCGTTAACGTCGTTCTATTTAACAATTGGCCATCAATCGGTTCTATAGTTAGTAGTGAAAATACCTACTGATTATGGAGGGATAGCGGATGCGGATTAGAGAATTACATATTAATATCAAAATCAGGATTCTAATTAATTTTCTTCAAAAGGTTACCCTGATTGCCATCTTTCCCTTCATGGCTATCTATTTCTCGAATCATTTTGGATTACAGGCTTCAGGAATTTTAATGATTATCGTTATAGTCGCGTCACTCATCGCAAGCTTTCATGGTGGATATCTATCCGATGTCAAAGGACGAAAGGTCGCATTGTTCCGAGGTGAACTGTTGCGCTTCTTATCTGTTATTATGATGACGGTTTGTCAAATTAAGTGCAACACTTCTTCCGTGAAGACCTCGTATGCAGTTTTCCAGTTGAGACATTTTCGCGGTCTCCCATTGATCCAGGCGAGCGCTTGAGCGAGTTCAGAACGACTGACCTTTCCGAAATCTGTCCCCTTCGGGAAAAATTCACGGAGAAGACCATTGGCGTTCTCGTTACTCCCACGCTGCCAAGAAGAATACGGATCCGCAAAATACATCGGTACGCCTAACGTGTCACGAATTCGTTCATGACAGCTAAACTCTTTTCCACGATCTGTCGTCGCAGTTTGGAACGTTCCCAACGGGAAGTAAAGATGCAATGCTTGAATCGCAGACTCCATCGATTGAGCGGACCGATCTTCCATCGGTACAGCGAGATAAAAACGGCTCTTTCGCTCGACGAACGTTGCGACACAGGCTTTGGATTTCCCTCTACACGAGACAACAGTATCAAGCTCCCAATGTCCGAACGTTTGGCGCCCTTTGACGTCAGACGGACGTTTACTGATTGGCAGTCCGACGTTAAAGCGTCCACGCGTCTCACGTGGTTTCTGACGCTTTCCCTTTTGTCGAAGGAGTCCAGAATCGGCCTCGACGAGGCCCATATAAATCCAACGATAAATTGTCTTGAACGAAAGTCCTTCTTCTTGGAATAATCGTCCGGCAATCTGTTCAGGGGACCACGTCTCCCGTAACTTTTCGAGGATGCGGACTCCTTTTTCGAGCGTAAACTTCGTCCGTGCACCGCACTTCTTTTTTCGCTCCACATAACGCTGGTCGGCATGGGAAGAATCATAGTGAGGATTTCGTTTCAATTCTCGTGAAATCGTAGAAGGTTGACGCCCCAGGCGTCCAGCAATCTTTCGGACAGAGAAACCTAGCTCGAGATACGTCTCTATTTTGACTCTTTCTGATGTGGTAAGATGAACATAGCTCATAACGAATCCTCCGTTGAATTTTGTGTGGTAACTCTATTCTACACGAGGTCGTTATGGGTTTTTTTGTGTTTTCAGCTAGGTGTTGCACTTAATATTACAATTCGTCACATTAAAATCTGGCTTTTTTCCAATTTTTAAAGGTTGTAATATAGGTTCGTTCCAAATTGTACGTACTAATTTGTCATAACTTTCTTCAAATGAACTTAGATCTGAAATTTCTATTCCTAATGTACCATTTAAATAATCAAAAGGCGGCAATATGGATATCTGCTTTGTAACGTTTCATTTCCTCTATTTCCTCAGGAGCGGTATAAACAGCATCCATCGAAAATTTTTGCATTTGAACCGGCATGATGATTCGATCCTGTGCGACAAGTGCGCAACGCGCATATGGATTTAACGCAGAAGTGGATCCTGGACAATCGATCAAACAGATAACAAAGAACTCTTCTAGACGAGCTAATTCTTCGCTTAAACGATACTCATATCCTAATTGACTCGTCAGTCCTGTTGGGGATGCTGATCGACGTGTAGGTACTAAATGAATCGTGCCGTTCTCATATTCACACGTGACAATGACGTGTTCAATCGGCACATAAAATGGATCATGTTCTTCCATTAAACAATCAAGAAGTACTTTTCCGTCGTAATCATCTGTCAAGCCAAGATCGTTTGTGGTTGAAGCCTGATCATCGGCATCGATGACGAGGACACGTAGTCCTTGTCGTGCGTATACATGGGCAAGGTTAATCGTCGTCGTCGATTTTCCGACGCCCCCTTACGATTGTATAATGCGATTTTCTTCACTGTTCTTCCTCCCCTTCTAGCTGATCGGTATTCTGATCATTCTCCACAATGTCACGGCTGATCGTGTCTTCTATTATGTTTGAGAGGTACTCACTAATGCTGAGTCCTTTCGCACTCGCCATCATCCGAATACGTTCAGATGTTTCTGTTGGCACTCGCGCCGAGACAACCGTCGATGCCACCTCTTTCTGGCGAAAAGCACGTACTTTTACACCAGACGTACTAGATCGATTGGCACGAATCTCTCGAACGGTTGCTTGCTCAATTGGCTTGCGTCCCTCTTCTACAGGAAGACCATGTAGCACAACATCTTCCGGATCCTCGACATACATCAATTCAAAGATTTTTGAAGCCGGTAAGGTACCCAGTGACTCTTCAAATGGTTGTAAGGTGTCATAGGCCTTAACGTAGCGTGAGGCAAGCGAATTTGAGAAGCTGACGACATCTAAAAAATTTCGCCATTCTTGCTTATCATGCATTTCCAATCGAGCGATTGAAAGACGTTTCCCAATTTCAAAGACTGAGATGGTTTGAACCTTGGCTAGCTCTTTTATCTCAACCGCAAGATTTTCAAGATCACGCGAGACCGGTAACTTTTGCACAACAGATCCGATATCGGTTAAACCACTCCGGTAAGGATGTTGCTCTTGCGGCTTTACTTTATGAATCTGTTTATTCCGTGCCTTCATGTTGATTGCCTCCGGTCATGTGACGTGCAAGTTCTCGAAACGGTAGCGCCAGTTCTAGTCCTTCCTTTGACTTGTATTAAAGAACACTTTTCCCATTGTCTGCTGCTTTCTCAATAAAGGCAGCTCGACGAACGGCCGGAAGAACGGCAAGATTCTCCGCATGTGCTAACTGCTTCATCGCCTCTACATATTCCCGATCTCCTTTTAAACCTAAATCGATGGCAACTGGCATAATACCTGTTACGTCGAGAGTAGCATTATAGAACTTTTTCACCTGACGAATGGTGCGAATGGTACTACCTAATTGATCGAATACGAGTTTCTTTGGCATAAAGGGTACGACTACATGATCCGCACATGACAGGACCACTTTTGACAGTTCATTAATAGAAGGAACTGAGTCCAAGATAATCCAGTCAAACTCCTTTGCAAGCGGAGCAAGCATGTCTTTCAACAAGAAACTCTTGTTTTGTTTCGAAATCAAATTGATGAGTCGTACATTCCTTTCATTTGAAGGGGGGAAGACTGATATTATATTTTCACATCAAATAAGACTTCTTCAATTGCGAGACGTTTCGCCTGTGCGTCATACAGTGTCACAACAAAAGGAAAAGGGAGGAAGATCCCCGGATTCACCCTGGAAATTTCCCTCCCTTTGTTCAGTTTAATCAAGAGACATCTTCACTTATGAGTCAGCCCCATTTTTTAGCTCACTCGACGTACTCATAGAGAACGACACTTTCAATATAGTGGATGAACCGACGTAACTCTTTTTCTTCTTCGCCGGACAAATCGCCTTCTTTTGACATCGAAGCGATTTCCTGGCGCTGGACTTCGATTGCCCGCAGACAAAGTTCTTCTTTTTGTTGATCGACATCGGCTTTTCCACCGACCGGTGACGACCAGCGCGTATGCTTAAACCGTAACCGTTTGTAGAATTCAAGCACACTTTGAACGACATCGGGCGGATAATCGCCGCGGCATCCTTCGAGCCGGGTGATGACTCCTGTCATGACCTGTTCGTACAGCTCATGCTCGACCTGTGTCAAGTGAATCAATTGATCGGATGACATGTTCGACCGTTTCCGTTTCCATAAAATTTTCCGGATCGGTTGCAACAGACGGAAACGGGCTTCCTTATCAATGGCTTCGCGCCGGTTATCGATTGACCGGAAGACTTCTTTTTTCAACTGGTCCGGTGTTTTGTGCTCCTGCAGGAACTGCTTCGTAAAGTTGCGTTCCCACTGGACGGCCTCAAGCCGCAGTTTTTTCAGCTGTTGGTTGAAATGGGTTAATTCTTCCTCACTTTTCTCCTGTGCCCGTAGCAGACGCAGCATGACATGATATTCATTTAATAAATCAAAGGCGACGGTCGAGTTTTCTTCCTGCACGACCTGTTTGATTTCCGTGATCGCCCGTTTGACCATCCGCTGTTTATACGAATTCAAATCGAGTTCCGGCTGGGCATCGGCCTCACCGCGGTTGAGCAACGGTAAAAGGATTGTCGCGAGAACGAGTGTGAAGATGATGACACCGGCCGCGAGGAAAATGATCAGCGACCGTTCCGGGAACCCTTCTCCTGATTCGGTTACGAACGGTAATGACAAGACCCCGACCATCGTAATCGTTCCGCGGACGCCGACGAGTGTCGTGATGACATCCTGCTTAAACGACGGTTTGCGGTGATCCGCTTTTTTCAGGAAGCGATGGTCGAACCAATTGAAGAACATCGTCCAAATCAGACGAATCAACAGAATGACCGTTCCAATTTCAATAACGAACGACATCAGACGCCAATTGTTGATCGCATCATCGGCAAAGATTTCGCGTGTCGCTTCCGGTAACGTCAGACCGAGTAACAGGAAGATGATCCCGTTCAGGATATAGGCAATCATCGTCCAGATGTTGTCGGTCAACGTCTGTTCCTGGGCAAAAAACGTTTCCGTCCGCTCTTTAATCAAGGCATGGAGAATACCGCCGGTCACGACTGCGATAACGCCGGACGCATGCAAGATTTCTTCTGCCACAAAAAAGATGATGAACGGTGTCAGGATTTGCAACAACGCATAAAAAACGACATCTTCAATTCCTGTCCGCCGTAATTTCATCTTCAACCAGTTCATCGCGACACTGATGGCGAGACCAACGACTGCTCCGACAGCGAACATGTAGACGAATTCCGTCGTCGCCTGTTGAATTGAAAAGTAACCGGTGACGACGGCTGCGACTGCGTAACTGAAGGCAACAAGTCCTGACGCGTCATTGATCAACGACTCTCCCCGGACGAGATTTAAAATCTGTTCCGGAATCTGAACCCGTTTCGCGATCCCGTTGACGGCAATCGGATCGGTCGGCGACAGGATTGCAGCGAGCGCAAAGGCCGCCGCAACCGGAATGACCGGTACGAGCCAGTTGATGAAGTATCCACCGATGACCGTCGTCAATAAGACGAGGACGATGGCATTACCGAAAATGGCAGCGCGCATCTTCCACAGTTCATCGCGCGGAAAATGTGAACTGTCGTTATAGAGCAATGGAGCGATGAATAATAACAGGAACCATTCCGATTCGACTTCAATCTTCAGTCCACTGATTAACAGCGCGGCAATCGTTCCGACGACAATTTGTATCAATGCCGTCGGAATGAAGCGGATGTAGTGACCGAGGACTTGCGTCAAGATGATTAAGGCAAGCATTAACAAAATGAGTGATAACGTTTCCATAGAAAACCCCTTCCATATTCAACTGTTTCTCTAGCTTTATCGTAACATAGTTTCTCACTGACTTAGGGGAATCCTCCCTTTTCAGTCTCTATAGAATGCGAGTAATTCCCTGGCCTGCTTTTTAATATCCTCCCGGAGTGCCAACGGTTCAAGCACCTTGACCTCCCGACCGAGTCCAAACAATTGCCGGCCGAGAAACGGTAATTCCGCAACAGGGACGGACCATGTCCGTTGTTCGTTGAGCGGTAAGATTCCTTCGAGCAACCGTTCCCCGAGTAATGTCAACTTCAAGCGGACCGTCACCTGTTCCCCCGCCTGCCCTTGTTGATCTGCCTCCTCGAATGTCATCCGTTCCGATGGGATAGCCGTCTCGGTCACCTGTTCCATCCGGTCAACGCGATATTGGCGCAATCCCCGGTCCGTTTGCGCAAGCAGATACCAACGGTTGCGCTCAAATGTCAGACCAATCGGATCAATGAGGATCGTCCGTCGACCGCTTGTCGTCTGGTAGACCATCTCCCCTTTGACTTCCGCTTCCATCAAACGCAATAAGTCACGTGTCAAGGGAGACGGTGGTGTATCCGGTCGTGCAAAACGGACCCGTCCTTTGAGACGGTCCAACTTGGCTTCGAGATCGGACGGCAGTTCGTGCAGATACCACTCGGCAAGATTGCCCCGCAACGCACCAAACGGCAAATCGGGAATCTGTCCGACCCAGTCGAGCATCAAAAACAGGGTGATGGCTTCCTGTTCCCGCAAGGCAAGCGGTGGCAACAAACGATTTGGTAAGACCCGGTAGCCACCAGCCGGTCCGCGTTCACTGTAGATTGGATACCCGTTCGCTTCGAGCTCAAGTAAATCCCGCTGAATCGTCCGTAAGGAAACCTCACAGGATTCCGCCAGTTCCCGTGCCGTCAGAAGTTGTTGCCGGTTCAGCAGACGCATGACTTTTAAATGACGACTTTTCATAAAAATCCCCTCTTTAATTACGACATCTTTTGTCATGATTATACCGTAGACTAAGTGTAGAACAAACAACAGGAGGAGTTACGATGACAAAAACCGTTTTATATATCGCCTGCAGTTTAGATGGGAAAATCGCCCGTTCGAACGATTCGCTCGATTGGTTGTTTGCTGTCGAAGGCGACGGTGACAATGGGTACGCGACGTTCATGGAAGACGTCGGTGCCGTCATCATGGGCCGAAAGACGTTTGACGAAGTCTTGGTGCTGAGCGAAGAGTATCCGTACCCGACCATCGACAACTACGTCTTGACCCGGCAACCGGGCAAACAGTCGGAACACGCAATCTACACGAATGAACCGCTCGATGCCTTAATCAACCGGATCGGTCCGACGATTGACGGTAAGATTTGGCTCGTCGGCGGCGGTGAATTGATTCAAGAAGCGTTACGGTTGCAACTGATTGATCAGCTCGAACTGGCGATCGCCCCGGTCGTCCTCGGCAGTGGAATCCCGCTGTTTCCGGAAGGGACGCTTGAAACCCGGTTCAACCTGACCGGTTGCCGTCCGTCCAGACAATTCATCATGGCAACGTATGACGTCTTAAGATGACCTGCTACGCAGAAAAACCTTTGAAACGATGCATTTAATCCATGCATGTGTTCAAAGGTTTTTTCTTGATGACGGCATTTCATTTTATCCGTTCAATCATGATCGTCGGCAACCGACACAATCACATTGCCGTGCTTCTGTCCGGAATCGACGTAACGGTGAGCGGCGACGATATCCTCAAGCGGATACACCGTATCGATGACCGCTTGGATCTTCCCTGCTTCAAACCACTCATTCAGCTGGGTTAAATCGTCCTTCAGTGCCCGGGCGACGCCTTGTCCGGCGACTGAACGAAACGCTCCGCCCGCCTTGACATGCTGGCGTGCCGTCCGTTTCTCCACCTTTCCGGACGCATCAAACACCGCGTCATACATCGTCAGCGCAGCATCGTAGTCCGGTTTTGTATAATCGACGACGATGTCCGCGCCAAGACGTTTGATCATCTCAGCATTCCGCCCGCTACAGACGCCCGTCACATGAAGACCATATTCTTTCGCAATCTGGACAGCGATCGAACCGACGGCTCCGGACGCCCCGTAAATCAGGATGGTCTTTGCCTGCTCGAGGTTCAGTTTCCGGAAAAAATGCAGAACGGTCGTTCCGCCAAACGGAAGACTGGCTGCTTCTGCAAAGCTTGCGTTGCGCGGCATCTGCTGGACACACTTGTTTTCCTTGATACAGGCATATTCGGCATACCCGCCAAAACGCATTCCGGTCAGGGCGTAGACACGATCGCCGACCTTGAAGTTTTTTACACGGTTACCCGTCGCGACGACTTCACCCGCTAAGACGACTCCTAAAATCGGCTGTCTCGGTGCTTTCCATCCGACGACGAGACGCATCGGGAGCTTTCCGGCTGCCGGGACGTCGAGCGCCCGCAGACGACGGTCCCCGGAGTGCACGGCGGAAGCATGTACCTGAATCAGCAGATCAGATTCTTTCGGGACAGGCTGTTCGACCTCTTGTAACTTCAATACATCCGGCGGACCATAAGCAGTACAAATGACGGCTTTCATTGTATCCCTCCTCAAGCAGATTTGTTACTAATAGGAATACGACAGTGAAGTCATGAAAGCCTGCTTGTTTTGATCAATAGGTGAATCCATCAGCGTTCTATTTTCTCAAGCAATCAAGATTTAATTTTCGTTTTTTTCGGTTTCGGTTCCGTCCATTTAAAGATACCGTTCATGAAATTAAAGATTCGTTTCGATTCTTTTGTCATAAGTGGTCCGAGGATGGCCAGAATCAACACGTACAGGGCCGAGAACGGCGACAGGATATCCATCAGTCCGCCGGCGATCCCGAGATTCGCAACGATGATTGAAAACTCACCACGGGAGACGATTGTCAGACCAATGTTCGATGACGCTTTGTGCGACAGTCCGGCTCTGCGTCCGGCAATCATGCCGGCGACGTAGTTCCCGACAATCGTGATGACGACGGCACCAAGTGCGAGCCAAACGGCATCGAGCAGCATCGTCGGATCAATGCTCAGTCCGAAACTGAAGAAGAAAATGGCACCGAAGAAATCACGGAACGGAACGACGAGGTGTTCAATCCGCTCCCCTTGATCCGTCTCCGAAAAGACGAGTCCGAGCAGTAAGGCTCCGATGGCTTCCGCGACATGAATCGTTTCTGAGAAACCGGCGACGAAAAACAATGACGCAAAGACAACGATGATGAAAACTTCATCGGACGCAATCTTTAGCATCCGGTTGAGGAGTGGTGTTGCTTTCCTTGCGATGATGAAAAACAGCAACATGTAACCGAGGGCAATCAAAATTGAGGTTAACGAACCGAGTAAAGTGGTCCCGCCACCAAGCAGGAGTCCGGACAAGACGGACAGGTAGACGGCGAGGAAGATATCTTCGAACATGATGATGCCGAGAATGAGTTCCGTTTCCGTATTCCCGGTCCGGCGCAAGTCGACCAAGACTTTCGCGACGATTGCACTGGATGAGATCGTGATGATTCCGGCGATGATCAGTACTTCATATAACGGGAAGCCGGCGATGAACCCGTACAGCAAACCACCGGTAAAATTGATCGAGAGATAAATCGTTCCACTCGTGACGATTGATTTTCCCGACCGGATCAACTTACCAATCGAAAACTCCAGTCCGAGATAAAATAACAGGAACAGGACACCGATGCGTCCGAGGAAACTGATGAACTCTGCACTTTCAATGAACTTGAAGTCTAGTATCCCGATTGTCGGAGCGTGCGGCCCAACGATTATTCCTAAGATAATTAAAAACGGAATAATCGAAAAATTTAATTTATTCGCAAGCAATGCTGCGATCGCCACTAAGATAAGCGCGGTACCGACTTCAAATATTAAATGATCCATATATTATCCGCCTCCTTCGATGGAGAATAGGGCTTTCGTGATATGGCGGATATATTGACGTTCACCGGACAAGACGATCGTATCGCCTGCTTCAAGACGTGTATCCGGTCCCGGATTCAATGATTTTGATTTATCGTGTTTCAAAACAGCGATGATCGAGATGTCATACTGATTACGAACATCAAGTTCACCGATCGTCCGATTGTTGACGGTTGAATCCTCACCGATCTTAAACCATTCGATGACAAGATCGTCAAACGCCAGTTCAATTTTTTCGAGATCTTTCGGTTTGTACGCAAGGCCCCCTAAAATACCAGCCATCTGCCGTGCTTCCGCATCGTTGAATGTCACGCTCGAGATGCTCTCATCAAAATCGTCGTCGTCATAATGGTGCATTTCCCGGCGACCGTCGTCATGGACGATGACGACCACCTTGTCTCCTCGAGTTGTGATGCCTTCGAACTTCCGTCCGATTCCCGGTAAATCCACTTCGCGCATATCCATGTGTAGTTCCTCCTTTGAATTGGTCAATCGATTGGTTTACAAATGATGATTGGCTTTCTGGATGAGTGCCTTGAATTTTTCGTCACTCAATATATCTTGAAGGTCATGCAGCTGTTTTAAATCCGCTTTCGCCATGATGACAAACCCGTCTTCCTCGATGAATGCAACGCGATCTCCTTCCTCCACCTGTAACGCTTGTCTGATTTTTTTCGGGATCGTAATCTGTCCCTTGGACGTCAACTTGGATAGCTCCATTCCGAACTTCCTTCTTTCTTTTTCTGATTTTCCTTACTTCCTTACTTTTCTTATTTCTAGCATAACATACTTCAAGTTTAATTCCGAGTACTTTGCTTTGAATTAATAAAAAAGAATCGATTCCCTCGCTTAAATCCGCCTTCAGACGGGCAATCTTTCATGTCGGTTGTTCTATACTGACAGAAAGAAAGGAGGGATTGATCATGAAAAAATGGCGTCTCATTTATTTGCAACTGGTTTTCACTGGAATGCTGATTGGTTTGTTCGGATTAGCAGGAGTCGCGATTTCCCTGTTTATTAAAAGAGCACAAAAAGGATTCTCACTGGATATTTTACTGGATAAACCGGGTTATTTTATTTTGATGGCGGGACTATTAGCATTCATCCCTTGTCTGATTGCCTTCATCCATATCTTGAAAATTCTTCGTTCCCTCAAATCGAACGCAACCGTTACACCGATTGCCGCTTCATTCGGGATCATCACAACGTGTTTTTATATCATCAGTGCCGTCGCACTCTGTTTATTTCCTGTCATGTTCATCGTCGCCGACCGTGATGATGCGCCCGGTCTCATTCTTTTTGCTTTCCTGCTGATTTTGATCCCCTTTACATTCAGCGTAATCAGTTCGCTTCTACAGTCACTTCTACAGAAACCGGATTCACGTCCTGAATAAGTAATTGAATTCTCGTATAGCACATCATCCACACTTCCTGTATACTTTTGGTAAAATATGTATGACTAAAGTAGGTGGACTATCGTGTCTCGCACTTCAACGCTACTTCTCTCATTCGGTATCTCCCAGTTCGGAGATTTTGTGTATTTAGTCGCCATCAATGTCTACCTCTATCAGCTGACCGGATCAGCCGCTGCCGTCGCCGGTCTTTGGATCATTGGTCCACTTGCCTCCCTGTTCATGAAATTTTGGGCCGGCAGCGTGATTGACCGGGTCGATGTCCGGCGATGGTTGATTGGAACAGATGCGATCCGTGCACTGCTCGTTGCCTTAATTCCCCTGATTTCGACGTTACCGTTGATTTACCTGACGTTGTTCGGACTGGCGCTCGTCAAAGCGTTTTTTGAACCAGCCGCAATCAGTTATCTGACGCAAATCGTCCCGGAAAACAGCCGCAAATCGTTTAATGCGTACCGGAGTCTGATTACATCAAGTGCTTTTTTGATTGGTCCGGCCATCGCCGGATTATTGTTGCTTATCGCAACACCGGGAGTGGCTATCTGGATCAACGCGGTGTCGTTCCTCGTATCCGGTCTGTTACTGCTTACTTTGCCGTCTATTCCGCGCGCAGCATCTACTCCAAAACTACAGGTCGGGGATCTCGCAACAGATTGGCGGACTGTGAGCCGCTTCAGCCGTACCAATCGTTTCGTTTGTCTGATTTACATACTCGGGATTCTGTCCATGAGTCTCGCTCTCGCGATGGATGCCCAGGAAGTCGTGTTTCTACAGACAGTCGTCGGTCTGACCACAACCGATTACGGACTTCTGATCAGCATCACGGGAATTGGTTCCGTCCTCGGTGGTCTGACCGTGGCACGTTTTGCGAACCGGCTGTCGCTCAAGGCATTACTCGTCAGCGGTTATCTGTTTGTTGCGCTCGGTTACTTACTTTATGCGACTGCCGACTCATTCCTGATGGTGACGGTCGGATTTTTGTTACTCGGCTTTTTTAATACGTTTTCCGGAACCGGTTTCCTGACGTTTTACAAAAACAATGTCCCGCACGATTTGATCGGGCGCTTCACGAGCCTGTATGGTCTTGGTCAAAGCCTGGTTCAAATCCTGTTCATTTTAGTGATTGGTTTTACCGGTGATGTGCTCCCGCTTCGGTTCAGCATCATCGTTGCCGCCGTCCTGCTTGCGGGACTGAGTGTCGTGCTGATTGTTAGTGTTCTGCGATCAAACAAGGAAGCATTTTTCCGCGAAGATCAGACAACAAAACAAATTTCTTAATTCCTACACTACTTATAAGGATGTGCTCCACTATGAAAATTTTAATCGGCCAACCCAAACAGGAAACCCAACTCGAACAATTACGACGTGAGATTGCCGCCTATCCGGACATCAATCTCCTTCTCTATCCGGAAGGGTATTGCCGCGAGACAGATGTCGCGACGTTGCGCCAGTTAGCAAAACAGTATGCGACGATCATCGTGACCGGTTACCGCGACGCAAACCGTTTGGACCGGGCACTGATTATCAATGCAGAAGGAGAGCTCCTGCTCGACCGGGCGAAGACACCGGAAGCGGGTCCGCTCTATACGCCGTCGACCGCCATCGTTGCCGGGCAAGCAGCCGGATATCTGCTTTGCCGCGAGATTTTTCTCGGATTGGATGGTCTGAAGCACGATACAGTGGATATCATCTTTAATCCAATCGGTGTCGGAATGTTTAGTGAGGAACAATACACGGACTGGTCCGGTGAAGCACAAAAAATCAGCCGCCAGCAATCAGCACTATTCATCGGAACGAGTCACGCCGACGGGTCTTACCGGAATTGCGGCTTCTCGATTCCGACGGCGTTTGCGTTTAACGCGAGCGGCGAAGCCATCTTCCTCTCAAAAGATGATCCGCGGACGCGAATTCTCGATACGGTGACGCATACGGTCGAATTCGTGGATGCTTCATCCGTTGAACAGACGATCTAATCAAAAACCCCCAAACCGGCGAACCGGATTGGGGGTTTTGACTCATTGATGTTGTTCCGTCTGTTGTGTCGACTCTTGACGCAATACGGTGTACTCCTCACGTAACATCGAATACATCTTGACGTCGTGAAACGCTTCTTTGATGAAGATCAATCGGCGCAACGTTCCCTCGTACGTCATGCCGACTTTTTCCATCACCCGGGCGGAACCGATGTTGCCCTCCATGCACCGGGCCTGGATACGCTCGAGTCTGAGTTCTTCAAATCCGAATACCATGACACGTGCGACGGCTTCCGTGACGATGCCTTTGCCCCAGAACTGACGCGATATCGCATAACCGAGTTCCGCTTGTTTAGTGTCATCGAGCAACAAATGGATGAAGTCAATCGTTCCAATCATCTTACCGGTTTCCTTCCAAACGATCGCCCATGGTGCTTCTTTCCCCTGTTCGTAGTTCGACAGGACGTAGTTCAGAAACTGTTCTGCCTGCTCAATCGTCTGATTGGCATTCCACGTCACGTATCGAGCGGTTTCCTCGTCTTGTGTATATTCGAATAAGTCATCGCGATCGCTTGCTTGAAGCGGCCGCAGGATCAATCGTTTGGTCTCAAGGACCGGTAAGTATTGGTAAAATTCCGTTATCGTCATGTCAGTTCCCTCGTTTCTTTTTGGCTCATCACCATAACACGTGGTTGCTATTTTAACGACCAAGCTCAAGGCGCAATCTCAAAAAGAATCGTTCGAGGTTTCGGTAGCCATAACCACGACGTTTAATGAGCTTAATCTTATTGTTCGTCCCTTCCATTTTCCCATTCGATAGTGTCGATACAATGGTTTGACGCATCGCTTCTTCACGGCCACGAATCGCTTTCGCGATTTTCGCAAGAGGTCCGCATGGATGAAATTGATAACGTTCCAGCCAGTCTTTCAGTCTTCGGCATGCCTGCCCGTCGCACGTTGCTTTCAACACATATCGAATATGTTGGAGTCCTTGATAAAGATCCCGGGTAAACGAGTCTTCTAGAATACAAGAATGGGCGACCTCTCGATCTTCAAGAGCCAATGCTTCCGGACGACAAGCGAGAGCACGATCAATCACACGAACATGATGATGGCGTCTTGCCTCGTTCAAAAAACGACGCCGGCGGCGAAGAGCATCCGTAAAGAACTGGATGAGATGAAAACGATCCAGCACATGCGCTGCATTCGGGAAGACACGAGTAGTTGCCTTCGCCATCGCAGGTGCAAAATCACTGACGACAGAACGAACATCTCCCAGTACACCTTGAAGCGCAGCCGTAATCGCCGATACGTCCCGGCCCGGGACGATAGACAGAAGACGTCCAGTCTTGGCATCAAGAACGATCGTCGCATAGTGGTGTCCTTTTCTCGTGGCGAACTCATCGACGAGGATGTGTGTCGCCTGTCCCACTGTATCCACTGAAGCGTACTGATAAAACCACCGTTCCACAGTCGTATAAGGAAGTTCATATTCATGCGCAACATCTGAAATTGTCCGGCCATGGCACCGTTCTGTGATGCCTTTTCGGAACACTTCGGTAGAAGTACGGACGAGTCCGAGACCGTAGTCATATACGAACGTCAAATCACAAGAGAGGCATCTTTGACGTGGGACATCCAGTTCGATCCACAAGGCACCGACTCCCCACGCATGACCGTGTCGAAAACGACGACGCTTTTTCGAATGCAGGATGGTCTTTTTTTCGCATAGCGGACAAGGGATTTCATGTGTATCAGGAATGACAGGAAATACGTGCGGTTCTTCATCGGACGACATCTGGATTTGAAAAAGGGCTGGAAGCGGAAGAATTAATTTGATAAACTGTTGGGACAAGGCGAAAACTCCAATCGTGGTTTGTCTAGACAACAATTACGATACCGGGGTTTTCGCTTTTTTTCTATGTTCGATTTAAAATCCGATGGATTTTATGTGTCAACCACACCTTATGGTGATGAGCCTTCTTTTTACCATTATATAGAAAAAATAACAGGAATGCGATACAGTGAAAAAAATATATCCGGAGGTATGCATTATGATATTTCAAGCTGTCCCAATGACAGTTGATCAGGCAACTGCCATTCTGAAGTGGACCTATCCGCCGCCGTACGATTTTTACAATATGGAAACGTCGGAGGAGGCATATGCTGAACTGCTTGACGGTTCCTACCAGGCCGTCATCGCTCAAAAACAACTCGCCGGCTTCTTCTGTGCCGGCCGGTCCGCGCAAGTACCACCCGGTCGTTCACTCCATTTGTATCCAGATGACCACTTGGATATCGGGCTTGGCCGTCAACCTGAACTGACCGGACAAGGAACAGGATTTACGTTTTGTTCATTTGTCCTCGATACCGTCAAATCCCAGACTTCCTTCCCCTTCCGTTTGACCGTTGCGACATTTAACGAACGGGCGATTCACCTGTATGAACAGCTTGGATTTCGACGGCAAACGACTTTTTCGACTGCTCATGCCACGTTTCTCATCATGACACAATCTCATACGTAAAACGCCATTCCAATTTTATACCGGAATGGCGTTTTCCTGTTACTGCTGCCGTTTGTTCTTGACCGTTTCCACCGTTTGAAAGACATTCGAATACATGGCGGTAATATGTCCCTTCGTTTTAACATCGTTGTATAACCCGTATGTCCAAAACAAGGTCGTTTTCCCGTTCAAGTAACCGGCTGCATAATCCGTCGTTTCACCTGCTGCTTCCTTATAAGAAATCCAGTCCGCGATGAACGGCACGTGGCCCTTGTTCGATCCGATGAAAAATGTTGGAATTCTCATCTTCAGATAGATGTCAGCATACTCCCCTTGATCCGCTTCCAGTAACTTGTTCGGCATGATCAGTACAGCGTCGAACGTTGAAGCGATCTGCTTGCGATTCTTTAATTCACCGAACGAAATCTTCTTTAGACGGACGTTATCTTCCCGGACTTCCGGTGTTTTTCCGATATAGGCAATGTTCAACGGTTCACCCGTATACTGAGGAAAGTTTGGCTCGTTTGGCTGTCCGATCCCACATCCACCGAGCATGAGGGTCAGCGGAATCAAACAAAGAAGTCGTTTTTTTATATTGCCACTCCTTTAAATAAATAACGGAAGATACTCGTCAAAAATCCGCGTCATGACTTTTGGTGTGTTTTCGATGTAGACGTTGATCTGTTCCTGGTTCGACTGAAGCGGATCAAGATCCGTCTCATCCGTCGGAACATCCGAAATCCCTTTAATGATGATGCATTCGACATCATTTTTAAGACAGATGTAGGCAATTGCCCCGGCTTCCGTATCGGCAATCGTGATGCCGTTCTCCTGCAGTTCCAGATAATCTTTCCACATGACGACGGCGCGGTCCGCCGTTCCGATCGTCCCGGTCTGATAATCGTTCCCGTATTTCGCGACATCCATTTCAACGATGAACGACGGTTTAAGTAACGGCTCGACTTCCTTCACCGTACAGTCATATTGGACGGCACGATTCGGAATAATGATGTCGAGGACGTCAAACCGTTCGTCGATTCCGGCACACGTCCCGATGACAAGCACTTTTTGAAGCGGAAAATGCGCCAGCATGTACTGGTTTCCACCGACACCATTCACTTTCCGGACACCGGTACTGTAAAAGACGACCGGCGTCCCGTTGATTGTCCGACAAAAGTATTCCCCATACGGGTACGTGATCCGTTCCGTTTCTTGTACATGAAAGTAATCCAGCGTCGCCTCAAATTCCCATACCGTCGCGATGCTGACACCCACCATGAAGCGATTCTTACCAACCGTCTCCGAACTCAATCCCATTTTTCCTCTTCATCCATCCAAATACGCCGCTTCAAGTCAAACGTTTCTCCTTCGTCGTGGACATTAAAATAGGCTGGCAGTTGAACCCGCTCTCCGCCGGCTTGTTGCCAACACATGCCGAACCAATCCGCAAAGAGTTGTCGTTCCTGCTCGATCAAGATTTCTTCATTTTCTTCATGGAATACATCAAAGTCATCCGATAACTTCGGTGTGACGTGATAATACACCGCCTCGTCAAGCATCGATTTACTGCCGGCAAACCCCGGTGTCCCATCTTCTTCAAACACTTCATTGGCTTCTCGGTCCATCGAAAAGAACATGATTGATAGATCATGCCGCGATGGTTCGATAAACGCAGAAAAATCTAGCAGTTCGACATCCGGTGCAAAGGTTGCCCCCGCGATTGCCTTCAAATTGTTGACCAGCACGTCTGTGTGCTGCGCAAGATTCGTTTGGATTGAAGCTAAATACTCATCAACTGTAAACATAGGTATTACCTCCATTACTGTTCTGAACATCCTGTACTTGGGATGATATCTGGTTATCCATACAAATACTGGATACCACCTTCTTTATCATACGTCTTTTCGTTGTTCAGGCAAACTTTTTTTAGACACAAACAACCTCCACCCGCTTCGGATGGAGGTCTGTTTGATTAACGTTGTGCTGCTTTGTCATACGCCAAGTCTTGTCCGTTTGTCGCAATGACCTGTTTGTACCAGTCGAACGAATCTTTTTTCATCCGCTCCATTGAACCGTTGCCTTCATTGTCGCGGTCAACGTAAATCATGCCGTAGCGTTTTTTCATCTCACCTGTCGTAAACGACACGATGTCGATGATTCCCCATGGCGTGTAGCCCATCAATTCGACGCCGTCTTCCGTGACCGCTTCCGTCAACGCCTCGATATGCGTCTTCAGATAGTCAATCCGCGCTGCGTCATGAATCTTACCGTCTTCAATCGTATCGACGGCTCCAAAACCGTTTTCGACGATGAAGAGCGGGAGTTGGTACCGGTCATACAGACGGTTCAGGACGTAACGGAGTCCAACCGGATCAATCGCCCAGCCCCAGTCGCTCGACTGGATGTATGGATTCTCGACACCGTTCGCCAGTCCTCCATTGACGATGTTGCCTGTATTATTAACGGTCGCATCGTGCTTGACCGTCGTCGACATGTAGTAACTGAAGCCGATGTAGTCGACCGTTCCGTTTTTCAGGATTTCGTCGTCGCCGGCGAGAATCGGAATCTGATACCCTTCGCGTTCGAACTCTTTTAAGGCATAGTTCGGATAATAACCGCGTGCCTGAACGTCCGGGAAGAAATAGCGCTGACGCATCGATTTTTCCGCCAGCATGACGTCTTCCGGATGCGACGAGTACGGATAGATTGGGACGTGTGAAATCATCGCCCCGATTTGGAAGTCGGGATTGATTGCTTTTCCTTTCGCGACGGCAAGGGCACTGGCAATCAGTTCGTGGTGACCGGTCTGATACATGACTTCCATCGCGTTTTCACCCGGCTCGACTTTGACACCGGAGTTCGTCCAAAGGAACAACGGGTTTTCGACATCCATCTTGTTGTTAATTTCGTTGAACGTCATCCAGTATGTCACTTTGTCTTTGTAACGCGTGAAGCAGACTTCAGCGAATCGCTCGAAGAACTCGGCGACTTTCCGGTTGCGGAACCCGCCGTATTCACGGGCCAGATGCAACGGCATCTCGAAGTGCGACAACGTGATGATCGGTTCGATGCCGTGTTTTAACAATTCGTCAAAGACATCATCATAAAACTTCAATCCGGCTTCGTTTGGTTCCATTTCGTCGCCGTTCGGGAAAATCCGGCTCCAGCCGATCGACGTCCGGAGACATTTCAGGCCCATCTCGGCAAACAAGGCAATGTCTTCTTTATAGCGGTGATAAAAATCAATCGCCTCATGGTTCGGATAAAACGTGCCGTCTTCAATCGTATCAGTGATCCGGCGGGCCACCCCGTGTTCACCTGCCGTCATGACGTCGACGACGCTTGGTCCTTTACCGCCGGCGTTCCAGCCGCCTTCAAATTGATGGGCAGCCAGTGCCCCGCCCCATAAAAAGTCGTTTGGTAATGTCTTCATCTTCATTTCCTCCTTGTATCTTTCTGTTATTTGACGATCGTTAAAATCGCCGTATTGGCTTCGACCGTTTCGTGTTGTCCGACGATCACTTCCGCGTAACTCGACGCGTTCGTGACGATGACCGGTGTAATCGTCTGTAAGCCGTGCTGTTCAATCGCAGACGCGTCAAACGTCAACAAGGTTTGTCCGGCTTCGACACTGGCACCATCTTCGACATGTAACGTAAACGGCGTTCCGTTCAAGGCGACCGTCTCAAGACCGACATGAATCAAAACTTCAACGCCGCTCGTCGACCGTAGACCGATCGCATGTTTCGTCGGCGCAATCATGACGACACTACCGGAGAATGGTGCGACGACCGTGTTTGAAGTCGGTCGAATCGCGACACCTTGCCCCATTGCTCCCGATGCAAAAACTTCGTCCGGTACATCTGACAGTGGCACGACTTGTCCCGCGAGTGGTGCTTGAATCGTTTCTTCGTTCGTCAATGTCGCGCTGACTTCTTGCGCCGGCACCGGTGTGGCAGGTGTCGTTGTCACCGTGACGACTTTTTCTTCACCAAAACCAAGAATTTGAATCAAGACGATTGGTAAAATCAAGGCAATCGCCGTTCCGATCAATAACCCGATGATTGAAGACGGATAATCGGAACTGATTCCGTTGACGAGTGTCAATGGTCCTGGCAAACCGGCATAGGCGAAGTAATACGGTTTAAAGAAACTGGCGACGACGGCTCCGACCGCGCCTGAGATACACCCATAGATGAACGGTTTCTTAAAGCGTAACGTCACGCCGTAGATCGCCGGTTCCGTGATCCCGAAAATCCCGGTCAGACCGGCAGACACTCCGACTTTTTTTGTTTCTTTGTTGCGTGTCTTGAGGATGACTCCGATGACGGCACCGACTTGAGCGATGACGGCAATCGTTTGGTAGGCCTGGAACGAATCACGGCCGTACTGTTCGAAGTTCGCCAGCACCATCGGCGTGACACCCCAGTGGACACCGAAGATGACGATGACCTGCCAAAAACCACCGATGATCAATCCGGCAAGCGCGGGTGCATTTTCGGCTAGATAATTGTATCCGTTTGCAATTCCTTCCGCCCCGAGTGTCGTGATCGGACCGATGACGAGAATCGTCAGCGGCACCATGATGACCATGCTGAAGAACGGAACGAACAACGGTTTGATGACGTCATTGATCGTCCGGTTCAAGAACCGTTCGAGATACGACAGCAACCAGACGAGGAATAAGGGCGGTAAGACCGATGATGTATAGGTTGTACCCGATAAAGCGATGCCTATGAATGAAATCGATTCACCGGACGTGATCCGCCCTGCCATCTCGGCCCACGTCGGACTGACGAGCGCCGCACTACAGGCGACGGCGATGAATTGATTCACTTTAAAATGATTGGCTGCCGTGATCGCGATGAAGATCGGCAGGAACGTAAACGGTGCCCATGAAATGAAACTGAATACTTCATATGTTCCCGTCGCGGCAAAGTCTTTAAACACAAGCGAGGTCAGGATGAGTACCCCTTGCAGGATTCCGGCTGCTGCCAAGATATAGACGAACGGAGCAAAGACGGCCGACATCGTCGCGATGATCCGGTTTAAGATCGTCCCTTTTGGTGCGTTGTTCGGTTGTCCCGTTTCTTCGTCCTCTAGTGAAACAAGTGGACGAAACGCTTCATAGACTTCCCCGACATGTTGCCCAATGACGACCTGGAACTGTCCACCTGACTCGACGACCGTGATGACGCCCGGCAAGGCTGCGACTTGCTCCTTCGCCTTCGCATCTGATCGTTTCAATACTAAGCGAAGTCGTGTCGCACACCGTGCCACACTGATGATGTTGTCTTCGCCACCGACGGCTTCTAAAATCGAATGCGCCAGCTGCTGATAATCCCGTACTTTACTCATTCCTCAACCTCCTTTGTTTTTTTCAATCCGAATAGTACATTCTCATTATAATTGTACATGCACAATTTATCAATCCATATTTAATTTAATTATTCATATTATTTAGTTCAAAATCGTCTTATGCTATAGTAAAAAAGTAGAACAATTACTGGAAAATGAGGGTGAGCCATGCTGAAATACCAACAGACGGCAACGGAAATCGAAGCCTATATCGAACAACATACGTTACAACAAGGAGATAAATTACCGGTTCTCGAACAATTGATCCGACAATTTGCAGTCAGTAAAACGACGATGACAAAATCGCTCGAACTGCTCGAACGGAAAGGAATCATCTTTCAAGTTCGCGGCAGCGGGATTTTTGTCCGGAAGACGAACCGAAAAGGTTATATCAAATTGTTTTCTACCCAAGGTTTTAAACAAAACCTGGTTGATCATGACATCGCGTCGAACGTCCTGACGTTCGAATTGATCCCGTGCCCGGACGAGATTGCCCAAAACGTCGGTTCATCACCCGGTGAGATGGTCTATTACATCAAACGGATCCGCTACATCGACGGCAATATCCTCTGTCTCGAGGAATCGTATTACCGTCAGGCAATCGTGCCTTACCTGAACCGGGAAATCATCGAACAATCGATCTTCGAGTACCTCGAGACGGCACTCGGACTGAACATCGGCTTCTCCGACATGTACATGCACGTCGGTAAATTAACGGCATCGATCGCCGGGCACTTAAAACTAGAAGCTGGTGATCCCGGACTGACGATCGAGACGGTCTTTCATTTAACGAACGGTCGTCCGTTCGACTACTCCGTCATCACCTATCATTATGAGCACTCGCAATTCGTCGTTCAGGCGAACGGGCTGTATCTCTAACTACATGATCAAAAAGGAGACGAATATGATGCTGAAGACCAGCCGATTACGTCTAATTCCATTCACCGATGAATTGACCGCTCTTGTTGAAGCACAACATTACGATAACGGTCCTGAACTTGATCATCACTTGACCAGACTGGCAGAAAATCCTACCCTTCTCCACTGGGGCAGTTGGCTCGTCATCCACCAAGCCGACGGTAACATCATTGGAGACATCGGCTTTAAAGGACTCCCTTCCGCCAATCGGACAGTTGAGATTGGGTACGGGTTGCTGGATTGTTATCAAAACAAGGGCTATGCAACGGAATCAGTTCGTGCTCTCGTCGATTGGGCATTGTCCCGACCGGACGTTGCGACTGTCTCAGCAAAAACAACGGCAACGAACAGTGCCTCGATTCGCGTTTTGGAGAATATCGGCTTCAAAAAAATAAGGGTATCTGACACCTGGATCCACTGGTCTTGCCGTGATCCTGACTGATTGCATGATGCTCACTCCTCTAAAAAAGGACGTGACTGAATGAATTACGAGATTGCTACCTATTTCGTCATCTTCGTTTTAGGTGTGTTGTTTGTATTACCGGCCTGTTATTTTCTTGTGATTCAATTTGGCAACAAGCAGTATCCGTTCTTCAAAAAGCTCAAATGGACAGTTGTTCTGTTGCTCGGGCTGCTGTGTCTATGGATGACGGTACCCAGTTTCACCACTGAGATGGTTTTCCGCGATTACCGGGTGTCAGAAGGTACGTGTATTCTAAAATCCGTTGAGTCCAAGGGCACGGCAATCGAAATCACCTTATCGGAAACAAACAAAACGTTTTCCTTCCGTAATGCACTGATTTTAAAATCGTCGGTAAAACACACCCGTACTACTGTCGGGTGACGACGACACGAAATCAAGCATTCGAGATCGATTATCAGGTCTATGACAGCAAAACCCAAAAATTGCTTTATGCCAATTGATTACAGCAACAAGCGGTGTCCCTTCTTCCCCGGGACACCGCTTGTTTTAGTGATTCATTCCCGCCTGTGTCGCTGACTTGACCGACAATTCGTCGTCAAACGTCGTCAGATCAATCAGTACGATCTTGTTCGCCGGTGTGATGGTCATCATGATTCCGTTCGCTTCCTTCTTCGGGAAACTCAGCGACACAAAAACCGCTCGCACCGGCTTATTCCCTGACAGCGGTCAGCGTGATCAGCTTCGTCACGTTCTTCTTCAAGAATACATCGAGCAAGGCCTTAAAAGGTTCTCATCCAACCGTCTCGACAGAAAAAGAATTGCACGCCATCGCGAAAAACTGGAAGATGCCTTATGGTGGGCGGAATAATTACATGATTACGCAAAAAAACGGTCCCTTGAATGAGAGACCGTTAATTTTAATTATTCAGAATAACACTTAGTTGAGTTAACAGACAGTAGTTCACCGTATCTTACAATACGATTTCTTCCATCCAAACAGTAGACACTTGAAAGGCGCATTTCACTTTTTGCTTCTTTTTTAATCAAATTGCAAACTATATCTTGAGCATCCTAGCATTCACAGCGACAATAATCGTACTCAAGCTCATCAGTACCGCTCCGATTGCCGGAGACAGAATGATACCATAAGAAGCTAACACACCTGCTGCGAGCGGAATCGTAATAATATTGTATCCAGCAGCCCACCATAAATTTTGAATCATTTTATTATACGTATTTCGCGAGAGATCCAGAATAGAGAGTACATCATTTGGATTACTTCTGACGAGGACGATATCTGCTGTCTCTACTGCTACATCAGTACCGCTTCCGATTGCTATACCTACATCAGCTTGTGCAAGGGCTGGTGCATCGTTAATGCCATCTCCTACCATACCTACTTTTCTTCCTTCGGCCTGGATAGTTTTTACTTGTCTCGATTTATCATCAGGTAATACTTCAGCATAGACTTCATCAATACCAAGCTGTTTAGCGACCCACTGTGCCACTTTTTCATTATCACCCGTGAGCATGATGGAGCGGATGCCTCTATTTTTCAACTCAGTGACTGTATCCTTGGCTTCTTCTCGAACCAAGTCAGCTAATGCAATCATTCCTGATAAACGTTCATTCTTCAAGACAAAAATGACAGTCTTCCCTTCCTCGGACAACTTCTCAAATGTTTCTTCATCGATTGCTAGTTTTTCTTGACGAACATATCGAGGACTCACAACACGAACCGACAGTCCATTCACTTCTCCTTTCAATCCTACTCCTGTCATAGAACTAAAATTTTCAACTGTTGGAAAAGAGAGATCAAGTTCATTTGCCTTTGCAAGTATCCCTTGTGCGAGAGGGTGTTGCGATGATTGCTCTACAGCTGCAGCAAGTCCTAGTAATTCATTCTGAGAGGAATCCTGGACAGGGATGATATCTGTGACCCCGAAGTTTCCCTGCGTTAAAGTTCCGGTCTTATCGAAAATAATCGCATCCAAACGACGTGCCTCCTCAAACTGCGTACGGTTTCGAATTAACAATCCTCGCTTAGCCGATATCGCAGTAGACACAGAAACGACGAGAGGCGCTGCCAATCCTAATGCATGAGGACATGAGATAACCATGACCGTCACCATCCGCTCAATTGCGGTACTGACTGAGTACCCTAGTGCTAACCAGATAATGAACGTCAGAATGCCTGCACCAACTGCAACGTAGAAGAGCATTTTTGCTGCACGATTTGCTAAATTTTGTGTTTTTGATTTTGATTCCTGTGCTTCACTGACTAAATCAATCACCTTTGAAAGGTAAGTACCTTCACCAGTATCATTGGTTTCGACTGTCACACTTCCTTCTTGGTTGATAGAACCAGCAATCACCATGTCACCTTTTTGCTTTTCGATCGGTAACGATTCGCCTGTCAACATCGATTCATCGATCGTCGTCGTCCCCTTTATTATCTTTCCATCTACGGGGACTTGTTCGCCTGGCTTGATGAGAATCGTATCTCCCGTATTTAGTTCGGATACAGGAATATCTTCTACCTCATCTTTATTGATACGATGCGCGATACTGGGGAGTAGCTTCACAAGTTCTTGTAAGGCATTGGAAGCACCCATGATTGACTTCATTTCAATCCAATGTCCTAGTAACATAATATCGATAAGTGTCGCCAGTTCCCAAAAGAAATCATGTCCTTCTCCAAATCCGAGTACGATTGCAACACTGTAAAAATAGGCAACACTGATTGCCAAAGCAATCAACATCATCATGCCAGGATTTTTGTTGCGAAGCTCATCCAAACTACCTTTTAAAAAAGGCCACCCTCCATAAAAATAGACTATCGTAGACAATGTAAGTAACACAAAGTCATCGTATAGAAAATTAATGCTTAGACCGGACCATTCTTGAATCATTTTTGACAATAGCAAAATTGGAATCGTTAAACCTAACGATACAAAAAATCGTTTTTTAAAATCTTCAATCATCCCTTCATGCCCTGCATGTTCATGATGAGAGGAATACGTAGTATTTTCATTATCATGATGCTGATTATGTTCCATGAAGAACCCTCCCTGTAGCTAGTGTATAGAGAAGAAACAGAATCCTGCCTAACGCTTACTACCTTTTTAGACAATCAACCAAAAGACATACAAAATATCTAACAAGATTCTGTGAAGCATCGTTTTATTCTTGGAGAATTTTTTTTCATTCCTCTCCTTCAACCCATCGATATCCACGTCCCCAAATGGTTTTCAGATGACGATCGATTGGATAATTTAAATCTCTCAACTTTTCTCGAATCATCTTAATATGAGAATCTACCGTTCGCGGATCCGATTCTGAAGTATAGGACCAGACAAAGTCATAAAGTTCTAATCGATTAAATAACCGTCCTGGATGTTGGAGAAATAGTCGCAACAACGCATGGGCTTTAGGAGTAAAATCAATCACATTCCCATCGAGTAAAATGAAATCGTTGTTTTCATCCAGTACCAACCCTTCATACATGACATGTTCCTTCGGCTTTCGCCGCATGACCGAACGGACTCTCGCTAATAACACCTCTCCATTAAAAGGCTTCGAAACATAATCTGTCGCTCCCGCGTCTAATCCCTTTACGATGGATTCAGCATCGTCTAAAGCAGTGATCATGATGATTGGAATATCTGGATGGGCATCCGTTATTTTTTTACATACCTCAAAACCATCGTACAAGGGCATCATGACATCAAGTAGAATGAGATCAAATGATTCTTTCTTCACCTTCTCAAGCGCCTCGATGCCATCATGCGCTGTACTACAGTCATAGCCAACCGGTTCTAGGTAAAGCTTTAAGAGTTGTCTCATTCTGATCTCGTCATCAACAATTAAAATTCTATTCATTTTCTAGCCCTCCTCTCAATTCAAAATATAAAATTTTTTCAAAAAAATTTCACATTTTCTTTTTATCATTGACTTAAACGATTAGAAATGGAGTTGAAACCATGAACCTTCTTTCAAAAATTTTGCTCGTCATTTTATATGTATCACTTTTTTCATTCTCAGTAATGTTAGTATATCGAGCCTATGAATTTTTTCATCTTTAAGTCAAACTTCCCTTTTGAATAGAAAAAAATGCCTACACTAATCATATTCTTTTGATTGGTATAGGCAGGTTTTCTATCTTTCTAATCGTCTACGCAAGAATTTTTTGACATTTACTTACACATTCTGTACATGCTTTTGCACATCTTTGGCAGTGTTCATGATCATGTTTTGAACACTCATCCGCACATTTCCTACAAATTTCTACGCAACTTTTAGCGAGAGCACTAAGTTGATTACTATTTCGAGAAATAGCTTGTACCAGTAAGCTGCAGATATCTGCACAATCTCGATTCAATCGTATACAGTCTGTCATCGAAGATACATGAGACTCCTTTAAACAGGCGTCAAAGCATTCATTACAGAATTTTTGAGCGGGAAAGCCCACTCCTTTAGGGGTGGGATGAAAGCTCGGTCGGATACGGAGTGCCCACAAAGAAGCCGAAGGTTCTGGCACTTCATGTATCCGAAAATCTTTTTTTGCGTTGCAGTAAGTTATTTGAAATGATACATTGTAAATATGAAAAACAACTATCGAAGAACCCAGACCACCGTTTCTCTGATCAATTATCATTTCGTTTTTTGCCCTCGATATAGAAGGAAAATATTCCGTCGAAACGATGTAGAAGGACGTTTCAAAGAATTGGTGCATGAGATATGTGAAAGCTTAGAAATCAATACAATCGCCTTAGAATGCGATCAAGATCATACACATCTGTTCCTCAATGCCCCACCAACACTCAGTCCTGCTGATATTATGGCAAAAATCAAAGGCGTGACATCTAAAAAATTAAGAGCGGAATTTCCTCATCTTCAACACTTGCCAAGTCTTTGGACGCGTTCCTACTTCGTTTCGACCGCCGGAAATGTGTCGAGCGAAACAATCAAGCGTTATGTCGAGCAACAAAAAACAAGGGGGTGACACCTTGAATCAGACATTAACGGTGAACATCAAACTTCGTCCTACCAAAGTACAACAATCTATTTTGAAGCGTATGATGGGAACTTATATCCACACGGCCAACCAACTTGTCTCAGATATGGTAGAGGCAGAAACGATGCTTAAGCTGACGAGCAAGAATGTCCAGTCTCATTTGCCTAGCGCCGTCAAGAACCAAGTCATCAAAGACGCCCAAAGCCTCTTCAAGAAAGTCAAGAAATCCAAATTCAAAATCATCCCTATTCTCAAGAAACCCTACTGCACATGGAACAACCAGAACTATTCGTTCGATTTCGAGTCGATTTCTCTCCCGATCATGATGGACGGTAAAGCAAAGAAGATGGCAATCAAAGCAGAAATGGTCGATAAACACAATCGCAATTTCTCACTCCTGAATAATAAGTTGGGAACGCTACGCATCACGAAGAAGTCGAACAAATGGATTGCCCAGATCGCTGTCACGCTTCTCACGACCGAGAAGACCGGCTCCAAGGTTCTCGGTGTGGATCTGGGTTTGAAAGTCCCGGCAGTCGCAACGAATGATGGCGACAAGGCGAGGTTCTTCGGGAACGGACGCGAGAACAAATACATGAAACGCAAGTTTCGTACGAGACGGAAAGAGCTCGGTCAAAAGAAGAAGCTGAACGCAATCAAGAAACTAAATAATCAAGAGCAACGCTGGATGAGAGACAAAGATCACAAGGTAAGTCGTGCGATCGTTTCATTTGCGAAAGAGAATAACGTTTCTGTCATTCGCCTAGAAAGACTGGCGAACATCCGGCAGACGGCAAGAACAAGCCGTAAAAACAATAAGAATCTGCATACATGGTCGTTCTATCGCCTAGCAACATTCATTGAATACAAAGCAAGTCTGGACGGAATCAAGGTCGAGTATGTCAATCCGGCCTATACATCTCAGACATGCCCTTCTTGCGGTAAAAGAAACAAAGCGAAAGATCGAACCTATTTTTGTCCATGTGGATTCAAAAAGCACAGAGATTTAGTCGGTGCGATGAATATTAGATACGCACCTGTGGTTGATGGTAATAGTCAATCAGCCTGAGAACCTTTAGGGTCTGTCTCAGGAGGGGTGATGGCACCCCCTCATCTGAAGGCTTGAGCAAAACAGAAATGGACTGCGCTCGCATAAGCACTTCAGAATCCCACTCATCCCGAAGGGGGAGCTTGCGGCTTTAGCCGTGGGAGTGTCAAATGTTATTATGCATTTTTGTAAGGCTTTAATGATTTCATTGTTTTCATGGGCCATCGCAATTCCCTCCATTTATCCATCTTACTTATTTTGATACACAAGAGTTATTTCCCCCATTTGTGAAAAAAAGATGAAAGTTAGCAAGTGTCACTTCAGACATCTTTAATTTCTTCCTCCATTAATCTACTTTTAATTGTCCCATCATTCCATTTTCCTCATGTTCAAGTATATGACAATGATACATGAACACTCCTTTTTGCTTGAATGTCATTCGAATTTTAACTCGTTCTCCCGGTTTAACAGCTACAGTGTCTTTAAGTCCTCTCTCTTGACTATTGGTTTGCACACCATTTCGTTCTAATACAACAAACTGGACCCCATGTATATGAAATGGGTGAATCATTCCACCCATCATATCTTTTTTGTTGTATATTTCCCATGTCTCCGTCCGATTTTGTTTTACCTTAATATCAATTCGATTTTCATCAAATGTTTTTCCATTTATCTCAACCATTTTCCCCATTCCGAAAAGCGTTAGTCTACGATCAGGTTTTAAATCCGCATCATTCAGTTTTGGCATCTTTTGAATGACATTGGTTATCTCCGAATTTCGGCCTTGCTTTTCTTTTAGTTTAAACTTGGTAATCGTTACTCCATCTGTTATCAGGGATACCTGTTCTCCTATTGAATGTTTTGAAAAATCAAGTAGAATCTCAGTTCTCTCACCTGGGCTTAGCGCAACCGACCGAACTTTTTCAGGCTTGGAAAGATAACCGCCATCACCTGCTATTTTTTCGAAGCTTGCACCATCTGATAACTTCACTACATAGTTACGCGCATTAGATCCGTTTAACAGTCTCACTCTTATTTGAGAGTACTTTACGTCAAAATACGGATTGAGTGTGCCATTCACGACCAACGTATCACCTAAAGCCCCATCCGATTTTTCAATATCATCATAATTCATGCTATTCTCTTTATTAAACTGTCGATCCTGTAAAATTAAGGGGATATCATTTTTACCATATTTTTGAGGAAGATTGGTTTTTAGATTGACCTCTTTTACATATAACAATCCTGCCAATCCTTTATACACTTGACTGGCTGTTTTTCCCATTGGATGGGGATGAAACCAAAGTGTCGATTCATTCTGTTCTACTTTAAAGGTTACGTCTTTTGACTCACCAGGGTTCACGATTTGATGGGGACCACCTTCTACTTGTGAGGGTACGACGAGCCCATGCCAATGAAACGTAGTTGGCTCACCAAGTTGATTTATCGTGCGTATGCTGACAGTTTTTCCTTTTTTCAATTCAATCATAGGACCTAAATAATTTCCGTTGTATCCTAACGTATTTGTTTGATCACCGTTTGCAAAAAAGCGTGTTGTTCCCTCTCGAGCGACGACCGTGTAACGCATCGACTCTTTATCCTCTTGATCGGGTTTTAATACTTTAGGCAAACCTAAAGGATTCTCCTTTTCAGTAGAATTCTTCAACTTTATATTCGTAGCATGCCCCATTCCGCCGTTTTCCATGCCCATCATGGTATCGCTTGAAGATTCATTTGAAGAATTCATCATGGAGCCCATGCCCCCCTGATTCAGATTTCCCACACCTATGCGTGATAGAAAAAAGAAGGAACCTATACTGCCAATCAACAATAATGCCAGCACACTTCCGATTACGATAATCCATTTTCCTTTCATAACACTCATTCCTTCCTGTTTGATATTAGCTTCACTGTAAAGGATGATTGTGAAAAAAATGTGGTTTTTACAGAATGGCATGATGTGTTAAGCGGATGATGATTAAATGAGACAAAAAGATTTTTCGAATGTGCTTTTTTATGACCGTCTGCAAAGTTTCTGCAAATTTTAATGTTACAGTGTATACCAAACACTACAACATTACCGGAGGCGATACTTTATGAAATTCAACAAAAAGCTCTTAACGACAACGATGGTGGCTTCTCTCTCTTTAGCACTCGCAGCATGCGGAAGCAGTGGGGACGATACTAAGTCGAATAGTAACATGGATAAAAATATGGATGGCATGGACCATTCAACAATGGATATGTCCGGTTCTAAAGAAGTTCCAAAAGGGTTAAACGATGCTAAAGATCCAAAGTTCAAAGTTGGAGACATGGCGATGATTAAAGAGGCCCATATGGAAGGGATGAAAGACGCCGAAGCAACCATCGTAGGAGCATACGATACAACGGCATACAGTATTTCTTATGATCCAACAAACGGTGGAAAACGTGTGACAGACCATAAATGGATCATCCAAGAGGAAATTGTAGAAGCGAAGTCAACACCTTATAATGTTGGGGATGAAGTCAAAGTAAGTGCGGATCATATGAAGGGCATGCAAGAGGCTACCGCAACGATTGATTCAGCCAAAGAGACGACTGTTTATATGATTGATTTTGAATCGACGTCGGGTAAACAGGTGACCAATCATAAATGGGTCACAGAAGACGAACTAACCGCTGAATGACACTTTTAGAAACTAAAAAAGCGTGGGCACATGCCTCCGCTTTTTTTAGTATGAAGTCCATTTGTAGCCGATTCCCCAAACTGTCTGGAGGTGTTTCTCAATCGGAAAACCAATTTTTCTAAGTTTTTCCCTTAAGTTTCGAACATGAGAATCTACCGTTCGCTCATCCGTCCATTCACTGGCCGACCATAAACTTGCGAGCAACTCCTCTCTTGAATACACTCTACCAGGATTTTTTAATAGTTTACCCAGTAGAGAAAATTCCTTCGGTGTGACTTTCACTTGACGACCAATATAAGATAATTCATGAGATAATTCATCCCAAACCAAACCGGAACACTCAATTTTGTTATCGATTTCTGCAGATGTCCGCCTAAAAATGGATTGAATTCTAGCTTGTAACTCTTCCTCATCAAATGGTTTAACAATATAATCGTCTGCACCAAGGCGTAATCCTTTTACGATTTTTTCTTTTCCATGGAGAGCCGTCAACAGGATGATCGGTACATTCGAGACCTCGCGGATCTTCCGACATGTCTCAAATCCGTCCATTACGGGCATCATGACATCTAATATGATCAGTTCTGGTTCGTCTGTTTCAATCAAATCCAATACGTCTTTTCCACTGTTAAGTTTGATGCAATTATAGGTTGGTTGGAGATAAAGTTCGATCAATTCTAGCATTCGTTTTTCATCATCCACCAGCGCGATTGTTTTCATACCGGAATCCTCCTTAAATCGATGACAACCTTTAGTCCGTTTTCCACATTAACAGCGGAAATACTCCCATTATGGGCCTCGACTATTTCTTTCGTAATGGCTAATCCAAGACCTGTACCACCCGTTTCACGATTTCTTGAAGAGTCTACTCGTTGAACTACCTCCACCTACGCTTTGCTTAGAGGTGGAGGATTCCTGAGTTATCCGACCTAACGGTCGAAACCTGATCAGGCTAACCCCGTCGTCCCGACGGTTGAAGAAGCTAAGATGCGTTCTGCTTCTTGTTTGAGATTCAGTCCTGCGTTCACATCACGATCGTGGTGGATGCCGCAAATCGGGCATGTCCATTCACGCAAACCAAGATGTTTCACGTCTTTGTGTTGATGTCCGCAACTGGAGCATAGTTGGCTGGAAGCAAAGGTCTTGCCGACTTTCACGACGGTCTTCCCGTACCAGTCTGCCTTGTACTCCAGCATGCGGAAGAACTCCGACCAGCTGACGTCCGAGATGGCCTTGCTCAACTTGCGATTCTTCTGCATGTTCTTCACCTGCAAGGTCTCGATGCCGATGACGTCGTGGTTTTTGACGATCTCGGTCGACACCTTGTGCAGGAAGTCAGTGCGCTTGTTGGCGATCTTCTCGTGGATGCGGGCGACCTTCCGCTTCTGCTTCTGATAGTTCTTTGCCTCGGAAAGTTTTACTTTCTTGTTCAGGGCGATGAGTTGACGACGGGACAACGTTCGTTGTTCACGTGCGAGCTTCTTCTCAAGCGTTCGGAAGTAACGGTCATTCTTGTACACCGTGCCGTCCGACAAGATGGCAAAGTTCTTCAACCCGACATCGACGCCGACGGATGAGCCCTTCTTTGGCATTTCATTGATCTCCTGCTCGACGAGCAGGGAGACGAAGTATTTTCCTGAAGCGTTACGTCGGATCGTGGCGTTCAAGATGCGTCCTACTACCTGCCTCGAGTTGGCGAAACGGATCCACTTCAACTTCGGGAGTTTTAACTTGTTGCGGACAATCGAGACTTCGGGAAGTTGGTTCTTCTTCTCGATATTGGTCTTGTAGGATTGGACGGGATTGCGCTTCGATTTGAAGCGAGGCCGTTCGTTCTGCTTCTTGAAGAAGCGGTCATACGCATCGGTCAGGTGTTTGACGCTCGATTGAAGCGAATGGCTATCGACTTCTTTCAGCCAGTCGAACTCCTGCTTCAGCATCGGGATTTCTTTCGAACAAGAACCGTAAGAGAGTCCTTTACCTGTCGCTTTATACGTCTCATCCCACTTCGCCAAGAAGTGGTTGAAGACGAAGCGCGAACAACCAATCGTCTTCGCGATGAGGATTTTCTGCTCTTTTGTCGGGTAGATTCTGAATTTGTAGGCCTTATGCTTCAACATGATTTTCACCTCCTTGAAAGGTATTATACCCGAAAGGGGGGGGGCGATTCACCTCCCACTTTCACTTCGTTTAGAAGTGGGAGTACTCTCGCCTAATTTAGATAGAACCGATCAAATCAACACTGACGACATCAGTTTCAGTTCATAATTCAGATGCAAAGCCGCCCCTTGACTCAAGGGGCGGCTTACTTGTTAGGATAACTGTTTCAAGACTAGTTTGACTTGCTGAATCTGATAGTTTTCGACATGCAACAGTTCCAAGTCATACGTTTCCGTCGCAAGTCGCTCACCAACTTGATAATCCGTCCCTTGCGCCTGGATGAATCCACCAATCGTATCGATTTCATCCGCATCAGCAAACGACAGATTAAACCGTTCTTCCAGGTCTGACAATAAGACCGTTCCCGCTATACGATATTCCGTCTTCGAAATCGTCTCGATGTCAGCTTGTTCATCTTCGTCGAATTCATCTCGAATTTCACCGACGATTTCTTCAAGCAAATCCTCCATAGCAATCATTCCGGCAGTCCCACCGTACTCATCGATGACAAGTGCGATATGGGAGCGCGTCACTTTCATCTTCAGTAACGTTTCCTGAAGCGGTGTCATCTCAGAAACGGCAGGAATCTCCTTCATATACTTTCGTAAATCGCGTTGCGTATCATTTGCTTGATCGGTCAAGACTTCCTTGACGTTGACGTACCCGATGATATGATCCTTATCAAAATCCTCAATGACCGGATAACGCGTGTATTGATTGTCCGTCATGATTTGTAAGACTTCCGGCCATGTCATGCTGAGCGACAACGTCGTCACGTTCATCCGGGGAACCATGATATCCTTTGTGACATGTTCGTCAAACGCAAAGACGTTTTGCATCAAAGCGAGTTCCGTCTGATTGATCTCACCGCTCTTAAAACTTTGTGACATGATGATCTTCAACTCTTCCTCTGAATGGGCTTGTTCATGCCCGGCCGGCTGAACGCCGAACAGACGAAGGAAGACACGGGCTGAACCGTTCATCACCCAGATAAACGGATACATGATTTTACCGAAGACATACAGCGCTGGTGCGAGGAGCAATGTCATGCGTTCCGCATACTGGATCGCCAGCGTCTTTGGTGCGAGCTCTCCGATGACGACGTGCAGGAATGTGACCGACACGAAGGCAATCGTGTACGACAGAATCGTCGATAGGGCTGCTGCGACACCAAACTCATCAAAGACCGGTCCAAGCAACTTTTCGACGGTCGGCTTCCCGAGCGCCCCAAGTCCCAGTGCCGTGATCGTAATGCCGAGCTGACAGGCTGACAAGTAGTAGTCCAGGTCACTGGCGACTTTTTTTGCCAGGACCGCCCCCTTGTTTCCTTCCTGAATCATTTGATCGAGCCGTGACATCCGAACCTTCACGACCGCAAACTCCGATCCGACGAAAAACGCCGTCAACACGATCAACAATACAAGCAACGCCAAATTCAATACCAACAATATGTCCAATTCATTCCCCTGAAACAGGGGGTCACCTCCGAGTAATATAATTTGAATCGCAAAAATGATTCCACAATCTAAAACCGTACAGTAGAACGTTATAGTTACAATCATAGCGGACGGTTTTCTGAATATCAACTGTTTTGCCTTTGGCAATGACATGATTATTCTGAATAATCTGGTTAAAATAGTAATGAAATGTATAGGCGGAGGTCCTCTCGTGGCCTTTGGCTTTTTTTGTTTGACAATCGTTTTTAATCCGTTAGACTGTTAACTAACGACCGTTAGGAAGGTGAACACATGAAAGCTACATTATTACTCCACACCGCGCTGCGTCATTTTGCCCAACATGGTTATGAAGGAGCATCCCTACAGGAGATTGCGCAAGACGTCGGCATTAAGAAACCATCGATTTATGCCCATTTTCGGGGGAAAGACGAATTATTTCTCTCGGCGATGACGTATGCGCTTGACACGCAAAAAATACATCTTGCCACCTACTTCATCTCAACCCGGCATCTTTCACTCGAGCAGAGTCTGAAAGGTTTTTTTGAGTGGTTTCTTGAAGAAAGCACCCAAAACGATCAGTTGAAATTCATTTTACGAATCTCCTACTTCCCGCCCGTCAAACTCGAACGGGAAGTGACCGACTTGATCAATCCGTTTTTTGATTCGCTGCACCGCCACCTGACTCGGTTACTACGAGAACGGGACCGGACGGAACAGCTTCTTTTTTCAGATGATTATGCTAGTGCCGCCCTTGCCTACTTGACGGTGACGGAAGGCACGATGACGGAGTTCGTCTACAACGGTGTCGAAGCCTATCAACGACGTTTCACCGCCGTCTGGCCAATTTTTTGGCGGGGACTCGTCCGGTAACAAGTCAAATTAGAAACAGAGGATGGTAACATGCAAAATAACAAATTAATCTTAGGTACCTTATTACTCAATCTTTTCATCGCCTTTTTAGGCATCGGGCTCGTCATCCCCGTCACCCCGACGATCATGAACGAACTGGCTATTTCCGGTTCGACCGTCGGCTACATGGTCTCGGCGTTTGCCTTTGCCCAGCTGATTCTCTCGCCGCTTGCCGGTCGCGCCGTCGATAAATACGGTCGGAAACCGATGATCATCATCGGTCTGTTCATCTTCAGCATGTCGGAACTGTTGTTTGGTCTTGGTCAGACGGTCGAAGTATTGTTTGCGTCTCGGATTCTGGGCGGGGTCAGTGCCGCCTTCATCATGCCGGCCGTCACCGCCTTCATTGCCGACATCACGACGAATGAAACGCGACCAAAAGCACTTGGTTATATGTCGGCCGCGATTTCGACCGGTTTCATCATCGGTCCCGGCATCGGCGGATTTTTAGCCGACATCGGCACCCGCGTCCCATTTTTCTTCGCCGCAGCCTTTGGACTCGTCGCGATGATTTTGTCCGTCTTCACGTTACGGGAACCGGAACGCCACTATCATGAAACGTCGACGGTCCAACAGAAAACCGGGTTCCGGAAAGTTTTTTCACCACTCTACTTCATTGCTTTTATGGTCCTGCTGATTTCTTCCTTCGGACTCGCGTCGTTTGAGTCACTGTTTGCGCTGTTCGTCGACCGGAAGTTCGGCTTTACGGCAAAAGACATCGCGCTCGCGATTTCACTCGGCGCGATCGTCGGTGTCATCGTTCAGGTCGGACTGTTTGAACGCCTGACGCGTCGGTTCGGCGAGATTCGTCTGATCCGTTACAGTCTGATTGGCTCGACCCTGCTCGTGCTTGTCATGACCTATGTGACAAGTTACCTCTCGATTATTCTCGTGACGATGGTCGTCTTCGTCGGTTTCGACTTGATGCGCCCTGCCGTCACGACATATTTATCGAAAATCGCCGGAAATGAACAAGGTTTCGTCGGCGGAATGAACTCGATGTTTACGAGTATCGGGAATATTCTCGGACCAATCATCGGCGGAATCCTGTTTGACGTCGATCTCAACTATCCGTTTTACTTTGCGACCGTCATGCTTGCAATCGGCATCGCCTTGACCTTCGTCTGGCGGGAACAAGAGCCGGCTGACGAAGCCATCGAACAAAAAACATCGTAATGAACGAAGCCCGAACGTCTTGTGTATCCTAGTCGGAATACGCGAGAGGTTCGGGCTTTCTAATTTAATCATAAGCGTTAGTCGAAAACTTTTAAAAGCTTCAATTTCATGTTTTGTGAATAACGAGTAGTTTTCCTTCATTATACTAGATGCCCAATGTACCAAATGCACGGTGGACGGATGATATTTCAGTCATAACAGCTCGTCCCTCCTATTGGATTATATCGATTGCTCGCTTAGCCATCGTTCCACCGATTGCAACGCCCCTTCCAAGTGTCCACCGAATGTCGAATCACTTTCTGTCCCGAGCAGCGTGACATGTTCACGCCATGGCTCATCAAGGAGAATCGGTCGATACGCGGGGAAGTCTGTTAATGGATCAGCATCCGCAATCGTCGCGGTCTCCGGTTCATTTGCCCAGTCCTGATAAAAAACGGCAATCGGATGACCGGCTTCCTCTCCGAATAAACGGGTCATCTGCGCCACGGCTTGTTGCTTTAATTCCGCTTCGCTGAAAGCCTTGCGTTCTGATGCCGTCAGACGGAAAAATCCGAATAACGCCCCGGGTCCGGTCAGAGGGGATGCGTCATGGACTTCCTGCAAAACCCCTGACCAGCTGATGGCAAAACCGGACCGACCCGCTTGCCGCCAAAACGGTGTTTCGTAAACGACAACGACTTTCGCCTGTCCGGCCATCCAGGTAGGGGTTTCATCCAGTTGACGATGGACGGATTCCGGCAATTCTGGGAACCATGTGAATTGAGAAGCAATTCGGGGCGGAACGGTCAACAGGACATGATCAAACGACTGTTGCATCTGTCTCCCTTGATGCTCGATCGTCAGTTCGATCTGCTTCTTTTTCAAAATAGTAGTGATGCGGTGTGACAGACGAATCGTATCCGGAGCAAGTTTTCCGGCCAATGCATTCGGCACACTTTCCATTCCATTTACCAGTCGATGCGACAAGACCGTTTGCCCGTCCGGTAACTGATGTTGTTCCACTTGTCCCGGTGATCGTTCGAGCATCATCGTTCCTGCCGTCGCCTGGACGAGTGTCGGAAGTTCTAAATTCTCCACGAGCTTCGTCATCAACGATTCCGATTCCGGCCAATACCAGGTCGGTCCGAGATCAAAAGCATACGCTTGCCCTTCGTAAGACAACGTTTTGGTCAGAATCCGTCCACCAATCCGGTCACGGGCTTCAAAGATGGCCACGTCGTATCCCGATTTCTGCAGACGCCAAGCGGCATACAGACCGGTGATGCCGGCACCGATAATTGCGACTTGTTTCATGATAAGTTCCTTCTTTCCAGTGATTTCCTTCTCAGTGTACCGAAAAACAATTCGACCGCCTACTCTTTAAAATAAGCAAACAAAAAAACAGAGCGTCATCCGACACTCTGCCGCTCCATCTTAAGATGATTGCGCATGCTGCCAATCGTCTTCATCGAAGACCGACTGGACCCATTCTTGGGAGACAAATAATGATTTCGCGATGGCTTCGTCGGATTTCCCGAGTTTACGCAACGTATGGACGATTCGAATCCTTCGCTCCAGTTCACGTTCATCAGGCAACAATTCCGGCATCATATCGGCGCCTCCTTTCTCTCTCTAAGCCAACCATCCTCGTTTTGTGTTAGTTACCCGATTATCGGTTGAATATTCCGAAAATTCAAGGGTTTCGATGATTTTTGATAAATAGTCTAAAAAAAATAACAGTCTCATCACGCCGAAATGTAAAATAAACTTTACAAAATGTAAAACAGACTATACAATCTAAGTATCAATTATTAAAGGAGACCTGCGATGAAGCTGACCAATCGGGTTAAATCGTTGCGCAGCAGCAACGGATGGACACAGGAACAGTTTGCTCAGATGATCGGTGTCACGCGTCAAACGATCATCTCGCTTGAAAAAGGAAGTTACACGCCGTCTCTGTTGCTCGCGATGCAAATTGCACGGGTATTCGAACGACCTGTCGAATCGATTTTTTATCTAGAGGAGGAATCGGAATGAAACGTGTCATCATTCAATCGTGTTTGAACATTTGTATGTATTTTTTGGGAGCTGTTTTCATTAGTTCGATTCATGATCAACTAAATGTTTTTCAAAATGACCCGCTCAACGGCACCGGTTTTAACCTGACACTGGACCTTTCAATTATTCTTCCCGTTTTATTGGTCGCAATCGGTCTTTCAATCACCGGCTACTGGATGCGGACAGATCAGAAAAGTTCTTTTTCCAAGTGGTCGTCGTCGACGACGGAGTTTTCTGATCAAGATGAACGGGAAGAAGTGATTACAGGAAAAGCAACTCGTGCCTCATATGTGACTTTTTTAATCACTTTACCCATATTAATGATTGGCTTTTTATTTGATGTTCCGCTGATGTCGGTATTTCCAAACTTTGCGTTTTATGCCATTGCACTCGTCTTAACAGCAGGAACCTTTTCCTATATGACAGCCTGGGTCTATCATTACCAACGCTAAAAGCTCATAAATACTTGACGAAAAAGTACTGGGTCTGCCCTTCCGCCGGATGATCGGCGAGGCGACCGTACTCTTCAAACCCGAGCTTTTCATAAAATCCCGGTGCCTGAAAATTGAACGTATCGAGTAGAATCTTACTGCATGATTTCTCTTCGGCAATGGATTCGATTTTTTCCATCAACTGTTTTCCAACACCGCCTGTTCGGTTTTCCGGGTCGACCCACAAAAAGTGCACCTGCAGATGATTCCACATATAACTTGCCGTAACACCGCCAAGGAGCTCTTCCTCTTCGTCCCATGCCAAAAAGCAATAGGTTTCCGTTTCTGTATAAACTGACGTCGGAACATGCTGACGATTGTAGGCAATCAGCTGTTCCCGGATCCATTGCCCGTCTTCCGTTGTACCGATAGTAATTTCCATCATCCACCCCCCCCGATTGAAAAATTTTACATTCTCATCTCATGATAACACGTCAATTTGAATATTTTGTCAAAAGAAAAAGAGGAGCCGCTTGGCACCTCTTTTTTTACTTCATGAACTCTTTTTCCGTACCATTGGCAAACTCAATCTCGACTTCAAGCCGGGTCGCATCCTTGATGTCAAATACTTTCTCGATTTCTGCAATCGCGTCATCATTTGACGTATTGGCATCCATGTTGAGTTCGTCGAGCTTCGGATCAAGGATCTTCATCGCTTCATTGCCTTGAGACCGTTCACCGTCCATTTTGTAATCTGCTTCCGTCCCGTCATTGTCCCGGTCGTAACTGATGTCGACCATATCCATCATATCTGCCGTGTCTGCCTCGACCGACAGACTGACGAATCCGTAATCCTTGTCGGCATTTTCCGTCACCATATCTTGATCTTGTGTACCCGACGAATCATCCTTCATCGTGCTGTCATCATTCATCGAATTATCATCCGTCGTGGTCGTTTCTTCAACTTTTTCCGTTTCCTGATTGTCCGAGTTGCCACATCCTGCCGCGAACAAAGCTAACCCAAGAACCGGTACGAGGTACGTTTTTTTCATTTCATGCCCCCTCTCTTTTTTTGACTATCCCCGAATGAAAAAGTTGATAATCGTTTGGATATGCGCGCTGTTTATCCATTGAACAAAAAAATAGGGCTGACTTTTGAGTCAACCCCGATCTTTTCAACCGTAATTTCTTACCAGTCATTCCCTAGAACCCGCATGCTGTCGAATCAGTTTGCCAGACATTTCTTGATGTGTTGGTAATTCTTATTCCCGCCGGATAAGTTACAGACATCCGTAAATCCAAGATTTTTTAAGACGTTTTGAGCGGCGTTTCCGGTCACCCCTTTGTTGCAATAGACGATCGTCGGCAACGTCGGATCAAGTTCCTTCGCCCGTGTCCGCAGTTCACCGAGCGGAATATGAATCGCGCCGTCGACATGATTTTTTTCGAACTGGGCTTTCGAGCGCGTATCGATGATTTGGAACGACTTGCCGCCGGCGACCTGTTCCATCAATTCATTTGGCGTCAGCAAGCGTGCTGTTTTTTTGATCGCATTGTCAAGTGCCATCCCGGTATAGAGAACCGGATCCTTTGTCGTCGAAAATGGCGGCGCATAGGCGAGATCGAGATGGAACAGATCCTCTGCTTTTGCTTTGAAGGTGATTGCCGTCGCGAGGACATCAATCCGCTTGTCGACCCCTTGCGGACCAACAATCTGTGCTCCGAGTACCCGTCCCGTTGCCCGGTCAGCAATCGCTTTGATGACCATCTCTTTTCCACCCATGTATTCCGGGCGATCCGGTTTGATGTTATGGAGAACTTCGATATCATATCCGGCTTCCCGCGCTTCTTTTTCCGTCAAACCGGTCTGTGCGACCGTCAAATCAAACGCTTTGAAGATACCGGTTCCAAGAATCCCGCGGTGTTCCGCTTCTTCTCCGGTGATGACCATACCGGCAATCCGCCCCATCTTGTTGGCGGTCGAGCCAAGCGGACGGTAAATCGCTTCCCCGGTAATGACAGAGAAACTTTCCGCGACGTCACCGACGGCATAAACATCGGTCAGATTCGTCTGCATCTTCCGGTTAACGGCAATTGCACCCGTCTGACCCATCTCAACACCAATCTGTTTTGCGAGTTCGGTATTCGGTTTAACTCCGACGGACAGGATGACGAGGTCTGTTTCAATCGATTTGCCGCTCTCGAGCGCAACTTCCGTGACGCGTGACTCTCCGTTGAATGCCGTCACCGATTCACCCAGTAACAGGGAAACCCCTTTGTCTCTTAAATGATCGGCAACCCGTTCTGCCATGTCACGGTCAAGCGGCGGCATGACTTGCGGCAGACGTTCGACAAGCGTCACCTGAATTCCGCGGTACGTCAACTGCTCGGCCATTTCAAGACCGATGAAGCCGCCGCCGACGATTGTCGCCGTTTTCGGATCATGGGCGTCGATGTACGAACGGATCGCATCGGCATTCCGGACATTCCGGACCGTGAAGACGTTGTCGTGATCGACACCCGGGAACGGCGGAACGATGCTTGACGCACCGGTCGCGAGCACCAGGGTATCGTACGTATCCGTCAATCGCTCGCCTGTCGCTAAATTAACGATGGTCGCCGTTTTCGTCGCATGATCAATCGATTCGACTTCGTGCCGGGTATGAATATCGATGTTATACCGTTTTTTGAAGAACGCGGCATCGCGCGGTGTCAATTCGTCAATGTCGGCAATCTCACCGCCGACGAAGTACGGAATCCCGCAACCGGAATAGGAGATGTCCTGATCGCGGTCGTAGATTGTAATCTGTAAGTCTTCATTATTCCGGCGTGCTTTTGCGCCGACCGATGTCCCGGCGGCGACGGATCCGATGATCAATAATTTCATGTGCATTTCCTCCTAAAAATCAATAAAGTAACAAGCTGATGTATAACCCGAGTAACGTGATGGTCAGTGTCGGAATCGTTAGAATCGTTCCAATTTTAAAGTATTGTCCCCAACCGATTTTGACACCTTTTGAGCGCAAAACGTGCAACCAGAGTAAGGTCGCCAGGCTGCCGATTGGTGTAATTTTTGGTCCAAGATCGGATCCGATGACGTTGGCATAAATCAAGGCTTCCCGAATCGTTCCGGTTGCTTGACTGAGATCAATCGCCAGCGCATCAATCATGACGGTCGGCATATTGTTCATGATTGATGACAGAATGGCGGCGAGGAAGCCCATCCCGAACGTCGCTGCCGCGAGATTCGTCGCGAAACCATCAATGACATCGGCGAGAACTTGCGTCAATCCGGCATTTTGGAGACCGTAGACGACGATATACATCCCAAGCGAGAAGAAAACAATTGCCCATGGTGCGCCGGCGATGACTTTTTTCGTCGGTACACTCGGTGAACGACGTGCCATTAACAGGAAGAATAAGGCGATGACGCCGGCAACCAAACTGACCGGAATCCCGATGAGGTCACTCGTAAAGTAGCCGACGACAAGCAATACAAGCACCAGCCACGATAACTTGAACATCCGGTGATCCTTGATTGCCGCACTCGGCGCGACGAGTTGTGTCACATCATAGGTCTTCGGAATACTTTTCCGGAAGTACAGATACAAGACAAGCAGACTGCCGATGACAGAAAAGACGTTGACGAACACCATCCGTGAGGCGTATTCCGTAAAGCCGATGTCAAAGAAGTCGGCCGAGACGATATTGACAAGGTTTGAGACGACAAACGGTAGACTTGCCGTGTCGGCAATGAAGCCCGAGGCAAAGACATACGCCAAGACAACATAATCCGGTAACTTCAGATGCCGGACCATCGCGAGGACGATCGGCGTCAGAATCAAAGCAGCCCCGTCATTCGCAAACAAGGCGGCAACGACGGCACCAAGCAGTGTCATGTACACAAATAGTTTGACACCGCCGCCTTTGGCGATCCGTGCCATATGGAGTGCTGCCCATTCAAAGAAACCGATCTCATCCAATATCAAGGAGATGATGATCAGGGCGATGAAGGTAAACGTCGCGTTCCAGATGATGCCCCAGACTGTCGAGACATCATCCAGATTGACAACGCCGGTCAGTAAGGCAATCAGTGCCATCCCCATCGCGGAGTAGCCGATGCCGAGACCTTTTGGTTGTTTGATGATTAAAAATAACGTGATCAGGAAAATCCCGATCGCAAGTAGATGTGTGCCGGTCAATGCGTTCACTTCATTTCTGTATTAAATTTCGAATTTCCGTTTAACAATTTGATGCGCCGAGGAGGACGATTTGCGGACCCTGGTCCGTCTCTTCCAGCGCAAGCGTGATGCCATGACTGACATCCGTTAAATTCCCGTCAATCGCAAGTGCCAATCCGTCAAAGTCTTTAACTTGATCACCGGTTTCGCCGGCACCGAATCCAAGTCCGAAGCTCGGTCCGCAACAGCCTTGTCCGGCTTGATAGAGACGAATGCCGGGTTCTTGTTCGTGTTCTACTTGTTCTTTTAGGTACGTGACTGCTTCAGGTGTGATTTGCATAGAATTCATCCTTTCGAAAGTGCGAGTAGGTGGTGATATCCGGAAACCGGTTCGGGTTGCCAGGCTACGACAGCCATCTGTTGGCTCAATCGGTCGACTTCTTCCAACCAAGGGCGTTCCGCTTCCGCTTTATGACCGAGAATCGGATCATGCGTTGCCGTCGCGGCAAACGATTGATTAACAATCCAGGCCATCGGCTCAATCCCGGCACGCCGTAAATCTTCCTGGAGACGACCGGCTTCAAAGACGGGTGTCGCTTCTGCCAGTGTCGTGATGATGACGTGCGTCCGGTTGGCGTCACGCAGTTGCGGCAATAACGTTTTGACCGCTTCCGGTACATCTCCGGTCGCCCGTTCCATTTCCTGATGGTAACTTTCCGTCGCGTCGAGTAACAATAACGTATGACCCGTCGGTGCCGTATCGATGACGACGTATCGGTCGTTTGCCCGGGCAACCGTATCGCCAAAGGCGCGGAAGACGGCAATTTCTTCTGTACAAGGCGATTTTAAGTCTTCTGCGAGTAACGCGTGGGCTTCATCCGTCAGTTCACCCGCTGCTGCGTAGACTTGGTCCGTATAACGGTCAATTTCAACCTTCGGATCAATCCGGCTGATTTCAAGATGCCGGTTTGCGTTCGTCTCAATCGTCAGTTCAAGGTGCGCCGCCGGGTCCGTCGTCGTCAGAACAACGTCGTGTCCCCGTTCCGTCAAAGCAATCGCAATCATCGAGGCCATCGTCGTTTTTCCGACCCCGCCTTTCCCCATCGTCATGATGACACCTGGTCCAGCTGCATCCAGTTGATCAATCAAACGAGATAACGTCGGGACGTCGATTTGCTCCCGCTTCATCGATTCCAACGGATGTTCGGTTACCGTCAACCAGTTGCGGAGCTGATCGACACCAATCAAACTTGTTGGCGCATAAGGTAAACTAAACAACGGGACTTCTCGTAAAAAAACATCCGGTAACGTCGCAAGCGCTGCTTGCTGACGATGCAAAAAGGCCTGGTAATACGTATCGTGACTCGTTGTCACCGGCAATATGCCGTTGACAATCAAACGGGCATTTTGAATCCCGAGCGTACGCAGTTCCTGATAGGCGTGGGCTGCTTCCGTCAATGTGGATGACTCCGCCCGGGCGACCAGAATTAAGGTCGTCTCTGCCGGATCGGCCAGCAGCTCTGTCGCTTCTTTATACTGTGACTTCTTCTCCGTCAACCCTGCCAGCGGACCGAGACAAGACGTGCCGGTCGTGTTCTCATCGAGGTAGACGTTCCAAGCATTTGGCAGACTGAGCAAGCGTAACGTATGTCCCGTCGGTGCCGTATCAAAAATGATATGATCGTATGTCTGTTTGGCGTCAGGTGCTGCCAACAATCCGGTAAATTGATCAAAGGCGGCGATTTCGACGGTACAGGCACCGGACAATTGTTCTTCCATCGACCGGACGGCCGTATCCGGCAAAATCCCCCGGTACGGTCCGACGACCGCTTCCTTATAATCCGCTGCCGCTTGTTCCGGGTCGAAGTTTGCGACGAACAGGTGCTCGACCCCGGGAACAGCAGCCGGTTCTTCTGTCAGTTCCATCTTAAAGACATCCTGGAGATTGCTTGCCGGATCCGTCGAGACAAGCAGTACGTGTTTCCCGAGGTCCGCCAGTTCGATCGCGAGAAGGGATGCGGTCGACGTCTTGCCGACGCCGCCTTTTCCGGTCAAAAACAAGTAACGGGTCAATTGTAGGCCTTCCAGAGTTAACGGTTCCATCTTCGTCACGTCCTTATTTTAGAGTCAGGCGAACTTTCGGTTTTTGACCATCAACGACTGCAAAACTTTTTTCTTCTAATCCTGTCAACTCCGCGATTTCCGCATTCGACAAGTAGCCGCGGCGACGGACGATTGCACCATCCACAAGCGTGATCGGCAAAATGTCGACTCCGTCCGTGATCGCTTCCTTGATCAATGAATTCAAGACGAACGCAGCCGGCTCATTCGCTAAATTAAACCGTTTAATCGGATACCCCTGTTGTTTCAAGGCATGGACGACCGTCGCCATCCGGGTCAGTTCCGGATCAATCGAAGGTCCGCATAAACCGGTCGGGCAACACATCGCCGGATCATAAATCTCAATTTCCTTCATCTTCAATCAGCTCCTTCTCTTTATATAACCAATTCGTTATATATAATATAACCTTATTGTTATGTGGGATGCAAGGGAAACTGTCCCCCATTGCTAAATAACCTCTCAGCAACTTTTGTTCGGAATCGCCGGCAATTCCATTGCGTTCAAAATCGTCAGCAGTAAGTCATGCTGCGGATGATCCGGATTGATTCGAAAATGAATCCATTGCCGTTCACGCCGCTCCAGGATGATCTGCGACTGGCGTAATAGTTTCAAGTGGCGACTGACGGCGGGTTGTGAGATATCAAACATCTCAACAAAATCACAAACACAATGTTCCCGGACGTGCAATCGTCGTAAAATTTCAAGACGTGTGCCATCGCTGAGCAGTTTTAAGAACTGACTCATCTCGTCGACACGGTTCGTTGTCTCGATCATAGATGATCCTCCTTTCAATTTCAGTTACTTGCGTCTTCTTTGGCAAACCGTTGAATTCGTTCCCCGATCTGATCACGGACACGTTGGAAAACAGCCCATTGTTCGGCTTCCGTCCCAGTCGCGCGTGCCGGATCATCGAATCCCCAATGTTCTTGGCGGACATGCGGAGGAATGACAGGACAATTATCACGCGCATCCCCACACAACGTCACGACGATTGTTGCCCGCTTTAAGAGATCCAGATCAATCAAATCGGACGTTTGCTCGGAAATATCAATGTCCTGTTCCTGCATCGCCCGGACGGCTTTCGGATTCAAGCCATGTTGTTCAATCCCGGCTGAATAGACGTCCCAGTCCGGCAAATACTGTTTCGCAAACCCTTCCGCAAGTTGGCTCCGACATGAGTTTCCTGTACAAAGAAAATAGATGACTGGTCGTGTCATAGTTTGCCTCCTTCGCTGTTTATATAACGATTGTATTATATAACCTCTTTGTTATTCAAGTTTTTTGGGGGCTTGTCGCTTGAAAAAGCGTGGATACAGTTGATTGACGATCAAAAAGTACAGGATGAACACGGGAAAGAAAAAATTGATGAAGTCGCTCAACTCATCCGTACTTAACCAAATCGATTCATCATACATCAAACGTCCTGATGCCGTGATTGAGACCGGATGCGTCGCAAGCGTCAAACCAATCAAGACAAACAGACAGACACCGAGATCATTCAGCCAGACTTGGGTACTGCCATTTGAATTACGAAACATGTCCGGTGTCTCCTTGTTGAATCAGCATGGCCCAGTCGGGTTGCAATAAAGAAAAAATCCGCCCGTCGTGCGACGTCTCCCCCTGATAGAGATAGCCGCGCAACACCCCTTCTTCTTCAAATCCAAGCCGAGTCAGCAGCTCGATCGAAGCTCGATTTTGTAGAAACGTCACCGCACCCATGCGGTGTAATGCAAGTGTCTCAAACGCATATTCCAAAACAGCTTGAATCGCTTCTGCTGCATAGCCATACCGCCAGTGAGCAGGGTCAAGCTCAAAGCCGATTTCCGCCTTTTTACTGTACAGACTGAGATGATTTAGACCAAGCGTCCCGATGAACGTACCCGCTTCCCGGATGACCATACCCCAGCGGATTCCTTGACCGCTGTCATACGTCTGTTTAAACGAGTCAATGATGTTCAAGGCATCGGATGTTTCACGTAACGGATCCATCCCGTAAAAGCGGGTGACGTCTTCATTCGACAAGATGTGGAAAATGGCTGGCGCGTGCTCGGGCATTACCTCAATGAGCCGTAAACGTGTCGTGTCTAAAGCGGGAAAAGTCATTGGTATTCCTCCAGTTACTGTGTTGGATTTTTTCGTCTTGAATGCTTCAAAATTTACGTCTAACTTGTGTCTTTTGAACAGGAATCGGCACATTTGCTAACGATTGAGACAACTTGTTCTTGCGTCCATCGCTCTATACTAAACATATAGAAGCGCGTGTTTTGTGTGATGAAGGAGTGAATGTTCATGGAAGAAGTCAATTTACTCGTCCTTGCCACGCAGTATATGTTTTGGGTCGGTTTCGTCGGAATGGCCGCTGGGACACTCTACTTTTTAGTCGAACGGAATTCCCTTGCACCGGAATACCGATCCACCGCCACCGTCGCCGCACTCGTCACCTTTGTCGCTGCCATCCATTATTATTTCATGAAGGACGCCGTCGGAACGTCCGGTCTGTTATCGGAAATCGATGGTTTCCCAACAGAAATCCGCTACATCGACTGGCTCGTCACGACGCCGCTGTTGCTCGTCAAGTTTCCCTTGCTGCTTGGTCTGAAAGGTCGGCTTGGCCGTTCGTTGTTAACGAAACTGATCATCGCCGACATCATCATGATCGTCGGGGGCTATATCGGGGAATCGTCGATCAACATCGCCGGCGGTTTCACACAACTCGGATTATGGTCGTATCTGATCGGTTGTCTCGCCTGGATTTATATCATCTATCTGCTGTTTACGAACGTCACGAAAGCTGCTGAAAACAAACCGGCGCCGATTCGTGATGCGCTGTTGAAGATGCGGTTGTTCATCCTGATCGGTTGGGCGATTTATCCGATTGGCTATGCCGTCACGTTGTTTGCGCCGGGGGTCGAAATCCAGCTCGTCCGTGAACTGATCTACAACTTTGCCGATTTGACGAACAAAGTCGGGTTCGGTTTGATCGCCTTCTTCGCTGTCAAAACGATGTCGACCATGTCATCGCAAAAAGGAAAGACGTTAACGTCTTGACTGAACTTCTGAAACAGTTTCGCCATCAGGCGGGACTGTTTTTTCCGTTGATGACTGGTTTTCCTCCAAGTGCTTAAAACTATCTTGATCATTTTTGGTTGAAAATCCGACGAACTCCACGTTTTCTTTATCATTTACAGCGTATGTATATACGGCATCCGGTTCATTGGCAAAGACGACGTCGATTTTATACGGATTGAGATGCTTATATTGTTCTTCCCAATAAGGAACAGTCATTGTCGTCCAACGTTCACCCGGATAGTTCTTCTCGAGATACATCTCGACCTGCTCAGCATTGCTCGCACTTCGTTGATCAAGATAATACGGATAGATCATCAGGTAAGCTCCATACGCGATACAGATGACACCAGCCAGGCTAAACGTCAGGACGAGTCCTCTCGATTTCGTTTTTAATTTCATGCCCAACACGATGATTGGAATCACGACAGCGAACAACATCATGGCTTCAATGATTTCATATGGTCCCATGTCGATAACCTCCTTTTCACTATTGCTATATATTACGGTTTCGTCTTAAAAACCCCTGCTTTTTCCATAAAAAAACAGGTATCCGCTGGGGATACCTGTCTGACTCCTTACACTTGAAAGCGGCTCGATAACCGTTTTAAATCGTCGGCCATCGTCGCAAGCGATTGCGAAGCAGATGAAATTTCTTCCATCGAGGCCATCTGTTCTTCCGTCGAAGCGGAGATGTTTTCCGTCCCGGCAGCAGTACCTTCCGTAACTGATTGAATCTCACGCATGACGGCAGCAATCTGTTCACTGCCGGCCGCCATTTCCTGAACGGCACCGGAGACTTCTTCGACCTGTCCGGTCACTTCCCCGATTGACTGTTCGATCGCATTGAACGACGCACTGGCTTCCCCGGCGACTTGAATGCCGTTCGTCATCTGTGCCGTCACCTTTTCCATCGAGACAACGGATTGTTCCGTTTCGCGCTGGATGACTTGAATCAAGCTTTCGATTTGTTTCGCAGCAAGGGCCGACTGTTCCGCAAGCGTCTTGACTTCCGCTGCGACAACGGCAAATCCGCGTCCTTGTTCACCGGCCCGGGCCGCTTCGATGGCGGCATTCAGCGCTAATAGATTCGTCTGTGCGGCAATGCCCGTGATCGAGTCCGTGATCTGACCGATTTCTTGCGACCGGTTTCCGAGGCCGACGATGACTTGCCCCAGTTCCGTGAAGTCGGTGTTGATCCGTTCCATCTGCTGACCAAGCTGACTGACGACTTGTCCGCCGTGGGTGACTTTACTCATCGCGTCACTCGTCGCGTCCGTCATCTGTTGGGCGTTTCCGGCGACTTGGCTGACGCCTGCCGTCAAGTCCTGAACGGTCCGTGATGCACCCGAGACTTGGTTTAACTGTTGACTTGCACCACTTGCGATCTCTTCCATCGTCACAGCGACCATTTCTGTTGCTTTGGTCGTCGCTTCCGCATTCGTACTCAATTCGTCCGATGCTGTCGCGACATGTTGTGACGTATCCGTCATCTCGATGATGACTCCATGTAATTGTTCCGTCATCGTGTTGAAGGATGTCGTCAATTGACCAAGCTCGTCTTTCGACACGTAATCGCCGCGAACAGTCAAATCACCTTCACCGGATTGTTTCATCCAGCCTTGGAGTGAACGAATCGGTTGTGTGATCAGACGCGTGATGTAAAGTGCGAGACTTACGAACAATAACAGGGCGATGACAAAAATCCCAAGCATGATGTAAAACGCCGTTTGTTGTTCCTGCTGGTTCAACGCATTGATGTCTTTTGCTTGTTTCGTCATCGTCTTCATCAAACTTTTCGCCGAGTTCGCGACGTTCTCCCGAACTTGCTCCAGGTTCTCTGAATAACTCTTATAGGCATCTTCATTTTCATTTCGTGAGGCAAAGTCTTGAACCATACTCATCCCATTATCATAGGCCAGTACATTATCCTTTAAGATTGCCAATTGTTTGCTTGATTGTTCCGTCAGCTTAGCCGTACGTTCGTATGTATCTAGAGACGACCGGATTTGGGCTTGACGTGTATCAATTTCGCCTCCCAATTCTTCGATGCGTTTCGGATCCGTCGTTAGAATCATTTCGACCAGAAACGAGTCGAGTGCCCGCGTATCGATCCGGATTTGAGCAACTTCCTGGACCGGCAACAGATTTTCCTGATACATCGCTTCCGACGCCTTTGACATCTGATTCAAGAAATAAAGCCCGGCGCTTGCCAGTAAAATCATGGCGATGATCGCTGTCGCGATCAACAGTTGAATCTTTTTTCGTACCGTTAAATTTTTCATCTTCTCATCCCTCCACCTCCTTTATCGGTAACTTATTCAAATTATTCAGTGTTTTTTCATGATTGGTATGAGCAATGTGTTGCTCCAAGCTCTTGGTTACGACAGTCGATGTCCATTTCGATATAATCAGAATCATACAGAAACCAAAGGAGTGAAAGCTGTGCAGTCTGTGTCAAACGAAATCACACAGTTCCGTGGGACCCATTACGAGTTGGGTCGCGAACAAGGCCGTTACGTCAAACGGAACGAACTGCTTCATAACCGCGAAGACAATTGGAAGATTCGTGTTCCACGTTTTCAGGTCGATCCTGTCGAGACAAAAGAGATGTTTTTGCGATATGCCCCCCACATCTGGGACGAATTACTCGGCTTACAGGACGAACTCGAATTATCCCTCGCCGATACGTTGCTCCATTTTGGTCACTACCGGGTCGAAGGACCGAAAAGTGGCTGTTCGATCATGACCGGCGATAATTTCCTCGTCCGAAACTACGATTATCACCCGATGACATACGACGGACGGTTTTCCGTCTTCCAACCGACGGACGGCGGTTCCGCCATTATCGGACCAGCGTCCCGCGTCACCGGACGGATGGACGGGATGAACGAACATGGTCTCGCGATGGGCTATAACTTCATCAACCGCCGTCGTCCGGGAGACGGCTTCGTCAGTTTCATGATCGGGCGCATCATCCTCGAGACATGTACGTCGGTCGAAGACGCGATATCACTTGTCAAAGAGATGCCGCACCGGGGTTCGTTCAGTTATGTCGTCCACGACCAATCGAACCGTTCATTCGTCATCGAAGCCACGGCACGGGACATCGAAGTCCGCGAGACGAACATCTGTACGAATCACTTTGATTTATTGCAACACGAAAATCGTTTCCATCTCGACGACTCGAAACGACGGATGATGGAACTGAAGACCCACCAGCATCTGATCCAGGATGCGGAATCGGCGTTCCGGCTACTGAACGACTCCGATAAAGGTGTCTTTTCCGACTTGTACAGTCACTGGGCAGGTACGATCCATACGTCGGCCTATTTCCCGTCCGACATGAAAGTCTGGTTCGCCCTTGGCGGTGATCAGGAACCGGTTGAGTTTGACTTTAAAGACTGGCTGGCCGGTAACGACTTTACCTCGACGCACGTCCACGGCGAAATCGAGACCGATATCCAGTTCGCGAATACCCTTCAGACATGGCGCTGAAGACAGTAAAACACCTCTACTGGTCCGGAAAACGGATCGCAGAGGTGTTTGTTTGTCAGTTCAATGTTTTGGTCATATGTAAATCCGTCGTAATGAATCCTGTCGTTTCGTAGAGATGAATCGCACGGGCGTTGTGCGCGAAGACATGTAATTTGATTTTTTTGATGTTCATCCGTCGTGCGATCTGTTCGAGCATCTCGATCGCTTGCCGTCCATAGCCTTTTCCTTGATGACCCTCTTCGATGTTGAAATCAAAGATAAAGGCCGTCCGCCCATGCGTCGATTCGCTTACTTGAAACCAGATCATACCGACGGGTGTCTGTTCAGCGTCGTCCAAAATCGAAAACAGATAATGCTGTTTCGTTTGAATCCCATCCGGCAATAGTTGCCCGTACTCCGCTGTCGAGCGGTCAACGGCCTCCACTTCTGCCCATGTTCCTGCCTTGATTTTCTCTTCGGCATATTCTTTGATGGCTTCCGGTAAATACGCTGCGTAGGCCGTTTCCGACATTTTTTCAAATTTAACCATCGTCCCTCTCCCTTTCACGTCAGTTCGAGCGGTGGCTCGTGTGTCGATCCGATACCAAAACATCTGACCAGTCCCGTGCAAGCATCGCGTAAACCGCAATATCATGATACGCCCCGTATAACTTCTCCGCATCCCGGAGGATTCCTTCCTGCTGATACCCGAGGCGTTCCGGAATCATTCGGCTCCGGGTGTTGCCGACCGCACATTCGATGATGACCCGGTTCAAGTCGAGCGTCGTAAAACAATAGTTGGTGATGAAAGCGACGACGGTCGTCATCAACCCTTGCCCGCGCCCGTTCCCGGTCAAATAATACCCGATCGAGGTTTGGCGTAACTTCTGATTGATTTCGTGTAAGGCAATCGTCCCGACGAGTTCTCCTTCAAAGTAAATCCCGCAGGCAAATCCGTTTCCGTTCGCATAGTCCGTTAACCACGCCGGAATGATCTCATCCCGGTATACGTCCGGTCCGGTCGCCGCGTCGACCCAGCCGAGCCATTCCCGTAAGTGTTCCCGGTTGGCGTCGATCAAGGCGTAGAGCACATCGGCGTCCTGACGTTCGATTAATTTCAGACTCAGTTGGTCCGTGATGTGCTGCATGAACATGTTTCGTCACTCCCTATGTACGTCTAAAGCTATACTTTAGACGTTTACACTCAAAATACCTGCTTAAGAATCTGTTGATGGCTCGATTGCGACAAATTTTTATGAATGACTTCTTTTGGTTTTGTCGTTAACGCCTGTTCGAGGAAGTTCGCTTGCGAGCGTTCACCGATGACGATGATCTGTTCCCAACCGAGCGACCGGTTCAGTTTTTCGACCTCACCGGACAGTTCCCGGTAAAACCGTTCCGCCTGTTTTTCGACCCGGTCCCGGAAATCATCGGTTTGACTGCTGCTTGAAGCCCCACTCCGGCTGCTTCGTCCTTGATAACGCCGCCATTGTCCGGTATCGAGATCCAGTTCGTAGTCATGGGTCGCGTCGACCTCACCCAACCGGACGTCAAGGACGGTTGCCGAATCAAGGTTCGTCAACACGATACCGGTTCGTGGGAACTGTTGATCGAGCACTTCGAGCTGATTGAGATTTGGTTTTGGATGATAAGTGATTTCATCCGTCACATCGAGTTGCAGGAAATAGACTTCATGCAATGAATCATCGCTCGAAACAAAAGTAACGATGCTGCGCAGTAAACTCGTCCGCTCGTTATTGATTGCTTGTTCGAGTTTCGTAAAAGCCGATTCAACATCTTTTTTATTCTCCTGCTCCATCAAAAGGCGTTTTTTCTCATTCCGTAAAATCGTTTCCCACTGGTTCCGTTTATCCGGTGCCGTACTGAGATAGACGGACAGCACGTGTGTCGAACCATCAAATCCCTTTAACCGTTTGATATCTTCTCCTAGACCCATCTGAATAACCTCCTGTTAGTAGATGAATGACGCTAAAATACCGGTGATGAAAACGGATGTGATCGTGACCGTCGAGAAGCCGGCAACGACCATCTTTGGTAAAATTTCGTCTTCGATGATCTGGACCTCGTCTTCCGTCTCCCCGATATTTTTAGCCGCTTCTTGACTGAGAATCAATGTACCTGGAAAACCATATAGTGACGTCAAACCGATTGCGATCGCCATCGGGTACGAATAACCGAGGAATTTCCCGGCAAGCATCGCGAACAACACGATCCCGAGTACACCAAGGATGAAGGCGATCAACAGTGGCACAAACAGTTCGACGAGATCCGCAAATGACGTGGTTGCGAGTGGTCCGAAGATGATCAATAGAATCGCGAGCATCATCAAACCATACGCATCAATTCCGTTCAAGACGTTTGGTTTCAAGACGCCGGTCGCCCGTAAGGCAATCCCGAGTAACAAGGCGATGACAAACGTATTGAGCCAGCCATTCGTCAAGCCGCTCAGGAACGACGAGACGATGACGACGACACCGACGACAAACAACGTTCCGGCCGTCGTTTGGAACGGCTCCGGCAAAATCGTTTGTTTTTCCGCTGATTCCGCCGGATCAAGGGCGGCTTTTTTCGTGATGCTGCCATCCCGGACGCCATCCCGGATCCGTAATGCTTCCTTGCGTAGGATGACCGACGTCAGCGGAAAACCAATCAAGCCTTGCAACGCCGCGATCAAGACCGGAAAGACAGCGACCGAGATCAATCCGGCGTTCAACGCTTGTTCCTGAACGATGATGACGGAAATCGTTCCGCCGCTGACCGCGGCAATCGCGCTGAGGACATAGTTCGTATCGAGGAACAGCCGACCGATCGTAAAGAGCAACACACTGATCCCGATCACCGCTGATACCCCGATCAGAAACGTTTTCCACTGCCGTTTAAATTCATCGAGACTGATGAGCGTTCCGAGATGGACGATGATCATCCCGACGACGGTTTGTCCGAGTGGTAGTAAGGACGACGTCGGCAAGAGGTCTTCCGGAAACAGGTTGGTCTTGAAGCCGATCAAGAAAATGATGGAAGCAACAAACAAGGAAGATAATAAGGCCTTCGTTTTTTTCGAGATATAATCACTGACCGTCCAGATGAGCATGATAATCGTAAAGGCGATAATCGGTTGCATACGGTTTCCTCCCTTTTAGACGACCGGTTGGTAGCTAAACCCGAGACCATGAACATCGGCGACATTGTAGACGATGATGAAGGAATGCCGGTCAATCTGGTGAATCGCCCGGATGACCCCTGCGTATTCAGAACGTTTCATGATAACCATCAGCATTTTTTTCTGTTCGCCCGAGTACCCGCCTTCGACTGTAAAAATTGTCATTCCCCGGTCGAGCGACGTCAGCAGATAGTTTCGGATCTCGTCCGTATGCAACTCACTTGTGACGAAGATCGCTTTTTTGCGTTCCAATCCGATTTCGATATACCCCATCACAAACGTCGTGATGACAATCGAGGCGACGGCAAACAAAAATTCTTCCAGACCAAACACAAAGATGTTGAAGACAACAATCGTCGCATCCGTCAAAAAGTAACCGACGGACGTGTTCAGCTTAAAGTATTTGTGGAAAATCAGCGGCGGAATCGTTGTCCCGCCACTTGACGCACCAAACCAGTAAAGCGTCGCGACGCCGATTGCAAAGAGGACACTGCCAAAGGCGACGGAAAAGAACCGGTCCGACATAATCATCGTCTCCGGGATGATACCGAGGGCAAGCGGCAACATCAGACTGCCAAGGACTGATTTCAAGAACACTTCCTTACCTAAAAAGATAAACGCAAATAGTAACATCAACACGTTCAACACCAGTACGACGATGGAGCGGTCAATCCCAAGCACTTCTTCGAGCAGAATCCCGATCCCGGTCACGCCACCCGCTGCGACATGGTGTGGACCTAAAAACAAATTGATCCCGGCGGCGAGAACAAAAATCGCTAAAATAATGAACACGGTTTCACGAAACAGCTTCATCGTTCTTCCCCCTTACGTTGACGGATTCGGGAAGAAAGGCATCTGCCGGACAAGCGCTTCTGCAAACAGCACGGCCTGTTCAAATTCAGCAATCGGGATATATTCGTGGACGGTGTGAATTTCTTCGTAGCCAATCGCGACGTTGACGACAACTTTTCCCTTTTCGTTAAAGACGTTGGCATCCGTCCCGCCGCCACTTCGTTCAAAACGGACGGGACGTCCCAGTCCTTCCAAACACCGTTCTGCATGCACCAGCAACGGATGGGACTCTTCGAATTGATACCCGGTGATCAATGGGACTGCCTTGAAATCGAGTGTCGCGCCGTATCGTGTCACCTCCTCGGTCAGAATCGTTTCCATCTCCTTGACTTGATCGAGACACTTTTGGTGATCAAAGGAACGGACTTCCGCGACGAGCTCGAGGTGTTCCATGACGACATTCATCGCCGTCCCCCCTTTTATCTGACCAATGTTCGCCGTCGTTTCGTGATCAATGCGCCCCAGTTTCATCCGGCTGATCGCTTGGGCCGCGACTTCAATCGCCGAAATCCCTTTTTCCGGCTCAAGTCCGGCATGGGCAGCGCGACCGGTCAGACGGATATCCAAGCGATACATCGACGGGCTCGTCGTGATGATGCCGCCGACCGGTCCCCCGTTATCGAGGACGTATCCATACGTCGCCTGTAAGGTCGACATGTCGACTGCCTTCGCTCCAAGCAACCCGACTTCCTCGCCGGCTGTCAGGATGAATTCGATGGACCCGTGCGGAATCTGCTGTTCCTGCAGGCGTTGAATCAGTTCCAGCATGATGGCGATGCCCGCCTTATCATCCGCGCCTAAAATCGTCGTCTGATCAGACGCGATCCGTCCGTCTTGTTCCTGCGGACGAATGCCCCGTCCCGGTGAGACCGTATCCATATGTGACGAAAAAAAGACCGGTTCAATTGACGGATCACCATCCAACCGGGCAATGAAATTGTTCGCACCGAGTCCCGTCTGTTCTTTCGTCGCGTCCTCGAGGATCGTCAGACCAAGCGTTTGGAACCGCTTCATCAGTTCCTGTTGAAACGGACCTTCCGCATACGATTCTGAATCGATTTGCACGAGCTCCTGAAATGTCTGGATCAGTCGTGTTGTTGACATTCGATTCCCTCCCATTCACTCCGCCCATTTGCGGTTAGCGGTAAAAGCAACGGTCAGCCATTTCGTTTGCGGCAACCAATCAAGCGCCACATCAATCTGTTCACGAATCAAATCTTGTTCGATGATCGAGTCATAGCGATAATTTTTCGGGACAATCAAATCAATTTCGATGAACATCAGACTGCCTGTCTTGGAAATCCGGAGGTACATATCATCAACTTCGTATTCATCGACGATTGTAGCGACACTCTGTTTGATGTCGATCATCAACCGTTCACTTGTCGACATCCCTAACATTTCCCGCATCGCTTGAACCATCTCCTTGACCGGATAACGGATCAAAAACAAGACGATCAGCATCAGCATGACCGGATCGACGTAACGGGCGACGTTTTCAAAAGACAACCAAGTTGCCATTCCGGCGATTCCGTAACCGACGACTGCACCGACGCCCATGATGACGGTCAGACGCCATTGTTCAACTTCCGCTGTCGCTAAAATCGAGCGTGCGGACCGGTTGAGTTGCTTCAGATGGCGGTACACGATAAGCGCAATCAAGGCACTGATCGTCAGATAGCCGATGACAAATCCCAGTTCGACCGGATCACCACCCGACCGAATGGTGTCGATGGCAGCGACAAATGCGTAAATAAGTAGGAGAAAGACGATGAGATATTGAAAGAAAACAAGAATGGGTTCCAATGATTCTTTGCCAAACGGGAAGTGGACATCATCCTTGACGGTGATGAACCGACCACCTCGAAGCGAAAAAACACTTAAGACGACACTCAACAAAGCATAAAGTCCGTCAAACAGAACAAAGGAGGAAGAAAGAAGGAATCCGGCGGCAATGCCAAACACCGATAAGAAAAGAGAACTAAAGATGGAATGTTGCAACAACCGGTCTTCGATGACCGGATCTTTCACTTGCGCCAACCGCTTCACCTCCCTTAACGGAAGTGGCCTTCAGGTTTACTGAACGATGACGGCATGACACATCTCTGAACAATGAATCGAAGTTAATTTATGATTACCCCTTTTTTGAAGCAAATAACAATTAAATGTGAAAAAGCACATATCTTTCAGAATTTTCACGCTATTTACAGCAGTTTCGGGGAAAGGATACAGCATATGGTTCATTTTCGAGGGAGGAGATACTCTTGTCCGGATTGATTTCCAATCGTTCCTTTCGTATCGGTCTGTTCATCCTACTCGTTCTCGGCATCATTTATATGGCGCGACAGGTCGACTTTCTTTTTTATCCGTTACTCGTCCTGTTTACGACGATTTTCACCCCGTTCATCATCGCCGGAATTTTATTTTACCTCTCCGTTGGTTTCGTCGATTCACTCGAACGTCGTCTCCGGTCGCGCAAACTGGCGATTTTTATCGTCTTGCTTTTGTTATTGGCCCTTGTCATTTTATTTCTCTTGACCTTATTCCCGCTGATCACGAAACAGCTTTTTGCCTTCATCAGTGCCGTACCCGGTTTTGCTGAACGGCTCTACCGCCAATCGCTGTCGCTATATGCCAAGTATGGGACGTCGATTCCGTCGCTCGACAATCAGTTTTCAACCGTCGACAGCTCGATGAAAAGCGCGACTGCACTCCTCGGGAACGTCTTTTCCTCGATTGCCGGCTCTGTGCTTTGGCTGATTCAGTTGATTGCCTCGACCGTTTTCACGTTATTCATCGCACTTTTTTTATACGTCTTCATGTTGGTCGACGGAAAAAAATTACCGAATGCGCTTGTCCAGTTCATCCCGATCAGTTACCGCAAGGAAGCCCTGCTGATTCTAAAAGACATGAACGGGACGATCCGCTCTTACGTCCGGGCGCAATTGATCGTCTGTACATTCGTCGGGAGTCTCGCGACACTCGTCCTATGGTGGCTTGATGTCCCGTACTTCTTACCGCTTGGTCTGTTCATCTTCGCGACGAATATCATTCCGTACCTTGGACCGTTCCTTGGCGCTGCGCCGGCTGTCTTGATCGGCTTCTTGGATGAACCAATCAAAGGCTTATATGTCATCATCGGCATCACGATCGTCCAGCAACTTGATGCCAATGTCATCTCCCCGCTCGTTCAGGGAAAATCCTTGAAAGTGCATCCGATTACGATTACGGTCGTCCTGCTCGTTGCCGGTCAACTGGCGGGAATTCTCGGTATGTTGCTGGCCGTCCCGTTTTACGCCGTCGCGAAGGTCACGGTGCTCAACATCATTAAACTCGCACAACTCCGTAAAATGGCGTTACGGACGGACAAACCAGTTCCGGATCGTGTCCCGGAAGATCCAACCTAACAAGCAAGACAGGATTAGTAGTCCCGGCAACAAGATGACACCGCCATGGGTCGCCCACCATGTCGAAAAGCGGTTCAACAGACCATAGGCACCGAGCCGGTTAACGAGAATCGTCCACAGCAACGCATAGACGCCGGTTCCGGCAAACGTCACGAGCACGTAGGGGCGAAACGGATAGGCGAGCAGTCCTGCCATATAATGAATCGGACGCCGGACACCCGGCAGGAAAAACGACATGGCGATGGCGACCGTTCCTTTCTCCTGCAGAATCACTTCGGCTTTCGCAAGATGTTTATTGGTCAATAACTTTTGAAAGAAGGGAAGTTCGCGAAAAATACGGGGAATGCCGTAAAACAGATTAAAACACACGAAACAGGCGGACCAGACGGATAAAAAAATCAGGATGAGTGCTTGATCCTGGCGTAACCAGCTGCTGATTTGGCGGATGACCAACAAATCATCCGAAATCGGGATGAACAAGATACTCGAGATGAACCGGATCCATTCCGACAACATGCTGCCTTCCCTCCCATCGAAGTCATTCTTTCTGAAAACGAGGTGTTCGTATTGATGGACTATACCCTAATCTTGCCGGTTTTGCTCTATGTTGTCCTGTTTGCCAACGTTGCTGCGGCAATCGCCATCCTGTTTTTCGAACGGCGTGACGTCAGTGCCACCTGGGCCTGGCTGATGATTCTCTTTTTCTTACCCGTCATCGGCTTTTTGATTTACTTATTGTTTGGCCGGTCGTTGAAACAAGAGACGTTTTATCATGTCCCGGAAGCACGCCGATTGGCGCGCGAAGAAGAGCTTGTGGCACAAGCGAACAACGAAGTCTCCCGCGAAGCAACTCTTTACCCGTATCGGAAGTTGATTCAAGCGAACCGCTCGTCAGGAGCCCTGTTGACGGAAGCGACCGATGTCCGGACGCTGTTCGACGGTCATCAAAAATTTGATACGTTGCTTGCTGACATACAGAGCGCCCAAGTCGAAATCAACATTCAATACTTCATTTTAAAACGCGATCCGCTCGGCGATCGGCTACTGAACGCTTTGTTCGAACAGGCAAAACGTGGCGTCAAAGTCCGGATTCTGTATGATGCTGTCGGCTCGTGGAAACTAAAAGCGAAGGACTTCGCGGCGTTCAAACAAGACAGCGGTGAAGTCCGTTCCTTCTTCTCTTCGCCGCTCGGTATCTTAAACCTGCGGATCAACAACCGGAATCACCGGAAACTCTGTACGATTGACCGGCAAATCGGGTATATCGGCGGTTTTAACGTCGGATCGGAATACCTCGGAGAAGACGAACATTTCGGCTACTGGCGTGATACACACCTCCGTGTTCTTGGACCTGTCGTCGAAGAACTCGAATTTCATTTTGAACAGGACTGGGACGCCGCAAGCAACGAGCGGACGGACTGGTCGACCGCCCCGATTCCACCGCTTGAAGTTGCGACCGATCAGGTACCGGTTCAAATCGTGACGTCCGGTCCAACGTCGGAAACGGAATACTTGAAAAACATGCTGATTCAGATGATTCATACGGCAGAAAAATCGATCTACATCCAATCACCCTACTTTATTCCCGATGCCAGCTTCATGGATGCCTGCCGGATTGCCTTAGCTTCCGGTGTCTCCCTCAAAATCATGATTCCGAACCAGCCGGATCATCCCTTTGTCTACTGGGCGACGTATGCGGCGGTCGGCGAATTGATTCAACACGGGGCCGAAGTCTACACGTATGAGATCGGCTTCATGCATGCGAAGACAATTGTCGTCGACGGGAAAATCGCCTCGGTCGGAACGACGAACATCGATGCCCGGAGTTTCCGGTTGAACTTCGAAATGAATGCGATTTTGTACGATGCGACGATTGCGGAAGAACTGGAACTGCTCTTTTTGTCCGACGTTGCCGACAGTACCTTGCTGACCCGGGAAAAATACGCCGCCCGTCCACGGATGATCCGCTTTAAGGAGAGTATCTCGCGGCTATTGTCACCGATTTTATAAAATTTGCTCGGTTATGAATTAAAGAACTTCACTTAAAAGGAGAACTTGTAAAAATAGTCAAAATTATGAAATAATATTTTTGAACTTATTTTATTTCTTGGCTATTTAGCAACAAATAGGAGGATGGATATGGGAATTTTACTGATTGTTACAGTAGCGTTTTTGCCGATTTTTTATAATATGCACAGACGGTTGCGGATTTCAGAGGACAAACTTCGTGAATATGAACGGTAACGAGTCAAAGGAATTTCACTTATTAATTAACTCATTTATCGCTAAACATACTCATTTTGATTGATTTTGAGTATGTTTAGCGTTTTTGACTATGTTTAATAAGTTCATTTTCCTGTTAAATATGTTCATTTGCTATAAAAATGAACATATTTAATGGAAAGAATCATGAACATCTTAAACGAAGAAGAACAACCTTTTTATGTCGCTTTTTAAGAATCGCTTTCACCTCACAGTTCCGACAGGACAGCATGAAAATGCAAAACGCATTCCAACAAAGAGCATCAATCGTCCCGGAAACCTCCGCCCGAAAGTCGGTATTTCTTTTTTTGAATTCGTTTTAGACTGTCTCATCGATAATCTTTTTTATACTTGAAACGTTATTTTATAATAAATTCAAACATGATTCATGATATGTAACTCTATACTAACTACAGACTACTCAAATCCATTTAGAGGTGAACTTAAAAGTGCAGGATTTTTTTGAACTATTGAATTATGTAAATAAAATCATTTATGAACCAAATCGTTTACCACTAGATATGGTACAAGAAGAACCACAAAATTCGAACTATGGTGCTGGAACTTTTAAAATATTTTCCAAAACAGTTCGTTTTCGGGTAGCACATGTAACGCCTACAAAACTAGGACAGTTTGTTGTCTTTTGGGAAAAAGACAACAACAATAAGAATCAGCCCTATCCATATGACGAAGCCCCTGATTTATTAGTCATCACGACTTTTAAAAATGATACTGAATTCGGGCAATTTATTTTTCCAAAAGAAGTGCTTCTTAAACAAAATATCCTTGCATCTGATTCAACACAAGGGAAGATGGCGATGCGCGTATATCCGAGCTGGGATACACCAACTAGTAAACAAGCAATAGCAACTCAAAAATGGCAGGTACCTTACTTTATTGATATGCGTGACGCTGGTGATTTGTTGAACGATGAAATAGTTAAACGTTATTCGCTTTAATTTCCAAACAAACTTGAAGCACTCACCTATACGTATTTGTAATGCGTTTATTTCACAAAAAAATACGTTAGCAAATCGACAGGTAGGTCAAACCCAGTCTAATTGCTAACGCCGTTAAAATTATGCTTCAGTCAGTAGTGCTTGTGCCTGTTCGAGGACCAAGTCCCCTTTCATCAGACCATACGCCATCTGATTGATGATCGCGACGCGAACCCCTTTTGGTTCTGCTACTTGGCGAATCTTCGTTTCTAAATACCGGACTTGTGGTCCGATTAAAATCACATCCGTCTGATCCAGATGGTGCGATAATTCACTTTCGGGAATCGCTTCGATCGTCACATCAAGAGCTTGTGCCTCAGCTTGTTCACGCATTTTCCGGACTAAGATGGATGTCGACATGCCGGCCGAGCAAACGAGTAAAATGTTCATGATTTTTCCTCCAGTCGTGTGAGTCGCGTATACAGTTCGACCATCTCGACAGCTAAATCTCTGACGGTCATCGCTGTCATCAAATGGTCTTGCGCATGAATCAATAGAATCGATAACGGCGTCTCAAGACCTTTCGCTTCGTCCTGCAGTAAGGTCGTTTGGGCACGATGCGCCTGTAGACTTTCTTGATTGGCTTCTTCCAGTTTGGTTTGTGCCAACGAGAGGTTTCCTTTTTTAGCAGCCTGAATGGATTCCATTGCTGCCGAACGGGCATTGCCTGCATGAAGAATCATCGTAAACGATAGGATTTGCAGTTCTTCTGTCATCAGCTCGCCATCTTCCCTTCTGTTTGTTTTTTCATTGCTCGGACGCCAGCTGCGACGAACGGGACATAAATCGCTGTCGCGAGCGTCAAGTTGACGACTTGCAGTGCGATTCCACGCCAACTTCCGCCTGTCACGAGATAGCCGCTGATTAAAGGCGGTGTCGTCCATGGTAAAATCGCGACGGTTTTTGGCACCAGTCCGGTCGACAGCGCGACATAGGACACGATCGTCAATGTGACGGGCACTAAGATGAATGGAATCAACATGATCGGGTTCAAGACGATCGGTAAGCCGAAAATCACCGGTTCGTTGATATTAAACAATCCAGCGGGTGTCGATAACTTGGCGACTTCGCGGTAGGGATGATTTTTCTGTTCACGGATGACAAAGAAAATGGCAAAGAGAAGAGCCAGTGTCGTACCGGAACCCCCTATGAATACGAAGGAGTCGAGGAAAGGTTTCGTCACCGTATTCGGGACGTCGTAAGCCGAAGTCCCGGCCTGGAATGCTTCCAGGTTCTGCTGAATCAACGGCAGATAAATCGGTTCGATGACGGCTCCGATGATGTTCGTCCCATGCAAGCCGAAGAACCAAAGGATATGATTTAAAAAGGCAATCGCAATCGCAGCCGGAAGTGTGTCTCCAAACCCTTGTAACGGTTTTTGAATACTGTTGAAGATGATTTCAAACAGGCTCGATTCAATGGCAAGTGTCATGAATAATTGGAATCCGCCGACGAGAATCAAAATCAATGTGGCCGGAATCAAGGCTTGGAACGAGCGGACGACACCATCCGGAACACCATCCGGCATCGAAATCGTCAACCGTGTCTTCAGTAGGGTGCGGAACAGCTCGGTCGTCAAAAGAGAGAGAATGATAGCGACGAATAGTCCTTGCGCGCCGAGCCAGGCAAAACTGAGTCCCCAGTCTTTCGTGACCGGGACAAGAATGATATAGGAGGCGACGGAAATCAACCCTGCCGACAACGGGTCGACGTCGTAACTTTTAGCCAGGCTGTAAGCGATCGAAAACGCCACCAGCAATCCTAAAATCGCAAACGATCCGTTCCAAATATTCCCACCTAACCCTTGCCAGTTTCCTTCCCCGAACAACCCGTTCATCCAACCGACGAAATCAAGACTGCCGATGGCGGGGAAGTTATTGATCAGTATCGCGAGCGACCCGACGATGATCAATGGCATAATGGCGACGAATCCATCCCGTATCGCGACGAGATGGCGTTGGGCCCCGATTCTTCCTGCGATTTCAATGAATTTATTCATGTCCGTTGCGCCTCCTTGGATTGAAATTGTGGTAACCATGCTGCGTGCGCAAGCAACATCTCCTCAAGTAGCGGTTGCGCTCGCTTTTCATCTTGAATCAACGGATTCATCAAAAAGGCTAAGTAAGCGTCTTTGGTTGATCCGCTTAACGCGGCTTGAATCGTCAGTTCTTCCATCTGCTTCATCTGCACAATCAATCCTTTGACGGATAATGGTAATGGTCCGACCGCAATCGGGAGCGGACCTTCTTTCGTAATGACGGCGTTGACTTCGATGACGGCATCGACCGGTAAGTCGGGAATCGCTCCTCGATTCAACGTGTTGACCGTCTGAACGTCTCCCCGGTTGTTGTGAATCGAATCCATCAAGGAACAGGCGGCATCACTGTAATACGCGCCACCGCGTAATTCGAGTTCAGCTGGTTTTTCATCCAACTGTTCATCCTGATAGGCTTCGAACAATGTCCGTTCGACTTCCTGGACAATCTCGGCCCGTGTGCCATTCGTGTTGTAGGCGGCGAGGTCCTTCTCGAGCGTCTCGGTGGTTTGGAAATAGTACTGGTGGTACGGATTCGGCAACATGTTGACGGCTTGCAAGAAGGCATCGGACCAACCGAGGCTGACGATATTCGCGGGTGAAAAATCGAGTTGTTTGGTCATCAATCGCTGCATCACCTCTTCTGTCTGGTCGCTTCCGTCGACAAAGACCCGGCGTCCAAAGACGAAATGATTTAAACCGATAAACTCGATTGAGACGCGCTGGACATCGACGTGTAAGACTTCGGCCGTCGAGTTCCGCATGTTAAACGGAATGTTGCAGACGCCGATGACTTTTTGGTGCGGACCGTGCTTCAATAGCGCTTCCGTCACGATGCCTGCTGGATTCGTAAAGTTAATCAGCCAGGCATGGGGACAGATTTCGTGCATCTCTTTTGACAGCTCGAGCAGGACGGGGATCGTCCGGAATGCTTTGAAAATCCCGCCCGCGCCATTCGTTTCCTGACCGATAAATCCGTGTTTCAACGGAATCCGTTCATCGAGTGCCCGTGCCTCCAACCCTCCGACGCGAATTTGCGTCGACACGAAGTCTGCTCCTTCCAGGGCATGACGACGATTTAATGTTGAACTGACACGAATCGGCAAACCGGACCGGTGAATCATCCGCTCTGCAAGTCGGGTAATGATGGCTAACTTGGCTGTTCCGGATTCGATGTCACATAAGATGATTTCAGAAACGGGAAGGGATTCATACCGTTTGATGAATCCTTCGATTAATTCAGGTGTATAACTTGATCCACCTCCGATAATGACAACTTTGATGCCCATGATAAAAACCTCCTCCTGTTTGTAAACGCTTTCTCTTTTTCTTGATTGTAATGTATCATACAAAAAGAACAAATGTAAATACAAATATCAAATGTATTAATACAAATTTTCATAACTTGTTATAACATTTGCATTCAGTTGTCTTTTATCGCTACAATAAAAGAAAAATCGTGAAGGAAGGTCCGTCATGGAAACCAACCAATCGTTACACTCCTATATCAAAGAAGAGTTGTTAGAACGGATTAAATCCGGACTCTATCAAGCCGGCCAACAATTACCGACCGAATATGAGCTCTGTGAAGATTTTGATGTCAGCCGGACGACCGTCCGCGCCGCCTTGAACCAATTGACGCTCGAAGGGTACCTGATTCGCCAGCAAGGCAAAGGGACATTCGTCGCCGATCAAAAAGTACGGCAAACGTTATCGGATACACCGAACACCTATACCGAGCAGCTCGCCGTCCAAGGCAAACGGGGTCATGTCGCCGCCGTCGATTTAACAGTCGTTCCGGCAAATGCGGCCATCGTCGCAAAATTGCATGTCACGCTGAATGATCCGATTCAACGGATCGAGCGGATTCGCCGGGCCAATGACGAACCGACCCAATATGAGATTTCCTATATCCCCTGGCACATTGCGCCCGGCATCACGAAAAAACAAGCGGAACATTCCCTCTACACGACGCTCCGCGAGACATTTGCGATCTCCGTCGCCAAAACGACCGAATCACTTGAAATCACGTTGGCAGACGAACGCATCAGTGCCCATTTGGATTGTGAACTCGGCATGCCTTGTTTTTATATTGAAACCGTCGCGGAAAACAAGGACGGTGAGCCGATCGAATATTCCCGCTCCTATTTCAGAGGCGACAAGACGAACTTCGTCATTGAACGCCATTATGCCGCGGGTGACGCCTTATGAACATTTTCATTAATGCCGATGATTTTGGTTTGACACGTGGTGTGACAGACGGCATCATTCAGGCATATCAAAACGGAATCGTTCATGCGACGACGCTGATGATGAATGGACGGGCCGTCCCGTATGCCGTGCAACAAGCAAAACGTTTTCCACAGTTACAGGTTGGTATTCACCTCGTCTTGTCTTACGGACGTCCATTGACGACGACGACCACGACATTAACGAACGCGTCCGGTCACTTCCGCTTTACTAACCAATATGCGGAACAGGTCCCCCCTTCTCAAGAAGACGTCTTGACGGAATGGACGGCACAAATCGAAGCTTTTTTAGCAACCGGTCTGCCGTTACATCATCTCGACAGTCATCACCATATTCACGGGTGGGAACCGCTGCAGGAAGTCGTGTTAGAGTTGGCCCGTCGTTACGGGGTGCCTGTCCGTTTTGCCCCGACGCTTGCCGCTCATCCGGACTATCTGTTGACGGACACGCTGTATACCGGTTTTTATGGCGAAGGGATTTATCGTGACCTATGGGAAGAACTTCGTCTACTCGATAGCAATTCGATTGAGGTCATGGTCCACCCGGCGTATGTCGATGCGGATCTTCGAGACGTCAGTTCGTATACGACACAACGGGAAGAAGAACTCGCGTTATTAACAAGACTTGCATTGCCCGACGACATGACCTTCATGAGCAGATGACAAACCCCGCTGTTGAAAATATGCCAAGGTTTTCGATCAAATCGATTACCTTGGCGTATTTTTTGTATAGAAATCTTTTAAACCATTTGCCATTTGTGTCCTCGCTTGCTACACTCAACCCGAGTACTTATTAAAATATTTTAAGAAGTATAAGGAAGGTGCCTGATGGCTGGTATGAACACGTATTTATTAACCCTGGTGCGGCAAGCACTTTTATTTGAACGGCTTCACACGATTCCGGAACTGAGCCGTACTCTTTCGACCAGTTTCCCGACGATCAAAAAACATTTGGACATTTTAATCGAGCATGGTGAGGTCGACGAACAGGACTCGGATGTATCGAGCGGCGGACGTCCGGCCAAACGATACCGGTACCGGGCCGATCACACCCACGGACTGGCACTTTATCTCGAACTCGATGCCATCGGTTACCGGATATTCGACGCAGTCGGCACGTTGCTAACGAACGGAACGGTATCCGTTCCCCGTCAGCAGCCGCATGTTCCGGCTCTCGTCCGCCTGATTCACCGGTTGCTTGCGCAAGACCCGCGCATCACTTTTTTAAGTATCGGGGTGGCGGCATCGGTCGAAGACGGAAAAGTCTTTTTTGCACCGGACTATCCGTCCCTGCAACAGGTCGATCTGAAACAGACGCTCGAGTCCGAGTTCCGGTTACCGGTCGTCATCGAAAACGACATGAATTCGGCTGTGGTCGGATTCCACGAAGCAGATCAGAACCGTCAACAATCGTTGATCTATTTGTACTTAGGAAAAAACGGTCCCGGTTCCGGGATCTTGATCAACGGACAACTCGTCCGCGGAAGCAGTCATTTTGCCGGTGAAATCTCCGTCGTCCCGCAATACGACAAGATGACATTCGGACAGGCAATCGCCAAGCGGAGAGCTACCTTAGACGCCCAGACGATTGATGCGATCAGCCGCTTGACGGCGACGTTTGCCGCGACATTGAATCCGCGTCTGTTGATCTTTAACGGGGAGGAACTGACGGAGCACGATTTGGAACAAATCCGGTTCAAGACAACCGAATACATCCCGGAAGCACATATCCCGCTCTTGATCCGGAGTAACTGGGAAACCGATTACCTGAACGGTTTGACCCGAATCGGATTACAGCTTCTGACCGAACAACCTTTATCAGCGAACAGGAGGAGTTCTTCATGAGTGGTGTCTTATTACTCAGCATCATCTATCTGGCATTCATCAGTTTAGGGTTACCGGATTCGTTGCTCGGGGTCGCCTGGCCCGTCATGCGGACGGAGTTCGGGGCCGATCTCGAAGTCGCCGGCTGGTTGTTCATGACGATTGCCGGCGGAACGATCATCTCGAGTCTGTTCAGCGGCAAGATTCTCAACCGGTTCGAGACGAGTCATGTCACAGCGTTTTGCGCGGCGATCACAGCGAGTAGCCTGCTCGGTTTTTATGTCGCCCCGTCGTTGATCTGGCTGTTTCTACTTGCGATCCCGCTTGGACTCGGAGCCGGCGTCGTTGACGCGGCCCTGAATCATTTTGTTGCGACGCGCTACAAAGCCCATCATATGAACTGGCTCCATTGTTTTTGGGGCGTTGGTGAGCGAATCCGGAGACTGGCGCAGCGGGTATTTGACCGTCGCCTTGACCCAGTTCGGTCTTGCCCTCCTGCTTCTTCTCAGTTTGCCGCTTTGGAAACAGGCACCGGTTGCTGTCTCGGATGCACCAGACAATTTGGCGTTAACCGATACTCCGTCGAAACGGTTAGTCGGACTACCGTTTGCGTTAGCTTCATTTGTCCTCTATTGCGGTGCCGAAGCCTTGATTGGTTTATGGGGCAGCAGTTATCTTGTTCAAGTACAGTCGTTTTCGGTCCAGACGGCAGCGACCTGGATTTCCGTCTATTACGGCAGCATCACGGTCGGGCGGTTCTTAAGCGGTTTCTTATCGCTACGGATGACGAACCGTCAGTTGATCCGGACGGGACAAGGCACCGCCCTGCTCGGCAGCCTGTTGTTCTTTATTCCGGTCAACGGTCTGATGTTCACCGGTTTCATCCTGATTGGTCTTGGACTCGCTCCGATTTATCCGGCGATGCTACATGAAACACCGGTCCGGTTCGGACGGGATGCGGCGAAACGCTTGATGGGGATCCAGATGGCATTTGCCTACAGCGGCAGTACGTTTTTACCGCCCTTGTTTGGTGTTCTCGCCTCGCTCTTGACGTTGCAGTTGTTCCCCGTCACAGGATTCCTGATGATTTTGTTCCTGTTGCTTTGTTCCGAACGTCTCAATCGTGTCCTCGCCAAACGGGCGTTGTCGCGCGCTTCCTAATTCATCAGAAAAGGAGTTTTCTATCATGAAAATTGAACATATCGCCATCTGGGTCAAGGATCTCGAACGAATGAGAACCTTTTATGAAACGTATTTTGAGGCTCAGGCCAATGCGTTGTACCACAATCCGGCAAAAGGGTTTTCGTCTTATTTCCTGCACTTTAAATCAGGAGCCCGGCTTGAATTGATGCACCGGACGGATATCGGTCACGAAGCCCCGCGCGACCGGTTCGGTTATGCCCACATCGCCTTTTCACTTGGGAGCCGCTTCGCTGTCGATCAGTTGACGAACCGACTCGAACAGGACGGCTATACCCGGCTCGACGGTCCGCGTCTGACAGGAGACGGCTATTATGAAAGTGTTTTTCTCGATCCGGAAGGTCTGACGATTGAACTGACCGTCTGACGACAAACAAAAACACCATTGGTCTTCATGCCCTTCTCGCAGAAGCGGCCATGCAGACGGATGGTGTTTTTAGATCGTAAGTCCATGCGGTCAGGTCTCTTGTTGTGCGTTAAACCATTTGTACCTGTTCTTACCGGACGACTTGGCCTCGTATAACGCGATATCTGCCTGCCGCAGGAGATTTTTTAAACTGGTTTCCTTCGCAGCAGTATACGAGACGATTCCGATACTCGCCGTCAGGTCATACGCATCCCACTTACTCAGACAGGAAAGGATTTCGTCTGCTTGCCGGACCAACGTTTCCTGACTGTCGCAACAGGCAAAATGGAGCACGAACTCATCTCCGCCCAAGCGAACGGCGCAAACTGATGTTCGTCCCGCAATCAGCGATTGAAGCCGTCTTGCCACTTCTTGTAATACCGTGTCACCCGCGTCATGTCCATAAACATCGTTGATTTTCTTGAAACCGTCCAAATCGAGGAAAAAGAGTGCTCCCGCTTCGTGAGGTTGCGTATCGAAGCGGTTCATCAAATACCGTCTGTTGTAGAGATCGGTCAACGTATCGCGCCAGACGAACCGTTCCAGTTCCAGATAATACGAGAACAGACGGACAATTCGTTGCAGTAACTCGATACTCTTGCTCTCAAACAGACTGGCTTCATCATTGATAGCACACAAAGTACCGAACTTTTCTCCATTCGTCAGTGAAATCGGAATCCCTAAATAGGACCGGACGTTAGCCTGCTCGAGCAATTCTTTCATTCCATCGAGACCCGGTTCTTTTGTGACGTCCTCATACACTAACGGTTGTTTCGTTTGAAAATCGATTCGCTGGCAAAGCGAATAATTCAAATCAATGACCATCCCTTCTGCGACCGGCATACGGGTCTGCTCGTCGGACAGTTTAATGATCAATTGCTCGGATTCATTGATTACCGATAAATAAAACAGTTGTTCCGGCAGAATTTCTTTAGCCAGATTAAGTAAATCCTCGGCTAAATCATCAAATTTCGTATACATCTTCAATTCTTCAAATTGTATATTCATCCGGCACCTCGATACGTCATAGTTTTAGAGATTTCGTTTGCCTATTTCTATTCATCCTCATCGTAAGAATTCCATTTTACCATATCCTCAATAGAGAAATGAGACCAAACCGGAACATGAGAACCGAGAAAACAGAACCGGTTCCAACCGAGCAAAACGATGGGAATTTACATATACTAGTTTTTGGACAGATTGTGCGATAATGAAAAGACGAAAAAGGAGGAATTCCCGTTGTCATCACTCATAAAAGAGATTGCCGTCCGGATCAAGTATCCACTCGGACACGTCATCTCGTTTGACGATTTACCCGCGTTACTCGAAGCGTTTGCCTACCATCTCCCGTTTGATAACCAGGCGGTCCTGTCAAAACGAACTGCCCCATTTAACCAGAGTCGTCTTGAACAGACATTCGTGACGGATCAGACCGGGGGCGTCTGCTACGACTTGAATTATCTACTATACGAAGTCTTGCGGATCAAAGGGTTTGATGTCTCCCTCGTCAAAGCGACCGTCTTCGATCAGGAAAATGAAGTCTGGTCCGCGACGGGTCCGACACACGTCGCTGTTTTGCTCCAGCATCAAGGAGACACGTACGTTGTCGACACCGGGTTTGGTGTTAATCTCGCCTTACGTCCGATTCCGTTGACTGGAGAAACAATCAGTTCAGCAAGCGGCAGCTTCCGGATTGCCCCAAACGGCGCCGGTTACCAGCTCGAGATGTTACGGACCGGTCAGGACGAGGAGTTCGTCATCGGTTACCACTTCTACACGCAACAGACATTACGGCCAGAACAATTGGCAGAAATCGAACACGTCATCCAGGACCATCCGGCGTCTCCGTTTAACAAACGCAGCCTGCTTGCCATCCGGACACCGGACGGTCATCGAATTTTGACCCAACAGGCGTTGACGACGTGGACGGACGGAAAGAAAACAATTCGACCGGTCACGTCCGACGACCAGTATGCTGTGTGGAAACACGAATTCTTTTAAGGATGTGATAGCGCTTGTATCGATATACACTATGTTTAATCCGAAAAGCGGATCAGTGGTTGTTACTGAACCGCCAAAAACAGCCGGCGATGGGCATGTGGAACGGCGTCGGCGGGAAAATCGAAGCCGGCGAGTCACCGGCGGACTCTGTCATCCGGGAGACGTTCGAAGAGACTGGGCTTACAATACCAGATGTCCAGTTCGCCGGAACAATCCTCTTACGGGCGGAGGAGACGGCCGGGATTTATCTGTTCCTTGCCGATTTGCCGTCAGATCAGCAACTGACGACACCCTTCGCGACCCGCGAAGGAATTCTTGACTGGAAACGGCTCGACTGGATCCTTGAGTCGGACAACATCGGTGTCATCAGTAATCTGAAAGCGTACTTGCCACGTGTCCTGGAACAGACAACACTACAGCAACATACGTTTGAGTATGACGGACACCGGTTACTTGATTATCATGTTGTCCCTTTAGAACAGGAAATCCGTTAAAAAAAGACGTCTCTCCGCTTGCTGACGAAAAAGGTCAACCGAGCGGAGAGACGTCTTTTTTAGTTAAAACCAAACAGTTCCAAGCCGGTCACAATCAAACCGACCATCACGATACCAGGCAACAGATTAGCAACCCGGATTTTCGTAATGCCGGCAAGATTCAAGCCGATGGCTAAAATCATCACGCCACCCGTCGCCGTCATCTCAACGATGAACTGTTGCAAGATGGCGTCCGGAACGAACTGAGTGATCGCGACGGCGCCAAGCGCAATCGCCCCTTGGTAGACGAGAACCGGAATCGCCGAAAAGATGACACCGATCCCGAGTGTCGAACTGAGGACGAGCGCCGTAAAACCGTCAATCAGACCTTTGGTATAAAGCACGTCATGATCCTGACGTAAGCCGCCGTCGAGCGCCCCGAGCACGCCCATCGCTCCGATGACGAAAATCAAGGTTGCCGTGACGAACCCTTCGGCAATATTTGACGGACGGCCCCGACCGATCTTCAGTTCGAGCCATTCGCCGACCCGGTTCAGTTTTTCGGCAATCCGTAACCATTCACCGATTGCCCCGCCTAAGACGAGACTACCGATGACGATCAGAAAGTTTTCACTCTTCAATCCCATCTGGACACCGAGCACGACGACGGCGAGACCAATTGCCTGGACGACCGTCTCCTTCATCCGTTCGGGGATTTTATGAAACAGTAATCCGAGTAATGTACCAATAATGATTAATCCTGTGTTGACGAGTGTGCCGGTTAAGACCATACTGTTGTCCTCTTTTCTAAGTAAATACATTTATATTCGGTAATTGAAATAATTATAGTTCAAGTTCTGGTACTCGTTTGGACTGGGCCTGTTTGACACTGTGAATGGTCATACCAAGCATGACGAGCAGCATGCCAACTAAGGCGAGCCCGGTCGGAAAGACCGTATGTAAAAAAAGCATCTCTCCGAGCACGGTAAACAAAATTTCAAACGACTGGGTCGCTTCGACAGCCGCCAACCGAATCGGTTCGGTCCGGACGAGTGTCGTCGCATAAAAGAACAATGATGTCGCGATGACGCCGGAAAATAAGGCAACCAGTCCCGACTGCCCGACTTGCCCTGCGGACGGTAAACCAACCTGCACGTATGCGAGGCCCGATAAAACCAGCCAAAACGGCAGACTGGCCACCGTCATCCCGAGAATCCGGTCAAAGACATCGAGTTCGTCCCCGTATCGTTCCATCATCTTCCGGTTGCCGAGTGGATACGCGATCGCGGCACAGAGGACCGGAAGGACACCAAGCAGCAATGCCGAAATGGACACCCCTTGTGCGACCGACAGTTGCATCAGGCAGACACCGGCGACGATTAACAACGAATAGCGCAGTGACGCCCAGGGAATCGATTGCTTAAAGAGTGGCGCCAGCAACGGTCCGGCGAGAATCGTCACTTGCCACGTCCCGGCAATCAGCCAGCCGGGTGAATAGTCAGCAGCAAGACAAATCCCGCTGTAAAAAATCCCGAAGCCGATCGTCCCGTAGGTCAGCCAAAAGCGCGGCGCTTCCCGGAGTGCCGACCAGACACGACCGAGCCGGCGCCGGTAGGCGACAATCAGTATTAATAACGGCAACATCAGGTAAAAGCGTAAGGCCGCACTGTAGATCCAGTGCCCCCCGCTCCCTTGCATCGACTGGTTCAAGATGAAGGTGACGGCAAAAAACAGCGCCGCGAATATCCCGATCAGGATGGGTCGCATGGTAATTCCTCCTCTAAGGCCGCGATCAGATGTCGTCCGAGCCCGTTCCAGTTGTGTTCCGTCGCACGGACGAGTGCTTCGATATTCGCGCTTTGACAGGCTTCGATGATCGTTTGATGATCCGTGACCGAATCATGACCGTGACGGCTGAACTGGGCATACTCGAGCCGACGGATCAGCGGCGTCAACCGGTTCAGTGTTTCCGTCAGTTGACCGTTTTGACTCCGTTCGAGGAACAGACCATGAAAGGCATCATCGAGTTGTAACGCCGACTCCGCGTCTTCGCGTGTTATCGCGTCCTGAAACGATTGATTGATTTTAATTAAGCGGATGATGTCCGTTTCCGATAAGGGAAATGCGACACGCGCCGCTAACGCATGCAGTGTCGCGACAATCGGAAACGTCTGCCGGGCCTGCGTCGCATCCAGCATCGTGACGTTCGTCCGTGATCCCCGTTTCGTGACGACGAGTCCCTCCTCTTCCAATTTTTTCAACGCTTCGCGGACCGGCGTCCGGCTGACGCCAAACGTTTCCGCGAGTTGCTGATCGTTCAGTTTTTGACCCGGTGCCAAGGTTAAGGTGATGATTTGCTGTTGCAGTCGTTGATACACTTCTTCACTTAAGGAAGTTCGTTGAATCGGTTGAGTTTTCATACAACTAATATATTACATATCAATTATTACTGTACAGTATTTTTTTCCAGCAAAAGAAGCATCCCGTCATGAGATGCTTCATTTTTTTTCCTATGTTACACATTCGGTGTCAACGGTCCTTTTAAGTGACTGAGATCATGCTGCTTCAGCAAAATCAGTTGTACAAGAATCGCAATCGCGACAAACACTTGGGTGATCAAGGTCGGAATGGCGAGATCGACATTCAAGACGTCGGCTGCGATGTTCGAAAAATCCCATAAGGCGTGAAAAATGATCAATGGCCACAGATTGTTGAGTTTCAGCGCAATCAGGGCAAAAAACAGACCAAACAAAAAGGTATTCGCTAGCTGAACAATCATCGACGTCAATGGAACCAAAGCAATCAAATTAATGAGATGGAAGGAGGAAAACAAGGCGGCACTGATCAGAATCGCCCGGTACGGATGCTGTTCCGGATGGAGATTGCGCAAGATGATGCCACGGAACAACACTTCCTCGTTAAAGCCGACGAACAAGGTCGTCACGAAGACGATGGCGACAAGCTGAATCGTTGCGGCAGACAGATTGTCATAGGAAGCAACCAACGCATTGACGACGAGGACGACTTGATACAGGACGATCAACAGAATCGGCAGGTACCAGACGAGTCCCCGAATTTTTAATGTGGAAAAACCGATTGCTTCAAACGAACTGTTGCGGCGGATAAACCACACTAAGAAAATTGCTGTCAGGACTTCTCCAAAAATCGCAATGCGTAACAACTCCGGTTCTCCATACGAAATCCCAAAGCCGTAGGCGGAGACGACCATGACGATTGCCATAATCAGGACGACAACAGCAGCTGAAATGATGATCATACGTTTCTCCATACGAATTCCCTCCTCAGAATTCGGCTGACCTTACTTTTACATGTTATTTACCGCGTTTCCGATAAAAATAATCATGATTTTCCTATACTACCTTGTTTTGCAAGATAGCATGAGATACACTTACCTTGTATTACATGATAGTGAAACGAGGAATCGCGATGTCATCCACCCAAATGTTAAAAGGCATTCTTGACGGTTGTCTCCTCGCCTTGATTGCAGAGGAAGAAGTATACGGTTATGAACTGGCAACTAAACTCGCCGCCCACGGTTTTGCCGACGTCAGTGAAGGGACGGTCTATCCGTTGTTGATGCGGATGCAAAAACTAGGCTGGATCGAAGCGACACAACGAGTCTCACCGAGCGGACCGAAAAGGAAGTATTATGCCATTACACCAAACGGTCGCAAAGAACTCGCGGCATTCACGGCACGATGGCGTCAATTATCGGCAAGCGTTCATCATATATTAAAGGAGGAGTCTTAAATGCAGACGTTATCCGACGAATCAAGACGATTTCTAGAAGACTTAAAGGTCTACTTGCTTGCGTCCGGAAAAAATGAAAAGGCGACGCAGGACATCGTGACCGAACTTGAGAATCATTTACAGGAAGCCGAGTCGGACGGCAAATCGGTTGCAGCCATCACCGGTGACAGTCCGGCCGCCTATATTCAATCGATCGCCACGGAAATGACGACCGATTACCACGAATCGTTTTGGCTGCTGTTTCAAATTCTCGCAGGTGTGTTCAGTTTTCTGTTGTTTCAAGACTTGCTCGACGGACCGCTGTCCTACAGTCTGTACTTTTTAGTCGGCTTTATCCTCTTGATCAGTTCTTTACTGATCGTTTTGAGTCGATGTTTACGTTACAGCGCGACGCACGCCCCTTCGAAACGTCCATTCCTGTTGTTTGGTCTATCCACGGGTGTGATTTTCTTGTTGTTAATGGGACTGTTTTTAACCGATTCGCAGATCACGTCGCCGACAATCCATTTTTCCTGGTTGACCAGTTCGATCATCGGACTTATCGCCTTCCTCCTCATCGGATACAGTGCGTACCGGGCGAAGACCTGGGTCTTGCCGCTCGGACTGCTGGCTTACCTGTTGCCGCAAGTCGTGATCCGGTACGGATTTGACGGCTCACCACTCATCGCTGTGCTC
>NZ_JMKS01000005.1 GCF_000685865.1 Exiguobacterium antarcticum DSM 14480 | reverse complement strand
CAAGGGACGATCAAGATGCGTCAGGACCGGATCGTCCTGTCGACCGAGACACGTTTATATGCCGGAACGTTTAGTGACTTCATCGTTGAGTAAGAAAACAGCCGAACGCTCGCCAAATCATGGCGTGTCCGGCTGTTTTTTATATTTTTAAGCGCTCCTCTAGCATTCATTGCCGCAAATACGACCATCGCGATACTGAGCACGGCCGCGACGATTACACCTTGCGTATAGACACTCCAGTCGATTGCGTCACGTAACAAAACTGCCCGCATTCCTTCCATGATATAGGTCGTCGGATTGAGCGTCGCCGCAACCTTCAGCCATTCGGCTTCGATCAGTTCCTTGGGGACGAATGTCGTCGATAAGAAAATCAACGGGAAAAATAATAACGTCCCCCGCTTGTGCTGCCTGTGCGTTCCGGGTTTTCAAAGGCGACACCGGACCGAGTACCCGGCGAATGCGAGGACCAAAAGCCAAGCGCCAGAAACGATCGTCAGGAAGAAACCGGCCGCTCCTGCCGGGATCGGACAGACCAAGTAAAAACCCCATTCCGAAGTTCAACAACGTTCTTGAACAAACAATTGCAACATGCCGGCAAGCATCGGTCCGAGGACAAATCGCCGTCCGAGAGACCGGTGTCAGCAAGAGCTTGCGAAATAACCACTTTCGATATCCTTGCACGAGCTTGAACCCGGCTCCCCCGCGCACCCACCCGCACCGGAAACGATCGAGACGGTAAGATGACGTTCAGGTTAGTCGACCCGCCGAACTGAGGCAGACTGGAGATGCCGGATAATCCGCTCGTATAAACGAGTTAAAAAGAAGAACGCTGATGATCAAGTTCGGGATGAATGAAAACGGATTCCGTAACGGTTACGAGTAAACTGCGTCGTGTCAAAATCATCGTCTCGCGCCCACATCTCACTTCTCCTCCTTATAGGCTTGACCGGTCAGTTGGATGAAGACATCGTCGAGCGACGGTTGCTTGACGACGAGCGAGCGTGCCGTCAACTGATGTTCCATCCAGGTAACCGGACAACTTGTTTCAGCGTTTCCGTCCCTCTGACGGAAGCAGAATCATTCCTTTTTCGAGTCGTCCGGCAAACGCTGTCTTAAACGCTTCCGTCGCTCGGTCGTCTTCGAGCACGACCTCAATCGTTCTGCCCCATTCATCGCCTTCAGTTCCGTCGCGTCCCTTCGGCAATCAATTTCCCTTCATTGATGATCGCAATCCGGTCTGCCAACTGATCGGCTTCTTCCAAGTATTGTGTCGTCAAAAAAATCGTCGTCCCGTATTTCTCGTTCAAGCGCCGGACTCCGTCCAGATTTGTTGCCGGCTCGCCGGGTCAAGTCCCGTCGTCGGTTCGTCCAAAAAGAGGACAGCCGGTTGATGGACAAGCGTCAACGCCAAATCAAGACGCCGTTTTCATCCCGCCGGAATACTTACCGGCTCGACGATTGCCGTCGTTTGATAACCCGACCAATTCCAAACAGTTTCGGTTGCCCGAGTCGTCGCCTTGGCTTGCGAAAACCCAAATAATTTCCCTTGCAGGACAAGCAATTCTCGTCCGGTTAAATCATTGTCGATGCCCGTCTCCTGCAGCGCGACACCGGATTTGGAGACGGACATTTTTGATTCCCGTTGTATGTCATACTCATTAATCGTCGCGTGGACCGGACCGAAACAGAATCAAGGTCGTCAACATCTGAACCATCGTCGACTTCCCGGGCACCGTTTGGCCCTAAAAAGGCAAAAATCTCACCTTTTTTCACCTGAAACGAAATCTGATCCACGGACTTTTTTCCCGTTGTATTCCTTCGTCAACTGCTCTACCTGGATCACGGTCACCCTTCCTTTCTGCTAGAGAGATCGGGTTCGATACTTAAGCGACCTACATTACCTTTACCCCTTTTTAGACATTTGTACAAAAAAAGAGCAACCCACTTTCGGGATTCGCTCGGCTTCATACTAGGTTTAAGAGACATCGGTCACGACGCCAACTTTTCCATTTTTCTTTTAATTCTTGAAATACGTTCGCTTCCTTCATATGGAATTCATCCAGAGGGTTCATCACATCGATCCACTTCGTTTGTTTGACGATCCTGGACGAGATAACTTTTTTCGGCTGGAAATCCACTTTTCACTAATTCTTCGGGAGCACCTAACCGCGTGTCCAAAGACGCATAATAAATCGCTTCGACGGTATCCGGTGATCATGACATCGACCGTCCCCGTCGCAAACAGCTGCGGGATGGTAAGATTGTCCGCATACATGACGATATTCGCCTGATCAAACGTCTGCCGGACGAATTGGTTCATTTGTCCCCGGCCCGGGATTCAAGCCAATCGGTCACATCCCGGGACGATTGATCGTTTCGATTGAGGTCAGACGGTGTTTGTCTTCTAAACGGACGAGCGGCGTTTTTTGGAACGACAAGTAACTTTTCGTGAAGTCGCCGAACGATTTCGCGTTCGATGTTTTTCGTGACGCCACCCGACGACCCATTATGGAACCCGCCTGCCCGTAAGTCACGTGTCAATGTCGCCCAGGTCGTCGGGACGAACTCGACTTTCAAAGTCCCGGCCGTTCTTCGCGAACGAGGCGGATGACTTCAATAATCGAATCCTTCGTACTCATTCGTCTGACGGTTCAAGTACGTAAACGGTTTATAATCACCCGTCGTCCGACACAACGATCTTCTTCGTCGTGAAGACGTTTTGTTTACTGACTCCAAGCGTATCCGGCAAATCCTTCAGCTTCGTCACTGCGAGCAGGCTCCGAAAGCAACAGTCCTCCACCAAGCGCCAATCCTTGTCGTTTATTCACTCCACTCGCATCCCTCTCTCTGTCTCAACGCTGTTTTCTGTATAATACTCAAAACAGTATCATATTCTTTTATCTTATCCAAGGAGTTTTTTGATTATTTCGGCAGTTCTTACCTTTCATGTCCAATTGTTCCAAGCTCCTTGATTGCAGGAAGCAACTACTTTCTTCCATACTGGTAAAGGAACGAATCAACGAATGGGAGGAATGGAAGATGAGTAAACGTATTTCATTATTGGAGCAAACGGAAAAAAGTCGGTCCGTCAGGTGGCGAAGCAATTGAGTGGAATCCATCCATGATGTCCGTGTCGGGCTTGCGCTCGCCCGAAACCAATTCGCAGATTTCGAAGCGCTTGGCAACACCGATCCTACTCGACCTGGAACAGGACGTCTCAGCCCTTACAGATGCCATCAATGGGGAGTGACGTCCATCATCTTCACGCTGGATCGGGGTGGACATTACCGGTGCCGATAAAACGATTTGATCGATTTAGACGGAGCAGCGAAATCAATCGCAGCAGCTGAACAAGTCCAGGCGAAACAATTCATCATGGTCAGTGCCTTGAACGCCGGACTCACCGGAAACATGGTCAGACAGCATGAAACCATATTATGTCGCGAAACATTTATGCCGGACCGTCTGCTTCGGGACAGCTCGCTTGCCTATACGATCTTACGTCCGGTGGTTTGACCGATGACGCTGGAACAGGTGCCGTCCACGACAGGACCCGGCTTCAACGGACAAGACGACGATCGCACGCGTCGATGTCGCTCGTGTCGTCATTGCATCGATTGAACAGGAATCTGCGTACCGTCAAACGATTCCCCTGCTCGAAGGAACGCACCGATTGCCGATATTTTTGCTTAATATGAAAAATGAGCTCAATCCAAATGGATCGAGCTCGTTTTTGGTTACGATGCTTGTTTTACTTCAATGATATGGGCCTGCTCCCGGCGTAGCGCAGTCAGAATCAAGGGTAACAGCAACTGTGATCAGCAAGGATGACCGTCAGGCGGACGACAAAGGACGAGATATCGCCATTAAAGTAAATCAACCGGGTCAATCCGGCGACTGCATTCGGGACTGGCAGATAGTGTCCGATTGTCTGATAGAACGGGGCCAGCATCGATGGCGGGACGATGTTTCCTGCCGTCATCAACTGAAACGGAATCAAGGCGACATTGACGAGGGGCGCAATCGGACCGAAAATCGTGAAGTTCATCTGGGTGACACCGATACAGGCTGCCGTCAACAACAGTTGGAAGGCCCGATACCTTGATAAAGGACGCTTCGATGTCAGAAAACGCAAAGGCAAGCGACACCATCACAAGCGGGACGACCAAAAGCACGATGCGTGCAACAGTTGTTTTACTCCAAAAGAGCGACCACTTCGAATGCTGGTTTTTTAGAATCTGTATCACGAGGTTAAACTGGATCCCCATCGTCATGACGGCGATGTAGATGACGAATCCCAACAGATCGGTAACATCGATGTCGAAAAATCAGATACTTGATGCTCGACGATGACGTCAGACGTAATCACGGGTTTTTCCATTTAACATCTGGCTGATCTCAGACGTCGCCTGTTTAAGAATGCCGTTCGCGAACTCGGCATTTGCCTGATTAACATGGAACGTCAATTTCTTTTGATCCGCTAAGTCGGCAACGAGGACCATCTCGACTTTTCCTGCATCGAGTTGTTTCAGCCCTTCTGTTTCCGACGAGACGGATTTGGCGGTAAAGGGACTTTCCTTTTGCAGGTTTTCATACAAACCGGCCGTCGAACTTTCCTTGACGACGGCGACACGTAATTGGTCGAGGCGCTCAGTTGCCCCTTGGTACCCCGTCATCCAGACGACGAGAAATAAAGTCGGGACGATCAAGGCAAACATCAACCCGACTTTCGTTTGGGTGATTGAAAAAACATCTTTAAAGGTCTTCATGTGTTTTGCTCCTTTTTATATGCATTACTTATAATAGCACGTGCAACTATTTACTTAAAAAAGAGAAACCACTTACGTCACGTTTTTGTGAATGGTTTCAAGTGTTTTGATAAAATGTTTGATTTCTTTTTTGGAGAGACCGGAAAAAGCTTGTTGCTGCAGTTCACCGAGCGTCGGTTCCAACATTCGGATGACCTCTGCCCCTGCTTTTGTCGTCAGTAGGATGAACGCCCGCCGGTCCCGTGGATCAGCAGAACGGATGACAAGTTCCTTCTTCACCAGTTTATCCAGGATCTTTCCGACCGTCGTCTGATCCCGTTCCGTGAACAGGGCCAACTGCTTTTGCGAGATTCCTTCTTGCTTATGAAGTTCACTCAAAACCGAAAACTGTTCCGGTGTCAGATCGTGTTCTGCCATCCGTTTCGTCGCGGCACGCTTGAAGGAATGATAGCTGCGTGACAGTTGCATACCAAGTGACCAATCTGCCTCTTTCACTTGAACTCCCCACTTTCGAAATAAATAGTTGCACTACTTATTATTTCAACTTATTTACTATATGCCGGATGAGGTGGTTTGTCAAACGGATAAGTGATTCTCTCTCCGTTTGTCGTTATAGACAGCATTGCGGTCTTTCAACCGTTGCATTGCAGCCATGACTTTATCAAAATCGGATAGATCGTTCGGTGTATTCGGAGTCGTCAAGATATGGGCTACTCTACGATAAGCAATGGTTTTTCCGTATCCCATCAATACATAGACAGCACGGTTATATTGTTGAATTTCTTGCCAATCTACATCACCATACACAACACGATAATAAGCATCTTCACTATGCTGTGGTGCAGGAATATCAATATAATCGATTGGGGTTTGATGAATGGCCATAATTTCACTTCCATCTCTAATTTTTTTCACGACGAAAACGATTTAATCGCTTCGATATGCGCGTCCTTGACCTGTTGATCGACTTGAGATTGCTGTTTGAGTTGCTCGTAGACCGAATCAACTTGCATTGATGTCAAACGTTTGACTGTCGCCAGCCGCTTGATCGTACGACGTAAATCGTTTCGTTTGATGACGTGGACATGACTGGAATCAATCGTAATCTTTTTCAGTTCACACCGTTCACTGAAGACGATGACAGATTGAAAGACATTGTCTTCCACTGTTTTGGCTAAAAACTGTTCCATGCTTTTGAGGTGTTGCTCGTTTTGTTTGATCGGGTTGTAAAACCGTTGCTTGTAGCGGTTTTTAAACATTTGTGTCCACTGCCGGTCGGCTTCTTTTCCAAAAATCCAACCACTGTAGTTTTTCGACTCTAAGACGTAGATGCCGCTTTCGTGAATAAACGTGATATCGATTTCCGTTAGACCCTTCCCCCGTACTTTTGGTAAATAGGTGTTCATGACAAACTTCCCGTAGCCCTCGACTTTTTCAAGCTGACGCGTCGTCAAGTATTCTCCCCAAATGCCTTTGTCGCGGACGGCTTTCAGGAAACCTTCCTGCGTGACTTGCTTGTATGTACTTTTTTCAAACGATCGTCGCCGGAAATAAAACAAACTTCCGAGCGTGACGATGAATCCAACAATTAGGATACTTCCGATGAGAAGTAATGTTGGAATCAGTGCAGCTAACAGTTCTTCCACTAATTTCATTCCTTTCTTTATGTAACCCTTAATTTTCCACTATCCTAGAATAAACGGAATTCTTTAGGATTTCCACTAATTGTTACAGAGTACATGCTGTGGTACGGTAAGAAAAAGGAGGGTTTTTGATAATGGACTCATTTTTTTCCACATGGTTGCCCTTGATCCTGCTAATCATCGTTTGGCAATCCGTTTCCCAGCAACTCGCAAAACTTCGCATGACACAACAGCAAACACTACGTGAACTGACACGTATTCAAGAACATCTCGGCATGACTGATGCCGAAAGCAGTCACAGCCTACTGAATGAACAGATTGAGCAACTTCTGTCTGACCATGAGACGGTGGAAGCGATTAAACTGGTTCGGGGTACTCTCGGGTATCCATTACTTGAAGCAAAACAATATGTCGATGCGATCAAAGAGACATCGTCGGACAGAAGCTGAACGAACAACAGGCAAGTCTTCCGAGAGGAGGACTTGCCTGTTGTTTTGTTCATCGAACGGGTTTTAATTACGTCTCTATCCGTGACTTTAATCGTGAAACCGTGCCCATGTCTTTAGATCCGGTAACAAACATTGCTGTTTTTGTCCGAACCATTCATGCCGGTGCTTGGCTATGAAATCATACACGACATCTCGTAACGGTCGTGGCATCCATCGAAAACCTGACAGAAGCGGCCAAGCACTGTTTAAATGCTTGGTAATCCGAAGCGCCGCATCCGATCTGACGTACGGCACTCCCTGTTCAATCACGACGACACTATTTAAATCCGTCGACAACCGGTGTTTTTGAATCATCTGTTGACCAATTGTTCCTTGCAGCGACGCAAAGTCATAATAACCTTGATCGCGTTTTAGGATGAACTGGACACTGGCATCACACAAATTGCAGTCCCCATCAAATAAAATCAGTGGTTTCATTGATATTTACTCCTCACAGATCAACCGGGATCAATCACGCGCTGCCAAACGGTATAGTAAATCAAGCATTTCGATGTACAGCCAGATGATCGTGACGATCAATCCGAACGCTGCGACCCACTCCATCGATTTTGGTGCCCGCGCCTCGACTTGTCGGGCGATGAAATCAAAGTCCATCACAAGTGAGAGTGAGGCGACGATGACGATGACGAACTGGATCCCGATTGCAAGCGGCGAGCTGCCCGTCATGAACGGTAAGCTGATGCCGAACAACGTCAAGAGTAAGTTAACCCCGTACAGGACGAGAATCGACAGGATAGCAGCCGTGACGGCCGAACGGAACCGTTGCGTCACTTTGATCATGCCCGTCGAATAGACGAACCACATCGCAAACGAGACGACGAATGTCGCGAGGACCGCTTTCCCGACTAACCCTGGGTACATGCTTTCAAACATCAACGAAATCGCTCCGACGGCGACCCCTTCGACAATCGCGTAGACCGGTGAAAGAACCGGTGCTGTCCGTGGTTTAAACGTGATGATCAGGGCGAGAATCAAGCCGAGGACGACGCCACCAATCAAGGCGGGGACTAAAAATTGCGGATTCGCAGCTAAGAAGAACCACGTTCCACCGGCTGCTGCCGTGACGAGGGCAAGTAAGAGGAAAATCTTACTCATCGTCCCTGCTTTTGTCATCGGTCGTTCACCAGCGCGCGCCGTCTCAAAACCACGGCGCAAGGCAGGATTAACTTTGAATCGTGTTGCCATCTTGCGTTCACTCCTTCTGTTTTTGTATTTCTTAATACGGTTATTACTTTAAATGTATGTATAGATCCTAAGCTTGATTCTACTTCAAAATATATTAAATCGAATGAACGTATCTTATTAAACTGATTGATCGGAATAGTGCGGACACTTGTGTAATGCAAAAAAGGAATGCAGGCTTGTGCGGTTCAATACATCAATCATTTTCTACTTTTGTGTCTGTATAACATATGATGAATCTGTTCTAAAAAACATGAAAGATATTCTTAATATAAACTGAGCCCTTGAGTTTGGATAGTTTAATAAAAGCACCTTGAACGTTTTAATGACCGATACATACAACAAACCCTCATTTCGTAATTGAAATGAGGGTTTGTCTATAATCTGAGGGACTTCTTTCAATTAAAGAAGTCCCTACTTTTTTAATCATTCCTGATCTAATTTTGATTTATCGTCTTTTTTCCGATTATTGTACTTTTCTTTATTTTTCATGGCTTCCGGAACAATAGGTGATTTTAAAGCACTCACGATCTTTCCAACTGAAGTGCTTTCTTCTTCAGCATTCTTAAGTTCTACCGTACCTTGGTTAGTAATTGCAGTATGCCAGTCCTCAGATTCTAAATAACGTGTAGCGAACATGTATTGATGACCTTTTTTAACATCTCATCTTCATTATATAAAATCAAGACGCTATTTCCTTCCGAATCTTTATCATATCCACCAAACTGATTAACAATGACTTCTCCTTTTAACTTGCCCTTTAAATTTTTGTTCACTTTTACCGAATACTGTGTTTCCGGCGTTCCATCAAGTCGTTTACTCCCAACTTCTTGAATGACTTCTCCAACAAACACATTTTGAGCAGCACCAACTAAAATTCGATCATCAGAAAAATCAGCCACTTCATTTAAATATGCATTAACAATTTTGACCGGCTTCTTTTCTGATTGGTAATGATCAAATCCATAAACAGTCAGGCCAATAACTGCTGCTACTGAACCTATTAAGAATTTTTTCATAGTTAACGCTCCTTATATTGGATTAATAGCCCCAAAGAGTTCGATAATCTGACTTATCGTGCGAACCTAAAACTTCATAACTGTAAAAGCCAGATCTCAACACGTTTCCAGCAAGTCCGTGATGATCTAATCCAAGAGCATGTCCCATTTCATGAAGTGCTGTGTGCTTTCTTTGAGAACTCGTGAAGTCATAAAAATAATAATCATTGTAGGAGATGGATTGTCAACACTAAACTAGACAATCTTCTTAAGGAGTGATTGTTTGTAGCGAACGGGGCTTTGATAATCCAATGTACCGTGTATGCGAAGGTGGTTGAACCAATTCACGTAATCCTGGAACTCGCGTTCCAGCTCCGTCAAACTCGAGAACACTCGTTTTTTGACAAACTCTGTCTTGATGATTTTAAACGTGGCTTCCGCGACTGCGTTATCGTACGGACAACCCTTTTTGCTCAACGAGCGACGGATTCCGAACGTATGAAGGGCATCCTCAATCAGATGGTTGTTGAACTCTCGTCCTCGATCCGTGTGAAACATCCGGATACGACGCAAATCATGAGGAATGGAAGCGAAAGCACGATGGACCAGTTGCGCATCCTTTCGCTCGCCCACACTGTGACCGATGATTTCTCGGTTAAAGAAATCAACAAATACACATACATAATGCCATTTTTGACGGACCTTGATGTATGTCAGGTCACTGACGACAACGGATAGCTCTTCTCCTTGCTTGAACGCGCGATTCAATTCATTGGCTTCCATCGACTCGTTGCACGCTTCTTTTTTAGGCTTGAATTGCGCGAGCGTGTACGTAGAGACGAGCCCTTGGTCTTTCATGATGCGTCCGATTCGGCGACGAGAGACGCATTTCCCTTGTTTTTGGAGTTCAATCTTGATTTTACGCGTGCCGTAGTTCTCTCGGCTGCGCCGGAAAATTTCACGGATGGCTTCCGTCACATCGTCGACCGATGGTCGCTGTCTCGCTTCATAATAAAACGTACTTCTGGGTAATTGGAGGACGCTGCACATTGCTGATACCGAGTATTTATGTCGATTATTCTTGATCACACTTACTTTCGTCCCATGATCAGCGCGGCTTGCTTTAAAATATCATTCTCCATCTCGAGTTGTTGGACATGCTTCCGAAGCACACGTAGCTCACGCGCTTCATCTGACAAATTATCTTCTTCCTTAAAAGATCCGGTCGTCTTACTTTGGTTGATCCAGCGATTAAATGCCGAAGGCGTCAAGTCATATTCCCGAATGATATCGGCGCGTGACTTCCCATTCAAATGGAGTTGAACCATCTGTTGTTTGAATGAATCGCTAAAAATTCTTCGTTCCCGTTTATTCATGAAGGTGATTCTCCTCTGCTGTTCATAATTTTCCTAAGTCTAATTGACCTTAAGGTTTATGTCCAACTAACTGTAGACCATCCAGTTCTGAATAATTATAAAATCAGTGGGGACAGTTGTTACCTGCTCGAATGTCGCTTTCCATCTAACAAAGAATTGGATTCGTTTTTAGTTGATTTAAATGTGCATGTGAACTATCAATTATCCATTGTGATTAACAAATGAGTGAACGCGACTTCACGATTATGAACACACGAAAGCCTTGCCTCCGTCGACCGGAAGCAAGGCTCTTTTGAATTGCCATGATGTTTTTCTCTCTATTAGATGCCTTCGTAGGCGAGTTCCATGATCTGACGGAGTTCCGTCACGAGCGGCATTTTCGGATTCGCTGTTGTACATTGATCTTCAAACGCATCGACTGCCATCTTGTCGAGTTTCGCTTCGAAGTCCGCTTTTTTGATGCCTTGGGCTTTAAACGACATCTTGATGTTGAGGCGTTGTCCGAGTTCTGTGATCGCTTGGATGAGTGATTCGACACCTTGTTCCGTCGTTGCTGCCGGCAGACCGAGGTAACGGGCGATTTCCGCATATCGTTCATCCGCGATGAATGATTCATATTTCGGGAATGAAGCAAGTTTCGTTGGTTTCGCTGCATTGTAGCGGATGACGTGCGGCATCAGAATCGCATTTGTCCGACCGTGTGGTGTGTGGAACTCCCCACCGATTTTGTGCGCGATTGAGTGGTTGATGCCGAGGAAGGCATTGGCAAACGCCATCCCTGCCATCGTTGACGCATTGTGAACTTTTTCGCGTGCTTCCGCGTCTGAACCGTTATCGTAAGCGCGTGGCAAGTAGTCGAAGATCATCTTGATTGCTTTTAATGCCAGTCCGTCCGTATAGTCGTTCGCAAGGACTGAGACGAACGCTTCTGTCGCATGCGTCAAGACGTCCATTCCTGTATCAGCTGTGATTGAAGCGGGCACCGTCATGACGAATTCTGGATCGATGATCGCGATGTCTGGTGTCAATGCATAGTCAGCAATCGGATATTTGACGTTTTTCTCTTTATCCGTGATGACCGTGAACGGTGTGACTTCAGAACCTGTTCCTGACGTCGTCGGAATCGCGACGAACTTCGCTTTGTTTCCGAGTTCCGGGAATTTATAAGCACGTTTCCGGATATCGAGGAATTTTTGACGTAAGTTTGAGAACTTCTCATTTGGTTGCTCATAGAACAGCCACATGCCTTTCGCTGCATCCATCGCAGATCCCCCACCAAGGGCGATGATTAAGTCGGGTTGGAAGTCCCGCATCGCTTGTGCCCCGATTTCGACCGTCGTGACTGACGGGTCAGGTTCGACTTGGTCGAAAATCCGGTAGCTGACACCTGCTGGTAAGTTTCGGATGACTTTATCGGCGTAACCGAATTCGACCATCGATTGATCAGTGACGATCAAGGCCCGTGAGACGTTTTGAATTGATTTCAAGTATTGAACCGAGTTTTTTTCAAAGAAAATCTTTTCCGGTACTTTGAACCACTGCATGTTCACGCGTCGTCTCGCCACCTTCTTGATATTGAGTAGATGTTTCGCCGTTACGTTTTCAGAGACCGAGTTTTTCCCGTATGATCCGCAACCAAGTGTCAGCGATGGAGTCAATTCGTTATACAAGTCACCAATCCCACCGTGTGCTGACGGGCTGTTGACAAGGATTCGGCAGGCTTTCATCCGGAGTCCGAACGCTGTCATCAAGTCATCGTTCGTCGTGTGGATGACCGCCGTGTGACCGAGACCACCGATTTCAAGCATCCGTTCGGCGACGTGGAAGGCGTCTTCTGTTGATTGGACGCTATAGGCACCAAGGACGGGACTTAGCTTTTCATGTGAGAGCGGTTCTTCGGTGCCGACTTTTTCGAGTTCGGCGACGAGCATGACCGTATTGCTCGGGACTTCGATGCCCGCTTTCGCTGCGATCCATGTTGCCGGTTTCCCGACGATGTCCGCATTGACGGCACATGTGTCGGTTTTGATGACAAGTGCTTCAAGACGTTTTTTCTCGTCTGCTGTACAGAAGTAGCAACCGAGCGCTTCCATCTCTGCCCGCACTTCTGCATAAATCTCTTGATCGACGATGACCGCTTGCTCGGAGGCACAGATCATTCCGTTATCAAATGTTTTCGAGAGGACCAAATCACTGACGGCCCGCTTAATTTTTGCTGATTTTTCGATGTAACACGGTACGTTCCCTGGTCCAACACCAAGTGCCGGTTTGCCGGTTGAATACGCTGATTTGACCATGCCGGCTCCACCCGTCGCAAGAACCATCGCGATGTCGGTGTGGTTCATCAAGACTTTTGTTGCTTCGAGAGACGGTTGTTCGACCCACTGGATACAATCTTGCGGGGCACCAGCTTTAACGGCAGCGTCACGTAACGTTTTGGCCGCTTCAAGTGAGCAATTTTGTGCGGACGGATGAAAGGCGAAGATGATCGGGTTGCGCGTTTTGATCGCAATCAACGCTTTGAACATCGTCGTTGATGTCGGATTCGTCACAGGTGTGACGCCACAGACGACACCGACCGGTTCCGCGATGTAGGTGATCCCGTTTTGGACATCTTCTTCTAAGATCCCGACCGTTTTTTCATCACGAAGACTGTTATAGATATATTCCGTCGCAAACATGTTTTTGATCATTTTATCTTCAAAGACACCACGTCCTGTTTCTTCAACCGCAAGTCGTGCGAGTTCGACGTGCCGTTCGAGACCGGCAAGCGCCATGTCACGGACGATTACATCGATTTTCGTTTGATCAAATGTTAATAGTTCTTGTAACGCCGTTTGACCTTTCGCGACGATTTGATTGATTGCTTGTTCGACAGGTGAGACATCTTGTTTGATTTTTTCTTTGACAGCCATGTTAGGTTTCCTCCCTATTTTGGAACGAATCTGAGTCTGCATTTCCTTACTACATGTTAGGAATGCCAAGCTGATATCGAGTAGTTTGTGCTTTCCTTCACAAATCAATCATACCGCCTTTTGCTCAATTTGTGCATGACCATCCTGTGAACTATTTCACATGAATGAGAACGTTTTCATTAAAACAACCTGTTCTGACGCAAGGATCCGTCTTTTCATCCCTCTCCTGTGACAACTGTCACAACAATTCATGAATCTGCTTGTCTGACCAATCGTTCATCGTGTACGCTAGGAATAGTTCCATCATTCATTTGTCTTAAAGGAGGAAGTTTCATGTCAATCGTTAATCAAATGCTTGCGTTTAATCAACAGTTCGTTGAAGAAAAACAATACGAACAGTTCATCTCGGATAAATTCCCGGATAAGAAGGTTGTGATTCTGACCTGTATGGATGCACGTTTGACGGAGCTCCTTCCACACGCCCTTGGTCTTAAAAACGGTGATGCGAAAATCATCAAAAATGCCGGGGCCGTTCTGTCCCATCCGTTTGGTTCCGTCATGCGGTCGATCCTCGTCGCTTTGTATGCACTTGGTGCAGAGGAAGTCATTGTCATCGGACATCATGACTGCGGCATGAGCACGATTGATCCGGCAAAGATGATTGCCGAGATGCAAGACCGTGGAATCAATGAACAGGTGTTGCATACACTGGATGCTTCCGGTGTCGACTTGAAACAATGGTTACGCGGCTTCACTTCGGTCGAGGAAAACGTCAGCCACTCGGTTGGTCTGATCAAAAACCATCCGTTGTTACCACCGGGAACAGAAGTCCATGGACTCGTCATCGATCCAGGGACCGGAAAACTCGATCAAGTCGATTGCTGAAGACCATTTAATGAAGAAGAAAGGTAGGACCTGTCTCAATCTGACGTCAGGCCTACCTTTTTTGTGTTTTTTTCTTGACAGTCAAAAGAACGGTCTGTATGATACTTTAGTATAGTACAGTGATACCAAAAGAAAGCGTGGTTTTAGTTATGTTTAATGCCGTTATTATTGCCGTTGTTCTATTATTTGTTTTAGCCATCTTCCGCGTCCATATCGTCCTCGCGATGGTCCTCAGTGCTCTTGCCGGTGGATTGATCGGCGGTCTTGGTCTCAATACGACGATCGGAACGTTTGCCGAAGGGCTTGGCGCCGGAGCCGAAATCGCTCTTAGTTACGCCCTGCTTGGCGCATTCGCCGTCGCCTTGTCAAAAACCGGTCTTCCGGATGCCTTGGCGCACGCTTTGATCACACGTTCCAAAGGATCAGCGGATGCGACATCCGTCAAAAAGCTCAAAGGATTCATCATCTTTGCGATTCTCTTGCTCGCCATCAGCTCGCAAAACGTCTTGCCGATCCACATCGCCTTTATTCCGATCATCATTCCGCCATTACTCGGTCTCTTTAATGAAATGAAGATTGACCGTCGTCTGATGGCGATCGTCATGACATTTGGTCTTGTCACACCGTACATGTTCCTGCCGATCGGTTTTGGTGATATTTATTTAAATCAAATCCTGTTACCGAACATCGAAAAAAATGGAATGGACATCGCTGGCGCGTCCGTCGTCCAAGCGATGGCGATTCCGGCACTCGGGATGCTCATCGGACTGTTGATCGGTCTCTATAATTACCGGAAACCGCGCGAGTATGAAATGCGCAATATCGCACCGGACGATTACGAGATTCCCGTCATCACGAAAACGAAGTTATTCCTCAGCGGGCTTGTCGTCCTTGCGACACTGGCTGTCCAGTTGACGACAGAATCGATGATCATTGCTGCGACGACCGGTCTTGTTTTATTCCTCGTCCTCCGACTCGTGCGATTCAGTGAAGCGGACGACGTCATTACCCGCGGCATGCGGATGATGTCGTTCATCGGTTTCGTCATGATTTCCGCGAACGGTTTCTCAAACGTCCTCCGGAAAACGGGCGACATCAACCCGCTCGTCGAGAATTCGAAATCCTTGATGGGGGACTCGCAACTCGTTGCGGCCTTCGTCATGCTGTTGATTGGTTTGCTCGTCACGATGGGCATCGGTTCAAGTTTCTCGACCGTCCCTGTCATCGCCGCGATCTTCGTCCCACTTTGTATCCAATACGGATTCAGTTTAGAAGCGACGATCGCCATCATCGGAACAGCTGGTGCACTCGGTGACGCTGGTAGTCCGGCATCGGATTCGACACTCGGTCCGACCAGCGGACTGAATGCAGACGGCCAACACGATCACATGCGTGAGACCGTCATCCCGACGTTCCTGCACTACAATCTGCCGTTACTCGTCTTTGGTACGATTGCTGCGATGGTCTTGTAACTGATCTTTCTACGACAATGAACCAACGTCTTTTGCTGACGTTGGTTCTTTTTTTAGGTTGCTTTGTCCGATCCAGCTTCTCGTTTTTTCCGTTAAAGATGCTGTCTGCATATCAGTTTAGTGGAGTCCATCATGTTTTTCTTTCAATTTCTGCGTTTCTTCTCTAATATAAAGGGATGAAGTGAAGCAAAAGGAGTGTTCGATGTGTTATCTCAGGTTGTCAACAACGTCTTATTATATTTAGCCGACTTAGGGTATTTTGGGATTGCACTTGGTCTCATGATTGAAATCATTCCGAGCGAAATCGTTTTATCCTATGGTGGATTCATGATTTCCCAAGGAACGATCGGCTGGCCGCTTGCTGTCGTCGCCGCTGTCATTGGTGGTTTGTTTTCGCAATTATTTTTATATTGGTTTGCCCGTTACGGCGGTCGACCGTTGATCTTGAAATACGGGAAATACCTGTTGATTACGGAACACCACCTTGATCTCGCAGAACGCTGGTTCGTGAAGTACGGACAAGGTGTCATCTTTGGGGCCCGCTTTATCCCGGTCGTCCGTCACGCGATTTCGATCCCTGCTGGTCTTGCCAAGATGGATCAGACCAAATTCTCACTCTACACGATCCTAGCGATCATTCCCTGGTCGATCTTGTTTCTTTATCTCGGAGAGACGCTCGGAACGAACTGGCGCTCGATCAAAGAAGTCGCCGCTCCCTATACGAACGGGGTCTTGATCGCCGCCGTCGTCATGATCATTCTTTATGTAACGCTGAAAAAACGGCAGCGTACAACGTAATTCAAGTTTTGCAGTCTGTCCTCCGTGGCAGACTGTTTTTAAAAAGGAGCGACTTACCTTGGATACTTCCAACACATTAAAAATTCACCTCGACCGTGTCACGGCTTCTCAAGTGACGGGCAAGCACGTAGCGACCGGACTGACGATTTCAGGACAGATCATGATGATTGAACAGATTTACGATACAAAACGCCATCGTGATGTGCTACACGTCCACCGGCTGTTTGATCAGTGGCGGACGACAACGATCGTCGCGCAAGCAGAAACGGAGTTCAGTTATGTTGATGCGTTTTCAGACGGTCGGATCCTGCTTGTCGCCTCACGGTGTGACGATGATGTCGATGGATCGTGGTTACCGAATGCTTTCATTTATGATTCATCCGGTCATTTATTGGATCGTTTTTGTCTCGATGACGGCATTCAAAATGTCCATGTCGATGAAAAAGATCAGATTTGGGTCAGTTATTTTGACGAAGGCGTCTTTGCGGATGCCGCAACCAACTCGATCGGATCGTTTGGTTTAGCCGTCTTTGACGAACACGGTCAGGCTGTCTTTAAAAATAAGGATTATCCGATCGATGATTGTTATGCGTTAAACGTCTGTTCGTCAAACGATGCGTGGTTTTTCTACCATCCGGATTACCGGATCGTTCACCTTGAAAACGGGAAAGGTACCAGTTACGCCGCTCCTTTACGACAGTTTTCCGATTTCATCGTCCACGGCGAGCATTTGATTTCAACTGATAATGACAACACTTATCTATTGAAACGTGACGGCAATCGTTATGACGAGCAGGCCCGGATTCAATTTGAATCGGAAAAAGGAACGCCGCTTCAAGGGACGATCAAGATGCGTCAGGACCGGATCGTCCTGTCGACCGAGACACGTTTATATGCCGGAACGTTTAGTGACTTCATCGTTGAGTAAGAAAACAGCCGAACGCTCGCCAAATCATGGCGTGTCCGGCTGTTTTTTATTTTTTAAGCGCTCCTCTAGCATTCATTGCCGCAAATACGACCATCGCGATACTGAGCACGGCCGCGACGATTACACCTTGCGTATAGACACTCCAGTCGATTGCGTCACGTAACAAAACTGCCCGCATTCCTTCCATGATATAGGTCGTCGGATTGAGCGTCGCCGCAACCTTCAGCCATTCGGCTTCGATCAGTTCCTTGGGGACGAATGTCGTCGATAAGAAAATCAACGGGAAAAATAATAACGTCCCCGCTTGTGCTGCCTGTGCGTTCCGGGTTTTCAAGGCGACACCGACCGAGTACCCGGCGAATGCGAGACCAAAGCCAAGCGCCAGAACGATCGTCAGGAAGAAACCGGCCGCTCCTGCCGGGATCGACAGACCAAGTAAAAACCCCATTCCGAAGATCAACAACGTCTGAACAAACAATTGCAACATGCCGGCAAGCATCGGTCCGAGGACAATCGCCGTCCGAGAGACCGGTGTCAGCAAGAGCCTTGCGAAATAACCACTTTCGATATCCTTGACAAGAGCTTGACCGGCTCCCCCCGCACCACCCACCGCACCGGAAACGATCGAGACCGGTAAGATGAAGTTCAGGTAGTCGACCCCGCCGAACTGAGGCAGACTGGAGATGCCGGATAATCCGCTCGTATAAACGAGTAAAAAGAAGACGCTGATGATCAAGTTCGGGATGAATGAAAACGGATTCCGTAACGTTACGAGTAAACTGCGTCGTGTCAAAATCATCGTCTCGCGCCACATCTCACTTCTCCTCCTTATAGGCTTGACCGGTCAGTTGGATGAAGACATCGTCGAGCGACGGTTGCTTGACGACGAGCGAGCGTGCCGTCAACTGATGTTCATCCAGGTAACGGACAACTTGTTTCAGCGTTTCCGTCCCCTCTGACGGAAGCAGAATCATTCCTTTTTCGAGTCGTCCGGCAAACGCCTGTCTAAACGCTTCCGTCGCTCGGTCGTCTTCGAGCACGACCTCAATCCGTTCTGCCCCATTCATCGCCTTCAGTTCCGTCGCCGTCCCTTCGGCAATCAATTTCCCTTCATTGATGATCGCAATCCGGTCTGCCAACTGATCGGCTTCTTCCAAGTATTGTGTCGTCAAAAAAATCGTCGTCCCGTATTCTTCGTTCAAGCGCCGGACCTCCGTCCAGATTTGTTGCCGGCTCGCCGGGTCAAGTCCCGTCGTCGGTTCGTCCAAAAAGAGGACAGCCGGTTGATGGACAAGCGTCAACGCCAAATCAAGACGCCGTTTCATCCCGCCGGAATACTTACCGGCTCGACGATTGCCGTCGTTTGATAACCCGACCAATTCCAACAGTTCGGTTGCCCGAGTCGTCGCCTTGGCTTGCGAAAACCCAAATAATTTCCCTTGCAGGACAAGCAATTCTCGTCCGGTTAAATCATTGTCGATGCCCGTCTCCTGCAGCGCGACACCGATTTGGAGACGGACATTTTTTTGATCCCGTTGTATGTCATACTCATTAATCGTCGCGTGACCGGACGAAACAGAAATCAAGGTCGTCAACATCTGAACCATCGTCGACTTCCCGGCACCGTTTGGCCCTAAAAAGGCAAAAATCTCACCTTTTTTCACCTGAAACGAAATCTGATCCACGACTTTTTTCCCGTTGTATTCCTTCGTCAACTGCTCTACCTGGATCACGGTCACCCTTCCTTTCTGCTAGAGAGATCGGTTCGATACTTAAGCGACTACATTACCTTTACCCCTTTTTAGACATTTGTACAAAAAAAGAGCAAACCCACTTTCGGATTCGCTCGGCTCATACTAGGTTAGAGACATCGGTCACGACGCAACCTTCCATTTTTCTTTTAATTCTTGAATACGTTCGCTTCCTTCATATGAATTCATCCAGAGGTTCATCACATCGATCACTTCCGTTTGACGATCCTGGACGAGATAACTTTTTTCGGCTGGAATCCACTTTTCACTAATCTTCGGAGCACCTAACCGCGTGTCCAAAGACGCATAATAAATCGCTTCGACGGTATCGGTGATCATGACATCGACCTCCCCCGTCGCAACAGCTGCCGGGATGGTAAGATTGTCCGCATACATGACGATATTCGCCTGATCAAACGTCTGCCGGACGAATTGTTCATTTGTCCCGCCCGGATTCAAGCCAATCGTCACATCCGGACGATTGATCGTTTCGATTGAGGTCAGACGGTGTTTGTCTTCTAAACGGACGAGCGGCGTTTTTTGGAACGACAAGTAACTTTTCGTGAAGTCGCCGACGATTTCGCGTTCGATGTTTTTCGTGACGCCACCGACGACCATATGGAACCGCCCTGCCCGTAAGTCACGTGTCAATGTCGCCCAGGTCGTCGGGACGAACTCGACTTCAAGTCCGGCCGTCTTCGCGAACGAGCGGATGACTTCAATATCGAATCCTTCGTACTCATTCGTCTGACGGTTCAAGTACGTAAACGGTTTATAATCACCCGTCGTCCCGACAACGATCTTCTTCGTCGTGAAGACGTTTTGTTTACTGACTCCAAGCGTATCCGGCAAATCCTTCAGCTTCGTCACTGCGAGCAGGCTCGAAAGCAACAGTCCTCCACCAAGCGCCAATCCTTGTCGTTTATTCACTCCACTCGCATCCTCTCTCTGTCTCACGCTGTTTTCTGTATAATACTCAAAACAGTATCATATTCTTTTATCTTATCCAAGAGTTTTTTGATTATTTCGGCAGTTCTTACCTTTCATGTCCAATTGTCAAGCCCTCTTGATTGCAGGAAGCAACTACTTTCTTCCATACTGGTAAAGAACGAATCAACGAATGGGAGGAATGGAAGATGAGTAACGTATTCATTATTGGAGCAAACGGAAAAGTCGGTCGTCAGGTGGCGAAGCAATTGAGTGGATCCATCCATGATGTCCGTGTCGGCTTGCGCTCGCCCGAACAATTCGCAGATTTCGAAGCGCTTGGCGCAACACCGATCCTACTCGACCTGGAACAGGACGTCTCAGCCCTTACAGATGCCATCAATGGGAGTGACGTCATCATCTTCACGGCTGGATCGGGTGGACATACCGGTGCCGATAAAACGATTTTGATCGATTTAGACGGAGCAGCGAAATCAATCGCAGCAGCTGAACAAGTCCAGGCGAAACAATTCATCATGGTCAGTGCCTTGAACGCCGACTCACCGGAAACATGGTCAGACAGCATGAAACCATATTATGTCGCGAAACATTATGCCGACCGTCTGCTTCGGGACAGCTCGCTTGCCTATACGATCTTACGTCCGGGTGGTTTGACCGATGACGCTGGAACAGGTGCCGTCACGACAGACCCGGCTTCAACGGACAAGACGACGATCGCACGCGTCGATGTCGCTCGTGTCGTCATTGCATCGATTGAACAGGAATCTGCGTACCGTCAAACGATTCCCCTGCTCGAAGGAACGACACCGATTGCCGATATTTTTGCTTAATATGAAAAATGAGCTCAATCCAAATGGATCGAGCTCGTTTTTGGTTACGATGCTTGTTTTACTTCAATGATATGGGCCTGCTCCCGGCGTAGCGCAGTCAGAATCAAGGTAACAGCAACTGTGATCAGCAAGATGACCGTCAGGCGGACGACAAAGGACGAGATATCGCCATTAAAGTAAATCAACCGGGTCAATCCGGCGACTGCATTCGGGACTGGCAGATAGTGTCCGATTGTCTGATAGAACGGGGCCAGCATCGATGGCGGGACGATGTTTCCTGCCGTCATCAACTGAAACGGAATCAAGGCGACATTGACGAGGGGCGCAATCGGACCGAAAATCGTGAAGTTCATCTGGGTGACACCGATACAGGCTGCCGTCAACAACAGTTGGAAGGCCCATACCTTGATAAAGGACGCTTCGATGTCAGAAAACGCAAAGGCAAGCGACACCATCACAAGCGGGACGACCAAAAGCACGATGCCGTGCAACAGTTGTTTACTCCAAAAGAGCGACCACTTCGAATGCTGGTTTTTTAGAATCTGTATCACGAGGTTAAACTGGATCCCCATCGTCATGACGGCGATGTAGATGACGAATCCCAACAGAATCGGTAACATCGATGTCGAAAAATCAGATACTTGATGCTCGACGATGACGTCAGACGTAATCACGGGTTTTCCATTTAACATCTGGCTGATCTCAGACGTCGCCTGTTTAAGAATGCCGTTCGCGAACTCGGCATTTGCCTGATTAACATGGAACGTCAATTTCTTTTGATCCGCTAAGTCGGCAACGAGGACCATCTCGACTTTTCCTGCATCGAGTTGTTTCAGCCCTTCTGTTTCCGACGAGACGGATTTGGCGGTAAAGGGACTTTCCTTTTGCAGGTTTTCATACAAACCGGCCGTCGAACTTTCCTTGACGACGGCGACACGTAATTGGTCGAGGCGCTCAGTTGCCCCTTGGTACCCCGTCATCCAGACGACGAGAAATAAAGTCGGGACGATCAAGGCAAACATCAACCCGACTTTCGTTTGGGTGATTGAAAAAACATCTTTAAAGGTCTTCATGTGTTTTGCTCCTTTTTATATGCATTACTTATAATAGCACGTGCAACTATTTACTTAAAAAAGAGAAACCACTTACGTCACGTTTTTGTGAATGGTTTCAAGTGTTTTGATAAAATGTTTGATTTCTTTTTTGGAGAGACCGGAAAAAGCTTGTTGCTGCAGTTCACCGAGCGTCGGTTCCAACATTCGGATGACCTCTGCCCCTGCTTTTGTCGTCAGTAGGATGAACGCCCGCCGGTCCCGTGGATCAGCAGAACGGATGACAAGTTCCTTCTTCACCAGTTTATCCAGGATCTTTCCGACCGTCGTCTGATCCCGTTCCGTGAACAGGGCCAACTGCTTTTGCGAGATTCCTTCTTGCTTATGAAGTTCACTCAAAACCGAAAACTGTTCCGGTGTCAGATCGTGTTCTGCCATCCGTTTCGTCGCGGCACGCTTGAAGGAATGATAGCTGCGTGACAGTTGCATACCAAGTGACCAATCTGCCTCTTTCACTTGAACTCCCCACTTTCGAAATAAATAGTTGCACTACTTATTATTTCAACTTATTTACTATATGCCGGATGAGGTGGTTTGTCAAACGGATAAGTGATTCTCTCTCCGTTTGTCGTTATAGACAGCATTGCGGTCTTTCAACCGTTGCATTGCAGCCATGACTTTATCAAAATCGGATAGATCGTTCGGTGTATTCGGAGTCGTCAAGATATGGGCTACTCTACGATAAGCAATGGTTTTTCCGTATCCCATCAATACATAGACAGCACGGTTATATTGTTGAATTTCTTGCCAATCTACATCACCATACACAACACGATAATAAGCATCTTCACTATGCTGTGGTGCAGGAATATCAATATAATCGATTGGGGTTTGATGAATGGCCATAATTTCACTTCCATCTCTAATTTTTTTCACGACGAAAACGATTTAATCGCTTCGATATGCGCGTCCTTGACCTGTTGATCGACTTGAGATTGCTGTTTGAGTTGCTCGTAGACCGAATCAACTTGCATTGATGTCAAACGTTTGACTGTCGCCAGCCGCTTGATCGTACGACGTAAATCGTTTCGTTTGATGACGTGGACATGACTGGAATCAATCGTAATCTTTTTCAGTTCACACCGTTCACTGAAGACGATGACAGATTGAAAGACATTGTCTTCCACTGTTTTGGCTAAAAACTGTTCCATGCTTTTGAGGTGTTGCTCGTTTTGTTTGATCGGGTTGTAAAACCGTTGCTTGTAGCGGTTTTTAAACATTTGTGTCCACTGCCGGTCGGCTTCTTTTCCAAAAATCCAACCACTGTAGTTTTTCGACTCTAAGACGTAGATGCCGCTTTCGTGAATAAACGTGATATCGATTTCCGTTAGACCCTTCCCCCGTACTTTTGGTAAATAGGTGTTCATGACAAACTTCCCGTAGCCCTCGACTTTTTCAAGCTGACGCGTCGTCAAGTATTCTCCCCAAATGCCTTTGTCGCGGACGGCTTTCAGGAAACCTTCCTGCGTGACTTGCTTGTATGTACTTTTTTCAAACGATCGTCGCCGGAAATAAAACAAACTTCCGAGCGTGACGATGAATCCAACAATTAGGATACTTCCGATGAGAAGTAATGTTGGAATCAGTGCAGCTAACAGTTCTTCCACTAATTTCATTCCTTTCTTTATGTAACCCTTAATTTTCCACTATCCTAGAATAAACGGAATTCTTTAGGATTTCCACTAATTGTTACAGAGTACATGCTGTGGTACGGTAAGAAAAAGGAGGGTTTTTGATAATGGACTCATTTTTTTCCACATGGTTGCCCTTGATCCTGCTAATCATCGTTTGGCAATCCGTTTCCCAGCAACTCGCAAAACTTCGCATGACACAACAGCAAACACTACGTGAACTGACACGTATTCAAGAACATCTCGGCATGACTGATGCCGAAAGCAGTCACAGCCTACTGAATGAACAGATTGAGCAACTTCTGTCTGACCATGAGACGGTGGAAGCGATTAAACTGGTTCGGGGTACTCTCGGGTATCCATTACTTGAAGCAAAACAATATGTCGATGCGATCAAAGAGACATCGTCGGACAGAAGCTGAACGAACAACAGGCAAGTCTTCCGAGAGGAGGACTTGCCTGTTGTTTTGTTCATCGAACGGGTTTTAATTACGTCTCTATCCGTGACTTTAATCGTGAAACCGTGCCCATGTCTTTAGATCCGGTAACAAACATTGCTGTTTTTGTCCGAACCATTCATGCCGGTGCTTGGCTATGAAATCATACACGACATCTCGTAACGGTCGTGGCATCCATCGAAAACCTGACAGAAGCGGCCAAGCACTGTTTAAATGCTTGGTAATCCGAAGCGCCGCATCCGATCTGACGTACGGCACTCCCTGTTCAATCACGACGACACTATTTAAATCCGTCGACAACCGGTGTTTTTGAATCATCTGTTGACCAATTGTTCCTTGCAGCGACGCAAAGTCATAATAACCTTGATCGCGTTTTAGGATGAACTGGACACTGGCATCACACAAATTGCAGTCCCCATCAAATAAAATCAGTGGTTTCATTGATATTTACTCCTCACAGATCAACCGGGATCAATCACGCGCTGCCAAACGGTATAGTAAATCAAGCATTTCGATGTACAGCCAGATGATCGTGACGATCAATCCGAACGCTGCGACCCACTCCATCGATTTTGGTGCCCGCGCCTCGACTTGTCGGGCGATGAAATCAAAGTCCATCACAAGTGAGAGTGAGGCGACGATGACGATGACGAACTGGATCCCGATTGCAAGCGGCGAGCTGCCCGTCATGAACGGTAAGCTGATGCCGAACAACGTCAAGAGTAAGTTAACCCCGTACAGGACGAGAATCGACAGGATAGCAGCCGTGACGGCCGAACGGAACCGTTGCGTCACTTTGATCATGCCCGTCGAATAGACGAACCACATCGCAAACGAGACGACGAATGTCGCGAGGACCGCTTTCCCGACTAACCCTGGGTACATGCTTTCAAACATCAACGAAATCGCTCCGACGGCGACCCCTTCGACAATCGCGTAGACCGGTGAAAGAACCGGTGCTGTCCGTGGTTTAAACGTGATGATCAGGGCGAGAATCAAGCCGAGGACGACGCCACCAATCAAGGCGGGGACTAAAAATTGCGGATTCGCAGCTAAGAAGAACCACGTTCCACCGGCTGCTGCCGTGACGAGGGCAAGTAAGAGGAAAATCTTACTCATCGTCCCTGCTTTTGTCATCGGTCGTTCACCAGCGCGCGCCGTCTCAAAACCACGGCGCAAGGCAGGATTAACTTTGAATCGTGTTGCCATCTTGCGTTCACTCCTTCTGTTTTTGTATTTCTTAATACGGTTGTTTCCCGGAAAAGTTTCAGCTTAACCAACTATTTAAGGCATTCAGCTGAAACATGACGACGGGAATCGATTCCTTTGCCGAGACGAGGTGCGATGTCGCTTGTCCGACTTTGCCTATCGTCACGAATGTCTCATCCGTCAATCCTTCACCGATCGGTCCAAACGGATCACTGTCGATCATCCGGTGACGGTACGTGATGAAGACCTCTTGACCGGCTTGATTGACTCTACAGCCCGACTCTTCATCCGGGCGGACAATCCCGTATTCGGCATAATGCCAAACGGTTGTCGCATCCCACGGTGAACCGAGATGAAGAATCTGACCGTCCGCTTCGATGAACTTCTCAAGCGGTGAACCCGGACCAAATCCATTTTCAATCGTATGTCCGGCAACGAATGACGCTGCGTCTTTGCCCCACGCCGTAACCGACCACATCGGATGCTCACTGCGTTTGACGTCCGGGAATGTCCGAAACAGTTCCGGTACTTTCCCGATTCCGCGCGTCGGCGTCTTGGCCGGATCGTACGCCGGCATTTCCTGACGGATCGTCTCCCACCAGTCTTCCGGTACGGCGGGACGACTCCAGTTTTTCGGGTCTGAATTATCGGTGCTTTGTGCCGCCATCATGATCAGACCGTCTGCTGTGACGACCTCTTGCAACGCTTCGATGATCGATTGTGCGCCGCCCGGAATCCAACCGATTTCCTTCATCGAGCTGTGGACAAATACTTTCATTCCTGCCGTCACGCCGAGCTGTTTTAAATCAGCGATCAACATCGATTTCGTTACCATTTGTTTGGTTTCCATCTTACACCCCTCACTCGACGACAAGGCGAATCGTCGATCCTGTTTTACCTTGCGTGACTTCAATTTTCGCATCGACCCGCGATTTTAGTTCCTGGACGTGGCTGATGATTCCGACCATCCGACCGCTTGCCTGAATCGATAACAATGTTTCGATCGCCTGTTCAAGCGATTCCGGGTCAAGTGTACCAAACCCTTCATCGATGAACATCGTTTCAAGCGACACGCCGCCGCTTGCTTCCTGCACGACTTCCGACAGACCAAGCGCCAAGGCGAGTGAGGCCTTGAAACTTTCCCCGCCGGACAACGTCTTGACGTGCCGTGTCTGCGACGTATAGGCATCAAAGACGTTTAAATCGAGTCCGTACTTTTTCAAGCCCTTTCCGGCTTCCGTCTTCCGTTCAAGCAGGAAACGGCCCGACGTCATTCCGTGCAGATGCCGGTTCGCGGCTTGCAGGATCTCATCGAAATAGGCGGTTTGGACATACGTCTCAAACGTCATCCGTTGTGCATTTTCTCCGACCCCGACCCGTGCCAGCTCACCGATGATGCCGTACCGTGCATCTTCTTCCTCGATTTGCTGTTGTAGGTTCGACCAGGCATCGACCAATTGTTTGACGTGGAGCCGTTCTTTTTCGACACCGATTCGCTGGTCCGTCGCTTCGGTCAGTTCGGTTTCCGCCTGCCCGACAGACAGTCGGATCGTCGCTAAGTCCGGTCGGTCCTGCGCTTTTATGATCTGACGGATTCGCTCCAGTCCCGTCTCGACGTCCTGCCGTTTCCGCCGGTCGGCTTCCAGACGTTCCGCCAATTGCGCAATGTCTTGCCGCGTCATCCGCGCCTGTTCAAACTGTTCGATCGTCGCAAACCGTTCTTCTTGCAGGCTACGCTCAAACAATTCTTTCGCTTCCGTCCACTTCGATGTACGCTCCGTCAAGTCTGTTTTGATGTGCTCCAACCGATCGCGCCGCACCGCGACGTCTTGATCCAGTTGTTTTTTCTGATTGTGCGCTTCCGTCCGTGCTTCTTCAAACGACGCCAACCGTTTGCTTAACGTCTGCTGTTCCGTCTCTAATTCCCGGCGCGACGGAGCATCCGGATTCCGGGTCAACGTACCTTCGAGCCGTGCCAGTTCCAGCTGCAGTTTCGACTGACGATCTGTCTCTTCCTCGATCTGACGGTCCAACCGTTCCAGTACCTTCTCGATCGTCCGTACTTGTTGCTCGAGCTGTTGTTTTTGTTCCTGTTGCCGTTGCAATTCGGTTTCCTGAGCCTGCAAGGACTCGATTTCTGTCCGGATCGTCGTCAGATTGGTCGGAAGCTCCTTGCCTTGACCAAGCGTCGTGATGTCGTGTTCGAGTTGTCGTTTACGTTCCGCGACCGTCCGGTAGGTTGCCTGCAGTTCCTGATGCGCCGTCTGAGCTTTTAAGTAGACGTGGTGTAAGGCCTCGACATCAAGTGGTTCTGTTTTGACCGCAAGTTGCGGATGTGACGTACTTCCACAGACCGGGCAAGCGTCTCCGTCATGCAGATGCGCCGCCAGTTCTGCGGCCAGTTGACGGCGTTCGTTTTGCCGCCCTGTCGTATAGGCAAGTTCCGCCTGCTCTTTTTCCTGTTTGACCCGCGTTCCCTGTTCGATCAACCGAAGCCGTTCCGCTTCGTTTCGTTGCCATTCCTGCTGTTTTTGCTCAGCAGTCTGTAAGAGGAAACGCCGTTCCTGAATCGTCAGGCGGTTGCTCGACTCGTCCGTCATCGCGCCGACTCTTGTTTGAAGTGTCGTCCGTTCACTGCGCTTCTGATCACGTTCCTTGCGTAACGCTTCAGGATTCAGCTCAGCAATCGCCCGGGTTAACTGCTGTTGTTGTTTTAACAGCTGTTCTTGATCCTGCAACCGCTGTAATTCTTCTTCGATTTGCTCTAAGCGACGCATCACCTCACGCATTTCCGGTTCCTCTGCCGACAACCGATCGACGTCTTGATTCACCTGATCGAGCCGATGCAACAATTGCTCCAGTTCTGTCGAGACGTGTTGTTTCGTAGCCGTCAACTGCTGGACCGTTTGCTGTTCCGATTGAAACGTCTCGAAAACTCCACTGATTGCCGCCGCCCGCGTCGCCGCGTCGTACCGTTCCGTCTGACGTTTCATATCCGGCAATGTCACCGCGAGTTGTTGTTCGAGTCGCAACAACTGATCATACTCACGGAACGTCTGTTCAAGTTGTTCCGCCTGACGCAAACGTTCTACCAGCTGTTGAACCGATTGACGGACAGTCTGTTCCACCGTTTTCGTCTGTTCGATTTTCTCATCAAGTGATGTGAGTAACTGATCCGTCTGATGCCGGATTGTCGTTTCCGTCGCCTCTGCCCAGTTCAGCTCAAGCGGCAGTTCTTCAAGTTTCGACAACTGCTTCGTCTTCGTTTCTTTGATGGCTGCTGCGAGATCCAGCGCTTTGCGGTGCAAACGTTGTTGGAACTCACCATACTGTTCCGTCTTGAACAGTTGCTTCAAAATCTGGAGCTTGTCTTTTGACTCTGCCATCAACAGTTCCCGGAATTTATTTTGCGGCAACAAGAGAATTTGCGAAAACTGTTTATGGTCCAGTTGCAATAACTCCTGGACCTGTTGGCGGATTTCCGGAATCTTTAAGGCGAGTGGTTTCCATGCTTCTCCATCGTGTCGTGCCAGTTCCGCTTCGTGTCCATAATCCGTCTTATTGACCGGATGGGGTTGACTCGGTTGGCGGATGATCCGGTACCGCTCGCCTTTTAAGAGGAACTCCAGTTCGACTTCCGTCTTTTGGTCCGGTTTTGCGAAATGACTGCGCAAATCGCTCATTTCCCGTTCACCGCCGGACGTCTCCCCGTACAACGCAAACGTCAATGCATCAAAGATCGTCGTTTTACCGGCTCCGGTATTGCCGGAGATGACAAACATCGTTCGACCGGCGAGTTGACGGAAATCAATCGTCTCTTCGTCCGCAAACGGTCCGAAAGCACGTAACGTTAATCGTTCTGGACGCATGCTGCTTCCTCCTCTAAAACGGTCTGCATCGCATCCGTTGGTTGTTTTTCGCGGACGGCTTCATAAAATTCACTGAACAAATCCGTAATCGTCGCCGCCTGGACCTGATCACGTGAGGCTTGCACAGCGCGTGTACTTTCGCGTGTAAAACCGGTTCGCTCCAGATGCAAGATGTTCGGATAGATTTTTTTCAGTTTCCCCATCGGATCAATCAAGGCTTCTGCGTCCGTCAGGTTGATTTTGATGTAATCGTCCGTCGTTTGTGTCGTGACAAACGCCGGGTCCGTCAGTTCAGCAAGGTTCCCGGTCAGTTCCCGTAAATCCCGTTTGGCTGCCAACGGCTCGAACCGGCGATCAAATGTCCCGGTCTCGTTGAGCGTCAGGATATCGACACCTTTGAGATGATTCGCTTCCGAAAACGAGTATTTCAGCAATGAGCCGCTGTAGCGGATCGTCTCCGAGCGAATCGCCAGTGGATTATGCAAATGACCAAGCGCCGTATACGTAAACGGTGCAAAGGCACTAGCACTGACTTGCCCGGCCGTCCCGACCGACAGTTGCCGTTCCGAGTCCGTTTCGAGTCCACCGATTACAAACGCATGACCGACGAGGACACTTGGTCCTTCGATCGGCATCGACTCGATGATTTTTCGCATCGCTTCATCGTGCGTCCGGATCGATTCATCCTGGTAGACATAACGTACAGTGGCAGGATCCGCGAACGGGACCGGATAGAACCGAACGCCTTGGATCGTGATCGGCTCGATTGCCGGCGTTAATTTCCCTGCCAGATGAAGCCCCGCCCGTTGTAACATCGTCGTTCCGAAACTCAGCCGTTCAGCCGAGTCATGATTGCCGCTGATCGCGATGATCGGGATGTTTCGTTCGAGGACGATCTCGGCAAAGGTCTGGTCCAACAATTCGACAGCTTCCGTCGGCGGGACGGCACGGTCATATAAATCACCGGCGATAACGACGGCATCGGGCTGTTCCCGGTCAATCAGTTGTAACAATTCCTGCAGGACGAAACGTTGATTTTCAAGCATCGATTCGCCATGAACGATTTTTCCTAAGTGCCAATCGGCAGTATGAATCCATTTCACCTGTATCACGCTCACTTTTCCTCTATAATATCCTTATTTTAGCATGACTTGGAACGGTTCTGCCGGACGATTCATTTCTTAAAGGTCAGTCCTTGCTCCGCTAACGCTTGTTTAAGCTTCGGCATCGAAGAAGGACCAATGCCGTGCCATCTTCGAACCTCTTGTTCCGAGTGCGTCGCGAGGAGGACGAGCGACGTGACACCATGCTCTGCCAGGGCGCGTTTCGCCGGCTGACCAAGCATGGAAAAGACCTCCTGCTGTTTTTTCTCCATGTAGTTCCCCTCCTTTTGCTGGATACGACAAAAAAACCGTCACCCTATTGAGTAAGGTGACGGTCTTTCGTGATCCTGCTAACAGTTAGTTGTTAGTGCGTCTGACGCTTTTTACGAAATCGCTTCACCGAGGTGAAGATCGATACGGATCCTCCGATGATTGCACCGACGACGATCCCAGTCGTGAATTTACCACCGGAATGTGAATGTTTCGCAGCACCTGATCCAGTTTTTGTTATATGCTCTTCCTGTTTCTGCTCGAATAACTGTTGGAGAGGGGAGGATGTAGGCTCGACTTCGACGATCCGGTCAACTTCTTGCTGACGGTCTTCCCGACGTTCGACGCTGCAAGGTGACAGATAAAATGGATTCAGATTCGTCCGATATCGGTCTGGATTCCAATTCGCTTGCTGAACAGCATCAGCTGCATGGTCTGTCCGCTTCGTCTGATCCAATGACTGGATCGATTGATCGAATTCTTGTTTCATCGTAATCACTCCTCTTCACAATTCAAATCGTTCCAAATAAAGCTCCGACTTACGTCTGAAGTCTTATTTACCTCTTTTTCAAACATCTAAAACATGTATTCAAAAAAATGTTTTACTTTTTTGTGAACGCTTTCGTGAAATACGTCTCGTATACCTGCTTTGCCTGTTCAACATCCGGTTCCCCATGAATCAAGATCCGCCCGTCTGCAAAGGCGACAATCCGGTTCTGTTCCGTTTCGAACATCAGTAAATACGGGTTCCGTTGACTTTTAATCCCACGTGCCACCATCTCGTTTTCAAGCCGGACCAAATCCCGTTTCCCTTCTCCCCGGACTTGAACGGTATCCCGACCGCACAACGTCACGAATTGGAGCGGCGTTCCGTTGAGATAAGGATAGACGGCAGCGTCACCGCACGAAGGACATGTCGTTTGCTTTAAGGACGTGACATCGATCTGGCTCTGCTGATTCGTCCAAAGATCAAACGACAGCAACGTCTGACGTAGTACCGGTTTCGCACCCGTCAACAGTTTCAATGCTTCCGTCACTTGATGCGAGGCGACCAGTTGGACGGCCGGACTGATGATGCCCCGAGTATCACACGTATCCTGTTGCTTCGGCAGGTGATTCAGCAAACAATGCAGACAAGGCGTTTCCTTCGGCAAAACGGTGTATGTCATGCCGTAACTGGCGACACATGCCCCGTAAATCCAGGGAATTCCCTGCCTCGCCGCCGCATCGTTGATCAGCAGCCGGATTGAAAAATTATCGGTTCCATCGATGATCAAATCCATTCCGGCGATGAGCGCTTCAATCGTCTCAGCCGTCACATCCATGACCACCGGCTGAATCGTCACCGTCGCATTCACTTGACGCAAACGCCGTTGCGCCGCGATGACTTTCGGAAGTCGTTCTTCTGCATCCTGTTCCGTATACAACTGTTGCCGTTGCAGGTTACTCCACTCAACATAATCCCGGTCGACGAGTGTGACGTGTCCGACACCGGCTCGGACGAGTTGTTCCGCCCCCGCCGTCCCGAGCGCACCGAGACCGATGATGACGACGCGGCGCTCAGCCAGTTGATTTTGTCCACCTTGGCCGATCGGACGGAAGCGGATTTGGCGACTGTACCGGTCTGTCATGGGCGGCTGATTCCAGTCGTCGGACTGCTTGCTGTCGCATACCGTTTTTTCTCGATCCGCCCCGCTTCAAAACCAAGACGCCCGGCTTCGATCGCCAGTTTCATCGCTTGCGCCATTTTGACCGGATCGGTGGCATGGGCGACCGCAGAATTCAACAAGACACCATCAGCACCAAGCTCCATCGCGTAAGCCGCATCGGCCGGTGAACCAATTCCCGCGTCGACGATGACCGGGACCGTCATTTGTTCGATGATGAAACTGAGCGCGAGCGGGTTCAGAATTCCCTGTCCCGAACCAATCGGTGACGCTGCCGGCATGATGGCGTGACAGCCCAGTTCCTCGAGCCGACGGGCGAGCAACAAATCATCCGATGTATACGGCAAGACGATGAAACCGTCCTTGATTAATTCCTCTGCCGCCCGTAAGGTTTCGATCGGATCCGGCAATAATGTCTTGTCGCAACCGATCACCTCGACCTTGACCATGTCACACATGCCGGATGCCCGGGCGAGCCTTGCCAGCCGGACGGCTTCTTCCGCCGTTTTTGCGCCCGCCGTGTTCGGCAACAGGTCATAGCGACTTAAGTCGAGTGCCGCAAGTGGATTCGTCTGTTCCTTCGCAAAGACGTCAAAACGCCGGACGGAAAACGTTAAAATGTTCGTTTCCGATGCTTCGACCGCTTGTTGTTGCGTCTCAGCGTCCGGGTATTTTCCCGTTCCGAGTAATAATCGTGATGCAAATGTTTTTCCGCCAATTTCTAACATGTTATCCGCCTCCTACAAAATGAACGATTTCAACGACATCACCGGGTTGGACGTTCGTGTCCGTATACCGGAACCGGTCGATGATTTGATGATTTTGTTCGATGATGACGACCTCTTCATCAATGTTTAACTGCTGAATCAAGTCGTGTAGCGTCTTCGTTTGTTCCGCCAGTCGATAGTCTTTCCCATTTAATCGGATTTGCATGTATTCTCCTCCTCGTGTCGTCTGCAACAAAATGCCTCCAGTGCAACTTCCGGTTTTCGGTTCATGACACAATCAGCGAGGACTTGTGCTGTCACCGGAGCGAGCAAGATGCCGTGCCGGTGATGTCCCGTCGCGACCAACAAACCGTCAATTCCTTTGACCCGTCCAAGATACGGTAACCCGTCACGGGTCTGCGGGCGAACACCGGACCAGATGTCGATCAATGCCGCATCACGGATCGGCGGATACACGTCAATTGCTGCCGCCAACAGGTCCGAGACGCTGCCCGCGTTGACCGTCGTCGACTCCTCACCCACGTGTTCCGTTGCGCCGATGATAATCCGTCCGTCTGCTTTCGGGACAAGATACACCGTCTCATGAAACAAAGTCTGCTCAAGTCGACCGGTTGTGAGACGGACAGATAGGCATTCACCTTTGACCGGAAGCGTATCAATCGGAATCCCGATTGTTTGCAACAACGGTTCCGACCCTCGTCCACTAGCAATGACGACCTGCCGTCCAACCTGTTGTCCCCGGCTTGTCTCCACCCCGGTTACCGTCCCTTCGTCCCGCAGAAGACGCAAGACACTTACCTGTTCTTCAATCACTCCGCCCCGCTGCTCAATCGCTTGCCGTAACGCCCGGACAAGCAATGGAGGATCGACTTGACCGACCCGTTCAAATTGGACGGTTTGCTTTGTCTGGCGCAGCTGAAACGGCAGTTCGAGATAGCCGCTCGTCAACCCGGTCTCGTCGAACAATTGACGGACAAGCTTCGGATAAAGTACGCGACTCACTGCCGCTAACGCATGTAACGGTTCCGACAGTTCTTCGTCCGTCGCGAGCATCCCCGCTGCCGCCCGTGTCGCACCTTGTCCGACAGCCGACTGATCGAGCACGTGAACACTTTGTCCCCGCTGCAACAATTCATATCCGAGCGTCAAACCGATGATACCGGCGCCGACGATTAATACATCCGGTTGTTTCATCGTCCAATCACCGTCCGGAACCGTCCGGCTGCTTCCGCCGGATCGGCTTGACCCAAAATCCCGGACAGGATGGCAACTCCGCTGCACCCGGTGGTTAAGACATCAGACAGATTTTCCGGTTTGATTCCGCCGATGGCGATGACCGGGATTGATGTCCAGTCGACGACTTGCTGTAACGCATCGAGCCCCCGTGGCGCCACGCCGGGTTTCGAATCCGTCTCAAAAATATGACCATACATCACGTAATCGGCGCCGGCTTGTTCCGCCACCATCGCTTCGGTCAACGAGTGAACCGATTGACCGATGAAAATCGTCGGAAACTGTGCCCGGACACGCTCGACCGACAGACTGCGGCGTGTCAACTGGACGGTCGTGCCGGTGACGAGTGCTGCATCGAGCCGGTCATGGACTACCAGCTGGTCTGCCCGGACTCCTTGATCGAGCAACGTATCAATGCAGGAAACCAATTCCCGGACTGACCAGGTTGGCTCCCGTAAGTGGATGCGATCGACGGACATTGCGAGCTGTGGAAGGGTCTGTTCCAACACTTCCTTACTGTCGCGTCCGGTTGTAATCAGGTGTAAATGTGACATCGTTCCCCCTCCTTTCCACACGAAAAAGGACCACCCCATGAACTGATGGAGTGGTCCTACGAAAAGGGCGACGCTTGGCGTTCCCTCGATAGATGATCGGATACCACTTCCCTCCGCTAGTACGAACTAGATCAGGTTCAAAGGGTCCGGATACTTCCGTCTCAGTCTGCTACGAGACTCCCCTAGTGTAGATATTGATTTGTATGGTACGCCTGTAGTTTACCACGGGTAGTCCGATTTGTTCTACCCTTGATTAGTGTCGCATGTCCGATTCGACCGCTTTGACCTGCTCGATCAAGCGTTGGTATTCGTCGACACGTTTCGTTTGCGACAAGTCATACGTTTGTTTTAAGCGTAAGACCCGCATGACTTTCTGATTGAGATCGGCTGCCGACAATTTCCCTTGTTTGATCCGCGCCATGATTTCCTTGTGAACGGACGCGTACGCGCCGGGTGAGGAAAACATCGCCATGTCCGCACCGTTTTCAAGTGCAAGACCTGCCGCTTGAGCTAATCCGTACCGTTCTGTGATGGCTCCCATGACGAGATCGTCCGTGATGATGACACCATCAAATTTCAGTTCACTCCGTAACACACCGGTCATGACTTCTTTCGATAATGAGGACGGACGATTTTTGTCGAGAGCCGGGAACAGGATATGCGCGACCATGACCATTTCAGCCCCGTCTTGAATCGCCCGTTTAAACGGGACCAGCTCCGTCTTCTCAAGTTCCGCTTTCGTCGCATCGACCCGCGGCAGACCGACATGCGAGTCGACGGTCGTATCGCCGTGTCCCGGAAAATGTTTGACGACCGGCACGATATCCTCTTCCTTCATGCCCTGCATCAATGGCACACCAAGCCGTGCCACTTGTTGCGGGTCCGCACTGAGCGCCCGGTCGCCGATGATTGGATTCGCCGGATTACTGTTGACGTCAAGAACTGGAGCGAAGTCCATATTAAAGCCGTAAAAACGGGAAATTGAACCGAGTGTCCGTCCGACTTCCTTCATCAAACCAGGATCATTTTTATGACCAAACGACAGACTTGGTGATAATTTGAGTCGGGCATCCGGGACCCGGCTGACACGCCCGCCTTCTTCATCAAAACCAAGGAACGCTTTTTCGTCCGCCGTTTGCGCTTCGCCAATCGCTGCCGTAAAGGTTTTCAGCTGATCGGTCGAGGTGATATTGCCACCGAGTAACAAGACGCCTCCAAGCACATGGTCCTGCAGTAATTGACGGTCCGCTTGCGTCAGAGCTGTTCCCGTCACGCCGATGTATAGCAACTGATCAACTTTTTCCGCTGTCGACATCTTCGAGATGGTCTCTTTCAGTTGTTTTTCCGCCCGTTCAGCTGCAGAAGGCCGGTCCGGTTGCGGTGGCTTTGTTTTCTTCGCCGGCTTCGGTTCCGGTGCAGCCGGTTTTGCGGGCTCGTCGGCGCAACCGGCGAGCAGAACGCTTGCTAACAGAACAGGAACCATCCGTTTCAAATCGGTTCCTCGTTCCGGACGCCGTTGATCGAGTAATAAACTTCAATCTCCGCGTTCAGCGATTGCGAGACCGAGCAGTATTTGTCTTTTGATAAGGCAATCGCCCGGCGGACTTTATCGTCCGGTAAATCACCTTCGAGCCGGTAATGAATCGAGATCGTCGTGAAACGCCGGGGATGATCATCCGCCCGTTCGCCTTCGATATCCATTTCAAATGACGTCAGCGTCAAGCGCATCTTTTCTAAAATCGAGACGATATCGATGCCGGTACAGCCGGCAACGGCGTGAAGTAACAACTCCGTCGGGCGCGGAGCTTGATTGTCGCCTCCGTTGTCGGGTGCCGCATCCATCGCCAGGTGATGCCCGGATTCGGTCTCACCGCTAAAGCCCATCTTCTGATTCCAAGTGACTGTTGCTTGCATGTTCCGTCACGTCCTTTACTCGTTTTTTAGTTGTCTTTACTTCTTCAGTATACCCGAATATTCAGCAAGTGAAATTGACATGCTATTCGCAATAATTCTTCTTTTTCACCGTCCTCTAAATCCGGTTTCCGACCGGTGCAAATCATGCTATTCTGATAAACGATAGTTTTTTTGCGCACATGCGCCAGAAGTGAGGAATGTATATGTCATCATCATCGACTCGTTTGAGTCAAGCCGACTGGCTGTTGATCGCTACGTTATCCATGTTGACCTTTGTCCTGGGAACAAGCGAATTCGTCATCGTCGGTATTTTATCTGAAGTCGCAGACGGTCTGAACATCACGATTGCCAAAGCCGGCACGCTCGTTTCTGCCTTTGCGATTGCTTTCGCGATCGGGACACCGATTACGATGTCCTTGACCGGACACCTTGAGCGACGGAAGTTAATGCTCAGTCTGATTTTCGTCTGGATCATCCTGAACATCTGTAGCGGGATCGCACCGAATTATGAACTGTTGTTGTTGTCACGGATCGTGACGGCTGTTCTGACAGGCGTCCTGATTTCACTTGCAATGGTCGTCGCAAGCGACAGTGTCCCGATCGCAAAACGCGGTGTCGCCGTTTCATTCATCTTCGGCGGATTTACGATGGCAAATGTCCTCGGTGTTCCAATTGGTACCTTCATTGGTCAGCATGCCGGGTACGCCGCATCGTTTTGGCTGACAAGCAGTCTCGGTATCATCGCTCTGCTCGCTGTCCTGAAGGTCATTCCGGTCCAGCAATCAGCAGCAACCAGTTCGATTCGGGATCAACTTCGTCTACTCGCCAATCCGCGAATCATGATTGCCTTTTTCATCCCGTCGTTCGGATTTGGTGCGACGTATGTCGTCTACACGTATCTCGTCCCGGTTCTCGAGCTGGAACTGAAGTTGCCGTCGACCTGGATCAGTCCGATTTTACTTGCGTACGGGGTTGTCTCGATTTTCAGTAATATCTTAGCGGGGAAAATCGCCAGCCGGAATCCGATCGGTCGATTGCGGTTCGTCTTTATCGTCCAGGCGATCGTTCTTGCCGCACTCTACGTGACGACGGCATCCGTCTCACTGGGTCTGATCAACATTGCCTTGATGTCGCTGATGTCGATCTTACTGACGACATCGACGCAAATTTATCTGATTGATTTAGCGGAAAAGTTCAATCCGGAAGCAAAAGGACTGGCCGCGTCCTTGATGCCCGTCGCAAGCAATGTCGGGATTGCCTTCGGTTCTGCCCTCGGCGGACTGGTCTATGCAAACGGTCCGATCATGAATATCGCCCTCGTTGGTGGTGCCGTTGCCTTACTCGCAGCCGCTTTGACGGCTGTCAGTCATCGGCTCGATCAGCGGGCGTGACGAAGATTCATTTAAAAGAAATCCTTTCCTATGTGTTCTCGGACGAGGCGCACGTGAAAGGATTTTTTTCGTCATGGGACTGGACGTGTAGTGCTCCTCAGACCGAACCTTACAACTTTGTTAGGTGAACGTATCCAATTTGTTGCTTAATCTGTCAATCACCGTGGTACGGTAAGGACAGCTTATCCATTCCAACTACTTAAAGGAGTTTTGATTATGAAATCGTATTACACTCTTCCATTAACCGCTTTGTTACTGACGGCGACAGTCAGTCCGGTCGCCACGTTCGCTGCGACACCAACAAAGGTCGAAACGAAAAAACCGTTGTCGGAAAAAGCACTCGCCAAAAAGAAAGCAGCGATCGCTAAACTGGCGACGTCGTTAATCGGGACTCCGTATAAAGAAGGTGGCACGACGATAAAAGGTTTTGACGCGTCGGGCTTCACACAATATGTCTATCAAAAGAGTGGTCTGACACTCGAGCGGACGATTGCGAAACAGGCCGCGATGCCGTTGAAAACCGTCACACTGAAAAAAGCAATGCCGGGTGACTTGTTGTTCGTACAAGCGAAAAAAGCGAAAACGCCGAACTTCGTCGGGATCTATACCGGTAAAAATACATTTGTTGCCGTGACGACGAAAAAGGTCGAATCGCAAGACCTGACGTGGAGTTACTATACAAAACAAGACATCCTCCTCAAATCATATCAGTGAAACAAAAAACGCAATCCGGAACTCTTTGTGAGTTTCAGATTGCGTTTTTGTGTAGAACGTAAGAGGTCAATCAATCAAGAATAAGAGAATTTAATGACGTTTCTTTTCGTTTCAGTTTGTCTTTGATATTCCCTTCATACAAGACACGTTTTGATATTGGGTCAATGACAAGAACATTGATGACACCGTTACCGGTTCGATTCGCCGTGTAAATCAAACCATCTTTCAGCTCGGTGAACTCGTCTAACCCGAACTCGTCTGTCACTAATGGGATATCCAGCTTATGTTTTTCTGATTTTTTTGACGCCAGATCATAGACGGTCCAGTTGAAATCTTTCATTTCACGTTCAACCACAATCAGTTTTGTTCCATCCGCACTCAGTCCAGTTTGCTCAGTACTGAACGACTTTAATCCTTTTAAGCGTTGGATTTTTTCCCCATCGCTCAGGTATAATTTTTCCTCAGTCTCATCTGATCCTTCAATGCTTTCCGTCGTATAGTAGACAACCGTTTCATCATGAATTCCTAAAAGAGATACTTCATCTTTAGAAGTAACGGATAAATTGATTTTTTGAATCGTATCGCCTTTTAAATCAATTTTGTACAACAACGTTTCTGAATCGATTTGATAATCCTCTGCAAGGACATATAAACTGTTTCCAATCTGTTTATACGGATAGAGCTGGGTTTCACCTAACTTCCGAGCTTCAGCAGGTGCCGGAAAGATTTTTTTGACAACACGCTGTTTGCCATTCTCCCAATACTGCAGTTCCCATTTGTTATTGTCCGGCGTACCCATCGCATATGAGGTGCATTCCTGTTCCAACGTACTGACGTAATCGGAACGCATGAAGCGCCGGAAGTCTGCCGGTGCACCATTCTCATTATATGGACTTTCAAACAAGCCACTAATCAAATTATCCGTCGTTTTTTCGACACGACCGTCCAGTCCAACGTTGTAATCCACCTTTTTTAATCCTTGATCATAAAGTTCCGCTTGAACAGACCGGACAGCCGGTTGTGTTGGATCGCCTTTGACCGTCTCAACGGTAAAGTCGGATTCATCGATTGATTGAATAAATATGGTGTAGACTCCTATCGTCAGGAAGCTGACGACAGCCAGTATAAGTACAAAGTTAAATTTTCGCATGACGTCCTCCTCAGACCGAAATTTTCCATTTTAATAGGCGCAAACTTTTCCAAATCATATAGACAAAGTAGAGAACAAAGATTGCCATCATGATTGCTGATATTTCCTGTGATAAAAAGATATCCAGCTTTTCAATCACATACATGCTGCCTATCGTAACGAGGAGAAGAAACGCAACTTCAAGAACGATAAATAGCATTCCTTTAGCGTTGCGGTAAGACCGTTCCAGTAACACGAGCATAAACAAAAAACTGACAATGAATAATGATAAAACAATAAAGATAAGCAGATCGACTAAACTCATCGTATACAGCTGTTTTAGTGTCATCGAGAGGCCGAGTGAGGACGATTCCCGGTAGTCATCTTTGATCAGCCAGTTGAAAATGACATAACTGAGCTGGATGACCACCCATTGTAATCCGATGAAACTGATGATGACGAGAGCCAGTGATGTCCATTTGGCAAAAAAGATTTTCGCCCGGCCGCCCGGTAACAATAGTAAGCGGTATATGTACTTGGATTCACCGAACCAATCCCGGTACCAGATTTGAATTGCATACAAAATGACGAGAACGACTCCAATCATAATGATATAACTAAAATAAGAACTAGCCTGCTCAAACGATAACTTTCCAATTGAACGCAGGGCTTCCGATTCGGACAATTTCGCATAGACCATATATTCCTGCACCTGGTTTTCTTCGTAGATAACCCGTCCGACGACGGTCAAGATTTCGATACTCGCCATCGCAAGGATGACCGATACGATCATTTTCCAGCTTCTTTTTAACTCTTCGTTCGTTAACATCAGATATTGTTTCATCGTTGATAGACCTCCCGCATCCGGTCCTGGACCGATTTTCCGTATACTTCCCGCATCTCTTCCGTATCGTGTTCATCAATGATGCGACCGTCTTGTAAAAAGACAACCCGGTCAATCAGATGTTCAATTTCGGTGATTTCATGTGTCGTCATCAAGATGGCGCGCCCTTCCATGAAATGACTTGAAAAGATCCAGGCAATCTGTTCTTTCGTAAACAAATCAATCCCCGCAAACGGTTCGTCGAGCAACAGATACGGACGGTCGAGTGAAAAGCCGAGTACCAAACTGAACTTCGCCTGATTCCCTTTCGACAGTTCCAAGATTTTGTCGGTCGTCAATAACTTGAACAGACCCATCAACTCTTCCGCGACCTTCGGATTCCAGTCCGGATAATAATCACTCATATACGTCAAAGCGTCACCAATCGTCATGTAACTCGGCATCGTCTGCAGATCCGGAACGAAGGCGATTTTTTCGCGTGAGACTTCGCCGTCTACTAAGACCGTTCCGGCATCGACCGGGACAAGACCCATGATGGCCTTTAGGATCGTTGATTTCCCCTCCCCGTTTAAACCAATCAGACAGGTGATGCTGTCCGGGCGAACCGAAAAGGAGACACCTTCTAAAATCGGTTTCTTCCGACCATATCGTTTCTTTAAACCATGGACTTCAAGCATCTAGTTTCCTCCGTTCTGTTGAGTGATACACCGTTTCGACTTTCGTGACGACTTCGCCAAGCGGAATCTGAATCGCCTGGACTGCCTCGATGAATTGTGCGACCGCTTCGTCGAGCATCTCCGTCCGGACTTTTTTGACAATTTCCTGATCCATCGTGATTTTACTCGGTACATTTCGTTCAGTCGTAATCAATTGTTGATCCTCCATTTCTTTGTACGCTTTTTGTGCCGTATTCGGATTGATTCCGAGTTGTGCCGCGATTTCCCGGCGCGATGGAATTTCCTGCCCGCACTTGAGTTCTTCTGTCGCGATTTGTTCCTTGAACCATCGGACGACCTGAAGATACACCGGGCTTCTTTGGTCAAATTGCATCGTGGTCTTGACCTCCCTTTTCCGTTCACTGTATTAAAACAGTAATACACTTCCTTTCTGTATCATACCCATAGTACAGTTGACTGTCAATCCATTTCCAAAAAAATACCGCACTCCGAATGGAGGCGGTATCATGGTTTGATTTATTTTTGAAATTCTAAGATCGTTTGCTGCATCGGTACCCCTGACATCGAAACGGTCCGTTCAACGAACAGGTACTTTTTACCATCGACGAGAAATTGACGGTTTCCGATGTATTCCACTTGTTTCCCGTCTTGTGTTAGTTTCTCTTCAATCGCCTTCACATGTTCCTCGAGCGTGTAGAACCGATCGTCAAATGTCATCGTGATGTTTTTATTCCGATAACCCAGTAAGTAACTGAAGAAAAACCAAAATACTGCCCCAACTGCTAGAAAAACTAGGATAACCCCCATTTGCTTTTCCCCCTTTTGATACCTTATTTTACGTTCAAGATAATGTAAGGGTTCCCAAATCACTTGAAATTTTTTTGTGAATTCACGAACTAAAAAACTGACTCTGTAGACTGACCTAGCAATATGAGACACATATAAAACACCTTGATTAGGCTGCCAGTACACCATATTTTTTAGGTGTCAGGTAGCCTAATTTTTCTTGAATTCGTTCTTCGTTATAGTAATTTAAGTAATTGATAACGCGTTCAGAGACCTCATGGTCTCTTAGTGAATTAAATTTGACGTACTGAAACTCCTCGGACTTTAAATTAGAGTGGAACGATTCGATAACTGCGTTGTCCCAACAGTTTCCTCTACGAGACATGCTGCTTGTTAGGTGATTCCTCTTAACGAATTCTTGAAAGGCGTATGACGTATAGACACTTCCTTGATCCGAATGAAGGATGACCCCTTCGGGGTAGTTTCGATTCTCAAGCGCTATCTTCAACGTATCGATCACAAGAGGCGTTTGTTGATGCTCGTATAACTTATAGGCAATGATTTCGTTATTGAATAGGTCCATGATAGTTGAAAGATATTTCGTCGTGCTGCCGTATTGGATATAGGTGATATCCGTCACCCACTTCTGATTCGGTTTACTTGCTGTGAAATCACGCTTGATAAGATCCGGTGCCGTTATGATGCGCTCACCTTGAGACTTCCATCTTCGTTTCGGCTTGATCCGACATTGGAGATGGTGTTTTTGCATGATTTTCTGTACGGTATTCCGATTGGCTTTCAACTGATAGATTTGCTGTAATAATGCCTTTATTTTTCGATGTCCATTCCGATACTTCGTCTGTTTACTTAGTTCAATGATGGCTTTTTCTAGCACCGAAGGTGCTTTCACAGATTCTTTAATCCAACGGTAATAGCTTGCTCTTGATACATTCAAAGCACTAAGAATAGCGATGACTGTATACTTCCCCCGAAGAAACTCTACAATTTTTATGACTGCTTCTTTCTCAACTCTCTTTCGATCTCCATGTACTTTTTTAAGATCTCGTTTTCCATCTTCAGATGAGATATTTGTCGTTCTCTCTTGTCATCCTCACTCGCAGAATCTGGTCCATGTCCATAGGTATATTGTTTTCCAATCGGCTGATCGAATCGATAGAGTTCATTAGACCGATACCATCTCATCCATGTTTCGACTTGCGATTTGTTTTTGATTCCGTACTTCTCCATGATCTCTTTCGTTGTTAACTCACCACTCAGCTTATCTTTGACTACTGCCCATTTCACTTCACTTGAATATACGTTTTTGCCCATGCAAAAACACCTCCGATGTTAGTACTTTTTAAAAGTGTACCACTCCGAAGGTGTTTTATATTGTCTCAAAATTTTAGGTTAGCCCAATGAACGATGTCCAGAATCAGCCTCTCTTGTTTAGTATGGTGTTGGGTCTTCCTGTGGCGTCTCCGGAATTTCGGTTGGTTCCGGGAACGTATCCGGCTCGGGTTGACGGATCGGATCTTCCTGCGGTGTCTCCGGAATCTCCGACGGAGGTGTCGTCGGAATCTCGTCCGGTTGATTCGGTTCGTGTTCCGGGACTTCATTCGGATTTTTCTTCATGATTATTTCCTCCTTATGATGTGATGTAGTCGCCGCCGTTGATATGAATCGTCTGACCTGTGACATAACTCGAGTCGCGTGACGCCAGGTAGACATAGGCTGGCGCATTCTCAGACGGTTGTCCCCGTCGCTTCATCAGTGTGTCTTCCCCGTGTGCTTCTACTTTTTCTTTTGAGAACGTTGCCGGAATCAAAGGTGTCCAGATCGGACCCGGTGCGACGGCATTGACACGAATCCCTTTTTCAATCAAGTTCGACGCCAGTGAACGGGTCAACGTCGTAATCGCCCCTTTGGTTGCTGAATAATCAATCAACGACGGTGCTCCCCGGTACGCCGTGACGGACGATGTATTGATGATCGTATCTTCTTTTTTCAAATGCGGTAGTGCGGCCTGCGTCAAATAGAACATGGAGAACAAGTTCGTTTCGAATGTCTCTTTTAATTGTTCTGGTGTGATCGCTAAGAAGTCGTCCTGCGGAAATTGTTTTCCGGCGTTATTGACTAAGATATTCAGCTGACCAAATTCTTGGATGACGGCCTCGATAATCGGTTGGGCGTTTTCCGGACGACTGACGTCTTTCGCCAGTGCCAACGCCTTGACGCCATACCCTTCAATCAACTGTTTCGTTTTTTCAGCGTCCTGTCCTTCATTTAAGTATACGATGGCAACATCAGCGCCTTCTTTGGCATAAGCAATCGCGACGGCACGCCCAATGCCGCTATCTCCACCCGTCACCAAGGCGACTTTCCCTTTTAATTTGCCAGAACCGACATATTCCGGGTCGTCGTAGACCGGTTCAGGATTCATTTCGGATTCGATTCCCGGTTGCTGATCCTGTGTTTGTCCCCGTGCTTGTTGATGCATCTGTTCCAATTCTTCTTCACGCATCTAATCCAACCCCTTTTTGATTAATGAATGGCTACCTTCATTAACATTCCCTTGCCATGTATCAATAAACGTCCAGACACAAAAAAACGACAAAATTCGTCGTTTTTTCAGAATCGGTTTCTTCTATAGGATGATATGTAATTCATCCTTCATTCGAAAATAGTCCTGACCATTCGCCGGACTGAATCATTTCTGTGAGTTGGACTGGATACAACTTCACGGATTGCAGGCGATCAATCGGTACATATTGATAGATGAATTGTTCTCCTTCGATCCCATGAAACGGCTCTAACGTCAGTTCCTCTGGTGTCATCAACTCCACTCCATAGAAAAAGGCAACTTCATGGAACTGAATCCCGTCATATTCAAAAAAGTTTTCCTGAGCGGATAAAAATCGTTTGACACGAGCCGTCTTACCCAACTCTTCTTCGATTTCCCGCACGATTGCCTGTTCGCCGTACTCCATCAGTTGAATCCGTCCCCCCGGCAATGCCCAAAAGTCATCCCGGACATTTCGATGTATCAACAGATGACCTTCTTTCACGATCACGGCAGCGGCCCGGTGATTAAATCGTTGCTGCTCCACGGTAAAATTAATATCCATCTACTTTCACTCCTCGGTTTTTGTTATCGACCCATACTTTTTCACATTTTCCCACATTTTCGAATATGTCAAGATTCGTGTTGTTTGTAACAAATGAATTGTTGGTACACCTTCATTTCAGAATTATTCAAAACAAAAGATTACAATATAACTTATTTGAGTATAATTCAGAAATCAAACTGAAATGTTATTTTCAAAACGACCGATGCTATACTCGATTTATTCAATTCACTACTACGACGCAGTATTCATATACAGCCCACACATATAACTCACATCAAACAGGCAGAATATCTTCTGTCATCCACTTTCATTGACCGTCACTTTTTTCACCATCAGGAGGAACTACAACATGAAACGTATTTTAACAACAGTCACGATGAGCGCACTCGTCGTTTCAGGATTTGCAAGCACGGGTACAGGTAAAGTTGAGGCTGCTAGCTCTTCTTCTTATAAAGTCAAGATCATGGCAGACGGGCTACGCGTTCGGACCGGCCCTTCAACGAAATACAAGGTCATCGCTGGTGTCAACGCCGGTCAAACCTTTAAGTATTATGGTAAAACAGGCAACTGGACGAAGATTTCATACGGCGGCAAAAAACGATATGTCTATTCCGGTTATGTAAAACGTTATAGCGCCGGCAAAAAAGTATATGCTGCTAAAGCTTCTGTCTCGACCGGCTTCTTACGTCCGACAAGTGGACCTGTCACACAAGGATATGGCAATGCAAGCGGCCGCTACGGATATACGTTCCATAACGGCATTGATATCGCAGCAGCAACAGGGACAACGGTCCGTGCGACTGCTTCAGGTAAAGTGATCACATCTGGTTATCAAGCTGCATACGGTAACTATGTCATGATGACACATAAAGTGAACGGACTTTCCTACACAAGTGTCTATGCACACCTTAGCAGTCGTTCGGTTTATGCCGGTCAATCGATTGCCAAAGGGACAAAAATCGGAAACGTCGGCAGCACAGGAAACTCAACAGGGTCACACCTTCACTTCGAACTCCACCGTGGTGGTTACGTCTACAGCGGATCGTCAGCTGCAAACAGCATCAACCCACTCAACGTCTTATAAGTTAACTCTCGGACACCCTGCAACGGGTGTTCTTTTTTTAAACCTTTTTGAAAATAGGTCCACTGAAATAAACTCATCCTAATTATTGTAAAATTCATCTTATCATAACATGGTACGTTTTTTTGTCTTTTTTTCCTAAAGTCTATTCCGATAGGATTTCCTTTGATTTCAGTTACACTTGAACACCGGTATAAAATTACCATATTAAGTAAATTAATGATTTTTATTCGATAAAATATAAAATACTGAAACATTTTAGAAATAATATTGTAATATTTAAACATTTTCACAGATGGTACACTCATCTAAGAAATTCCAATCAGTGTTTTACATACCGTACGACATGAACCACATACGAAACAGCCCGATAGATTCAAAGGAGGATTTACTGAATTGAAAAAATTACTGACCACGTTGACGGTCTCAGCCATTGCCGTCGCCGGATTCTCGACATATGCGGTTCCAAAAGCAGAAGCCGCAACCTTTTATAAAGTCAAAGTGATGAATGATGGACTCCGTGTCCGGACGGGCCCTTCGACGACAGCTGGTGTCATCACGGGTCTCGATAAAGGGGATACATACAAATACTTAGGTCGGACCGGAAATTGGACGAAAATCCTTTACGGTTCCAGGAAAGTTTACGTCTCTTCTACATATGTCAAAAAATATTCCGTCACGACATCGTACAAAATCAAGATCATGGTCGACAACTTACGGGTTCGAAGCAGTTCCTCGACAAGCAGCCAGCACGTCGGAACGGTCAACAGTGGGCAAACGTTCCGTTACCTCGGACGGACCGGCGATTGGATCAAGTTTTTATATAATGGAAACAAGCGGTTTGTTCATGCGGATTATGCAAAAAAATATACGGTCACCAGCTTAACAAGTTCAGGTGGCGCAACAAAAGCGTCAAACGATTTCATTACGCCGACGAGCGGTCCGATCACACAAGGATATGGAAAAGCCAGTGGCGTGTATGGTTACACATTCCATAACGGGATCGATTACGGCGCACCGAAAGGCACACCTGTCTATGCGACGGCAGCCGGAAAAATCATCACGTCCCAACTCAAAGGAGCGTACGGTAATTACGTCATGGTCAAACATACGATTGACGGTGCCTCGTTTACGAGCCTGTATGCTCATTTGAACAGCCGCTCGGTTTCTGTCGGACAATCGGTCTCTAAAGGTCAAGTTCTTGGAACGGTCGGAGCGACTGGTAACGCGTTCGGTGCGCACCTTCACTTCGAACTTCACCGTGGCACGTATGTCTACAGTGCGACTTCTGCTGCGAGCAGTGTCAATCCCCTGAATTATCTATGACTCTGAACACCCTCTCATTTCTCTTGAAGTGAGGGGGTGTTGTCGATGAAACATACGTCGGTTGACCAAAGACGTGTAACATCCTATAATTCAAATAGACATTTGAATGTATAGGGAGGCATCGTTATGACGCATGATCATCACCACCATCACACCGACAACAAAAAAGTTTTGCGTCTATCGTTTATCATCATCACGCTGTTTATGATTGTCGAGGTAATCGGCGGGTTTTGGACGAACAGTCTCGCCCTTTTGTCAGACGCCGGGCATATGCTGAGTGACTCGATTTCGCTTGCGATCGCTCTCGCAGCCTTTCACTTCTCAAACCAAAAACCGGATGCGAATAAGACGTTCGGTTCGAAGCGGTTTGAAATTCTCGCGGCAATTTTCAACGGTGTCGCCCTGATCGGTATTTCGCTTTATATCTTCGTCGAAGCCGTGCAACGGTTTGTAAATCCACCGGCTGTCGCAACGACCGGGATGTTGATCATCAGCGTTCTTGGACTCCTCGTCAATCTGCTTGTTGCTTGGATCATGACCCGCGGCAGCGGGCATGAAGATAATCTAAACATGCGCGGCGCCTACCTGCACGTCTTAAGCGATATGTTCGGGTCGATTGGTGCCATCGTTGCCGCCCTATTGATTCTTTTCTTCGGCTGGGGCTGGGCGGACCCACTCGCGAGTGTCATCGTCGCCATCCTCGTCCTGCGCAGCGGCTATTATGTGACGAAGGCCGCAGTCCATGTGTTGATGGAAGGGACGCCAAGTGACATCGACATCGAACAGGTCCTCTCGACCATTCAGAAAAACGAAGCAATCCTTGGTCTGCACGACCTCCACATTTGGTCGATTACGAGCGGCTACAATGCGTTGTCCTGCCACGTTGTCGTCAAAGACGACATGACGGTCCACGAGTCTGAGACGATTCGTAAACAATTGGATCATGACTTAAAACATGTCGGCATCACACATGCGACGATTCAAGTCGAGACAGCACAGCATGACCATGAAGATCAACTCTACTGTCACGGCGAACAGGAACCGCACGTTCACTAAAAGTCATTTTTTTCTCCAACTAAAAGCTAAAAGGCAATTCTTCTCTTCATCGAGAAGGATTGCCTTTTTTAATGACCGTTCATACAACACGCTCTCATTTTAGAATTAAAATCAGGGAGTGTCCGCTGTTTGAATACATAACGTCAAGTCAGTTCTTTAGTTTTGCCTGATACGCTTTTGAATAACGATCGGCTGCAATGATCGCATCCGCCACTTCGTCCGCCGTGACAGCAAAACCACTGTGGATCGTCTCTCCTTCAGCCGTCGCTGCCTGACCGACTTTCAGGATGTCTTCGCGAGAAGCGTCTTTCAGTTTCACGTCTTCGAGCGTGACCGGCAGACCTAAATCCATATAAAACGCGATGTAGCGCTCGATCTCTTCTTGAGGATGTTCTTCAAGTGCCAACTGAACAAGTGTACCAAATGCCACCTTTTCGCCGTGTGTCAAATGGTGGATGTCCCCGTCAAGTGCCGTAAACCCATTGTGAATCGCATGAGCCGCTGCGAGTCCACCACTTTCGAATCCGAGTCCACTAAGCAGGGTATTCGCTTCGACGACGGCTTCAAGCGCCGGGGTGACGACTTTCGCCTGAACGGATTCGTAGGCGAGGCGTCCATGTTCAAACAGCACTTCTTCACAACGTTTTGCGATTGCTTCTGCCGCGATCGTCGGGCGCCCCCCCGCCATCGTCGAACCTCCAAAGGCAATGACACTACGGACTTCGACCCATGTCGCCAGTGCATCGGCAATACCGGACGCAAAGAAGCGGGCCGGTGCTTCGGAAATCAATTTCGTATCAACTAAGACGAGATCCGGATTTTTATTATAGAAGCGGTAACTCTCAAAAATGCCTTCATCGGAATAAATGACGGATAACGCACTCGTCGGCGCATCGGTCGACGCAAGTGTCGGTACGATGACGACCGGGTGATGCAGTTCGTCCGAGACGGCCTTCGCTGTATCGAGCGTCTTCCCGCCGCCCACACCGATGACGAACTGGACACCGACGTCTTTCGCTGCGGAAGCAATCCGTTCGACCTCATGCCGCGAAGCTTCCCCACTGAAATCCGCTTTCTCAATCTTGATGCCAGCCGTCGCTAGTGACGTTTTTACTCGTTCCTCGACAATTCCCCAAACGACATCGTCGGCAATGACGAGGGCCGTCTCACCGAATGGGCTCACGTATGTACCGAGCCGGTCGATGACATTTTTTCCTTGGACATACTTTGCTGGACTGATGAATACACGTTCTGACATGATCAACATCCTCTCAAGAGTAAACCAGGCGCAACGAACAATAGACTTACATTATGTTCCATTCCTTTTCAGTCACTTCGCTAAACACTGGACTGTGTGAACATTAGATGAACTGGGGAACACGCAGCGTCAATGCTTTTGCAATCAAGCGGCGGTCGTTTGCGACACTTTCATCCGGGGCGTCCCCGAACCATTCAAGACTCGCCGTTTTGTGGATAAGGATCGAACCCAGTTCGCTAAAAAAGGTCTCGTAGTCGACGATGCCATCAAACAACGGGACCATTCCGTCTCGCGTCCCGCTTGCCGCATAGACGTTTTCCGGCGCGAACACAGAAAATTGATCCATCCGGGCGATACTCTTTAAATGCAGATGCTCGATGATGGGCTCGAGCCGGAGATAGGAACTGACCGGATCGGCACCGGATTCGACGACGTGCAGAACATCAAAATTAATCCGGCATGCGGGATGATTGACTTCTCGCAACAATCGTTCCGTTGACTCAATCGTATCGGCCGCTGTGTTCGGATGAATTTCAAGTAAAACCAACTGGTTGTTTTGATCGAGGATTTTGCAAATGCCGCTCAGTTGATAAACAAGGCGCGCCCGTTCTGCTTCAGTGAGTTGATGACTGGCCTTGTTTCCCGCAAAAATCCGAATCCGGCGCGTTCCGATTCGTTGTGCCAGGTACGATAACTCCTTTGTTTGCTCCAACAAAACCGATAAAGGGGCATCAAACGAAACATAATGACTGAGCATACTGACTTGAATCGTACTTTCCTGTAAGGCGGTGATTTCGTCTGCCCGCAGGTGTTTCGCATGGACACCCCAAACGTCCATCGCGTCGAACTGTTCCGTCGCCGCAAAGGTCAACAGGTCTTCAAATGAGCGTAGATGATGGCGGTAGCTGATCGTACAAAGTGCAAGTTGCATCCGTGTCCCCTTCTTTCTGACGATATTGGCTGAACAAGTCGACGAGCTTCCGTTTGATGGTGTCTTCTGATGTCGTCTGTGCCGCAAGCAAGTCCTGGATTTCCCTTAGGACTGCGCTGTCGCGTGTCACGCTGTATTTAATCGCCCGATGCTGAATGACCGTATATTGATGGACAAGCCGTTCGATTTGGTCACACCAGTCTTCAAAATCGGAAGTCACGAGATCGATCGCTAGGTGTTCATAAAAATAGGCGAAGGCATGCTCATAGGCGTACTTCCGAATCGCAATGACCGGCAGTTGTTTTAACGCAGCCGGCAGCCGGTCCGGAGTCTCGATATGATGCAGGACGATTTGTTCTACCGCTTCCGTCAAGGGATGATGTCGCTTGAGACCACTCATGAAATAGGCCGAAACGGTTTCTGCGTCCGGCAGCTGGACCTGACTCGAATCAAACCAAAACCCTCCAGAAACAGTGGGCTGATTAATCGCCTGGATGATCCGCATCCGATCAAATTCCCCTTCGTACCGGAAATCCGGGTCCAGCATCTGCCACGTCTCCTCGTCAGCGGTCGGCTCGAGCATCACATAATGTGGAAAGACGTCATGGTGGAACTTATTTTCCCGCTCCGGTAACCGGGCGAGATCCAGCATGACGATGATGGATTGTTCTGGTCGTTTCGTCGCCATCAACTCGTCCAGACGCGCAAGATTTTCCGCTTTTGATCGGCTCGGCTCATACCAACGATGGACCGTGATACCGTACAGCAAACGATACCACTCAAGCATCGCTTGATGATCGATCCGTTCGTCATGATGCGACAAGATAAAGTCAGGTGTCACGGCAAAATCCGCATCCCAGACCCCAAAATAATACGGGCGATGGTCGGCTTCCGACCGTTTGATCGTTTCACAGACGCAGCTGACGAGACAATGCACCTTAATCATCGGAGGACCTCCTTTTTCTGAAGTGACTGAAGGAACTGGTCGACCGTCATCTGCGGAAGCTGACCGAGTTTTTCATCGGCCAGAATCAAATCCAGTTCAAGTTCGAGATGGACGAGCAACTGTAACAGGCGCATCGAGTCGAGTTGCAGCTCGTCACGAAGGCGTTCCTGTCCCGTCAGTTCTTCCGGCAGCACGACATCCAGGTGGTCCCGGACGAGTTGCCGAAATGCCAGGTGATTGAGTACTCGCTTCATGACGTCACCCCCAGTCGGATCCGGCTCACTTTTCCGTTCGGTAATTTTTCAATTGCCGGGACAAACGTCCAATCGGTCGGACATTGATGTGGGGCGAGCTGTTCCCGGCAATAGTGCCGTAACGTCTCTTCCGTCGCCGTGCTGACGAGTTGCACACAAACCCGTTCCCCCTGCAGCCGATCACTTCGTTTAAAGACGACGGCTTCTTCGACGTCGACGTGACGTAACAACACATCCTCGACGTCTGCCGGATAGACCGCCAAACCGGACACGTTGATCATCTCGTCCAGACGACTGAGGAAAAACAGTTCGCCGTCTTCCGACTGACTCATCAAATCCTTTGTCCCGATCCATATTCCATCCGATTTGACCCGTAATTCCGCCGGCTGATCGCTTGTTCCGGTCTCGATTTGCAGATGTGGTAACGGATAACCGATTGCTTGCGCGGTTTTAGGCGCAGGATGTAAGGCGATACAGCCGACTTCCGAACAACCATATTGTTGCAGGAGATGATCCGTCACGTTCTGAATTGCTTCAAACCAGACGGCAGGCAACGTCATTCCGGAGATCATCACCGCGAACAGCCGTTGTTTAAATTGACTGAGCAGATAAACAAGTCCCGGTCCGGCATACAAAATCGCGTCCGGGTGTGTCTGACAAACCTGTAAGACATGGCGTGGCGACAGGTTTTCGAGAATGACCGGTGTCGCGCCGCGATGCAACGTCGCGAGGATACCACAAATCAAGCCGTAGGAATGCGACGTCGGACAGGCGACGATCGTTCCGGTCGTGCGTGGTAACGGAAAACATTGATCGTATGCGGTCAACTCCTGCTCAATCGATGCCCATGTCCGGTGAATGACTTTGGCGTCTCCCGTCGTCCCGGAGCTGAACTGGATCAGTCCACCTGGACGAGGTTTCGCTGCGGTCAAGCGGATCGGTTGCTGAAAATCGTGATAGACCAAATAATCGCACCCGGCTTGTTCGGCCAGACGGCGTGCTCCTGCTTCCGGTAAATCAGGATGAAGCGGTACGACCGTCCCATTGATTCGTTTCATGTACAGGCAAAACGCAATCCAGCTCGCAGCATCCTTCACGCAGACGGCGACGACCGTCCGAGCAGGATCCGTGAGCCAGCTTAATCGACAGACCGGATGATCGGTCAGCATCTGTTCGGTGTAAATCGTTTCTTCAATGTATAGCATACGTTTCGCTTCCTTTCTTCGTTTCTGCCGCCAAGGGATTGCGGACAAGATGTTGGGTCTGAGTTGTCTTGAATTTCCGGGTGACCAGCGATTCAGCTTGAATCATCGGCGCGTCCAGCTCGAGAACAGCGAGACGGTCCGGTGGCAACTGCAGTCCGGCGAGTGTCTCGACGACCCAATCAAAAAACGTCGCTTCTTTTAAGCCGTACTGTGCCTCCAGCTGATGTGATAATTCCGTCAGATGGAAGACAAACACCGTATCCATGATGAGTTCACGTAACGCTTCGACGTCTGCCATCTCATAATACGTATTCAGTGACGAACGAAAAGCGGGATGAATGGCTTCAAAATCAGGTATGTCCTCCCGTTGACGGACAAACGATGTGACGTACTCGACGCTGTCGTGAAAGTCCCGGACGATCAGTCGCGTCGGCCACCCGTCCTCTAACACCAGTAAGGTATTTTGGGCATGTGCCTCGATGGCAATCCCTTCTTCGATCAGCAACTGAAAAACCGGTTCTAGATACACGCTCAGAAACTGTTTCAGCCAGGGCTCGAGACCGTATGTCTTCACCCAAGGATCCAGAAACAGTGCCCCGGTCGTTTCACGGAGGGGTAGTGCCGTCAAGGGGACGACGGTTTCGTTCGCCGTCACGTTTGCCAACACATTGTCACGATAAAGGCAGCCGATCCGTCCGGATAATCGTCCGTCTTCCGTCTCGACGACCTGACTGGCAAATTCACGCAGTAAGGTGACATGTTTCCCGTCTGTCCAACGGGTCAACCAGTCCGATACAGAAGGTGCCGCCATGATGTTCGGGACGGTGAACGTCCGCCGTGCTGACGTCTGCATCAAATCGAGCGGAAATTTAAGATGCGGTACATCCGGTGCCTCCGGTTGAAAGACCGTCCGGATCGACTGGGTCGCTTGAAAATGAGGACCCGTTTCCCCAAGATCGATTCCTCCGCACCGTTCGACTTCCCGCTCGACCCGCGCCCACTGCCATGGATGGACGGGCAGGATCTGGTAGTTTTCCCACTTACTCGTCAAGCTTGTCAGTCTGGTCTCTAATTGGGCCAGGATCGTTCGACCAAACGTCTTCTCCATCACCCCGTCCATCCGTGTCGCACGGACGACTGAAGTCGGAAGGGCGACGAACCGTAATCGGAATCGTTGTCCCGCTTCCGGTCCATATCGCCAATGATCTTCGTTTGAGAAGCCGATCCGTGACTTAAAACAGGGATGATACGGATGTCCTTCGACTAACGCTTGTTCCAATACTTCATACGACAAGTTCGTTCGGGCGACGATCAGTCTTGGACAGATTTCATCCAACTGAACCGTCTGCTTCAGTTCTTGTCGCAATTGGTCCTCGATTTGAAAGCAATCGAGCACATGCTTAAGCGTCAGCGGTTGGACTTGTTGGTGTTGTGTCAAGACGGCCGTCTCGAGTTCGAGCCAGACACGGTCGAATGCCCCACGTCCACCCTCGATCGTCAGTTCGTAGGGCGGTCGGACGAACCGAAATGTCGTTTTCCCCTTTGGTCGCCGGTGTTCGATGAACGGCTCGATCCGTTCGAACAGGATCGCTTCAAGAAGTTGTTTGCAGACACGTCGTTCGCTCAGTCGTGACATGGTACCCCTCCCGCTGTAATGGATTATCGATATCAATGAAGATGACCCGTTCCCCGCTGACTTCCAGTTCGTCAAGTGCATGCAGGCGCGTCAACAAGTTTGCCTTGTAAGGTAACGTCTGACGCGAACGGAGATACTCGATCCAGTCTTTTCCGAGTCCGAATAACATCGCTTGTCGGTCGTCGAACCAATTCCCGAGCCAATCGAGCAACTCTTGTTCCGGCAAAAGTCCATCACGGTCGAACCGATGAATCAGACCCGCCAAGTGATTCCAGATCACGTAATAGGTCAACCGTTCTTGAATCGTCGTTTCGTCATAAAACAGATCTGGTGCCTGTGCGAGTGAGGGTTCCAGTCGTATTAACCGTTCTTCATGTGACCGGGCGAGATAATATCCTTGATTATCGCGGAACTGATAGCTGACCGGACGTCCCTGTTCGACGCGGATCAAACTGTTCTGTTGGTGCGCTTCGAGAGCAATCCCGTAAGTCTCATACAATTCAATCAGCGCTCCGGCGGTCAGTTCGATATACGCTGCAAACCACTCCCAGGCAGCTTCGTCTAACGATTGACCCGATTGTCTGGCTTCGTGGACAAGCGACATCAAGACAGATGGTTCTTGATCGAGCGGTTCCTGAACGAGTGCCGCGACGTTGATCGCATCGCCTTGCGCTTCGCGGTAGATGACCTCAAAACCGGATTCTTCCGCCTCCGTCCGAATCGTCGCATAGGCCGGATCGTGCGTAATTGAAAATCTCTTTGGCAACGTCAACTGTTCAGCGAGACGTCGCATGACGAATCCCGCCGTCAGTTCGTGCCGTTTATTGACCCGGCGCGAATTGGTGACTTGAACCGGAATCGAAAACTTCAGCATGTGCGACCGATCCGCTTGCAGGACTGTCCGGATCGAGGATGTCGCGAAGTACATCGGACCCAGGCGGCCGAGATGGCGGAGTTGGTTCGTCGCGAGCAACTGTTGCACGGTCGGTTGCAACAAAAGATGTTGTGCCTGCAAAGGATGCGCGGGTAACAGGCGTTCTGACGCTGACAGTGCCACTGCTGATCCGAGTTGCTTCCGCATCTGTTCGCTGATCCATTGATCCGTCGCACTGGCTTCCGTCAGCAGGGACTCATCAACCGCAAAATAATCGAGTTGAAACCCGTTCCTGAATTCCGGTGCATACGCGACTTGCTCCCAGTCATGCATCCCGACCCGGCTTTTCGGCGTCGGGTGGAACCAATGTCCGAACCGGACCGTCTGCTCGTGTTCAAGAAACGTCTCAGGACAAACCGGCTCGTTCAGCTCATGCGCGATGATGTGACACATACCCCGGTGACTGTCGAGAACCCGGTACAATAAATCCGTCACGCCGGGAGCAAGCCGTTGCAGATGTTGGCAACAAGCGATAATGAAAGTCAACGGTGCTTCCTCTGTCCACCCGCTCGTCGTTTGCCGGTAAATCCGTCCGATTTCGTGACGACCGATCCGTGAACGGCGGCGGATTTCAAGGACGTAGACGGTCCCAACGTCGATCCGGCAGGCGGTATCACCGAACCGGACATTCTCCTCGTCTGTTGGAATGAACCACTCGATCATGTCGATTTCACGGAGGTAGCTGTTGCCGAATGCTTGGAGCGTTGCATGGGTTGCAATCTCTTCGGTTCGTTCTGTACGTGTCGTCATGACTGTCACACTCCTTCTAACAATTGATAATCATTCTCACTCTTGAAAAAGAGAAAAACGGGTTTCCCCGTTCTTTCTCCTGCTCTTCATCTGGTCATTTCAATAAGACGTCTTCCAGTTCCATTAATCCTTTTTGGCGTTCGATTGGATCCCAGAAGCCCCACGTCGTCGACAATTGATGGACTTGATCTTGTTTGACTGCTGTCAGCCCTTTCCAGACCTTCCCGTTCGTCACTTCATCGTAGTACGGTCCACTGTTGAAGTACGACAGATCAATGATGTGGTCGGGATTGTATTTCGCCAGTCCTTCGATCGAAATGTTTTCCCCGAAGTCTTTTGGCAGACCTTTCGTCGGTGTCAGCCCGATATCATCAAACAAGAGCGAGTTCGTCGCGTGGTTCGTCAGACCGTAGACACGAATATCTTTTTTGTTGACCGAGACCGCCATAAACGTCTCGTCCTTGACGTTTTCCTTAATCCGTTGACCGATGTCTTTTGCTTCTTTCGCCAAGTCATCGATGACTGCCTGTCCTTCTTCTTTCTTGTTGACCGCTTCCGCAACCTTTAGGTGATCCTCTTTCCAGTCACCCCCCACCTCGACGACGACTGTCGGGATTGTTTTAGCCAGTTTGTCATACAGCGGTTTGTACCGGTCACTGATGATCAACAAGTCCGGATCCAGTTTGACGATTTCTTCCGGATTGATTTCGTCCGCGTACGGCAACGCCTTCGTTCCTTCGAGTTCTTTCGTCAAGTGTGGTGGAAACTCATTATCGTACGCCATCACGGCATACGGTTTGACACCGACGGAGACGAGCGACCCTTCCCACGATACGTGCGACAGGACAACCACTTTCTTCGGATCATTCGGAACTTCCGTCTTTCCAAAAATATGTTCAACGGTGTGGACGGCGGCTGCTTTTTTTGTCGGTTGTTCGCTTGCCTCGCCTCCACAGGCGGCTAATACAACACACGTCGCGAGGACTGATGTGACACTGATGATTTTTTTCATGTGGTTCTTTTCCCCTCTCACTCTCGTTCTTCATTAGTAATGATAATCATTATCACTAAAGAGCAACATGGACGAACCGATCAACTTTCATGGACAAATCAAGCGTGGTTCATTTTCGATGTAGTCTAACAATTGCTTCAGCATGTGGGTGCGCCCGAGTGGTCCCCAAGGATCCCAATCAACGCTGTCCGGATAATGGACTTGATGGCGCCTGACCGCCTGCAAGGTCTGCCACGACTCTTCTTGCTGAATCCGCTCGACATCAACCGGTTGACTCCATAAGATCAGCAGGTTTTCGGGATCAACTCGTTGTAACGTCTCCAGCGTGACAATCTCATAAATGGTTTCCGGTAATCCCGGTGCCGGTGTCAGACCCAAATCATGAAATAAAAAATCGAGCATTGTATGTTGCTTCGTCCCGTATAACCGCACCTCATCCGGTCGAATCCAGACGACAGCCCATGTTCCGGTCTTGTTCCACGTCAGACGTTCCTTGACCGTTTGTTCGAGCGCTGTAATCTGCGCGACGATCGGCTCGATCCGGTCTTCCCGATTCGTCGCGACGGCAATCAGTCGGAGATAGTCACTCCAGCAGGTTTGATGCGGCAGTTCAAGGACATGGTCCGCCGGCAACCAGCTGATATCCTGTCCCTTCTCTAAACTCGGTGTCTTGATAATCAAATCGAGTGCCGTCGTCTCGAACCATTCCCGTTGAAGCGGTTGATTGGCGTCGTACAAAAGGGTTCCGTCCAGTCCGGTCAAAAACACGGGTAATCCGCTTGCTCCGTATTCCGTCGGATAACTCGGTGCCAGGATCGGTTGCAGACCAAGTGCCAACAGATGATCCTGCAATAAGAGGCGGCTGGCAATGCCGATCCGGGGCGTAATCCGTTGTAAAAAATAGGTCGGCGACAAGCCGGTCCGTTTTTTGAAGAGGCGGCTGAAGTAAAATTCGTCCTGCAGCCCCACTTTTTGTGCGATTTGCGCCAACGTCATCTCGTGTGAAGCGAGCATCCACTCCTTTGCCGTGCGAATCCGCAGTTGCGTCACATATTCTTTTGGTGTTGCGTGATACCGCTCTTTAAACAGCCGGTTAAATGTCGGGACCGACATTCCGAGATCAAGCGCCAGCTCATGGACGGACCGTTGCATCGACAAGTCCTTCAGCCACGAAGCGACCACTTCCTCAAACACATGATTCTCCTGTTCGCGGCTCAATGTCTCAAGCAATTGATACAGAATTCGTAGTTGAGTCAACCCTTCCTGTTCCGAAGTCGGGCTGACATGCAGTTGCCGTAACCAGTCATGCAGGATGCCTGCATCTTGTCGGTACAGCGCACACCGGTGTCCTGTCAACGTCAGGTGATAGAACAAACAGGTTTCTTTTACAGTTGGCAACACCTCATCGATTTGTTCGATCCAGACGGCGTCGCCCGGGTATAATCGGTGCCGGTTGCTGTATAAAAATCCGCTCCCCGCAACGACAATGACCAGTCCCGGCTTGACTGATCGCCGGTCGCCTTCAAGCAACCAGTGCTTCTCGATTGGTAACGGTTTGATCTGTAACTCCATCCTGCCCACTCCTTAAAAAAACATTTGACAAAAAATTGGTCTTCGATGTACGTTTAATCGCGTTGATAATGAATCTGATTCTCAATTAAAAAGGAGAGACGTCTATGACTACATCCGTTCGACCACGCTCAATCCTGACGATTGTTGTTCTCACGGTTGGACTGCTCACGCTACTCAGTACACTGTCCTTGTTTTACGGTGCCGTGCCGATTTCCCGGGCGACCGTCCTCGCCTCGTTTCATGCCTTTGACGCCGGTAATCTGCAGCATCAACTCGTCCAAGAAGTCCGGCTTCCGCGTCTGATTTGCGCCGGGCTTGTCGGCATTGCACTGGCGCTGTCGGGAACGATGATGCAAGGGTTGACCCGGAATGCGCTGGCTGACCCCTCCCTGCTTGGCATCACCCACGGAGCGGGACTTGGAGTCGCCTTGTCGCTAGCCTTTGTCTCGGAGCATTCATTTGTGACTTCGCTTGCCTTTTCGTTTGGCGGCGCTGCACTTGGAACAGCCGTCATTCTGCTGATCACGGTGTTTGCCCGCGGTCGCTTTTCACCAGTCACGTTGACCGTAGCCGGTGCGGCACTGAGTGCTTTATTCAGCGCCTTGTCGACCGGCATCACTCTGTTTCACCAAGTCGCCCAAGATCTCAGCTTTTGGTATGCCGGCGGGTTATCCGGGGCAAAATGGGCGCACGTGTTTGTCTTGCTTCCGGTCGTCCTGCTTGGACTCCTCATTTCCTTACATATCGCCCGCAGCATGACCGTCCTCTCGCTCGGAGAAGATGTTGCGACCGGGCTCGGTTCCTCGTTGACGAAAGTCCGGCTGCTTGGATTTTGCAGCATCGTCCTGCTTGCCGGTGTTGCCGTGTCGGTCGCCGGTGTCATCGGCTTTGTCGGCTTGATCATTCCCCATATCAGCCGCTTTTTAGTCGGAACGAACTATTACCTGTTGCTACCGGTCAGCGCTCTGTTCGGCATGACGTTATTGATCGCTTCCGATTTGCTGGCGCGCATGATCAATCCGCCGTTCGAAACCCCGCTTGGAGCCGTCACCGCCTTGGTCGGGGTACCCTACTTTCTTTATCTCGCCCGCCGAAAGGAGTTGTCCGTCTGATGGATGTCTGGCATGCCGTAAAACAGGCGCGATTGACGCTGGTTTGTTTATGTAGTCTGCTCATTTTGACATTCGTGTACAGTCTGTCGACCGGAATTCTTCCCGTTTCGTTTGGTGCGATCGGCCGAACGTTGATCGGACAAGGGACGGAAGCGGAACGATTGATTCTCATCGATCTCCGGCTACCGCGGATGTTGCTCGCCTTGTTGATTGGTGCCGGACTGGCTGTCTCCGGGACATTACTTCAAGGGATGTCACGCAATGCCCTCGCTGATCCCGGCATTCTCGGAATCAATGCCGGTGCCGGACTGTTCGTGGTCTTGACGCTGTTTTTCTTTCGCTCCGCTACACATCAACTTCCGGTTCTGCCGTTCGTCGCTTTTTTCGGTGCGACGCTTGTCGCCTGGACGATTTACCGGTTGGCGGGAAAAGCGGTCCAACCGGGACGTCTGTTGTTGGTTGGGGTCGGAATCAACGCCCTCTGCGGCGCTCTCTTGATCATTTTTCAGTTGAAGATGGATCCTCGCGATTTTCAGCAGGCGACGGTCTGGTTGACCGGAAGCATCTGGCAGGCAGATTGGTCATCCGTCTTGACGCTTGCCCCTTGGATCGTCAGTTTGGTGCCGCTTGCCTTTTTACACAGCCGGTCGTTGAATCTGTTGCAACTGAGCGGCTCGCTCCCGCAGACGTTAGGACTCCGAGTCGAACGGACACGGAAACGGATTTTATTGATCGCTGCCGCACTTGCCGGTTCCTGTGTCGCTGCCGGTGGCGGAATTTCCTTTATCGGATTGCTCGCCCCGCACATCGCCCGGCGTCTCGTCGGACCAAATCATTACAGTCTGATTCCGGTCGCCGCCCTGCTCGGCAGTCTGCTCGTGTTGCTCGCCGACTTGATCGGGAAAAATCTGCTTGCTCCGGCCGACATTCCGGTCGGGATTGTCATCGCAATTCTTGGGGCACCTTATTTCATCGTATTATTGTTCCGAAAATAAAGGCAGACCGATCTGTCACGAATCGACGGATCGGTCTTTTTTTAACTTTTTACTTTTTGACCAAGGACCTCGTAATACTGCTGGTCACTTCCTAAAATGAACGACGGCACCGGTTGACCACGACGTGCACGGTGACCTGCAAGATGGACGTCACTCGTCTCCCACGCTTTCCAGTCGTCTTCCGACTCCCAGCGAATCAGTACGATGACTTCTTCCTCGCCCCGCGTCCGCTTTTTTTGCAGGACACTGAGATCGATGAAGCCGGGTTGTTGTTCGATGATGCCTTCGCCTGCGAACCGTTCAATCATTGACTCGGCATGACCGGTTTCCACCCGGATTGTTTTAAGTTGAATAAACAGAAAAACCACTCCCTTTTAATTGATAATGAATCTCATTTGCAATACTACTATATCATCGATCCTGTTCCCTTTGTCAATACCATTCCAATTTGTTTCCATCGATGATAGTTGGGCAGACAGCAAAAAAGCTGCTTCGATTTTAAAATCGAAACAGCTTCCGTCTAAATAAAATTGAAATTAAGCAACACGTGATTCTTCCGAGCGGTACGCTTTTTTCCGCCCGAATAATCCGCCTAAGATGGCTCCGATGATGGCCGGAACGACCCAACCGAGTCCGACGGAAAAGAACGGCAACACGTTTTCAAAAACACGTAAGACCGGTCCAACCGGTGCTTCCGCGACCTTCAGTCCGTCAAACAGACTGACGGCAAACGTCATCCACATCGCGCCCTGGTAGACAGCCGGTTTTCCTTTAAAGACGTTATGTAAGAACGTCAGGAAAATCAGACAGATTGCCAGTGGATAAAGTGTCAGCAGAACCGGTTTCGAAATCGCGATCAACTGTGTCAGACCGATGTTGGCGACGAGCGCGCTGAAGATCGACAGTCCAATCGTCCACTTGACGTATGAAATCCGTGGCAACAAGAGGGAGAAGAAGGACGCACAGGCCGTGATCAGACCGACACTCGTCGTCAGACACGCGACCGTGATCATCAGACCGAGTAGAATCGAACCGTACGAACCGAAGTAATAATCGGAGACGGCAGACAAGATTTCCGCTCCGTTCTTCAACGGACCGATTTTCGAGACACTGGAAGCCCCCATGAACGCAAGGGCCGAATAGGTGATGGCCAGCAAGCTTGCCGCAATCAGAGCTGCTTTCGAACAGATGATCAGCAGTTGTTTTTTCGACGTAACCCCTTTTTCCTTGATTGCCGAGATGATGATGATGCCGAAGACAAACGCGCCGAGGGCATCAAGCGTCAGATATCCTTCCTGGAAGCCGTTAAAAAAAGCGTTGTGTTGATACGTCGTCAAAGGATTCTGAAAACTTCCAATTGGCTTAATGACGGCAACGAGAATCAACAGCCCGATGAATGTAATCTTGATTGGTGTCAAAATCTTTCCGACGACATCCACGATTTTTGTCGGATTCAGCGACAACAGGCAAGCAAGCGTATAAAACAGAATCGAAAAGATCAACAGTGGTGTTGATGACGCCGATTCTCCGAAGAATGGTTTGATCCCGATTTCATAGGAAACGGTTCCGGCGCGCGGAATCGCAAAAAATGGACCAATTGCTAAGTACAGGATGATGGCAAAGACAAGACCGAAGATCGGATGGACCCGGGACGCCATCGCCCGTAAGTCCGGTTCACCGGAATAGGCAAAGGCTAAGATCGCAAGCAACGGTAAGCCGACGCCTGTGACCAGGAACCCGGCATTGGCAATCCAGACGTTCTCCCCTGCCATTTGCCCGAGCATCGGTGGAAAAATCAGATTACCGGCCCCGAAAAACAAGGCAAACAGCATCATACCGATGACGACGATAAAGGATGTTGGAACTGTTTTAGACATAAGAAACCCCCACGATTTAATTACGACCTGACTCATGTTTTATCAACGAATCAGGTACTTCGTTCGAAAGGATAACATAGGTCTGTGACCTCGTGCTAGGAGTTTATCTGGTGAATATTCTGACATTTCTCAAAAAAACTTGCTGTTTCACCCTTTTCTAAAATAATGACTGCTGATCCGCTCGAATGATGTAATCGGTAACATAAGTTCATCTGACTAAATGGAAATGACGAACCACAGAAATTGACTTTCAAGCAAGACAATCAGACAATCACCGTCATTCCGCTCTACGACGCGTATCAGTCGTATGTCGATGCTGCATTGAAAAAACCGACCGAGAATGGAGCATTATTCGAAAAATACGTTTTGGCGGAAAACGAACGAGTCCGGAAACAAGAAAAGGTATCCGAACAATCTGGCGTCTATAATCCGCTGGACCAGCCGACAAACAACTTAAAATACTTAAAAGAATCCGTAACCTATTTGAAAAAACATGAGACACGTATTAATAAGCAAATTAAGAAGTCCTTACAGCGTTCAATCAAAGAACTCCCACGGCAGAATGATCTTGTTGTACTCGTTGCGCCAATCAGTCCAGATGATCCAAGTCACAACAAAAAAATGGAAGGAGTTAGCGGAATCGCTCTTTCAAAAGATTTGTTTGTCCTGTATCTCGATGTCGATTTTGCAGAACCGATGTTAGCCTATACGACGGCTCATGAATACCATCACACTGTTGTGGCCGAACAACTATCAACTTCCTCAGTTACTGATAACATCGTTACAGAAGGCAAAGCAGACCTTTTCGCAAAAGACCTGTACCCGGACGTGAATCCCCTTTGGACACAACCACTCGTTGCACATTCCTTAAAACATGTTTTACATGAAGTGAATGCGTACAATATCAAATATTCTGACTTACAAAACGGAAATTATGAGTTACAGATTCCAAGTTGGTCGAATTACGCCATCGGCAATACAATCATGACAGAATTCATTCAAAAGAATCCCGATGTCCCGGTCACCAAGTGGACCCATATGCCGACAGCTGACGTTCTACAAAAAAGCGGCTATGCGAAAAAACTGACCGCTCAATAAGCGAAACTCTAATAAAACTATAAGCAAAAACCACTGATCGCGTGTCTGTTTAAAGACATGCATCCAGTGGTTTTTGGTCCTTACATCTGATCACTTATTTAAAGGCCGGAATCGCTGTTTCATCATAATTGTCTTCGAGGAACTTTTTGACTTTCGGACTTGTCATCGCTTTCGCAAGTTTTTGAATCGCTTCTGCATCCTGATTGTCCTTCCGGGCGACGAGCGTGATCGCGAAGTCATTCTCGACGCCTTCCGTGACAAGGGCATCCTTCTTCGGCGTCAGACCGAGTGGAGAAGCGTAGGCCGGCGTCATGATGACCGCATCAGCATCGTCATAGAGACGGGCCAGCATCAACAAATCCACTTCCTTGAACTTAAAGTTACGTTTGTTTTCCGTGATGTCTTTCATCGTGTAATACGGACCGGTTTTCTTTTTCAACTTGATCGCATCATGTTGGGCAAGTAAAGCCAGCGAGCGGTCAATGTTCGAGACGTCGTTCGCGATTGCGATGACGGCACCTTTCGGCAATTGGTCCAGCTTTTTGTATTCTTTCGAATAAAGACCGTAGTTCGCGAAGTAGATCGGTTCAATCGGGACGAGTTTGGCATCGTTGTTCCGGTTAAACTCTTCCATGTACGGGACGTGTTGGAAGAAGTTCGCATCCACTTCTTTTGCCGCCAGGGCACTGTTCGGTTGAACGTTATCACTCAAGACGACGACTTCCAGGTTAATGCCCTCTTCTTTTAATTGGGGTTTAACGAGATCCAGAATTTCTGTCATCGGTTTGATCAGTGACGCGACTTTTAACGTCTCCGTTTTTTCCGTCGAACCTTGTTCGTCCTTCTTGTCCGCGTTCCCGCATCCGGCTAATGCCAGGACAAACACGCTGAGTAATATCATGATTTTTTTCATTTGAATTCCTACTTTCGGTTAACGTTTATCGAGCAAGCGTGCTACGGTCGTCCCGGCAAACTGAATCAGTTGCACCAGGATGACCATAATTAAAATCATATACAGCATCAATTCCGTCTGAAACTGTTGGTAGCCGTACCGGACGGCAAAGTCGCCGATTCCTCCGCCGCCGACAACTCCCATGATCGTCGAATAGGAAATGAAGCTGACGATCGACGTCGTCAGACCGAGCACAAGACCGGACCGGGCTTCAACAAATAAAAATTTTACGACGACTTCGCGTGTCGAAGCCCCCATCGAGACGGCCGCTTCGATGACACCTTTCGGCACTTCAAGCAACGACTGTTCGACGAGCCGTGAGTAATGGGCGATCGCAATGACCGCAAGCGGGACGGTCGCCGCTGCTGTTCCAATCGCCGTCCCGATGATGATCCGCGTAAACGGAATCAGGAAAACGACGAGCAATAAAAATGGAAATGACCGGATTGTATTGACGAGTAAGTTCAAACTTGAAAAGACGAACCGGTTCGACAATAACTGGCCTTTGCGTGACAGATAGAGCCAGGTTCCGAGCGGTAAACCAACGAGAACTGCCGCGAGAATCGAGATCCCGACCATCACGAACGTTTGTCCGATCGCCAGTCTGATTTCCGAAGCATATTCGAGCACGATGTCAGGCATGTGGATCCCTCCGCTCCGTCAATTGGGTCAGGAACCAACCGGCATCACTCGTAATTTCCGTGATTCCAGCCGGTTCGGTCGCAATCGTCGTTTCAATCTGCCCGTCCGCCATGATCGTGACCCGATTGCAAATGCTTTGAATCACCTGCATCTCATGACTGACAAGGACAATCGTCACCCCGAGTGTCTGATTGATGTCCTGCAGCACCCTTAAAATTTCCGACGTCGTACTCGGATCAAGCGAAGACGTCGGTTCGTCACACAGCAAAACGCGCGGGCGGTTGGCGAGCGCCCGGGCAATCGCGACACGCTGCTTCTGTCCTCCGCTCAGTTCGGACGGATACTTCCGGGCAAAGGATTCCAGTCCGACAAACCGGAGACACTCCTGAATCCGGTCCGCCTGCTCACATTTTTTGACACGGGCCAGTTCAAGCGAAACACCAATGTTTTGTTCGACCGTCTTGTTTCCGACCAGATTAAAGTCTTGAAAAATCATCCCGATATTTTGTCGGGTCTGCCGCAGCTGTCGGTTCGGCAGGTTTGTTAAATCCATCCCGTCAAATTCGACCCGCCCGGTATCCGGCCGTTCGAGCAGGTTCATCAGCCGGAGTAAGGTCGATTTCCCGGCACCGCTCGCACCGATGATGCCATGAATCTCGCCCTGTTCAATCGAGAGGGCGACGGACTGGATGACCGGTTGTCCGGAAAAAGCTTTACTGACATTCTGTAATAAAATCATCTGACACCCTCCCTTACAACGTGTTTCATTTTACCGTAAGCCGTTTCTTTTTGTCATGTCTTGTGCTCTTTTTCTTTCCCGCGTCATTTCGCTAATCCAGTAAATCATTTAAACCAAACGCAAAAGAAGGGTGGCAGATTTTTATTCTGCCACCCTGATCTCATAAAAAAAGAAACACTCTTTTCACGCGACTCCTGCAGGAAAAAGCGCATTGTTGCGCTGTCAGAGACAAACAAGACCCGCTTTCCTGCCTGATTGAGGCAGGAAAGCTGGCTTGTGTCTCGCCTGAGGAAAGGGCGTGAAAAAATGAGTGCTTCCTTTTAGAGTCAGCCTCTTCAATTTTTACTGTTTAACAATCAGAATCATTCTTCAAACTTCTTGACGATCGTCGCAATCCCTTGACCGCCGCCGATACAGAGTGTCGCGAGACCATGGCTTTCGCCGGTCCGTAACATCTCGTGGATCAATGTCACCATGATCCGTGTTCCGCTGGCGCCGATCGGATGACCGAGTGCAATCGCTCCGCCGTTACGGTTCAACTTCGCCGGATCAAACCGGAGTTCCGCGTCAACCGCAAGTGATTGCGCAGCAAACGCTTCGTTCGCCTCGATGACCTCGATGGCGTCAAGTTCAAGACCGGCTTTTTGCAACGCCTGTCCGACCGCCTTGACCGGACCGATCCCCATGATGCTCGGGTCGACGCCGGACGTGCCGTTTGCGACAATCTCGACGAGGGGTGTCAGTCCGAGTTCTTTCGCTTTGCGAGCAGACATGACGACGACTGCTGCCGCTCCGTCATTGATCCCGGATGCGTTACCGGCCGTCACCGTCCCGTCCTTCTTGAAGGCCGGGCGCAGTCGTGCGAGGGACTCGTTTGTCGTACCGGCACGCGGGAACTCATCTTGCGTGAATACGACAGGCTCGCCTTTACGTTGCGGAATTTCAACCGGTGTGATTTCCGCTTGGAAACGATCCGCTTCAATGGCTTGGCTTGCTTTTTGTTGACTTGTCGCTGCAAACTGGTCTTGCGCCTCCCGGGAAATCGTATATTGCTCGGCCAGATTTTCCGCTGTGATCCCCATATGGTAATCGTTAAAGGCACATTCGAGTCCGTCCTTGATGATCGTATCGACAAGCGGCTGGTCACCCATCCGTAAGCCGGTCCGGGCACCACTTAACACGTACGGCGCCTGGCTCATGTTTTCCATCCCGCCGGCGACGATGATATCCGCCTCTCCGGACTTGATCGCCTGAAACGCGAGATGAATCGCCTTTAAGCCGGAACCACAGACTTTATTGATCGTCATCGCCGGAACCGTTTCCGGAAGACCGGCGAGGAGACTTGCCTGACGCGCCGGATTTTGTCCGAGTCCTGCCTGAAGGACGTTGCCCATGATGACTTCTTCGACGAGATTGGGCGCGACGTTCGCTTGTTCCAGTGCTGCCCGGATGACCGTCGCCCCAAGCGTCGTTGCCTTGACATCTTTTAAACTGCCGTTAAAACTGCCGATTGCCGTTCGTGTCGCACTGACGATGACAACTTGTTCACTCATCCTGATTTCCCCCTTATTGAATCGTATAACCACCGTCCAAGACGTTGGCCTGTCCCGTGATGCCTTTTGCTTTCCGACTGGCGAGGAATAACGCATAGTCGGCGATTTCTTCGACGGCGAGCAACCGTTTTTGCGGAACAAGCGGGTAGATGACGTCCGTGATGACGACCTTCGCCCCTGCCTCGGCAAACGCTTTTGAAATTTCAAGACCAATCCCGCTTCCTGCTCCCGTCACGAGGACGATATCTCCCTTGACCATTTGACTCACTCCCCTACTGGCATTCGTTCAAGTTCCGGACTGACCGTGAAGTTCGCTTCTGTGACAGCGCGAATGTCTTCGACGGTGAGTCCGTTTAACGCCTCGATCAGGACCATCCCCGATTCCGTGAAATCAAAGACGGCTTTATCCGTGATCAGCCGATTGACGACTTGGCTCCCGGTCAACGGTAACGTACAACTCGTCTTGACCTTCGACTCGCCGTACTTATTGACGTGTTCCATGATGATGACGACCCGTTTCGTCCCGATCATCCGAATGATCGACTTCGCGATCGATTCAGCGATCCCTGACATCTCGACGACTTTCCCGAAAATCGCTCCGAGGAGGAAGACAGGGAAATAGGCCTTGATAAAGCCGACCATTTTTTCCATGAAGATGTTGGAGAAGAATGGTAAGACCCAATCCGGGTTCGTCAGTAAGACAGCGAACAAGGCACAGATTGGAGCAAACAAGATGACCGAAAACCCTCGATATGCCACGAACATCAATAAAGATAAGGCAAGAAGAATGATGACAAGTTCCATGGTGTGTCTCCTTTTAATTTTAGTAAGCGCTTTCAATTGCTTCTTCATCATTTAACAATTGAATCTGGCAACGGTCAATCAAAATCCATGAACCTATAAGTACAGCTTATAGGTTCTATAAGTTCACATTATGGACATACTTGATTTTTAGATGCTTTTTCTAGAAATCTTTTATCAGAATACAGGATTTTGTACAGCAACTAGCGTATTCTAACGATAAGTATGATTTGTTTGACGAAAGCAAGGTGAATAAGCTTGAAAGTGATTTTATATGATGTGCTGCATAACGTGACTCTATTGATGAGTGGTTTTTATCTGCTTGGTAAATTATCACCACATCCGATCACCGTCGACTCCAAACGATCGGTCCGGATTCTCTATGGCATCAGTTTAAGTGTCCTGTCGCTTCTGTTAATGCAGTTGACGATTGAGCCCGTCCCCGGCGTGCTTGTCGATTTACGACATATTCCTGTCATCGTTGCCGCCTATTTTGCCGGACCCTTACCGACGGTCATCGTCACGGCGGTCATCGTCCTCTACCGGTTCAGTATCAGTACGAACGCCGCCGCCTATGCCGCCACGCTTTTCATCATATTGGTTGCCGGCGGGACGTCTTTGCTCGTCAACTGGTTCCCGATCTACTCGAAACGAACCTTTACGCTCGTCACGATTTATGCGACTGTTCTGCACGGTGCCGTCCTGACCTACGTGCTGGCGGCGACCGGACTGATGACAACGATTTTGAGCGTCGTCCTTCCCGCCTCATTCGTCAGCAGCTGGCTCGCCCTTGTCATCATCCGTGACATCCGGCTGACGAAACAGTCAATGCGGACGTTACAACAGACGGCTCAACGTGATTTTTTGACCGGTCTACATAATTTCCGTGCCTTCACGGATCATTTTGATGACTTGAAACAACAAACCATCCTACACCAACACGAAATTGCTTTGATTACGATTGATATCGATCATTTCAAGCAGGTCAACGACACGTATGGGCACGAGGCCGGTGATGAAGTGTTACGTCAATTCGCAGCCCGCCTGCGGGATGGTGTGACGGATGCCGGGTATGTCTCCCGAAACGGCGGTGAAGAGTTTTCGATTCTCGTCGAGCAGCTGACGATCGCTAAGGTCGTCGCTCTCGCAGAACAGTTACGGGAACGGATCGCGACCTCCCCTTTTCAGTTATCGACCGGTGTCTTTCTGCCGTTGACCGCTTCGTTCGGGGTCGCGAGTTTTCCAAAAACGACAACAGAGATCCAACATCTTGTCACCGATGCCGATGCCGCCCTCTACCATTCGAAACAAAATGGTCGGAACCAAGTCACTCTTTTTTCAATCGAACAAGAGGTGGCGACGACACATCATTCGGATTAGGGATGGACGAATCTGAAAAAATCAGCTACGTTTGACAGTGAGGTAGGTGAATTTGATGCAATTAACAAAAGGACCTTACATTTTAATCGGTCTGATCCTCGGGCTGGTCTTCGGCTTCATCGGTGATAATTTTTATCTGTACGTCTCAGCCGGGATTTTAGTCGGTGCGATGCTCGAAGGGTATGTCTCGTGGCAACAACGAAAAGAACGAAACAAATCAAATCATTCCTAAGGGGGAAGTACAGTGGGTTTTAGTGAACTGTTTTTATCGACGCTTGCGTATATCGGGGTCGCAACACTCCTGCTAGCAATCGGGGTCGTCCTGTTTGAAGTGACGACGAAGTCAAAAGAGATGGAGCTGATCCGTCAAGGGAAAAAAGCAGCCGTCTATGCGTTCGGCGGACGGATCCTTGGTCTTGCGATCGTTCTTTATTCAAGCATCACGAACTCCGTCAGCATTCTCGACATGGTGTTGTGGGGAGCGCTTGCGATTGTTTTCCAGATCGTCTTGTTCTACTTGGCTGACTTGATCATTCCACGTCTCAGCATGACAAAAGAAATTGATGCCAACAACGAAGCGGTTGGTTTGTTATTACTGTTTCTATCGATTTCAATCGGATTGATCATCGCCGGTTCCCTTACATACTAAAATCACGCCAGCGCCCCGAACCGGAGTGCTGGCGTGATTTATTTTTCTAAATCCTCGAGTTCTTTTCTGGAACGTGGATAGCCGTTCGCTTGCCACTCGGCACGATAAATCGAATCCAGTTTCGTCAACCCGACTTCATCCGGATCTTTATCCGCATCCGGACTCAAATCTTCGTCCAGATGTGACAAATATTCCTTGAGGTGGCTGGTCGAGGCCGGCTCTTTCTTTTTTAATAACAAGAGGCCGGCACCGGCAAGCATACTGGCACCAAACAAATACCGTTTTCGTAATCGCATGTGTTCCCCTTCTTTCTGCTTCAAACATCAACTTGCCCCGCTAGACAAGACCTCCGCCATCCCGCAGATTCGGATGAGCGAGCTGCCGGACGTTCCCCTGCTCCACCGTCAAGACGTGATCCGGCTGGCGTTCAAAGTATCCTGTCTCGACGACACCTGACCATCCCTTCAGTTCTTGTGCGAAATGACGCACATCTTGTATACGTTCTAGATCCACATCAATAATCAAGTGGCCACCATCCGTGACAAAAAGTTGTCCGTCTTGTTGACGTAACGTAAAGACAAGATGTTTCTCCTGCAGACGTTGCTCGACATAAGGTCCCGCAAACGGCTCGACTTCAACCGGCAACGGTCCACTGAGATGATGGACGAACTTCGACGCATCTGCGAGGTAGAGCACTTCACGGCTCATCAAGGCGACAACTTTTTCCCGAAACAAGGCGCCGCCGCCCCCTTTTAGCACCTGGAACTGGCGATCAATTTGGTCGATTCCGTCGATGACCAGGTCGATATGCGTTGCTTCTTCAAGCGATAAAAGCGGAATGTTTAATTGTTTCGCCTGCTCCGCTGTTGCGTCTGAGGTCGCGACCCCTTGAATCTGTCCACCGTCCTGCACCCAGTTCCCTAACACTTCGATGAAGAGACGGGCCGTCGAACCTGTCCCGAGTCCGAGAACCATCCCGTTTTTGACATGCTTCAATGCAGCTTCCGCCAGCAATCGTTTCTCCTGTTCATACATCGGCACCCCTCCTTCGTTAATTATCTATTCCCGATTGCCGGCGAGTTCAATCGACAGGAACAAGCGCTTCCGTCTCGCTCAGATACATCCCGATTGCGCCAAGCAACGGTTCAAGTGCCTGTTGCCAAAAAACGAAGGACTCCGGATCACCACCGATATGACGTTCGACCAGCTCTTCAATCGCTGCTTGTCCTGATGTACGCAACAATGGTTCAAATTGTGTTTCGAACGCCGCCGTTGATTGTTTGACCTTCGTGTACAACTGATTGCTCAGCAAGTAACCGACTGTATAGGGAATGTTGTAGAATGCTAAACGGGTATTATAGAGGTGACTGGCATAGATCCATTTGAAAGGAGCCGACTCCGCTAAGACATCGCCGTAATGATGCATCTCCTCTTCGAGTAACAGTTCCGACAACCGAACGCTCGAAACCGGCCCTTGTTTCCGTTCCGTATAAAACCGTTGCTCAAAACGAAACAGACTGGGAACGACTCCGACATACTTCAATCCTTCTTGAATCTTGATTTCAAGCATGGCGAGGCGCTCTTCCTGTTCCGACTCCTCGATGACAGCATCAAGGACCAAATTCTCCATGAAGGTCGAGGAGGTCTCGGCGATGCTCGTTCCTTTGATCTGATTGAAGAACGTAAGATCATGCAGCAATGAATTATGGTAGGCGTGACCCAACTCATGCGCCAGCGTGACGACGTCCTGATAGGCGCCGCGATACGTCATGAAGATCCGGCTTTCCTTGGCGACGGGGAACGAGGCACAAAATCCGCCTTCTGATTTGTTCGGACGATTTTCGGCATCGACCCAGCCGGCATCAAACAATTTTTTTGTGAACGTCGACAGCTGAGAAGACACCCGCCTGAATTGTTTCAGGATGAGTTCTTGTGCTTGCGTGTAGGAAATATGCCGGGCTGATGAAAACGTATTCGCCTCCAGGTCATGCCATTGTGGTGTGACAACATTAGCAAGACGGATCTTCCGCGCATAATAGGACTGAAACAAAGACTGATGTTGATCGATGGCTGAAAGCATCGCTTCAAGTGTCGTTCGCTTGATCCGATTTTGTTCACATAACTCGGTCAAAAGATCATCCCATCCCCGTTTCGCATATACATGAAGTCGAAATCCAGCAATCCGGTTCAGCATCAGTGCAAACGTATCGCTCTCTTTTTCGCACATCTTCATGATGGCCGTTGCGGCTTGTTGCCGGGATGTCCGCGTCACACCGTGCGTCGCTTCGTAGAGTGCCTGCCCAATCGTGACCTCTTGTCCATCGATTGGAATCCGCAGTCCCATGAACCGTTGTTCGTAGAGCTGTTCCCACGCTGCAAACCCATCGATCGACAAGGCTTGAATCAATTGTTCCTGTTCCGGTGGTAATCGACGGTCCATGATGGCATGACGCTCCTCTAGATAATAAGATGCAGTCTCTCCACTCCGTAACTCTGTCCACTCGTCTTCCGACAACTTCTGTAACCGCTCCTCAAACGCGGTCTTCATCCCGCGGAGATCGGCCTGCAATATTTCCGTTTGCTCTAGTAAATCGATGATATCTTTCTGTGAGACGTCTTCTGCATAGAGACAGTACACGAAATCATTCACTTCTTCCGACTGCTTCATAAGATCCTGAAACACCATCAATTGTGATCGAAACGTTCCTGGATCGTTTTGAAGTCGCTTGATCCCTTCTTGTATACTTTCTAACGTACGTGTGACATCCTCGTTCGAGTATAGTGATGCGAGATGCCAACGGGGTGCGGTGACCGACATATCTGTTCCTCCTTTTGTTTTCCTATTCTGCTTTCGTGCCTTTTAAGATGAAATCCTGTTTTTCTAATTATTCCCATAAAAAAAAACATCCTTTCTGATTGAAAGGATGAACACGTCCATTAGATGACGAAGAAATAGACACAAAGGAAATGCGCTAAACTGCCGAGCAAGACAAACACATGAAAAATCTCATGGAACCCAAGGTGCTTAAACGATAATGCAGCTGGTTTCAAGCCATAAATGACACCGCCGACCGTATAGAAAATCCCACCGAGGAACAGAAGACCGATACCGATCGGTGACAACACAGCGGCAAGTGGTGTGATTGCAAAGACCATGATCCATCCCATCCCGATGTAGAGCGTCGTCGACAACCAGCGTGGACTGTTGAACCAGACCAGTTTGAAGGTAATGCCAAAGACAGCAATCAGCATGACGATACTGAATAGTACCCAGCCGGTCGGTCCGTTGAGGCTGATCAGGCAAAACGGGGCGTACGATCCGGCAATCAATAAATAGATCATCGAGTGATCAAGACGTCGCCAAGTCGCAATCGCCCGGTCGCTTGCTAATACCATATGATACGTTGCTGAGACAGCATATAAGGCAATCATGCTGACTCCGAAGATGATCGTCGCGACAATCGGTAATCCCGCCCCCCGCTCAAGTGCTGCTTTGATGACCAGTGCAAGCAGACCGATGAAGGAAAAGACGGCTCCTCCGAGGTGGGTTAGCCCATTGATGGGTTCTCTCATATACGATTTCATAATTTCCCTCCGTTGTTATGTAGTTTTCAATACTACATGGCGTTATATGAACATTCTATCATATAGTAGAGAAATAGGAAGTCATTCTGTATTATTTTTTTGGAGGTTTTTTCATGACACACGCAGATCAACCAAAACCATCACTTGACCGGCAGCTGGATTTAACGGATATCCCGAATATCGATCTGTACATGGACCAGGTCATTCAATTGTTTGAACGGACATTCGAAGAGACGACCCGCTCCGAAGGCGAGACGATTTTGACGAAAACGATGATCAACAACTATGCAAAAAAGAAATTGTTTTTCCCGGTGACGAATAAAAAATATACGAAAAACCACCTCATCTTGATCAGTCTGATTTATCAGCTCAAAGGAACATTTTCGATCAACGACATCAAAACGATTCTGACGGACTTGAATACAGGAATCACCAATCAGACGATTGACCTCGAAGCCTTTTATCAAACGTATCTCGACACGACGACGACCAACCAGACTTTTTTTGAAGAACAACAGCAGCTTCCTGATGACCTGGATCATTTAGAACAGTTACAGCTGATTTTGTCACTGGCCCATATGAGCAACTTGTATCGCCGGGCAGCCGAACGGTTGATTGATCAATTAGAAGATTAACTTTTCGCCCTCTCTCATGGTAAAATAGGGAAAATGAACAGCGAGGTGGACAGGATGGATGTCGTCGGACCCTTTTTAGCGCGACTTGAGGAAACAGGACACTATTTCGTGAATTATCAGGACGGGATTTTAATTGAACTTGCTTTTGATGACACAGTCGGTCGACATCATAGGACGTTTACCGATTTGGAGCAAACCGCTGCCGATCTCGAAAAACGATTACGTTCCCACCAGACGCAAGCATTATTGCTTGCGTCAAAGATTCACGCCTATGACGCGTCACCATCAGAACGAGTCACCCAAATGATGTCGATCTACAGCTTTTTTGCGACCCATCGGCTTGTCCATCCGCTGAATGCCTATTCGACGGCATTATTGATCAGCCGGTTGGATGCGACCGATGCGCAGCTGCAACGAACGGTCGACCTATACCGACTTGTCAAGGACTCCCACCGCTTCATCGTCTCACCTTTACTCATGTCGTTTCTGTTCTTAAACAGCTTACGCCGTGGAGAGCTGACGGACATTCACGACCAGATCGAGTCGACCTATGCAGTGCTAAAAAAACAATTTGGTCGGTCCCAGCAGACCTATGTCACGGCTCTGCTTCTTTCCTTAGTACCGGTCGAGGATCATTCGACTTACATCGACCAACTGACCCAGTCCCGTAACTTGTACCGGAAACAAGGTATTCCGTTGTCGTTTCATGGTTTACTCGCCTTGCTTGGCGATCCGCGCAGCCATCAACCGGCGTTACAACAAATGACGGAACAGTTACGCCACAATTCGCACTTTAAGTACCGGAAAGATTTAGTGTTCCTGACCGCCGTTCGATTATATGTGGCTGATCATCCGACACTACATCAGCTGTTTGGTCCGTTGAGTCCGTCCAATCTGACAGACTCGTCCGACTTCTTGCCCGTCTATCTATTCCCCGTCGACCTGACGGATACGTCACATGCAACCGATGGCGGAATGGCGGACGGTGGATTTGATGGGGGCGATGGGGGGGGCAGTGGGGGTGATTGATCGTCCACTTCGACGGAACATACCTGTGCCGACAAACCAATACCATTCCTGCCCATGACAAAAAGACGGAAGCGACTTCAAAAGCGCTTCCGTCTTCTTATTTAGTAGAACGACAAGCCAGTCCGTTCTTTTGATTATTTTTCTTGGTTGTCCGCATCAGACGGAGTCACGTCCCCGTCCTCATCGGCTTCATGTGAGAGATCAGGTGCTTCGTCAGATGTTGATGAATCCGGTTGATCACTTGTTTTTTGATCAGACGCTTGGTTTGACGCTTCGACCGTCTGTGAATCGGATTTTTCTTGTGACGCCGTATCGGATTGGTCGCGACCGGCGATATCATCTTTTGTCATTTTATTACCTGATGTAATCGGATCTGTTTCTTTTTCATGTTGGTCTGCCATTGAAAATCCCCCTCAAGCTGTGATGTTAAGAGTATTCCCTCACGAGGAACGATTAAACATCCGACGTATGAATCACTTTTGAGAAATCAGCAATCAGATTGCTAATCGGCTGGGGATGATGGAGATAATGCCCTTGGACGTATAACCGTTCTCCGAGTGCAACGATTTGCCGGAATTGCGAGACGGTCTCGACTTCCTGTATGACAAGCGCGATCTCAAGGGCCTGTGTCAATGCATAAACCGATTGCAACATGGACTGTTCGAGCTGGTTTTGTGCCAATCTTCTCGTGAAGATTGGATCAAGTTTGACCGATTGGACCGGCAACCGTAACAATGAGTTAAGTGACGCATAGTGGCTCCCAAAATGATCGACACTTAATCGATATCCTGCTTGGCGTAGGCTTTCTAAACGTTCGATCGCCGTCCGTTTCCCCGTTTGGAGTACTTCTTCCCGAATCTCAAGGACAATCCGGTCTCGTTTGAACGTGTCTTGACCAGCAAATTGTAAGAGTTCAGCAATCATCGAATCCGACTGGAACTGACTCGCTGACAGATTAACGGAAATCATCACGGGTCGTCCCAGCTCGGTTTCCAATCGCAGACTATCTGAAATGGCCTGGCAGACCGTAAAACGTCCGATCTGACCGAATTTCCCCATTCGCTCTGCAATCGGAATGAAATCTGTCGGACTGACGAATCCTAGGATGGGATGATTCCAACGGAGTAACGCTTCGGCTGCAACCGTCTGTCCGAGTTTCGCATTCAGGATCCGTTGGTAATACAACTCGAACTGCCCCCGCTCTAACGCATGGCTCAGTTCTTGTTCGAGGACATGATTAAACGGGTGTTGTTCGAGATCTCGCTGCTGATCGACAAATAAAATGCCCGCTTTGCCATCGAGCTTGACCTGTTGCATCAATGCTTCTGCCGCATAGACCTGGTTCTGCCGGTTCATATGGTCGCCCGTCAACAGACTGACCCCGGACGATGCCGTCAAGTGAATCGGTTCGTCGGCCAGATGCACGATCGGCCGCTCAATCGATTCGATGATGGATTGCGCGAATTTTTTGCCTTGATCGGCAAACGCCATTTGTTCGAGTGGCGCCAAGATGATGAATTCATTTCCGTCCATCCGGCCGACGACATGCTCTGGGATCGGAACATGCTTGAGACGAGACGCGATTTCCTGCAAGACACGATTTCCGACCCGGTACCCGTACGTGGCATTTATCGCATGAAAGTTATCGAGATTCAGGACCATCAAAAAGGCAGGATGGTTCGTCACACTGGAAATCAACCGATTCATATACCGTTCATTGTACACATCCGTCAACGCATCCTTGATGACATACGTCTCGACACTGATCGATTTACTGATGATGTCTGCATAACTTTCAATCAGTTTCAAATCCGCTGAATCGAATTCATACGGTCGATCATCAAACGCACACAACGTCCCGATTTTTTCATTGTCAGCATTTTTGATCGCGACGCCTAAAAAACTACCCGTTCCAAGGTTCTGTGTGACCGGATGATTGACCGTCTGCGGATTTGCCAACAAATCATTGATTTGAATCTTCCCGTCCGTTTCATCGATGACAAGCTTACAGAGCACATGCTGAAAGACATGTGTCGTCCCTTCTTCAATCAACTCTTTGTCATGGTTGATCGCCTTGACGACGAAATTACTGTTCAAATCATTGAGCGCAAAAAACAGCGTGTTGACTCCGATTTTTTCACTCAACTTTCCTAAAATCTCTTCGACAAGCGGGTGTAATGCTTCATATCGCATTTGTGAATTATCCAATGCCGCTTCCTCCTTTCTCGATTATTCAGCGATCGTCTCAATCGAAAACTGAACCGTAAATACACTCCCGTGCCCTTCTTCCGATTGAACGGTGATAGTCCCGCCGTGATCCATGACGATCATTTGACAGATCGCCAAACCAAGACCTGTCCCGCCAATCTTCCGTGTATCGGAGTTATCCGCCCGGTAAAATTTATCAAAAATGAACGGCAGTGCTTTTTCAGGAATGCCGATTCCTTCATCTTCAACCATCAGAGAAATGAATTGGTCCTTCACTTGCCCATGAATTTTAATGGTCCCGCCATCCGGTGAATACTTAATGGCATTCATGATCAAGTTCGTAAAGAGCTGTTTCATTTTTTCTTCACTTGCCGTCATCCGGTAATCCCCTTCTTCAAATGAAACGCGAATCCGATGCAGATGACTCGCGAGATCAAACATCGGCTTCATGTCAAAGATCAATCTTTTCAGATCGAGGCGTCTTTTGACCGTTCCTTGCGACACATCTTCACCCTTTTGAATTTCCAGGATATCATCGATCAATTCCGCGAGACGGACCGTTTCCGAATGGATCGTCTCTAAATACTTTTTCTGACGCGGTCCATCTAACGTCCGGCGCATCAACAATTCTGTAAATCCCATGATGGACGAGAGCGGTGTCCGCAACTCATGCGACACGATCGAAACGAACTCGGACTGTTTTAAGTCCAATTCTTTTTCTTTCGTGACGTCCCGTAAGACAAGCATCATGCCCCATTCGACATTGGCGATCGCAATCCGCTCGGCATAGGCACTGAGCAACAAGTTGCCCCGAAACGCCGACAATTCAATCGTTTCACCTGGTATGTCCCCATTCATCAGTTGACCGATGTAGTCATGAAGCGCATCCGGCTGATCGACGTGTTCAAATAAAGACGTCGCCCGTTCATAGGCATGTCGAAACCCTTGTGCCTGACTGACCAGCTTCGGCGGGAACATGTTCAATAACGCCTGGTTGGCATAAATCTGTTCGCCACTGCTTTCAATATATAAAACGGCTTCCCGAATCGAATCGAGCAGCTGATAGGTCTTGATTTTTTCGTGTTCCATCTGATGAAACAATAAATGCCGTTCGAGTGTCATCCCAAGTTTACGGGACAAGTCGAGAATGTCACCGACCTGTTCCAAATTAAACTGTTCAAAGGGATGTTTCAAATAAATCACACCGACGACCCCCCCGTTGCTAGGTGACTGGACGGGAATCGCGGATTCATACACCCCTTCTGTCAAGGGCAACTGGACAGACTTCCGCATGACGAAGGCCCGGCGTAAGACTGAATACTGATCCAAATCTTTTTCGATCAATTCAATGTCTTCGACACCTTGCGTCACGAGATGACTCAACTGTTCACGACGGTACAACAAGATGGCACCGGCCTCTAAATCAACGAATTTAAGCAGCTTGACCAGTAACGTCTCACAGGCTGATTCGACATTTTGTGTCGCCAACGCTTCCATGATTTCGTTACGGTGCTTCAATTTATGTTCGACTTCTGCCAAGTTTTGTGTCAGCTGACCAATTTTTTGTTGATCCGTCGTTTTCAGCTCATACGCTGGAAAAGGACTGGTCTTCAAGCGATAAGGGCGGACCTTTTTTTCCGGACGATACCGTACGATTTTCTTCAATGCGCCTCTTCCTCCCAATTCGTAAATAGTTGTCTAAAATTATAACATGGGACGCAGTTTTTTCGTCGCATCTCACCTTGTTACGCCTTAAGAAATCGAGCTTGCATCCGCTAACAAACGGACAAAGGACTGCTCAAACGCCAGATCTTCCTGACGAGTCCGCTTCTTTGGTCCCTTTGTTCGTCCGCCCGCACGTCGAATTTCTTGTCCGACATGCCGTGTATGTAACAGAAAATCAATGTTCTCGTTCGTGAAGATCCGCCCATTCTGATCGATTGCGCGCCCTTTCCGTGCCAGTGACAATGCTGCAAGACCGTAATCTTGAGTCACGACGATATCGCCTGGAGCCATTCGATTAACGATGGCAAAATCGACGGCATCCGCCCCTTGACCAATCGTAATCGTCGTCGCGCCTTCTCGGCTAAATTGGTGTGCGGTATCACAAACTAAAAAAACCTCATACCCTGTACTCAGACGAATCGTCAGATCGACGACCGGACATCCGTCTGCATCAATCCATATTCTCACGTCTCATGTCACTCCTTATTTCCCAACACTTTCTTTTAGTGTCCGTGACGAAAGGAATTACTGTCAAGTGAATCGTTCGAAGTTGACCGTAATTCCTTTAGAACAGACAATAGGTAGGAAAGGATGTGCCAACTTGAAACCTGCCACGTTTAAATCATTTTTATCGCTACTCAAAAAAAGTGAACCACCTGTCGGCCTATTGTCTGCTGCCGTGACAGTCTCGATCATTCAAGCGCTTGCCGCCCTGATGATTCCCTGGTTCTTAAAATCGTTGATTGATAATTTTTCCGTCGACCGGATCACACCGGGATTGATTACCTTGTTCGTGCTCGTTTTCGTCATCCAGATGGTCAGCAATGCGTTTTCGATCTACTGGCTCCAGGTAGCGGGACAACGAATCGTCGCTAATTTACGGATAATGTTGTGGAAACACTTGCTAAGTTTACCCATTCCGTTCTACGACGAAACGAAGTCCGGTGAACTCGTCTCCCGTCTCAACAATGATGCGACGACCTTACAACAATTATTATCGGAACAACTCGTCCGTCTGTTGACGTCAATCGTCTCGATCGTCGGTGCAATCACGATTTTATTTTTCCTCGACTGGCAGATGACGCTCGTCATGGTGATTGCCGTCCCGTTTACGTTACTGATCATCATTCCGCTCGTCCGGAAACTGCATCAAATTTCCCGCGAGACTCAGAAAGAACTGGCCGGCTTGTCCGGATTTTTCGCGGAGATGTTAGGTGAAGTCCGCTTGATCAAATCGCAAGCGACGGAACAATACGAGATGGATCGGGGCCGGACTCGGATCGAGCATCTGTTTGGTTTTGGTGTCAAGGAAGGGAAAGTCCAAGCCATCTTGTTACCTGTCTTTAATGTCGCCCTGACCTCGATGTTGATCGTCATCATCAGCTTTGGCGCCTACCGCGTCTCGACCAATCAGATTACGGCCGGTGAGCTCGTCGCCTTTTCATTGTATCTGTTCCAAATCATGTCTCCTCTCATCATGATGACGGAGTTCATCTCTAAATTACAAAAAGCACGTGGCGCGACAGAACGGATTTCCGAACTCCTGGAAGAACAGCCGGAACACGACGGGACACGACACGTCGAACGACCATTTTCAGCTGTTCATTTTAATCAATTGTCCTTTGGTTATGATGACACCACCTTGCTGCATGACGTCAGCTTTTCCTTGCCACGTGGTCAAACGACGGCAATCGTCGGTCCGAGTGGTTCCGGGAAATCGACCTTATTCGCCTTACTCGAACGTTTTTATCTGCCGACGTCTGGTCAGATCGAACTGGGACCACATGCAATCGACCAGTTCGAGCTCGCGAGCTGGCGTAATGCGATCGGCTATGTCGCCCAAGATTCTCCTGTCTTGTCCGGGACGATTCGTGACAACCTGTTGTATGGATTAACGGGGGATGTCACGGAACAACAAATCCGGGAAGCGGCTGAAATGGCCAATGCTGACGAATTCATCCGCTCGTTCGCGAACGGATACGAAACGGAAATCGGTGAACGGGGTGTCAAACTATCCGGTGGACAACGGCAACGGATCGCGATCGCCCGTGCGTTGCTCCGTGATCCCGAATTGTTATTACTCGATGAAGCGACATCGAGTCTTGACTCGGAATCGGAACGGGTCGTCCAGGAAGCCCTCGAACGTTTGATGGAAGGAAGGACGACATTCGTCATCGCCCATCGTCTCGCAACGGTCCGTCACGCCGATCAAATCGTTGTTCTTGAACAAGGACGGGTCTCCGGCATCGGGACGCATGACTCTCTCGTCGAGTCGAATGTCTTGTATAATAAACTCGTAACGCAACAATTCATCGGGCAAACCGAAACAACAAGGGGGAGTAAGTGATGACAAAAACAATCGGCTTCATCGGATTAGGTGTCATGGGTCAAGGCATGGTTCGTAACTTATTAAAAGCCGGTTTTTCCGTCAAAGGGTATAACCGGACCAAGGAAAAAGGATTACCACTTGAGCAGGACGGTGCTGTCATCGTCGATACGATTCAGGAAGCCGTAACAAATGTCGACGTCGTCATCTCGATCGTCGGGTATCCGCAAGATGTCGAACAGATTTATTTCGCTGAGGACGGCATCCTGGCATCGGCGAAACCGGGAACGATCGTGATTGATATGACGACATCAAGCCCGGCGCTTGCGATTCAGATTGCGGAGAAAGCGGCAGAAAAAGGACTTTCCGCCCTTGACGCACCGGTCACAGGCGGGGATCTCGGTGCAAAAAACGGGACACTCGCGATTCTCGTCGGTGGCGAAGAAGCAGCCTTCGATACGGTCAAACCATTGTTCGAGGCGATGGGCACATCGATTGCCCGCTTTGGTGGTCCGGGACAAGGTCAGTCGGCTAAACTCGCCAATCAGATCGCGATTGCGGGATCGATGATCGGAACGGCTGAAATGCTGTTGTTCGTCACAAAATCCGGGATCAATCCGACGCAGTTCGTTGCGACGATCAAAAGTGGATCGGCCGGCAGCTGGTCGCTTGAAAATCTGATACCGCGTGTCATTGCGGAAAATTATTCGCCTGGTTTCTTCGTCAAACACTTCATCAAAGATATGAATTTAGCGCTCGAACGCGCCGATGAGATGGGCATCTCGACACCGGGCCTTGCACTCGTCAAGAAATTGTATGAGGAACTGGCAGCATCCGGTCACGCGGAATCCGGTACACAAGCCCTCTACTTGTTACTAAAAGAAAAAACACCGTCACGTTAAGCGACGGCACGACAAAACGAGTCTGAACTACCCAGTGATGGGAGGTCAGACTCGTTTTTTACGCTGAACGTGTCGCTGTCTGTTGTTCTTTTTTCAATTGTTCATAAAAATGTGCCATCGTCGTATCGAAATACGGTGTCAACAGGACAACTCCGACGGTACTGAGTAAGGCGAGGATGCCCCAGATGATGAAGCTGAGGTACAGCTTCACGAGACGCCACTTATGACCATACATCATCCGTCGGCTTTCCCCAAGGACCTGGAAAAACGACAGATCCGGTCGGTCGACCAATAAAAACGGAACCAATCGGTACATCAAATAGAAATAGATCGCTGGAACAACCAAAAAGGAGCCGAGGTAGACGAGCAAGGTGACCATCGTATAGGCAGCCATCACCTTCAGGTAAAAACGGACGGACGCAAAGCCCTCGAATAACGTGCCGATGCCTGCTGTCTCACCGCGGACGAGACGTAGATAGGAAATCGTCCGTCCAACCGTGACGGGCGCGAGTACGATCGTCACGACGATGTTCAAGGCGACGAAGCGAAGCATACTGTCGAGATTGTCCTGATCAAACGACATCCGGCTGGCTGCCAGGGCAAAGATCAAGAAATAAACGATCGAGATGCTGAGCGCTGTCAGCCACTTCCCTTTTAGCGTCGCAAGTGCAGCTTGTTTGTACTGTAGATTTGTCATGATGAACTCCTTTACCTTTCAACTTTCCTGTTATAGTTTACCGTAGTCTGTCTTGAAAAAATAGCAATCCCTGTCTCGATTCCTTCAAGATGTGTCGATTTTTGGACAGCTGGCTCTAATAAGACTTTGTTCTCTCCGTAAGCATTTCTTGTCGGAAATGAGAGCAGCTAAATACCTATCAAAATGAAATAATGAATCCAATCGTTATTTTCACAAAAAATAGGGAGACGGATTTGAAAGTCCGCCTCCCTACATTCGTTTCGAAGAAATGATTCGCTTCATGAGACTCCTACAGGAAAAAGCGCATTTTTTGCGCTGTCAGAGACAAACAAGACCCGCTTCCCTGACCATAAGGGCAGGGAAACTGGCTTGTGTCTCGCCTGAGGAAAGCGAGTGAAAAGCAGAATGATTTCTTCCTCAAACCCTAAAGCTAAAGCTCTTTTTAACGCGCAAGCAGCTGTTTCAGAGCAGCGACTTTATCAGGATCAACTTGACCGTCGACGAGAACAGCGGATCCAACATGTAACTCGGTTGCATTGGTTGCTTTAAGTAATTCTTCCGCCCGCTCAACCGTGATGCCGGAACCCGGCAAGACGATCAAGTCGGGGTGTTGCTCAATCAACTGGGCGATGACGGCTTGACCTTCCAGTGCCGTCGCGTGTCCGCCTGACGTTAAGATCCGGTCGACTTCTGGAAAATCAGCCAATACTTCAGCTGCTTCCACGATGTCACGACTGCTGTCGATTGCCCGGTGGAACGTCAGCGACAAATCGCCCTTATGTTTGATGATTCGTCCAAGGAATCCTTCGTCAACACGTCCGTCTGCCGTCAATGAACCGACGACGATTCCGGCTGCTCCGAGTTCCCGAATCAAATCAATGTCCGTGATGATCGTTTCCTGATCGGCTTTCGAATAAACAAACGATTTGCTGTGCGGTCGCACGAGGACGTGGACCGGAATCTCGACCGAAGACAAGACTTGCCGGATCAATCCGTAACTCGGCGTCAATCCGCCTTCTGATAAGGCCGAGACGAGTTCAAGCCGGTCGGCTCCCGCCCGCTCGGCGGCTGTTGCTTCTTCTACTGTGGCTGCAATGATTTCTAACATGATACATCCCTCCCACCCTAGTGTATCATGAGACGACGGTCCAATTCACCCGTTCATTAAACAGCTTCATCTCCCAAGACGGCGGATAGGTCGACGGACTGAGAACGATTTTAGCGCGGCGGAATTCCGCGACTTTATATTTCCGGTTGCCCTCGAATTCGTCACACGCTAAAAAGGCATAGACATCCTTCGTCCGACCAATGATGGCTTTTTGAATCAATGACGACTCGATGTCATCGCTGACGAATCCCCGTTCGATTTCGGCTCCGTCGAACGTCAAAAAAGACGCGTCAAACGCGTAGGCGTCAAGCGCCTGCAAAACTTCGACCCCAACCGTCTGTCCATATGAATCGACGGTTCCGCCGAGTAATCGAATCTCGCCGTGGAACGGTCCCGTTTCCCGGCACTGTTCGAGATGACTGGCGATCGACAGCGAATTCGTGACAATCGTTGCGCTGCCGCTCAAATACGGTAACAGATGTTCGACCGGCTCCCCTTTGCCTAAAAAGATACAGGAGTAGTCCGCAAGCCAGCCTTTCGCATACCGCGCCAGCCGGCGGGACAATTGATCGGTCCGTCTTGAAACCGGCGACTCTTGTTTGCCCCCTTGATAGATCGCTCCCCCGTAGACCCGTTTCAGTTGCCGTTCCCGCTCGAGTTCCTCGAGATAACGCCGGACAGTCTCCCCGGAGACATCCAGGCGGTCAATCAAATCCTTCGTCATGACTTTTCCTTCTTCTTCAAGCCATTGCATGATTTGTGATTTTCGTTCCTCTCCTAATAACGACACATGAACTACTCCCTTCACAGACAAGTACTACTTCTAGTGTAGCGAACGTCTGTAAAGGTCTTGTAAATCCGGTGTAAAAAAACGTGTAATTCCTATGAAATGTTGTTGTATTCGTTTATTTTTCAGAAAGAGTGGCTTTCAAAAGTCGTCGGCTGTCCGAAATAGCTAAAAAAGTCGGTGGATCCCCTCACTTCCTGACAGGAAGGAGGACATCCACCGACTCGAATCAATCGATTTCTTTTTTATCTTTTGCGAACATGTTAATCTTCGATTCCGTCCCTTGACGGATCCGACTGATGTTTTCGCGGTGTTTAAAGATGACGAACAGCGCAAGGACCGTAAAGAACGTTGGCACGATCCAGTCCTGCTCGACGATGCCGATCGTGATGGCGGCGACAATCCCGATGCTTGCGGCGACGATCGAGCTGAGTGACACCATCCGACTGAATCGTAACGTCGTCAAAAACGAAATCAACAAGATGAGAAACAGAATCGGACTCGAAACGAGTAACATTCCGCCAGACGTCGCGACGGCCTTCCCTCCCTTGAACTTCGCGAAAATTGGATAGATGTGACCGATGACCGCCGCTAGTCCGGCAAACAAGGGATGTAATTCTGATCCAAGTAGAATTGGTACGAGACTGGCTACTGCGCCCTTACCGAGATCACCAATCAGGACGATGATCCCCGCCTTTTTTCCAAGCACCCGAAACGTATTCGTCGTGCCCAGATTCCCACTGCCATGCTGGCGGATATCCATGCCGTGTCCCCATTTTCCGACAAGCAGGGCAAACGGAATCGATCCGAGCAAATAGCCTAAAATTAAAATCCCGATGATTTCAATCATGGTCAACCTCCAACGTATTAGTGACCGACCTTCATATATTCTTCAAGAGTCTGTCCATTATTTTTAATTTGTGTGGCTGGACCAACACCGACGTAACGAATATGCCACGGCTCATACGTGTAACCCGTCCGTGACTGGAAGCCGCGGTCATATCGAACGATGAATCCATATTTCGCTGCGTTGTCCGCAATCCATTTTCCTTCTTTTGTATCGCCAAGCGCTGCCGTCAAACCATTCCCGACACTTGGAGCAGAGATATCAAAGACAAGTCCGGTTTGGTGTTCACTGTGACCAGGACGGGCCGAATACTGATCCGCCGCTTCTTTTCCGTCACGGGCGACATAGTTGTTGTAGAGAACCGTTTGTCGTGCCCCTGAACGGAAACCACTGACGGCATTAAGTGTGACGCCGTCTGCTTTTGCTGCTGCGAACATTTTTTCCATTTTTTTTGCTGCTGGTGCCCGCATGTAGCTTTGTTCTAAGACTCCTGAATAGGAAAAGCTGACGTCCGGCACGACTAGATCCGACGGTTTATAGTCGATCGGTAAGCTGTACTTTTTATTGACGACGACTAACTCGCCGAGGGACAGATTGGCTTTTGTATCCGATTTGTCGACGTCTGGTGTCTCAGATTCCGGTTTCGATGGTTTCGCCGGTTCCGGATCCTGTACAGAATCGGTTTTTCCGTCATCTTTCTTCTCTTCTTTTGTATCATCTGTTTTTTCTTCTGTTGCCGACTCATCCTTCTTATCTTCAGCGGCTTTTTCTTCAGCTGCCTTTTTGTCGGCTGCTGCTTTATCTTCGGCTGCTTTTTGGTCAGCGGCTGCTTGTTCTTCTGCTTTTTTCTCCGCTGCGGCTTTTGCCTCGGCTTCTTTTTTGGCTTCAGCAGCTTCTTTTTCTTTCGCTACCTCGGCATCACTTTTTTCATTATCTTGTGCGACCTTTTCATCTGCGTTTTGATTCGCCTGTTCTTCTGTTTTTGTGTCTTTTTCCGCTTCCTGATCCCCAGGATTACAACCTGCAAGGAGGAGCGCCAATGTACTGACTGCTACGATTTTTTTCATTTTTAATTCCCCACTTCCTTGGTGCTATTCTATGTTACCTCTAATCGGGCAATTAGAAAAGCCCTCACGCAAGAAATCCTGCTGAGGGCTGAGACTTAATTGGAGACGAGCACGGCATCTTCGGCACGGACTTGTTCATAGATCGCATGCCAGTTTGGAAAGACTTTCGGCAGACGAATTGGTCGGAAGTTCTCTTTTTTCACGACGACGTGCGTCGTCTTGGCCGAAACGGCCAGTTGCCCCTCAGCATTCTTCACTTCGTATCCGTAAATCGTCCGCAAGCCGTCATAATGATCGATCCAGACGGAGACGTGTGCGACATCACCGTATGTCAACGACCGTTTATAATCGAGGTTGACGTTCGTGACCGGGGAGACGTACCCCGTTTCTTCCATTTCCTTGTAGTCGAGCCCCAGTGACTTGATCAGTTCCGTCCGCGCAATCTCGAGATAGACGAGATAATTGGAATGGTAGACGATTCCCATCATATCGGTTTCTGCGTAACGGACTGGTATTTCAATTGTGTGCATGCAGCTTCCCCCTTAAAAATCCTCTTTTTCAAGATAGGACCATTCTGAACCGGTTAAGCTAAGTTTGTCAATTAATCGGACGGATTGTTTAGCGATGGCCCGCTCGACGATCGTGATCGCTGCCCGGGCATTTCCGTTCGGGACCGTCTCGATCGCTTGTTCGAGTGTCTGCTTCGCATCTTCCGTCAAACGGTACCCGTAATCCGCCGCATAGTTGACGATGATCTCGATCAACTCACCTTTTTCATAGTTCGGAAAATGGAACTCACGTTTAAAACGCGACTTCAGTCCTGGGTTACTGGCGAGTAAAGACTGCATCGGCTGCTCGTAACCGGCAAGGACGACGACGAGATTATCGGCATGTTTCGTCATCTCATCGACGAGCGTATCAATCGCTTCCTTGCCAAAGTCGTTTGCCCCACCGTTCAGCGCATACGCTTCGTCGATGAACAGGACACCACCAAGGGCATCACGGATGACATCCCGTGTTTGCTGCGCCGTCTGACCGACGTAGCCCGAGACGAGATCCGCCCGACTGACGACTTTCAAGTGCCCCCGCTTCAAGTAACCGCATTGGCGGAGAACGTCGGCATAAAGCGCCGCGACCGTCGTCTTACCGGTGCCGCTGTTTCCGCTGAAGACAGTATGCAGTTCGACCGGTAAGACCTTAAATCCTGCCTCCTGCCGGCGTTTTTGCATCGACAACAACGCTTGGATCTGTTTGATTTCGGCTTTTAACGGGTGAAGACCCACCAATCGTTCCAGTCGTTCCTCGACGGTATTATCGTCTGATGCAACAAGTTCGAAATCGCTTTGTTCGAGCAAGGCAAAGTCCTCATGACTGGCACTTTCCCCGAGGCTCGCACCTTTTTTAAAGATCGCGTCAAGAACGATATTCCGGACGGCACGCCCGTTTCCGAAACTGGCATCGACCCGTTCGCGTTCAAGTCGGGCGAGCAACGCCCGTTCGGCTTGTTCCGTCAAGACATAATCGTTTGCCGTCGCAATCGAGCGTCCGATCTCAAGCAGTTCTGCATCGGTATAGTCGGCGAGCAGATAATGGTTCGATTCCGGGAATCGGCTCCGGAGACCGGGATTCGCCTTTAGAAAATCACGCATCTCCTCCGGGTACCCGGCGAGGACGACGGCGAACCGTCCTGCATACTCCCCACTCGTCATCGCTGCGACGAGCGTATCGATCGCCGCCTGCCCGTAATCGTTGCCGCTTTGTCCGGCCCGCTTCAAGGCATACGCTTCATCGATGAACAGGACACCTCCGACCGCTTCCCGGACTTTACTCATGACCTGTTCTTCCGTCTGTCCGACGAAGGCGCCGACGAGCGACGAGCGATCCGTCTCGACGACTTCCGGTCGTTCAAGTAAACCTAACTCATGATAGATTTTTGCCATCAACCGGGCGAGCGTCGTCTTGCCGGTCCCGGGATTTCCCATGAAAATCATATGCAGGGACGGTTGGTCACTCGACCGGTAACCGTCTGCCGTCCGTTTTTGCTGGTACTTCAAAAAACGGTACATTTGATGGACACGCAGCTTGATGTCCTCGAGCCCGATCATCGCATCCAGTTCCTCAAGCGCCGACCGTTCGACCTGTTTGATTTCAGCCGGCAACAACGAGACGACCCGCCGTAAGTCCTGGATTGCCGTCGCCTTCAGTTCCGTCATCTCCCGGAATGCATCCCGCGAATAAAATCGTTCCTGCAGGCTGTTGAGAAACTCGGTTGCCGTCTGCTCAAGCGTCGCACTCGACAACAACAACGCTTTCCCCGCTTCAAATAGTTCCGACCAGCGACTGGCGTCGATCCGCCGCAGGCGTTCCGTCAACTCGACGACCTGTTCCGTTTCATGAAGAATCTGATCCGTCTGTTGAATCAGCTCCGTCGTCGCCGAACGTTTGGCATTGGCATTGTCGGTCTCGCGAATCGTTGGGAAGGTATGTGCGACCAGTAATTGATAACTTGTCTGCAATTGTTGTTCGATCAGCAATTGTTCCAGCCGTTCCGGCAGGCGGTCGTGTTGCCGGATTTCCTGCATCCAACTTTCGGCTAACGCATCGATGCGTCCCGTCATGATATACCGGTGTTCGACGAGCAACGCTAAAATGCGGACCAACGCCTCTGTTTCTTGTAAGAGCCGGCTGCTTTGGGCATAACGTAGTGCGAGGACTTCTTCGACCTTCGCTCCATCTTCCCATGCGGCAATCTGTTTGAACATCTCCTCTTTTGAGAACGTCTCCATCTTGAGTTGATTCCTCCTACTTCTCGAAAAAACCGACTTTGCGCGTCACGGTGTGACGCGCAAGTCGGTTTGTCCTCAATTGACTTTTAACCAGTTCGGATCGAATGTATCCAGTGTCTCGAGTTTTTTCATCTTGACGGAATAAAACAGCTTTCCGTTGTTACGCGACTCGGCGCCAAGTACTTTTGACCGGTCGGACGCAACATAGTACGTTGCTTCTTCCGAATTGTCTTCCTTGTCGAAGAACGACGGGTATTGTTTGATCCATTCTTTTGGTACCGTGCTTGCCGGCTCTTTTTTGACGTAGACGTCTGCTGCGAGCCCTGCGATATCGGCTTCCCCTTCGACTTGACCGAAGTCGCCGTCTTCGATGAACTTGATGATCTGTTCATTAAAACCACGCGAGAGGAACGGACGCGGTGCACTGACGCTTTTCGAAGCCTTGGTTTCGTTCAGCAATTTTCCATCCGCATTGTATTCACGGAACATGTCACCGTCCCAGATCGCCATCGTCCCTTTCGAGGGACCGTCGATGACTTCTGTCCGGAAGTGACCTTTGTCGTCAAATACAACTTCATACGTCCGTGTTTCAAGCGCATCTTCCGTCGTCGACAATTTCTTTTCGACATACTGGATGCGTGACATCGTATAAAACGGCTTGACCGGTTTGGTCTTATCTTCGTTTGCGGTCTGTGTCTTATTCAGGAGATAAAAATTATAGGCAAGGAGTATCGCCATTGCCACGATTGCGACTGCAATCCATGTGCTCGTTCGTTTCGTCATGCCATGTACACCATCCTAGATTTGTCTCGTTTCATGTTAATCGTATCGGTTTTAGGCTTAGAATACAAAGGGTTTGTCCAAGATTCCTGCATTTCTGAAGAAATGCGTCAGACTTTTGAACAATTGATTCCGTTTCGCTCAGGGAATACAAGCGGCAGCAGACTCGTCAAGCAAACGACCGATAGCCAACTCAAAAATGGACTCCCGTTCATCCGGCAGTCCATCTTCGTTTAATCGGTTTTTGGTTCAAGCGAGACGATCATCGATTCATCGACGAGGTAATACGTTTGATGAGGCAACTCACGTAAATACCCTTGTTCAAATAACTTCGCACAATCGACTTGAAACGTCTTCGAATACGGTTTGAGCGGTAACTTGCGTTCTTTGTCGAAATAACGGTCGACCGCGACTTGGACATGATCCATCTCATAGACCGTCAAGCGGTCTTTTGCCTCCATGATCGCAAACGTCTCACGTGACATATAAAAAACTTGTGTCGAACGGACACCGAGATGTGGTGCCAGCCGTGTCATGTCGATCCGTTGTTCGTCGTCGAGTAGAATCGTCCGGTTCGTCCCTTTCGGTAACGTCAATTCAAATTTGTGTGTCGCCCGTTTGACTTCATCGAGCGTGACATCGCGAACAGGCAATTCCGGTTCTTCTTTTGGTTGAAACCATTTCTTAAAGCGGTTCACGGCCTCGCCCCTTTCTGCATCAAAAAAGGTGGGGTTACCCCCACCTCAAACGTTAATGTAAACGGTTTAGTTTTGCAAGCGTTCGCGGAGAACCATCGGTAAGATTCCGCCGTGACGGTAGTAGTCGATATCGACTTCTGAATCAAAACGAGCAATCGCTTCGAACTTCGTGACTTTTCCGTCTGCAGCTGTCGCTGTGACTTCGACGACGTCACGTGGACGAACCGACTCGTCGATCGCGATACTGATTGCTTCTTCACCTGTCAGTCCAAGCGAGTCAGCCGATGTGCCAGCTACGTATTGGAGTGGCAGGACACCCATCATGACGAGGTTCGAACGGTGAATCCGCTCAAAGCTCTCGGCGATGACGGCTTTGACGCCAAGCAGGTTTGTTCCTTTTGCTGCCCAGTCACGTGATGAACCCATCCCGTAATCTTTACCAGCAAGGATGACAAGACCTGTGCCATCTTCTTTATACTTCATCGCAGCGTCGTACATCGCCATCGTTTCGCCTGTTGGCCAGTACGTCGTGAAACCGCCTTCTGTCCCTGGAGCGACCTGGTTGCGAATGCGGATGTTTGCGAATGTTCCGCGCATCATGATTTCGTGGTTACCACGGCGTGAACCGTATGAGTTGAAGTCTTTTGGTGCGACACCTTTGCTGACAAGGTATTGTCCGGCTGGTGTTGTTTTCGAGAACGAACCGGCTGGTGAGATGTGGTCCGTCGTGACCGAATCCGCAAACTTACCAAAGACACGGAGGTCGTTCAATGCTTCGACATGACCCGCTTCTTTCGCCAAGTTCTCGAAGAACGGCGGATTTTGGATGTATGTCGACTCTGCATCGAAGTCATACTGATCGCCTGTCGGCACGTCAAGGTTGTTCCAACGTTCGTTTCCTGAGAAGACCGAATCGTACTCCGCACGGAAACTTTCCGGCGTGACGACGGTGTTGATGATCGTTTGGATTTCGTCACGTGACGGCCAGATGTCCGCGAAGAAGACTTCTTGTCCGTCTTTGCCTGTTCCGAGTGACGCGTTCGTGATGTCGACATCCACTGTTCCGGCAATCGCATAGGCGACGACGAGTGGTGGTGATGCCAAGTAGTTCGCTTTGACGAGCGGGTGCACCCGTCCTTCGAAATTCCGGTTTCCTGAGAGGACAGACGAGACGAGCAGGTCTGATCCGAGGATCGCGTTTTCGACGGCAAGGTCAAGCGGGCCTGAGTTTCCGATACATGTCGTACATCCGTAACCGACTGTGTTGAAGCCGAGTTGATCGAGGTACGGTTGAAGACCTGATTTCTCAAGGTAATCCGTTACGACTTTTGATCCCGGTGCAAGTGATGTCTTGACGTATTTCGGAACCGTCAATCCAAGTTCGATTGCTTTTTTCGCAACGAGTCCGGCACCGATCATGACGTAAGGGTTCGAAGTATTCGTACAGCTCGTGATCGCTGCGATCGCGAGGTCTCCCGTACGCATCTCAACCGCTTCGTCTTTAAATTGAACGACAGCGACTTTACTTGCTTCTTCTTCCGCAAGACCAAAACCGGCGTTTCCTTGTGGTGCCGTCAATGCTTTTTGGAACGACGTGTGCACGTCCGTCAAATCAATCCGGTCTTGTGGACGTTTTGGTCCGGCAAGTGCAGGAACGATCGTCGACAGATCAAGTTCAACCGTCTTCGTGAACGTCGGATCTTCGTTTTGCGGCGTGTAGAACAAGCCGTTTGCTTTTGAGTAGTTCTCAACTTTTTCGATCAAGGCTTCATCGCGGCCTGTCAGACGGAGGTACGTCAACGTTTCCGTATCAACCGGGAAGAATCCGCATGTCGCGCCGTATTCAGGTGCCATGTTGGCGATTGTCGCGCGGTCAGACAGTGACATCAGATGAAGTGATGGTCCGAAGAACTCAACGAATTTACCGACAACGTTGTGTTGACGCAACATTTCCGTTACGCGAAGGGCAACGTCCGTCGCTGTTGTTCCAGGGTGCATTTCACCTGTGATGCGGACACCGATGACTTCAGGAACCGGGAAAAATGACGGTTGTCCGAGCATACCGGCTTCCGCTTCGATTCCGCCGACACCCCAACCAAGGACACCAAGTCCGTTGATCATCGTCGTGTGGGAATCCGTTCCGACGAGTGTATCCGGATAGACGTCAACCGAACCGTCAGCTGTTTCTTTTTCAAGAACGACAGATGCCAAGTACTCGAGGTTGACCTGGTGGACGATTCCTGTTGCAGGCGGGACAGCACGGTAGTTATCGAATGCTGTTGTGGCCCAGCGTAACAATTTGTAACGCTCTTCGTTCCGTTCGAACTCGAGGTCCATGTTTTCAGCGAGTGCGCCGGCGAATCCGTAAGCATCGACTTGAACCGAGTGGTCAACAACGAGATCAACCGGAACTTCCGGGTTGATGACAGATGGATCGCCACCGAGGTCTTGCATCGCTTTACGAAGTGATGCGAGATCGACGACAGTCGGTACGCCTGTGAAATCCTGCAAGATGACGCGTGACGGCTTGAACGGCACATCGATATCATTCGATACTTGGGCAGTTCCCCATTTCGCCAAGTTTTCGACATGCTCTTGTGTGATCGAACGACCGTCTTGTTGACGAAGGACGGATTCAAGCAGCACACGGATGGAATACGGAAGGCGTTTGACTTCCGTCAGACCGAGTTCTTCCAATTTCTCAATGCTGTAATAGTTGTAATTTTTACCGTTTGCTTCAAACGAACGGCGTGCACCAAAGACGTCTTGCGTTGGTTGCGTTTGCTTCATGCTGATTCCCCCTTTAAGTGTTGACGACATCAAGCCCCTGATACCGCTTACTTGTACAGCTCTATCATAGTATAATATGAGCCCCGTTACAATTTGAAAGAACAAAAGACCTCCAATAAGTTTTTCTTATCACCTAATTGAGAAACTATATCAATCATATGCTTACACGGATCAACGGTTCCTAGTTTTTAATGGTTCTGTTACGGGTAGTAGTAAATTGTAGAACGACATCAGAACTTTCTGGAGGCGGAAATTATGGCACAATATAAAAATGAGGCAACACACGTCGTTACGACGATCGTTTTCAACGATCTGGAAAAAGCAAAAACCGGTTTTGAGATGATCAAGGACCTCGAAGCGATCAAAGAGATTGAAATGGAACAGATGGTCCTCGCCGAACGCAATGAGACGGACGGCTTCTCGTTCATCGATGCAATCGACTTTACGCAACAGGATCAATCGTTCAAAGGTTCCATGATTGGGATGGCAGTCGGAGTTGTCGGTGGACCGTTCGGCATGCTCGTCGGTTCCGTCGCCGGTTATCTGATCGGCGCGAACCGTGACGAAAAAAACGAACGCGATTCGTTTGATTTGTTTAACCGCACACTCAACCAGATCAATCCCGACCACTACGGCGTCATCATCATCAGCGAGGTCAACGAGGATTCGGAAGCGATCAACGCGATTGCCGCTGAACTCGGAGCGACCGTGCGCCGGACCGGTGAAACGTTTACGGATGAGACGGTTTAATTAAAAAATATTATTGCTTCGTCCCCGTTTTTCGGGGGCGTTTTTGATGTCGATAGTTTTAGTAGAGACTTATTCATTTTACTTGTGATAATACCTAATTATCACAAGTAAAATGAATAAAGTTAACAAATCAGGAAAATGAAACGATAGTAACTATTGGATATAAAAATAATGAACACTACGAAACGAGGAATCACATAACCATGAAATTATTACCACCGAAGCCCTTTTATTACGAAGGCGGCGAAAGAGCTGTTCTGCTCTTGCATTCTTTCACGAGCAATCCGAATGACATGAAAAAGCTTGGCAGCTATTTGCAACAAAATCAGTATTCTTGCTACGCTCCAACACTGAGTGGACATGGACTGCCGACGGAAGACCTTTTGTCGCACGGACCAGCCGACTGGTGGCAGGATGCTCTCAACGGTTATCAACTGTTGAAAGACAAGGGATACGAACGTATAGCGGTCGTCGGACTATCCCTCGGCGGTGTACTTGCCCTAAAAATGGGACAGGAGTCGCAGGTGAACGGTATCGTCACTATGTCCGTGCCCATGTACAAGGAAGCAGCCGTTCTAAAAGAACGAATAATTTATTATGCCCGGCGGTATAAACAACTCGAAGGGAAAAAGGACCAGCAGATTGCCTCTGAAATGGCTGAACTTGATCACCTCCCCTTCGATTCATTAACCGACTTTGAACAAATCATTAACCGGACGAGAGACCAGTTGGCACGCGTCGTCTCTCCTATTTGCGTCCTGTACGGGGAATTGGATGATCCCTCGTACAAGACGAGTGCCGAAACGATTTTCCAAAGCGTAACCTCGGATCAAAAAACGATTAAAGGTTTTGCGCATTCGAAACACTTGATGACGTTAGGAAAAGATATGAACGCAATTAATCAAGACATTCTTGCGTTTTTAAATAAACTGAAATGGTGATGTATTAATCCCCTTTAAAGGCAGTCCGCATTCAACGGGCTGTCTCTTTTCATACTGCTGTATGAATCTAGGCTCCTGCAATCAGAAACCAATCAAAACCATTGACGCCATAAAAAACAGATGGTATATTTATCTCGAATTAAAGATATATGAATTAAAGATAAAAAGAGGTGAACGAAATGGAACAGCCGAATCCGAACTTAAAAGCACTGACAGTCATGGTCCGCGCAGTCGATGCGCTTCATGAAGTCATCAAACAGGATGTTGCGAAGTCCGGACTAAATCCGACAGATTTTTCCGTACTCGAATTGCTGTATCATAAAGGAAGGCAGCCAATTCAACTAATCGGAAAAAAAGTATTGATCACAAGCGGCAGCATCACCTATGTCATCGATAAGCTCGAAAAAAAGAACTACGTCGTTCGCAAAGCCTGTCCGGAGGATCGGCGTGTGACATTTGCGGAACTCACCACAGACGGTCAAACTTTAATGGATACGATTTTTCCGGAACATGAACAAGCCATTAATCAGGTTTTCCAAGGGATTGATCAGGCGGAAATCGAATTGTTCATTAAGACTGCTAAAAAAATAGGCTACCAAGCCCAAAACAATTAAATTTTTTTACCTATATATCTCGAATTCGAGATAATGATGATTAAGGGAGCGATCTACATGAATGAATTAAAAGGAATCCATCACGTAACAGCCATCACGAGCAGCGCCGAGAAAAATTATGCGTTCTTCACCAACGTCTTAGGCATGCGTTTAGTCAAGAAAACGGTGAATCAGGATGATATTCAGACCTATCATTTATTCTTCGCTGACGATAAAGGATCAGCCGGTACCGATATGACGTTCTTTGACTTCCCGGGCATTCCAAAAAGAATACACGGAACAAATGAAATCTACAAAACCGCTTTCCGCGTGCCGACGGATGAAGCACTTGACTACTGGATCAAACGGTTTGACAAATATGACGTCAAACATCGCGGCATCAAAGAACAATTCGGGAAGAAAACCCTCTCGTTCGTCGATTTCGATGACCAGCAGTACATGCTGATTTCAGACGAGCATAATGAAGGCATTGCATCCGGCATTCCATGGCAAAACGGTCCGGTCCCATTAGAATTCGCGATCACCGGTTTAGGTCCGATCCATATCCGGATTGCCGAATTTGACCGGTTAAAAGAAGTGTTGGAAAAAGCGATGTTGATGCGAGAGATCGATCAGGCAGGATCCCTGCATCTGTTTGAAATGGGTCAAGGCGGGAATGGTGCGCAAGTCATCGTTGAGCATAACCTCCTCCTTCCAAGTGGACAGCAAGGATTTGGTACCGTTCACCATGTTGCGTTCCGAGTCGAAGATACGGCCGCTTTAAATGAATGGATCAGCCGCATGCAGAACTTACGATTCAATACATCCGGCTACGTCGATCGTTTCTTCTTCGAATCCTTATATGCCCGTGTCGCCCAAGGTATCCTGTTCGAATGGGCAACAGATGGTCCTGGTTTCATGGGAGATGAGCCGTATGAAACGGTCGGAGAGAAATTATCATTGCCACCGTTCTTAGAATCACAACGTCAACAAATCGAACAAATGGTCCGTCCGATTGATACCGTCCGAAGCACGCGGACAATCGAAAAAGAATATTTATAATCCGGAGGAATTAACTTGAGTCTATTCAGTAAATTATTTGGTTCAAAAGAAACACCACAACAAGAGGAGGAAACGAACATGACAAAATTGAACATTGGGATTATCTTAGGATCAACACGTGAAGGTCGCTTAAGCCCGCAGGTCGGGAACTGGGTCAAAGAAATCGCGGACAAACGTGTGGACGCCAACTATACGATCATTGACATCGCAGACTACAAATTGCCGTTGCTCGGCGAAAAAGACGGCGATGCATCCGGTGCAGCTGCCTGGTCTGAAGCGATCGCCGCTCAAGATGGATTTGTTTTCATCACACAGGAATACAACCACTCGATTTCCGCTTCCTTAAAAAATGCCCTCGATTACCTTCGTGTTGAGTGGAATAACAAAGCAGCCGGAATCGTCTCGTACGGTTCAGTCGGCGGCGCACGCGCAGCAGAACATTTACGCGGGATTTTAGGCGAATTGTTGATTGCAGACGTCCGCGTCCACCCTGCCCTCTCCTTATTCACTGATTTTGAGAATGGGGCGGTGTTAAAAGCAGCACCGGTTCAAGCAGACTCCGTTAACCAAATGCTCGACCAGGTCATTCCTTGGGCCGGTGCTTTAAAAACGATCCGCTGATTATTCCATTCCCCTTAAAAAATGTTTGAAATAGAGATTAAAAATGAGAGAACTCCTTCATTCGGGAGTTCTCTCATTGGTTTTATTCTTTATCTTCCGTCCACGTATCAACATACGAAACGACGTACTCTTTTTTCATTCGACTGTACTTCGTTTCGAAGTAATAGAGGACATTCTCTTTCTGATTCAAAACGGAATACGAATACGTCTTGTACGCTTTTGGAAAAACAGGCTGTTTTTTACCAGCTTGCTTTCCGACTTTTGAATAGTCGATATACGCGACTCTCTCATGTTTCCCGATCCCTGTTCCCGTCAGCACGTCATCCAACTGCTTTTTCGTCATGCCTTTTTTAATTTTTTTGATTATTGTAGACACGTGTTGAATTCACAACGGATGAATCAAACCAGTGTTTTTCGACAAGCTTTAACTGCTTGCTGTGCTCTTTCGACTTAAATACGAGCAACATCCGGACGGTTTGGAACGTCACTTCATCCGGGTCATCCGATTCATTCGGCACCTTTGGATTCGGGTACAGATAAAACTCATACTTCAAATATTTTAGTTTCTCATCCTTATCGTACTTATTGGAATCGTATACCTCTCCACTGCATAAAAGATTTACTTTCACCTCATCTTCTGAGCGGTCACACAGATGTTTTTTGTAGCTTTTGCCATACATAACTTCCGCAACACTGGTCATCGAGGCGTTCAATTTTAGCTTTTTAAAGATGTCGTGCTGCGTTTCTTTTTTAGTTTTTGCCACGGCTTCGTTTGGCGGATAACTCGTCAACATCAGACCTAATGAGGCGGACAAAACAACCAGTGACTTAATGACGTTTTTCATGTTAACAACCTCCTTCAACAACGTTAATCAACCGAAAGTAAATCATTGAACTGAATGATGTTGCTGCCCTTTTTCGCATAGTATTCAATCATTTCCGGAAGTTTCTTTTTATCGTAACTCGTGATGCCGTCCGTAATCACCGTCACGTCGTAATCCAGTTTACGTAAGTTGAAACAAGTCGATTTGACACAAGCTGTCGCGTCTCCACCGGTCAGATAAAAATCGGTGATGTTATTTTGCTCAATGAATGCCGCAAACGCTTCGCTCGTTAAGGCATTCCCCTTATATTTTGTGAATACATGATCTGACACGATGTTCAAATCAGGTGCTAACTCGGCACCACGTGTCCCGGTTTTAAACGTTCTTGTCCCGGCTGATAAATTTTCGTGTCGGATGTAGACCACATGCATGTCCTGTCCAACTGCCCAATCGATTGACTGATTGATCGTACCGATGACTTCTTTGTAGTTTTTTGTCATGTCGTTTTGAATATCAATGACGACTAGGGCTTTCTTTTGCATGTAAACTCCTCCTGAATTAATGAACGGATTTTTTAGTTTTGATGATGTTTTGCTTCCGATTCGGATCGGATAACGTACACTTGAGGTAAGAAGCAAATTCAAGGAGGCATGCCCCGTGAAAGAAAAATACTATTTTGACGTCTTTCCTGAACTGACGAGCGAACGGCTCCTCTTAAGAGAAATCCGGTTAAGTGAAGCGAACCACATGATTGAGATTACGGTCTATGATGGTCACCAGGCACAGAACAGCCGGGATGTCATCCGGATTTTGAGTCAGATTGCCCTTGATTACCTCAACGGGGACGGCATTACGTGGGGACTGTATTTAAAGTCGACCGGCGAATTTATCGGGAACTGCTGTTTTTGCAGAGGCTATCAAAATAACATCGCCGAAATTGGGTATGTATTAAAACCGGACTTTCGGGGTTACGGCTATATGACAGAAGCCGTCCAAACAGTTACCCGGTTCGGACTGCAGGACATGAAGGTCACACAAGTTTGCGCCTATACCGAGCTTGATAATCACGCCTCGCAATCCGTACTTCTAAAAGCTGGATTCGTAAAGAGTACGCATGACGAAGACACGTATAAGTTCATTTCTCCCTGACTCCCTTTGTGAAAGCAAACACCTTGCAACCTTCTGATTCATTTCCAATCAAAAGGTTGCATTTTGGTATGTCTACTTTTTTAAAAAAGTTAACTCCGGCTTCCGCCAATCACTTCGCTTTAAAATTATAGAGCGGCTTGATGACTTTGAGTAATTCGACCGTATCCATTGTGTTCAGGATGATTTCCTCCATCGGCTTATAGACGAACGGTGACTCATCACGCGTCGATTCGACGACCGAACTCGACCAGACGTCCTGCATCGTCGCTTCAAACTCTTTGAGGTCAACGGATTTAAAGGCTTTCGAACGGGACATGATCCGTCCTGCCCCGTGTGGTGCCGAATAGTTCCAGTCCGGATTGCCTTTTCCTTTGACGATCAGTGAACCGTCCCGCATGTTCATCGGAATGATGGCGACTTCACCGGCTTGCGCTGAAATCGCACCTTTCCGGAGAATCATCTGCTCGAGATCAATGTAGTTATGGATCGTATCGAACTGTTCCGTGACCGACCAGCCCATCGCTTCAACAATGACGTCCGTCATCGCTTGACGGTTTAATGCCGCGTAGCGTTGGGCGATTTTCAGATCATGTAAGTAGTTGTCCATATCGGAACCGGACACGTACGCTAAATCTTTATTCGTTTCATTGAATTGACTCTTCAACTCGACCAAAGTCGATTGGATGTCTTGTTCACGTCCCTGTTCTTTCAGCGATGCGACGATTACCTCCGTATCGACGGTGAATTGCGACGCTTCCGCTAATTTTTGATAATGTTCGGCAATCGTTTTTCCGAGGTTCCGGCTGCCGGAATGAATCACGAGGTAGAGATTGTCTTCCTCGTCTGTATTCAATTCAATGAAATGATTGCCGCCGCCTAACGTACCGATCGACAATCGGGCCCGCGTTTCGTTGAATGGTGCCAACACTTGGTCAAACGGAATCTGTTCCGACAACCGGTGCGGCTGATTGCGGACGGACATGCCGCTCGGAACCAGTGCCTGAATCGCAGCATCCAATTTCTCATAATCGACGCCGGCTGTTCCTTCACGGTTGATTTGTGTACATAACATCCCACAGCCGATGTCGACACCAACGAGATTCGGAACCACCTTATCGTGAATCCGCATCGTCGTTCCGATGACCGAGCCCTTGCCCGCATGACAATCGGGCATGATTCGGACATTGCCGTCGACAGCAATGTTTTCGTTCAGCATCCCCGTCACTTGTTCAATCGTCATGTCATCGACGTTGTGGGTAAAAATCTTCGCTTCGCCGTATTTTCCGCGAATCGTCTTCATTTCATCCTCCCCCTTACCTTCCTGTCTCTTGTTCAATTATCCTATAAAATCCCTTTTTTAACAATTCGTTCTTACTCGTGCACAATCGAGACCCATTGTTGGGTCAGCGCCGATTGACCGTCTTCCGTCAACCAGACAAGAGCCGTCGTACTCGTCGCGTCCGGTAACTTTTCCCGCACCAGTCCCGTCATGTCGAGCTCGCGGAGCGTACTTTCCGGTAACAGTGTCACCGCTTGTCCACAACGGACAAGTCCAATCAAGGTCAAGACGTCGGAACAGGTCTCCTGCGAGACGACCCCGAACTGCTGGCTGAGCGTCTGAAAGACACCAAGTCCTTCCTGACTCGGAATGATGACATCGGCGTCCGGAAAATCAGGATGATGGATTTGATAAAACGGTTCCTCTTCCATCCACTCAATCGTGACACCTTGTGCCTCAATCGGCAGCCGGACGAGTGCCACGTCGATCGCATGATCCTTCAAACGATCAATTAAGGCAGCGGACTCGCCCTGATGAATTTGCAGCGTGATCCGGGGATGTCGTCGTTTCATCTCTTGCACCCATCCCGTCAATCGACCGGCGGACAACGTATTGACCCCGATCCGTAAGATGCCGGTCCGTCCTTCCTTGATGTCACTGACTTCAATCCGGGTTTCCGCTTCATACCGCAACAAGGAGACGGCGCGTTCATACAGCCGCTCACCGCTTGCCGTGATCCGGATGCCGCGTCCCGCCCGTTCAATCAGCCGTACACCAAGCAACTCTTCCATCTTCCGGATCTGTTGCGTCAAAGCAGGCTGTGCCATCCGCAGTCGTTCCGCCGCCCGTGTGACGGATTGTTCTTCGACGACCGCACAAAAATACCGATATTGGCGTAAATCCATATTCATCATCTCTTTCATATGTTTTCAATCATAAATATGTATGAATCATAACATCAATCATATGATACGATGCTGAAATCAGCGATTTTTAAAGGAGACGATTTTTGTGAAACGTACGACGTCCACGATTCAGTGGATTATTTTCTTATTAGCCAATACGATTGCCTTGCCAATCGTCGTCGCGAGCCTGTTTGATCTCTCGAGTGTCGAAACGGCCGCACTTGTCCAACGCTCCTTCTTTGTCGGAGGGATTGCCTGTTTTCTCCATGGATTGTTTGGTCACCGTTTACCAATCGTGTCCGGTCCGGCCGGCTCATGGGTCAGCATCTTTGTCGTCATCGCTGCGTTGCCGGTCGATTCAAAGACGGCCTTCACGATTGCGATGGCCGCTGTCGTCATTGCCGGCGTCGTCTTGATTTTCCTCGGGTTGACGGGATGGACCCGCTTTTTATTACCGGTCTTTACGCCGCTCGTCAGCGGAACGTTTTTGCTTTTATTATGTATGCAACTGACAGGCGTCATGCTTGGTGCCGTCCTCGCCGTCGAAGCAACACGTCTTGCCGGCATTCTGACGTTCCTGCTTGTCCTCGGACTCAGTCAATTTGGTCCGACCCGCCTCCGGCCGTTCGCCTTGATGATCGGAATAGTCGTCGGCTGGTTGGTCAGCCGTCCGTCGTTACCGGAAGCGTCCGGTATCTTTGCCGTTCCGTCCGCCTTACCGTTCGGGATGCCGCAATTTGACGGCAGCGCCTTTTTGGTCGCGATTCCGTTTGCGATTCTTTTGATCGTCAACTTGATTGCCGCGTTAAGCGCCGTCGAAGCGACGATTCAGAAAAAAGGGGCCTTGAATCAAGGGCTCACGGTCGAAGGGATCATTCACTTGATCGCGGCGACGTTCTCGACGCTCGTTCCGGTCCCGTTGCCGATCACAAGTGGTTTCATCGCCCAGACGGGAAGTAAGGAACGCCGTCCGTTTTTGATTGCCTCACTTGTCATCGCCTTGGTCGGGTTTTTCCCGAGTATCATCGGCATCATCGCGACGTTGCCGCGCAGTGTCGCCAGTGCGGCTTTACTCGCAACGTTACCGCACATGTTCCTGATTGCCTGGCAGTCTGCTGAAAGCAGCATGACGACCAGTCGCCGCAAGCATGCCTTTGCGATTTGTGCCGTCATCGGAATCAGTATTCTGTTGCAATCGACGGTTTTGGCGGAAATCCTGCCGCTGACGTTACGTCCGTTCTTCAGTAACGGCTTATTGATTGGCACGATGCTTGTGCTTGGGTTTGAAGTCATCGAACGGTTCCGTTCACGCCGCGATGCCAAATCAGAACGACTTGCCAGTTAATCTATACGTCAAAGTAAATCCCCACTTTCTCGCAAAACGCGACAGAGTGGGGATTTTTTGTTTGAAATCATATGAAAGTAGTCCATTAAACTCGGCTTCTTCCCGTGACTCCTACAGGAAAAAGCGCGTGCTTTTCGCGCTGTCAGAGGCAAACGAGACCCGGCTCCTCGTCCGAAAGTAACAGGCGCCACGGCTCGTGTCTCGCCTGAGGAAAGCACGGAAAAAGAAGACAAGTTTCATTTCATCTAACTTTACCGTACCTCACGCCACCATCTGCGTGTCTCACTGGCAGCAGTGACACTTTCGCCAATCATCGGTGTCACGACCGACACCTCATGTTTTACAGCTTCTTTCAGTAAACGTTCGACCGGTTCGTACCACGGATGAAACGCCAGTGTAAACGCCGACCAATGGACAGGAATCAGCACATCCCCTTTGACATCGAGATGCGCAGCGAGTGTCTGTTCCGGCAACATATGTGAACTCGACCACCGGGTATCATATTGGCCACATTCCATAATGGTTACATCAAACGGACCATACTGTTCCCCGATTGCCTTAAAGTGTGGACCGTAGCCACTGTCTCCGCTGAAGAAGACTTTCTTCGATCCCTCAATTACCCATGACGCCCAAAGCGTCGAAAATTGATCAAGCCCGTTACGACCCGAGTAGTGCCGGGCTGGTGTTGCCGTCAAACGGAGACCATTCGTCTCGACCGATTCGTGCCAATCCAGTTCCGTAATCCGGTCCGGATCTACCCCCCAGCCTTTTAGACGGCTTGCGACACCAAGCGGGACGATGAATCGACCGACCCGGTCTTTTAACGCCAAGATCGAATGATAATCCAAGTGATCGTAATGATCATGCGAATAGATGACAAGATCAATCGGCGGCAACGAATCGAGATCGACCGGCGCCGTCGTTTGGAACCGTCCGCCTCCGAGTTTCGGGAACGGTGACGGCGCACGACCGAGCATCGGATCAAAGAAAATCGTTTGTTGATCGAGTTCAAGCAGGAACGCCGAGTGTCCGAACCAGGTTATCCGCGGCTCTGTTCCGTCCGTCCGTCGTTCAAACGGGACGACCGGTAACGGTTTGACCGGCTTTAGCGATGGTAATTCCCGACCGTAATCTTTTAAAATACTTTTCATCGTCTCCCATTCCATTTTCAGTTGGAACGGTAATTCATTCTGAAACTTTCCGTTCGAAAACTGACGGGACCGCGTATACTGCTGTTGATCTGCTTTTGACGGCCGGCGACCAAATAACGGATAACGGGCCATGAAGACTGCTCCAAGGACGCCGATTCCGGCTAGTGTTGCTACTGTTTTTTTCATTTTTCTTCACCTCTTTGATACATTCAGTATAGCACCGGCGATTTTTAAAGCGGTAATGAACAAACTTCACTTCCCCTAAAAAAAGACGTAAAACTGAGTATCTCAGTTTCACGTCTACTATTTAGTCTAGATCGTCCGCTTTCCATTTCGAACGATCGCTCTTGTCGTGATCGGATTCATGCTCCGACTCATAATCGTTGACGCCCGGATTTTCGACTTTTCCGTCATGCCGATGCCCTTCATCATGTAAATGATCACGTGAGTGGTCATGATCATGATCGTCATGCCGGTCTTTTGCGAACAGCGCGATTCCACCCCGCTCGACTTCTTGATAATGTTGTTCTGCTTCGTGATCGGAATGACCGACGCGCTTCAACGTTTCCCGTAACGGCGGTTCGTGACTGAACTTCGATTTGACTTGATCAATCCAGGAAGCACCCGATGCCTCATCCGCTGCGCCATCCCGTCCAACCACGGAAAAATCAGAGTCCTTATGACCTTGTTCTCTCAGAGCTTGCATTTTCTGATGTAAGCTCGATTCATCATGGAAAATCCCGATAAATTTCTTAGCCATCGTCAACACCATTCCTCTCACCAAGATATGATTTTACAGACTCCAATTTTTACCCTTGTTTCGCCTTCGCAAAACGAAAAAAGGCGTATCTTCCGCTGAAACCGGAAAGACACGCCTTGTTTGAATTAGTCTTTGAGTAATTGTGGCGAATCGACGAGCGTGATGACACCGTCGTTTTTCTGAACAAACCGTTCATACACAAAGTCATTGGCAAATAACAGCACCGGATTTTCCCAACGGTCGTAGACAAGGACGGTCCGTGAATCCGTCAATTTCTTGACTTCACTGATTTCCGTCACCTTGACCCATTTCGCGACTTGGAAGTTCGCCGCATCTTTTAAGATGTCAACGCCATATTCGCCTTTCAGACGGTGCTCGAAGACTTCGAATTGAAGTTGTCCGATCGCCCCAAGGATGATTTCGTTGTATTCCGTCTTGTAGACCTGAATCGCACCCTCTTGCGCGAGCTGTTCGACACCTTTTTGGAACTGTTTGGATTTCAGTGCGTTTTTCGTGAAAACTTTCAAAAACAATTCCGGCGCGAACGTCGGCAACGCTTCGTACTGAAGCGTCGGATCGCCGTTTGTGATCGTGTCCCCGATTTGGTAGTTGCCGGAATCATAGAGACCGATGACATCGCCTGCAAATGCTTCGTTGACCGTTTCCCGCTCGTCCGCCATGAACTGTGTCGATTGGGATAACTTCATTTTTTTGCCGGTCCGTGTCAGGACAACTTCCATGCCGCGGTCGAATTTCCCGGTACAGATCCGCACGAAGGCAATCCGGTCACGGTGATTCGGGTTCATGTTCGCTTGAATCTTGAAGACAAAGCCGCTGAAGAATTCTTGTGCCGGCTCGATTTGTCCTTTGTTCGACTCACGCGGTGTCGGTGACGGTGACAAGTTGAGGTAATGCTCAAGCAACGGTGTGATTCCGAAGTCGACTAGGGCCGAACCGAAGAAGACCGGTGTCAATTCACCTTTCGCAATCAACTCTTCGTCATACGCATTTCCCGCTCCGTCGAGCAGATCCACTTCATCCACCAACGTATCGTACATCTCGTTGTTGATCGTTGACGCCAACTGATCGTTTGCGAGTCCTTCTTCGCCGAGATCAATCGTCAGACGGTCATTCTTGAAGCAATGGAACTTCTCGTTGACGCGGTCATAGACGCCTTCAAACTGTTGACCCGATCCGGCCGGCCATGTGACGGCGACTGATGGAATGCCGAGGACTTCCTCGAGTTCTTCCATCAATTCGAGTGGATCACGCGCTTGACGGTCCATCTTGTTGATGAACGTAAAGATCGGAATCCCGCGCATCCGACAGACTTGGAATAGTTTTTTCGTTTGCGACTCGATCCCTTTTGCGGCATCGATGACCATGATCGCCGAGTCGACGGCTGTCAGGATCCGGTACGTATCTTCCCCGAAATCGGAGTGACCCGGTGTATCCATGATCGAGACGATTTTTTTATCGTATTCAAATTGCATGACGGATGACGTAACGGAGATTCCCCGTTGTTTTTCGATCTCCATCCAGTCGGATTTTGCGAATTTCGAGTTTTTTCGTGCTTTGACCGATCCCGCTTCGCGGATCGCGCCACCGTGGAGTAAGAATTTTTCAGTTAATGTCGTTTTCCCGGCATCCGGGTGGGAAATAATTCCGAAGATCCGGCGTTTCTCGACTTCGGTTTGGAGTAATTTTGTCATGTAGGGTAATTCCTTTCACCTATATATTAAAAATCTTCTTAAAAAGTGGTTAACTCGCTCATTTTCGCAACTAGTCTATCATACCGAATTTTCGCAGTCTCGTCCATTTCACTTTATTGACTCAATTTTCAGAGTTTTAGTTGACAAAACATTCCAATCTTTTATACGATGACGAAGACGTTCACTATTACAAGAAGGAGGAGACGTACAATGTCACAATCATTTAATCAGCAACAACCGATTTACGTATTGGCTACAACTGTACGTCACCCAATCGTTTAATTTTTAATTAAGCAGGGTGTACGTATGCGTATACGTACATGCTGCCCTCTTATATCAGGACGGGTATGCCCATAATTGTGCGTATCCGTCTTTTTCATGGTCTAAAAACGGAAGTATAAGGGGTTTTGTTTATGTTTACTGCATTAAAACAGCTTGATCGTAACATCTGGATCCGGTTCGTCGGGGAAACGATTACCGGGGTCATGATGTTCATGATTGCACCATTTCTTGTTCTCTATTACTCGGAACAGCTGGATTCGTACTTTTTAGTCGGGATCATCATGGCGACCGGTCCGATCACCTCGTTGTTCGGTTCATTTGTCGGTGGATATCTCGCTGACTTGTATGGACGAAAACCACTCATGGTCATTTCGATCGTCGGCGATGTCATCGCGTTGATCGGATTTTCATTCGCCGATTCGTTTTGGCCGTTGCTGCTGATGAATGCCTTGCTTGGTCTGACGAACTCGTTGTTCCACCCGGCAGCCAGCGCGATGGTCGCTGACGTCACGCCACCCGAACGACTGAACGAATCGTTTGGTCTCCTCCGGATGGGGCATAATGTCGGTGCCGCGTTTGGTCCATTGATCGGGAGCGCCGTCTTGTTCGTCGACCGGTCGTTAATTTTTTACGCCGCCGCCGCCGTCTTTTTCCTCTATGCTCTCGTCCTGCTGTTCTTTATCGCGGAGACGAAACCTGATCAGCTGGAACAGACACGGGATGAACCACAATTATCCGCCTTCACCGTCTTACGAAAAGATCATGTCTTTTTAATCTTCATCGCTGCCGGTGTCTTCATCTCGATGGGCTTTTCGCTCGTCGAAAGTATGTTGCCTGTATTTTTGAAAGAAGCTTTACCGGGTCTTCCGAATGACAAAAATCCATTTCCGTACTTGATGGGGTTAAACGGGATCATGGTCGTCCTGTTCCAGTTCCCGGTCGCAGCGCGCTTGTCCGGAAAAGCGTTCGGGAAGGTCATGTTGCTTGGGGCGTGTGTGTTCGGAGTCGGTATGATTTTACTCGCCTTCGTCCCGTCCTATCTGTTTTCGCTCGGAACGGACTACATCGTCCTTGTGACGATCTTACTTGTCATCTACGCTCTATATACGCTCGGTGAGATGATCATGTCTCCGGTCCAGATGACGTTCATCGCCTTGATCGCGCCGGAACACTTACGCGGCACGTACAACGGGGCCGCGAGTATCCAGTGGCTGATCGGTGGTGTGACGGCACCGTTGCTCGGATCACTGTTCCTTGATTCCGGAAACGGACAATATGCGTTAGCCGGTGTCGGTATCGCTTGTTGTCTGTCCGGACTCGTCTACCTCGCACTTGACCGGTCGATCCAGCGGGCCAAACGGTTGTCGCAATCGGCTTAATCTCAACTAATGGTTAAAAAGGCACCTTCCGATTGATTTCGGAAAGTGCCTTTGAATTTAGAAAAAAAACGATTCGTTCTCCGTTACTCGTACGGGAAAAAGCGCGTTTCGCGCTGCCAGAGGCAGGCAAGATCCGGTAACTTGGTCCGTTAGAATAATGGTTACGCGACTTGCCCCCCGCCTGAGCAAAATACTGGAGAATACGAATCGTTTATAGGACAAACTCTTTTTTTGTCTGAATGTCAGATGCATTCCATATAATTAGGGGCGTATCTTTTTTGTTTTTCTTAACTAACCATTAAGAAGGCAACACACCGTCTGCGACAAATGGTCCAAAAATCACCGGCAACGGATCTAACGTACGTTGCACTTCGGCAATGAATCGACCGGAACCACTGACGAAAACGATTGGATCGTCGATGGAGATGAGTTTTAAGAACGTCTCTACTTCGTCGTCCCATCCTTCAGCCTGAATGCTGTGAAAAATCAATCCTTGTTTCGTCAGTAAGTTGAGTGTCGCCACCAGATCCTTCGAGGACGGTTTTGTTGGTCGAACGTGTAAAATCGTTGTTTTCCGTCCGCTCATCAAGGCATATTTCGCTTCGTCGATGATCGCACCGAGATGGTGGCTTTCCGCGACTAACAAGACATCCAGTTGTGTCCAGTCCCCCTGTTGCTTGTATTTGCAAAAATGGCGGCACGTCTCGACCAGATGATGATGGACGATCCGCCAGGCTTCGAGCACGGGAGCCGTCGGTGCTAACTCGAGTTCGATCCGGACCGCTTCGATGATCTCCCGACTGACGATTTCCGGATAGGTTAAGATAAACGATTTTGTTTGATTGATCTCGTTTAATAAAATCATCTTGAACAATTCACTTGATTCCTGTTGGTTCGTCACGTGTTTCAACAGTTGACCCAGACGTAAAATCCGTAGTTCCATACTTTGAGACAGGAGTTCGAGATGTCCGATTTCCTGTAATTCTGCGCTATGCTTCATTTCTAACTGTCTATAAAAACGACTGGCAATCCGTAAGCCTTTTTGGTCCACTTCAGGTCCGACGGATTGTAATAGATGTAACGCCTGATCGAAATGCATGACATGACCTACCTCTCCTCGTTTATTATGCTTGACCGATTCGCTTAATTCAATCTTCAAAATGCATCTTTAGATAAACACATTTAAACTTGTACTTCATTTCAAACTTCTCTAACATGTGTATTTAAGTAGGTGATGAAAATGCGCATGACACGTTATACGGATTACGCAATCAGATCCCTGTTATTTGCCGGGGCACACTCTGATCGACTGGTCCGAATCCTGGAAGTAGCGGACTGTTACGACATTTCAAAAAATCATCTGATGAAAGTCGTCTATCGTTTAGGACAAAGTGGATTGATTCATTCTGTCCGTGGTCGAGGTGGCGGATTCCGTTTAGCAAGTCCGCCGGATGAAATTTATATTGGTGACGTGGTGCAGTTGTTTGAACCGACAACTCATTTTCTGGATCCACTTGAAGGAACGTCTGAACTTCCTTCGCTAGACCCTGCACGCGAAGCTTTTGATGACGCGATTGCTGCGTTTCATCAAGTCTTGAACAGTTACACGATACGTGATCTACTTCATCCAACGCACGCAACACATCGACAAATCCTTGAAATGATTCCGAGCCGCGACTAATCGTGGGCGGAATCATTTTTTTGTTCGCCGACATCACTGACACCTTCTGAATCCGTGCGTGGTATACTTATATAAGAAAGGAGGGGTACAGATGAACCCTCATGAAGAACTGAACAGTTTATATCTCCGCCTAAAAGAGGCCGATCCCTCACTTGAACGGGGCGAATCGCTCTGGACGATCTTTGAGGATACGACGGACGCTACACTCCGGCCCCTTGCTTTATGGACGTTTTCTCAAAATCAATTTGATTTGGGACACTTCCGTTCCTTTTTGGTTTCCTTTTCATTATTGATGGACTGGGTCCGAAAAGAGGAATTGACGTTAACACCTAAACAGGAACTTGACCTGTACTGGAACTATAAATCCTATTTAATTTATGCAGCCGAACAGGAAGATATGCCCGTCGCTTTATTAGAAGAAGATTTTGACCGGTTCGTTGATTTTTGTGACAGCCGCGGTTTTTTCCGGACACGGGACTATATCGGATTTATGATCTACAGCAAACTCGGTGACGAAGAACAGGCCGACCATTATCTTGCGGAATGGATCGATGCTCCGCCCGACGAATTAAGTGACTGTCCGTCTTGTGAAGGATTCAGCCGAATGACGTATGCGATCGAACGTGGTTTCGAGGACCGTGCCTTACTGCTTTATGCAGCGATTCGTCATGAACGAGGTTGTTCACGAATGCCCGATCAAGCCCACCCTTATATCTTACCTTTGTTCATCAGTCGAAAGAAAGACCGATTCGACTGGACGGAACAGTTGATTCAAGAAGTCAAACGCGTCAAACCTCTGTTCACGGGTGGCGATGAACCGTATCATCTCTACGCCGAGATGTATTACGACGCAAACTATGTCTGGTTGATGGAAGAGAAAAAACAATTGATCCCTCTGCTGACGGATAGAGGATACTTGCAATTCTTGTTGGCTCATTATGCAGCTTCGTACCGCGCAGCCCGCCATGCAGAAGTCGCTTATCTGGGTGTGCTCCGCTCGAATATTTATGAAGTCGCCCAAGAGCTCGACCGCCGGATTGATGGACACTTTTATTTGAATTTCGTCGAACGTGAACTCAAACGGGTGACGGAGTTCATCGTTTAATTTCTTGAGAGGACGTGTAGCGATGTTAGATCATGTACAATTAGCCGCTCCGAAAGACTCAGAAGAACAAGCTCGGGCTTTTTATGCCGGGCTTTTACATATGGAGGAAGTGGAAAAGCCCCTTGGCGTACAAGCAAGTGGGGGTGTCTGGTTCCAGTCACACGCGGCAGCTCTTCATCTCGGAATCGAAGAACCCTTTCATCCGGCCAAAAAAGCACACCCCGGTCTCACCTTTTCTCAACTGGATGACGTGGCGGTTCGATTGCAAACTGCCGGTTACCCCGTTCAGTTCGATGACCGGTTGGCACCACGCCGGCGGTTTTTCACGAAGGACCCATTTGGTAACCGGATTGAATGTATCGAACAACAAATTCCGGCCGTCGTCCCCAAACGCCTTACGGACGGTTCACATGTCCGGTTGTTGGCACCGGCATCAAGTTTAGCGACCGTCGAATCAAACATCCTCGACGGGGCGATCGAGGTGCTTCAATCACTTGGTCTTTGCGTCTCGATCAGCCAACATGCCCGGGCAGTCAATCCGTTTGGTTCCAGTGATCCTGCCTGTCGGTTAGAGGATTTGCATACGGCGTTTGCCGACCCGACCATCGATGCCATCTTGTGTGTCCGTGGTGGATTCAGTTCGAATGAGTTGCTTGACGGACTGGATTACGAGTTGATTCGCCGGAACCCGAAAATACTTTGTGGATTTTCCGATATCACGGCTCTCAGCCAGGCGATTTTTACGAAAAGTGGTCTTGTCACCTATTCTGGTCCGATGTTACGTGCCCTCGCTTCTCGTGATGCCTACACGTTACAGGCGTTCCGGAACATGTTATTCGAAGACAAGACGATGACCATTCAACCAAGTCACAATTGGCACGATCATGTGGACGGTAAAGACGTCACCCTTCCGAACCCGGGACATCTTTTCCTTTCACCTGGTACTGCTGCCGGTCGTCTGCTGGGCGGGAACCTCTGTACGCTCAACTTATTGCAGGGTACTGCTTATTTCCCCGACTTACGTGATAGCATCTTGTTCCTTGAAGACGATTACGAAGTACATCCGGCGACGTTCGCCCGTGACTTTGCGTCCTTGATGGCGCAACCGGGTGCCGACTTGATCCGTGGCATCGTCTTCGGTCGTTTTCAACTGACGACCCGGATGACAGACGAACACCTCCAGTATTTAGTTCAATTGTACCCATCCCTGTCATCGATTCCGGTCATCGCGGGTGCTGACTTTGGTCATACGATGCCTCTGTTCACGTTCCCGATCGGCGGCATCGCGCAGATCGAGGACGGAAAAATTTCGATCGGACACTAAAAAAAGAAGGAGTCGCGGCGATCCGCGTCTCCTTCTTTGTCAGTAATCGAGCAATCTCGAAGCATCGATTTGACGCTTCGATCCATCGGCAAACATCTCAAGTGTCGCGAGGATCTGATGGTCCATTAAGTCATAACGCAACAACGTAAAATCTTCCAGCGTCGAAATCGTCTTAAACGTCTTTCCGACCGTGAACGCTCGTTTCCGACTGGCATCCTGAGCTGGTATCGTTACGAAAATGACGGTAATGTCCATTCCGCTCGTATCATAATAAAACTCGACGACGCGACCATCCGCCGTCTCCGGCAACAGTCCTTTTTGTGGTCGTCCGGACTCATCTAATTGTACATAAGGTTGTAACATCGTTCCGCCTCGCTTTCTCCGTCATTTATCATAGCATGACAAAAAAAATTATGCTAATCTATAGTTGATGTTGAAAGGGGGATGAGTCACGGATGGCATGGTTCATGAACGGAATTTTGCTCTGGGGCTTTATCATGATCACACTGATGGCAATCGGCGGTTTCTTCATGTTCCGGAAGTTCCTAAAGAAACTTCCGAAAGAAGACGGCAAATCGATGATGGACTGGGAAGATGAATACATCGACCAGACCCGCCATTTATGGACGGATGAAACACTTGATTTATTAAATGCACTGGTCATGCCCGTTCCGACCGCATTTCGGGATGTGGCACGTCGAAAAATCGCCGGACGGATCGGACAGTTCGCGCTTGAAGAGCGTGCGTCGAAGATGACGTCTGAACTCGTCGTCAAAGGATATGTCTCGGCGACACCGAAACGCGATCATAAATTCTTGAAAAAAGCGTTAAACGAACACGCCATCGACTGGCGCGATTACGAACTTTATTTCCAAAACTAAACGGAAGGACTCTCGCTTGAGAATCCTTCCGTTTAGTTTTGCGGTAAATGTTCAACTGGAACAATCCCCGACTTGACTTGTTTGTATTTCAGATACATCGCAATCCGCCACGGCACGATCATTCCGAAAGCAACGAGATAAAAAATCCCTCCCGTTTCAAAAATATCGATTTGACCACCGATGATGAACTTTGCGACCGTCCGGACGATCAAAATCCCGAACAAGACGATGAAAAAGGCTTTTGAACGTTGCAGATAAATCTGCCCTTCGGCTTCATAAAAGTTGGACGTTTTGATCAAAAAAATACTAAAGATGGCTCCAATCAATAATGCTTCCGCTACTTCCGTCCATGTCAGACGAGAGGCTGGGTATAAAAACTGCAGCATCCCCGTCGACATCGCAAAAGGCGGGATCAAGATTTTTTTAGCGTTCGTCGGTTTAGCTGATGCTTTGACACGAATGAAACTGATCAGCAATCCCATGACGAGCGCTACCCCTGTTGATACCCAAATCATCCCATCACTTCCTTGTTAAAATCCGGTGAATCCAACGAGATCACTCATCCATGCTGCGAAGGCACTTAAGCCATCAAAATAAAGGACGATTCCGAACACCATCATCAACGCCCCACCAAATTTCGTCATCTTCAAGCTGTACTGGACGAACAGTCTCGAACGACCGACGAAAAAGGCCATCAATAAAAATGGAATCGAAAAACCTAAGACATAAAATAACATGTAAAGCATCCCTTGACTTGGATTCGTCGCCGCGAGTGCAATCACACCTGCCAAAATCGGACCCGTACAAGGTGTCCATCCGGCAGCAAAACCAATTCCAACGAGGACTGTACCGATGTAACCGCCCTTGCGTTCACCTAAATCGAGCTTTTTTTCAAGCATCAAAAATGTCGGTTGCCATAATCCCAGCAGGACGACACCAAATACGAAGATGACGAGCGCACCGATCATCCGTAGCGTATCCCGATACGTAATGAAGACATCCGCTAAAAGCGAAGTCGACAGACCGAGCACCGCAAACACCATCGCAAATCCAACTAAAAACGCTAATGTATGCAACAATGAACGTTTTTCTCTGACCCCTTTTTCTTTTAAATCCGTTACGGAAACACCGGTAATGTACGATAGGAAAACCGGATATAACGGAAGCGTACAAGGTGAAACAAATGACAATACCCCTGCACCGAACGCTAACCAAAGCGAGAGCTCCATTTCAGCAGCTCCTTTCTAATAAGAAGAAGTTCCTTCTCTATTTTGCCAAACTAATCAACATTTAGCACCTATTATCTTCCGAAAGATTAAAAAGATTCACGAAGACGGAAATTACAAAAAAATTACATTTACACAAAACGACGGAAATGGCGTTGCGCTTGTGAAAAGCACTTGCTAGAATATGGATATGACACCAATGTAAGGGAGGATGCTATGACAAGCCAACATCTATTGACTTTAGCGATTGAAGCAAAGCGAAGTGAACTGTATCATCAAGCCGATCGGTCTAGTTTCACCTCCCCGCATGTTTTAAAGCTGAGCCACGAACTGGATTTGTTACTGCTCGAATATTCTCGGTTCGTCCAAAAGTATACGTACCCACGTTCAAACGACTCGGTTTTAGGATAACCCGAATCTACGAGACGTGTCATCGGGAGGTTCCCTTCCTTTGGCTCCAACATAATATATAGAGACAACCGTTGACGATATTCCTGCGTCAGCGGTTTTTTCGTGTTTCTTCTATATAACGGGTTGAAAATCATCCGATTCCATAACCTATCCTCCATTACTGCTTTTCATTTCGAAATTTCTTTTTTTTGAGTCTTTGGTCAGAGGAATAGTTAGAATATTTCCGCTATACCCCACCTAAAGTCCTATATTGGAATCATTTTTCCATGTATTATGACCCACGCGTGACAAAACACGCATTTTTGCAATCTGTTTGTCACACTAGCACAGTTTGTAACTTGAATGACTCCGACCTGTAAACGCACAACCCTGAATTGCCGTGTAAAGTAGGAACAGTAAACACAGCATATGTCAGGAGGACATCAATAATGAAAAAAGCAGTTTTCGCTGCAGGTCTTGCAGCAACGGCTCTATCAGTAGGATTCGCCCAAGAGACAGAGGCTGCCTCAGAGACGGTAACGGTAAATACAGCGGTATTAAATGTACGCACAGCACCTACAACGGCATCAGCGGATGTAGGTAACGTATATAAAGGTCAAAAATTAAATGTCGAAGGACGTTCTGGTGCTTGGATTCAAACAAACATCAACGGCCAAAAACGTTATGTTCACGGCACTTACACTTCAGCCGGTTCTTCGTTCGACTTTAAAAAAGCTACAGTCACTACGGCAGTATTAAACGTTCGTTCGCAACCAACTACTAACTCTAAAGATGTAGGCAACCTGTATAAAGGTCAGTCCGTTAACGTAGAAAGCAAAGTCGGTGCTTGGATCAAAACAACAATCGACGGGAAAACACGTTACGTACACAGCGCTTATACAACATTAGCAGGTTCAACAGCTAAAGCTGCACCAGCAGTAAAAGCAGCTCCTGTTGCAAAACCAGCTCCAAAGGCAGCAGCTAAACCTGCTACAGCAACAAAACAAACAACAACAGCAGCTAAATCGGGTACGAAAGTAACGATGAACGTTACAGCGTACACAAATGATCCATCAAACAATGGTAGCCAGCTTTATAACGGCCGTGCCTTAACTGCCAGCGGTTATGATGTAACAAATACGATCACGTACAATGGTATGCGTATCGTAGCAGCATCAGCACAATACCCAATCGGTACACGCATGCACATCTCAGGTATCGGTGAAGCAATCGTACTTGACCGTGGCGGCGCAATCCAAGGTAACAAACTTGACCTTCTCGTTGGTTCACAACAAGAAGCACTCAACTGGGGACGTCAAAACGTCACAGTCACTGTCTACTAATTTTAAACACAAACAACCTGCCGGGCGAGATCGCCTGGCAGGCTTTTTTTGTCATGAAACAGATGTCACATGTCCGGATTGTAACTCATACATCTTTTTGTATAATCCATCTTTTTCAATCAACGTCTGATGATTTCCTTGTTCGACGACTTCTCCTTGATGGAGGACTAAAATCAAGTCGGCATCCTGGATCGTCGACAGGCGGTGGGCAATCGCAATCGTCGTGCGCCCTTCCCGCATTCGTTTTAAAGCCACTTGGACTTTTTCTTCGGTTTCCGTATCAATCGAACTCGTAGCTTCGTCGAGAATCAAGACTTTTGGATCCCGTGCCATCGTCCGTGCGAAGGAAACCAATTGTCGTTCCCCTGCAGAAAACGTTGCTCCGCGTTCCGCAACCGGGCTGTCGTACTGCTCATCGAGCTGATTGATGAACCCATCCGCCTGGACGAATCGCGCGGCCTCCTCCACTTTCTTGAACGGAATCGAGGGATCAAACAAACGAATATTATCGGCGACACTTCCCGTAAAGAGGAAGGAATCTTGTAAGACAAGTCCGATATGCCGCCGCAGTTCATCTTCCGGTAGCTGTTCGAGCGGTTGACCGTCGATCAAAATCCGACCGGACTGATACGAATAAAACCGCATCAAGATATTGATGATTGAACTTTTCCCGCTTCCTGTCTGACCGACTAGAGCGACGGTCTGCCCTTTTTTCGCCTCAAAGGAGATCCCCTTCAAGACTTCTTTTTCTCCGTCATAACTAAAGCGGACATTTTCAAAGACGATATGTCCGTCCGATACTTCCGCATCACCCGCTATCGATTTAGAAGGTTCCGGCTCATCGGTATCGAGCACTTTGAAGACCCGATCTGCCGAGACGACAGCCTGTTGGAATTCAGACAGGCGTTGCATGATTTGCTGGACCGGCTGGAAAATCCGTTCCATGTAACTGATAAAGGCATAGACGACCCCGACTTGGACCGTTTGGGAAAAGGATAAAACACCAAAATAGGTGACTAACGTTGCGATGGTCAACGCGAGCAACAATTCGATGATGGGACGAAGTAACCAACTATCCAGCTTCAAGTTTTTATAGCGCCCATCCTGGTGGGCAACGTTGGTTTCTTCGAACTCTGCCATCAATCGTTTTTCCTGGCGAAATTGTTGAATGATCGCCATTCCGTTAATCGATTCATTGAGTTGTCCATTGATTTTTGACAACAAATCCCGGACTTCCGCATAATATCTTGTTGAATAACGGCGGTAGATCCAGATGATGAAGTAAAACAGCGGCAGCAGCACTAAGGCAATCGTCGCTAAGCGTGGCTCTAATAGATAGAGGAATGCGTACGTCCCGACCAACTGGACCCCACTTTGGACAAACGTCGACAAAACACCGATGTACAGCTCTTTGATCGCTTCCGTGTCATTGGTGATCCGCGAGACGAGGACGCCGGCTGGTGTGCGGTCGAAGTATCCGAGCCGGAGATGCATGACATGACGAAACACATCAATCCGCAGGCGTTGAATGACCTGTAAGGCAATCTTTTGGAACTCGAACGCCTGTAAATAATCGACGACGATTCCCGTCGTATGCAGTAACAAGTAGACCCCAAACAAAAGTGCCACTTCTTGAACGGGATAGTTGCCGACCGTGACATAGTCATCGATGAAGATTTTGACGAGATACGGTCCTCCAAGCTTTGCACCTGTCGTAATCAGGAGAAGCAAAAAAGCGACCAACACTTGTTTTTTAAATGGTTTGACGAATCCGAGCAATCGTTTCAGGACCGCCTTTTCGTTGATATCATGATTCAAACGTTCCACCTCCTTGTTCGACGAGTGACTCGAGCTGCTGGCGGTCATAGGTTTCTTTATACCAGCCACCCCGGTGGAGCAACTCGTCATGTGTCCCTCGCTCGATGATTCGGCCGGCATCGAGGACGATGATCTCATCCGTATGCGAGACAGCAGACAGTCGGTGGGCGACGATGATTTGTGATTGTTTATCATCCGCAGTCCGGAAGTGATCGATGATCGCTTCTTCCGTTTTCGCATCGACGGCCGACAACGCATCATCGAGGACGAGAATCGGACAATCGGCGAGTAAGGCACGGGCAATCGAAATCCGTTGTTTTTGACCTCCGGATAACGTCACACCCCGTTCACCAACCATCGTTGCATACCCTTCCGTGAAGCCAAGGATATCTTCATGGACCGCCGCAATCCGAGCCGCTTCCATGATCTGTTCCATCGAGGCATCCGGTTTTGCGAACGCAATATTATCAGCAATCGTGGCCGAGAACAGGAAATGATCCTGCGGGACGATGGCGACTTGTTTCCGGACCGTTTCACGCATCAATTGTTTGATGTCTTGGCCGCCAATCGAAATAGATCCGTATTTGACATCATATTCCCGTGACAATAAACGAACGAACGTCGATTTTCCGGCACCGGTTCGCCCGACGATCCCCAGGGTCCGTCCCGGTCTCAGCGTCACATCGATCTCTTGGAGGACGGGTTGCGTATCATAAAGAAAACGGTCAATCGAGACATGTAAATCGGTTGACGTGACTGTCGTCGCCGCTTCCTTCGCATCTTTGATTTCCGGTTCGATCGCAAGCATCCGCTCGATCCGGTCGTAGGACGCCCGTCCCCGTTCGACGATGTTAAACAACCAACCAAATGCCAGCATCGGCCATGTTAACAATCCTAGATATGTAGTAAAGGAAACGATATCCCCGATCCGGATTTCACCTTGTTGCAGTAAGTAGGCACCGTATCCGACGGCGATGATATACGACAACCCGACTAATCCAAAAATCGTCGGATCAAACAAGGCATCAATCTTCGCGACACGGCGGTTCTTTTGAACGACGTCGTCCGATAATGATGTAAACGTCCCGACGTCCGATTCGACCTCTCCCGTCGCCTTCAAGACGCGGACACCGCTGACACTTTCCGCGACCTTGTCGTTTAAATCGGAAAATGCTTCCTGGGCGTCATGGAACCGCGAGTGTAACATCTTGCCGTAACGTGAGGTCAGATAGACCATCAGTGGCATCGGTAATAATGAGACGACCGTCAGTTTCCAGCTGATCGTCGTCACCATCGTGATGATGACGAAACTCCCCATCGTCACCGAATCGACGAGTGTCAAAATACCGGCCCCCGCCGTCATCGAGACCGCCTGCACGTCGTTTGTCGCATGGGCCATCAAATCACCACTGCGGTACTTTTTATAAAATGACTGGTCTAAATCCGAAAAATGCCCATAGAGTTGACTCCGTAATAACCGCCCGAGCCGGATTGAGGCACCAAAGATAAAAAACCGCCAAAAATATCGAATGACATAGGTAGATACCCCAATCAACACCAATGTTCCGACAAGCTTCATCAAGTCATCCTTCGTCAAACTGCCTTCACTCAGACCGTTCACAGTCGAACCGATCACTTTCGGTGGAATCAGTTCCAGTCCGGCTACAAAAATCAAACAGATGATGCCCAGGCTGTATGCCTTCCATTCGAGTCGAAAAAACCAACTCAGTTTCCTGAAGACTCCCATACAAGTCCCCCCTTTTTTTAAATCGATTGAGTATTTTTAATAGTCTCACATTTTAGATTAGCCATCTTCCTAAAAAATAGCAAACAAAAGGAGACCAAACTGGTCTCCTTTTACAAGTCATTATTTTTTTGGTGATTTCATTGAACCACTCATCGAACGCATCACTTGGTTGACTTTCTTTTGTGATGGTTTTTGACCCATTTGCATCATCAATGTCTTAATCATATCTTCGTTGATTGGCGGGTTTTGCTCCAAATAGTTCATCATGTATCGGCGAGCGATATAGAAACCAAGGGCGACACCAGCTACCAAGCAAAGAAGGGCAATTAAAATCCAAATCCATGTAGCCAAGTTGCTTCCTCCTCTAACTTCAAACGTCGCTTTTTACTATACTATAATTTAAAGCCTTTGCATAGATAATGCAAAAAAAAGGTGCGCGCTTGCGCACCTTTCTTCATTAACCGAGTTGCTTGACTGTGTTCAAGACATTTTCGACAGACATGCCATATTCTTTTAAGAGCAGATCCCCAGGAGCAGAAGCACCAAAGCGGTCGATTCCGATGACTTGACCTTCTGTTCCTACATATTTGTACCATCCGAGTGAAGCACCGGCTTCAATCGCAAGACGTTTTGTGATCCGTTTTGGTAAGACGGATTCTTTGTACTCTGCCGATTGAGCTTCAAACAATTCCCATGATGGAAGTGAGACGACGGCAACCTTTTCACCAAGCTGTTGTTGCGCTTCAACCAAGAGATGGACTTCAGAACCTGTTCCCATCAAGATCGTATCCGCTGTTTCGATGTCACCTGCGATCACATATCCGCCTTTTTCAGCACCTTCGACCGTCGTACCTTCAAGTTCCGGTAATCCTTGACGCGTCATGACGAGAAGTGTTGGTTTGTTTTTCGATTGGACCGCTGTTTTCCAAGCCGCAATCGTTTCTTTTCCATCTGCTGGACGGTAGACCGTCAAGTTCGGCATCGCACGGAAGCTCATCAAGTGTTCGACCGGCTCGTGTGTCGGACCATCTTCTCCGACGGCAATCGAGTCATGTGTCAAGACGAAGATCGACTGGATACCCATCAACGCAGCTAAACGGACAGCTGGACGTAAATAATCCGAGAAGACGAAGAATGTCGCACCGTAAGGAATGACACCACCGTGTAACGCCATACCGTTGACAGCTGCTGCCATCGCGAACTCACGGACACCAAACCAGATATTACGGCCACTTGGATCGATATCGAAGTCCGCTTCCCCTTTGAGCATCGTGTTGTTTGATCCCGCTAAGTCAGCTGAACCACCGAAGATTGTCGGGATGTTTTTCGCAAGGGCGTTCAAGACTTCACCACTTGTCTGACGTGTTGCTTTTTTAGAAGTCAGATCATATGTTGGTAAATCTGCTTCCCAGTTGCTTGGCAGTTCGTTGGCGATTGCTTGAACGAGTTCCGCATGCAATTCCGGATGTGCCGCTTTGTAGTGTTCCATTTTCTCAGCCCATGCTGCTTCCGTGTCAGCGCCACGTTTGACGATCCGCTCTTCGAACAAGTCTTTGACTTCGTCCGGCACGTAGAATTCTTCGTGGTCCCAGATGTAGCTTGCTTTCGTCAACTTGATTTCAGCGTCTCCGAGTGGTGCACCGTGTGAAGCGGATTTTCCTGATTTGTTTGGTGAACCAAATCCGATGACCGTTTTGACTTCGATCAACGTTGGTTTTGTTGTTTCGGCTTTTGCCATTTCGATCGCTTTTGAAATCGAATCGAGATCCGTTCCATCTTCAACGCGAATGACTTGCCAGTTGTACGCTTCAAAACGTTGTTGGACGTTTTCAGAGAACGATTTATCCAAGTCACCGTCGAGTGAGATGTCATTTGAATCATACAGGACGACCAATTTACCAAGACCTAAATGTCCTGCCAGTGATGCCGCTTCTGCCGAAACACCTTCCATTAAATCGCCGTCGCCGCAAATTCCGTATGTGAAGTGATCGACGACGTTTAACTCGTCACGGTTGTATTTTGCTTCCAAGTGACGTTCTGCCATCGCCATCCCGACAGCCATCGCGATGCCTTGTCCGAGTGGACCAGTCGTCGCATCAACACCTGCCGTGTGACGGTACTCTGGATGACCTGGTGTTTTCGAATTCCATTGACGGAATGACTTCAAGTCATCCATCGCAAGATCATAACCTGATAAATGGAGGAGTGAGTAGAGAAGCATTGAACCGTGTCCTGCTGAAAGTACAAAACGGTCACGGTTGAACCATTCTGGATTTTTAGGGTTGTGGTTCATATGATCCGCCCATAATGTAAATGCCATCGGTGCTGCACCCATCGGCATTCCCGGGTGACCCGAGTTCGCTTTTTGTACTGCATCAATTGATAAGGTACGAATCGTATTTACTGCTAATAATTCTACTGTTGTCATGTTCGTCAAAACAATCATCCTCTCTCTTTTTCACAAATTCCTTCTCATTTTAGCATATCAAGAAATGTGATACAACTTTTCTAAATAGTATGTCACATTAAAATGAATGCGCTCTCTATTGCCGTTTTTCGAGTACTTTCGGAAGACACATTACCTGATTTTCATCAAAAAAAGCTACCCCGCTCATCCATTGAGCGACATAGCTTTTGTCTGATTACTGTTTGTTCCGTTCTTCTTCTTGTGCTTGCTTTAATTTTCCCGGCGTAACGTCCGTTCCTTCTTCATCGACGATTTTGATACCCATCATCTGATTTTTGAATGAACCACGGAAAGCTTTCAAATACGCTGTTCGTAGTTCTTTTTGTTCTGCCGTCTCCGCATCCGTCAACGGCTCGACTTTTGATTTATTGGCTAATTCATTAATCCGGTCTAGTTGTTCTTGTGATAACATGATATCCCTCTTTCTGTTGACTCGACATCGAGCATTCAATAGTAATCTTACTGTAAAAGAGACGAAAAAAAAAAGCAAGTTTGATGCGTCGTTCGCGCATCCACCTGCTTTCTCATTCGTAAGAATTGACGACTTCTTTATATTCCAGATAACGACGGTTAACGGTGGCTTTTGAGATGTCATGCCCCATGCCTCTTAGCGTGACGGCAATATCGGCAAACGTCAGTCCTAAGTCACGTAATCGGACGATTTCTTCAATCGGTACTTCTTTTCGGCTCCGGCCTGCATTCTCACCTTGGCGATTGAGGTTCTGTTCGGGACGGAATCCATTTTCGACCGCCCGTCGCATACCACGAGCAATTTTTGCATTATGCAATTTGCGTTGGTACTCTTCGACAAGCGAGACGATCTCAAGAACCATCGCTTCGGCATCGGCCAATTTATACTCGCCGTCTGATTCCATCGTCATCAGTTGGACATGATGTTTTCGAAACGTATGCAAAATCGCAATCTTCGCATTCCCACGTCCAATTCGTGTATCGTCCGTCACAAGAACAGCGTCGACCGTTTGACGCGTCACGTAGTCAAGAACAGTTAACATCCCTTCCCGATCGACGTCATAACCACTTTCTTTTTCCGTGATGATATCCACGACTTCAAATTCTTTTGTTGCAGCGAGTCCCGACAGTTCTGATCTTTGCCGCTCAAGCGAGCTATCCTGTGCTTCTTTTTCCGTCGAGACGCGACAGTAGATTACGACTCTCATACTACTTCACACCCCTGTTCGTTCAATAACAACTTTTACAGTTTGTCACTGTTGCGCGATTGGTACAACGATTTTGTTTTTCGAAATGACATGAGTCGTCTTCAGTTCATTATTCTCAATCAACCACTCGACATATTCTTGATCCGTCATCGAACCGTCATTGTAAACTTCGGCAACTTGTTCGACTGTCGCATTTTGATCGACAGTGACAGAAGCAGTCAGGAGTTGATCGACCTTTTCGTCCGGTCGAGGTGTTAAAAGGAAAAGAATGAAAGCAAGGCTGAGCGTATAAAAAACAATGGAAAAGGCATGGGTACGAATCGTATGCATCATGATGAATCCCTCCAAATTAAAATGATTTAGAATAGATGTTCCCGGAACAATTGTTCGCATAACTCATCATAAACCAAGAACCAGTGTTCGGTCAACACAAAATGTCGAACAATTGTTTGTACGCTCATTTGTTCTATGTTATAGTGATTTTAGAAACATGTATTCTTATTATCCTTCAAAAAACCATTCCGAAAAGAGGTGGCAATTCATATGCGGAAAATGTCGAAACGACAACAAGAAATCCTTGATTATATCGTCGCTCAAGTGAAACTGAAAGGGTATCCACCTTCAGTTCGTGAAATCGGTGAAGCTGTTGGTCTTGCTTCAAGCTCAACGGTACACGGTCATTTGGATCGTCTAGAAAAACGCGGACTGATTCGCCGTGACCCGACAAAACCACGTGCGATTGAGATATTGGTTGATAAACCTGAAGATGATCACGAAGCGATCGTGCACATTCCCGTCATCGGGAAAGTAACCGCTGGATTTCCGATTACAGCAATCGAAAACATCGAAGAACATTTCCCGCTTCCGGCTCACTACGTCGGGAACGAAAACGTCTTCATGTTGACAATCGACGGTGAATCGATGATTAACGCAGGGATTCTTGACGGTGACCGTGTCATCGTACGTCAACAGAACACGGCAGAAAACGGTGAAATCGTCGTTGCTATGACCGAAGATAGCGAAGCGACAGTTAAACGGTTCTTCTTAGAAGATCAACAAGTGCGTCTCCAACCAGAAAACGATTCGATGGACCCGATGTATTTCGATAATGTCTCGATTCTTGGCAAGGTCATTGGCGTATACCGGACGATCCACTAAGTGAGGGACCAGCTCAGCTGGTCTTTTTTTATGCCTTCTGGAAACGTACATGATACGGTCAATACCGTCGCCTTGGCAGGTTACGTTGCGTATTCGGTCGCAACACAGCAGACGGATTGGTTACCTACTGCTGTCGGCATTACTGTCGGCACACTTTGGCTCTCTCCTGACTTGGACTTAAAATCGGAGCCCTATTATCGTCTCGGACCGTTTCGAGTGCTTTGGATGCCGTACGTCAAAATCATGCCGCATCGCTCGATCTGGTCACATGGTTTGATCATCGGTGATATCATCCGACTGTTATACAGTGCTGCTTTCGTCATTCCTTTGCTGTTTTTGGCGCTGTATACCAAAATCATCGCCTCGGAGACGGTCGATCTTTGGTTTGAAGCGATGCCCGCTTTCATCATCGGCATCATCGCCGCCAGTACGATACATATCGTTCTCGATCACTCTAGCAGCTTCTTTCGAACAAAAAAGAAGCGAAAAAAGCGTCGCTGAAAACCCTTCGTTCATCGTAAAAATGAACAAAGGGTTTTTTAATATCCATTTTTCATATTTTTAAACATAAATTAAGGAAATTTCATTTCCGAATTGCAATTAATTGTATTGAAAACGTTATCATTTAGATGTAGGTTTAAATGGAAAGGCCAATATTTGCTTCAATCCAAAGGGAGGGTTTTTGCATGAGTAACTTTACTAGTGAGCTGATTGGAACGATGATTCTGATTTTGCTCGGTGATGGGGTCGTTGCAGGGGTTGTCTTGAAAAAGACGAAATCTGAGAACAGCGGCTGGATCGTCATCACATTTGCTTGGGGTCTCGCCGTCATGACTGCAGTTTATGTTGCAGCCGCCAGTGGTGCCCACCTTAATCCAGCGGTCACTTTGTCGCTAGCGTTAAACTCTGATTTACCATGGGCAGATGTACCCGTCTACATCGCTGCTCAGTTAATCGGAGCCTTTATCGGTGCGGTACTCGTTTGGCTTCATTACATGAAACATTTTGAAGCGACAGATGACCAAGCTGCAAAATTAGGTGTCTTTGCAACAGGACCAGCTATCCGTCATACCGGATCAAATCTTGTTTCTGAGATTATCGGAACGTTCGTCTTGGTTTTCGGAATTCTAGCGTTTGGCGCAAACTCGTTCGCCGATGGGTTAAACCCGTTAATCGTTGGTCTACTTGTTGTCGTCATCGGTCTATCGCTTGGTGGTACGACAGGTTATGCCATCAACCCAGCTCGTGACCTCGGTCCACGGATTGCGCACGCCATCTTACCAATCAAAGGAAAAGGTTCATCGGATTGGGGTTATTCTTGGATTCCGGTCGTCGGACCATTCATCGGTGGCGCGATTGCCGTCTTCCTTCATCAAATGCTCTTTTAATTAACTGACGGATTTCAACTCACATTTCAAGGGGGATTTCAGAATGGAAAACAAGTATATCTTAGCACTCGACCAAGGTACAACAAGCTCACGCGCCATCATCTTTGATCATGATGGTCATATCGTCAACTCCGCACAACGTGAATTCAAACAATATTTCCCACAACCAGGTTGGGTCGAACATGATGCCAACGAAATTTGGGGATCCATTCTTGCTGTCATGGCGGATGCTCTCGGAACAGCGGATATCAAACCTAGTGAAATCGCAAGTATCGGAATCACGAACCAACGTGAAACGACGGTCGTCTGGAACAAAGAGACGGGTAAACCAGTCTATCACGCACTCGTCTGGCAATCTCGTCAAACATCCGGTATCTGCGATGAGTTGAATGCCCGAGGACTTAATCAAAAATTCCGTGATAAAACAGGTCTGCTGATTGATGCCTACTTCTCCGGTACGAAAGTCAAATGGATTTTAGATAATGTCGAAGGAGCGCGCGAGCAGGCTGAAAACGGTGAACTGCTGTTTGGAACGATCGATACGTGGCTCGTCTGGAAACTGTCCGGCGGAAAAACGCATATCACGGACTATACGAACGCTTCACGAACATTGATGTATAACATTTACGAACAAAAATGGGATGATGAATTACTCGAAATCCTCACGGTTCCGAAATCAATGTTGCCAGAAGTCCGTCAATCGAGTGAAGTGTACGATAACACCGTTCCATACCACTTCTTCGGTTTTGAAGTTCCCATCGCCGGTATCGCCGGTGACCAGCAAGCTGCCTTGTTTGGCCAAACGTGCTTCGAACCAGGTGAAGGAAAGAACACATACGGAACAGGTTGCTTCATGTTGATGAACACCGGTGAAAAAGCTGTTTCTTCGGACCACGGTCTGTTGACGACAATCGCTTGGGGCGTCGACGGTAAAGTCGAATATGCACTTGAAGGATCCATCTTCGTTGCCGGGTCAGCGGTTCAGTGGTTACGTGACGGGTTACGGATGCTGAAAAACGCCAAGGATTCGGAAGGCTATGCATTGAAAGTGGATTCAACAGAAGGCGTCTATGTCGTCCCTGCGTTCGTCGGACTCGGCGCTCCTTACTGGGATAGTGATGTCCGCGGAGCGATCTTCGGCTTAACGCGCGGAACGGAAAAAGAACATTTCGTCCGGGCGACACTCGAATCACTCGCTTACCAGACACGTGACGTCTTAACGGCAATGGAAAAAGATTCGGGCATCGAGCTGAAAACGTTACGCGTCGACGGTGGTGCCGTTTCGAATGACTTCTTGATGCAGTTCCAAGCGGACATTTTAGGTGTCCCGGTCGATCGTCCAGAAATCAACGAAACGACTGCCCTCGGTGCCGCTTACCTTGCCGGCTTAGCAGTTGGTTACTGGAAAGACAAAGCAGAAATCAAAAAACAATGGAAACTTAATCGTCAGTTCAAACCAGAGATGAAAGAAGACGATCGTGAACAGCGTTATGCCGGTTGGCAAAAAGCGGTGGAAGCGACGATGGCGTTTAAACCAAGTAAAAAAGAAGTCAACGCTTAACTCGATTTTCCTGACGTTCCCCATCGGAACGTCAGGTTTTTTTAGCCTTCACGAAACAAGCGCGCTCCATCGTTCTGGAGCGCGCTTGTTTGTTATCGTAATCATTTATTCAAATTCGGACTTCAAGCCGGTGACGATTTCATCTAACGACTTGGATTGACCACTTAAGACAGCTGCTAAAAAGGCACCCTCGACAAGCGGAGCCTCGACGAACTGAACGCTCCGGTCCCCACTATATAACTCGAGGGCAAGTTCTGCGTTCATCGTCGCTGAACCGATATCCGTTAAAATCAATCCGTCATCGGTCAGCTCATTCATCGTTTCTTCGATGCGGGACGCATCGGTACCGATACTGCCGTCCGCAAGCCCGGCTGCGAGTAACACCGGTGTATCGGGCGCCATCTCGGCTAACAATTCCTTGAGTCCTGCCGCTAACTTTTCGCTGTGCGAGACCAAAATCAAGTTAATCATCGAAGCACCTCCACGATCGCACGTAACAGCAAGGCACTGGACAGGGAACCGGGATCTTGAACGCCGATCGTCGCCTCTCCAAAATACGAAGCCCGTCCTTTTGTCGCCACACGTTCTTTTGTATCGACCAACGCTTGATCGAGCGCTTGGTTTAAATCAGTTTTTTGCTCGAGCGCTTCATAAAACGGCGTCCAGATATCGACCATCGTTTTTTGCCCGAATTCCGATTTCCCACGCATTTTAATTCCGTCCGTCGCTTCTTTGAAGGCGGCTGCCAACTCATCCCCTTCCGCTTCGGTTTTTCCTTTGAAGGCTCCTGCAAACTTGACGAATGCCGTCCCATAGAGCGGTCCGGAAGCACCTCCGACCGTCTTGATCAACGTCATCCCGACCTGCTTGGATAAAGCGCCGAGATCTTCATATTCTGTCTGCGCCTCAAGTTCCTTCTGAACCGCTTGGAAGCCGCGAGACATGTTGATGCCGTGGTCACCGTCACCGATTTCCCGGTCGAGATCCGTCAGTTCATCTTTATGTTGTTCGATTTGTTTTGCTGCTTCGAGCAACGCGTCACGAAATGTTTCCGTTGATAACTTCATTGTCTGCACCTCTTCTAGTTAGAATCCAATCGCATTCGTTTTTGCATCCAAATAGCCGATCAGTTCATCGTCAACCGGGAGCAGGGTGATCGAAAAACCATGCATCTCAAGGGATGTCATATAATTGCCGACGAACGGGCGAACGATTTCGTACCCTTTGGCCTGGAGTTGTTCCGCAACATACTTATAGGTGATATACAATTCCGATACCGGCGTTCCACCCATCCCGTTCACCATCACCGCGACTTTTTTGTCTGATACTTCCGCTGTCAGTCGATCGAGTAACTCTGTGACGATTGCTTCGACGGAAGCAATCGGTTTCCGCTCAAGCCCTTTTTCTCCATGAATCCCAATTCCGATCTCCATCTCGTCTTCATGCAGATCAAAACCAGGTTTCCCGCTTTCTGGCATATAACAGGGAGATAAGGCCATCCCGATCGAACGGACACCGGCAATGACTTTTTCTGCGATCACTTTGACTTCTGCTAACGACTTGCCTTCTGCTGCCGCAGCTCCCGCAATCTTGTGGACAAAAATCGTCCCCGCGACACCCCGTCGATCTTCCTCTTTTTTGATGGCGATATCATCATTGACGATGACCGTCTCGACTTCGATGTCTTCCAGCTCGGCTAATTCTTTTGCCATATCGAAGTTCATGACGTCACCGGAATAGTTTTTGACGACAAGCAAAACCCCTTTTCCGCCGTCTGCCGCTTTGATTCCTTCTAGTACCATATCCGGTGTCGGTGAAGTGAAGACTTCTCCGCAGACTGCTGCTGCGAGCATCCCGTCTCCAATGAATCCTGCATGGGCCGGTTCATGACCGCTCCCCCCACCAGACACCAGAGCGACTTTCCCGTTCAGTGGTTCTTTTCGTTTAATGACATTAACTCCGTCGACTTTTGCATAAAGATCGGGATGTGCTAAAACGAGACCATCGACCATATCTGACACAAACCGGTTCGCATCTTGCATTAATTTATCCATCTTGAACGCTCCTTCGTCTAACGAATTTTTGCCGTACCACTTACTCTTTACCACCAATGGACACGACTTATGTCAAGGAAACATATGAAAATATTGACCAGTTTATTTCCAAGCGGTTTCGTTGATGCTATGCTGATAACACATCATAATGAGAGGGGGTACCTTACATGGCAAGTTCATTTCAAGCAGGTGTCAAAGCTTGTTTGCCTACCGTTCTAGGTTATCTCGGAATCGGTTTTTCTGCCGGTATCGTCGGACGCGCTGCCGGACTCAGCCCACTCGAAATCGGATTGATGTCGATCCTGATTTATGCCGGTGCTGCTCAATTCATCATTACAAGTCTACTGTTACTAAACAGCCCTTTTTCTGCCATCATCTTAACGACCTTCATCGTCAATTCCCGGCATCTTCTGATGAGCATGACACTTGCGCCTCGCGTCGCAAGCCGTAACCGGTTCGACCAGTTCGGAATCGGCGCCCTGCTGACGGATGAATCGTTTGCTGTCGCCATGAATACGTCACTGAAACAAACGATCGATGCCAAATTCATGCATGGGTTGAATCTGACCGCCTACTTCAGTTGGATTGCTTCGACTGTCCTAGGAGCACTCGTCGGCAGTTGGTTCCCGGATCCGGAACGGTTCGGACTGGACTTTGCCTTGACAGCAATGTTCATCGGCTTGTTGTACTTGCAGCTTGAAAGTGAACGGTCACGTGTTGCCTTGAACGGAATTTTACTGGTACTCGTTTTCTTGTTGTTATACATATCGATGCGCTACCTCTCACCGGAACTTGCTGTTTTGTTTGCGACGATGGTAGCCGCCAGCATAGGAGTAGTGATCTCACGATGGACATCCACTTAGAGCTTTTAATCCTGTTCGCCGCCTGTGGTCTTGTCACATTGATTCCACGAATTTTGCCGTTTCTGCTGATGCATGGATTGACGTTGCCCCGCCTGTTGACCGAGTGGTTGTCGTTCATCCCGATTTGCCTGCTCAGTGCTTTGTTTTTTCAAAACTTGTTGCTTGCTCAAAGCGATGATTATCCAACGCTGTCTTCTCTTCATCTCGCAGCATCAGTACCGACAGTCCTTGTCGCACTGACCAGCAAAAGTCTTTCCTTCACGGTCATTACCGGAGTCATGTCGATGGCGCTGATCCGCTTTTTCCTGTAGGAGTAGAAGCGAACGATACTTTTTAAACAAGACGAGGGCAGTGGATGTAAACCCACTGCCCTCGTCTTTCTATAAATGAACATTCGTATCAATTTCTTTATTGAGCCGATACATCCGCATAATCCGGCGTCTGCTCAAATTCCCGTTTCGCAAATGGACAAAGCGGCAACAGCTTGACGTTTTCTTCCCGCGCCCATTCGACAATCGCTTTGACCAGTTGTTCACCAATCTGTTGATTCCGGTGCTTCGGATCAACATACGTGTGGTCAATGATCCATTTACCGCCTTTTGTATCACTGTATGTGATCTCTCCGACAGCTTGATTGTCGAGATAGGCTTCAATCTTTTGATCTCCTCGTTTCAATTCCATTAAGCTTCCCTCCGTTCGTAAGATAAGGCCCCGCTCGGACATCCGTCGACGACCCGCATGACGTCTTCGACCGGTGCTCCGTCCGCTTCAATCCATGGACGTTTTTTGACATCAAAGACGGTCGGCAGATTCTTCACACAGTGACCGGAATGGATACAGACTTCAGCATCAAAATAGACCGTGATCTCTTTTCCTTCATACGCCTTTTTCATTTAAAACGCCTCCTTGGTACAGAATTCGTTGTCCAAGACCAGATTTCCTCTACAAAAAAACGCCCGAACCAAGTTCGGACGTTCCAAGAGATTAGAACAAGACCATGTACTGATCGCGTTCCCATTCCGTGACTTGCGTCCGGAACATATCCCATTCGATTTCTTTGAGTTCCACGAAGTGCTCTGCGATGTGCTCGCCAAGTGCGTTCATGACGACGTCATCCGCTTTCAGAACTTCAAGTGCGTGGCTGAGCGTTGACGGAAGATCGTCAATGCCGTTTGCGACACGTTCTGGTTTGTCCATCACATAGATGTTACGGTCGATTGGTTCAGGTGCTTTCAGGTTGTTTTTAATACCGTCAAGACCTGAAGCGAGCAATGTCGCGAGTGCCAAGTACGGGTTTGCTGCCGGGTCAACCGAACGGACTTCGATCCGTGTTGAGAGACCACGTGCTGCCGGTACGCGGACGAGTGGTGAACGGTTACGGGCTGACCACGCGACGTAGCAAGGTGCTTCGTAACCCGGAACGAGACGTTTGTACGAGTTGACTGTCGGGTTACAGACTGCTGTGAAGGCACGGGCGTGCTTCAAGATACCTGCTGTGAAAGCACGGGCATCGTCAGACAGTTGCATGTTGCTGTTTCCTTCATCGAAGAAGACGTTTTCGTTTCCTTTGAAGAGGGACATGTTGGCATGCATCCCTGAACCGTTGACACCGTAAAGTGGTTTCGGCATGAATGTTGCGTGAAGGTTATGTTTCGCTGCAATCGTCTTAACGACGAGCTTAAACGTTTGGATGTTATCCGCAGTCGTGATCGCATCGGCATATTTGAAGTCAATCTCATGTTGTCCCGGTGCGACTTCATGGTGAGATGCTTCGATTTCAAAGCCCATGTTCTCAAGTTCGATAACGATTTCCTTACGGCAGTTTTCGCCGAGATCGACCGGTGCGAGGTCGAAGTAACCACCTTGGTCGTTTAATTCAAGCGTCGGGCGACCGTTTGCATCCTTCTTGAACAAGAAGAATTCCGGCTCAGGACCAACGTTGAATGAAGAGAAACCAAGCTCTTCCATTTCTTTAAGTACCCGTTTGAGTTGACCACGCGGATCTCCTGCAAACGGCGTGCCATCCGGATTATAGATGTCACAGATGAGACGTGCGACTTTACCCGTTCCGTCTTCTGTCCATGGGAAGACAACCCATGTGTTGAGGTCTGGGAAGAGATACATATCTGATTCTTCAATCCGGACGAATCCTTCGATTGACGAACCATCGAACATCATTTTATTATCAAGTGCTTTTTCCAATTGACTGACTGGAATTTCAACGTTCTTGATCGTACCGAGGATATCTGTGAACTGTAAACGAATAAAACGTACATCCTCAGCTTTAGCGATTTTCATAATGTCTTCTCGTGTAATGTTGCGACGTGTCATGTGACAAATCCCCTCTCCGGTTCTTTTTTATATGGTAACAGGCACTTACTTGAAAAAGCGTCCGAGCTCACCTTGGATGAGTGACGTTTTTCCATGTCGCCCTGCTTCCTTCAATTCATTTTTCAGGAGTTTATATAGTTCGCCATCAGATAATTCCGGACGCGTCTTAACGACGGTTTCCGCAACACGTTCCCGTTTGACGAGATCATTATCAAAAATCATTTTGATCCCTGCGATATTTAGTCCCTGATCCAAATATTCCTTGATCGACAGCAAACGATCGACATCGTTAAACGAATAGAGGCGACGTTTCGTCTCTGTCCGCTCCGGCTTGATCAATCCCTGTTCTTCATAATATCGGATTTGTCGGGCAGATAACGCGGTCAACTCTTGAACGACTCCGATGGGAAATAGTGGCTTGGACTGTCGTGATAAGTCTGCCATTTCGTTCCTCCTTTTTCCTTACTTCATGAGAATAAACCTCTGTAAGGCAAGTTGTCAAGAGATGTAAGGAAAGTTAACATGACTTTCTTACAAGTCAGACGACTTGGGGTAACAGAGGTATTTTCACATCAAGCCCTTATTTTAAACCTGTTGCGTTTGAATCAATTGTTGTTCCATCAGTTGATTGACGGCCGAGACGATGGCAATCTTGACGTGGCTGTAAGTCAATCCACCTTGGACATATGCCGTATACGGCGCCCGGATCGGACCGTCTGCTGATAACTCGATCGATGAACCTTGAATGAACGTCCCCGCTGCCATGATGACATCATCCGCGTATCCCGGCATATAATCAGGAATCGGCAAGGCGTGGGCATTGACCGGTGATGCCGCCTGAATCGCCTGACAAAAAGCAATCATCGGCTCCGGTGCATGGAAGGAAACCGATTGAATCAAATCTGTCCGTTCAGCGGCGTAATGCGGTGCCGTCTCAAATCCAAACTGTTCCATCATGCTTGAGGTGAACATCGCCCCCATCAATGCCTGACTGACCGTATGCGGTGCCATGAAGAACCCTTGATACATGTCTTGAAGCGAATAAAGCGATGGACCGGCTTCCGCACCGATACCAGGTGTCGTCATTCGGAACGACGCCCGTTCGATCAAATCGCGGCGACCGACGAGGTACCCGCCGGTCTTCGCGAGACCACCACCCGGATTTTTAATCAACGAACCTGCCATGATATCGGCACCGACGTGGGTCGGTTCAATCGTCTCGACGAATTCGCCGTAACAATTGTCGACGAAGACGATGACATGGGGATGCTGTGCTTTGATCGCTGCGATGGCTTGACCAATCTCTGCGACCGGCAGACTCCGGCGTGTCGCATACCCTTTTGAACGCTGGATGCCGACGACCTTCGTCTTGTCCGTGATCCGGGCGAGGACGGCCTCAAGATCAATCGTCTCTGCCTGTTTCATCTCGACGACGTCATAGGTCACACCGAGTTCCTTTAACGACCCACGACCGTCTCCCCGGATCCCGACGATTTCTTCTAACGTATCGTATGGTTTCCCCGTGATATAAAGTAGTTCGTCGCCCGGCAACAAGAGACCGAATAACGCAATCCCGATTGCATGGGTGCCGCTGATGATTTGTGCCCGACACAGCCCGGCTTCCGCCCCAAAGACTGATGCATAGATCCGTTCGAGATTGTCGCGCCCTTCATCGTTGTAGCCATAACCGGTCGACGGCATGAAGTGGAAATCACTGACTTTATGCTGACGAAACGCGTTTAAGACGCGGAACTGATTCTGTTCCGCGACTTGTTGCGCCTGTTTGATTCCTGGTGCGATTTTTTCTTCCGCCCGTTCGACGAACGGACGAATCGTTTCATAATACGTTAACTCCGAAAACATGATTAGATTACACCTCGTATTTTTTCAATGTCGAGTACAGTCGTGTGTCTTTACGTAAAAATCCTTTTAAGACCACGGACCCGTCCTCTTCATACTCTTCTTTTAAATTCATCATCACTTCTTTTGCCGGATTGTAATGGACAAACGCCTCGACCGGGATCCGGATCTCGAGGTATTCGAGAATCTCACTGATTGCTTTTTCGATTTCGACCGTCAGACGTTCGATATCTGCCGGATCCAGTGCTGAAATCAATAATTTCCCACCTGTGAACAAGTCCGTCAACCGGTCTTTTTTATTAAAGACCTCGAGTTGCGGAATGTCACCGGCACCGAGCTCATCCAGGACATCGTTTGTCGTCTGCATCTGATTGAGATAATGTTCACTTGACGCATCGATGACATGGATGATCAAGTCCGCTTCGAGGACTTCTTCAAGTGTCGAACGGAATGCAGCAATCAGTTTCGTCGGCAGATCTTGAATGAATCCGACGGTATCCGTCAGAAGAATCTGACCGCCTTCCGGCAAATCAAACTGACGTGTCAACGGATCAAGCGTCGCGAACAATTCGTTTTTCTCGTATGTGTCAGCATTGGTCAACCGATTGAAAATCGTTGACTTCCCGGCATTCGTATACCCGACGAGCGCGATTTGGAACGTCTGGTTTTCCTTCCGGCGTTCCCGGTAACGGGCGCGGTGGGCGACCGATGTTTCGAGTTGTTTCTTGATTTCGTCGACACGACGACGGATGTGCCGGCGGTCGGTCTCAAGTTTCGATTCACCGGGACCACGTGTCCCGATTCCTCCACCGAGTCGCGATAACTGGGTCCCTTGTCCACTCAGACGGGGTAACAAGTAACTCATTTGGGCGAGCTCGACTTGTAATTTCCCTTCCCGAGACTGGGCGCGACCAGCGAAGATATCTAAGATCAGCTGCGTCCGGTCAATCAGTTTGATCGATTCCGGATCTTCGAGCGCAATCCGGATATTTTTCATCTGTCCCGGTGTGACTTCAGCATTAAAAATGATTAAATCCGGTTCGAGTTCCTCTGCTAACGCAACAAGTTCCTCGACCTTCCCTTTTCCGATAAACGTACGGCGATCGATCGATTGACGTTTCTGATCGAGTCGTCCTACCACGACGGCGTGCGCAGTCGTAACGAGTGCTTCAAGCTCCGCGACCGATTCTGCATAGATATGATCTGGTACACCGGGGAGCTGACAACCGACGACGATGACGCGTTCTGACATAAAATCATTCCTTTCAAAATAAAGACATTCTGCGCCCCTAATCATACCACATGCACCCTATCGTCTGAACTTTTTTGGACAGGAAACATTCGTTCGGTTTATGATGAAAGAAAGTCATCCTACAGGAGGTCCGTTATGGCACGAGAACGACTCGACTACACCTTGCCGGAATTCATCGAACGGTATTTATTTTTTCTGAGCGCGAGCGGCAGACAAGACTCGACGATCCGTCGTTACCGCTACGATTTGATTGAAATTCACCGGTACATGACGGAAGTCGATCAACCGCTCGAGACGATCGACGACTTCAAGGCGATTCCGCTTGAGACGTGGAAAACGTTCATCAATGAGTACTTGATCGAAGAAAAACTGTATCAGCAGGCGACCGTCGCCCGAATTGTCAGCGTCCTCAACCAAGTCAACTATCAAATCCGTCAGACGAAGACAAAGCTGATCGAGTACGCCCAACCGTCCCACGAATTGACACCGGGACACGTCGCCTCGCTGGCTGAATACGAACAACTAATCCGGACGAACCGGTCCGACCGGGGATTGACCGATCACCAACTCGTCGCAAGGCCTTACTTGATTGACCGGAACGAGTTGATTTTACGCCTCTTCTACCGCTACGGCCTCCGGGTTCATCACATCATCGGTCTGAAGATGCAGGACTTGAATTTCGCGCAACGTGAAATGACCGTCCACGACCGGCTCGGCAATGCATACCTCCTGTACCTGGAGCGTGACGATCAGGATCTGATGCTCGCGTATTTAAAGACGATTCCGGAACCGGTCCGTCCGCGGTATCATTCGGCCGATCCGTTTTTCGTCGCCTTTGATTTCTCACGGATGACGTTTCGCTGGGTCTACAGCAAAAATGCCCCGAAACAATTGTCGATCGTCATGATCACGAAGATGATGCGCCAGTTAAATGAACGCTCGGACAACAAACGGATCATCACCCCGTCGATGTTACGCAACAGCTTTATTCTCGGGACCTATTTGGAAGAGTTAACAAAAGAAGAACGCTTGACGAAGACGTGCCTCTATAAAGACGTCTCACTGAGACGGTATGCCGACGCGTTTGACGAATTAAAAGAGTTACTCTAACAAAAAAAAGGAACAACGCCGCAGCGTTGTTCCGTCGAGTAGACGGCCCCCCGGCCGTCTTTTTTTAACGTGTGACTTCTTCCGTTTCCGTCTCTTGTTCATACAACGTCACGTTGCGTGCCGGTGCAAATGTCGAGATGGCATGTTTGTAAATCAATTGTTGTTTGCCTTCCGATTCCAAAATGACGGTAAAGTTATCAAACGATTTGACCAATCCCCGTAACTGATACCCACTGATTAAAAACACTGTCGTTGGAACCGAATCTTTTCGTAATTGATTTAAAAAATAGTCTTGAATGTTATACGTCGCTTTCATAAGACCCCGTGCCCCCTCTATTTTATCTGTTTTTCTCTTCAGGCTACTCCGATTTAACCGCTTTCAGAAACCCTACTGTTCTATCATAGATAATTTTGAAGTTTTCTTCAAATGAAAGCCTTCCCATTTCAATCCAAATGCCGTCAAATTGATGCCGGAACCAGGTTAATTGCCGTTTTGCGAACCGTCGTGTATTTCGTTTAAGCAAATCGACAGCCGGTTCGAGTGGCGCTCCTTCTAAAACGGGCATCATTTCCTTGTAGCCGATCGCCTGCATCGCTTTTGTCTCACCGTAACCTGAAGCAACCAACTGATTGACTTCTTTGACCAGTCCTTGTTCGACCATCAAGTCGACCCGTTGATCGATCCGCGCATACAACTGCTCCCGGTCATCCATATGTAAGACAAACAACAAGCTCTCATAAAGACTCGGTTCACTGCCGGAGACTTGCGTTTGCCCGCTCATGGCGACTTCAATCGCCCGGACGACCCGTTGGATATTGTTCGGGTGGATCGCTTCCGCCCGCTCTGCATCAAGCTGCCGCAAGCGATCATGGAGCGCCTGCGCTCCTTCGATTTGCGCAAACTGTTCTAATTCCTGCCGTAACGCTTTATCTTCTGCCTGGACAGTAAATTGATAATCATACAAAATCGCCCGGATATAGAGCCCCGTGCCACCGACGATGATCGGTAACTTGCCTTTTGCCGCAATCTGATCGATTGCCGCTCGGGCCAACGTCTGAAAACGCGCGACACTCATCTCGTCGTCCGGATCAACCAGATCGAGCAAATGATGCGGAATTCCTTCCATTTCTTCGTGCGTCACCTTCGCTGACCCGATGTCCATCTGTTTGTAGACTTGAACGGAGTCACCTGAAATGATTTCGCCGTTTAATTTTTTCGCTAATTCAATGCCTGTCTTGGTTTTTCCGACGGCGGTCGGTCCAACGATGACAATGACGGGTTGTTTACTCATGAAATCACCATTCCTAGCTTATACGTGTTTGTAGTCAGTGTATCATATCTGCCTAAATCACAGACACGACAAAAAAACCGTCTCCTGTAAAGAAGACGGTTCGATGAGTTCTATTACACGCGGCGAATGAAGTCATCGTATACCGCACTAAACACACACCATCCACAAATGACTAAACCTGTCAGCATAATTCCCCAATCCGCCATTTTTGGCACCTCCTCTGTTGTCTTTAGATACCTTTTGACAATTCTTTGACTTCGTAAACCCTTTCAAGCAGGTTTGACACCAATTACTGGAATCGCTATGATAAAAGTACGATTGTTACGTAGCGCAGAAGCTGACCTGCATCAGCTTCTCTAAGAAGGATTCCCTTCTTGATTCCAGGCATATGCTTGACATATGCCAAAAAGCCCCTTTTCCATACCGGAGAAGGGGCTTTCTTGTCGTGTGTCAGTACATATCTTTTTGCGTGAAGTTCCAGAAGGCGACAATCAACGCCCCAACCGTCCAACAAAGTAAGACGGCGAGAGAGAACGGCAACGTCATCCCTTCAATCGGTGGCGCTTGTCCATCGAGGTAGTTGATTAAACCGAAGTTGACGTTGACGAGGTACTTCGAACTCGTCCAACTTGAACCAAGTGTCGTCAACAGCGTCCCTGAAATCAAGACTGCCATCATGATTCCGATACCGGTCGCAGTGTTTTTGACGAGTACGGAGACCATCAAGGCGATCGTCGCGACGACTGCCGTGACGATCCAGGCGAGTCCCACAGCCATCAACAAGTATTCCCACATCGGAATCGTATGCACGAATTCGGTCGAAAACGTTCCGCTTGGCGAGGCCTGGAAACCGGTCAGAATCGGCGCGGTCCATCCGTCATATCCGAGGACGATACCGGAAATCGCATAACAGACGGCGGCAGTCAGCGCCATCAGCATTGACGTATACAACAGCGTCGTCAGCCATTTCGCCATCAAAATTTTCCAACGTCTAACAGGACGGGACAGCAAGGTTTTAATCGTCCCATCATTTTGTTCCCCGCTGACGATGTCCGCCATGATGACGATGATGAAGAGCGGCAGAATCAGGGTCAATCCTTGGGAGAAGAAAATCCGGATGAAGGTCGGTGCTCCCGGATAGTTCGGATTGATGTCATTATCGAGATAGTACTGATTTTGTTTTAAGTCAAACTCCAGAAACTGTCGAAATTCATCTTGGATACTGCTTGAAGCTAACCGGTTTTGCGTGTCGACGATATCTTGTTGCAGTTCGACCCGCCAGTCGAGTGTCCCCTGTTTCTTGATCTGTTCTTGAATGTCCCGGTACTGGGCATACGTAAACATCGAGACAAGGACTACTAAAATAATGGCAACGACGGCAAACCGTTTTTTGGAAGCAATCTTCATCACTTCGTTTTGAACCAATCCAATCATGTTCGGGTTACGCAATATGATCTCCTCCTGTTAATGTAATGAAGAGATCTTCCAGCGTCTGGACTTTTCGTTCAATCGTCCAGACTTCTACACCTGCTTCAAACAATTGTTTATTGAGCGATGGTGTCTTACTGGCATCCATCAAGGTATGAACGGTGTTGGCATCAACGATTTCCGAGACTTGGACGTCAGGAGACGCCGACAAAATCTCGTTTGCCTTGAACGCATCATCGACACGCCAATCGACTCCCGGTGCCAGTGACTCGACCAATTCCTTGACTGTCCCGACTTGAACGATTTTCCCGTAACTCATGATCGCGACACGATCCGCAAGCATTTCGATTTCGGCCAGGATATGGCTCGACACCAAAACGGACAAACCGGTCTCGTCAACTAATTTCCGAATGAATTGACGTAAATCCCGGATTCCCATCGGATCGAGTCCATTGGTCGGTTCGTCCAGAATCAAGACATCCGGGCGACCGAGCAAAGCTTGTGCAATCCCAAGACGTTGGCGCATCCCAAGGGAATACGTCCGGACCTGATCGTCCACCCGTGCCGTCAAGTCGACCAAATCAATGACTTCCTGAATCCGCGCCTCGTCGACGTCCGGCAACATCCGTGAGAAGACCTGCAGATTTTCGCGTCCTGTCAAATATTTATACAGCTCTGGGTTTTCAACAATCGAGCCGATTCGTTGCATCGCTTGGACAAATTGTTTGCGGACATCAAAGTCACAAACCGTGATCTTGCCTGATGTCGGTTTGATCAGACCAACAAGCATCCGGATCGTCGTCGTCTTTCCGGCACCATTGGGTCCGAGGAATCCGAACACTTCACCGGGGAAGATTTCGAACGAAATGTTATCAATGATCGTTTTTTTTCCAATGACTTTTGTGACTGATTCTAATTTTACAGTTGGTTTCACGTCTCTCACCTCTTAGTATCCATTCTAGCGGAATAATGAATGATTTACCTTATCGAAACACTTCAAAACCGCACATTCCGAAAAGTTTTGCTACAATCATAGTAACAGCAAAAGGAGGAACGGTTCATGAAACGATATGTTTGGCCACTTTTTTTAGTAGTTTCTCTTATTCTAACGGCAGTCTTCGGGTACGGTTTCGCGAGTGCCTATAACGATGTCGTCAATCCACCCAAACGGGCCGTCTTGACTCCGACAAAGGAAGAACCGGTCAAAAAAGGCGGGACATATGTCGCGCTTGGTGATTCCCTGACGCGCGGTGTCGGTGCTTCAAACGGAAACAGCTACGCTGCGATCGTCGGGCGGGAACTCGTCAAAAACGACCGTGTCGAACGTTTCCAAAATCTAGCCGTCAGCGGTGCCCGGACGGAAGATCTCTTAAAACAACTGGAACAAAAAGAAGTCCGTCGTACGTTGTCCCAAGCAAAAGTCATCTCGGTGACGATTGGCGGAAACGATTTGTTTAACCGGGGTGAAGGTGTCGCAAACTTTGATGCCAAAAAAACCGCAGCTACGATTGAAAAGGCTCAAGACAACCTGACGAAAACATTCAGCATCTTACGCGAAGAAAATCCGGACGCCGTCATTTTCTATGTCGGACTCTATAACCCGTTCCGCGCGAACGAAAATGGAGCTGCCTTTGACAGCATCGTTCAAGAATGGAACGCTAAATCACGGACACTCGGTATCAAACATGACATCGAAGTCATCGATACGTTCAATCTCGTGCGGGACGTCAAACGTGATCTTTCAAGCGACCAGTTCCACCCGAACGACGCGACGTATGAAGACATCTCCAACGCAGCAATTTTGGCTGTCGAAAAACGTTTCTAAGAAAATAGCATCACAGAAAAATCCGAACGTTCCTGGGCTTTCACACGCAGGAATCGTTCGGATTTTTTAAAAGTGATTTACTTCAACCGTTTTGCAAAAGCAATCAAAACCCATTGAAGTGGAAGACGGGCCCACAGTCCCCAAGCAGGCAAGTTTTTCCCATTGATGGGTTTCGGGTTGACCGCCATGTTGATGTTGGCCGGTAAGACGGCATATAAAAAAGCAGGTAACGTCTTACGAACGATATCAACGCCTCGACCCGACAGCAACATCAGACCATACAATACTTCGATGACCCCGGTCAGCTGGACGAAAAAACGTTTGAACGGGATGAAAGCGGGCATAATCTTAACAAATCCCTTTTCGTTTCGAAAATGACCGATCCCGGCAAACAGTAAGCCGCCACCATACAGCACGCGCAGTACATACTTCATCTGAACATCTCCCTTTGTGACTAAGTGTGTTACTTAAGTACGAAACACACTCAGTGTACCGAACTCCCTCTTTTCCCTCAACTGTTTGAGATTGTCGACGAATTGTGGGGAATGATGAGGCATTTCGGAAAAACGACCGCAATTCCATTTCCTTGAATTAAATCTGATACATTACATATAGATAAAAACAACACTGGCTCATCACCATAAGGTGTGGTTGACACATAAAATCCATCGGATTTTAAATCGAACATAGAAAAAAAGCGAAAACCCCGGTATCGTAATTGTTGTCTAGACAAACCACGATTGGAGTTTTCGCCTTGTCCCAACAGTTTATCAAATTAATTCTTCCGCTTCCAGCCCTTTTTCAAATCCAGATGTCGTCCGATGAAGAACCGCACGTATTTCCTGTCATTCCTGATACACATGAAATCCCTTGTCCGCTATGCGAAAAAAAGACCATCCTGCATTCGAAAAAGCGTCGTCGTTTTCGACACGGTCATGCGTGGGGAGTCGGTGCCTTGTGGATCGAACTGGATGTCCCACGTCAAAGATGCCTCTCTTGTGATTTGACGTTCGTATATGACTACGGTCTCGGACTCGTCCGTACTTCTACCGAAGTGTTCCGAAAAGGCATCACAGAACGGTGCCATGGCCGGACAATTTCAGATGTTGCGCATGAATATGAACTTCCTTATACGACTGTGGAACGGTGGTTTTATCAGTACGCTTCAGTGGATACAGTGGGACAGGCGACACACATCCTCGTCGATGAGTTCGCCACGAGAAAAGGACACCACTATGCGACGATCGTTCTTGATGCCAAGACTGGACGTCTTCTGTCTATCGTCCCGGGCCGGGACGTATCGGCGATTACGGCTGCGCTTCAAGGTGTACTGGGAGATGTTCGTTCTGTCGTCAGTGATTTTGCACCTGCGATGGCGAAGGCAACTACTCGTGTCTTCCCGAATGCAGCGCATGTGCTGGATCGTTTTCATCTCATCCAGTTCTTTACGGATGCTCTTCGCCGCCGGCGTCGTTTTTTGAACGAGGCAAGACGCCATCATCATGTTCGTGTGATTGATCGTGCTCTCGCTTGTCGTCCGGAAGCATTGGCTCTTGAAGATCGAGAGGTCGCCCATTCTTGTATTCTAGAAGACTCGTTTACCCGGGATCTTTATCAAGGACTCCAACATATTCGATATGTGTTGAAAGCAACGTGCGACGGGCAGGCATGCCGAAGACTGAAAGACTGGCTGGAACGTTATCAATTTCATCCATGCGGACCTCTTGCGAAAATCGCGAAAGCGATTCGTGGCCGTGAAGAAGCGATGCGTCAAACCATTGTATCGACACTATCGAATGGGAAAATGGAAGGGACGAACAATAAGATTAAGCTCATTAAACGTCGTGGTTATGGCTACCGAAACCTCGAACGATTCTTTTTGAGATTGCGCCTTGAGCTTGGTCGTTAAAATAGCAACCACGTGTTATGGTGATGAGCCACAACACTTGAAGGGATGGATTTCGATGGCAGGAAAAACAAGACAACTTTTACCTGGATTAACCGGGGGCATCATCGGTGCCGTACTTACCGCAACGGTCGCCTTTCCGATTTTAATGGATCAAGAACAACAGGTCGCGGATACTCCACTTTCAAACGGCATGCCAAAACAAGTTTCGACGACGACCAGTGATCCCGTGACGAACGCCGTCGCTACTGCGCAAAAATCCGTCGTGACGGTCACGAATTATCAGACTGGGAATTCGATAAACCAAGAGGACGCCGCGAGTGGTTCCGGCTCAGGTGTCATCTATAAAAAATCAGACGATCAAGCGTACATCATCACAAACCATCATGTCGTCGATGGGGCAAGTAAACTGGAAGTGACCTTGAACAACGGAAAAACACTCACGGCAAAACTACTTGGGAGTGACGAGACGTATGACCTTGCCGTCCTTGAGGTGGATGCTAAAGACGTCCCTTCCGTCATCACACTCGGAAAATCGGCTGACTTAAAAGCCGGACAAACCGTCCTTGCGATCGGCAATCCGCTTGGTGAGTTCCAAAACTCCGTCACACGGGGAATCGTCAGTTCCAACGACCGGACCGTCCCTGTCGATACGAACAAAGATGGACAGGATGACTTCAATACGACGGTCATCCAGACCGATGCCGCCATCAACCCGGGGAATTCCGGTGGCGCCTTGATCAACGAACAAGGTCAACTGGTCGGGATCAACTCGATGAAGATTGCCGAGAGTGGCGTCGAAGGGGTTGGTTTCAGTATCCCGATTGACGATGCCTTACCGATCCTCAAACAGCTTGAGACAAATGGTGAAGTCAAACACCCGACACTTGGTGTTTCCCTGCAGGACGTTTCGGCTTTCCCGGCCGGCTACCTGCTCGAACAAGTTAAACTGCCCGAGTCCCAAAAAACAGGTGTCGTCGTCATGTCGATTGAACCAAACAGTCCGGCAGCCTCCGCTAAATTAAAAACAGGTGATGTCATCACTAAAATCAACGATGAAACGATCAAAAGTTTTGTTGACATTAAAACAGCCCTCATCAAATCTGACGGCAATGTCACCTTAACCATCATCCGTGATGGCAAACAACTGACTGTCTCGACTCAAACGACGACGACGGATCAACTGTAAACAATTAACAAGGTACGTTTCAACCCCCTCCTATATCGGGTATTGTTTTATAACAATATTGATTGGGAGGCTTTTTTATGTATGATTTGATTGGCGTAGGAATCGGACCGATGAACTTAGGCTTAAGTGCCCTTGCTCATCCGACACCTCTGCGGACGTTATTTTTTGATGAAAGCGAACAATTTTCCTGGCATCCGGGAATGATGATCAAGGATTCGATGATGCAGACAAGTTTTATTTCTGACCTCGTCACGCTCGCTGATCCGACGAGTCCGTTTACGTATTTAAACTACTTGCGATCCATCAATCGCTTGCATACGTTTTATTTTTATGAAAAATTACTTATTTCACGCCAAGAGTACAATGCCTATTTAAAATGGGTCTCGACCCAACTAGAAGACCTACACTTTTCGACACGTGTGATCGACATCCAAGATACGGGTGACAGTTATGAAGTGCTCGTCGAAGAAGTCACGACCGGGAAACGGACGACATACGAAACACGTAACGTCGTGCTCGGAACCGGCGCAAAACCTTCGATTCCGTCTAGTTTTGACGAAGGAGTCATTCATAACACCCAATATGTCATGGAAAAAGAACATTTACTGAAACAAGCTAAAGTCAGTATCGTCGGTTCCGGTCAAAGCGCCGCTGAAATCTTCCTCGACTTGTTGACGAGTGACCGCCCGAAGGCATTTGAACTGGAATGGATTTCCCGGTCGACGATCTTCGAGACACTCGAGACCGGAAAACTCGGTGAAGAAATCTTTTCCCCGAGCTATGTCCAGTATTTCAACAGCCTGCCGCTCGCGACCAGACAAGAAGCCGTCGCAAAATTCGCTCGCTCGCAAAACGGGATCAGTCCGGAGACGCTACAAGCCATCTATGAACATTTGTATGACTTACCGCGTGATGAAGTCCAACGTATCAAGATCCGGGCGAACTTAGAAGTTGATCAGATTACGCACGAAAATGACTTTACGATCTCGATGCGTCATACGGAACTAAACGACCAGCGGACTTCAAACACAGCAGCCGTCGTCGCGGCAACCGGGTTCGTCCCGTCGCTTCCCCGCTTCACCCATCGACTCGATATCGAGTTCGAGGGCGAACAGGCATGGAAAGTCGATGCCAACTACCGGATCGGTCGGACACTCAAAACCGATCATCATCTGTATGCAACGACGAATCTCGAGTTATCACATGGTCCAGCCGCCGACAATCTCGGCATGTCGGTCTCACGAAATCAACTGATTTTAAATGACGTGGCCGGGAAAGCGTTATATCCGGTCGAGCAACATGCGACGTTCACCACATTTAACTAACGGTACACCAAACGACCCTCAACAAGTTTGCTGAGGGTCGTTTGGCTTTTTTTAGTCTGAACGAATTTCCTTGTTTATTGCGGTTTTTTTGTCAGTTCAAGCGTCGCTAAAATCAGCAAAGCCGACTGTAAGCGGCTTTTGCCTGATTTAGCGAGCAGGAGATGAAAGGCAATCAGCCAGTTGACTTCGTCGGAAAAACGGTTGCGGGACCGTTCCCGGTCGACAATCCGCGTCACATAAATCATATCGACCCGTTCCGTCGTTTCAAGTAACGCCAGTAACGGAAACAACCGATCCCAAATCCGAACTTCCCTTTCTTCCAGCATCTCACACCAAATCCGGATCCGCTTTTTTCGTGCGTCAAGTTCCGGTAACGCACCTAAAATCTGAGCAGTCATCAACCGTTCACTTGACGGGCTCATCCATTGTTCGAGCCATTTCTCTGCTTGTTCGACCGTTTCAAGGAACGACTCCGGCAAGGCTTTAGTCTCCATCAACGTCGACGTCACGACATATTGTTTCGCCAGATTGAGGACGGGATGGGTCTGTTTGAGTTGTTCGACGAGGGCAAATGCATCGATGCCTTGCTCACGGTTCAGGACTTCACTGAGGGCAAAAAAAGGGCGGACGGCCTTTTCTTTGATGAAACGCCGTTTGATATGTCGTTCCGCTTCGATCACTTTCTCGAGCAACCGATCCGGTTCTGTACTGTTGAGCTCAATGTGTGAAATCAACAACGGGGTATAGCGACTCCGTAAGGCAGAAAATCGGGTCGTCTTCCGTTTGACGATCTGCATCATCTGATCATATGCGTCTTTGTGAAAGGCCCTATCATGTATCGTATAGGACAAGGCAAAAAAACGATGGAAGTCATGTGAGGATTCTCCATGTAACGTCGAATAACTCTCATTGTAATTTTCACAAAATAATCCGTACATGTTCCCGTCCTCCCTTCTCTTATATGTTCCCGCTTCCTGTGAAATCATTCCGCTTTTCTCGGACGACTGACCAGCCTCACAAAAAAAGCCGGAAGCCTGCTTCATCTTGGCAGATGAGGAGACTCCCGGCTGATGTCAGACACGTTGTTTTTCAAGTAGACGCGAGAAGTAACCACCGTTCTCAACGAGCTCTTCATGTGTCCCATCTTCGACGATTCCATCTTTCGTGACGACTAAAATCCGGTCTGCCTGACGAATCGTCGCCAGACGGTGAGCAATGATCAGCGTCGTCCGGTTTTTAGACAGTTCGGCAAGCGACTCTTGAATGATTGCTTCTGTTTCCGTATCGAGCGCCGATGTCGCTTCGTCTAAGATCAACAAAGGTGGGTTCTTGAGAAACATCCGCGCAATCGCAAGACGCTGCTTTTGTCCGCCGGATAACTTCAAGCCCCGCTCGCCGATCTGCGTGTCATATCCGTCCGGTAAATCGGCAATCATCTGCCCAAGATGCGCCCGTTCCGCGGCCTCGATGATTTCCGCTCGACTTGCCGTCAAGTCTCCGTAGGCAATGTTTTCCGCAATCGTTCCAGAAAACAGGAAGACATCTTGCTGAACGATCCCGATTTGTTGCCGGAGCGATGCTTTTGTCATCTGCCGGATATCAATCCCGTCGATTGTGATTGCGCCGTCCGTGACATCATAGAATCGCGGAATTAAGGAACAAATCGTTGTTTTCCCTGCACCGGATGTTCCGACGAAGGCAATCGTCTGTCCCGGTTCGACCGATAAATGGATGTTATTTAGAATCAGACGATCCGCTTCATAACCAAAGCTGACATCATCAAAGCGAATCGCACCGCGCAAGGTCGAGACTGCAATCGCATCCGGTGCGTCCTTTAATTCCTCGTCATGGTCAATCATCTCGAGGAAACGTTTGAACCCGGCCATTCCTTTAGGGTATAACTCAAGGAGTGCCGTAATCTTATCGATTGGTTTTAGAAGAATATTCATATACAAAATGAAACCGACCAGTTCACCGTATGTGAGTTTTCCGTTGTAACTGAGATAGGCACCAACGACGAGGACGGCCAGCGTCATCAATCGGGTCGTCAAATAGATGCCGGATAGACTTGTACTCATGACTTTATACGCATTGATCTTCGACTGGCGGAACGTCACGTTGTCCTTTTCAAAGCGTGCCACTTCGTGGGCCTCGTTCGTAAACGATTGTACGACGCGAATGCCGGACACGCTGTCCTCGACCCGGGAATTGACTTCCGCGATGTTGCCGTACATCCGGTCCCACGACCGGTTCATCCGGACGTTGGCATAACTGATCAACCAGATCAAAAATGGCACAGCGATAATCGTGACGAGTGCGAGTCGAACGTTGATCGTCATCATGATCGAAAAGGCACCGAGTAACGTCATGACCGCGATGAAGGCATCTTCCGGACCATGGTGGGCCAGTTCACCGATATCAAACAAGTCATTCGTAATCCGGCTCATGATGTGTCCCGTTTTTGTATTGTCAAAAAAACGGAACGATTGCTTTTGGACATGTCCAAACAACTGACGCCGCATATCGGTCTCGATATTGATTCCGAGCTTATGACCAAAGTAGTTGACGACGAACTGCATCAACGTACTGATGACATACAACCCCAGTAATCCGACACTGACAAGAATGATCCAGTTGAGCTCGCCTTCCGGCAACAGCGTGTCGATGAACCATTTGACAGCGAGTGGGAATGCCAGTTCAAGCAGTCCAACGAACAAGGCAGATGAAAAATCGAGCCAAAACAATCGTTTATGCGGTATGTAATAGTGATAAAACCGTTTTAACATGCAAGTCCTCCTTTCAAATTACCTTTAGTGTACAGGATAATTGAAAATTATTCTCGTTTGCAAAACTCCTCTTTTTTTTGAAAACGAACTGAAAATCTTTCTCAAAAAATATATTTTTAAATCAGGTGAATCCCATCCTTCTTATGACAAAATGGTAACAATGATTCGATTTCAGATCGAACTGGATTCGTTATTTTGGAAGGGAGCCACACTACGTGAAAAAGACATTTCTCACTTTGACGACTCTTGCGCTGATCAGCTCAGCAACAGGCGTCGAAGCCGCATCAACGACACTCATCTTGACAGACAACGTCAATATCCGGACTGCTGCCACTACTTCCGCTCCTGTGATTACGACCCTCAAAAAAGGAACGACCGTCACAGCAGTCAAAAAAACCGGTTCATGGTACGAAATTCGCCACCAATCGAAAAAAGCATTCATCACCGCTGCTTACGTCAAAACGGTTCCTGCAAAAGCACCGACAACTACGACCTACATAACGAACACCTCAGCCGTCAATGTCCGGGAAAAGGCGACGACGTCTTCAAAATCGCTTGGTAAACTGGCGAAAAACGTCAATTTAACGGTCAAAAAGAAATCAGGCGACTGGTATGAAATCAACTACAAAAACAAGCCGGCATTCGTCCATACGACACTCGTCACGGCCAAAACATCGACAGTGACGACCGGTTCAAAACCACCCGTCACGACACCCGTCACACCCCCGGTTTCGACAGCCGTCAAAGCGGTCGACTCGTCAAAACAATATGAAGTCAATGCAAAAGAAGGATTAAACGCCCGTCTGTCTGCTTCGACGACAGGCAAGATTTATAAAACATTACCACACAAAACCGTCTTGAAAGTCACGGGCGCAGTCGATTCCTGGTACCAAATCCAACTTGATGGGAAAAATGTCTACGTCGCATCCAGTTATGTCTCTGCGACGGCAAAAGAAACCCCGCCTGCACCAGGTGTCTCTGTCACACCGGTCGATCAATCAAAATCCTATAAAGTCAATGCACCAACCGGCTTGAACGTCCGGACGGCTCCTGCAACGACAGCCACAATCTTTACCCAACTGGCCCATGGCGCAAGCGTCCAAGTGTCCGGTGAAACGACTGGTACAAACGCTGGCTGGTACCAAATTAAAATCGGGGCGACGTATTATTATGTCGCGAAAAGCTATATCACGACCGGTTCCGTCACGGCTCCGGTAACACCACCGGTCACACCGCCAACGACGACGGTTCCAGCGTCTGGCATCATGGAAAAAGCCATCTCGATCGGACAACAGTATCTCGGGACACCGTACGTCTGGGGTTCGAGCAGTCCGGTCAACGGCGGATTCGATTGTTCCGGCTTCATCAACTATGCATTGAACACGGCCGGCTACAAAGTCGCCCGGACCAACGTCAACGGCTACTGGAACAATGACGGTTACCTCGGTCAAAAGTTATCGAAATTACGCCAACCGGTCCGTGGAGACATCATTTTCTTTGAAAATACGTACGCAGCCGGCCCGACTCACATTGGCATCATGTTGAACAACGATCAGTTCATTCATGCCAACACACCGTCACTCGGCATCAGTCGCCTGTCTGAAAAATACTGGACACAAAAGTTACTTGGTTTTAAAGCACTTTAATTCAAACAGCCTCAACGAGAACCCATCTCGCCAGGGCTGTTTTTGATTAAACAGAAAAAACGTCCACCTCGGCAAGCTGAGATGAACGTCCTTATCAGGTTAAACTGTTGCTTTGACTGCGTCCATGATCAGACGGAGTGATTGTTGTTTCGCTTCCTTGTCAGCAATCATCGAAGCGATCATCACTTCATCCGTTCCGTAAGAGTCCGCGAGATTTTGCAACTGACGGGCGACGTCTTCCGGGTTTCCGACGATCATCCGTTTCCGGTTTTCGGCAATCCGGAACTGATCCTGGAATGAGTACTGGTAAGCGGCGGCTTCCTCCGGAGTCGGTGTACCTGTTGACGAGACACCTTTCTCAAGCAGGAGCAACGACAGATCAAGACTCGAAGCCAAACGTTCCGCCTCTTCCGTCGTTTCAGCACACGTCACAAAAATCGAAACAAGTGTCTGCGGCGTCTCGTTGAACGATGTCGCCATGAAATTATGACGGTAATAATCCATCACGTCTTGACCACCCTGTCCGTTGATGAAGTGGGCAAACGCGAACCCGAATCCACGTTGCGCGGCATTCAAAGCACTGCCACCGCTTGAACCAAGCAACCAGGCTTCCGGTGTCGTGTCGACTTCCGGTGTCGCGACAAGTCCCGCGAAACGATGGTCCGCCGGTGCCCCGTCTTTTAAGTAATCGACGAGGTCATCGAGTTGCGCACCGTAGTCGGCACCGCCGAATCGCGGCGACGATCCTTCTTGAAGTGCACGTGTCGCAAGCGGCATACCGCCCGGTGCGCGACCGAGTCCAAGATCAATCCGGTTCGGAGCAAGTCCTTCTAAGACACGGAAGTTCTCGGCGACTTTATATGGACTGTAATGCGGTAACATCACTCCGCCTGAACCAAGACGAATCTGTTTCGTGACGGCTGCCATGTAGGCGATTAAGACTTCCGGACTTGATCCGGCAAGCGTCTTCGCAAAGTGGTGCTCCGACACCCATAAACGTGTATAACCGAGTTCATCGGCAACTTTCGCAAGGTCAACCGTTTCATGTAAAGCTTCTGACGGCGTCTGTCCTTTTGAGACCGGCGACTGGTCTAAAATACTTAATCTCATCTGTAATCTCTCCTCTAGTGTTGACTTCATGTCTAAACTGTACGCCTGTCTGATAATCGAATGCAATTAAACTGCCTGTTTACCGGATGGCGACGTTTTCAATTTATAAATCAGGGAACATTCTTAAAGTAGCCGCAACAAAAACTTAAAGGATGAGGTGTTTTTCATGTCAACGAATCATACATCAAACCAAGAAGCCGTCGAAACGGTCAAAAAATTGATCGATAAAATCGAAACAGCGATGCTGACGACGGTCTCAGATGAGGGACTCGTTTCACGTCCGATGCAGACTCAGGATATCGAGTTCGATGGCGATCTCTGGTTCCTTACATCAAAAGATACAGGTAAATATAATGAAATTCTTAAAAATCCGAACGTCAACGTCGCCTATGTCGATAAATCGTACGTCTCGATTCGCGGGAAAGCCGAATTCGTCGAAGACATCAATCGTAAAAAAGAACTCTGGAGTCCACGTTACGAAGCCTATCTCGGAACGACCTATGAAGATCCAAAAGTCGTCTTGATCAAGGTGAATACCGAAGGCGCTGAATACTGGGAGACAGGAAATACGACGAAATCCGTCAAACAACTGTTGAAAAAAGCGGTTGGGAACGACGACTCAAACGAAATCAACAAAACAGTCGATTTAACATGACTCCATGACATTTGGACCATCTCACCCACGGGTGAGATGGTCTTTTTTTGTTCAAATTGGTTTTCAGGAGGTCATCTGGTGTAACATACTACTATTAGTAATCAAGTTTGTTAGCTAAAGGAGACACATCATGGGAGAATTCATTACGTTATTAAAACGGGGCAATCGCTCTGCCCTGACCGCCGCGATCGTCAATACGGTCATCGCCATCATCAAAGCTGTCGCTTACGTCTTAACGGGAAACGTCGCGATGTTTGCTGAGATGATGCATACGATTGGTGACGCTGCTAATCAGTTTTTTGTCTTCATCGGTTCCGCCCTCAGTAAGAAAGCACCGACAAAACGGTTCCCGAACGGCTTTGGCCGCCTCGTCAATCTGGTCTTGCTCGGCGCGATCTTATTCGTCGGCATCATGGCATATGAAACGATTCATGAAGGCATTGCCCACATCATCGAACCGACGGAATCGACCGGCTTTTGGATTACACTATCCGTCCTGTTCGTCGGTGTCGTCCTCGAAAGTGGTGTCTTTTATAAGGCGATGCAAGAAATCGCACATGATGCCCGCCTGACGACGAAAGGTCCGAAGTTGATCCTCGATAGTTTCCGTGCCTTGAAACAAGCAAAACCGGCGACCCGACTCGTCTTCCTCGAAGATCTGGTCGCAACAGCAGGTGGGCTTGTCGCGATGATCGCCGTCATCATCTCCCATCTGACACCGTTCCACCAGGCAGAAGGCGTCGCATCCATCATCATTGGTTTAATGATGTTTTACGTCGTCGGTAACGTCTTTTTACAAAATGCCGCTGGTGCACTCGGAGAAGCCGATGAGACGATGTCGGCACGGCTTGGTGGTCTCATCCTGCAAGATGCCGACGTGCGTGACATCAGTAAGCTTGAAGTCATCAAGGAAGGCGATCATTTCCATGTTGAAGTCGAGATTGAAGTCGATCCATCGTTGACGATTGCTGAAGCCGATGACATCAAGGATCGGCTCGAACTACAAATCCGGCTCCAACAAGGGATTACGGACGTGACGATTGGATTTGATGAGGACGATAAGATTCAACAATATATTTCCTCGACCAACGAAACACCGTGATTCCGTTTACCTTGGAGGTCGTCCAAGTCATCCGTTCGATTCCGCCGGGGCGGGTCATGACATACGGCCAGGTCGCCCGTCTTGCCGGAAATCCACGTGCTGCACGCCAAGTCGCTCGGATTCTTCACAGCCTCAGTCGGACGGAACAATTGCCGTGGCATCGTGTCTTGAATGCAAAAGGCGAAATTTCACTCGACGGTGAGGAACAGCAATTGGTACTTGAAGCCGAAGGAATCGTCTTTGAATGCCGGGGTAAATTGTCCTTAGCCCGTTATCAGGTTGAAACAGACTAAAAAAGGAAGCGAACCGCATCTCCCGATGCGAATCGCTTCCTTTTTTTTGGCTCATCACCATAAGGTGTGGTTGACACATAAAATCCATCGGATTTTAAATCGAACATAGAAAAAAAGCGAAAACCCCGGTATCGTAATTGTTGTCTAGACAAACCACGATTGGAGTTTTCGCCTTGTCCCAACAGTTTATCAAATTAATTCTTCCGCTTCCAGCCCTTTTTCAAATCCAGATGTCGTCCGATGAAGAACCGCACGTATTTCCTGTCATTCCTGATACACATGAAATCCCTTGTCCGCTATGCGAAAAAAAGACCATCCTGCATTCGAAAAAGCGTCGTCGTTTTCGACACGGTCATGCGTGGGGAGTCGGTGCCTTGTGGATCGAACTGGATGTCCCACGTCAAAGATGCCTCTCTTGTGATTTGACGTTCGTATATGACTACGGTCTCGGACTCGTCCGTACTTCTACCGAAGTGTTCCGAAAAGGCATCACAGAACGGTGCCATGGCCGGACAATTTCAGATGTTGCGCATGAATATGAACTTCCTTATACGACTGTGGAACGGTGGTTTTATCAGTACGCTTCAGTGGATACAGTGGGACAGGCGACACACATCCTCGTCGATGAGTTCGCCACGAGAAAAGGACACCACTATGCGACGATCGTTCTTGATGCCAAGACTGGACGTCTTCTGTCTATCGTCCCGGGCCGGGACGTATCGGCGATTACGGCTGCGCTTCAAGGTGTACTGGGAGATGTTCGTTCTGTCGTCAGTGATTTTGCACCTGCGATGGCGAAGGCAACTACTCGTGTCTTCCCGAATGCAGCGCATGTGCTGGATCGTTTTCATCTCATCCAGTTCTTTACGGATGCTCTTCGCCGCCGGCGTCGTTTTTTGAACGAGGCAAGACGCCATCATCATGTTCGTGTGATTGATCGTGCTCTCGCTTGTCGTCCGGAAGCATTGGCTCTTGAAGATCGAGAGGTCGCCCATTCTTGTATTCTAGAAGACTCGTTTACCCGGGATCTTTATCAAGGACTCCAACATATTCGATATGTGTTGAAAGCAACGTGCGACGGGCAGGCATGCCGAAGACTGAAAGACTGGCTGGAACGTTATCAATTTCATCCATGCGGACCTCTTGCGAAAATCGCGAAAGCGATTCGTGGCCGTGAAGAAGCGATGCGTCAAACCATTGTATCGACACTATCGAATGGGAAAATGGAAGGGACGAACAATAAGATTAAGCTCATTAAACGTCGTGGTTATGGCTACCGAAACCTCGAACGATTCTTTTTGAGATTGCGCCTTGAGCTTGGTCGTTAAAATAGCAACCACGTGTTATGGTGATGAGCCTTTTTTTTATGCTTTTTCCTGCATTTGCCGCAAGACTTCCGCTTCGAGCTGTGGTTCCGGTGGTAACCAGCCAGCCGGTTTCATGACTTTTTGATCCGATTCCCGGAAGATCGGTTGACCGTCTGGACCAAGTTTCGCCATATTCGCTTGTTGGACGATTTCGAAGAGTGGTCCAGGCTCAAGTCCCGCCTCGACGAAGCTCCCCATGATGAAGTAAAGTGCGTCCGTCAAGGCATCTCCCTGACCAACAAGCTGTTCGACCTCGTTCGTTGGATAGGTTTCGTTCAGGGACTTTTCAACGGCTCGATCGATCCCCGCTTTTAATACTTCAATTGCCGCTAAAAATTCTTTTTCGTCGCGCGACGATTGATGCAGAAACTCGACAGCCGCTTCTTCTACCGTCCACGTCGCCCGTTTGATTCCACGTTCCAGTGGAATCGGTGTCGGGCGCTCCGCCCCCGGATGACGAAACGTCTGATGGAACTGTTTGACGTCCTGATAATAATTTGGTTGTTTCAAATCGATCACTCCCCTGTTCCGTTTCACTTTCACACGGTTTCCATTCTAACAGGTTTCAGGAGATTTCTCGATACGTTCATCGCACGCGATCGACCAATCGGATTCCCCGGCTGATTAATTCCTCGCGTTCTTTTGACGTCTGTTTCAGACGGTCAAGATCGGCAATCAGACGTGTTTGATCGACTTCATCCGCCAGTTCGAGTAACTCGAGGCGCAATAACCACGCATCCGGCAGTTGGCTAAGGGTCTGATCAATTAGTTGGGGCAACACTTGACGGTCGGCCCGCCCTTCCCGTATTTCCCGAACTGCTTCAAAAATTGGATCTGCTGCCGTCAATGGTCGCTCGATCCGGTCAAATTCGACCGTTTCCGGGATTGGTTTCAATGCTTCGACTTCCGTTCCCGGGAAAGCTGACGTGATCTCACCGACAATCAACTCCATCCGGCTCATCGTTGCCGTTTCTCCATCTTTTGTCACCTGCGCATCTTCCAAGATGACGAGCGCACGGTGGCCGTTGACGTTCTGGATTGCGGAGATTTGTCCCGTCACCTGAACCGAACCTTCTTTCCAGTCCAGCTGTTCGCCGACTTTCACTTGCAACAACACTTCATTTAGTTCCTGTCCGTGTAATAACGTAAAGCCTTCCGGATGATCGGCAAGCCCTTGTCCTGTCATGACTTTACCTTTAGCAGCAAGCGCCGTCGGACCGGTCAGTTTGACGAGATGCAGGGATTCATGGATTTCGTGTGTATCCGGTACACCGACGAGCGAGACACCACTATCAAAGACCAACGTCGACAAGTTGCCCGACTCGACGGCTTTCGTCAGACCGTGAATCCCGCCGCGAACGTATGACATCGTCTGGGCGAATTCTTCTAACGCCTCACGGAGCTGTTCAAACGATTCACAAACAAACAGTTCCTTTTGCATGCTCGTCACGTCGTGTTTCGTTGCCAGTGCTTTCTCAAGCGAAAACGGATGTTTTGTGACGGCATCCGTCAGACAATGCCGGCTTTCGCCGACCGATGACAGAAGACCGGCACCGTAGATTTGCGGATTGTTGATGTCACCGATGAGACCAAATTCGACCGTCCACCAGAAGAGACGCGAAATTTCATTGGCTTCCGAGATACCGGTGACATGCGTCCGGGTTTCAGCGAGTGCGACTTCTGCCTGTTCGACGTCTGCTGCTGTCGAAAACGGGCTTTCTTTGACGATCGTTAATTTTTTTAATGCCTTGAAGACATCATGCTCGGCTTTATGGTTAAAGGCATGCGCTCCGATTTCACCGAACCGGCGGACAAATTCCGCGTATGTTGGATTCATCAGGATCGGCGCATGACCTGCTGCTTCGTGTAAGATGTCGGGTGCTGGTGTGTAGAGAATGTTGTCGACCTTCCGGATGTCGGTTGCGATCGGCAACAAGCCATGACCTTGGAAATCAAAGAAGGCGACACCCGGAATCAGACCGTCAACGGCAACCGTCCCCCATCCGCCACGGCTTAACTTCGCCGTCATATCACGGACATCCGGAATCCGTTCCGGACTAATGCCCGATGCGGCTAGTCCTTCAAGGTATGCCGGATGTGCCGTATCTTGTAATGTATTTAAATTGAGTCGCATGACGTAACGCCAGACCGCATGATCCGTTGGCGTGTAATCCTCGTAGTGCTGTGGTGCGACGTGTGGTCGTAAGTGACTTGGAATGATTGGTGTTGACATATGAATTTCCCCCTTGTTAGTAGATGAACAACAAAAAGTCCCTGCCGAACAAAGATGTTCGACAGGGACGACGAAAGGCCGCGGTACCACCCTGATAATCTACGTAGACATAGATCACTTGATTACGGGATAACGGTTTTCTCCGCTTGCATGGCAAGAGACTCGGAAACTGTAATTCGATTCAATCTGTGTACACGTTCGCAGCGCCACGTGCTCTCTGAAACAGGGAGATTGTTTCTACTTCGGTTTCGTCTTCGTCCAACTTCTTTCATTCTGTTATGCTGTTATGCTGTTAGCAACTAAAGTGCTGTTAAGAAGGACTATACGCTTACTTTTTACTTTCGTCAATCGCTTTTTTCCGTTTAAAGCGATTAAATGTTTTATCCCGAACGGATTTTTGTTCGATTGAAAGTGATGTGACGTGCCGCCGGAGTGCTCCGTTAAGCCGTTTTTCAAACAGTTCCAGTTCCTGGATCCATTCGTTCATCGCGACGACGATCGGCAGAATTTCCATGATCAGTTCTTCCTCAAGCTCATCGCGGTCCAAGAAGGAATGTTTGACGAAGGCAATGTTTTCTTTGACAAGATCCTCCATCGCGAGTGGTTCTTCCGTCAGTAACAAATCGTACGTCAACAAAACTTTTTCCTGACGTTGTGCGATATGCATGACATGGTAAAATAATTCGCTCCGGAGATCGTCCGCGATTTTGGAGAGCGCCTGCTCCCGTTCGCGGAATCGTTCTGCCGTCGCGACACCTCGTTCGAGACACGATTGCATATGTTGCAGGATGATCAAGTTGCGTAACAACGAGACATGCCGTTGCCGCGATCCGCGAATTTCTTCCCGGTGTAAATTGAACAGTGTCTTTGTCTCAAGCATCGAGCGACTCATCTTATCGATGGCTGAACGATACGGTGTGACTTTTCCTTCAAAGGCAATCGCCCGGGTCACGACAAGCAATTTTTCAAACAATTTTGAGGCCTTTTGATAATAGACATTGCCGTAACGCGGTGGGAAGATCAGGGCGTTGACGCCCAGCGCACAGCTGATTCCGAGCATCACGAGTAAGTAACGAATCAAGACGATTTGCCACAACGGATCGGTCGCCCCTTCGACACTCTCCAGGATGACGATGATCATCAAGACAACGTGGGGAATCGTCCGTCCGAAGCCAAAAGCCAGTAAAATCGAGATCGCTGCCATGATGACAATGCCGATTGCGAGCGGATTGGCCGGATTATCGCCTAAAATCCAGAGCGAGACAAGCGTCAAGAAGGCACCAATCAAATTGGCTTCTGCTTCCTCGAGAAATTGTTTCCATGTTTGATACACGGACGGTAATAATGTGGTCGCTGCTGAAATCGCAGGTAGGATTGGGCTTAAATTAAACAAGTCACTGATAATCAAAGCCAATATGACTGCCAGGCCTGTTTTGATGGTACGTGGTCCGATTTGTAAAGACTGACCGCCCATATACGAACCTCCTTCATATTGTAGATACGTCCCCTATTCTTGCTCTAATACCCTTAAAAGGCAATTAAAAAATCACTCCAAGACAATCTGGAGTGATTTTGAGATCAAAACAATCGATTATGATGCTTTCGTGCCCGCACCTGAAGTCATTTCTTTTTTCGCAACTTCTTGATCGACAAGCGGTTTTTTCAAGATCGAGAGGATTGCGGCACCGACGAGTGCTCCGATAAGGATTGCACCAGCGTAGCTGAGAACAGCCATCAGTGTGCCGGATGGTCCGTCAAGTAGTGGGAAGACGAATACACCGCCGTGTGGTGCCGGAAGCAACACACCGAAGACGATTGTGAGCGCACCGGCGATGGCTGAACCGATGACGCTTGCCGGGATAACCCGAAGTGGATCGGCTGCTGCGAATGGAATTGCACCTTCCGTGACGAATGAAGCACCCATTGCGTACGCTGCGATACCCGCTTCACGTTCTTGTGGTGTGAATTTCTTACGTGCGAATAATGTTGAAGAGAAGGCCACGAGAAGTGGTGGAACCATACCACCTGCCATGACGGCTGCCATGACTTCCGTGTTTCCTGCTGTCAGAGCGGCTGTACCGAAAACGTAAGCTGTTTTGTTGATTGGACCACCCATGTCGATCGCCATCATCGCAGCGACGAGCATACCGAGCAGGATGGCGTTTCCACCACTGAGACCGTTGAGCGAATCCGTCAACCACGTCATGAAGGCAGCGATTGGTTCGTTGATGACAAGCAACATGATCATTCCCGTGATGAACGATCCAAGTAATGGGTAAAGTAAGACCGGTTTGATACCTTCGAGTGCTTTTGGAAGACCTTGTAAGACTTTAACAAGCACAAGGACAACGTAACCAGCAAGGAAACCAGCGATCAATCCACCGAGGAAACCAGCGTTCCCTTGGCTTGCGAGGAAACCGGCAATCAAACCTGGTGCAAGACCTGGTTTATCGGCAATCGACATCGCGATGAATCCGGCAAGAATCGGAATCAAGAGACCAAATGCAGCCTGACCGATCGACATCAGTTGGGCGGCAAATTCGTTGTACGATGGATCATCCGGATTAGCAGAGTTGATGCCCCAGAAGAAGCTGATCGCGATCAACAGACCACCGGCGACGACGAGTGGCAACATCGCGGAAACCCCACTCATCAAATGTTTGTAGAAACCGCCACGCGCCGGTTTTGAACTGTCACTTGAACCACTGCCTTTATAGATCGGCGCATCTTGTTTGACGGCGCGGTCAATCAATTCTTTTGGTTTACGGATTCCTTGAGCGACGGGAACTTCGACGACGTGTTTTCCGTTGAAGCGATCCATCTCGACGGCTTTATCCGCAGCGACGATGATTGCTGTTGCGTCCTGGATGTCTTGACTTGTTAGACCGTTTTTAACCCCGGTCGAACCGTTTGTCTCGACTTTGATCCGCACACCCATCTCTTCCGCTTTTTGACGGAGGGCATCGGCTGCCATGTACGTATGGGCGATGCCGGTCGGACATGCTGTTACGGCAAGGATATACGGCGCGTCTTTGGCGACGGCTGGTGAAGAGACATCGACCGGGCCTTCTTCTTCTCGTTCTTTTGCTTCGATTGCGGCGATGACTTCATCTTCCGAACGGGCGGAGAGAAGCGTGTCGCGGAACTTCATGTCCATCAGGTAGACGGACAGTTTCGATAATGTCTCGAGGTGAGCGTTATCCGCATTTTCACCAGCTGCAATCATGAAGAACAGGCGACTTGGTTGTCCGTCGAGTGCTTCGTAATCGATTCCCGTTGAACGACCGAAGGCGATGGCTGGTGATTTAACAGCTGCCGTCTTCGCGTGAGGAATGGCGATTCCTTCGCCGAGTCCAGTCGTGCTTTGTGCTTCCCGTGCCAAGATGGCTTCGCGGTAAGCCGAACGGTCATTTAATTTCCCGGCCCGATCGAGGACATCGACAAGCTCGTCGATGACGGTTGCTTTCGTAGATGAACGTAAATCGAGTTTGATCGTGTCACGTGTCAAAAGATCTGTAATTTTCATGAGTGAGTCACTCCTTTTTATGATTGAATGAGTTCAACGACTTGGACGTCTGTCAGTAAACGATCGATATCTTCTTTCGTGCATAATCCGAATGCATAAGCGGACGCACTGCCTGTCGTGACAGCGTACCGGAAAGCTTCTTCCGGCGGTCGGCCGAGCGCGTGACTGGCAACGAAGCCTGCGACAAGGGAATCCCCTGCACCGACAGAGTTGATCAGCTTTCCGGCTGGTGTGTTCGCCGTGTAAGCTCCTTGTTTATTGACGAGTAACGCGCCGTCCCCTGCAAAGGAGATGATGACGTTTTCTGCGCCCCGCTCAACGAGTTGTTGGGCATAAGGGACCGCCATTTCTTTTGACGTAATCTCGACATCAAAAATCTCTCCTAATTCGTGATGGTTCGGTTTGATCATGAATGGACCAAGCGGCAATACTTCAAGCATCGCTTCTTTTGTCGTATCGACGGCGAACTTGACACCACGTTTGGTCAAGACTTCGGCAATCTTTCGATATAAATCTTGCGGTAAGCTGCTTGGGATGCTGCCGGCAAAGACGACGATGTCGCCTGCCTGCATCGTCTCGAATGCTGCCAGTAACGCGTTTAATTCATCTTCTTGAATTTTTGGTCCCGCTGCATTGAGTTCTGATTCCTGATCAGCACGGATTTTAACGTTAATCCGTGTCTCATCAGCAATCGGCGTAAAGGCTGTCAAGACACCTTGTTTTTCCAGTTCATTGCGAATGAACTGCCCGGTGCTTCCTCCTAAAAATCCGAGTGCCTCTGTTTCGACCTCATAATTCTTCAGGACGAGTGAGACGTTGATCCCTTTTCCACCCGCCACTTTTTCGGCTTGTTCGACACGGTTGACCTGACCGGCTTCAAATACCGGCAACGTGACATAATAATCGATCGATGGGTTCAATGTCAGTGTATAAATCATTTCGCGTTCACCACCTCTGTATATTGACTGTATTTCGCTTCTTGTTCGCTCGATGTCGTCGTGATGATCGTCGCCGCTCGCAATGAAGCGACCCGACTAAAACTGATTTCATCCAACTTCGTCTCATCGACTAATACGTAAGACTTTTTTGCCAACTCAATCGCTGTCTTCTTTACGAGTGCCTCTTCCGGATCCGGCGTCGTGAATCCTTGGGTCGGATGAACACCGTTCATCCCAAGAAATGCGACATCAAAATGGTAAATCAACATTCCTTCACGTGCGTTGTAACCAACCAGTGCTTGCGTCGAATGCTTGAGTTGCCCTCCGACGACGAACGTCGGGATACGGTGATAGAGTAATGTATTCGCTAGAGGAAGACTGTTCGTTACGACTGTAATCGCCTTTTGTTCGAGGTAAGGAACGATGGCAAGTGTCGTCGTTCCCGCATCGAGATAAACGTACATTCCGTCTTCGATCAAGTCGGCAGCTGCTTGGGCAATCCGGTCCTTTTCTTCAACGAAACGATCACTTTTCTCGAAATAACTCGGTTCATCAATTTGCAAGTGATTGGCGGTCGCCCCGCCATGAACCCGTCGAAGATGTCCCGCTGCTTCCAGCTGTGATAAATCTCGGCGAATCGTGGATTCACTGGCTCCCGTCTGATCGACGATCGTCTGCATTTTGACGACTTCTTCTCGAGCCAATAACTCAAGAATCAGTTGATGGCGTTTTTTCGTTAACATTGGTTTCCCTCCGCATCTTTAATATAAAGCGTTTACATTTAAAAATCAATCAAAATCGTTCAACTTTTTATGTTTTTCGTCAAAAAACCTTCAAAATGTGACTTTTTTCGACAATAATGTCCTCTTATACGTCTATTATACACCAAAAACGGTCATATGATGACCGTTTACACAAAAAAAACCGCTCATCCCCTGAGCGGTTTTAAACAAGATGGTCACCCGGTATTCATTTTCAGGCTTTGACTTGATTTTGCAGATGTCCGATTCCTTCGATTGATACATCGATGACATCTCCGTCTTGAAGATAGACCGGAGGCTTCATTCCGTGTCCGACGCCGGCCGGTGTCCCCGTTGCGATGACATCTCCTGCTTCAAGAGTCATCCCGCGCGACACTTCGGTCAGAATCGTGACGACATCTCGCAGCATCAATTTCGTCGAACCCGACTGACGGAGTTCACCGTTCACCCGTGTCTCGACTAATACGTCTGCCGGATCAAAAGCATCTTCCGTCACGATGACCGGACCAAACGGACAAAAACCGTCGAGTGATTTACCACGGAAAAATTGCACATGTTCTTTTTGCAGATCCCGTGCCGTCACATCATTGATGATACTGTAGCCAAATACATGCTCAAGCGCATTTTCCGGTGTCAAATCACGTCCCGTCGTCCCGATGATGATCGCAAGTTCCCCCTCATAATCAAGTTGTTGCGTCAGATCAGCATGGCGTTCGATCGGGTCAAATGGACCGACGATTGAACTTGGTGCTTTTGTGAATAAGACGAACTTCCCTGCCCCTGCCGTATCCATCTCCTTGATATGATCGGCATAGTTTTTTCCGACACAAATCACGTTACGTGGTGGTAAGTAAGGTGCGAGCAAACGGACATGATCCGTTAAGCGTGGAGCTACATCTAAATCCACATCCATCTCGAATCCGCGAACGATGACTTCGAGTAATGAATCCGTATAGACTTGCGGCGTCACGTCATACCGATGTCCTGCCTCCTCCACCCCGATACGTGCCCGGCCGTCTTGCTCAAATCGAAACCATTTCATGATCATTTCCCCCTTTTTTTCCAGTATACCGAAAAGTCTTCTGCCGAGTCTGCTTTCACGAAAAAAAGAGCCGTCCGAATTCATGTTCGGAACGGCTCTCGGTCAGGCAATACGACGGGCTAACCGGTCAACCAACGCCTGCGATTCTTCATTTAATGCGACGAGTTCTGTTTTGATGCCTGCTGCCTGATACTTGAGAACAATGGTCTCAATCGCTTCCGTCGCCGAATCGTCAAACAGATGGGCTTTCGTGAAATCAAGAACAACCTGTTCGTACGCTTGGTCCGCTATTAGATCAAACTGTTCGACGAACGTCGTCGTCGAAGCAAAGAAAATCGGACCGTTGATGGCATAGACGACGGTTGAATCGTCGATCTGTCGTTTGACATCGATTCGTGAGATTTTTGATGCAAATAAAATGGCGGCAAGTAAAATTCCGACGAGTACGCCGATTGATAAATCATCCGTCAGCACCGTCACGAGAACCGTCGCCAGCATGACGGCAGAATCACTTTTCGGTGAGTTCTTCAACATCTTAAAGGATCCCCAGTCAAACGTCGCGTACGACACGAAGAACATCACACCGACGAGTGCCCCCATTGGGATCGTCATCAGTAAATCATTCATCGTCACCATCAACAGCATTAAAAAGGCACCTGCTGTAAACGTCGATAGTCGTCCCCGGCCACCTGATGTGACATTGATGACCGATTGACCGATCATCGCACAGCCTGGCATCCCGCCAAAGAATCCCGCCACGATGTTGGCGATTCCTTGTCCACGTGACTCCGTCGCTTTGTTTGACGTCGTATCCGTCATCTCATCGACGATCCGAGCCGTTAGTAACGATTCAATCAAACCAACAAAGGCCAGTGATAACGCATAAGGGAAAATGATTTGAAGCGTTTCGAGCGAAAACGGTACATTCGGTAAGAAAAAGCTTGGTAATGAAGCCGAAATCTGTCCCATATCACCGATGACACGTGTATCAAGTGACAAGAAGACCGTCAAGACGGTCATGATCGTAATCGCGACGAGTGGTGCCGGAATCACTTTCGTAAACCGGGGAAAAATCAAGATGATGGCAAGGGACGCCGCAACCATCGCGTACATAATCCAGTTTTGCCCTTCAAACTGGGGCAACTGGGCGGAAAAAATCAAGATCGCTAACGCATTGACGAATCCGACCATGACGGCACGCGGTATGAACCGGAGTAATTTCGCGACGCCTAAAACGCCTAACAGGATTTGGAACACACCTGCAAGAATTCCCGCCGCCAATAAATAATCGACCCCATGATCTTTGACGAGTTGAACGACGACAAGTGCCATCGCTCCCGTCGCGGCTGAGATCATCCCTGGTCGTCCACCCGCAATCGAGATGATGATGGCAATGATGACCGAAGCATACAAACCGACCATCGGATTCACACCCGCGATTAATGAGAAGGCGATTGCTTCCGGAACGAGTGCTAACGCAACTACGATGCCAGACAACATATCGGCTTTTGGTTGTAAGACCCATTCTTTTCTCCATTGTGAAAACATTGAATTCCTCATTTCTTCTAATTGATTCGTGTAAGATACATTTGGTTATCATAATCTGATTTCCTGACTGCGGCAACACTTATTGGGTCAGAATCCGAATTTGAACGATCTCATCGACCATGTCTTGGTAGCGGACCATGATTTCCTGTCCGTGGAAGATCGGATCTTCCGCCAGCGTCTCCAGTGCGCGCCGTAACAAGTGTATTTTTGGTTTCTTGCGTTCGAGTAACTCTTCATAAATGAAATCGAGCACTTCATCATGGGCTACTTTTGATGCTTCTGAAATCGGAGACAACGTGATCAGACGTTTCATGTGCGCATTCGTCTTCTCAAACAGGTCTTTCCGGATGACGACCTCATCTTGCGGGCGGTCGAGCCAGACTGATAAAAAGCGGGGCGGAATCAATTGTTCCTCCGTGCGACTGACATCTTCGACAAGATGGGTCAGGCGATTGAAGACGTACCGGACGACGCGTTCCGGCTGGGTGTTTCGTTCGGATTGGCGGAAGAAATACATCGCATATTGCAACATTCCGGTGTAGATGACGGCAAGATCGAGGAGATACGGGGTCTTCGCTTCACCAAACAAGTCACGGAGACGATGGTACGTCCATTCGATTTCGAGCAGACGATTATTTTCCATGAACGCTTTTAATTCTTTTTCATTCGAAGCAATCGCCTCTTCAAACAGCGTATACAGTTTGTATTTTTGCATCAGTTCAAGGTAACAATTCCCTTGTTGGATAAAGGTCTCGTAATCCGAGACATCCCGTCCGACTAAAATTTCCTTCCGCGCAGTGCGCATCTTTTCGAACACCGTGTTGAAAACATCGATGAACAGTTCATTTTTCGAGGAAAAATAATTATAAAAGGTTCCTTTTGAGACGACACTTTGATCGAGTATGTCTTGAATCGAAGTCGACTGGTACCCTTTTGAGACGAATAATTGATAGGCGGCATCTAAGAGTTGTTTCTTTTTTGGGTTCATAATCGTGTCCTTTTCTTGAAGTGACCTCATTTTCAGCGGTCACATATTATTTTAGTGTAGAAAAATAGATTCCATCCTTTGCCGGAGCAGTTTATGAGTTGATCCGCAAGGGGTTGGAAATGTCGAATAATCGGGACGGCTAAAGCCATCTTTTGTTCGAAGCCGATTCATCTCACGACTGAATTCACGAGTGTTCTCGACTATTTCACAAAGCAAATAATTTGTAATCAGTTGCTTCAGACGATAGAATGACTAAGTTGTAGAATCAGTGTATAACAAAGTAGACTTACTGTACAAAAGGAGCATAACGAAATGCAATCAACCAAGCAATCATCTCGCCTTTATTTAATCTTAGCCGTCTTAATGGCCGGTGCATTCGTCGCCGTCCTCAACTCGACGCTATTGAACATTGCCTTACCCTCCATCATGCAATCCTTTAATATCGAAGCGAGCACCGCACAATGGCTGACGACCGGTTATATGTTGGTCAACGGAATCATGATTCCGACGTCAGCCTACCTCGTCCAAAAATTTTCGACCCGTCAATTATTCTTGACGGCGATGGGACTTTTTTCAATCGGGACGATTCTTGCCGGACAGGCCGACCTGTTTCCGACCTTACTCGGTTCCCGAATGTTACAGGCCTCCGGTTCAGCCATCATGATGCCTTTATTGATGAATGTCCTCTTAAATGGTTTTCCAATCGAAAAACGGGGGCAAGCCATGGGGATTTTTGGTCTTGTCATCACGTTTGCACCCGCAATCGGTCCGACTTTATCCGGATGGGTTCTTGAGCATTACGAATGGCGGATGCTGTTCCATATCGTCACACCGATTTCCCTACTCGTCCTTGTCATCGGCTTCTTCTTATTAAAAAAAGAAACGATCACGAGCACACTCCGTCTCGACCAATTGTCACTTGTCTTATCAAGCTTTGGTTTTGGTGGTTTGCTTTACGGCTTCAGTTCTGCCGGATCAGCTGGTTGGGGCTCTCTGACGGTCATCGGAACACTCGCAATCGGCGTCATCAGTCTGACCTCGTTTATTATACGCCAATTCCGGTTGGATGAGCCGATGCTTGAATTCCGGATTTTTAAGTATCCGATGTTCGCCTTATCGCAAGGCATCTCGATGGTCCTGAACATGTCGATGTTCTCGGCGATGATTCTGATGCCAATCTACGTCCAGACGATTCGGGGAATCTCCCCGTTTCATTCCGGGTTGTTGATGTTGCCCGGCGCGCTCGTCATGGCGTTCATGTCGCCGATTACCGGTCGTCTGTTTGACCGTTTCGGTGCCCGAATCCTCGCGATGATCGGATTGTCGTTGACCGTCTTGACGACGTTCTTCTTCAGTCGTCTGACAGCCGATACCGCTTATTCATTCCTCGTCATCATGTATACGTTGCGCTTCTTAGGAATCTCAATGGTCATGATGCCCGTCATGACGAACGGACTGAACCATATTCCGCAACACTTGACACCACACGGGACCGCCCTCAACAATACGTTGTCACAAGTCTCCGGTGCGATTGGTTCTGGATTACTCGTCTCTGTCATGACGTCACGGACAGCCGATTATGCAAAAGAATTAACGGCAAATGCAACACCGGGTACGAACCCGCAAACGATCATCACCCAGTCAATGGTCGAAGGGATCAACGATACGTTTTTCGTCGCGACGCTGCTTGCGCTCCTCGCGCTCGGTCTATCGTTCTTCATTAAGAAACGTCCGATCGAACAAGACGTCGTTCATGTCGAACCCGCACGTGAAAAAAAATACGCTTAACCTACAATCGGTCGTTTCCTCTCGTTGTTTAGAGAAGAAACGACCGATTGTTTTAGCTGAGGAATGCTCGAAGCTCGTTCTTTAGAATGATCCGTTGATTGGTGCTGCCCCGGATCGACAACGAAGGATCATGGAGCGACCGGACATAACGCCCGTCGATCAGGCAGTCGATCCGTGACAAAATCCACTGCGTCTGTTCCTGTCGAAGCAGCTGTTCAATGGTGTAGCCCGTAAAAAGATAGATTTCATAACCGGCTAACGCTGCAATCAACTCGACTAGAGCCGAACGTTGCAGGAACGGCTCCCCACCTGAAATCGTAATCCGCCGTGATCCGAGCATATGAATCTGTTCGACGACTTCAGCGACCGAGTAGTCAGCTCCCCCTTCGACGAGCCAAGAATCGGGATTGTGGCAGCCCGGACAGTGATGGGGACACCCTGCAAAAAAGACGACCGTGCGTAATCCCGGACCATCGACGACCGAGTCAGCGAGAATCTGTAGCAGTCGCATGGCGCACCCGGTCCTGTTCTTCTGCCCGTTTCGCTTCATTCCAACGATCCATCGTTCCGACCAAGTAGCCGGTGATCCGGCGAATTCGTTCAATCTCTTCACCACCGCAAACGGGGCACTTCAGCTCGATCGTTTGTTCCGTCCGGCAGGTCAGACACCGGTCGATGGGATGATTGATCGAACCATACCCCATTCCCGACGCTGCCATTAGTCGGACGATTTCTTCGATTGCCTCTCGATTTCCCGCTAACGCACCGTCCGTCTCGACATAGGTAATATGACCACCGTTACATAACGCGTGAAAAGGTGCTTCCAGCCGGATTTTCTCGCGGATGGTGACCGGTGCGTCGACCGGGAGATGGAACGAGTTCGTATAATACGGTTTATCGGTCACCCGGTCGATGGACCCAAACGTCTTCAAATCCTGCGCTGTGAACTTTCCTGATAATCCTTCCGCTGGTGTCGCGAGTAATGAAAAATTCAGCCCGGTTTTTTCGCCATATTGATCGACGACCGTACGCATCGTCTCAATCAAGGCTTGACCAATCCGGTGAGCAAGCTCCGCTTCTCCGTGATGGTGACCGGTCAGGACGATCAAGGCCTCCGCCAAACCAATGAACCCAACCGATAACGTCCCTTGCCGCAATACCGGTTCGACGCGATCAGATGGTGCTAACGTCTGCCCATCCAGCCAAACATGTTGATATAAAAAAGTAAATTCCTCTGCTGTCCGATCTGCTTGATATTGATACCGTTCGAGTAATTGTTCACAGATCAAATGTGTGTAGGTCGATACAAGGGCGAACATCCGGTCCAGACTTTGCGTCATCAATGCCAACCGAACGAGATTCAAGCTCGTAAAGGAAAGATTCCCACGCCCAACGACGGATGCTGGACCTTGACGGTTTTCAAAGACTCGGGTCCGACACCCCATATATGCTACTTCTTCTTCCGGTGCGCCACTGGACGATCGATTAAAGGGCGCATCTAAAAAAGCAAAATTCGGAAACAGCCGTTTCCCCGTCACTTCTGTCGCGAGTTGAAACAAATCATAGTTCGGATCAGTCGGATGGAACGTGACACCGGCTTTGACCTTAAAGATTTGGATCGGAAAAATCGGTGTTTCGCCTTTCCCAAGTCCGGCTTTCGTCGCTTCCAGTAATGCCCGGATCAACAATCGCCCAAAGACGGACGTATCGGTCCCGTAGTTGATGGAGATGAACGGGACTTGTCCACCGCCTCGTGAATGCATCGAATTCGTATTATGAATAAACGCTTCGCACGCTTGATAGGTCATCTCATACGTTTCCGACATCGCATACGCCCGTTTTTGACGATTCGACCATTTCGGAACTAAAACACGGATTTTTTTGAGCTGACGCTGAAACGTTTTTTCGACGAATGGTGCTAGATCATAGTCAAACATCGGATAGGATTGTCCCCCATGCTGCATGTTTTGGTTCGCCTGCATGATGATTGCGGCGAGCGCTAAAGCGGACCGAATGTCTTGCGCCGGACGGATCGTCCCGTGGGCCATGTCAAATCCTGTCGTCAACAAACGCCCGAGTGGTAATTGGACACAAGTCGTCGTCCCGGTTACATAATAATCGGCGTCGTGAATATAAATGAGGTTGTCGTCTACTGCTTGTTTCACCTCCGCTGACAGCAACAGGTCCTGCATCATCTGCTTTGCTGCTGTACTTGCAATCCGATTTAGTTTCGCAAGAGGTGTTTTCCCGTCGACATTGGCATTTTCCTGGATTTCATCGGATGACGGATGTTGAATGACCTGTTCGTATAACGTCTGCAATTGCATCTTCATCTCTCCCTAAATCTTGTGGTGTTTTTCTATAATCCCACTATATCTAGAGTCATTTATGACCAACAATCCCTGCATATCTGAAACGTTTTGCAAGGAAAACCGTCGATTCGTCACGAAATGTTTCGAGAAATCGGATTAAATCGGATTAAGACGCCTTTTCTTGATCAGCTGTTCCCTATGAGAAGGGTCACTTTACTCGTTCAGAATAAAAAAAGGAACAGGCGACGGGACGATTCCTCCCTGTCTGCCTGTTCCATCTTGTTTAACCGTTTAATCCATTTCAATCAATGTATCGGACACGCTTGGTAAGAGAACCTTAAAGACCGTTCCTTCCCCTAAGATCGACTCGACATCGATGTTCCCATCGTGCGCCCGGACGATTTCCTTACAGATCGATAGACCTAAGCCTGTTCCGCCGATTTTACGACTGTCGGAATTGTCGACACGGTAAAATTTACTGAACAGGTGTGGCATCGCACTACTTGGAATCCCTAACCCGAAATCACGAATACTCAACTCAATCTGATTGTGATGGTGCGTCAAGGAAATGACGACATCTCCACCATCCGGTGAATATTTGATCGCATTACTGACTAAGTTCCCGATCAATTGTTTCATACTGTTTTTATCGGCATTGACTAAAAATTCATGGCTCTCATCGATATCCAGTTGGAGACGATGTTGTTCCGTCGCGACCTGATAAAAACGGGTCTGTTCTTTGACCGTATCGACGAGATCAAACACTTCTTTATCATACGACTGTTTGCCTGACTCCATCCGTTGGACATTCAAAAAATCACTGACAAGATCCGTCAGGCGTTTGGATTCATCATGAATCGTCTGCAAATACCGTTTGTTTCGTTCGGGATCGAGTTTTCGTTTCAGCATCAGTTCCGTGAACCCATAAATCGACGAGAGTGGCGTCCGTAATTCATGCGACACCGTCGAGACGAGTTCCGATTTCATCCGGTCGACTTCCGTCTCTGCCGTGACATCACGGAAAACGAGAATCGTTCCTTTCGCTTCTTGACTAAGCATGATTTCTTCCGCATAGACTTGAATGAAATATTGACCTTGATCAATCGATAAGGAGAACATCCCCTCCGGAATCTTCCCCGACAACACTTCTTCAAAGTAGGCTTCGAACGCTTCTTTTTGGTCGACCTGCTCAAACATCGTTTCCGGTCTTACTTCAAGAAACGTCATCGAATCATTTTCTTCTTCGATCTGAAGCGACTCAAAGATGTCAAACAAAGCTTGATTCCCAAGAATCGTTTTTTCGTCATGTTTGATATACAAAATGGCTTCCCGGACGGAATTGAGTAACTGCGCTGTTTCCTTGCGCTCGTATTCCATCTGTTCATACAACGACATCCGCATCAGCGAAATGGCAATTTGTTTGGAGAAGGACTCCAGTTCAATCAATTCTTTTTCTTTAAACGCTTGATCGAACCGGGCTAAATACAGACACGCAATCAATTCTTCCTTCGCCGGGTCCATGATGGGAATGACAGCTTCATAAATATAGTACGGAAAACCGATCAACTCATCATTTGCTACCTTTTTCGAAGAGTTTGCCATCTCTTTTGAAATCATGACCCGTTTGAGTAACAACGATTCTGTTTTCAAGCTTTCTTGTTGCTCTGCAGTCATTTCCTTAGGGACGACGGAGGAAATCTCATTGTTTTTAATTAACAACAAGGCACCGAACTCCGTTTTCGTCAGTCGGACGATCGTACTGATGACCGAAGAATAATCGAACAAGCTTTCCTTCGAAGCAAGCGTTTCAATCAGTTCGTTTCGATCTTGTAAATGCAGTTCATTCGAACGGGTGACTTCAAGTGCCTGTTCAAGTTCCGTTTGTTTACTTTTAAGCGCATCTTGATTATGTTCCATCAACTGATTTTTTCGCGACAGTTCCGTATGTTGTGACGAAATCGAACGTGCCATCTGATAAAAGGACGCCGTCAATTGACCGACTTCATTTTCGACTGGAATATCATGTTCAAGCGAAATCGATTTCCCTTCTGCTAGACGTTGACTTTTGATGTTCAGTTCGTGTAACTGCATCGTCAACCGACCAATCAGTGGACGGACGATGAATAATAAACATAAAAGAAAAATCAATAAGTTCAAAAACCAGAACCATTGGGTTTGTTGCAATTGAGCAAGTACTTGTTCCTTCGTCTGACCAGCCGAATTGTCGATGTACAGATAACTGGCGACGGATGTGAGTACACTCCAGGCAAACACGCTGTAAAAAACGGCCATCAGCTGTCTCCCTAGTTTTTCAGTCATCCATTGTTTCATGTTCATGAAGCCCTCCTACTTAAATCTAAAAAAATAAAGATCTGAGGCGAGACAAACGTTTCGCATCACACCTTTATTTCCCTCAATCCGGTAGTTTCAATCCTGTCTCGGCCTGCGAGGCGGCTATAATCGGATATCGCATAATAATCCGATGACATCAACGATTTGATGTTTTGACATACCGTCCGTATCAACGTGGTTTAAGAAAAACGGATGTTTCAATTCACGTAACCGGGTCTCGACTTGTTTACCGCCCCATGACTGTCCGCGCTCGAAGCGGCTTCGCAACCGGCGTCTGACGGTTTCCGGACTCGCCATCAACGTCACGTGACGTACTTGATGTCCCTTTGTTCTTAAAATCCCCACGATTTCCTCAAAATAATCGGGATTCGTCAACGTCATCGGTACAATCACGACGGTCGCTGTCTGATCTAATTGTTCGAGCAACAGCAGATTCAACCGGCGCCAGAGCGGCTCATCTTGAAAATCGTCTGTTCGGTTCTCCTGCGGAAGCTGCCGCCGCAACAGTTGACCTGTCAACTCAGGGTCAAACAGATGTGATCCTTTAATTCGCTTCTGTAATCCACGGGCAGCCGTCGTTTTACCGACACCAAATGTTCCATTGATCCAAATAATCATCGTCCGGATTCTCCACCTTTAAATGTTTTCAGAAAGAGTTTCCTTTAATATACAATTTGAATAATCCAGGGTGCAAGTACACTGGCGAGAATTGCCGTTAAAATCATCGTCAACAGACCGACCGCCCCTTCGCGTTGATCGAGACTCATCGATTTCGTCGCGCCCATGACATGGGCAATCGAGGCCAAACCGACGCCACGTCCGACAAAATGATGAATCCGGAGTCCCGTCATCAGACGTGGTCCGACAATCGATCCGACTAATCCTGTCACGAGAACAAACGTCGCCGTCAAAGCGAGCGTCCCACCCGATTGTTCCGAAATAGCCAATGCAACGGGTAAAGTGACGGATTTCGGTAACAACGCCAAGTTCGTCGTCCGTTCGAGATGTAGCAATAGACCCAGCAGTAAGTCGGATGTCAGTGCAATCAACGTTCCGATGCCGACCCCCAGTGCAATCTCGGGTAAAAACCGCCGGACCTGATGCCGGACCTGATACAACGGAATCGCAAACGCCGTAATCGCCGGACCTAACATCCGTGACAAGTACTGACCACCGGACATGTAGCGCGCATGCGTCGTATCACTCAGCGATAAAATCACAATCACGGCTGCCGTCACCGTCAGAATCGGTAACGTCCAGACAAACGGAAACGTCCGGTACAACCAAAAAGCGCCGCCAAACAACAGAATCGTCAATATCAGCCAAAACAGTCCTTCACTCATGGATATCGACCTCCTCTTTTCGGCGAGCCAATCGATCGACGAGGAAAGCCGAGCCCGTTAACGTCAACAGACTGCTGATGATCAAGATGACCAGTACTTGAAGACCGGATTGACGCATGAAGACGGTGTAATCCATAATGCCGGATAATGCCGGCACAAAAAATAACGGCATGACGAGCAACAGCAACCGTCCCCCCTGCTCCACGTAGCTGACTTTGAGCAGACGGCTTTTTAATGCCAGATACAATAAAATCAATCCGATGATATTTCCCGGTAACGGCAACTGCAGTCCTGTACTCACAACGTCCCCGATCATGGCGAAACAGGAGATGAGGACAATCTGCAGTAAAATCGTCACACTTAACAATAGTTTTGAACGCATAATGATTTCCCCTTGTTTAACGTATTCGGGATTCATTATCCGCCTCACTTTGTGAACAATCAATGAAATGAGCTACATTCATTGAAGTAATCGTTTTCACCCATCTTGCCTTCTTTTTCTGTTCTACCACAAAAAAAAGAAGAAACACCTGTCATAAGACAGATGAACCTTCTTTCGTCACATGATTCGTTTAAAGAGTTTTTCGAGCTCATACGTCGTCCATTCGATGATGACCGGTCGGCCATGCGGACAGGTGAACGGCATCTCGGTTTTCGCAAGATCGGCAATCAACTGCCGCATCATGTCATGATTAAGCGGGTGATTGGCTTTGATTGATTTTTTACATGCCATCATGATTGCCGCGTCCTCGCGGTAACTTTCGAGATCCACCTTCCGTTTCATCAAGGCTTCATCCATCAATTCCTGTATCGTTTCTTCCTGCCGATGCGACGGGAACCAGGTCGGAACTTCCCGGACGATGAAACTTTGTGGGCCAAACGACTCCAGGTCGATCCCGACATCACGCAACAGCGGCAGGACTTCATCCATCCGTCGCATGTCATCGCTTGCGATTTCAAACGTGTACGGCAACAATAGCTGTTGCTTCTGTTCGAGCGGGCGGCCGAACATGACTTTATACGTCTCGTATTTAATCCGTTCCTGAGCGGCATGCTGATCAATCAGGTACATCCCGTCCGCTCCTGCACAGACGATATACGACGAATGGAGCTGTCCGATGACATCGAGATGCGGAAATTTCGGACCGGTCGCGGCCGGCTCGTCTGATTGTTCCGGTCCCGGCTCGTTCGACACTTCGATCGATTGGTCCGGTTTTTGAATCCGGTTGGATGACGGAACATGCTCATCCCCGGCTTCCGTCCGTTTCGGGATCGGATAGTTCCAGACCGACCGGGAAGACAGTTCCTCGACCGGCTCCGCCACGTAGGAAAATTCTAATTTTCCCTGCGCGCTCGGGTCTTTTTTCGGTTTCGGCGGCGTCACTTTCGGAATCAACGTCTGCCGACTGAGCGTCAAGCGAATCGTTTCCTGAATCAGTTGACAGAGTTCCGCTTCCTTCGACAAACGGACTTCTCGCTTCGCCGGGTGGACGTTGACATCAATCAACAACGGATCCATCGTTACTTCGATGACCACAATCGGAAAACGACCAATCGGCAACAGTGTATGATACCCATTCAAAACCGCTTGTGTCAGGGCAAAGTTTTTGACCGATCGTCCGTTTAAGATCAAGGTGATGTAATTTTTAGACGCGCGTGTCACTTCCGGCTTTACGAGATGACACGTCAATTGATAATCGGCCGTCGCACCGGTTGCGACGAGTGTTCCTTGAATCGTCTGATGACCATAGACACTGGCAAGCGCCTGCCGGACGTCACCCGAACCATTGGTCTGGATCAAGACTTTCCCTTCATGGACCGCATACAATTTGACGTCCGGGTGGGCAAAAGCGACCCGGTTCAAAATGTCCGTGATGGCGGCAAGTTCCGTATGTGTCGTCTTGAGATACTTCAGCCGGGCCGGTGTATTGAAGAACAATTGTTCGACCGTCAGTTCCGTCCCACGGTTCATGGCGATGGCCGAGCGGTCTGTCAGGCGTCCGCAATCAAGCGTCAGCTGAATCCCTTCCTGATCTTCCCGTTTCGTCTTTAAGGTGACTTTACTGACCGACGCAATCGAAGCCAAGGCTTCGCCCCGGAATCCAAGCGTTTTAATTCGGAACAAATCGTGTTCATCCTTGATTTTGCTTGTCGCGTGCCGGACAAAAGCCAGTTCCGCGTCTTCCGGATAAAAACCGTGCCCGTTGTCGCGGATCGTCATCCGCTTCATCCCCGCTTCTTCGAGTTCGACATCGATTTGTGTCGCCCCGGCATCGAGTGCATTTTCAACCAGTTCCTTAACGACGGAGGCAGGGCGTTCGACGACCTCACCTGCCGCAATCCGGTTCGCAAGCGAATCGGATAGTTCCCGAATGATTCCCATGCCTGACGTCCTCCTTATTTTCTCGCTTCCGCCTGCAGACGGTACAGCGTGTTTAATGCTTCAAGTGGTGTCATATTGATTAAATCAAGTGTCTGGACGGTTTCTCGGACCGGATCCGGCTCAGCAAAAAGACTCAGTTGATCAACGGGTTCCGCCTGAACCGTCGTTTGTTTAGGTGATACGACCATCCGTTCATCGGCTTGTTCGAATTCAGATAACAGGACTTCCGCCCGGGCAATCAAGGCATCCGGTAAATCTGCCAGTCGCGCGACATGAATCCCGTATGATTGATCGGCTTTTCCGTCCCGGACTTCGTGTAAGAAGACGACCCGTCCATCCTGTTCGACGGCCCGGACATGAACATTCGCAAGACGCGGCATCGAGTCCTCAAGGACCGTTAATTCATGGTAATGGGTCGAGAACAAGGTTTTCGCCCCGACGTGCTCCGCGATGTGTTCGACGATGGCCTGCGCGAGCGCCATGCCGTCATACGTCGACGTCCCTCGTCCAATCTCATCAAGGAGAATCAACGATTGGTCCGTTGCCCGCGTCAATGCTTCCTGGGTCTCGACCATCTCGACCATGAAGGTCGATTGACCGCTGACTAGATCGTCGGCTGCCCCGATCCGGGTGAAAATTTGATCAAAGACCGGTAGCTCGGCCCGACTTGCCGGGACAAACGACCCGATTTGATGCAACAAGGCAATCAAGGCGAACTGACGCATATAGGTCGACTTACCGGACATGTTGGGTCCCGTGATCAACAGCATTTCCCGGTCTTCATTCAGAGTGATCCCGTTCGCGACATATTCCCCGCGCGGCAAGACCGTCTCGATGACCGGATGACGTCCGTTTTCAATCGTCACGTCCCGACCGGTCAGTGTGACAGGACGGACGTAGTCATACCGTTCGGCAATTTCTGCCAAGGCGACAAGGACATCGAGTTCCGCAATCCGCCGACTGACCCGTTGCAGACTTTCAATCTGTGTTTTGACTTGATCGCGGACCTGACAGAACAGCTCATACTCCAGCGTGATGCTTTTCTCTTCGGCGCCGAGAATCAATGCTTCCTTCTCTTTCAGTTCCGGTGTCACGTACCGTTCCGCATTCGCAAGCGTCTGTTTCCGTTCATAACGCCCTTCCGGCAACAGTTTGGCATTGGCCCGCGACACTTCGATGTAGTATCCAAAAACCCGGTTATAACCGATCTTCAACGTCTTAATACCGGTCGCCTGCCGTTCGCTCGCTTCAAGCGTCGCAAGCCACGTCTTACCGTCTTTTGACGCCGCCAATAATTCGTCGAGCGCCGGATCAAATCCGGTCCGGATCATCCCGCCGTCTTTCGTAGAAATCGGTGGTGCCTCAACGAAGGCCCGGTCGAGTAAGTCAGTTAAAGCATCATGCGGATCGAGTCCAATCGCCAGTTGTCCAAGCCGCTCACTTAATAATTCGTCGAGGGCTGCCTGAATCCGCGGAATTAGTCGTAACGTGGACTTCAATTGGACCAGATCACGCGCCGATGCCGTGCCATACCCCACCTTAGCGACGAGACGTTCCAAATCGTAGACTTCCCGCAGCGTTTCTTTTAATTGCTGGCGCTCAAAATAATGGGCCAACAGTTCTTCGACAGCATCAAGTCGTTCGGAAATCGTCTGTTTCGACAACAGCGGTTTTTCCAGCCAACGCTTGAGCATCCGTCCTCCCATCGCTGTTCCCGTGACGTCGAGCAGACCAAGTAACGATCCCTTTTTATCCCCGGTTCGGGCAGAGCGGACCAGCTCCAGATTTTTGACCGTATTCGGTTCGAGTTGCATGAAGTCCGCCGCTTCATAGACAAGCGCCGGTTGCAGGTGGGCCAATGAACGTTTTTGCGTGTCGTGCATATAGGCATACAAAACAGCAAAGGCATCCGCTTGTGCCGAATCAATCGCCCGGTCACCATGCGGGTGATTTTCCCGGCGTGTACTTTCCGTCAATGGAATCTGCAAGTGGCTGAGTGCTGCCCGGTGTTCGCTTGTCGTAACGATGATTTCACGCGGCAGGATGATGCTTAATTCTTTTGCCACGGCGTCAAGCGTCCGAACACTCGTCAAGGCACTTTCGCCGGTCGAGACATCGCCGCGGGCGATGCCGAATCGTCCGTCCTGTTCAACGACTGCGACGAGATAGCGGTTTTCTTTTTCCGTCAAGGACGACATCAACGTTCCCGGTGTAATGACTTGGACGACTTCCCGTTTGACGAGTCCCTTCGTCAATTTCGGGTCTTCGACTTGATCACAAAGGGCGACCTTATATCCCCGTTCGATCAATTGCTCGATGTAGCCGTTCGCTGCGTGATGCGGGACACCACACATTGGAATCGGATGTTCGGCGTTTTTCCCGTTTTTCGCCGTCAGTGTCAATTCCAGTTCATGTGCGACTTGTTTCGCATCCTCAAAAAATAATTCGTAAAAATCACCTAGCCGATAAAACAAAAAGGCATCCGGATAGTCGGCCTTAATCGAAAAATATTGTTTCATCATTGGTGTATTGTGGACTGCTTCCATGTTATTCACCTCATTCGCGTAAAAAGCCGACGGGAATCCGTCGGCTTTTCCAATTCAATTCATTGATTAATAGCCGCAACCGCCGCTTTTATTTTCTGCTTCCATGCCGCTGCCTGTTTTTCCCGCCAAGACATCGCCATCTGTCGCTTCGATGATTTGATCCGTAATTCCGTTTGAAATCGTCACCGTGACGTATTGAAGAAGTCCGTTGACTTCTTCTTGTGATTCCTGGAATTGTTGAACGACCGGCATCTCATCGAGCTCTGCAAATAATTTATCGAGTTTGGCCTCGACCCGGGCAAGGGCTTCTGTTTTCCCGTAGTGTTGGCAGTTGACCGCTTCTTTTTGCAAAAACTTGATTTGTTTCATCATCTTTTGGACTTTTTCGTTCCCGTTGATGTTCGCTTCAGCAGCTTTAAACCGTTCGACCTCTGAAGTCTCAGAAATCATTTTTGCGATTTCATTGGCTTTTTCGATGATTTGTTCATCTGTATACATCTACATTCGTCCCCTCTATCGGAAGCGGTAAACCCGCTACGCTTATCATATCTACGAACGATGACTCGTTCTTATCGCATTCATTATACCGTTCTCTTCAAGGGGTGACAAGAATAGTTCCTTATTCAATTGACCGCCATAACAGATAGGCGGCATGACTACGGTATGGGGCAAATTCTTGACTGAGCGACACGGCTTCTTCGACACTCGGCCGATTGCCGTGCAATCGTTCAAATGCCCGCAAGATGCCAATATCGGACGCCGGAAACAGATCTTGCCGCCCATAACCAAACATCAAGACGTTTTGAACGGTCCATGGTCCGACTCCCTTCAGGGCAATCAGCGTCTCGGCAATCGTCGCATCAGACGCGTCCGCCAACTGTCGGAAGTCAATGCCGGACTGAGCTGCCCCTAATAGGTATTCCACTTTTCTTCCGGAGAGTTGCAAAGCACGGAGCTGTTCCGGTTCGACGTCTCGTAATTCTTCCGCGGTCGGAGGAAAGATCACCCCGTCTTGATCCGTTCCAAACGCCCGGCACAGTCGTTCCGTCAAGACTTGTGCAAAGCTAAGATTCACTTGTTGATGGACGATCGACCGGATCAATGCCGTAAATGGATCCACATCCAGCACGAGCCGCTCGGCACCAAACCGGCACACGATCCCGTCGAGCGACGTACCGATGAACGCTTGTGACGGATTTCTGACATCGAGACGAAACCGATGTCGCAACTGATGCAACATCGGTTCCTTTGGTCCTTCGCCACCTAACAGCAGTGTATGTGAATCAAGTGCTTCCATCTGGCCGATGAACTTCCCTTCCGGTACCAGGACCGGAACAAGCAGACGGTCCTCACGCTCGACTTGAAGCCGATCACCACGAAGGCGTCTTCGGATCCCGTCAAAATCATACGCGTCCTGCATGACGATTTTTTCCTGCCACATCAGATCACACCTCCTTCAACCGATGAATAATTTGATTCCTCCCAGAATCAAACCGATGAAAAATCCACAAATCGCACCGTTGACCCGAATCCATTGCAAATCATTGCCCACTTTATCTTCAATCATATGAATTAACGTTTCCGTATCAAAACGGTTTAGGTTTTCTCGGACCAATCCTCCGATTTTTTGGTGGTTTTGATCGACAAACCGGACAAGCTGATTTTTCATCCAACGATCACTTTCTTCTTTGAACGTCGGATGCTGATCCCATTCGTCTAACGCTTGGTTCATCAGCGGTAAGGCTCGACCTTCCCAAAACGCGTCCGAGACGAGATATGTCTTCAATTCAGTGATGCCTGCCGTATAGGCCCGGTGTAAGACAGGATTGAAATCGAAACGATCGACTTCCGTTTCTTTCCATTGGTCAATTTTTGCTAAACGGTCCTCGTCTTGCGTCAACTGAATTAAATTTCGACGCAGATGATCGAGAATGGCCAGACGATTCGGGTGATGCACTTGCTTCATATCCTGAATCACACTGAGTAGGACTGACTGAATGACAAGACTCAGTCGTTCTTCGGAATAGACTTTTTGAACGGTTTTCGCCGTGACCCGTAAAAACGTATTTTTTTCCTGATCAATCATCGCGTGATACGCCAAACGGCCGATCTGATCCCGGATGACCGGATCTTCAAGCAACCGTTGCCCGTAACCGAGCAGCTGATCAATTGCCAGTTCATCAAGCCGTCGTTCTTCGTTCAACTCGACCAAGCGTTCTGCTAATCGTTTTGACGGGTACGCTTTGATCGTCCCGGAAATCCGGTCATCGACGACCTTAAGAATCGCTTCTCGCGGAAGTTTATGCAAAATACCAAGCAATAGTTCTGTCACCGTCGCCCGAAAGGCAGGCAACAAAACAATTGACCGGAGCAACTTGATGAACCGATCAGCAAGCGTCATATGACGAAGCTTCTCGACGATACTTTCTTTATTCAGTAAATCTTTTTCTAACATCTGGACGATCGATTCGATGACCCGTTCCCGGTTCTTCGGTAATAAATTCGTATGGGGAATCTTTAGACCCAGTGGATGACGAAACAGTGCGGTGATCGCAAACCAGTCGGCAATCCCCCCGACAAGGCCTGCCTCAAATCCGCTTTGCAACCAAAAGATCCAGTTGTTTTCTTTAAAAGGCAACGAGGCGATGAAGCCGACTGCCATAAAAATCAAGGACACGGTCGCTAGACGCCGGGTCGATGACTTGGGTGTAGATGCAGGTTGTTGCAAGATGGTTCCTCCTTCTCGCGAGCTGATTTCCTCATATCTCGTATACGTCGAGAAACGGATACAAGTTTCGGCAGAAAAGAGTCCCAGTCACATCCGGACTGGGACTTGTTATGTAGTTAGAACGTAAATTCCCCAAACTGTTCGCCGTCCCATGTTGCTGTCGCTGTCGAAACAAAGTAGACGAGCCCGTTTCCGAATGTATTTTCCATTAACGAAACGACTTGATGTCCTGCCGTCTGTTCGACAAAAGCTAACCGGACTTCTTCTTTTCCTTGATAAACACGTTCATAGACACTCAATCCACGGGCATTGATGAACGTGCGGGCAGTCGTGAAAATAATCGGCCCGACTTCCGGCCGCCGTTCTTGAATAAAGCTTTGGCACTTGTCCTCAAACTGATTCAATCTTGTCCACTCCTTCTCTCTCTTTTTTTGCTCATGCTTATGTACTTCCCGTCTCGCCCTAATGATAATCCTGTTCTTCAAAAAAAGCGACCAATCGGCCGCTTCTTTCATCATTCCCCAAATTTTTTCAGTTAAATCTTCACACCAAGTGCACGCGCGACATGAATCGCCGATGTCGTTGCTCCGATTGTCCCGGCTCCCGGAAAAACGGTATCCCCAATGATGTACAGTCCCGGGATGCCTGTTCGAAATGAGGCGGCACGGAACAGACTCGTCGACGGCAACTGCGGATATCCACCAACGCCGCCGTTTGGACGTGACGTATACCGGACCCATGCTCCTGGTCCACCTGGGTAACGTGCAATGGCGTGTTCTTGAAATCCGGGGAACTCCTGCTCCAGTATGACCTCGAATTTCCCCTGCATCGTCTCGACTTGGTCGTCGTATTGCCCTTGATCGTCCCGGGCAAACCGGTCAATCGGTACATGACACGACATCGTCAACGTCCGGTATCCATCCGGTGCCCGGTCCAAGTCGCCTGCTTGCGATAACGAGATGAAGGCATGTCCGGACGGTAAGATCGGATCATGGACTTGTCGAAAGGCGGTACCGTCCTCGACGATCGTCTCCGGAATCGCGGCATAATACGTAAACGTCGCCCACTGTGAGAGAACCGCTTGCCGTTTATATGTGCGACGTAACGCCGGTTGCAAGGACGATCCGACGAGCTGGTGCATCGCTTCGATCGGTAAGGCCCCGATCACTTCGTCGGCAAGAATCAAACGTCCCCGACGATCTTCGAGTAAAAACCCGTCCCCTGTTTGTCGGATGGAGACGATCTTTCGTCCGAGTAAAACCGTTGCCCCGTCACGTTCCGCTGATGCTTTCAGTTGTTCGGCGACTTTGTACAATCCACCCGGCACATAGTAGGCGCCGTCATGATAAATCGATAAGGCGACCGCTCCAAGTAACGCCGAGGCTTCCGTTCCGGTCTGCATACTATCCAGGAGAATCCCATCGATTAATTGCGCAAACGTCGTTCCGTCCAGTCGATGTTTACGTAAAAGATGACCAATCGTCTGTGTCAGATAAGGCACTAACGGAAGACTCGAACGGACTTCTTTTAAAATCATTTGCGCATCCGTCATCGTTCGTAACGGTAACGCCGGCAACGCCTGCATCAACGGATGGACATGATGCTGGATCCGGTCAATTTCCTCAAAAAAGGCTTCGATCGCAGTCGCTTGCTCTGTGAATTGGTCTTTTAGATGCTGAATGAACTGGGTTCGGTCCCGGTAATACATGATGTCTCGCCCGTCGAGCTTAATCGTCATGACGACATCGAGTATTTCGACCGGAATCTTCAGCTGCAAGTGTCGGAGCACACGCTCATGAATCCCCCCTGGTTCAAACCCCATCCCAAGTGTCGCACCGACGGGGTACGTAAAGGATTGACGGGTGAACTTACCAGCTGAGCCTCCCCATTCACGGCTTCCTTCACAAAGTGTCACATTATACCCTTCACGCGCGAGCAAAGCGGCAGCCGTGACCCCGGCGATTCCCCCACCGATAATCGCAATCTGTTTCATGATGGTTCCTCCTCCAGGACTAAGTTTTCTTTGAACAAGAAATTACGGACTTCGCGAAAGACCGGTTCCCGGCGATGAATCGTAAAGTGATCATACTTATAGGATTTTGTCTGGATGTTATCGGTATAGGCTTCCAGCGCAAATGAACTTTTCAGCGGAATCAAGTTGAAGTCCCCTCCTTTTGCACCAAACGAATAGACGAGGACATCGCGGGGCCATGTCTCCAATCGCTCCTTCAAATTTTTCATCGTCGCTGAGTTTTCAGCCAAATCTTGAATCGCCGGACTGTTTGTATTCGTCCCGAACGGTGCGAGTGTCAATCCAAGCGTCGCATAATCCGATCCACTGATCGGCGCATCGAGCGTGACGAGTTTTCGGACCTGGTACGGAAGGTCTTCTTTTAACGTATAGGCGACGACATCAACGCCTCCCATACTGTGACCGACAAGCTGAACATCGGTAAAGGTGGCTTTTTGCTGACGGTCATATTGATCGATTGCCGCACTAAGCCACTTCTGTTGATTGAGCAGACTTGCTTCATCGTCTGCAAAGATAATCCGAACGAGCGGATATCCCGTCGTCGACGGTTTGACACTGCATGTCACCTTCCCCGCTCGCGAGACATCACAACGCCCACCGTCGTCCGCCAACTTGTTTTTTGTGAAGTTTTCAATCATCGGTAAAAACGTCCGCTCCGTCCCAAACAAGCCGTGGACCATGAACGTAGGCGTAATTTCACCGGCCTGCTTCGTGACGATTTGTTTTGTCGGTGGTGGTGCACTTGATGTCTCATCGGCAAAAATCCACCAAGCTCCTCCTCCGACAATCAGGCAGACGAGGAGTGAAATCCCGATTGTCTGCAATTGTTTCCGCCGTAATTTCCGGACATGGTGAATGACCCAGAACATCAATAACCCGAATCCAATCAACAGGACGACACCAGTAATGATCCAGCCGGTCGGATTTGGCACATAGGCAATCAGTTGCAACTGATTGGCTTTTGTCCCGTACAATTTCCAGGAGACATTGTTATAGTTCGACCAGTCGATGTTCTCTCCATTTTGTAACCCGATCACTTTAGGTCCATGTAAATTGATTTCGACATCGGCCTGACGGATATAACGATCCGCTAGTTTCTTGACTTGTCCTGTCGGTTGATAGCCTTTGATATTCAGACGATCAATACTGAGATCGATGTTCGTATCTAACCGGTACGTATTAAACCAAAAACCCTCTTCCGTCTTAACCTCGTATGTCGTATCAGGTGGAATCAAAATCCCCCCGATCCCCGTTTTCCATTCATCTTTGATCGTCGCTAAATCCTCGAATTTGGCAAACTTCTTTTCCATCCGAATTCCTTCATAATCATCCTGCGTCTTGAAGGTCTCTGCCGCGTAGCCATTTTCCTCCGCCTGTTTGACATACGTCTTCCAGTCCGGATTTAAATTGAGTAATCGTGCGACAGGATGTTCTTTTGCCGCGTACGTCGTTTTTAACGTCACACTTTGATCCGTGTGAACCGTAGCGTCATATTGAATCCGAATACATCCTCCGAGTAAGGTTGCCATCAAGACGAACGACAGAACAATTAGTTTTTTTCTGATACTGCTCAAACCGTCACACGCCCTTTCTCTTTATCTTGTCCTCTTTTCCCTATCTTACAATTGATTACGCGGGTGAATCAAATTGTCTAAAAAAATGTAACAGTTTACCTGGAATCTAATCTTTTTCTCAAAATTTACTAACCCACACACCAAATTGTCCAAGATGACCTGTATGTCCATTGTTCATCAAAATAGTTTCTTAAAAAATAAATTGTCTATTGTTATTTTTATATATTTTATAGAAATGACGGTTTGTCAAATTAAGTGCAACACTTCTTCCGAGAAGACCTCGTATGCAGTTTTCCAGTTGAGACATTTCCGTGGTCTCCCATTGATCCAGGCGAGCGCTTGAGCGAGTTCAGAACGACTGACCTTTCCGAAATCCGTCCCCTTCGGGAAAAATTCACGGAGAAGACCATTGGCGTTCTCGTTACTTCCACGTTGCCAAGAAGAATACGGATCCGCAAAATACATCGGTACGCCTAACGTTTCACGAATTCGTTCATGACAGCTAAACTCTTTTCCACGATCTGTCGTCGCGGTTTGAAACGTTCCCGACGGGAAGTAGAGATGCAATGCTTTAATCGCTGACTCCATCGAGGCAGCGGACCGATCCTCCATCGGCACAGCGAGATAGAAACGGCTCTTTCGCTCGACGAACGTTGCGACACATGCCTTGGATTTCCCTCTGGCTGAGACGACAGTATCCAGCTCCCAATGTCCAAACGTTTGGCGCCCTTTGACGTCGGCTGGACGTTTACTGATTGGTAATCCGACATTGAAGCGTCCACGCGTCTCACGTGGTTTCTGACGCTTTCCCTTTTGGCGAAGAAAACTAGAATTGGTCTCGACGAGGCCCGTATAGATCCAGCGATAAATTGTCTTGAAGGATAGTCCTTCTTCTTGGAATAAACGTCCGGCAATCTGTTCAGGCGACCATGTCTCGCGTAACTTTTCGAGGATACGAACTCCTTTTTCTAGCGTGAACTTCGTCCGTGCACCGCACTTCTTTTTGCGCTCAACATAACGCTGGTCAGCACAAGAAGCATCATAGTAAGGGTTTCGTTTTAATTCTCGTGAAATCGTAGAAGGTTGACGCCCCAGGCGTCCCGCAATCTTTCGGACGGATAAACCTAAATCGAGATACGTTTCTATTTTGACTCTTTCTGATGTGGTAAGATGAATATAGCTCATAACAAATCCTCCGTTGAATGTGGTGTGGTAACTCCATTCTACACGAGGCCGTTATGGGCTTTTTGTGTTTTCCGTCAGGTGTTGCACTTAATATTACAATTCGTCAAATAAAAAAATGAACAGGCATATTGCACTAAAATTGTCATTGCACATTCAGATTTTGTTTGTTATCATTTCCCTTGAAGATGACAATGATAATCATTATCAATAATGTTTACGAATCTTGTTAGAGACTTATACATAATCTCGAGACGTAACATGGTTGATCCACTGAGATGCATTGCTACACGAAAAAGGAGATGAAACATAGTGGGAAAATTGAAGACATCCGTTATCATGAGTTCGCTCGCCGTTTTACTTGCGGCATGTGGGACTGCGAACGAAGCAAACACAACAAAGGACGGAGAAGCCAACACGTCTAAGATGGTAGAAATTACTGACGCGCACGGTACGATCAAGGTACCGGTCAACCCGGAGAAAGTGGTGGCACTCGATAACCGAACGTTCGAGACACTGGCCGCCTGGGATGTCGAGCTCGCTGCAGCCCCGGTTGGCTTATTACCGGCTGAATCGCCTTATGCCAAAGACAAAGATATCGTCGACGTCGGGATGCATTTTGAACCAAACTTAGAAGCCATTGCTGGTGTTGACCCGGATGTGGTCATCGTCGGACAACGCTTCGCTGACTACTACGACGACATTAAAAAATTAGTCCCGGAAGCCGCTGTCATCGATTTGGATGTCAAGCTACCTGAAAATTCGGGTACTCCAGGTGAACTGTTGGTCAAGGGTCTCGAAGATACGACGCAAACGCTTGGGCAAATCTTTGCCAAGGAAAAAGAGGCAGAACAACTCGTAACGACATTCGAACAATCCATCACGGATGTAAAAAAATCATATAACGGAAACGACAGCATCATGTCCGTCATCGTCTCAGGTGGAGATATCGGTTTCTCGGCTCCGATGAGTGGCCGTGTCTTCGGACCGATGTATGACATATTCGGATGGAAACCGGCACTTGAGGTCAAACAGAACTCAGGGAACGATCAAGGAGATGAAGTTTCCGTGGAAGCCATCGCGCAAAGCAATCCGGACTGGCTGCTCGTCTTGGATCGCGACGCGCCGCTTGGTGATGCGGAAGGTGCTGTTCCAGCGGAAGACGTCATCGATCGTGCACCTGCTCTTCAAAAAACAACGGCTGTTAAAGAGGATCGTATTGTTTACACACCAAAAGACATGTATTTAAATGAATCGATTCAGACCTATTCAGAGTTTTTCCAAGACGTGTCGGAAGCGCTCGTGAAGTAAATGGAGCAGTTTAAGCTACGACAAGTAAATGGAAGCGTTGAGCAGAACGCTCGACCTTCCTTTTCTGTCGTTTGGACCCCGTCGTTTGTCATAGCGGTGCTGATCATCCTCCTCCTTGCCGTCGCTTCCTTGTTTACCGGAGTCTATGAATTGAGCGGAAAAGCGAACGACTTTGATATGTTTTGGATTACACGTGTTCCAAGGACCCTGGCGCTCATGCTGACGGGTGCAGCCATGGCAATGGCCGGGCTCGTCATGCAACTGATCACCCAGAACCGCCTCGTAGAACCGACGACAACAGGAACCATTGAATGGGCAGGACTTGGTCTTTTGACCGTTTATCTGCTTGTGCCCGCACCGACGCTCATGATGCGCATGACGGGTGCCATCGTCTTCGCGTTTATCGGAACGATGGTCTTCTTTTGGTTCCTGCGATCGGTTAAACTACGTTCTTCGCTGATTGTTCCCATCATCGGACTCATGCTCGGTGCTGTCATCTCCGCCATCTCCACATTCCTCGGGTTGTTTTTTCGGGCGAGTCAAGCACTGGAAGGATGGTTCGTCGGATCGTTTGCCTCGATTCAAGTGGGGCGTTACGAATACCTGTGGATCATCATCGGTGTCACGATCTGTATCTTTTTTCTTGCCAACCGGCTGACGTTAGTTGGTCTCGGTGAAGATATCGCCACCAGCCTCGGAATCAACTACAACCGTCTGATGATGCTAGCAACAGGATTGATTGCCTTGTCGGTCGGAATCGTCGCAACGGTGATCGGGAACTTACCGTTTTTGGGTCTGATCGTACCGAATCTCGTCTCCATGATGCGCGGGGACGATCTCCGAAGTAACCTGCCATGGGTATGCGTCATCGGGATGGGAACGATCCTCGTCAGTGATCTGATTTCACGCACGCTCATTAAACCGTTTGAATTACCCGTTTCACTTATTCTCGGGACGGTCGGAGCGGCTGTCTTCATTATCATTTTATTACGACAACGAACAAGAGGAGGAGTTCGATGAGTTTGATCACGGAACCAAAACCAGCGATCTATGAACGTGAACGTACGACGTCTCATACAACCGATCGGAACGCTTCGGCATTCCAATCGAAGCGATTGGAGCGACGCTACTGGATGTTGCTTTGCCTCTTTCTCTTCGGTGGACTCCTTTGTTCGTTTGGTCTCCTCGTCTACAACAATCCGGTTCCGTTCCAGTCGCCCTCCTTCTGGCCGGTCGTCGAACGGCGGATCACCGCCATCGTGACGATGGCAATCGCGGCGCTCTGTCAAAGTCTTGCGACCGTCGCATTCCATTCGGTCACCAACAACCGCATCATCACCCCGTCACTTCTCGGGTTCGATGCACTCTATTCGACGATTCAAACGTCGATGATCTTTTTCTTCGGTGCCGGAGCTTTGATTGGTTTCACAGGGACGGGAGCCTTCTTGACGCAAGTCGCCATCATGCTGGTCATGAGCTTACTGTTGTACGGCTGGCTCTTATCCGGAAAATACGCGAATTTGCAGCTCATGCTCCTGATCGGAATCATCCTCGGCACCGGGCTCAATTCGCTCTCGACCTTCATGAGACGGATGCTCGCGCCATCTGAGTTCGATATCCTTCAAGCCCGACTGTTCGGTTCGGTGACGAATGCCGATGCTGCTTATTTTCCAATCGTGATTCCGGTCGTCATCGTCGTCAGCGTATTGTTGTTGCTGTCGGCCAATCGGCTTAATGTCATCGCCCTCGGGAAAGACGTCGCGACATCGTTTGGGGTGAATCACCGCAGAAGCATCATCTATATACTGGTTCTAATTTCCTTGCTTATGTCGATGTCGACAGCGCTGATCGGTCCTTTGACGTTTTTCGGTTTTTTAGTGGCCACGCTTAGTTATCAGGTCGCATCCACGTACGATCATAAGTATGTCTTGCCGATGGCATTTTCAATCGGCTTCCTCGTTCTGACGAGCGCCTATTTTTTCATGTATCATATTTTCAATGCACCGAGCGTGGTCTCCGTCATAATCGAGCTATTCGGCGGTATGATTTTCTTAGCGGTGTTATTAAGAAAGAGGTCCCTATGATTAAATTAGAACACGTCAAAAAATCGTATACAGATCATGTCCAAATCGGTCCTATCGAGCTCGAGATCCCAAAAGCCGGTCTTACTGCGCTCATCGGACCGAATGGAGCAGGTAAGTCCACGACGCTGATGATGATCGGCCGCCTGTTGAACCTCGACGAAGGACACATCCAAGTCGCGGGAATGGATGTCTCGAGTACAAAATCAAAGGATTTGGCGAAAATCATCACGATTCTTCGTCAGGAAAATCATTTCGTGACCCGACTGACCGTTCGTCAATTGGTCGGATTTGGCCGTTTTCCCTACTCGCAAGGACGATTGACCCCAGAAGATGAAGCCATCATTTCCAAATATATCGATTTTCTCGATTTGACACAGCTTGAGAATCGATATCTTGACGAACTCTCGGGTGGACAGCGTCAACGTGCCTACGTGGCGATGGTCCTTTGCCAAGAGACGGACTATGTCCTACTGGATGAACCGCTCAACAACCTTGACATCGCACGATCCGTTCAGATGATGGGGTACCTTCGCCATGTCGCAGATGAACTGGGACGGACCATCGTTACCGTATTACATGATATTAATTTCGCTGCTAAATATTCGGACCATATCTGCGCCATGAAACATGGACAAGTCGCTGCATTTGGAACCGTCAAGGAAATCATGGTTGCCGAAACACTTTCGGACATCTTTGAGACAAACCTTGAGATCATCGACGGACCGTATGGCCCGATTGCTGTCTATTAAACCGAAATTGCTTTAAAAACAACAATCAAAAGAAGGGGCTGACTCAAAAGTTAGTCTCTACAAAGACAAGGGTAGCAGATTATAAATCTGCCACCCTTGTTTGATTTAAAAAAGAATCACTCCCTTTGATATGCTCCCCAATAGGTAGACAGATGAAATAAACAATCTGTTTTTCTATTAGGGGGGTCTTTTTTATGACAAGAACTAAGCATTCCGTTGAACAAAAATTAGAGGCACTCCGAATGCTTGCATCCAATAAGTATACGGTCCAGGAAGTGTGTAAGACCCATCGGGTCTCTAGGAGTACGTTAGAGCGTTGGAAGGCACGGTTGCATTCAGGTGGAGTGGCTTCTTTCGAGGAATCTTCTTCATTGAAAATCTATACGAAAGAGCTAAAGCAAGCAGCTGTCCGTGATTATCTCGAACACGGGTTTACAGCGCTTGAAGTCCTCTCAAAATATCAAATTAGTAGCACATCTGTTTTTTATGGATGGATCAAAAAGTATACTAGTCATAGCGAATTAAAAGACTCTAGAAAAGAGGCGGTTAAAGCTATGACAAAAGGCAGACAGACAACTTTAGAGGAACGGATTGAAATAATCGAATATTGTCTCCAAAACGGACGAAACTACAAACAGACATCCGTGATATTTGATGTCGCCTATCATCAAGTCTATGGATGGATGAAAAAATATGATGTCGACGGTATGGAGGGGCTCGAAGATCGACGCGGGCGGACGAAGCAGGAGGAAGAGCTGACTGAGGCGGAACGATTAACGCGTCGTCTCCAGCAGATGGAACGGGAGATCGAACGTCTTCGTATTGAAAATCTGTTCCTAAAAAAGTTGAAGGAGATCGAGAGGAGGAATTAATCAGTCAGATTCGGCTACAACGACGATATGTCGCCATCTACGAACTAGCGATAGAAGAAGCATCATCCATCGTGTTACTCTGTGAAATCGCACAGGTCTCACGTGCCGCTTATTATAAATGGTTGAACCGCACCGTGTCGGTGCGTGACCGAGAGAACCAGACCCTCCTAGAGGATATCCGAGTACTGTACGATCAAGTGAGAGGGATCTACGGATACCGTCGGATCACGATGACAATCAATCGCCGCCGCCGAGAAGATAATCTTCCTGTCTACAACGAAAAACGGATCCATCGTTTGATGCGTATTCATGACATCAAGTCGATCATCCGACAGAAGCGAAAGGGTCATAAGAAATCTACACCACAACATACAGCAGAGAACTTGATGAATCGTGATTTTAGTGCTTCTAGGCGAGATGAAAAATGGTGTACGGATATCACCGAGTTCAAATATGGAGTTGGAAAAAAGGCCTATTTGAGTGCCATTATCGATTTGTATGACGGTTCCATTGTCTCCTATCGGATTGGAAAGTCCAACAACAGTATACTCGTCTTTCAGACGTTGATTCCAGCGATCACCCAACTCCCGCCAGGGGCAATTCCAATGATTCATAGCGATCGTGGCAATCAATATACATCACGAGGATTTAAGACAATGATTGAAGACGCAAATCTGACACATAGCATGTCCCGAGTGGGACGTTGTCTCGACAATGCCCCAATCGAGAGTTTTTGGGGTACGTTGAAGTCAGAGATGTATTATTTGCGTGATTTTCAAGCCTACGAAGAGCTGAAATCGTACATCGAAGCTTATATATATTTCTATAACAACGAGCGTTTCCAAAAACGATTAAACGGCTTGAGTCCTATTGAATTCAGGACAAAAGCCGCTTGAGTGAGTTTTAATTATTTACACTGTCTACTTGACGGGGAGCAGTTCACTTCACGCAACTCCTACAGGAAAAAGCGCCATTTTTTGCGCTGTCAGAGACAGACAAGACCCGCTTTTCTGCCTCAATGAGGCAGGAAAGCTGGCTTGTGTCTCGCCTGAGGAAAGTGCGTGAAAGAACGAGTGATTCCTTTTTGAGTCAGCCCCTTCTTCGTGTACCGTTACATGTAAAAACCTGATTCGTTTTTGTTAAATCAACTTCAACTCTTGGCCCACTTGCTTAAAGGCTTCAAGCGCTTGTTCCAAGTCCTCGCGTGTGTGTTCCGCCGTGACGATTGTCCGGACACGTGCTTTTCCTTTTGCGACCGTCGGGAAGGCAATCCCTTGCGCAAAGACACCGTGTTGACGCAGACGGTCTGACAGCTGATGGCATAATGCTTCGTCACCGACGATGACCGGTGTGATCGGCGTCGTGGATGTGCCGATATTAAAACCGAGTTCCCGTAATCCGTGCTTGAAGAATTCCGTGTTTTCCCAGAGACGGTCAAACAGTTCCGTTTCTTCTTCCATGACGCGGAGTGCTTCGCGGTTCGCTTCGACGACAGCCGGTGGATGGGACGTCGAGAAGAGGAACGGACGGCCTTTATGGATCAGATAGTCTTTGACATGCTGTTCGCACGCGACATATCCGCCGAGAACACCAATCGCTTTTGAAAGCGTCCCGACTTGCAACGCGACCCGTCCGTCGAGTCCGAAGTGATTGACGGTTCCGCGACCACTTTTTCCGAGAACGCCAGATGCATGGGCATCATCGACCATGACGAGGGCATCATATTTTTCAGCCAGTTCAACGATTTCCGGGAGTGGTGCAATGTTACCGTCCATCGAGAAGACACCGTCCGTTACGACGAGACGTGTCCGCGCGTCCTGTGTTTCCTGCAGAGCCGCTTCCAAGTCCGCAAGATCCACATGATTATAGATACGGCGTTTCGCTTTCGTCAGACGGATTCCGTCGATGATTGAGGCATGATTCAAGGCGTCGGAAATGACGACATCCTCCGGTCCGAGCAAGGCAGACAACACACCGAGATTCGTCGCGAATCCCGATTGGAAGACGAGCGCTGCTTCCGTATGTTTGAACGTCGCAAGCTCCCGTTCGAACGCTTGGTGCATCTCGAGTGTTCCGGCAATCGTCCGGACCGATCCCGTACCGGCACCAAATTCCAGTGCTGCGTCGGCAGCCCGCTTAGCGAGACGCGGATGCGCTGCCAGTCCGAGATAGTTATTTGACGACAATTGAATCAATTCTTTCCCGTTTACCGTCACCCGGTTATGCTGGGCACTTTCAAGCGCCACGAGTTCGCGGAACGTCCCCGCTTGTTTCATTTCTTCTAATTCTGTCCGTAAATGCTCAAAACCCATCAATTCGTCCCCCTTGGTTGTAGTACGACCTTTCCACATTTCCCTTGTCGCATCAATTCGAATCCTTCTTCAAACCGTTCGAGTGGTAACGTATGAGTGATCAACGGCTTCACATCGACTTTTCCGCTCGACAAGAAGGCAGACACCTGACTCCATGTCTCATACATCTTCCGTCCGGTAATCCCCTGAACGCGGACTCCTTTGAAAACGACATGGTTCGTCAAATCGATTTCGACCGGTTTGACCGGCAGACTCAAGATATTGACATCTCCGCCTGCCGTCACCATCTCGAATGCTTGACCGATGGCGACCGGATGACCGCTCATTTCGCAGACGACATCAATGCCGTCGCCGTCGGTCATCATCCGGACGCGTTCAAGAACATCTTCATGACGTGAGTCGATGACGACATCTGCCCCCATCGTCTTCGCAAGTTCGAGTCGGTATGGATTGACATCAATCGCCACGACTTCTGCCGCCCCTGCCGCTTTTGCGACGGATACTGCCATCAACCCGATTGGACCGCAACCAACGATTGCCACCGTCTTGGCACTGACGTCACTGGCGAGCACCGTATGGACGGCATTGCCCATCGGCTCTTGAATCGACGCGATGCCGGCTGGCATATCTTCCGGATTGACCCAGAGGTTTTCTTCCGGCATGACGACGTACTCGGCGAAACAGCCTTGCGTATCGACGCCGATAATTTTTGTGTTTTTACAAATATGGTATTGCCCGCGTAAACATTGTTTACATTGATGACAGACGATATGCGTCTCAGCCGAGACCCGGTCACCGAGTTTCAGACGTTTTGTCCCTTCCCCCAGCTCCACGACTTCGCCTGAAAACTCATGTCCGAAGACATAGGGCGGATTGACGCGTGACGCCGCCCAAGCATCCCATTCGTAGATGTGGACATCCGTCCCGCAGATTGATGTCGCTTCGACCCGGATCAACACTTCGCCCCGGTTCGGTGTTGGGACGGCGACTTCTTTTAAGACGGCGCCAAACCCACGTTCTTCCTTCACAAGCGCCCGCATCGTTTTCACCTTCGTCGTATCCTCTACAGCTGTCACTAATTTTGTCATCATTCCCCGACTCCTTCGTAGGCCTTACCTGTTTCTCTGATCGGTAATGACCAAGTATTGAGCATCCCCAAATAACCAAACAATCATTCCACTCTAGTTTACATGAATTCGGCGGCAAGTTTACCAAATGTTTCTTCATTCATGTCAAGATCGGCAAATGTCAGCCCCTGATCCGCGTATCCATCGATTTGCGACTGATAATCTGGACGTGAATCATCCTGGTAAATCAGTCCCATGACAAGACCATTGTGCTCATGGACAACCCGTTTCGCGAGATCGAGATCAGTTGCGTCATAGTTTTCAAGATCATCCAGTTTCGTCAAATTCTGTTTGAACCAGTCGTACGTATTGACTTTATTAAACGTGACACACGGACTAAACACGTTGATGAAAGCAAATCCTTTATGTTGCGTCGCCTGTTCGATCAAGCTCGTCAGCCCTTTTAAGTCATTTGAAAAACTTTGGGCGACAAACGTCGCGCCTGCCGTCAAAGCAAGCTCGACCGGTGAGACACTTTTTTCAATCGATCCTTTTGGTGTCGATTTCGTCTTGAATCCCAGTGCAGACGTTGGTGACGTCTGCCCCTTCGTCAAACCGTAGATTTGGTTGTCCATCACGATATACGTCATATCGACATTTCGTTTAAAGGCATGGATCGTATGTCCCATCCCGATCGCAAAACCATCTCCATCTCCACCGGAAGCAATCACCGTCAATTCACGGTTGGCCATCTTGACTCCTTGGGCGATTGGTAACGACCGACCGTGAACACCATGAAAACCATATGTGTTGATGTAGCCGGAAATCCGTCCAGAACAGCCGATTCCGGAAATCAAGGCCAGTTCCTCCGGTTCGAGCCCGACGTTCGCGACAGCCCGCTGAATCGCCGCCTGAATTGAAAAGTCGCCACAACCGGGACACCAGTTTGGTTTGACATCGTTTCTGAAGTCTTTAAATGTTGCCATGGAAAATCCCTCCTGCGACGACTTGTTCGACCACTTCTGCCGGATAGAACGGATCGCCGTTGAATTTTAAAATATGTTCGATCTTTTCTGCAAACCCACAGTTCATCTGGATTAATTTCGCGAGTTGTCCCGTCGCATTATATTCGACGACGACGACTTGTTTGGCCCGTTCAAGATGCGGACGGACCAGTTCACTTGGGAACGGATGCATCTGACGGATATGCAGATGATCGACATGAACACCTTGTTCTTCCAGACGCGGCATCACTTCCTCGATCGTTCCACGTGTCGAGTTGAAGCCGACGAACAGGATATCCGGCTTCGCATGTTGCTCGGTCACGAGTACCGCATCCTTCAGGCGGAACTGATTCAACTTCCGAAGACGTTTCGTCATCTGATCGACTCGGTTTTTCGTCGCTTCCGACGGACGACCTTCTTCGTTATGTTCGACACCGGTCACGTGATGAATCCCGTGTTTCGTTCCCGGTACGACGCGCGGACTGATTCCGTCTTCCGTCACTTCATACCGTTTGAAATAGGCTTTGCCTTCAAGTTCCGGCAGCTCGCCTGAAATCAACTTCCCGCGCCGGATTTCGACCCGATTGACATCAAGCGGTTCGACGGATTGTTTACCGAGCGACAACATCAAGTCCGTCAAGAGAATGACCGGGCATTGATACTCTTCCGCGATGTTGAAGGCTTCCGCCGCATCATAAAATGCCTCCTCGACCGTCGACGGCGCCAGGACGACTTTCGGAATCTCCCCGTGCGTACTATAAATCATCGCCATCAAATCCGATTGTTCCTGTTTCGTCGGTAGTCCTGTCGATGGTCCTCCGCGTTGTGTGTCGATGATGACGAGTGGTGTCTCCGTCATCCCGGACAATCCGATTGCTTCTGCCATCAAGGACAGTCCTGGTCCAGCCGACGCCGTCAAGGCACGGACGCCGGCATAGTTGGCCCCGATCGCCATCGTGACAGCTGCGAGTTCGTCTTCCGTCTGAACGACGGTCCCGCCGAATTGTGGTAATTTTTTGATTAAGTACTCCATGATTTCAGACGATGGGGTAATCGGATACGCTGCCATCAGACGAGCCCCGCCTGCAACCGCACCAAGCGCAATCGCATCGTTGCCAATCATGAACATCCGTTGCTGTCCATCGGCCGGATCTAAAATAAAGCGTTCGGACGTCGCTGCCATCGCTTCAAACGCAGCTGCGCCTTCTCGGATCGCGGATAAGTTCTTTTCGACCATCTCGGGTCCTTTCCGACCAAAAATCTGTTCGACGACCGCTTGGAAACGTTCCGGATCGATGCCGAGAATCGCACTCGATGCTCCGATTGCGACCATGTTCTTCATCAGTGACGTCCCAAGTCCTGCCGCAATTTCCGTAAAGGGAATCGGATAGAGCACGGCCCGCGTCTGATCGGGATTGGTCGGATTAAATTTCGCATCGGCGATGATGATCGCCCCTTGACGCAATTCATGGAAATTGACGTCGATCGTTTCTTGGTCAAAGGCGACTAAAATATCCAGATCGTCGGCAACGGTCCGGACTTCGTGTGTTGCGACACGAATCTTATTGTTCGTGTGACCCCCTTTGATCCGTGAAGAAAAATGGCGGTATCCATATAAGTAATAACCTAAGCGGTTCAGGGCAATGGCAAAGATCTCACCTGTTGATTCGATCCCTTCCCCCTGCTGACCGCCTACTTTCCATGACAATTGATTGTACATCGACGTTCGCTCCTTCTATCCCCTGAAATGATTGAAGCTGTCTGCTTCACTGTCCTCCCTCATGATACCGATTTCCGGATAGTTGTACAATCCTCCTCAAACGAATCGATTGAAAATATCCTGGATAGTACACAAATAAGACCATCTACTCCAGCGAGTAAATGGTCTAGCTTAACGTAGGACCTATGTCCAATGATGCATCATCGTGGTTCAATGATTAGTTTGATTGCCGTCCGTTCCTCACCATCAATCATGATGTCGGTAAATGCCGGAATACAGATCAGATCCATCCCTGCCGGTGCGACAAATCCTCTCGCGATCGCAACCGCTTTGACGGATTGATTGAGTGCACCTGCACCGATTGCCTGAATTTCGACAGAACCTTTCTCTCGAAGTACACCTGCGAGCGCTCCTGCGACCGCGTTCGGATTCGATTTAGCTGATACTTTCAGGACGTCCATGCATGTACCTCCCAATCAAAAATCAACACTTAATCAAAGAAAATCGATTGATCCGTCAAATGAATCCGTTCAATCTTCGTTGCTTTTTTCGATACATCATCAATATGAATCAAGACTCCATTTAACTGTTCCCGTCCTTCCGCAACTTCAAACCGGGTTGGGAGCTGTGTTTTAAATTTCCGTAAAACATCTTCTTTTCGCATACCGAGCACACCATCAAGAGGACCCGTCATGCCAACATCCGTGATGTAAGCCGTTCCGCCTTCCAAAATCCGTTCATCCGCTGTCTGGACGTGGGTATGTGTTCCGACGACTGCTTGGACACGCCCTGCTAAATGATAGCCCATCGCGATTTTTTCACTTGTTGCTTCTGCATGGACGTCAACGAAAATCGCATCGACTTCCCCTTCGACTTCCGCAATCAACTGATCGACGGTCCGGAATGGATCACCGAGTGCTGGCAAGAAGACTGTTCCCTGGACGTTGATGACAGCAATCTTTTTGTTGCCGACTTTTAAGACCATCATGCCGCGTCCCGGTGTACCTTCCGGATAGTTCGCCGGACGGACGATCCGGTCCGCATCATCAATCCAATCAAAGATATCTCGATTGTCAAACGTATGATTGCCCATCGTCACGCCATGGAAACCAAGCTCGAGCAACTGATGATAAATTGCCTTTGTGATCCCACGACCATGTGCCGCGTTTTCTCCATTCACCAGCATGACCGTCGGGTTGTACCTCGATTTGATTCGTGCTGTGAACTGTTGCAGGATATGCCGACCCGGTGCCCCGACAACGTCACCAATAAATAAGATTTTCAAAAAAATTTCCTCCAATCATTAAAAAAAGTGGCGGTCGCCCGCCACTCTGCTTATTTTGCGTATTCGACTGCCCGTGTTTCCCGAATGACCGTGACTTTGATATGACCCGGATAATCGAGTTCTTCTTCGATTTTTTTCCGGATATCACTTGCCATTTTATGCGCAAGAACATCGTCGACGACATCAGGACGAACGATGATTCGTACTTCACGACCTGCTTGGATCGCGAAGGACTTCTCGACACCGTCAAATGATTCTGAGATTTCTTCCAGACGTTCAAGACGTCGGATATAACTTTCGAGTGTTTCTTGACGTGCTCCTGGGCGTGCTGCAGATAAAGCATCGGCTGCTGCGACCAGAACAGAAATGACAGATGTCGCTTCCGTGTCCCCGTGGTGAGAAGCAATCGCGTTGATGACGGTCGGATGTTCTTTGTACTTCGTACCAAGTTCAACCCCGATCTCCACGTGACTTCCTTCGACCTCATGGTCAACGGCTTTTCCGATATCGTGCAGGAGACCTGCCCGTTTCGCAAGCGTCACATCTTCTCCAAGCTCAGCTGCCATCATGCCGGCAAGGTGAGCCACCTCAAGTGAGTGGAAAAGAACGTTCTGCCCATAACTCGTCCGGTACTTCAAGCGACCGAGGATTTTAACGAGATCCGGATGAATCCCGTGAATGCCAACGTCATACGTCGCTTCTTCACCGATTTCACGGATTCGTTCATCGACTTCCCGGCGTGACTTGTCGACCATCTCTTCAATCCGAGCCGGGTGAATCCGACCGTCTTGAACAAGCTTTTCAAGTGCCATCTTCGCCACTTCACGGCGAATCGGATCGAATCCGGATAAAATGACGGCTTCTGGTGTATCATCGATGATTAAATCGATACCCGTCAATGTTTCAAGCGTCCGAATGTTTCGCCCTTCACGACCGATGATCCGGCCCTTCATCTCGTCATTCGGTAAGTTGACGACGGAAACCGTCGTCTCTGCGATATGTTCAGCGGCGAACCGTTGAATCGCAAGTGAAAGAATGTTTCGTGCTTTTTTGTCTGCTTCTTCTTTTGCTTTTTGTTCGATTTCTTTTTGAAGAATTGCTGCGTCGTGCATGGCAGCTTGTTTTGTCTCATCCATGATGATAGCTCTAGCATCGTCCTGCGAAAGATTCGCAACACGTACGAGCTCTTGGCGTCCCTGTTCATACAGGTCCTCTACTTTTCGTTCTAACTCTTCAGCTTGATGCTTCCGTTTCGTGATCTCTGCATCACGTGTATTGATCTGCTCTTCCTTACGGTCGATGGAATCAACACGGCGATCGAGTGTCTCTTCTTTCTGGAGCAATCGTCCTTCTTGTTTCGTTAGCTCTTGACGACGTTCACGAAGTTCTTTTTCCACTTCTGTCCGAAGTTTGAAAGCTTCATCTTTCGCTTCGAGTAATGCTTCTTTTTTCGTTGCTTCCGCTGATACTTGTGCACGTTCCACGATTTTCGTCGCCTCTGTTTCCGCACCTTGAATCTTCGCTTCTGCAATCGATTTCCGCAAGAAGTAGCCTACGATGAATGCGATCAGTAATGTGAGGAGAAGTATGACAATCCAAGTTGTTGTATCCATGGGTTCACCTCCCCTTTGCAAGGTGTTTCTTAGTTCATTTCGGTTATTCATCGAAGCTGTCTAAAAAACGTACATCTATATTGTAAGGATAGCACTCGTTCATTGTCAACGAACGGGCGGGAAAGAATTCCTATCTTTTCCTCTTTTCCATTAAAAAAGAGCAGAATCTGAATCGATTCCACTCTTTTTCAACTTATTCCGCGAACATATCTTCCGCTTGACCTTCTTCGAAATCGACTGGATCTTTCCGATCAACCAAACCGTGATGCTCACGAATCAACCGTTCAACTTCATCCGCGACTTCCGGATGTTCGATCATATATTGTTTCGCATTCTCACGTCCTTGACCGAGACGTTCCGAATTGTATGAATACCAGGCTCCGCTTTTTTGAACGATATCAAGATCCGTCCCAAGATCAATCAACTCACCGAATTTCGAGATACCTTGACCATACATGATATCGACTTCGGCTTGTTTGAATGGTGGTGCAATCTTATTTTTAACGACTTTCAGTTTCGTCCGGTTTCCGACGATGTCTGTTCCGTTTTTAAGAGCTTCCGCACGACGAACTTCTAGACGAACAGACGAGTAGAATTTCAAGGCACGTCCACCTGGAGTCGTTTCCGGGTTACCGAACATGACACCAATTTTTTCACGAATCTGGTTGATGAAGATGACGATCGTTTTGGATTTATTTGTCGCACCAGAAAGTTTACGTAAAGCTTGACTCATTAAACGAGCTTGTAGCCCCATATGTGAGTCACCCATTTCGCCTTCAATCTCAGCTTTTGGTACAAGTGCAGCAACGGAGTCGACGACTAAGATATCAACAGCACCTGAACGGACAAGCGCTTCAGCGATTTCAAGTGCCTGTTCTCCTGTATCTGGTTGTGATAATAATAACTCGTCAATATTGACACCAAGTTTACTTGCATATGCTGGATCGAGTGCATGCTCGGCATCGATGAAGGCGGCCTGACCACCTTGTTTTTGTACTTCTGCAATCGCGTGAAGCGCTACAGTCGTTTTACCAGAAGACTCTGGACCATAGACTTCAATTACCCGTCCACGTGGGTATCCACCTGCACCAAGTGCGATATCTAATGTGATTGATCCAGACGAGATAACGGATACTCTCTGATCTGCATTCTCACCAAGTCTCATGATTGAACCTTTACCAAATTGTTTCTCAATCTGACGTAACGCCATCTCAAGTGCTGCTTTACGATCACTCACGTAGCAGGCCTCCTTTTATTTATCTTACTGAGATTATTGTACTTCTTTTGAGACCGAATAACAAGCATTTCACGAACATTTATTCGTATACTTGAAAAAATTCATTTTTGAATACGTTTGTCTGAGTGGTTGATATTTTTAATCAGCATGAAGTACGCATCCTTAACCGATCGCAACCTAATCATACCACGGTCGAAGGCCGGATATGTCAGTTCAAGCACTTCCGTCCCACTCGCTTGCGCCAAGGCACAATAGACCGTGCCAACGGTTTGACCACTATTGCTCGTTGGTCCAGCTTCCCCTGTCAAGGCAATCGCAAGATCCGTCTGATAGAGTGCTCGCGCTCCTTCCGCCATCGCAATGGCGACCTCCCGGCTGACTGCCGTTTGTTGATCGAGTAACGTTTGTGCGACTCCTAAGACGTTGACTTTTGCGACGTCTGAGTAGACGACGGCACTCCCGCGGAAGACGTCACTCGCCCCCTTGATGTCGGTCAACCCGCTCGCAAAAGCACCACCTGTCAAGGACTCCGCTGCGGACAAGGTCAAACCGGCTTTCCGGCAGTCATCAAGCACGACTTCCGGTAAACTTGTCTCACCATATCCATAAAAATAAGTACCGACTTCATCACGTATTTGACGTTCGAGTCGATCAAGCATCTCGAGGGCTGTTTGTTCGTCAAGTGCCTTCGCCGTCAAACGTAAACGGACTTCCGCCAGTTCCGCATAGGGCGCAACGGACGGATTACGCGCCGTCCGAATCAAATCCGCCAACCGGTCATTTAAGGCAGATTCTCCGATTCCAAAAAAACGGAGTGTTCTTGATTTGATGGTTTCTTTACCTAACAAATGATCGAAATGATCTGCGATGATCCGTTTCATTTCCCTTGGTACACCCGGTAACAAGATGTACTGATGGTCCGACGTATGAACGGACATACCGGGTGCAAGTCCCGCATTGTTCGTCAACACATCGGCCCCTTCGATGATAAGCGCTTGTTTTTTCTCGTTGTTCGTCATCGTTCGTCCCCGTGTTTTCAAGAACGCTTCGATTCGATCATACGCCGGTTGGTCGATCTGTAACGAGCGTTCTAATAATTCCGCCACGACTTCTTTCGTCAAATCGTCTTCCGTTGGTCCGAGTCCACCGGTGATCACCAAAAGGTCGACCCGCCCCTGCGCTCGTCTGATGACGTCGGTCATCCGTTCCCGATTATCACCGACGACCGTATGGTAATACACGTCAATGCCACACGTCGCCAGCCACTCCGATAGATACTGAGCGTTCGTGTTGGCAATTTCCCCTAACAATAACTCACTTCCAACGGCAATGATTTCTGCTTTCATCCTGATTCCCCGCTTTCCTAACTATAAGAAAAGACTGTTCGGTTTGGCGAACAGCCTTGTTTGAGATAACTTACATCGATTTCGTAATTAACTTGATGTTTTTCGAAAAATACTCAAGACCTGAATAAATCGTCAAGACTAACGCAAGCCACATCGTAATTTCCGCAAACGGGATGTTGAGTAAAGCAAATCCGATGTCGTGTAATAAAAAGGCGATGATCGACGTGAGCTGAACCCACGTTTTTGCTTTACCTGAGTTTCCGGCAGCAAGCACGATTCCTTCATCGGATGCGACGAGACGTAGACCTGTCACGGCAAATTCACGGCATAAGATGATGACGACGACCCAGGCGGCGACGAAGTCCAGCTCGACGAGGTAGACCAGTGCCGCTGCGACAAGCATCTTGTCGGCGAGAGGATCCATGAATTTGCCGAAGTTTGTGACCAATTTGTTTTTTCGTGCCAGATACCCGTCAAGCCAATCGGTAATGGCGGCGACTGAGAAAATCATCGCGGCGACGAAGTGAGCAACAGGGAGTTCCGCCCCTAATACATCCCACTGTCCCCAGTCTGGGTTGATTGCTAAGACAGCTACGAACACGGGAATTAATAAGACGCGTAAGACCGTCAATTGATTGGGTAAGTTCATTCTCGTATCCCTCCTTTTCGAGTTATGTATGCCAGCATCCTGCTGACATGAAGAAGACACGCCTTACGGCGTGGCTACTTTCTTTAAATAAATGTTCTGAACGAGGAGGGAGCGGTTAAGCTTAAGCTCCTGATCATTAACGAGAATCCGATCAATCCCTTTGATGGAACCAACCCGAATCCGAATCACATCCGTTTTGGCGTTTTTGACGACAATCGGGTTCGGATCGGACGCATTGATGTGGTCTGGGGCAAGTGCCTCCCCTTCTAGCGACGTATCACGAACACCGACAAACGGAGACGGTGAGGCATCTTTTTTGATGCGGATCGTTACACTCATTGTATCATCCGCCGGCACTTCATAGGTGATATCTTGACCAACCGTCGTTTTGACAGGCAATGGTTTTTTCTCTTCTTTTTTGACAGGCACGGTTTCTTCTTTCGCCGGTTCTTCCTTCGGCTCCTCCGCTACCGGGGTGTTGGCTTCCTCGCTTGGTGCGTCCCCTTCATCAATCGTGACTTCACTTTGTGGAGGTGTAGACGTCGTCGTATCATCGCCATCACGGAATGCCTGGAATCCGTAGTACAGGGCGACTCCGATCGCAAAAATCAAGGCAATGATGATGATATTCGGAATCCAGCGTTTGGCGACACTTTTCTTCGGCGCCGTCGATTTCGAATAGGTCGCTCGGCGAGACAATTCGACGACCGGCTGTGTTTCTGGTTCCGGTAAATCACGTTTATACGTGGCAAACACTTCATCGACATCCAGCCCAAGTGCTTCTGCATACGTTTTGATGAATGCCCGTGCATAAAAGGCACCTGGCAATTGTTTATAATCGCCTTCTTCAATCGCAGTGATGTAACGTTTTTGAATTTTAGTTGTACTTTGGATTTGTTCGAGAGAGATACCTAATGTCTCCCGCTGCTCCTTTAAGTAGGTTCCGAGCTCGGTCATCGGTAACACACCTTCCATTTTCAATACTTATTCGAAATTGAACCAATCGTTCCCTCCATGGGCCCGCGGTGGTTCGGTGACAATGATTTCTTCGGTCGTGTTGCGTAGTTCAATGATGTAATCAAAATCATCCCACGTATATTCGCTTGATTTAACAAAAGCGTCCGGGTGTTCGACGATTTTCGTGGCGGGTAACCGCATGACTTCACGTAAGATTTGCCAATGTCGTTCATCAAAGTGTCGTTGGGAGACGAGGGCATCGATGATATAAACATAATCACCTGTCCGTTCATCATCAAACAGTGACGTCCGAACGGTCTGTTTGATCAACGTCGACGAGAGGAACAACCACTTTTTGTTGGCACTGACACTGGCGGCAACAATCGATTCCGTTTTCCCTACCCGTGGCATGCCTCGGACTCCAATCAACAGATGCCCATCCTGTTTGCATAACTCTGCCATGAAATCGACGAGAATCCCCAAATCTTCCCGGACGAATCGGAACGTTTTGATTTCGCCGCTACTGTGATCGATATAACGTCCATGACGAATCGCAATCCGGTCGCGTAATTTTGGTTTACGCAATTTGATCACATCGATGGTCGACATCGTCTTCAAGATGGCTGCGAGTCGCGGGATCTGATCCGGTTGCTTCGTTTGCAACAACATGCCGCGCCGCTGGTGATCGACACCATTGATCGTGACAATCGAGATATGTAGCATCCCCATGAGTGACGCGATGTCCCCTAAAATACCGGGACGATTGACGTTCAGTTCGTACTCTAGATACCACTGTTCGAATTCACTCACGCGCAAAGCCTCCCTTTAAAATCGGTTATCCATCCCTCATGTTAAATGATTTTTTGAAAAATGAAAAGCATTCCCCTGCCAAATTTCAGCGGATTACATCCAACCACCGTCAATTTTGAGGACGGCACCATTCATATAGGCGGACTCTTGACGGATTAAATATGTAATCGCTGATGCAACTTCCTCGACCTGTCCGAAACGACCGGCCGGGATTTCTGCGATCGCCTGTTGACGGTCTTCTTCTGAAAAAACAGCGTTCATCGGTGTCTCGATCCACCCTGGTGTGACGCCGTTCACACGTCCGTTCATCGCGCCAAGCTCTTTACTATACGACTTGACGAAACCAAGTTGTGCCGCCTTACATGTCGAATAGACGACTTCTCCGGCAGCACCAAACTCACCTAACACACTGCTGACGACGACGATGGACAACGGTACGGAAAAAGCTTTTTTTTTCGTCAATGCCTGAGAAATACGAATCAGTGACTCGACGTGTAATGTCATCATCGCTTCGATTGAGCGTGTCGCTTGATCGACAAGCAGACCACTGAAACTAGTCCCGGCGATATGAACGAATCCGTCGACTGCAGGCAACGCTTCACAAAACGCTGTCAATTTTTCCCGGTCAGACAGATCGCCTGCGACGATTTTTGTCGTCACAGGCAATTGCTTTACCATCTGTTCGAGTTCGTGTCGCCGTTGGTGGGTGTGCAAGACCAGCTCATGCCCGTCTGCCGCCAAACGTAAGACGGTCGCCCAACCAATTGCGCCACTCGCTCCCGTAATTAAAATCCGCATCGGTCAAGCATACGGTTTGACGATTGAAATCGCACGATTTTCAAGCGCAAACAATTCGTCAAAACGGGCTTCGATTTCTTCTTTTGTAATGGATGCGATCAACGTCGGTAACGTAAACAAGTTCGTCCCGGCTAACGCATGACGCGAAAACTGATTCGCAATGAATTCCGGTGAATTAAGTGCCCGGAGGAATTTTCCTTGCATCATGTTTCGTTTGCGAACGACTTCCGTCTCTTCGAACGCTGGACGGGCCGCTAATAATTTTTCATACGCTGTAATGAAACGATCCGGATCTTCCGTTTCCATCCCGAATGTCGCAAAGGCGAATTCTTCTTCACTCGAGTAATCGAAGCTGAATGTATCGTCAATCAAACCATCTTCGTACAACGCAAGGTACGTCGAAGACGTCTGATCGAACAACAGATGTAACAACAGTTCGCTCGTCAGTTCACGACGCAGCTGCTCTTCGCCACCAAGTGACGTATCTTTATAACCAATCAACACTTTAGGTGTCTTGACGTCGAGTTCCAGCTCCACTCGTTTCCGGGCAACGGCTTTGGGTTCAACGCCGTAATCCCGTTCGATTGCCGGACGATCCGCATAATTCTTTTTCGCCTGATTTGCTTTGATCAGATCTAATGTTTCTGCCGGGTCGATATTTCCGACGACGAACAGAACCATGTTCGACGGGTGGTAAAACGTCTGGTAACACGTGTAGAGGTCTTCCGCCGTGATTTGATTGATTGATTCCGGTGTTCCCGCGATGTCGATCCGGACCGGATGTTTGGCGTACATCGATTCAATCAGACCAAAGAACAGACGCCATCCCGGATTATCTTGATACATCTGAATTTCTTGGGTGATGATTCCTTTTTCCTTTTCCACACTTTCTGCCGTAAAGTACGGATCTTGGACGAAATCAATCAACGTTTCGAGATTTTGCTCAATCAATGAAGTCGCCGAGAACAGATAGGCGGTCCGGGAAAACGACGTAAAGGCATTGGCCGAAGCACCGAGCCGGCCAAACTGTTGGAAGACGTCACCTTGCTCCGACTCAAACATCTTGTGCTCGAGGAAATGAGCAATCCCGTCCGGTACATTGACCCAATCGCCATCTTTTTTAAAGCGATTATCAATCGATCCGTACCGGGTCGTGAACGTCGCATATGTTTTTTCATAACCTTTTTTCTGAAGAAGATAAACGGTTAGTCCGTTATCGAGCTGTTCAAAAAAAACGGTTTCGTCTGTATCGTGATACGTTACCTGTTCCATTATTCTTCACCTCGCAATAGATAAACGGCTTCCAGTTCGATTGTCGCTGCCAACCGGACGACATCTTCCCGGGTCGCCGTCTCAATGATATGAATCTCGTCTTCCAGTGTCAGTCCACGCATTTTTGATCCATTTAACCACCCGATCAATTGACCGGGCTGATCGAGAATCTGACGACGTGCATTGATCAGCATCGCTTTTGTTTGCGTCAACTCTTCATCCGTGAACACTCCGGCTTTCAAATCCGTCAACTGTTCAGCGATGATCGTTTCTGCTCGCTCCGCCTGTTTCGTCTCGACACCAGCATACACATATAAGGCACCATTCAGAGCCGCATACCGCGACGCCGCATAATAGGCCAAACTCTCTTTTTCACGGACATTCATAAACAGCTTCGAGTGGGGGAATCCACCAAATAAACCGTTGACGATTTGCATCCGAATCGAATCAACTGACGTCGGATCAACCGCTACCCGGTAGCCTAAGTGTAATTTCCCCTGTTTGATCGGTTGGGTCTCAGACGATCGTTTGACACCCGCGACTTGTTTTTGAGCCGGAATGTAATGGCTGACCTTTTCAGCATGTGATGGTAAGAACGACAAGGCATCTTCCATCTCGTCTTGCGTGACATGACCGACGACAAAAACGTCGATTCGGTCTTCTTCGACCATCGAGCGGTATGTATCGCGTAACGAAGCCGGTGTGATCTGTTCAAGTGCTTCTAACGTCCCGAGTGACGGCAGGGACACGGCTTCTCCTGGTGCCATCAATTCGAGTAGACGCTGTTGCGCAAAACGCATCTTATCGTCATACAACGAACTGATCCGTAACGCATGCAACCGTTTTTCCTGTTTGACGAACTGTTCGCGGAAACCGCCTTCCGTCAAGTCGGGATAAAAGATCATCTGTTCAAGTAGATCAAGGGCTTCTTCGAGAAGTGTCTCATGACGGACAAGGTCGCCGCGTACGATATCGAGTTGGAAGGAGATGACATGTTCTTCTCCAAACTTCGAGGCATCCGCGTATAACCCGGCATCATACAATGTTTCGAGCGGTTCGCGTAAGGCTTTCATCGACGGATAGGCCGCTGTCGATTTCTCCATGATATAAGGCAGCAATGCCCGGCTCGTCAAGGTCTGTTCTTCAAGTGGTGCGGAAAACGTGACGAGGACCGTCGTCGTCTTGAATTTTTCGGTCGGAACGAGATGAAACGTCGTTCCTTGTTTTTTCCAGGTTTGAAATGACTGACTCATGCTTCTCCACCCTTTCGTTTGAATACATGTGCGCTTCGCAAGTATTCGATGTCTGCTTTTTGATTGACGGCATTTTCATACCGCGCTGCCGTAAAGAAGAAATCACTTAACCGATTGATGAACGGTAACAGATGATGCGCCTGTTCGACGTCAATCATCGCTCGCTCGACCCGTCGACAAACCGTCCGTGCGACATGGAGACAAGCTGCTGCTTCAGTTCCTCCGGGTAAAATGAACTTATCGAGCGGGGGGGACAAGACGGTCAAGCTGTCAATCCAACTTTCAAGATCATCCGTTGCCGTTGCGCTGAGACGAGATGGTTTTTGTTCGACGTACATCAGGTCACTGCCACAATCAAATAAGACGTGCTGAATGACCGTCAGTTGTTCCTTCACTTCAATCGAAGTTGCTTTCGTCCGGGCTAGACCGACAAAACTATTTAATTCGTCGAGCTCTCCCATCAATGTGATCCGGACGTCATTTTTTTTGACCCGTCCGCCGACGAGCGATGTATCCCCATCATCACCTGATTTAGTATAAATTTTCAAACGACTCACTCCTATAGCGAAAGGAAGCGAATCATAAAGTTCGCTTCCTTTGTTTTTTTGGTAATTGAATTCGGAACACAGAGCCTTTTCCAAGTTCACTTTCGACTTGGACTTCACCATCGTGTGACCGAACGACGTTAGCGACGATCGCAAGACCAATCCCCGTCCCTGTTTTGCCACGTGTCCGTGCTTTATCCGCTTTATAAAAACGGTCAAACACAAACGGGACATCTTCTTCCGGAATCCCGTCTCCCGAATCAATTACAGATAAAGATATAGTTTCCCTATCTTCCACGATTTCAATCTTGATTTGACCATCTTCCGTATAACGTAACGCATTTCCAAGTAAATTCGTCATCACCTGATCCATTTGATCCGGATCGGCTTCAAATTGGACATTCGGTCCGACGACTTCAAAGGACACCCGTTTTTCCAGACCCATCTGCTTGAATTTTTTAATCATTCGTTTGGCAAATGGAACAGCTTCGATTAATTCCACCCGTTGTTCCTGATATCCGGCTTCCATCCGGGCAAGGTCAAGCAGGTCGTTGACGAGACGCGACAGCCGTTGCGATTCGTCATAGATGATCGAGGCGAACTCTTTTGTGGCCTCGTCACTTTCTGTCATTCCATCGACGATTGCTTCCGAGTAGCCCTGTAACATGACGAGAGGTGTCCGTAACTCATGACTGACGTTGGCGACAAAATCGGCGCGCATCTTCTCAAGTTGCTGCGCTTCCGTCATGTCCCGTAAGACGGCGACGGCACCGATCTGTTCTTCCTGCTCAAGCAACGGACTGACGATGATGATGTAGTACCGACCTTCGCGTTCGAAAGAAACCGTCATCTCCGTTTCTTTACGCATGACCGTCTGAAACAGTTCAATCAATTCATCCGGAACCGGTGCTCCCGCGAGGAATGCCTCTGCTGGTGGGTTGGTCGCGAGCAACTCGCCCGAGTCAGAGAAGGTCAGGACACCGTCCGCCATACATTTTAAGATCGACGATAACAAATGCCGCTCTTTGTCGAGATCCGTGACATATTGATTGAGCTGACTGCTCATTTCATTGAAGGCTAACGCCAAATCACCGATCTCATCACGGGATCGTTGCGTCAGACTCTGATCGAATTTCCCTTCGCCGGCTTCGACGACCGCTTGCCGAATCGTTCGGAGCGGCGCTGTAATGCGGGTGGAAAGGAAAAAGGCAAACACCGTCGTGCCGATGATGGCAAGCAACACACAGAGTTGAATGATCTGACGCGCCCCTTCGTTTGCCTGTTCGATGTTCGTCAACTGTTCAATCAGATACATCGTTCCGCTGCCACTTTCGGTGATGAAGGGCGCCCGGTAAGCCAGTGCTGCTTTTCCGTCAAACGTCTCATAGTTCCCGATCGCCGTCTCCCCTTCTTCACCATCAACGGCTTTCCAGTTTTGCCGTTCCAGTTCCTTGATGATTCGCGTTGCCTTCTCTTCCGAGATGTTCGTTTCGACCGTATCTTCCTTCGTTGTCGCAATCAATGTCGCGCCATAGATATCGGTAATTTCGATTGCGGTCGCCGAACCTTCCTCCAGACCACTGTGGGCTTGAATAACGGTTTCGACCTGCTGACCGAGTTTCGCCAGATGACCCCGTTCTTGTTCGATATGAAACGAATTAAAGAATTCGAGTAACAAAATCGTCAAGGCAATCAAGACGACGGAAACAAGTAATAAAATCGTTCCCCATAGTTTGATGACGACACTCTGTAGCCATTTCATCGTCAAGCAGGATGGTTCTCGAACTTATAGCCGACACCCCAAACTGTCGTAATCATCTGAGCCGCACTTGGTGACAGGCGGTTCAATTTTTCACGTAACCGTTTGACATGGGTATCGACTGTCCGTAAGTCGCCGAAAAACTCGTAATTCCAAACTTCTTTTAACAATTGCTCACGTGAAAAGACTTTGTCCGTCTGTTTCGCAAGGAAATATAGCAATTCGTATTCTTTTGGTGTCAAGTTGACTTCCTGTGACTCGACCGTGACACGGTGAGCATCATTGTCGATCGTCAAATGCGGGAAGACGATGACATCTTTTGTTTTCGCGTCCGTGTGTAAAAACTTCGTCGCACTCGCACGACGCAAGATGGCCTTGACCCGTAAGACGACTTCGCGTGGACTGAACGGTTTGACGATATAATCGTCCGCCCCCATCTCAAAGCCGTGGACGCGGTTCGTCTCTTCCCCTTTTGCCGTCAGCATGACGATTGGTGTCGCTTTTGTCTTCCGTAGTTCTTCACAGACCTGCATCCCATCAAGCTTCGGCATCATCAAATCAAGTAGAATCACATCATATTCTGTCTCAAGCGCCATCTCGAGAGCTGTTTCTCCGTTATCCGCTTCTTCAATCGTAAAATTCTCACGTTCGAGATACATTTTTAATAAACGTCGAATCCGTTCCTCGTCATCGACGACTAAAATACGCGCTTCTTCTGACATCAGTTGATTCCTCCCATAAACTAATCTATCTAGCTCTATCCTACTACTCTTCTAGTATACTATGAAACAAAAAGAAATAGCGTCTTCGACCTTGGAATTCCAATTGACCTCACCAAAAAGGATGAGAAACGGAAATGTTCTTCCGTCACCCATCCTGGATGATGCTGCTATTTCTTCCTCACTCATTAAGCGTACGAGTGAAGACCGGCTACCACCAGATTGACGAAGACGAGGTTAAACATGATGACCGCGAATCCGCCGACACATAACCAGGCTGATTTTTTGCCAATCCAACCACGCTGTATGCGCATGTGCAGATAAAAGACGTAGAAGAGCATCGTAATCAGTGCCCATACTTCTTTTGGATCCCAGCCCCAGTAACGGCTCCATGCCATCTGTGCCCAAATCATCGCGAAGATCAAACCACCAAGAATGAAGATTGGTAATCCGATTGCAATCGCGCGGTAACTGATTTCATCCGCTGTCTCAAGATCGATTTTGCGCGCAATCGGCTTTAAGCTCTCTGCGAGACGTTTCCGTAAAATGACGAACCGGAGTAAGGCGTACAAGACTACCCCACCAATCAATGACCATAAGACCGTATTGACTTTATTGGCATTGAGGAAGTTCGGTAATTCAGCGACAGCACCTGAACCGGAGATGATTTTCCCGTTTTCAGGACCCGTTAAGACCGGCATCGTGTACTCATGTTGCATCGTCGCACCATTTTTCGCGACATATTCAATCGTTGAGTTTGTGCCAAGTGCGTTGAACAATAGACCAACGACGATATAACCGACGACACATGCAAGTGAAAACATGACGACTTCGAGCCACGTCCGTGTTTTCGATTCTTTACTAAAGTCCGTCGCGTGGATCAGATACAACAAGCCCGTCGCAAAACTGACGGCAAGAATTCCTTCTCCGAGTGCTGCTGTCGTGACGTGAATTTTCAGCCAAACACTTTGTAAGGCTGGAATCAACGGTTGCACTTCATCCGGGAACATCGACGCGTAGGCGATGACGAGTAAGGCTACCGGCATCGCGACAAGTCCAAGGACGTTGTTGCGATAAATCCCGTACACGATCAGGAAACCAAGGACCATCATCATGCCGAAGAATGTCGTATATTCATATAAGTTCGAGACCGGAACGTGACCCGCCCCCGCCCAGCGTGTAAAGAAGTAACCCAGTTGGGCAGCAAACCCAAGAATCGCGAGTGAAAAAGCGATTTTTCCGGAACGTGTTGGTCCCTTCTTACCGCTCGTCGCAACGGCAAAGAAACCGGTACTGATCAGATATAAGATAAAAGATGCGAGCAATAAGTTGCTACTCAAGCTAAGCAGATTCATTTCGATTCCCCCTCTTCTCGCAACTTCTGCCGGTCTTCTAATGATGGAAGTCCCACTTCAGTCAGTGCGAGATTGGCCTCTTTTTGAAGCCCAAGTGCGTTTTTGTTCGTAAAACCAGCGATGTTGATTTGCCCGTTCGTTTCTTTTAACCATAATCTCCGGTGTGGCCAGTACATACCAAGCAACAGACCAAACATGAAGATCATTCCGCCCGCAAACAAGAAGGGCAACGTCAAATCTTTTTTGATCCGGACACCTGAGATATTCGAGAGTTCCGTTCCCGCGAAGCCCATCTTGTACTGATTCTCATCACCCCCGACATTGAGTTTGATGCCGATCAGGCTTCGTTCACCTTCTGGATGTTCTGGTGATTTAATCGTAAAGACAAATGCTGGATTGACTGGACGGGATGAGTTCGTCGTCGGTTTTCCGTCTTTGACGACAAAGTCCGGTAAGAAGTCTTTTAGTTCCACTTCATACCCATCTTTTAATGGATATGTTTCTTGTGGGTTGCGTAAATCGACTTTGATCGTATCGACAACTTTGCCCGTTTTTTGATTTTCGATGTTAAAGGACATCGTCTTGAATTCCGGGTCTGCCGCATATTGTTCTTGGAAGACTTGATAATTTCCGAATTCAAACGGTTGGTTGACGGCCGTTTCACCTGTCTTGATTTTTTCGAGTTTCGGCTTAAAGTCATCCGTCATCCCGTCTTTTTTGTAAAGGGTCATTTGCGTATCATAGTTTTTCGGAACACTTCCGCCGGCTCGTTTTAAAGCCTCACTGAATTTCTCATCCTCTTTTGCCGGATCGTAGAATTCGATGTTAAAGGCGTTGTTCTCGAGGTAGTACTCGTTATCTGTCGCCTCGACCGGTAACGTCTCCCCTTCACGAATCCACAACAGTTCATCTTCATGCATGCCAGGAACGATTCGTAACATCGCGCCACCAAAAAATAGGACTAATCCGATATGGTTGATATACGGACCCCAACGACCGAATCGTTGTTTTTCTGCCAAGAGGGCACCGTCTTGCCGACGGATCTTGTAGCCTTTTTTCTTTAATAACGGTTCGATGGCATCAATCTGGTTTACCGTTCCAGTCGCTTCAGCGCCAAATCGCTGACCGCCCATAAAACGGTCGGACTGGATGACCGGTTGTTTCTTCAACGCGCGATAAAGCGGGAAGAAACGGTCGATCGACACGATGATGATCGAAAGTAACAATAGTGTAATCAGTCCGATGTACCACCATGATTCGAATAGGTTGTGGAATCCTAACGCATAATACATATCGCCGGCCGTACCATATTCTTTACCGTAAAACTCTTCCGGTGGGATCGCTTGTGGAATGTACATCTCTTGCGGGAAGATCGTTCCGACCCCACTTGCGATGATGATTAAGCCGATCAGCCAAAGCCCGACCTTGACGGATGAAAAGAACGTCCATGTCCGGTCAATCCATGACTGATTTTTCCGTTTCGAACGAAGCTCGGCTTCCTCATAACGCATATCCAGTTGCTTATATTCCTGCTGCATCATAAATTCCCCCTCGATGCGTTACTCGTTTGCTTTTTTAATCATTTCTTCCAGTTTTGCCTGATCGATTTCACCTTCATACTTTTCGACGACTTTACCTTCTTTATTGATGATGAAGGTCACCGGCAAATTGTAGATCCCATAGGCTTTTTCGACCGAGCTGTTCGTATCCATCAAAATTGGATACTCCGTCCCGCCAATCTCTTTGATGAAACTTGAGACACGGACCGGTGTTTCACCGACATTGACCGCAGCGAAATTGACGCCTGCTTTTTGCATCATGTCATAGTTGTCATTAATCAATGGCATTTCTTTTTTACATGGTTCACAGAACGTACCCCAAAAATTAAGCAGCAGTCCTTTTCCTTTGTACTCATCCATCGTATGCTGTTTTTCTCCATACAGATCAACAAGTGCAAATCCTGGGGCATCATCACCGGCAAGGACTCGACCGTCCTTGTCTCGTGTCGCTTGATCGACAAATTGCATGATGACGACCGCACCGGCGAATAATACCATCGTCATGATCATTAACCGCCAAAATGAACGTTTTTTCTTCTTTTGCTTCGCGGCTGCTAGCCGCTCATCCGGGTTTTGATTCGTTTTTTTCATGTTGCACCGCCTCCACCCATATTGTACTTGAAATCGCTTAAATGTTGACAGAATGTGAAATACGTTAATCGTTTTGTCACAAACAAAGAAAACTCAACCCGCAGGCTGAGCTTCTCGCTTTACAAATTAACGTTTTTTTGTGTTCTTACGTCTTTTCGTAGGGGGAGCAACCGGATCCGCCAGCTCACGCAATTGATTGACTTCTTTTTTCGAAAGTTCACGCCAGTCGCCTGATGTCAATCCAGCCAGTGTCAAGAAACCAAACTGTTCACGTTTCAGCTTGATGACTTCCGCACCGAGTGTTTCAACCATTTGACGGACTTGACGGTTATGACCTTCATAGATGACCATTTCTAAAATGGCTGTGTTCTTTTTCTTATCGACGTCACGCATCTCGACACGTGCCTTGCCTGTCTTGAATCCGTCCGGTAAGACGACACCTTTTTCAAGACCTTTGACATGATAATAATCCGGCACCCCTTTGATCTTAACGATATACCGTTTCGGAACTTTGTATTTCGGGTGAAGCAAGAGGTTTGAAAATTCACCGTCGTTCGTCAACAGTAACAAACCGCTTGTATTGTAATCGAGACGACCGACCGGGAACACACGGTGCCCAGGCGGAACCAAATCGACGACTGTCTTACGTCCTTTGTCATCTTCTACCGTCGAGACGACACCTGTTGGTTTGTACAACATGTAGTAGACGTGTTCTTCACGTTCCAGTTTGACACCGTCGACCTCTACTTCCGCACGGCCTCCGACTTTCGTCCCAAGTTCGGTAATGATTTTCCCGTTGACTTTGACACGACCTTCTGTAATCAGTTCTTCTGCTTTACGTCGCGATGCGACACCAGCTTGGGCGATAATTTTTTGTAGACGTTCCATTAATTTATTCTCTCCTCTAGTGACGACTCATTCCGGAAAAATAGGTCTCCATCCGCTTCCAGTGTTTCTTCAAACTCAAGCGGTGGTAACTCTTCGATACTGTTCAGTCCGAAGTGATCCAAAAAATGATCCGTCGTCTTATACAATTTTGCACGCCCGACGCCTTTAGCCCGCCCGGCTTCATCAATTAATCCTTTTGCACTCAACGTATGAATGACACGTTCCGTCTTGACCCCACGGATGACTTCGATATCGGCCCGTGTGACCGGCTGTTTGTACGCGATGATGACCAGGGTCTCCATCGCAGCGCGGGACAGACTGTCTTCCGCAAGCGAACCGGCATACGCCTGCACATACGGTGACATCTCTTTTCGAGTGACCATCTTAAAGACTCCACCCGATTCGACGATTTGTAACACTCGTCCGTCAGCTTCAAACGTCGCTTGAAGGGCATGCAACTGTTCTCGAGCGGCTGCCTCGCTGATTTCAAGGACTTGACTCAGACCACGTGGATCAATGCCGTCGTCTCCGACGACAAACAATAAACTTTCAATGATACGATCATACGCCAATCTGATTCTCCTCCTTCACTAAGGCACGCAACAAGATGTCGTCATTCATCTGTTCGCAGGCGACGACACGTTGTTTTACGAGTTCGAGCACCGCCAAGAAACTGACGACCAACTCTTCGACGGTCGGTTGCTCCGTAAAGAAACCAAAAAAGGTCGTCCCGTCATTCGCGAAGACATATTCCGAAACATGAACCATCTGTTGCTCAAGCGTCCGTTCTTCCCGTTTGACGGTTTTGGAACGACGTACCTTCCAGGCGACACGTTGACGCATCTTTTCATAAGCACGCAACAAGTCACTAAAGGACAGGTTACCGCTATAATCCTGTGAGTCCGCATCGAGATACGCCATCAAGTCTTCCGGCTGTTTTGAAAAAAGTTCAAGTCGGGCTTCTTCTTTTTCTTTCAGGACAAGTGCCGCTTCCTTGTATGCTTTATATTCAATCAGTTGCTGAATCAACCCTTCTCGTGTCGGATCCTCCTCAAAATCAGGAACTTCTTCGAAATCTGTCTGTTCGACAGGTAACAGTTGTTTACTTTTTAATTGCAAGAGCGTTGCTGCCATGACAAGATATTCACTTGCAACATCCAGTTCCAGATGTTGCATCGCTCGAATATAGGACACATATTGATCCGTCACGATCGATACGGAAATATCATACAGGTCAATCTCTAGTTTACCAATCAAATGTAACAACAAATCCAACGGGCCTTCAAACGCATCCATCTTCACACTGTATGATTCCATGATTCTCCCTGCCCATCAACGTTTTTTGCGCCTTAGTATACCACACATCACGCTACTTCGACTATGCTATATTAAAAGGAAAGGAGGTGCACCGATGCATCCAATCGAACAATTCGCTTTCGAATTTAATGTGCAACAGGACTATTTCGAGTGCCACGAAGTGCTTGAAGAACTGTGGCAAGCAGGTCATCGACAAGATGAGGCCCTCGTCGCCTTGATCCAGCTTGCGGTCGCGCGGTACCATCATCGCCGGGGGAACTTACCCGGTGCCATGCGGACCTATCCGAAAGCCTTTCAAAAAATCACACGTCACAAAGGCTCGTTGACGGGTCACGGCATCGACGTCGACCGTCTACTCGCGTTACAACCGCTGTTCACTCAGCCCGACTATCAGCACTTGCCGTTACCGTTAACGGAAGACTTGACGCGACGTGTCCAACAACTTCCGATTGAATATCGGCACGACCCGTCCTTTTTACTGCATAAACATGTGTTGCGTGATCGACAAGATGTCATCACGGCGAGACAGATTGCTCTAGCTGCACGGGCAAGGAAATGAAAAAACCGGTCCGAAAATACATGGACCGGTTTTTATTGGGTTTTCCACTTTTCAACAAGCCGACTGGTTTCTTCCGTTGCCCCCGTAATCTCCATTCGGATCATCTTTTCTGCCGCATCAAGCAACATGTAAGACATCCGTTCTCCCCGGAATGACGGGGACAAGGCGATATGTTTCAATTCAGCGTGGCCATCCACTAATTGAAACCCGATGATTCCGATAAAGTCTTCATCTTGTTTATAGAGATACAACTGTTGATTTTCATCTTGTTCATAGGTTTGAACCGTTTCAAGCAAATACTTTGGATCCTTCACTTCACACGAAAAAGCGATTAACCCCATCGCGGTCCGTTCATTCAACTTTTTATATTTTACTAGCATCTGATTCTACACCTTCCTAGTTTCAACAACTCTCAGGAGTATGATCGACTGAGACTTGTTTATTCTACACCTTCTCGACTCAAATTACCTCACTTTTTTGTCCATTCACACAAAAATCAAGTTGAAATCCGGTGGATCATCGTTCGCTTGCCATGCTTTTCTCAGGAGATATTTTTTTCCGCCGGCGCGTGATTGTGTCTAGACAAGAACAGGGGCTGGATTAGGAAATCCGCCCCCACGTTCCGCTTAAAGATCAATTTTTGCGTATTCTTCGACGGCTGTTTACGCTTTTTTCGAAGCCTCAAGCACCGTGATGAATTCACGCATATAATCTGGTAAATCGGGCGGACGACGGCTCGAAACGATATGTCCGTCGACGACAACGGCTTCATCGTGCCAAATCGCCCCGGCATTCGTCATATCATCCTTGATCCCCGGTGTACTCGTGACGTTGACTCCGTCTAAAACACCTGCTGAAATCAAGACCCAACCGGCATGACAGATCTGACCGATCGGTTGTTTCGTTTGATCAAAGTGGCGGACCATGGCAAGGACGGAATCAAACCGGCGTAATAAATCTGGTGACCAGCCGCCCGGTACTAAAATCGCATCGTAATCTGCCGGATTGATCTCGTCAAACGTTTTGTCTGACACAATCGGGACACCGTATTTTCCGATGTATTTTTCATCGGCCTTTTCACCGACGATCTCAACGACGGCCCCTTCTTCCCGTAATCGGTGGACCGGGTACCACAGCTCTAAATCTTCAAAATCATTACTGACAAGTTGGATGATTTTTTTTCCTGCTAAACGCATCATGGATCGCTCCTTCATTTTTGGATTCTTTTTGTCACTTCCCGTAATCAACCGAAAAAAAACTCCCCTTCTTTCATCAAAGAAGGAGAGGAATGACTTACGCTTCGACGCGAATTTCTTTAATGCCGGCGCCTTGCTTCATTTTTTGAGCATGTTCAAGACCGGATGTCACTTGTCCGAAGACCGTATGCACGCCGTCGAGATGCGGCTGTGGCTCGTGGACGACGAAGAATTGGCTTGATCCTGTGTTACGGCCTGCGTGCGCCATTGAAAGCGAACCGGCTTTGTGTTTGTGCGGGTATGATGTTGACGTTTCACATGGAATCGTCTTACCAGAACCACCCGTTCCGTTTCCGATCGGGCAACCGCCTTGTGAGACAAAGCCCGGGATGACACGGTGGAAGTTCAATCCATCGTAGAAGTTCGAGTTTGCAAGGTTCTCGAAGTTTTCTGTTGTGATCGGTGCGTCGTCATTAAACAATTCAAACTCAATTTTATTTCCGTCTTCTAATAAGATATATCCAGTTTTTTGCATCGTATACCAACCTTTCGCGCTTTTCAGCTAATGGTGTTCGCCACGACATCTATCATGGCTCCGTTATCTAGTGTATCAAACCTTTACTCAAAACGCAGGTTTTTTACTCACTCGACCGCAGATTCAAGAATTTCGAGTATAACCGTTTCATTTGCCTCGACGGTCGCCCGAATCCCGTTCGGTAACGTCAGGACCGGATCGGTGTGCCCGAAGTCTGCGTCGAGCACGACCGGGAAGTCATAGCCGCGTGTTGCCCGTAAGATGATGTCCTTCAGCGGGAAGTCCGGATCAAAATCGACTTTGCGGGAAAATCGTCCGACGACGAGCGCCGAAATCTTGTCATAGGCCCCGAGATGCCGCAGTTGTGTGAAGTACCGGTCGATCGTTTCCGGCGTCTCACTTTCATCGTCTTCAAGCATCAGGACGACACCGTCGAATGACGGCATGTACGGTGTACCAGCAAGCAATAACAGTGTTCCGAGGTTACCCGCGAGGATCGGACCCGTTCCCTTTCCTTCCCGGGCGACGATGTATCCGTCATTGACGACATGTGTCCGTTTCCGGTCGTCCGCGACGTCCCAGCGTAAGACTTCATCCGTCCACTCGTCTGACGCTTCGATTTGACCAATCGGTCCGGTCTGCATCAGCGTTTTTTCAAACCACTTTTGCGTATACTCGTCGAGTCCTTGCAGCTGACCGAACTGCGGTAAAATCGCCGGTCCGATGAACGTCGTCAAACCGGTCTTCGCATAGATACCGGCATGAAGCGCCGTGATGTCGCTATAGCCCATGAAGATTTTTGGATTGTTCCGAATCAGATCATAATCCAATTCATCGAGCAGTTGATGCGAGTTGAAGCCGCCAATCGTCGTAATGATCGCCTTGATCGATGGGTCAGCAAATGCCATATGTAAATCCTGGATCCGCTCGCCGATTGTCCCTGCCGTGTGGCTGTGGACAGCCGTCGTATTTGGCATCACGAGGACTTGAAAGCCCATCCGTTCGAGCGTCTCGATTCCCCGTTGCAGACGACGGGGTACGTATGCTGCGACCGCGGATGCCGGTGAGAGGATTGCAATCGTATCGCCGACAGTTAGTTTTTTTGGTTTCATCTGTATTCCCCCTTACGTCATTCATTTTACTATAACAAAAAACAACCGACTGGGAAAGAAACCCAGACGGTTGTCAAAAAACGACTTATTGGATGACCGCGTGAACGAGTGGACGTGCTTCTGGCTTCGTCTCACTGATATGGTACGCATGATCCATTTTTTCGATGGCTTGATCGAGTGTTTCTTTGTTCGAACGGAGTGTAGCGATGACATCACCGACTTCAACATAGTCTCCGACTTTCTTGAACAAAGTGACGCTTGCTGCATGGTCGATGACATCAGTCTTCGTTGCACGACCGGCACCAAGAATCATGGCTGCGACACCGACTTCATCCGCGATGATTTCCGAGACGTATCCTGCTTTAGACGCGACGAAATCTTTTTCGAATTTCGTTTCGAGTGCTTTCGACATATCGTCGACGAGCGACGCGTCGCCGCCTTGCGCTGCGATGAATTTCTTGAAGACGTCGAGCGCTGCTCCGTTCGCAAGACGTGTCTCGAGATCCGCATACGCTTCGTCAAACGTCGGGTAGAACTCACCGAGAACTGCCATATGTGAAGCAATCGTCAAGGCGATGACTTTCAAATCACGAACATCTTTCCCTTGAAGGACTTCGATCGCTTCCTTGACTTCGTTCGCATTTCCGATTTCGTTTCCAAGCGGCTGATCCATGTCCGTGATGACGGCAATCGTCTTCCGGTTGACGCTTTTCCCGATCGAGACCATCTCTGTTGCGAGGGCTTTGGCATCGTCTAACGATTTCATGAAGGCACCAGAACCCGTTTTGACGTCGAGGACGATACTGTCGGCACCAGCTGCGATTTTTTTCGACATGATTGAGCTTGCGATCAATGGAATCGAGTTGACCGTCGCCGTCACGTCACGTAAGGCATACAATTTTTTATCGGCCGGTGTCAGGTTACCGGTTTGACCGATGATCGCCATTTTGATGTCGTTGACTTGCGAAACGAATGCTTCTTCCGACAATTCAACATCAAATCCTGGGAATGCTTCGAGTTTGTCGATTGTTCCGCCGGTGTGACCAAGACCACGTCCGCTCATCTTCGCAACCGGAATCCCGATTGACGCGACAAGTGGTGCGACGATCAGACTGATTTTATCGCCAACGCCGCCTGTTGAGTGTTTGTCGACTTTTTTACCGTGGATCCGTGATAAATCAATCACGTCACCTGATTCGACCATCGCCATCGTCAAATCCGCGATTTCACGATCCGACATCCCTTGATAAAAAATCGCCATCGACATCGCTGACATTTGATAGTCAGGAATGTCACCATTCGTGAATCCTTCGACCATCGCTTTAATATCGGCTGTTGATAACTCGCCGCCGTCTCGTTTTGTTGCAATCAAATCTACCATACGCATAATAAGTTCCTCCTCTAGAATAATTCGTGCTTACATTTTTTTAATTGAACCACGGACGAGCGACAAGAAATGGGCTCGGACACGTTCTGTTGTTTCCATGACTTCATCATGATGGAGTGGTTGATCGAGAATCCCTGCTGCCATGTTCGAGACACATGAAATTCCAAGGACACGCATATCCGCGTGACGGGCGACGATGACTTCCGGAACCGTCGACATCCCGACGACATCTCCGCCGAGTAACCGGGCGAGTTTGACTTCAGCCGGTGTTTCATATGTCGGTCCTGTATTCCCGAAGTAGACACCTTGACGGACTGTAATGCCCAGTTCATCTGCCGTGTCTTGCGCAAGACGCAACAACTCTGCATCATACGGTTTTGACATGTCCGGGAAACGTGGTCCCATCTCATCGACGTTTTTGCCGATCAACGGGTTTGTGCCGAAGAAGTTGATATGATCTGTGATCAACATCAAATCGCCCGGTTCGAATGCTTCGTTACAGGCACCGGCTGCATTCGTGACGATCAGTGTTTCGACACCAATCGCTTTCATGACACGGACCGGGAATGTGACCATTTCCATCGAGTAGCCTTCGTAGAAGTGGAAACGTCCTTGCATCGCGACGACTTGTTTGCCTTCGAGTGTCCCGAAGACGAGTTGCCCGGCATGGCCTTCGACCGTCGACACCGGGAAGTTCGGGATATCGCTGTAAGGAATCGCAATCGGATTTTCGATGTCATCCGCAAGGACACCGAGTCCTGACCCGAGAATCAAACCGATTTCCGGTTTCGCTTGCATCTTGCTTTCTAAATACGAACGTGTTTCATTCCAATTGACTGTCATCTGAATCGCTCCCTTAAAATTAAAGTTCTGTTAAGAAACTCTTACCGTGTGCCGGCATCTTCACGTTGAAGTTATCAGCAACCGTCGCACCAAGATCCGCGAACGTCGAACGAATACCTAAATCATTTGCGACACCATTTTTCCGGTAGGCAAGGAGTGGCACATACTCACGTGTGTGGTCCGTTCCCGGGTGAACCGGATCATTTCCATGATCGGCTGTGATGATCAACAAATCATCTTCCTGAAGACGATCAAAAACTTCCGGCAGACGGGCATCAAATTCTTCGAGCGCCTGACCGTATCCTTGTGGATCACGACGGTGACCGAACAAGGCATCAAAATCGACGAGGTTCAAGAAGCAGAGTCCTGTAAAATCACGATCCAGTTGGTTGACGAGCTGATCCATTCCATCCATGTTCGACTTTGTCCGGATGGCATCCGTCACGCCTTCACCGTCAAAGATATCCGCGATTTTCCCAAGCGAAATGACGTCGAGTCCTGCTGTTTCGAGTTCGTTCATGACAGTCCGGTCAAACGGCTTCAAGGCATAGTCGTGACGATTCGACGTCCGGACCCAAGCCCCTTGTTCGCCGAGAAACGGGCGGGCAATGATTCGACCGAGCATGTATGGATCATCACGAGTGATGTCACGCGCATATTCGCAAATCCGGTACAATTCTTCGAGCGGTACGACTTCTTCGTGTGCCGCGATTTGAAGCACGGAATCGGCAGACGTATAGACGATCAAGGCGCCTGTCTCAACATGTTCTTGACCGAGCTCGTCCAAAATCTCCGTACCAGAAGCCGGTTTGTTCCCAATGATTTTGCGACCAGAAAACGTTTCAAGACGACCAATCAAATCTTCCGGGAATTTTTCGAAGACGCGGAATGGCGTATCAATCCGTAAGCCCATGATTTCCCAGTGTCCCGTCATCGTATCTTTTCCGGCAGACACTTCCTCCATCTTTCCATAGGAAGCAAGCGGTGCAAGTTCTGCTGATACACCTTGAACCGGTTCGATATGCGACAGGCCCAGTTTTGCCAGATGTGGCATATTGAGTCCATTACGCTCTTGTGCGATGTGACCAAGCGTATGTGCACCTACATCACCAAATTGTTCTGCATCCGGCGCTTCGCCGATTCCCACTGAATCCATGACGACTAAAAAAATCCGTTTAAATGATTGAGCCATGTTAAAATTCCTCCTAAATACATAATTCTTACTAAATACAAATACAAGACAAATCCCGTTACGATTTTTCCCGCAAACAGGCTAGACCAAACCCTCTATTTGTCTGAAGTCAGACCTTTTTAATGCAGAACCATCACGCACGTGGATGATGGTTCTTATAGACATCGTGAAGTCTTGCCTTGTTGACATGCGTATACATTTGGGTCGTCGACAAATCCGCGTGACCCAACATTTCCTGGACGACCCGTAAATCGGCTCCGTTCTCAAGAAGGTGGGTCGCAAACGAGTGCCGCAAGACATGGGGGGTGATTTCTTTTTCAATCCCTGCTTCTTTGGCACGACGTTTAATCATCTTCCAAAAGCCTTGCCGCGATAAACGATTGCCCCGGCTGTTCAGGAAGACATAGTCGGTCTGTTGTCCCCCTAAACTATTCCGTGCTAACTCGAGATAGGTCGAGACACTGTCAATTGCCGTCTGACTAATCGGGATAATCCGTGTTTTATTTCCTTTTCCAAGACAAGATAAATAACCCAGTTCGAGCTGCAAGTCATTCAGCGTCAGTTGTAACAGTTCACTGACACGCATGCCTGTGCCGTACAACAACTCAAGCATCGCTGCATCGCGCCGGACGAGTGGATCATTTCCGACGACTGAATCGAGCAGACGAACGATATCCGTTTGACTCCAGACGACCGGCAGTTTTTTATCCGGTTTCGGTAAATCTAAATGCCGCGACGGATCGTGGCGGACGATTTGCCGTTCCACTAAAAACTGATGAAACGACCGAATCGAACTCGTTGATCGTCGAACGGTCGAGCGCGACTTTTGTGCGTCTAACAGAGATTCGATGTGAAGGACGATATGGTGTCGCGTGACGTCTTCCGCAGAAGAAATCCCTTCCCGCTCCAATGTCGTCAAGTACTGGTTCAAATCATTTCGATACGCAGCTGCCGTATTCGCCGACATCTGCCGTTCAATCACTAAATAGTCGATAAATGTCTCCAGTTGTTCCCTCACTGAACTCATCCTCTATCATTAAGAAATCGCTTACTTTCCCATCATATCAAAGGTGTAAACCGTTGTGAAGAGGTCTGACCTATATTTTTCAAAAAGAAAAACCGTCCTCAATTTTTCGAGGACAGTCAGACGGTTTGCGTTTGCGATTGTTCTAGTGCTTCCCGTGCGTGACGCTCTTGGCAGACCCGGCACACACCATGAAACGTCAACCGGTGATCCTTGATCTTAAACTGGAAACGGGAGACGATTTCTTTTTCCACGTCTTCTAACATATCATCTAAGATCTCTTCGACGGATCCGCATTCGATACAGACGAGATGGTGATGCGAATGACTCGCGCCCTCTTGCCGTAAATCAAATCGAGATACGCCATCTCCGAAATTGACTTTATCAACGACTTCTAGCTCCGTCAATAGCTCAAGCGTCCGGTAAACCGTCGCCAATCCAATGTCTGAGTTTTTTTCTTTGACCAATAAAAAGACATTCTCCGCACTGAGGTGGTCCGACTCATGTTCAAGTAAGATCCGCACGGTCGCTTCACGTTGGGGAGTCAGCTTATATCCTTTACCGCTCAGCTGTTTTTTTATACGTTCCACACGACTTTCCATCATAGCGCCCCCTTTGGTCGAAACTGATGATTTTATCATAGCTGATAATCAGTCCTTTTTCAAATTAAAATGATTATCAACTGAAAATCATTTAATTTAGAATGATTTTAATGTACGGATGTGCCAATGCTGAATCGCCATGATGGTTTTGGCATCGACAATCGTCCCATTCTCCACTAATTCAATTGCTTGTTCGAGCGTCAATGTCCGGTTCTCTAAAAACTCATCGGCATCCAGCTGACGTTGTCCTGCCGTCAAACCGGTTGCTTCATAAATATGTACCCGTTCACTGCAAAAGCCGGGGGCACCATAAAAATCAAAGACATGTGTCAATTCATTCGCTGTATAACCCGTTTCTTCCTTTAATTCCCGTCCTGCGCAAGCAATCGGATCTTCGTCTTTTTCAAGTTTCCCTGCCGGAATTTCAATCGATAATTGTTCAAAAGCTTTCCGGTACTGCTCGACAACCAACAAATCACCTTTTTCATCAAAGGCGATGATGGCGACGGCCCCGTTATGATAGACCAGTTCCCGAATCGATGTGTTGCCGTTTGGTAAACTGACGACATGTTTTTCGACGTTAAATACTTTTCCCTCGTAAATGATTTCCCGCTCTACTGTTTTTTCTTCCATCATAGACACCTCTTCTAATCAAATTTCGTCTTTTTCTCAGTATGCCTGTTTTCGGATTCTTGATGCAAGTCTGTTTCATTTTGCCAGAAGATGACCGGTTCGTGCAAATCCACTCCGGAACATCCATACACAAATATGCTAAACTGATACACAGTAGCATTAGTTGAAAGAAAAGAGGGATTGATATGACACTTGGATTAGGTACGATGACGATTTTAAAGCGGGGTCAAGAGGAAGCCACTGAAATTCTCCGGACTGCGCTCGACGAAGGAATCATTCATTTCGACACGGCGGATGTCTATGCGAATGGTGCCGTCGAATCACTGATCGGGCAAACGTTTTCGCCTGAAGATCGAAGCCGGCTGTTTCTCGCTTCAAAAGGCGGTAACCGGATGAATGACACGGGAACCGGGTGGACATGGGATCCAAGTTACGACTACTTGAAGCAAGCTTGTTTCGAAAGCCTGAACCGACTCGAGACACCGTATCTCGATTTGTATTACGTCCACGGCGGAACGATGGACGACGATCTCGATGCCTCGATCCGCGCGATGAAGGATCTTCAGCAGGAAGGACGGATCAAGGAATACGGATTATCCTCCCTTCGTCCGAACGTCATCAACTACTGGCTCGACAACAGTGACTTTAGTTATTTGATGACACCTTACTCTTTACTCGATCGCCGGATCGAAGAATTATTGCCTCGTCTTCAAGAGCGCAACATTAAACTTGTCGCCCGGGGACCACTCGCGAAAGGTCTCTTGACGACGGAAAGTATGTCTCGTCTGCAGTCGGTCGAACGTTTCGAACAGTATGACAAGGAGCAGCTTGAACAGATTCTCGCGACACTACAGGATTATCCGCTTCCGGCGATGGCTCTTCAAGCAATTGATCAGCAAGCAGAAATCGTCTTGCCCGGCGCCTCCAGCGTGTCCCAATTACAATCCAACCTTCAAGCCATGCGGGAACCGTTGACCGCAGAACAGATTACTCACGTCCTGTCTCTCCTTCCCGTCCACACCTACACGGACCATCGCTAAGGTTTGAATTTTTTCAGACAAGGGAAACTTCTTCTTTGTAACGTTATTACAGAGGAGGAGTTTTTATCATGTCAAAAATTTTAATCGTTTCAACAAGTGCTGACGAAATGAATGGTCACAAAACTGGATTATGGTTCGAGGAGTTTGCTGCCCCGTTTAACTTGTTCCACGAAGCAGGTCATGACGTGACGGTCGTTTCGGTCAAAGGTGGCGACGTGCCGATCGATAAAGCTTCGATGGTCAAAGAAATCTTACCGAAATTCCAAGATGCACGCCGTGCCCTTCATGATACGACACCCCTTTCTGAAGTTGATCCGGCGTCGTTTGATGCCGTCTACTTCCCAGGTGGTCACGGAGCGGTCGTCGATTTCCCGAACAATCCGCTTGTCGCTGGTGCAATCGAAGCGATGGTCAAAAAAGACGGCATCGTGGCTTCAGTTTGTCACGGGCCAGCTGCTTTTGCGCATGTCACGATTGACGGCAAACCATTCGTCTCAGGTCGCCAAATCAACGGCTTCACAGACGAAGAAGAAAAATCAACAGGTCTTGAAGACAAAGTCCCGTTCTTGCTTGAAACGACATTACGTGGTGAAGGCGCAACCTTCCTGACGTCAGATGCCGGAAAAGAATTTGCTGTCATCGACGGCAATGTCATCACGGGTCAAAACCCTGCTTCAAGCGAAGCTGTCGCTAAACTCGTTCTTGCTAAACTTGCAACTGTCTAAACAAATACCAGAAACCAAATCCCCTTTCCGATGTCCACATCGAAAAGGGGATTTTTGTGTTGTCATGCTGAAAGGTCCGATTTACGACAAAACCCGCTCATACGCTGCGATTTCACGACTCAGTTCCTCTAACTTCTGTTTTTGTGTTTCATAGTGCGGTGTCAGGTGGAGATGTTGCTGCTCCAAACTCGTTTGTTCTGCCGGGGTAAAGGCACGGGGAACAACCCTTTCCCGCCGGTACCACCGTTTCGGAATAATCGTCGGTTCCGGACCCGACTTCAAGAGATGGTCGACTTGCTCATACGCCGCCTGGACTTCTTCAAACTGATCTTTGACAGACGGATGCTCCTGACGCAATTGTTCGAGACGAATCGCGACGAACGGTTGCGACTTCAGCACCAGCTGCTGTTTGATCGACTGCTTCAGAATTTGTTTGACTTGTGACCGTTGCACATCTGATTCCGCTTCGTCCGCTACGATCTCAAGATCAAGATCTCCTGCTTCGTCTAAGATCTGCTCCATTTCTTCAAACGATAACCAGACCATCTGTTGCGTGACGAACCGGTCAATCAGTCCGGACTCTTCATAATAGTCACTGATTTCTCCACCTAATTTTAATTCCGCGACGGCATAATGCACTTGATGTTCAATCATCTCGTCCGTCACTTCATCCAACCACTCTTCATAATCTGTAAATACACTCACGTTCTGTATGCCTCCTCTAATGCCAATACAATTCATTTACTGTACCACAACGTCTCCTTCGAATGCGATGTTGACGACGCAAAAAAATCAATCCCCTGTTCTAACAGAAGGATTGATCCAATCGATACATTGCTTAGACATTCGTCTGACTTTTTTTGATTTCTTCCATCGCCCAGTCACACCAATCGAGATAATTCAACATCATCCGTAACCCGTATTCACTCGTCAACGTTTCACCCAGGGTCGCCCCGTTTTCCAGATGGTCTTTCCGCCAGATTTGCATCATATCGACGGCAAACTGATGGTGCCGTTTGGACTCGGCTAGGTACAAAATCGCCTCATCCGGTGGTAAGAGGTGTAACAAGGACACCCGCATCAAGTTTTCATCTTTCATTTTCGGTTTGAATTCACTCGGTGCGCGAAGCCAGGCGACGAGTGCCGTTTGTCCGTCTTCTGTGATGGAATATACCTTTTTATCCGGTAGGTCTTCTTGCACGATATAGACACTCGTCACGAGTTGATCTTCTTCCATTTTCAGTAATTCTCGGTAAATTTGTGTATGATGTGCCGTCCAAAAATGAGTCATCTGTTTTTTGAACGTCGTACTTAAATCATATCCGGTCGCTTCTCCTTGAGTTAGCAGTCCGAGCAATGCAAATCGTAACGCCACTGGCTGCACCTTCTTTCATCATATATATATTGTTAATTATCTCAAAGAATAGACCAATATGCTACTTTCTGCCTAGCTTTGCCTCTAAAAAGAAAAAAGGACTGCCGCATTGATTTGCGCCGCAGCCCTCATGTTAAGTTTTTCGTGCACGATAGGCGCGAATCCCTTCGTTGACTTTTCTCCAGTAACGCACCGGGTGGGGCACAAATTGTTCCCGGCGGATGATTTCTTGACCGACCGTGACCAATTCGTCCGTCCCGTCTTCTGTTAGTCGGGCGAATTCAGAAAAAGAAAAAGCTACCAATCGACTGACTTCCGTCGACTGCAAGACATAACGATGCAACGGCTCCGATGAATCCGTGATGAACAAATGAACCCGTTCACGATCCAGCAAATCAGGGAAAATCAACTCTTCCAAAAAGACGCCGATCGGATACAAGTCTTCGAACGCCCGGACGAGACCGATCTCTTCTTCGAGTTCTCGGACCCCCTCTGCCGGTGTCTCGCCTGCCAGCAGATGTCCTGCTGCCGTGATATCGAGTAACTCGGGAAAATCTTTTTTCTGTTTTGCCCGTTGCTGTAAAAGAACATATCCCTTTTCAAGATCAACGACAAAACAGTGAAACGTCTCGTGCCACAGCCCTTTCGTATGCACCGTTTGTCGGGTAGCCCGGTAAAGCGGACGACCGGATACATCGACCACCATCAGTTGTTCCGATTCACTCATCGTAATACCTTCGAAGCTTGATAAAACCGTTCTCCGACCGTATACAGTTCAGCAATCAAGAAGACGATCGCAATCCAAATGATGGCACTCGGAAACAATAACATCGCGGTTAGAAAAAGGAAACCTTCCGTCCGTTCGACAAGACCCGGTTGGTACTGGAACGATTTAAATCCATAATTGTCACTGACTGCACCGATGGCAAGAAACATCGTCATACCGATCACAAACGAAGCAATCAAAAACAAGATGACGACCTGTGTCTCCGGAAAACGAAGGGCAATCCCAATCAAAACGGACAATTCGACGATACGATCCAGGACTAAATCAAGGATCGTCCCGATCGGTGTCGTCTTTTCACGCCGTGCCATTGTTCCGTCCACGACGTCAAGCATCCCGGAAATCCATAATAGTAAGATTGCAATTCCCATCATATCGTTATAAACAAAAAAACCGGTCGAGGCGCCAATGATTCCGGAAATGATGGTCACTTGATTCGCCGAAAGTCCCATCTTCTTCAATAATGTCGCAATTTGCTCAAAAAGGGGCTGGACGAATTTTCTGGCCCGTGTATCTAACATACTACCCCTCCTTCCTGACGATATAAGCTGTCGTCGTTTCCTGGAACGTCTCCATCGTCTGCACGACAAGACGTTCTCCCGTGTCGCGTTCGACTTCATAAAAACGAACGCCATACTGGATCAGCTCTTTCGTAATCGTAACACGTTCTTGTAAGTCATTCGTCGGTCTTAAGGCTAACTTTACTCCCGACAAGGGATACCATTCGCCGCTCAAATGAACACCGTCTCCAAAAAACGGACTTTTTTCTGCCAGTTGAACCGGATTTCCCTGATCGATGATATGCCCCTGTTCCATGACGTAGACATAATCCGCCATTGCCATCGCTTCTTCCCGGTCATGTGTCACGAGCAAGGTCGTCACGCCTTGCGCCTCTGTCAAACGTCGGATCAATGTCCGCAGTTCACGTCGCCGTGGTAAATCGAGACTTGAGAACGGTTCGTCGAGCAATAAAAAATTCGGTCGGCTTGCCAACGCACGGGCCAAGCTCGCCCGTTGCTGTTCACCACCGGACAATTCATGGACAAAGGCGTCCGCTCGTCCGCTTAACCCGACCCGGTCCAACCACTGCTCTACCTCCTGCTTGTGACCAGCTTTCATTCCAAGCCGGACGTTTTGTCCGACCGTCAGATGCGGAAACAATAACGGACGCTGAAACAGCATCGTCACCCCCCGCTGGTTCGGTGCGACCCGTGTCATCTCTGTCGCTCCGAAATGGATCGCCCCACTCGAGACCTTCTCCAATCCGGCAATCAGTCGTAATAAGGTCGTTTTCCCGCTCCCACTAGGACCGACGAGTGCTACACAACGGCCCGATGGAATCGTTAAATCAATCTCATGTAAGACTTTTTTTTGACCAAATGTTTTATTTACGTGCTGGATCGTAACGTCCATCTAACAGCCTCCGAACTAGTTGAACCCATATAAAAAAAAGAATGAGTTGAACAAAATAAATCAAAAAAGGTAAGGCAATCAGCCAGAGCGTCGCTTCTTTTGCTGCTGCCAACGAATTCCCGCTATACAGCGGAAACGCTTCGAGCGCGATCATCCGGACGACACCCCCGCCAATCAAGGTGACGAGTGCATACTGGCTCAAGGCAATCACCGTCACAAGTAACGTGACCGATTGTAAAGACGAACGCATCATCGGTCCCGTCAAGAAAAAGAACCGTTTGAAGCGATTCGGCTCAATTAAGACCATCTGTTCCATCATCTGCTCGCCTAATGTCTGAAATCCATTTGTGTAAATCCGGATCGTATACGGCAGTGTCGGCAATAACAACACAAGCAAGACGCCGAGGAATTGATCAGCGAGTCCTAGCCGGATCCACGTCAGATACAATCCAAACGACAGCAACAAGACCGGCAAAAAGAGCGGTAAGCTGATCAGTAATTCCATCAGTCGAGTCGTTCGTCCTGTTTTAAAAGCAATCGCTTTACCCGCTCCATAACCAATCAGATGATTGAGGAACGTCGCCGCGACAATCATCGTGATCGTCGTCGTCAACGTATCGAGCAGACGCGGATTAAATGCGGACGTCGACGGAAGGAGCCCGATCAAAGGAAGGAGGACAACAAGACCTACTAGTCCTTTCACGAATATCGGCTTCATTCTGATCGCCCCTTACTGATTCGGTCCGTCAACGGTCGGATCAATCGTGTAAATAGCAGTAACAAGACAAACAACATCCCGGTCAAGACGACACTGATCGCAAAAGCCGTCGGTTGGCTTGATAAATCACCTTGCGTATATAAATCAAACGCGTAGACGCCGATCATCTTCGGATACGTCACTCCGAGTAGCGCAGGAACCTCATAGGCAAACAACGTAAAGGCAAAGACGATGAACGCCGCTTCCAGGACGGGAAACAGTAAAAAAACACCTTTCCCATGCCAAAAACGCCGCAGATGGGATAAACCTAACATCAAACCAAGTTCTTCATACCGATGATCAAGACGCCGGTAAACCGGCAACAGATAAAAGAAGACAAACGGGATTTCTTTATAGAGATACGTCAAGATGATGCTGAAGTGATTCCCTTCATGCGGACCGATGACGGGCAGGTCACTTAAATAGAGCAACGACAAGTAGGCAGCACCGAGGTGCGGGATGAATAAAGGAATTGCCAGGAGTTGCGCTGTCCAACCCGTTTGTTTGGCAAAAAATGCGGCCAACAATGCACCAATCATTACCGATAATCCGGTACTGCTGACGGCGACATATAAGCTCAGTCCGACACTTTCTAAAAACACGGAGTCAGACAGCAGCTGACGATAATCGGTCCATGTCGTCATCGACAGACTGACGAACAGACCGTAGCCGACCATACCAGCAATCAACAACGTGGCGGGCCAGGCGTTACCTCGCCACACGTTCCGGCCATTCCTTCCGAATGACATCAAACAGTTCCGGATCGAGTTCTGCCCGGACTTTCCCTTTGAATTCGGTTGGTTTAGGTGTCGAATCCGCGGCCGGGACATTTTCGAACGCCATTTGCGCGTCAGAACCTAAGGTCGCGAGATCGAGACTTGTTCCATCGCCCCAATAGGTCGCATCAAATTTCTTCAGCTGTGCCTCAGCTGATAACAACGTATTGATCGTGACGAGTGCCCCATTGGGATTCGGGGCATTAAACGGAATCGATAAAAAATGAGTCGATGCGATCGAACCATCGTCTAAAATCAACGGGCGTGTCTCTTTCGGGAACGTTCCTGATTTCACTTCTTGTTCTGCCCGACGCTCGTTGAAACCCATCGTAAACGAGACGGTCCCTTTTGCGTACAACTGATCGAGTTGTGCCAATGTCTTCGGATACGTCTTGCCTTCTTTCCATAAATAAGGCTTCAATTCATTCAGATAAGCCCATGTTTTCTTAAAGTCGGCTTTCGGGTTCTTTAACGTTTCTTTCGACTCGACACCATACATGACGTGACGGACAAACGCATTTCCCGTGAAGTCGGTCACTTCCGGATAAGTGAATTTCCCCGGATTTTGTTTGACCCAGCTTTTTAACGCCTGGAGATCTTTTGGTGGATTCGCGACACTTCCCTGATCGTAGTGGAACGTATACTGGACTTTCCCCCACGCGGCTTCCAGCTCGTCTGTCGCTGTCCCGCTGTCTGACCCCTGTGCTTGCGGGTCCACATACTTCATGTTCGGTAAGACTTTGGTGATCTCGCCATACAACAAGCCATCTTTTTTAGCATTCCGGAAATTATCGCCGTTGATCCAGACGACATCGATGACACCGGTCTTTTTACCTGCCTTTTTTTCAGCCCGGAGCTTTTGGATAAGGTCCGCCGTTTCGATCGGGACACGTTCCAACGTAATCTGATGTTCTTTTTTTAACTTCGGTGTCACATACTCATCGATATAGGCGTTGATGCCCTCGTCGCCTCCCCACATATACATCCGAACGGTTGTCGCGTTCGCTTCTTTTTCAATCGACGTGTAGGAAGAACCCAGCACTTTTTCCTGTACCGGCGCTGCCGGAGAAGCACATCCTGCAAGGAGCATGCCCATTGCTGCGAGTCCAATCATTGGTTTCATCATCCGTAAAATTCCCCTTTATTTTTTATCAAATCCTGACTTGCCGAACCATTCGATCACTCTCGGAAATACGGCATAGGCTTTAGCAGAACCTTCCATCCAAAACGGCGCATTGACTTCCCGTTTCTCCTTGATGATCGCGCGGACGATCGTTTGTGCCAACTTGTCTTTTGACAAGACGATGTTCGCGACATTTTTTTCATATTTCCGACTCAGATCAGCCCGAATGAAGAATTCCGTTGCGATTGGTCCCGGATTGACGGTCATCACATGAATGCCTTTTGGCTTCAGTTCGAGACGTAACGCATTCGAAAATTGATACAAGGCTGCTTTGGTCATACAATAGATTGTCGACTTCGGTGTCGGTAACTTTCCTGCTTGACTGGCCACGTTGATGATCATCCCCTGCGGACGAAGCAGACGTAAACAGGCTTTCGTCAAGCGGATTGGACTGAGGACGTTAACCCGGTTCATCGATTCAATCGTCTCAATCGTCGTGTCTTCCAAAAAACTAAACTCTCCGAACCCCGCATTGTTGATTAATACATCAATCATGCCATATTGTTCTTCGATTTGGTCTACTAGACGCTCCGGTGAATGTTCTAAGTCGTAGACCAGGTATTCAGCATGTAAGTGCTCCGCTACTTGGCGTAACCGGTCTTCCCGTCGTGCGACTAAGATCAAGAGCGCACCATGGCGATTTAATTCTCGGGCAAGCGCTTCTCCAAGACCACTTGACGCACCAGTCAAAACAACCGTTTTATTGATCAGATTCATGTCAACGCTCCTTTTCTCGTATAGCGCAAGACATTGTCACGTTTGATGACTGTGATCTGTCCACTCGCGACCAGATAATCGAGTCGTGCCTTCATCTCGCTCATGACGAGCGGGAAGGATTTTTTTAAGCGGTTGCCATACGTCAGTTGTGCGAGTTCAAACAACGTTTGCTCCCCCGTGATGTGTTTCAATAATTGTTCGCCCCGTGCTTTTCGTTGTAAGAGTCGTTCTTCAATCAAAGAGGGGACGTCACGAATGGCCTCTCCGTGACCTGTATACGCTATCTGGATCTGTTCCCCTTGGAGTTTACGAAGGGAACGCATATAGGCGAGGACCGGTCGTTTCGTATCCGACGTATCTCCCGGCTGCGGTTGTTCCAGTAACGGATTCGGTTCGACTCGCGCTAACAGATGATCCGCCGCAAATAAAACACCCGACTGGCTAAGAATTCCGATTTGGTCGCTCGCATGCCCCGGTAGTTCGATTACCCGATACCGGCCGGACGCGGAAATCGAATCGCCTTCTTGTAAAAGATGGTCGAGTTGCCCTTTCCCAAGCCACTTCAACGCCGATATATAACTCGGCAAAAGGGCTCGGATTTCTTCCGGTACACCAAACGAGAGGGCGAGCCGCTGTAAAAACGCATCGCCTTGACTCAAAAAGGATTGATCTTGTTCTAAGTAAGGGCGTAGCCGGGCGTGTCCATAAACCGGGATGCCCTGCTCAGAAAACCGGTAGGCGAGCCCTGCATGGTCCGCGTGGTGATGGGTGACGATTACTTTATCGAGCATCGAGACCGTTAGCCCAATATTAAGAAGTCCGTGCTGCATCGCTTGCCATGCTTCTTCCGTATCCGGACCACAATCAATCAAGATCGTTTCTGTTTCCGTTCGTAACACATAACAGTTGACGTCTCCGACAGGAAATGGTGTCGGAATCGGTAAGGTGAAGATTTCATCTTCTCGTTGCATCGATAAGCCCCTCTTTTCTCTAGATGGTTTCCTTCATTATAGAGAGAAAGAAGCGACAGCGGCAAACTTTGTCTACGTCCGCAAGACAAATTAATGAATTCCCCCCCACCTGCGCTAAGCCTGGACGTGGGACGACTCTCTCCTATATTAGATAAGAAGCATACGTCGGTGGATGCCCGTTGGATGCAAAAAAAAGCGACCCTTCCGCAGATTGAAAGGTCGCTTCCGTAAAAAAATTATTTTAAATTGAGCACTGTTAATTTATCGCGAGTCATCGAAGCAAGACTTCGTCCGACACCTTGTACCCCAAGACCAGAAGACTTCACGCCGATGAATGGGAAGTGGTCAGGACCACGTTCCGTCCGTCCGTTGATTTGAACCGAGCCGGTTTCGAGCGCATCCGCGACATGGAACGCCGCGTCGATGTTTTCCGTAAAGACACTCGCCTGAAGACCGTATTCCGATTCGTTCGCATAGGCGATCATCTCTTCGACCGAGCTGACACGAATGACCGGTAGGACAGGTCCGAACGGTTCTTCCCATGCAATCCGCATGTCGCGTGTCACATGATCAAACAACGTTGGCTCAATCAAGTTGGCTGTTCGTTTACCGCCTGTGACGAGTGTTGCCCCTTTTTCCGTCGCATCCGTGATCAGTCCTTCGACGAAATCAGCTGACTTCGCATCGATCAAAGGCACAACAACACTTTCATCTTCCGGTGAACCGACTGTCAATTTCGCGATTCGAGCAGACAATTCTGCGACGAGCGCATCTGCCTGAGGTTCAAGAACGAATACACGTTTGATGGCCGTACACCGTTGACCGGAGTATGAAAACGCACCGCTGATGATCTGATCCGCTGCAAGGGAAAGATTCGCATCTTCTAAGACGAGCGCCGGGTCTTTGCCACCCAGTTCCAAAACAAGTGGAATCATCGCCGATTGACGTGATAAGTGTTGTCCCGTTCCTGTACCACCTGTAAAGGTGATCATATCAATGCCCGCATGTGCCGTTAAATAATCCCCGATGACAGAACCGCGTCCTGTCACAAGATTGACGAGGCCGGCCGGAAGACCTGCCGCGACGAGCGCTTCGACCATCAAGATGCCGCTGATCGAACCTTGTGTCGCCGGTTTGAAGACAACAGCGTTCCCTGTCATCAAGGCGGGTGCGAGTTTCGCTGCCGCTAAATTGACTGGGTAGTTAAACGGTGAAATCGCAAGGACGACACCGAGTGGTGCTTTTTTGATGATGGCAATCTTGTTTGCACTTCCGCCTGGGAACGAATCCCCTTGCATCATCTGACCGTCAAACCGAAGACCCTCTTCCGCTGTATAACGAATGATTTCTGCCGTCCGTTTGACTTCCTTAATCCCATCCGCACGTCCCTTACCGACTTCGCGCATGATGACTTCGCCGATTTCTTCCGCACGCTTCTCGAGCTCCGTTGCCCAAGCATGCAGCAATTCCGCCCGTTTATTGGCTGGAACCTTCGCCCATTCCACTTGTGCTACTTTCGCCGACGCAATTGCCTGATCGACTTCCGGTTTGGTCATCGCTTGTACCCGACCGACGAGGTCTTCTTTATAAGGTGACGAAATTTCGATCGTTTCGTTTGATTCGCTTTCATGCCATTGCCCATCTAATAAGTATGTGTATGTTGTTGCTGTAGTCATTCCACTCGACCTCCATTTATTTTTTCTCTCTCACTTCAGTGTGTGGCTGCATAGCTTATTGTAATCAATTGGTCAGACAAATGCCAAACTTTTTGCTTAACATAAAATGAAAGCGATTTCAATAACTTTTTTATCATTTTTTATATGGAATGTTTTCTGCTTTCTGCCGATAACTAGTCAGAAGTGCAGTGTAGGATTGAAAGGAGCTCGATAACGTGTACAATCAACACGATATTTTATTAGAAGCTGGAACAAACGAATTAGAAATCGTCATTTTCCATTGTGGTCCCTACACATTTGGAATCAATGTCATGAAAGTCCGCGAAATCATCGTCCCCTTACCGATGACGCCGTTACCCGGTACACCCGACGCCGTCAAAGGATTAATCGAACTACGGGGCGAAGTGATGACCGTCATCGATTTACCGACTGTCATCGGAGTTGCCCACGATGAAACAACCGACGACCGGTTGATCATCTGTGAGTTCAATGGCGAGAAAAGTGTCTTACGTGTCGATGCCGTGACTGAAATCCGGCGTATTTCGTGGGAACAGATCGATACACCAAATGAACTCGCACGAGGGATCGAAGGTTTGACGAACGGCGTCGTCAAGACCGGTGACAAGATGATCATCTTACTTGATTATGAAAAAATCGCGCTTGAACTTTCACGTAAAGACATCTTCGCCCGGGAAGAAGGTCGTCGCGTCCTGCCACGGAACCGGTCGAATAAAACCATTTGGATTGCAGAAGACTCGGAAATGTTACGGACACTTATCATCGAAACACTCGAAGAAGCTGGTTACGATAGTTTGAAATGGTTCATCAACGGAAAAGATGCCTTTGATGCTTTTGAAGCAGGCAGTGATTGTGATCTGTTGATCACGGACATCGAGATGCCGAAAATGGATGGATTGCATTTGACGAAACGCCTGCGTGAAGATGATCGTTATACCGATTTGCCAATCGTCGTCTTCTCCTCATTGATCTCTAACGATCTTCGACATAAAGGAGAATCCGTTGGTGTCAACGCTCAAATCACGAAACCGGAAATCGGTCGATTGATCGAAACGGTCGATACATACGTGCTCTGAATCGTTATTGCCGTACACAAATATCCGTCCCCTGATTTTCAGGAGACGGATATTTTTAATATAGGCATGATTGCGACAGAAGTCGTGTCAACGGTATCCAATCTTTCGCCTCAGACGAAATCCGTATTTTTACCAAGAAACACATCTAACCAACTTTTTCTGAAACCGACCATACATTCTTCAATCCGAATCAGGACTTCCGGGGCATTCGTGACCGAACCCGTTTCCGCCTCTTTTTCGAGGATTTCAAAATCATCTGCTAAGTCATCCGCCGCTACGGAATAGGAGGCACCTTTAAGTAAGTGAGCTAATTTCTCAGTCTGTACCGCATCCTCTGCTTCGACCGCATCCTTGAGTTCCGGAAACTTCCGGTCGAACTGAGCAATGTACGTCTCACCAATTTTCTGTAAAAATACGTCATCGCCACCGGCAATCACACGTAGTTCATCCAACTTCTTTTCATTAAAAAAAGGCATCTTCTTCCCTCCCTCATCTGTATTTTATCATTAATTGTTTCAAAAAAAAATCTGAGAATCATTTACACGTCCTCTAAAGTATTTCTATAATGAAAAAGTGAAGAGCAGGAGGGATAGACAATGTTGACGATTTATCGAAGTGATGTGACGGGGGCAGTCAACGAGATTCAAGAATTCACGAAAGGTTCTTGGATTCATCTTGTCAATCCGACAAAAGACGAAGCTGACCAAGTCATCGCTGCTACAAAAATTCCTGAGGATTTCATTTATGATCCTCTGGATGTCGAGGAAAAACCTCGTTTCGAGAAAGATGATGAAGGGTTATTGATGATCGTCGATGTACCCTATATTGAAGAAGAATCGTCCGGACGGCGTTACAATACGATCCCACTTGGTATCATCGTAACTTCGAGACATTTCATCACCGTCTGTTCGCAACAGCTCGATGTATTGACATTGTTCTCAAGCGGAAAGCTCCGCGCTTTCCGGACGAATTACCGTTCGCGATTCGTCTTCCAAATCTTATATAAAGTCAGTTCGTCCTATCTTCGTTTCCTGCGGCAAATCGACCGCCGGATGGATGAACTCGAAGAAGAATTACAACGTTCGATGCGAAATCAAGAAATCTTCCAACTGATGAACTTACAAAAATCACTTGTCTATTTCATGACATCCTTAAAATCGAACGATGGTGTTCTCGACCGCATCATCAAAACACCCAGTCTCGAAAAACATGAAGATGATGAAGACTTGCTCGAGGATGTTTTCGTCGAACACCGTCAGGCGATGGAGATGGCCCAAATCTATAAAGATATCATCAGTTCGACGATGGACACATTTGGTTCTGTCATCTCAAACAATGTCAACTTCGTCATGAAGTTTCTCGCGTCGATCACGATCGTCATCTCGATTCCGACGATGATTTCCGGGATGTTCGGAATGAATGTTCACGTCCCCTGGGAAGGGGAAGTCATCGGCTTCTGGATTGTCTTCGGAATGATGATTTTCTTCTCGGGACTAGCTGCCTTTATTTTATGGCGTCGTCGATTTTTCTAGAAAAACTCCAGTAAAACAAAAAACCACTCACTTTTACGTACGTTAGCGGAAAAAGATGTGCCATCTTTTTTAATCTAAACGTCTCGCAAAGGTGAGTGGTTTTTTGTTGTTCAATTGATTTCAATGGTAACGAGACATAAGTCGTCGGCATCATCGCTTTGATCCGGTTGAATCAGTTGGTGAATGCCCGGTCCTTGCTCATGAATCAATTCACGAATCGCATTGATTCCTTCGTCAATCCCTTTGCTGTACAACTCCATGAATCCATCGGTATACAAGTAGACACACCCAGGCGAAACAAGATCAATCGTCTGACTCGTGTATTCGGAATCTTCAAACATCCCGACCGGCAGTCCCGTATTTTCAAGGGCAATGATTTGATTCCCCATCCGCAACAATCCTGGTGGATGTCCGGCATTGGCATAACTGAGCTTCATCTTGTCTAGTTCGATATACAGATAGACAGCTGTAAAATAAATCTCTGTTTCATCTCCCGGAAACAGGCGGCTCATTTGTTTATTTAATTCCTCGAGCACCTTTGCCGGATCACCAATCCGGTGGACGAGTTCAAATAAAATCGAGCTCATTCCCATCGTGATTAGGGCAGACGACACACCATGCCCCATCACGTCAAACAAGATGATGCCGTATTTTTGTGGTGAGATTCGGTACCAGGCATACATGTCTCCCGCTAATTTCTTAGAGGGAATGTACGTTGCCATGATCCGGATGTCTTCGTCCTCGATATTGGCACTTAAAACACTTTGTTGTAGTTTTTGTGCCAAGTCAAAGTCTTCCTGCAAGACTTTTTCATACCGTTTCCGCGCATCAATCGCTTGTTTGAGCGACATCGCGTTGCGGACACGTGCAAGCAATTCTGTTTTCCGAATCGGTTTTGTCGTATAGTCGGATGCCCCAGCGTCCAGTCCATCGGCAATATCCTCTTCATTCGATCGTCCTGACACGATGACAATCGGCAGTTCATCTAACCCAAACCGCTTACGAATCAAACGTGTCGCATCGATTCCACTGATTCCCGGCATCTCGACATCCAGTAATACGACGTCAAGCGTTTCGATGAACAACGGATCTTCCATTAACTCCATCGCTTCTTCACCACTCATCGCTTTGACCACATCATATCCTTCATTTTCAAGCAACCGTTCCAAAATCATCAAATTCGTAAATTCGTCATCTACGACTAATATACTCATGTCGTCTCACCTCGTTCCATCAACATATTCATTTTAAAATAGTTTAGCACATAATTTACATTTTCGTTTAGACGGACGGCTCTTTTTCCGTCATACTAAAGAAGAATGAAAGGGGGAATGGATCATGTGGCTGTATGTCATCTCCATTCTAATCATCGTTTTCGTCTTGGTCGCTTCAATTCTCGTGATTTCAAAAGGCTACGGCTATAAAGGCAATAAGGATGACATCGAAATCGACTACGATGAAATCAACCGTAAACTGACTGAAAAACATAAAGACGAGCCTCGACCGTAAGACTATTGGACCGTCTCAGACCATCATATCATCGGATGGTCTTTTTGTTGTATTAAAAATGCATGTTTCCACTTGTCAGATAAGGGTATATCAATATCATGGTCAAATAATATCTTAAGGGAGTGTCTATTCATGCAACCAAATTTACCAAACGATCCACATGCCGTGCACGCTGAACATCCAAATCGCCAGTTCGATCAGGAAACTTCATCTGGTCGTCAGGTCAGCTTACTTACAGGAATGTTGCTTGGAGCAGCTATAGGCGGTCTCCTGACATTACTGAGCTCATCTAGTCGTCAAAATACGAAACAAAGTCTTCGTGGGGCAAAAGATTCTGTCTCAACACTCGCCTCTACCATCAAAGAAGATCCGTCAGGTAAAGCGTCACAAGTCATCAACCAAGTCAAAAGTGCGTCAAGTATCATTCAAGAAGTCGCATCAGACGTTCAAAACGTCTACGATAAAGTCAACACCGAACTTGAGACGGTAAAAACCGATGCTTCATCTGTAAAAGATACGGTAAACGAAGCAAAAGGTGATCTCAACTCGATTTCCAACAAGGTTGTCGAAGCAAAAGACGTTGCGCTTGGAAATGAAGAAGCACCTGCTGAACATCAACCAAAAAATGATTCATCAAACGGTTCACAACAGAACAAATAAGCAGATGACACCTTCATGCATGCGTGAAGGTGTTTTTTATTGTAAATATTTTACGATGATGGCGACACGCTCGCGCATCCCGTACCGTAATACACCGGAAAGTGGCGTTTCAGCCGGAATCGCGTCTGACCGTAGGTTCAACTGCTCCGCCTCTTTTCGTGCTCTGTACAGGTGAAAGTCTGATGTAACAATCGAAACCTGATTTTCGCTGTCCGGTAAAAGCCGTTTCGAGAACGCCAGATTTTCAGTAGTTGATGTCGATTGATCTTCAAGTAATAATCGATCCGCAGCAATGCCTGCTGCCCTCATACCTCGACGCATCGCTTCCGCCTCCGTGATCGCCTCCCCTTTTCCTTGTCCGCCACTTAAAATGAAAGTCGTTTCCGGAAACTGTTTCCCGTACCGGGCTGCTGCCTCAATTCGATACTTTAAGATCAAGGATGGTGTTTCTCCTTTGACACCGGCTCCCAGTACAATTACGTAGGGAAACTTTCCGTTTGCTAACGGTCGTTCGCCCTTTGCGACGAACAGTCCGATACTAAACCAAAAGATGACAAGCATCGTGATCATACCCAGTCCAATCTTATAAAAACGTCGTACAGTATGTTTTATTGGTTTCATAGTAATTATGTCCCTCTCAGTGATTCTCCATTTAAACGTAGGTTTTGTTACTTCTTTCATTACGTCTGCTTAAGATAAAGGTTTCACCGGTTTTTCCATATCATGCTCCTCGTCCCTGTCTTTTTCAGCGACAAAAGAGGCACACCCGATGCAAGTCGGAATGTACCTCATACTGCTTTATGTCACATCAATTTCCCCAAATTGCTGTCACGTACTCCGGATGATCAATGAATGGATTCCGGTTTTTTTGCCATTTTTCAAAGATGATGTCGTTCCGTCTGATTTCAGTCGCATCGACCGGGTCTAACTTGTTCCACGCTTTTAGCGTTGATAACTTACCATGAAGCGGGTTCGCACCGTTGCTGACGTTTTCTGATGCTTCTAAATCAATTTCACCGCCACCCTCATACCGGACTGCCATATAGAAGATCATTCGTGCGATATCTCCTTTAACACGTGTCGGAGGTTCCCATGAATCGCCGTCGCGGTAACAGTCACAACCGGCATACTTCGTTCCACCGTTATCAAAGTCAAGATTTCCCCGTGCACTGTTGACGACGACATCCTCAGCCCGGAGATGGTGCAGGTCTGTCCCTGGTCCGTTACTTGTTCCAAAATCACCGTGCGACTTTGCCCAGACGTGCTCGCGGTTCCATTGACCGACGTTCCCGCCGTTACTGCTCTTGGCAATCGATTTACCGGTATAGAGTTCGATGACGTTATTCGCATTATTTGGATCTTGATCGGTTTCTTTCAGTGCCGTCCAGACCGTATCATATGACACCTGTGTATGGTTATCGATGATATCGTGTAATGCTGCTTTTAACGTTGCTCCACTTTTTCCGGATGCCGTTAGATAATACGCATCGATTGTGGATTGTGACGTGACCTGCTGAGGTCCGGCAACGATTTGAGTTGGTGCTGTTTTAGCGATGACTGGTGTAAACGAAATTGACCCAAGTGCAAGTGCCGCGACAAGCGCCCCGCTGATTTTCGACTTCCAATTCATACTGTGTTTCCCCCTTGGTTACATATGTACGTGCTGGTCTTACCTCCTCATTTTCACACCTCCTTTCGCATCTGAGAAGCTGGACAAAAGACCTTAAAATTCACAGTGTCAAACTGAATCAGAATTCACCTTATTGTTCAAGAGTCGGAAGGTCCTGTTTTTTTTTTCATATCCAATCAATAGACTGACAATTGTTCCTGCCAAAAAATATTCTAGGTCCAAAAGTCACGAAAATAAGACATTCGCAAATAATCGAAGCGGATGATACAGCAATTGTTTTGACTTGCTATACTAAAGATGCAAACGCTTTCATAAACTTAGAGGAGGATCTTCCATGAAACAAAAACGCTTGATTGTCGCGACGCTTGCGACAGCTACTTTTTTAGCGCCACTTGTGCAACCGATTGCAGTAGGTGCAACAGCAGATAACGGGACGATGATGCAATACTTTGAATGGTACCTGCCGAATGATGGCAACCATTGGAATCGCTTGAACACGGATACGACCAAACTCGATCAGTTAGGAATCACGTCCGTCTGGATTCCACCCGCTTACAAAGGGACGACACAAAATGATGTCGGTTATGGTGCCTATGATTTGTATGATTTAGGAGAGTTCAATCAAAAAGGAACGGTCCGGACGAAATACGGAACGAAAGCCCAACTGAAAACAGCCATCAGCCAACTACATACAGCCGGCATCGATGTCTACGGGGATGTTGTCATGAATCATAAAGGCGGAGCGGATTTCACGGAAGCGGTGACAGCGGTCGAGGTCAATGGCAGCAACCGAAATCAGGAAGTGTCCGGCGATTACCAGATACAGGCCTGGACGGGCTTTGATTTTGCGGCACGAAACAATACGTATTCGAACTTTAAATGGAAATGGTATCACTTTGACGGAACGGACTGGGATCAATCCCGTTCGAAAAGTGCCATCTATAAATTCCGCGGTACCGGAAAAGCGTGGGATACGGATGTTTCGACCGAAAATGGAAATTACGATTACTTGATGTACGCCGATATCGACTTTGACCACCCGGAAGTCCAACAGGAAATGAAAAATTGGGGGAAATGGTACGTCAATGAACTTGGACTTGATGGATTCCGACTCGATGCCGTCAAACATATCAAACACGGATATCTCGCGGACTGGCTCGCAAACGTTCGTCAGACGACCGGAAAACCGTTATTTACGGTCGCTGAATACTGGCAGAACGATCTTGGTACTTTACAAAACTATTTGAGCCGGACGAACTATCAGCAATCGGTCTTCGATGCCCCGTTGCATTATAAATTCGAACAAGCGAGTAAAGGCGGCGGCTACTATGACATGCGGACGATCTTTGACGGAACGCTCGTTAAAAGTAATCCGGTCCAAGCCGTCACGCTGGTTGAAAATCATGATTCCCAGCCGGGTCAATCACTTGAGTCGACGGTGCAATCTTGGTTCAAACCACTTGCTTACGCGATGATCTTAACGCGTGAACAAGGATATCCGTCTGTCTTTTACGGAGACTATTATGGAACAAAAGGGACATCGAATCGTGAGATCCCCGCTCTTGGCTCTAAAATCGATCCACTCTTAAAAGCACGGAAAGACTTTGCCTTCGGAAAACAAAACGATTATCTCGACAATGCCGATGTCATCGGCTGGACACGTGAAGGTGTAACGGACCGGGCGAAATCAGGTCTTGCAACGATTTTATCCGATGGACCTGGTGGCAGTAAGTGGATGTATGTAGGGACACAAAACAAAGGTGAAGTCTGGACGGACATCACCGGCAACAATTCAGCTTCTGTGACGATTAATCAAGATGGTTACGGTCAATTCTTCGTCAACGGTGGTTCGGTCTCCGTCTATCGCCAACAATAAGCACAACAAAAGCCGATTTCTCAGGACCTTCACGGTGTCCTTGAAAATCGGCTTTTCGCTTTCGATCGATTATTCGGCAAGTCCGATGCTGCTTTTCACATATTCCTCCTGCTCGATTGCTTCGAGTAAAAAGTGGGCAACATCGGCCCGATTGATTTGTTTTGCTTGTTCGGGTACACCGATATCCGCTTGTCGATACAAACCCGTCAACGGACCGTTCATGAGACGTAGCGGTCGGGCGACCGTATAGGCGATGTCCGCCTGCTTCAACAGTTCAATCGCCTGCCGGTGATCCTTTAAGGGATTTTTAAGAATCTGTTGTGCAAGTAACCCTTGAGCTCCTGGCAGTTCCTGATCGACACCAGCCGAAGCGACGTAGCCGATTCGTTCGACTCCGTTCACCTTCATCGCGTTGACGATTCGCAAGAGACTCCGTTCTAAAAACCCGCTGTATGCCAGACTCTCGGTCCCAAGGGCCGTCAATACTGCCTCTTGTCCCTGCATCGCTTGATTCACTGCGTCTTGGTTAAGTACGTCTCCTTCAATTACATGCAGTTTCTCGTCCGTCAACTCAAGTTTACTTGGATTGCGGACGAATGCCGTCACCGTATGTCCGTGGGCAATTGCCTGTTTGACCAACTCCTGCCCAGTTTGTCCGGTCGCTCCGAAAATAATCAGTTTCATGAAAACTGCCTCCCTTATTCATTCTTTTACTTATGTACCCTTCCCTTTCGGTCAGTAACCGTCCAGCATTTTATCGTGAATCAGAAAATAGTTTTTTCTCGCTTTCGATTTGTGCTAAAATTCAGTTAATATTATTGGGTATTTTTCCCTTAAGTTACTTTACTTGGCTCATCACCATAACACGTGGTTGCTATTTTAACGACCAAGCTCAAGGCGCAATCTCAAAAAGAATCGTTCGAGGTTTCGGTAGCCATAACCACGACGTTTAATGAGCTTAATCTTATTGTTCGTCCCTTCCATTTTCCCATTCGATAGTGTCGATACAATGGTTTGACGCATCGCTTCTTCACGGCCACGAATCGCTTTCGCGATTTTCGCAAGAGGTCCGCATGGATGAAATTGATAACGTTCCAGCCAGTCTTTCAGTCTTCGGCATGCCTGCCCGTCGCACGTTGCTTTCAACACATATCGAATATGTTGGAGTCCTTGATAAAGATCCCGGGTAAACGAGTCTTCTAGAATACAAGAATGGGCGACCTCTCGATCTTCAAGAGCCAATGCTTCCGGACGACAAGCGAGAGCACGATCAATCACACGAACATGATGATGGCGTCTTGCCTCGTTCAAAAAACGACGCCGGCGGCGAAGAGCATCCGTAAAGAACTGGATGAGATGAAAACGATCCAGCACATGCGCTGCATTCGGGAAGACACGAGTAGTTGCCTTCGCCATCGCAGGTGCAAAATCACTGACGACAGAACGAACATCTCCCAGTACACCTTGAAGCGCAGCCGTAATCGCCGATACGTCCCGGCCCGGGACGATAGACAGAAGACGTCCAGTCTTGGCATCAAGAACGATCGTCGCATAGTGGTGTCCTTTTCTCGTGGCGAACTCATCGACGAGGATGTGTGTCGCCTGTCCCACTGTATCCACTGAAGCGTACTGATAAAACCACCGTTCCACAGTCGTATAAGGAAGTTCATATTCATGCGCAACATCTGAAATTGTCCGGCCATGGCACCGTTCTGTGATGCCTTTTCGGAACACTTCGGTAGAAGTACGGACGAGTCCGAGACCGTAGTCATATACGAACGTCAAATCACAAGAGAGGCATCTTTGACGTGGGACATCCAGTTCGATCCACAAGGCACCGACTCCCCACGCATGACCGTGTCGAAAACGACGACGTTTTTTCGAATGCAGGATGGTCTTTTTTTCGCATAGCGGACAAGGGATTTCATGTGTATCAGGAATGACAGGAAATACGTGCGGTTCTTCATCGGACGACATCTGGATTTGAAAAAGGGCTGGAAGCGGAAGAATTAATTTGATAAACTGTTGGGACAAGGCGAAAACTCCAATCGTGGTTTGTCTAGACAACAATTACGATACCGGGGTTTTCGCTTTTTTTCTATGTTCGATTTAAAATCCGATGGATTTTATGTGTCAACCACACCTTATGGTGATGAGCCCTTTACTTCCTAAATCTTTGTCAAAACAGCTGTTTGAATTTCATTTCATGATATGGAGGTGTACATAGTGAAACTACACCAATTAAAAGACCAGCTCAATACGATTTATCTTGGGAAATCCGATGTCATCGATTTGTGTTTAACGGCCTTGATCGCCGAAGGGCATATTCTGCTTGAAGATGTGCCGGGGACCGGGAAGACGATGCTCGCTAAGGCACTCGCCAACAGTTTTGACAGCGCCTTTTCCCGAATTCAGTTCACGGCTGATCTCCTGCCGTCTGACGTCATCGGCTCCGACTTCTTTAACATGAAAACACAGGAATTTGAGAACAAACGGGGTCCCCTGTTTGCGAATGTCGTGTTAATCGATGAAATCAACCGGGCTGTTCCGCGGACCCAGTCCGCTCTGCTTGAAGCGATGGAAGAGCGGCAAGTCTCGATTGGCGGGACGACCTATCAGATGCCGGCTCCGTTTTTTGTCATTGCCACGCAGAATCCGATTGAATCTGCCGGAACGTTCCCACTTCCAGACGCCCAGCTTGACCGCTTTATGGTGGCAATCGAAGTCGGGTATCCGAATCTTGAACATGAACGGCAACTGTTGAACGAAGTATTGGCTAATGTCCGTAAACAGGCTATTGGTATCGCGACGGGCGGCGACTTGATTACATGGCAGGAAGAAGCACGGCGCGTTCATGCGTCTCAGGATGTACTCGATTATCTATTGTCGATCGTCCAGGCAACCCGTCACCATGCTCTCGTCGAAGTCGGGGTCAGTCCCCGTGGTGCGATTGCTTTACTTCGGGCATCACAAAGTTATGCCTTCCTCAACGGACGCGATTTCATCATTCCGGAAGACGTCAAATACTTGGCGAAGCATGTCTTGTCTCACCGTTTGATGCTGACGCTTGAAGGCGGCATCAAAACGACGAAAGCTGATTTGTTACTGCATCTGCTTGACGACATCCCGGTCCCGGTTGAAATGGGGTGATGTCATGCACATCGAACGTTCGGTTCCCTTTTGGCTCGAGCGCCGGCTCTTTTCCGTCTATATCATTTTGACGTTCGTCTTCTTATTCATCCCGGGACTATCGTTGCTCGGTTTTTTGTTTGCCACCCTTGGGACCATTCACTATGTCGTCGGTCAGACCGAAAAACAATTAAGGCGGGACATTGCCTTAGAGTGGAAACATTACGAACCGTTGATGTTTAATCAGGAATCCACCTCATTACGCTTACAACTCTTTGGTCTCGAAGCCCTGCAAAAGCTAGGTTTAAAAACCACACTTCGGCTGCATACGGAAGATGGTCTGATCTTTCCCGAAATGGATCCGCTTCACCCGCACACCTATCACGCGGTCATTGAATCGGACGAACAACTCGAGATTCCGATTCAGGTGATGCGGCGTGGACCGGCCCATTTTGACGAACTGATCTTAACGATCCGGCTGCCTTGGCGGATGGGAGTCTATCTATTTACCTTTGATGACTTTCCTCAATTTACGGTCCTTCCTTCGTTGACGGCACAGGCGACACCGCTCCTGTTAAACCGTCTGCGGATCGGGGACCGCGCGGATCGCTACTCACCGCTGAAAAACAAACTGGTTCAACTGGGCGCTAAACCGTATACGTCAGAACCATCCAAGGAAATTGATTGGTATGCGACAGCGAAAACCGGCCGGTTGCAGGCCAAGGTCTTTGAGACGAGCAATCAGGATACGTTCACGCTCGCCTTGAATCTGTCCGGACCAAGCGGTTACGGACTGCATACGAACTTTGAGACGTTCATTGATCAGACAGCATTTCTCGCAAGTGAGCTGATTAAAGAAGGCTGTAAAGTTGAATTGTTTTTAAACCATCTCGACGTAAACAACCGGATGTCCCATTTGAAGCTTCAGGAAGGGCAGCCTCAACTGAAACAAATCCTGTTGACGCTTTCGACACTGTCGACGCGGGATACCTATATTCCGACCGGACAATTCGAGCGGTATGTCACACGCCGGAAACACCGCAACAGTCAATTGATTCAAATTGGCAATGATCTCATTCAGGCTATCGGTTAAACTGCTAGTGTAGGAGGAACAACATGTCGTCGTTTATCATTCGTAAAACCATTCAACTTGTATTTGCTTTTCTTGTTTTAGTCGGTATCAGTGCTCTGCCGGGTTTAATCGTTCAGATGCGACCGGATTTTCCGGGCTATTTCAAAATGGTCCAACAACAGCTCGGTCTGTTGACGACTTCCGCCCCGTTGACATATTACAATGTCACCGCTTCCGAAAAAAGACCGCTGATGCCTGATCTCCAGCCGTTCATTCAGGAAACGCTCGTCATCTTCACCAGTGCGCTGATCTGTTCATCGGTCGTGGCGTTGCTTTATGCCTTTTTGTTTTACCGGACCGGGTCCAAAACCCGATCCATCCTGACACAATCCGCCCGGCTCCTTGAAATGATTCCCGATTTATTTTGGATCATTGTTTCCCAGTCCATCATCGTTTTTTTATTTAAGACGACCGGATTTAATAAAATTGAAATTGCCGGCGGATTCGCAGACTCGATCCGTTTCCTGCCGATTTTGACCTTATCATTGACGACCGTCTTTTTCTTCATCAAGTGGCTGACCGGTCGGATTCAGGAAGAACAGAGCGCAAGCTACCTGGAGTTGGCCCGTGCTAAAGGCATCCACTCGTCCCGACTATTTTGGCAACAATTGATGCCCAATCTGTTTTATCGGTTTTATCTGTTTTTCCGGACCAACACCATTACGATTATGTCGAGCCTGGTCGTCATCGAATATGCTTTTAACGTTCAGGGACTGTTCCGTTTTATCTTGATCAATCAAGATTTTTCGGTATTACTCGTCTTGTTGCTCCTCATATATGTACCCTTTTTCATTTTGGATACAGTGGCAGAACTTTGTATCCCCCGCTCGTGGAAAGGAGAGATTTCATGAGACGTGTTTTATTGCGTGACCCCGTCTTTTGGATGTGTCTGCTGTTCTTCGGGACCTTACTGATACTCAGTTTTGCCAATTCTGTATTTCGTGATGGACAGGTCGATCAAATTCAGAACCTCTATTCGAAGGATGGAACATTTATCGCCACCTCGCCGCTTGAACCGTCTGCGGAGCGGTGGCTCGGGACGGATCGTTCCGGGAATGATTTGTTTCAAGTGATGATTGAAGGTGCCAAGTGGACGATCGGTATTTGCGTCAGCATCGCCTTTGCCCGAATCGCTCTCGCGCTGCTGATTGGCATTCCGCTCGCTTTTCGGAAGAAACGGCTGTATACGGTATTACGACTTCTGTTAGACGGTTTCTTGATCATCCCGATTTCGCTGATTGCGTTATTTGTTCTGTTACCGGCTTTCCAGTTCATCGATCCTGCACAGATTCCGTCTACGCTCTCCCGTGTCTTCCTTGAAATCAGTGTCTTGACGTTACTCGGTTTACCGGCTCTCGTTCTGTATTTCATCGGTGAAACCCGGCAACTGCTCGCTCAAGAGTTCATGCTTGTCGCCCGAACACTCGGTGGGCGTCCGGACTATCAATTCCGGATACATATTTGGCCGCACCTGTTGCCGACCTTGACGATTGTCTTCATGCAACAGTTTGTCCAGACATTGATGGTCTTAATCCACCTCTCGTTGTTCGGCTTATTTTTCGGTGGAACACTTGTCTTGTTTGAAGGCAATGCTGCCCCAACGATTTTTGAATGGGCTTCCCAGTTCGGTTATTATTTCTTTCAGTTCACTGCTGTCTCCTGGATCAACCATCTGTTTTTAGTTCCGGCAATCGCTTTGGCTTTGCTCGTGTTCTTTGCCAACTTACTGACCAGCCGCCTCGAGCGTGCTTACCGCTTGCGCCGCCAACAAATAAGTAGTTCAACTCCATCCCTCGCTGAAGCGGAAGCCGCGACAGCCCATTTGTCTCACCCATTTGATCCGGTCGACATTTCAATCAAATCCTAGGAGGATGTGTCAATTACCCATCACTAAAGTGACGGGCTTGTGAAAGCCTGAAAATGACTAGTCTCAGTTCTCACGAACTCCGTTGGTTGGGTCATGACACCTCTCGGTGCCCGTTCTAGCCGTTTGCTCTGTCGTCTGTAATTAAAAGTCCTGTTGGGTCGGGACGGTGTTGCAGATGGAAAAAGCCCTTCCAACATTGACGAAGAACAATAAACTCGTAGGAGGAAAACGTGATGTTCGTTTTCGTACTAAACCATCATGGTGAACCATTGATGCCATGCAAACCAAGTAAAGCACGAAAATTATTACACAATAGCAAAGCGAAGTTGGTCAAACAAACTCCATTCACCATTCAGCTATTGTTCGGATCAAGTGGATATAAGCAAGAAATTTCACTGGGCGTTGATGCCGGAACGAAACATATCGGTTTCTCAGCGACAACATCCACTAAGGTATTGCTCGAAGGAGAAGTACAACTGCGTACCGACATCCAAGACCTATTGGCGACACGACGTGCCATGCGAAGCGCAAGAAGAAGCCGGAAGACACGTTACCGTCAAGCGCGTTTTCTTAATCGTAAGAAACCCAAAGGGTGGCTTGCGCCATCCGTTCAGCATAAAGTCGATGCCCATCTGAAACTCATCCGGATGATTCATCGTCTGTTGCCGATCAAACATCTAACGATTGAAGTCGCTCAGTTCGACATCCAAAAGATCAAGAGTCCTGACATATCGGGTGATCTGTATCAGAAGGGAGACCAACTCGGTTTTTGGAACGTCCGGGAATATGTCTTCTTCCGAGACAAGCACATCTGTCAGCACTGCAAAGGAAAATCGAAGGACAAGATCTTGAACGTCCATCATATCGAAAGCCGTCGCACTGGTGGGGATGCACCAGATAATCTCCTCACACTCTGTGAGACGTGCCACAAGAAGATTCACAAGGAAAAACTGGAGCATCTTTTCCAACGTAAATCACGTTCTTTCCGTGATGCCTCGCAGATGACAGTCATGCGTTGGTTCATCTACAATGCTGTCAAAGAAACGTATCCTTACGTCAAACTGACCTATGGCTTCCTCACGAAGAACATACGCATTCAAAATGGACTCGAGAAGCGTCATGCTGTCGACGCACGTTGCATCAGCGGGAATCCATTACCGGAAGAACCGAAGGTGTCGTATCTTTTCCGACAGGTACGCGCGAACAACCGTCAACTGCATAAGATGACCATCGGTAAAAAGGGTAAGAGAAAGGCGAACAAAGCGGAGCGTTTTGTCCACGGTTATCAACTGTTCGACAAGGTACACTACGAGGGACAGACGTGTTTCGTTTTCGGAAGACGTAAGACCGGCTATTTCGATCTTAGGACGCTACAAGGAGTCCGTGTTCATAAATCCGCTTCCATAAGAAACTGACACTACTTGAAAGAGCGACGACATGGCTCGTCGACATCCAACTAGAAGGAGGTGGAGGTCGGCTCCTCACATGACTGAAGTCACAGGTCTCCGCCGACCTATAAACAATGAAACGAATAGCTGTTGGTACCGTCATGGTAGTTTATATGACGGTTTTTAGTTTTTCACTTTGGGCCTATCAACATCCGGTCCTGACCAGTTCCGACCAGTCGAAATTACTCCCGACCCGTGTCAAACAGATTCGGTCGGCAACTTCGACGGATGACCTGAAGTCCTGGATTGAGCAAGCAAAACAACGCCAGGAGACGGTGTCGATTGCCGGTATGCAACACAGTCAAGGCGGGCAGACATATCTGCCGGACACGACAGTCCTTGATATGACCAAGTACGATCAGATTCTAGACTATACTCCCAGAACGAAACGGATTACCGTCCAAAGCGGCGCCACCTGGGGTGAAATTCAAGACCGGATTCAGCCGGACGGTCTGGCAATTCAAGTCATGCAGTCGCAGAATATCTTTACAGTCGGCGGCGCACTCAGCGTCAATGTCCACGGCCGGGATATCCGTTACGGTTCCCTGCTTGATACGGTCGATTCGTTTCGACTGTTGCAAGCGGACGGTTCCGTCGTCAACGTCAGCCGGACGGAACATGCGGATTTATTCCGCCTGGTCCCCGGCGGATATGGTCTCTTCGGTATCATTTTGGACGTTACTTTGAAACTGACAAACGATGAATGGTACGCCGAGCAAACTGTTGCCTTGAATTATCAGGATTATCCGGCTTATTTCCGGCAACATGTCCTCGGTGACGATGACGTCCGTATGCACATCGGACGTATTTCTGTCGCGCCGGACGGATTTTTCAAAGACATGTATGTCACGAACTATCGTAAAACAGAGCGGACAACTCCGATTGAAGAGGAACCGCTCAAGCAAGAAACCATCATCGCTTTGCCGAAAGCATTACTCGGCATCTCCCGGTACAGCGACTTCGGAAAAAATCAGCTTTGGTCATTTCAGAAATCGTATTTCCTGAAGCAGAGTGGAACGTTCGAATCCCGTAACAATGTCATGCGTTCCGACAGTGCGTTTATGGAATATACGAGTCCGGGTCGAACCGAATTACTCCAGGAATACTTCGTGCCGGTTGATTCGTTTGTCTCGTACATCGATCAATTGCGGTCGATTTTGACAGCCGAGGAACTGAATGTCTTGAATATCACGATCCGGTATGTCGAGCAGGATGAAACAGCTGCCTTGTCCTATGCGAAACAGGATATGTTTGCCCTCGTCTGGCTGATCAATACGGAAACGGATCCGGTATCGATCAACGAAACGAAACGGATTGTCCAAAAGTTGATTGATGCGACACTCGCACATCAGGGCAGTTACTACCTGCCGTACTATCCGTTCGCAACACGCAAGCAGTTCCATGACGCGTATCCGAATGCTGCTTCTTTCAAAGAAGCCAAACAACAGCAGGATCCCGATGGACTTTTCATGAATCAATTTTATCTCGACTATTTTAAGTAAGGAGACGATGATGAACTATTCACTTTTTGTTCGTATTCAAAGCATGATTTTAATGAGCAGCAGTATCATTTTTCCGTTTTATTTATTGCTTGTCCGGCAAATTGGCGATTCCTATGCTCAGTTTGGTCTGGCCTACGGTCTCTTCACGCTGACTTCAGCGTTCGCTTACCTCGGAATCGGTCGTCTGAGTGACTGGTTCGGCGACCGGTCGTTGCTTGTCACCCACACGTTTGGCATGGCACTGGTTTTATTGTGCGTACCGATTGTGACGTCCATCAGCCACGTCTACCTGATTCAAATCATCATGGGGATACTTGGTGCGTTGCAAAAGAACACGGAAAAAACAATCCTGGCCCGGCAGGAACTTGCCTTGACGACGATTGGCCGGACAATCGGACGCTATCATTTCAAGACATCCTTATGGTCGGCACTTGGAATCATCGCTGCCGGTTATCTGATTGATTTTTTAACGATCGGCAGTCTGTTTTACATCATCTCTGCCGTCTATTTTTATGTAACGGTGCGTTTACTGTGGGACCGTCCACGTTCAGGAAAAAAACATGCGGAAGATTCATCATCGGGTGTCGAAGCGGGTATAAAGAAGTAGAAGGGATGTGATCGTATGATTGACGTAACCCATTACTCCCAAACGTTCGGGAAACGCACGGTCTTGAGCGATGTCCAGTTTTCGATTGGTCAAGGTGAAATTGTCGGTTTAATTGGTCCGAGTGGTTCCGGAAAAACGACTTTAATTAAGTCGTTAATTGGTCTGCAACAACCAACGACCGGAACGATCATGGTTCTCGGCACAAAACAACCCTCGCTCGCCCAAGCGGAGAACATCGGCTACATGGCGCAGTCGGATGCGCTTTACGAAGACTTAACGGCGCGCGGAAATCTGCGGTATTTCGGAAAACTATACGGTTTAAAAAAAGCACGTCTTCGAGCGCGCATCGAAACCGTCCTTGAATTCGTCGATTTGAAGAAAGATGCCGATCGTCCGATCCATCAATTTTCCGGTGGAATGAAACGGCGGCTCAGTCTGGCCATCGCCTTGATCCACGAACCGAGTCTTCTGTTGCTCGATGAACCGACGGTCGGGATTGATCCCGCGCTTAAGAAAACATTTTGGCATGAGTTTGAACAACTGCGCCAGTCCGGTGTAACGGTACTCGTCACGACACATGTCATGGATGAAGCGGAGCGTTGCGATCGGTTATTATTGATCCAACATGGTCGTCTAATCGAAGCCGGTACCCCCGATGATTTGATTAAACGTTTTGGTTCCATCGATGAAGCTTTCATTCAAAAGGAGCGAGTATGATGCAAATTCTGACGGTAGCTGAACGTCTCATCTCCCAAATTTTCCGGGACAAACGAACGATTGCGATGATGTTCCTTGCTCCGTTGTTCGTCCTCTTTTTACTGTCGACGATTCTCGGGTCGAGTTCCGACGACGTGACAATCGGAACGGTTGATGTACCGTCTGCCTTTGCAGACACATTAGCTTCCAAAACCGAGACACAGTCTTTTAAAACGGAAGCCGAAGGCATGGACGCGATCAATGATCAACGGATTGAAGCCTTGATCACCTATCAGAATGGTCAACCGGAGATTTTGATAGAAGGTGGCGATGTCTCGAAAAATGCCGCGGCACTCCAAGTCATTCAAGAGACGTTGATCACGATTCAGGGACAACAGGCAACCGCGACGAACACAAAACTTTCGGAGACCGTCAAGCAGTTGCAACAGCGACTCACCGAGTTGACGAACCAGACGTTCGACGCTCCGTCCCCTGTCGTGCCTCCGACCGCTAAACCGGACATCCAGTTTTTGTACGGTAGTCCGGATGCGGAATTGTTTGATCAAATCGCGCCCGCCTTGATGGGATTCTTCATCTTCTTGTTTGTCTTTATCATTGCCGGTGTCAGCTTTTTGCGGGAACGCTCCAGCGGAACACTTGAACGAACGCTTGCGACTCCCCTTAAACGGTCGAGCATCGTCTTCGGTTATTTCGTCGGATTTTTCTTGTTCGTGACCATTCAGACGATCCTCATTCAATTGTTTATCGTCAACGTTCTGAACGTGACGCAGGAAGGAAACTATTTCCTGCTCTTGTTCGTAAATCTTTTGACGGCCAGCGTTGCCTTATCACTCGGTTTACTGTTGTCGAGTTTTTCCCGGACGGAATTTCAACTGATTCAGTTCATCCCGCTCGCCATCGTTCCGCAGATTTTTTTCAGTGGACTTTTTGATTTGACCGATGCTCCGACTTGGGTGGAAGTCATCAATCGTTTGATGCCGTTGACCTACGCCGCAGACGCCTTGCAAAACATCATGATCCGAGGCGCTGGTTTCACGGATATTTGGATTGATTTAATCGTTTTGACTGGTTTCATGACTTTGTTCGTTTTGCTCAATATGCGGGCGTTGAAAAAACAACGACCGGTCTAAAACCCCGATAACATCAATGATAACGTTGACAATCCATTATCTTCCTTATACAATCAAAAAATACGAAATGAGGGCGACCGATGTAAATCCATCTATTGATCCATCCACCAACTAAATACGAACGATGTGGAGGTTTTTTAGATGAACCGATTTACAACTTTACTGGTCAGCCAGTGGGTAGCGAATGCGGGAGATGCGCTCTACATCGTCGCGCTCATCGCTACCCTTTACCAACAAACGGGTCAAGCCAGTACAGCTGCCTTGTTTCCGATTGCCGTGACAGCAGGCATGACCATGAGCGGATTTTTCTTTGCTTCTCTTGCACGACGTTTTCGACATGCATCCTTGCTGTTGTTTAGCCAACTTATTAAAACCGTCACACTGGGACTGATCGTTTTTCTCGATCTTCCCCTTGCTTCTCTTCTCGTGTGCGTCGTTTGGATTGCGTTCCTCGATGGTTTTGCACGTCCCATCGAGAGTGCCTTCCTGCCTCGGATCACCGATGATTTACAAAAAGCAAACAGTTTGGTCCAAGGAACCAATCAAGTCGTCCAACTCGTGATGTGGCCGCTTGGAGCCATTTTCGTCAGTGTTGGTTCGCCGCATCTTGTTTTGATGATTTCCTTCGGCTTGTTTATCGGAGCGACCCTTTGGACAACGTTGTTTCATCGTCAAGTGCGTCAACTGGCTGATCCGGTCGAAGATTCGGACGAATCGCCAACATTTCAATCCAGTTTTCGATATACCCGCACGCATCCGGCTGCCCGTCTCAATACGACGTTACTTGGCATCGATGCGTTTGCGAGCACCGCCTGGATCTCAGCGTTGTTTCTTGTTTATATCGATACGCATCTCGCATTATCCGGCAGCTGGTGGGGCATTCTCAATGCCTTTTACCTGCTCAGCATGATCGGCGGCAGTTACTATATGCTCCGTCGCACGAAGCGGACGCCCTTGTTGCTGAGCAGCGTCGTATTATCGATTGGTGCGACGGTCCTCTTCGCCTCGGCACCGCATGTCGTGTTTGCCATCGTTGCCTGTATCGTACAAGGCGCAGCCAGTCAATTACGGGCCATTGACATGAACACCCGGTTGCAGGAAGCTACACCCATCGCCCGCTTACCTTATGTGTACAGCATGCAGCAAACCGTCTACACCCTCAGTTTTTGTCTTGGCAGTTTACTGTTTGGTCTGCTTGCGGACCGCTTGAACATCGAAATCGTGTACTGGATTGCCGCTGTCATCGCGCTGTTAATGCTTCCTGCGGCACGGCGGCTTCAACAGTCCGTCTCCGCATCCGCGGAACGCCACGTTTCGTAATCGATCCATGTTTTGAATACAATCCGGGGCTGACTAAAAAGTCAATCTCGACACAGATGAGGGTGGCAGATTACAAGTCTGCCACCCTCATCTCGTAAAAAAAGAATTACTCTCTTCACGCAACTCCTACAGGAAAAAGTAAGCCTTCTAAAATCCGAATTGGCTTATTTTCCCCTTATCCGCAAGACAAACATCATTCCGAGTCCCAGCAACAGACCGGTCAGACCGAGGTAAAAGTACGCCCCGTTTAAACCGATCGCCTGGCTGATGTGTCCGAAACCGAGTCCCACCGCCATCGTCGCGAGACTCTCGACGAACGAGACCGTCGAACTGCCTGTCGCCCGACGTTCGTCCGGCAAACAGTCTTGCAACAACGTCGTCAAAACAGGTTCCGACCACCCATAGATCAAAAAAATACCGATTAGCACCAACAGCGACCAGCTGCCGTCCATTACGGCGAGCAGAAGAATTCCACTCATATACAGCAGCAACAGATAACAAAGAACCGTACACGGACCTGTTGGTTTCGGCAACAGATTACCGATACCCTGAGCCATCATTAAGCTGATCAGAATGATACCAAACCATGAAACTGCAATCCCCTGATCCCGGACATACAGTTGCCAAAACTCATCCAAAAAGGTGATCGTCGTACCAAACATGACGGTGAACGAGACGATGCGGAGAAACGACGGATTTTTCACCAAACGATACCATCCACTGTCATTCGTTCGTTCGGTCGACTGCGGTGCACTGTGTGTGTCCGACAAAAGACAACTCGCCAACACCGCACAGACTAAAAAACAGAAGGACATATAATAATGGGTAATCAAATCAAACGATTGCGCGAGCCACGCCCCCATCAGAGCGGCCCCGCCTGCCGTCCCAAGACCAACCGCGTTCATTCGCCCGACCGTCTGCTCGAACCGATCACCTGCTCCGGTCTGTTGCATCGACTCGTACAACAACGCGTCTTCCGTCCCGCTGATGGCAGCTGTTCCGATTCCCGCAAGTACCATCGCGATTAAAAAGGACGACAGACTGAAGGCATGAAGCAGAACAATAAATGAGAGGCACTCAAACAACGTACCGATGATCATACCCATCTTACGACCAAACCGGTCGACCATCAGACCAAACGGAATTTCCAACACGACCAGCGTCAACGCGAAGACGATTTCCGCATAGATGACATCTTGAATCGTCATCCCGCGTTGCTCCCAGAACAACCGCTCGATGACATAGGCCGGAATACAAGCTGTCGCAAAGCGAATCAGGTAAAGAATCCGGATATTTCGACGCAACACGACTTAACAAGGAGGACGGACAGGATTCATCTAAAAACAACTCCTTTTCTGATTAGAATGAGTAGTTTCTTACAAATCATTTTCCCGTTTCGCTTGAGTTGCAATCCACTTTCGTTCCCCAAAACAAAAGACAGCTTGTTCCGAAGAACTTGCTGTCTTTGCTGTACTCATCAACACTTGGAACGCCACTTATCGTTTACGAAGCTGGCTGTTTGAAAATGTTGGTGCCTCAATGATTTCTTCAAGCAATACATCTGCTTGAACGAATGGCAGTTCGACTGTAAAGACCGAACCTTTCCCTTCCGTCGATTCCACATGAATCAACCCTTCATGTGCCCGGACGATTTCTTGACAAATCGCCAAACCAAGACCAGTCCCGCCGATTTTCCGGCTGTCGGAATTATCAACCCGGTAAAACTTACCAAACAACTCCGGTAACGCTTGACGCGGAATGCCGATACCTTCGTCCGTAATCGTGACGCGTAACCGATCGTCTAATTCTTCAAGTCTTAACTCAACTTGTCCGCCATCCGGTGAATACTTGATGGCGTTGTTGATCAGATTTCCAAACAGTTGTCGCATCTTCGCTTCATCCGCTTCGACCCGTCGCACCGGTTCATCCCCCGTCTCGAGACTCAACTCATGATGTGTCGCTGAACCCGCTTGGAATTCTGCCACTTCCTGAATCAAGTTCGCAAGGTCAAGCTCCTTGAAATGATACTGCTGTTGGCTCGATTCCATCCGCTGAACGTCGAGGAAATCATTAACGAGACTCGTCAGACGTTGTGTCTCGGTATGAATCGTCGTCAAGTAGCGTTGTTGTCGATTTTCCGGCAAATCTTTCGCAAGCATCAATTCCGTGTAGCCAAAGATCGAGGCGAGTGGTGTCCGGAGTTCATGGGAGACCGTCGATACGAATTCTGACTTCATCCGATCGATTCCCGTCTCTATCGTCACATCACGTAAGACGAGCATCGTTCCGCGGAATCGACCACCGTAATGAATCCCTTCCGCATAGACCTGGACGAACCGTTCTTCTTTATTGAGTGATAACGACAATCCTTCAGTCGGTATCTCATGACTGCACACACGATCCATATAATCCAAAAACGCTTCATGTTGGTCGACTTGGACGGCCAACTCTTCGATTTTGACATCAAGCGTCATCAAACCGTCGTCGTTGAACTGATCATGTGCCGGGTGGTGGAACAACGCCAACAACGGTTTATTGGCAAAGATTTTTCCGCCTTCGATGTAGATGACGGCTTCACGGATCGAGTGCAACAGCTTCGAGGTTTTCTCACGTTCACGTTCGATTTCGTCAAAGACACGCATCCGTAATAAGGATAATGCCAATTGACGCGAGAACGACCAGATTTCTTCGGTCTGGTCATCATTAAATTGATCACGATAACGAACGAGATAGATGCTCGCGATCATCGTATTCGTTGACGGATCCATCACCGGTACAACGGTTTCGTACATGCTGTATGGATACGGAAGCGGATGATTACTTGTGACCTGTTTCGTCGACCGAACCGCCCGCTTATGCATCCGTGCCCGCTCGAGTAACGACATTGAGGACGTCACGAGTTTCCGTTCCTGATCAACCGTCATTCCGTACGACACGATATCCGTATACTCGTCTTCTTCGAGGAAGACGATTGCCCCCAGTTCCGCATCGGTGATCGTAATCAGTTTCTCAATGATAGCTGGATACGCCGTCAAGGTTTCACGGGAAGCAAGGGTTTCCGTCAATTCGTTGCGATAACGAAGATGGGTTTCGTTACGTAACGTGAGATCAAGTGCTTCTTCGAGTTCTTCCTGTTGTGTCTGCAATTCTTCTTGTTGTGCGACGAGTTCTTCTTGCTGGCTTTGCAGTTCATCGTTATTTGAGACCAGTTGCATCCTTTGAGCGGAAATCGATGCGGCCATTTGATTAAAGGTCGTCGTCAGTTCACCAATCTCATCTTCTGCATTCAAGACTTCGATCGGCGTCGCATCTTCGCCTTGTGCCAAGCGGCTGCTCTCTCGATTCAACTGACGTAATTGACGGGTCAGTCTCGCAACAAACGGACGAACTAGTAACGCAATGATGAGGACAAGAACAGCTAAATTGATGAATCCAAGAATTTGTGAAGCATTTACTTGTTTCCCCAGCTTTTCTTGTGCCGCCAACTCTTGCTGGTTCAGCGAGTTGCGATACTCCGTAAAGACCGTTTCCATATCAACGATGCTCGAGCTCATATCCGCTGCACTTTTTGTTTGGATGTTGAACTTCCGGTCCGGATCAAGCGTTTTGGCTTGTGTGACTTTGCCGAGCGTCGCCATCTGCAAAAACGGCTCTGTCACGTCACCGTCTTTTTTAGCCACGACATAGTTCGTCAGGCTAGGCATGACGCGTTGCGTGTAAGCACTGTATAACGATCGTGCATCCGTTGCATATTGCTTTTCTTCTTTAAAACGCGCATTTTTTTCGAACCACGTTGTTTGTTGATTAATCGCGTCTTTTTTCCGCTCGATTTCTTCGAGCATCGCCTCATCCCCTAACAGGACGAATCCACGCATTTCGTATTGAAGACTTTGCCACGATTCATATAGGTTCGTCGCTCGTGTCCGGTGGTCGTTTAAGCTCAATAATTCCTGACGCGAATCCTGGACTTGGTTTTTCGTATAAAAATAAACGCCACCGGAGGTCAACACGAGCGTCAAGATAATCATATAGAAAGCAGACATGATTTGCCGTCCGATCGTTCGATTAAGCCATGACTTCATTCATTTTCCTCCTTCTCTGATGTAACATGTGTTCGATTCTACACTCCATTTTAAAGCTTTTGAACTGAATTCCACTAAATATGCTCAAAAAACATTACTTTTCATCCAACTTTAATCTAAACGGTTGTATGTTACAAACAGATGTCAAAAAACTGGCGTATTTGCTTCCTTTTTGGAAAAATCCACCTCACTTTTCCTTCGTGAACAATACGAATTTGCATAGAAATGGCCGATGACCCCTTAAAAGATAGGATCATCGGCCATTTGATTGATGGAGGGTGGAAACGTCCGTTACAAGGATTGATTTTGACCTGACTTATGAGTCAGCCCCACGTTTATTTTTTATCAGTTTTTTAACGAAACTTCCGCATTAAACCAATCCTCGACGAATAAAAATCCATCCGGTAGATCAATCTGATAGGAATAGAGGACGGCGAAGTCACCGTCTGTCATCATCGGTAACGTCAGTTCCCGTAAAATCGCTTTGACTTCTTCCGTCATGACTGTTTCATAACGCACAAAATCATCATCTCGTGTCTCGCGTTCCGTCAAGTACGGCAACAACAATGTTTTTCCATAAGATTGCGGATCATCGATGACTTCCGCCGTCACCCCGAATAACTCTTCGGCTTCTCCGATCAACTCATCCGCCGGTCCGACCGTCACGTCGTTCGGAAACCAGACGGTCAGTTTCGTCCCTTCCTTCAAAAAGCGTTCAAACGTTGGGATAAACGTTTTATTTTCCATCAAATCGTAATACATCAAGATTCTCCCTTCACGAACTCGAACTTCAGCTGATTCTGTTCCAGATATAACATCGCCCGGAACGTCCGTCCGTTCTTCTTCATCTCAAGTGGTTTTGTTTTCTCATTAGCCAATACCTTTTTTAATTCTGTTTGTGTCAGACGGGCGCCAAGAATCGTTTTCGGCAACGTAAATCCACAGTTGTTTTTCTGATAGGCACTACAACCGTAAAATTTTCCACGATCAAGCAGTTCCGCCTGACAGACGGGACAGATACCGACCGGACGGTTCGTCGCGCCCCGTGCCCGTTTGGCCGGGACTTGACTCGGGTCGACGTCCAGCTGCTCGACACGTGTTTTCGCGTCTTCGACCAGGTGTTGCGATAATTTTTTCGCTTGTTCCACGAACTGGGCGGCTGATGCTTCCCCTTTGCCAATCTGATCCAGACGACTTTCCCACTTCGCCGTCATCTCCGGTGAGGCAAGGATACTTCCGCTGACGGCTTCGATCAAAATCCGTCCTTTTGCCGTCGGATGGATTTCTTTTTTCTTGACCTGAATATAGTCGCGGCGCTTCAGCCCGTCAATGATGCCGGCTCGTGTCGCTTCTGTTCCGAGTCCCTCAATCTCCTTCATGATGGCTTGGAGTTCGTTTTCGAGAACTTTCCCGGCCGTCTTCATGCCAAGAATCAACGTTCCTTCCGTATACCGTTTGGGTGGTTCCGTTTGTTTTTCTAACAGTTTGGCACTTTTGATCGGCATCTGTTGTCCGATTTCGACTGCCGGTAAATCCAGCTCTTTTGCTTCGATTTTCAAGACTTGTTTGAATCCGAGCTCAAGCGATCGGCTTCCTTTTGTGATGAACCGGTCCTGCTCACGTTCCGTGATGATCTCCGTTTTCTCAGACCGGGCATCTGGTGCAAATGCTGCTAAAAATCGCCGGACGATCAAGTCATAGACTTGTGCATCACGTCCAGATAACTTGGCAACTGCGCCCGCCTCTTCCGTTGGGATGATCGCGTAGTGATCACTGACCTTTGCTGAATTGACATAGCGTTTATTGTTCGTGATGTTTTGTGTCACAATATCCGTCAATTCCGTATATTCCGGTTGCTTGAGCAGTCGCTTTAAAATCACCGGAAATTGACTCGCTTCGTCTTTTGAGACAAACGATGAATCGGTCCGCGGATAACTGATCCAGCCCCGGATATAGAGTTTTTGGGCGATATCGAGCGTCTCTTTTGCTCCTAAGCCAAAACGCCGGCTGGCTTCCGTTTGCAGCAGCGATAAGCTGAACCAAAACGGCGGTTTTTCCACTTGTTCCGTTTTATCAATCGTCGCGACGACGGCCGTTCCCTTCGTCCGCGCTACGATGTTCTCTGCCAACTCGCGGTCTGTAATCTTTGTCTGTTTTTTCGCATTGATGTACTTCCCTTTGTAACGCGCGAAATCCGCTTCGACCTCAAAAAAGGTTTCCGGTCGGAACGTTTCAATCTGTTTTTCCCGCTCGACGATCAACGATAAGGTCGGCGTCTGGACCCGTCCCAATGAAAAAACATCGGCAATTCCTTTTTTCTTCAGGAGCGTCGTATAGGCGCGGGACGCATTCATCCCGATCAACCAGTCAGCACAGGCACGGCTCATCGCTTCATGGAATAAGTTTTCTGTTTCCTTCCCGTCTAATAAATTCGCAAACCCATGATCGACGGCTTGTGGTGTCAGACTGGAAATCCAAAGGCGTTGGATCGGTTTGGCGTTATTCGCAAGCCGGAGAATCAATCGGACAATTGCCTCTCCCTCTCGCTCGGCATCCGATGCTATAATGATGGAAGTTGTCGTTCGTTCATTCAGTAATTTTTTGATGACTTGAAACGCTTTGCTTTTTCCACGGGACAACCGGTAATCAAACCGTTCCGGAATGATCGGAAGATGATCATAATTCCATCGTTTCCATTTGGCGTCATAATGCGCCGGCTCTTGCAATTCGCACAAATGTCCGACGGCATACGCAAGTTTCGCGCCCGCGGGAAAACGTTCGCACGGCTTGATCTCAATGTATCCGTCTCGTTTGACCGATGGATATGGTACTGCAAGTTTTTCAGCTTGTTTTGGTTTTTCCGCAATGATTAATTGCATTGATTCACCCTCATTCCCTTACTTCAGACACGCGGAGGTTCTCATGCCCTATTTCACTTTATTCATGGCACTCTTTTTCATCTCAACATCGGCCATTTTCGTCAAGTGGGCCGAAACGCCGATTGAAGCCGTCGCTTTTTTCCGGATGTTGTTTTCAACATTATTGCTGTTGCCGTTGATCCACTTAAAAGAATTGCTGAGCCTCAGCTCAACGACGATCCGGCATATGATCTTGAGTGGTATTCTCTTAGCGGGTCACTTTTGGCTCTGGTTTCTTTCCCTTGATTATACGACAGTTGCCAGCTCGACGCTCTTCGTGACCGCCAGCCCGATTTTTGTTTTAATCGGCAACGCGATTTTCTTTAAACAACATCCTTCGCGGAAGGCCTTATTTTTTGTAGGTATCGCCCTACTAGGGGGTGGACTTGTCGCCTATGGTGATATCGCAGTTGGTCCTCGGGCCTTGATTGGAGATGGACTGGCGTTACTTGCGACAATCCTTGTCGCCGGTTACTGGTTGCTTGGACAACACGTCCGGACAAGTGTCTCGACCAATACATATTCGTTTGGTGTCTATGCCGTCGCTTCCATCGTCCTGTTACTTTTTTCGCTCATTCAATCCGTCAACTTAGTTGCTGCGTTCCAAATCGATTGGCGCATTTATATTTTGCTGGCCGTCTTTCCAACGTTACTTGGCCATAACCTATTCAACTGGGCCTTGTCACGGGTCAGTGCCAGCATCGTCAGCATCACGATTCTCGGTGAAGCCGTCTGGGGGATGATTTTCGGGTATTTCCTGTTCCAAGAGTCGTTGACCTGGATCCAAATCACCGGTGCTTCTTTATTACTGATTGGAATCGGGTTATTCCTCCGTCGAAATGAACAAGACATCCGCGAACAATTTGCCAACCAAAAGGCTGCCACGACTTCTGAATGAACAGACTCACGCTAGCGAGACGCCCTTTTAAAAAAGGACATCTCGTTGGTGTTTTTAATTAGTCGGATCTTCCGGACGCACTTTCGGCAGACGGAACGTCATCAAAAAGGCAAGAACCGCACAGACGAGTCCTCCGATGAACACGAGGTGTAACCCGTTTGCTAACGCTTGTTCTGCTGCCACCTGAACATCTGTTCCGTACTTACTTGCTGTTCCAGACTGGAAAAAAGGATCGATCGCGTACCCTGTCAAGAGTGGTGAATCGGAAAAAGCCTGGATGATCGAGAGGTTAAACAACGTACCAAACAAGGCAACGCCAAGGGTTTGACCCGTCGTACTCAAAAAGGAGTTGACGGCAGTCGCTGACCCACGAAGTGACCAATCGACAGATGTCTGCAAGACGACCATGAAGACCGGTTGTGCCAGACCAAATCCAATGCCAATCAGGGAAACCGCCAGATAAATGAACACATCACTCGACTCTCGACTGATCGAGATTAGAATCAGCATCCCGATGACCAACAGGCCCATTCCGGTCATCGTCCGGTAACGTGGTGAGGCAATCCCAATCGTCCGTCCGCCGATGATGGCCGTAATCGTCCAAAATAAGGATAACGGCATCAACATGAATCCTGCTTCGGTTGGACTTTTCCCTAACACACCTTGAGCAAAAATCGGAATGTACGCTGACATCGATACGAGAACCCAAGCCGAAAAGAACACAGCCAAATTGATGACCAGAATCACCGGATGGCGAATGACGGCTGGTGGCAACAAGGGATCCGTCGCCTTTTTTTCAACCCGGTAAAACCAAAATAAAAGTCCGGCACTTACGGCAAAACTGATTAATATGAGGGGACGGAAAAAGTTTTCCGATTCACTACCGGATAATAATCCATACAATAGGGCACTCATGCCGGTCGCAAACAAGACGGCGCCCCGATAATCGATCTTACGCGACGTTTCCGTGACCGTTTCTTTATAAAAGACCACAATCATGACAAATGAAATCAGGGCGAACGGCACGTTCAGTAAGAAAATGTAGCGCCAGGACAATGTCTCGACTAAAAACCCACCGACCAGTGGACCTGCGACACCGGAAATTCCCCAAACCGCACTTAAGATCCCTTGAATTTTCCCCCGTTCTTCGTATGTATACAAATCCCCGATGATCGTCATCGCAATCGGCAAGACAGCACCGGCTCCGATCCCTTGCGCGGCGCGGAATAGAATCAAGGTTTCCATCGTCTGGGCCAGACCACACGCGAGCGATGCGACTGTAAAAACGCCGATTCCAAACAGCAAGACACGTTTTCTGCCGTATAAGTCGGCCATCTTCCCATAAATCGGGGTCGAGACCGCCATGAATAGTAAAAATCCGGCAAAAATCCAACTGACGAGTTTTGCTCCATTTAGTTCACTCGCCATGACAGGTGTCGCCGTCGCGACAATCGTTCCTTCAATGGCTGCTAAAAACGTAGCTAACAATAAGGCAATCGTGACATTTTTTCTCAAGCTGCTCCACTCACTTTCTGTGATTGTTTCACTGACCTTATCATACAGCGAATGGCATGACTTCCAAAAGGAGATGCTTATCGAGCAGGAATCAAGGGAACAATAGGGAAAGATACAGATTAGAGAATCAGTTATCAATCGAATGGAGGATTTAATATGTTACGAAAAACAGCTTTGATTACAGGTGCTTCAGGTGGAATCGGTCTTGATCTGGCGGTATTGGCGGCACGCGACGGTTTTGATTGTGTCTTGATCGCCCGAAACGAAAAAAAATTAACAGAATTAAAACATGTCCTTGAAAAACGCTATCAAATCAAAGCGTATACGTTTGCGGCAGATCTCTCACAACCGGACAGTGTCTCCCATGTCCTCAGTTACCTGGAAGAACATGAACTGACGATTGATTTATTATTCAACAATGCGGGATTTGCGACGTCAGGCCGTTTTGCGGAAATTGATCCATCGGAAGACATCAATTCGATTCACGTCAACGTCGTCGCCTTGACGGAACTGACGAAGCGCTTAGTACCGGGCATGATTGATCGCGGGTTTGGTCGCATCTTGAACGTCGCTTCTGTCGCTGCCTTCATGCCTGGTCCTTACATGAGTGTCTACTACGCGACAAAAGCCTATGTCTTGTCGTTTTCAGAAGCGCTTGCCTCGGAACTGGATGGTTCTGGTGTCACGGTCACATGCCTCTGCCCTGGACCAACCGATACGAACTTTTTTGATCGTGCCCAAATCACGTTACCGTTCAAAAGTATGCCGTCGCATCTCGTTGCCTTCGCCGGCTACCGTGGGACCCTCAAAGGGAAACGTGTCGTCGTACCTGGAGCGAGCAACCGGGCGATGGTCACATTCGCTAAATTCCTCCCCCGTCGCCTATTGACGGAAGTGACCGGACGAATTCAAAATCCGGATCAACAACAACAAGAAACGCCGGAAGAAGAAGCCGCTTTTTCGAGCTGACACCTACTCAAAAAACGGGGCTGACTCAAAAATAAGGACGTCTCTCGATTAAAATGAATGAAGGGAGGTGGATTTCCGGATCAAACACCGGAAATCCACCTCCCTTTTCCTTCGTGAACAATAAGAATTTGCATAGAAATGGCCGATGATTCCGCGAAAGATGGAATCATCGGCCATTTGATTGATAGAGGACGGAAACGTTCATCCTCGACTCCTATGGGGAAAGGAAGCGTGATTGGCGCTTCCGGCAGGAATAGGTAAGACCCGGCATGACCGCATGGAATGTGGGCTGCCGCGGCTTACCTTCCGCCCATGGAAAGTATGGAAAGTGAGGATGTCGAACCGTCCGTCACAAGGATTGATTTTGGCCTGACTTATGAGTCAGTCCCGTTTGCTGTTGGATCAGTTCGGTTTCGGACGATGAAAACGATGGGTCCACCATTTTTGAAGTATTTTCAGAATCGACGTATAGCGGTAGACATACCGAAGCGTGACAGCTGCTGTCACCATGACCATGTAACCGCTCGAGAGTACTAACAGCCAGGCGACAATCGATAAAAAGAGGTTGGTTTCAAAAAACAGATGCCCGACCAGTCCTCCTTCGACCGAAGTGATGAGCATCGCCGCCGGAAAAATCGCGGCTGCAATCAGGTAAAACCCCGCATAGCGTCCCCGAATTGTTTGTTTCAGCAACAGAATACTTCCAAATAACAGACCGAAACCCGCAATAAGTAACAACAACACGAGATAAGTTATGGACAGCGCCGAACCGATCATCACGCTTCACTCCGATCTAATGGGATTACTTATTATGTACCCTGATTTCCGTCAAACGAATGCAAAATCCGTAAAAAAATCGGGTGTAACAACCAGATGAAAATCAGATTCGAGACGCCATGCATCAGGTCAAACACACCCCCTGACAGCAGTAACGTCCAAAACGCCTCTCGCGAAAAATCCGTAAAAATCAAAAAACCTAAATTACTGATCCATCCATACAAAAAGCCGGCGACTAGACCATACAACGACAACATCCACCTGAGTTGCATGCCCGGCAGGAGACAAGCAAGACAAATCGCTGCGTAAGCCATGATTTGAAACAATACAAACGGACCGCTCCCTAAAAACAGACTCGTCAACACGACGACAAGCAGGCCGACGATCGTTCCGACCACCGGACTGACACAAGCCGCTACTAAGAGGACTAATGCTGTTGCCGGCTGCACATTCGGGATACCGGAAAACACAAGCCGTCCTGCGATTGCGGCCGCCGTGACGAGCGCTACGAAACGAAGCATCGGTTCAGAAACCGGACGGGACTCAAAACGAAGGATAAGTACACTGATGGCGACGACTGCGGATAGGATCAATCCCATGCGTATAACCTGCTCTGCTGGGTGAACACCGACGTCGGACCGTCAAATGCAATCTCACCTTGTACAAGATAGACGATTCGAGTGGCATGAATGATCACATCCGGATCATGTGTCGCCAAGACGATTAATGCCTGCGGATGTTCAGACATTTTTTGAATAAAGAGCATCCGTTGTGAATCCGTCAAACCAGCTGTCGGTTCATCAAAGTAATAGGCTGCTTCCGTCCAAGTGATTTGTTCCAACAACCGGTGTTTCTGTTCGGTGAACGGAAGTGTTCGTTCGCTCACGGCAGGTGCAAGTGCCGGGTGTGCAGGTAGGTAGCGTTTGTCACCGGTCCGCTTCACTTTACCGTAAAGAGGACGATCGACCCCTAGCAGCAGACGCAGCAGCGTTGATTTCCCGCTTCCGTTGGCACCAATCAAGGCGACCCGCTCGCCTGAGTGGAAGGATAACCGTTCGATCGATAACGCATATTTGGTCTGTAACGGATACCGGTGTTGAATCCGAAACATCTCGTCGATGACCGGCCCGATGACAGGCTCCGGCACAGGGTTCCGGATCAACGGTTGTTGCCGTGTCACCGAGTAGGTGATGTGACACGAAAATCGCTGTTCGATGTCTTTAAACAAAGCCATCAAACGGGCTTTGCGGACCTGGTCCAAAAATAAAAAGGGTTCTGCTAAAAAAATCACCTTGGGCAAAAAAGACAAGCTATGTCCAAGGGACACCAGTTGCTGTTCTCCGGAAGACAGTTCACTTGTCTCCCGATCAAAAAAAGCTTCTAACCCAAGTAACGTCGCCAGTTCTCCCGCGACAAACAAACTATTCGTCGCCAGTACGTCCCGGACGCGACCATGTAACAAACGGTCAGGATACAGGACCTGTGCCCCAGCGGCACCGGCTAATTGTTCAAGTAACTCAAGCGAGCCGCTTTCGTTTGTAATGATAGTAGGCATCACGCATCCCTCCTTTTGAGAAAATCAGCAGTACGGGCAAAAAAGCAGCGGCTCCGGGTGCAAGGGGCGTCCTCATCAATAAAAACAGGATCCCGATTAGTAGGCCCATGAAAAAATCAGCCCGATTAAAGTGTCGTAATCCACTTGGGACCGCTTCAATCGGTAAAAGATGATAGAGTGCGACCCGTTCCATCTTGACTGCTAACGGCTGATTCGGATGGCTCATCTTCACTTCCGGCCAAGTCCGTAGTAACGACGGTAAGATGGCTAAAACCATCCCGGTCAAACGGGTCAGACGCGGCAAAATCCGAAACAAAGGACCCATCTGTTCCAACCGAACCAACGTAAAGGTGAGCTGACTCGATGTCACGAACACGGCAACCTTCAAACCGGTCAGCCAGATTCCATATGAGTCAACTGCACCTCCACCGAGAAGTGGGAAGTACATCATCCCGATATAAATCAGCGGCAACCACAAATAACGAAAGATTCCCCACTGACGAAGCCAGATGAAAAATAACACATGTCCTACTAGTAGCAATAACATACTAAGATGTGTGTGTAGAAAGAACGGGACCGATAACATCGCCACTACGAAAAGAGCGACATTCAGCGGATGAAGTCGCTCCCGTTCTGCCTTACTGAAAATAAGCCATTGCATCTTTTTCAAATCGCCATTCCAGTCGGTCACCGTCTTTTAGTTCATACGCTCCTGCACCGACTTGTCCCGGTTTTTCGTTGACACCAAATACCCAGCCACTACCCGCTCCGGCAGATTTTTCTCGAATGCCGTCGACTGCCGTCACATAAGTCATCTCACCCTTACCGGTTTTGACGACCGGAAGATTCGTTTCTTCTAACGCATCAAGCGCCGTCTCGGATGCCTTGAGACACATGTCTTTTTCATATAGCGTCTTATCATGCGCATGATCGATTACCGATACTTCGACCGACCGTTCACACGTCTTTGGTTCAGCTGCTTGATCTGCTGATTGGTCCGCACATCCTGCAAGCAGGACGATACCGCTGATAAGGATCCATCTTTTCATCGTACGACTCCCTTTCGTCTGGATGTCTCAAAACTATAATTATATAAAAGAATTTTTTTATCTTGTAACGATTGCCCGTCAGAACGTAGATAGGTCAGGCGAATAGCGTTCGCGAGGACATCTTCTCCTGTGTTGACGTAAGGAGTCAATTCTCCTTTGTCATTGATCAACAATACCGTCGCATCCTGTAAGCTGAACGTTTCGTACAGACCATCGAGGTCCATTTCGACGTAGGGCGTTTTTGATTCGTGTAGAATCTGTTTGATCGACAACGTCTGTAACGTCTGAAACGAGGCCGACGCATCGATCAACTTTTGATAATACGATTCCAAGGAACGTGTCAATACTTCTTCCCGCGGCCGATACGTTAAGGTCCCCGTGACTTCTTGATACGACACCTCGTACCGGATGAATCGTTTGGGACTTTTCGCGATCAATTCAAACGTTGCATTTCGCAGATTACCACCTTGATCAAACAACAATTGACTTTGCTCCAGTCGTAACGAATCATCCCCGATCCGCCGATCGATATGATCCATCAAAGTATCAAACGATTCGTCCGTGATCGTGACCTGACCCATTTGCTGGGTTTCTTCTCGAAGTGTAAACGTATCGAACGGTCCTAGAATTAATTGGAGCAGGAAAAAAAGAAATCCGAATAAGGCCATATACCGTTTATAACGCGAATTTTTCTTCGGGTGCAAGACAATCAAAAATATGATGATGCCAAGCGGAAGCTGGATGTCGTATACCGGAAACGAAACCGCTCCCAAACAGGCATAAAAAACAAACTTCAAATACAAATACTGTTCTTTTTCCGTTCGTTTTTCTAAAAAGAAACCAAGAATGATGCTTGCCAACAAAAAGAGTGACCATTGGATGAGAAAGTCCATGTTGTTTACCCCTTAATCACGACAGATTGGTGATCCATCATGAGGTATGACTCTTGAAATACTTCCCGTGCCTCCGCTTCCAATCGTTGTTCCTGATCGACGTATCGAGCAGAAATATGCGTCAACAGTAATTTTTTTGCTTGTGCCTGCCTTGCAATCTCTGCTGCTTGCCGCGCCGTCGAATGGCCGAACCGTCCGGCGTGATCCTCTTCCGAATCAGCAAATGTCGCCTCATGCACGAGGACATCGACCTCTTGCGCCAAGCGGATACTTCCGGCACAAGGTATTGTATCTCCTAAAATAGCTAATTTCACACCCGGTTTGGGCGTTCCTAAAAAGTCAGCTGACTGATACTCGACCCCGTCAAAGACAAACATCGAATCTTGCTTGATTCGTCGATAGAGTGGACCAGACGGAATCCCTAACTCTTGTAACGCCTCGACAAGCAATGCTCCTTTTTCTTCCTCCCCTTCAATACGGTAGCCATACGCCAAAAAGCGATGTTCCAGTGCTTCGACCGTCACTCGAAATCCTTCTTGTTGGTACGTTTGCCCTGCTTCGACTTCAATGATGTCGAGCGGATAACGTAAGTACGTTCCTGTCACGCGTAAGGTCGCTTCCAACCATTCTCGCAACCCTTTTGGACCATAGATCGTCAATCGTGTCGTTCCTTCAAGTGCTGCTCGTGTACTGATAAAACCAGGCAGTCCAAAAATATGATCCCCATGCAGATGGGTGATAAAAATCGTACTGACCTTCCGCGGCTTGATCGGGCTATGCAACATCTGATGTTGTGTCGCTTCTCCACAATCAAACAACCATGTCATTTTCGGATGCAGGAGTGCGATTGATGAGACATTCCGTTGTTTTGACGGCATCCCTGCACCTGTCCCTAAAAAATAAAATTCCATCTTTTTCCCCTTTTCACAAAATTAGCATTTTTTATACACAAAATACACCTTTCTCAGACAAAAGCATGTTAAAATGAACCTATACTGATTCGAAAGGTGGTTTTTCCATGACCAAAATCGAACGGACTTATGCACGTGTCGTACAGGCTGCTCGTTTATTGAACGAGAACTATCGGCAACAATACGGAAAATCGATTCAACTTCAAGAAATCGCAACGGTCTTACTATGTACGGAAGAACTAATTCTTGAGTCAATGGAATATTTCGAACGTCCTCAATTAACTTAATCGTAAACGAACAAAGAGTGTACCGCAATGTCGCGGTACACTCTTTTTAGTGTTCCATCATTTATTTGTGATGTAATCGACCAATGTCACACATAGTTCTGCCGTTTTGACGAGTTCTTCAATCGGCATTTTTTCGTTCGTCGTGTGAATATCTTCATAACCAACTGCCAGGTTAACCGTCGGGATACCGAATCCTGCGATGACGTTAGCATCTGATCCGCCACCAGACTGTAAAAGACGTGGAGTCCGTCCAAGTTGTGTGATTGCCGCCTTCGCGACTTCGACCACTTGATCCCCTGCTTCGAATTTAAAACCAGGATACATGACTTTGACTTCGACTTCCGCACGTCCACCAAACTCAGCTGCCACGTCTTCAAACGCCGCTTTCATCTTCGCTGTCTGCGCCTCCATTTTCGGAGCGACAAGCGAACGGGCCTCCGCAAAGATTTCGACATAATCACAGACGATGTTTGTTGATGGTCCCCCACCGCTGAAACGTCCGATGTTGGCCGTCGTCTCTTCATCGATTCGACCAAGCGGCATTCTAGCGATTGCTTTGGCTGCAATCGTAATCGCTGAAATCCCTTTTTCTGGAGCAACACCGGCATGCGCTGTTTTACCATAGATTTTGGCATTCACTTTGGCTTGTGTCGGGGCAGCCGTGATGATGTCTCCAACTTTTCCATCTGAATCTAAGGCGAACCCATAATCGGCATCAATTTTAGACGGGTCCAAGACCATCGCACCGACTAACCCAGATTCTTCGCCGACCGTGATGACGAATTGAATCTTGCCGTGCGGTTGTTTCGTTTCGTTCAAGACATGAACCAATTCGATTAATGAAGCCAGTCCGGCTTTATCATCGGCTCCAAGAATCGTTGAACCGTCCGTCTTGACGTATCCATCCTCGATGATTGGTTTGATTCCCTGACCTGGAAAAACCGTATCCATATGGGAAGTGAAATAAATTTTATCGACACCTTCTTTTGTTGCCGGAAGCGTGACGATCAAATTATTTCCTTTATGTTCGGTTTTCGTTGAGGCATCATCCTCAAACACGTCACATCCAAGTGCCGTGAATGTGTCTTTCAAGTGGGCACAGATGCGGGCCTCTTCTTTTGATTCCGAATCAATCTGGACCAATTCTAAAAATGTGTCGAGCACACGTTGCTCATTGACCATGTTGCATTCCTCCTCGATTTATCAGTTCATCTAGCGCTTTGTTAGTATACCATTTTAAGGTCGATTTGCACTTCAGAAGCGTTGTTTGTACAATGGCTATAATCACATTTCATTCGAAAGGAGTGGTTTTTGTATGTCAAAACCATCAAAACAACAACGGATCATCAAATGGACGACGATTACGATTTTAGCGATTTTCCTGATTGGAACCTTTGCATCGACGATGTTTTATCTCTTCTGATCGACAAATCGTTGTTTCAATTGTAAGTATTGTTCTGTTTCCTGCAACATGTGGAGCAGCGCGGATCGGACTTCGAACTCGTCCCGCGTCGTCGGTAACGGCGATGCCCGGAATTCTTCGAGTAATCGTTCTAATTCTGTCAAAAATAACGTTGCGTCGGCATCTGGTCGGACATTGTCACCAATCGTCCGAAACAGGTCGGCGACTTTTTTTCCTTCTTCGACGACAAGGACAAGGTCATCGACGTTCCGGACAATCCCGTTCAACAGTTCAAATTGTTGTTCCCGCATCCGGAAGTAGGAATAGTCTTCGTCGTCATTTCGTCTGCCGATTGCATTCCCCATCCGTTTTAAGGATGCCTCTTTCCCTTCTTTCAATAACCGTTCCGTTTCGTGTAACGTCAACGAATGTTGATTGATCCGTCCCGTCTCGATTGCGGCCGCTACTTCGAAAAACAAGGCGGCAATCCGTTGGTCGATTTGGCGACGGCGGTCTGAGATCGTCCGGTCGAGACTCGGCATATACATGTTGACGAGTAGTCCGACGCCAACCCCGATCAGTAACAAATAAATCTCATTCAAGAAGATGGCAAGGTTCAGTTGACGGGCCGTGTAGAGATGGGTCAGAATGACGACACTGGTAATAAAACCGTCCTGAAGACGGAGGCGTTGGGTGAGCGGAAGAAATAAAATGAAATAAAGTGCAAGCGCGATCGGTCGATAACCGATGATTTCGAAGATGACAAACCCAATCCCGATTGCCAACAGTGAGGCCATGATCCGTTCATACGAGGCACGGAATGATTTTTTCCGCGTCGCTTGAATGCTCAGGATGGCGATGATGGCGGCAAACACATGATAATCCAGCTGCATCCTCTCCGCAATCCACATGGCGAGTGCCGCTGCGACGGCGGTCTTTAATGTTCGATATCCAATAACCACAGATTCCCCTCCATTCTTTGTTAGATTACCTATTCTTTACCCAGATTGTCGATTGATTTTTTTGAAGGACGTGATTTTTTGACTAAACGTATCATCCGCCCGACTCGCCCCGTCCGTCGAACAGGCTCTCTGAAAGGACTACTCTTTTTCTTTTTGCTCGGCATCTTGTTATTTGTGCTGCTGCGGGACAAACCCCAGACGATTCTTTCTCCGGCCTCCCCTTATATCGCTGAACTCTACCGTGACGGAAAGGTCATCCAAGAAGAAGAATTTGATTCCTTTGACGAAGCGAAAACATTCCTCAACGAACGACGTGGTGCGGTCAAACGAACATCCGATGATCGTTACCTCTACTTGACCGGAAGTGGGATCGGGATTGTCGATGCCGGTCAAACGTTAAACATCTATGCCGATCGTTCGCTAAAAAAACGTCAAACCTATGTCGCGCCCGGTAGCCGGTTGTCCCTGCTGGCGTATACGGACTCGGTCAGTCGAATCGAGATTGCCGGTCTGACCGGTTACGTCGCGTCGGATCGCTTGACGCTTTATCCGATTGAACAATCCAGTCATCAGTCCTACTATGAAAAACAAGGCGACCGTCTCTTACATTACATCGTCGCGGATGCGGGACTCGGCGGACTGATCACAGCCGGTCAAGCACCTGCCTCGTTACCGGAACGAACGACGAAGTACGTGGAATCAAAAACACTGACAAAAGACTTACGTCAAGCGACTGACCTGACCGCTAAACAACTTGATGCGTACATTCGGAAAAATGCACCGGACAGCCCGCTGATCGGCACCGGCAAAACATTCAAGCAAGTGGAACGTGATTTTAAGATCAATGCCGCCTATCTGCTCGCCCATGCGATTCATGAATCCAATTATGGACGCTCGGAAATTGCGCAGGATAAATTTAATCTGTTTGGCGTCAATGCGACCGATATCGCTCCAGGCAAAAATGCGACTGCCTATACGTCTTTTGAAGATTCAATCCGGAAGACCGGCCGTTTCATCGCCCGGGATTATTTGGCTGAAGACGGGAAGTATTACCGAGGTGCTTTTCTTGGGAACAAGGCAGGCGGGATGAACGTCTTTTATGCCTCTGATCCCTATTGGAGCGAAAAAATCGCTGGGATCCTCGTCAAAATGGACGCCGTCTAAATCGGACTTATGGTACACTAATGGGCGAGACATCAATCATTTAGGAGTGAATACACATGGAAAAAGTTTTAGTATTTGGTCATAAAAATCCGGACACGGATACGATTGCATCAGCGATCGCCTATGCCGAATTAAAAAAAGAACTCGGTGTTCACGCGGAAGCGATTCGCCTTGGTGACATCAACGGTGAAACACAATTTGCACTCGACTACTTCAAAGTGGCACGCCCTCGCCTTGTGACAGAAGTATCAAAAGAAGCGCAACACGTCATTCTCGTCGATCACAACGAACGTCAACAAAGTGCCGATGACATCGATGCCGTCACGGTGACAGAAGTCATCGATCATCACCGGATCGCCAATTTCGAGACGTCTGATCCCCTCTATTATCGCGCTGAACCTGTCGGCTGTACGACAACGATTTTAAACAAGATGTATAAAGAACACGGTGTCGCCATCAAACCCGAAATTGCCGGCTTGATGTTGTCTGCCATCGTCTCGGACTCCTTATTATTTAAATCACCGACATGCACGGAACAAGACGTCATCGCAGCACGTGAACTCGCAATGATTGCAGGTGTCGATGCCAACGTCTACGGTCTCGATATGCTCAAGGCCGGTGCGGACTTGTCGAAAAAATCAATCGATGAATTGATTGCGCTTGATGCAAAAGAATTTACGATGGGACCTTTCAAAGTCGAGATCGCACAGGCGAACACGGTCGATACGGCAGAAGTCCTATTGCGTCAAGAAGAACTCGAAGCACGGATCGAATCATTGATCGCTGAAAAAGACCTTGATTTGTACATGTTACTCGTGACGGACATCTTGACGAACAACTCCGTTGCTCTTGTCCTCGGACCGGAAGCTTCACTTGTCGAACGTGCCTTCGGAATCGATGCGACAAATCACCTTCTCTATCTAGAAGGTGTCGTTTCACGTAAGAAACAAGTGGTTCCTGTCTTGACGAACACGGCGTTAGCAGTAGAATAATTCACGACAAAAGAAGGAGTTTGCTCCTTCTTTTTTGAATACATAAATTGAATGGCTATTCATTCAGTTCATAAAGGGGGTTTTATGTATGACAAAAACAGTACTCGTAACGGGTGGCACGAGCGGAATGGGCAAAGCGATGGCTCTTACTTTAAAAAAAGCCGGTTGGAATGTCGTCGTGACCGGTCGGGATGCAGACCGATTACACCAAATGGACATCGCGTTGCAGGAAATCCAAGGAGAACATGCCGTCATCCAGATGGATGTGCGTGATCCGGAAGCGTGCATGGCAGCCGTCAATCAAACACGGCATCGATTTGGTCGACTCGAAGCGCTGATCAACAACGCTGCGGGTAATTTCATCTGCCCGACGGATGAATTATCGCCAAACGGCTGGAAAACGGTCATCGATATCGTCCTGAACGGGACGTTTAACTGTTCCCATGCCCTCGTCAAAGGCTGGCAAGAAGATGGGGTCTCGGGTGGACAGATTCTGAACATCGTCGCTTCCTACGCCTGGCAGGCAGGTCCCGGGGTCGCCCCCAGCGCAGCAGCAAAAGCAGGCGTCTTGAATCTGACGCGAACCTTGGCTGTTGAATGGGGATACAAATATCAAGCGCGCATCAATGCCATCAGCCCGGGACCGATCGAACGGACTGGCGGTGCCGACAAACTCGCCATGTCCCCGGAACATGCGGAACGGATCCGTCGGAACGTCCCCCTCGGACGCTTCGGGACCCCGGAAGAAATTGCCGACCTGGCGACGTGGATGCTGTCCGATCAAGCACGGTACTTAAATGGGGAATGTATCGCCCTCGATGGTGGACATTGGTTAAATAAACAACCGTTTTAAGGAGCCAGTCAGTCTCTCGTCTCGTCGACGGGAGACTTTTTTGGTTCCAGGCTCGTTTATTCTTTTTTAACTAGCTATGTTTATCAATCATTTTTTTAGGAAAATAGTAATACAGGTAATCGATTGGACAAGGAGATGGATTGGATGGGAATAGCATTCATGTGGGGGGCGATTGCCGGTGGCGCCGTCGTCATTGGGGCCTTGATTGGTTTATTCGTCCCGCTGAAACAACGGTTGATCGGTTATGTCATGTCGTTTGGAACAGGCATTCTGATTGGGGCCGCGACGTTTGAATTGCTCGATGAGGCTTTAAATAAGTCAACGACGATGGTCGTCGGAATCTCCTTCATCGTCGGCTCATTAGTCTTTACGGCGTTTGACATGTTCGTCTCTTCGCGTGGAGCGAGTAAACGAAAACGGTCATCCGGCGGGAATGAAGGCACCGGAACGGCGATCTTCTTCGGGACGATTCTGGACGCGATTCCGGAATCGATCATGATCGGGGCAAGTCTACTGTCCGGAAACGTCAGTGCGGCTCTCGTCGCCGCGATTTTCGTCAGCAATATTCCGGAAGGACTATCGAGTACGACCGGCTTACAAAAAGATGGTTTTTCCAAGAAAAAAATACTTGTGATGTGGGGACTCGTCTGGTTGATTTCCGCTCTTGCTTCGCTTGCCGGTTACTCGATCCTAGCTGAGTTGCCTGACATGCAATTTGCGATGATCGGCGCTTTTGCGAGTGGAGGGATCATCGCGATGCTTGCCTCGACGATGATGCCGGAAGCTCACGAGGAAGGTGGCGCCATCGTCGGTCTGTTCGCTTCACTCGGTTTGATTACCGCCGTCATCTTAAGTTAAGTAACAGAGCTCCGTTCCAACAATGGAATGGAGCTCTGTTTTGTTGCCATCAATCGCCGCTCCACTCCTCTTTAAAACGTTCCACAAACTTCACCATATATTCGTGGCGGTCTTCCGCCATCGTTTTGGCCGTTTGCGTGTTCATCAAATCTTTTAACCGTAACAACTTCTCCTCAAAATGATGCAAGGCACTTGTCGGACTCGTCCGGTCTCCCGCTTGTCGAGCGGTTAATTCAGGTCTATACATCGGTTCCTTGAATTGTCCAGCGAACTGAAACGTCCGGGCGATACCAATCGCCCCAATCGCATCCAACCGATCCGCGTCCTGGACGATTTTTCCTTCGAGCGTTTGCATCGGCGGCCGGTCTCCCCCTTTAAAGGACATGCTGTTGATGATGTCAAGGATATGGTGACGGTCGGTCGTCGATACACGGGGTGTCAGATACGAATCGACCCGTGAACTCGTTCCACCGATCTTGCTGTCTGCTACATCATGTAGTAGTGCCGCGAGTTCGATGATTCGGACGTCTCCCCCTTCACGGGCTGCAATCCGTAACGCCATCTTCCGGACACGCTCGATATGGGCATAATCATGTCCTGAAAAATCATTCGCATGAAATGTTTTGACAAACTGTTCCGTTTCCTTGATCAACATACGTCCTCCTCTTTTAAAAAGGGGCTGACTTTTGAGTCAGCCCCTTTTGCATCATAATACTTTTTCTAAGAATTTTTTTGCCCGATCGGTCTTCGGATGATCAAACAATTCGATGGGACTGCCTTCTTCCATCAAGATCCCTTCATCGAGGAATAAAACACGGTCGGCAACTTCTTTTGCGAAACCCATCTCGTGCGTGACGATGACCATCGTCATCCCACTTTCGGCCAGCTGTTTCATGACGTCGAGCACTTCATTGACCATCTCCGGATCGAGCGCTGACGTCGGTTCATCAAACAACATGACATTGGGCTCCATCGCAAGCGCACGGGCGATCGCAACCCGTTGTTTTTGTCCACCGGACAGCTGATTCGGAAAATTATCCCGTTTTTCTGACAAGCCGACGCGTTCGAGTAACACCTCTGCCCGTTTGACGGCATCTTCCTTCGATAACCCCAACACGTTGATCGGTGCATAAATCAAGTTATCGAGCACCGATTTATGCGGGAAGAGATTAAACTGTTGAAACACCATTCCGATATTTTGACGGGCTTTCGCGATATTTGCCTTTGGTTTCGTCAGTTCAAAACCAGCGACGTTTACCGTACCTCCGGTTGGTTTCTCTAACAGATTGATGCATCGTAAAAAGGTTGATTTCCCTGACCCGGACGGTCCGATGACGGCAACGACTTCTCCCCGTCCGACCGTTGTCGTAATGCCTTTTAATACTTCTAATTTTCCGAACTGTTTATATAGATCGGTAACTTGAATCATAGGTTCCATCTGATTACCCACTCTTTCTCATAGCTTTTTCGACTTGTTGACCAATCAAGGACAATCCCATGACAAGCACGAAATAGACGAATCCTGCAAATAACAACGGTTCAAAGTATAATGCTTTTTCTCCACCGACGACTTGTGCCCGGCGCATGACGTCAAGTACACCAACCGTCGAGATCAGCGCCGACTCCTTCGTCAATGTGATCAATTCATTCATGATGGCCGGCAAGATGTTTTTAAAGGCTTGCGGCAGGATGATGGACCGTAACTGTTTCATGTAAGGAATACCAAGGGCATCCGCTGCTTCCCATTGTCCGCGGTCGACCGCTTGAATCCCGGCCCGAATGATTTCCGAGATATAGGCGCCTGAGTTCAAGGAGAAGGCGATGATCGCCGATTGATACCCGGTCGTGACGTACCCGGTCAATTGCGGCAATCCAAAATGAATGATGGCCAGCTGTAAGATGAGCGGTGTCCCACGAAACACGGCCGTATAGGCGTGACCGACGAATCGAAGAAGCTTACTTTTCGTAATTTTGAGAGCCGCGACGACGATACCGATGATCATCCCAGCGATGGCCGCGACGACGACAACTTGAAACAGAACCGGAATTCCTTGCAGAATATATGGGATTGAATCTTGAATCTTTGTAAAGTCTATCATAACCAATCTCCTAACGTCGCACAAAAGGGATGGGGTTACCCCCACCCCTATGCACTACTCTTATTTTGCTTCTTTTTGGAACCATTCTTCTGCGAGTTTATCGATATCCCCGTTGTCGATCATCTTTTTCAACTCCGTATTGAACTCGTCACGCATCTTGTCCCCTTTTTTGAAGGCAACAGCAGAACCCGTTGGACCATCTTCCTTGATTTGGTATGTTTTCAACGAATCATCTTGATCCATATATTTGACGGCAACCGCATCCTCGATGATCAAGGCATCGATCCGTCCTGTGTTCAATTCTTGAATAATTTCCGGAATTTTGTTTAACGAAACGGCTTCGCTGTCCTTGTAACGATCTTTCGCTAATGCTTCCTGGATCGATCCGAGTTGAACCCCGATTTTTTTCCCTTTTAGTTCGTCATCTGCACTGATCGCTTTATCTTTTGTCATGATAAGGTTTTTCGATTCAAAGTAAATATCCGTAAAGTCCGCATTCTTTTTTCGTTCATCCGTCGGTGTCATACCGGCCATGACGAAGTCGACACGACCGGCACTGAGTGCTCCGAGCAGACTTCCGAACTCCATGTCTTCGATTTTCAGGTCATACCCGAGATTTTTTGTGACTTCCTTGGCGATTGCGACATCAAAACCAACGATGTCATCACCTTTTGCTGTATCGATGTATTCAAATGGGAAGTAATCTGCCGACGTTCCCATCGTCAATACTTTGTCACTCGTCTTTGTCGTACCGCCTGTTGATTCTTCTGATGCGCCACATGCTGCCATCGTGACGGCGAGAATGCCTGCCATTGCCGTTGCTACTAATTTTTTCATCAATAAATTCCCCTTCCAACGCTCAATTGTCAGAACTTTAACAATAGTATGACTTATGTTTTTTTCTAATTCAATACTAAAAAGTTCGACCTGATTTATTGCTTTTAGAATATACGAATATTTATTCATTGTAAAGCATAATTATATATAAATAATGCATAAAACTTGTATTTTCTTTGTTATCTTCCGGTAAATATTTTTTTGATAACGCTTTCAATTATTTTCGTTTGGTGTCTTTTTGAATGAGTAGGGTAGCGACTTCATACAAAAAAGCGCTGTTTCCAGATGCAGAAACAGCGCTTTTAATGGATTACGCGTAAATTTCAATCAATGATTCTAACTTCTCGACGACTTCTTCTGCCGTAAAGGATTCAATATCAAACCGTTCGACCATTGAAAGAATATTTCCATCTTGCATCAAGGCGAATGATGGTGATGATGGTGGATATCCTTCGAAGTATTCACGTGCACGATCCGTTGCTTCCCGGTCTTGTCCTGCAAAAACGGTCACGAAATGATCCGGTTTCACACCTTCCATCCGGTTGATGTAGGCTGCCGCAGGGCGAGCAATCCCCCCTGCACATCCACAAACCGAATTGACGAGGACAAGTGTCAGTCCTTCACGTTTCATTGCCTCCTCGACGCTTTCAGCAGTCGTCAGTTCTTCAAAACCTGCAGCTGCTGCTTCTTTACGTGCCGTCTGAACGACATCTTCAAAATACATTTGAAAATCCATTGTATTATTTCCCCCTTATTTCGTTGTCTTCTTTATTGTACGAGTTTCGATGAAATCTGTCCAAGTCTGTCGCTTAATTCACGTTCGAGGTAAGGTTGTGCTTGAAGCAGGTTCCGAAAAGCCAGATACCGATCGATTTTTTCTTCTGATGGCCGTTTCTGATTTTTATAGGCGCGGATCAAGATATTCTTCGGTGTGTGCTCAAGATCGATGAACTCTAACAGTTGAGTCTCATAACCAACGAGCGTCAACAATTCCGCTCGAATTGAATCGGTCGCAAGCGATGCAAATTTTTCTTTTATTAATCCGTGTTGAAGCATCACATCAAGCGGTGAACATTCCAGTTGCCGATTCAGTTCCTTTTGACAACACGGTACGCTGAGAATGACGGAGGCATTCCAATCGACGGCACGGGCTAAGGCAACGTCCGTCGCGACGTCACATGCGTGTAGCGTCACCATCAGGTCCACTTCCGTTTCTTGATCGTAGTCGTGGACGTCACCGACGCGGAACGTCAAATCATCATATCCAAGATCACCCGCGATTTCTGTACATTCTTCGATGACTTCTTTTTTGAGATCCAGACCCGTGATGTTCAAATCAAATCCTTTGACGACCTTCAAATAATGATACAAAGCAAACGTCAAATACGATTTTCCGCATCCAAAGTCTAAAATCCGTATCGTTCGTCCTGTCGGTAATGCCGTGATGCTGTCTTCAACGAATTCAAGGAACCGGTTGATCTGTTTGAACTTATCGTATTTTTGTCGTTTGACTTGTCCATTTTCCGTCATGACTCCTAAACGAATCAAAAAGGGGACCGGTATTCCGTCTTCTAACAAATGACTTTTCTTCCGATTATGCGATAGTTCGGCTTGCAGACGTTCTTTGACCGTCGTCTTAAGCGATACTTTCATCTTCTTCGACAATTGAAATTGCAGTTCTTCCGTCTCGAATCGAAATAAAAATTGACGAAATTCATCAAAATATTCGTCCATTCGTAAAATAAAGTCTTCTATACTTAAATTCTCATGCTTAATGATCCGTTCATGTTGAAACTCTAATTGGATCGCATACGTATCTCTTAATAGAATCGGTTTTAACTTGATTCGACGTAGATCATTCGATTTGAGACGCGGTCCGCTAATCGTCGCGTGTATGAGGGATGTGGCTTGCAGTTTTTCGGTAAGCAAATCTTTTAGTTGGTGTAATTCCACGTATCGTCCCGTCCTTTTTTGTTTGTTCTTTCGAAACTGTAGCAAATTCACTCCCGTTCGACAAGCAAGTCAGCTTTATTTCAAAAACGATTACTTCATTCCTGAAGGAGGAAAACAACATGTTCAAAAAAATTCTTTCCCAAATCGGTATTGGTGCCGCGACGGTCGATACACGACTTGAACAAGACCAGTGTGAACCCGGTGGAACGATTCAAGGTGTCGTTCACATCAAAGGTGGTAGCGTCGATCAGGAAATCGACCGGATTTACCTCGCCTTTAACACTCAATATAAAGAAGAAGTCGGTGACAACACGGCCTTTACGACTTTCACACTCGACCGGTTCGCTTTAAACGAAGCGGCCTTTACGATCGAAGCTGGCGTCGAACGGGAAATTCCGTTTACGCTTCAAGTCCCTTTTAATACCCCTCTGTCTGTCAGTCAGTCCAAATCCTGGATCGAGACAGGTCTCGATATCGCACAAGCCGTCGATCCATCCGACCATGATGCCGTCGTCGTCAAAGCCAACGACCTCCAATCGGTCATTTTGGAAGCGATGGAAGATCTCGGATTCCGTTTAAAAAAAGCCGATACAGAAAAACTTCCGGGGCGTTTCCGAAAAGATCTGCCGATTGCCCAAGAACTCGAATATTCAGCGCGTGGAACACATTATGCGCATAAGCTTGATGAAATCGAAGTCATCATGCTGCAAGACCGGTCCGGTATTGAGATCGTCTTACAAATCGATCGCCGTGCCCATAGCTTAGGCTCACTGTTCAGTGAGATGGCGGGAGCTGACGAAACGATGACGACGCTGTCGCTATCGAATCAGGAGTTACGTAACGCTGCTACCGTCAAACAGCGCCTTGCTGATTTGATCGAACGCCACAGCTAAAAATAATTTACCGACTGGCAAGACAAAGAAAACTGAACGAATCCTCCTTTTCCAAGGTGGGATCGTTCAGTTTTTTAATGTTTTTCTTTAGTTTAGCTCCCTATTCTTTCCTGTCGACGAAGGGGTCTCGATCGTCTGACGATACGTTTGCTCAAACGTCTCTTCCGTCCAGCCCATCTGCCAAAACATCAATTCGTAATAACAACTTTTGACGAAATGTTGTTTCATCCGTTCCCGTTCTTCGGCACTTGCCCGCTCCGCCAAATCATTCAGACGATCGATTTGTTCAAAGACGACCCGCTCGAACCATTCCGAACTGTATGTCTCAATCCATTGTTGATAAATCGGTGAAGCCGGTGTCGCTGCTTGTAATTGTTGTCCGATCTCATAGTAAAGCCAATAACACGGTAAAATAGCAGCGATGGTCTCCCCGAGCGTTCCTTCACTTGCATGGTGCATATGCGAAATATACGCATATGCTGTCGGTGCCGGTTCGAACTCAGCCAACGTATCGTTCGAGATTTCAAGCAGTTCAAAAAACGATTGGTGCAGACTCAGTTCTGCCGCGTAAGTCGATGTCGCATGCTCGGCCAGTTCAGCAATCGTCGCAAAATCGTGGGCTTTCGAAGCCGCGCGGGCTTGAATCTTCGCAAAATGTTTTAAATAATACGCGTCCTGTAAGACGTAATGGCGAAATTTCGCTTCCGGTAAAGTCCCGTCCGCGATGCCCGTCACGAACGGATGGGTAAAACTACTGTCCCAGTACCGTCTTGCTGCTTGTCGAATTTCTTCACTGAATGTCATGTCGTTTCCCCCTTCTTTAATCAAAAAACGCCACACCCGATGTCAGGTATGACGTGAAAAGACCTCATATAAAGAAGGGTTCACGCCACTTCCCTCCGTAAGTCCAAACTTAATCAGGTTCAAAGGGTCCGAACGTCTTCGTCGTCTCAGTCAGCCTACTGACTCCCCTAGTGGTCGCTATTTGATTTGTTTTGATTTTAGCATGATTTAACGTTTAATTGACCCTTTCTCGTCATTTCCATCCCTTTTTTGTACAATGAACATGGCGGAAGGTGGACGTCCGCTCGTCCTTGAGACCGATTCTCTTCTGAAGACGGTCGATTAGACTGAACTTAGTACCTGATACTTAACTTACGGAGGAATTTATGATGATGAATAAAACAATGACATGGACGGCATCTGCATTGCTTGCTACGACTTTACTGCTTCCGACGGCTGCCTCGGCTGAGCAAATCGTCGACAAAACGATTATTACGCTCGGCGAATCACTGGGTGCCAAAGACAAAGCATGGGTCCTGTCGCGCCTGAATGCACCGGAAGGCATCACGCCGATCATCGCGACATCGGCGGACGAAGAAAAATACCTTGGTAAAAACATCCCCCAGTCGCAACGTGGTGGCGGAATGTATTCTTCGGCCAAAATTGAACTGGCTGAAAAGGGAGACGGACTGTCGGTCGCGACTGAAAACATCACCTGGGTGACAAAAGACATGTACTTGAACGCCCTCGTGACGGCAGGCGTGACGGATGCCGACATTACCATCACGTCTCCTTATAAAGTAACCGGCACGTCCGCGTTGACCGGTATCATGAAAGCATACGATCAGACATCGGCGGAGACCGGCATTAAACTGACGGATGAGCGAAAAGATCTTGCCCAACAAGAACTTTCCGTGACTTCAGACGTCGGAAAGACGGTCGGGACCGATAAAGTGGCCGATTTGATGAACGAAATCAAAGCCGAAATCGCAAAACAAAAACCGGAAACAAAAGTCGAGATTGAAAACGTCATCGTCCAAGTCATCCAAAACAATAACATCAATCTGTCAGATGCGCAGATGGATCGCCTGACCGGATTATTCAATCAAATGGAGCAAGCCGACCTGAACTGGGGGCAAATCGAGAGTGGTCTAAAAGATGCGGGGCAGGACATTCAGGCATTTGCCACTTCGGAAGAAACAAAAGGCTTTTTTGCTAAATTATTTGATGCCCTCAGCAGTTTCTTTAACTCGATTGCCGGTTGGTTCAAATAAAAATATCTCTTTCTTCTGTTCGCGCGTCCATGATAAAATGAACCTATCGAAAACGAAAAGGTGGTGTGGAGGAATGGGTTTTGCTGCGTGTAAAGATTGGCTGATCGAACAACTGTATCTGTTACGCGCGATTTTTCATGGAATGGCGTTCTAAGGGACACGTCTGCCCTTTTTAAAGGAACTCCATAGTTGAAAAATAAAGCAAAGCGTATCTTCCACCGTCTGTAGGAGAGTGCTGTTTGCGCTCTCCTTTTTTGATGCGCTAGAGAGGAATTTCTAGATGATGATTTGCGACCTGCAACACCTTACTAAACAATTCGGAGGTGACGACATCTTAACGGATGTGTCCCTCTTTATCGAACAACACGACCGTATCGGATTGATCGGTCGAAACGGAAGTGGAAAAACGACACTTTTACGGTTGATCGCCACACTCGATTCACCCGATGCGGGTGCGATGTATCAAAAAAGTGGTTTGACGATCGGGTATCTCGAGCAGCTTCCGCAGTTTGATCACGTGCTCACAGGTCTGGATGTCTTATGGACCGCATTTGCCTCATTAGTTGATTTACGCCATTCCCTACAACGTCTCGAACAACAAATGGCGACGGAAATCGAGCAGTTGGACCAGCTACTCGAACGTTATACGCTAGCGACAGAAAGGTTTGAACGTCAAGGTGGTTATTTACTTGATTCAAAAGTCGAACGGATGATCAACGGGCTTCACCTTCAATCGCTCCTCTCTCGTCCGTTTCATCAACTGAGTGGTGGTGAACAGACAAAGATTTGTCTTGGACGAATGTTACTTGTGGAGCCGGACCTTCTGATTCTGGACGAGCCGACCAACCATCTTGATTTAGCTGCCGTCGAATGGCTTGAATCCTTTTTAACGAGTTATGCAGGCGCTGCCCTCCTTGTCTCGCACGACCGGGTGTTCCTTGATCGTGTCGTGACACGGGTTGTTGAACTGGAGGACGGACACCTTCATTTGTACCGGGGAAACTATACGTTCTACGTTTCGGAGAAAGAACGTCTTTTGCTCGAACAATTTCATGCTTATCAGGAACAACAAAAAAAAATCAAGCAAATGAAGGATGCTATTCGCCGCCTGCGGCAGTGGGCGAACGAAGCGTCTCCGCCGAGTGAAAAACTGTTTCGAAAAGCGAAGTCAATGGAACGGGCACTTGAACGGATCGAACGGATCAAACGTCCACAGCTCGAAGCCGAGACTCCGGACCTCGTTTTTTCGGCACACGGCAAGACCAGCCAAACCGTCTATCGGTTAGAGGACGTCGGGGTTTCCTTTTCCGAACGTACACTGTTCCAGTCCGTCACGTTTGAAGTGATGGCAAAAGATCGATTGGCCATCGTCGGCGCAAACGGAAGCGGTAAATCGACTCTCCTGCACCTGCTACTCGGAAAGATCGAGCCGACGACAGGTCTGATCTTACGTGGTCCCTCTGTCAAAATCGGTTATTTGTCCCAGCATATTACGTTTCCTGATACGGACCGTTTGATTGATGTATTCCGCTCACAGATCCACGTTGATGAAGGAACTGCTCGCCAACGCCTCGCCCAGTTTCTCTTTTTTGGACCTCGTGTCTTCTTGCCCGTCACGGCATTAAGTGGTGGTGAACGCATGCGTCTGATGCTAGCCATTTTAGTCCATTCCGATCTGAACGTACTCGTCTTAGATGAACCGACGAATCATTTGGATATTGATTCGCGGGACGCCTTAGAAGAGGCTCTGGAATCCTTTGACGGAACGTTGATCGCCGTTTCCCACGATCGTTATTTTTTAAATCGCCTGTTTTCGAAAACCTTATGGCTCGATCAGACGATCGAAGTGTTCCACGGTTCTTATGAATATGCTTCTTCTAAACGGCAGGCACGTTCTGTGACTACCAACACGCATAAACCATTGTCCACGGGTCGTCAGCAGAAAAATCTGATCCAGGCTCCGTTGACGAGTCCACAACTTGAAGAGGCCATTCAACGGTTAGAAGCGGAAGTCGCCCTACTTGCTCAGCAATTAGACATCACCCAAGATTTGATTAAAGTTTCAGAACTCTTTTTGTTACGTGAACAGCTGTCGACACGGATTGATGTTTTGTATGAACAACTTCTCCTGTCAGAGTAAGCTTCTAACCCTCTAGCAGCGCCATTTTCGACCTGTCATATTAATTATGACAGGTCTTTTTTAATCACTTAAAATGACCATCTCTTCTATAAAATGAATAATTAATCTAATTAGATTTCAAAAAAAAGTTTCAAATTTAGCTTGCTAATTATCTGAAAATTTGTATAATTCAACGTATAGCTTTTTTATCTTCACCAAAAAAATCTTAGGAGGAATTTTTCACATGGATGCCTTTCAACAAGCAATACAATCAGGAGTCGATTTCGCGAACAACTTATTATGGTCTTATATCTTAATCGCGGCACTGATCGGAGTCGGCATCTATTTTACGATTCGGACAAAATTCATTCAGTTCCGGTACTTAAAAGAAATGTTCCGGGTGACACTCGATAAAAATGAAAAAACGACGGATGACGAAGGAGAAAGCATCACATCGCTCCAATCGTTTTTCATCGGGGCAGCGACACGAATCGGTACGGGTAACCTAGCCGGTGTGACGATTGCCATCACGCTCGGTGGACCGGGTGCCGTGTTCTGGATGTGGATGGTCGCTTTACTCGGTGGAGCAACAGCACTGATTGAAAGTACACTTGCTCAAGTCTATAAAGTCCGCGATACAAAAACAAATGCTTACCGCGGCGGACCTGCTTACTACATCGAAAAAGGTTTGAAAAACCGGGCGCTCGGTATCGTCTTTGCGATTTTGATCGCCGTCACATTTGGTCTGATCTTCAACTCGGTTCAATCAAACACGATTGCAGCAGCATTTGATAACGCCTTTGGAGTCAACAAAGCCGTCGTCGGCGGCGTACTCGTCGTCTTAACAGGACTCGTCATCTTTGGAGGCGTCCACCGTGTCGCGAAGTTCTCTGCGATCGTCGTTCCGGTCATGGCGTCACTTTATCTCATCGCCGCTCTCTTCGTCGTCGTTACGAACCTGACAGAACTTCCTGGTGTCTTCGCGATGATCTTCAAGAGTGCCTTCGGAATCGAACAGGCTTTCGGTGGATCGGTCGGAGCTGCGATTTCACTCGGCGTCAAGCGTGGTCTCTTCTCAAACGAAGCCGGTATGGGATCAGCACCAAACGCAGCTGCTGCGGCTGAAGTCTCACACCCTGCGAAACAAGGATTCCTCCAGACACTTGGTGTTTTCCTCGATACGTTGATCGTCTGTACGGCAACTGCTGCCATCGTCTTACTCAGCGATAGTTATGCGTCTGGTAACGGCGAAGGCATCGAGATGTTACAAAATGCGTTAGGTGAACAACTTGGTGCAATCGCACCTGCTTTCATCGCCATCTGTGTTTTCCTGTTTGCTTTCAGTTCGATCGTCGGCAGCTACTACTACGGTGAAACGAACATCGAATTCATCAAAAAGAGTCCGGCTGCGATTTTTGGCTTCCGGATTGCCACGATGGCCTTTGTCTTCATCGGTTCCGTCCTCAGCCTCGGGATGGTTTGGAGCTTTGCCGATCTCTTCATGGCGGGTATGACATTGATCAACTTGACAGCCATCTCACTTCTAGGTGGAATCGCTCTTAAAGTCATCAATGATTACCAAGAACAACGGAAACAAGGACTTGACCCTGTCTTCTCCGCAAAAGCACTTGGCATTGAAAATACAGAGTGTTGGGACGAAGAAGAAGTGGTCCGTCCTGCAGCAGGTGAAGCTTCACCGCCACCAATCGCGCGTCGATAATGTGATCTCCCCCCTTGCACATCACGATTCCAGTGATGTGCAAGGTTTTTTTCTGTCTAGGATTATGTTTAGGTCATGTTGGGAAAATAGAAAGAGTTAGATTCAAAGGAGGAACTGAACTTGTCAAAAGTCATGCTGATCATCAATCCATCATCTGGGAAAGAACTCGGGAAAAAACATGCGGAATTTGCTGAAGGTACGTTAGCACAACGATTTACGGAAGTCGATGTCCGCTTTACAGAAAAAGAACTGGATGCGACGCAGTTCGCGAAACAGGCCGCTCAGGAACGATACGATGCTGTTGTCGCCATGGGCGGAGACGGAACGGTCAATGAAGTCATCACGGGGATCGCGGAACAAGACTACCGCCCGACGCTCGGTATCGTTCCACTCGGCACGGTCAATGACTTAGCACGTGCCTTGAACATTCCGACTGATCCACAAGAAGCCATCAGTATTTTAGAAGACGCCCCTTCTCGTCCGCTGGACATCGGAAAGTATGATGATCATTATTTCATGAACGTCATCGCTGTCGGATTGATCGCTGAAGCTGTCGAAGAAGTCAGTGTCGAGCAAAAAACGTCACTCGGTTCTGTCGCTTATTTCATCGAAGGATTAAAAGCGTTTAAAGATCATAGTCCCTATCCGATTCAATTGACGGCAACCGAAAAATCATTTGACGGTGAAACACCGCTTTTAATCATTTCCCTGACAAATTCAGTTGGAGGTTTCGAATCGTTTGCTAAGGAAGCACGTGTCGATGATGGACTATTACATGTCTTCATCATCAAGCAGCTTGGCTTCTTTGATGCTCTTCAAGCGTTACCGAAACTATTGACAGGTGGTATCGCAGATGCCGATCAAGTCGATTATTTTACGACAAAAGAAGTCCGTATCGATTCGAAAGAACATCTCCCGATCAACGCGGATGGCGATACGGCAGGACATCTTCCGATTACCGTTCAGGTCTTAAGTCAACATTTGACCGTTTTTGCACCTGTTTCCAACTAAGTCTTTTTTCCTATATACGTGAGGATGCGTTTTTTTGCATCGTCACGTTTTTTTATGTTTATTCAAAAAACATCTTATTGATTCTATTTTGTTAAAATTAAATTTAGTTTATAAATGAAATATTTACCATTACAATATATGTTATACAACTATAATCTTGCAATGAAACTGAAATATTTCTGTGTTATTCGCGATGCTATAATCATTCTATCAAGAAAATATTTATACATATTAAATACATAATGCTCTGTATCTTACAACTTTGAAAGGGCTTGTTCCCTTACATAATCGTCCGTCGCCTTTCACACTTCTAGGAGGAACTTCTACATGAAACGCATGATTACAACTATGACAATGACAGCACTGATGGTTTCAGGTTTCGCTACAACGACTACCCAAAAAGTTGACGCAGCGACAACGTACAAAGTAAAAGTAACAGCAGATGGCTTACGCGTTCGGACGGGCCCTTCGACCGCTTACAAGGTCGTCGGTAGTGTCAATTCAGGACAAACTTTCAATTATCTAGGTGTTTCCGGCTCATGGACAAAAATTTCTTACGGTGGTACATCACGTTACATCTCTTCTACATACGCTAAAAAATACAGTGTCACAACTGCGTCAAAAGCATCAAGCGGCTTTTCCCGCCCTGCTAGCGGACGAATCGCACAAGGATACGGTGCCGCTAGCGGCACGTATGGTTACACATTCCATAATGGAATCGACATCGCTGCTCCGACCGGTACCCCTGTTTATGCGTCTGCTGCCGGTACGGTCATCACATCACGGTATTATGGTGCTTACGGCAACCACATCATGATGAAACATACAGTCAACGGGTTATCTTATACGACGGTATATGCTCACTTGAGTAGCCGAGCTGTTTCCGTCGGACAAAAGATCGCCAAGGGTTCAAGAATCGGGAATATCGGCAATACCGGAAACTCTTTTGGATCACACCTTCATTTTGAAATGCACCGGGGAAACTACGTTTACAGCGCTTCTTCTGCTGCAAACAGTGTCAATCCACTCAACTACTTTAACTAATCGTTTTGTTGATCTCACGCGAATGTCCTCATTCGCGTGTTTTTTTCGTGTTTCGTTCGAGATGAAATCCCGGGGAAAGAATGGTACGGTGGTAACAAATACTATGTTGTTCAAAGGAGGAAACATCTTGAAGCCGACAATCCCGCTCCTACTTTCAACTACGCTCGGTCTCGTTGTTCTGACCGGTTGCCAGGATGCACCGACAGCGGAGGAACGATTAGATGCCTATATCAAGTTATGGGAAAAACAAGATTACGACAAGATGTATGCTGAGTATGCCAGCGAACAGACTAAAAGTACCTATGGTAAAAAAGAATTCATTGAACGGACCAAAAAGTTAGCCGCTTCATTGGACATCGAGGAGCTTTCCGTAAAACGGTTGAAATCGACGGAAAATGAGGATTCCAAAAAAGCAAGCTTACCCGTCGAGATTTCGTTTGAGACGTTAGCAGGAGCTGTTTCCTATGACAAACAAGTTCCATTGACGTTCGAAAAACAGAGGGACTCGGAAAACTGGTATATCGATTGGGATTCATCCTTTGTCCTGAAGGGTTTCAAGAAAGACGATCGTGTGCAGTTAACGACTCTTGAGGCGAAACGAGGCGACCTCCTCGATTCCGAAAAACGACCACTCGCGACGACGGATACAGGGGCTCAAGTCGGGGCGATCGCAGGACAACTCAAAGATGTTTCGACACTTGCGAAATTACTCGATCGACCCGTTTCCTCGATCGAAGATGCACTCGGTGCAAGCTGGGTCAAAGACGGACAATTCGTTCCGCTGAAGACCTATGCTGCTGACGCCAAATCACAACTGACACGACTCGAGCAAGTCGATGGTGTCGGTATCAAGGAAACCGAAGTGAGGACGTATCCATTCGGCAAGGCGACTTCACATTTGATCGGATATACTGGTTCCGCGACAGCAGATGAGATCAAACAATCAAAACAAACGATTCAGGCCGGGGAACAAGTCGGAAAACGAGGACTCGAACAGGTACTTGATGAGACATTACGCGGCACGGCCGGTGCCCGGATCGAGATCATTAAACCAGATGACACAACCATTGATGTAGCTGAAACTGAAGCAAAGGATGGACAGGACATCCAGCTGACGATTGACGGCACATTACAACAACAGACGTACAAAACGATGAAAGACGATCCAGGAACAGCAGCCGCAATCGATCCACGGACCGGTGAGACCCGTGTGCTCCTCAGCTCACCTGGGTTCGATCCGGCCGAGTTCACGACCGGGATTTCCCAAGCGCGCCTTGATGCGTTGACAAAAAATCCGGATCAACCCTTACTCAATCGTTTTACGAGTGCATTCGCACCCGGCTCGACCCAAAAACCCTTGACGGCAGCAGTCGGCCTCAAGAGTAAAACGCTTGATCCCGAAAAAGACTACACGATTGACGGGTTGAAAACAAAGATCGATGGTTTTAACGTCACCCGGATTCACGAGACACCGGATCCTGTTAATCTGCATAATGCCTTGGTCTACTCGGACAATATCTATTTTGCGAAATCAACGTTGGAACAGATTGGAACGGAAGCCTTTACGTCCGGTCTTGAAGCGTTAGGATACGGAGAAAAGATTCCCTTCACGTATCCGATGCGTGCTTCACAAATCTCAAACGATGGTTCGATTGCGTCTGATGGTCAATTGATGGATACGTCTTATGGGCAAGGCCAAATGTTGACGAACATCCTCCATCTGGCTTCGATGTACGAAATTTTCCTGACAGACGGTATCATTTATCGACCGACATTATTGACGGAAGAAACAACCAAGCAGGTTTGGAAAAAAGACGTCCTCGATGCCAAGGATGCCGCGATGATCCGGGACGATCTCTATGACGTCGTCCATGCCGGGTATCCACTTCCGGCAGACATTCCAGAAGTCAAGGTCGCCGGAAAGACCGGGACGGCCGAATTGAAAAAGGCAGGCGAAGAAAACGGGCAAGAGAACGGCTTTTTCGTCGGTTATGATGATGACAAAAAAGACTTACTCGTCGCCATCATGATTGAGTCCGTCGAACAAGAAGACCGCGGGAGTCCATACGTGTCTGGTCTTGTCGCAGATGTCTTGAAAAGTCACGCTGAAAAATAAAATGATTTCACTACAAAAAGGGTGCCCGGATTTGAAATCCGGGCACCCTTTTTTGAATTTCAACGACTGACTTGTCAGTCCACCCTTTTCAAATCAACTTACACCGTCACATCCGGTAACCGGGCAGCCATCAACTGTTCGATGGCCACTTCATCACCTTGGTGCAATAACTCGACGATTTTGCTCCCGACGATGACGCCGGCAACACTTGTGCTGAGTTGACGGACATGTTCCGGTGTACTGATCCCAAAACCAGCTAAGACAGGAACCGGGCTCAATTGAGCGACTTTCGCCAAATGCTCTTCTAATGCATCACCGAAGTGCGTTTGCCCCCCTGTTGTCCCGTTGACCGTGACGGCGTACAGGAATCCTTCACTATGGGTTGCCAGTTTCTCAATCCGTTCGATCGGACTCGTCAAGGACACGAGTTGAACAAGGGCGATCTCTTGTTTGTTGCGTCCGGCAAAAAACTGATTGCTTTGCTCAAGTGGCAAATCCGGAATGATTAAACCATCGACTCCAACTTCACGACACGTGGCAAGGAAGCTGTCGATCCCATACCGGAAAATCGGATTTAAATACGTCATGACGACAATCGGAACGGTCGTCGACTGTCTCGCCACTCGAATCGCTTCTAAAACATCTTTTAGACTGACCTGTTTTGCCAAAGCACGTAATCCGGCTTCTTGAATGACAGGACCATCCGCGACGGGATCAGAAAACGGGACACCCACCTCAATCGCCGTCGCTCCTGATTTTTCAAGAAATGCCAAGATGGCGGGCAACCGCTCGATTCCTCCATCCCCTCCCATCACATAGGGAATAAATGCTTTTTCACCACGTTGATTAACAGTGCGGATTGCTTGTTCTAAACGCATCAGGCTTCCCCCTTCAAAGCATTTCTGACTGTCATGACATCTTTATCGCCGCGTCCTGACAGACAGATGACGACGACTTCTTCCGGTTGCATCTCTTTGGCAAGTTCTGTTGCATGAGCGATGGCATGCGCCGTTTCAAGCGCTGGAATGATGCCTTCTTTTTGACACAACAATTGCAGGGCATCCAGTGCCTGTTGATCCGTGACGGCCTCATACTGGACACGGCCAATATCTTTTAACAGACTATGTTCGGGACCGACACCAGGATAATCCAGTCCGGCTGAAATCGAATGGGCTTCCGTCACTTGACCATGGTCATCTTGCAACAGATACATCATTGAGCCATGTAAGACCCCGACTTCCCCTTTTGACATCGTCGCTGCGTGTTTATCCGTATCCAGTCCACTTCCCGCTGCTTCGATGCCGTATAACGCGACGTCTTCATCCTCGATGAACGGATGGAACATCCCGATTGCATTACTTCCTCCGCCGACACAAGCGACGATCGCTTCCGGTAATTTCCCCTCTTTTTCAAGGATTTGTGCCCGCGTCTCTTGACCGATGATGGCTTGGAAATCACGGACGATTTCCGGGAACGGGTGTGGTCCGAGGACGGAGCCCATCAAGTAATGCGTATCATCGACATGTTTGACCCAGTAACGTAACGCTTCATTGACGGCATCTTTTAACGTCCGGCTCCCTTGTGTCACGGAAACGACTTTCGCACCCAGTAACTCCATCCGGAAAACGTTCAGTTCCTGACGGCGAATATCTTCTTCTCCCATGAAAATGACACATTCTAAATCAAGCAGGGCACAGACGGTCGCCGTCGCGACACCATGTTGTCCGGCACCCGTCTCCGCTACGATTTTTCGTTTCCCCATTCGTTCAGCGAGCAGTGCTTGACCAATCGTATTATTGATTTTATGAGCACCTGTATGATTCAAATCTTCGCGTTTCAAATAAATTTTTGCCCCACCGATGGCTCGTGTTAAATGCTCGGCATAATAAAGTGGTGTTTTTCGACCAACATAGTTTTCGAGCAAGTCATTCATCCGTTCATAAAAAGTCGGGTCTTCTTTCACTTCCGCATAGGCTTGTTCGAGTTCAAGAACGGCTTGCATCAAGGTTTCCGGAATATAACGTCCTCCGTAGATTCCGTATTGTCCCAGTGCATCCGGTTGTGAATAACGTGTCATTTGAAAGTCTCCTTTACGGCATCCGTGAATGCCTGCATTTTTTTCAGATCTTTTTGACCATTTGTTTCAATCCCACTTGAGACATCGACTGCAAACGGATGATACCGTTCGATGACGTGTTGGACATTGTCCGCCCGAAGCCCCCCTGCGACAAAGATTGGTTGATCCGCTTGTAGATCCGTCGTCCAATCAAACGTCTGTCCGCTACCGGCTTCCGGTGCATCGAACAAGACATAATCGGCATCGGGATGAATCGATGAGGCCGCATCTGCAGGGAGCGCTTGAATAATCGGGACGTGTTGATCGCGGAACAACTCGTCCGATACTGGACCATGCAGTTGAATCAAGTCCAATCCGACCTGCTCAATCGTTTCATCGACTTCCTTTCGTGTCGGTGAGACGAACACGCCAACGACTTTTACATCGACCGGGATGTGTTTCCGTAAAACCGCGGCTTCTAAACGTGTGACTTGCCGTTTGCTTGGTGCAAAAACAAATCCGATATAGTCTGCCCGTTCAGCCGCATATTTCACCTCTTCGATCCGTTTTAAGCCACAAAACTTAATGCGTGTCATGATGCGCCCCACTGACAGTTTGAATGAACTCTGCCGGATCGTCTGCCCGCATCAACGTTTCCCCGATCAAAATGCCATCTGCTCCGGCCGCATGTAACATTTTGGCTTCTTCTATCGTCTTGATGCCACTTTCGCTGATATAACGGACATTTTCTGATTTTGCCTTGAGCAACTGGAGTGATGTTTCCAGGTTCACTTCGAATTTTTTTAAATTACGATTGTTGATGCCGATGATTTTGGCTTGTAACCGTTCTGCTCGTTCCAGTTCAGTTGCATCATGGACTTCAACCAACACTTCGAGTCCATTCGCATACGCATAGTCATACAAATCGTGTAACGTCTCATCGTCGAGCGCAGCGACGATCAACAGAATCAAACGTGCACCATGTGCTTTGGCGACATCGATTTGAATCCGGTCAATCATGAAGTCCTTACACAAAACAGGGACATCCACTGCTTGGGCGACAGCTGCCAGGTCTTGCATGCTCCCTTTAAAATACGTTGCATCCGTCAAGACCGAGATGACGGTCGCTCCACTCGCCGCATACCGTTTCGCTTGTGCCACCGGATCGACATTTAGTGAGATGTCGCCTTTAGACGGCGAAGCCCGTTTGATTTCCGCGATGACCGATAGATCCGTTCCACCAAGCGATTGATGAATGGTTGGCGTAAGGGAGGGACGCTCGACCAAAGGAAGACCCTCTAGTTTCAACTGTTGCACTTCAAGTCGTTTCGTGTCGATGATTCGGTCTAAAATATTCATCCGATTGCCTCCTGTCGTTTCATGCGTTGCAAGTACTGTAGTTTTTCAAAGGCACGACCGGAATCGATACTGTCTGCCGCGTGTTCAATCCCTTCACGAATCGTTTGGACCCGTCCTTCCGCAAACAGGGCGATCCCGGCATTGAGCAGGACGGTATCCCGGTATGGACCCGCTTCTCCGTGTAAGACCCGTAATAAGATATCCGCATTTTCAGCTGCCGTCCCACCGCGGATGGCTTCAATCGGTGCGACCTGCAGACCGACTTCTTCCGGATGTAAACTGAACCGGATCAATTCGCCTCGATCGAGTAAAACCAATTGATTTGTACCCGCTAACGACGCTTCATCCATCCCACAGGCGCCATGGAGAACGATGGCTCGTTTTCGTCCTAACCGATGTAACGTCAAGGCCATCGTCTCAAGCAAATCTTCCCGGTAAATCCCCAGCAACTGCGTTTGTAAAGGTACCGGATTGGTTAAAGGACCAATCAAGTTGAAAATCGTCGGAATCCGTAAGTCACGTCGCACCTTCATGATTTGTTTGACACGGGGATGCATCCGTTGGGCGAACAAGAAGGCAATTCCATTCGTTTCGAGTAAGTCCGCGATTTCTTCCGGTGTCACATCAAGCGGAACCCCTAACGCCTCGAGCACATCCGCACTTCCGGTCTTGCTTGAAACACTCCGGTTGCCATGTTTTGCGACCTTTGCTCCGGCACCGGCTAAGACAAATGCTGCCGTCGTGCTGATGTTAAACGACTGGGATCCGTCTCCCCCCGTGCCACAGTTGTCGATGAATCCACTGCTCGTGACCGGAATGGCAAGCGCAACTTCGCGCATGATCGAGGCCAGTCCCGCTAACTCTTCTGCCGTCTCACCTTTGGCTTTTAATGCGACCAGAAACGCTGCGATTTCACTGTCCGTCACATCCGTGTCAAATAGCTGACGGGCAGCTTGTTGCATTTCTTCATATCGGAGATGATGTGCGTTCGTCAATTTCGTCAATACGTCCTTCATTCCTGTCACTCCTTCGTCAGTTCGATAAATCGTTGTATCATCTGTTGCCCATCTGGTGTCCCAATCGATTCGGGATGGAACTGAATCCCATAGGTCGGATGTTCTCGATGTTCGAGTGCCATGATCGTTCCATCTTCTGTTTCAGCCGTGATCGTCAAGACATCCGGTAAAGTCGTCCGTTCGACAATCAGCGAGTGGTACCGCATCACATCCAACTGTTCCGGTAGACCTGTAAACAATCGACCCGACTGACGGATCGTCGAGGTTTTCCCGTGCCGAATCTCTGGTGCTTCGATGACTTGACCACCAAACGCCTGTCCGATCGCTTGGTGCCCGAGACAGACACCTAGTATGGGAATCTTACCGGAGTAAGCATGAATAACATCCAGACAAATTCCAGCGTCGGTCGGATTCCCAGGTCCCGGTGATAAGATAATCCCTGACGGACGTAAGTCGGCGATCGCCTGTACGTTTATCGCATCATTTCGGATGACTTCGATGTCATCATATACAGCCGCATATTGATATAAGTTATAGGTAAAGGAATCATAATTATCAATCAGTACAATCATTTCCAAACCTCCAGTAAGGACTTCGCTTTATGCAAAGTCTCTTCGTACTCCAGGGTCGGATCAGAGTCATAGACTATTCCCGCTCCCGCCTGAACATATGCTTTTCCGTTTTGGATGACCATCGTCCGGATTGCAAGCGCAAAATCGAGATTACCACTGACATCAAAATATCCGACCGCCCCTGCATACACTTCTCGCTTTTTTGTCTCATATTGATTGATCAGCTGCATCGCTCGAATCTTCGGTGCGCCGGAGACCGTCCCTGCAGGTAAACAGGCGACCAGTGCATCGGCACCTGTCTTTCCTTCCGTCAATGTCCCTTCGACCACGGAAACAAGGTGCATGACGTTTTTGAAGCGTTCAATCTCCATCTGCCGTGAAACTCGAACCGTTCCGACCTGACAGACTTGTCCCAGATCATTCCGTCCTAAATCAACGAGCATTTTATGTTCCGCCTGTTCCTTTTCATCTTGCGCCAACTCCTCGGCAAGCCGTTCGTCGTCCCGTTTCGTTTTCCCTCTTGGCCGTGTTCCGGCAATCGGATTCGTCGTAACCCGCCGCCCTTTGACTTGAATCAAACTTTCCGGTGACGCTCCAAGCACGATGACTTCACCGAGATCGATGTAAAACAGATAAGGACTCGGATTGTCCTGACGAAGTTTTCGGTAAAAGTGAAACGGATCACCGGCAAATGTAGCATCCAGTCGTTGTGACAAGACCAGTTGGAACACGTCCCCTTTCCGAATATGTTCTTTTGCTTGATCGACAAGCGATAAAAATGTTTCTTTTTCAAGTTGCGGCTGATAGACGATATTTTCAAGGGGACGCTCAATCCGTGTCTGTTCGCCCGTCCGTTCCAACTGATTTTTGCGTGCTTGGAGCCGACGTCTCATCTCTGTCCGGTCTGTCAGTCCACCGATTGACGTATGGATCAAGTGGACCCGATGCTCCAGGTGATCGTATAAAATGACTTCATCATATACAGCCAACAAGGCGTCTGGTAAGTGCCGGTCGCTGTCCGGGACAGCTCCGATGTTTTCATACGAACGAATCGTATCGTACCCGACGTAGCCGATTGCACCGCTCAGGAACGGAAACTCGGTATTCGCGATAGGGCGCGTGACGGCTTGTTGCAACAGTTGCACTGGATTTCCTGTCTGCGTGCTTATTTCCTCAGTCCGAAGATTTTGCCGTGTCACGTGATTCCCTTCCGCCCGAAGCAATTCAACCGGATTGACACCGATGATCGAATATCTTGCGTGCCCGACGTTCGTCGAACTTTCAAGCAAACATTTCCGTTCCCCTTCGATATTTAAAAAGATTGAAATCGGAGTCAACTCATCTCCGTTCATCTCTAGTTGCTCCATGATCAGTTCATCTGTCTCAATCATCCTGTTCGCCTCCTGGTATAAAAAAATCCTCCATACAGCAAAAATATGCCGTATGGAGGACGATAGACTCGCGGTGCCACCTCACAATTGGAACAATAACTGTTCCCACTCGATTCCGATGCGTCTTGACGAGACATCGTAGCCTACGATAACGGGGGCTTCCGTCATGACCTACTTAGCGTTCAGTCCTGCTCTCATGAGACCATTCATCAGACATCATTGTACGGAAGTCCCACCTCTCTTCCGCTCTCTGGAACAATGATTCGTCTGACTACTTAACTCATTCATCGATTTTTTTATTCAGTTGAATACGAAAAGGGTCTTCTCGCCCATTCATGATAAACATGAAGGACGGGAAAACCCGCGGTACCACCTTCGTTGACTATTACTAGTCCCCTCGAACGAACCGGTTGCCCTGATTCGTCGTCCTCGATAACGGAAGGTAACCGTCAGAGCCTACTGTAAGTTCGGTCTGATGCTCAGAAGTCCATTCACCTGTTTCCCGATACTGATTCGCACCACCCATCAGCTCTCTTCAATCGTTTCATAGGTTACTTCTCTTCGTCGTTGCGTCTGTTGTTGTGTAATTGTTTTTTATGTTACGTGGGAAACGGTTTCCTGTCAATACATTTGTCCCAATCAATATAAAGACAATTGATTTGGATCAATCGATTCCAGTGACTGTTTGACCGTCTGGAGGAATTGACCGGCAACGAGTCCGTCAAGTACCCGGTGATCAATCGACATACAGAGATTGACCATATCACGCGCCGCAAACATCCCGTTGACCCAGACCGGACGTTTGACGATCGATTCGACCGACAAAATCGCCGCTTGTGGGAAATTAAGGATTGGTGCTGATTGAATCGAACCAAATGAACCGGTGTTATTGACCGTAAACGTACCACCTTGCATCTCGCTTGACGACAATTTTCCAGCCTGTGCCCGTTTACCAAAATCATCGATCGCCCGAGCAAGACCTTTGATGCTCAGTTCATCGGCATTCTTGACAACCGGTACGAACAACGCTTCTTGCGTCGCGACGGCTAGTGACAAGTTGATCGCTTTTTTCTGAATGATCTTTTCGCCGGCCCATGTTGAATTCATGATCGGGTGTTTTTTTAGACCTTCGACCGTTGCTTTCATGAAGAACGGAAGGAACGTCAACTTAACGCCTTCTTGTTTAAAGAATGCATCTTTATGCCGATTCCGGGCTTCGACCAAGTTCGTCACGTCGACTTCAATCATCAACCAGGCATGCGGCGCTTCCTGCTTCGAGCGGACCATGTTCGTCGCAATGGCCTGACGGACACCCGCCGTCGGAATTTCGATATCTCCGGCTTCTGTCGTGCTCGTCATCGGTTTAGCCGCTTGAGGTCGCGCGACTTGCGGCTGTTCTTGTCGTTCTTGTTGTGTTTCTGGTTTTACTGCCGGAACAGACTCAATCGTCGGTGCTTCGACCGTATCCGGTTGACGAATTTGACCCGTTTCGATGACTTTTAAGAGATCTTTCCGGGTAATCCGTCCGCCTGCTCCTGTACCCGTCACCTGTTCGAGATTGATCGCATGCTCGGAAGACAGTTTCAGAACAGCTGGTGAATACCGTTTTTTCATCGATTGGTCACTCGAGACGACTGTTTCTTCGACAGCCGGAACCGCTTCTTCTGTCGCTGCGACTTCGGTTGAACCGCCACTGACTTGTAACGTGACGATGGCCTCGCCGACTTGCAGCGTGTCGCCCTCTTCTGCCAACAGTTTTTCAATCACACCGTCAAACGACGACGGGACTTCTGCTGTGACTTTATCCGTGATGACTTCGGCAATCGGATCATATTTTTTGACAGTGTCACCTGGTTTGACGAGCCAAAGTGAAATCGTTCCTTCGGTTACGCTCTCCCCGAGTTGTGGCATCGTTAAGGTTTCGGTTTTCATGGATGCTTCCCCCTTAGTACGCGTGTAGCGTCCGGATTTTATCTTCGATTTTTTCGCTGGAGACATTAAAGAATTTTTCCATCGTCGGTGCGTATGGCATCGCTGGCACATCCGGACCACAGAGCCGTTCGATTGGCGCATCGAGATCAAACAAAGCTTCTTCGGCAATGATGGCCGACACTTCACTCATGACGCTGCCTTCTTTGTTGTCTTCCGTTACAAGCAGGACTTTCCCCGTTTTCCGTGCTGCTGCGACGACTGCTTCCCGGTCGATCGGATAGACGGTCCGTAAATCCAGAATGTGGACATCGATGCCGTCTTTTTCAAGACGCGTTGCCGCTTCAAGTGCGAATTGGACACAAAGACCATAGGTGATGACCGTCAGATCTTCGCCTTCTCGTTTGACATCCGCTTTTCCGATTTCAACCGTATAATCGCCATCCGGTACTTCTCCCTTAAGCAGACGGTACCCGCGTTTATGTTCAAAGAACAAGACAGGATCGTTTGAGCGGATCGCCGCCTTCAGTAACCCTTTGGCATCATATGGATTCGATGGGATGACGATCTTTAAGCCGGGTGTCGAGTTGAACATCGCTTCGACCGATTGGGAATGATACAAGGCTCCATGGATCCCGCCACCAAACGGCGCCCGGATGACGATCGGACACGACCAGTCGTTGTTTGAACGATAGCGGATTTTAGCCGCTTCACTGACGATCTGATTGACGGCAGGCATGATGAAATCAGCAAACTGCATTTCAGCAATCGGACGCATGCCGTACATCGCGGCACCGATTCCGACTCCGGCAATCGCACTTTCGGCAAGCGGGGCATCGATGACACGTGCTTCCCCGAATTGTTCGAGTAATCCTTGTGTCGCGCGGAAAACACCACCACGGACACCAACATCTTCACCTAAGATAAATACAGAATCATCTCGTTCCATTTCTTCCTTGATCGCACTATTGATTGCTTCGATTAGACTCAACGTCGTCATTTCGTTTCCCCCTCATCGTACACGTAACGGAGTGTGTTTTCTGGTGTATCGTAAGCAGCCGCTTCCGCATAAGCGGTTGCTTCATCCACTTCCTGTTCGAGCTTTGCTTCGATGGCTTGCGCCGTCTCTTCCGTCAGGACACCCATTTGAATCAACTTTTCACGGAACAGTTTGACCCCGTCGCGTGTTTTCAGTTCAGCGAGTTCTTCTGCTGAGCGATACGATTTATCATCATCATCTGATGAGTGAGGAACAAGACGCTCGACTTCGACTTCAATCAAGGTCGGACCGTCACCACGAAGCCCGCGTTCACGCGCTTCTTTGACGGCTTTATAAACAGCAAGCGGGTCAATTCCGTCAATCGTCACACCCGGCATTCCGTAACCGATCGCCCGGTCCGCAACATGTTTGGCTGACAATTGTTTCGAAAGTGGTGTTGAGATCGCATATTTATTGTTTTCACAGAACAGAATGACCGGTAATTTATGAATCCCGGCAAAGTTTGCCCCTTCATGGAAGTCCCCTTGGTTCGAAGAGCCTTCTCCAAACGAGACGTAAGCGACCAGTGGTTCTTGACGCATCTTCGCAGCGAGGGCGATCCCGACAGCATGCGGGACTTGTGTCGTCACCGGACTCGATCCTGTCACGATGTTCAAGGCACGTGACCCATAATGACCGGGCATCTGGCGTCCGCCTGAGTTTGGATCTTCCGCTTTCGCAAAAGCTGATAACATGATGTCGCGTGACGTCTGTCCAAAGTGTAAGACGACGCCAAGATCCCGGTAGTACGGTAAAATATAGTCCGTTCCTTTTTCGAGGGCATACGCCGCTCCGACTTGGGCGGCTTCTTGTCCTTGACATGACACAAGAAACGGAATCTTACCCGACCGGTTCAATTTCCACATCCGTTCGTCAATCTTCCGCGCCCGGACCATCGTCTCGAACATCTGAATCGCGTCTTGTTCCGTCAAACCTAACTCGACCAGTTCTTTGAATTCTATTTTCTCCATCTGTTTTTCCTCCTTAGGCGTGAACCGCTAATCCATCGACTGCTAACGCTGCTTCGCCAAATGCTTCTGATAGTGCAGGATGCGGATGAACGAGCTGTCCGACTTCCCATGCTGTCGCATTTAAGACGAGCGCCAGACCACCTTCGCTGATCAATTCCGTCGCTTTCGGTCCGACGATATGAACCCCAACTAAATCATCTGTCTTTGCATCCGATACAAGCTTGATGAATCCTGCTGCTTCCCCTTCGATTCGAGCTTTTCCAAGCCCATTAAACGAAAACATCCCTATCTTGACATCGAGTCCTGCCGCTTTTGCTTCGGCTTCTGTCAAACCGACGGAAGCGGCTTCCGGCACACTATAGATACAACGCGGAACAAATGCGTAATTCAGTGGGGTCGTCGAACCATTCACAATCGTCTCGACGGCTTTTGTGCCTTCTGCTGAAGCGACGTGGGCCAGTTGCAGACGACCGATGACGTCTCCAATGGCAAAGATATGATTGTCTTTCGTCCGGAAGTCATCATCGACCTGGATGAATCCGTTCTCGACGATGATATTCGTATTTTCAAGCCCGATTCCTTCGACGTTCGCCATCCGGCCGATTGCGACCAACAGCTTATCGGCTGCAAGTGTCGTCTTCTCTCCATTACGGTCGACGTCAATCGTCACGCCAGACTCCTTCAGTCGGAAGCTGTCACTCTGTGCGGCGGCACTCGTTATGATTTTGACACCACGTTTTTTCAATTGACGGGCAACTTCTCGACTGACGGCTTGATCTTCCGTCGGCAAAATCCGGTCACTGAATTCGACGACCGTGACGGCAACATCAAAATCAGTCAGCATCGATGCCCATTCGATTCCGATGACCCCACCACCAATGATGACGATCGACTCGGGTAAAGCGTTCATGTCGAGTGCTTCGTCTGAACTGAGGACGTATTCTGAATCAAAGGCCAGCCCCTGTAGCGGACGTGGACGAGAACCCGTCGCCACAATCAATTGCCGGGGTAAAATCAATTCGCCTTCACCTTCTTCCGGTTCGACACTGATCGTACCTGGCATCGGTGAAAAGATACTTGGTCCAAGAATCGAACCTCGCCCATGAAAAACATCGATTTTCCCTTTTTTCATCAGATGCTGGATGCCTGATTCGAGACCATCGATGATGTCTTGTTTTCGTTGTTTGACCTGTTCGAATCGCAAAAACGATTCTGGTACGTCAACGCCGTATGTAGCGGCGTGTTTAACCGTCTGATAGACCGCTGCCGATTTCAAGAACGCTTTTGACGGAATACAGCCACGATGCAGACATGTTCCACCTAACTTACCTTGTTCGACGATTGCTACCGTTTTCCCGGCTTGGGCAGCACGAATCGCTGCCACGTACCCACCAGGACCACCACCTAGGACAACGACGTCATATTCTCTCGCCATGTTGGTTCGCCTCCATATTCCTTGACTTGTTCTTCGTTGCGTAAGACACGTAAGACACCTTCCGCAAGAGCACGTAATTCATCTTCCCCGGGTATCCGAACGACCGGTCCGAGGTGGGCAATCCGCTCCTCGATCGCCGCTGTTAGTCGGTCACTGTACGCCAAACCACCCGTTAAGAGAATGGCGTCGACTTGACCATATAAAACGGCACTTTGGCCGGCAATTTCTTTTGCGACACGATATGCCATCGCCTCATAGAGCAGAGCAGCCTTTTCGTCTCCTGCATCAATCCGTCGCTCGATTTCAATTGCATCGTATGTGCCTAAATGCGCGACAAGTCCGCCTGACCCGACGATCAGACGCTTCATTTCTTCAAGTTTATACTTGGTACTATAACATAGTTCTACTAGTTGACCAACAGGCAAGGAACCGCTTCGTTCTGGCGAAAATGATCCTTCTCCGTCTAAGCCATTGTTGACATCAATCACACGTCCTTTGAGATGGGCACCGACCGTAATTCCACCGCCCATATGCGCCACGATCAACCGCATTTCTTCATACGGTGTCTTGAGATCCTTTGCATACCGCTTGGCGACCGCTTTTTGGTTCAAGGCATGGAAAATACTTTTTCGTTCAAGTTCAGGTAAGCCCGTAAGTCGCGCGATTGGTTCGAGTTCATCCACGACGACGGGATCCACGATAAAAGCCGGAATGCCAAGTGTTTGTCCGATCTCATCTGCCAATAATCCACCTAGGTTCGATGCATGGACCCCAAACGTCCCGTTCAACAAGTCATTACGCATCTCTTGATTGACCCGGTATGTTCCGCTGACGAGAGGACGGAGCAAACCACCTCGACCGACGATTGCCGTAAGCGCTTTCATTTCAATCTGTTCGTGTGCCAAAACATCCAACACAATTTGCCGTCTGCTGTTCAGCTGATCTGAAAGCGGTCCTCCGACCGCTTCAGCTGAATGGCGCAACGTTTTCGTCAACACTTGTTTTGTTCCATCAAAAATCCCGATTTTCGTTGACGTCGAACCCGGATTGATCGTTAAAATACGTTCGCTCATCGAAATCCTCCTCTTATCCGCGTGATCCTAGGATATTTTTATCACGGCGTAAAAATTGGCTCCGGGCACTGCCCATCGTTGCAATCCGTTCTTCTGCCATCTTTTCTGCTGCCCGGTATGTCGGCAGATGATCGCGTTTCGCGATTTCGATGACTTTTGAGACCGCATCGTAGACGAGTTCGACTTTTTTCATCGCCCGCTCACGATTGTATCCGTCGAGTTCATCGGCGACGTTGATGACACCGCCCGCGTTGATGACGAAGTCTGGTGCATAGAGAATACCGCGTTCTTGTAACATGTCACCGTGACGATCTTCTTTTAATTGGTTGTTCGCTGCACCAGCGATGATTTTCACTTTGAGTTGCGGAATCGTCTCATCGTTGAGTGTCGCACCGAGTGCACACGGTGCAAAAATATCGGCCTCGACACCGTAGATTTCATCCGGGCCAACGACCAAGGCGCCAAAGGCTTCTTCCGCTCGACGTAACGCATCTTGATTGATATCCGTGACAATCAGTTTTGCTCCTTCTTCGTGCAGGTGACGGCATAAGTTAAAGGCGACGTTACCGACTCCTTGAATCGCGATCGTTTTACCACCAAGCGAATCCGTTCCGTACACTTCTTTTGCTGCTGCCTTCATCCCGCGATAGACACCGTATGCCGTGACCGGTGAAGGGTTACCACTTGATCCAAATGCCGGACTGACACCTGTTACGAAGTCTGTTTCCATGTGAATGTAATCCATATCAGCAACTGTCGTATTGACGTCTTCGGCTGTGATGTAACGTCCGTTCAACGACTGGACATACCGTCCAAACGCCCGGAACAACGCTTCTGATTTTTGTGTTTTTGCATCGCCGATAATGACAGCTTTTCCGCCACCGAGGTTTAATCCAGCTGCTGCGTTTTTATACGTCATCCCTTTTGCTAAACGGAGGGCATCGATCAATGCTTCTTCATCCGACGCATAATTCCACATACGGAGACCACCGAGTGCTGGACCAAGTGTCGTATCATGAATCGCGATGATCGCTTTTAGACCTGAGACCTTATCGTGACAAAAGACGACCTGTTCGTAATCTTCCATAGCCATTGTTTCAAAGATACTGAATCGTGCTTCTACGTTTGTTTCTACCATTATGAGTTCCCCCTTAGATTGTCTGTGTGAGCTTTTTTGTAGGTTGGGCATTGAGTAAGGCAAAGGCTAATGAATACAGTTTTGCTTCTGCTGTATCCGCTCGACTCGTTAAAACGACAGGTGCCTTCGCTCCGACTAAAATTGCCGCGACGGATGCCTGCGCAAAGTACATCAACGATTTGTAAATCACGTTTCCGACCTCGATTTGGGGGACGACAAGAAGATCAGCTGCCCCTGCAACGTCTCCCGTCAATCCCTTTTGTTTCGCCGCTTCTAAATTAACCGCATTATCAAGGGCAAGTGGACCGTCAACAAGGCAATCCTTGATCTGTCCGCGCCGATTCATCTGTGTGAGCAGTGCCGCATCGATGGTCGCCTGCATCGTCGGGTTGACGACTTCGACCGCTGCTAAGACAGCAACTTTCGGTAACGTATAGCCAATCGCCCGCAGTGCCGTCACTCCGTTTTCAATGATGTGGACTTTGTCTTCAAGCGTTGGTGCGATATGGATGGCGGCATCCGTCAGTCCGATAGCCGTTTCCCGACCAGGTACTTCAAATAGTGCCACGTGGGACAATACGTTTCCCGAACGTAAGCCGGTTTCCTTGTTCAATACGGCTTTCATGAACGTCGCTGTTGGTACAAGACCCTTCATCAAGACATCCGCATCCCCTTTACGAACGGCATAGGCTGCTCGTTCTGCGGCTTCTTGTGCAGTAGCTGTATGTGTGATGACGAATTGTGACTCACTTAACTTTCGATCATGAATCATTTTTTGGATACGTGTCGCATCCCCAAACAAATGAAAACGAGCTAATTCATTTTCAATCGCTAGCGACACGGCATCCATGACTTCCTCATCGTCCGCTGACGCGATTGCGACAACGGAATCTTCGAGACGTGCTGCTTGTCGTACCATTTGATCAAACCTCAAGTCATTACCCCCTTACCTGTCATTCTCTTTATTTAATAGCAATTTTCATGCCAATCTTAAATCGACGTTCTACTTGGTTTCTTCTCTTTTAATTTTGCACGGAATTGCATTTTTTGCAATATGTTGCACGCAAAGTTTTGCAATTCAACATTGAATGTTAAACCGTTCGACTTTGTAATAGAGCGCACGTAAAGAAATTCCTAACTGTTTGGCTGCTTCCGTCTTATTGCCGTTGACGACATCAAGGGCTTCACGAATTAATTGTTCTTCGACATAAGACATCTCATCTGAAAGATGTTTAATTTCTTTTTTTGGTCGTTCGGAACGTTTCGGAGTCACGGTGACAACCAGTTGAAGGTGCCCTTTTCGTAAGACTTGTTCTGTTTTATCCGTAAAAATTAAAGCACGTCCAATGACGTTTTCCAATTCACGGACATTCCCCTTCCACGTCTGTTTTCGAATCGCTTCAAGTGCGTCTTCCGAAATCCGCTCGACGGATCGGCCGTAACTTTGATTGAGTTTGCGAAGCAAGTGGGTGGCGAGTGGTGACAGATCGTCTGGCCGTTCGCGTAAGGCAGGAATGTGGATCGGCAACCGATTGATCCGATAGTACAAGTCTTCCCGGAATTCGCCGGTAATGATTTTTTGTTCGAGATTGGCATTCGTTGCCGCAATAATCCGGACATCGACCGGAACAGCTTTTGTCCCTCCGACCCGGACGACTTCATTTTCCTGTAATACCCGTAATAATTTGGCTTGGACGTCAAGCGGCAATTCGCCGATTTCATCTAAAAACAACGATCCCCCATGTGCTTCCTCAAAATAGCCTCTTTTACCACCACGACGTGCTCCTGAAAATGCCCCTTCTTCGTAACCAAATAATTCACTTTCAAGTAAACTTGGTGCAATGGCGGCACAGTTGACTCGAACAAATTGTTCATATCTCCGGTCGCTCGCCGCATGAATCGCATGGGCAAACAATTCCTTCCCCGTCCCCGATTCTCCACGAATCAAGACGTTAACAGGCATAGTTGCTGCCAGTTTGGCTTGGTCCACGACAAAACGCATCGGTTCGCTTTCCGCAATGATGTCATCGAAGGTGTACTTCGCTTCTAACGTTCGAATTTTTTGTTTCGCGGCCTTGAGTTCCTTTGTGAGCGCCTTCATTTCAGAGATATCCCGGATGACTCCGACCGATCCTCTGACTTGTCCATCAACGACGACCGGAGCCGCATTGACGATGATGTCCCGCCGATCTTGTCCAATCTTCATCCGCGCATCGCGTACGCTCTCCCCAGTTTCAAGCACCCGTAAATGAACCGATTCCTGCATCCCGATATCGGCACTCGCCGGTTTACCGATCACATCCTGTTCGGTATACCCTGTCATGCGGGTATACGCTGGATTGATTAACATCGTTTCACCGGCTTGATCTGCTACAGAAATCGCTTCACTTGTACAATGAATGATCGCTTCTAACATACGTTCTTTTTCTGCCAGGCGCTCAAGTAAAACGCGGACGAATTCGCCCGGTAAAACCGCGGCCTCCGGGAAAAAATGAATCAATTGTTCAAGCACCCCGTGTTCTCCCGTGGCGTCAATGATAAAATCAATCGCTGTTCCTTCAAAAGCCGTCCATGTCGTCTCGACACGGATTTGTCCTCGTTTGGCGAGCTGGACGCCGATTGCGTGTTCATTCGGATCGACGACCCCGATGACCGTCAACAATGGTGAGCGTTGAAAAGCATGCAGTACTTCTGTCCCACCATGCCCAGCACCAACAATCAAGAGATGATGCATTATGATTCCCCCTTTGAAACTGCTTACATCTTTATCCTACTCGTATTAAAACAGGAGGGCAAATCCCATTCGCAGTCTCGCTTCTTTTCTGATACAATACGCTTGGAAAGGGGTCACACTCATGCGAATCATCGGCTTATTATCTTTACTCATTCCTGGAATCATTGGCGCCATCGGAATCAAACTCATGCGGGATAGCGTTTTCTTAATCGCCCAGTTTCCCTTCCATTATCTGGGGGAATCTGCCTATGTATACGTGTTGCAAGGGGTTATTGGATTAGTCTTAGCCATCGGTGGGATTGGTTTTGTCGCCGGCTATGTCTTTTACCGTGACCGCAAACGGGGGAAAGTATCCGAGCGGTATCGAAAAAAATAAACACACAAAAAGGTCCCCATCTCTTGAACTCATTTCAAGCGCGGGACCTTTTATTCGTATAAAGTTGGTTTCACTTACGGATGAACTCCTCTCATAGTAGAACTATTCGTGTACTTCAAAACCATAGGTTGTCCTCTTAATGAAGAGGTTGAAAGAAATCAGATCTGGCTATCGAGCGATCGATAGAACGGTAAAACGACTCCATTATCTGACTTTACTTGGACCTAGGTGAAGCGTAATGTCATCCGCTTGAAGCAGTCGATCATTCGGTTGCTAACATTCACTGCTAGACAACACTCCTTTTCACGAACTGTACTTGTTGCTGGTCTTGCTGGTCTTGCTGGTCTTGCTGGTCTTGCTGGTCTTGCTGGTCTTGCTGGTCTTGCTGGTCTTGCTGGTCTTGCTGGTCTTGCTTGGTCTTCTTGTTGCTTTGGACGTTTAATTTACGTTACCCTCCACTTTTCCCTTGCTTCGAAATCGTGGAGTCTCATACCTTTCGAGATGTCTCATCTGAAAAAGATATGAATTGCCTTGGTCTAAAAAACTACCAAGAGAATGTCGTCCATCATCCTTGAGCCGTTTACAGGTGGCGTTCTGAGATGAAGTGTGTTGAATGGTTTTCCGGGAACCAATTCGACTTGACGTTCATCTAACGTCTTTCCAAATCATTTGGTATCTTTATTATAACAAATATTTTAGTTTCTGCAACATATATTTAATGAATATTTATTTTTATTTTTCAATGTAAAAGAAGTGGCTGGACCTGATGAAGTAATTCAGGTCCAGCCACTTCTTTTTATTCTCATCTGTTTGCTCAAGATCCATTCATATGATTCGATACATAGGAAATGAACTCCGAATTTTTAGGACCTTTTTGTTGTTCAATCCGTCCCGTAAACAAGACATGTTCGCTCATGCCTTCTTTCCAAGCTGATTTGATCGCATGGCGCATGGCCCGCTCCACGCGTGACGAAGTCGTTTGATGTTTCTTCGCGATCATCGGATACAATTCCTTTGTAATCAATCCCAATAAATCTTCTCGTTCCAATACCATCAGGACGGCATCTTTTAGATAGGTGAAGCCTTTGATATGCGGAGCAATTCCGATTTCTCGTAAAGTGGTCCCGACTTTCGATTCAACCGGCTCCACTTGGTTTGTCTGGACGCCATGTACGACAAGACGGATTTTATTGACGAGTTGATCCAGACTGAACGGCTTTAATAAAAAGTAAGCGGCCCCAAGTGAGACGGCCTGTTGCGATACTTCGTCCTTACCAAACGCACTCAACATGATCACGGCCGGACTGTTTTTATGTTTCGCCAAGGCCTCTAGAACCCCAAGCCCATCTAGATGCGGCATGATGATGTCTAATAACAAGACATCCGTCTCTATCTGTTCTAATTTTTCAAGACAACTCTCCCCATTGTATGCGACACATACCACTTCCATGTCTTCCTGGACAGCTAGATGTTGACGAATCAATTCGACCATTTCTTGGTTGTCATCCGCAATCCCGACTCTAATCAATCGTTACACCCCATTTTTAAGCGATTCCTTCGTGTTCATTGCTTGCTCCATTAATTCTTCTGCGTGACGTAACGTCAAATCCGTCATGTGTGTCCCGGAAATCATCCGCCCTAGTTCATTACCACGCTCTGCGTCCGTCAAGACATTGACTTGTGTCGTCGTCCGATCCGTCTCTTCGATTTTTCGAATATACAGATGTTGATCGGCAATCGAAGCGACTTGAGGCAGGTGGGTGATACATAACACCTGGCTATCGATTGACAGACGATAGATTTTCTCCGCCATTGCTTGGGCGACACGTCCCGATACACCTGTATCGACTTCATCAAAGATGATCGAAGCGACGCCAACCGAACGGGAGAAAATCGATTTGAGACCAAGCATGATCCGCGACAATTCTCCACCCGATGCTACTTTTCCGAGCGATTTAAACGGTTCACCTGCATTGGTCATGATGTAGAATTCAACGAAATCAATTCCATTTTTCCGCAGGACTGGTGCTTTCCCATCCTGCAGGAACCGAATTTCAAATCGTGCTTTTTCCATGTAGAGCTGACGTAATTCAAGATGAATCGCTTCACCTAAAAGATGCGACGACTGTCGTCGTACTTGCGATAACTCGCTGCCGATTTCAAACAACTCAGATTCTAACTGTTCGACTTCCGCTTTCAAGTTTTCGATTCGCTCGTCTCGATTGGTCATCGTATCTAGCTCGATGCTGATTTTTTCGCCATATGCGATGACTTCTTCAATCGTCGCTCCGTATTTCCGTTTTAATTGTTGAAAGACCGACAAACGTAATTCGATATCATCCAACCGGTTCGAGTCAAACTCTAACGTCTCGAGTTGATCACGAATCGCATATCCAACCTCTTCCAGTGCGTAAAACGCATTGGCAAGTGTATCGCTTTGCCCGGAGAATTCATCATCGATGCTTGCCGCTTGCTGAAGCTCACGCATCGCGTCACTTACGGAATCGATACCTCGTCGTTCTTCGTGCAAGGCATCATAAGCAGCGCTCAGAGACGCATGGAGTTTTTCGAAGTTCGCCAAACGATTTCGTTCGCTTAAAAGCTCTTCTTCCTCTCCCTTACGTAGTTTAGCACTATCAATTTCTTCCGTTTGAAAGGATAGTAAATCGATTCGCTGTGCCAATGCCTGTTCACTCTGCGCGAGTGCTTGCAAGGCGTTACGCTTTTCTTCGTACAGTTGAAAACGCGCCTGATATTTCTCAAGAATCGGAGCAATCGTCTCATGTCCAAAGTCATCTAAAATCGTTTGATGATACGTACTCTCCATCAAATGTTGATGCTCATGCTGACCATGTAAGTCAACAAGGACACGTCCGAATTCCCGTAGGATCGTCAACGTGACTAATTTATGGTTCACGCGACAGACACTTTTCCCAGAAGCAAACAAATCACGACGCAAGATGATCATGCCATCTTCCATGTCAATACCGTATTCTTCCGCTAACGTATAGGCCATATGTCCCTCTTCGATCATGAACAGTCCTTCAAGCTCCGCCTTGTCTTCGCCATAACGGACAAACTCGGCAGATCCACGCCCACCAATCAATAAGCCAATCGCATCCAGGACAATCGATTTCCCGGCGCCCGTCTCTCCGGTCAAGACCGTCATCCCTTTTTTGAAATCAATCTGTAGCTGGTCAATGATCGCAAATTGTTTAATCGATAATTCAGCTAACATCATGTCAACTCCTTAAAGCATCCCTAAGATACGTTCCGTCACTTCTTTTGCTGCTTCTTCATTGCGTGTAATCATCAGTATCGTATCATCCCCACAGACCGTACCGAGCAGCTCCGTCCAGTTCAAATGATCCAGAAGGACTCCTAATGCATTCGCGTTACCCGGCAAGACATGCATGACGATCAAATTTTGAGCAGAATCAATCGAGATGAAGCTATCACCAAGTAACCGCCGTAACTTCCCAAGCGGATTAAATCGCTGATCGGCAGGCAGGCTGTATTTATAACGCCCATCGTTTAGCGGTACCTTTACAAGGTGTAGTTCCTTGATGTCTCGCGAGACGGTCGCCTGCGTTACTTTATACCCTGCATTTCGAAGTTCCTCGACTAACTCATCCTGTGTCTCGATTTCCGACTGCGTAATGATTTCCCGAATCTTGATTAACCGTTGCCCCTTTGTCATCCTTGCACCTCACAGTTTTTCTTCACTGATACTATTGTAATCCAATAATTCGATAAAAGTCCATGCTTGCCCTATGCATTCACTCCAAAATCAAAAGCAGACTCCATCATCACGACGAAGTCTGCTTTGAATTAGTTCGACTTATAACGCAGCATGTGCCAAACGAACCGTTTCGACGGGATCAACGGACGTATCCATTCCCGGCGTATCGAGTTGGGCATGCAAAAGAAACTCAATGTTCCCTTCGCCCCCGGTAATCGGTGAAAAATCGAGCTGTTTGACGTAAAAACCTTCCCGAACAAAGAAATCGACCATCTCTTTGAGCACCCGACCATGAATCCGTTCATCCCGAACGATTCCTTTTTTACCAACATCGTCACGCCCCGCTTCAAACTGTGGTTTGACGAGCGCAATGACATCCCCACCCTGAGCTAGAATGGCTTTTAACGGCGGAAGAATCAATCGTAAGGAAATGAACGATACATCAATCGTCGCAAAACTCGGCTCAACTGGGAACATGTCCGGTGTCGCATGGCGGAAATTCGTTTTTTCCATCGCTGTCACACGATCATCCGATCGCAACTTCCAATCGAGTTGGTTCGATCCCACATCGAGCGCATACATATGGGCTGCTCCGTTCTGCAAGGCACAGTCCGTGAATCCACCGGTGGAAGACCCGATATCAAGACCCGTTCTTGCCGAAACATCGATGTCGAACACAGCAAGCGCTTTCTCCATCTTGAATCCACCACGCCCGACATACGGCATGACTTGACCTTTGACGGTCAAATCAATATCCGATTTGACCTTTTCACCGGCCTTTTCTAAACGTTCCGTCCCGCTAAAGACAAGTCCTGCCATGATGGTCCGTTTTGCTTTTTCACGTGTTTCACATAGACCCCGCTCGACGAGTAAGACGTCGAGGCGGATTTTTTTTACAGTTTCCATGAATCGTTACACACTCTGTTTCTTTCCTTGATTGACAAATACGCGTACTTCTTCCGCGATTTGCCCAGGTAATAATCCGATTTCTTCCAACAACTCGTTGACACCACCGTGTTCAATATACCAATCCGGAATACCAAATCGTTTCACACGTGGGAATGCTTCTTGTTCGTTTGCATGCTCGAGAACGGCTGAACCGAAACCACCTTTTAAGACGGCTTCTTCCATCGTCACGAGTGGAATGCCTTCCGCATATAACGCATTCAACATTTTCCCATCCAAAGGTTTGATTGTCCGCGCATTGATGACACGAACCGACAAGTCACCGTCAAGCAACTCAGCGATTTTTAAGGCATCCTGCACTTGAGGACCAAACGCCATGATGGCGACGTCCGTTCCTTCCCGTTCCACTTCCCACGTATCAAGGGAAATCTCATGCAACGTCTCATCCATCTGAACACCGATCCCTTCTCCACGCGGGAACCGAACGGCAATCGGACCTTCATGTTTGACGGCTGAATAAAGAAGATGCTGTAACTCATTTTCATCTTTTGCCATGACGATCCGGATGTTCGGGACATGACGCATGAAGGCGATATCAAAGACGCCTTGGTGTGTCTCCCCATCTGCTCCGACAAGACCAGAACGATCGATCGTAAACGTCACATCCAGGTTTTGTCGGGCGACATCGTGTACAAGCTGATCGTATGCCCGTTGGAAGAAGGTCGAATAAATCGAGACGACCGGTTTCATCCCTTGCGTCGCTTGACCAGCAGCAAAGGTCACGGCATGCTGTTCGGCGATTCCGACATCAAACATCCGGTTCGGGAATTCTTTTTCGAAACAATCCAGTTTCGATCCTACGCTCATCGCTGGTGTGATCAACGTCAACTTCTCATCCTCACGAGCCATCTTCGTTAACGTATCGGCTACTGTAAACGAATAACTTGGTGCTTTTGATTTCCCTTTGATGACTTCCCCTGACTCGATCTTATACGGTCCAAGACCATGCCATGTTCCGACTCCATCATACTCAGCCGGACGATACCCTTTGCCTTTTTTCGTGATGACATGAAGCAGGACAGGTCCTTCTTCTTTTTTCACATAATTCAATTGTTCGATTAAATCCGTTAAGTCGTGACCATCGACCGGTCCATAATAGTTAAATCCAAGTTCTTCAAAAAACATGCCGGGGACAAGCGCACCTTTGACAGCTTCTTTTAGCTTCTCGCCGCCTTTTTCAAGTTTCCCACCAATCAGCGGGATTTTCTTGATCAACGTCTCGAGCTCATCCTGGGCATAACGGACTTTCCGTGACGAACGGATACGCCCTAACATCTGATGCATCGCCCCGACGTTCGGTGCAATCGACATTTCATTATCATTGAGGATGACGATGACATTTTGTTGTGCCGCACCGATATGGTTCAGCGCCTCAAGTGCCATTCCACCTGTCAATGCCCCGTCACCGATGATCGCAATCGCGCGGTCGTCGTTTCCTTTCAACTCGTTGGATACGGCAATCCCCATCGCTGCTGACAGTGACGTCGAACTGTGCCCCGTCTCCCAGACGTCATGAATACTTTCATTTCGTTTCGGGAATCCACATAACCCTTTATGTTGACGCAACGTATCAAACTGTCCTGCACGTCCGGTCAAGATTTTATGCACGTACGCCTGGTGCCCGACGTCCCAAACAAATTTATCGTTCGGGCTATCAAATTCCCGGTGAAGCGCTAACGTCAGCTCGACGACACCTAAGTTCGGTGCTAAATGCCCGCCCGTCGTCGCTAATTCTTCAATCAGAAAGCGTCGGATGTCGCCTGCGAATACTTCTAATTCCGAGACTGACATACGCTTTAAAAATGACGGATCCTGTATCTCTGTCAACTTCATACCTTACCGCCTCTTTCCCTTACATTCTTATATGGTTTGTACCCTACATTGTACTAGAACAATCTTTCGAACGCCACATTCCGGGCGCATAAAAAAAAAGACGGCGTGCTACGCCGTCCCTGTTAATGGTCTCGCTTGACGACAAAATCAAGTAGTTCCTTGAGCGGAGTCGCTTCGACCGATAGCGCTTCGATCGCTTCATTTGCCGCAGTCACTTGTGCTGCAAGTGCACGTTTCGCTCCGTCAAGACCTAGCAGTTTCGGATAGGTCGCTTTATCATTTCCTTCGTCGCTACCGACCGGCTTCCCAATCTTCTCCGCATCTCCCGTTACATCAAGGATATCGTCTTGAATTTGAAAAGCAATCCCGAGGTGGCGGCCATATCGTTTCAGATGTTCAATATCTGTATCAGTCGCTTGCGCTAAAATTCCACCGGCCTCAACAGCAAAAATCAGCAAGGCGCCGGTTTTCCGGCGATGAATCGATTCAAGCTCCTGCGCATCATTGATGCCACCACGTTCTCCGAGCATATCGTCGAGTTGACCCCCGACCATACCGGCAGCTCCGGCAGCCGTCGCGAGCCGCTCAATCAACTTCACCTTGATGTCAGCTGTCGCCGCCGTCTCCAGTAAACAGGTAAAGGCATTGGTCAACAAAGCATCACCCGCAAGGATAGCCGTCGCTTCGTCGAATTGAATATGGTTGGTCGGTCGTCCACGTCGCATGTCATCATCATCCATCGCCGGCAGGTCATCATGGATCAGCGAATATGTATGAATCATCTCAAGTGCAGCTGCCGTCGCATCCCCCTTCTTCCGGTCGATCCCATACGCATCGAGGACAGCATAGATCAGTGCCGGACGAACACGTTTTCCACCGGCATCTAACGAGTAACGCATCGCTTCCCGTAGACGGTCTGGTGCATCAAGCCGATTCATGAATGTTTCCAGCGCCTGTTCAACTTGTGTTTTCCACTCGGTCAAAACAATCATTGTGATCCCCCTTTTTCTCGTAACGTGCCATCTTGTTCCAAGATTTGGTCAAGTTTTTGTTCTGCCGTCGACAACTTCCCCTGGCAGAGCGCCGTCAGTTTGACACCTTCTTCATACAAAATCATTGCTTGCTCAAGTGGCGCTTCCCCTTCTTCAAGCAATTCGACGATTTCTTCCAGCCGCTCCAGCGCCGCTTCAAATGATTGTTCCGTTTCCATCTTCTTCATCCTCTCGTTTCGCTAGGATACTTCCGTCATGAAACTGAACCCGGAAGGTCTGATCTGACAATTGGTGGACTGAACGGATCAGTTGTCCGTCCTGCTCGACATACGTATATCCACGGAGAAGCACTTGTGTTGGACTGACCGAATCGAGACGGGCGATCATTTGATGAAGTCGTTCCTGTTTCGAACGCATGACGTAATGGATTCGTTCCAACTGTTTACGGGTCCGAATCAGTTCACGCGTTTGATCCGCCAGCCGTTCCCGTAACGGAATCCGCTTCAACCGGTTCGAGACATCTCCTAATGCCTGACGTTTCGCTTGCACCATCTGTCTGCTCATCCGACTGAGTCCCATCTCCGCCCGGTCTAACCGTTCTTGTTTTAACCCTAACAGGACCCGTGGTGATTTTAAACCATAGCTCCCAGCGAGGCGCGTCACTTGGTCTTTACGTTCTTTGATGTATTGATCGTAGTTACGGGTCAGACGACGCTTCAACTCGCCCACACGTTTTTCGAGTTCCATGGCTTCCGGCGTCACCAGTTCTGCTGCGGCCGTTGGTGTCGCCGCCCGGACATCTGCGACGAAATCAGCAATCGTAAAGTCTGTTTCGTGACCAACAGCGGAAACAATCGGAATCACGGATTCATAAATCGCTGTCACAACGGCCATCTCATTAAAGGCCCACAGTTCCTCGATGGATCCGCCACCACGACCGATGATCATGACATCACATGCCTGATGTTCATTCATCCATTCAATGGCTCGGACAAGTTGGGGCACCGCTTCTTTTCCTTGGACGAGAACAGGGGCAAAAACGATTGCCGCTTGAGGATAACGCCGCCGTAACGTCGTCGCGATATCATGTAGAGCGGCGCCTTTCGGGGACGTGACGATTCCGATTTTTTGCGGAAATGCGGGAATCGATTGTTTATGTTCCGCATCAAACCAGCCTCGGGTTTCCAAATCCTCTTTTAATCGGACATATGCTTCGTATAGGGCACCAACCCCATCTTCCATCATCCGTTCGACATACAGTTGCATCTCGCCTGATGCCAGATACACGGAAAGTCTCGCCGTGATGATGACACGGGCTCCGTCTCGGATATCGGTTTTGACACGACTCGCGTCGCGTGCAAACATGACTGCCTTCATCCGCGACTGTTCATCTTTCAACGTAAAATAAAGGTGACCGGAAGAGTGTCGTTTAAAGTTCGACACTTCTCCCACCACCTGGACTTGTTGAAGCAACGAATCGTTTTCTAGTTCACGTTTCACATAACTGACAAGCTCGGAAACCTGAAGGGGGTTCGTCATTTGGCTGCCTCAATCGTATTATGGAGCAACATCGTGATCGTCATCGGTCCGACACCACCAGGTACAGGCGTAATCATCGATGCTACCTCCTTGACGGTCTCGAATTCGACATCTCCGACCAATTTTCCATCCACCCGGTTGACACCGACATCGATGACGACTGCGTCTGGTTTAATCATGTCAGCGGTAATCAGTTTCGGTACCCCTACGGCGACGATCAGGATGTCAGCTTGTCGTGTCATAGCTGCTAAATCAGCTGTTTTTGAGTGACAATAGGTCACGGTCGCAGATTCATTCAAAAACAACATCCCGACCGGCTTGCCGACGATTTGACTTCGACCGACGACGACGACATGACGCCCCGCAATCGGGACATTCATTTCTTTGACAAGATGAAGAATTCCGTTTGGTGTACACGGCAAGAAGGTTGGTTCACCAATCATCATCTTCCCAACAGAAACGGGATGGAAACCGTCGACGTCTTTTTCTGGAGCGATTGCGAAGATGACCTTACTTTCATCAATATGTGCAGGCAAGGGCAATTGTACAAGAATCCCATGGACACTCGCATCAACATTCAATCGTTCGATCAAGTGAAGTAATTCCGATTCCGTCGTCTCGTCCGGTAGACGGATCAGGTCGGAATCCATTCCAATCTCTTGCGCCGCTTTTTCTTTACCGCGTACGTAAGATTGACTGGCTGGATCTTCGCCGATCAAGATGACGGTTAGTTTCGGTTGAATACGTTGTTCTTTTAGACGTGCGACTTCTTCTTTCAGTTTCAAACGATACGATTGTGCGACTTGTTTCCCATCGATTACGACTGCCATGATTTTGTCCACTCCCCCAAAAATATTCACTTCACTCTGTGCCTGACTTGCTTTCTCTTTTTAGTGGCTTACGAATTCTCTTTCGAACCTTCTTTGTCGACTTCTTGTGCGACTTTCCCTAACACACCATTGACGATTTTAGTTGCTTCTTCATCGGCAAACGCCTTCGTCAATTCAATCGCTTCATTGATCGTCACTCGAACAGGAATCTTTGGTTCAAATAACAACTCATAGACAGCAAGACGGAGAATCGTCCGCTCGATGTTCCCGAGACGTTCGAATGACCAGTTCACAAGTGCCGCGCGTAACTTTTGATCGATTTCTGGTTTGTTGGCTTCGACACCGACTACTAATTGTTCTACAAACGTGTCATATTCTTTACCTTCTACTGCGAATGAAATGGCTTCTTGTGCAGATAGATCCGAGAGTTCCATCTGGAACAAAGACTGTACTGCGAGTTCGCGTGCCATATGTCTTTTCATCATGATTTTACGTGCTCCTTTTTTTATCGTTCTCAATCAATTAGTTTAGCACATTCCTTTTTCAAAAAACATAGAGAACGCCAAAAAGACGGGAGTTAAATCCATCAGCTCCCGTCCTCCATCATTTCACGATTTCTGCCTTCAGTTCACGTTCCGTAAACTTCGTCGTAAATGTTCCACGGCGAAACACGGGATGCGCCAAGACTTTTTGATGGAAGGGAATCGTCGTTTTGACCCCTTCGATCCAAAATTCCGATAAAGCGCGTTCCATCTTCGCGCACGCCTCTTCTCGTGTTTCAGCATGCACGATCAATTTCGCGACCATCGAATCATAGTACGGTGGAATCATGTAACCCGGGTACACCGCACTGTCGATACGGACGCCCATCCCACCCGGTGTGACGTACTGTGTGACACGTCCCGCATGCGGACGGAAGTCGTGATCCGGATCTTCTGCATTGATGCGGCATTCAATCGAATGACCTCGGAATTCAATATCTTCCTGTTGGACAGCTAACGGATGATCCAGTGCAACCTGTAGCTGTGCCTGCACAAGATCGAATCCGGTGATCATCTCGGTCACGGGATGTTCCACCTGAATCCGGGTATTCATCTCCATGAAGAAAAACTCTTCCGTCTCTTCGACGAAGATGAATTCAATCGTTCCCGCTCCTGTATAATCAATCGCTTTTGCTGCTTTGACGGCTGCTTTCCCCATTTTTAAGCGTGTCGCCGGACTGACTGCCGGTGACGGGGCTTCTTCGATTAATTTTTGCATTCGTCGCTGGACCGTGCAATCTCGTTCCCCTAAATGAATCACGTTACCATGACGATCCGCCAAGACTTGGACTTCGACGTGACGAAACTCTTCAATGAATCGTTCGAGATAGACATCACTGTTACCGAAGGCCTGTTTTGCTTCGCGACGCGTCTCATCTAGTCCTGTCATGAGTTCCGCCTTCGAACGGGCGACACGAATTCCTTTACCACCGCCACCTGCCGTAGCCTTGATGATGACCGGGTATCCGATCTCGTCTGCCAGCTGCAACGCTTCGTCGTCCGTGACCGTCCCGTCCGAACCCGGTACGACCGGTACGCCACAGGCTATCATTGTTTTTTTAGCGACATCTTTGATCCCCATTTGACGAATCGCATCCGATGTCGGTCCGACGAATTTGATGCCGCATGCCTCACACATTTCTGCAAAATCGACATTTTCGGCCAAAAATCCATATCCGGGGTGAATCATCGTCACATTCCGGTTGGTCGCGACAGCTAAGATGTTCGTGACGTTTAAGTACGAGGCGGCCGAACTCACATCACCAATACAATACGCTTCGTCTGCCAAGCGGACATGTAAGGCATCACGATCTGCTGTCGAATATACCGCAACCGTCTGAATCCCAAGTTCTTTAGCTGCTCGAATGATTCGGACCGCAATCTCGCCTCGGTTCGCTATTAAAAGTTTTTCCATTGCCATCACCTCGCTCAAGGACGAATCCGGAAGAGGGGTTGTCCAAATTCAACAAGATCTCCATCTGCGACGAGAATTCCGACGACTGTTCCGGCTACTTCCGAGTTTAGATTATTGAATAGTTTCATTGCTTCTAACACACACACGACTTGACCAACTTCGATTTGATCGCCGACCTTAACAAACGATGGTTTGTCCGGGGTCGGACGGGAATAAAACGTTCCGACCATCAAGGCGTTAATGGTCACCGTATCTGCTTCAGGCGTCACTTCTTCTTCCGGTGTCAGCTCTGTGACCGGTGCAGCTGATTGTGTTGGAGCTGTTACCGCTACCGGTGTTTGATGCGAAACGACGACGCTATCATTTTGTTTTTTAAGTTTTAACTTATACGTATCGGTTTCAAGAGAAAGTTCATTGACACTCGACTGGTCCAACATTTCGAGCACTTGCTTCAACTGATCAATTTTCATTTTTCTTCATCCCCTATCTCAACATTCACCTTTATTATTATACTTTAATATTATACCAGGTGCTAATGCCTACTCAAATACTAATATTAACTGGTCATACCAAAGGACGCAAGTCGAGACAAAAGGAAAAAACGCCCGTTGATTCAATCCAGAGGATGAACGGGCGTTGTTTGAACTGAATTATCCGTTGTAACGCCCTGTAAAATCACCAGTACGTGTATCAACTGTTACTTTTTCTCCTGCTTCGATGAAGAGCGGGACGTGAATGATATGTCCTGTTTCGACCGTCGCATTTTTCTTGACGTTTGAAGCCGTATCGCCTTTGACACCCGGCTCTGCTTCAACGATCGTCATGACGATCGTATTCGGAAGTTCGATTCCAAGAACTTCACCGTTATAAATCGCAATTTGAACTTCCATGTTTTCAAGCAGGAACGGTAATGCTGCTTCGACTTGTGCTGTCGTCAATTCCAGTTGCTCATAAGATTCTGTATCCATGAAGACATACGTCTCACCCATTGGGTAGAGGTACTGCATCTTATTCCGTTCGATGTGGGCACGTTCGACACGTTCCCCGCCACGGAACGTCATCTCTTGAATGTTCCCGTTACGGATGTTCCGCATTTTCGTCCGGACGAATGCAGCGCCTTTACCCGGTTTTACGTGTTGGAATTCAAGAACCTGCCAAATCATTCCGTCTGATGTCTTAATTGTTAATCCTGTTTTTAAATCGTTTACTGATACCATAAAAAGTTCCTCCTAAATGTTGATCTTTCTGTTTTAAAGTGTAATCAGTTCTTTTGGTGAAGACGACAGAATCTCACGCCCTGATGCGGTAATCAAGACATCGTCCTCGATCCGACATCCACCGACCTGCGGAACGTAGATGCCCGGTTCGACGGTGACGATCATCCCCGGCTCAAGTTTCGTTTCGGAACGGAACGATAGTCCCGGTCCTTCATGTACCTCTAAGCCGATTCCGTGTCCTGTCGAATGTCCGAAGTATTCCCCGTATCCCGCGTCTTTGATGATATCGCGCGTCAAAGCATCGGCTTCGATTCCGGTAATCCCAGGACGAAGTCCATCTACGCCCGCAAGCTGAGCTTTCAGAACCGTATCATAGATGGTTTGTAATTCCTGATTGATCGGACCGACCGCGACTGTCCGTGTGATGTCCGATACGTATCCGTTCAGAAGTGCACCGAAATCCAGTGTGACGAGTTCGCCCGTCTGGATGACTTTTGAACTTGCGACGCCATGTGGTAACGCCGAACGGTAACCGGAAGCAACAATCGTATCGAAAGAAGAAGACGTCGCGCCTTGTTTGCGCATGAAGAATTCAAGTTCGTTCGATACTTCGAGCTCGGTTCTGCCTGCTTGAATATACGTCAAGATGTGGTGGAACGTAGCATCTGCCAACTCCACCGCTTCCTTAATCATCTTAATCTCTGAAGAATCCTTAATCAAGCGTAGGTTTTCGACGATTCCCGTCGTCGGTACCAACTCAACCGAAGAAGCTTGATCGAAGGCTTCAAATGAACTGAGCGTCATCGCATCTTTTTCGACGCCAACTGCACGGACACGTGCACCCACCATCAATTCTCCCATCGTCTCTGGAATCGAGCGTTCGATTTGAACGATTTCCATTCCTTTGACTTGATCCGCCGCTTGTTCCGTATAACGGAAATCCGTTACGAAATAGGCTTGTTCAGCTGTCACAAGACATGCACCACTCGAACCGGTAAATCCGGAAATATAACGAATGTTTTCTGCCTTCGTCACGAGAAGACCAGGTAAGTCACGTTCTTGTAAAGCCGTTTGGAGTGCTTCGATACGATGTTTCATGTCTGTTTTCCCCCTTTTATTATGTAGACGGATGAATCAATGCCTCAACAGCTAGTAGATACCCCTTCATGCCGAGTCCACTGATGACCCCACGACAAACCGGTGCTAACATCGAGTGGTGTCGAAATGATTCACGGGCGTGCACGTTCGACAGGTGGACTTCAATCGTCGGTGCTTCAATCGCTGCTATCGCATCCCTCAAGGCAATGCTCGTATGCGTATAGGCAGCGGCATTGAAGACGATTCCATCATATCCTCGCGCTTCGTGTAACCGATCAACCAAGTCCCCTTCATGATTCGATTGTATGAACCGAAAATCAACCTGTTGAAAACGTTCCCTCAGCTGATCTTCTAAATCAGATAACGTCTTGGTTCCATATGTAGTTGGTTCTCGTGTACCCAGCAAATTCAAGTTCGGTCCATTCAAGACCAATATCCGCATCTCATCACCTCCAGATTGTCCCTGTCATTGTATCATAAGTCGTTTTCCGGCTCCTAAATTTTCACCTGACTTCGACAGCTGAGCATAGTCTTTTTCCCATAAATCAAGTAAACTGACGGTACACGATATTTTACTTGAAGATAGGATGCGTTTCTATATGAAAACTGCTAAAGCACCCGTCGGTGGACAAGCCATCGTCGAGGGTGTCATGTTCCAAAATGCGACCCATGCCGTCTCGGCAATCCGGCGAAACGATGCGACGATCGAAACGTTCGAACAAAAAAAACCGATACGCCGACGGATTGCGATGGGTAAAAAAATCCCTTTACTTCGTGGTTTATTCGCATTAGTCGAGTCCTCCGCCAACGGAGCGAGCCACATGAACTTCGCAAGTGACCGTTACGGCGTCAATCCCGGAGAGGAAGAACCGGAAGAAGCCCATCAAGGACAATTAACGAAGTGGCTTGGTGTCGCCTTCATCGGCGTATTGTCGTTCTTTTTCGGTAAGCTACTCTTCACGTTGTTGCCTGCTTTTTTAGCCTCACTCTTCAGTTATTTCCCAGCGTTGTCCGGTCACTTGATTCAAAATATCCTTGAGGCATCCATTAAGCTGACACTTCTCTTCACTTACTTGTATTTGATTTCCTTGACCCCACTCGTTAAACGGCTGTTCCAATATCACGGAGCGGAACACAAAGTCATCAACTGTGTTGAAAGCGGGCGACCGTTGACCGTCGAAAATGTTCGAACGAGTAGTCGCCTCCATTACCGATGTGGGTCAAGTTTCTTAATCTTCACGGTCATCGTCGGGTTTTTCGTCTATTTAATCGTGCCGACTGATCCTTTATGGGTCCGACTCGCCTTTCGGATTGCGTTACTTCCTGTCGTCATCGGTCTGTCATTTGAAGTTTTACAATTAACGAACAAAGCCCAAAACATCAAAGGATTACGTGTCATCGCGTTGCCCGGCCTTTGGTTACAGTACTTGACGACAAAAGAACCAGACGATTCACAGATCGAGGTTGCGATTTATGCGTTTGAAGCACTCGAAAAACAGGAAGATAACCTACATGAGAACGCACTTGGTTAATTGATAACAGGGGTGATAATATGATTAGACAACGGATTGGCTCTACATTTGCACTGGTCGTGTTACTGTTTGCTTTTGTTGGCTTTGGATATAAGCTTGCTAATGATCCTGGTAGTCTGTTTTCACAATTACTGTTTTTTGCGATTACAGCTGGAATCATCTTCTTGCTGTTTAAATTTTTAACACGAAATAGCGTCAGCAGCGGATCGAACTCTCAATACCGGAAGTCTGTGGCTCAGTCCAAAAAAATGCATGCCAAACGTGATCAACCACCTCGTCGGACCGAATTTAAAAAGAAACCGGTCAAAACGACGAAAGCTCCTGCTTCCAATAAAGTCCGCCCACTTCGCGATCGGTCAAAAGCACCACACTTGACCGTCATCGAGGGCAAAAAAGGCAAAAAGAAAAAACGTGCTTTTTAAACAAACAAACAGCAACCGGATGTCCACTGCGGACATCCGGTTGCTGTTTTTTAGTCGGTCTCGACCCAACCGACATACGGCAGGTTACGGTATTCTTCCGCACAATCAATGCCATACCCGATCACAAAATAGTCTGGAATCTCAAACCCAACATAATCAGCTGCCAACGGTACTTCACGCCGAGCAGGTTTGTCGAGCAATGTACAAATCTTCAGGACACCTGGTTTATGCAACTTCATGTGCTCACATAAGAAACTTAGTGTATGACCCGTATCGATGATGTCCTCCACGACGACGACATATTTTCCTTCTACATCAAGATCTAAATCTTTTTTGAGCTGAACGCGTCCTGACGAAACCGTTTTAGCACCATACGAAGAACAAGCGACCGTATCGATTTGGACACTCCCTTTGATTTCACGCATTAAATCGGCAGCAAACACCATTGAGCCTTTCAGTACTACGACTAAAACAATTTGCCGCCCTGCTGCATCGTGTTCAATCGCAGATGCCAATTCTTTTACTTTTGTCGCAAGCTCCGACTCTGAAATTAATTTTTCTTTAATGACAATCTCCATATCCAGGTGAGAATCCACCCGTCACCCCCTCTGATGATTTTCACCGTCAGTATAGCATAACTCTCCAATTTTACGTACTATATTATTCATTCCCAAGAAATCGTTCGTCTTTTAATCTATTTCTACACAAAAAACAAGTACACTCAGTCTTCTGGGTGTACTTGTTGGTGTTTTTGAAATTCTTCTTGTAGTTCAGGTCGTTCTGCAAAAAATTGAATCATCCCATTGATTTTATCTAAAGCTTCGATACTGATATGGTGTTCGATTCCTTCTACATCTTTATAAATCAAGGATTCATCCACACCAACGAGCCGTAAAAAATCTTCTAATAAAGCATGGCGTTCGACCAACCGTTTCCCAATTTTCCGACCTTTTGCCGTCAACATCAGACCACGATACTTCTCGTAGACAAGATATTCTTCACGATCCAGTTTTTGGACCATCTTCGTCACGGAGGACGGGTGGACACCTAACAGTTCCGCGATATCAGAAACGCGGGCATATCCTTTTTCTTCTATCAAAATATAGATTTGTTCCAAATAATCTTCCATGCTCGGAGTCGGCACGACATCACCTTCCAATCCATCTCTTTAGCGCTTCCAGTTCCATTCTTCACTACGGTATTTCGCTGCTAACCGCTCAATTTCCTGCCATTGGTGTTCTGTGAATTCAAGGGGTGTGAATGTCAACTGAAGGGCCTCTTCGAACCCCTTTAAAAAGGCGACACGGACTTCTTCGAATGATACAGTCCGTCCCGCCAACTCATTTAAGGCAACCGCCTTTCCGGCAAAACGCGCTTTCATCCGTTCCCGGATCGTCTCATCTTCATACACGAAACAGTCGAACAGTTCACCTTCATCTACCGAAAGCGGAACTGATCCATGTTGTAAGACGACACCTTGATGCCGCACTTGCGCACTGCCAGCAACCTTTCGTTTCCCGACCGCAAGTTCATAGTACGACGCCGCATCAAAACAGACGGCCGATTTAGGTTTTCGTAACTCTTCTTTTTCTTGTTCCGTCATCGGAACTGAAAATTCGACCGGAATTCCTAAATGATGATACCCTTTACGGACTCCTTCCGTCAGCATCCGATAACTTTCGATGACGGTTTTCGGTAACCCCTCTGACGTTTCTGGAATGACGATACTATACGTCAATTCATCAGCATGAAGAACCGCCCGCCCCCCCGTCATCCGACGGACGATCGGGATTCCTAGTTGCTCAATCCGTTCTCGATCAATATCCTTAACTGCGCGCTGAAAATGACCAACACTCAACCCTCTAGGTTCCCACGAATAAAAACGAAGTGTGGGAGCTACTTCCCCACGGCCTACAAATCCGATCAAGGCTTCGTCAATCGCCATGTTTAGAGCCGGTTCCAATCGTTCGGTCGTCAATACTTGCCACTCTCTTATCAAGCAAACACCCCCAAAAACGTTTCCGTATTAGTGTATCAGACCCTTTCTGTCCTGCGCAACGACGAGTCGATTGCCGAAATCGATTTCGTTTACTATAATGATAAGGATGTTATCTGAACGAAGGGGTTGGAAGTTAGCTATGGAAACCAGTACAATTATCACGATCGTCTTGTGGGTAGCCTTGATCGCTTATATCGCATGGCGTTTCATGCCGGTCAAAGGAATCACAAAACTGTCACAAGAAGAATTCCGCGCCAATTATCGAAAAGCACAAATCGTCGATGTCCGCGAAACACAAGAATTCAAAGGTGGTCACATCATTGGCGCGCGTAACATACCGGTCAGCCAAATGAAGATGCGGGCAAAAGAATTACGTAAGGATATGCCGATCTACTTGTATTGCCAAGGCAACATGCGTTCTTCGCAAGCTGCCAAAGTGTTGAAAAAAGCTGGTTATACAAACCTCTACCAACTCAAAGGTGGATTCAAACAATGGACAGGAAAAGTCAAACGTAGCTAATCTCCTGTTCACAAAAACCATCCCCGTCAGTACTGACGGGGATGGTTTTTTTGATTATACGTGCACTTCTTGTTTCGGTTGATACCGTAGGACTGGTTTACGCGCAGCCAACGTTTCATCCATTCGCTTGACGACCGTCGTATGTGGTGCATTCAAGACGACATCCGGTGTTTCCTCGACTTCTTTTGCAATTTGTAGCATCGCGTCACAGAACGCATCCAACGTCTCCTTCGATTCCGTTTCCGTCGGCTCAATCATGATACATTCTTCGACGTTTAACGGGAAATAAATCGTAGGTGGGTGATAACCAAAATCGAGCAGTCGTTTGGCGATATCAAGCGTCCGTACACCCAGTGCCTTTTGACGACGGCCTGATAAAACAAATTCATGTTTGCAGTAGACGTCATACGGTGCATCATATGCGCCTTTTAATCGGGCGAGCATATAGTTGGCATTCAAGACGGCTTCTTTCGAGACACGGGCAAGACCTGCTCCTCCCATCGTCCGGATGTAACTGTACGCCCGAACGTTGATCCCAAAGTTCCCGTAAAATGGTTTGACGCGTCCGATCGATTCTGGGCGATCATAATCGAGCACAAACCCGTCGTCGGTCTTCGCGACGATTGGTTTTGGCAAGTACGGAATCAAATCCTGTTTGACACCAACCGGACCCGAACCCGGACCGCCGCCACCGTGAGGACCTGTAAATGTCTTATGAAGATTCAAGTGAACGACATCAAAGCCCATATCTCCGGGACGTGCGATCCCCATGATAGCGTTTGAATTCGCTCCATCATAATACAGCTTCCCACCTGCTTCGTGGACTGCTTTCGCAATCTCGACGATGTCCGACTCAAACAAACCAAGTGTATTCGGATTCGTCAGCATCAAAGCCGCTGTATCCTCGCCGACCTTACTCTTCAAGTCCGCTAAATCCACCAGGCCCCGCGCATCAGACAAGACGGTTACCGTATCAAAACCGGCGACCGACGCCGAAGCTGGGTTGGTCCCGTGCGCTGAATCGGGTACAAGGACTTTCGTCCGTTTAAAGTCTCCTCGCGCGTGATGATAGGCCTTGATCAACATCAAGCCTGTCCATTCGCCGTGAGCACCTGCTGCCGGTTGTAACGTCACTTCATCCATTCCCGTGATGACAGCCAGTTTTTCTTGCAAATCATACATCAGACCAAGAGCGCCTTGGACACTCTCAACGGGTTGGAGCGGGTGAATATGCGCAAACCCCGGTAGACGTGCCATATCTTCATTAATTTTTGGATTGTATTTCATCGTACACGAACCGAGTGGGTAGAAGCCAGAATCAACACCGTGGTTCCGGTTGGAGAGTGCCGTATAGTGGCGAACCAGGTCAAGTTCCGAGACTTCCGGTAACTCGACGTCTTCTTGACGTAATAAGTGCGCCGGCAACAACTCTTCTGCCGCTACTTCTTCGACAGTTGGAAGCGGTAAGCTGTAAGCCACACGACCGGCTCTCGAAATTTCAAAAATCAATGTCTGTTCACTGGATTTATGCATGAGTCAGTCCCCCTAGTGCTGTCACGAATTGATCAAGTTCTTCTTTTGTCCGTAGTTCCGTGGCACAAACAAGCATCTGATTGGATCGTTTCTCATCAAACGTACCAAGTGGCAACCCGCCGATGATTCCTGATTTTAACAACTGTTTACTGGCTTCCGTCGCATCGATCGGCAATTCAACGACAAACTCATTGAAGCTTGGACCATCGTCGATGATTCGGAATCCAGCTTCCATCAATGATTTTTTCAAGGCATAGGCTGTCTGGAGATTACGTGTCGCCAGTTCCCGGATTCCTTTTTTCCCGAGTGCACTCATCGCGATCGAAGCCGCCAATGCATTCAAGGCCTGATTCGAACAGATGTTAGAAGTGGCTTTATCTCGGCGTATGTGCTGTTCGCGTGCTTGTAAAGTCAAGACAAACCCACGTTTCCCGTCTTCGTCGACCGTTTGACCGACTAGACGCCCTGGAATTTTCCGCATCAAGGCTTTTGTCGTCGTGAAATAACCGCATGTCGGTCCACCAAAGCTCTGCGGGATCCCAAACGGCTGGCAGTCACCAATCGTGATATCCGCCCCAAGTTTTCCCGGCGCTTCTAACAATCCGAGTGCAAGTGGGTTTGCGGACACGATGAACAAACCACCCTTCGCATGGGTAGCGTCTGCTAACGCCTGTAAGTTTTCGACCCGCCCGTAGAAGTTCGGATACTGGACGATGACACAAGCAACATCATCGAGCTCATCTAATTGATCGATTGCCGTCTCACCACGGTCAAGTGGTAACGTCGCTACTTGAAGACCCGGACCGTTTGCATACGTTCGGACAACATCATGGGCTTCCGGATGAACACCGTCAGACAAAACAATCGTTTTTTTCTTTTTATGGGCACAAGCGAGCATTGCGGCTTCTGCAAGCGCCGTGATTCCGTCATACATCGATGAATTCGCGACATCCATTCCCGTTAATTCACAAATCATTGTCTGATATTCAAAAATGGCTTGAAGCTCCCCTTGCGAAATCTCCGGCTGATAGGGCGTATAGGCCGTATAGAACTCGGACCGAAGTAACATATGGTTGACGACCGCTGGTGCGTAATGATCATAAATTCCGGCACCCAGGAAAGATGGATATTGTTTCGTATTCATGTTTTGATCAGCGAGTTTTGAGAGTGTTCGGATTAAATCCGTTTCCGGCAAGGGAATGCCGACTGCTTCTAACGTTCCTTTATCGCGAACGCTTGCTGGAATATCAGCTAGTAAATCCTCAATCGAATCTGCACCAATCGTCTGTAACATCTCTTGTTCGTCTTCTTGTGTCATCGGTAAATAACGAAAATCCATCTTTTAGTTCCCCCTTATTTACTCCGGCGATAAAACGGTGTGTCGATCCGTCTTGCCGCTAGTTTTTTTCCACGCACTTCGACTTCAAACGAATCACCCGTCGCATATTCCGTTGGGACTAATGCCAAAGCGATCGCTTTACCAACCGTTGGAGGCAATGTCCCCGTCGTGACGAACCCAACCGTTTCTCCATTGACTAACACAGGAGCATCCTGACGGGCAATCCCTTTGTCCAACAGTTCAAGACCGATCAAGCGACGTCCTGGTCCTTGTTCTTTTTGCTTCAGCAATACATCGGACCCAACAAACGATTTGACCTGTGGTTTGACTGCAAATCCCATACCCGCTTCAATCGGTGAAATCGTCGCCGACAGTTCATGACCGTATAAAGGTAAACATGCCTCGAATCGTAACGTATCTCGCGCGCCTAGACCACATGGCATGACGCCTGCTTCAATCAATGCCTGCCAGACGACACCCGCGTCCGAAGCCCGCATATACAGCTCAAAACCATCTTCTCCCGTATAACCACTCCGTGACACCAACATATCGACGCCCGCTAATTGTCCTTGAACAAAGCGGAAAAACTTGATTTCGTCTAACGCCAGTTCAGTCAACGTATTTAAGACTTCCATTGCTTTTGGACCTTGAACCGCAATTTGACCATACGCGTCCGACTGATTTTCTAGTGTCACGTCACCCTGCAGGTACTGGCGTAAATGGGTTTCGTCTTTTTCAATATTCGATGCATTGACAACAAGCAAGTAATCGTGTTCTGCCAGACGATAAACTAATAAATCATCGACGGTCCCCCCGTCTTCTTGGCAAAGAACATTATACTGCGCTTGGCCAATCACAATTTTCGAAATATCATTGGACAGTGTATGTTGAAGAAACGAAAGCGCATCTGGACCCGTTACAAATAACTCGCCCATGTGCGACACATCGAACATCCCAACCTGCTCCCGGACTGCTAGATGTTCTTCCTTAATCGATGAAAACAGAACCGGCATTTCAAAACCTGCAAAATCGACCATTTTCCCCGTTGGCGCAATCATGTCGAACAATGGTGTTCTCTTCAATGTCGTCTGACTCATACTTTTCCCCCTAATTACGAACATTTTTGCTTCCTTTTCTCTTTATTGTTCAACTTTCAATTACATTCTACCAATTAAAAATCTTTTTTTCTAGGTTTATTCGGAAATTGAACACAAGCAAAGAGAGAAAGGACAAAGTCCCTTCCCTCCTATTGTTTCATATTCAGCCGATGAAAGCCATTTCAAAATGGTTTAAGTCCAGCCGTATGTTCAACCTCAGTTTTAAGACGCTGTCCTTCGGTAAAAAGTTGGCGTCCACCTTGCTCAACACGTTTGCCTTCTGCGACCAAATGATCGATGTTTCCTTTGATTTGATCAATCCGACTCGTCGTATGATCAATCCCTGTTTGTAACGTTTGTTGACGGATTGAGAAACGTTCGAGTAGTTGCTTCATGACAGTCACATCTTTTGAAATCTTCTTTTTGTAAAGAGTCGCTCCATAAATCACCAAACCGATGATCGCCAAAACGATAATTCCTAGATTAATCCAAATCATACGTTCTCCTCCAATAGTGTTTCGATTTCTTTCGTCAGTTCCCGCACGGACTTCGTACCGTCCAAACGAACATCTGCTGCTCGTGCATAAAGTGACCGACGACGACGAAACAACTTTTCGACCGTTGACCGGGACTTCACGAGCGGACGGGACGGATCCGTCTTAATCCGGTTCCAGACGATATGGAACGGCGTATCAATCCAGAAGATGGTCCCCGTCTCTTTCATGAACAATCGATTTTCCGGGCGTTCTATGATGCCTCCACCCGTAACGACAATTTGTGCCTGACTGTGTCGAAGTAATTCGACTTCTTGTTTTCGAAATCCTGTTTCACCATGCTGCTTGAAAAAATTCGTAATCGGACCATGTTCTTGTACAAAACGTTCATCCAGTTCATCGACACTGTAACGTGCCTTAAGATTTCGACCAATCGCTGTTTTACCAGTTCCCATAAAACCAATCAAATAAACCTTATCCATTCGAAACGACCGCCTCGATTCTCTGTCCACTTTCTAGTATTGCTTCCATTTTAAAGCCTTTATCCGTCTGTGTACAGGTCACTTGTCCAATCGGGTAATGAATCGTTTCGTCTTGCCGGCAATCACTTGTCGCCGCTCGAACGAGCGACTCGAGTTGCAAGGCTTCCTGTTCTAACTGAAGTTGCGTCACGGCTTCGTCCATATAATGACAACTCAGCAAAATCGCCGCACCGATTCCAAGCAACAGCAACAACGTTTGAATCAAGATGAATCCTTGTTCCGGCACTGAACCGTTCTTTGACGTTGGTTGAGTTCGAAGATGAGTGTTCGTCCATCTTGCCTGACCTGATAGGTGTCTACATTGTGGGCATAGGTCAATTCACCTCCAAACTCTTTTTTTAATCGAATCTGATTTTGAACACGGACGAGTCGCCACTTCACCGGCTCCTCTTCCGGATCCACATCGACTCCCCGAACTTCTTCACCTACTTTCTCACAGGAGATACTCCGCCACATCAAGCGTTCGATCGTATGAAAAAACAATTCTTCTTCCATCCGCTGTTCGTAATCAGAGGTACTGACGATGTGTGTCATCGTAATGAGACTAATCAGTAGCAACGGGCTCAGCCAGAGGACCAACGAGATTTCGAGGAGTGTCGTTCCGGATTGAGCTCGCCAAACAGAGCTCTTCAATACACCACGTCCCTTCCCTGATTTGATAACCGTCCCGTCTTTCCGCCACTTGATCTGAAGCCATCTTGTCTAAACGGTGCGTCTCAAGCATCAACTGATTTTTTTGTTTTTGAAACGACAAGACGGGATCGATCGCAAGCAGTAAGAACAGAGCGATGGCGACCATCGATAACACGACTTCAAGAAGCGTAAATCCCCGTTCTCCTTGTTGCTTCAAGCATTTTCACCTCACCTTTTGAACGATCATCTGATAATTCCCGAGCAGAAACTTGAGTTCGTACGCTTGTGTCGCAGACTGGCAATTCCACGTCGACGCATAGGTGGAATGATAACTCTTGAAATAGATGATTCGTCCTGTCGTCGGCACGAAACAAGAATGGCCAGCTTGAAAGTTACGTTGCCATAATAACCGGTCGTTCGCCATGACCAAGTACCCTTTCCCATCATTTTTCCACCGTAACTGAATCTGGTTTTGTTCACTTGTCTTGGAATATTGGAGCAGACGAAGTGTCTGCATATCTTGTTTAAGTATGCTGATATCCTGTTCAAGTGTGTACAAGGCTGGTCTTCGGTCGATGACCGTTGGCAGGAGGAACACGAGCAGACATCCAATCATCACAAGGACAATCGTCATTTCAATTAATGTAAATCCATCACTTGGCTTTTGTAAGTTCACCAGTCTTCGCATCATACGTATATGTCTCCTGATCACAAGCGAGTTCGTTTGGTTTTTCTGCTGTGCCACGGTTAATCGTTTGAAGTGATTCCGGATATTTTTTCTCTTTTGCGTAATACAAATTGACCTCGGAGCGAATGACACGGATGTTCGCCTCACAACTGACACCTTTCGCTTGATCCTTCCCGCTTGTCATCGTCGGGATCAACACAAGTAATAACAAGGAGATGATCAGTAAGACGGCTGCCATCTCTAGTAATGTAAATCCTCGTTGATCTTGTATAAAACGTTTCATCTTATCGGCTCCTTATCTTTTTAAAATGGAAGTTGTTGAATGGCAAGCTGGATCGGATAGTAGAGGATCAAAAATAACGTCCCGGTCATGACGGTTAATTCTCCGTACAAAGCCGGTTCGATGAGTAACAGTTTCTTTTCGATTTCTTCCTCGATCGACTCATGTAATAACGAGGCTTGCTCAAGCAACAATCGACCTAAATCGCCACTTTCGCGTGCAATATGCACCAATCCGACCGTTTCCACGTCGATGATGTCCTCATCTTGCATCGCTTCCGATAACGGTTGCCCACTTTTTTGACGTTGATGTAATAAGCCATACATCTGTTTCTTTTTTCCAGTTTGCCCTTGTTCTAACGAACGAAAGGCTTCTTCTAACGAAAAACCGGCATCGATAAAAGAACCTACTTCGATTGTGAACAGGTAGCTGTAGTATAGACGCAGTATTTTTTGAATCATTTTCATCTGTAACAATCGATTCAGTGGAATGCGGCGAAAGGTGACAATCAGAAGAATCACACTCACGAAAGGAGAAAAAGCTAAGATATATTTGGCTGAAGGGTGGATCAACGGGAGAACAAAACGTGGGAGAGTGTCCGGGTTCGACATTTCCAATAAAGAAGGAAACACATAAAGCGAATAAAACATAAACAGCAACAACAAGCTAGCTGCTAAGACAAGAGGATAACGCGCCATCTTCCAAAACTTCTTTTTCATCTGACTTTCTAACTCGAGCAATCGAATGACTTGTTTTAAAATCATCAACGGACGTTCGGTCTGATCACCTACTTTGAGTAATTGTTGTAGTGCTGACGGAAGTGCCAATGGCTCTAGGGAAACGGATAAACGACTTCCTCCTTGTAAACGCGCTTGAATTTCATGAATGATCGGAGTCAGTAATGGTTCTTCAAAACGCACTAAGATCTCCAACGATTCTTTTGCTGAAATGCCTTTTGACAATAGACGATGAAAACGATTCAAGAACCGGCATTTACTGCCGACTGTAAGTTTTCGACGATACAGCGTACGGTCCCCTCCTCTCGATATAGATGAACGATCTTTTTGCAGACGGATAATTCTTCACCTGTGATGCCGAGTGTCTTCAGACGAAGCAAGGCTTCTTCAATCGATCCTGCATGTAACGTAAACAGGACGACATGTCCGCTCAAAGCAGCATTGATGGTCAATCGCGCCGCTTCTGCCGTCCGAACTTCACCAAAAGCAATCCAGTCCGGATCTGCCCGTAAAATTTCTTCGAAACAACGTGTTGCATCAAAACCTGCCTTATCGTTCAACTCAAGCTGTAAAATGCCTGGTACGGTACATTCGACCGGATCCTCGACCGAGATGATCCGCTTTCCTTCCATCGATGCCATCAAGGAGTACAGCATCGTTGTTTTCCCTGCTCCAGTCGTTCCGGAGATAATGATACAGCCATGCGTTTGTTGCTTCATCCATTCTAAATCAAGTGTCGGATCGAGTAAGCGAGCAGCTATCTCACTTGATACGACGGCTCGATAAAAACGCCAAGACATCGCATCCCCGTACCGACTCGGTAGGATGGATACACGCATCCCACTTTCTTGAAAGGGATATAGACCACTTTGTGGGATTCGTTCATTTTGTTCCTTCAAATTCGATTCATAACGAATATGACTGACAAGCGCTCGGTAATGCTCAACAGCGATCGGGGACTGTTCTGCTAAGCCTTCACTCGTACGACAAATGATCTGTGCCAATCGATCACCGGGAATAAAATGAACATCTGTTGCACCTACCACTTCGAACTGACGAATCAATTGACTGATTTCTTCTCTCAACCCAACACCTCCTTAATCAAAAAAATACACAAAAAAAGAAGCCGATACAAATCGGCTTCTTTAAGATACTTGCGCGATAATACGGTTTTTGCGTTTTGCTAGCGTCTCGAGTCCTGGTTTATCATACCCGATTACTAGTTGTTTGCCATCCGTAATGATTGGACGTCTCAACAATTTAGGATTATCACTCATCAAGCGAAGCAATTCACTTAACTTCATGTCATCGACATCAATTCCTAAATCTTTGAATGCTTGACTTCGTGTTGCGAGTAAACTTTCGATTCCGTCCGTTGAAAGTTTTAACAATTCCATCAATTCATCTACTGTTGGAGCATTTCTGAACAGATGACGTTCCTCTACATCAACATGTTCCTCTTTTAACCATGATTTCGTTTTACGACAAGATGTACAGCTTGGATATGTGAAAAATATCAACTCATTCGCCATTATTGCTCCTCCTCTCAAAATCTACGCTTCTCATTACAGAAACTATACCATGCCTTTTTTACTTTGTACACCTTTTGTACAACTATTGTACAAGTTTTTTTCAAACTTCATCTTTTGTTCACAGTTATTCCTCAACAAACACTAGAACATGATGGACGGATGATTGTTTGCTTGGTAAAATAAGTACGTATATTGACTATCTGTTGGATTTAGGGGGTTATATGAATGGGGAGAATGTACCGCGTACTCGGATTTTGGACTGGCATCATTGCAGTCATGGCATTTATCGGCGCTCTAGGTGGAGACGCCAGCTCAAGTGAGCATACGGATTCATTTTTAGTTATGGGCTTTGTCTTCTTAGCACAAACAGTATTCTTTGCAGCATTAGGCTATCTTCGCCTAACTGAGAAAACGTATGTCTACATCTTTGCGGCGTACTTAACAGTATTCTTTATCGTCTTCACATATTGGTCCAACTTCCAAATGTGAACAAAATCCCCTCACCTTCAATTGAAGGTGAGGGGATTTTTCATCGATCAAAAAAATGGATTATGTTTGATTTCTTGACGTAATGTCGTTTCTGGCCCATGCCCTGGATAAAAAGTAGTATCATGCGGGATTTCTGCGATGACCCGATCAATGGAACGCATCAAGACATCTTGATCGCCGCCTTCAAGATCCGTCCGGCCGACACTTCGCTTAAAGATCAAGTCACCGGCAAAGGCAAGTTGTTCCTTTTTGAAATAAAACGTCACACTGCCCGGTGAATGACCGGGTGTTTCAAGAACGTGCATCTGAAACGGTCCGATCGTCAACGCCCCTGATTCTAACGTACGTTCCGCCGGCTTCACTTTTAAGGGAGGCATATCAAATTTAATGGAACCGTTGAGATTCGGGTTTGATAACCATTTCATTTCGTTCGGGTGGATATAAGCCGGCGCCGAAGTAAAACGCCGCAACATATCCAAACCACCGATGTGGTCAAAATGGGCATGCGTCAGGAGGATTGCTTCGACTTTTGCGTCGCGTCGTTCAATCTCATCAAAAAAGCGCATATCTTCCGTACCAGGATCAATCACTAAACATTTCCCATCTTTAAAAAGAAGATATCCGTTTTCTGAGGCGATACCTGAAGTAATACTTACAATTTCCATCTCATCAAGCTCCTTTATGAATCATTCTTCTCTACTATACACGAAATTGTCGAAACTTCCCCTTCCCCCCTCTCGACTTTATCCGCTCAGTCAGCTAAACTAAAAAGTGAGATTTAAGTGAAATCTTCGTGAACTTCATAACGTGATTTTTAAGGGGGAGTACGTCATGCATTTGGATCAACCAATCGGTTGGCTTTTCTTTATCGTTGCACTCGTCGGTGTTTGGGCCGTCTTGCGTTCACTTAAGAAACGTCAAATGTTTCCACTCGTATTTGCTGCGCTGACTGTAATCTTATTCGGTTGGTTTGGCATTGCGACATTGATTTTCGGTGGAATTCCGGCATAATCATTTTTTCAAAAAAAGGTCAGCTTTCCTTTGCGGGGATCTGACCTTTTTTTTGACTTTCCAGCTAAAAAAGCGCCGATAAACTGATCAAGTTTACCGACGCTTTCCTTGCAGAAAGATTATTTAGATGTCTGTAAAAAACGTAACAGATCTCCATAGATGACTTTATCAGACAGTCCGAGTTCTTTTTCAGACTGCTTGACAGACTCTTTACAGATTGCGCCAACTTGTTCATCTGTGACTTCTTCACCTGTTTTACGGTCGTAACACGTTTCTTGTGTGTACACCGTTTTGTCGGTGATAACAGAACCGTCACGGAACAACGCATAATCTTTATGTTCTTTTGAGAACAAATCTGTTCCGAACAGGACTTCATCTTTAAAATCGTGGCCTAGTAGATTCAGCAACGTCGGTTTGATGTCGATTTGACTTGCGACATCATCGTGTTTTACACCTTTATCTTGTCCAGGTAAGTGGATGACAAACGGAACACGTTGAAGTTGTGCGACATCGTACGGTGTCAATTCATCTTTTTCCAACAATTCTGCCATCGCAGCATTATGATTCGTCGAGATACCATAATGATCTCCGTACACCATTAGGATCGTATCGTCCCATGTGCCGTCTTTCTTTAAACCTTCAATGAACTTACCAAGCGCCATATCTTGATATGCAAGTGCTTGTACATAATGGTTTAATGTCGTTGAACTCGTTTCAAGCGGTGGAACGAGCTCATCTTCAGGTTTTGGCATTTCAAACGGATAATGGTTCGTAAGTGTGATGAATTTTGAATAGAATGGTCGTGGAAGATCTTTGAGCATCGGTAACGATTGCTCGAAGAACTTATCATCAAGTAGACCCCATTCTGTCAAATCGTCCGGATCCCCTAGGTCATAATCGGTTTCCGAGAAGAAACGATCGACACCAAAGCTATTGTAGACAATGTCACGGTTCCAGAAGGATTTATTATTCGCATGGAATACAGCTGAGTAATAACCATCTTCTTTTAACATCTCCGGCGTCGCACGGAATTCGTTTTCTCCGTTCGTAAAGAATGCCGCTCCTCGACCTAATGGATAAATCGAGTTTTCAAGAATGAATTCTGCATCCGCTGTTTTCCCCTGCCCAGTATTGTGGTAGAAGTTATCCCAGTAATGTGATTCTTTGATTAGCTTGTTGAGATTCGGTGTGATTTCTTGACCGTTTGGTGCTTTTAAGCCGACTGCAAACGATTGAGCCGACTCAAACGAAATCACGATGACGTTTTTCCCTTCGTATTTGCCGAACATCGCTGGATTCGGTTTTGCATATTTTGCATCCGCAAAACTTTGGACTTCAGAAAGTTCCGAGCTGTCGGCCAATGCTTTTTGCGCCGACGTTTTCGACTGGATCAACGCATCATACATGTGGAAATTAAAAGTACCGATGTTTTTGACGAGCAATTCACGGTCAAATGCACGTGTCAGTAATTCTGGACGTTCTGTTTCAGCAAGTGCTAAGTTTCCTAAGAAAACAGCCGTTGCCGCTACGAACGCTAAGATCGCACGTCCACGTGACGCGATGTTCTTCGACAGATCCATTTTTCTAAGGAAGAATGGAAGAATCAATAGATCACCGACAATCAATAGATCTGCCCACGTCAGTAACGAACCGAGTGAGGCGGATACCGTCTCTGCATTTGATGTTTGGAAGAGAACCGGTAACGTCAAATAATCATTGAAGAAACGGAAGAAAATAATATCCGCATACAGTATCAATGTCGCAACGACAAGTGTACCGTAGATAAACCATTTTTGGACGTTTCCACGGAAGAAGAAACTAAATCCAAACATGAACAACGCCGAACTGATCGGATTAATCAGTAAAATGAATGCTTGTGCCGAGTTCGTCACAGGCACATTGAAAAAGAGCGTATACGCCAGATACGTCTTTAACCAAATCAATAGTGTCGCAATCCAAAAGACTTTGTGCTCTTTATAGGTGCTGCGAACACCTTGACCCACCTTTAGTCGCATACGCGACCAGATGCCAGAGTCTTGCTGCATAAAAACCTGCCTCCTAATATACGTGTGTCCTTTATATCGAACTTTTACACGACTTACATGCCTTATCTATTTATACCCGTATCACGTGAAAATTTTACGCCTACTTTTACAAAAATGCAACCGGAATCCGGTCGATACTTAACAATCACATACTTTTATTACGTTTGTAAATAAAAAAAAGATTCGAAATATCGAATCTTTTTTTAAAACTTCGTGTAATTATTTTTTTAGGAACATCTGTTTTGCGAGCCATGCACAACCAATGACACCCGCATCATTGCCCAGTTCAGCGATTTTAAATGTCGTTGATGCAAAGACACGCGGCAAGGCAAATCGTTTAAATGTTTCTTTTAACGGCGTCATCAAAGCATCACCGGCTTTTGAGACCCCACCGCCAATGACGATGATTTCAGGATTAAGACTGTTTGCCAAATTCGAAATCGCGAGTCCAAGGTGGAAGGCCACCTCTTCGACGACTTCCGTCGCAATGGCATCTCCTTTTGAATAGGCATCAAAAACATCCTTTGCCGTCACCGCTTGAATTTCATTTAAAAGCGTGACTTGCCCTTTTCGTTTCTCAAGACCTAACCGTGCTACACCGGTGGCAGAAGCGATCGTCTCGAGACAGCCTTTACGCCCACATCCGCACATGACGCCACCTTCAGGCAACATCGTGATATGTCCGATTTCCCCTGCCATACCGACCGTCCCATGAACGATTTGACCATTGGTGATCAATCCACCCCCGACGCCCGTACCAAGTGTCACTGCAAGTAGTTCCGTCGCACCACTGCCCGCACCTTTCCACATCTCGCCGATTGCTGCCGCGTTGGCATCATTCTCGATGACGGCCGGCAAGCCCGTCAATCGTTCGAATTCGCCAACCAGTTCGAAGTTGTTCCAGCCGATATTGACCGCTTTTTCGACGACACCCGTATTGAAATCGATGAATCCCGGTGCCCCGATTCCCGCTCCGACAAAGTCTTCGACTCGTTTCTTACTTTGTTGACACTTCTCAAAAAACGAACGTGCGATGTCTTTCGGAATTTGTTCTCCATCATTCAAGATGACCGTCTCGATTTCCCACTTCTCTACAATGATGCCTTGCAGATCCAAAATCGCCATTTTGACTGTCGTACCACCAATATCTACACCGAGTAACCACTTCATCGTCATTGCTCCCTTATGATAAAAAATTTCGCTCCCCTTATTTTAGCTGATTCGTCAGCTAGTGCAAAGGGTTGCACAAGCTTTTCAACCTTTTCTTGATTGCTGTAATTCATATGCCAAAATAATTTTTGCTGAATCATACTGTTTTTTCTCGAGCACACCTGCTTGATCGAGTTCATCGAGTTCCAGCATCATCATCGCGATATCCGATTCTCGGTCCCCGAGATACACAATCGTCCCATAGGATTTGAGTAACTGTTGGACATCATAAAGTGTTTTCATCGTTCATCGGCTCCTTCACGAATGCATCAAGTAAATCATATGTGGCTTGAAGCGATGTTTCATGTGTCCGCTCGTACGAATGACTTGATTCAATACCGGGACCAAGTAGTCCGTGACGAACATCATGACCGGCATGGACGGCAGCCGACGCATCTGAACTATAATACGGATAGATATCGACTTTATACGGAATCGCCTGTTGTTGTGCGAGACGCGTAAACTGGTGACGTAACGCTAGATCGTATGGACCTGAACCATCCTTCGCACAGATCGAGACCGTATATTCATCCGAATGTTGCCCTTCCCCGAGTGCCCCCATATCGACAGCGATATATTCTGCGACATCCTTCGAAAAACCGGCGTTTCCTCCAAAACCAACCTCTTCGTAGTTCGAGATTAAAATATGGACAGGATGCGGTAGGTCGATGGTTTTCCATTTCTTGACGAGCTCCAGTAGTAACGCAACCGACGCCTTATCATCAAGGTGACGTGATTTTACGAATCCCGTTTCCGTGTGGACGAAGCGTGGATCAAAGGTCACGATATCACCAACCTCAATCCCAGCAACCCGTGTTTCTTCAGCCGTCGTCGATCGAATATCAAGTCGGACTTCGATATTTGCTGCGCTCCGTTCTTCTGTGTTCGTGACACGAGACGTATGCACACTCGAATGGTGGAATAAAATCGTTCCAGAAATCGTTTGACCATCCATCTTGTGGACTAAGCAGTTTTCGCCTTCAATCGCCGTCCAAGCGTACCCTCCGAGTTGCGACAAGCTAAGACGTCCCGTTGGCAGGATTTCCTTCACCATCGCACCTAACGTGTCCACATGGGCTGTCAGTAGACGAATACGGGGTGACTTGCCAGGTAACATGCCAAGCAACGCACCTTTTTCGAGTTTTGTATAGGAAATTTCTTCTTCTTTAAATCGATTTTCTACATATGTAAGTGCTTGGACCGTAAAACCAGTCGGACTCGGAATCTCCACTAAGTCGCGAATCGTTTGAACAACTTCCTGCATATACTTCACTCCTCTTGATGTCGAATGTTTTCTCCTTCTCCATGATAACAAAAGTTGGAACAAGCGGGTACACATTCGACGGATTCGTCAATGACTCCTCCACCATGAAAAGTCGTAGTGTCAACTCACATCGACACTACGACTTTTCATGAATCGAACTTGGACTTCTTCACGACTGGATTCAAAACAACTTTAGACGTATTTTTTCATCCAGATATCATCACGGTACGTGCCATCTTCTAATTTAACGGAATCCGGATCTTCGCCATATACTTCAAAACCAAGCGATTCATATAAACTTTGTGCTGCCTCGTTTCCAGATAAAACAGCTAAGATGACTTGTTCGACGTCCGGAATCTGTTTGGCTTCTTCAATCAAGGCTTCCATCAAGGCACGTCCTGTCCCGCCACGATAATCAGGTGAGACATAAACACCGGATATCATCGCCTTGTGCGACTCGCGTGACAATTCATACGGTTTGACTTGACCGAATCCAAACAATCTTTCACCATCAAACATTCCAAGCCAAATCTCATCCGATTCCGGATCACCTTCAAGACCTTCCTGGACATCCTTAATCGGTGTTTGTTGTTCGTCATCGAACGAATGACCAAATGCGTCCGGATGATTTTTTAACCCTTCGAGTCGAAGACTCCAATACTGTTCTGCATCTTCTTTCGTTAACTTTCGAAATGTATACATGACTGTCGTTCTCCCCTTTATACGTTTTCTTCTCAAGCACGATGGCACGAAAAACTCTTCTATCCCTTACATAACCTTTTTCTAGTAAAATAAAACCTCGTTTGATCGACAATCTGTGAAGCAAAAAAAGCCGTTTCCTTCTAAGTTGATAGAAAGGAACGGCTTACTCTATAGAAATCTCGTAACGCTTACCGAAGAACGGGTTCCATTGTTTGCCGCAAGACTTCGGCTGAATGATGGAATTTTTTGAGTTCTTCTTCTGTCAACGAAACTTCAATGATCTCGCGGACTCCTTGACGATTGATGACAGCGGGTACACCGATATGAATTCCGGAAATCCCATACTGTCCGTCGACGTGTGCCCCGACCGTCAACAAACAGTTCTCATTCCCAAGGATTGCCCGGACGATCCGAACAAGTCCAAGACCAATCGCGTAATACGTCGCCCCTTTGCGTTCAATGATATGGTAAGCAGCGTCGCGGACATTGATATAAATCTGATCTAGATCGGCCTGAGAATAACGATCGTCTTCTGCCAGTAACTCGTCAATCGTCTTGCCGTAAATACGAGAATTACTCCAAGCTGCAAACTCTGTATCACCGTGTTCCCCTAAAATATAGGCATGTGCATTCCGAGAATCGATATGGAAGTATTCCCCTAACATTTGGCGTAACCGTGCTGTATCGAGAACTGTTCCAGAACCAAAGACACGTGACTTAGGAAGACCAGAATATTTCCAGGCTAAGTGGGCCATGATGTCTACAGGGTTCGAGGCGACGACGATAATCCCATCAAAACCCGACTCCATAATCTGACGCATCATCTCTTTCATGATTAAAGCATTTTTAGCGACGAGGTCCAACCGGGTTTCACCCGGTTTTTGTGGCGCTCCAGCCGTGATGACAATCACTTCAGAATCTTTACAATCAGAATAATCTCCAGCCCAGATGCGCATCGGAGAAGAACTAAATGGCGTTCCATGATTTAAATCCATCGCTTCCCCTTCTGCTTTCGCTTTATTGACATCGATGATGACTAATTCTTCGCATAATCCGGCAGTTGACATCTGATACGCAAAACTTGACCCTACAGCTCCCGCACCAATCAAGGCAACGCGTGTAACTTTCGCATGTAATTCCATTCTATATGTCCACCCTTCTAAGGTAATTCAAAAGTTTGTTAACTATCTCACAAATAGATTGTAACATCTTTCACAAAGGTTTGTTTCTTGTGAAAACGGTCACATCTTGTCTAATTTGTGTCAATAATATCCTAACATAAGGAAAAATTACATCTACAACTTCCACTTACCACATTCGGTAGACAATAAAACCAATCAATCCAGCGATTCCGCTTGATAAAAAATTCACACCGTCGTTCCCAAGCCACTTCCATCCCGTGACATACAACGTCGGCTTTTCATGATGGATCCTCTTTTCAGTTTCTTTACCGCACACTGCGCACCGGAACTTCCGCTGGATCGTCCCACCGAAAAGCGTATCGAAAAGACTGCCTAAGACACCACCAACTGTCACTAGCAACCATTCTGCCGTCGTCAAATCAAACAATAAATCGCCCGCCGTCGCGATGAACAAGGCGCCAATCACAGTCGCTGACGTTCCAAGCACTGAAATCGCCCCACTTGTTCCAGCAGGGACGCGCCGTCCACTGAATAAAAAAGGTTCTTTTTGTGACAATGGTCCGATTTCAGACGCCCACGTATCCGCATTCGAAGCTGCTAATACAATCAGGAATAACAATAAAAAACTAGGATGATCGGTAAAAATAATACCGACGGCAGCAAGTGACGCCACCCCGCCATTTGCTAATACTTGCCAACCATCACGCGCCCCATCTTTTTCAACAATCTGATTGACAGAACGTTTTCTTCGTTTTCCGAGTTTCGATAAGAGGCTAGAACTTCCAAAAAACAGCATTAGTACGATTAATCCGCTATAGCCCAATCCGTAAATGACGACCGTACCGACAACAATTGTCCAGATGGCACCGGTGATCGTCAATAAATGTAGCCGGTAACCGAGATAACCGAGTATCAAACAAAATAAGATTCCATAGATCAACGGCATCGGATGACCTCAGATTCCGTAACGATTTGATTGACCGGTTGATCAAATGGTTCGATATCAAAGATCGGAACAAGTTGTTTCTCAAATGCAACCGATAGGGTGTGTCCTGGATAACTCGCTAAGGCCCGGTCATAAAATCCACCGCCCCATCCGATTCGAAATCCGTTTCTCATGAAGACGCGCCCTGGGACGATACAGAGATCTATCGTATCCAACGTCCGTTCGACAGCCGTTTCGTCCGGTTCACGGATTCCCATCTTATTTTCGACTAAACGACTAGCTCGCGTGTAGTCAAAAAATCGCATTTGTCGTTCGACGACTTTCGGAATGACAACGTGTTTTCCATGCTCCCATGCTTTTAAGATGATTTCCTCTGTCGCACACTCATTTCGAAAAGATAATGTGATTGCCACCGATTGTGCGGCATGCCACTCTGGCATTCCAAACAATTGGTCGTAAATCTGTTGTTCCCGTTGTTTTCGATTCTCTAACGTATCCAGTTGATGGGCAATGAATTGGCGTAACTCCTGTTTATCCATCTGTTCTGTTCCCCCTCATTCAACAAAAAAGCCATCACACAAGGTGATGGCTTCCATCTCAATTATTTTACTTCACGGTGAAGTGTGTGCTTACGGAGACGTGGGTTGTATTTCTTCAACTCAAGACGCTCTGGGTTGTTACGCTTGTTCTTCTTAGTGATATAAGTACGGTCACCAGTTTCAGTGCAAGCCAAAGTAATTTTAACGCGCATGGGATTCCCTCCTATCTAGCTCTCAGTGTATCAAGTGTTTTTGCTTTACATAAGGTTAAGCATACTCAAGTATCGTACCAAGAAAGGAAGTGAATTGCAACTGTTCATCCGTTCTTTTTCGGAATCGTTACATGCTGGTATGGATTTTCAAGGTCCACTTGGAAATTACGGAGTTCTTTTGCTACATGATAATCGTGTTCAATCCCGTTTCGTGCTTCTTCCCGCTCCAGATAGATGACTTCTGAATGACGTAACGCTTCTCCTTCGAGGCGTTTGATCGCAACGACCAAACCACCGGTTCCAGACTGTGAACGTTCACTTTCGAGATTGTAGACGTTACTGACAAGCGGTAACCCATTCATTTCAGCAAACGATTGAGCAGCTGAAGCTGTCTCCATATTGAAGTTATGCACCAAACGGAATTCGACGATTTTATTGAGCGCTTGTGCCTGTCGCAAGACAGCCAGGTTTAATCCCGCCAATTGATTGTACGTTTGGATGAGCGGCAATCCGTTGACTTCGACATGATAGACATGTACGCCGTCTTGAAGCTGGTAATCCGGAGTGCCTGACGTGATGACATAGACATTTTCTCCCGCAGCGGCTAATCGTTTTGCGAACTGAGCAACCGGACGATTTGGATCGTCATACTGAGTCGTCAAAAGCAGAATCGCATTCGTGTTCCAAGATGCATCCCGTTGTACAGCGACGTAATAATCATGTGGTGTCAAGAAGACATCCGGGTCGATATCCGTATCTGCGAGGAATGGATAGTCCGCATAACGGGCTTCCAACCATTCTAACGTCAAGTCATTTGCATCCAGACGACGTTCTGTTTCTTCAAACCGCTTGATATGTTCACGGAACCGATTGGCTGCATATTGAGCAGTTGTCTGTCCATCTAAAATAAATGGCCAGTCACTTGAGACGGCAAGAAGATATTCGCGAATCAATTGACGTTTCGCTTTGACGGTCAACTCATCTTGATGACGATTACGTGAAACAACTCCCGCTAACCGTTTTTCAAGTTGATGTAAATGACGAATCATCCAATCATTTCGTTCGTTGATCCAGACATCTGCGTATCCTTTTCGTCCCCATGTTCCCATCGCGACATGAACCGTCTCGATATCTTGGAAATGGCGTTCGAGGAAGGTTGTGGGTGAAATCGATTCAATCCCGTAGTCTTCGAACCGCTCCATCGTTTTACCGAGGAAGTCAGGACCTTCAAACCACCAATGTCCGAACAATTCCGCATCAAACGGTGCTGTGACGATAAAAGGTGGGAAATCTTGTCCACTCTGCTCATCCAAATGATTCGCAAGTGCTTCTGCAAAATCAGTCGCATGGACATCTGTTCGTTTCCAGGCCCAGTCACGGACATAATATTCTTTTTGATCTGACTCTCCTGTAACCCGGTGCAGTTTTAAGCCGGTATCATACCGAAGTCCTTCCGGATGCATGAATTCAGCAATTTGATCCCATTCCCGATCGTAAGCGAGATCCCGATAAAATTCACGGTAGTCCGGATGCCCGGGATACCCGATGACAGAACTCCAGATGCGACCCGAGATGATCTGATCACGCGGGAATAGAGCGACGCCGTGTGGTGAATAGACCGGTGCGCCGATTCCATGTTTAGGGGCAGGATCGGCATTGAGAATCGAGTGTTCATCGACAAACGTATACCGGATCCCTTCTTCGTACATGATTTTATCAAGTCCTGGTGTATACGCACATTCCGGCATCCAAAGACCTGTCGGACGATATCCGTAATGACGTTCGAAACAGTTTAATCCGGTTTGGATCTCAGACCGAGCTGCTTGTTCCGACAACATGTGCGGACTGAATCCGTGTGTTGCGGTACATGTCATCAATTCCAGATAACCTTGTTCTTTATAGTGACGGAACGCCCCGTTCAAATCGCGCCCCCAATGTTCAAATGTCACTTTTAAATCATGATAGCGTTCTTTATAGAATAAAAGTGCATCACGCTCTTCTTTCATTAAATCACGTTGGAGCTCCTGTTCGATCAAACGTAACGTGTCTTCAAGATGTTCAACGTAACGACTTTGAATCAATGAATCCGCCAACATCTCGATGACAGGTGGTGAGATACTGATCGTCCAACCGAGCGGACGTTCCAATCGATTAATTTCCCATAACAATGGAATATACGTTTCTGAAATCGCTTCATACATCCAACGTTCTTCAAGCCGATGGGCTTCCTGGTGTCGGATGTATGGTAAATGGGCGTGTAGGACTAATGAAAAATAACCTTTGCGCATGTCTGTTCTTCCTCTCCTTGTGCTTTCTATCTGTTTTGCTTAACGGACTCGGTCAAAGTAAGAGTATGGACGTAAGACTTCCACCCACTCTGGTTGTTCTACTTCACCAGACTGCCAACGTGCGACGACTTCTGCAAAACGACCCTCCGTGACAGGTTCATCACGCGGTGTCTCAACCGGTTTCGAACGTAGGACCGGTAAGAAATCTCCATCGATCGTCTGAATGCCCCATTCGATGATGTATGTAGTATTCGGCATCAACGGACGGACAAACCATGTATTCGTCATTTCTGGTAATTCGAATTGATAGGTCCGGTTAGCTTCCCCTTTTTCATAATCCCGTAATGTCACATCAATGACGCGCATCTCTTTGCGGAACGAATCAAAAGAAGCATGATAATGTGTCTCGAGCATTTTTCGCGATAATTCGGATAACTCCCAGTAAACATAGACCGCTGTCGGCGACTGAACGATCGCATGCATGATATCATCTTCATAATGTGTCGCCATCCCAAAAGCATCTCGTTCCAATGAAGGAATTGCTGTCAGTGCAGGTACGATTTCATTTTGTTTCGGAGCGCTCACGGTTACCCCTGCCTTCTTCTTTTTTGGTTTAGTAGCCGTAGCAGTTTCCGTTGGTGCTGTTTTGTTTTCTGTTAATGACTTCCGGTATTTGCTCCACGCATATTTGACTTTACCTTCCGTCGATTCTACTTGTTCTGCGATTTGTTTAATCGTCAGTCCCTGTTCTTTTAATTTTATGATTTTTTCAAGCATTACCTATCACCTCTTTCTCTTTATTCACTTCTTTCTTATTCTACAAACTTGTTTCAAAATCCTTTACAAAAAAAAGTAGGCTGAGGATCTCCCTCTAGCCTACTGCAATTAGTTGTTTAAATCATAGTGTTTTCCTTTTTCTAGATAAATGAGATGTTCTCCGACATTCGTCAAATGATCACCCATCCGTTCGATGTATCGGCAGATATTCGTAAACTGCATGATTTCATCGACGACGATTGGCTGTAACGACATGTGACGCATGTATTGACGTAATGCTTTATACGTCGTCTCATCAATGATGTTATCGAGCTCCGATAAGGCTTTTGCCTTTTCAATATCGCCATCTCGATAGGCGACGATCGCAGTCTCCGTCATATCAAGTAACGTTTCGAACGCTTCTTTTAACAGCGAGATATCAATCACGTACGGAAATGTTTCGACACGTAAGACCGCCTTTGAGATATTGCCGGCATAATCGGCAATCCGTTCTAAATCGGTCGCAATCTTGATCGCTGTAATCAACCGTCTTAAATCGGTCGCAACGGGTTGTTGTTTCGCAATCAGCAAAATCGCATCATCATTGATTTCAAGTTCGAGGGCATCGAGCTCATTATCATTTTCGATGACTTTGAGTGCGATGTCGCGGTCGTATTTTTCTAATGCTTCCGCCGTCGTCGCAATCTGTTGCATCGTCTTACGGGCTAACAAAAATACTTTTTGATCGAGTACTGCCAGGTTTTCTCCAAAAATTGTCCGGTTCGCTGCCATTGAAAGTTCCTCCTCGTTATCCGAATCGTCCTGAGATATAGTCTTCTGTCCGTTTATCACTCGGATTCGAGAAGATTCGATCTGTTTGATCGAATTCAACGACTTCACCGTTTAAGAAAAAGGCTGTTTTATCCGATACACGTGCTGCTTGTTGCATATTATGCGTAACGATGATGATCGAGTAGTCTTTTTTTAGTTCTTGAACCAATTCTTCGACTTTTAACGTCGAGATTGGATCAAGTGCCGATGTTGGTTCATCCATCAAGATGACATCCGGTTCGATTGCCAAACAACGTGCGATACAGAGACGTTGTTGCTGTCCACCGGATAAGCCGTACGCATTCTCGTTCAACCGATCCTTGACTTCTTCCCAGATCGCTGCCCCACGTAAACTCCGTTCGACGATTTCATCTAAGATTTTCTTGTTCTTGACGCCGTGGACACGTGGTCCGTAGGCGATGTTATCATAAATCGATTTTGGGAACGGATTTGGTTGTTGGAATACCATCCCGACCGATGTCCGTAATTCTTCGACTTCATAATCTTTATCAAAGATATTGCGACCGTGGTACTCGATGACTCCGTTCGTCCGAACGATTGGTACAAGTTCAACCATCCGGTTCAACGTTTTGATGAACGTCGATTTCCCGCATCCTGACGGTCCGATGATTGCCGTGACTTCATTTTGTTTGATATCGAGATTGACATCTTTTAAGGCGTGATCGTCCCCGTACCATAGGTTCAAATCGTTTACACGGTATACACTTTGTCGCGTAGCTACTGGTTGATTCATCGTTTTTGCCCCTTCTTTGGCTGGTTTCGTCGTCAGCTTCGTATCCATCATCTGTGTTCCTCCTTAGTGGTTCAGAACGTTGTTTATTTTACTTGTTCGATTAGTATCGTTTTGAGAAACGGTTCCGAATCCAAATCGCAAGCGAGTTCATCGTCAACAGAATAACCATCAAGACGATGATTCCGGCAGCAGCAAGACCTTGGAAGTCAGCCTGCGGGCGGCTTGTCCAGTTGTAGATTTGAATCGGTAACGCTGTAAATTCTGAGAAGATTCCTTCTGGTGCGCGGGCGATGAAGATGGCTGCACCAACCATGATGAGTGGCGCCGTCTCTCCGATCGCACGTGATACCGCAAGGATGATCCCCGTGATGACGCCTGGCAAGGAAGCCGGTAAAACGACTTTGAACGTCGTTTGCCACTTTGAAGCTCCAAGAGCAAGGGATGCATGGCGCATCGCTTGTGGCACCGCACGAATTGCTTCTTGGGAAGAGACGATGACGACCGGTAAGCTCATCAATGCAAGCGTCAAGGCTCCCGCAATCAAGGTTGATCCAAAGCCCATGTTCCGAACGAAGAACGTCAGTCCGAGTAATCCGAAGACGATTGACGGGACACCGGCTAAGTTTGAGATGTTGACTTCAATAAATGACGTCATCCGTCCTTTTTTCGCATACTCTTCTAGATAGATCGCGGCGCCTACTCCGAGAATGAAAATCATCGGAATGATCAACAGCATCAAGAAGATCGAACCCATTAAAGCAGGATAGATCCCTGCGCGGTCCGGTCGGCGGGACGGTGCATTCTGGAGGAAGTCGAGTGACAGCCAAGCTGCTCCGTCACGGACGACACCAAACAGAAGAATACCAAGCACGACTAAACCAAATAACAGTCCAATCAAGAAGATGATTTTAGTGATATTGTTGACGACCAAGCGTTGACTGATCGACTTTTTAACAGCAACAGGATCGATAAACTTTTTTTGTACGGGTTGTTTTTCTGGTAAGGCCATCTTAGTACTCCTCTCTGAAACGACGCGTGATCCAGTTCGCGAGTAAGTTCATCAAAAGAGTAAAGACGAACAACAACGTACCGACAGCGTAGATACTATAGTATTCAATCGTACCGAATCCAGCATCACCAAGTGCGACCTGAACGATATAAGCCGTCATCGTTTGAACCGGTTCTAACGGGTTGACGAGAGCCGTCGGATTCGATCCACCAGCAATCGTTACGATCATCGTCTCACCAATCGCACGTGACATCCCGAGAACGATTGACGCGATGATCCCTGAAAGTGCTGCCGGAACAACCACTTTTAAAGCGACTTCAAGACGTGTTGAGCCAAGCGCCAACGCACCGTCTCGGATTTTTTTCGGAACCGAACTCATCGCATCTTCCGAAATCGAGGCGATCATCGGGATGATCATGATTCCGACGACGATCCCCGGGCTTAAGGCATTGTAGATTGCAAGACCCGGAATGAGTTTAACGAGTAATGGTGTGACAAACGTCAAGGCGAAAAATCCGAAGACGATTGTCGGAACACCGGCTAAAACTTCAAGAATTGGTTTGAGAACACGGCGTGCGCGTTCTGATGCATACTCACTCAAATAAATCGCAGAAGTGAGTCCAATCGGCACGGCAACTAGCATCGCAATCACGGTAATTTCAAGCGTTCCGACGACAAGCGGCCAAATTCCATACTCAGGTTGCGAGTTAAGTGGATACCAGCTCGTACTGCCGAAAAATTCTTTGATGGAAACCACTTCAAAGAAGTGACGCGTTTCAAGAACTAACGTGAGAATGATGCCGATGGTCGTAACGACTGAAACGAACGCACATAGGAACAGTACGATCGGCATGAAACGTTCCATAAGATTTTTCATGCTAAATTTTTGTTGTCGGTTCTGTTGAATCAGCTCGCGAACCGATTTGTTTGATGAATTCATCCTTCTTCGCTCCCTACTTCATCATGCCTACATAGGAACGGGACCCGAAAAAAGGGAATTTCCCCTTTTTTTGGGCCGTCCTCGTGTGGTGATGGTTATTTCATTGCGTCTTCGATAGCTTTTGCGTTTTCGTCATAACGATCTTGTTTCATCTTGACGTAACCAACTTCTTCAGCCAAGTCTCCTGCGTTTTCATTTGTGAATTGAACGAAATCGGCGACTTGTTTTTTATCTTTTAACGATTTGTTGTTGACGTACGTGTAAATCTCACGCGACAGTGGGTAAGACAGGTCATTGATTGTTTCTGGTGTCGGATCAACCGCATCTTTTCCTTCAGCTGAGAGTGGAACTTCTTTTAGCTTGTCTTTATTTTCTGCGTAGTAGGCATAACCGAAGTATCCGATTGCACCTTTTGTGCCTTCAACCCCTTTGACAAGAACGTTATCGTCTTCTGAGAGCTGAACGTCTTTACGCATATCTTTTTCATCTAATACTTCTTCATCGAAATAATCAAACGTTCCTGAATCTTTACCCGGGCTGAAGAATTTGATTGGTTCTGCCGGGTATGATGGATCAACATCTTTCCACGTCTTGATGTTTGGATCGAGCCACATCTTGTTCAGTTGATCGAGTGTCAATTCCTTGACCCATGTATTTTGTTTGCTGACAGCGACTGTCAAACCGTCAAGTGCAAGGGATAAGCGTGTATATTCAATGTTATTTTTTTCAGCTTCCGCTGCTTCTTCATCTTTGATTTCACGTGACGCGTTTGAAAGATCCGTTTCACCAACGACAAAACGTTTGAATCCGCCACCCGTTCCGGATACTCCGACTGTCACGTCGACGTCTGGTTGTTCGATTGAATACTCTTCACCGACTGCTTCCATGATTGGGAAGACTGTTGAAGATCCATCTACTGCGATCTTTCCTGAAAGATCAGAAGAACTTGAAGAGCCACCTTTGTCATTTCCGCATGCCGCACCGACTACTGCGATTGACGCTACCGTTGTGATAAGAGCTGTTTTTTTCATCCAAGACATGATTAATTTTCCTCCTCGAAGTATGTCGCTGGTAACGCTACGACTTTATATCCGTTTTCCTTACAAGACTTATACTACGGATGAACTATTAAACCAAAATGAATCCAACGTAAAAGAATTGTAAAGGCGTGTATTTCTGCGTTTACAATCTGAACTTCATTAGAAAAACAGGTCAATCCATACAAAAAAAACGAAGATGAGTTTCCTCACCTTCGCTTGACTAGTTAATTTGGCTTAGTCTGCCATGGAACGTCCTTGACGTTGAAGTATGCTTTGACTAAATCATGACCAATCTTCGAGTTGACTGTTTCTTGCTCCATATATGGAAGGAACACGGCCCACGCCATCTCTGGATTGTCGTATGGTGCCCAACCGACCAGGTTCGAGTTTAATGAACGAACCGGTTGTCCGCTACCATCTCGAAGTGCGATGCCATCTTCGCCATACACACTGACCTGTGCCGTTCCGGTTTTGGCTGCCGCATCAATCCCCGTCTGAGCAATGATTTTAGACGTACCACGTTCTCCTTTGACGACTCGGTGTAACCCTTCGCGAACGTGATCGATGTTCGCTTGACTAACTTCGAGTCGGTTCAGGTAATTTGTTTTGAAGCTGTAATCGACTTGCTTTGTTCCATCTTCGATTGAATTCGAAGCCAATACTTCTTTTAAGAAGTGAGGCTGCACGCGATACCCACCATTGGCGAGTGTCGAGATGTACTGAGCCACCTGTAACGGTGTAAAGGCATCATATTGACCAATCACTCGGTCCATCAAGAGCGTGACACGGTCTGGTGTTCCTTGTACCCCTTTGGCTTCATAGGGCAAATCAATTCCCGTCGTGACACCTAGACCAAATTGGCTGTAATAGTTCTGCATGATCGCCGCCGCTGCATCAACACTCGCACCAGCCACACCATTACTCGGATAATTTGCCATCCGCATCGCGATGTTAAACATGTAGACGTTGGATGAACGTTCAAGTGCCGTCAGATCCGTAATCGGTCCCATGTTGACATACGACCCTTTTTTAGTACCGCCGATCGTAATCGGCGCATCGTTGATGACTTCATTTTGACGAATGACACCTTCCTCAAGTCCCATCGCAACCGTCGCTCCCTTAATCGTCGAACCGATTTGAAGGGACGTCAAGACGTTATTGATGGCAACATCACTAAATTTGTTCGTTGACGTGTCGAGTTTTTGTCCGGACATGGCAAGAATTTCACCGGTCTGCGGATTCATGACGACGGCATACCCTTCTTTTAGATAGCCACTGCCCATGCCGCGACCCATTTTGATTGCTTGCTGCAAGATTTGGTCAACTTGTTTATTGTATTCCGCATCAACCGTCAAAACGAGATCTTTCCCTGACTCGCCTTCCTCACGGTTTGGTTCACCAACCGGTTCGCCATTAAACGTTTCATACACATCATACGCTGGTTTCCCTCGTAATAAATCTTCATATTGTTGTTCCAAGAATGAGGTTCCGACACGGTCATTTAAGCTATAACCTTTTGCCTTAAACTCCGCTTGTTGCTCTGCCGGAATTTTCGAATATTTCCCGAAGATGTTACGTAATGTTCCTTCATAAGGGTACGAACGTTCATAAAACGGCTCGACAGAAACCCCTTTTAACTCTTCCAGGTTTTCATCGATGATTGCCATCTCTTTAGCGTCCGCGCCTAATTTAACAAGTTGCGGATCAAGGGCGTAACCGACTTCCATGTTGTGTTTGATCGCGATGATTTCCATCGTCTGATCATCAAAGTCGATATCTTTTTCTGTAATCGTATCGAGACGAAGTTGATCTTGTTCCGAAATCGATAATTCATCACGTGTTTCAGCATCCGGATACTTCTCTTTAACCGCTTGTTCATAACGACGGTCTGACTCGTCACCGTTGACGGCAATCCAGTAATCCTTCATATCCCGCTCTGTTACTTTCCAATCGTCTTTTGGCAACTTGATGATGGCTGCAAGGCGTGATGCAATCTCAATCCGCTCGTCAACCTTTGTGTTTTGAGAACGGCGGTAGACGATTGAATACTTCGAAATCGTATCGACTAACAGTCGTCCATCCCGATCGTAAATCTTTCCGCGTGGTACCTCGTACTTGGAGGCAATCATCTCTGTTTTTTGGACTTCCCGTGATATTTTCTCACCGTTGACGATTTGTACGACACCTAAGCGGAAAATTAAAATCGCAAACAATAAAAATACTACAAAGAACATTAAATTCAAGCGAAGCGGCAGGTGGTTCCGCCGTTTCCCTCTTACCGTGATTCGTTTCGCCATGGCGTACTCCCCTATCGTTCAAAAAGTCATCTTGTTTCATTATATAGAAGGAAACTTTCCATAACAACCTATCCCATCATTTTCCGCATAAAAAAAAGAACCGGTTTCCGTTTCGGGAAACCGATTCTTTTACCTTGTCTTTATTTTGCGTCAGCGTAAAGCTTCGCAACGTGATCCCAATCAACGACGTTAAAGAACGCAGTGATGTAGTCTGGACGACGGTTTTGGTAGTTGAGGTAATACGCATGTTCCCAAACATCAAGTCCAAGAATTGGCGTTTTGCCTTCCATGACTGGTGTATCTTGGTTTGGTGTCGATACGACAGCCAATTTGCCACCGTCGACGATGAGCCATGCCCAACCTGAACCAAAACGTGTTGTTGCTGCTTTTGCGAATGCATCTTTGAACGCATCGAATGAACCAAATGACTCGTCGATTGCTGAAGCAAGTTCGCCAGTCGGAGCCGCTCCGTCATTCTTTTTCAAGAGTTTCCAGAAGAACGAGTGATTCCAATGTCCACCACCGTTGTTGCGGACAGCTGTTTGAATGTTTGCCGGAAGCGAATCAAGGTTTTGAAGCAACTCTTCAAGTGATTTCCCTTCGTGCTCTGACCCTTCAAGTGCCGCGTTGACGTTCGTGACATACGTGTTGTGGTGTTTAGAGTGGTGAATCTCCATCGTACGAGCATCGATATGTGGCTCTAGCGCATCATAAGCGTAGCCGAGTTCTGGTAATTCAAATTTTGACATTTTCATGTCCCCCTTTATCCTATTTTCGGAATTTCAGTACTCTTTAAGACTAGCAAAAATAGTTGGTCAGGCGCAAGCAATCACCCTTATAAATTACTGTTCGTCACGTGGAGCGAATACAGAAACGCCGCCGCCTGGAACCGGGAACACACCAAATCCTTCTTCATCGATGACGACCGGTTCTTCCTGGTGATTCGTATAATCGAACCAATGCTCTCCCGCACGTGATTCACCAACGAACATCCGTTTTTCACACATATCCGCGTTCGACAGTAAGACCGCACAGCCCGAGTTCGGGAATTCTTCGACACCACGACGGACCCAACCGACACAATGTGGATCGTCGAGGTAATCTTCTTGTTCGCCATATGCTTTATGGTAACGGGCATACAACAAAGCATTGATCATCTCTTTTTTGCCTTCGACCGGATGAGGTCCTTGGACACCATAGTAGTCGCCATAGAAGACACATGGATAACCGTCTTTACGAAGGAGTACCGATGCATAGGCATGTTGTTTGAACCAGTCGTCAATCCACGATTCAAGCGATTCACCTGGTTGCGAGTCATGGTTATCAACAAACGTCACCGCGTTTGTCGGGTGCGACTCAACGAGTGTATCTGCAAATAACGTCGTCAAGTCAAATTCTTGTCCCTGTTGCGACGCTTCATGGAATTTATAATGAAGCGGCACATCAAACAAATCGATCGTATAATCCACACTGTCTAAAAATTGACGGCAATCATCTAAATCCGATTTCCAGAACTCACCGACCATATAAAAACCTTCCGGATTATCTCCAATCATCGATTTTGCGAATTCATTGACGAACTCATAGTTGATGTGTTTGATGGCATCCAACCGGAACCCTTGGCAATTGATTGTGTCTTTGAACCAATTCCCCCAATCGATCATCTCTTGACGTACTTCTGGGTGGTTGTAATCAATGTTTGCGAACATCAAGTAATCATAGTTACCGAACTCATCATCCACTTGGTCGTTCCAGTCTTTATTTTTACCGGAAATCTTAAAGACACCCGTTTTTTCTTCACGTGCATCAAAATCCGTTCCATTGAAGAACTCATGTGTCCAGATGAAATCAGAGTATTTACCGTTTCGACCCGGGAACGTAAACTTCGTCCACGCATCGATTTCGAATTCTTCTGAAATTTCTTGTGAACGGTCTTCCGGGTGGACTTCCACGACTTTAATCGTTTCTAATTCATCCGCTGCCGCTTTATGGTTCATGACGACGTCTGCATAGACGGCAATGTCATTTTCATGGGCAACTTGTATCGCTTCAATCAATTCATCTTTTGTCCCGTATTTCGTCCGGACCGTTCCTTTTTGATCGAATTCCCCTAAATCATAGACATCGTAAATGCCATACCCTGTATCTTCATCTGATTGCCCCTTTGATGCGGGTGGAATCCAAACAGATGTGATGCCTGCAGCACGCAGTTTCGGCGCTCTCTCTTTCAAGCGTTGCCAATGCTTCCCATCATTTTCTACATGCCACTCAAAAAACTGCATCATTGTATGGTTACGTTCCATCTCTCTTCGCTCTCCCTTAAATTGCCATAGTATGAATAGTATTGTATGAACATTATTACAATATCTTTAATATTCCCCAAGAAAGCAAAAATAAACGCACCCTCTCAAAAAAAGAGTGTGCGTTTCTACAATGGACCCTGCAGGACTCGAACCTGCGACCGGACGGTTATGAGCCGTCAGCTCTAACCAGCTGAGCTAAGGGTCCTTAAGTAATAGTAGCGGCGGAGGGAGTCGAACCCACGACCTCACGGGTATGAACCGTACGCTCTAGCCAGCTGAGCTACACCGCCATGATAGTTTGAAACAACTAATATCAGATTACTAAAATCAAACTCGAATGTCAATAAACTATCTCACAAAAACAAAGAGGAATTTCTTTTCAGAAATTCCTCTTGTTTCATCTCCCCATTCAGGCTGTTCCTGAACGTTGTTCAAGTACGAGGTCCGTAATGTTAACGGCATGATCGCCAATTCGTTCCAAGTTCGATAGTAAATCAACGAAAATCATTCCGGCTTGACCGGTACACTCCCCTGCATTAACACGCAAGACGTGGTGTTTACGGAATGAACGTTCAAGGGAATCAAGTTTTCCTTCTAACTCAAGCACTTGACGTGCTAACGAGACATCATCGAGCTCGACTGCTTTGATGGCCGTCTCAACGATTTTTTGAGTCAGGACATACATCTCATCCAACTCTTTTTTCGCTTGACTCGTAAAGACAATCCGGTTGACGATTTGGAAGTCGACGAGTTCGATGACGTTCTCGACGTGATCACCAATCCGTTCGAAGTCATTGACCGCATGCATCAAGAGCGAATGATCGTTTGATTCTCGCTCTGACAGATCATGTGCCGCCACTTTGACGAGATAACTTGTTACTTCAGTGTTCAAATGATTGATCGCATACTCGATTTGATCTGCTTCTGATACATCTTTTTTGTCATGTGACTGCGTATAACGATGTGCTTTACCAAGTGCTTCTTTAGAGAATTCACCCATCCGCAATACTTCCAGCTTCGCTTGATTCAATGCAAGTGACGATGATTGATTGAGGATGTTTTGATCCAAGTGACGTGGTTTTGAGTCGACCGTCGTATCCGTACCCGGAACGACTTTTTGGACGAGCCATGCGATTTGTGCGATGAACCAACATTGAATCAACGTGTTGACGACATTAAACGTTCCGTGTGCAAAAGCAATTTGCATTTTCGGTTCAAGATCAAGCGCTCCTGTAATCCAGGTGATGAAACTCGAGAATACAGGCAAAGCAATCAAAAATAGAATCGTTCCGACGATGTTGAAGATGACGTGCGCCGCAGCTGTCCGTTTTGCTGCAATCGAAGCACCGAGTGCCGCAAGAACCGCCGTAATCGTCGTTCCGATATTATCACCGAATAAGACGGGTAACGCAGCCTTGATATCGATCATCCCGCCATCATATAACTCTTGCAAAATCCCAATCGTTGCAGAGGAAGATTGGACAAGAATCGTAAAAATCGTTCCGACAAACACACCAAGAATCGGATTGTCTGACATCGACACTGTCAGTTCGCGGAACCATTCGCTTGACTCCAGTGGTGCCATCCCGTCGCCCATGAGCGTCAATCCATAGAAAAGTGCACCAAATCCAAAGAAGATCTGTCCGATGTATTGAATACGTTCTTTATTGAAGAAGAAGATCAGAAACGCTCCAAGCGCGATCGCCGGGAGTGCTGCTTCCTTGACGTTAAAGCCGATGATGAAGGCCGTGATCGTTGTTCCGATGTTCGCCCCCATGACGACACCAATCGCTTGCCGTAAGTTCATCAGACCTGCGCTGACGAGACCGACGACGATGACGGTCGTACCAGATGACGACTGAATCAAAACTGTGACGACAATACCCGCTAAAATTCCGAGCAGCGGGTTTGACGTATATTTATCTAAAATATACCGCAGACGGTCTCCTGCTGTTTTTTGAAGACCATCTCCCATATACTTAATACCGAATAGGAAAATACCAAGTCCACCAATAAAAGTGAAAATCATTTCCTGCAAATCATAGTTCATTTTGTCATCTCCTCGTATAAAAAAAGTGGAATTGATTTTTTATTAAGTTTCTGTCGTTCAACCTCTCCTATTATGTAAAGGTCTATTGAACTTGTAAACAGTTTTTCCGATATTTGATTGTTAAGGTTTTATTAATCTGTACTAAAACAGAAAATACGTTGGCATTAAAAGGATTTTAAATTCAAAAAGAGTTGTTACAATACAGAAGAAAGAGTGATTTCCATGCGTTTTTTAAGTCAACTACTTAATTACTTACAAACCACCCTAATTCCTAATCGTGTTTTTTTAAAAACTCGCTTGGCAGACATCACCCTTTATTTCTGTGGATTAGCGTGGATTTCCCTGTGGACGACGATCATCGATAGCATCCTGCTCGATCAATCGATCCCATTTGTGATCTGGTTCATCCTTCATTTTATCTTCATCGCAATCGCCGTTTTGTTGTATCTGTTATTCGTTTCTTATCTGAATCGTTGGCTCATCCAATGGCTTCTTCCGAAACCATGGGCATTTCGACAAGTATTCCCTTATACGGTTGCCGCCAATATCTGGACTTTTCCGATCGGCGTACTTTTCTATCAATTAGGAGCAACAACTATCGGAATATCCGTCCTGTTAGGAGGGCATATACTTTATTCGGTCCTCCCTCTCGTACAGGCGCGTAAAAAAAAGAACCCTTCCAAGGTCCAGCGGTGACCGGGCGCCGCATCTGATTTTTTCCCGACCGACAATCCGTCCGGCGGCGGATTGACTTTACACAATCCGTGTTAAACAATTGTAAATGTTCGATTTTCGTTCTTGTTTCTCGATTTTTAGGGAATAGTTCGATATGATAGTACAAGTAGTCATAAACAATCTGGCGTTATGCCGCAAAAGGGGATTTTCGATATGCCGAAAATGGTCCATCGCTCTAAGACTCGTCCCGTTCGTGTTGGGGACCTTGTCATTGGTGGAAGTAATGAAGTCATCATTCAAAGTATGACGACAACAAAAACACACGACGTCGAAGCGACTGTCGCTGAAATTTTACGTCTTGAAGAAGCAGGATGCCAAATCGTCCGTGTTGCTTGTCCAGAAGAACGCGATGCGCTCGCCCTTGCAGAAATCAAGAGCCGGATCAACATTCCGCTTGTCGTAGACATTCACTTCAATTATAAACTCGCTCTCATGGCCATCGAAGCGGGTGTCGATAAAATCCGCATCAACCCGGGTAATATCGGACGCCGCGAAAAAGTCGAAGCGGTCGTTACGGCAGCAAAAGCAAAAAACATTCCGATCCGGATTGGTGTCAATGCCGGTTCACTTGAGAAACATATTCTCGAGAAATACGGTTATCCGACTGCCCGTGGTATGGTCGAAAGTGCCCTGCATCACATCAAGATTCTTGAGGATCTCGATTTCCATGATATCATCGTTTCGTTGAAAGCATCTGACGTACAACTGGCACTCGAAGCATATCAACTCGCTTCTGAATCGTTTGATTACCCCCTTCATGTCGGAATCACGGAATCTGGTCCACTACGGACAGGTTCACTAAAATCGGCGGCTGGTCTTGGTGCGATTCTGTCACGCGGTATCGGGAATACGGTTCGTGTCTCACTTTCTGCCGACCCCGTTGAAGAAGTAAAAGTCGCAAAAGAAGTCTTGAAATCATTTGGTCTCGCAGCCAATGCCGCGACATTGATTTCTTGCCCGACATGCGGACGAATTGAAATCGATTTGATGGCAATCGCAGCAGAAATCGAAGACTACATCGATAAAATCCAAGTCAACATCAAAGTCGCTGTCCTTGGTTGTGCCGTAAACGGTCCTGGGGAAGCACGAGAAGCTGATATCGGGATTGCCGGTGCTCGTAACGAAGGTTTGTTGTTCCGTCATGGAGAAATCATCCGAAAAGTACCTGAGGCAACGATGGTAGAAGAATTGAAAAAAGAAATCGATGCGATTGTTCTTGAAAAAGAAGCAGAAAAAGAAGCTGCTAAAGCAAGCCAATCTTAATCCAAAAGAGTCCTCCGAGCGGAGTGACTCTTTTTTCGTCTCATCTTTTCGACTATGTTATACTAGTGGCAGAAAATTTATAGAATGTTGGTGATTCAAGTGAAAATCGGAATAGATATTGATGGAACGATCACTCATCCTTCTTCATGTTTCAACTATATGAATAAATATCTTGGTACATCGATTGATTTTGAGATGGCTTCTGAATATGAACTCCATACCTATACGGAGATGGATCAAATTGAGTTTTGGGAATTCATGGTCAAGTCCGGTCATGAATTAGGCATCTATCGTGAATCGATTCCTCAAGAGCTTGTTAAACAACATCTTTGGGATTTACGTAAACAATATGATTTACATTATGTGACGGCACGATCGGAAATCGTTCGTCCGGTAACGGAAGAATGGATCAAACAACACGAGTTACCACTCGATTCTCTGATCATGACTGGATCACACGACAAAGTTCAAGTCGTCCGGGACTTGGCACTGGATCTTTTCATGGAAGATCGATTAGAAAATGCGATTCAAATCGCGGAAGATACGTCGATTCCGGTCATCTTGTTTGATGCACCATACAATCGTCGCCCTGTCCCGGAAAACATCATTCGGGTGTCTTCTTGGGATGAGGCCGTTCAGACGATCCATAAGTTCGCACCGATTCGATAAATGGGGCTGACGCAAAAGTCAATCTTTACACAGACGAGGGTGGCAGATTGCAATTCTGTCACCCTCGTCTCGTTCAAGAGAAATCACTCGCTTTGATATGCTCCCCAATAGGTAGACAGATGAAATAAACAATCTGTTTTTCTATTAGGGGGGTCTTCTTTATGACAAGAACTAAGTATTCCGTTGAACAAAAATTAGAGGCACTCCGAATGCTTGCGTCCAATAAGTATACGGTCCAGGAAGTGTGTAAGACCCATCGGGTCTCTAGGAGTACGTTAGAGCGTTGGAAGGCACGGTTGCATTCAGGTGGAGTGGCTTCTTTCGAGGAATCTTCTTCATTGAAAATCTATACGAAAGAGCTAAAGCAAGCAGCTGTCCGTGATTTCCAAGCCTACGAAGAGCTGAAATCGTACATCGAAGCTTATATATATTTCTATAACAACGGGCGTTTTCAAAAACGATTAAACGGCTTGAGTCCTATTGAATTCAGGACAAAAGCCGCTTGAGTGAGTTTTAATTATTTACACTGTCTACTTGACGGGGAGCAGTTCAGATTTCTGCGCTTTCAGAGACAAACAAGCCCTGTTTTCCTGCCTGGATGAGGCAGGAAAACAGGCTTGTGTCTCGTCTGAGCAAAGCGTGTGAAAAAGGAGTGATTCTTTTTAAAGTCAGCCCCATTTTTCTGTATGTTCCGATTAGACTATCGTACAACGATGACAGATTACATAGTATTTTTTTATCGTACCTAACGCGAAAGGATTTTTTTATGATTTCGACACTTAATATCTTTTTTTTGAACATCTGTATCATTTTTTTGATTTTGTCGGTCACGTTTTATTTGATGCGAAATCGACTGCCGATCCAAAAGGATTCTAAGGTATCTACCCGCTTTTATTTTGGTCTGGCGAATGGCGTGACCGGTATTTTATTGATTCATAACTCGATTTCCATCAACGGTGCTTTCATCGATTTACGGTTGTTGCCACTTGCCTTGTCCGCTTTGTACGGTGGTCCGATTAGCATCATGACGACCGGTTCGATGTTGTTACTCTATCGTGTTGGAATGGACATAGGTGAATCACTGACCGCCCTCGAGAATTCTATCATTACTTTGGTCAGCTTCATCGTCCTCGTCATTTTTTGTACATGGTTCATCAAACCAAAAGGATACCTTTTTACGATAATCGTGTCGATAGGTTCCTTCCTTGTCCTAGTAAGAATGTTACTCGGAAATGCTGAAACACATGCTTGGCAAACGATTTACTTGCCGTATTTTTTAATCACGGCGCTTGCTTCCTTTTTATTTTACCGCTTGTCCTATATGCTACAAGATCATTTTGTCCTCTATTCCTATCAATCTTATCTAGCTTCGACCGATCAACTCACCCGGCTAGCAAATCGTCATGTCATCATGGATAAAGTCGCGACGTTAGAACGCGAACAAGCTCCCTGGGGTGTCATCCTGTTTGATTTGGATTATTTCAAAGCTGTGAATGACCAGTATGGTCATGCCGTCGGTGATGCCGTTTTACGTCATTTTTCTGTTTTGTTAACACAAGAATGTCCCGATGAGGTGACCATCGGCCGGTATGGTGGAGAAGAATTCATTGCTATTTTTCCGAACACACTCCGTAGTTCTCCGACTGAGTTCGCGCAGCACATCGTGACTACCGTCACAGCAACACCATTCGTCATGCAAGATCACGCCCTTGCGATTACCGTCTCAGCCGGTATCGCCTTTGCTCAACGTCAGCCCGCTAGCACCGTCTTTAAACAGGCGGATGCCGCTTTATACGAAGCGAAAAAGAATGGACGAAATCAATCCTACTTGTATTCGAACTAAATCAGAACAATCAATCGTACATGTCGAACTTTACACGGAACTCGGGGCGGACTTAAATTCAGTTCCGACGTTTCATGTTTAGAAAAAATCCCGCGTCTTACACGACTCCTCCCGGAATGAACGTGTGAAGCGCGGGATTACTTTTGGGTCAGTCCTGTTTGTTTTGTTTTCAGCAAACAAATGATTTCATCCAGCAATACTGGTTTCGCAAAAAAGTAGCCCTGAAACAGATGAATCCCAATATCCTTAGCGATTTGAACTTCTTCTCCCGTCTCGACTCCTTCGACGATACACTCGACATGCATCGATTGACTGAGTTGAAAAATCGATTCTAGAATCGATTGCCGTTTTTCAGATTCTTCAATCTGTTCGATAAACTGTTTAGGTACTTTTAACTGACGAAGTGGCAGCAGGCGTTCGAGCACATGATAAGAAGCATGACCTGTCCCGAAGTCATCTAACGAAACGGGGAAATCCAATGTCTTGATACGCCGTAATGCCCGGAGAATCGGTTGACTTTCAAAATCCAACGACTGACTTTCCGTAATTTCAATCTTGATTTGTTTTGGTTTTAAAGAGTATTTCAGCAACATCCGCTCAATGAACGCCATAAACGAATCATGTGTCAACTGGCGGGGAGAAACATTGACCGACAAGCTGAAATCGTCTGAGACAAGACCAATCAACTGTTTTCTTGTCTTACATCCCTCTTCAAAAATCCACTCACCTAAACGGATAATCAAATCACTTTTTTCAGCAATCGGAATAAAAATCGTCGGTCGTCCGGCTCCCGTAATAGTGGTGTTCCAACGAACCAGTGCTTCCAGACCAATAAAACGTTCCTGTTCAGAATCATATTGTAATTGATACACCAGGTAAAAATCCCGATTCACATCCGCTTGCGATAACGCTTGAGCCGCCGCCACTCGTAAGGCCTGTTCGTTCCGCCAGTCCTGATTCAGACACATGACCTTTTCTGAGTTTTGGACGCTTTCCTGAAGTGCTGACGTGATTTGCCGGATTCGTTTCGTCATGCTGGTTTGATCGACTTCCCCATCATCGATGACGAGATATAGATTCACATAAATCTGATGCCGCTCGACTTGATAGGGGGCCGACATCTGCTGACTGAGAAGTTCCATCTCCTCCTGACAAGACACACCAGGCGGCTTTTCCATCACGACAACCAACGTCCCTCCTTCGACCCGGACAATCGTCAAATATGGGGGAAGTCGGGTTTGCAGACGGTCAATACAATCCAATAAAACCTGCTCTTGAATCTCGTCCCCAAAATATCGGGCCAATTCATAATAATTTTCAAGATGCACGCCGACTAATAAGAGGTGCTGATGGGATGTCTCTGAAAAACGTTCTTCTAGTCCCCGCATGTTCAGTAGCTGTGTTTGCAAATCATGACGTGCCGCCTCGTGTAATTGGTTTGCCAATAGCTGGAGACGACTTAAATTACGAAGATGGAGATGATTGATAATCAGGGCGATACAAATCGCGATCCCGATCATTCCCAGCCTGGCATAATGATCGGTCGGATCAATCTCAACCGATACCGTCTCCGAACGGAACATGACGTACACGTTCGTAGAGGCAATGATGAGAAGGGCATACCAAATCATGACCCGGTCATACGCAATCAAGGCAATCATCAAAAATATAAAACAACTGGCCCAGACCGTGACGGCTGCGTACGGTAACATACTAATTGATATAACTGGAATAATCAGTAACATGATAGATAGCAAATGGGATTGGTAACGATTCGACAATTGACTACGACTGATCAAAAACGTGATCAGACCGATACAAAGCAGGACAGTTACGATGGTCGAACGATCCAAGTAGGCGTTTTGAATGACCGTATCTGTCGTTCCCAAATAAACCAGTGCTCCTGCACTCATTAAAAACAACGCAAAATTTCCAATCCACCGCTGTTGGTTTCGAACGATCTCATCGATTGGTTGAATCGGCATCCGTCTCCTCCTTTCTTTCGGAATGTCTGTTTTAACTTTTCGACATCACTTCATGATACTCCTGTCATTCTACTCCTAGCAATCATCACTCAAAAAGACATGTCCCCTCTCAATTAAAGGAGTCAGGAACATGTCGTATACGATTCCACTTAAAAGTGGATGTCTGCTCGTCTATTTCCAGATGATAGATCAGCCCTCCACTTTACCTAACTGCTCAATCAAGTCTGTCGCGACGATGCTACTCGGATGCATCCGTTGTTCGACTTGTTTTGATGCTTGAGCATACCAAGACACCCCCATCGCAATCAATCGTTCGATCGAAAAGTGCTGATAATGTTTTCGTTGACCAAGTAAACTTGTAATCAAGCCAAACAACGTATCACCACTTCCACCTTTCGCTAATCCACTCGATGCACCGGCAATCACATATCCGCCACCGTCGGGTTTCGCGATCAAGATGACGTGCGATTTCAAGACGACGATTACTTGATGGAGCATCGCATACGCACTTGCTTGTTCAAACAAATCATCTTGAACCTCCGCGACCGTTTGATTCGTCATACGGGCGAATTCACCGATATGTGGCGTAACGACGATTGCCGCTTGACGTTCTGGATAACTGTCCCGAATGAGTGCACTCGCATCAAGCACAACCGGGATATCTTGCCGAAGCAACAGATCAATCCACTCGGAAGTAAACTCAGAAGATAGACCTGGTCCAATGCCAGCGACGTCGACTTGAGTGACGATACCTTGAATGGTTTCCGTCGTCTGATCGAGAATCATCGCTTCCGGTGCATTGATGATCAATCCGAGCTGAGCCGACGGGACGGTTGCGACTTGTAACTTCCCGATTCCTGTTCGCAGCGCTGCACGTGTGGCCAACTGAATCGATCCTGGCATCGTCTCGCTCCCTCCAATCAATAACCCCGTCCCGTAAGTTCCTTTATGTCCGTATGGATTTCGCGTCAACAACGGTTCAATCGACTCGTCATACAAAGACCATCCTCCAAAAGCTGGTAATCCTAAATCAATTTTTTTCAACTGTCCAAAAAACGGGGCCGTCTTTACTAAAAATGCAGATCGCTTAAAGGCATGCAGGCAAAACGTCGCATCTGCTTTTAGTCCTTGCCCTGAAAAATCACTCGTTTGATCCGTAGGAATACCACTCGGTATGTCGACCGCGTAGAGTCTAGCCCCTTGTTGCTGTTGCTCTTGCACCCAAGCAAACAAATCCGTTACTGATTTCGTGAAACGTGCACCATCAAAACCTGTCCCGAATACCGCATCGACAATCACATCATATTGACCACAAATCCCCTCGGCAACAAGACCAAATTTTTCAGCATATCGCGTGTGCAGCCGAGCCGTTGCCGTCTTCGGTTCTCCAAACGGCGCATGAAGCGTGATATCGTAACCGTCACGAATCAGTTCGCGACCGATGACATAGCCGTCCCCACCGTTATTGCCGGTGCCACACACAATCAAGATTCGTTCGTCGGCATCATGGTGTTCTTTGATTTGTTTTGCAATTTCACTACCAGCACGTTCCATCAACACCTCAAGGGGCAATCCGGACGTCTTTGCCCACTCATCGATTTGCCTCGCTTCATGCGTATCATAAATCATCTCCATCACCTCTGTTCGTCCTATTCCCGTTTTGGCTCATTTCAAGCTAAAAAGCCCCTTGCAAACGCAAAGGACTTCTTCATGATCCACTTACCTATTGTTGGCACGCCGCACAGCGTCCATAAATTTCAAACTTATGATCTTCGACTTCAAAACCTGAGTCTTTGATCGGCGCAACCCATTGCATCGGACAGACATCTAATGTTTCCGTCTTTCCACAGGTCCGACAAATCAAATGATGGTGGTGGTGTCCAGACTGACACGCCGCCCGGTACTTCATCTCCCCATCCAGTTCCGTCGTCTCTAAAATTTCGATTTCCGCAAAGTCATTTAAGTTTCGATAAATCGTATCATAACTGAGCGAAGGATGTGACAGGCGTAACTCTTCTGCGACTTCCCGCGCGCTGACATAGCGGTTGGCTTCGAACAGATAGGCTAACAAGTCCAGTCGTTTCGGTGTCATCTTAAAGCCGGATGCCTTCATCCGTTCACGCGCTTGTTCGATGTTTTTTTTCATGCGTTTTCCCTCCGATCCAAAACCGTTCAATGATCATGACGAGAATCAGTTCGATCACTGCCAACATGACAATCATCCCACCTGGTGCCAAATCAAACTGATAGGCAAGAATCAAGCCGGTGATCGTTGCGACTTCCCCAAATACGATCGCATAGAAAATCGTCGCCTTAAAGCTTTTCGCAAAACGAAGCGCTGCCGCGACCGGTAACGTGATCAAACTCGATACTAACAAAATCCCGACGACCCGCATACTGATTGCAATGACCAAGGCGACGACAATCATAAAGAGGATATGAACTAGTCGCAAGCGAATCCCGGAAACACGAGCTTGTTCTTCGTCAAATGATAAAAACAGTAATTCTTTATAAAATGCGATGACAAACACAATCACGACTCCCGTGACGATGAAAATCGTATACACATCCGTCAAGGTCACAGCTGAGACGGTCCCAAACAAAAAGGACACGAGATCCATCGAAAAGCCGTTGGCGAGGCTGATGAAGATTGCCCCGAGCCCCATTCCTGTCGCCATGATGATCGGGATGGCCAGTTCTTGAAAGTGTTTATATTTTGCCCGGAGCCAATCAATCGTCAAGGCGGCGATGACCGAAGTCACGATACCAAGATAAAGCGGATTCAAATCGGCCAGGCTCGCAACCATCCCGGAAATCAACAGACTGAGCGCAATCCCGGCGAGCGTGACGTGTGACAACGCATCCGCAATCAGACTCATCCGCCGGACGACGACAAAGGAGCCAATCAACGGTGCCGTAAACCCGATTAATACCGCCGCAATGAGGGCGTACTGTAAAAACTTCAGTGTCATGAACGCTTCAATCACTGGACGACCTCCCCTTGGTGGACTAAGACGCGTCCAGGGACTGGGTAAAGCGAACGAATCGTCTGTTCATCGAGTTCCCAGTATTCCTTGATACCACAGTTACAACCAAGCCGTCCGTCGACAAGGTGGATCACATCCGTCACGAGTTTACTGACGAAGTGAATGTCATGCGTCACGAGTACGAACGTCCGCTTTTTATCACGCCGTAATTCCTCTAAGATTTCATAAAACTCTTTGACGTACCGTTGATCGACTCCGACCGTCGGTTCATCTAAAATCATCAAGTCCGGATCATTGACGAGTGCCCGTGCAATGAAAACCCGTTGTTGTTGTCCACCGGACAGGTCTCCGACTTTCGAATCACGACGATCCCACATCCCGACCGTTTCCAGCGCAGTCTTGACCTTTTGGCGATCGAGTTTCGTCACACGACGGAACAGCCCTTTTTTGGCATACAGTCCCATCTCGACGACCTCGGCGACCGTCACCGGAAAACCTGAATTAAACGATGCTGCTTTTTGGGACACATAGCTGATTCGCCACCAGTCACTGAAGGCTGCTTGATCCTGTCCGAACAAACGAATCGAACCCGTCGGCTTTAATAATCCAAGCATACATTTAATCAAGGTCGATTTCCCAGAACCGTTTTCTCCGACAATCGCGAGAAATTGACCTTGTTCGACATCAAATGTCACTTCATTTAAAACACGTCGATCAGGATAATCATACGTGAGTTGCTTGATTTCAATAATTGGTTCAGTCATGTCTATTCTCTCCTTCCGTCTCATGTTAAAACGGAATAGTTACGTCTTATCAACTGTCTTATTATAGCCCCAGCCGTCATCCGGTGCAACTGATGTAACTTTTTTGTGAACGGACGGTTTTTGACAGACGCACAATGTACAATGAAAGTATACAAGCTGTCGTTTTCAGAATCCTTGATTCGGGAAAAGACGGATTGATAAGTGAAAGGGGGCGGATTTCTTTTGAAAAACGAATTAGCAGTCATCGATATCGGATCCAACTCGATCCGATACGTCATTTTCCATCCAATCGATTCCGGTCGATACATCGAAAAAATCAATGTCAAGGTCGTGGCTCGACTATCCGCTCATATTGATGAGGACGGTGCATTAGATCCACTAGGAATTCGCTTGTTGTGTGAGACGTTACAACGTTTTTACGAAATCGGCGTCACCCACCTCGTCGAAGAGACGATTTGTGTCGCGACAGCCGCCATTCGAAATGCCAGTAACCGCGAAGACATCATTCATGCCGTTGAACAAGAAACACCGTTTACGATGCGTGTCCTTTCGGATGAGCAGGAAGCCTATTATGGCTTCTTCGCCATCATCAACTCCACCTTTTTAACGGATGGCTATTCGGTCGATATCGGTGGTGGTTCGATGGAAGTCACGTTGATCGAAAATCGTGAAATGGTCGCGTACCACAGTTTTCCGTTTGGTGCCGTCACCTTGACACGTCAGTTTCTCTCTGGAGAAACGATGACATCGGGTGAACAAAAAAAATTAATCAAATTTTTACGGGAACAGTTCGATGATATTCCTTGGCTTAAAAACAAAAAGCTCCCACTGATTGGCGTGGGTGGTTCAGCCCGAAACTTCGTCCGAATCCATCAGTCGACCATGGATTATCCCTTACACGGGATTCATCAATATCAAGTCCGGGCAAAGGAATTAGGAAAATTGATTGATGAGCTGGAAGATAAAGCACCTAAACATCTCACGAAAATTGAAGGATTATCCAAAGACCGGGTTGATATCTTTTTACCTGCGTTGATTGCGATTCATGAGCTGGCGTTACATATCGAAGCTGATCAGTTTGTGATGAGTAATTACGGGCTGCGAGAAGGGCTGGTCTATGAATATGATTTACGGGAACAGAATCAACGGCGTATCGAAAACGTTCGGGAGGAAAGTCTTTACCAGCTCGAGAGTGATTACAAGGTCAACCGGGACCGAACGAACTACCTGGGTACGATCGCTAAATCGATTTATCGACAACTCGTCACACTCGATATCATTCCGGAACGGGCCGCCGATTTACGATTACTCGATTCGGCAAGCCGACTGTTGTACTGCGGACAATATATCAATCCAGATACACGTTCCAATCAGACCTTTTATCTTTTGACGAATACCGATTTAAAAGGCATGACCCATAAAGATCGTCTGGCGCTAGCCCTCGTCAGTTCTTATTCTTCTTCTAAACGGATGCACCAGCTCTTGAAACCTTTTAAGGATTGGTTTACCGATAAATCAATCGAACGTTTTGATTTACTTGGTTCAATCTTGAAACTGACGGAGGCACTTGATGTCACAGAACGTCGAGCCGTCAATAGTGTCGAGCTTGCGCTAGAAAAGGATGGAAAAAATATCCGCATCATTCTTGATACGGGTGATCATGATTATGGATTTGAAGTCGAAAAAGCAGAAAAACAAAAAAAACATTTAGAACGTGTCATCGACCGGTCTATTCAGTTAGATACTAAAGGAGGCGGCCTTATATGAAGATTGACTCCCCGGAGTTCTTCAACAACCGAGAAATCAGTTGGTTACAATTCAACGAACGTGTATTAGGTGAAGTCCTCGATACACGAAATCCTTTAATGGAACGCTTTAAGTTTTTAGGGATTTTCAGTTCCAATCTGGATGAATTTTATATGGTTCGTGTGGGCGGACTGAAAGACGAAGTGTTAGCAGGATTCAATAAACCGGAAAATAAACAATACCTCACCCCAAAACAACAGTTACGGGCCATCGCAACAAAAACAAAAGAACTTGTCGATCAGCAGTATGAAGCGTTTAAAGAATTGACCCAAGCCTTGAAGACAGAAGGTGTCTCCTTTTTAAAACATGAAGAATTAAATGAAATCCAAGCGGAATACGTCAAAGCCTTTTTTAGAGAACAAGTTTTCCCGGTCTTGACGCCCGTTGCTGTTGACGCCTACCGCCCCTTCCCGATGTTGTCGTCAAAATCATTGAACATCGCGACGGCACTCGAAGCGGAAGACGGCTCGAAACGAAATTTAGCAATCGTTCAGGTCCCTGCCGTCTTGCCACGGTTTGTCGATTTACCGGTAGATGATGAAGAAACGACGGCTGTCATCTTACTGGAAGATGTCATCATCTCGTTCATCGATTCCTTGTTCAAAGGCTATCGCGTATTATCCGCCATGCCGTTTCGGATTACCCGGAATGCTGATTTGCCGTTCCATGAAGAAGGGACCCATGATTTATTGAAATTGATTGAAAAAGAACTGAAGAAACGCCGTTGGGGAGTTGGAATTCGGCTCGAAATCCAAAAAAATGCCATCAATACGAATTTACTGAATATGCTACGTGATGTGTTGGATCTACAAGACCGGGATATCTATGCCGTCGATGGACCCATCGATCTAACATTTGCCTTTGCGTTTTACAGTCAAATCGGTGTTGAATACGATCATTTGATTTATCAGACGATCATGCCTGTCGAACCTCCTGCTCTAGAAAAATCAAAAAATTTATTCGATCAAATATTACAACAGGATTATCTGCTGCATCACCCCTACCATACGTTTGATCCTGTCGTCCGGTTGATCGTCCAGGCTGCCAATGATCCAAACGTACTGGCTATCAAACAGACGTTGTACCGTGTCTCCGGGGACTCTCCGATCATCAAAGCGCTCAAAACGGCTGCTGAAAACGGAAAACAGGTCACGGTCCTCGTCGAATTGAAGGCACGTTTTGATGAAGCGAAAAACATCGAATGGGCCAAACAATTAGAAAAAGTAGGAGCCCACGTCATCTATGGTTACAGTGATTTAAAGACCCACTCTAAAATCACATTGATCGTCCGCCTGCAAGAAGGACGCATCCAACGATTCGTCCACCTTGGAACGGGGAACTATAATGATTCCACGGCTAAGTTGTACACGGATATCGGTCTTCTGACAGCGCGCGAACAGATTGCTGAAGATGCCACGAACTTCTTTAACTGGTTATCCGGTTACGGGGAGCAGCCACAGTGGAATGCGCTCCATACCTCACCAAACTCGATGCTCGAGAAATTTTTATCGTTGATTGACGAAGAAATCAAATACCATAAAAAACATGGAAATGGACGAATCGTCGCTAAAATGAACAGTTTGACGGAAAAAGATATCATCTTAAAACTGTATCAAGCTTCGCGAGCCGGTGTCCGAATCGAATTGATCGTACGAGGTGTCTGTTGTCTTCGTCCGCAAGTCAAAGGCGTCTCGGAAAATATTCGTGTCACATCGGTTGTCGACCGGTATCTCGAACATTCACGAATCTTTTATTTCCACCATAATGGCGACGATTTGATCTATTGTTCGAGTGCCGATTGGATGACTCGGAACATGCGGAAACGGATTGAAATTCTTTTCCCGATCATCGATGAAGAACAGAAAAACTATATCAAGGATTGTTTGGCGCTGACGTTAGCCGATAACGTCAAGGCACGCGAGCAAGATGAACATGGTGTCTATCACTATGTCACTAAGGGTAAACAATCTTGCGAATCACAAATTTTGATTCAACATTATACAAATGGAAAATTGAAAGCAAAACCTTCTTTTGATCGTCCTTTGGATCAAAAATGGATTCCGGTTGAGAAATCAGAAGAGAAGATCACCTTTGATCCGAATTCTTCCAAAAAATAATCGTTGTTTAACGTCAGACATCTTCATATAATAAACATGTAAGCGTTTTTCATATGAAGAAAGGACTGGACCTCATGCTTCAACAAATTTTATTGTCTTTGCTAGCCGGTATCATCTGTGGCGTCGTCTTCACGGCTCTCAAACTGCCAATTCCCGCTCCGCCCGTTTTTCCGGCCATCGTCGGGATTTTCGGTGTGTTTCTTGGTATGAAAGTATTTTTATTCGTTGCTGACCGTTGGCCGTTCTGATTGCCTAACGTGCAGTGCGTTCCACATAAAAAGCGTTTTTCTTCTCCGATTGGACAAGAAAAACGCTTTTTAGTTATTTTTTTAATGCTTCTGCAATGACGTTGTCCCAATTGACGTCATCACAAGCTGTTTTGCAGGTCGGCTCTACCTCACAGGTCGCACATTTTCCTTTTTTCGCTTTTTTCGTGAAGCGGACTAACGAAAAACCCGCATAACCAAATACGAGTAGACCAATAAACAAGTCGATCAGATGCATCGTCATTCCTCCCTTAAGAAAATCCTAGGGCTTGTCCCGTTTGGTAAATCAAAAACGAAATCCCATACGCAACAAACAATCCGTACAGACTCGCAATCCAGGTCCATTTTACACTACCGACTTCTCGGCGAATGACCGCTACGGTTGCAAGGCATGGCACATACAGTAAAACGAATGCCATGAAGCTGTATGCACTAAGCGGTGTAAATTGTCCGGACAATTGCCGTCCGAGTTCTGATTCATTTACAGCATAAATAATCGCCATCGTCGAGACGACGACTTCTTTTGCTAAGAAACCTGTAATCAAGGCGGCTCCTGCCTGCCATGTGCCAAAACCAAGTGGGATCAATAACATTGCAATCAGACCACCAATCATCGCCAGGAAACTGTCATTCATGTTGACATCGAAGCCCCCTGGTCCGGTATAGGCAAGTAACCAGATGACAACCGATCCGCCAAAGATGAACGTCCCTGCTTTCCGGACGAATCCTTTCCCTTTTTGCCAAGTACTACGCCATAACGTTAACCCTTGTGGAACACGATATGGTGGTTGTTCAACTAAAAATAAACTCGTTGCATCTTCGGCCGCAAGGACTTTTGAAAACACTTTTGCCGCAAGCAATGCTAACACGATACCAAGAATATAAAGTGATAAGACAATCGATGCCTGATTACTCGCAAAAAAGCTTCCTGCGAATACAGCGTAAATCGGTAATCGTGCCGAACAAGACATGAACGGTGAAATGAAGATCGTCACCAGTCGTTCCCGCTCTTCTTCTACGGACCGTGCTGCCATGATCCCAGGAACATTACACCCGAATCCAATGATCATCGGGATAAAACTTTTCCCGTTCAATCCGACCATCTGCATGAACCGGTCCATGACGATTGCGACACGCGCCATATATCCGGAATCTTCAAGAAACGAGATGAAGAAAAATAACACAAAGATTTGAGGTACGAACACCAAGACGCCACCTACACCTGCGATGACCCCATCGATTAATAAATCTTGGATGAAGCCGGATGCACCAAGTTGTGTCAGCACAAAGACGACTCCCGTCGAAATCGGGCCTTCAATGACCGTTGCCAACAAATCCGACAAGGGGGCTCCAATCCAGTTAAACGTGACATGGAATAAGACGTATAACACCGCAAAGAAAATCGGTAATCCAAGAATCGGATGTGTGACGACTGCGTCAATCCGATCCGTCCACGTTTTTCGCTCTGACTTTTCTTCGACGACGGAGCTCGCACGAATGGCGATTGCCCAGTTTCTTCGGCACTCGGTAATATGCGCATGAATGAACCGACCGAGCTGATGTTCCAACTGTTTCCGGACTTCAATGATGCTCGGCGCTTTTGTTTCAAGGTATTCGACGAATACCCGATTGCCTGCTAAATATTGAACGGCCATCCAACGTTCATTTTCTAGCAACCCGGCTTGTTCGATAATCGTCGTGATGGCTTGTTCCGTCTCCGGACCATAGTCGATTCGTAAAGGTGTGTTCGCCTTGTTGGCGATGGACGACAACAAGACTTCACAGCCGTCTCCTGTTCTTGCGACGATCGGAAACACATCGACACCGAGTGCGGTTGCTAATTGTTTGGCATCAATCGTCGTTCCTCGATTACGCGCGACATCCATCATATTTAACCCAATCTGAATGGGTTTTCCGATTTCCAGAAGTTGTGCCGTCAGTTGTAGGTTTCGTTCCAGCTGGGAAGCATCGATGATATTGATCATGCCGTCAAACGAGTCTTCCATCAAAAAACGGGCAACAACTGCTTCGTCTGCTGACAGTGGATCGAGATCATATATCCCCGGTAAATCAATCAACTGCCCTCGATTTCCGTGCAGTTTTCCGACCTTTTTATCGACCGTTACACCAGACCAGTTTCCGACATGAGCGTACGATCCTGTCAATCGATTGAATAAAGACGTTTTCCCGGTATTTGGATTCCCTAACAGGGCGATTTTTTGAGTCATGGTGAGAACACTCCGATATTCTTGGCATCGCTTCTTCGGATCGCAATCATTTGATGGTGATCACGTTGTTCTATCGTCAAAGGACCATGAAAGCTCGCTCGTCTTTTGACGACGACCGGACATCCTTCATAAAATCCAAGCGCAAGTAGCCGTCTTCGGAGTCGATCTTCTATTTTGTTCAAGTCAGTCATCACAACAGGTTGATCAATTGGAATCATTGCTAAATCAGTCATGCCCTTTCCTCCAGTACTCCATTTTCACTGATAATAATTATCAGTCTTGATTATATCATGAGGACACCATCTAAAAAACAGTAAGCACCCCGGAGATGAACATCCGGGTTGCTTACTGTTACGGTGATGATTCATCTGATGTCGCTGCAATATCCTTGATTTCATGCAACCCTTGATGTGCCAACCGATGACAGGTCGGACATACCGTTTGGAAATGGCCTTGATGTTCGTGCCATTCCAGGATCGATTGCTGTGTGTTTCCACAAAGCTCACAGGTCTTTTCTAAAGGCGTCAGGTGATTCCGTTCCCGAAACCGTTCCATCCGACGTTCTTTCGCCTGTTCGATGGTCGTCACATCAGACTCGAAATGACCCGCCTGCCATGCTTCTACCAACCATTGTCTGATTTTCGGATCCATCTGTCCTGGGGTAATCTTTAAACCTAGAAGCGAAGAACCTAACAACGGATGACGTAAATCGACACTAATCAAATCCAGACAAGCATACGTCTGTTCTTGTTCATCCGCCTCCCTCAACCAGTGAGGGTCGGCAGGACGTGTTGTATATTCGCTGAACAGGACTTCGGCGTAAGCGATGATTCCATCCTTCGTTGCCAAAAAAACTTCTTCCCCTTCGGATAACTCTGCCGGCAAATAAAACGGCTCTTTGGTTTCATAATACGTGACAACCGCTTGACGTAAGGCAAATTCCGACTCTTCTATGATTAGTAGATGACACACGCGACAGACACCTCTCTCGTTTAAATGGATGTACCGATCAGTGGTAAACGCCACTCGGCATCAAAATTCCCCGAGCGTAACATCGCAATCTCTTCTTGATACGGAGCCACTTTCTTTTTAGGATCAAGTCCGATATACGGTGTCTCAAGAATTTTTGGCAAATGTGCCAAGTCCCGGTGATGTACGATCCGATGTAACGGATCAAATCCGATTTCACCAAAACCAATGTTTTCGTGACGGTCTTTTTTAGCACCTCGGATGTTTTTTGAATCATTGACATGAATGACGCCAAGGCGGTCGATGCCAACGATTCGATCAAATTGTTCGAGTACCCCGTCCAAGTCATGGACAAGGTCGTATCCGGCATCGTGGACGTGACATGTATCGAGACAAACAGATAGACGATCATTATGGGTTACACCGGCGATGATTTCTGCAATCTCTTCAAACGTCTTTCCGATTTCCGATCCTTTTCCAGCCATCGTCTCAAGCGCAATCTTGACTTGTTCATCTCCCGTCAACACTTCATTGAGTCCTTCAATGATTCGTTTGATGCCAATTTCTTCTCCTGCGCCGACATGGGCTCCCGGATGAAGTACGATATGCTTCGCCTTTTCAAGCGCTTCTGCCCGACGAATCTCTTCTGCTAAGAAGGATACCGCCAGTTCAAATGTTTCTGGTTTTGTCGTATTTCCTAAGTTGATGATGTAAGGCGCGTGGACAACGATTTCTTCAATCCCGTTCGCCTCCATGTGCAATAAGGCTTCCGGAATCCGGAGGTCACTGATCGGCTTTCGTCTTGTGTTCTGAGGTGCTCCTGTATAGACCATCATCGTCGTCGCTCCGTAAGATGCCGCCTCTTCGCTCGCACCAAGCAACATCTTTTTCCCTGAGAGGGACACATGTGAACCAATTTTCATTCGAATTTCCACCTTTCTTCTGTTCCTAGTGTACCAAATGTCGAAAAAAACAAGAACCTTTAGCCATGCTAAAAAACAAAGTCCACGGATCGATGCCGTGAACTTTGCTTAAAGGGTTGATCCTCGACGAATTCGCCGCAGATTCATTATTTTGATTTGCTTGCATTCGCCTTACGCTCGGCACGACCAACTCCACGTTGTTCCTTGATGCGTTCGCGTTTTGCTGTTTCTTTCAGCTTATACTGGTGTTTCTTTTTATAACCTGGTTTTACGCGTTTTTTCGCTTTTGCAGCTTCACCAGATAAACGACTGTGTGCTGTTTTCGAAACGGCTGTCTTCATGTTTGGTTTAGCACGGCGGCGTTCTTTGACTTCGCTGACTTGACCGCTTTTCACATCGACGTTCGTAAATTCAATGCCACGATCCTCTAAGCGGTTGATTGAACCATTCTCATGGTCTTCGAATAGCGTGTAAGCCAAACCGTCTTGGTCGACACGACCTGTCCGTCCGACGCGGTGTACATAAAAATCAAGATCTTTTGGAATACCATGGTTGATGACATGCGAGACACCTGAGATATCAATACCACGCGCTGCAAGATCCGTCACGATGACGTATTGGTACTTCGCTTCATTGATTTCCTTGATGGCTTGTTTCCGACGGCGTGCCGGTAAGTCACCGTGAAGCGAACCGACATTGAGTCCCGCTTCAAGGAAGAGGGCTTCAAGTTCAATTGCTTCTGTTTTTGTATTCGTAAAGACAAGACAGATATACGGGTTAAGCGCCTTTGCCAGTTTCAATGCCAAATCAGAACGATCACGGTGTTTGACAGGAACGGTATGATGGACGATTTTCTTAGCTGTCTGTTGTTTTGGATCCACATGTGCATAACGTGGGTTGTTCATGTATTTTTTTAAGAACGGTTGCAGTTTCTCTGGAATCGTTGCTGAGAAAACCATCATTTGCAATTTCTCTGGGAGAGCTTGCGCAATCCGGTCGACTTCTGGTAAGAATCCCATATCGAGCATTTGATCCGCTTCATCAATGACATAATGTTTGACGAAATGTGGTTTCAAGGCTTGCTCTTTAAACAGATCCAAAATGCGGCCCGGTGTTCCGATGACGATTTGTGGAGACACTTTGAGACGTCCAATTTGACGTTCGCGGTCCATTCCACCTGTGATCAGACTCGTTTTGATGTAGTCTGGTTGTTTGACGAGGATTGATTTCAATTCCTCGTGAATTTGCCAAGCGAGTTCACGTGTCGGTGCAACGATGATCGCCTGCATTTCCTGTGACGCTGGATTGACGTTTTGAACGATTGGTAACAGGAACGATAACGTTTTTCCTGTTCCAGTTTGTGATTGTCCAATGATATCCCGCCCTTTGAGCGCTGCCGGAATGATCCGGGATTGAATATCGGTTGGTTTTTTAATACGTGCGTCTTCGAGTGCTTCGACGACGAACGGGTGCAAATCAAAATGGCTGAATCCATTCATATTTGTCACCATCCTTTCTCTTTCTTTAACAATTAAAGGCGAATCGTCCGCCTTCACCATCTATTTCTTTAGTTCAACATGGGTATTGGTCTACTACCGTCATACAAATAGGAATACGTATAGAAACGATCAGGAATTTTTTTGTTTTTCGTATGAAGCTTCAACGCGCTGAAGGCAACTTTCATCATCTCTTCAGCGGACTGGACGACCGTCGCGTCCATCGATTTCATGTCAACAGCTTCTAATATAGCACGATTCCCATCAATTCCGACAACTATTTTTCCGGAAATGTTCGCTTTTTTCAATGCTTCGAGTACCCCCATCGCAATATCATCATTGTGACAGTAGACGGCATCAAACGCGATTCCTGACTCAATCAGCTGTTGCATGACACGCTCCGATGTGACGGGATCGTAGTTTCCGCTAGCTGAATTTATGATGGAAAGACCCGGTTCGTTCTCGATTCCTTTTAAAAATCCCCGGTGTCGTTCATTTGTCGTGTAGACGTTTGCCGTACCGGCAATCTCGATGATGCGGCCCTTCGCCTGTCCGGTTCGTCTAATCAACTCATTTTTCATATAGGAAGCCAATTGCTCCCCGATTACTTGGTTGTTCGACGTGATGGAACTGACGACGGCATCTGAACGAATCATCCGATCAATCGCAAATACCGGAATCCCTGCTTGTTTAGCCTCTTCAATCGCACTGCCGATATAGACATCGTCTAGTGTCGTAATGAAGATCGCATCCACTTTTAGTTGGATGAATTCTAAGATTTGTTCCCGTTCACTGATTCGTGAATTTTGTGAGGTCGCAACAAGTGCTTCGTATTTGTTCGCCTTGGCTTCTGCTTTAAAAGCATTGATCAGCCGTTGCGCAAATTCATGTTTATCATTGACGACCGTAAAACCGATGACGTCCCGCTTCGGATTGGTTTCCTTTTGGACAAACAGATTCGAAATGATGAGAACGGACGAAATCCAGATGATTAAAACAAATAACCACGATTTATTGAACCTCATGCTTGCTCACCCCGCCTTGGGAAAAACAGCTGAACGGTCGTTCCGACTCCGACTTTACTATCCACTTCGATCCGTCCATTGTGTTGGCGAACGATTTGACTCGACATGAATAACCCTAAACCATTCCCATTGATTTTAGACGTGTTAAATGCTTGCCCAATCAGACTAATCTGCTCCGCATCCATCCCGACTCCATTATCCTGAATGATAAACACAAACTGATCCGGATAAACGTGCAGGTGGACATGGCAGATGCCATCGATGCCTTTTGATTCGACAGCGTCGAGGGCATTTCCGATACAATTCGATAACACCTGCAACAATCCATTTTCAGAGGCATACAGTGACGGCATGTGTGCCGGCGTATAGATTTTACAATCCGCTTCATATGGATGTGATTTTGATTCGAGAATGAATGTCAGCTTTTCCATCAGCTTTTTCATATCAATCTGGATCATTTCTAACGCCGTGCTATCATTTTTTGATAAATCAAGCATCGTCTGGATCAACTGATTGGCACGATCCAGTTCCGATAAGGCAATCTGCATCATATCCGGGTTATTTTGTTTTTCTTCCGACAAGAGCTGAAGTGCCATCTTGACTGGTGTCAACGGATTTCGGATTTCATGGGCAATCCCTGCTGCCAGCTGCCCGAGTGATGCTAACTTTTCTTGATGCAGGATGACTTGTTGTTGACTGAGCTGCTCGAGCCGCGCATGCTCCATCCGTTGTGCATATTCATTATAGGCAGAGACCAACGTCTTGATTTCATTTGAACCAGACCGTTCAAGAGTGATCGGTTGAGGTGTCGTGCTTTTTTCGATTTTTTGAACCAATTCCAGTAACGGTGCCGTCAATTGCCGCGACATCAAATAGCCGACGATCAGACTCAATACTAATGTGAGTGCCGCAATGACCAAATATTGTTGGCGTGTCGTATAGACCGGTTCGTAAAATACACTCCGCGGCGTTCGAACTAGTATTTTCCAGTCCGTCACCTTCAAATCACGCGCGAAATAATACATGTCTTTATTCGTACTAAAGATTTCGTATGGTTTTGTACTCTGAAAGGCACGGTCAACGACACTTTGGCTCAAGACACGTTCTTGATCCGTGACCAGATTTCTTGACGTCGCAAGTGGTTCACCTTGACTATTAAAAAGGTACGCCATCGTGTCATCATCAAACGATTCAAGTGAATTTCGAAAGACGACGGAATTCATCAGACTGAGTCCACCGCCAAACACGCCGACACGTTCGTTCCCATTCCGGACAGGTACATACATATAAGACAAATAGTCACTGTCCAGCTTATACCGTTTACTCATATGAAAATCCGTACTCGTTAAAGCCTGTAAAAAAGCATCATCTCGTCGAACGGACGCTTCCGGAATGCGACGATCTTCGCTTGAGAACCATGTAATCTTGTCGGTTTTCCGGTCATAATAAAAGAAACTCTTAAAGCCGGTATCGATATCAAGCAAGTTCGTGTCACGGATCGCCCGCTCGAGGCTCTTCATATTGGTGACATTCAATTGAAGACCCATGGTTTTTTCGTGTAAATTTCCAATACTATCCCGAAGTGCATTGCTCGAGACTTCAACACTTTTTTCACTCTGCTTTTCTGTCTGCTGTTCCACTCGTGAAATCGTCACACGATCCGCCGTGAAGGCAAGTGCTGAGATGACAAGACAAATAAGAATGAATAATACAGCCGTGATCTGGAAAAAATAGGACCGCATCATCTTTTTCGTCTCCATCTTTCCACCCCCTCCTCCATTCATTACAACTCAAATAGTATATCATGTTATCCGCCCGACGCAGACTCCTCTATTTTCATTCAACTTGAATCAATGGTACACTCTACATAATCACTCTTTCTATACTAAAGGAGAATCTAGACTATGCTTGTAAAAAAAATCAGTCCTCGTGGTTACTGTTATGGTGTTGTTGATGCAATGAAACTTGCCCAACAAGCCGCAATGAATGAAAATTTGCCGCGACCTATTCATATTTTGGGTATGATCGTCCACAATGCCCATGTCACTCGTGAATTCGAACGAATGGGTGTCTTGACCGTAGATGGTCCCGATCGCCTAGAAGCGCTCGAAACGATTCAAGAAGGTACGGTCATCTTTACGGCGCACGGCATTTCACCAGCGGTCTATACACGGGCTGCCGAAAAGAAATTGACAGTCGTCGATGCGACCTGTCCTGATGTCACCCGGACCCATGATTTGATCCGGACCGTCGTTGCAGACGATTACGAAGTCATCTATGTCGGCAAACATGGTCACCCGGAACCTGAAGGCGCAGTTGGTGTAGCACCAGAACACGTTCACCTCATCGAAAAAGTGGAGGATATCGAAGCCTTACCAGCTCATCTGGCGACGAAAAAAATCATTGTCACGAATCAGACGACGATGAGTCAATGGGACGTCCAAGCGTTGATGGGACATGTTCGCGAAAAATATCCACATGTCGAAGTCCATAATGAAATTTGTAATGCGACGCAAGTACGTCAAGAAGCTGTCGCTGAGCAGGCCGGTGAATGTGATTTAGTCATCGTCGTCGGAGATCCACGTTCGAATAACTCCAATCGTTTGGCTCAAGTGTCGTTTGACATCGCCGAGACTCCGGCTCACCGGATTGGCGATTTAACAGAACTTGATCTATCGTGGCTCGAAGGTGTACATCAAGTTGGTGTGACGTCAGGTGCTTCAACACCTACGCCGATCACAAAAAAAGTCATCGACTTCTTACAGCAGTATGACCCTGCTGATATCAGCACACATGACAAAACACCGTTCCTTGAGCTGCGCCGGATCTTACCGAAAGTCAAAATTCTTTAATCTCAAACAAAAACGATTCCCAAACCGTCTCAGGCGGTGGGAATCGTTTTTTCATAGGAATTGAAATGGATTCGTATTGGTCACGGACACAAACAGTTCGACACCTTTGATGTTCTGTTTGTCGAACCGTTCCGTCAAGAGATCAACCACTCCTTGTTTCATGACCGATTCGACGTGATGTCCCGGATCGACGACAGCAAGGCCAAGTGCCATCGCATCGTGAGCGACATGGAAATACAAATCACCTGTCACTAACACATCGGCCCCCGCAAAAGCAGCCGTTGACACATACTTATTCCCATCCCCCCCTAATACGGCAATCTTACGGACCATTCGGTTTTCATCTCCAACAAAACGTAAGTTCTCAACAGCGAAGGCTGTCCGTACGTGTTCGGCAAATGCTTTCAGTGGAATCGCTTCTTCTAGATATCCGATCCGTCCCAGACCGAGTGAGGGTGCTGCTATCTCTTGACGGAGCAGATCATACGCCACCTCTTCATACGGATGGGCTTTTTTCATCGCACGGATGACTTGTTTCTGATTCAATTCCGTTACGATCGTTTCGATTCGGACTTCTGTCACCCGTTCCACCTGCCCCGGCTTACCTCTATACGGATTGGCATCCGCTGTTGGTTTAAACTGACCGATGCCCGTGCTGTGGAACTGACAGTCGCTATATGCGCCGATATGCCCTGCTCCTGCTCTTCCAAGAGCTTCAGCGACCTGTTCAGCTGCTGATTCCGGAACGAAGACAACGAGTTTATAGACGGTATTCTCGAAAGAAGGTGCCAATACGCTTGTATCGGTCAACCCTAAGGCAGTTGCCATCAGATCGTTGACACCTCCTTCCGCAACATCCAGGTTCGTATGCGCTGCATAGACAGCAATATCATGGCGGATACATTTCATGACGATTCGTCCCGCCGCTGATTGATCCGTGACTTTCGCTAATTTGCTGAAAATCGGTGGATGATGCGCGATGATCAAGTCGATGTTTTTTTCAATCGCTTCATCGACCACAGACTCTAAGACATCGAGTGTCACGAGCACACGTTTGACTTCTTTGTTCAGTGTTCCGATTTGTAATCCGATTGGATCTCCTTCAAAAGCGAATTTCTTCGGTGCAAACGATTCGAATTGTTCGATAATCTGTTGTCCGTTCGCCATTACCCCGTCACCTCGTCCATTTTTTGAATCAGCCGCTCGATCGTCTCGATTTTTCCCTGCAATACTTCGGAATCATTTCCACGACGCATCTGTTCTAGAATATACTGCCGTTTTTGTTTTTCCGTTTGCCATTTCTCCACAAAAGCAGGCGCCTTTTCCCGTGTGAGTTGAGGACCAAAAAACAGTTCCCATTCCCGTCGTTCAAGATTATCGGCGTATAAGGACTCTTCGCCTTTTTGGGCGACAAGAATTTCGTAGATCTTTTCATTTTCTTTGACGATCGCTTCGGATAACAAGGCATATCCATTCGCTAAAAGCCACTTTCTGACATCAACGGCATCAACATTCGGTTGGAGAATCAGACGTTCCTCTCCTGATAGATGTGTTTTTCCTTCTTCAAGAATCGTCGCAATCAATGTCCCGCCCATTCCAGCAATCGTAATGGCCGTCGCTTCGCCTGGTCTTAAAACTGTGAGACCACTTCCAAGTCGGACCTCGATTTTTTCTTCTAGCTGGACAAGCGCCACTTGTGCTTGCGCTGCTTCCATCGGTCCAAGATTGACCTCACCCGCGATTGCCCGTTCGACTAGGTTTTGTTGGATGCAGTAGCATGGTACAAAGGCATGATCCGAACCGATGTCTGCTAAGACCGCCCCTTGTGGAATATAGGACACTACTTTTTGTAAGCGTTGGTCGAGTATGACGTTCGTTTGCATTTCTTTCATCCTTCCTCTGTTCAATCTCTTTTAAAAATAGCCGAATTGATGAAAAAAAGAAATAGTCACCTGATGTAGCAGGACAACAAAAAACATCTATCTCGGAGAAGAGACAGATGTTGATCGACTTATTTCTTTTCAGCAAGCCATTTCGCTAAAACAGTGGCTTCTTCATCATTCGCAAGACCACCAGGCATTTGCCCTTTACCGTTGATTGCGATTTCTTTAATTTCTTCTTCTTTCAGCTTCGCGCCGATCTTAGTTAAGTTCGGACCTGCTCCACCTTCAAGATTTCCACCGTGGCATCCTGTACATCCTTTTGATGCAAACAGATCTTCCGGCTTCATTTCAGCTGTTGATGGACCTTTTTCAGCTTGTTTTACCTGATCGACCCCAAAGTATGACAATGAAATCATGGCGATGATGGCGATGATCGCAATCGCTGCGAACGGTACTAACGGATTACGCATTTGGATTCCCCCCCATATTCTATACCCAACCAAGTTGGTGACTGAATGGTATTCCCCGTTACTATTCTACTGTAAAAAAAACAGAGAAGGAAGAAAAAAACAAAACTTTTTCTCCCTTCTCACTAAAATTTCATATTTTCTTCACACTTTAAAATTAATCGAGGAAATCCTTGAGACGTTTCGAACGACTTGGATGACGCAATTTACGTAATGCTTTTGCCTCGATTTGACGAATTCGTTCACGGGTGACACCAAACACTTTCCCAACTTCTTCAAGTGTACGTGTCCGACCGTCATCCAGACCAAAGCGCAGACGTAAGACATTTTCTTCCCGATCCGTTAATGTATCGAGTACATCTTCCAACTGTTCTTTTAACAACTCATACGCTGCTGCGTCCTGAGGTGCTGTCGCATCTTGGTCTTCGATGAAGTCTCCGAGATGTGAGTCGTCTTCTTCCCCGATTGGCGTTTCGAGCGAAACCGGCTCTTGAGCAATCTTGAGAATTTCCCGAACTTTCTCCGGCGTAATTTCCATCTCTTTTGAGATTTCTTCCGGTGTCGGTTCACGTCCAAGATCTTGGAGCAACTGACGTTGGACACGAATCAATTTATTGATGGTTTCAACCATATGAACCGGGATCCGGATCGTCCGTGCTTGGTCAGCGATCGCACGTGTGATGGCCTGACGAATCCACCACGTGGCATACGTCGAGAATTTATATCCTTTAGTATAATCAAACTTTTCAACCGCTTTGATCAATCCCATGTTTCCTTCTTGAATCAAATCAAGGAACAACATGCCGCGACCGACATAACGTTTTGCGATCGATACAACAAGACGCAGGTTGGCCTCAGCTAGACGCTTTTTGGCTTCTTCATCATTTTGTTCGATCCGTTTTGCGAGTTCGACCTCATCTTCTGCATTCAAAAGATCCACTCGACCGATTTCTTTCAGGTACATCCGGACCGGATCATTGATTTTGACACCTGGCGGAACAGATAGATCGTTTAAGTCGGCTTCTTCCTTGTCGTCCCCTGTTCCATCGTTGTTGACCTTGATGCCTTCGGTTTCGAGCAATTGAAGGAACTCTTCGAATTGTTGTGCATCCATCGATTCAAACGAACTGAGTTTATCCTCGATTTTTTGATGCGATAGTTCACCATTCTTGTGTCCGAGCGCGATTAGTTCATCCTTCGCGAGACGGAGTATTTCTGCTTCTGATCTTGCTTTTTCTGCCATCGAACCATACACTCCTTCCACATCATGCAACAGGTCACCGATCTTTCAAACGCCGTTTCCGTTCGATGATCGCCTGCATTAGTTCCGCTTGAGCACGGATATCTGTTTGTTGACTTAACTGCGACTTTTCCTCGTCCAGCATCCGTCGTTGTCGTTCGTTTTGAACGGCACGAATATAATGACTCAGTAAATCCGGATCATATTCCGGCATTAACATAAACTCTAGATCGGCTACGATTCGCTGAAGCGAAGCATCGTGAAGCATCGTCAGAAACCGGTCGGGATCCGCTGGGGTATTTGCTCCGTAAAATTCATATAGTTTTCCTGCGATCAATTGATGGGCCGGATCGTTAAATGCCACACCAAGCTGATCACGTACCTCAAGGCCAACTTCCTCTGAACGAATCATATACGCAAGCAAAAATCGTTCTGCTCGTTTCCAGTTCGAGAAGGTGCGGTCTTGAGGGGAAGAGGTAACTACTTGTGTCTCTTGCCGTCGTTCTTGTTTTGGTTTAATGTGTTGCGTCTGCAACGGTTTAACTTGTGACAGCAATGATTCTTTCGACAAGTGGAACTCTTCCGCTAGTTTCCCTAAATAGATGTCGCGTAACAATGGATTGGCCGTCCGACCAATCTCCTCAAGCATAGTTTCAATATAACGGACCCGTTCTCCTTCTAATCGGAGGTTTTTTCCTTGCCGAAAATAAAAAGATTTAAATTCAAGGCTTGAAATCCGCTCCTGTTCGATTAAACGAAGAAAGGACTCTTCCGACTGTGTCCCAATAAAAGAATCGGGATCTTCCTCATCCGGAAGACGAATGACAGAACAATCGACCGCAATGTCTTCTAGCAGGCGTAACGCTTTTAAGGTTGCGGCACGCCCGGCTTTGTCTCCGTCATAACAAACAATGACTTCATCGACGATTCGCCCCAGATTTTGAGCATGGATCGGTGTCAAGGCCGTCCCTAAAGAGGCTACCGTATAGGGTATACCCGCTTGAGCGACACGTACAACATCTAAATTCCCTTCCACTAGCACTACTTGCTTACTTTTACGCATCGCACCACGTGCTTGTGCAAAACCAAATAACAATTCACTTTTATTAAAGAGTGGGGTTTCCGCTGTGTTGACATACTTCGGGTCTCTTCCGTCAATGGAGCGTCCACTGAATCCAACAATCGTGCCATCACGATCTGAAATTGGAAATACCACCCTACCATTGAACCGATCGCGATAATCGCCATCTCTACCTACAGAAATCAGCCCAGCTTCTACCATTTCATCCAGATCAAAATTTCTTCTTGCCAACGAGTCGACTGTGAATCGTTCTTGATCAGGTGCATACCCTAACTTGAATTCCCGCATGGCAGGTTCTTGAATCCCCCGTTTTTCCAGGTATTCTCGCCCGACATCACCGGCAGCCGTCTGTAACATGACTTCATGATACAAATCCGCTACGATTCGGTGAGCTTCCCGCATCCGGTATTTCTTTTCTTGATCTGGTGTCGATTCCGTTTGATCAGATCGTTCAAACTCTGGTAATTTGATATCCGTTCGATCTGCGAGCTTCGTGACGGCTTCTGGGAAACTCATCCCTTCCGTTTCCATGACGAACGTAATCGCATTGCCCCCTGCTCCGCAACCAAAACAATAATACATGCCTTTATCCGGAGAAACAGAAAAAGAAGGGGACTTTTCAGAATGAAATGGACATAACCCTGAATAACGATTCCCTTGTTTTTTTAATTCTACACGTTCTGATATCAATTCAACGATATCCGTTGCTTGTCGGACTTGGTCAACCAATTCGTCAGGAAGCCGTTTCAATCGGTCACCTCTCCTTTCGAACGTTTATATACATATACCCGCAATGAAACGGAACGAATACTCGTTCCGTTTCATTAGAAAAGTTACATCATCTCATTTAAGCAGCTAGATTAGTATACTACGTGAATCATCACTTTACTAGTCATGTGATTTGCCGGAAATCCCGGTCAAGATTAAATTGGCTGTTTCCTCGACTGCTTTATTCGTCACGTCGATGACCTGACACCCAATCCGGTCGTACAATTTTTTAGCATAGTCGAGTTCTCGATTAATCCGGTCGATTTGCGCGTAAGCGGCTTCCGGCTTCAAGCCAAGTGAGCGTAACCGTTCCATCCGAATATCAATCAGCTTTTCAGGAGAAATCAATAATCCAAAACATTTTTCTTTTGGAATATCAAACAGTTCCTCTGGCGGAATCGATTCCGGGACGAGCGGCACATTAGCAACCTTATATCGTTTTAATGCTAAATACTGAGAAAGTGGTGTTTTCGATGTGCGCGACACACCGATCAACACGATGTCCGCTCGTTTGATTCCCCGCGGGTCGCGTCCATCATCGTATTTCACGGCGAATTCGACCGCTTCGATTTTCCGGAAATATTCTTCATCTAGCCGGTAAATCAAACCCGGCTCTTCCTTCGGCTGCATGCCGAGGCGTTCTTCCATCGTATCGAGCAAAGGACCTAACAAATCGATTGCTTTGACGTCATGAGCATGCGCCGTCTCCGCAAGCAGACGCCGGTGCGTCGCTTGAACGATCGTATAAACGATCGTCGCCTGCTCTTCTTTCGCATGTAACACAAGATCATAAATGACTTGATCGTCATCGACGAAGGGAATCCGGACGGTTTCGATCGCCTGTTCCGGAAACTGAATCGCGGCTGCCCGCACCACGAGTTCACACGTCTCACCAACCGAGTCACTGACTACATAAATGCGTTGTCTCATCTGCGAACCTCCTCTTAAAGTTCTTCATCTCGTGCTAATGCGACTAATACTTTTGTCATATTCGTTTTCGTCATGCGTCCGACAACTTTTAAGATCCCGTCCACTTGTTCGACGACCGGCATCGAATCAATCTGTTTTTCGATCAATTTCATTCCGGCACCGATCAACGTCTCTGATTTTTCACAAACGGTCAAGTTCGGCATCCGGGTCATGATGATGTTGACCGGTAACGAGTCAAGCTCCTGATTCCCGATCGCAGCACGTAAAAAGTCCTTTCGGGACAAGACGCCTACTAGGGCATGATCTTTTCCGACGACGAACAACGAGCCGACGTCTTCGAGAAACAAGTGAACAATCGCATCATACACCGTCATCCCTTCATGAATGACTTTCGCAGAAGACATGAATTCGCCTACCGTCAACGTATCCAGTTTTTCGTGTAACATCGACGCATTTTTTTTACCGACATACATATAGCCGACGCGCGGACGTGCCTCTAGCATCCCTGTCATCGTCAAAATCGATAAATCCGGACGTAAGGTCGCCCGGGTCAAGGAGAGTTCAGACGCAATCTGCTCTCCTGTGATCGGACCATTTTCTTTGACGATTTGGAGTATTTTTTTCTGCCGTTCATTTAACTTCATCGGCTCATCCGTCCTTTATTCACACTAAAGTGAGTGCATTGAATCGTGCGACTTTTTCGATTGCCGTCGCAAATCGTTTCATCTCGCTAAGGCGATTTGTCCGAACCGCTTCATCATCTGCCATGATCATCGTCCCGTCAAAATAGGCAGTGATCGTCGGCACGCTAGCTTCGAGTACTTGAATCGCCCGTTCATAGTCAGAGACTTCGACGGCTGCTTCAATTTCTGGAATCAGCTGTTCGATCTGTTCATGCAACGCACGTTCCGCTTCATTTTCAAAAAGTGTCGGATCGACAGTGACCACGGTCTCCGCTTTTTTCGAAATGTTCAAGACACGGCTGAGCTGTTCGACCGTTTTCTTAAACGTCGGACGTTGCGTCGCCTGTTCGAGCATCGCTGCTCGTTTTTCATTTGCTTCGACCGTCAACTGGGGTTCAAGTGCCGCTTCAATCACATCATGACGATGACCTTTTTCCGACAGACGGAATTTCAGGCGCTGATTGAAGAAGTCTTCCATCGCTGCTTTTACTTGTTCTGCATCGGCTTGATAAAGCCCTGCTTTTAGTTGTGCCGCGACAACGAATTCAATCAGTTCCGACAACGTCATGTCAATCTGACGGTCTGAAAGAATCTGAACGATCCCCTGCGCTTGGCGTCGTAACGCATAAGGGTCAGCAGAACCACTTGGAATCATACCAACACCAAAGAAACCGGCGACGCTATCCATCTTATCCAAAACAGCTAATACTGTTCCCGTTGCCGTGCTTGGACTTTCATCCCCAGCAAACCGTGGTAAGTAATGTTCACGAATCGATGCTGCAACTTCTGCATCTTCGCCTTTCATGTTGGCATAACGTTCGCCCATCATCCCTTGGAGTTCTGTAAACTCGTAGACCATTTGACTGACGAGATCAAACTTATAGATTGTTCCGGCGCGTTCCACTTTAGCCTGTTCTGCTCCGAAACGATCGGCAAGTTGTAAGGCCATCTCACGAACACGGCGGACTTTTTCGCCTGTCGTTCCGAGTTTTTCATGGAAGACGATTTTATCCAACCGTGCTGCCTGCGCATCGATATCCGCTTTTTTATCTTCTTCATAGAAGAACTGGGCATCCGCAAGACGTGCCCGGATGACCTTTTCGTTACCACGTGCGACGTTCTCCAGATGATTTGCATTTCCGTTACGGACCGTGACGAAATAGTGTAATAATGTTCCGTCTTTCTTCACTGGGAAATACCGTTGATGTTCTTTCATCGTCGTGATGAGCACTTCTTCCGGTAGTTCGAGATAGGCTTCATCAAACGCACCAAACAGAGCAGTCGGATATTCGACCAAATTCGTCACTTCTTCGAGAAGGGTTGGGTCGATTGGCACGTCAAAACCTTCCTGTTCGCTCAATGTTTGAATTTGTTTTTCAATCATCTGACGACGCTTGTCATAACTGACGATGACATGTTCTGCTGCGAGCGCCTCGACATACGCGTTTGGACGTAAGATCGTGATGTCTTGACCAAGGAAACGATGTCCGCGTGACGTCCGTCCCGTCTCGACAGTGGCCACTTCAAACGGTATGACTTGCTCGTCAAGCAAGGCAATCATCCAACGAATCGGACGCATGTAACGTAAGGACTGGGTACTCCAACGCATGTTTTTCGGGAAGGACATCGCTTCGACGATCTGTTTTAATCCCGGCATCAATGTCGCTGTTTCCTGCCCTACTTCTTTGCGTGTCGCAAAGATGTATTCGACACCTTTTTCTTCTTTGAGGAACAGGTCTTCCGTCGTCAATCCTTTTCCACGTGCAAACCCTTGTGCCGCTTTGGTCCAGTTACCTTCTTCGTCCTGAGCAATCCGCTTAGCAGGACCTTTCAACGTTTCTTCTAAGTCCGTTTGACGCTCCGACATACCCGTGACGAGGACCGCAAGACGGCGTGGTGTCGAAAACGATTCAATCGTCTCGAACGTAATCCGCGCTTCTTTCAAGAACGTCTTAATCCGGTCCTTTAATTGTGTTTCCGACTGCAGGACAAAACGAGCCGGCATTTCTTCAAGACCGATTTCAAGTAATAATTCATGCATGCGATTCACCTGCTTTCGATTTAATCAATGGGAATCCCAACCGTTCCCGTTCTTCGATGAAGCTTTGTGCACAACGGCGTGACATGTTTCTTACACGATGAATGAACCCTGTCCGTTCCGTGACGGAAATCGCACCTTTGGCATCCAATAGATTAAAGGCATGTGAACACTTCAAGATATAGTCATAGGCTGGGAACACCAGATTTTCATCAAGCGCTCGGTTTGCTTCTTTTTCGTATTGATCAAACAATGTAAACAACAAGTCGACATCCGATGTCTCAAACGTATATTTTGAATGCTCGAATTCCGGCTGATAGAAGATATCGCCATATTTGAATCCGTCCGTCCACACTAAATCAAACACACTTTCGACGTCCTGGATATAGGACGCGAGACGTTCGATTCCGTACGTGATTTCAACAGCAATCGGACTGCATTCGATCCCACCGACTTGTTGGAAATAGGTGAACTGCGTGATTTCCATTCCGTTTAACCAAACTTCCCATCCGAGACCCGCTGCACCAAACGTCGGATTCTCCCAGTTATCCTCAACAAAACGAATATCGTGTTCAAGCGGATTGATCCCAAGCAGTTCAAGACTTTGTAAGTACAATTCCTGAATGTTATCCGGTGACGGTTTCATGATGACTTGGAACTGATGGTGTTGATACAAACGATTCGGATTTTCTCCGTAACGTCCATCCGCCGGTCGTCGTGATGGTTCTGTGTAACAGACGTTCCATGGTTCTGGTCCGAGACTCCGTAAAAATGTCATCGGATTCATCGTCCCGGCACCTTTTTCCACATCATATGCCTGCATCGTCAAGCAGCCTTGTTCAGCCCAAAACTTTTGCAGTGTTAAGATCATTTCCTGTACTGTCATCTTCAAGACTTCCACCTCCAAATTTATGCGGGAACGCAAAAACGTCCCTATGTACAACAAGGTTGTACATAGGGACGAGACAAGCCCGCGGTTCCACCCTACTTGCATGACAAGCATGCCACTCTTTGATCAGGAACACTCAAAAATGCCGTTCACACCTAATTCATTTTCGGCTCACACTATCCCGAAATCGCTTGACTGAACGTCAGGTGTTACTCCTTTTTCTCATCGTGTTCGTTTAGTTAGTTCTTCCGCACTTATTCTACCGAACGATCGACCAGTCTGTCAATCGTCTCCGAGATTGAGTAATTGATCCAGAACCCGTTTCGAACGAAGACGAAGACCACTGTACCGTTCCATATAAGCATCCATGATTTGCCGTAACAAACGTTTTGTTTCCGGCTTCACTTCAACCTTACCGATCCGGGAAAAATCATAGACGGAAAATACATAGAGCATCTTAGCGACCGATTCCGTCAAATAGACAGCATGCTCATCTTCGTGCCGATGCCGCCTGCACAATAAGCCACCGTGGTTCAGTGAAAACGCGAATGGCGCTTCGGCACTGCCGCAAATCGTACAGCCGTTTAGATGTGGCGCAATTCCTAGATGCCGAAGTAATCGAAGTTCGATGATAAACGAGACGACGTCCGGATCAAGTCCTTCGTTCATCGCCTCTAGACCATCAACGAACAAGTCATACAGTGCCGGTTGCGGTACCCGTTCATCCAGTGCCTTATCCGCCAGTTCCAGGACATACATCGCATAGGCCATCAAAAAAACATCTTGGCGGATGTTCGAATATCCGGTAATGACATCGGCTGACTTCAATTGACCGAGACCACGTGAACGTGGATACACGTAAACCGCCCGAATGAACGGTTGACTCGCAGCGTTAAAACGGCTGCCTGGTTTTTTCGCACCACGGGCCATGACGGCGAGCTTGCCATATTCACGTGTTAACAGCGTAATGATTTTGTTTGATTCACCATACACGACCGTGCGTAATACAAGCCCTTCCGCCTTATCAATCATCGCTTAATACTCGTCGTCCCGGAAACCGAGTTCACGCAATTGTCCGGCTTTGTTCCGCCAGTCTTTTTGCACCTTCACCCAAAGGTTGAGGTAAACTTTTGTCCCGAGTAACATCTCGATATCCGTCCGGGCTTCTGACCCGATTTCTTTTAACAAGGCACCACGTTTACCGATGATGATTCCTTTTTGTGAATCACGCTCAATCAAAATCGTCGCATGGATGTCGACCATGTTGCCGTCTTCCCGTGTCTTGATCTGATCAATCGCCACAGCAATCGAGTGCGGGACTTCGTCACGCGTCTTTTGCAAGACTTTCTCACGAATCATCTCCGAGATGATAAACCGTTCCGGGTGATCGGTAATTTGATCTGCCGGGTAATACATTGGTCCTTCTGGAAGGATTTTCGCGATCTCTTGTAAAAGAGGTTCGACGTTGTTACCTTGGAGCGCCGAAATTGGGACGACTGCCGCAAAATCCAATTCGTTTTGATACGATTCGATGATTGGCGGGATGTCGTTTGGATGAATCAAGTCAACTTTATTCATGACGAGGATGATTGGTGTATCGAGATCTTTTAGCTTCTCGATAATGAACTCATCCCCTTTTCCTTTAGGTTCCGTCACATTAATCATGAAGAGAATCGCATCGACTTCACGCAACGCATTGGTTGCGACCTTCATCATGAAATCACCGAGTTTGTGTTTTGGTTTATGGATCCCTGGTGTATCAATGAAAATCGTCTGCAAGTCGTCTGTCGTGTAGACACCTTGAATCTTATTCCGTGTCGTCTGTGGTTTATCCGACATGATGGCGATTTTTTGACCAATCACACGGTTCAAGAATGTTGATTTCCCGACGTTCGGACGACCGATGATCGAGACGAATCCTGATTTAAATCCTTCTTTAAACATGAAGATCTCCCTTCGTGAATGCACCTGGTAGGAGGGCACCAACCGTCGTTTCCGTGACATCACCCGTCAGGTTCGTCAAGTAGACAGGCATATCGGCATCACACATCTCAAATAAGACTTGGCGACACTGTCCACATGGTGCAACAGGTCCTTCTGTATCTGCCACGACAGCCATCGCTGCGTATTCACGTGCATCTTGTGCCCATGCAGAGAAGATAGCCGTCCGTTCAGCACAGTTGCAAAGACCGTATGCTGCATTTTCGATGTTACAACCGTGGAATACTTGTCCGTCTTTCGTAAGCAAGGCAGCGCCGACTTGGAATTTTGAATAAGGAACATATGCTTTTTCGCGTGCGAGTTTCGCTTGTTCGAGTAATTGTTCTGTTTTCATGTCATTTTTCCCCTTTTAGCAACTTTGTTGGCCAAAAAAGGCCGGATTCTTATTGTACCAAATATGGAACGAAGATGCATAGTGCAATCGCAATTGATGTAAGCGCCAACACAAGAACGGCACCACTCGCGATGTCTTTCGCCGCTTTGGCTAACGGATGCCACTCTTGTGTCACGAGATCGACGGTTCGCTCGAATGCCGTGTTAAACATCTCCGCACTGAGCACGACCCCCACCGTTAAACACAAGATGGCCCGTTCCGTCGAAGTCAGTGGTAAGTAAAAGGCAACGAGTAAAACAATCAGACCAATCAGGAAGTGGACTTTCATATGCCGTTCTTCCTTGACAGCTTGGCGTATCCCGTTCATCGCATGAACAAACGGTAACCACCACGTCTTCACAATTTTCCTCGATACAACTCGAAGTGATGCAGGATTTCCTCCTGACGCTTTGTCATGATGTCTTCATCTGCTTTTTCAATGTGATCATACCCGAGCAGATGCAAAAAACCATGCACGGCTAAAAATCCAAGTTCCCGTTCAAAATGATTACCGTATTCCGCGGCCTGCTCCCGGCATCGTTCGACCGAGATGATTAAATCCCCGAGGACAACCGGTTCGTCTTCAAGCAGTTGAAAATCGATTTCATCCTCTCCGAGTTCATCCATCGCAAACGAGATGACGTCTGTCGCTTGGTCTTTCCCACGCCACTCCCGGTTAATCTGCTGAATTTCATCATTTGTCACAAATGTGACCGACAATTCACTGTTTTGTTCCACCTCTTCTTCCGTTGCCGTATAGACTAAAATCGACTCGACCAACTTCATCTGATCTTCCGTCAACAATGTACCTTCATCTGTTGTATAAATGTTCATGTCAGTTCCTCTTTCTTTAATTCAGGATATTCAATTCGTTCATGGAAAAGTCCAGATAATGTGTGGCACGCACTCTCACCGACGCGATAAATATCACGTGTCGTCATGTCACATTCTGAAAATTGATCATCGAGTAACTTTTCACGAATGATTTTTTTGACCAATTCTTGAATTCCTGTTTCAGTCGGTGCTTTCATGGAACGAACCGCCGCTTCGATCGAATCGACAATCATGATGACAGCCGCTTCTCTCGATTGTGGCTTTGGACCAGTATACCGGAAATCGGCTTCGTCGACCTCCCCTTGTTCCGTCGCCTTGACGTAAAAATAACGTAATAACGAGGTCCCGTGATGTTCCCGGCAAATATCGACGATGACACTCGGTAATTTTGCTTCTTCCAACAGTTCAACTCCATCGTCCGTATGCGCCAGGATGACGCGTGCCGACTCTTCCGGCTTCAGACGATCGTGCGGATTAAGACCATGTTGATTTTCAATGAAGTAGAGTGGACGACGGGTTTTGCCTAAATCATGATAGTAAGCTCCAACACGCGCCAATAATCCATCGGCCCCAATCGCTTCGCAAGCTGTCTCAGCCAGGTTCGCGACCATCATACTGTGATGGTAGGTTCCGGGTGCCTCGACCAATAATTTTTTCAGTAACGGATGCGTCGGATTTAGTAGTTCAAGAAGACGGGTGGGCGCCAAGATACCAAACGTCATCTCAAGGAACGGCAATAATCCGATGGCTAAGATTGCGCTTAAGACGCCACTTGCAATCGCAAACCCTATCAAAATCGATGTTTCTTTTAGTTCCAGTTGCCCACTACGCATTAAGACAAACGCGAGGAACACAGCGATATTGGCCGCAGAAATCGTCAAACTGCTGATGAAAATCCGTCGGCGCGACAAGCTGGACCGCAGAAAATACGTCGCAACCAATCCCCCGACCAATAAATAAATCGCAATGTTAAAGCTGAAGTTCTGATTCACACTATAGAAAAAGGTCCCCGCTAGCGCCATGAACAGTGTACTCGATAAGGCAATTCGTTCGTTCAGCAAATTACGTAGGACAAGTGCTGAAAAAGCTGTTGGTGTCAGTAGATAGAGAGCTGGATTGATGTCATCCGCTAAAAACGCCATCCCGTATGTGACGATGAGTTGGAGAATGACGACTAGATAGACGAGACTAAATAGTTTCACCTTACCCATCTTCGCATAACGGAGATTCGAACGACCGATGAATCCGAATAATAATATAGTCATCAGTGCGCTTAAAATCAATGTCCCAAGCAGCGGCTTAAAGGATTGACGATCAGAAATCAATCCAACGAGTTGCAGTTGCCGGTACGCATCCTGAGAAATGACTTCTCCACGTTTGACGATGACTTCACCTTCAGAGATCAGTACGGGTTCGACTTTTTCGTTCGTCTGCTTACGTAGTTGTTCTGTTTTTTCCGGATCATAGACGTAGTTCGTCACGATCAATTGATCGGTCAACGTTTTTCCAACTGCCTTCATCGAAAATGACAACGGCGACCGTTCAATGTCAAGTCGTGCATTTTCACGGGCTTCTGAGACTTCACCACCGTCAGAAGAAATCCGTTGCCGCATCGCTTCTTCAATCGCCGTAATGACGACGTCACGGACCGTGCTTCGGACCGAGTTCGATGACGTTGCAAGCAAACGTAACTCATCATCCTGTAGCAAGTCAGCAGCTTCCGTCCCTCGGAGACGCTGTTTGATTCGTCCGATATCTTCTGCCTGCTTGATACCTTTAAGACCCGCAAACAGCTGTTCGATTTTATCAATCTGCTGTGTTGCGTATTCTTGTTTAATCGTATATTGACTGTCGATTGCTGCGACGGTATTTTCTTTGAGTAACCGTGTTGCTTCACGGTCTTCAATCGTCAGCGGTGACCGGATATCTTCTTCCGCAATCGAAAATGGTTCTGCCGATAACGCTTCCGGTCGGACACTGACATACATCATCGTTGAGATGATGATATAAAACCCAAGCGTCAACAGACCAATCCATATACCTACTTTCCGCATTCGTTCGTCTCCTTTCCACCCTAAGACTCACCTATTGCGTGTTAGCCGAGTTCTTGACTATACGCATCAATGATTTTTCGAACAAGTGGATGTCGGACGACATCAGCCGAGCTGAAGTGTTCAAAGTGAATGCCCCGGACATTTCCGAGTAAGTTTAAGGCTTCTTGTAAACCGGATGCCTTCCCGCGCGGTAAATCGACTTGTGTCAAATCGCCTGTGACGATCATCTTCGAATGGAATCCGAGACGTGTCAGAAACATCTTCATTTGTTCTCGTGTCGTATTTTGTGCTTCGTCTAAAATAACAAAGGCGTGCTCGAGGGTCCGTCCCCGCATATAGGCGAGCGGCGCGATTTCAATCACACCACGTTCCAGCAAACGGGCGGTATGCTCGACTCCGAGAACATCATGTAACGCATCATAGAGCGGACGCAAATACGGATCGACCTTTTCTTTTAAGTCACCTGGTAAAAACCCTAAATTCTCACCTGCTTCTACCGCTGGTCGTGTTAGCACCAGTCGTTTGACGTACCCTTCCTTCAAGGCACGTGCCGCCATGACGACGGCAAGATACGTTTTCCCGGTCCCGGCTGGTCCGATCCCAAACGTCAGGTCACATTTTTCGATCCCCCGGACATAACGGGCCTGCCCAAGTGTTTTGGCACGCAGCGGTTTTCCTTTATGATTCGTATGAATGACCGTATCGTACAATTCCAGTAATTCATCCACACGATCTTGTCGAGCGAGTTGAATCGCACTGGTTGCATCACGTTCCGTCAAGACAGCACCTCGATCAACAAGCTGTTTTAAGACACTGACCACCTGTTTAGCTAAAATAACAGACCGTTCTTCTTCTGACTGCGCCAGTAATTCATCTCCCCGGGGTGTCAGTTGCACATCCAGTTCCGCTTCCATCGTTTTTAGTACGGCATCGTTCGGTCCTACGAATGCTTGAATCTGTTCTGAATTCGAAAATGCAAATGGGATTCTTTCATTAAATATCACGTTATGATTGGCCTCCTAATGATGGATAACAGTATGTCATCTCTATAAGTCTATTCTAGTCCACTTTAGCATTTCCAAAGAATAGATGGAAAGAAAAACCCATCCCCAACACGTTGTTTCCTAGTTTTACCGCATCTTGATTCCCAGCGGTTCATCGTGACCACTAACAGACGGCTCCTTGAAGCAAAAAAGTGACCCTCGTAAAAAAACGAGGATCACTTTTTTCAACGAGGCGGCGTTTTCGAGGAACGTTTCGAAACCGGCGGTCCAAGGACTTCGCTCCAAATGATGGCTTGGCGAATTTCTTCCTGTGTCGTATGCATACCCTTTTGCCGATTACGTCGTGTACCAATCTCATCGCTTGCAATACTCCCCGTGATTTTACCGATGTTCGATTTCGACTGTTGTTTTTGTGCTTTCAGACGATCTCGTTCATCCAATCGTTGTTGCAATTCAGTCCGTTGATGTTTGACCGGTTGTGTTTGTTTTTGTTGTTTCCGCTTGATCGCAGGAGGCAGATCACGTTCCTCCGGTAACCGCGTTTCGACCTGATCGACCATTTTTTTGACATAGTCGCCAAATTCCTTCGAGGGAACTCGTGTTGAAGAACTCGTTTTTTTCTGATCAGCTGCCTTGGAGATGACAGAGATGACACCAAAGGCGATCATCAATCCGACCCAAATTAAACTTTCCATCCTAGATCACCCTTTATTGTGAGTCATTCGGCGAAGATTGACCACCAATCGCTTGACGCATTTTCGTATCAGCTGTCACGTTCAAGTAGTTGGCATAATCCATCACGCTGAAGTTGCCGTCACGTAATGCTTCTGCAATCGCAAGTGGGACTTCTGCTTCTGCCGCCACGACTTTGGCGCGCATTTCTTCGACACGTGATTTCATTTCTTGTTCGCTTGCAATCGCCATGGCACGACGTTCTTCGGCTTTCGCTTGGGCGATGTTTTTGTCGGCTTCCGCCTGATCCGTCTGAAGAACCGCTCCGATGTTTTTACCGATATCGATGTCCGCGATATCAATCGAGAGGATTTCAAACGCTGTTCCTGAATCCAGACCTTTCGCAAGGACGGTCCGAGAAATCATTTCAGGATTTTCGAGCACTTCTTTTTGATCCTGACACGAACCAATCGTCGAGATGACACCTTCACCAACACGCGCGATGACAGTTTCTTCACCCGCACCACCAACTAAACGGTCGATGTTGGCCCGAACCGTGATCCGCGCTTTTGCTTTTACTTCAATCCCGTTCATCGCAACACCCGCAATGAATGGTGTTTCGATGACTTTTGGGTTAACGGACATCTGTACGGCTTCAAGAACGTTCCGCCCAGCTAAATCGATCGCGGCCGCTCGTTCGAAACTTAGTTCGATGTTCGCCCGGTGTGCCGCAATCAAGGCGTTAACGACACGGTCAACGTTACCACCGGCCAGGTAATGACTTTCCAGTTGGTTTGTATTGAGGTCGATGCCGGCCTTGACGGCTTTGATTAATGGATTCACGATTTTTGATGGTGTGACACGACGCAGTCGCATCCCGACTAACGTGAAGATTGAGACACGGACTCCAGCAGCGAGCGAGCTAATCCAGAGTGGAATGGGGACAAGCGTAAAGAAGATTGCGAGGAAAATAAGTATTCCTCCCGATATGAGTAAAATGGTCAATAGTTCAGGTGTCATGTGAGTGACTCCTCCTTCGTTTTTTGGACTCGAACGATGACTCGTCCGTGGGTGACGTCTTGGACGACGACTTGTTCGCCCGAGTTGATGAAACTACCTTCTGTGACGGCGTCGACACGATTCCCGTCGATTTCAATCGTTCCTGCAGGGCGAAGCTGGGTCAAACTAATCCCGACCTTACCGCGCAGTTGTTCTTTGTCTTGATGAGATAGATATCCTTTTTCCGACGATGTCGAATCCGTCAAAATCAAGCCTCTCCATAAGAGCGATTGGTTTGATTTAATCCGACGATACGCCCAAAACCCAGCAGCGAGTGATAAAAAAACTGCCAATCCTATCGCGAGACCAACTTGACCAACCGTTGCTCCGGCCATGATTAAACTCGCGAGGACAGCACCGATGCCAAGCACACCAAAAATACCGAATCCTGTCACGAATATTTCGATCAGCAACATGATGACACCGATCATGAAGACCGCTAAAATCATCCCTAAGCTAAAAGACATTACTTCGTTCACCCCTTTTTCATCGGAATCAGACGACATACGATGTTTCTTCATTCTGAGCATGGTTCGTTGTTACTATTATTATATACGCTTTCATCTCAAAAAAGGTTTCAGAACTCTTTTAAGTTCCGAAAATTCTAATAACTCAAAAAAAAAAAAAAAAAAAGGCGTCCCGCAGGACACCTTTTAAAACCGATTAATGTAATTGTTGTTTAACAAGACGATTAATCAAGGCACCGTCCGCCTTACCTTTAAGTTGCGGCATGACGATCCCCATTACTTTCCCCATATCAGAAGGAGCCGAGGCACCCGTCTTCGCAATCGCTGCATCGATGATTTCCTGGACTTCTTCTTCAGAAAGTTGTTTTGGCATATAAGCTTCGAGCACGATTATCTCTGCTTGAATCTTCTCGACGAGGTCGTGACGATCAGCGCGTTCGAATTCTCGGAGGGAGTCGTTGCGCTGTTTCATCTCACGTGAGAGTATAGTTAGCTCTTCCTCATCAGTTAATTCTTGCTTACCGAGTTTAATCGCTTCATTTTGCAGGGACGACTTCACCATCCGAATCGTCGTGAGACGATCTTTCTCACGCGCGCGCATGGCTTCCTTCATATCCACTGTCAAACGCTCTTGAAGACTCATGAGGATACACCCTCTCTAACGTTAGAACTTCTTACGCTTACGCGCAGCCTCCGATTTAAGCTTACGTTTTACACTTGGCTTTTCGTAGTGTTTACGTTTACGAACTTCAGCAAGCGTACCATCTTTTGAAACACCACGTTTGAAGCGACGAAGTGCGTCTTCAAGTGATTCATTTTTACGTACACGAGTTTCCACTAGTTTTCCCTCCCTCCGATATTACCGACTAAAGGAAACGTGTCAGACACGTCATACAACATTATAGTAGGAATATACAAAATGGTCAATAGTTGATTGACCGGTTTTAATCTATTCCTGAGATGTTCCTTTTTGTTCTTTTCTATCCTCTCACGTCGCCTGATTATTTACAACAGATTCATGATTTTTTGCTGAAAAAAACCGAAATATTTTGTAAGCGCTTCCGTAATATTTATGAAATGTTTTGTCAAAACAGTGAATGATGTGTCAAAATATAAACAGTTATCTGAAAAAGGAGTTGTTCTCATTTATGAAAGAAGCCAAACGAATCATTTGGGGATTGGTTCTCGGGATTGTCCTCGGAATCATTCTCGCGACATTACCGGACAAATCAATCTATGAAGGATTGAATAAGTATGCGCTCCAACCAATCGGGACGATTTTCTTGAACCTGATCAAGATGCTTGTCGTACCGATCGTCTTCTTTTCAATTTCACTTGGTGTCATGGGCCTTGGGAATCCAAGAGAACTTGGCCGTGTCGGCGGAAAGGCAATCGGCTATTTCATGACGACGACGGCTGTTGCGATCGTCATCGCCCTTGGCTTGGCTTTATTAATCAAACCAGGGACGTTCGGGAATTTCGCGACAGACAATTTAAAGTATGATCAAGGAAATCTACCGGATACCAGCCTGATCAATACGATCGTCGGGATGTTCCCGACGAATCCGATTGCTTCGATGGCAGAAGGCAACATGTTACAACTGATCGTCTTCAGCGTTTTCATCGGGTTTGGGATTACATTCCTCGGTAGCAAGGCCTCGACGTTACGTTCGTTCATCGAACAAGGTAACGACTTGATGACGTACTTGATCGGTCTCGTCATGAAGATGGCACCGCTCGGCGCATTTGCTTTGATCGCTTCGGCCGTCGGTGCACAAGGATTTGATTCACTGAAAGCAATGGCACTCTATATGGGAGTCGTTATCTTGGCACTTGTCGTTCATTCCTTGTTGACGTACGGCTCAACTGTCTCGTTGCTCGGAAAGATGAACCCGTTTTTCTTCTTCAAAAAGTTTGCTCCTGTCATGTTGTTTGCCTTCTCAACCTCATCGTCGAACGCGACGTTACCGGTTGCGATGCAAACAGCACAGCGTGAACTGAAGGTTCCGCGTTCTGTGTCCAGTTTCGTCCAACCGCTCGGTGCGACGATCAATATGGATGGAACGGCGATCATGCAAGGGGTCGCAACCGTCTTTATTGCCCAAGTCTATGCAGTTGATTTATCACCTGCGCAACTGGCGACGGTCGTCTTGACTGCCGTACTTGCGTCTGTCGGAACGGCTGGTGTACCGGGTGTTGGTCTCGTCATGTTGACGATGGTCCTGCAATCGGTTAACCTCCCTGTCGAAGGGATCGCCTTGATCATCGGTGTCGATCGTCTGCTTGATATGATGCGGACGGCCGTCAACATTACAGGTGACGCCGCCTGTGCTGTCATCGTTGCGAAATCAGAAAAAGATAACCTAAAAGAAGAAGAGGAAGAAGACGAGCGTTACGCTTAATTTTTCCTTGATTCTAAAAAACGAGCCGCCCCTGTGAGTCATTCACAGGGGCGGCTCGTTTTTTAGTCTTTATTTTTTTAATACGTACGAGCTGAGCGGATCGACCGTAAGGCTACCAGACACTTTTTTAAGTGTTTTCGTTCCTGCCGTCTTACCATCGACGATCACATGCCATGTCCCTTTTGGTAACGTCATCTTGACCGCTTGACGTTTCGCATTGTGGACGACGTAGAGGTCAGTTTTTTGCTGTGGTGCCTCATCCGCTAACTGATAGGCAACGACCTGTTCCGGTGCGTCGTTGAACGTCAGATAACGTCGGATGTCTTTTGCTGAACCTAAGTGAAGCGCTGGGTTCGCTTTTCGGACTTGGATCAGTCCTTTCATGTAATCGACATCGGCTTGACGATCCATTTTTCGTTTCCAGTCGAGCTGGTTGACGGAGTCCGGTGACTTGTACGAGTTGTGGTCGCCACCTTTTGTCCGCATGAAATCCTGCCCTGCGTGGATGAATGTTGTTCCTTGTGACGTCAGTAAAATACCTGACGCGAGACGGTGCATTTTGGTTTTCGTTGCATCTGTATCCGTCGGGTTCGTTAAGTTCAACTTATCCCATAATGTGTGGTTATCGTGGGCTTCGACATACGTGATCGCTTGACCCGGTTCTGCTGTAAATCCGGTGATGTCTTTGTTGTAGGCGATCTCACCAACGATTCCGCGTTTGATTCGTGTTTCAAGACCCGTCTTGCCGTTGACGAAACCAGCTTCCGTATCTTCAAAGACACTGCCCTTGATCGCATCACGCAAGTTATCGTTGAAATGTGCGATACCCGGCATCTGTTTGGCATTCGTCTGATTGGCCTTGTCCGCTTCCGGGAGTGGTGTGCTTAAACTCCAACCTTCCCCAAAGACGAGGATCGACGGATCAATTTTCGCTGTCGTCCGTTTGACGGCATTCATCGTTTTGACATCATGAATCCCCATCAAATCGAAGCGGAATCCATCCCAACGGTATTCTTTTGCCCAGTAGTCAACCGAATCGACGATCAATTTGTGCATCATCTTCCGTTCAGAAGCCGTATCGTTACCGACACCCGTTCCATTCGCTAAATCGCCGCCTTCTGTGTAGCGGTAGTAATACCCTGGAACGATTTTATCCAAGTTCGAGGCTTTTGCGTCAAACATATGATTGTAGACGACATCCATCACGGCACGTAATCCGTTGTCGTGTAACCCTTGAATCATCTGTTTCATCTCTTTGATCCGGACTTTCGGATCATAGGCATTGGTTGCGTACGAACCTTCTGGTGCATTATAGTTCTTCGGATCATAGCCCCAGTTGTATGTTTTGAGTGGATTTGTCTCATCAACAGAAGCCGTATTGAAATCATACACAGGAATGAACTGGACATGGGTGATTCCGAGTTCTTTTAAGTGATCAAGACCGGTCTTCGTTTTTGTTTTTTTGCCGTCTTTCATCAAACGTGTGCCGGGTTCGACGACGCCAAGATATTTCCCTTTTTGTTTGATGCCTGAATCATACGTAGTCCCCGTGACGTCGAACATCGACAAGTCACGGACATGTGTTTCGTAAATGATGGCATCCGTCGCTTGTTTTAATGGCATTTTTGTTTTCGTCCAACGTTTTGGATCTGTTTCATTTAAATCGACGACAACCCCTTGGTCCCCGTTGACAGCAACAGCCGTCGCATACGGATCAACTGCCCGTGTCGTTTCTTTGGCATGTTTGACTTCATATGTGTACCCTGTTCCGTCAAGGTCTCCTTTGACGGTGACCGTAAAGACACCACGGTCGCCACGGACCATCTTGACTTCACGGACGATATCTTTTGTTGTTGCCGCTTGTTTTTTCGGTAACTTGTACAGCTCGAGTTCAACAGCTTGGGCAGTCGGTGCCCAGACACGGAACGTCGTTTTGCCTTTTTGGTACGAAGTGCCGAGTTTACCGTCATACGCATATTTTTGATCGAAGGCATCGGAACGCAAGATTTTCCCTGCTTCTAAGATTCCTTCGCCAAACACCGGATGTGACACGGTGACGATATTCGCGAGATCAATGTCCGATGCTACCGTGACTTCAAGTGTTTTCGCATCTACCTGTTTCACGACCGGATTGTTAAGACCTTTGAACGTTAATGTTTTCAGATCCTCTGCCGTCATCGGTGAATTCGTTTTGAGCGTCATCTTCTTAAAATCATCGGCTAAAAAGCTTGTGAATTTTGGTGTCCGGTCGATGTCCGGTTTACCGTAATACACGGTCTGATCGCCTTCGATCAGCCAAATGTCTTTTGCTCCCGCGTAATAAAAACGATCCGCGCCGTCTTTTTCCGACCAGCCTTCGATGTGAGGAATGATTCCGACAAGACGTTCCTTTGTCGTGTTCGCCAGTGTGACGTTGGCAACAGCACCAAACTCATCTTGAGCGTCGAATTCAAACCGTTTTCCGTCTTGAGCATTTGGCCATGCCCATACTCCATACTTGTCATAATCATTATCGTAACGGTAATAATGAATATTCGTATTGACGGATTCGACGTCACTACCACCCGTTGGATTGACAGGTGATACCTCTTTACTACCTGACTCGATCCACACTTCTGCGACGCCGTCTTTGATCATGTCTTTTGTGATGAACCGGTCGCTTTCTGAACCAGCATCTTTGTTCCAATCGTCATCCCGGACGATGAAACCAATTTTTTCCGGTTGATCGACTGGAAATTCATAAGCTGCGATCTTTCCATAAGCATCCTCGCCATTAAAAGCGTGTGCCTTATTCGGGAAGTAATCCGGTCCATTGGCCCATAACCAGAGATTCCAATCTTTTTGTGACGTTTTATCCTCTTTATAGTGAATGATGACGAGTGTCGATTTTCCTTTTTCCAGTGCCAAACCGTTTACTGGAAATAAACTAAATATCAGTGCAAACGTTAGCACAACTGCACAGACTGACTTCAATCGATTCATACCGTATCCTCCTTGGTTTTATGTAATCGTTTTCATTTCCATTTTCCATTCGTTCTGCAGTTCTGTCAAAGCTTATTTTAGTCCGCTAAAGAAAATAAGACTTTTGGACCAACAGGAACACTAAAAAAGACTGCACAAAAGGAATGCCCTCTTGCGTCAGTCGTTGACAGTGGTGTCGTTAACTTTTCGTCACTTCATCGATTTCCTGTCTGGCTTCTTGCATCGATTGATCCGAGGCAAAGAAATACCAGACACCATCACTCGCGATGTATCCTTCACCGTCCAGTTTCAACGGTTTTAGACGTTCAAAACCGGTTTGATTTTCTTGCGCCAGTTGAGCCGCCTCTGAAAACGTGATATTCGTACTGAAGTTATTTTTCAGGACACGACTGACTTCTTCTAAATTCGTCAGAACATCAGGACCGGCAAGTTTCATGCCGACTGCCTCTAACACTTGACGTTGACGGATTTGCCGTCCCATGTCCCCAAGCGGATCTTGTTTTCGCATCCGCGCGTATCCACTCGCCTCGAGTCCGTCCAGTTTGATTTTCCCTTCAGCGTAGTCCTTCTGCAGACGTCGATCGTTCCAACTGAAGGCAGCTGGATTGTCAACGGTCACCCCGCCAACCGCATCAACGAGTTCAATCAATCCATCCATATTGATTTTGGCATAGTACGGGACTTTAGTCTCAAACGTCTGCTCGACCGTTTCAATCGTCTCTTCGACCCCGCCATAAGCATACGTGTGATTGATTTTTGTTTTCTCACCGTTTTTAAGCGTCACCTGCATATCACGTGGAATCGAAAGGGAGGTTGCTTGTTTTGTTTTCGGGTTAAACGATAGCAACATGATCGCATCGGCGCGTCCTGGATCGTTCTTTCGTTCATCCACTCCAATCAATAATACATTGACCGGTTGCATCACTTCGAGCGGAAGCTTTTTTTCCCCTTTTAATGGCGTGATGAACGCATCAGCTGTTTGCTGAAATTTTAAAAATGCATATCCTGTCGTCGCACTGATCGTTAAGACAAACAATAACAACACGGCACTCACGATTCGCCAGCCAATCGGCCGTTGCTTTTTTCGTAGACGTGATCTCATGCGGCACCTCCCTTACAATTTCTGCTGATACGTCTTCATCAAGCCAGCGATGTTCGCATTGTGTAAAAAGACGATGGCATCGACGTTTTTTTGCTTCGCGAATTCAGAAGCATCAAAATCTTTAGTGACGTACCGAATATCGACGACTTCCAGATTGGCACTCTTGGCGAGAAATGGGAGGACAGGATTCGCAAACGAGTCCTTGAGGACAAGTAATTTTGGTCCCTTCGTCTTCGATGTCATCGATAAAATGCCGTGGTTGCCGCGCATGAACACTTCATACCGATCGGCATAGTCTCCTTCTTCCTTGATGAACTGCTCATCAATCAAAGGTTGTCCACACGCCTTGTCATAACAGACATCAATTCCCTTGAATTGATTCGCGTCGTAATATTCAATCATGTCTCCTGTGCTCGCATACGCCAGTGTCGTCTTGCGGGCGAGTGAACCAAAGTAAGGATATTCCGACGATCGTTTTGATTCAGGGTCCACTTCAACCTTTTTTAACGTCGGTTCGATTTTCCCGACCGTCCGGATGATTTCACCATAGGCTTGATAGGCGCCGTCTACATTCCAGTGGTGATCTGTCTTAAAGTAATCGGATAACCGTAACGCGTCGAGGGGAATCGATGTGATGCCCGCTTTCGTGAACCCGGCTTGCATCGTTTCGTACCGTTGTTCCGCATTCGAAGCGACATAACTTGGAATGATTCCGTCCCGCTCTGCAATGACGGTTTTCGACGGTGCGAGTGCAAAGAAGACCGGACGGCCAACATCTTGCGTGAACTGTTGAAAGGCGTCAGGGACGACCGGTTGCGCCGCTTGGCTCGGCTCAATCAAGTAACCGTCTTTCGCCGTGTAAATGCCGTTACGAAACGGTTGCCGCAAGACATTTTTAGACAATCCTGCCTGCATCTCAACAAAGGTGCCGCGCAATAGTAATTGGTCCGTGAAATAATTTTCCATCTTCACCATGTCGTCACCCGAAGTAATGCCTTGGACAGTCGGCTCGACGGACTGAGCAAGCGCTCGATTTTCAAGCTGGGAACTGCCCCGGTCTTCCCGAAGGATCGTCCCCACCCCGATCGTCATCAGGATGACGAAAAAACTGATTGTCGTCAGCCACATCATCGTCCGTTCAAAGGAAGAGGACGGTTGACCGACTTCTGTTGGTTTACGTTCGATTGGTTGTGCCATTTCGTCTTCTCCTTTCTAAAAACGGAAATAAATAAAGGGATTGAACGTGCTTGCGACAAGCGCCGATGTCGCGAGAAACAACAAGACCATCGCATAACCATACTGCACTGTCTGTCCAACCTTACCCGCTGACTCGACAAATCGTTCTCCGATCCGCTTTGGAATCGGTGTCGCAGCAAAACAAGCAAGCGTTAAGATGACACCATTTTGGACGAGTTGATAACTGGCGCGGTCATCCCACAACACATCTGGGACGAACATCGCTTGGATGTATGTGATCGCTTCCGGGAACGTTTCTGCCCGGAAAAAGACCCAACCGACTAAGACAAGCACGAGTGTCCAGACGGTCGCGAACACCGGAACCCGTGCCAACAGTTTCCCAAGGAATGCTTTCTCGAGCATGATCCAGATCCCATAGTAGACCCCCCAGGCAACGAACGTCCAGCTTGCACCGTGCCACAGTCCGGTCAGCATCCAGACGATTCCGAGATTACGATACTGCTTCCACGGTGAGACCCGATTTCCGCCAAGTGGAATGTAAACATAGTCCCGGAACCAAGAACCTAACGAAATGTGCCAACGACGCCAAAATTCAGAGACAGATTTTGAGATATAGGGATAGTTAAAGTTCTCAAGAAAATGGAACCCAAACATCAATCCAAGTCCAATCGCCATATCGCTGTATCCGGAAAAATCAAAGTAAATTTGTAAGGCATAGGCGATGATCCCAATCCAGGCGAGTCCCATCGATAAATCCTTCATGTTAAAAATCGTGTCCGCGACCTGTCCACATCCATTGGCTAAAATCAGCTTTTTCGATAAACCGATGATGAAGCGACGGACACCTTGTGCAAATTCCGGCAATGTTTCCTGCCGATGGTTGATTTCGTCCGCAACCGTTTCGTAACGGACAATCGGACCGGCAATCAACTGGGGAAACAAAGCGATATAGAGCGCAAGATCAAGCGGATTTTTTTGGACCTTCCCCGCTTGACGGTACACATCGATGACATAACTCATCGCTTGGAAAGTGAAAAATGAAATCCCAATTGGTAAAACGACTTCCGGGACAAACAAGGACGTTTGGAACGTCTCATTGAGTGACGTAACAAAAAAACCGCTGTACTTAAACCAACCGAGTAAACCAAGGTTGACGGCAATCATACTGAACATGATCCATTTGACACCAATTCGTGTGCGATACGTGTGTACAGCCAACGCAAACAGGTAATTAATCAGAATACTGGTCAGCATCAGCAAAACAAACTTCGGTTCACCCCAGGCATAAAAGAAAAGGCTCGCTACGAGGAGCCAGCCGTTTCGAAACACGCGAGGCAACAAGTGGTAGACAAGCAACACGATTGGTAAGAATAAAAATAAAAAAATCGTCGAACTAAATAACATGATAGGATTCCTCCTGCTTGATCGGAACAAGCCGGTTGACGTGTAGTGCCGTCAACCGAACCCGCATATCCCCTTCAAGTAAAAATTTGAAGGCAATCTTGAAATAATCGGCTCCTTTGATTCGCTTCAGTTGAAGTGAACACGTCGTCGGACCGTCTAAAGTCAGCCATTCGGTTTCTGAGTGCATCCGTTTTTTTTGCCCGTACTGCATCTTGAAGATTTGGATGTCGCACGATTGATTTGCTTCGAGCTCACAGGTGATCGTGATGACATCCGCTTGCTCAAATGCTGCGTCTGCGCGATACAGCTTCGACGGCGGATATTGAAACCCTTGATCAAACAGTTGAATGTACAATTTATCCGTCGGATCCGCCTGTTGAAAATCGAACCAGACACCCTCTGCATTTTCTTCTAGTAGAATTTTTTCTCGATTCCCCTGCGGAAAGAACTGATAGCTTGCCAGTTCAAGTGAGCGAGCAGTCATACCGGTACCTCACTCAAAATCGCATCAACGATCCGCTCTGCCGCATGACCGTCTCCGTATGGATTCGCCGCTTGCGCCATGGCTTCATAGGCGACTTCATCCGTCAGTAACAGATGTCCCGCTGTATAAATGCGTTCCGGATCCGTCCCGACGAGTTTCAACGTTCCCGCTTCGACACCTTCCGGACGTTCCGTCGTCTCGCGTAAGACAAGTACCGGTACGCCAAGCGAAGGCGCTTCTTCTTGAATCCCGCCAGAATCCGTCAAAATCAAGGTCGCACGGGCTGCTAAGTTATGAAAATCAAAGACATCGAGCGGTTCGATCAACCGAATTCGCGGGTGATGTTTCAATTGTTCCGCCGCCTCGAGTACGATTGGATTCGGATGGACCGGATAGATGATTTCGATGTCGGGATGGCTGTCTGCCAATCGTTCGATGGCATCAAAGATACGCGACAACTGGAGATGATTTTCCCGTCGATGGACGGTCAACAAAATCAACTTACGTCCACTTGCTTCGAGATCAGTCAACACAGTATGTGTATAGTCCTGAGAAACCGTCGTTTTTAACGCATCGATGACGGTATTTCCCGTGACGATGATCGGACTTTGTTTATTTTCACGGCGCAGATTTTCCGCTGCTTGCTCGGTCGGCGCAAAATGAAAATCAGCGAGCACGCCTGTCAGTTGACGATTCATCTCTTCCGGGAACGGTGCATACTTCTGATACGTCCGCAATCCGGCTTCGACATGACCTACTGGAATCTGCTGATAAAAGGCCGCCAGCGAAGCAGCGAATGTCGTTGTCGTATCCCCATGGACTAACACCAAATCCGGTTGCTCTTTTTCTAAGACACGACGCATCGCATTTAAAATCCGTGCTGTCATCTCTTCAAGTGTCTGACGTGGTCGCATCAAGTCTAAATCATGGTCTGGAACGATTTGGAACAATTCAAGGACTTGGTCGAGCATCTCCCGGTGTTGTGCCGTGACGACGACAATCGGTTCGACGCCTTCTCGTTTTTCTAACGCTTTGACGACAGGCGCCATCTTGATCGCTTCCGGTCTCGTTCCGAACACTAACATGACTCGTTTCATTCGTTCCATCCCCTATCTATTATTCATGACGACAACTCGATCGTTTCACCGCGTGTCGAACGCTCGATCTCATCACTTCGCCCTGTTCTTTTTTTCGTGACATAATGCGTGGCTTGTTTTTTTGTCAGTTGCTTGTACCAGTATAAATATTTGTTATACTCCGCCATTGTTTCTGCCGTTGGTCCGAACATCCGGACCTCTCCATACTCGAGCCAAAGAATTTTCGTACAAAAACTTTTGACTTGATTTAAGGAATGACTGACAAAAAAGATTGTTTTGCCCTGATCCCGAAACTCTCGCATCTTATCCAGACATTTTTCCGTAAATGTCTGATCACCGACCGATAAGGCTTCATCGATGATGAGGATATCCGGATTGATATTGATGGAAATGGCAAAACCAAGACGTGCCCGCATCCCGCTCGAATACGTCTTGACGGGCTGATCAATGAAGTCGCCGATGTCGGCGAATTCGAGAATGTCCGGTGTGATGGCCTGAATTTGTTTTTTCGTCAGTCCCATCATCAACCCTTTGAGTTCGATGTTGTCCCGTCCGGTCAACTGATTGTTGAGACCACTGGAAATCGCGATCAACGCCGACTTCCCGCCAAGCGTCACACGCCCGTATGTCGGTGGTGTGACGTTTGCGAGCAGATGCGACAAGGTCGACTTCCCACTCCCGTTGATGCCGACCACACCAACGATTTCCCCCTGTTCGACGGAAAACGAGACGTTTTTTAATGCATAAAACGGTTTGCCGCTGACTTTACCGAACAACACTTCTTTTAATTTATCAATCGGTCGGGCATACAAGACATAGCGTTTTGAAACATTTTCGAATACGACGTGACTCATGGTTTTTCCTCCTAGACATAATCAATGAAGTACCGCCGGAATCGTAGATGGACCGCTGCTCCTACTATTAATAAAACGGATGTGATGGTCCAGAAGTAGACACCGTACCAGACGTGATCCAGTAAATATCCCGTTCCAATCAGAGCAGAACGATATCCTTCGATCAAATAAACGAGCGGATTGATCATCAACAAGGTCTTGAATAAACTGTGGTCCGGTGGAATCCACATGATCGGTGTCAAATACATCAACATCCGGATAGCTGACGTCACCATGTTTTGGACATCTCGAATCATCGTCGCCAGTGCCGACAATAACAGTGAGACCGCATACAGGAAGATGACGCCTGCCGGGACGATATACAACAATTCCAACGTATGCCACCCCGGAAAATAACCAAAGGCCATGCCGAGAATGATCGTCAGGACAATCATCGCGAGGTGACGGTAAAATTGTGCCAGGATGACATAGGCCGGTATCGTACTTAGGGGAAAATGCATTTTCGAAACAAGGGCGACCCGCCCGTAAATCGATCGTGAACCGCTTGGAATCGTACTGCCGATGAAGAACCAGGCGATCAATCCACTGACCAACCAAAAGACGAACGGAATCCCGTCGACCGGATTTCCTCCACGGATCCCGAAGCCAAACACGACCCAGTAGACACCAATCTGCAGGAGCGGCGTCATGATTTCCCAAAACCAACCGAGATATTGCATGCTGTATTGACTTTTCGTTTCATAAAGCGAAAGACGAAAGATCAGATAAAAATGATCTTTCAACTCTTTCCCAATTGTGCCAACCCCGTTCATATCGCCTTCGCATCCACTTCCGTCGTTTGATACGTATGCAAGTTGCCGAAGTTCAATACGGTGATGTCTTCAAGCGGCTGGACGATACCTTTTGTATCAAATAAGACCGGTGTCCGCATCTGATTCGCCAGACGTCGGGAATCAAACTGTTTGAATTCGTCATGATCGACGAGTACAAGCGCAAGGTCCGCCCCTTTGATTGCTTCGATTTCATCGACGAGCTCAAAACGTGACGAAATCGAACGTGCGACGTGTGGGTCACAGACTGCTACATCGAGTCCACGGTCAATCAATTGTTCGATCACATCAACAGCCGGACTTTCGCGCATGTCATCGACGTTTCCTTTATATGTGACACCGAACACGGCAATTTTTGGTCGCACGTGCGACGCAACAAGGCGTTCTGCCTGTTCCGCGACGAAGTGCGGCATATTGACGTTCGTTTCCCGTGCCGTATGAATGATCCGCGCAAGGGACGGTGCTTTGGCGACGATGAAGTATGGGTCAACCGCCAGGCAGTGTCCACCGACACCGGGTCCCGGGTGATGTAAATTCACACGTGGATGCATGTTGGCCATCTCAATCACATCCAGGACATTGATCTCAAGCTTATGGCAGACTTGCGTCAATTCGTTCGCTAAGGCGATGTTGACATCACGGAACGTATTTTCCATCAACTTCGACATCTCTGCCGTCTTCGCATCCGTCTTGACGATTTCACCTTGGACAAACGTTTCATAGACGGCCGCACCGGCATCCGCACACGCCGGTGTCAATCCACCGACAATCCGGTTATTGTGAATCAACTCATGTAGGATTTGTCCCGGAAGCACACGTTCCGGACAATGAACGACAAAGACGTCTTTTCCGATGACGAAGCCGGCTGCTTCAATCAACGGACGGACATGATCATCCATCGTCCGCGGTGCGATCGTTGATTCGACGATGAGGACATTCCCTTTTTGAACGTGCGGCAACATGTTCCGAACAGCGGCAAGGACATACTTCAAGTCACATGATTTATAGGTGTCATTTAAATTCGGTGTCGGAACAGCAATCAAAAAGACATCTGCCGGTTCCGGTGTCAACGTTGCCCGAAACTTTCCGTTTGCGACGACACGTTTGATGACGTCCTCGAGTCCCGGTTCTTCGATATGAATGTCTCCCGCATTCAACATCTTGACGATGCGTGGGTCGATGTCGACCCCGACGACGTCCGTTCCGTGATCTGCAAACATGGCTGAAGAAGGTAATCCAATATATCCGAGTCCAATTGTACAAAGTTTCATTTTGTCATTCCTCCATCTAGTTACGAGTTAGTCCTTCACGCCGGCAAAACGCCGGCTGTGTCGTGGCTGTAACTAGACCATAACGACAATTGCTTGTGTTTCCAATGGTTCTAACCATCTCTTAAACCATTCTTCACAGACCTTACATTCAAGACGTTTCCTATCCTTTTTGTAAAGCTTGTAAATAATCGACGAAGATTCTTTTCATTCGTCAAACAAACAACCGAATCCGGTCCATTTCGTTGCTTCCTGTCGTGGATTTGCCTGCATGTTGATTGATTTCCGCCATCTTTCTCGTTCATTCACCTCATCATTTCACGATAGACATGCAACAACCGGCCTTTTTCTTTATCCCAGTTGTATTTCCGGCGCGCCTGCTTTGTCCGTTCTTTCATCGCCTGACGCAAGCCGTCTTCCTCGACGATTTGGTTTACGGCAACAGCAATCGCTTCCGGAGATTCGACGTCAACGAGTAACCCGACGGCTTCCGTCTCGACGACACGACGGATTTCCGGCAAATCTGCCGCAACGACCGGAACGAGTGCTGCCATGTATTCGAATAACTTATTCGAAGAAGCGGAATAATGATTAAAACAAACGTTTTGTAAGACTTGAAAACCGACTGTCGCAGCTGCCGTATAAGTTGGTAATTGATCGAGGGGTACTTTATTCAGAAAATGAATCCGCTCTCGTTCCGGGGATTGCGCCGCTAACTCTTGAAGCCGCGTCTTGATTTTTCCGTCACCAATGAACAGTAACGTCCCGCTTCGGATAAAAGGCATCGCTTCAATCAGTCGTTCGAGCCCCCGTCCTTCCTGGATACCGCCTTGGTACAGCAGGATCGGTTCGTCCTCACTAATACCAAGTTCTTGATGTAACGGTCGTGGGCTGGGTACAAATTCTTGATAGAACGGGTAATTATGGAGAACGGCAGGCCGTTCTCCATACAGTGACGCGTGATAATCGGCTCGTGTCTCATTCTCAACAATCGTTCGATCCACGAAACGTAACAAGTGACGCTCGAATAGACCTTGTCCTTTTCCATAACCTGTCCGGTCTGTCTGGACCTCATGCGAATCGTAGACGATTTTAGCTCCTTTTGCGGAAAAAATTGCCTGTGGTAACGTGTTTAAATCATTTGCGTGCATGATGTCATACGAATGCTTGCGCGCCGCACGTGTCATGCGGACGATTCCGAAGCTGTTGTAAAGCGCGTAGCGGACAAATCGACTTTTCTGCAACACATACAGAATCAATAAGACCGGGATTAGCCAAGGAAATAACAACAGCAATCCTGCGCCGGCCATCAGCGTAATTGGATTACGCTTGCGGATCCGGCGCAGGATGGTTTCAAGTGGTGGCGTCCGGTCGATGCGAAGGATGCGAAACCCTGCCGGATGGTGTTCCATTTTAGGTAAGCTTCCATCATTGAGACAATACAGATCAACGTGGTAATCAGCTTCAGCGAGCGCCGTACATTCCCGTAAGACACGGGCGTCATTCGTAAACGTGTTCCAGACAAACATACCGACTCGTTTCATTTGCTCACCCCTAGTATCTGAAGATCGGTTTGGCGGATCGCCTCAAACAACCGCTCTTGATTTTGCTCCCAGTCAAAATGAGCCTGGACATACCGTACACCCGATTGCCCCATCGCGCTGCGTGCTTGCGGATGTTCCGCCAGATAACGAATATGCTCGACGATTTTTTCGCGACTGCGCTCGCGGGAGACGAACCCTGCACCTGCGTCCTCAATCACTTTTGCAGCGTGTCCCGAGACTGCTCCGACAACCGCACACCCCATCGCCATGTAGTCGATGATCTTACCTGGCGTTACCGTATCAAACGCCGTACTCTCGACTAACGTCGCAAAGGCGATATCACTTTTGGCGAGTTGTTTCAGCGCATCCCATCGTGGCATCGCATTCATGAAATGAATATTCGTCAGTCCACGCTCTAAGACGTGTGCTTCAAATTTTTCCTTGTGATACCCGTATCCGACGACATGGAATTCAATCTGGGCATCTTCTTTTAATTGTTCTGCGACATCGAGCAATAAAAAGACATCCTGCGCCAGCCCGATGTTGCCGGTATAGACGACGCGGACTTGTTCCGACACTTTTCGCCGTTTGATCAACCATTCATTTTCTTCAATCGAATTTGGAATGTAGTGAATCTTCTCCGAGGCGATTCCTTTGCTTTCGATATAGGACCGAAATCCTTCACTGTTGATGACGATTTGATCCGCTTGATGATACATCCATTTTTCGAGCCAGTAGAGCGGTGCTAATAGCAACCGTGATTTCGTGATCCCGACACCGACCAGTGATTCCGGCCATAGGTCGCGAACATCCAGAATCAGTGGTGCTTTTTTAAGGTGTTTGGCGACGACTCCGACCAGTCCCATGAAGATCGACGGTGTCGTCGCATAAATGTAGGCATATTGTTTTTTATCATGACGTACCTCTTGCACAGCTAAGACGAACTGTTCAATGAATAAGTGAAGTCTGCGCCATAAATTCGTCGTCGCCCGAAGATCACGTGGCTGAATCCGCGTGATTTTGGCAGCATCTAAGCTCGGCTCATCCCAGAACATTGCATCTGTATACAATTCAGCCGTCGGATAGAGCGGTTCCGACGTCAAGACATGGACCTCACTGCCTTGTTGCTCCATCCGTTTGAAGATATTTTTCATCCGGTTCGCAGCACTGCCGATTTCCGGATAAAAATTTTGACAAATCATCAGGACGTTCATCGTCTCCGGCCCCGTCGTTTCTTTACGTTTCGTCTGAATTTCCAGTAACGGATGACGATTTTTCCGAGCTTTGAATTTGCGAGTGACCGGTATTTTGATTTCCATTCTGCATTCGCCTCCAAGACATCCAGATTCGACACAAGTGCCCCTTCGTATCGTGCGAGCACCAACTGATACTGTTGTGTCAACAACTCAATCGCTTCTTCTTTCTCCATGATGTGTTGGGCGAGTTGATCTCGCTCTGATATCAACTCCGTATGTTCCAGCTCGATCTCCGCTTGTTTTTGTTGCTTCTGTTCCCATTTTTTATTGAGTTGCTTCAAGCGGACGATTTCCGTGAGATGTAACCGTTCGACCGCTTCGAATGCTGTTTCGAGCCAGCTGACTTCTTGTTCCGTGACGGTGCGCGAGTATTGTTTTTCCGGGTGAAGCGTCAACGTCACACCCAACCATTTATCGATGCGTTCCAATTGTTCAATCGTCCCGTACGGTGTTAATTGTTCCAACAGATGCTGTAAATAGTACGTCCGTTTATGATCGGCATAATCGTTTACGCCGAACGGAACCGTCACGACAAGCCGACCACCGGGTTTTAAGAAGGAACAGGCTTTTTCCACAAACCGTTCCGGTTCCCCGATATGTTCTAAAACCTCGGTCATCAAGACCGTATCGAATCGTTGAGACGTTTGGAATGTCATCAGATTGGCCTCTTCCAAATGAATCAATTCTTGAACGGAATGTGCCTCTTCCCTTAATGCCGCCGTCGCTTCCACGATTGCTTCCGGCGAGACATCGATACCGACAACTTGCTTCCCTTCACGTCCGAGCAGAATCGGGACCAATCCACCGGAACAACCGATATCGAGAATTTGATTGCCTTTTGTTTCCCGAATGATCCAGTGGACCCGCGAACGGACTTTTTTGCCGAATGCGACACCGAGTTGATCATAATAGGCGGCCCGAATTTCATCTTTCGGTCGCATCATCTGTTTTGTCTGCATCATCTGACCTCCTCCAGTAATAATGTTTGAATCGCATCCGTCCGTTTCATGTCCGCCAACTCAACGAATTGACGAATCAGCGGGTTCGTTAAGTTCATTGGTTCGTAAAAAGCAACAATCATTCGCAGTAACGCGACACTAGGAGCAAAATCCTTATCACTGCAATACCGTAGCTTCACTAAATACCAATGCTCAAAGAAATGTTCAAAACGTGTCGCCTTATAGGCATCGAGCACACCGTAACGGGCAAATTTTTCTGCCCGTGCCTTTTCCCGGACGACACTCCGTTCGAAGAAACGAACCGTCAACGAGTTGACGGTCGAACCGGCAACCGCGGCATAGTAATAATGGATGACACGATTAACAAGCAAGACACGGTTTGCGTGCAGCATCATCTCTTGGAAAAACAGTGAATCTTGTCCGACGGCTCCGACGACCTGTTCCAGTTGATGTTCCTGCAGAAAACGGCGGTTGACGACCAACGCCTGGATACTTTGGACGGCAAATCGGTGTTCTAACAAATAGGCTTTCGGTTGATCACATACTGTCCGCCCTTGTTTACGGATCTTCGGCAACGCGATGATACTCGTTTTTTCTGCCAACTTCTTCATATGTCCCACGGCAAAGTCGAGTGTCTGATCTTGATCCAACTCGGCTAACAATTCGGCATACCGATCACTTAAGACCTCATTGTCGGGATCAAGGAAAGCAATCCGTTCCGAGCGGGCCAGTTCGACCCCTTTATTTCGCGGACGCGAGGCACTGCCGCTTCCGCCTGTCGGAAACAGGTAGGTCACGACATTCCCATGACGTCGTGCCAGACGATCGATCGCTTGACGGGTAAATCGATCCGTCGATCCATCATCCACTAAGATGATTTCCGCCTCCTCAAACCGATCCATCCGTTTGAGGCTGGCAAAACATTTATACGTCAGATACTTTCCATTGTTAAAGATAGGGACGACGACAGATAAAACAGGTGATTCTATGACAGCTGTACCGCCACCTTCGTTCCACTCGAGCGCATCCAGGAATAAGGTCGCTCCCTCAATCTTTCCTTCGGTGAACTGTTCATACGGAAATGCCTCACGCCAAATCATGGCGTTCACCGTCGAACCCGCGGCTTCCCGGATCACGAAATGAGCTTCGTCAGTATACGTTTTGCGGGTGATCGACACATCGCTGTATTTGAACCCGTTCACCAAGTCTTCCAAATAGTACTCTCCGTACGATTCCGCACCGTCGAGCACAGTCACGAGATCCGCTGCGGCATAAAGCGCTCCGGTCAAGTCTTCTTCGCGGCAGATTACATCAGCTGTGATTGATTGACGTGTCAACATCTGTTCCAGTTCCGGCGTCGCATTGCGCAGGATGACGAGGAGTGTCCGCTTTACCGGCGGCATCTCCAGCTGGAGAAGTCGCGTCAATTGATCGATCCGGTCATAGACCGTGTGCGACGACATGACGGAACGAATCCCTTCCGCCCGGAGCCGATCAATCTCGCCTTGTGTCGTCCGTTCGAGAATCGCCTGCACCTCTCGGTGGTCATGGATGGTAAAGACGTTCGGGAAATCATTATTGACGGCGATACTGTAGTTCGACAAAATCAGATTGCCGAGTGCTTGCGATTCATAGACCCGACGCGCACACATCGTTTTGCTGTACTTGATACTGTTTAGATTCAACACCCAGTCATAACATTTGCTGACCTGTTGCAACGCATCATAGGGAATCGCCGGAGCAACACGCGAGACGTAACGTTCCGGAAAATGATAGTCCGGTAAATTTAACTGGTAGTTGCGGTCAACGATATCGAGTGTGTGATTGGAACGTAAAACACCATCAAATAGCATCTCGGTATCCTTGACACGTTCCGGGTACTTCGCCATCCAGCTGCCGGCAAACAGAACATGTTTTTTGCGGCTTCGTGTCGCTCCAATCGGATTGTGGATGATTGGATTGACACCAAACGATGTCGCTTCAATCCGATCATGTCCACAGAGTACTTGGTATTCCGGAATCATCGCCTCGTCTGACGTTAAGATATAGTCGGCTGCTTTCGCCAAATCACTGAACCGGTCAAAGTTGCTTGGATCCTCCGTCGACTGGAAGACAACCGGAATTCCTTTTGCCTTCACCTGCTTCATCATGTCGAGCAGACGCTGCCGTTTTTTAGAGGTTGGTGTCGCAACCCCTTTCCAATCCTCACCGTTTAAACCCTTCCAGGACGTAACGACGAGAAACAGATCAATCGGTTTCTCAAAGACGTCCGTAAACGTTGCCGGATTGACATAATGTAAATGTAACGCGTCCTGATAATAGGCATGCATGAACTCTGAACAAACAATCGCCACCTCAAGCGGACGGCGTTCGTAATAACGCGAGCCACCCGTCACGGGGATTTCCTCATACGCAATCTCCTTCAGCAACTCCCTGTTGCTTTCTTGGTGATAACGCTTCGTTTTTGATTCAAGTGGTGATGACTTAGGACGAACCGTTGTTTTCATCCGTAAGACCTCGAGCTGTTTCAATCCCTCGACTGAAGCACGGTTTGCCGCCGGTGCCGATTGGATTCGTTTCTGTTCGGTCCGCACCCAGTTTAATTGTTCAATAATGCTTTTTTTCCACTTTTGTTCACTCACGCGTATACACCCTTCCTTCATTCATCTCTGTTTCAGTCTACGAGACCAGTTCAAAGAGGACTTAAAGGTCGTGCAAGGTTTTTGTAAAGACTTGGTGAAGCAACTGGCCTGTTTCCTTACATTTGTCATCAAATGAGGATGCGATTGTGTGGAGTCGAGTTTGTTCGTGTCTTGTTTTGCCACAAAACATCAATCTCATCAAACTGTCTGTTTCGTTTTTAGAATCCATATTTCGGGTACATATAAAAATATCGAAGACAAGGGGGATGAACATTCATGACGGATAAAAAACAAGACTTGCCAAACGAAACAGCGGATGTCGGCTTACACCCGGATCCAGAACCAGCAAAAACATCTGATCCAGGGATCAAACCGGCAGAAACACAGCATCCGGATCCAGACGTCGAAGAATTAAAGACAAATCCTGCTGATCAATAAATCAGACCAAAAAAAGGTTTTGCTCTCCAGTCAGGAAAGCAAAACCTTTTTGACGTATTCTTATAACTTGACTAACAATTTTCCGGTATTCGAACCGTCAAACAGACCAAGAAATGCGTCTGGGACTTGATCAAAGCCTTCAAAAATCGTTTCTTCGTACTTCAACTCCCCATTGCTGACCCACTGACCAAGTTGTTCCGCCGCTTCTTTAAAACGTTTGCCGTAATCCCCGACCAGGAAACCTTGCATCCGTGCGCGGGCAATGATCAGTTTTGATTGAACACGTGGACCGACATTCTCTTTTTCATTGTATCCGGAAATTGCTCCACAGACCGGGACACGGGCAAATGGATTCAGACGATCGAGAACCGCATCACCAATTTCACCGCCGACATTTTCAAAGTAGACATCGATTCCGTCCGGACATGTCCGGTCCAATGCTTCTCCGATTTGCTCGGTTTTATAATTGATGACTTCATCAAATCCAAGTTCATCCTTAAGATATTGAATCTTTTCAGCACTGCCGGCAATCCCGACGACCCGTGCCCCTTTGATTTTAGCGATTTGACCGACAATCGAGCCGACTGCGCCTGCCGCTGCTGAAACCACTACCGTTTCCCCGGGTTGTGGGTTACCGATATCAAGCAAGCCGAAATAAGCGGTCATGCCTGTCATGCCGAGCACACCAAGTGCCGTCGAGACAGGAGCCAGTGTCGCATCGATCTTACGGACGTGTTTCGCATCGACGACTTTTTTCGTCGCCCAATCGAGCATCCCGACGACGATATCATCAACTGCGAGAAGATCACTTTTGGATTCGATGACCCGCGCGACGACTCCACCTTGAATCGGTGCACCGAGTTCAAAGGGTTGCGAGTAGGAACGGGCATCATTCATCCGCCCACGCATATACGGATCGACTGAGATATAAAGCGTTTCTAACAGGACTTGACCGGTTTTCAGTGGGTTCAATTCAATTGATTCATACCGGAACGTCTCCCGTGTCGGACGTCCGTCTGGTCTGTTCGCTAATACGATTTGTTGTTCTGACATAACTATTACCTCCCCGATTTTTTACCTCTTCACTCTAGCAGTCCTATTCTGGAAGTGCGAATACTTTGCTTTTCTTTTTTCAGAAAATTCCATTTTCCTCTTGACGTACTGCAAGGTCTTTCGTATGATTAATCACAATTCATCGCTTTTATACTGTTATGCATAAAAGCAATACATTAAGGAGTGGATTTTCATCAACACGACCATGAAACGGTTTGACCGGCAATTCGGTGTACACGTATTGAACGGTCTCAGTATCGGTATTTTAGTTGCTCTTATTCCCGGGGCATTGCTGGGCGAACTTGCCAAAGCCTTGCTTCCTTACTTTTCTCCCGCACAACATATCATCGACTCGACGGCTCTCGCGATGCGGTTGTTGCCGATGGTGATCGGTGTCGCCGTTGCGATGCAGTTTAAGACAACACCGATTGAAACGACCTCGATTGGTCTTGCGACCGTCGTGGGGTCCGGAGTCGCGAGCCGCACCGAGACGGCTGGTTATTTATTTGTCGGAACGGGGGATGTCATCAATGCCGGATTGACGGCAGCCATCGCGACAGCACTCGTTTTATGGATTGGCAATCGTTTTAAGACATACACCGTACTCGTCATTCCGACCTTGATCATCGTCGGTGCAGGTGGAATTGGCGTCCTTACTTATCCGTTCGTCACTAAAATCACAGCCGGCATCGGTCAATTGATAACACAATTCACCATCCTCCAACCGATCTGGATGGGAATCGCCTTGGCTGTCAGCTTTTCTGTCCTGATTGTTTCCCCGCTTTCGACAGTCGGTATCGCAACAGCAATTAGTCTGTCTGGTGTTGCAGCAGGTGCTGCTAATCTTGGTGTCTGTGCGGCTGGGTTCGGGCTCGCTATCGCCGGCTGGCAAGCTAATTCACGAGGGACTTCGATTGCTCATTTTTTAGGATCTCCCAAAATCCAAATGGCGAACTTCATTCGAAATCCGCTCATGATTGTTCCTGTCATCTGCAGTGCAGCTGTTCTCGGTGGGTTAGCCGGATGGCTTGGTATCCAAGGAACTCCGTTCAGTGCCGGCTTCGGCATGTCTGGTCTGATTGGTCCCATCAACGCCTTACACTTGATGGCAGGTGGTTGGACCTGGGTGAATGTTATTCTCGTTTTCGGATTATTCATCGTCCTACCGATTGTCCTTTGTCTGCTGTTCCACCAACTCTTTCGCCGCTTCCGGCCGTGGACGAATCCGGAACAGTATCGGTTAGATTTCGATTGATACGAAAAAGAAGCAGCTCGCTGACGCGGCTGCTTCTTGTTTGTTAGACATATTTCAAGAGATCGGCTGGTGTATCCAGTTGATAATCAGCCGTTTTCCATTCTTCTTCCGTCCCAAATCCGAAATGGCAAATCGCAACAGGCATATGTTCGAGTCGTGCTGCTTCGACGTCAGAAGAACGATCGCCGACCATCACATATTCGACATCCCCAAACTCTTCGCGGTGTGCAGCTAGGATATCAGCTTTTTGTTTCCCATTGACGGACTCTAAACATTTGGGACTCGTGAAATATGAACGAATCGATTGACCATCGAGGACTAGATTTAAATAGTGGACACCACAGTTACTCGCTGTCGATACGATATGTCCTCGTTTTGTCAGTTCAGCTAACAGATCCCGGATTCCGTCAAATAAAATTTTTTGTCCAACCATCGTCTGTTCCAAATGATGGTGGCGTTTTTTCCGAATCGCCCGAATGTCTTCCTCTGATGCATCTGGAATTGCCTGACGCCAAAAGGCACTCCCCGCTAATCCGTAACTCGATTGCACACTCTCTTTTGAAGGTTTGACGAGATGTGGCATATCGTCCATCGCCAAATGAATCGCTTCGGTCATTTGAGTTGTCGAATCAATCAGCGTACCGTCAATATCAAATAAAATCACTGCCATAGGAACACTCCTCTATTTTTTTAATACCTCTTGTTTTTTCATTAACGTTTTTTTCCGGAAATACAGGTACCCCGCTCCGAACACAACAAGACCAATCAACCAAGGTATGTAGTGGTGCAGGTCATGTTGTCGTCCCATCATACCGTGTCCCAGTTTTTTTCCGCCCCAGATAAAAAAGACCGACCAGGCAAAAAAAGAAATCGTCGTCGCAATCGTAAACGTCAACCGTGAGACACCCGTTAATCCTGCTCCAATCGCAAATCCCATCCGCCACATCGGTGACAACAAGAGGATGAAGCGCCCCCGTGTATCCATTTGGCGTTGAAATTGGTTCATCTTCGTTTCAGAAATCCGAAACCACTTAAACACACGTGTCAGCAGGCGGTCACTTCCGAGCCGTCCAATCGTAAAAAAGATGTTTTGACTGATCACAAAACTGATGACCGCGACAATTAACATGATGATCAGGTTAAATTCAGTCGTATGAACAAGATAACCCGCGTAGGCAAGTGGGACTTCACTCGGTAAAAAGGGAAACATCAACGTCAACATCATCCCGAAATAGCCATATGATTCAACCCATGAGTGCCAAGCCATCACATACCTCCTTCCCTCGAAAACTTTTTCTGTCTTTAGTGTAACGAACTTTTCAGGTAGCGTACAGAAATCACGTTTTTTCACGACAAAAAAGCCCATTGCTGACTCATAGTCAACAACAGGCTGAACATGCTCAATAGGCGTCTTCACTTTGGAGTGGTTGTGTGCGTGCTTTTTGTTGCTCGTCCTGCCAATCACTAAAGCGTGTCAATTCCTCAAAGACGGTTTTCGTCACGAATAAGATAAGCGCGATGTCATCCGCGAATCCAAATCCAAGGACGAAGTCTGGAATGAGGTCAATCGGCGACACGAGATAAATCAATGCACCGATTACTTTCAAAATCGTCGTCCGACGAATGTTTCGATATTCGCCTGATTGATAAGCCCGGACCATATCAATCAATAAACGGACTGGAGAAAACACGACTGATAAACTTGAGTTTTTATTTATTTTATCAGTTGCTCGTCTTAGCATGGAATTGGTCTTTTTCGGTTGATTGATATACGACTTAGCTTCATTTGCGTATTTTTCTTGTTCTGTCTCGAGCTTTTGATTTGATAAATCCATCAAAAAATCCCCCATTCACATAATAGTAAAGTCAGCTATTGCTTATGTTCCCTAAAGGTGATGTTCATAATCCTCTCACCTTGTCTTCAGTAGGTTTTAATCGATTCATTTTCGGCTATTTGAATAAAGCAAGTCTACTTAGATATATGATCTCATCCTAGGAGTGATTCAGATGAACCATGTCAACCATACCGTCATCATTACCGGTGCCGCTAACGGCATTGGAGCGACACTTGCCAAAACCTATGCAAAAGAAGGAGCAACAGTCATTTTAGCAGACATCGACCAAATGACAGGTGATGATCTTGCATCAGAAATCGAAGCAGATGGTGGAACGGCTTATTTTTATCATCTAGATGTCCAGGATGAACAGGATGTCGATCTATTGATCGATAAGGCCATCGAACATACAGGGCGCATCGATGTCGTCATTAACAATGCGGGCATCATCGTCCGAAAACCTCTCCTTGAACTATCACTCGATGAATGGGATCGGGTTCAACACACGAATCTTCGCAGTATCTTTTTGACGACAAAAGCCGCAGCTCCTTATCTGAAGAAGAATTCAGCTGGGGGTCGGATTGTCAACCTGGCTTCGACCCGCGCCTTCATGTCCGAACCGGATACGGAATCTTATGCCGCTACGAAAGGTGGTATCGTTGCCTTGACACATGCGCTTGCCGTTTCCTTAGGACCGGACCGGATTTTCGTCAATGCGATTGCTCCCGGTTGGATTGAGACTGGTAATTATCATGAACTATCACCAGAAGATCATAGCCAACACCCGGCTGGTCGGGTCGGAAAACCGGAAGATGTCGCACGAGCGGCCCTGTTTTTAACAGATCCGGAAAATGACTTTTTAACAGGTGAGACGTTGGTCCTCGATGGTGGAATGACACGAAAGATGATTTACGAAGAGTGAATCGGATTTAGTAACCTTTTTCCAACGGACTTAAACCTTTTTTAATGCCCTTTTCTTAATGTTACAAAAACATATCAGGTCCTCATGAAAAGTGAATGTCTTCATTCACTTTTTTGTGTTGTTCATCTTTTCCTTTCTTCAAGCGGTTTTCTTTAACTGTTGTCACTATAACTTAATCGCTCCTGATAAAAAATATCACCTCCTGATAATTCCCATATAATATTTTTAATGAAACTGTAACGATGATTGGAGACATTTCTTGTTAGAGTAGAACAGGTATCATTTCAAAACATGTACAACATCCAGAAAGGAATGAACGGTCTACCTATGAAATCCTCTTTAAAGCAAACGCTTGGTCTTTCACTCATGACGATGACACTACTCTTCAGCCCGCTGGTGCATCCAGTTGGGGCAACGAGTTCTTATAAAGAAAAACAACAACAGCATACACAACAACAATCGAAACAAAAAAAAGCGCTCTCCAAGAAAAAAACACAATTATCACGAGCACAACAAAAGGTCTATGCACTCGATCAGCAGATTAATGGATTGACATTGCAGGTCGTCGAGAATCAACAAAAAATGAATCACAACCGTAAACAGATCAATCAATTGGAAAAAAAAATCCGTACCTTAAAAGAAAAGATCAACAAACAAGAAAAAATGTTAGGCGATCGCTTAGCCGTCCGACAATCCAAAGCAGACGATGATCCGTTACTCGAAGCCGTCTTTGGTGCTAAGGATGTCGGCGATATGATCAGTCGATTCCATGCTTTTAACACGATTGCCGAAAGCGATGCTTCTTTGTTAAAAGATTACGAACAAAACAAACATCAATTGGCACTTGCTCAAAAAGACTTGAAGCAGACGCGGATGGATTTGATCGATGATCGGATACTGCTAAAAAAGAAACAACGTGAACTCAAAGCCGAAAAAATCAAACGGACAGCGTTACTCAGTCGATTAAAAACAGAAAAACGGTCGATCGAAACAAACATCTTGAGCTTACAGGATGCCGCCGCACAATTAAAAGCCCAAGAAGCTGCTGCCCGTGCCGCAAGAGCAGCCGAAAAACAAGCTGCTTCCATCACGAAAACAAGTACAAAAGTGCTCTCAAAAGCAAAAGGTAAATTCATCAAACCGGCAACTGGTTCCATCTCCCAAGGCATGGGTGCCGCGAGTGGAGGTAATGGATACGCTTATCATAACGGGATTGATTTAGCCGGTCCCGTTAATTCCCCCATCATCGCCTCGGCGAACGGGACTGTCATTCAGGCAAGCTCTGGTGGTCCTTACGGCAACCATGTTTACTTGTCGCACAGCATTGGCGGAAAAACCTATACGACGGTCTATGCACATATGAACGCGTTGAACGTAAAAGCAGGACAACAGGTCAAACAAGGCCAACAAATCGGAAAACTGGGCAGTACCGGAAACTCGACAGGTCCCCATCTTCATTTTGAAATTCATGATGGCGGTTATCAATATAATGCCAATGGTCGGACGAACGAACTGAATCCAAGTGACTTTTTCTAACAGTTGATGCAAAAACCCTCACCGGAATAAGTCCGGTGAGGGTTTTTGGTGTATCCTTTCGAATTACAGTTTGAACTGACTTGTTTGTTGATCGAGTGACATCGTCGTTTGTTCCAGTTCTAACATCAGTTGATGAATCTGTTCAAATGAAGCTTGTTGATCACGCATTGATGCGGCGACTTCTTCATTCCCTGCAGCTAATTCTTCCATCACACCACTGACCGAACTGACCTGATTGACGACCTGATTGGCTTGTTGTTTCGAGTGAACGAGCTGTGTCGCCATGAACTGTAACGTTTCCGTGACTTCTCCGACATGACTTCTTGTTTCTTCAAACGCCGTTTTGACTTCAGCAAAGTTTTGTACTTGATGTTCTTGTTCTTTTTCGGATCGAAGCAAAGCGTCTTGTAAGACCGCACCGTCTGCTCGAATCGAACGCACGAGTGAAAAGATCGATCGTGTCGCTTGGTGTGTCTCATCAGCCAACTTCTTCACTTCGCTGGCAACGACGGCAAATCCACGCCCGGCTTCTCCCGCTCGGGCTGCCTCGATTGCCGCATTTAATGAAAGGAGATTCGTTTGGGCAGATACACTCGAGACAAGTTGCGCCATCTGTTCAATCTGTTGGGTTTGTTGTAAAAACCCGGCAAGTTGGTGACCAAGCTCTCGATTTTGAAGCGAAGCGGTTTCTAATGATTCTGCCTGCTCTTGCATGATTCTTGCACTTTTCCCCATCGTCGCATCGGCAAGTTGTCCTTGGCTTAACGCCTGTTGGGCCCGATGTTCACTTTGTTCAAATAAACTGCTCATATCCGTGATCGTACTCACGGTCGTCTGTAAATCGTCGGAGACGGTCTGGGTCCCGCTCGCCATCTCGTTAATGGCATGCGTCATGTTTCCAGATACTTCAACGATATTGGCATTTTCGGCCGTCGCCTGTTCGCTCATCTGATTGATCGTCGTCGATGTTTGACTGATCGTTCCGATGACCCCATGCAACGTCCCTTGCATCTGGGCGATTGCTGACTCAAGTCGACCGATTTCATCCGTTCGCCCCGAGATTTTTAATTGTTGTGACACATCCCCTTGCGAAATCTGTTCTGCCGTTTTTACGACACGACTGATCGGTCGTGTGATGCTCCGTGCGAAATACCAATTGTACAGTGCTAAAGCAATCAGCAGAACGAATGTCGCAATCAGGACAGAACGCGTCAGATTCAAGGTCTTGTCTTTTGCCTCTTGTTGTAAGACATCATAAAATTCCCCGTTCTTCGTATGTAACGTATATAAGTCACTTAACACCCCTTCGATTCGGGCAGCATATGATCGAATCGTAATCGGATTCAACTCATTTAGCAATGTCTCCCGTTCCGAGGATAACGTCGTATATTTCATTTTAGCCCGGTCCAAATCTTGTTGAAAACGATCGATCAAGTACGCTTTTTGAAGCGAATTCAATGCAGCTTCATTTTTTTTACTCAACGCTAGCGCTTGCTCCTTCTGATTTTCTGAAGGTTGACTGGCTAGTCGGTTCCAAGCAGCCTGCTCGTACAGTAATTTTGTCTCGAGTTCTGAAATCTCGACTAACTGTTTGCCGTAATCTTCGTTGTAGGATTGAATTTGTCGTAGTTCGAATAAGGTCCAGCCCATCAAGGCGACGACACTGACAATCGTCACGAGTGTCGATACTAAAAAGCGTTTCCGTAACGTCATTGCACGTCCACCTTCCCTTCAAGAATCTGTTGTTTCAGCTGTTCGAGTTGCTGTAATTCTTTTGGTGTGAAGCTGACATTACGAATCGGTGCGAGCTGGATTGCGCCGTCCTTGACACCTAAGACGATTTGACCCGACTGGAGACCCGACTCTTTTACCGAATCCCCAATTTTCGTAATCGCGAGATCAACTTGTTTCAGCATCGATGTCATGACCGCATCCGGTGCAATCGCCGTCTGATCGCTGTCAACACCAATCGCTTTGTTACCTTTTTTCTCAGCAGCTTCGAGGACGCCGCTCCCGGTTAAACCGGCTGCGGCGTACAACACATCCGCCTCTTTTTTCATCTGGGCATCCGCAAGTTGTTTTCCTTTATCCGGTGCGGCAAAGTCTTCCGCGTAATCGACCAGGACACGGATATCTGGATTGACAGCTTTTGCCCCTGCCACGTATCCTTTTTCGAACTTTTCAATGAGAGGCGACTTCATCCCACCAATGAATCCGATTGTTTCACTTTCTGACTGAATCGCCGCTGCTGCCCCGGCTAAGTAGCTTCCCTCGTCTTCTTTGAATGTGACCGATAAGACGTTCGGCAACTCAGATACCGCATCGATAATCGCAAACTGTTGTTTCGGATAACGTTTGGCGACTTTTTCTAAATCTGCCTGCCCCATGAAACCAAGACCTACGACAACGGTCGGCTTTTGTTTGGCCAATGTCTCAAAAGCGACGCCATATGACTTCGTTTCACTCAATTCTCTATAATCGATGAACCAATCTTCTTTTTCCCGAAGCAACGACATCCCACTCATCGCAGCGTCACTGAATGATTGATCGCCTAATCCTACATCAGACAACACGACTGCCATTTCGCGTCGTTCCTTGACTGCTTGCTGAGGATCATCGATGACACTGCCGCAACCTGCTAGACCCATCGTCAGTGCAAGTCCGGATAACCCGATTCGTTTTGACATTTTTCCACTTCCCTCCACTGTTCTACACTGGATTATCGGAAGGGATGTCTGACTTCTTAACCTTAAAATCAAATTCAGAATTATCCCACAACAAAAAAAGCGTCCTTTTCCCAACTTTCGTTGAAAAAAGGACGCGCACATTTCTTTATGTTTAACTTAGTAATCGCTGTCTGAAGAACCACCTGTGACGATCGCGATACCGGCAGAAGCACCGATTCGTGTCGCACCTGCATCGATCATCGCTTTTGCGCCTTCGAAATCACGGACACCACCTGAAGCTTTCACACCGATGTCAGGACCCACTGTTTCACGCATCAGACGGATATCTTCTACCGTTGCGCCGCCTGTTGAAAAACCAGTTGATGTCTTGACGAAGTCTGCGCCTGCTTTAACTGACAATTCAGCAGCCGTTTTGATTTCTTCTTTTGTTAAGAGACAGTTCTCGAAGATGACTTTGACAAGTGTTCCGTTTGCTGCTTCGACAACGGCACGGATGTCACGTTCGACAAGTGAAAGATCGCCGTCTTTTAACGCACCGATGTTTAAGACCATGTCGATTTCCGTTGCACCATTTTTGATCGCATCTTGTGTTTCAAATGCTTTGACTTCCGGTGTGTTGGCACCAAGCGGGAAGCCGATGACGGTACAGACTTTAACTGCATCATCTGATTTTAAGAGTTCTGCTGCGAGTGCTACGTTTGTCGGGTTGACACAGACACTTGCAAATTTGTATTCGAGTGCTTCCTTACAAAGTGTTTCGACTTGAGCACGTGATGTTTCTGCTTTTAACGCTGTATGGTCGATCATTCCTGCTAAATTCATGATTAGTTCCTCCTTAAGGGTATCCCTTAGACTCTGTTTCCATTCTATCACGTGAGAAGTCTGACTTCTATCTTTTTACGCGACTTTTCGCAGTTGTTTTTTCCGAATCAACAATCCGTTTAGCGTAAAGACCAAAGCAGCCGACCAAATGAATGTAAACGCAATCAAGTGTGTTCGTGTAAAGGGTTCGTCGTACAGGAGGACACCGATCGCAAGCGACAAGGTCGGGGCGACGAACTGAAGAAAACCAACGACCGTAAACGGAATCCGTTGGGCGCCAAAACCGAACAATAACAAGGGCACAGCCGTGATGACTCCCGTCAAAACGAGCCCGATCGTTACGAAGCCGGACGAAGTAAACGTCTCTTGTCCACTGATCCCCATGTAACCTAAAAATAGGATCGCAATCGGTAACGGTGCCAACGTCTCGATGGTCAGACTGACGGTTGATTCAAGCGGGCGTTGTTTTTTGACGACACCGTAAAACCCAAAGCTGAAAGCAAGCGCCAGCGAAATCCAAGGAAATTTCCCGTAACCAATCGTCAAAATCAAGACCCCGATCGTCGCAAGTACAATCGCCAGCCATTCAATCCGCGATAGTTTTTCCCGAAAAAAGAATACTCCGAAGATGATACTGACAATCGGATTGATGTAATACCCAAGTGATGCCTCGACAATAAAATTATGATTGACTGCCCAAATATAAATGAACCAGTTCATACTGATGATCAGTCCGTTTAGAAAAAAGAGTCGACGTGTAAATGGATTTTTTAAGGCTCCCGCGAACTTTGGTAATGCTTTTTGGACGTATAGTAACAACATCAAAAAGATGAAGGACCAGACAATCCGATGTGCTAAAATTTCTTCGCTCGAGACGCTTGCGAGCAACTTCCAGTAAATCGGCAACAATCCCCAAATGACATAGGCGGCTAATGTTGCGATTAAGCCCGATTTATTCATTGTTCATTTCCTCTTTTCTGGATTACGACACTTTTTTCATTTTGATCCGACCATTTGAAATCCCGCTGATCGTAAATAAGGCTACAGCCAACCAGATAAACAAGAAGGCGATCAAATGAATCGTCGTGAAGATATCATTGAATAAAAAGACACCCAACACCAACGTCAACGTCGGGGCGATATACTGTAATATCCCGACATAGACGAATGGAATTTTCGGCATACCGTATCCAAACAACATCAATTGAATCGCGGTTGCTACACCCAGCATGATGATGGCAAATAAGGATTCTGTCGGTAAAGCCATTGGATTTGAACCAGTGATGCTAAGCGTCATTAGAGCAAATGGTAACGTCACCAACGTCTCGAGAAATAAACCGGACAACGGTTCCGCTGCCGCCTTTTTCTTGAGAACACCATAAAAAGCAAACGATACCGCGAGTGAAAACGCGATGATCGGAAACTTTCCGTACCCAAACGTCAAAATCAGGACACCGCTGATAGCGCTGACCATTGCCAGTAGTTGGGCCCGGTTTAAACGTTCTCCGAAAAACAATAGTCCGAACAGTACACTGACGAGCGGATTGATATAGTAGCCGAGTGACGACTCGACGATATACCCTTCCCCGATTGCATACAGATAGAGCGTCCAGTTCCCACCAAGGACGAGACCAGCCGCGAGAACGGTATTACGCTGGCGTTTATTTTTCCAAAGCTGTTTGACATGCTTGAATTTCTTGGTCATCCGTAATAACAGGCTGACAAAGACAAAGGCACTGATGATGCGAATCGAAACGACCGTCCATGCCGGTACCTCATCCGCAAACAGTTTATAGATCGGTAACAATCCTCCAATCACGTAGGCGACGAAGGTCGCACTCATTCCCCGTTTATCCACGATGAACCTCCTTATGTATATACAAGTAAAGCCGCCATCATCATGGCGACTTTTTCAGCTTATTGTTGATCAAGAATCTGGAACAATGTCTTCATTTCTGACTCCGTCAAGTCGCGCCATTCACCAATCGGTAAATCACCGAGTTCGACGTTCATGATCCGGACACGTTGCAGGCGTTTGACCCGGTAACCAAATTCTTTGCACATCCGGCGAATTTGCCGGTTCAGCCCTTGTGTCAAAACGATTCGGAACGTCCGCGACTCGAGCTGTTCAACGACACATTCCTTCGTCGTCGTTCCAAGAATGTCGACGCCGCTCGCCATACCTTCGATGAACGTTTCCGTAATCGGTGCGTCGACCGTTACGATGTATTCTTTATCGTGGTTGTTTTCCGCCCGTAAAATCCGGTTGACGATATCCCCATCGTTCGTCAAGATGATCAATCCATCGGAATCTTTGTCGAGTCGCCCAATCGGGAAAATCCGTTTCGGATGATTGACGAAATCAATGATGTTGCCTTCGATGTCACGCTCTGTCGTACACGTGATCCCGACCGGTTTGTTTAAGATCAAATACTCGAGCTCCGGCTTCGCTTGTAACGGTTGTCCATCAATCTCGACGGCATCTGTTTTTTCGACCTGCGAGCCGAGCTCGGCCACGTTTCCGTTGATCGTCACACGTCCGGCATCGATTAATTTATCGGCAGCCCGCCGGGAACAATATCCTGTTTCACTGATGAATTTATTGATTCGCATAAGTTTGTGTCCTCTTTCTCTTTTATAATCTTTACTCAGTGTAGCGTATCCGTTACTTGAAAACAAAATAATTTGTCACTCCAAAAATAAGGGGCTGACTCAAAAAAAGAATTACTCGTCTTTTCACGCCCTTTCCTCAGGCGAGACACAAGCCAGTTTTCCTGCCTCATTCAGGCAGGAAAGCTGGTCTTGTTTGTCTCTGACAGCGCAAAAATGCGCTTTTTCCTGTAGGAGTTGCGTGTAACGAGTAATTCTTTTTTTTACGAGATAAGGGTGGCAGATTATTATTCTGCCACCCTTATCTTTGTAGAGGATGACTTTTGAGTCAGCCCCCATTTCAGATCGCTTGTTCTTTTAATGTCTCCATGACGCGGACGAATTGTCCGTCGTTCATCGGATAACCCGCTTTAGTGATTTTGACACGAACGAGTTGACCAATCAATGATTCGTCCCCTTCGATCGCGACACGTAAGTAATTGTCGGTATAGCCGACGAGACGACCCCCTGCTTCTTCCGAAAATTCTTCCGGAATGATTTCAAGCAGTTCTCCCTCGTATTTCGAAGCATATTCTTTCGCCAGTTGATCCGATAAGGCAATCAACCGAGCGACACGTTGTTCTTTCACGTGTTCATCCACTTGATCCTCCATCATCGCAGCCGGTGTTCCGGTCCGTTTCGAATACGGGAAGACATGCAGTTCGCTGAACTTGTGATCGTTGATGAAGTTAAACGTCTCCATGAACTCTTCTTCCGTCTCCCCCGGGAAACCGACGATGACGTCAGACGTGATCGCACAATCCGGCAAGACTTCTTTTAAGCGAGTAATCCGTTCACCAAACTCCGCCATCGTGTATTTCCGGCGCATCCGGCGCAAGACCGTATCCGATGCCGATTGAATCGGAACATGGAGATGCCGGACGACGATCGGCGAATCTTTTAAGACGTCCAGTACTTCATCTGTGATTTGACTCGCTTCAATCGAAGAAATCCGAAGCCGTTCGAGACCTGTCACGGACTCCAGCGTTTTTAACAATTTCGCCAAGTTATAGTCTTTGAGGTCTTCCCCGTAACCGCCCGTGTGAATACCGGTCAGGACGATTTCCTTATAGCCCGCATCCACTAGTTGTTGTGCTTGTTTCAAGACATCTTCCGGTTGACGTGAACGCATCAGACCGCGTGCCCAAGGAATGATGCAAAACGTACAGAAGTTGTTGCAACCTTCTTGGATCTTCAGAGAAGCCCGCGTCCGGTCCGTAAATGCCGGGACGTCGAGTTCTTCGTAGACTTTTGCCTTCATGATGTTACCGACGGCGTTGATCGGCATCCGTTCTTCGCGGAATTGTTCGATGTAACCAATCATCTTGTGCCGGTCCTGCGTCCCGACGACGACATCGACCCCGGGAATCGCCATGATTTCAGCGGGAGATGTCTGGGCGTAACAACCGGTGACACAGATGACACTGTCTGGATTTTGACGGATGGCCCGTCGGATGACTTGGCGGCTCTTTTTGTCGCCCGTATTTGTTACTGTACATGTATTGACGACATAAACGTCGGCATGATTTGCAAAGTCAACACGTCCATATCCCGCATCCTTGAACAGTTGCCAGACGGCTTCTGTCTCGTAATGATTGACTTTACAACCAAGCGTTTGAAAGGCAACAGTTGCCATTTCACTCACCCTTTCAATTCAAAATGATACGATACGGCGGACAGGACATAGAGTGGTGCCGTTTCCGTCCGTAAAATCCGTCGTCCGAGTGATGCCGGCACGAAACCACCAGCGGTTAAACGCGTTACTTCTGTTTCCGTCAGTCCACCTTCCGGACCAATCACAACCAATAAGGAGTCGCCGGACTGAAGCCGCGACAGCGTAGAAGCGAAGGCTGACGCCTCCCCTTCTTTCGCCGATTCTTCATAGGCAATCAGACACGCCGTATAATCAGTAGTACTTTGTAGGACTTCATCATACGTCACATACTCAACCGTCGGCAAGTGCGCCCGGTATGATTGCTCTGCTGCTTCTTTGACGATTTTTTCGAGTCGTTCCAGCTTTTTCGGAACTTTTTTGGCGTCCCATTTGGCGACAGAACGGGCCGATTCAAAAACAAGTAGTTGATGAACTCCAAGTTCGGTCGCTTTTTGTGCCACGAGTTCGATCTTATCACCCTTCGGTAACGCATAAGCAATCGTCACGTGGATCGGGAGTTCCGTCTCGATTGGCAATTCTTCAATCATTTCCGCGACGGCCGTTTGCTTTTCGAGCTGCTCAAGTCGGCAACGAAACAGTCCTGTTCCGTCCAACACTAAAATCTCATCACCGACATCCATCCGCATGACGTTTTTCATATGATGGGCGTCGTCTTTTGACAGTGTAAAGGTGTTTCCCGCACGTGCGGTCTGTTCGACGAAATATCGTTGCATCGGCTTAAGCCTCACGTTTCGCGATGATTGCGACCCAGTCTTCAAGCTTCGTCGTTTCGACAATTGTGAATCCGGCTTCCACCATCGCGTCACGCACCATGTCTTTTTTCTGACCAATGATGCCGGAAGCGATGAAGTGACCGCCCGGCAAAGTCAGTTCATAGGCATCGTTTACGAACAATAAGATGACTTCAGCTAAGATATTCGCGACAATCAACTCAACCGGTTCTTTCAGTTCTTTCATCAAATCGCCTTGACGGACGGTGACTTGTTGACTGACTTGATTTAATGCCACATTGTCCGTTGCCGAACGAACCGCGACTTCATCTAAATCAAGCGCAAAGACGTCTTTTGCTCCGAGTTTAGCCGCTGCAATCGCCAGGACACCGGAACCCGTACCAACATCAACGACCCGGTCGTTGTCTTGGAGATAGTTTTCGATCGCCTGAATACAGAGGACTGTCGTCGGATGTGTTCCGGTTCCGAATGCCATTCCGGGATCCAGTTCGATGATCTTCTCATCCGGTTGTGGTGTATAGTCCTCCCACATCGGGACGACCGTCAAATGCCGGCTGATCTTGACCGGTTTATAAAACTGTTTCCACGAATGTGCCCAGTCTTCTTCATCCACTTGAGTGAGCGTGACAGTTCCTGCACCAATCGTCAGACCGAATTTCGTCAGCATTTGAATATCACGTTCGATTCCTTTGATCGTATCCGTCAAATCGCTACTTTCTGCAAGATACGCTTTGACGAGGACGCCGCTATCCGGATATTCGTCCCGTTTCTTCTCATCCCAAATTTCACCGAAGTTATCTTCACGGTGTGACATCACTTCGAAATCCTCTACATCCTCGATGACGACCCCACTCGCTCCTGCTTCATGTAAAATATTCGAGACTGCCTCGATCGCTTCTTGTGTCGTATGGACACTGACTTCCGACCATTTCATTATCTGTCACGCTCCTTTAGTGATCACCCTGTAAAGAATGTTTTGATTCGGCTGAATACGCCTTCGTGTTGTTCCTCGACACCTTTTTCATCACTGATTTCATTAAATTCACGCAGTAACTCTTTTTGACGATCAGTCAGGTTTTTCGGCGTGATGATGACGACATTGACGTATTGGTCCCCCTGATGTCCTGAACGCACGTTTGGCATCCCTTTGCCCCGCAGACGGAAACGTGATCCGGTTTGTGTGCCTGCTGGGATCTTGAGGCTCACTTTTCCATGAACGGTCGGCACTTCGATTTCATCCCCAAGTGTCGCTTGGGCAAATGTCAGTGGCATGTCCATGACGATGTGATCATCCACCCGTTCGAACAATTCATGTTCGCGGACACGGACGACGACGTACAGATCACCAAACGGTCCACCATTGACGCCTGCTTCTCCTTTACCAGCAAGACGAATCTGTTGTCCGTTATCGATCCCTGCTGGAATTTTGACACGAACATCTTTGTTTTTACGAACGCGACCGGCACCACGGCATGTTTCACATGGTTCTTTGACGATTTGACCTCGTCCGTGACATGTCGAACATGTTGTTTGGTTCACGACACGACCAAACATCGTGTTTTGTTCAACGTTGATGTGACCAGATCCACCACAACGCTTACACGTTTCTGGATGCGTGCCTGGTTTAGCGCCTGAACCGTGACAAGTGCCACAATCCTCTTCGACTGGAATCGTGATGACTTTCTCGACACCCGAGACAGCTTCCATGAAGTCAATTTCTTCGACATATTGGAGGTCTTGTCCTTTACGTGGTGCGTTCGGATCTTGACGGCGACCGCCACCAAAGAACATATCAAAGATATCGCCAAATCCTTCAGCTCCGCTGAAGCCAGCTCCACCTTGTGATGGATCTTGGTGACCAAACTGATCATAACGGGCGCGTTGATTATCGTCCGATAACACCTCGTATGCTTCAGAAAGCTCCTTGAATTTTTGATCGGCATCCGCCTCTTTATTGACGTCCGGATGATACGTACGAGCTAACTTTCGGTAAGCTCGTTTGATTTCTGCTGCTGAGGCATCGCGCGCGACGCCCAAGACTTCATAATAATCGCGTTTTTCCACGTGCATTCTTCCTCTCTTTGGTTCCGATTCATTTCATACTGTTTGATTTTACCGAACTTCATGCGACATGGAAAGAGCCAAAGCGCGGATTACGCTTTGGCTCTCTCTAGCGCCCGAAAGATCGGTCGATTGAATTATTTGTTGTCTTTGTCGTCGACTTCTTCGAATTCTGCGTCCATGACGTTGTCATCTTGTCCACCAGCTTGTGCGCCTTCAGCGCCCGCTTGTTGTTGAGCCATGTTTTCGTAGACTTTTTGTGTCAACTCTTGAACGACTGTCGACAATTCGTCTTTTGCCGTACGAATCGCTTCGATGTCTGTTCCCGCAAGGGCAGTTGTGACTTTTTCTTTTGCTACTTCTGCTTTTTCTTTGTCAGCTGCGTCAATTTGCTCACCGAGATCTTTGACTGCTTTATCTGTCGCGAAGACAAGTTGATCGGCTTCGTTACGAAGTTCCACTTCTTCTTTACGTTTGTTATCCGCATCTGCGTTCGCTTCTGCATCTTTGACCATTTGGTCGATGTCCGCTTCAGTCAAACCGCTTGATGATTGGATCGTGATTGATTGCTCTTTGTTTGTACCAAGATCTTTGGCTGATACGTTAACGATTCCGTTTGCATCGATGTCGAATTTAACTTCGATTTGTGGTACACCACGTTGTGCTGGCGGAATGTCTGTCAACTGGAAGCGACCAAGCGTTTTGTTGTCAGACGCCATCGGACGTTCCCCTTGAAGAACATGGATATCAACGGCTGGCTGGTTGTCAGCTGCTGTCGAGAAGACTTGTGATTTAGAAGTCGGGATCGTCGTGTTACGATCGATCAGTTTCGTCATCACGCTACCCATTGTTTCAATTCCGAGTGAGAGTGGTGTCACGTCAAGAAGAACAACGTCTTTGACGTCACCTGTCAATACGCCACCTTGAACTGCTGCACCAAGAGCAACGACTTCATCCGGGTTAACGCCTTTGAATGATTCTTTGCCTGTGAAGTCTTGAACTGCTTTTTGAACCGCTGGGATTCGTGTTGATCCACCAACGAGGATGATTTTGTCGATTTTATCTGGAGTCATGCCAGCATCGCTAAGTGCGCGACGTGTTGGTGCCATCGTCCGTTCGACGAGGTCAGCAGTCAGATCGTCAAATTTCGCACGTGATAATGTCATTTCAAGGTGAAGTGGACCTGCTGCGCCAGCCGTGATGAATGGAAGGCTGATTTGTGTCGAAGAAACACCTGACAGGTCTTTTTTCGCTTTTTCAGCAGCATCTTTCAAACGTTGAAGTGCCATTTTATCTTGAGCAAGATCGATTCCATTGTCTTTTTTGAATTCTGCGACAAGATGGTCGATGATTTTTTGGTCAAAGTCATCTCCACCAAGACGGCTGTCACCAGCTGTTGAAACAACTTCAAAGACACCGTCACCCAGTTCAAGGATCGAGACGTCAAACGTACCGCCACCTAAGTCATAGATCAAGATCGTGTGGTCTTCGCCTTTTTCAAGACCGTATGCAAGTGCTGCTGCTGTCGGTTCGTTGATGATCCGTTTAACGTCAAGACCAGCGATTGTACCTGCATCTTTTGTTGCTTGTCGTTCTGCATCGTTGAAGTAAGCAGGAACCGTGATGACCGCTTCTGTAACTTTTTCACCGAGGTAGTCTTCTGCTTGGGCTTTTAATTTTTGAAGAATGATGGCTGAGACTTCCTGTGGTGTGTAGTCCTTACCTTCAACCTCGACTTTGTAGTCTGTTCCCATGTGACGTTTGATCGACATGATTGTGTTTGGGTTTGTGATCGCTTGACGTTTTGCGACTTCACCGACTTGACGTTCGCCGTTTTTAAAGGCAACGACAGATGGTGTTGTCCGGTTTCCTTCTGCGTTTGCGATAACGACAGGCTCTCCGCCTTCCATTACTGCGACACATGAGTTTGTAGTTCCTAAGTCAATACCAATGATTTTTGCCATGATAAATTCCTCACCTTCGAATAGTTAGTGTAGTGAAACCAGATGGTACTCTTATTTATTCTGCGACTTTAACCATACTTGGGCGGATGACACGATCGTGTAACTTGTACCCTTTTTGGAACTCGGCCGTGACGACGCCTGATTCATGTTCGTCACTTGCTTCTTGAACGACAGCTTGGTGTAAGTTTGGATCAAATGCTTCGCCAACGGCAGGAATCTCAACGACACCTTCATTTTGAAGCGTCTCAACCAATTGTCGTTTGACCATCTCAACACCCGCTAAAACAGATTTCGTTTCTTCATTGTCTGATTCAATCTGAAGTGCACGATCTAAATTGTCGACGAGCGGGAGTAATTTCTCGACGATCGCTTGCGAAGAATACTTCGCCCGGTTTTCTGCTTCAATCCGGTTCCGGCGTTTGAAATTATCAAAGTCTGCCCGAAGACGTAACTCTGACGCTTTTGCTTCCGCAAGTTGTGCCTCAAAATCAGGAGCCGGTGTTTCTTCGACGAGATCAGCTTGAACGACCTCTTCTTCCGTTACTTCGACTGTTTCTGTTGCTTGTTCGGTAACTTCTTCATTATTATTGAGGTTTTGATTCTGCTCTTTTTCTTCCACTCTGAATCGAGCCCCTTTCTATATTCAATCCAAGCTGTTTTTACGCAACTCGGTTTGGAATGCTTGGAGAAGATGAATGATCGAATTGATGCCTCGATTGTAATCCATCCGTTTTGGACCAATCAGCGCAAGTGTGCCAAGCGAAATCCCGTCTACGGAATAATGCGCACGAATCACACTACAGTCCTTCAGGGCATCGACATTGTTTTCACTACCGATCGTAATCAAAATCTGATTATCGAGATTCGGACTCAAGAAATCAAACAATGCTTCCTGTTGTTCAATCAACTCAAGAACAGGTCGCAACTTGGCGACATCTTGAAATTCCGGTTGGTCAAACATATTTGCTTTACCGCCCAGATAAATCAACGGACGTTCGTTGTCTTGATCCATCAGGACGATATCAAGTGCTTTTGACAGCAACGTCGTCTGTTCCGAATGTTCGGAACGAAACCGTCTGATTTCTTCTAACAGACGTACACGAAGCTGACTCAGCGGTGTACCGCGCAACGTTTGGTTCAACCGTTCCATCAGGCGACTTGCTGCCTCTCGTGAAAGTGCTTCTGCTAACTGAAGGGTTTTATGTTCGACATGCCCCGTTTCGGTCACGAGAACGATGACGACACGTCCTTCCGCTAACGGAATCAACTCTAAGTGATGGAGGCGTTGCCCTTCTTCTTTTGGTCCTAATACAAGCGTCGTATAATGGGTCAATTCGCTCAACAGGTCCGCTGTATGTCTGATCAACCGATCATTTTCATTCACGGAATGGGCAAATAACGATTTTAATGCTTTTGCCTCTTGCGGTGAGATGCTTTCCGGACGAATCAGATGATCGACATAAAATCGATATCCAAGCTCGGATGGGATTCGGCCAGCAGATGTATGTGGCTTCTCAATCAATCCCATCTCTTCGAGGTCCGCCATCTCATTTCGAATGGTCGCGGAACTGAACGTCACGTCACTCCGTTTCGAGAGCGTCCGTGAGCCGACGGGTTGAGCGGTTTTGATATAATCATCGACGATTGCACGTAAAATCAACAATTGGCGATCCGTCAGCACCTTCTTCACCACCTTATTTTGTTAGCACTCACTTTTAACGAGTGCTAATTACATCTTTACTATAAGGAATCCCGGAAATGATGTCAACCAATTTGCTGAACCCTTTGAAGACTTTCCCATTCTGCGATACAGTGAAACAAACAACCAAAAGGAGGAGTGAGATGTTAGAACTGTTTGCAATGGCCGGCGTGTTCGTCTGGGTCTTCATCGCAGTCCTTGGAACAACAGCATACTTCTTGCGAAAATCCAAAAAATAAAACGGCGTCTGCATACTTTCGTATGGACGCCGTTTTGTTGTCGAAATTGAACCTGTCATCGTGCTGATTTTTCGTTATTCCATCTCCGCTTCCCCGATGAACTCGGCAAACACTTCATTGGCGAGCGGTACACCTGCATCCGTCAAGCGGATGTGTGTCGCTGTCCGCTCGACTAATCCGCGTGGCAATAACTTCGCAATCGTTTTCCCAAACACTTTGTCGAGGGACAGTCCGTACTTGTGTTCGAAATGTTTCTCGGATACGCCTTCCTTCATCCGGAGACCAAGGAACATTTCCTCTTCCATCCGTTCGACTATCGTCAACAGTGTTTCATTACGGACCGGTAACCCTTCCGCTTTGATGTAGTGTGGAATCGGTGCGATGTTCGCCCGACGTGTCTGATTGATGTAACTGTGGGAACCAGCCCCAAATCCGTAGTATTCGTCATTCTCCCAGTAAACCCGGTTATGACGACTTTCCCGATTCGGTAAGGAGAAGTTCGAGATTTCATATTGTTTTAAGCCACCTGCTTCAATCGTCTCGATCATCAAGCGATACATATCGGCTTCTAAATCCTGTGTCGGCAAAGGTAACTTTCCTTTGCGTTCTTGAATCGCAAAGACCGTATGCGGCTCAAGGATTAAGGAATAGGATGAGATATGGGTGATCGGCAACCGTAAAGCCCGTTCGACATCGTATTTAACTTGTTCGAGCGTTTGATTCGGTAGTCCGAACATCAGATCGACGGAAATGTTATCAAACCGTTTCGCTGCGTGATCAAGCGTCTCCGCGACTTTCGCCTCCCGGTGTGTCCGTCCGATCCGCTCGAGCAATCCGTCGTCAAACGACTGGACACCAAAACTGACCCGGTTGACCCCTCCCGCTTTCATGATGTCGAGTTTTTCGGGTGAGACGCCGTCCGGGTTCGATTCGACCGTATATTCAAGCGTCTCATCCGTTAACGGAAGCAAATGTTTTGTAATGATGTCCATCAACCGTTGCATCTGGGGTTCATTCAACGCGGTCGGCGTTCCTCCGCCGATGAAAATCGTTTCGAGGCGGTCGGTTGGGTACTGCTGTAACGTGAGTTCGATTTCCCGTTCTAACGCATCGAGATACTCGGCGACCGGTTGGTTTTTTAAAAATACTTTATTAAAGTCACAGTAATAACAAATATGTTCACAAAATGGAATGTGGACATATGCGGCGCGTGGTGTCATTTCGCCTCATCCTTTCTCAACTTAAACAGAAAAAGGGTGCGTTAGACGCCCCCTTGGTTTATTTCCTCAATCTTCATCCATCGATAGAACCGACATGAAGGCTTCTTGCGGCACTTCTACCGAGCCTACCATCTTCATGCGTTTCTTACCTTCTTTTTGCTTCTCAAGCAATTTACGTTTCCGTGAAATATCTCCACCATAACATTTCGCAAGAACGTTTTTCCGCAACGCTTTAATTGTCGAACGGGCGACAATCTTCGTTCCGACCGCTGCTTGAATCGGTACTTCAAATTGCATCCGTGGGATCAATGCTTTTAATTTATCAACGATGACCTTACCTCGTTCATACGCAAAATCACGGTGAACGATGAAGCTCAAGGCATCGACGTTTTCATTGTTCAAGAGGATGTCCATCTTGACGAGACGTGACTGCTGGTACCCGATCAATTCATAGTCAAGTGATGCATATCCTTTTGTACTCGACTTCAGCTGATCAAAGAAATCATAAACGATTTCCGACAACGGGAGTTCGTATGTGATTTTGACCCGTGCCGTATCGATATATTCCATATCGATGAACGTCCCACGTTTCTTTTGACACAGTTCCATGATCGCCCCGACATAATCGTTTGGCGTCATGACAGCCGCTTTGACGTAAGGTTCTTCGATGAACTCGACTTTTTGTTGTTCTGGCATCTTCGACGGGTTATCGACGTGGAGAACTTCCCCAGCCGTCGTCGTCACATGATAAATAACCGATGGCGCCGTCGTGATCATATCGATGTTAAATTCACGTTCAATCCGTTCCTGAATGATTTCCATGTGAAGCATACCAAGGAATCCACAGCGGAAACCAAATCCAAGAGCCTGTGATGTTTCCGGCTCGAATTCGAGGGCCGCATCACTCAACTGAAGACGTTCGAGCGCTTCCCGTAAATCATTGTAACGTGCTGCATCAATCGGATAGAGACCACAGTACACCATCGGATTCATTTTCCGATAGCCCGGTAAGGCCTCAGTAGCTGGCTGTTTCGCAAGCGTGATCGTATCTCCGACCCGGACGTCTCCAACCGTTTTGATGGACGCCGATAATGTTCCAACGTCTCCGACTGTCAATTCCTTCTGACGAAGTGGTTTTGGTGTCGATACGGCCAGTTCAAGGACTTCAAAATCTTTTCCTGTCGACATCATACGAATCTTATCACCGATTTTCACCGTCCCGTTGACGACACGAATCGATGCCACGACACCACGATAGGCGTCATAATATGAATCAAAGATCAACGCTTCGAGTGGTGCTTCCGGATTTCCTGTTGGTGCCGGAACTTTTGCGACGATTTGTTCGAGAATCTCTTCGATTCCGATTCCGGCTTTCGCCGACGTCGGAACAGCTTCAGACGCATCGAGTCCGATGACGTCTTCGATTTCTTGACGGACACGTTCTACATCCGCCGACGGTAAATCGATCTTATTGATGATCGGCAAGATTTCTAAATCGTTATCAAGCGCCAAATAGACGTTTGCAAGCGTCTGGGCTTCGATTCCTTGCGCCGCATCGACGACGAGTACAGCGCCTTCACAAGCAGCAAGCGAGCGTGATACTTCATATGTGAAGTCGACATGTCCCGGTGTATCGATCAGATGGAGGATATATTCCTCACCATCTTTTGCCGTATACTTCAACTGGACGGCATTCAATTTAATGGTAATTCCACGTTCACGTTCCAAGTCCATCGCATCCAGCGTCTGATCTTTCATTTCGCGTGATGTCAAAGCACCTGTTTTTTCTAAAATACGGTCTGCAAGCGTCGATTTCCCGTGGTCAATATGGGCGATGATCGAGAAATTTCGAATACTTTTTTGCCGCTTTAAACGGTCTGCATTATTCATGTTTATAGTCACCTTACCTTATAGTCAAACGTACATACGCTTCATTATACCAAAAATCACACGGGGTGTACCATCTCGTTTTGTTTTCCCAAAAAACAAAAATCCAAAGAAACCCTAGAGCTGTTATTGCTTTTAAGAAAAACGTTTGCTACAATTGTGTTTGTTCTGTTGAACGATAAATGCAGATATGCGAATATAAATCTCGAATGAGTTTTCTTGGAGGTGAATCATCCATGGCTAACATTAAATCAGCAATCAAGCGTGTTAAAACAGCTGAAAAACGCCGCGTCGCTAACGTACAACGTAAATCGTCTATGCGTTCAGCAATCAAAGCAGTCGAAACTTTCGCTACTGAAGGCAACAAAGAGCAAGCGCTCGTAGCTTTCAACACAGCGTCTAAGAAAATCGACAAAGCTGCTGCTAAAGGTCTTATCCACAGCAACAAAGCTGGTCGTGACAAATCACGTCTCGCTAAACTCGTAAACGCACTTTAATTCTTTTCTGAAGAATACAGTGATCGATCGCCACTTGGAGCTTGCTCCAGTGGTGATTTTTTTATGTCTAAAAACCACCTGGCCAGAGTACTGTCAGGTGGTTTTCTTCAAGCTTTAAATCGATCGACCATCACATGATGCGGGCCAATTCCTTCAATTTCAAACGATTCACTTGCGATGGTCAGCCCGATCCGCTCGTAGAATGGAACTGCCACGAGTCGGGCATTACACCACCAACCACGCGCTTGTCGTTCGACTAACACGTTTCGCGCTTCTTCAATCAATGCCTTCCCGAACCCTTCACCCCGAACATCAGGACTCGTCGCCATCCCGCGCAATTGATACGTCAATTCAGAATCTTGTTCAAACGAACGTTTTGAAAATGTACCAATTGCAACAACACGCCCATTTTTGATTCCACCGAGATGGAATGTCTCTTCCGCATGGTCATCCGGATACATACATGCTTCGATCGGTTGATGCGGACGTAAGACTTCATGTCGAAGCGGAATCACTTCGGATGCTTGGATCATTCGAATTTCCACGTAATCTCCTCCTTACAAAGTTGCTAATCGAACGACGAGCGCATCAAATAAAATGCGTTTATCGCCTCGTCCGGTCTTCATCCCTTCGTCCGTCGTCGTAATGGCAATCAAGGCTTGTTCGAGCTGGGCGAACGTAAATCGTTTTCCGGATTGTAATGCCAGTTTGATGGCATAAGGATGGGCACCGACTTTCGAAGCGATTTGTCGCTCTCCATAACCTTGCTCGGCTAACCGTTTCGCTAAGAGCATCATCCGGTATTGACGCGCCATCAATCCAAGTAAAGCCAATACTTCCTGACCTTGCTTCTCTAAATCACGGATCAAACGAATCGCTGGTTCGAGTTGGCGTTTCATCAAATAATCGGTCAATTGAAATACATTGTCTTCCAACGTCCGCGGGACAAGTAGATTCACATCCTCCAGCTCAATCGTCGGATGATCTCCTGCATACAGCATCAGTTTATCCAGTTCATGTGTCAGCGTCGCCCACATCTCACCCGTCAAAAAAATCAGTCGTTCGATGGCCGGGCGTTCCATTCGATATCCTTTGTCATTAACCGCGTCCATCACAAAACGAAATAATTCTTCCGTTGTTGGTTTTTTCGCTTCAAGCAATACCGCACGATCTTTTAGACGTTTGACGATCGTCTTACGTTCGTCCAGTTTCTCAGCTTCGACAATCAGGACGACGATCGCATAATCAGCTGGTTTGATGATGTATTCCGCTAACCGGTCGACGTTATGTGTTTTTTTATCTTTTGCTCCCGTTAAAAAAGTCGCCGGTTTTGCAATGACAACACGGTAGTCACTCAAAAAAGGAACGGTTTCTGCTTCATCGAGTACGGCATCGAGCGGCTGGTCATTCAAATCGATTTTCATATAATCAAACCGCTCGCCGTCCGGCAAGGCAGCTTTCACGATTTCACGTTCCCATTCTTCCAAAAGGTGCCGTTCAGTTCCGTATAATAAATAAAGGTTCGCCAGTTTTCCGTTGACAAGCCAAGGAGTTTTCATCTTCCCCACCACATTTCACAGTTTGTTCTTAACTTCATCATAGATAATCCTCTTTTATTCCGCTATACTAGAAGCGGAATCTATTTTTAGGGGGAATGCAGCATGGCACATTCAGTACGCCCACCAAGTGAGAATGCGTTTGAAAACGATATTCAATCAAAACGTAATGACGCGCTTGACTCTGCCGTCGGTTTTGGCGCATCGTTCGGTTTTTTCGCAGTCTTGTTCATCATTGGCGTTGTAATCAAATTCTTAAGTCTATAATCACTAAAACAGCAACCTTGGGGGGTTGCTGTTTTTTATTTTAGCATAGGTTCACAACCCGTTGCTGAACAAGTTATCATTCCTTCTTGATCGGTCCGCATGATGGTCCGACCTCTTATTCGCTCCAGTACTTCTGCATGGGGATGACCATACCGATTGTTTCGTCCGGCTGAAATGATGACGATCTCCGGGTCAGTCCGTTCCAACAATTCTTTTCCTGTCGATGTCTTTGAACCATGATGTCCGGCTTTCAGGATGTCTACTTTCCCGACTGACCACTCCTCCTCTTCATCGACACTGGCATCTCCTGTCAATAAAACCCGCTTTCCTGCGACATCGGCCAGCAGGACGATCGAACGGTCGTTTTCTTCCTCCTCACTCCCTCGCGGAGCAAGGACACGCAACCAGGGGCGAATCCGTTGCCCGGATCGGACGAATTCAACTCGTGCCCCCGTCGCTTCAATCGTTTTGACCAATTCTTGTCGTTTCTCGTCTTCGTTATCGTATCGTCCCAGGTAAATCGTATCAACCTGTACTTTCTGCAGTAGTCCGACAAGACCACCGATATGGTCGTGATCGGCGTGGGTCAGGATCAAACCGTCAATTTGCTTCTCAGATCGTGTATACAGAAAAGGAGCGACGATTTGCCCACCTGGATCGAAGGGGCGTAAAGGAGGGCGTTTCGAGAGTGAATACGCACCGCCTGTATCGACAACAAACGTCTCCCCGTCTTTTTCGACGACCGTACTGTCCCCTTGTCCGACATCAAGAAAGGTAATCCGTTCCCCTGTCCGCACATCCATCCATGTACTCGCTAATGCGAGGCACAGTAGCGGGATCACATGCCCGAACCATTTGCGTTCAGCTACCCACCACCCCGAAAACACACCAGCTACGACAGCCGCCCAGAGCGGGAGTGGTAACAGATGCAGTGCTAGCGAAGACAACGGTAATCGTTCTACCCATGCTAAGGACTGATCGAGTAATGAAATGGCTTGACCATGAAGAGGAATGATCGTCGTCGACGTTGGCAGCAAGATGGTCGCACTCGCGAGAAACGACAGCGGTAGGATGATCCATTCAATCCATCCCCCTAAGACGATATTCAACACTGGAGACCAGACGGAAAGTTCCGTCTGCTCCGTTAGTTGTAAAAACAGGCTCGTCATGACTTGTGCCCACATACTGATCAACAACCAGTTCCACGGACGAGGGATGCCTTCCCACAAGTTACGGGACAATAAGAGAAAAATCGTTAACCCCACCGTCAATTGAAAACCAACATCATATAAGCTAGTAAAGGAGACCGCTAATTGAAGGGACGCTACCCAAGCAACGACCATCAAAGGGTCCGGTCGGCGGCTGATGCGATAGCAAAACAAGAGGAACATCGCGACACATACAGCACGTGTCACCGGAGGACTCCATTCTGTCAACCAACCGTACAGCGGTAACAATGCTAAGAGGAACTCGTATCGACGCTCCCTTGTCAATCGGAGCTTCTTTAAGACCCATAACATCGTCCAAATCAAAAACGCGATGTGCGAGCCGGAAATCACGATGGCGTGGAGTAATCCAAACTTCTTGAACCGCTCTAGCGTCGTCTGATCCATCAGACGGTCTTCTCCTAAGACAAGTGCTTCGATATAAAGGGCTTGTTTGATGGGAAGTTGCTCAATCCGCGCCATCCATCGTTGTCGAATGCGGCGTCCGTTCGCTTCATATCCCGGTGTCTCGGAACAGTCTCCCCACTGTTCGACCTCATACTTCCCTCGTAACTGTTCTGTCCGCATCCAGCGTGCCTCATCAAAACCACCCTCGTTCATCCTCGGCAGGACAGGTACTTCTTTTAGCGTCACCTCACAGCGCTGTCCAATCCGTTCGTAATCAAGATGCGTTGCATCATCAAGCGTTGCCGCGACGACGATTGTTTGTGTTTGCGCTTCTGCCAGATAACGAATCCGGTCTCCGTTCTGTTTGGCATCAAGGATGTCGATGACCGTGATTTCTTTTAACGTGGGAGGCGTGACGACATGAAACAGGAAAAGCAGACTCAGTCCACAGATTGTCAGTAGATGAAACGTCGACAGCGACCATGCTTTGAGGACTCCGATGCTTGCGAGCACCGCGACGAACCAGAGGGATTCTTTGCAGGCAATGAGCAGAATGATAAAAAACAAAGGAAATAGAGGCATTAGTAGACAATCAAATAGGCTTTCAGATTTTCCAACGTCTTCGGTCCAAAGCCTTTGACGTCCCCTAAATTTGCATATGTCGCAAATCCACCCTTATCCTCTCGGTATTGTAAAATCGCAGTTGCTTTCGCCGGACCGATACCAGGGACTTCTAATAACTGTTCTTCCGTCGCCGCATTCAAGTCAAGCAGTCCTTTCGGGACATCGGCCGCCGTTTTTTCCGGTGACTTGGACTTGGACGACCGTCCCTTCTTTTTAGTCGGAACAATCAACTCCTGACCGTCAATCAAACGTGCAGCTAGATTCAATTGATGGGTGTCTGCTTCCGCTGTCACATCTGCTCGCTTGACGGCATCTTGAACCCGGTCCCCGAGACGGAAGGAATACGGTCCGGGACGTTTTACGGCTCCTTTGATGTCGACCATGATTTTTTTTTGGAGAAGCTGCTCTTCTGATTGATCTTCCGCCTGTGCATCCTGTTCATGTTTGACGATCGCTGGTTTTTCAACAAGCGCTTCGTTCGAACAAGAAGGCAGTGGAACGAATAATACGATAAGTAGTAACACGACTACTGCTCCAGTAGCAAATTGTTGTAAGCGTGGAATCGTCATCAGTATCCCTCCTGTCTTTCGACTGTATCAATTTTTCCGCGACCATCGTTTTTCGTTAACTTCTTTTTCTCCTCCGTCTCTTGAACACTAATCGCCGTCCGTCCTTCCTTATGGGCGATTATTTGCGGCTATTCGCGATTAACGCAAAAAAAACCATCAACCTGGACTTGGTTGATGGTCTTGGCAACTCTTATAGTTTTTCAGCGACGAAAAAAATGCGCTCAGCTGTCTCGGTCGGAGCATCGGACGTAAAGTCGCCCGTCACCGCACGCACACGGAAACCCGCCTCGCGTAACCAGGTGATATACTGCTCAGGTCGATACGTCCGTTGGTGATGCGTTTCGTCGACACGGTCATATCGTCCATCTTCCCCTTCAATGAAAAACGTCAGTTCATGGACGACGGACAACGGAGACTCACCGGGATCGGCAAACCAAATATACGAACTTTGTTCGGCATGGGTCGCATATGTTTTCCCGTTGAAAAGGGTCTCCATCTTATGTGGCGAATGGACATCAAATAACAATAATCCACCGTCCTGTAGCAAACGTGCCATACTCTCAAACGTCTGTTTGACATCTGCTTCTGTTTGCAGATAATTCAACGAGTCGCACAAAATCGTAATCGCATCGACCGGTGCCGGCAGTTCGAGTTCCCGCATGTCCTGTACCCAAAAGTCAATATGTCGTCCTGTTTCCATCGCCTTTTCTTGAGCGATTTCAAGCATTTCCTCTGACAAATCGACGCCTGTGACATCGTAATGATCGGCGAGTAACAACGTCGCTGTTCCCGTACCACAACCAATATCAGCAACTGTTTTCCCTGGCTCCACATGTTTGAGGACCCACGCCACCCACTCGGGGTACGGAACATCTTGCATCAGTTCGTCATAGACATACGCAAACTGTTCGTACGCCATTAGTCGATCTCGACTTCTACTTTAGGAGCATCTGCCCATAATTTCTCGAGGTTGTAATAGTCACGGTCATCGCGGTGGAACACATGGACGACGACGTTTTCAAGGTCAGCGAGGACCCAACGTGCCGCATCCATTCCTTCGAGTCGTTTGATCGGCAATTCGTTTTTGTGAGCAACTTCTTTTACTTCACGTGCAATCGCTTGAACTTGTTTTTCGGAGTTCCCTTCACAGATGACGAAGTAATCCGCAATCGGTGAAATTTTCGACATGTCGAGTACGACGATGTCCTCGGCACGTTTATCATCAATAGCATTTACGATTAATTTTAATTCTTGTTCGACTGTCATAGGACGGTCCCCTTTCGTTTTTCCGCGACGAACGCATTGTACGTCTCAATCGTCAACGGAAAAATCACTGTTTGTTTTTTACATAAAAATTCAATCGTCTGCACAAGTGTCGCAATGACCGCTTGCGTCAAATCTTTTTGTGCAATCTGCCGGAGTTGTTCGACACCCGGATAATTCCGGTTCGGTTCAATGGCATCCGCAACGAAAATCACTTGATCGAGTAACGGCATATTAGGCGCACCCGTCGTATGATTCGCAATCGCCTGATAGATGGATGCATCCTCGATCCCAAGCTCACGCTTGACGAGTTCTGCCCCAATCGGTGCATGCAGTAATTCATCGTCATACATCAATAAATCATCCAAACCTAACTCGACTGCTATCGTACGCATATAGGATACATTCCGATACTTGGCGTAGTCATGTAGCATTGCGGCTAATGCGGCTTGCTCTTTTGAAACTCCATTCTGTTGCGCCAGTTGAATCGCCGTCTCGACGACCCCTAACGTATGAATGTACCGTTTTTCCGGTAAGGTCTGTTCAATGATTTGTTTGGCTTCTTCAAGTCGCATAGAGTTTCCACTCCTCGATTAATTGTCGGACCGGTTCCGGTACAAGATAACGAATGCTGCGTCCTCTTGCGACCCGTTGCCGGATATCGGTCGAAGATACTTCAAGCAACGGCATATCGACGGCTGTGACCCGGGCACCCTCCGGTATCAAATACTGATTTCCTGGACGGGCAACAGCCCCAAAGCGAATTTCTTCATACAATTCTTCCGCCCGGTACCAAGTATCCAGATTGACTAACGAATCGGCGCCTAACAAAAAAAAGAAATCCTGTTCCGGATACCGACTCTTTAGTTCACGAATCGTATCCAACGTATACGACTTCGCTTCACGTTCAAATTCAATATCCGATACAAAAAAGGCCTCATTGGACTGAATCGCGGCTTGAACGAGCTGAAGTCGTTTCGTTGCACTCGTGATTGTCGATTGTTTATGCGGCGGAAGTTTTGCCGGCAAAAACCAGACCTCATCGAGTCCAAGTTGTTCCTTCGCTTGTTCTGCGATCAACAGGTGTCCGATATGCGGCGGGTCAAATGTCCCGCCCATCAGACCAATCTTCATCGTGGTAATTGAAGTGTCTTATTCTCTTTCGACTCTTTATAGAGAACAATGACCTTACCGATGACTTGTACCAAATCTGCATTTGTTCCGTCAACGAGTTCCGACGCGACATCTTTTGGTGCTTCCGCACAGTTTTGCAAGACTTGTACTTTCAATAATTCACGTTTTTCGAGTGCGTCCATCAAATCAGCACACATCGCTTCACCGACTCCATTTTTTCCAACTTGGAAAATCGGGCTTAAATCGTGGGCAGTTGCCCGTAAATACCGTTTTTGTTTACCTGTTAACATCTTATGATTCCTCCAATTGCTTTCTAATCACCTGTTCGCCAAGTGCGAGATCAGGTTTTTGACCAGTGAAACGTTCAAACGCTTCAGCTGCTTGTAGTACGAACATCAAGACACCATCTAATGTAGCAAGTCCGCTTGCGGTTGCTTCACGCAAGAGACGGGTCGGAGTCGGTCGATAAATAATATCACAAATCAAGGCCGTCGTCTCTGTCAACTCGATCGGCATCACTTCAAGATGAGGCGCCATTCCGACCGATGTCGTATTGATGACGACATCGTACGGTGTTAAATCCACGACCGTCGACCACGGGATACTGTTACATCCGAATTCAGTCGCGACCTGTTGCGCCGTCGCATCCGTTCGATTCATGACGGTCACACGCCCGGATAATGCCGGAATGATTCCACGGGCTGCTCCACCGGCACCAATCACCAATAGATTCGTTGTCGTCGTTCCCTGTGTTGCTAAGGCACGCGCAAATCCGATGCCATCTGTATTGGCCCCAACCAGTTCATCCCCATCCCAATAGACCGTATTGACCGCTCCTGCACGCGCAGCAGCAGGCTCTAAGCGATCGAGAAAGGGAATGATCGCCGTTTTATATGGAATCGTGACATTGATTCCATCCAACTGCCGATTTCGTAGTCGCATGACAAGTGACTCTAATGCGTCTGCTTCGACATCCACCATGGTATAACAGCCGAAAAGCCCAGCCGCCTTCAGCCATGTTTCATGCAACATGGGCGAAAGTGAATGGGCAATCGGATGACCGATGACAGCAAAATGCATCAGACGAGCGCCTCACGTAGAGAGACGGCAACACCTTTTGGTGCGTAAGCAGCAACTCGTCCGCCTTTTCCATGAACAGCAACCCAGCCAAGTCCACTGAAGACGATATCCGTCTTCATGTTGTCGCGGAGACTGAACTCGTGTCGAACGAGCGGAGGAAGCATCTCAAGCGTTTTTTCATTCGGAGGGGACAACAGTTCTCCGTTATGATTCGCATACAGATCGTCCGCTTTATCGAGCTTCGTCCGATGGACCTTCAAGTCGTTCGACATGTAGATGACGAATGACCGTTTGTTTCCTTCCATGTAGTCGAGACGAGCCAGACCACCGAAGAACAACGTTTGTTGCGGATGGATTTGGAACACTTGCGGCTTGATTTCTTTTTTAGGCGTAATCAATTTCAAGTCTCTTCCATCCACATAATGCGCCATCTGATGATGGTTGATGATTCCTGGCGTGTCGTAGAGGTTACAGTTATCATCGAGTGGGATGTCAATCAGATCCAGCGTCGTTCCCGGGAAGTGACTGACCGTGATGACCGCCTCTTCTTCTTCCCCGAATCGTTTGATGACTTGATTGATTAAAGTCGATTTACCGACGTTCGTACAGCCGACGACATAGACGTCGCGTCCTTTACGGTAATAATCGATTTTTTCTGCCAGTTCGTCCACACCGTGTCCTTTTTTCGCACTGATCAGATGGACATCCACTGGGCGTAATCCAAGTTCTTTCGATGTTTGGCGCATCCAGTTCATCAGACGATTCGGATTAAGTGACTTCGGTAAGAGATCGGCTTTGTTTCCGACCAATAATACATCATTTTTTCCGACAAAACGATGTAAGCCTGGTAACCAACTTCCGTTGAAATCAAAAATATCAACGATTTTGACGACAAGTGCATCTTTTTGACCGATTCCATCTAAAATTTTGACAAAATCATCGTCCGTTAATGCGACGTCTTGAATTTGGTTGTAGTGCTTGAGTTTAAAACAACGTTGGCAGATGACCATTTCACGGTCAAGTGCAGATTTAGGCGCATAACCAGGTGCTTTCGGATCCTCTGTTTGGATCGCGACACCACAGCCTGCGCAATTGATTTCTTCCATGTGTGTGTTGAGCCGCATCGGGAACTTTCCCTTCTCTATTCAACGTAGCGCCCTGCTCGCCACTCCAAGAGCGTAACTTCCGACCTTTTGCCGTACATGCTGCGACTGCTGCCTATCCTTTCATCTACCGGTATGACAGGGTCATTGTTGCTTATCTTGACGAATCGCTTCAATTGGATGTTTTAACACTGCTGGATCCTCTTTGACACGTTGCGTCAATTTATAGATCCCTTTACGTTTCATCCGTCGAAAAATCACGCGTTCCATCAGGCGATTAAATTTTGTGACGACACCGTCTGTCTTGACGACGGGTTGAACATGGATCACTTCGATACCTACTGAATTTGCGCCTAACACATCCGTAAACAGTTGATCCCCAAGGAAGACAACTTCCTTCGCGTGATAACCGAATTCCGTCAGCGCCCGTTTGAAACCGATCGGTAATGGTTTACGTGCCGGTGCAATATAATGTAGGCCAAGTGGATCCGCAAACTTCTTGACTCGATCGCCGTTGTTATTCGAGACGATGATGACGTCAAATCCATATTGGTTATTCACCATATCGAGCCATGACACCAATTCGTCTGGAGCATCGGCAATATTCCAAGCGACAAGTGTATTATCGAGATCCGTTAAAATTGCTTTGACACCGTTTCGTTTTAACATTTCTAAGTCAATATCATAAATCGACGCTACAAAATGTTTTGGATAAAGTCGTTTAAACACGAATAAAACCTCCAGATGATGGTCTAGCTCTATAGTTAAGTTTAAGAAACAGTTATGTTCTTATCGTTCGATTATAGCACAATCAATTTGATAGAGCGACGACCAAACGAAAAGGGGTTAACCCAAAGGTAATCCCCTTTCCCTGCACGAGTCGCGTGAACCAAGTGATTTTTTCCTAGACAAGAACAGTGTGGCAGATTTTAATCCACCACACTGTTCTCTGTAAAAATGACTTTTGAGTCCGCCGCCTGTATCATCGACTGTTAATAATAACGAATCCACAAATACAGTTGCGATAAAATCAGTGTCACGAGTGTGATCGGCGCTCCATACAATAAGAACCGTCCATACGTGAATTTCTCACCTTGTCGCGTGGCCAACCCTGCCACGATGACATTGGCAGATGCACCGATCAGTGTCCCGTTCCCACCCAAGCAGGCCCCAAGCGATAGCGACCACCATAACACCTCGACTTGTTGACTGTCCGGCGATAGACCGATTCCAGTTGCGACATCGTTGATGAGTGGAATCATCGTCGCGACAAACGGGATATTATCAATCGTCGCACTTGCGATCCCAGATAACCACAGGACGGCAGTCGCGGTCGTATTGATATCTCCACCTGTTAACGTGATTGTTTTTTCGGCCAAGAAGCGAATGATTCCAGCTTCTTGAATCCCTCCGACTAAAATGAACAGACCGGCAAAGAAAAAGATCGTCGTCCATTCGATCCGAGCGAACACTTCTTCTAACTGATGATTGTTTTCAATCGTCAGTAACATCAACACGGTCGCTCCAAGCATCGCAATCGCGGGGGCTTCGAGATGAATCCCGATACGACCAAGGACTGGGTGCAGGACGAACAACGCGATCGTGCTCAACAAAACGATACTGCTGCGTAAAACCAGTTTACGACTGATGATATAGCTGTTTTCATCAATTTCCATCAATTTTTGTTGATTTTCCGGTTCGACATGCAACTGTTTCCGGAAAATCAGATATAAAATACCGATCGTCACGACCGTAAGTACAACGATCAATGGGGCTAGATTCCATAAAAAGGCGTTGAACGTCAGATGAGGATTCGCTGCCCCAATCATGATATTCGGAGGATCTCCAATCAGCGTCGCCGTTCCGCCGATGTTCGCGAACAAAACTTCTGCTAGAAGGAACGGAAAGGGCTTGATTTTCAAGACTTTTGTAATCGAAAACGTAATCGGAACAATTAAGAGGACGGTCGTGACATTATCTAAAAATGCCGACCCAAACGCCGTCAATACCGACAACATAATTAAAATTTTAATGGGGTCTCCTTTTGTCCGTTTCGCTGCTCGGATCGCAATGTATTCAAATAACCCTGATTGATTGGCGATCGTAACAAGAATCATCATCCCAATTAGTAAGACGATCGTTCCCCATTCGACGTATTCGAATAAAGCGGATTCGAGCTCCACGATTCCGAACATCACCATTGCTAGTGCACCAAGCAGCGCGACGATCGCTCGACTCACCTTTTCACTGATGATAAAGGCATACGTCACTAAAAAAATAAATAAGGCTCCATATACTTGAAGCGATGAGTTCGTCATTTCTGTAAACATCAAAATCTGCATGACAGATTCCTCCTAAGCATGACGAGACGCTCCCTTGTAGAGAGAGCGTCTCGTGTTCATGAATTCCAGTGACCGATTTGTTGCCCCATGAGGACGGAGCCCGTGATGTCGCCCGCTAGCGTGACAGCATCTTTCGGACAGATCAAGACGACCGTCGAACCAAACGAAAAATAACCAAACTCATCGCCACGTTTGACTTCACGACGTGGGTTCGTCTGAACGATCGTGTTGACGTTCAATGCTCCGACCATGACGTGTTCGAGTGCGTGTTTTCCTTGGGTAATTCGGGTCACACGTCGGTAGTTTCGTGTCAACGGACGTTTCCCATACTCGAGTCCCAGCTCATTGACAGGCGCTGAATCGCGTCCTAGCGTATAGCTTGTCCGAACCATGCCATCGATCGGTACATGGACCCGGTGATAGTTTTGTGGACTGAGATAAAAGATCATGACGCGTCCGCCAACATAATTCTGAGCTTCGTGGTGCGAACCGAGTAACTCTGACACCGAATAGGTTTGACCCTTTACCACAAACCGACTGTCTTCCGTCAAATCATCGACGACGGATAACATACCGTCACACGGACTGACGAAGGCGTTCGGAGACGCGTCAATCGGACGGACATCTTCTTTTAAGTGTCGGACAAACAAGTCGTGTAAGGTTTTATATGAATCAAGCGGTTGGTCTGCTTCTTGCATCTGCAGGTCATACATCTTTACGAACGGTTGGATCAATGGTCGACTCGCTGGACTCATTGCAAATCGCCGTAATTGTTTCGCAACTACTGGATGTCCGTTCAACTCAAACAGTTGAGTAAAAAACCATTTTTTAATCATTTAAATCACCTGACGATTCTTCTTCTGAATTTTTAACGTCTTTACCGGCAAAAAATTCTTTATACGCTTCTTCTGTCTGCTCACCTGACACACGGCTGACTTCTTTTCCATCCTTAAAATGAACGACGGTCGGTGTCCCTTCGATGGCAAACGTATCCCAAGCCGACTGCTCAACTGCAAGATCGATTTGTTCGAACGGAATATCCTGCTTCTCGCCGAGCGGAACTAAGTACGGTTTTACTTTTTCACAATGGACGCATCCCGTTTGATAAAAGTATGTGTAGAACTCATCTCCGGATTGCAGTTTATCGGACACTTGACTTGCAGTTAAGTTTCCGTTTTTAGAAGCCGAATCTTCTCGGTCCATGAACAGTAACAGGCCCGCTCCGAGTAAGACGATTAGCGCAATGACACCAGCTGTAATCCAATTGGCTTTTGATTGCGGTTTTTTTGTTGGTTTGACACGGTTAGACTTCTTTGACACATCGATCCCTCCGTCATCTTGGCAAAAGCCATTTTTTCTGAATCATTATAGCACGCCCATTCGCAAGAATCGTATCGATTTGCAAAGCGTCATCAATCAGTAACAGATCAGCGCGTTCTCCTATTTTGATTTCTCCACCAGAAATCCCATATGCCCGTGCGACGTTCAACGTGACCGTCTGGATTGCATCCTCCAGTCGAACACCGTGCCGGACGGCATCACGGACTGCTTCAAGAATCGAGTTTGGTTTTCCTGTCTCTAAACGCAACAGTTTTCCGTTCTCATCAAACGCAGGCAGACTGGCTCCGGCATCACTCGACATCGTAATCTGATCGAGCGGAATACCCGCATCGAGCGTACGTTTTAATGCAAGTCCTGCCGGTAATTCCCCTTCTTGAATGAAGGCCTCCGTCGTACACGTCGTGAAATCGATTCGCCCACCTTGTTTGGCCCACCTTAAACTGGCTTCGAAAATCCGTTCGCTTCGATTGATGTGCGTCGGCAAAAATTGTGTGATGGGAATGTCTGTTGTTTCGACCACTTTTTCCAGTAAACGAAGTGCTTGTTTGCCGTCACCGATATGGACATTCATCGTTCCGTTGACTCCTTTTAGAAGACCGGCAATCCGGGCTTGTGAAGCGAGACGCGCTAACTCTTCGACAGTCGGTTGCGTCGAACGATGGTCATTGATCGCAATCTCACCGATGCCGATGACTTCGTTGATTAAAAGAATGTCTTCGGCAATTGAATTCGTAATTGATACAGGGGGCACGGCATAACTACCGGACAATAAAAAAGGACGGATGCCCTGACTTGTATACCCACGAACGTGTGCAAGTAAGTCCATCCCTGTCCGGGTCCAGCCGTCCGTCCCAAGCAGACCAACGACGGTCGTGACGCCACCGGCTAAGAAGTCTGTTGCCACAAGAGGAGCGGTCCGCGTCGCAAATCCCCCTTCTCCACCTCCACCAATCGGATGGACATGTCCGTCAATCAAACCGGGAATAAGCTGTTTCCCTGTCCCATCGATGGTCTCTGTAATCAACCGTTCATCGATGGCATAGGATCCGATTGCCAGAACCTTACCTGCCCCAATCCATACATCGGTGGATTCACCTGCTACACTTACATTTTTAAGAATTATCATCGCTTGCCTCCTAAACCATAAAAAGCGAGCCTATCGTCCGAATGACGATATCTCGCTTTTAACTTATTCTGCCTTTGTCCCTTGACCAAGACCAAGATCTTCATTGACTGCATCAAGTGCGAAGACGACAAGTGAAGTCACGACTGACATAGCTGTCGCAAATCCGAAGTTGTACGTGACTGCATCGACCGCTGATACGATGAACACGGCTGTGTTCACGAGTAAGAACGACCAGAAGAATGTAACGAGAAAACGCATTCTTCCCCCTCCATTTCTTAGCTTACTTTTTAATGTCCTACGTTTTGTAGTATATCATTTTTTAGTACGACAGACAGCTTTTCTCTGTTTTTTTTAAACGCTTTCTTGATTCTGGAAAGCAGGCAATTCCAGATGTTTTTTAGAGGGATATGCTACAGTAAACATAATGAATCAAGAGTGGAGTGGGTTATTTTATGCAACGTCATCTTATCGCCGTCGATCTAGACGGTACTTTACTACGTGACGACAAGACAATCAGTCAAACGAACTTAAAGGCTTTACGGACCGCTCGGGAAAACGGTCATGAAGTCGTCATCGCAACCGGACGTCCTTTTCGACATGCCAAACGCTATTACGACGAACTCGGTCTGACGACACCGATCGTCAATTTCAATGGTGGGCTTGTTCATCATCCACACGATCAACACTTTGAAGTCAGTCACCATCCGATTCCACTGAAGACGGTTCAGCATATTTTAGAATCGGTATCCGAGACGAAAACGCAGAATATCGTCTGTGAAGTGACCGATCATGTTTATTTCCAACGTGATCCGGTCGGTATTTATGAATTTTATACGGACCATGCTTTATCCGTGACGACAGGTGACCTCCGAAAGGTCTTACAACACGAACCGACATCGTTACTGATTCATGCGAAAGGTGAACACGTCCAAGACATCCGTTCTGAGTTGTCGAGCATCCATGCCGAAACGGTCTTGAACAGGCAGTGGATTAAACCTGAATATATGGTCGAAGTGATGCGCAAAGGAACGAGTAAAGCAATTGGTCTCCAACAGATTTCAAGATATCTCGGCATTGATCAAAAACAGATCGTCGCCTTTGGTGACGAAGAAAATGATTTGGAAATGCTCGATTACGTGGGTCATGGTGTCGCGATGGGCAATGCGATTGGTCCGCTCAAGCTAATCGCCAACGGGACAACAAAAACCAATCAAGAAGACGGGATTACCTACTATCTGAAGCATGTGCTCGGACTGATTTAAGCCATCCTAAACAACATAAGCCGTCTTCTCTGTCTATACGACAAGGAAGACGGCTTATTCGTGTCCTTCAAGGACCGTTGATTCATACGCTATACCCTTACCCTTTTCGGAAATAGCCAACGACTGAATCTGTTGCGACGACATTGATGAAAACCGTCTCGTCCGCGTCACGACAAATCCGTTCGACATCCCGTAATTCATGTCGTTCGATGACCATCATCAGCGTCGACTTCTCCGCTCTTGAATAGGTCCCGATCGATGGCATCTGTGTGATTCCACGAATGATATGTTGATGGAGTGCCGTCGTGATGTCATCGGCATGATTGGTAATGATGAAAATCGTCAGGCGTTGGTTACTCGTATGGATCTCATCGACGACTTTTGATGTCACATAGATGAAGACAATCGTATAGAGCGCTGTCGACCAACCAAACAACGCACCTGCGAGTATCGCGATCAAGAAATTGAGGACAAACAGATACAGCCCGACGCTTCGATCGGAAAAACGAGCAAAAATCAAAGCAACGATATCAAATCCACCCGTCGAGGCCCCGAATTTAATCGTGATTCCTGTTCCAATCGCAAGCAACACACCGCCAAATACAGCATTTAGTGTCTGATCACCCGGAATGACAGCATACTGTGGAATCAGTCCAATAAAAATCGTCGTCGCCAAAACTGAAATCAAGGTAACGATGGTAAAACTACGTCCTAACATGATCCATGCTAAAACAATCAACGGCAGATTCAGGACTAAGAACCAGACGTTTTCACCAAAAGCGAATGCCGTCCCCTGTAAGGTCTGCGTTAAAATCTGGGCGAGTCCTGTAAATCCTGTTGAATAAACTCCGCTTGGAATCAGGAACCAGTTCATTGCTAAAGCAATGACGAACCCGCCAATCGAGGCGACAATTACCTTTAAGATACTTTCCTTTACAACCGCTGTCACACCTTGTTCTCCTCTCATTCGTAAACTATCTTGGAACACTTTAGCACATAACAAATGAGTCCGGATAGTCAAGAAGACGAAAGAATTGTATTTCTTTTTTTGGTACCGCTCTCATTTTCGGAAGTTGAACACAACTTAACGTTTAGGAAAAACTAAAAAAATTCCGACATGCTGACCATGTCGGAATTTTTGTCATACTGTCATCGATGCTGGAATCGTAACCGTACCTTCTGCCGGAACTTCTACGCTGTCACCATGTAGCTGCAACGTAAATGCCTCGCCGATATTCTGCTCGATAGATACTTCGTTTTGTTTGACGTGCACGAGGATGTGATGACCGCGCCATTGCATCCGGAACGAATAACTTGTCCAGCCTTTTGGCAACATCGGCTTAAAGGACAAGGCACCGTCTTGAACACGAAGTCCCGCGAATCCGTGGACGATTGACATCCAAGATCCGACCATCGACGTAATGTGTAGACCGTCTTCTGTATCGTTGTTGTAGTTATCAAGATCGAGACGCGCCGAACGTTGATATAATTCCATTGCTTTTTCTTCATACCCGACTTCTGCCGCGATGATTGAATAGATACACGGCGAGAGCGACGATTCGTGGACCGTCCGCGGCTCGTAAAAATCAAAGTTTTTCTTTTTCTCTTCAATAGAGAAACGATCCGTCAGGAAGTATAACCCTTGTAAGACGTCCGCTTGTTTGATGAAGACGGAACGTAAGACACGGTCCCACGACCAGTTTTGGTTTAATGGTAAGTGTTTCGGATCAAGATCTGCGACCATGATTTGTTCCTTATCCATGAAACCATCCTGTTGCATGAAGACGTCCGGCACAGAGTCATCTTTTGGATAATACATCTTTTGATCGATATCTGCCCAGTGCGCCAATTCTTCATCCGTCAACGCGAGCTGATGCATCAATTCTTCCAACCGTGTCGGTTCTTCTTGTTCTAAATGACGGTGAACCGTTTGGGCATACTCAAGACACCAGGCTGCCATCAGGTTCGTGTACCAGTTGTTGTTGACATTGTTTTCGTATTCGTTTGGTCCTGTTACACCCAAGATCATATAGACGTCTTTATGTGGCACATAGTTGACACGACTCGCCCAGTAACGCGCAATCTCAACGAGCACTTCAAATCCATATTGTCCAAGGTATGACGTATCACCTGTATAGTTCGTATAGTTGTAGATAGCGTGAGCAATCGCCCCGTTGCGGTGAATCTCTTCGTGCGTGATTTCCCACTCGTTGTGACATTCTTCTCCGTTCATCGTCACCATCGGATACAAGGCACCTTTCATTCCAACATTCTTATCCGCGTTTTCTTTTGCTTGCGGCAATTGGTTATGACGGTATTTGAGTAAGTTCCAAGCGACATCCGGCTTCGACGTCGCGAGGTAGAAGTTGAGACAGTAGGCTTCTGTATCCCAGTATGTCGCACCGCCATACTTTTCTCCCGTAAACCCTTTTGGTCCAATGTTTAGACGGGAGTCTTCTCCTGTGTACGTCTGGAACATATGGAAGATATTGAATCGAATACCTTGTTGGGCTTCGATATCGCCTTCGATTTTTACGTCTGCCTCTTCCCAATGTTTTAACCAGGCTGCTTCATGGTCAGCCAGAACATGATCAAATCCAGCTTCGAACGCATCATTGACCCGTTTCATCGCCTGAGCAAGCAAGTCCTCGATTTCATAATCACGATTCGTCACGAGTGCAACCAACTTTTCAGCTGTAACGGATTCTCCCGCGGGTACCTGCTTCGTGAAGCGATTCGAAACGTACTGCAATGTGCCTTCAAGCACTTCACATCTTGCTCCTTCGACATCTGTAATCATTGCTGCCGTCACATGCCAATCCAGTTTTTTCGTTTTAGACGTGACATAGGCAAACCGTTCCTCTGCTCCATGTTCGACGGGGAGCCAGAACTTTTCATCGTAGTTCGAATCTTCATTTTCGACATCCGCATCAAGGTAGGATTCGATGACGATTTCTGCGTCAAAGTTAACAGGAGTGACGGTATACCGGAGTCCGGCAAGCTCTTTATCGACGATCGAGAAAAAACGTTTTGCTTCGATTTTCGTTTCTTCGGTTCCATTTTTGATCAACATCGTCCGCGTGAGGACACCATGTTGCATATCGAGTTCGCGTTTAAAATCAACGACATCCCATTCGTTCAAGTCAACGTTTTTTCCGTTGATCGAAACACGGATACCCATGATGTTGACGGCATTCAATACTTTTGCAAAGTATTCTGGATAGCCATTTTTCCACCAGCCGACACGCGTCTTGTCCGGATAATAGACACCGGCGACATACATGCCTTGATGGGTATCGCCCGAATAATCTTCCTCGAAGTTCCCTCGCATTCCCATATGTCCGTTCCCAATCGATGTCATCGATTCAGCTAGACGGTTATCTTCCGGATGGAATCCTTGTTCTGTAATCTTCCATTCGTTAATATCAAATAATCGTTTCATTTTAAGTCGCTCCTTCATTCTTAATCACATGGACGCACAAGCCTTTTTGTAAGCGTTTTAATATTCTCTACCTTCTTTATTTTACACATAATAACCACTAATGCAATCGTTTGCACGAAAATAAAATTCTTTTTCTGCGTCTCTTTCTATTTTGGACAAGACGGCCCTCTTCACGGCATTTCCCTCAAAAAAAACACCACCGGTCCGTGATGGACTGATGGTGTTTAAGACTTACTTGGCGGTTCCACCACATGATTGGCGAACGACCAGATAATGAGGCACGATGACCCGTTTTCCGTAAGGTGTCGCTTCTTCATTAATCTGTTCGATCAGACAATTCGTCGCTTCAAATCCAAGACCAAAGATGTTGATTTCGACTGATGTCAACGGGGGACTAGAGAACTCCGCGATGAATAAGTTATTAAAACTGACGACTGCCATCTGATCGGGGACACTGATTTCCATCTCATTGAGCGTACTCATGACACCAAGTGCCATCATGTCGTCACTGACAACGACAGCAGTCGGCGGATGTTCAAGCGACATCAAACGTTTGACGGCATCGGCCCCGCCTGTCGTCATGAACGGCGCACTGACGATATACGAGTCATGAATCGGGATGCCTTCTTCCATCAGTGCCGTTTTGTATCCACCAACACGTTCCTGTGTGACCGCTAAGTCCTGTGATCCACCGACAAAGGCGATACATTCGTGACCGAGTTGATGTAAATATTTTGTGACTTCACGCCCTGCGAGGTAGTTATCCGTATCCACATACGTCACATGGGAAGAATCACTAAACGGTTTACCGACGACGACGAACGGAAATTTAGAGTCCTGTAAAAACTGGACGACTTTATCATCCGTCCGTGAATACAAGACGACGACCCCATCGACTCGACGACCCTGAACCATCGAGACGACACCTTCGTATACTTCTTCTTCCGAGACACCTGTCGTCATGTATAGCGAGTATCCGTTTTGATGTGCTTTCGTACTGATACCCCGAATCACTTCTGAGAAAAATGGATTTTGAAGTGTTTTCGTCGCCGCACTTGGCATGACAAGACCGATTGCCTGGGTTGTCCGATTCGCGAGACTCCGGGCATGAACGTTTGGATAGTATCCCAACTCCTCCATCGCCTGACGGACACGTTCCTTCGTTTTTTGGCTGATCCGCGGGCTGTTTGCAATCACACGCGATACAGTAGAGGGCGCGACATTTGCTTCTCTTGCGACATCCTTGATTGTTACTTGCATCCCTTTCACCTCATCATTTCCCTACAAATGTATTTTAGAGTGTTTCCTTCGTCCGATTGATCCGTCTTCGATGCACGAACAAAATGATTAAGGCAAGAATCGGTGCGATTGACCCAATTGCAACAAGCGAGACCCAATTCACTTGCGAACGCTCGATCACATATCCATTGGCACTGTTCGCATCAAGCGTCACTTCATACGCATCACCATCTTGGCGAACGACATCCGAGAACAGTAACCCCCGTAATCGTTGATCGTCACCCACTTCTGATGCCTTTACACGTAATGTCGTTTTCTTTTCCCCTAAGTTAATCGCATACAGGACTGTCTGATTTTTTGTTTTTCGTTCAAACACAGCCATATGATCGGTTTTCGCGACCATTCGCTGTTTACCTGTTTCAAAGGCAGAATAGTCATCACGCATCTTGTTTAACGTCTGTACATATTCTTGCATCTTATCGTTTTTGTCGAACTCCATCATCATCCGATTTCCTGGATCGTCTCCACCAGGCATCGCCACTTCTGTCCCCTGATAGACAATCGGCATTCCTGGTGCTGCATACAAGGCAAACAACGCGAGACGCAGTTGACGTTCCTCATCTTCGGCTCCACCAATCTTCGCTTCTGTGATAAAGCGTTTTAAGTCATGATTATCAATGAAGTTCGCTAAAGACATCGCTTTCGGGTTAAACGTAGTATCTCGATTATAAACCGAATCCAACTCTTCCGCCGAACCATTTTTTCGAGTGAATTGATCTTTGATGCCGTAATAAAACGGGAAGTTCGTGACGGAATCAAATCCTAATTTTGAATACGTCGCAATCTTTCGTGGATCCCCGTCAAATACTTCTCCGAGCAAGAACAAATCCGGATGATCTTGTTTGACGGCCGGAATGAACTTTTCCCAAAAACCGGGTGGAACATGCCGGACGGTATCAAGACGATAGCCATCAATTCCCGTCTCATCGACCCAATACTTGGCGACATCAATCAAATAGTTGACGACCTCTTGATTTTCCGTATTGAAGTCTGGCAAGTCAAATAACCAATTGTTTTCGACTTCTGCTTGGTTGTTCCAGTTTATGATGGTTTGTTCTTTATGGAACCAATCTGGTTTTTCCTCAACAAGTGGATGGTTAGGTCCTAAATGATTGACGACCAGATCAAGCACTACTTTAAGATCACGCTTATGCGCTTCCTGGACCAATGTCTTGAACTCTTCTTTTGTCCCGAAATGTGGATCGATTTCATAATAATCATCCGTCCAGTATCCGTGGTATCCGTTCGGTCGGTTCTTAAAGATTGGTGTCAACCAAATCGATGTGAACCCCTGTTCCTTGATGTAGTCCAAACGTTTTGTGACCCCTGCTAAGTCGCCACCTTGAAAGGCTTTTGGATCATCGGAATTTGCTTCTAGATCGTTACTCGGGTCACCGTTCTCAAACCGGTCGACCATGATGAAATACATCCGTTCTTTTTCCCATCCTGCTGCTTCGCTCGTCTGCGGAAATATTCCGATAGACAAGAGAAGCGGCAAGAGGAGAAGCATCACGCCTCGTCTCATGCCGCTGATTCCCCCTTGATTGATTACCCTTTCGTTCCACCTGCTGTCAGTCCAGATACGAAGAAGCGCTGGAAAGCGAAGAACAGGAGAACGATTGGTACTGCTGATAACACGGCACCTGCCGCAAACAATGTGAAGTTATTATCAAATTGCTCTGAAACCATGTTGTAGAGTCCAACGGCTAACGTCTGTTTCTCCGGTGAACGGAGAACGAGTGATGCCAAGATGAAATCGTTGAATGGTGCCATGAAGTTAAACAAGGCGATAACCGCGACCATTGGTTTAGCGAGTGGAAGAATGATCTGCCAGAAGATCCGAAGATGTCCTGCCCCGTCCATCCGTGCCGCTTCATCTAGTTCCTTTGGTATTGTATCAAAATATCCTTTTGCAAGATACGTATTCATCGGAATCGCGCCACCTGCGTAGAGGAGAATCAATGCCAAATGTGTATCAAACAACTGCAACATGTTCAACAAGACGTAGATCGCGATGATGGCAACGAATTGTGGCACCATTTGCAGCACGAGGAACAAGATCAGTGAATTTTTCCGGCCGACGAACCGGTACCGTGAAAAAATGTATCCCGTCAACGTAATCAATGCCACCGAGACAACCATCGTAATCACAGCGATTTTGATAGTGTTTAAGTACCACATGCCGTAATCCGTTTGTGTCGCATCAAATAAGTCAAAGTAATGGATCAATGTCGGATTGCTTGGGAAGATATCAGAAGTGATGCTTTTCCCCGGGTTCAGTGATGTCCCGACAACCCATAGCAGTGGATACACGATAATTATCGAGGCGATCGTCAAAATGAGGTATGACAACGCCATATTGATTCGGTTTTGTTTTCTCATTAGATCATATCCTCATCTTTGAATGATTTTGAACGTTTAAACTGAATGACGGCAATCGTCATGATAAAGAACGACAACACGAGCGTAATCGCTGCGGCAAATCCATATTGCGGATTCGAACCAAGCGACAGTTTGTAAATCCAGGAGATCAAGATATCCGTTCCGCCAGCCGATTGACCCGGAACAGCCGGTCCCCCGTTGTTAAAGAGATAGATGATGTTGAAGTTGTTGAAGTTAAATGTATATTGCGTGATTAAGATCGGTGCTGTTGCAAACAAGATCATCGGTAACGTAATCAAACGGAATTTTTCGCCTGAAGTCGCTCCGTCAATCGTCGCTGCTTCATACAAATCCTCTGGAATCGACTGTAAGATACCCGTCGTCAACGTCATGATGTACGGGAATCCGAGCCACCACTGAATACCGATCAAAGCGAGTCGTGTATAGGTCGGATCCGTCATCCACTCGACACCACCGTCTAATCCGATTGCCGGAAGTAATGTCGTATTGAAGACACCAAACGTTTCATTAAACATCGAACGGAAGATCAAAATCGTGATGAACGCTGGTACTGCCCACGATAAAATCAAAATCGAACGGAAGAATCGTTTTCCCTTTAAGCCTTTTTGATTCAATAAGACAGCAAGACCGATTCCGATCGCGATGACACCGGTTGTCGAAGCGACTGTCCAAATCAAGGTCCATCCTAATACACTGATGAACGTGTCTCGGAAGATATCCACTGTAAAGATGTTCAAGAAGTTTTGAATTCCAATCCAGTCGACGAGTTTTGCGGGTGGTGAGTTATTGAACTTGTAGTTCGTAAAGGCAATCAAAAATGTAAAGATCAATGGTAAGACGACCGTAAAGACTAGGAGAACCAACGATGGAATCAGCATGGCATACGGGAATCCATTATCACGGAAGTTCCGGAGCTGCATTTTCAAAGAAGGTACTTCTAATTCCATATCACGGAGCTTACCGATCCGATACGCATCGATAAAGTTCCAGACGTAAATGGCGATACCAAACACAAGCAGAATCAATGCAATGATTCCCTCGACCATCAAGAAGATCGAGTGATCCCCCCTTACGCCTGGTACCTCACCGAGTGTAATCAATCCCCAAATCGCACCGCGATCTCCAGGACCGTTCCCAGCTCCTTTAAAAAACAGTTCGAAGTTAACTAAAAAATACGATAGAACGACGATAAAAAAAGTCGCGCCTTTTAAAAATTGTTTGTTGTACAGTTGCCCCAATCCAGGAACGATCGATATCACCGCCGCAATCGTCCGGTGATTCGTTTTAGGTTCTGGTGTCTTTGTTGGTTTTGGTGTCGCAATGGCCGCCATCGTCTGTTCTCCTTTCCAAAGGTCATGTCTGACCTCAGGCTTCTCTTCCAACCATAAAGATAAGGGGGAATCGAAGATCCCCCTCTCTTTAATTCTGTCTCATCGATTCAGTTGATTACTGATTGTTTGCTTCGATTTGTTGCTTGATTTGTTTGACAGCATCATCAGCTGATTTTTGGGCATCTTGTTTGTCAGTTGCAACGAGTTGAAGTGCTGCTGCCATCGGCTCCCAAACTTGACCCATCTCAGCGATGTTCGGCATTGGAACACCATCTTTAGATTGTGCGAAGACAGCTGCTGCGACTTCGTTGTCTTTGATCGTTGCATCTTCTTGAAGTGCTGTTACTGGTGGAATCTCGTTGTATTTCTCAAACATCGCTTTGGCATTCTCTTCGCCAGTGAGTGATGCGAGGAACTTCTCAGCCCACTCTGCGTTTTCTGAGTATGCTGAAACGGCATATGTTTTTACCCCAACGAATGTTTTGATTGCTTCGCCGTTAGGAAGCTTCGGAAGAGCTGCTGCCCCTAAGTTGATACCTTTTTCTTTGTAGCTTGCGACTGCCCATGGTCCGTTCATGACTGCGACTGCTTTTTTGTCGCCGAACAATTGGTCCATTGCTTGACCACCGCCACCGCCGATCAAACCTTTCGGGAAGAGACCTTCTTTGTACCATTTGCCGATGTAGTCCATTCCTTCGACTGCGCCTTCATTATTGAGGCCGATGTCTGCAGGATCAAGTTTTCCACCGTTATCTTTAAAGACGTATCCACCGTATCCACCAATCGGACCGTGTGCGAAGTAGAAGTTATCCCAAAGTGCGAGGAAACCGTATTTGCCGTCTTTTTTCTGATCTGTTGAAATCTTGTACAAGTCATCCATTGAAGCAGGTGCTTCTTTTAACTCATCTTTGTTGAAAAGAAGAATTGGTGTTTCGACTGCTTTTGGATAACCGTATACTTTTCCGTCAAACGTTACTGCTGATTTCGCTGTATCGATAAATGGCTCAAGTGCTTTTTCGCCGTCTTTGAGTTCAGCGATCAACCCTTGGTCAACAACTGTTCCGATTTGGTCATGTGGAAGGAGAATGATGTCAGGACCTTTTCCAGCAGGACCGTCAAGAGCGACTTTCTTTTGTTGATCCGTCATTTTTACTTCTTTGACTTCAACTTTGACGCCTTCTTTTTCTTCAAACGCTTTAGCAGCTGCTTTTGTTGTTTCAGCTTTTTCTGTATCTTCCCAGATGACGATTTTAGCTGGTTTTTTTCCGCCTTCTGAACTTGTGTCCGAAGAACCTGAATCCGTGCCACCACCACATGCTGCAAGAGCACCGACTGCCATGACAGATACCGAAAGACCTGCTACTAATTTTTTGATTTCCATGTTTGAAAATTCCTCCCCAAGTTAACGTACGAATGATAAGTTCTGATGCACAACGTTTGCATAAAGGCACAACCATTTTCTCGTGATAACAACCGAGGGGTTGTAAGCGTTTTATGAAAACGTTTGCATCACCTTTACATTTTTATTATACAATCTAAAATCCTTTTGACAAGTCCTTTTTATTAAATATTTTCCTACATTTCAAAAAGATTATTTAAAATTTTTTTCGAAAACGGTTTGTCTGTATTAGTAAAATCGATTTAAAAAGAAAACGTTTACATTTAGACCTTTTGCACAAACAGGTGCAATCGATTGCATTGTATACGCGTCTTCTGTTTAATCCGTCATCTTTTTCTTGAATTCCAATTGACTTTAAGAAAGCGCTTCACTATTCTTAGGTCGAGGACTATTACATTATAATGCAAGCGATTGCACTTAGGGAGTGACCACAATGCTGAAAGAAGCCGTTTTCCACCGCGCCATGTCTCCATTCGTCTACAAATATGATGAAAAAACCATTCACATTCGATTACAAACTAAAAAAAATGATGTCAATCACGTCGAGTTGATCTGGGGTGACCCGTACGATTGGCATACTGAAAATCCAGATGATGCTGACTGGAATTTTGATCCGTCTAAGGCTAACTACTGGAATACGTTCGAGACTCCGATGACACGCAGTGGTTCTGATGAACTGTTTGATTACTGGTTCATCGATGTCATTCCTCCATTTCGCCGTCTCCGCTATGGTTTTCGCCTACACGACGGACAGTCAAGCCATGTTTTCACAGAACGTGGCTGGTTTGATGAAAAACCTTTAGATGATACTGGCTACTACTTCTGTGTCCCTTATTTGAATAAAGTGGACGTCTTTCATGCACCTGACTGGGTCAAAGATACGGTCTGGTACCAAATTTTCCCTGATCGTTTTGCGAACGGTGACCCGGCCAATGATCCTGCCGGCACACTGCCTTGGAACAGTACTGAACCGACGACGACCAATCTATTCGGTGGCGATTTTCAAGGTGTGATTGATAAGATTGATTATCTCGTAGAGTTAGGCGTTACAGGAATCTATTTCTGCCCAATTTTTGAGGCCAAATCAAACCATAAATACGATACGATTGATTATCTCGAGATTGACCCTCAATTCGGAACAAAAGAAAAGTTCAAGGAAATGGTGGATCTGCTCCATGAAAAAGGAATCAGAATCATGCTTGATGCCGTCTTTAATCATGCTGGTTTCCACCACAAGGCGTTTGCTGACATTCGAGAACATGGTAGCAATTCATCTTACCGAGATTGGTTCCACCTGCGTAACTTCCCGCTGGTGACAGAACCTATGCCCAACTATGATACTTTTGCGTTTGTCCCGGAAATGCCAAAATTCAATACGGAAAACCCGGAAGTAAAAGCCTACTTGCTTCATGTCGCTCGTTATTGGGTCGAAGAATTTGGGATCGACGGTTGGCGATTAGATGTCGCGAACGAAGTCGATCATGCCTTTTGGCGCGATTTCCGAAACGTCGTCAAAGAAGCGAATCCCGATACGTATATTCTTGGAGAGATTTGGCACGACTCCCAAGAATGGTTGCTCGGCGATCAATTCGATGCCGTCATGAACTATCCATTTACGAACGCTGCCTTAAACTTCTTTGCTCTCGATAAGACGACCGCTTCTGCCTATGCCAATGATATGTCGCATGTCCTGTTCTCGAATACGATGAATGTCAACGAAGTGACGTTTAATTTGATTGGCTCACATGATACGCCACGGGCTTTGACACGAGCCGGCAATGATAAAAATAAAATGCGGTTACTCTTATTATCGATGTTGACGTTCTCTGGAAGCCCGGTCATCTACTATGGTGACGAAATCGGACTGGGTGGCGATCAAGATCCAGGTTGCCGAAAGTGTATGCCTTGGGATACTGCAGAACAGGATTTAAATCTGTTGATGTATACAAAACATTTGCTTCATTTGAGAAGCCACCATAAGACACTGGCCAATCACGGACATATTTCCTTTGTCCACGCTGACGATGAAACCAATACCATCGTCATGCGTCGAATGAGTCAAGATGGGACCTATTATGTCTACTTCAACAACTCAAACCACCAAGCAACGATTCCAGCTCCTCAGGCTGGACAAGGCATGGATCTCTTTTCGAACACGCCGCTTCCTTCATTGGATGTGACACTTGCTCCGTATACCGGAACAATTATTCAAGTCATTTGATCTGAAGACAGTCTTTTCGCTTTTTTGCGAAAAGACTGTCTTTTTTCATTTGTATGATAAGCTCATTTATTTTTTCAATTTAGGGTAAATAAAAATAAGAAAGGGGTGATTCTTCTCTCATGGAATTAATTTTTTACACTGGACTCATCTTGATTGGTCTGTTTGCCGTCAGTTATCTGAGCGAACGGTTTCATCTTCCAAGCATCTTAGCCTTCATCTTAATCGGGATTGTACTTGGTCTTTATTTCGATCTTCCTGAAGAACTAAAACTTGGTGGAGAAGCGGGTATCATTGTTCTGTTTTTTTTGCTCGGTTTAAAGTTTTCTGTCGCCGATTTGATTATTCAGTTCCGAAACATTTGGAAAGCGGGACTGATTGATCTTTTGTTATCTTTTGGTGGTACTTTCCTTTTAACGTTAGCTTTTGGTTTTTCTGTACCGGAAGCATTTTTAATCGGTTGTGTCCTGTATGCGACAAGTTCTTCGATTTCAGCCCGCTTACTCGATCGTGAACCTGATAAACATAAAGATGTGAATCGCTTCGTACTCTCTTTGCTCATCTTTGAAGACTTGGCGGCCCCACTTTTGTTAACAACAGCTCCATTTGTCCTCGGAACACAAGAATTCACCTTCATGAAGGTCGGAACGATTTTCCTTGGTTTTGTATTCTTGTTCAGTGCTTTGATTTTTTTAACCGTCTTCATTCGTCAAAAATCCAAAGTCGTTGACTCTCTCTATCGTCATCCAGACGCCGGAATCGGCATCATCGGCTTAATTTTGACCTTTTCAGGAATTGGGATCATGTTTGGTTTGTCCGAAGTCCTCGGTGCATTCATCGTCGGGATTTTATTGACGGAAATCAAAGAGACGCGCTATTTAAAACGGCTTGTAACACCATTTCAAGATTTGCTTTTACCATTATTCTTTATTTCATTCGGAATGTCGTTTGAGATGACGGAAGGACTTCCATTAGACTGGTTTTTCTTTGCCCTTGTCGTCTGGGGACTTTTGTCGAAGTTCCTTGTTGGTTTCCTAGGAGGACGATCGTTTGGACTCTCTAACTACCATGCGATTGAATCCGGGTTTTGTTTAGGACCGCGTGGAGAATTTTCGATTTTATTCATTACGCTTGCTAGTGGAGCTTTTGTGACCTTGACTGGTCTGTACATTTTTGTATCCGCCTTTCTTGGGATCATGTTGTTCCGTATTTCTAGTAGATTGACCGATCGAACACATGCGACCGCTAAGAAAATCAAACAAAAGATGCAATAAGCGCTGAAAACGAGACCTTCCGATTAAATAGTCGGAAGGTCTCGTTTTTGATAGAATTATTATATAAGAACCGTTTCGTCAACGCCCGACGAAAACCGGCGCTTTTTTCTCAAGAAAAGCTTGAACTGCTTGTTGGTGGTCTTCCGTTTTACCCGCACGCGATTGATAGATGATTTCCTGAGCCAACATGTCTTCTAACGTCGATTCTGAACTCGCCGCCTGCAATTGTTTAATGTAGCCGATGACTTTTGTTGGGCGATTGGAAAGAAATTCTGAAAAAGCAGTTACCTCATCTTCAAACTGTTCCGCTTCGACGACTTTTGTCACTAAATGATAATCATACGCTTGCTGCGCTGTAATCGTCTCACCTAATAAGGCCAGTTCCAATGCTTTGGCACTTCCAATCAATCGTGGTAAGAAATAAGGTGCTCCCGCATCAGGTACCAACCCAATGTTGATGAATCCTAAAGATAGTTTCGCATCCTCCCGTACAAGCCGAAAATCACACGCTAACGTCAAGGAAAGACCTGCTCCTGCAGCGACACCATTGATAGCGGCAACGGTTGGTTTATTTGTTGTTGCCAGCGCTCGAATGACCGGATGATAATAATTCTTTAAATACTCACCATGATCCATGCCAGGTTGGACAGTTTTTAAATCTTGTCCGGCACAAAATCCTCGTCCTTTTCCCGTCATAACAATTACCCGAACACTTTCATCTTGATTCGCTTCTTCGATTGATTCTGCTAATTCTGTCAAAAGCGTCGATGTGAGCGCATTTAATCGTTCAGGACGTGACAACGTAATCGTCGCGATGTGCCCTTTTACTAGATAATCGACCTCACTTTTCACTCCATTCCCCTCCATCCTAAAAATGAATATCAATTCATTATGATGTATTCGTGATGTTTTATGAAAATCCTTTTAAATCTCCTACTTTTTTATGAAAGGACTGTTTTTACTCTTTCATTATGAAAATTGAAGGCGTATAGTTTCCAAAAGATACAGAAAGACAATACGTTTTAAGGACTTAAAGGGGAATTTATTTTATGAAAACAGCTAAACAACAATCATTATTCCAAATTACTTGGCCACTATTCATTGAAATCGCGCTTCATATGAGCCTAGGAATCATCGCCACCCTGATTCTTAGTTACTATTCGGACAGTGCAGCTGCTGCCGTAGGTGTCTCCAATCAGGTACTCAATATTTTCATCATTTTATTTAACATTACGTCTGTTGGAGCTACGATTATCATCGGACAATACCTGGGAGCTAGAAGAGTCCAGGATGCTCGTCAAACTGCACGATCTGCTTTTTCCATTAATTTATATATCGGCTTAATCATTTCTGTTCTCGTTGCCTTGTTCGGCAAACAATTACTTGGTTTCTTCTCATTAGAAGGAAAAACATTAGCTTACGGCGAAACCTTCTTAGAGATTGTTGGTCTCTTCTTGTTTTTAGAAGCTATCTCCTTAACGTTAGGTGCCATCTTAAGAAGTCATGGTTTTACGAAAAATGCTATGTATGTCACGTTGTTGATGAACTTTGTCAGTGCCTTCGGTAACGTCATCGCCGTCCTCGGACTGTTTGGTATTCCCGTACTCGGTGTTGCCGGTGTCGCTTGGTCAATCGTCATCGCTCGGACAGTCGCAGTCGTCCTTCTGTTTTTCGTCGTTTACCGCAAACTATCATTACGTTTCAAACTAAAAGATTTAATTCAAATTAATCGTCGTGATATCAAAAGTATCATGAATATCGGCATTCCCTCTGCTGGCGAAGGCGTCTCGTACCAATTTTCTCAACTCATCATTACCGGGTTCATTGCGACGATTGGCGAGTCCGCCCTATCTGCACGTGTTTACGTCTCAAACATTACGATGCTTTGTTTCTTATTCACTTTAGCGATTGCACAAGGAACACAATTGCTTGTCGCCCGCCAAGTGGGGGCACAACAATTTGAAGCAGCACACAAACGTGCTGTAAAAACATTAAAAATCGCGGTGTTTGCTAGTTTTGTTTCTGCTGTAGCTCTCGCTTCATTCGGAACATCGATTATGTCTTTATTTACTTCAAGTCCTGAAATCATCGCCATCGGCATTCCATTGCTTTGGGCAAGTGTCATCCTCGAACCGGGCCGTGCCATGAATATCGTACTCATGGGAACTTTGAAATCAGCCGGAGACGTCCGCTTCCCGGTAGCCATCGGTATCCTTTCGATGTGGGGAATCGCCGTTGTCCTCAGTTATACACTTGGACTTCAGTACGGACTTGGACTACTTGGTATTTGGATCGCCTTCTCTGCCGATGAATGGTTCCGCGGAATTTTCGCCATGAAACGTTGGAACAGCCGGAAATGGGCACAATATGCTGTCGTCAAAGGAGATCAACATGAGCAAAACGAACGTCGCAAGACTTCTGAAGCAATCTGATGTTCCATTTGATTTGCTTTCTTACACTGTCGATGAAAAGGATTTATCCGCTCAAAATGTGGCTAGGAAGATTAATTACCCGCTTTCATCTATTTTTAAAACTCTTGTTTTAGAAACAGACCAAAAACAACATGTTTTTGCCGTCATTTCTGGAGAAGAAGAGTTAGATTTGAAGGCGGTAGCACTGGCGCTTTCCACAAAAAAAGTACAAATGGTGCCTATGAACGATTTAATGAGACTGACGGGGTACATCCGAGGAGGTGTCGCCCCGATTGGTGCTAAAAAAACATTTCCCGTCCTCTTATCGGATCGGGCAGTCGGTCAATCCTATATGATCATTTCCGCTGGTAAACGTGGCTGGCAGATTAAATTAGCTCCTGACGATTTTCTAACATTCACGAATGGGATTCTCTTCACGAACCGCTGATACGTACTGGAAATTTATGATATGATGGATAGTATCGAAGATGTGGCAGGAGGAATCATTTTGTGGAAAGAACGTGTACGTAACTCGATTCCGAATCTCTTTACATTCGGAAATTTATACTGTGGATTTCTTGCCATTGTCATGGCTGCTCGAGGAGACTTTCAAAATGCGACCTTACTGATTGTCATTGCGATGATGCTCGATAGTTTGGACGGTCGAATTGCCCGGATGCTTGGCGTCGCAGGCGACTTCGGAAAGGAATTGGATTCACTTGCTGATGTCGTGACGTTTGGTGTCGCCCCCGCTATGATGGCTTATTACACTTATTTTTATGATTTTGGAGAAATCGGTTTATTGATTGCAGCTTTGTTCCCTTTATTTGGAGCGTTTCGTTTAGCACGCTTCAACCTTTCAGCAACAAACGTAGCTTCTGCCTACTTTTCCGGTGTACCGATTACCGCTGCCGGAGGCATGTTGGCCGTTGTCACGCTGTTCAGTGGACGAATGAATGATTTGATGGTTCCGCTTGTGTTCACTGCACTCGCTTTCCTCATGGTCAGTCGTGTGAAGATTCCAAGCTTTAAAGACATTCCGGTTCCACGACATACCTTCGTCATCACTTTTACGCTGCTTTACGTTACTTATGTCATGATTGCGAGAAGCAATGAGTGGTCGACGTTTTGGTTTGTCGCCGTTCCTCTCTATGTCGCGTTCCTGCTATTTTCTTTCATCAAGAAGAAAAAACAAAAAAATCATCAAATCGATTAAAAACAGACCGTATCCCGGTTTGTTTTTTTTTGATTATTGCAATCACACCTCATTTCTGGCTCGTTTCCCTTTTGTACAGGTATACTTACATCAGAATACTTGGATATGGAGGACAGACACTATGAATGTTTTTCAAAAACGTCTCTGGTTATTTTTTACGATTTGGTTTGTCATCGGTTTGATTTTAGTTGGTTTTTCGTTACTTCCTCCTTGGCTTGAATGGGCAAATGCGGTCTTTTTATTCGCCTCTGGTTTGTATGCCGCCCTTTACTTATGGGACGTCCTCCCAAAAGGTCGCTTCATCATTCCAGTCATCTTTTTTGGGTCAATCGGGATCGAGTCCATTGGTGTACACACCGGTTGGCCGTTTGGTACATATGCTTATGAAGCGGACTTTGGTGTTCAACTGCTTGGTGTACCCATCACGATCGGCGCCGCCTGGTTATCTGTCATGGGAGCTAGCCTTGCCTTCTCACGTCGGTTTCCGTTTCGTTATAACACAGTGATCTTAGTCCCGCTGTTTGCAGTCTGGTTGGATTTAGCGATCGACCCCGTTGCTGCAAACGTCAAATCGTATTGGCTTTGGCAAGACGGTGGTTTGTATTACGATATCCCGACCCAAAACTTCTTTGGTTGGTACGGGACGGCCCTGTTCTTCTCACTACTGCTTGCTCGGTTCGAACAAAAAGTCACCCTCGCGGAACTGGAACGAAACAATCAGTATCTATTCTTAATGCTCCATGCATTGTTCGGTTTGACGGCAGGTGTTGCGGGACTTTACGGCGTCACGATGATTAGTCTCCTCGCCGGTCTCACGTATTGGCTCACACGAGGAGGTATTCTTTTTGCAAAAAGCAAACAAAAACAAATTAGCTGAGTACACTTTTCATCTCTATGTCAAACAACGTTTGATTCGAAAACAATTTCATCGTATCTTATACCGGGCGGATGATTTGCCGACACCGGGACTAATGCTTGCGACTCATGGTTCGTGGTGGGATGGAATGATTTTGTTCCACCTCGATCAGACAACTCTTCATCATGACCCTTACGTCATGATCGACCAACAAGGACTCGCACGGTTTCCTTTTTTCACACGGCTCGGTGGATTTTCAATCGATCGCAGCTCATATAAAGAAATTAAACAAAGCCTTCAATATGCGAAGGATCAACTGGCCAACGGCAGTAGCGTCTGGATGTTTCCACAAGGTGAAGAACGACATCAAGAAGAACGGCCACTCAAGTTGAGCAGTGGAGCGACCCATTTAGCAAAAAGTGCTCCGTCGATTTCCTTGTTTTCATTTTATTATTCGTTTGGGCATGAGCAACAACCGGATGTTTACATTCGAACGCGAAAGATTCAATTGCCTAACGATCGTTCATCCGTCCAAATGCAATACTTAACGGATGCGATGACTTCGCTCTATGACGATGTCCGCTCTGATGCGATTGAAGGACAGACAACCGCGTATCAACTTTTAACTGAACGAAAGGATCCACTGCCCGTCAAAACAGAACAGTGGTTACAGGCCATCCGAAAATGATTATAGGTATTTTTATCTTTTCTGTTTTAGTCTGTCTTTACACGTTCCTCAATCTAGCATTTTTACCAAAGCTAACAGGACCCGTTGCACCTCCAAGTCTTGCGGTCTGCATTCCACTTCGAAACGAAGAACGAAATGTCGAAAAATTAATGACATCACTGAAACAAGCACTCCACGCTAATGTACATGTGTATTTATATGAAGACCGTTCGACCGACCGGACACGCGATTTGTTGCTCGAGCAGATCGGCGCAGATGACCGTTTCACGATGATTGACGGGATTGACTTACCGACTGGTTGGGCCGGAAAAGTCCATGCCTGCCACCAACTCGCTTTGGCGTCAAAAGAAGAGTATCTGTTGTTTTTAGATGCCGACATCACGTTGACAAAAGAGACGATCCCTAAACTGTATGCGACGATGAAACAAGAACGAGCTGTCTTTTTATCCGGTTTTCCTTCGTTTCCTGTTCCGACTTTTTTAGGGAAATGTCTGATTCCAATGCAACATGTGTTAATTGCGCAACATCTTCCCATCCCCTTCCGGAAAGTCAAACATCCTGCGTTTGCCGCTGCAAACGGGATGGTCGTCTTAGTGGAACGTCAAGCCTATGAACAAGTTGGTGGTCATCAATCCATTCAAATGGCGCTCGTCGATGATTTAGAACTGTGTCGGACCTTCAAACGAAACGGATTCACGACGACCCTCGTTCATGTTGCTCCATACGTCAGCTGTGATATGTATGCGACCAATCCTGATGTCTGGCAAGGTTTTCTGAAAAATGTCTTTCGGGGGATGAATGATTCGTACTTGATCGGCAGCTATTTTCTTCTATTTTATCTCGCACAGGCCACCATCTTACCACTGGCCATCTTGTTCCCATCGTTCTTCACGATTGGCGCATTATTCTTCCTCTTGTTAGCCCGTTACCGGATTGACCGAAATGCTCAAATTTCTCATGCCTGGTTTTGGCATCCGGTGGCGACGGTCCTTTATGTAGTACTGCTCGCAACGGCAATGATTCGAAGACTCAAGAAAAGGGAAATCAGTTGGAAAGGTCGGACATATTCTTAAGGAGGCGTTACGTATGAAACATATTGCAGTCATTGGTGCGGGGTTAGGTGGCTTAAGTGCCGCGATTTCCCTCGCTTCAAAAGGATTTAAGGTCACTGTCATCGAACGCAACGAACATATTGGTGGAAAGATGATGCCCATTACCGCGGACGGTCATCGTTTTGACTTTGGTCCAAACACCATCACGATGCCTGAAATTTTTCAATCTGTCATCTTAGAGTCGGGTGCAGACCCTGATGATTATTTTACATTTGAAAAATTGGCACGTCATACCGTCAACCATTTTCCAGATGGTCGGACCTTGACGTTTGCGACTGGACGCGAAGCTATGCGAACCGAAGTCGACCGCTTCACGAACGGGCAGCTCGCTAAAAACGATATCACGGGTTATCAAGAAGAAGTCGCACACCTTTTCCAGATTGCTAAACAACAATTTTTCGTTAATATCGATTCTTATTTCAATTTTTCTTTGTTACGCGATATGACGAAAGTACACCCGTTAAAGACCTTACATGGGCTACACAAAAAATATTTTAAGGATCCCCAGCTGATCCAAGCACTTGATCGCTATGCGACTTATATTGGCAGTAGTCCGTTTCAGGCACCGGCAACATTTGGTTTGATTGCTCATCTTGAACTCAATGACGGTGTCTACTTCACGCACGGAGGAAACACTGCGATTGCCGAAGGATTTGCCCGTCGTGCACGCGAACTTGGTGTCGTCTTCCGATTAGGAGAAGAAGTGACACAAATCGAAGTCACGAACCAGCTGGCAACAGAAATCGAACTAAATCATATCGATTATCTGTCCGTTGATTTCATCGTCTTAAACGGGGATCTCCTGACGCAATATCCTCGCTTGATTTCAGAAACGATCCGACCGGACTTTAAAAATCCAACCCCCTCCCAGATGGAACCATCGATTTCTGCGTATGTCCGCTGTATCGGACTTTCACGTCGCATCGAGGGATTGGCACATCATAATGTCTTTTTCTCTTCCGATTATGAAGCGGAGTTCAAGGCACTGTTTGATCAACACCGTTACGCGGAGGAACCAACGATTTATATTTCCAACTCTTCGGTCACTGCACCGGAAATGGGGATTGCCGGTGATAATTTGTTTGTGCTCGTCAATGCCCCTGCTACCCATAAAGGACCCATCATCGATTTTGACACGTATGACAAGATCATTGATCAGCGTCTGCAGCACTTCGGCATCGATATTACGTCTGATGTTCTGTTTGAGCAACGGATCACACCACAAGACATCGAACAGAAATTTTCAGCATATCACGGCTCACTGTACGGTCTTTCATCGAACGGAACGCGTGGTGCTTTCATGCGTCCGAGCAACCGTTCAAAGAATGTTCACAATTTGTTTTTTGCCGGTGGATCGACGCATCCCGGTGGTGGCAGTCCAATGGTGACGCTTTCAGGAAAACTGGCAAGCGAACGAATCGTGTCCGCCGTCGCTTCCACCCTGTGAACGTTATGTGAATTGCATATCAATTACTTGTACGGACAACTTAGATTTGATACGATTACTTCGAGTTCAAGAGGTAGTGATTGACCCCACATCCTCAATCAAGCGCATGGTGACTTCCCCGAGTCAAAAGCGTTTAGGAACTTAACATATCTGTTGTGTCTTGATAGCTTGTTCAAGACCCACTTGTTCAGAAGATACACCACCGTAAACTACTCGGCATGACTTACGACGTTCCCCCTTAGATCGTCTCATCCTGACTAGTTTACAGGCAGCTCAATCACCAACAGATTCATCCCCGTGGATCGCTGACCTGCCTTGTTGGAAGTATGTATCCGATCATGTACACACAGATCAGGTTTAGACTCCCCGGTCTAAACTCAATAAAAAAAGACCTTGGTCCCCGCCAAGGTCTTTTTTTTATGGAGTTTTTAAGCAGTGACATCAAATCGTTGCGAGCAATTTCATTTTTTGCCAACGACTGACGTAGGCACGTTTCGTAAAAACATCATATTGATTATCGCGCGCCGCATCTAGAATACCACGATAAAGTAAAGCCGCTACTTTTAATGCCCGACGACTTTCTTTCGGATACTGTTCAAAAGACGGAGTCGCTGCATCATACAGTTGTTCGGCTCGGAACGCCAATGCTTCCCAAAGACCAGCAAAGTCTCCGGATGGGGTTCCTGCTAGTAAGGAGTTTGTCGTGACACTATATTCGTCCATCCAATTTTCAGGAAGATAGACGCGACCTCGTTTCGCATCCTCACCGACATCACGCAAAATATTCGTGAGTTGCATCGCAATGCCCAACTGGATTGCTGAATCTCGTAACTCAGGTTGTCCTGGTGCAAGGATCGGGAGTAACATCAAACCGACCGTACTCGCGACGTAATAACTATATTTTTCTGTTTCTTCCAAAGAATGATAGCGGTTTTTCTCAATATCCCACCGCATACCTTCTGCTAATTCCAAAAATGGTGTTTCATCCATCTCATATCTAGTAAATACATCAGAAAGCGCAATCCAGAGTGGTTTGTCAATGTGTTGACCCGATCGGAACTGACGAAATTCCTCCAAGAATTCGGCTAAGCTTTCTTTTGGCGTCGCTGACTCGTCCACCGTATCGTCAAGAAACCGACAAAACGTATAAATCGCATAGACGGCCATCCGATCTTGTTTCGGTAATAGGGAAAAGGCTTTATAAAAGGTTTTTGACCCATTTTGAATCGTCTGTTCACATACTACGTATGCGTTCGTCACTGTATCCATTTTTCCACCTCATCTCTTGTTCCATTCGATTGACAAGTAATGTCGCTCCCATCATGACGATCGGAACGCCTCCACACGGATGGACAGATGCGCCTACTGCATACAACCGTTCAATATCAGCATACGGTTTTGCTTGGGTTTTTAGAGCAGCTGATTGGCGAATCGTCGGAGCGATTCCAAAACTGCCCCCTTCATACAATCCAAAATCTTGTGCATCTTGAGGTGTGCGGATCTTCATTTCTGCAATTTGACTTTGGAAACCAGGAAGATGCTGTTCGATTTTTGCTAAAACTTGATCGATGAATCCATGTGCTTCATATTTTTCCTGATCATATCCACGTGGCGAAGGAACTAACGCATACACAACGCTGTCATCCGCTTCAGTTAACGAATCATCTACCTTACTTGGATTAAACAGATAGACAGCCGGATGTTCTGGCAACTCATCTTTCTGAAAAATCGATGTCATCAAGGGTTTTAAGTCACTTGGCATCAAAAAACGATGCACTGGCAAATCGACTTTTCCGTGTATCTTAAAGTACAACAATAATGTACCACCAGACGGGACATATTTTTTAGGTTGTTTCCCTTCGACCAGATATTCCATCAGCGGAAATTCGCCATTTAATACGACGCTATCATAATGATATTCTTGCCCCTCGACAATAAGCCCCTTTGCCTGTCCTTCTCTAATCATTACACGTTCGACGGATTGATTAAACTTGAACTGGACACCTCGTTCAATTAATGCCTCATACATTCGTTCCGCCAAGGAAAAATAACCACCTTTGACGTACCAGACACCCTCTTCTTGCTCCCGGTAAGGAATCAAACCATAAATCGATGGGGTCGTGTACGGATTCCCACCGATATAAAAAGTTGGAAAACTGTAGGCCATTCTGAGATATTTACTTTTAAAGAAACGTTTTAAATGATCATGTGCCGTCTCCATCGCATGCATCTTCACCAGTGGTGCTAGCATACTAGGGTGCAACAATTCACGTTTACGGAAATAACTCCGTTCTAAAAATTTCGATACGCTAACGTCATAATCCTTTGATTTTTGATTCATAAATTCTTGAAAACCACGGCCTTCTCCGAATTGACGTTCAATCGCAATCGCCTGATCGACGACATCTGCCTGTTTCGTGACCACTGTCCCATCATCAAAGTGTAGATCATATAGCGGATCAATCCGTTTTAGTTCCACACCTTCCAGACCTGCTTCCTTCAGTTGTTCCTGAAGTTTTCCAGGCATCAAGACGATTGTCGGACCTTGATCAATTCGTCCACCCGACTCAAAATCGACTGATGCAAGTCGTCCACCCGCACGTGTTTCCTTTTCAAAAATAGTAATCTCGATTTCAGGGTATCGTTTCGTTAACAATAACGCCGCATGTAACGTTCCGACACCGGCTCCTACAAATCCGATTTTCATTTTCCAACACCTACTTCGCTTGTCAATAAGTCTGCTGTAATCCGGGCCGACTCAAAGATGGTCGGAAGTCCGCTTCCAGGGTGTGTTCCGCCGCCGACTAAATACACATGATCCAATTCTTCAAAGCGGTTATGTGGTCTAAAATACATCATTTGTGTCAGTTGATGTCCCAGGTTAAACGTAGCACCTTGATGGACTCCCATTGCTTCCCAGTCATCCGGTGTAAACATTTCTTCGACCTCGATTGCCGCTTCGACCCCTTTGTACGGAGAACGGTCTTCTAGCGCATCAAGGACGCGGCGACGTAATTTCGGTCCTTCAATCGCCCAATCAAGTTCTGAATAGTTGTTTGGAACCGGAACTAACACGTAAAGGGCCGATTTTCCTTCCGGAGCCAATGTCGAATCGATCACAGAAGGGTTTTGGACATAAAATGAAAAATCTTCCGATAATTCTAATGTCTGTGTCATCTCACGAACATTCTTTTCGTAATCATCAGCAAAATAAATCGTATGGTGCGGGGCATCAAATGTTTGATTGACACCTAAGTACAACATGAACGTCGAACACGAGAATTTTTTTCGATCAATTTTCGGACGTGACCATTTTTTCAGGACACCTTCCGGAACAAGATGGTTCATCGCATGTGCAAAGTCTGCACCGACGACGACGTCATCGTATAAAACATGTTCGCCCGACTCAAGTATTACGCCCGTCGCTGTTTTTCCGTCTAAAATCAGCTGGCTGATTCCTGTATCGAGATGGACCGTTCCACCTAATTCTTCGATTGCCCGTTTCATCGCTTCCGGAATCTGATTCATTCCTCCAATCGGATGATGGACACCGTAAGCATGCTCCATGTAAGATAAAATCGAAAAACCGCCTGGGCATTCCCATGCTGACATCCCTAAATATTTGGCTTGAAACGTAAAGGCATATTTTAATTCTTCACTCGTAAAATAGTCAGAGAGAACATCATATAGGGAACGTCCTAACGAGAGACGTGGCAGTGCCGTGATGACACGTGGCGACAGATAATCCGTTAGTTTATCGTGTTTCGTCTGTAAAATCGGCATCATTTTGGCAAGCTTCAATGCCTGTTCTGCCATGAAACGATCATAGCCTTCCCCATTTCCAGGAAAGTGATGTTCAATCGTCTGTTTCATCCGGTCACGGTCCGTCGTCATCGTGAAATGATCGTTGCCCCCGTTAAAGTATAGCGTATACATAGGATCAAGGGCCTTCAGTTCTAAATAATCACTCAGTTTTAGACCGATACTCGTAAAAAGATTTTCTAGAATATGCGGCATATTCAAAAATGTGGGTCCGCGATCAAATTGATAGTCACCTACTTGTACACGAGATGTCCGTCCACCAACAATCGGTTGTTTTTCGTACACGGTCACGTCTACTCCTCTGCCCGCAAGCAACATCGCACACGCGAGTCCTCCGGGTCCTGCTCCAATAACGGCTACACGCTGCTTCACACGAATCTCTCCTTTTTCTCTCTACTTGTTTTAACTATTATACTAATCACATACTACTCCCCACAAATTTGAACTGTCCTAAAACTGTAAAAACGCCAAGCTTCCTTTAGGAAGTGGCGTTTGCAGTCACGATATACCAAGCTCCTTCTTTCAAAAATGGTGAAATCGATACATTTTCGAAACCGGCAGCATGTAGTTGTTCCGTCAATTCTTGTTTGCCTGGTAACGGATAAAGATTGTCATGTAGCGTCATGAACGCGTTAAACGCAGCAGAGAAAGGAGCCCCATACTCGCTGTCCCGCAGTGGCGTGACGAGGATGACCGTTCCCGCATCTTTGACGAAACGCCGAACGCCTTCTAGAAGACGAAGTCGTTCTTCTTTTGGGAAGTAATACAGAATGTTATTCATCATCACACCATCATATGTTTCTTTCACTTCAAAACTTTTGATATCCCCGACCACAAAATCAATTTCACCTGTCGTATCTCGCCGTTTTGCTTCCGCAATGACAGATTCCTCGATATCGATTCCTGCTAGTCGCAACTCTGGTAATGCTTCATGTATTTTACGTAAGTACCCTCCATAGGCACAACCGATGTCAAGCAAGGACGTCACATTTTGACTACGGATAATGTGTCGCACAGCAGGAAAGGCAACGGTCTCCACTAAAGCAGACGTTTCAGCAACGATATCCCCGTGTTCTTCACCATTAAATGTCTTTTGTTGACCGTCTTCTAAAAACTGTGGATAGGAAAATAGTGCAGGCAGATGCAATTCCATTAACTCGGATAACATAAAACCGATACTTCGATCATCTGATTTCGATAACTCCGGTAAGACATGGCGTGTCGCCGTGTAACGAAGATCTTTCTTTTTTAAGTGTCCGACGGCTAGACCGACTTCAAACCAACGCGACAAGGCTTCTGTCGTCAGCGGTTGTTTTAATCGGATTTGTGCTTCCGCTTGCGTTGCACCTGACCCTAGGACGTCAAACAAACCATACTTGTATCCAATATACCCGTGCCATAACGGTAAGACTGGCTCTGCCCGTTTCATCCATTTTCTTGCCCGGAAAACTTTTGTCCATTCTTTCAACTGTGCCACAAGCGTTCCCCTCTCGACTGCGTAATATATCCCTTTTCCCAAATAACAACAAATTGTAACCAAAAAAAATACACGTTTCGTCGCAAATGGACAAAACGTGTATTTCAGTCAATCGAACGATCCGTACCTCTTCATTCAACAGCCCAGTATCGTTTAAAAGAATTGCATACCGTATGGCAACGAATACCCAAGGAAAATCGTCACAAGAACGAGGACAGCAAACCCAAGCAAGAAACCAGAATAGGCTTTGCCTTTTTTCAGACGAACGAGTGTCAACTCACCAAAGATCAAAACAAGAATTCCTGCTGTAATCTTTGCATGGTACAAGCCATCTGGATTAGCAGACATTCCCATGATCTTGATGTACAGGTAAAGACCTGTTGCGAACGTCAACAGCAATAACAAACGAAACGCCATGTGTACGCCCTTAGCAGCACTCTTACCATTCTTATACATCGAAAACGCAACAAAAAATGTGACCAACAATAAAACCCATAATAAGACGTGTGTGTATACAAATGCAGTAATCGGCATTTTTGTTCCCCCTTTTATCATTCCTTATTTATCGTAGCTGATTTTCAGCATGAGACCTAGTGTTATTTTCCTGACATATCAATCATTTCCGAAACGGCGGAATGAGAAGTGACCATTTGTGGTAATTTTACGGTAAAGAGACTACCTTTCCGTTCGACCGAATCCACTAATATTTCCCCATCATGTCCTTCGACGATTTCTTTACAAATGGCAAGTCCGAGACCGGTTCCTCCGATTTTTCGACTATCCGAATTATCGACCCGATAAAATTTTTCGAACAACTTCGCTAGAGCCGTTTTCGGAATACCGATTCCTTCATCGCGTACGGTGAATTGGACATGGTGCTGATCGGCTGTTAACACGACTTCGATCGTCCCACCAGACGGTGAATATTTGACGGCATTGTTCAGTAAATTATTCATCAGTTGTTTCATCTTCTCTTCATCCGCTTCAATCCATGGACCCGTCTCATTGAATGAACGGAACGTAATCGTATGCTTCGTCGTTGAGGCCGCATAGAATTGGGTCGTTTCCTCCAATAAAGGACGTAAATCAAGCGGTCTCTTTTGATAGGACTGGGTTCCTGATTCCATCCGTTGTACATCTAGAAAGTCATTGACAAGATTCGCCAATCGTTCCGTTTCCGAATGAATCGTCTTTAAATACCGGTCTTGTTTTGATAAATCGATATCCCGGTTCAACATCAATTCGGTAAAACCATAAATCGACGATAACGGTGTCCGCAATTCATGGGACACTGTCGAGACCAACTCGGATTTGAGTCGATCCATCTCCGTTTCCTTCGTCACGTCACGTAATACAAGCATCGTCCCTTTTCGCATTCCATCAATTTCAATCGGTTCTACATAAAAATGAATGAATACGACTTGCTGGCGAATCGAAAACTGAAGGCTATTTTTCGGAACTTCTCCTTGTAAGACCCCTTCCACATAACGCGAGAAGGTTTCAGGTTCATCGACGACAGCACGGATCGTATCCAGACATCCTTGGAGGGTTTCCGTCTTCGTCGTTCCGTGTTGGAGTTCTGGAAACAAATCGTACAAGGGACGGTTCACGAACACTTCCTGTTTGCCCGGTTCGATATAGATGACTGCTTCTCGAATCGAATCGAGGATTCGCTCCGTTTTGGTTTTTTCCCGATTCATTTCATCAAATAACCGCATCCGTAACAAAGAAAGCGACAATTGACGTGAAAATGACATGACGTCACGCATCTGTTCGTTCGTAAACTGATCACGGTAACGGACAAGATAGATGAAGGCAATGATTTCTTCCGACGCCGGATCAAGAATCGGCACAGCCGTCTCATACATGTAGTATGGATATGGTAACGGATGGTCACTCGCAACTTGTTTCGACGAATGAACCGCTTTTTTTAGTGATTCTGCTCGTTTTAATAAAGAAAAATCGCCACCTAATAACTGTTCGGATAATTCTTCCGTCATGCCATGTGTCACGATTGAATAGGCGGCGCCTTCATCGACGAATACAAGCGCTCCAATTTCAGAATCAGTGATTGTGACCAATTTCTCGATGATTTCTGGATAAGCCGTCAATGCTTCTCGCGCTGCCAGTGTTTCCGTCAAATCATTTCGATATTGGAGATGTTGTTCATTTCGCATCGTCAGTTCCAACGCTTCCTCAAGTTCTTGCTGCTGGGCCTGCAATTCTTCTTGTTGTGCCTGTAACTCTTCTTGTTGCGCCTGTAATTCTTCATTTTTTGCTAACAAATGCTGTTTGTTATCTGAAATTGAACTCGCCATCTGGTTAAACGATACTGCCAAAATACCAATCTCATCTGTACGATCCGGTATTTTCACGCGCGAGACATCTTCTCCACTCGCAAGACGTTCACTATTTTTAACGAGCGATAGCAGTTCCGCCGTAATGCGTCGAATAAACGGATAGATCAAGAAGATTAAGACACCGACTAGAACGACGATATTCGATAACCAGATCAATTGTGTCGTCTGAATTTCTCGTTCGAGTTGACCACTCGTCGTTTCTGACCACTCTTCCAAAAACTCTCGGTAACCACCAAGCGCCAGCTCACTTTTATTGATTTCAGACAAGACATCGATGTTTCCAGCACCGTCTAGCTTAATTCGTCCGCTTGCTAACAACTCTTTCCCAAGCGGTAGCGACGTCAACGTCGTTCCGCGTAAAAAGGATTCATCTACGGTGCCTGTTTCCTTTGCTTCGACGTAGGATTCAATCAACGGCAAAATCGATTCAAAATAATAGGCATACAGTTCACGTGAGGAACGTGCATAATCTTTGCCTTGTGTATAAATCGCATTTTCCTCGAACCAACGTGTTTGTTCATCAATCGTCGCTCGTTGATCTACCATCTTCTGATAAATTTCCCGATCACCGATGAGGGCATATCCCCGCATATTGAATTGCAAGTCTTGCCATTCTTCCCACAGCGCGCCGGCACGTGCGCTCCGGTCTCTGATATCTTCTAATTTTTGTCGTGTTTCTTGTAATTTCGTATCGGTATAATTATAAACAATCAGTGAAGAAATCATCAGTGTCGTTAACACGATATAAAAGGATGCCATCAACTGGCGTCCGATTTTCCGATTAATCCACTGGATGATCACTCAATATTCCTCCTACGACATCAATTAATTCCAACGGACTGAACGGTTTAGAAAAGAAGTAATTGGCTCCGATTTCTTCTGCCCGTTCGCGGTCGGATTGTTGACTTTTTGCTGTTAACATCATGATTTTCAAGTGTTGTTTATCCGGATGACGGCGGACCTTTTCAATGACTTCGATCCCTGTCATGCCAGGCATCATGTAATCCAGTAAAACCAAGTCATAATGCTGACTCATGATTTTCTGATAGGCTTCGTCCCCATCCGTCGCTTCATCGATTGTGTATCCTTCATCTTCCAATGTATCTAATACCAGCATACGTAACACATCTTCGTCTTCTGCTAATAATATACGTGCCATCTATAAACCCTCCTAATTAATATCACTGATCTTTTTGCATACCTTCTCATTTTACACAGTTCTTTCATATTTAGAAATGAAAATCGTCTAACGAACTAGCTCCGATCACTGGATAAGTGACAGAAACGATTCGTTAGACGTAGGTCCCTTAATGAATTTCAATCACTTCATGGAGTGCAAAAGCGTAAATCAATTTTTGGGAAATCGTGATTTTTAAAATCGATTCCAAAGCTTCTTGGTACAGATTCAACTGCGTTGCATACCGTTCTCGTAACAAGTCATGCTGATCCTGACCATCAATCGCCTCAAACACTTGATCGGATTTATAATCCAACAGGATATAAGTCTCACCGTCCTGAATCAAACAATCCACGATTCCTTGCATGACAGCCTGGTCACTCGGACCATGCCAGTCCTTCCGGAAACGCGCCGAATCAATTTTATACGTAAACGGCAGTTCCCGGTAAACATCCCCTGTCGCCAAGCGTTGTTCAAACAGCTGTCCGATCGCTGAAGACAGGAACGTCGTGAGCTCCGGAATCGCTTCTCGCATCGTACCGGCTTCTAAAGCAGAAATCCGTTCTGTTCGTTCCCAGTCAACAATCTGATCTTCGATGGTTCGACCAGCTTCATACAACTGCATCGCTAAATGCAGAACGGTCCCCCGTTCAGCCCCTGTCAATGTCGGACCTAAAAATTGGGGTGTCCGGTAATAGGTCGATTGACGGTATGTCGATTCAAATGCAGCCCGTTCTAGCTGTTCCGTCCGCTTTAACTCTGTGACGGTTTGTTTGGCGGCCGTATCAGTAGCAACTTGATACGGATATTGATAGGCAAATGCCGCTTCGATTTGTTGTTTGAACGGCTCGTTCCCGACATGATCAATTTTTTCGAGCGCTCGGACATGCTCGAGTTGATCAATCATTTTCGTCAATTCTTGATACGGTGCAATGTCATCTCGCGTCATGATTCGGAGCGACCACTGTTGTTCCTGCTCGTCTAACATGAATTTCCGAAGGACGGCTGGTGCGACCCAGTCGGCATATGTTTTGGCGTTACGTCGATCGATTTCTGGTAAAAGCAACTCATCCAGCGGTTGATCTTGCCACTTCGAAAGTTGCTCTTCCAGTCCTTTGATTGCCCCTACTAAGATCAACTTTTCTTTAGCACGTGTCATCGCGACATATAACACCCGCATCTCTTCTGCCTTCATCTCACGGTCCATCTCGCGACGAATGACTTCTTTCAGCAAGGTTCCGGACCGAAGACGTTTAATTGGATCAATCGCATCCAGGGCAATCCCATACGTTTTGTGTAATTGGATTGCTTGCATCTGATCTTGTTTATTAAATTGTTTTCCGAGCTGGCTGACGATTGTCACAGGAAACTCCAACCCTTTTGACTGGTGAATCGTCATGATTCGGACCACGTCCTCATCTTCTCCTAAAGAACGGGCTTCTGAAAAATCTTCCCCTCGTTCCACTAGACGGTGGATCAAACGTAAAAATCGGTATAACCCCCGATAACCGGATGCTTCATACTGATTGGCCCGTTCATAGAGCGCATTTAAGTTCGCTTGCCGGCTTCGTCCACCGTTCAGACAACCGACATACTCGAAGTACCCTGTCTGATCGAACAAGGAACGAATCAGGCTCGCCAATGATTTGCCGCGTGCTTCCGTACGCCATTGTTGTAATCGTGTAAGTGCTTCATCCACCCGTAACCCTAGCGGTGTCTCCTCTTGCGCCACCAACACTGCCGCTTCATAAAAAGTAGTCTCTTTCGATTTGGCACGGATACGCCCTAAATCCCGATCCGTCAATCCAAAAATCGGCGACCGTAATACACCGGCTAGCGGGATGTCTTGTAACGGGTTATCAATCGTTTTTAATAACGCCATCATGATTTGGATTTCAGTTGCTTGGAAATAACCACCTGTCGTATCGGCGTATACCGGCAGTTCATATTGTTCAAACACATCGACGAGTGCCTGAACCCGTTTTCCTCTCGAACGCACGAGGACAACGATATCCCGGTATTCGCATTTACGGAATCGCTTTTGTTTGGCATCGAATACAAGATACGGATTTTCATCGTTTACCATCTCAATGATTCGTGTTGCGATGACTTGTGCTTCGAGTTCTTCTTTATTCGTATCCGTCTGATCAACCAGCAACAATTCTGGCTCTACCTGGTTCGACTCGACATAACCCAGGTTCCCCAATCGTAAATGAGCCGCTTCGTCGTAATCAATTTCCCCAACTGCTTCATCCATCACCTGACGGAAAATATGATTGGTTCCGTCCAACACTTCTAAACGGCTCCGGAAATTTTTCGTTAAATCAATTCGTGTCCCGACATCGGTTAGTCGGAATCGTTTAAACTTATTGAGAAATAACCCCGGTTCAGCATGACGGAATTTATAAATCGACTGTTTGACGTCACCGACCATAAACAGATTACCTGTCGCCTCATCCGATTTCGAAACGAGTTTTAAAATCCGTTCTTGTACTTCGTTTGTGTCTTGATATTCATCGACCAATACCTCAACGAAACGCTCTTGCAACAAACGGGCAACATCGGTCGCTTCCCCATCTTGTTCCAAAATCGCTAACGCAAAATGCTCAAGATCCGAAAAATCAACGATTCCGCGCTGTTGTTTCGCTTCTAGATAAGCGGTCGAAAAATGACGGACCAACATAACGATCATTTGGACATGCCCCAGCTGTGAACGTAAGTCCTCTAGATAGTCGACTCCGTCCTTTTCAACGAACAACTCCCGCATTTTTTTCAAATCACTGACGAGTCGTGTCCGTTCTGCTTGAAACAGTTTCATCTCTTCATCTCCACGTACACCTTTCCAGCGTCCGAACTCGACCGCTTGGAAGGCAAGGGCAATGGTCGTCCACCGGTCAGTTTGTGGGTTGATTTGTCGCATCGGTGCTACATCCTGCATCAGCATCTCAGCCATCTCATCGTATCCCGATTGCCGTAAACGATAGGACAGTTCCAGATACCGGTTGACGACTGGCGCGACACGTTCCCATTCGAGTTCAAGCAATCGCGTCAATAACGTGGATTCATCCGGATCAATCGGTTGATCGTACTGAGCAATCAAATGATCATAAAAGGCTTCAGGATCCGGAAGTGAACGGGAAAAACGATACAGATTCGAAATCAATGTCAACATCGCTTGATCGTCTCGATCTGACGTATAGCTATCAATCAGTTCATAAAATGCGGGATCCGCCGCTGCGTAGAAGCTCTCAAACACTTCTTCTAGTACGTCATCTTGTAGCAATAACAACTCCGCTTCTTCAGCAATCCGAAAAGCAGGATCAAGACCAATCCGGTAATAGTTTTCTCGTAAGATGGACAAACAGAATGAATGAATCGTCGTAATTTGAGCCCGGTTCATCATTTGCCGTTGTTTTTTCAGATAAATGTCGTCCGGGGCTAGTTTTATCTTTGCTTCGATCGCTTCGATGACACGGGTTTTCATCTCTTTTGCGGCTGCATTCGTAAATGTTGCAACAAGCATCCGGTCTGCCGTCAATGGATCATCTTGATTGATGACACGTTGTGTCAACCGTTCCACTAATACAGCTGTTTTTCCTGAACCGGCAGCGGCAGAGACTAAAATATGTCCTCCCCTCGCATCAATCGCCTGTTGCTGTTCATCCGTCCATTGCACACTCATTCTGTCTCCTCCTTCAACCGTTCCAAGACTTCTTTTTCCGACAACGTGTCCAGTTGGCGGTAGTCATTTCCAAGTGACTCATCAAACTGACAGACGGAGCGATATTCACAAAACGTACACGGTGTCCGTTCTTGATAATCAAACGGATCAATTGCAATATCCCCCTCATACATTGATTGGCTACTCGTTTTCAATTCATCCCAGGCATGATCCATCAAGGCATTCAACTCTTCTTCCTTGACGACACCTTTCGTATGCGATTTATGAAGACCCGTTTTCGTAAATGTCACTTTGACAAGCGGTGATTTTTTTCGTTCATCGTATGCAATCTGATCCATCGCACGCAACACCTCATCGTTTTCAACGATGACACCTTGCATCTGATACGATTCGAGGAGTAATCGACTGCGCTCAGTTTCATCAGCAGACAAATCACCACGTAACATCGGATTTTTGACATGGAAATACAAGGCACCGGCTGGTTTGGCCTGTCGATCAAATAGAACTTCGGACTGTTCGACGACGGTTTTTAAATACAAAAGCATCTGAATCGCCAATCCATAATAAATTTCAGCAAAGTCCAACTCTTTGGCACTCGACTTATAGTCAACGATCCGGACGTACAGCTGATCGCCGATCGTCGCTTGGTCCACTCGGTCAATTCGACCCGTAAATTCAATTTCTGTTCCATCCGGTAATGTGAACCGAAGTGGTGGAAACATCGCATTCCCAAAACTAATCTCAAATAAATCCGGTTCGAAATCCGACCGTTCCGCTTGTTTGACAAGCATTTTTGCGGTTTGTTCGACGACATCGGTCAACTTTTTCTTGATGTATCCGAATCGGTTCGAACTCATTAAAATCGCATTTTGAATTTCTGGTGTCACTTTTTCGACGGCCTCTTTTGCGAGGGTACTACACGACTCATCATCGAGTTCACGCCAGTGTTTCCCTGACGCCTTGATGTTCATCGATAGATCATTGAGTGCCCCGTGGAACAGGTTCCCGATGTCTGGCGCTTCGAATTTATACAATTTCCGTTCCTTTAACCGTAATCCATAGCGAGCAAAATGTTTATAGGAGCACGCATTGTATGTTTCAAACCGTGAAACACTCGCTTTGATCGTGTCCCCATACAAGGTCCGAGCTAAATCGTCCGGCAAGGGTTTTGCCTGATTCTGATAAAATAACGCACTCGAGAACAGGGCCATCCGTTCTCGCCCTCGTCCGTTCTCAAGCAACAGATTGTAGACATCAAACCACGATTGTTGAATCGGATAACGACGTTGCAATCGTCTTAACTCAATTGCCGTCGCAGCTGCTGCCCGGTCTGGACTCGTCACAAACTGTAGCTGATCATCCGGTACATGGTCGCCGGCCTCCGCAAAATAGGTTTTTACTGGACGGTCCTGCAGGAGTTGACGTTTGATTTGTTTGACGATCGAGGCCGGTTGAAGTGCCTTTCCATCCTCGTCAACAAGTGCATAGCTGATATGCAAGGACTCGCTTGGTGCCGTTACACCTTGGTACAGGTAATACAACTCGTCATCAAACACGTCAAGTGATGCTTTTCCGACCGGGATCCCTTGATCATGTAAAAAGTCATGGTCCCCTTCCGATAACAGCTTCGATTGATCTTCCACCAGTGGAATCAAGCCATCGTTTGCACCAAGTAAAAAGACTACCTTGACCTGTTGTAAACGACCTCGGACATAGTCCGTTGCAATCACTTGATCGAGTGACGGAGGAACAAGCGAGAAACGAAGACTTTCAAGTCCTGTCTCAACCATTTGAACAAATAGTTCAGTAGACAAAACCGTCTCAGGAGCTGCTGCTTCTAGTTGTTCAAAAAGGTGTAGTACCGCTTCATACACTTGATCATGTTCCCGTGCCTGACTCAATTCATTTGCCTCGAGCGCCTGCTGTTTCCAGACCATCAAACGATCCGTCAGCTGATGTTCTTCTAAAAAACGGTATAAGGCCCGCGTATATTCGCTCATCGTCTTCGAAGCCTTAAAGCGTTTTTCAAGGGGTTCAATCGCTTCAATCAAAAATTGACGCCACTCGTTCAACTCGAGTTCTTCTTTTAATTCATCATCCGTCAAACTGACTTCATCCGCCAGACGACGTTTGAGTTGCCATGGTTTTTTCCACATCGACCCTTTGATTCCTCGTTCGAGCACAAAGGTTTCTAATCGATCGAGAGCTAATCGCGCGTCCTCTGCCGGCAGCGGAATCAGTTCTGTTTTTAGCAATCGAAAAACAGACTCCTCCCGATAACCTGTCATGACGATTTCGAGGACCGCATGGACTAGTTCGACGATCGGGTGATGAACCATCGATTCCCGTTGGTCCAGAAAGTACGGAATATCATACAATTGGAAAGCCCGTTCTAAATGATCCGCATACGGTTCGAGATGACGCACGAGAAAGGCAATTTCATTAAAGCGGTATCCATTTTGCCGTACGAATTGGATAGCTTTTCTGACAGCCGCTTCCGCCTCGACCTGACGATTTACCGCAGCAACAATCGTCAATCCGTCCACTTCTTCATCGACAGCCGGATACCCCGGTGAAAGTAATGCTTGTTCAAGCATCCGTAATCCTGCGCTCTTGAATTTAACAGGCTGCTCGTAATGAATTTCTTCATGCTCAATCTGACGTTCGTTCATCTGTTCAATCAACTGCATATAACACCGTTGTGATACACCAAATTCAGACTGTTTGGCATAGGCGTCCTCGACATCGAGTGTAAAGCTGAGATGCATTTCTTGTGTCAGTTCCATCAAACGGAGTAACACGAGTTGCTCCTGTAAGGAAAATTCATAAAAACCATCGACGAATACGCATGCCTCATTTAGATTCGCTTCCGGTAACAGATCGATGAGTGTCGTAAAATAATCATCTGCATGGAGGGCTTTGTCCGCAATCCGTTCTGTGAACCGTTCATAAATCAACGCCAAGTCGTTTAGCTTAGGAGAACGTTCAGGTGAAGCACTGCTGATTTGACGCAACATGTCAGGATCCACTAAGGAACGTTTAAACGATGCGATCAATTCATCCAATCCTTTATAAAAACCGGGCATGTTTTTAGTCCGTTTGAAGATTTTTAACTCTTCTTCCGCTTCTTCCACGACTTGTCGCAATAAAAGTTGTGTCCCCGTTTCGTCTAAGAAAGGAATCGCTTGGTTTCCATGATCACGGATGATGTGAAAGGCAAATCGCCGTAAGCTCATGACTTCCATTCGGACAAGACCGGACAGACGCGGATCGGTCGCAATCCGCCGCTCCATTTCAAATGACATTTGATCAGGGACGATAAAATAAATCGGAGGTCCTAATGGCTGCTTCACGAGTCGTTCGACGACGTCCTCAATTAACTTGGTAGTCTTACCTGTACCGGCACGACCTAAGTGCATATAATTCATAGTTTCCAGCCGGCGTAGCTCCCTGACTTCCGTCTTGGGAGGAGCCGGCCTTCACCTCCTTTGTATAGTGTCGGCGAATGTTTGCGTTGCTGTTTGTGTTCGGATGCTGCGAGTACTTCCTTTATTAGTTAATGCGACATGAGTTGTCGCTTCACGTCATTTTTTCTTATATGTATGATTATCGCATAAATACGAACAAACGTCCGGTTTGAAACGAAGGTTTCCTTGATGAAACGATTAGATTCCTTAACTTTTGGTCAGTAGTTGCAAAAAGCGGGTAAAGATTGAGATAATAATGTATTTCAAAGGAATAGTTAATGGAAAGAGGGACATTCATGCTCTACGAGAAACTCGGAAAACAACCAGCAATCGAACAACTTGTTATGCGGTTTTATGAACGTGTTTATGTCGATGACCTTCTCCGTCCCTTATTCCCTGCTGATCGACAACGTGTCGAGCACGCACAAATCGTTTTTTTGACTCAGCTCACGGGTGGTCCAAAGCAGTATGAGTTGTACGATGAACGGATGAACCTGGCGATGATTCATCGTCTTTTACCGATCAGACGTGTGCATGCTGAACGATGGATCGAACTGATGACTGCTGCCATCGAGGAGACGATCCAAAATCAAGAAGCCGCTGCTCTTTTAATCGAACGTCTTCGGATTGGTGCAATGAATGTTCTTCGGATTTGCGATGCTCATCAAGACGGATAAGGGATTTTTCTTTCTCATCGGTACATTTCAATGTAAAATGAAAAGTGGAGGCGATAACTATGACTGAAGAACAAGATAAAAAGAGTGAATTGGTAAAGAGTGCCCTCGAACAAGCAGAGGCTGCCAAAACGACAGAGGAACCTGTCGAAGAAGAAAAGTCCGATGAACAGAAACGACTCGAACACATACGCGCACTCGTTACGCTTGAACGTGGTTCTGATTATTACCGTGTTGTCTTCTATGATGATCATAAACATTTGATTTTCAAAGAACTTGATTATGATCGCGTAGAGTTTGTCGGCCGTTTCTACAATGACAGTTTTGATCCGACCAACCAAAAAGAATTAGAAGAGATTTCTGAAAAAGCACTCGCGACGTCGATTCGTAAACGATTCTTGTAAAAAACGTATTCGTCTTGTGACTGTTTACTCATGCAAAAGCCGTGTTCCCCCAATCAGTTGATGGGGAGCACGGCTTTTTGCATGTACCTATTACAAGCTCATTAATTCTGTTCGGGCGTGTTTCGTTTTTTTCGACGCAGGACGTATGCCAATACGCCACCCGCAACCGCTAGTCCTGTTGCCGCCAGTACAGGTAAAAGCACTTTTTTCGACGTCAGTTTTTGTTTGACTTGTTGCAGACGGGATTCCGTTACTTCTTTTTGGGCAACGGATGTGCGACGATTGATCGTCATATGTTTTGCTGCATCTGTTACGACAATCCGTTTCGTCACCCAACGTCGATTTCCTGCGTCATCGACGATTAGTTGACGGGCTCGTTTGACACCCTTAACGCGTTTACCTGGTGTATTTTCCGGACGGACGATTCGCGAACTGATGAAACGTCGTCCTCCATTCACACCAAATCCAGGTTGTAATTTTCTTCTGTTTAACCATTCGTATGATTCATTCATTGTGCAGCGGTCATTTGACCGCTTCACCTCCCTTTAGGCTCTCTCTCGTTCATTCATTCCTATTCGCTTTGTTAAGTAATGATTCCTGTTAGATTGTTCCACTTATCGTGCTTTATTAAACGTCATTGGTCGTTCTTCTTGAAATCTTCGTTGCATTTCGTAAGCCAGTTCTAACGTTTTAATCCGTTGTCGTTCGATACTGTAGGCAGAAGCATCCGTATCAATCCGTTGTCCTGTCTGAAACTCAACTTGGACGGTTTTACCGATTTTCTGGACCGTTTTCATCTGTTTAAAGTTGATCCAGATGCACTCTGCTTTTTCCTTAGCTGTCGTCGGGAAAAAGATTGTCTGTGCTTTCCAGTCAATCAAAACCGGCGTTTTTCGATTCGGCCCCAAAATATGGCGTGCCGCCTCGATTCGTCCCCGCATCGATGAACCAAAATACAAACATGATTCTTCAATCAACTTGATCGGATGCCCCTCTAATACAACTTCTGATTGTTCTTGAATAAGTAAAGTTTGTGGTTCACCATACGGACCGTACTTTGGAATCAGTGCTAATGTTTCTTCCGTAATTTTATGTCGCATTTTGATTTCTCCCTTCCTGTATTAAGTTGGTTATATCAAATTCCACACGATTCGGTTTAGGTGTCAGGATTATTTCCCAAAATAAAAAACGAGATATGACTATCTCGTTTTTGAAGATCTTATTTTTTTTCAGCTGACTGTTCCTGAAAATGACGTGGAAAATTAAATTTCACACAAACTTTATCTTTTTCATTTCCCGACGGCTTATTCTCAATCGTCACTGTTCCTTCATGCCGCTCGACAATCCGCTTGACGATATACAAACCAAGACCAAATTTTCCCTCTTTCCCACGAGAAAATTGATGGAATAGTGGTGACGACGTCTCTAACGGCGGACCGTCGTTTTCGATTTCAATCGTCGCTGTCTCTGCTGTTCCGGATAAGCGAATCTCAATCGTCGTCTCTGCATAACGAATCGCATTGTCCAACACGTTTTCCAGTGCGACCCGCAACTGTTCACCTTCCCCTAAGACGATGCCGGCTTCACCGGAAATTTTCCAGGTCAACACTTTTGTCCCGACAAACCGTTTTTGAAGCAGATGAACCATCCGATCTAAATCCACATGATCCCATTTTGAACGATCCAGTTCAAAATAGTCGAGTTTCGTTACATACAACAAGGCAGCTACTTTCTTCTCTAACCGTTCAGCTTCCTCTTCGATGACAGAGACGGACCCCGTCAAATCTCCATCTGGATAAATCCCATCCGAAATCGATTGGGCATAACTACGAATGACCATGATCGGTGTTTTTAAATCGTGCGAGATGTTTTGGAGTAAGGACTTTTGTGCTTTGTCTTGTTTCTCTAAATCCATTCGCATCGCGTCCACCGAGCGGGCCAGCCGTCCGATTTCGTCCCCCCGGTCGAGTGGCAACGGAGTATCCCACTTTTGGGCTGCAATTTTCCCGACCGCCCCTTCGATTTCAATCAACGGATGCGTCAATCGGCGAGCTAACCAAAAAGCGATGAACAATGTCAGGACACTGACAATCGCGACAACCCAGCCAATCTTTGAAAATAATTGTGTAATCAGTTCTTGACGATAGGCATCCCAGACGTACGAGACCCGGTAATAGGTCTCACCCTTTATTTCCATCTTCAGAATACTGTAGTAGACATCTTCCTTGTCAAGACGTGTCGTATATTTTTCCATCTTATCCTCTTGATTGATGGCATCCCGATACATTTGATTCACTAACTGTTGCGGTGCACCACCATAATACAACTTCCCATTTTTCGATAACAACAAGACATTGACGGATCGTGACTCCTGTTTGCGTCGATCAAATTCAATCGGATTTTCTTGCAGCATCTCGATGACGGAAGCATCTTCCGAGAAAAAGACTTCACTGTTTTCAAGCGTCGCATAGACTTGTTCATCGATAAAGTTGCCGATGGATGACCGGATGACGACCAAAATGACGATTGAAAGAGTGGCAATGACGAGTAAGAACATCGCCCAAATCTGAAAACCCAAACTCCGGTTTTTCATGCAGCCACCAGACGATACCCAATCCCATAAATCGTCTCCAGTTCAAGTTTCGACAGTTTTTTACGGACACGCCGCACAAGATCATCGACGACACGATCTGATCCGAAATAATCATCGCCCCATACACTGATCAGGATTTGCTCCCGGGACATCGGCGTCCCAATCTGCGTCGCAAATAAAATCAATAAGTCATATTCTTTTGAGGTCAAATCAATTTCCTGACCATTTTCTTCAATAATCCGTTTTTCGGGATAAATCGTGTAATCTCCGTACCGGATGACTCCTGTTTTGGGTGTTACATAGGTCCGTGCTAGAATTTTCTTCACACGAATGACCAGTTCGCGGGGTAAAAATGGTTTGGCTATATAATCGTCAGACCCCATTTCCAGTCCAATGATTTTATCGATGTCTTCGTCACGAGCCGAGATGAATATGACGGGTGTCGTCTCATCATGGGCTTTAATCCGCTTAATTAACTGAAAACCATCTACGTCGGGTAACATGATGTCAAGTATCCATAAATCAGGTTTTTCGATGATGGCCGATGCTGCAGCTTCTCCTGATGTAAACGATTTAACTTGCCAACCTTCTTGTTCCAAATACTTGACTAAAACACGGTTCAGGTTTACTTCGTCGTCCACTAAATAAATCGTATGCATCATCATCACTCCTGCTTAAGTTGTTTTTTTTAGTGTAACAAAGGATTTCCGCAAAATTATGGGAGAATCAAAAATTGTACAAAAAAAACGCTCTCTTTTTAGAAAAGAGAGGCGCACGTCACAAAAAAATTATTTTACGAGACGCAACGATGGATACGTCGCACGTTCTACATGTGTTTTAACATTCGCCGATACATGACGACGTTCCGTTTTCACTACGTGTGCTAGGAACGTTGCGCCGCCACCAAGTAAGACTGTTACGCCAGTCATTAAAATAATTTCCACTGTTTTCGCCACCCTTTTCTATCGCAATTGATAATCAGTATCATCCTCAATACGACTATATCATGCTTGATAGAAAATGAGAAGCATTCTCACAGATTTAATCGGTTAAAAATTTCTGTTGTTCCACTTCATGTCGTTTTCGAATGATTTCACGCCATTTAAACTCACCTTGCTCCAGACCATTAATCAAAATTTCAGCTGTCCCGACATTCGTCGCAAGCGGCAGATCATAGACGTCACATAAGCGGATCAAGGCTGAGACATCCGGTTCATGGGGTTGGGCGGTCAAAGGATCCCGTAAAAAGATGACGATATCAATCTCGCCCCGTGCGACCATCGCACCGATTTCTTGGTCTCCTCCAAGTGGTCCCGACTTACAGCGGTGAACGGATAATGCCGTCGCTTCCATGATTCGTTGCCCCGTCGTCCCCGTCGCATACAATGTATTTTTGGCGAAGTAGGTTTCATACGCCCGTGTAAACATCATCATTTCGTCCTTTTTTTCATCATGTGCAATCAAAGCAATGTTCATATCTTTTCCCCCTTCCTTACCTATATGCACACAAAAAGAACTTCAGAAACCTGAAGTTTTCAGATCGTAGACAAACCCTCATTTCAACGTTGAAATGAGGGTTTGTCTTATGTAGTCGTAAAAAGTGATGTTGAAAACAAGGATTCCCACCGGAATCCCATGACCAGTTCGCCAATTTTTTGAGGTTCAGGGCACTAAAAGTAAGCATCGCTTGTAGCATTGTTTTTTTCAGACCACGATATCGGGCCCAACGCATGTCATGCTTTTCTTTTGCGTCTGCGAAGACACGTTCGATGGTCTCCTGTCGTTTTCGATACAATGCCCGGTTCACAGAAGTATGCCGCAAATGCTCCACCTCATCCATTGCTTCCTGCCAGATATGGCGTAGGATCATTTTTTTATTCTCTTGGCTCTTCGTGCACTGTGAAAGAAAAGAGCACGACGCACAGATCGTTGGGTCAGAGACGTATTCCCGATGCCCCTCTCGATTGGTCGTCCGATAACGAAGAACTTGATTGTCGGGACACAAATAACAGTCATAGTATTCGTCGTAATAGAAGTCTTTCGTTTTGAACATTCCCTTCACCCTTCTGGGGCGTGTATAAGGAAAAACCGGTAAGATGTTTCGTTGAAGGAGATGATGTGCGAGCTGGACTGTCTTGTAAGCAGAATCGGCTACGACGGCGAATGGCTGATTGAAATGATGAGTGACGGATTCAAGAAGAGGTTCAAGCATTTTACTATCATGTACATTTCCAGGTGTGAGGATCAATCCAAGTACGAATCCGTTTCGATCACAAGCTGTATGACAAGAATAAGCGAATAGTTGTTCACGTTCCCCCTTCACGTAGTAACCACTCTCGGGATCTGTTGTACTTTCCTTGATTTCGCGTGTTTCAAGACGGCTCTCCTTGAGGGCGAAGGGCTTTTTTCCATGCAGTACCCGATCCTCGTTGACTTCCAGGTCGAGTTCTTCTTTATACTGTTGGATAGCGCGACGGACAATCTTTTTCTTCGTGAACTTCCGTTTATTTGCGTTCGCCTTGATGTGTGTGGAATCCATGAATAGGACCGAAGGGTCCACGAACCCAGCTTCGACACCTTGTGAGAGGATACGATAAAAGATGGTTTCGAACACATCCGTGTCCTGAAACCGCCGGACGTAATTTTTTCCGAAAGTAGAGAAATGAGGCACTTTTTCATCCAGTCCGATTCCGAGAAACCACCGATATGCGACGTTCGTCTCAATCTCCTTGATGGTCCGACGCATCGATGGAATACCAAACAAGTATTGGAGAAGCGCCATCTTAATCAATAAAACAGGATCGATACTGGGTCTTCCGTTATTTTCACAATACAGTTTCTCTACTAAAGGATAGATGAATTCAAAGTCCATGACCTGATCTACTTTTCGAACGAGATGGTCCTGCGGGACCAATTGTTCCAATGTGATGGTGATGTTCTCAGAACGATGATGTTGGCCTCTTTTTCCCATCATAAGAATTCCTCCTCTTTCGAATATCTATGCTAGTTGTATACCCGGAAGCGTGAAAGAAAAAGCGTTTGTTCGCTCGAAATCGCTTCCTAGGGAAAAACAAGCAGGAGCGACCCAGCAGCGAAGCGATGCGGCGCGATGCTTGTCCCAGGAAAACGATTCGAAGCGAACAAAAAAAGCGGTTCTTCCCGATTAAGAGAAAAACCACTACTTTGTCTTCAGTCTGAGAACTTCAGAAACCTGAAGTTCTTCCTTCTACTTTTTGACTCATGAATTCGTCGGTTGTTTTTTTAAGACCGTCCGTAAAATTTTACCAGTCGTATTTCGTGGTAATTGATCAATGAATTCAATCCGTGTCGGACATTTATATTTCGCGAGTGAGACCGCACAAAAATCTAGTACTTCCAATTCCGTCAACGGTTCGCGTACGACGACAAATGCTTTGACCGCTTCACCCATTTCTTCGTCCGGCACACCAATGACTGCTGCTTCCACGACAGACGGATGTTGGTATAGGACTTCCTCGACTTCTCGAGGATAGACGTTGTATCCTCCGACGATGATCATATCTTTTTTTCGATCGACGATATAAAAGTATCCGTCCTCATCTTGTCTTGCCAGGTCACCTGTATAGAGCCAGCCTTCTTTTAACGTCGCCTGCGTCTCTTCCGGCATTTTATAGTAACCTGTCATGACGTTCGGACCACGAACGATCAATTCGCCGACTTGTCCAACCGGAACGTCCTGTCCTAATTCGTCAACGATTTTATTTTCGACATCGATGATCGAAGGACCGATCGATCCTGGTTTTTGGACACCGTTCAACGGATTAAAACAGGTGACGGGAGAAGCTTCTGACAAACCATATCCTTCAAGAATGTGGCAGTTGAATGTCTGATCAAATGCTTGCAGCAACGGGACCGGTAAGCTTGCCCCACCAGAAACGAACAGGCGAATCGAATCGAAGTGATGGGTGTACTCCGGATGAGCCTTGACGGTCTGCAATAAGAAGTTATACATCGTTGGCACTCCTGCAAAAATCGTCACCTGTTCTTTTTTAGCAAGTTCAAATGTCTCCTGCGGTGAGAAGCGAGGAGCGATGATGACGGTTGCTCCATGGGCGAGTGAGGCATTGACGACCACCGTCAAACAGAAGACATGGAACATCGGCAAGACCGCAAGCGTCCGGTCTCGTTCCGAAACATGTAAGTATTCTCCAATCGAACGGGCATTCGACGTTAAATTCCGATGGGACAACATCGCCCCTTTCGGTTTCCCGGTCGTACCGCTCGTATACAGAATGACAGCCGTCTCATCCGGTTCATACGTCACCTCTTGAATCGGATGTTCAATTTCAAGCCATGCCTCCAGTGTCGTGAAACGAACTTTCCCGATTTGCTCATCCGGACCGATTTGACCATTAAACGGAACGGATACGACAACAGCGAGGTGCGGCAAATGAATCAAACGATCCTTCGCGGCCTCGACAAGTGGTGCGATTCCTAAAATTCCTTTGACATCCCCGTTCATCAAGATATACCCCAGCTCATCCGGTGTATAGGTCGGATTGATCGGAATCGCAATCGCTCCTTGTTTCATCACTGCATAATAACCCACTAAAAAAGCCGGGCTATTTCCAAGTATCAACGCAACATGATCCCCTTTACGGATTCCGTGCGCCTCAAGTGCTCCTGCCGCCCGGTGAAATTTCTCAACAAATTCCCGGTAACTTACCGCGGTATCTTCAAACACATAGGCAATACTGTCCGGACGTTGCCGGGCCGTTTCTTCCACCGAATGAATCAATCCCATCATAACTCGCTTCCCCCTTCGAATGAATAACCGTTCATTTTTAACGTAAAAAAAATCCATTCATGACGTGTCCGCCTGTATGGATAGTGTAGCATTTTATGGAAACGTTTTCACGTTCTTTCTTTTAACCGTTGACGATGACGCCGCCATTTAGATGAAGGACTTGACCCGTCATATAACTTGAATCGTTACATGCTAGGAACACGTAGGCTGACGCCATTTCTGCCGGCTGTCCGGGACGGTCCATCGGTGTATTTTTACCAAATGTCTTCACCGATTCGTCCGGGAATGTGTCTGTGATCAATGGTGTCCAGATCGGACCTGGTGCGACCGCATTGACACGGATTCCTTGTTTCGCAAGGTTCATCGACAGACTACGTGTAAAGCTGACGATGGCTCCTTTCGTCGACGAATAATCAATCAGCAATGGATTTCCTTCATACGCTGTCGACGACGTCGTATTGATGATGGCTGACCCCAGTGACAAGTGAGGTAGTGCGGCCCGCGCTAAGCGCATCATCCCGAAGATATTCGTCTTGAATGTTTTTTCCATCGATTCGTCCGTGATGTCGAGCAATGATTCTTCTGGTTTTTGCATACTCGCATTGTTGACGACGATATCTAAACGACCAAATCGTGCAATCGTTTTTTTGACGAGTTCTTCACAATATTCCCCATCACCGATATCACCTTGTGAAAGTAACACTTCGCCGCCGAGTTCTTCAAGACGCGCTTTTGTTTCTTCTGCGCCTTCTTGATCGCCGTAAAACGCGATGACGATTTTAGCACCTTCTAATGTATAGGCAATCGAGATGGCACGTCCGATTCCTGAATTACCACCTGTCACGATCGCGACTTTGCCTTTTAATTTTCCAGCAGCACGGTAATCGTCCCGCTCATAGTATGGTAACGGTTGTTGATCTTCCGTTTTAGGTAATCCTTCTGAGACTTTTTCAAAGTTGATGAAATCCGTTAACGTACCCTCTAAAAAGTTATCTTTATTGTAGCCCATGAAAAAAGCTCCCCCTATGCAAGTTGATAGAAAGAGTTTTCCCAAAAAAGCTTATGCTAAAACGTCAAGTACCTCATCTAGCTCGACGGCACCAAAATATTTCTTCAGCTCATACTGACTTAACACTTCACGTAACGACGCTCGATCGTAGCGTTTTCCTTCTAATGCCTGAGCAATTTCCGATGCATCCTCGACCCCGAAAAAGTCTCCATAGATCTTCGCTTCTTCAATGATTCCCTTTTTCACATTTAAACGAAAATCGATTGTGCCGATCGGAAAACGTTTTTTATGGATGACATCAAACTTCGGCGATTTACCGAAATTCCAGTCCCAGTTCCCGTACCGTTCTGCGGAAATCGCATGGACCTTCGCCCAATCTTCATCCGTCAACACATAACGTTCCATTTCTTTTCCTTCATAGATGGACTCAAGTAAATGGGCGACAAACTCATCCATCGTCAATGGTTCCGTCAAAAATTCTGAAATGTTCGCAACACGGCTGCGGACTGATTTGATTCCTTTTGAACGCATTTTCTCTTCACTGACGACCAGAGCATTGACGACCTCTTCAATGTTTGAGTCAAGCATCAGCGTGCCATGGCTGAACATGCGGCCTTTTGTCGTAAACTGGGCATTACCGCTGATTTTTCGTGTGCCGACATGAATATCATTTCGACCTGATAATTCTGCCTCGACCCCGAGTTTATGCAACGCTTGTACAACCGGCTCCGTGAACTTTTTATAGTTGTTGAAGGAATCCCCGTCATCTTTCGTCAAGAAACTGAAATTCAAGTTTCCGTGGTCGTGATAGACGGCACCACCACCCGACAGGCGACGGACCACATGGATCCCGTTCTCCTCGACATACTTTAAGTTCACTTCCTCATTCGTGTTTTGGTTTTTACCGACGATGATCGATGGACCATTGATGTAAAAGAGGAAATAATCCTCTTCGCTGACGTTCAGGTTGTTTAAGATGAAATCCTCTACGGCAAGGTTAATCCGTGCATCGTGAATTTCTGGATGAAAAATGAATTTCATAAGTTTCAGGTTCTCCTTTTACAATCGAATTTAGTTACAGCCGTCCACACCACAGGCATCACCCTCGGCTACGATTTCTACTTTTTGTTCCTGTTGGACCCGGTCCAATACTTGGCTGAACGCTTCTACCGGTTGGGCACCTGAGATGGCGTATTTCCGGTCGAACACAAAAAATGGCACCCCCGTGACACCAAGTTCACGAGCCATGTCTTCTTCCTGGCGAACTTCATCGGACGACTCGTCAGATGAAAGAAATGCCTCGACGGATGCTGTCTCCAAACCGGCTTCGGTCGCAATCCGCGTCAAAATCGAATCGTCGTTTAAGTTCTCGCCCTTCATGAAGTAGGCTTGGAACAATCCTTCCGATACCTCATCCATTTTACCATGTTTTTTGGCGAATTGAGTCAGACGATGCGCCTTAAACGTATTGGCAGGGATAACACGGTCCATTTCATACATCAAACCATCTGCTTTCGCAGCGTCGACGACACCTTGCGACATCGTTTGGGCTTGTTCGACCGATGTGCCGTACTTGGATGCCAAAATTTCGTATAATCCCATCGTCGGTTGTGCCGGTGCTGTTGGATCGAGTTCAAAACTCTTGAATTCCACCTCTACATTTGTAACTCCGTTTTCCTCGATTGCCTTTTCCAAACGTTTTTTTCCAATGTAACAAAACGGACACGCATAATCTGACCAGACTTCCACTTTCATCTTGTTCCAGCTCCTTTGTTTATGATTTTGTACGTTTAGCATAATCCCCGGAACGATTGCGTGCAATGAATCTGATTTCACGTTATGCCAAAAAACTCCTTTGCCCGCAAGCGAAGGAGTTTTGATGAAAAATCATTTATTCTGTAACGAGCGCGTGTGCTGCATCGTTGATTTCTAATTCTAACTCTTCTGTATACTGTGCCGTTTGTGCTGACGTCCAGTTCAAGTGACGCGTCATCTCTTTGATGACCGCCTCTTTATGTGTCCGTGCCCAAGCGATATCAAAGAAGACCGCACCTGTCCGACGAATGAAGAAGTCGATTGGACGCGCGACCATCTCGTGGTCGATTCCGTAGTGTAACTGGGCGTAGACATCACGTGGCAACTCTGTTTCTGCGCCATCGTATTCAGCGGCATAACGAAGTACTTCCGGTAAGTTTGATCCGTAACGTTTCGCGAGGAACAAAACTTCTTCCGAAGTCAATCCGTTTGCCGGCGCTTGTGCTTTAAGGAACTTCGCAAACCCGTTCGCTCCCCCGACGTGTCCGCCTGAAATCGGCATGTTTTTTGTTGAACAACGGGCATAAGCACGGTTTGTTTCTTGTTTTAATAGTTTCGCGACAAGATCGACGACATGTTCGCCCATTTTACGGTAACCTGTCAGTTTCCCGCCGGCAATCGTGATCAAGCCTGATTCGGACTGCCAGACTTCATCTTTCCGTGAAATCTCTGATGGATCTTTTCCTTGTTCGTAAATCAACGGACGAACACCGGCCCAGCTTGATTCGACATCTTCCGCTGTCACTTTGACATCCGGGAACATGTAATGAATCGCGTCCAGCACGTATTCTTGATCCTCAACCGTGAACTTCGGATGGGCTGTATCTTTATCGAAGAACGTATCTGTCGTCCCGACGTAGGCTTTTCCTTCACGTGGGATGGCAAAGATCATCCGACCGTCCGGTGTATCGAAGTAGACGGCTTGTTTTAACGGGAACTTCGATTGATCGATGACGACATGGACCCCTTTCGTCAGACGAAGTTGTTTTCCAACTTTTGAGCCATCTTTTTCGCGCAACTCATCGACCCAAGGACCTGTTGCATTGACGACTTTTTTCGCACGAATTTCATGGACATCACCTGTCTCAAGATCCGTCACGCGCATACCGGCTACTTTACCGGCTTCATAGAGAATCTCTTCGGCTTTCGTATAGTTGACGACACGGGCGCCGTGCGCGACCGCTTCTTTCATGACTTCAATCGTCAGACGGGCATCATCTGTCCGGTACTCGACGTAGTAACCGCCACCTTTTAGACCATCCTGCTTGACGAGCGGTTCTTTTGCCAGTGTCTCTTTCGCCGATAACATCGAACGCCACTCTGAACGTTTGACTCCTGCTAAGAAATCGTAGACACGTAAACCGATTGATGTGCTGAACGGTCCGAATGTGCCGCCTTTATGCATCGGTAACAACATCCATTCCGGTGTCGTGACGTGTGGTCCGTTTTCATAAACGATGGCACGCTCTTTTCCGACTTCCGCAACCATTTGAATTTCGAATTGTTTCAAATAACGTAAACCACCATGCACCAATTTCGTTGAACGACTTGATGTTCCGGCTGCGAAATCCTGCATCTCAACGAGTCCGATCTTCATACCACGTGACGCGGCATCTAATGCGATTCCCGCTCCTGTGATTCCTCCACCTACAACAAGTAGATCCAGTTCTTCACGTGTCAATCGATTGTAGACGTCTGCACGGTTTTTGCTTGAAAATGATTGGTTTGCCATGAATAGTTCCCCCTGTTTAGGTTCGAAAAAAAAGAGACCACAACAAACAGACTGACGGTGTCAACTGTTGCTGTGGTCTCTCCATATTCTCCGACCGGTTTATTAACTTGTTCTTACTATAACATATCTCACATTACTTAAACAACATCGTAGCCTGTACAGCTTTTTTCCAACCGTGGTAAAGATCTTCACTCTCTTGTTCCGCCATCTCCATCTCAAAACGGCGATCCATCTGCCACTGCGCGGCAATCTGTTCTTGATTTTCGAAGAAACCAACCGCTAGTCCTGCCAAGTAGGCAGCACCGAGTGCCGTCGTTTCATTGATTTCCGGACGTTCGACTGGTGCTTGGATGATGTCACTCTGGAATTGCATGAGGAAATCATTTTTGACCGCGCCCCCGTCAACACGCAAGGTCGACATCTCGATCCCGGAATCTTGCTCCATCGCCGTCAAGACGTCACGCGTCTGATAGGCAAGCGATTCAAGTGTCGCTCGGATGAAGTGTTCCTTTTCTGTTCCACGTGTCAAACCAAAAACAGCACCGCGGACATCACTATCCCAGTAAGGCGTTCCAAGACCAACAAATGCTGGAACGACATAAACACCCTCTGATGACGTCACACGCGTCGCATATGCTTCCGTTTCCTTGGCATCATTAATGAGGCGAAGACCATCCCGTAGCCATTGAATCGCTGAACCAGCAACAAAGATACTCCCTTCAAGGGCGTACTGGACTTTTCCATCAATCCCCCACGCAATCGTCGTCAATAGACCATGCTCAGATGAAACGGCTTTCTCACCCGTATTGAGCAACATGAAGCACCCTGTCCCATACGTGTTTTTTGCCATACCTTTTTCAAAACAGGCTTGACCGAATAAGGCAGCTTGCTGATCACCCGCTGCGCCCGCGATCGGAACCGATTCACCGAAGAAATGATAACCCGCTGTATGGGCATACACTTCAGAAGACGGACGAACTTCCGGTAACATCGCTTTTGGAACATCGAGAATCGCTAACAACTCATCGTCCCACTGGAGTTCGTGGATGTTATACATCAACGTCCGGCTCGCATTGGAATAGTCCGTGACGTGAGCCTTTCCACCAGACAGCTTCCAGATCAACCACGTATCGATCGTTCCAAACAACAGCTCACCGCGTTCCGCCCGTTCACGTGACCCTTCGACATGATCAAGGATCCATTTGACTTTTGTTCCAGAGAAGTACGCATCAATCAGCAAACCTGTTTTAGAACGGAACAAATCCGCATGTCCAGCATTTCGTAATTCATCACAAATTCCAGCTGTTTGTCTTGATTGCCAGACAACTGCATTATAAATCGGTTTCCCTGTATCTTTCTCCCAGACAACCGCTGTTTCGCGTTGATTCGTGATCCCGATTCCAGCGATTTGTGTGGCCTTGACGTTGGCTTCCGTTAGGCAGGTCGCAACGACAGCAAGGACACTCCCCCAAATCTCGTTGGCGTTGTGTTCAACCCAACCCGGCTTCGGAAAATACTGTGTAAACTCACGTTGTGCGGAATGAACGATTTCACCTGACCGATTAAATAAAATCGCTCGTGTACTCGTCGTTCCTTGATCTAGTGACAAAATGTAGTTCTCCATCTTTTCCCCATCCTTTATATCTAGTAAGTTAAGCTTAAGCTGACTTCGACTTCACTGACGTTGATTTATTCGGACGAACACCGAATCTATAGCATAAGCCTAATATGACAATCGTCACAAGTCCAACGACCACAAATGCCGGTGTATCTTTGCCCGAGAAGACAGACCGATAAAACAATCCGCCGAGGCTACCGCCAAGAATAGGACCGATGACCGGAATCCACGAATAGCCCCAGTTCGAAGAACCTTTTCCTGCAATCGGCAGAAGGAAGTGCGCAATTCGCGGACCTAAATCACGTGCCGGGTTCATCGCGTATCCCGTCGTACCGCCAAATGACATCCCGAGACTGACGATCAGGAAGCCGACGATCAATGGATTCAGACCATCTGAAAACGTATTGGCACCAATCGACAAAATCCCGACGACCAGTAAAAACGTTGCGATCAATTCACTCATCACGTTCGAAAACGTATGCGGAATCGCAGGTGATGTCGCAAAGACACCCAGTTTTGCTGCCGGATCTTTTGTTTCCGCCCAGTGCGGTAAGTAATGTACAAACACGATACTGGCACCAACAATCCCACCTAATAGTTGGGCAATGATGTAGCCGGGAACATCTGACCAGGCAAACGAACCATCAAACGCAAGACCTAACGTCACGGCCGGATTAAGATGAGCCCCACTAAATTGCCCGACTGCATAGACGGATAAAGCGACTGCAAATCCCCAGGCGAAGGTGATGACGATCCATCCTGCATCTTTTGCATAGGATCTCGATAACGTGACACCTGCTCCGACACCGTTCCCAAGTGCAACAAGAAGAGCCGTTCCTAAAAATTCTGCTAGTACTGGTGACATGTGTTCTTCCCCCTTTGTATGTGAAAGAAGCAACAAAAAAAGAGATTCGCGCCTCGGCTTTTTGAATGTTCTCAAAAAACATGAAAGCGTGAATCTCCGATTTCTCCGTCACTTCGTATCAACTTGTTTTCACTATAACAATCGATGAAAACGCTGTCAAACGGTTTAGGTGATTTTTATCATAGCGTTTTCATTTACCTGGTTCAAAGTATCGCCACAATTCTTTATTTGAGGTCGTGATGCTCGATGCACCAGCTGCGATTGCTTGCTCCACTTCCTCAACCGTATCGATCAATCCGCCGGCAAAGACTAGTTTCCCGGTTTTTCGTTTGACCTCTGCGATATACTTCGGCATCAAGCCAGGCAATACTTCGATATAGTCTGGTTGTGTCCGTTCCATCAAGTGATAACTTTTTTCGAGTGAACTCGAATCGAGCAAAAACATTCGTTGCATCGTCTTCACCTTTTTCTGACGCGCTTTTACGATGACGCTTGCCTTCGTCGAGATGACACCATATGGTTTCAGTTCTTGACAGACATATTCCGTCGCAAACTCATCATTTTTTAATCCTTGCACTAAATCCATATGCAAAAACATTTTTTTATCGTAACGATGTGCTAATTCGTAGACAGCTTTTAATCGCGAGACATGCATCTCGAGTAACACACCGTATTCATACGGACTTTTCAACATTTTTTCAAAGTCTTCTAACTTTCTGACGGACGGTAAAATCTTTTGACCGAAGTATGTCATGTCGTATCCCCATTTCTTTAATTTCTTCCTAGTATGTCGCCTTTTCAAGACTTTTCGCAATCTTCTTTTCATGAAAACGAGTGAAAAGAACGATTAAAATAGGGTATACCTTAACGATACTGCTTTGAAATGGAGGTGAGAAGCGCAGTCTTTTTTGCCTGTGCCTCCCATGAGTCAACAAAAACGAATCCTCATTTATTTATTTTCCATCTTGATCAACGCACTCGGAAATAGTTTTATGGTGACTGCCGCTATCGGTAGCGCCCCTTGGACATCTGCAAGCGAAGCCTTAGCTCGCCTCTCGCCTTTGACCGTCGGGCTGGCGATTGTCGTCTTACACGTTTTGGCACTTGGAAGTGCCTTGATTCTTGGTAGTCGATTTAGTTGGTGGACGATCCTACTTAGTTTTTCCTTAGTCATCCTGTTTGGAACGGCGATTGACTTTTTCTTATCGATTCATCAATTGCTTTATATACCAACGACACTTTGGATGCGTATCCTCTACATGGTGATCGGGATGCCGTTGATTTCACTTGGTCTGGCTTTGTATTTGCAAATCGGTTTTGTCCTGATGCCACCCGACTATTTGATGAAATCACTCATTAGCCGGTTTAAAAGTACATCAATCGGTGCGACAGTCAGCCTCGCAATCCCTTTTTTGATTGCGAGCATCCTGTCACTCGTCGAACACGAACTGATTGGAATTGGTGTCGGAACGTTTGTCTTCTTGTTGCTGAATGGTCCGTTGATCGAGTTTTTCCAAAACGCCTTTCCCATCACGCGTCGTGTCCAATGACAAACAGATCCTCTTCCTGCTGATGTTCTCGCAGGGAGAGGATCTGTTTTTGGACGAATCGGCTTACAGGTACGATTTTTTTTGGAAAATCAAGATCGAGCTACCGAATAAGACTAAGATATGGGCGATGACAAAAATGATTGAAAATGTCAGCGTCGTTCCCATCGGTTCAGCCATCCCGTATGTCAATGCACCTTTAAAATACATCGACCAATCCAAATGCATGAAGACGATCCATTTAGCGATTTCCGGTTTGAATGCTAACAAAACATTTCCGACAATCGAGGTAAAGAATTGTGCCAAGACCGTAAAGCCGATGATCATCCCGACGGAGCGGAAGACAAGCGAAAAGAACAACGTCATGAAAATCGTGAAGATCGGGTTGACGAGCGCCAAGACCGTATCTCGCAATTGAAGTGTTTCTCCTGTTTCAGAAAAGGCAAACGAGGCCGCATACGTAATCAGGGCGATAAAGAGGAATTGACCGAGCATGATCAAGATCGAAAACAGTAATTTCGAGAAGTAAATCGTCATCCGCGAGTACGGACTCATCAACAGATGTTTCATCGTATCATAACGGACCTCGTTCCCGACTGTCTCTGCCGTGAAGACAATCGTGATGATTCCAAGCAATCCAAACAAGATCGTCGAAACCAACGTGTAATATTCACTTCGCGTAAAATCAAAGTCATTGGTTTTAGCGATGATGACCAGTCCAACGGCGATGACAAGGTATAGTGCTAAAACGATTTTCGATTTTTTCATCGTCCACCATTTCATCCATTCATTTTGTATGAGCGAAAGCATGTGAATCCCCCTCTTTTTTCGTCACTTGTAAGAATTGTTCTTCGAGCGTCTGACGCTTGACCGTCAGTTCATGTAGATCAGCAATCGGAACGATCAGTCGGGCGATCGCCGGTGTCTCACTTTCAGGTGCCGTGATGACAATTTTGTCCTTCCAGCGTTCTGCCGGATAATTAGCGGCCCGCAATACTTCGATCACATCCAGAATAGTTGCTTCCGGTACACGGATTAAAATTTTTGCTCCCGTCTCATTTCGGACGGATTCGACGGATTTGATGACCCCTTGATCAATGATCGCGTACCGGTCGCTGATCTGTTCCATTTCACCTAGCATATGGCTCGAAATCAGAATGGCGATATCTTGTTCCCGCGCCATTTTCCGTAAGTATTCTCGTAGTTCTGCGATTCCCGCTGGGTCCAGCCCATTCGTCGGCTCATCCAGGATCAAGACACGTGGATTATGTAACAGGGCACGTGCGATTCCTAGACGCTGTTTCATCCCCAGGGAATATTCGCCGACCTTTTTCGAAAGTTTTCCTTCTAGACCAACGAGTTGCGCCAACGCCTCATAATCAACCGTCGCAAGGCCGGGAATCAGGTTTTTCGCTTGGACAAGGTTTTGTTTTCCGGTCATGTATGGGTAAAATGCAGGATTTTCGACGATTGCCCCGATTTGTGTCAACGCTTTCGAACGTTCCTGAACGACATCAAAACCATTGACGGTGACCGTCCCCGCGTCTTGTTCGAGCAGCCCGGTAATGATACGGATCGTCGTTGTTTTCCCGGCACCGTTTGGTCCTAGAAATCCAAATACTTCTCCCGGTGATACTTCAAAACTGACGTCTTTTAAAATTTCTTCTTTTCCTAACCGTTTTGACACATGTTCAATTTTCAGCATCTTTTTTCCTCCTCTTGCTTGCGCTTCTTGTTCTAGTGTACGTCATTACAGATAAAAAAGTTCCTATTCTTACAATTATGTAATCCGCTTCCAATTCCATTTTACTTTAACGACGACCTTTGTCTGCCCTGTGACGATAATCCATAAAGTTTGAATTAAATCAAACCAGATAAATCGCTTATGTTAAAATGTTAAAAAAGATCTTCCTTACCTATCTCGTTCTTGAAATGGAGTTTATTGTATGCACAACTGGTCTATTCGTTTTGATGCCTTACTTGCCTTATTGATTGCCGTTCTATTTTTCATCATGACACTTTGTTTGACGTTTTTAATCAGTCACCGCGCGACCGACCGATTAAAAGAAGAAGTAGGCACGACCTTGTCTGCAACCGCTTATCAGTTATCCGATAAACTCGATCATTACATGTGGTCACGGACGGCTGAAGTCAATGTATTGCGGACATTACCCACGATTCAGCAACCTAAGAACACAGAGGAAACCCGTGATACGCTACAGCAACTGCAACAACAAATTCCTGACTTTTCTTGGATTGGTGTTGTCGCACCCGATGGTCAAGTCCTTGCTTCAACCGGAACAATTTTAGAAGGTCAATCGATCAAAGAGCGTCCGGTCTTTCAACAAGCACAAAAAAAACCGTTTATCGGTGACGTCCATGATGCCGTCTTGCTTGCCAAATTACTCCCGAACCCTAGTGGTGAGCCTTTACAGTTCGTTGATATCAGCACACCTTTATTTACGAATGGAAAACTGACTGGTGTTCTCGCAGCGCATCTGAGTTTTGAATGGGCGAAGGAAATCGAACAGAGTTTCCAAAGTTCGACGGCTCAGATCAAGGATGTTGAAGTCTTTATTGTCAGTAAACAAAATCGAACGGTCTTACTCGGTCCGGAGCAGTGGCGTGGTAAAACGCTCCCCGCTTCCTTCTTGTCAGGAAATCAGGCCGGTTACCAAGTGTCGACTTGGAAAAATGGTCAGGAGTATTTGACAGGTCTGGCTAAAAGTAAAGGGTATAAAAGTTATGATGGTCTCGGCTGGACTGTCCTCGTCCGTCAGCCGAGTCAGGTCGCTTTCTCAGATGCCAGTACACTAAAAACGTATATTCTGATTGCCGGTTTAATTGCATCGCTCCTCACAGCCCTCATCGGTTGGTTCGTCGCGAGACTGCTGACTCGTCCCTTACAACAGATTACTCAGGCAGCAGAAGCGATGCAGCATGATCCGTTAAAATCGATTCCATACCACAAAGGAATTCGTGAAGTGGAGGTTCTTTCGATTGCATTACGTCAATTGACGACCACGTTAAGATATACGGAACAAGAACGGACAACGTATGAATCACTCGCTTTACATGACGCCTTAACCGGTTTACCCAATCGCAACGGATTATCGGATTACTTAGATCTGTTGTCGCTCAAAGACTATAACCAAGTCTACTTGTATCTTGATTTAGATGGTTTTAAAGCCATCAATGATCAGTATGGGCATGCGATGGGAGATCTTGTCCTGATTGAAGTCGCCGATCGTCTCCAAAAATCATTCCGTTACGAGGGCATGGTGGCACGCCTTGGTGGTGATGAATTTTTGATCATTCTTAATGAAATACTTTCACTTGAGGAGATTGATCGTTATGGAAAAGATATCATCCATACACTTTCCTATCCGTTTGTCCTAAACCAACATGTACTCCAGATCGGAGCAAGTATTGGTGTCGCCATCCGTTCATCTGAAGAGTCGATTGAACATGTCATCCAACGTGCCGATATGGCATTATACGATTCTAAAAAACACGGTAAAAGTCGCCTCACCTTCCATCAGTAATAGTGATGGACACGATTGACAAGCCAGACCGTTCTCCGTAATGTGAACAAATAGAAGAAACTACACAACTACTTACAACAAGGAGCTGACAGCATGAATCAGTGGACACGCGAAGCACGCTACCGCCCACTCTCCGATCTCGCACCGGAAGTGTACCAACTCATGAAAGAAGAAGTCCGGACATCCCCTTGGCGCTTCTCTTTTCATGTTCAACCACCAACCGGATTGTTAAATGACCCGAATGGTTTTGTCTATCACGATGGTACGTACCACCTATTTTATCAATGGTTCCCACTCGGACCGGTTCATGGATTAAAATACTGGTATCATCTGACGTCAAAGGATTTGGTTCACTGGTTCGATGAAGGCGCGGCACTGATCCCAAATGATGATCCCGATTCGCATGGTGCCTACTCTGGTAGTGGCTTCGTCAAGGATGATAAAGTCCATATCATGTACACAGGCAATAAACGCGATCAGGATTGGGTCCGGCATACAAGCCAAATCGTTGGACATCTTCGTTCAGATGGTCGGATTGAAAAACATCTTCCGCCAGCAATCGCAACGGTACCTGATGGTTATACCGAACATTTCCGGGATCCAAAAGTGTTCCAACATCAAGGGACATGGTATTGTATCATCGGTGCCCAGCGAAATGATTTGACCGGCGCTACGGTCGTCTATCACTCGGAAGATGCTGAATCCTGGATGTTACTCGGAGAACTGAATACACGTTATCCGGACTTCGGCTATATGTGGGAATGTCCCGATTATTTTGAGCTGGATGGGCACGGATTGTTGCTCTTTAGTCCACAAGGCATCGAACCGACAGGGGACCACTACCAAAACATTTTCCAATCCGGTTACTTCATCGGTCAGACGGTCGACTTCCCGAATCTGTCTTATCAACATGAAGACTTTTTAGAACTTGATTTTGGTTTTGATTTTTATGCACCCCAGACGACGTTAGCAGCAGACGGTCGCCGGATTCTCGTCGGTTGGATGGGTTTACCCGATATCACGTATCCAAGTGATCGTTATAAATGGGCGCACGCTTTGACACTGCCACGAGAATTGACACTCGAACAGGGGCATTTACGCCAAAATCCGGTCCGCGAACTAACCTCTCTACGAAAAGACACCCTGTATGAACAACATCTTGTAGTCGAACAACAGGCAAGTCCTGTCCAAGCGGAAGTCTTTGAACTGGTCCTGTCTCATCTTGCTATTTCTTCCGGACAGTTCGAATTAAAGGTTCGTGCGAGTGAGCAAGAAGAAACGATTCTGCGGTATGATACACAGACGAAACGATTTACAATGGATCGTACACGGTCTGGCGCAGAGGTTCCCGCTATCGAATACGGAACGACGCGTTCCATCCCGTTAACTGAACCACTGCACACGCTGCGGCTGTTCGTCGACCGTTCGTCGATCGAAGTCTTCTTGAACGACGGAGAAGCGGTGGCTTCTGCCCGTATCTTCCCGAAATCAACCAGTCAAGGAATTGTCTTAAGCGGTAAAGCAACTGCCCACCTTGCGATTTATGCACTCTGACTATCGATGTTTAAACAAGCAAAAAGCACATTCCTCTCAGTTTGATATGCTCCCACAAAAGTAGACAGTTGAAATAACAAAACTGTCTACTTTTGAAGGGAGCTTTTTCTATGGCCACATCTAAATTTTTGCTTGATGAAAAAATACACATCATACAGATGTACGATAACGGAACATATACGTTAAAGGAGATTGCGTCGCTCTTCGAGCTTTCACTCGATACGTTGAATACTTGGCGAAGACGATACCGTCACGGTGGTGCCTCAGCTCTAAGTAATAGAACGGGATGGACACGCTATTCAGAAGAACTGAAAACACAGGCCGTACGCGCAGTGCTAGACCGTGAGGAATCACTCAGGAGTGCCACGCTAAGATTCGGCATCTCGAGTAAGAGCGTGCTTCAAAGATGGATTAGCCAGTATACTGGTCATAGTACTCAAGGGAAACCGTTGAAGGAGCGATTCACTATGACCAAAGCAAGAAAAACAACATTCGAAGAGCGCGTCGAGGCAGTTATGGACTGCATACAGAACGGGAAAGACTATCAACACACCATGAAGACCCATCGGGTCTCGTATCAACAAATCTACAGCTGGGTAAGGAAGTTCGAGAAAGACGGGATAGACGCACTGTTGGACCGCCGGGGACGTCGGAAACCGAAGGAAGAATTGACCGCTGGAGAACGTTTCACTATTGAAATGAAACAACTCGAGAAAGAAAATGAGCGTCTGCGAATGGAGAACGCTTTCCTAAAAAAGTTAGAGGAGATCGAGAGGAGGTCACGTTAAGCCAAGTTCGTAATCGAGATAAATACGAGGCGATCCAGTCATTCGCAGCGCAATTCGGTTATCCCATCGTAGCCTTATGTGACCTTGCGGGTATCTCGCGTGCAGCTTACTATAAATGGTTACATCGTGTACCGACGGTACGGGAGACCGAGAACACACGGATCATCGAAGAGATGTGCCAGATTCACTATTCGGTGAACGGAATTTACGGATACCGCCGAATGACACTGAACCTGAAACGTCGCTTTGGCAGAAACGTCAACTCGAAGCGAATCCGTCGCTTGATGGGCGTTGCCCGAATCTACTGTGTCATCCGTCGAAAGCGTCCCAAATATATGCGCCACCTTCCTCAACAGACGACAGAGAATATCCTGAATCGTGATTTCCATGCGGCGGGACCGAATCAGAAATGGGTAACGGATGTCACGGAACTGAAGTATGGCGCATCCCAAAAGGCGTATCTAAGTGCCATTCTAGACCTGTACGACGGATCCATTCGTTCGTTTGTCATCGGTCATTCGAATAACAATCAACTCGTGTTCGATACGCTTGAACGCGCCCTTCAGGGCGCACCAGAAAGCCAACCACTTCTACATAGCGATCGTGGGTTTCAATATACGTCGCATGCTTTCCGTCGAATGACGAAAGCAGCAGGCATTACACAAAGTATGTCTCGTGTCGGTAAATGCATCGATAATGGTCCGATGGAATCGTTCTGGGGCGCATTGAAGTGTGAGAGTTATTATCTACATAAGTTTGAGGAGTTCGACGAACTCTGTCATGCGATTCAGCAATACATTCGATTCTATAACGAAGAACGATACCAAGAACGACTAAACGGCTTGAGTCCGCTGGAATTCAGGGCTCAAGCCGTTTAAAAGATTTTTATTATTTCGCCTGTCTACTTGACGGGGAGCAGTTCAGTTTGAACTGAGGAGTGTGCTTTTTTTATCCGAATGTGATTTCTTTTTGAAGATCAAATGCTAAGATATGCTGTTCTCCAATCGGTCCCATCACAGACTGCAGCGTATCGACGTATCCTGTCTTGAAGTACAACGATTTTGCTGCGATATTTTTTTTATTGACGGCTAACGTGATGGCTGTCACTTCAGGAAAATGTTTATTCACGAAGGCCGGCAACTGCATCATCGCTTCTTTCGCATATCCTTGCTGTTGATGCCGGGCATCAATCGAAAAGGCACGCAACAGTACACTTTTCTCATCTGTCCGATGTGTTTTGGGAGGATGTAAATGCAGGATGAAAAAACCGACGACTTCTGTATCCTTTTTAATGACAACCGGAAATTTATCGGGATTTTCTAACGCTTCTGACACCACCTGTGTCGGAAATGTCGTAAATTGGATTTGTTCTTCCGGAAGAATAAATGCATCACATTGTTCATAGTGTTCATTGGTATACATAACTAACTTCACTTGAGACATATTTTTTCCGCCTTCCATTAATCGAAGAGATACGCTTCTCTCCTTACATCTATTTACATTTTACATGTTCTAGATGTCTTTAGCCAATGTTTGAGGGATGTTGACTGAAAGGTTTTCTCTTTACTTCTATTCCACTTCTTTTGTAGACTTAATCAATTGTCGAACTGAAAATGCTAAACTAAGAAGAGAAATTTGAGTTTACAGATGTAAGAGGTGAACAAAACGATGTCGACAGACTTTTTCGAACGTATGGAGCTTGAAACCGGAACCAAGCTAAACAATGTGCAACGCCAAGCGATTGAACATGATCAAGGTCCCCTTCTATTACTCGCTTCCCCGGGATCCGGGAAAACAACAACGTTGAATTTTAAAATTGCTTATTTGATTCTTGAAAAAAAAGTGAATCCACGATCCATCTTAGGTTTAACGTTCAGTAAAGCTGCTGCTCACGAAATGGCAGAACGTTTTCACGACTGGTTCCATCATCTAATCGGAACGACCGCTTCTTTTTCGACGATTCACAGCTTTGCCTTTCAGGTTGTTCGTGACTATGCGGCAACGAATCGCCTTCATTATACGATCATCGAAGGGGCAATCGAGAAATCATCTTCTCCCCGTTCCGAACAACCGTTGCATAAACGGATGATCCTCCGTCGAATTTTTCAAGACATCAATCGGAGCGTCATCACGGAAGATCAGATGGATGAATTGTTGCGGATGATTTCATTTGTCAAAAACCGTTTGTTGTCACAAAAAGATCTCGAAACGTTAAAAACGACCATCAAACATTTTCCGGAAATCTATCTTGCTTATGAACAATTCAAACTACGTGATCCGCTTCACCCTTTAATGGATTTTGATGATATGTTGACGTATGCCAATACGATTTTAGCAGAAAATGCTTCATTGTTAGCGACGTATCAACAACGATTTGAGTACATTTTGACGGATGAAAGCCAGGACACCTCACTGGTCCAACACCAGCTTGTTGAAAAATTAGCATTACCGAACAACAATTTGTGTGTCGTCGCCGATGATGACCAAACCCTTTACAGCTGGCGCGGAGCAGATGTCTCTAAAATCATCCATTTTAAGGATACGTACCCGGATGCTACCGTCTTGTATATGGAGCAGAATTACCGTTCTTCGCAAGAAATCGTCGAGACGGCCAATCGGTTCATTCAACGAAATAAAGTCCGGCATCCTAAAAAAATGTTTACAAAAAACCCTTCTTCCCGCCCGATTGTCGTGGAAACATTACCTGCCTATGAAGACCAGACCCGTTATGTCATTCGTCACTTACGGGAAGAAACTAATTATCAGGAAGTCGCGATTTTGTATCGAAACAATTCTTCTTCGATCAATGTCATGAACGCACTTGATCTGGCAGGGATTCCTTTTTATATCAAGGACATCGACCATAAATTCTTTAGCCATTGGGTTTTAAAGGATATCTTACATTTCATTGAACTGGCGAATGATCCTTCAGACGTTGATCTATTGGCACAAATCCATACGAAGTTCGCCGGTTACATCTCGAAAGTCCAACTCCAACGTTTATATGAGCTGCGAAATGGTGAAAATGTATTTGATTTATTGATCCAACATGTCGAGATGAAGTTTTATCAAAAGAAACAATTAAAGACCATCAAATCGGTTTTCGCTGCCATTCGGACGGCTCGACCTGCATCGGCATTAACGCTGATCCGAAACGAACTCGGTTATGAAAAAAACCTTAAAAAAATGAGTGATAGTCTTGGCTTCAGCATTGATTTTCTGCTCGAGATGCTTAATACGATTGAAAATGTCGCAAGTGACCTTCCGACGGCGCTTGCTTTTAAGGAACGTATCCTGCATCTTGAACAATTGATGCGGCAAGCAAAATCAAATAAACATCAGAATGCCGTCACATTGTCGACTTTTCATAGTGCAAAGGGTCTTGAATTCGATCGGGTCTTCATGATTGATTTGATCAACGGGGTACTTCCGTCCTCTGATAATATCAAGTCTTACAAAGACGGGCAGTTAGAAGAGATGGAAGAGGCGGTCCGCTTATTTTATGTCGGTATGACACGGGCACGTCACGACCTTCATTTGTTGTCCTACCGGTATAAATCAAAGCCGGTCGAAGAGTCCCTGTTCATCGGAAATATCCGGCACATTCTTCATCCAAATGACACCGCCAAAATAGCACACGCGCGGAGTCAACGGGTAACTGAAAAAGCGTCCATCCCTATTTTGCCTGTTCAGCAAAACATGCGGATCCGTCATACCGCGTTTGGTGACGGTACGATTATTCATGTAATGGATGATGTACTCGACATTCAATTCGATAAAGGCATCGACAAACAACTATCCCTGCAAGTTTGCTCTGAAAATCACTTGTTAACGATTCTCTAAGTTAAAAAAATCGCTCTACTTCTTAACTATCAGGCGTAGTCCTGCAGCTAAGAATGAGCGATTTTCCTTTTTTTACGGATTCTTTTTAGTCGTCAATCGTTGCGACGCACTAACGCATCCCGGATTTCGGTCAATAACTTTTCTTCCGTTGTCGGAACGACCACTTCTGCTGGGACTTCCTCTTTCCGGCGGAAGCTGTTGATGCCCTTGACGAACAAAAATAAAGCAAAGGCAATCAAAATGAACTCGATGCTTGCCTGAAGGAACTGTCCGTAAAGCAACTTGGCTTTCCCGACCGTCACTGATAACTCTTTCACGTCAATCCCACCGATCACTATTCCGATCAGCGGCATGAAGATGCTGTCGACTAAAGATTTGATGATACCGCTAAAAGCGGCTCCCAAGATCACGCCGACGGCTAAATCAATCACATTTCCGCGAAACGCAAACTCCTTAAACGCTTTGAACACGGTTGGTGACCTCCTCCGACGTTACGTCCACGCTTTGTCCGCCAATTGGCCAATCGCGTAACCAACACCGTTCTCATCATTTGTTTTTGTGACTTGATGGGCGATTGCTTTCGCTTCTTCGTGACCATTCCCCATCGCAATCGCCATTCCAGCAACCTTGAACATCGGTACATCATTTAGATTGTCGCCGATCACTGCCACCTCGTCGATGGATACGCCGAGATGTTTCGCCAGTGTTTTGACAGCCGTGCCTTTATCAGCACCAAGTGCCATGACTTCGATGTTATCATGACCGGATGAGGTTACGTAAATGCCGTCCACTTTTTCTTCAATCTCTTTCCAAATCTTTTTCATCAAGTCTTGATCAAATGAAAACGATATGAATTTAAAGACTTGCCCTGCTTGATTCCGAATGAACGACCGGAATCCATCAATCATCTTGACGTCTTCATTGACATAATATCGGTTATGGAAAAACTCGAGGACATCTTTCGCACGATCACTTTCTTCACTCATCTCCTTGAGCGAATCATAGGCTGCATCAATCGTTGATCCTTGAGCGGTGACAAGACCTTGATCACAAAACATCTCGAAGAAGACTTCATATTGGCTGATGATGCCATAAATCTGTTGCGCTTGTTCAGCCGTCAATGTCGTTGCACTTAATTCTTCTCCGTCAACCGTCAAGACACGTGCACCGTTTGATGCGATGATCGGACAAACGATTCCTGCCTGATCCGTCAATTCTTTAGCGTTTAAGTAATTTCGTCCTGTCGCAATCGCAAATTCAATACCTTTTTCTTTTGCCGCTTGAATCGCGGCAATCGTTTCCGGTTCTATTTTCTGTTTGCTGGATAATACCGTACCATCCATGTCTGAGATCAATAATTTGATTGCTTTTGCCAAAACGTTCACTCTCCTTTGTCTTTTTCAGTTACACTATACCATTTCTCTTGTCCTTTTCCTGTTTTCGCCCTTCTTCTCACACTACAAAATCGGGGACAGCAGTCGCGAGATACTCTCTTTGAATTTAATCATGCGTGACCGTTCTGCGTATTTCTCAGCAGTCAATCGTTCACAGACAAGACAATCCTCTTCGAACAAACGGGCTAGTGCGCTTGCGACCTTTGCGTCGTAAACGATGGTATTCATCTCGAAGTTCAACCTAAAGCTCCTTGCGTCGATGTTCGTCGTTCCGACTGATGCGATTTCTTGATCGACGACAATCGTTTTTGCATGTAGAAATCCGGGTTCATACGTGTAGATCTTTGCCCCGTAATCAATCAGTTCTCCGACTGCTGCTGTCGTCGCCCAGTAGACAAACGGATGATCCGGTTTATTCGGGATCATGATTCTCAGTTCTACCCCTGATAATAATGCCATCTTGCAGGCATCCATGTAGCTCGCGTCCGGGATAAAATAAGGCGATTGGATATAAACGGATTGTCTGGCTGACGAAATCATCTTGATTAACATATTTTTTAAATGCTCTGTTTTCGAGTTCGGTCCGGATGTCACGATTTGCATCGGCAAGGCCTGTTCGACCGAATGCGTGCCATAACGGAAAAATTCTTTGGCCGTGTAACTGTCGCTCGCCTGATTCCAGTCGAGAATGAAACGATCCAACTGGTCGTGTACGACTTCTCCCTCTAACCGGAAATGCGTATCCCGCCAGTACCCAAACTTATCATCAATCCCGAGGTATTCAGTCCCGACATTAAATCCTCCGATGTAGCCGATTCTTCCGTCGATGATACACGACTTCCGGTGATTCCGATTGTTGAGCCGAAAGTTGATCAAACCAATCGTCGGTGGAAAAAAGGCAAACACTTCCCCGTCATGAAGCAACAGCTCTTTGAAATCTTTTCGTCCTAAATCCCGCGAACCGACGGCATCATAAAGTAACCGGACTTTTATCCCTTCTTTCGCCTTTTTTGTCAGTGCTGCGATCAACGCCTGTCCTAACGAATCTTTTTGAATGATGTAGTACTGAATGTTGATTTCATATTTCGCGTTCAAAATATCAGTCATCATCCGATTGAATTTTTGTTCTCCATCCGATAAAATCACGACCTCATTTTTAAAACTGAGTAACGCGTCGTTTGACATTAAATTCATTCGGATCAACTGGTCATACCGTACGACAGCAGGATGACGCATCTGTGTCTGCGGATGATTCAGCTCTTCAAGTTGTAATGCCACACGCCGTGCCTGTTCTTGTTTTTCCTTCTCTTCGACATGATAGAAGTCCGTTTTTTTCAAGAGGCGTCCGAAAAATAAGTAGATGAGAAATCCAATGAGCGGCACAAAATACAGAATCAAGACCCAGGCCCACGTTGCACCGATATCGCGCCGTTCTAAAAAGATGACGGTGACGACGGCCAACAGATTCATGATGATCAATCCATACGCCAAAATGACGAGAAACGTGCTTAAAATCTCAAGCAAAGCAATCCCCTCCTTCGTGTCTGTCAGGACTTTTCCCCAATGTATAAGCTATTCCTTATTTTTGTAGAGATTGAAACAAAAAAGTGTACGAAACATCAGAACAATCCTGATGTTCGTACACTTTATGAAAACATGAAAGTCAGTTGATCGACTCGCCAGCATGTGATTGTTCCAGTGCAATCGATTCAATCATCGTTTTTGCACTGGCAACGCAGTCAGGTAAGCCGACACCATCGTAAGCAAGACCTGCGAGATAGATGCCTGGATACTTTGCCGACACTTCATCCCGAACACGTTGTGTCCGTTCCGCATGTCCGACGGTATAAGCAGGCAAACCATCTATTAATCGGCTGATGATGACTTGTTTCGGCTCTAATTTCCGATTGCAAATTTTTTCTAAATCCTGCAAAACAGCTCTCTGCAGAGTTTCATCCGATTCATGAACAAGATGATCATTGCCCGGTCGGCCGACAAAGGCACGTAAGACCGTATGGTTTGGTGCCGAATGATTCCATTTTTGATCAATCGCCGTACAGGCTGTGATCGAATACGGTGCTCGGCGATTAACGACAAACCCTGTTCCTTCGATCGGCAACGATTCTTGCTGATCAAAAATCAGGGTGATCGTCGCTGTCGAATGGGTCGTCAACTGTTCGAGTTCCGGTACATGCGCCTCCGGTAATAGCTGAACGACTTGAGGATGCGGAATCGTCAAGAGGACATAATCCGCATATTCCGGACCATGATCCGTCTTCAAGCGGTAGCGTCCGTCTTCCCGTGTAATCTCAAGCAACGGTGTTTCCAGACGGATTTCGGATTGTTCTAACGTTTCTTCCAACCGCTCAATCAATGACTCAAGACCGGTTGCTAATGATAAAAATTGTCCAGTCGCTTTGATTGTCATTTGTGGCGTGTTAGGAGTTTGATCTAGCGGACGCATCAAACGCATCCCTTCAAACAAGGAACCGGCTTTTTGTTCGTTTGCGACAAATTGAGGATATGTCGCAAACGTACTCATTTTATCGATGTTTCCAGCATAGATACCCGATAACAGCGGTTCAATCAATTTTTCGACTAAAGCATCCCCCAACCGCGGTCGTAAATACTCACCAAGCGGGATATCGTGTTCCGGAATCGTCAACTGTTCAGAAGGATGTAACAATAAGTCCGTGACTTCTTGTTTTTCCTGTTCTGTCAATAATGTGGTTTCTCGAAACAGTTCCAAATCTGTCGGAATACCCATGACCGATCCTTTTGGAATCGGATGGAGACCAACCGGATCCAGGATAAAGGCTTGTGATGTATTGTTCCGGACTAGTTGATCCCCAAGCCCAATCGCTTCAATCAAATCCGTCAAGATGTGTTTTCGTGCAACGTATGAATCGGGTCCACGTTCAATCATAAATCCATCTTCCCGATACGTCGCGACTTTACCACCAAGACGCTCTCCTGCTTCGAGTAACGTAATATTTAAGTTCGGAAAAGAACGTTCTGCGTAATAGGCAGCGGCAAGACCGGTAATACCACCGCCGACGATGACGAGACGTTTACTTGACATAACTACCAACCTGTTTTGAAACAGCTTCTGTCACGGCTTTCATGAAGGCAGGATCCGCATTCGGCATAGCCGGACGGGCATAGTGAATTCCAAGTTCGTCACAGACGACCTTACATTCGTAGTCATTATCGAATAAGACTTCCAAATGATCTGCGACGAAGCCAACTGGCACATAGATAAACGCTTCATAGCCTTCTGCTTCATAGACGTCACGTGTTAAATCCTGAACGTCTGGTCCGAGCCATGGTTCTGGTGTTTGCCCAGCTGACTGCCATCCGGTAATCATATGTTGGACGCCCGCACGTTTTGCAATCAATTCTGCCGTTTCTTTTAATTGTTCCGGATACGGATCACCGTTTGCAATGATTTTTTCCGGTAAACTGTGTGCTGATACGACCAATACGGCTTTCTCTTCCGGAACCGGTAAAGCGTCAAATGTTTTCCGGATTTCTGTCCCCCACCAGTCAATAAATGCTTCTTCTTTATACCAGGATTCAACAGACGCCAGATGAATACCATGTTTATCCGCTACTTCTTTCGCCCGACCGTTGTATGAACGGATGCTGAACGTCGAATAGTGTGGTGCCAGTACGACCGTAACGGCTTCCGTAATGCCGTCTTTCGCCATTTGCTCGACCGCATCTTCTACGAACGGTTCGATGTGCTTCAGACCCAGATACAGCTTGAATTCGATCTCACCTGCATATTTTTCTGTCAATTGGCGGTGCAATTCCTCTGCCTGGTCAATCGTGACTTGCGCAAGCGGTGAAACACCACCAATCGCTTCATACCGTTCTGTCAGTTCAGCCAATGCTTCTGGAGACGGTTTCCGTCCGCGACGAATGTGCGTGTAATAACGTTCGATGTCTTCCGGTTTATACGGCGTACCATACGCCATGACAAGTAATCCTAGTGTTTTCATTTCGCTACCCCCATTTTTTCTTTCGAATAATCATGGATAAATGCAGTGAGACGTTTTAAGACTTCCGGATCGACTTCCGGGAAGATACCATGACCGAGATTAAAGATGAATCCGGGACGTTTCATTCCCATATCAAGAATTTCCGTTGCTTTGGCTTCGAGAATTTCCCAAGGTGCGAGCAAGTAGGATGGATCAAGGTTTCCTTGTAATGTCTTCGTCAGTCCACGTTCACGGGCTTCGTCGATCGACAGACGCCAATCGAGTCCAACGACGTCTAGCGGTAAGTCGTGCCATTCTTCTGCTAAGTGACTTGCTCCGACACCAAACATGATCATTGGAACGCCTGTTTCTTTTAACTCAGTAAAAATCCGTTCCATTGTTGGTTTGATATACAGGACGTAATCTTTGCGACTTGTCGTACCGACCCACGAGTCGAAGATTTGGAAGGCTTGAATGCCTGCATCGACTTGTGCCTTGATATACTCGATCACCATGTCTCCGAGTTTCTCCATTAAAGCATGCCATACATCAGGATGACCATACATCAATGCTTTTGTTTTGTGATAGCCTTTCGACGGACCACCTTCAATCATGTAACTGGCTAGCGTGAAGGGTGCCCCAGAGAAACCAATCAATGGAACTTCGAGACGCTCACGTAACAGTTCAATCGTCTTAAAGATATAAGGAATGTCTTCTTTGTTGAATGGTTGTAAGGCTTGCACATCGTCCATCGTCCGAATCGGATTTGCGATGACAGGACCAATCCCACTTTTAATTTCGACATCAACGCCCATCGATGGTAAAGGTGTCATGATGTCTTTATAGAGAATCGCTGCATCAACCCCTAGTTGTTTGACAGGTAGCTCCGTGACGTACGCGCATAACTCTGAATCATGTGTAATCTCAAACAACGTCCGTGTTTTCTTGATTTCACGATACTCTGCCTGATAACGACCTGCTTGTCGCATATACCAGACGGGTACATGACTTACCTCTTCACCACGAATGGCTCGTAAAAATGTATCATTAAAGTTTTTCATCATAACTACCCCTTTATACTCGTTCTAACGCCCTAAAATAACACACGATAAGTTTGTGAACACAGAAACATTATATCTGAAATTCAGAACGGTGTGCCAATAAATCGTTTACAAAATTACAGTTCCGTTACCCGTTCATCAAATGTTCACCGTTTCTTATAAAGACCAAACGCTGCATTCAATTGTCCACGAATCAAATCCGAGCGTTGTTGTTCGGTCACTTTCCGATCTTTTTCACGAATTTCATGCGTCCGCCAACCCTCTTCGATTTTCTCCGCGACTTCTACTAGTCGTTCAATATCGGTAAATGAATATTTTCTTGTTTTCCCGTTCGTCCGTTCTGGGAAAATCAATTTCCGTTCTTCATAGTAACGAATTTGACGTTCTGATAAACCGGTCAATTCACAGACAATACCGATCGTCATCACCTTTTTCTCCCGGTAATTCATCTTCGTCACTCCTTTCCTCCAAAATACCATGTCAGATTTTCTGACACAAGACGTTTCTTGGAAAGGATTTCCGTCTAAAGTAAACACATACTTTAAATTGATAAAGGAGGAACGATGATGAATCTAGAAGAAATGTTAGTCTCAGTTGATACGTTTTATGTCTTATTCGCTACTTTACTTGTCTTTACGATGCAGATTGGGTTTTTACTACTTGAAACAGGGATGTTACGAGCTAAAAATGCTGGACACGTCGCTATCAAACAGTTGATTAGTTTCTCCGTCGCCGCCCTCGCCTTTTGGGCGATTGGCTTTGGATTAACGTTCGGAGATGGACCTGGCTTGATCGGAACGGAAGGTTTTTTCCTTCAAGGTGGGTTCTCAAGTCTTGATTGGTCAAATGTGACAATCGATGTGAAGTTTCTTTTCCAACTTTCCTTTGTTGCCGTGTCATTAGCAATTGCTTGGGGTGGTTTTGCAGAACGTGCCAAACTCTCGGTTTATCTGTTGTTCGGTACATTTTTCGTTGCCATCATCTATCCAATCATCGCTCGTTCGGTTTGGGCCGGTGGTTTTCTTGGTTCACTCGGTATGCAAGATTTCGCTGGATCAACGGTCGTCCATTTGCAAGGTGGGATTGCGGCACTTGTCGCGGCCTTAATTTTGAAAAAGCGGATTGGCGCAGAAACAACACCACTGCTTGGTCATAACGTCATCTATTCTGTCGTTGGTGCCTTTATCCTCTGGTTATGTTGGTTCGGATTTAACGCTGGTTCAACCTTGACGATTGCCGATGGATTCTTCAGCTATGTCGCCTTGACGACACTTCTTGCGACAGCAGCCGGTGCACTCGGCGCACTTGCGATTTCCTTCTGGCATCGACGGGTCGCAGATATCCCTTCGATCATCAACGGTGTCCTCGCAGCGCTCGTCGCCATCACGGCTGCTTGTGCCTTCGTCGAACCGTGGGCAGCTGTCGTCATTGGTTTCCTCGCTGGTGTCATCACGTATGGAACAAGCATCTTACTTGCCCGTCGTGTCGATGATCCGTTATGTGCTTTTTCTGTTCATGGTGTAGCCGGCATCTGGGGAACACTTGCAACCGGATTCTTCGCTTCACCACGACTCGTTGAAATTACAGGAATCGGTCAAGCCGGACTGTTTTACGGTGGCGGATTTACGCAACTTGGCGTACAGGCACTGGGTGTCGTCTTCGCCGTCGTTATCGTCAGCGTTTTAAGCTACGCCTTCCTCAAACTGCTTGATGTCACGATTGGTCTACGGATTACCCGGGAAGATGAGTTACGTGGACTGGATGTTGCTGAACACGGACAGGCGTCTTACGACCTTCCCGCTCCCATCAGCAAAGAGTTGAAAAAGGCTTACGAAGAAGAAACAACGGAGAAGGTCAACTAACCAGTTGTTTCGTCAAACAAATGAGACCCGATTCCCTGTCTGCTCGGACGGGAATCGGGTCTCATTGTTCGCCTAAAAAAGCGCGTGAAGCCATCTACTTATTTTTTTCGCGCATAGTACTCGCCAATGCCAAGTGCCACGATTGCCCCTACAAAAACAGTAACTTCACCACTGAGAATAACCCCTGCCAGTGTGAGGACCATCACCTGTAAGAATGACGCGACACGGATGACTTTTCGTTTTGAAGATACCGCATCTCCAAATGGTAACAGGCGTGTCAACAGATGAGAATCAATCGCCCGGGTAAACGGTGCAAGTTGAAAACTCGTCAATCCACTGAACGCCGGAATCGCTAACGTCACGAGCCACCCGCTGTCTTTTGCAAGCCACATGAACACTGCACCAATCAATGTCAATCGGACAATCAAACCAATTCCGTCTGTACTTCGGATAAATTGTTTCATGTAGAGATAATCAAATGTTCGCTTCTGATCAAATCCGATTTTCTCGACGAGATGACTTAACAGACGTCGGCGCTTATAGGTCGTTGACAAACGCGGTACATCCACGAACCAGTTCGCAATCCGGTAAAACCGATCACGTGATTCCTGCTCGAGCGTAATCCATTCCATCAAAGGTAACTGTTCTTGTTTTTTGAGGTGAAGCGTAAGCAACAACAAACTCGTAACGACGATACTGAACGATCCCATGTCCAGCATGACGAGGACTCCTGCACCTGTCGCATACAAAAGAACGATCCGATGACTGATTCCTTCTAGTTTCGATAAGTTCGCAGCAGCTCCAATCATCCCTAAAGAGACGAATAACAAAATCAATTCGCCAGCTGTCGTCTGTTCTGTCCGTACATATAGAACAGAGACCGCTAAAAACGGGAGAATCACCCGGATCATTCCGTACAGAGCATTGTATACCCGGACACGTTTCATATATCCATCTAAACGTGGCAGACTAGGCAATAAAAATACTTGATCGGCCTCAACTAAAAATGTTCGTGCTGATCGGTAGAATGCTAATAAAATGAATAACCCCCCCATGAGGAGGTGCCCGGGGAAATCAGGATCGATTTGATCCAAAAATCGACCATAGACGACCAGTCCGTATAAAACCACGAAGTAAACCGTAAATAACAATCCGCCGTTCGCCATGTACCGCGTGTACTTTGTCATTTCTGCCATCGCGGCTTGATAACGTGTTCTCCATAGTGCGGAACTGGTCATCGTTCCGCCTCCTCGATGGCCGCTACATAAATGTCGTCGAGTGAACCTTGCTGGAGTTCATACCGGTTCCGTAATTCTTCCGTCGTTCCTTCCGCTGCAATATGGCCTTCATGTAACAAGATGAATCGATTACAATGTCGTTCCGCCGTTTCTAGTATATGAGTTGACATCAAAATCCCTTTTCCATCTGCTTTTAATTCACTAAAAATCACCAACAGTTCACGAATCGCTAACGGATCGAGTCCTACGAACGGTTCATCGACAATCAAAAGTTCACTTCCCGTGATCAGTGCACAGAGAATCATCGCTTTTTGTTTCATCCCTTTAGAAAAAACGCTTGGAAACCATTCCAATTGTTTCGTCATGCGTAAGCGCGTAGCATAATGGATGATTCGTTCTTCCGCTGTTGTTTCATCAACGGCATATCCTTGTGCCATCAACCGTAGATGTTCCCGCAACGTCAATTGTTCGTATAACATCGGTTGTTCCGGAATATAGGCTACTTGTTTTCGATACGTTTGTTCGTCTGCTTCCAAACTGACACCATTAATTAAGATTTCTCCCGATTTCACAGGTAACAAACCGAGGATATGCTTAATCGTTGTCGATTTACCGGCACCATTCAAACCAATCAGTCCAACCAATTCCCCCTGTTTTACTGTTATATCAATATGATGCAACACTTTTTTGGATCCATACCCACCTGACAAATCATTTATTTTTAATAACACGATCATGCACTCCCTTCATTAACTATCCTAGACAAATCATTCTCACTTTTCTACTCCTGATCATTTTTTTTATTAAGAAAAGGTTTGAATACATCTTTTTACGGTAATTACTCTAAGTGTAATCGTTACATCAATATATGAAAACGACTTACAAAAATTGAAAGTAGTATTTTAAATACAAACTTCTTTGAGAGGTAACTGGTATAATCGTCTAGCCATTTTACTTTTAATAATTTACCTCGCTTACTAAAGAGTATTTAAAGACTTTCATCTTTCAATGTGTTTACAACTACCTGAAAACAGGTAAATCTTAAGTAAGAAAAGGAGTGTTTCAAATGGGATTCTTATGGGCTTTAATCGTTGGCGGGCTAATCGGTTGGGTAGCTAGTCTCATCATCGGGAAAGATGTACCGGGCGGTATCATCGGTAACATCGTCGCAGGTTTCGTCGGTGCAATGATCGGTCAAGCAATCTTCGGTACAATGGGACCAGATATCGCTGGTTTCGCAATCATTCCAGCAATCTTAGGTGCAGTCATCTTAATCTTCATCGTATCGTTGGTTCTTCGTTCAGTTCGTCGTAAATAATTTATCGAAATAACAAATCAGAACGTAAACTTACAAAAGGAGTGTTTTTAAATGGGATTCTTATGGGCTTTAATCGTCGGTGGATTAATCGGTTGGGTAGCTAGTCTTATTATCGGGAAAGATGTACCAGGTGGTATCATCGGTAACATCGTCGCAGGTTTCGTCGGTGCAATGATCGGTCAAGCAATCTTCGGTACAATGGGACCAGATATCGCTGGTTTCGCAATCATTCCAGCAATCTTAGGTGCAGTCATCTTGATCTTCATCGTATCGTTGGTTCTTCGTTCAGTTCGTCGTAAATAATTAGACTACTAAATTTAAAAGGAGTGTTTTAAATGGGATTCTTATGGGCTTTAATCGTCGGTGGATTAATCGGTTGGGTAGCTAGTCTTATTATCGGGAAAGATGTACCAGGTGGTATCATCGGTAACATCGTCGCAGGTTTCGTCGGTGCAATGATCGGTCAAGCAATCTTCGGTACAATGGGACCAGATATCGCTGGTTTCGCAATCATTCCAGCAATCTTAGGTGCAGTCATCTTGATCTTCATCGTATCGTTGGTTCTTCGTTCAGTTCGTCGTAAATAATTAGACTACTAAATTTAAAAGGAGTGTTTTAAATGGGATTCTTATGGGCTTTAATCGTTGGTGGTATTATTGGTTGGTTAGCAAGTCTTATTCTCGGTAAAGATGTACCAGGTGGAATTATCGGTAACATCATCGCAGGTTTTGTTGGTTCAATGATCGGACAAGCATTGTTCGGTAGCTGGGGACCAGATATCGCTGGCTTCGCCATCGTACCTGCTATCTTAGGTGCAATCATCTTAATCTTAATCGTTTCGTTCATCCTTCGTGCGGTCAACAAACGATAATCTAATTTACTACAACAAACCACTAAAGACGCTTTGTCTTTAGTGGTTTTTCGTCTGTTTTTGATATGAGACCTCTATCTAAAAAATTCACCGTAATTCAAGCCACATCTTACCTGATCGCTCAATGACACGTTTCTCTGACTTAATGTTTAACCATCCTAACAACTCTTCAAAAAAGTTTGCCGGGTACTTCCAGACCGTCCCAACCGATTCTTTTGCTTTTGATTGCGGTTTTCCCGCTACCGCTTCGAGTTCGGAAGGTGTTTTATTTAAATCAATCAACAGACTTTGTACTTCTTGTTTGTCATAGGTCACTTCAAATCCGTCATAGGTTGTCTTATTCGCGACACGTGTTGATGGTGGACCAAACGTCTGCTCCACTTCTTTTTGACTTTGACCGATATAATCCGTCATTTGTTCGACCGTTTTACCTGTTCTTGCCTTGACTTCTGCCTCTAGTAATTTCTCAATATCGATACCATATTGCTCTTTTTGATCCGGAGCAACTTGCTCGGCCAGCTGAAAAGCAATCGTCGTCGTTTTTTGGTCACCCAGCTGTACAATTTTACTCGCACGTCCGGTTTTACCGTTTGCTTCAACGCGGGCTGAAACTTCATACTCTCCTGGAAATCGTTCAATTGTTAATGGTTTTTCCTGATTCAGATTTCCGACCGGTGCATCCTCGATTGAAATTTCTGTTCCTTCAGTATCGCTTGTCACTTCTAATGTTTGCTTATTCAAATGAAGGATATAGGTATCATACCAAAATCGTCCGGCTTGTTTTTTCAGTGCAAATAAATCTTGTTCCGCTGTTTTTTTCGTTTTTTGTGGATATTTTTTTTGGTCAGACGTGATTTCAGCGACAGCACGGTCGAGTCGTTGCGGATCTGCCAAGAACCAGTCCATGAGTCGATTACTATCCGCCATCTGTAGCGGTTTGTTATTGAGGTAGATCAGTTCCTGAAACGTTTTACGATCCCGTTCTTGTAGCGCCTTTTTAAATACTTCATCTGTCTGTTGACGTTCTGCTGCTGGTCGGACCTGGCTCCAGCCAAACCAAGCCATCACAAGTACCAAAAGTACGATGCCGCCAATGAGACCTATCCGTTGATTTCTTTTTCTCTTTTTTTCGTATGCGGTGATGCGAGATGGCATTTCAATTTCCCCTACTTTCTTGTTCCGACGATTTCCTTTAGTTTAGAAACCCTTCATATCCTTGTCAATCGCCCGCAAGACGGATTTCCTCGAGTATACTGATACTACATCTATATTAAAGGAGTGAGCTCATTGCAAAAAGAAAACTGTATTTTCTGTAAGATTGCAAATCATCAAGTTCCAAGCTACACATTATTTGAAAATGAACAGGTTCTAGCGTTTCTTGATTTATCTCAAGTCACGAAAGGTCACACCCTCGTCATCCCAAAACAACACGCAGACAATGTCTATGATTTATCTCAAGCAGATGCTCAAGCCGTTTTTGCAGCTGTTCCAGAAATCAGCCGCGCCTTGCAACAAGAAACAGGAGCAGCCGGAATGAACATTCTCTCGAATACGGGAAAGGTAGCCGGACAGTCTGTTTCCCACTTCCATCTCCATCTCATCCCCCGCCATGATAAGCACGATGGATTTGGCGCCAAATGGGAAGTTCATAACGACGACTATACGGCTGAAGAGTTAGCTACAATCGCTGAATCGATCAAAAGCCGTCTATAATGACTGAAAAACAGATCAATTACTGACTCATTTTAGAAATATTGCCAAAATAGGTTTCCAATATCGGATTTTCGGTAAAATAATATGAAACAAATATTTTAATATCAAAAAGGAGGTAAACTATGTCGAAGCGTCCCCATCGTAACTGGGTCGCTTTTGGTGCTACGCTGTCGCTTGTGACTTTTTACGGTTTGAAGGCGCTTCGCCAAGGTACTAAAAGTGACTCTTCGAATGGTAAACAACGTCGAAATTCTTATTCTACAATCGTAACGAACGTGCAGGATTTGACGCAGGAGGGAAAGAATCTAATAGAGACAGCCAAACTTTCTGGCATGACGTTTAAAGAAGAAGTAACAAAAGATGTCTCTCAGTATCAATCAGAGGTTCAAGAATCGCTGACACGTCTTCAAAAACTTGCCGATGAGGCAAAACAAGACGTCAATCATCTCACTCCCCAACAGTAAAGATCCACTGCTTCGATTTGTTTTTGTATAGTTTGCATTTTGCGCGTTTGAGCCATTGTCACCTTTCGAAAGGATGAGTCAGATATGGAACAAGAAAAATTATATCCTGGACAAGAAGCACTGTTATACAGTCATAAAATTGTCCAACTGAGCAAAGCACTATGGAAAACGGTAGAAAAAGATTGGCAAAATTGGATCAAGCCATTTGATTTAAACATTAACGAACACCATATTTTATGGATTTCTCATGCCTTAGGTGGTGCGTCGATTTCTGAAATTGCAAAATACGGTGTGATGCACGTTTCGACGGCCTTTAACTTTTCGAAAAAATTAGAAGACCGTGGTCTTTTAACGTTTTCTAAAAAAGAGACCGATAAACGAAATACCTACGTCCAACTGACACCGGAAGGCGAAAGTTTGTTACTTGAAACGATTCAAGCGTTCCGTCCAGAGGAAAATGGTGTGTTCCGTGCTTCGTTACCGCTTCAAGAGCTTTACGGGAAATTCCCCGAGCTGACCGACATATCTGCGATTGTCCGTCGTCTGTACGGCGATAGTTTTATGGACATCTTTGCCGAAACATCCAAAATGATTACAGAAGAAGCCGATCGTCGCCCACAAGATCCAGTCGTCGAATCCATCAAGAAAGCCTGAGATGTTAGCACCGACGTTCTAAGCCTCCAGGGCCTAGGACGTTTTTTGTTTTTTTAACTAAATTTAGCGAGAATTCTCCCACCTCTAAGCGTCTCATGGTGAAACCCAGCGTAGGTGGGAGATGAATCGCCTGTCTTTTCAAGACTCCAATCGTTCGATAAAATGAGTATAACGAATCAAATTGAAAGGAGTGATTGCTTTGCTAAAGGCGTACAAGTTTCGACTCTATCCGACGAAACCCCAACAAGAATATTTCGTGAAGACGTTCGGTTGTGTCCGTTTCGTCTACAATAAGATGCTCGAAGAGCGTATCCGATTGTACGAAGATTCGAAGCTCAATCCTGACGCGAAGCAGAAGCTCCCAACCCCAGCGAAGTACAAGCCCGAATTCCCTTTCCTCAAAGAAGTCGACAGTCTTTCTCTTGCGAACGCTCAGATGGACTTAAACAAGGCGTATCACAACTTTTTTCGAGATCAGTCTGTCGGGTTTCCGAAGTTCAAATCGAAGCACAACGACCGAGCCTCTTACACAACAAACAATCTGAAGGGAAGCATCCGCATCGAAGATCGTAAGGTGAAACCTCCTAAAATCGGTTTTGTGAAGTTGACACAACATCGTCCGTTTGATGGTGTGATCAAGTCCGCGACGGTCTCGATGACGAAGACCCGGAAATTCTTCATCTCCATCCTTGTAGATCAAGCCGAAGAGCAATGGGTTCCAGCCAAGAATAAAGTAGGAATCGACCTTGGTTTGGAGCACTTCGCCATCATGACAAATGATGAGAGGGTTTCTGAGAAAGTTGACAATCCTCGTTTTCTTCGAAAGTCCGAAGAGAAGATAAAGAAGGCGCAACGCGCCCTGTCCCGCAAGAAAATCGGGAGTAAGAACCGAGAGAAGGCTAGGATGATCCTCGCCAAGAAGCATGAAAAGATTGCAAATCAACGTCAAGATTTTCTTCATAAGCTGTCGAAACGGATGGTTGACGATAACCAAGTCATCGTCGTCGAGACACTTAAATCGAAGAACATGATGAAGAACCATAAGATTGCCAAATCGATTGGAGATGTCAGTTGGTATGAGTTCGTCCGACAGCTGGAATACAAATGCACATTCTATGGGCGAACACTTATCAAAGCGGATCAATGGTTCGCCTCGACCCAAATCTGTTCTTCTTGTGGAGTAAAAGGTGAGAAGAAAACAATGGATGTGCGCGAGTGGGTATGTGTTTGTGGTGTGCATCATGATCGAGATATCAACGCAAGTATCAACTTGTTGATGTTAGCAGACTGAAAACCCTTCAGGGTGGGAACCATCCGATGAGCTTGGTAAATAATCGTAGCTCGTAAAAGTACGGTCTTCCCAAGAAGCTCCCACTTCAATTTGCGAAGCAAATAAGTGGTGAGTTGTTCACAGTGACGTTCCTTTTACCGTTTTGTCTCAAAACGCTCAGGTCCTTCACAATTTCCCACAAAAATAGTCGTCTCACGATGTAATGATTATGATAGCATGGGGTAAGAACAAATCACTTTCGATTTTGAGGAAAGCTGTCAAGATAACGAAGATATGATATGATATAACGGTTGAAATAAATGGTAAATTAGGGGTGTATGTATGAAAAAGAAACTTTTAAGCGTAGCAGCAGTAGCAAGTGTCTTCACATTAGCAGCATGTGGTTCAAACGACGAAGCCGTCATCAACTACAAAGGTGGCGAAGTCAATAAAGCGGACGTCCAAGAAGAAGCCTATCAAAAAGCAGGTGCACAAATTGCTTTCCAACAAACAATGAACGAGTTGCTCGAAAAAGAATACGGCAAAAAAGTAACGGACAAAGAAGTCGATGCAGAAGTCAAAAAGACGAAAGATCAGTTCCCGGATAAGGAACAGTTCAATACGACACTGCAAACCGCTGGAATCAAAAACGAAAAAGAATTTGAAAAAGTCCTTCGCACACAACTTCTGTTGACTGAAGCAAAATCTGCGAAATCAAAAGTAACGGATAAAGAAATCGAAGACCGTTTTAATCAAGAAAAAGTCGAAGTTAAAGCAAGCCATATCCTTGTTGAAAAAGAAGCAGACGCAAAAGCAATCAAAAAACAATTGGATGACGGTGGCGATTTCGCAAAAATCGCAAAAGCAAAATCAACAGATACAGGTAGTGCTACGAAGGGCGGCGACCTCGGATACTTCACAAAAGGTAAAATGGTCGAGGAGTTCGAAAACTATGCCTTCAAAGATGGCGTTGAAGGTAAAGTTTCTGACCCAATCAAAACGCAATTCGGATACCACATCATTAAAGTAACGGATCGTAAAGAGAAAAAAGACTTTACGCTCGAAAAAGAATCAGATCGTATCAAAAAAGCATTAGCAGAAGAAAAAGCTGCTCAAGTCAATCCAAACGATATCTATCGTTCATTGATCAAAAAATACGATGTTAAAATCGAAAACAAAGACTTCAAAGATGCTTTTGATCTCGACAAACAAGAACAACAGCAAATGCAACAACAAATGCAACAGCAACAACAATAAGCTTAAAAATCCCTGCTTCCATCTTGGAAGGCAGGGATTTTTTTGGTTCTACTTTTTATTCTCGTTAACGAATCGGAGCCCGTTCATATTGTTTCGGCAAACTCACTTCGTCCTTGAGCTCTGCTGCCGCGTGATAGACCCAGTACGGTTGACGTAATAGCTCACGCGCGAGCAAGATGACGTCGGCTCGTTCACTGCGAACGATTTCTTCCGCAAGTGTCGCTGTTGTGATCAAACCAACTGCTCCCGTCTTCATGCCTGTCGCTCGTTTGATTTCAGCCGCATACGGGACTTGATACCCCGGATACACATCAGGTACCGCATTGGCCACCACTGCACCTGAACTGCAATCAAGCAAATCGATCTTTCGTTTCAGTAATTCGTCGGCCAGTGGGATATAGTCTGTAGCCGTCATCCCACCTTCTGCATGATCGGCAGCAGATATCCGAACCCATAACGAGATGTTCGACTTTTCTTGAATCGCATCGATGATTTCTAATAAGAAGCGCATCCGATTTTCCATTGATCCTCCATATTGATCCTGTCGTTTATTCGACAGCGGAGATAAAAAGGTATTAATCAAATATCCGTGCGCACCGTGCAATTCGATGAAATCGTAACCTGCCTCCTCCACTCGAAGTACAGCGTCGACGAATTGTTGTTTGACGATTTCGATGTCTTCAAGCGTCAATTCACGTGGCTCCTCGTACGAATCATCAAACCCAATGGCTGACGGGGCAACAGGTGGCTTTGCCGTCGTACTTTTTCGTCCGGCATGTGCCAATTGGACACCCACCTTTGCACCGGCTGCCTTCACTTGATCGGCAATCCGGCGTAATCCTTCGACATGATCATCTGACCAGACGCCTAAATCCCCCGCTGAAATCCGTCCGTCCGGTGTGACTGCCGTTGCTTCCAAGATGACACCACCGACACCACCAACGGCACGTGACGCGTAATGTGTGACATGCCAATCCGTTACTAACCCATCTTCTTTTGCACTATACATACACATCGGTGCCATGATGACACGGTTTCGGAACAGAACTCGTCCAATTTGGACAGCTTCAAATAACTTGGTTTTCATGCTTTCACTCCTCTGATCAATTTAAAATCATTTCTGCGCTCTTCGTATGTTGTTCACTGATTAGAGTTTCGGACGATAAAATGACCGATTATCCAGCGCAAACGACCGCTCCGAAAATTGTCCGGGTTCTACATACTCCAGTAGACGATCCATCATCGTCATCCGAGCATCTAAGTTGTCAATCAAAAACAGGACTTCTGCTTCGCGCATTTGTGGTGCGACAGCCGATCCCCACTCCGGACGACCATGATGACTCAGAACTAAATGTTGCAAGACCGTCAAGACCTCGGCATCGATTTGTAACTCGGCACCGACTTTTCCTAATTCGGCCACCATCAACGAGATGTGACCCACCAATTTCCCTGGGAGCGTATACTCTGGTGTCACAGGATCGGATAATTCTTTGATTTTCGCGTAGTCATGTAAGACGACACCAGCAATCAATAAATCTCGATTCAACGTCGGATAAAGACGTGCGATTTGATCTGCTAACTTCAACATCGACAGGACATGATACGATAACCCCGAGTAGAAGGCATGATGATTTTTGACCGCTGCGGGATGCGTGAAATATGCATCAAATTCCTTGATGACTAAATGTTTAACTAGCTTTTTCATGTCGGCATGGTGAATCGACTCAATGAAGCTCAGGACCTCGGTTTCGATTTGTTCACGCGGGAGCGGTGCGGACTGAATGTACTCTTCAACGTTCGTCTCATCAAGAACCGTAATCTGTTTCAGTTTCAATTGTGTCCGTCCGCGGTAATCCATCACTTCACCCGCAGCATGGACGATAAACTTTGGCGCGTATTTATCAAGATCGCTCGTATCCCACATCTTTGTCTCAATTTCACCGGTCTTATCTGCTAAGATTAATGTCAGATACGGTTTTCCGTTTGCCGCGATTCCTTTTAATGCCTGCTTGATCATGACTCGCTGATCGAGCATTTCTCCAATTGCTAACTGACCGATACCTTTCATTTCACAACACGTCCTTTTATCTGAATTCATTTTTGGCGGGTATATTCACACAGCCATCTGACCGTCATCTATCACTTTACCATTTTACTATATAGGAGCTCAAAACATGGAATCCAACTTACGATTCAACTGGCATCGTTATCCGACACTTGCCGCATACGAAAAACACTTCAGCCAGCTTGAACACACGACTTCATCTAAACTAGACTGGTTGACTGAACTTCGAACGAAAGACATGAACTTTACACGCGTCGAACTCGACGTGTTATATGGATCAATCGTGACTTGGCAAAATCCTGATGATAAAAGTGATCGCCGTTCCATCTGTTATTATGTCTCACCTACGGAACTGATCACGATTGGTTTATCGGACCATACCGTCTCTTTGGTCAAACCCTATCAGGCGACGACACCTTTTGAAGCCTTTTATTCGATTCTCGCCCTTCAAATGAACACGTACTTTAACGGCATCGATGCATTCGAGACGGAACTTTTTTTACGACAAGATGAACTCCGGGGAAGCATTGACGAAAATTCGCTCGACAGCATCTTCGGATTACGTGACACGATTGAAAATTGGTCTGATTTGATCGTTCCGTTCCGTGAGCTTGTTTTGGCCGGTCCTGAAGCCTTCATCCGACACACCACGTATTCGGATGCCTTTGCCTTTCGACTGGCAGAAAAACGTGTCGAACGGCTTTTGATGTTGATCGAGCACTATCAGAAAGACATCGAAGTATTGCTCGATCTTTCGACGACCGTGTCGAACTTCCGGGGAAACGAAATCATGAAAGCCTTAACGATCTTCACGGCCGTCGCAACTCCGATGATGGCCCTCGGCGCAATTTGGGGAATGAACTTTAAAAACATGCCGGAACTCGATTGGAAATATGGATACGCGAGTTCCTTGTTTTTGATTTTCCTCACGACCGGCGGAATCTTTTATTGGATGAAACGCCGTGGCTGGTTAGGAGCGCTCGTCCGCATGCCAAACAAGAAGTCGAGTGTAAAAAAATAGATAACAGAACATAAGTTCGTTATACTTAGTGTAACGAACTATCAGATTGAAGGAAAGGAGGAGACGATGATGGGAAGAAAAATCATTCATGTCGACATGGATGCTTTTTATGCATCCGTGGAACAACGCGACCGTCCACATCTAAAAGGTGTTCCCGTCATCGTCGGTGGTCCTCCTCATGCGCGGGGTGTCGTCGCAACGTGTTCGTATGAAGCACGAAAATATGGGATTCACAGCGCCATGCCATCTCGACGAGCGTTCCAACTGTGTCCACGGGCAGTTTTCCTGCGCCCTCGTTTTGAAGTGTACCGTGCTGTCAGTGCCCAAATCATGGAGTTGTTCCTAGAAGTCACACCACTCGTCGAACCACTGTCACTCGATGAAGCATATCTTGATGTCACAGAAAATAACCTGCAGATGACGAGCGCGACGCATATCGCCCAGTACATCCTGACGGAAATCAAACGACGGACAGGTTTGACCGCTTCTGCCGGCGTATCGAACTCAAAGCTGGTCGCCAAAATTGCCTCCGGTCATCAAAAGCCGAACGGATTAACCGTTTTGCCTCCGGATGCTGTTTTACCATTTTTATCAGGATTAGAGATCGGGGATTTACATGGGGTCGGAAAAGTAACCGAGCAAACGCTTCGGAAACATGGTTTCAACACGGTCGCAGATCTCCAACAATCGCCGATTGCCGAACTGCGGGGCCTGCTCGGTCGGGATCGGGGAACCGAACTGTATACGATGGCGCATGGAGAAGATGAACGAATGGTCCGGCCGCACCGTGAACGGAAATCAATCGGCTCCGAAAGTACATTCGAAGAAGATACAGAAGATATCGATACCATTTTTGAGACGTTGAAACGTGAAGCTCTATCAGTCGTCAAGACACTTAATCAAAAGGAACTGGTCTGCCGAACCGTCACGATTAAATGGAAAACGGAAGATTTTCAGTCCCGATCTAGACGGTATACGTTTTTAGAAGAAACGGCTGATGAGGAAACGTTACTACGCGTTACGACCAAGTTGTTTAATGAAATTGAATTTACAGGTCCGATTCGTTTAATCGGGATGAGTGTCAGTCATCTTGAGTCCCCCTCTCCTTCTAAACAGTTGACGTGGCAAGATATTGATTCCTACTTGTAAAATGAACCACTATTCATTACACTTAAGTTAGTCATTTCCGACAAGGAGGAATCAGCCATGCTTTATACGATTACCGCATTTTCAGATCGAGGAGACACGTTACTGGATGATACGTTTGACGCCCCTTCAGATGCAGAGGCACGTCAGGAAGGCATCCGTCGTCTGAAAGAAGCAGACTTGGAACATCGCGGGGCACGCGTGACCCGTGCCGGACAGTTGATTCATTTTGAACGGGCCTACCTTCCTCGTCTCGTTCCAACAGGAAAAACGTCATAACAAAAACCTCGGTCCAATTGAATGGAGCCGAGGCTTTTTTATGTTTTCACTGAACGTCGTCTTGATTTTGTTCCATCATCGGCGCATATAGTTCTTCGAGCGGTTTCATGATGATTTGTGTCACTTCCGTCAGCATCGTGTGCATGCGTTGTTCTTCCTGCATCAGTTGACCAATCAACGGATTGTTTTGGACTTCCAGCATCTTCGCTTGTGCCGATGCCATATCTTCAGGTGTAATTTCTTCACCTTGCATTTGTTTTTGTTGTAATTCCAGTTGAACATTCCGGAATGAAGCGAATAGTTCGTTTGACATCGGATCCGCATTGACTTGAGCATAAAGATCTTTTAATGTCGTGTATTCTGATGTTTCGCGAAGTGCACGCTCGAGTGTGTAAGCATGATCGTATAAGTTTGTTTCAGACATGTTTGAACCCTCCAATTTAGTTAAACGATAAGAAGTATCGCTTGTATTACTCCAATTAAACCACCTAACAGTCCTCCAAGCCAAGTGATAGCCCGGAATTCCCTTCTTGAAATCGACAAGACGATTTCTTCCAGATACGCCGTATCAAGTAAATCAACTTCTTCCCGGACAATCGTTTCGAGATCTAGTGTCGCCAGGATTCTCTCGACTTGTTCGACCAGGCGGACCACCACTTGTTTAGAAAGCACCGGTACCATCTCTTGACTGATCCGGGCTTCGAACGGTTCCAGTAGTTCGTGCAATTGCGTATCCCATAATTTCGTCAATGGAATACGCGTTAAAATCTCTGATTTCATCCGCTCGGTGATTTGTCGTTCCGTCTCCACCTCGAGGAGTGATTCGACCGGCTGTTCTAATAATGTACCGACTTCTTGTTCGACCATTTCACTGATGAATTGGTGTGTCGACTTTCCTTGTATTACCCGTTTAAGTTCCGGTTGAATCATTTCGACGATATTGACATTGGCAAGCAACATCCCGAACATTCCTCCGCCTAATTTGCTTTGAATGAACTGAGCGACGGTTTCTTCCAGTTTCATTTTCCCGGCAGGACTTTCAAAATACTGTTCGGTTTGATGAAGTAACGCCTCGACAATTCCAGGAATTGCGGCCTTGATTTTTGTTGTCCCACCATCCCCGATGACTTCTGATAGTCGTGCCGTTTTAATTGCGTCTACCATTGTTGCCAATTCCTGATCAATCCGCCGTTCCATTTGATGGTGCAATCTTTCTTCCGGATTCGTGACGAACCGTTCAGCGATTTCACGAATCGTTATCGTCGACCGCGTCCACTTCTGTAACTCCTGCTGAATCATTCGGGTAATCGCTTCATATACGACCGGCTGCTGAAGCCGCTTGCTGATTCCTTCCGGCGTCAATAAATGTTTGACGACCGTTCGTCCGAGATTTGCTGCTAATTCATCACGTCGTTTCGGAATTAATCCGGGTGTAAATGGAATCCGGTACTTTCCGATATACTTCGCTTCGAGCGGCCGAAACAACATCCGAATCGCGAGATGATTGGTGACCGCCCCGATCAATGCTCCAATCAAGATCATTCCAATGGCTTTCAGGATAAAATCTACTTCCACTTGCATAGGTTCTCGTTCCTTCCAATTTTAGTATTGTGGTAAAGTCAAAGTAGAATTTTTTTAAGGAGGCGCCTCGTATGTTACAACAATTAACCGTCTTATTCAAAGATCACCTTTCGACCGATCCCACTGTTTACTGTACCGATAAGTATACCGTATATCAGTTGGCAGATGGACTTCGGTTCGGTGTCGAAAATACCATCTTAACGACTCGAGAAGCAGACTTGCTCGACTTGCTTGCGGAACGCGTCGTCACCTCGAGTTCTGATCAAGTCACCTCCTGGCGCCATCGACTGGAACGAAATCAAGCAGAAGAACCCTCTCCCTTTCGGATGATTCATTTTTTGTTTGAACAACTGGATGAACGGACTAGTGAAGATTTACAGCAGTTGCTGTATTCCTTTTTTCATTCATCCAGCTTGATCATTCCACTGACCGCCAATCGTCTTGTCGTCATCGAACGTGAAGAAACTGTTCCTGAAGAGGATCTTCACGACTTTTTTACAGCACTCCAATCTGATTTTCTGATCGATGGGAAAGTGTTGATCGGACAACAACGTAAGTCCGGTGATATCGCTACTCAGTTTCGCCTAGAGCAGGCCGCCTTACGAGAAATTCCACTTTTGCATATCGAACGGTTCCTTCCAGCGCTGACACGATTGGTTCTCTTATCTGCGGAGATCCGTCATGAGTTGACCCAACGTTTCATCACGCCACTCGAATATGAATCGCGAGAAACCATCCATGCTTTTTGTCGCGCTAATCTCAATGTGTCACTGACGGCAAAACATCTCTTTTTACATCGTAATAGCCTGCAGTACCGACTCGACCGGTTGACCGAACAAACGGAAATCGATATACGCTCCTTCGAAGGAGCTACGTTTTTGTACACATTGTTACTTGTAGCATAGTGACCAAATGATAACGGTTACATTTAGTCATGTTGTCCATATGCTTTTTTGCCCTTTTCTCCTATACTAATCCTTGTAAGCGTTATATTAATCGATTACTTAATTTACAGGAGGATGTACACATGGCAGATATTCGTCTTGATCATATTGATAAAGTTTATTCTGGAACAGCAAAAGCGGTTGATGATTTTAACCTTCATATTAAAGATAAAGAATTCATCGTGTTTGTTGGACCATCAGGTTGCGGGAAATCAACGACACTTCGAATGATTGCTGGTCTTGAAGAAATTTCAGGTGGAGACTTTACGATTGATGGCAAACGGATGAACGACGTGGCACCAAAAGATCGTGATATCGCAATGGTTTTCCAAAACTATGCCCTATATCCGCATATGAACGTGTATGACAACATGGCATTCGGACTGAAGCTGCGCAAGTTCCCAAAAGACGAAATCAAACAACGTGTTGACAATGCAGCCCGAATTCTTGGACTTGAAGAATACTTGGAGCGTAAACCAAAAGCCCTCTCGGGTGGACAACGCCAACGTGTCGCGATCGGTCGTGCCATCGTCCGTGATGCTAAAGTCTTCTTGATGGATGAGCCACTCTCGAACTTGGATGCAAAACTTCGTGTGCAAATGCGTAAGGAAATCATCCAGTTGCACAAACGTCTTGAGACGACAACGATTTACGTGACACACGATCAGACGGAAGCGATGACACTCGCTACACGGATCGTCATCATGAAAGCCGGTCTTATCCAACAAGTCGGTACACCAAAAGAAGTATATGATCACCCGGATAACATGTTCGTCGCAGGTTTCATCGGTTCCCCATCGATGAACTTCTTGACTGGAAAACTCGCTGAAGATGGTCTGTTCCATGTCACAGGCACAGAAGAGAAATTCGAAGTCCCAGAAGGCAAAATGAAAGTTCTCCGCGAACGTGGTTATACAAGTAAAGATCTTGTTCTCGGCATCCGTCCGGAAGACATTCATGCTGAATTGATTTATCAAGATACGCAAACAGCACACCGCTTCCAAGCTCACATCGAAGTCTCTGAATTGATGGGCGCTGAATCTTATCTCTATTCAAAAGTCGGAAACCAGGCATTCACGGCACGTGTCGATTCGCGTTCACACGTTGAGATGGGTTCAGATTTAGACCTCTTCTTCGATATGACGAAAGCACATTTCTTCGACGCGGCAACAGAAGCAACAATCCGTTAATCTTCGAGATTCAGTGACCGTAGTCAGGCTGTCCATTCATGGGCAGTCTTTTTTATTGACAGACGTTCCTGTAACTTTGTATGATACTGCTTGTAGTCTTAAATTAATCCTATTCGAAAACTAGGAATTGAAATCATTTATTTATTAAAGGAGAGAGCGCTATGAAACACGGACTAAAGCTAGCAGTAGCAGCACTATCAACAGCGGGGGTGTTAGCGGCGTGCGGCGCTTCTAACGAAGAAGCAAACAAAGATGAAAAAATCGTGACAGTTGGGACGGAAGCAACGTACCCACCATTTACGTATAAAGAAAAAGGAAAGCTTACTGGTTATGACATCGAAGTCATGAATGAAGTCGCAAAACGTGCCGGCTATAAAGTCGAGTACAAAGCGATGGACTTCAAAGGATTGATTCCAGCACTTGATTCAAAACGGATCGATGTCATCGCGAACCAAATGGGAATCACGGATGAGCGGAAAGAAAAATACGTCTTCTCTGATGCCTATACGGTTTCTGGTTCAACAATCATCGTCAACAATAAAACAAACGATATCAAAACGCTTGATGATCTCAAAGGAAAGGTCGTTGGTTCGACACAAGGTTCACTTTACGCTAAAACGGCTGAAGAAGCTGGCGCAAAAGTGAAATACTATAAAGGTGCGAACCAAGTCTTAAAAGACCTTGAAGCAGGTCGAGTTGATGCTGCTATGAACGACCGTCTGTTTGTCTTAACGGAACTCAAAAAAGCGGGTTATAAAGTGAAAGCAGTCGGTGAGACGTTTGATAAAAACGAATCTGGTCTGATGATGGCTAAAAACAGCAAGTATACGGAAGACTTCAACAAAGCACTCGCAGAGATGCAAGAAGACGGCACGCTCGCAGATCTTGGGAAAAAATACTTTAACGAGGACATCAGTAAGTGATGGAATTGTTTACAATCGTCCGTGATAACGCGGACGTCTACGGAAAGGCGATTGGCACTACACTTCTTGCAAGTGGATTTGCCATCGTCTTTGCGCTTTTTCTTGGTCTGATTCTTGCTGTCATGCGGGATAGCCGCTTCGCCGTCTTAAGCGGCTTCGCACGATTGTATGTCTCGTTTTTCCGAGGAACCCCATTGTTACTTCAAATTCTGATCTTATATAATGGTCTCGTCGTACTGCAACTGACTGGTTTTCAAGCGTTAGCGTTCGGTCTATCGCTTCACTTCTCGGCTTACATTTCGGAATCATTCCGGGCAGCCATCTCATCTGTCGACCGTGGACAATGGGAAGCGGCTGATTCACTCGGCATTCCACGCCGTAAGACGTTCAAGGACGTCATTCTTCCGCAAGCCTTGTCTCGTGCCATTCCGCCTCTTTCGAACTCGGTCATCGATATCATTAAATCGACGTCACTCGGGACGATTGTTGCTGTTGAAGAACTGACGTATGTCTCCGATCAAATCTCGGCGACGACGTATCTCGTCATGCCCTTACTACTGTTCTCGGCAGCGATTTATTGGATCATGTCTACCTTGATTCAAGGTGTTCAGCATCGACTCGAAGCACGATTCAGTATTCCGGAATAATTCTATACACTTGGAATGATTACACATTCCAAGTGTATTTTTTTAATCTTTTTAGGGTTTAATACTAGGCAAGTCGGGAATAATCAAGTATACTAAAAAAAATCAGAATTATCTGATAATTTTAAAAGGAGCGTGGCCGAGATGAAACAAGTAATTGAAGCTTTCCGTAGACAAGATGCAGAGCAGCGGATTCCAGTGCTACGCCTCGAAATCGATTATGAGCTCAGTACGCTCTTCGATGCTATCCAAGTCAGTGATCAAGCAGCCGTTGTTGCTAGTAAAGAACGTCTAGATAAATATCGTCAGGAAATGCTTCGCCTCGAAGCATAACCCTATAGATACTCCCATCTCAACTCCCCCTTGAGATGGGACTTTTTTTGCAAAAAAATAGCCCGAAGGCTATTTTTCAATCGACGTCCCGTCCACGGGATGCTTTTAAGATTTCAAACCACTGCTCACGAGACAAGTCAAGACGCGTCGCTCGAACCGCTGATTCGATGCGCTCGATTTTACCTGAACCGACGATTGGCATGATGCGTGCTGGATGTTTCAGCAACCACGCATAGGCGACTTCATCAATATCTTTCGCCCCAAGGTCACGCCCGATTTCTTCTAATTTTTCACGTAACGGTGCAAACTGTTCTTCCTTGAACAAACGCCCGCCTGCGAGTGGACTCCATGCCATGACCGGCATTTCGTTTTCGTGGCATAGATCAACTGATCCATCTTCAAAATGTTTGAGCTCTGCGACAGATAGTTCGAGCTGATTCGTCACGAGCATGAAAGGTAGACGGGATTGAATCAAACTCTGTTGTGCCGGTGAATGATTCGATAATCCAAAGGTCCGGACTTTTCCTGATTCCTTCAACTCGACGAATGCTTCGGCAATTTCATTAGGGTCCATCAACGGATCCGGACGGTGGATCAATAACGTATCAATGTACTCGACACCCAGTTCTTTTAACGAACGTGTCGCATGATCAATGATATGTGCTTTTGTCGTGTCATAAAAAGAGAGTTTTTGCTGTGAAAAGTGATTCCCTTTCATCTTGATTCCTGTTTTCGTAACGATTTCCATGCGATCACGGAGTTCTGGCTTAAGTGCCAACGCTTCACCAAACAACCGTTCATTCGTATAGTCCCCGTAAATATCTGCGTGATCAAAGGTGGTAATCCCAAGCTCCAGACATTGTTCGATTAGTGTAAGTCGTTCTTCTGCTGTCATGTTCCATTCGTTTAACCGCCATAGACCATGAACAATTCTTGAAAATGAAAGTTCTTCTGTTAAGTGGATTCGTTCCATCATACGTCATCTCCTCTATCTCGATTTCTTGCTTCACCGTTCACTCTACATGATATTGATAACGGTTGCACGGCCTACGCTTTCTTTTTGGAGGAAACCATACGAAAAGCCGACAAACATGCTGTTCCTTTTGTCGGCTTTTCCATCTAGGCTGGATTATTGAATTTGTTCGACTTCCTGCATGACTTCATCTTCAATCATTTGACGTTTACGCGATGTTTCGGCTGCGTCAGGAGACGTCACGCTGAAGTAAAACTTGATTTTCGGTTCAGTACCGGAAGGACGCAGGCAGAACCATGATCCGTCTTCTAACGTGAATTTCAAGACGTTTGATTTGGGTAGATTGATGGGCGACGGTTTATGCTGAATCAAATCATGGGCAATGCTTGCATCGTAATCTTCAAACAAGACAACTTTTTCACCAGCAACTTGTTTTGGTGGATGTTCCCGGAACGTATCCATGATGCGTCCGATTTGTTCTACTCCGTCTTTTCCTTTTAACGTCAACGAACGAAGTGACTCTTCGAAATAACCGAATTGCTCATAGATGGCTTGTAATGCCTCATAGAGTGTCCGTCCTTCCTTCTTATGGTATGCTACCATCTCTGCTGCAAGGAGACACGCCTGGACGGCATCTTTGTCCCGGCAGAAGTCACCGATTAGATATCCGTAGCTTTCTTCATAGCCAAATAAATACTCATATTCACCAGAGGCATTGTATTGTTTGATTTTTTCTCCAATGAACTTGAATCCAGTCAACGTATTCTCAACGTGCAAGTCGTAATGGCGGGCAATCAAGGCACCGAGCTCGGACGTGACGATTGTTTTTGCGACAAAACCATTTTTCGGCAATGTTCCCTGTGCCGCTTTTTGGGACAGGATGTAGTCCAATAACAAAGCACCTGTTTGATTCCCTGTCAGCACCACCCACTCGCCATTCGCATCACGTGTTGCGACGCCAACACGATCGGCATCTGGATCCGTTGCGAGTAAGACGTCTGCATCGACACGATTTCCGTATTCGATAGCCAATGTAAAGGCAGCATGCTCTTCCGGATTCGGAGAAGATACCGTCGGGAACGCCCCATCTGGCTTCGCTTGTTCTTCAACGACCGTCACGTGTTCAAAACCGTAATTTTTCAGACCAACCGTCACCGGTACGAGCCCTGTTCCATGAAGGGGTGTGAAGACGATTTTTAGAGGTGCTGTCAACTCGTCTTGAATCGTTGGTAACACACGAATCGTTTTTAATTGTTCTTGATACGCATCATCCAACTGTTCACCGACACGGACAATCAATCCGTTTGCCCGTAAGACTTCTTCTGCTTCGAGTTCAATCGCCAACTCGTCCGCGACTTGATCGACGTACGAGACAAGATCATCGGCTTCTTTTGGTGGTAACTGTCCACCATCATTACCGTACACTTTATACCCGTTATATTCCGGCGGATTATGGCTTGCTGTAATGACGATCCCACCTGCTGCACGAAGTTCACGTACCGCAAACGATAATTCGGGTGTCGGACGGAGACCGTCAAACAAATAGGCTTTGATTCCGTTGCTTGCAAGTGTTTTCGCTGCTTCTAACGCGAACTCTGGAGAATAGTGACGGGAATCGTGGGCAATGACGATTCCTTGTGCGACCGCTTCTGCCCCTTCCGCTTTGATGAAATCTGCAAATCCTTGTGACGCTTTACGAACCGTATAGACGTTCATCCGGTTCGTTCCGACGCCGATTTCTCCACGCATACCACCTGTTCCAAATTCTAATTCTTTATAAAAGGCATCTTCTGCCGCTTTATCATCGGCTGCAAGAGCTGTCAGTTCCTGTTTGAGTTCTGCTTCCAGTCCAGAAAACTGATTCCATTTTTGATAGGTTTCTTTCCATGACATATGCTGTCCACTCCTTTGATTTCGTTTATTTGAGACTTTTAGTTACGACTTGCGGTAACGCGTCACCTTTCATATGATTACTTTAGAAAGGGTCGAGGTGATGTTTATGTTTCCAACCATTCAAATGACAGACTTGCAGCAACTTGTTCATACCGATCAGATTCGTTGGTTTGATTGTCGTTATGATCTGCAACATCCAGATTACGGCCGGGGAGCCTTTCAGACGAGTCACATTCAGGGCGCACAATACATGGATTTAGCAACCGACTTATCCGGGCCCCGTGCCGCAACAGGAGGACGCCACCCGCTGCCTTCTAAGGAACAATGGATTCAGACGTTAGAATCACATGGGATACATCGAGACGATTTTATCGTCCTCTACGATGATGGATTCCCTTATGCCGCCCGCGCCTGGTGGTTATTGAAATGGGCTGGTCATGAACGTGTCGTTGTCCTTGAAGGTGGACTGTCTTCTTATCTGGCCTTTGATTTTCCGATGAGCGATGACGTGATCACTTTTGAACGTTCAAGCTATCAAGCAGATTTCCAAGACGCGATGCTCGTAGATTACGAACAAGTATTACACCGTTCGAAAGAGACACTCCTCGTGGATTCCCGTTCACCGGATCGATTCCGTGGTCAGAACGAAACGATTGATCCGATTGCCGGTCACATTCCCGGTGCTGTAAATTGTTTTTTTGAAGACGCGATTTCACCTGACGGACGCTTAAAGGATGCAGAAGACCTGAAAGAACTGTACGCCGACCTTCTTGATGCCGATTCACCGATTCTATATTGCGGTAGCGGTATCACGGCCTGCGTCAACGTCCTAGCCCTTCATGCATTAGGGAAAACCGATGTCAGGTTATACGCTGGATCCTATAGCGACTGGATCAGTCAGACAAATGACATCACTAAGTGAACCTGATTATCATAAGAAAGTCCGATTCCGATCGGACTTTCTTTACATTTGGACTGGCTTGATATTCCAGATCGCGTTTGCATATTCCTTGATCGTCCGGTCGCTCGAGAAGACACCTGATTTCCCGATATTCATGATGACCATCTTGTACCACTTTTCCGGATTTTGGTACGCGCGACCAATTCGTTCTTGTGCTTGTTGATACGATAGGAAATCTTTTAGAATCAAATACTCGTCATTGTAGGTCAACAAGGAATCATATATCGCCTGAAATTCACCTGTCGGGAATACAGAGCCATCGACAAGGCTGTCGATGATGCGACGAAGTTCCGGTTGCGCACTGTACTGATCGTACGCACTGTATCCTCCGTACTGCTTATAATTCATGACTTCTTGCGGCGTCAGTCCGAAGATGAAGATGTTCGCATCTTCGACCTCGTCACGGATCTCGATGTTCGCTCCATCAAGCGTCCCGACCGTCAAGGCTCCGTTCATCATAAACTTCATGTTTCCTGTGCCAGATGCTTCATAACTGGCCGTTGAAATTTGTTCGCTGACATCACTCGCCGGGAAAATCTTTTCGGCTAATGAGACGCGGTAGTTCTCAAGGAATACGACTTTCATGTACGGACTGACTTCCGGATCCGTATTGATGAGTTTAGCAAGCGCATTGATGTACCGAATGACTTCTTTGGCGTAGTGGTAACCCGGTGCCGCCTTTGCCCCAAAAATAAATGTCCGGGGTGTCATCTTAAACGACTTGTCTTCTTTTAGGCGATAATACAAAGAATGAATGTGCAGAGCATTAAGTAACTGTCGTTTATACGCATGGAGTCGTTTCACTTGGACATCAAAAATCGAATGTGGATCGACGACGATTCCCGTTTCTGTTTCAATCAACTCGGCTAGCTCTTTTTTGCTCGCTAGTTTGATTGCTTGGATATCTTGTTGAAGTATCGGATCCTCAGCAAACTTCGTCAATTTTTGTAAATCTGACGGATGATTGATCCAACTGTCCCCAATCGCCTCGGTGACACGATTCGCAAGTGTCGGATTCGACAGCAAGAACCAACGACGGTGTGTGATGCCATTCGTCTTGTTGTTAAAACGAAGGGGAAACATTTCATAAAACAAACGCATTTCCCGTTGTTTCAGGATTTCCGTATGAATCTGTGCGACACCGTTCGTCGAATGTGTCCCAACGACCGCTAAGTTCGCCATGTTGATCATACCGTCCGCTATGATGGCAATTTCTCCCATGTTCGATTCCAAGTGGGGATAGTTATCAAGCACATCCTTACAGAACCGACGATTGATTTCTTCGATGATCAGATAGATACGCGGCAACAGATTGCGGAACAGATCGACCGGCCAACGTTCCAGTGCTTCCGAAAGTAAGGTATGGTTCGTAAACGACATGACGCTTTTCGTAATCCGCCACGCTTCTTCCCAGGCATATCCCTCTTCATCAATCAAAATCCGCATCAGTTCCGGAATCGCCACGACAGGATGCGTATCGTTGATATGGATCGCAATTTGGTTTCCAAGATGCTTAAACGATGTATTGCGTTTTTTATGTGACAACAAAATACTTCGTAATCCGGCTGAGACAAAGAAATATTGTTGTTTCAGACGTAAGACTTTTCCTTCATACGTCGTATCGTCTGGATACAAGAATTCAGAAATCGTCTGGATCGATTGTTTGTGGACGAGCAAATCTTTATAGTTTCCTCGGTGTTGATTCAACAGCTCATCGTCGTCGTACGGAGACTCTGCACTCCAGAGGCGCAGATTGTTGACGATCCCATTTTGATATCCGACGATTGGCATATCATACGGGACAGCCCGGACGATCTCAGCTGGCTCGTGGTGGACACGATAACCACCACCCTCGACTTCTTCTAACCAGACGTGACCGCCAAATGGGATATCAACAGCCTTGTCCGACCGTCTAATTTCCCACATGTTGCCGTTTTTCAGCCAGTTATCCGGTAACTCGACCTGATATCCGTCGATGATCTTTTGTTTGAAGAGACCATATTGGTAGCGGATCCCGTTTCCGTGACCAGGCAAGCCGAGTGCTGCGAGTGAATCAAGGAAACAGGCCGCTAGACGCCCTAGTCCCCCGTTCCCAAGCCCCGGTTCCGGTTCTTCTTCCGTCAAGTCTGCCAAATCATACCCAAGTTCTTCAAGACCACTCCGGACGTCTTCTAACACATCTAGACTCAGCAAGTTGTTGTACAGGAACCGACCAAGTAAAAATTCAAGTGAAAAATAATAGACTTGTTTGCTTTTTTTATGAATATACGTTTCCTTTGTCCGCATCCAGTCCGATGTAACGTATTCCCGCACCATGTAAGCTAACGTCTGATAGACATCATTTTCTGTCGCATCTTCCATCGCCTTACCATGCATCGAAATAAATCGTTCATTAAACCTCTTCTTGAACTTCTCTTTGTCTTTGAACATCAAAAAACCCCATTTCCCGTAATCCCAATCAGTCGACAGACGGTGCGATTAAACGATAAAGCGCCAAATACTCGTCAGCTGAACGAATCCAACTGAAATCTTCTTCCATCGCTGTTTCAATCAAGTGCTGGAAGACCGGCTTATCATGATACGTATCGATCGTTCGTTTGATCGCATCTAAAAACTCTTGTGCATTATAATTCGAGAACGAGAAACCATTTCCCTCTAATGTGAACTGATTAAACGGTTGAACCGTATCGCGTAACCCACCTGTTTCACGGACAACAGGCAACGAACCATACTTCATCGAAATCAATTGACTGAGTCCACACGGTTCGAAACGAGACGGCATTAAGAACGCATCACTTCCGGCATAAATCCGTTGGGCTAGCCCAACATCAAATCCGATATACGAGGCTACTTTATCCGGACGAATCGTTGAAGCGTGCTGGAATAATCCTTCATACTCCGCTTCTCCTGAACCAAGGATGATGAACTGGGCATCCAGTTCAAATAGGTCAGGTAAGATATGCGCGAGTAAATCGATTCCTTTTTGGTCGACGAGACGCGACACAAATCCAAAGAGTGGCACATCGGGATTGATCGGTAATCCCAGTTCTTCTTGCAACGCAGCTTTGTTCACGGCTTTTCCGGCTTCTGCCGTTTTGACATCATAGTTTTCCACTAAATGTTCATCCGTCTCAGGACTAAACTGTCGGTAATCGATTCCGTTAAGAATCCCCCGCACATCTACTGCACGATGCTGTAAAACGGGCTCTAACGTCTCACCGTAGTATGGATCCATGATTTCATCACGATAGGACGGACTGACCGTCGTAATCTGATTGGCGTGCACAAGTCCCGCTTTCATGTAGTTGACCAGACCATTGTGTGCGATACCGTCTGCCGTGAAGTGTTCATGGCTAAGACCAAGCAGATCGCCCAGGACTTCTTCCGGGAAAACACCTTGGTATTGCAGGTTATGGATCGTAAAGACTGTCTTGATGTCATGATAGCGGTTGAGGTGTTGATAATGAATCCGTAAAAAGGCAGGAAGGACACCCGTCTGCCAGTCATGACAATGAATGATATCCGGTACTTCCGATTCTTCGACACGTTGAACCATTTCGAGAACTGCTCTCGAAAAATAGGCGAACCGCTCGGCATCATCATAATGACCGTAAATCACGCCATCCCGTTTGAAGTAATATTCATTGTCAATGAAATAAAATGTCACGCCATCTTGTTTCAAGCGTAGGACTGCGCCAAATTGTTGACGCCACCCGACTGGAACGATGAAATCAAACAGAAACTCCATCTCTAACTTATATTGCTCTTTTATTTGACCATAGTTCGGCAAGATGACCGAAACTTCCGCACCTTCTTCAGCAAGCGCTAAAGGGAGCGAGCCGACGACGTCAGCTAGCCCCCCTGTCTTGATGAATGGTGTCGCTTCTGTGGCAGCAAACCATACCTTCATGATGACATCCCCTTTTAAACGATTGTTTGTTTTTTGATGACAATCGGTTCTTCAGCCGTTCCGCGGATGACTTGTCCACGTTTAACCGTTACCTCTTTGTCAAGGATCGCGTATTCGACGACAGCGCCTTCTTCGATGATTGATTTTTGCATGATGATCGAGTTTTTGATGCGGGCATGTTTCCCGACCTTGACTCCACGGAAGAGAATGCTGTCCGTCGCGGTCCCTTCTAACTTACAGCCGTTTGCAACCAGTGAGTTCTTGATCGTTGATCCCGGTAAGTAACGGGTCGGTGGTTCGTGTTTGATCTTCGTATAGACATGTTGGAAATCGTTGATCGCTCCCCACTGTTCGAGCAGCAACATGCTTTCGCGGTAGTACGAACGAAGTGAATGAATGACTTGTGATGTCCCTGTATGTTCGTAACCATGGACATGCAGTCGGTTTAACTGCGAACGGATGATGCTTTGCAGTAAATCATATTCTCCGCGACCGATCGCTTCGTCAACGAGACGGACAAACAGGTTTTTTGAAAGCACGACCGTCTCCATGTAGAACGTCTCATCTGACGGTTCATATCCACGTGAACCGATTGCCGTCACTCGGTTTTGTTCACTGAAACGGATCGGACGGCAATAGTTACATGGTAAATCACGTTTCGTATAGACGACCGTGATGTCTGCATTCGATGTTTTATGTTCCCGGAGGACATCGCGATAATCGACTGCCGACAAGATATTTGATCCAGAGATGACGACATAGTTTTCTTTACTCCGTAAGAAGAAGTCACGGTGTAAATGGAAGTTCGACAGATCGCCGCGGAATTCATGCGCATCTTGCGATAAGGCTGGTGGGAAGATGTAGAGTCCACCGTTCGAACGGTCCAAATCCCACTCCTTACCGGAACCGAGGTGATCCATCATTGCCCGGTATTTTTCAAGTGTAAAGACACCGATATTCGCAATCTCATTTTGAACCATGTTCGTCAACGTGAAATCGATTAACCGATAACGACCCGCAAACGGTACAGCGGCTAGGTTTCGGTGTTCTGTCAATTCTTTAAAGAATCCTTCTTCTCCGCTCAGATTGATAACCCCTAGTAAATCTGTTTTCATCGGTACTTCCCCCTTATTGGATCGCTTCTTTGATGACTTCATTTTTCTTGATGACGCTGTTGGCTTCGATGACGAACACTTCACCATTTGGTGTTCCGATCGTCGCACCATCTTCCACCACTACACCGTCCGCGAGAATCGCCCGGTGAATCGTGACGTCTTTCCCAATCTTGACGTTCGGGAAGATGACTGAATCCTTGACAAGTGATCCTTCTGCGACATCGACTCCATAAAACAGAACCGAATGGTTGATTTCACCTTCGATATGGCATCCTTCATTGATGATCGAAGTCTCAATCTCGGCGTTATTTCCAATGTATTGTGGTTGTTGATTCGGGTTGACGGAATGTACTTTCCATGAAGGTTCGTACAGATCAAACTCAGGGTCTGCTGCAAGCAAGTCCATGTTTGCTTCCCAAAGTGATTGAATTGTTCCTACGTCTTTCCAGTACCCTTTGAATTTATACGCACGAATGTTCAAGTTTTCAAACAACATGTTCGGAATGATGTTTTTTCCAAAGTCAAAGCTTGATTCCGCATCGCCTGCATCTTGAATCAAGTGACGTTTCAAGATATCCCAGTTAAAGACGTAAATCCCCATCGACGCTAAGTTCGATTTTGGGTTTTCTGGTTTCTCTTCGAATTCATTGATTCGAAGATCGTCATCTGTATTTAGAATCCCGAAGCGCGGAGCTTCTTCCCATGGGACTTCACGGACAGAGATGGTAACGTCTGCTCCGCCTTGGCGATGTTCTTCGATCATTTTTTCGTAGTCCATTTTATAAATATGATCCCCTGACAACACGAGCACATAGTCGGGATGGTATTGATTGATGTAACTCATATTCCGGTAGATGGCGTTAGCCGTCCCTTCATACCAGTTCTTTCCGTTTTGGGCCTGGTACGGAGGAAGAATCGTTAATCCGCCATTTCGTCGGTCGAGATCCCACGCACTTCCGATTCCAAGGTAACGGTTGAGTTCGAGTGGTTCATATTGTGTTAAAACCCCTACTGTATCGATTCCTGAGTTCGTACAGTTCGATAATGGGAAATCAATGATCCGATACTTCCCTCCAAACGCGACCGCCGGTTTTGCAGTATGTTTCGTAAGTGCTCCTAGACGTTTTCCTTCTCCGCCCGCAAGCAACATCGCGACGACATTCTTTTTAGCCATTTCGTCCCCTCCAGTTTCATGCTCTTTTTTTACAATAGTCGTATGATCTAATTTATACAGATACTCTTATATACCCACCTTTTCTCTTTTTAATATAACATTCCTGCAAAATAGATTTATTAAAATACAAATTTCTAAAAAATTCTACTGTTTTCCCTAAAAAAGACCGATAATAGGGATGAAATGCCTTTTGAAAGGAGTTTACATGAGAATTACGACAGGATATGTTTTAGTAGTTGCTTTAGCACTTGGTTTAGTCATGACATTATTTTCGGTTCGTGATCAGTTAAACGTCGCTTCGGATTTATTCACTTGGGCGGATCAACAGACGACCGATCGACCTCTGTCTTCTTACCAACCAATTACCGTCACGTATCAAAAAGAGCGCCTTGAATTATACGATGGGTTACGACGAAACGATTTAACGCCAAGTGCGTTACCACCAAAAATCGAACAGGCTTTCATCGCGATTGAAGACCGGCGATTTTACCAGCATGACGGGTATGATATCACGGGCATTTTACGGGCCTTCACAGAAAACCAAACGGGTGATAGTAAAGGCCAGGGTGGGAGTACGATCACCCAACAATTAGCCCGAATGACGTATCTCTCCACTGAAAAAACATATACTAGAAAAATAAAAGAAATCTTGATTTCGATTTCACTCGAACAAAAATATTCAAAAAAAGAACTTTTGACAGCCTATGTCAATCAAGCCTACTTTGCCAATAATATCTACGGGATCGAGTTGGCCGCGACGTCGTATCTCGGCAAACATGCCACCGATTTGAACTGGGCGGAAGTCAGTTATTTAGCTGCGATTCCGAACAATCCGTCCCTTTATGATCCGTTACGTTTCCCGAAAAATACGAGTAAACGGCAACAACGGATCTTAAAGGCGTTAGAACAGACACGTGATATCTCAAGCAAATCACGTAAGCAACCGGTTCAAGTCACGTTCCGTAAACCTCTGATCCGTTATCCGGACTACATCGATGCTAGTGTATCGGAAGCCATTCGTCACACGGCTTCCGTCCAAAACATCAGTTCCTCAGAGGCGAAACAATATCTGCATCAGCATGGTGCCGTCATCGAGACTTATCTCGACCCTGCGGAACAAACACGGGCGAAACAAGCGATTCAACAACTTCCCAGTCCGATTGAAGGCGCTTACGTCGGAATTGACGGAAGGTCCCGTGGAGTCACGGCCCTCGTCGGGAACAAATCGACTTTACCGGGACAACTGAATCGAGCCGTCCAGTCTTATCGACAACCTGGATCAACGTTAAAACCGTTACTCGTCTATGGACCCTATCTCGAAAAAACGAAAAAAACGTTAACGAGTCGCTTGGACGGAAGCCCCGTCTGTTTTGATGGATATTGTCCACAAAATAGCAGTAACCGGATACTCGGGCGCGTGACGATTGCGGATGCAATCGCCTATTCCTATAATACGCCGGCCTTACGTGCCTTTGCGGTTTCGTTTAACGAAGGGTTAAAGACGATTCGACCGTTTCGGTTCAGTCAATGGACCGATGAAGACAATTCATACAACAGTGCTCTGGGCGGCCTGAAATATGGCGTCAGTCCGCTTGAGCTCACCAATGCCTATACGACGTTCGTCAACGATGGCCTCTACAGTCCGTCCTCGATGATTCGGACCATCACGACGGATCAAGGGACTCTTTACCGCCATTCGCTGCAGACGGACCGGATTTGGTCCAGTCGAACGAACCAGTTACTACGGAAAGGACTCCATAACGTCATGACGTACGGTACCGGACGTCTCGGCTATGATACACGGCCTGCCTATATCGGTGGAAAGACAGGCACGACAAACGATAACAAGGACATGTGGTTCGTCGGCATGAAGGATCAACACGTTGGTGGCATTTGGCTCGGCGCGGATCTTCCTCGAGCTTTTCCTGTTGAAGCCAACAGCACGCTTCAAGTCAAGACATGGGCAGAAATCTTACGATGATTCACTTCGGGAACAGGACCGCTTCTCCAAGTGAATTGAATAAACTTAAGCCGACCCATGCAAGTCCAGCCAACAGCATACCCCAGGCGAGAAAAAGAAATACAACTAATCCGATTGCTCCTGCTGAAGTCGTCATCTTACTGATTTGAAACACGTAAAAGAAAAAGTAAATCAAAAAAGAGATCGCTAATACCAGACAGACGAGTGGGAACGATGTCATGAAGGCAAAGCTGATACATCCGCCAATCAATAATAAAATACTGCCCGGACGTAACAGGCTCAAAGTCGTTCCAACTTGCTCTTTGATGAAAAAAGCAAATCCAAGCTGATTGATCGTATCGGAAATCAGTTTCAAGGAACTGAAAATCATGAAATAGACGATCAAAAAACCAAGCCAGACCAACAACTTCGTATTCCGTGCACTGAGGATTTGCAGCAGCTCGTCATATACCCCGACATCGTTTAACCAAGTAAGCGCCAGCTCGGACGTAGCAATCGCAAGTGACGTGCTAAACAGCAAGATACTGATCAAAGGGGCATAACTCAATAAGTAGACGTTCGTCCGCATGTTCGGTCTCCATTCATAGAAAATTCATATGTAGCACACAATTACACTAACAAGTATACTATAATAGATTATATCGGTTATTGAGACTAAAGGGGGAAGCAAAAATGGCATTTATTTTAATGGTAGGCGTTAGTCTCGCTTTCTTGACAGCGATTTTCACCGCAGGCTACAACAAAAAACCTGAAGGTAACGAATAAAACAATCCCCCTGCCCGTTAGTTCGGGACAGGGGGATTTGTTGATTCATAGTAAGTTTGCGTAACCTTGCTGGCGTAACGCTTCATACACAATGATGGCCGCTGTGTTCGATACATTCAACGAACGAACGAGATTCGACTGCGGCAGACGAATGCAACGGTCGAGATTTTCATCGATGACGTTTAAAGGGAGTCCTTTCGTTTCACGTCCGAATACAAAAAAGTAATCTTCTTCGACATTGGATAAATCCACTTGGCTAGGATATTTTTCGCCATACTTCGTGATGTAATAAAACGTCCCGTCCGGGTGTTTGCTCCATAACTCTTCTAACGAATCATGGTAACGCACATCTACGAACTCCCAATAATCAAGGCCTGCTCGTTTGAGTTGTTTGTCATCCGTCGAAAAACCGAGTGGACGAATTAAATGTAAGACCGAATGTGTCGCCGCACATGTCCGTGAGATGTTTCCTGTGTTTTGCGGGATTTCTGGTTGATACATTACTACATGAATAGCCATTAAATATTCTCTCCTGACTCGTGCGCAAGTAGCGCTTCTTTTTGGGCAATACCACTAGCAAAACCTGTCATCTTACCGGATGCCCCGATGATCCGGTGGCACGGATAAATCAAAGCAATTGGATTTCGATTGAGTGCTCCGCCAACAGCACGAGCTGACTTGTCAGAACCAATCATCCGTGCGAGTTGTCCATAGCTTGCCGTTTGTCCGAACGGAATCGTTCGCAGTGCCGTTAAGACACGTCGTTGAAAATCCGTCACGTCTAGGCGGCAAGGAACCGTATCAAATGCCTCCGGACATCCGTTCTCATAAGCTTCGAATGCCGCGGCAAGTGTTTCCGGTAACGGTGCTTGCTCATAACTATCTTTCCCAAGATAGCGTCCAAGGCGGGTCTTGTCGAGCCCAAAATCTAGATAAACTACTTGCTCATCATCATTCCAGGCGACAAGCAGTTCACCAAAACTACACTTCAGTTGATGATACGGCACGTTCCGCCCTCCATTCGTCGAGTAAACGTGCTCCTTCTACTTGAACATCGTTTGCCGCATCTACCGACAAACGATCTTGAACATATCCCTCGGCTTCTTGACCGGAAATTCTTCCAATTGCCCAAATTGCTAAAGCACGCATATCTTCCCGCTGATCCGTTTCTGCCATCGTGCGTAAGGCATCAAGTGCCGTCCGGTCCTGATAATGAACCAAAGCGCAAACCGCATTTCGTTGTATCGGTTTTTTCCCACGCCATGCACCAGATAAGGAACCAAATCGTGTCTTGAATTCCCGGTTACTGAGTGACAGTAATGGAATCAGTAACGGTTTAACCTGTTCTGGATCCGGTTGAAGTTCTGCATGTTGCGTTGCGTGTTTTTTTCGATTGTAGGGACAGACTTGTTGACACGTATCACAGCCATATAACCGATTTCCAAGCGCATAACGGAAGTCTTCCGGAATCAGCGTTTTGGTTTGTGTAATAAACGAGATACAGCGTTTCGCATCAATTACACCGGGCTCGACCAGTGCATCTGTCGGACAAGCATCCATACATTTCGTACAGGATCCACACAACTCTTCTACCGCCTCATCTGGCGGCAGATAACAATCTGTGATCAGCTCACCTAGATAGAGATAGGAGCCGTGGGTCTCACTGATGATCGAACAATTCTTTCCGCTAAATCCGATTCCCGCCCGTTCTGCGACTGCCCGGTCGACTAACTCTCCTGTGTCGACCATCGAACGTGTCTGACTCCCTGGAGAGAGTGTGTGTATTTTTTCCTCGAGAAGCATGAGCCGGTTTTTTAAAGCTTGATGGTAATCCAGCCCCCAGGAAGAACGACCGAAAATTCCACGTCGTTCCCCTTCTTTGCCACGTGGAGCATCCTTTAGTTTACTTGGATAAGCAACGGCAATCGCAATGATCGATACTGCATCATCCAATAACAGCGTCGGGGTTGTTCGCCGATCTAAATCAGGTTCTTCAAAACCCGACGCATATCCCTTTTCTTGTTGTTGAATGAGTCGTTGTTTCATCACTAAAAAAGGATCTGCCGTCGTGACACGGAATTCATCAATCCCAATTTCCGTTGCATACGCCTGCAACTGAGCTTTTAATGCCGCTCCATCCATCATATCGCTCCTTTCCCATCATTTTTTCATTTCTAAACAAAAAGAGCAATGTGTCAATTAAAAACGACACGTTGCTCTTTTCAGGTAAGCGGGTGAAGGGAATCGAACCCTCATCATCAGCTTGGAAGGCTGAGGTTTTACCACTAAACTACACCCGCATAATCAGGTGAATCTTGAGATTGTAACAAAGGTAAAAGCGGGTGAAGGGAATCGAACCCTCATCATCAGCTTGGAAGGCTGAGGTTTTACCACTAAACTACACCCGCAAGATACCGGTGGTCGGAATCGAACCGACACTCCAAAGGAACACGATTTTGAGTCGTGCGCGTCTACCAGTTCCGCCACACCGGCACAATCTCTTGCATAAACATTAAATTAGAAATTGGAGGCGCCAGTCAGAATCGAACTGACGATAGAGGAGTTGCAGTCCTCTGCCTTACCACTTGGCTATGGCGCCACTTATTGGAGCGGAAGACGGGATTCGAACCCGCGACCCCGACCTTGGCAAGGTCGTATTCTACCACTGAACTACTTCCGCACAAAAGCTGGGCTGGAAGGGATCGAACCTTCGCATGCTGGAATCAAAATCCAGTGCCTTACCACTTGGCCACAGCCCAATAATAAAAGGGCGACTGATGGGAATTGAACCCACGAATGCCGGAATCACAATCCGGTGCGTTAACCACTTCGCCACAACCGCCATAATAATAAAACAGGGGCAGCAGGAATCGAACCCGCGCTGACGGTTTTGGAGACCGTAGTTCTACCGCTAAACTATGCCCCTAAGAGTGGTGGGGGGGGGCGGATTCGAACCGCCGAACCCGAGGGAGCGGATTTACAGTCCGCCGCGTTTAGCCACTTCGCTACCCCCCCACAATGGGAAAATCATTTGAAAATCATATGGTGGCTTTGGACGGAATCGAACCGCCGACACGAGGATTTTCAGTCCTCTGCTCTACCGACTGAGCTACAAAGCCTTAACAATGGCGGTCCTGACGGGATTCGAACCCGCGATCTCCTGCGTGACAGGCAGGCATGTTAACCGCTACACCACAGGACCGTATGTAATTGCGGGGGCCGGATTTGAACCGACGACCTTTGGGTTATGAGCCCAACGAGCTACCAGACTGCTCCACCCCGCGCTAATAAAAATGGTGACCCGTACGGGAATCGAACCCGTGATACCGCCGTGAAAGGGCGGTGTCTTAACCGCTTGACCAACGGGCCATCTTAAAATTGAAAATGTTATGGCGGAGAGCAAGGGATTCGAACCCTTGAGACGCTTATGACGCCTACACGATTTCCAATCGTGCTCCTTCGGCCACTCGGACAGCTCTCCATTGCTTGTGGTGAAGAAGTAAATATAATGGCTCCGCAAGTAGGATTTGAACCTACGACCTACCGGTTAACAGCCGGTTGCTCTACCACTGAGCTATTGCGGAACGATCGCCTGGCAGCGTCCTATCCTCACAGGGGGAAGCCCCCAACTACTTTCGGCGTTCAAGTGCTTAACTTCCGTGTTCGGCATGGGAACGGGTGTGACCACTTGGCTATCGCCACCAGACATCTATCATCTTAACATTATGTTTCCATAACGTCAAGAACTTTTTTGAAAAGCTCGCGCCCTCAAAACTGAAGTCATCAACAAGATCATCTGCTAGAACAAGGCCTCGACCGATTAGTATCACTCAGCTCCGCATGTCGCCATGCTTCCACCCGTGACCTATCTACCTCATCGTCTCTGAGGGGTCTTTCTTGATTACTCAAAGGGAAATCTCATCTTGGAGGGGGCTTCATGCTTAGATGCTTTCAGCATTTATCCCGTCCGCACGTAGCTACCCAGCGATGCTCCTGGCGGAACAACTGGTACACCAGCGGTGCGTCCATCCCGGTCCTCTCGTACTAAGGACAGCTCTCCTCAAATTTCCTGCGCCCACGACGGATAGGGACCGAACTGTCTCACGACGTTCTGAACCCAGCTCGCGTACCGCTTTAATGGGCGAACAGCCCAACCCTTGGGACCTACTCCAGCCCCAGGATGCGATGAGCCGACATCGAGGTGCCAAACCTCCCCGTCGATGTGGACTCTTGGGGGAGATCAGCCTGTTATCCCCAGGGTAGCTTTTATCCGTTGAGCGATGGCCCTTCCATGCGGAACCACCGGATCACTAAGCCCGACTTTCGTCCCTGCTCGACTTGTAGGTCTCGCAGTCAAGCTCCCTTCTGCCTTTGCGCTCTACGAATGATTTCCAACCATTCTGAGGGAACCTTTGGGCGCCTCCGTTACTGTTTAGGAGGCGACCGCCCCAGTCAAACTACCCGCCTGACACGGTCCTCCAGCCGGATGACGGCTGCGAGTTAGAGACTCTATGCATGAAGGGCGGTATCCCAAGGGTGACTCCTCCGAAGCTGGCGCTCCGGTCTCGACGTCTCCCGCCTATCCTGTACATCATGCACAAAGCCTCAATATCAGGCTGTAGTAAAGCTCCATGGGGTCTTTCCGTCCTGTCGCGGGTAACCTGCATCTTCACAGGTACTATGATTTCACCGGGTCTCTCGTTGAGACAGTGCCCAAATCGTTACGCCTTTCGTGCGGGTCGGAACTTACCCGACAAGGAATTTCGCTACCTTAGGACCGTTATAGTTACGGCCGCCGTTTACTGGGGCTTCGGTTCAAAGCTTCGCTTGCGCTAACCCATCCCCTTAACCTTCCAGCACCGGGCAGGCGTCAGCCCCTATACGTCATCTTGCGATTTAGCAGAGACCTGTGTTTTTGCTAAACAGTCGTTTGGGCCTATTCACTGCGGCTCTACTCAATGTAGAGCGTCCCTTCTCCCGAAGTTACGGGACCATTTTGCCGAGTTCCTTAACGAGAGTTATCCCGCGCGTCTTAGAATTCTCATCCCGCCTACCTGTGTCGGTTTACGGTACTGGCACCTTCCACCTCACTAGAGGCTTTTCTTGGCAGTGTGAAATCGTGACCTTCGTCCCTACGGGACTCCGCATCGTTCCTCGACTTTGGTGCCTGACGGATTTGCCAATCAGACGGTCTCGAAACTTACACATGCACTTCCATCCGCATGCGTCACTATCCTCCTGCGTCCCCCCATTGTTCAAACGGTGGATCGGTGGTACAGGAATATCAACCTGTTATCCATCGCCTACGCCTTTCGGCCTCGGCTTAGGTCCAGACTAACCCTGAGCGGACGAGCCTTCCTCAGGAAACCTTGGGCTTTCGACGGAGGGGATTCTCACCCCTCTTTTCGCTACTCACACCGGCATTCTCACTTCCAAACGCTCCACTGCTCCTTACGGTACAGCTTCACAGCGGTTTGGAACGCTCCCCTACCATTCCTTACGGAATCAGCAGCTTCGGTGGTATGTTTAGCCCCGTTACATTTTCGGCGCGGCGCCACTCGACTAGTGAGCTATTACGCACTCTTTGAATGGTGGCTGCTTCTAAGCCAACATCCTAGCTGTCTAGGCAGCGCCACATCCTTTTCCACTTAACATACACTTTGGGACCTTAGCTGGCGGTCTGGGCTGTTTCCCTCTTGACTACGGATCTTATCACTCGCAGTCTGACTCCCGAGTATAAGTTGCCGGCATTCGGAGTTTAACTGAATTCGGTAACCCTGTGGGGGCCCCTAGTCCAATCAGTGCTCTACCTCCGGAACTCTCAACCTCGAGGCTAGCCCTAAAGCTATTTCGGGGAGAACCAGCTATCTCCAGGTTCGATTGGCATTTCACCGCTACCCACACCTCATCCCCGCACTTTTCAACGTGCGTGGGTTCGGACCTCCAGTCAGTGTTACCTGACCTTCATCCTGGACATGGGTAGATCACCTGGTTTCGGGTCTACGACAACGCACTATGGCGCCCTATTCAGACTCGCTTTCGCTACGGCTCCGCCTCATCAGCTTAACCTCGCGCGCTATCGTAACTCGCCGGTTCATTCTACAAAAGGCACGCCATCACCCATTAACGGGCTCTGACTACTTGTAGGCATACGGTTTCAGGATCTATTTCACTCCCCTTCCGGGGTGCTTTTCACCTTTCCCTCACGGTACTGGTTCACTATCGGTCACTAGGGAGTATTTAGCCTTGGGAGATGGTCCTCCCGGATTCCGACGGGGTTTCACGTGTCCCGCCGTACTCAGGATCCACTCTGGAGGGAAAACAGTTTCAGCTACAGGGCTGTCACCTTCTTCGGCCGACCTTTCCAGGTCGTTCACCTACTGTCTTCCTTTTTGACTCCGTATAGAGTGTCCTACAACCCCGGAGAGCATGCTCTCCGGTTTGGGCTGTTCCCGTTTCGCTCGCCGCTACTCAGGGAATCGCATTTGCTTTCTCTTCCTCCGGGTACTTAGATGTTTCAGTTCCCCGGGTCTGCCTCACGCTACACTATGTATTCATGTAACATGTCCCATCCCATTACGGATGGTGGGTTCCCCCATTCGGAAATCCTCGGATCAAAGCATACTTACTGCTCCCCGAAGCATATCGCTGTTCGTCGCGTCCTTCATCGGCTCCTAGTGCCAAGGCATCCACCGTACGCCCTTCATACCTTGATCTAGCATTTTGGTATTCTAAGAACACACGTCTAATGACATGGTTATAAAAAATTTGATGTCTTGTTGATGTCTTCAGTTTTCAAGGTGCGAGTGTCTCTTATCGAGACTGAGAGACGAGCTCTCAAAACTGAACGATGGGCATGTCCCTTACGGGACGTTTTCCTTAGAAAGGAGGTGATCCAGCCGCACCTTCCGATACGGCTACCTTGTTACGACTTCACCCCAATCATCTACCCCACCTTCGACGGCTGGCTCCTTGCGGTTACCTCACCGGCTTCGGGTGTTGCAAACTCTCGTGGTGTGACGGGCGGTGTGTACAAGACCCGGGAACGTATTCACCGCAGTATGCTGACCTGCGATTACTAGCGATTCCGACTTCATGCAGGCGAGTTGCAGCCTGCAATCCGAACTGGGAACGGCTTTCTGGGATTGGCTCCACCTCGCGGTCTCGCTGCCCTTTGTACCGTCCATTGTAGCACGTGTGTAGCCCAACTCATAAGGGGCATGATGATTTGACGTCATCCCCACCTTCCTCCGGTTTGTCACCGGCAGTCTCCCTAGAGTGCCCAACTAAATGCTGGCAACTAAGGATAGGGGTTGCGCTCGTTGCGGGACTTAACCCAACATCTCACGACACGAGCTGACGACAACCATGCACCACCTGTCACCCTTGTCCCCGAAGGGAAAACTTGATCTCTCAAGCGGTCAAGGGGATGTCAAGAGTTGGTAAGGTTCTTCGCGTTGCTTCGAATTAAACCACATGCTCCACCGCTTGTGCGGGTCCCCGTCAATTCCTTTGAGTTTCAGCCTTGCGGCCGTACTCCCCAGGCGGAGTGCTTAATGCGTTAGCTTCAGCACTGAGGGGCGGAAACCCCCCAACACCTAGCACTCATCGTTTACGGCGTGGACTACCAGGGTATCTAATCCTGTTTGCTCCCCACGCTTTCGCGCCTCAGCGTCAGTTACAGACCAAAGAGTCGCCTTCGCCACTGGTGTTCCTCCACATCTCTACGCATTTCACCGCTACACATGGAATTCCACTCTTCTCTTCTGTACTCAAGCCTTCCAGTTTCCAATGACCCTCCCCGGTTGAGCCGGGGGCTTTCACATCAGACTTAAAAGGCCGCCTGCGCGCGCTTTACGCCCAATAATTCCGGACAACGCTTGCCACCTACGTATTACCGCGGCTGCTGGCACGTAGTTAGCCGTGGCTTTCTCGTAAGGTACCGTCATAGCGTGAGCATTACCTCTCACGCCTATTCTTCCCTTACAACAGAGTTTTACGATCCGAAAACCTTCATCACTCACGCGGCGTTGCTCCATCAGACTTTCGTCCATTGTGGAAGATTCCCTACTGCTGCCTCCCGTAGGAGTCTGGGCCGTGTCTCAGTCCCAGTGTGGCCGATCACCCTCTCAGGTCGGCTATGCATCGTCGCCTTGGTGGGCCATTACCCCACCAACTAGCTAATGCACCGCAAGGCCATCTCAAGGTGACGCCGAAGCGCCTTTCATCATCAGACCATGCGGTCTGAAGAACTATCCGGTATTAGCTCCGATTTCTCGGAGTTATCCCAATCCTTAAGGCAGGTTCCTTACGTGTTACTCACCCGTCCGCCGCTCATTCCCCTCACTTCCCTCCGAAGAGTTCCGTGAGCTTCCTGCGCTCGACTTGCATGTATTAGGCACGCCGCCAGCGTTCGTCCTGAGCCAGGATCAAACTCTCCATAAAGTGTTTGACTTGCTCGTTTTTGTGACCGGAGTCACGTTGACGAAGCTTGCGCTTCATTCATTGTTTGTATCCGAAGATACGTTTTTTGCCTCATCGTTCAGTTTTCAAAGTTCGTCGTGTCGTTTTCAGCGACTTTAATAAGATATCACGAAACAACTTATGCGTCAATCGTTTTTCCCTTATTGTTTTTCATCGCGTCTTCGGCATGCGCCTGTCGACATGTATTAATATACTATCTCGAGATAACAACGTCAACTATTTTTCTAAAAAAGAATGGGAATTATTTTTTCCTTCTATATATAGGTTTCCTAATCTTTTCTTTTTTCATTGTGAAAACCGGTCGATTAGACGACCGGTTCATACGTTACAAGTTCAACGCCTAATCCCTTTGTTCGCTGATAAGAAATCCGAACTAATCCTTTACGGATAAAGAAATCAATCAGACTACTTAAGTCGACTTTTAATTCTTCCAGACGTTGTTCCTCCATCAATTCATACATCGTCCAAGGACGATCACGTTCTCGCATGACCTCAAATAAATACTTACCACCTGACAACACTTTCGATTGTAACAAATGCTCTAAACCAATCAACGCAAGATGAATCCGTTGTTCTAGCGTCTCTTCACTTAATAATAATTGTTCGTACAACTTATAGACATCCGGATCATCCAACCGTGCCTGTTCCCAAACGATGACTTCCGGATGTACCCCTTTTTCCAAGACAGATAACCGGGCGAGATGATGCAGGGCATGGTGGACGTGTGTATATGCATCGTAATAACTTCCACGACTGAACAAGTTTCTTCCATCTTGAAAACGGCGTAACAATTTCGCGAATGATAACGACATCTGTAAACACCGTTCTGTTTCCGGGAAATTTAATAACTGCTTTTTCAAATTCGTCAAATAGTCATTTCGTTCAAAGATAATCGAACCTTCTGATATCCAATGCACGGCCCGTCGGTTTGCATTTAAAACCATCCAACGCGACAACACGTCTTCGTGTACGAGTTGTAATGAAACTCGTAATGTATCCAGACGATAATGTTTGACCGTCCATTCAATGGAGGGGTCTCGCGTGATCACTAAAAGTAAGACATCAAATTGATCGGTCAACGAGTCCCGCGGCTGTCTTTTTTCAACAGAAATGATTCCTTGTGTGTCCGGATAAGCGGCATATTCTGAATAGATCGTTCGTGTTGCTTGCTCCATTTCCTTCTCACCCTTCTCTACTCCATACTCGACCTGCTGATTTTTGATCGTTCGTCCGTTACCATTTTCGACAAAAAATCAATCGTTCCTGCTTCAGACTCGCTCCAACAATATGCTAGACTGGCTACAGGGGGAATTCATGTGAAAAAACAACGTAAAAACAAAATAAATCGTGCCCGTAACTTAGCGATGTTCTTAGTGTTTGGCGGAATGCTCGTCATGTACGGTGGTCTTTTGTTAAAACAATTTGAAATCATCATGGTCATTTTAATGCTCGTCGGATTCGTAATGGTCCTAGCGAGTACAGCTCTCTATTTCTTGATTGGTTTAACGTCGACGAAAGCAGCAGTCGTCACGTGTCCGAACTGCGGGAAAGAAACAAAAGTTCTCGGTCGGGTTGATTTATGTATGCATTGCGACGAACCATTGACGATGGATCGAAACCTCGAAGGAAAAGAATTTGATGAAAAATACAATAAACACAGTAAACGAGCTCCCCGCTAAAGGAAGCTCGTTTTTTAGTGCACGTTCGATTGGCAATCGGGACAAGTCCCGTAGACTTCGAGACGGTGACGATCTACTTTAAATCCTGTCAAGTGCGCAGCAACTGTCTCCACATCATCTAATACCGGATAATTAAAGTCGACGATTTTTCCACAACCTTCACAAATCATATGATAATGACGTGTCGTCACGAAATCAAAGCGACTCGAAGCATCTCCATAATTCATTTCTTCCACGATTCCTTTTTCTCGGAATACCCGTAAGTTATTATAAACTGTCGCCACACTCATATTTGGAAAACGATGTTCGAGCGCACGATAAATTTCATCTGCTGTCGGATGTGTATGTCCCGTCGTTAAATATTCCAAAATCGCATGACGTTGTGGTGTCATACGAACGCCTGATTCACGTAAAGAGCGTACTGCGTCATCTAGCATTTCGTTCGCCACGTCATCCCCTCATTTCTATCTTTCATTGATTATTAGATTGTAATCTTTATAATTAGTCTACCTACATTCTTTCTTTCCGTCAACGGCTCTGCTCCACGTTTGACGGACATGATACAATCGTATCGTGATATTTTTCACGTATCAATGATTGGAGGAATCCTCATGTCAACTCAAACAAGTCGCAAAACTTCTGAAGCGTTATATGAAGTGGCACAAAAATGTATCGTCGGTGGTGTGAACAGCCCATCCCGTTCTTATAAAGCAGTCGGAGGTGGCGCTCCGGTGTATATGGAACGTGGTGAAGGGGCTTACTTCTTCGATGTCGACGGCAATCGGTATATCGATTACTTAGCAGCTTATGGTCCGATCATCACCGGTCATGGTCACCCACATATCACGGAAGCAATCACAAACGCGTCACGAAACGGTTTATTATATGGAACACCCCATCGTTTAGAAATCGATTTCGCTCATAAGCTCCAGCAAGCAATTCCTTCACTCGAAAAAGTTCGATTCACGAATTCCGGAACGGAGGCCGTCATGACGACGATTCGTGTCGCTCGTGCCTACACCGGACGTGAACTGGTCGTCAAGTTCAGTGGCTGTTACCACGGTCATTCCGACTTGATGCTGATTGCAGCGGGAAGTGGACCGGCGACACTCGGTTCGCCTGACTCGGCGGGTGTGACGAAAGCAACAGCCAAAGAAGTCATCACGACACCGTTCAACGACATTGAGTCGTATCGTCAAATCATGTCAGAGTGGGGCGATCAAGTCGCATGTGTCCTCGTCGAACCGATCGTCGGCAATTTCGGAATCGTCGAACCACAACCCGGTTTCCTTCAGGCCATCAACGACATTACGCATGAACATGGTGCGCTCGTCATCTACGATGAAGTCATCACTGCGTTCCGTTTCATGTATGGAAGTGCACAGGAACTGTTAAACATCCGTCCTGATATGACGGCACTCGGAAAAATCATCGGGGGTGGCTTACCGATTGGAGCCTATGGGGGGCGTCAAGATATCATGGAACACGTCGCCCCACTTGGTCCCGCCTATCAAGCAGGAACGATGGCCGGAAATCCGGCTTCGATGGCAGCCGGAATCGCCTGCCTCGAATTACTCGAACAACCCGGAGTTTACGAAGAATTCGACCGACTGGGTGCAAAACTCGAACAAGGTATCCTCGAAGCAGCCAAAACGCATGCTGTGACGATTACGATCAACCGTCTCAAAGGAGCCTTGACGGTCTACTTCACGAATGAGACCGTCGTCGATTATTTAGGAGCTGAGCGTGCTGACAGTGAACTGTTTGGCCGCTTCTTTAAATTAATGCTCGAACAAGGCATCAATCTTGCCCCTTCGAAATATGAAGCGTGGTTCTTGACGACGGCTCATACGGAAGCGGATATCGATGAGACGATTGTTGCCGTGAATCGTGCCTTTTCTCAACTATAATCCAATACAAAAAGGCTATTCCGTTTTTTCGGAATAGCCTTTTTTTCATTCGACGAGCTCTAAGTTCTGAATCGCATACAGTTCGAAGTAAGCGCCACGTTTACGCATCAATTCTTCATGGCGTCCCATTTCCGTGATCTGTCCATTTTCGATGACGACGATTTTATCGGCATCGGTGATTGTCGAAAGACGGTGGGCCACGGTAAACGTCGTCCGTCCTTTGGCAAGACGTGCCAATGAATCTTGGATCATGGACTCGCTTTCTAGATCAAGCGCACTCGTTGCTTCGTCCAAAATCAAAATCGGTGGATTCTTGAGGAACACGCGAGCAATCGCGAGACGTTGTTTTTGTCCGCCCGATAACTTGACACCCCGTTCGCCGACCGGTGTTTTATAGCCATCTTGCAAACGTTCGATGAACTCATGGGCATTGGCGGCTTTGGCTGCAGCAATGACCTGTTCATCTGTCGCCTCCGGATTCCCCATCTTGATATTCATTTCAACCGATTCACTAAACAGAATCGATTCTTGCATGACCATCCCGATTTGGTCGCGCAGTCCTCGCAACTTCAAGTCACGGATGTCGACACCGTCAAGCGTGATTCGTCCGGATGAGACATCATAAAAACGGGGAATCAGACTGACGAGTGTCGATTTCCCGCCTCCCGACATTCCGACGAAGGCAATCCGTTCACCTGCTTGGACATCTAGCGTCAGCCGGTTGATCGCCAGTTCGCCCCCTTCTTCATACGAAAAGCTGATATCTTCAAATTGGACGTTTCCTTTGACAGCACCCGGATTTTTAGCTGTCGCTTTTTCTGTAATGTCATACGGTTCATCCAAAAACTCAAACATCCGGTCCATCGAGGCAATCGATTGCGTCAATGTCGTCGATGAGTTGACGAGTCGGCCGAGTGGTGCGTACAGACGATCAATATAGGCGATGAAGGCGACCATCGTCCCAAGGGACTCTTGACCATTCAAGACAAGGAAGGCAGCTGCTCCAAAAATCAAAATCGGTGCAAAGTCGGTAATCGTCGAAACGACGACGTACGTTCGGGCATTCCAGTTGGTTTGCCGTAAAGCGGCATTTAAAAAACCATCATTTTGTTTTTTGAACGCCCGGTTTTCATGTGGTTCGAGGGCAAAACTCCGAATGACGGCCATTCCGTTGACGCGTTCTGTCAAATGTCCTTGCAACTCGGCCAGTGCCGCGGAACGATCACGTGTCAGACTACGAAGGCGCCCATAAAAGAATTTAACGGCAAGTGCGTAAAAGGGTAACGGAATGATGGCAACGAGTGTCAGTTTGGGATCAATCGTCCACATGATGGCAATCGCAATCAAGATGGTGATCATATCGAGCCAGAGGTTCATCAAACCGGTCACGACAAAATCTTTTGTCTGTTCGACGTCATTGATGATCCGCGAGATGACTTCCCCCGTTTTGGAATTCGAATAAAATCGTAAGGATAATTTCTGGACATGATCAAACAATCGATTTCGGACATCAAATAGAATTTTCGATGCGGACCACTGAGCAAGGTATTGCCGAATGTATTCCAGTGGTGGTTTAACGACAAGGAAGACGAAGAATCCGGCTCCGATCAAATAGGCCAATTCTTTACTGCGTTCCGCCAATGGAACCGTCGTCGTTTCGTCCAAAAGATTATCGATGATGTATTTATAGAGCAGTGGCAACCCTAATGGAATCGAAAACTTGATGATCCCGACAAACACCGTTAAAAGGATTTGCTTTTTATAGGGTTTGACGAATTCCATGTACCGCCGAATCGAACCTCTTTCTTTTAAAGGTATCTGTTTTTTTCTACTTCTACTCATGTGTTTCCCTTCTTTCCACTAAAAAAAGACGATGGCGAACCATCATCTCCGATATCTTGTTTCGTATTCACGATACCACGTTTCAACGAATGCTGGATTAAACGGACCCTTGCGACTCCGAATCCATTGAATCAAAATCTGGACGTTGTCCTTGAGAATACGATCAATCGCTTTCGGATAATTCATGTCCCGGCGATGTTTCTCGTACTCATCCTCATCCAAAATCATGTAAGACATGTCTGGATAAACTTTGATGTCTAAATCATAATCAATGTACTTGACTGCTCGATCCTTTTCATCAAACGTCGAAGGTGACCCTAAGTTACAGTAATAGTAGATTCCATCTTCGCGAATCATACAAATTACGTTGAACCAAAGTTCTGTCGAAAAATAACAAATCGCGGGTTCTCGTGTCCGCCACTGACGACCATCCGATTCACTGACCATGATCCGGTCATTGAATCCAATCAATTCTTCTTCCGTCGATTTAAGCACGAGCGTTTCTTCCCAAACTCTGTGTAAGCTGCCGTTATGTTTGAAACTTTGAATCTCAATCTTGCTACTTTCTTTTGGGAATCGACTCATGTGCTACTCCTTTCTGAAGCTTTTTATTCAGTTTTTTCTATACTCTCGTGCTTATTATACCCATTTTCAGAACACATGAAAAACGAAAGGCTACTTTTTCAAGAAAATGACTGGTATTTATTTTGAAAAATGATGTAAAATCGCTTGCTTCCGTTGGCGGAACATCGGTCCCAGGATGAAGAGATCGACGAACCATTTCGGCAAATACGATTTATAAATCAAATCATCCACCATATAGACACCGTCCACCCGCTCCTCGACACGGTGCGTATGACACCAGACCGAAAACGGAAACGGAACCTTGACTCCGACGTCGACAAACACGTCTCTGCCGACCATCGGGATGATTGAATCCCACTTCACATAGATCGGCGGAAGACCGACCTTCAGCTGAATCGTATTCCCGGCATACGTCCTCGTATCGCCACTCGTTTGTACTTTTGGGAAAGTCGTCATACCGGTCAATGCTTTCGCATCGCTCAAAAATAACCAGGCTTGGTCCTTTGTCGTCGGCACACGCGTTTCCGTCAAAAAATGCTTCATCTTCATTCCCCTTTCAATAATCGATCAATTTTCATTTGCGCGACAGAAATCGGTTGTTTGGCATACGTCGATTCGTCCATCAAAACAGTTTCTGTTGGTTGTGTCTCGACGCGGTAAACCGTAATGTCCCAAATCCGGTGTGAAAAGATATGTTTAATACTACCGACAAGCGTTCCCGGTTGGTCGTCCATCGTCTCTACTAAAGGATATTGCCACATGCCTGCGAGTAATCCAGTATCCGGACGTTTCATGACGGCCACACGTCCGTCTTCTTTATACACTAATGCATCATATTGAATTGTCTGTGTCTTCCCTTTTTTTGTTTTGACAGGAAGCTCTGCTTGAACGGACCGGTCATAGGCAAAACAGACATCGTTGACCGGACAGAGTCCACACATCGGTGATTTTGGTGTACAGACCATCGCACCAAGCTCCATCAAGCCTTGATTGAAGCTGGACGGATCCGCATGGTCAATTAATTCATGAACAGCAGCTTCAAATACTTTCCGTGTTTTTGGTGCGGCGATGTCGTCATAAATCCCGAGAACCCGGGATAATACACGCATGACGTTCCCGTCGACAGCCGGCTCCGGATGACCGTACGCAATTGAAAGGACGGCACCTGTCGTGTAAGGACCCACGCCACGCAAACTCTCAAATCGTTCTTTCTCATCCGGTACGATTCCATCATATTTTTCAACAACTTCTTGAACGGCGATTTGAAGATTCTTAACTCGGGAATAGTACCCTAGACCCTCCCAGTATTTTAAGACTTCACTTTGATCGGCCGATGCTAAATCGTGTGGTGTCGGAAAACGTTCCGTAAAACGATGGTAATAAGGAATTACCGTGTCGACCCGCGTCTGTTGTAACATGATTTCACTGATCCAGATATGGTACGGGTTTTTCGTTTCCCGCCATGGCAATTGTCGTTGCTCACGTAAGAACCATTGAACCAGTTCCGTCGTAAAATGTTGTTTATTGAAGTTTGTGAAATATTCTTTAACGAGAGTCAAAATTCTACCTCTTTTCTGTCTGATACGTTATAGTAAATGCAACTTGCAGGTAACTGATTTTTCAAATCATGAATGAGATTCATTACTTTTTCATTATTTTTTATAGAGGAGCGAATTCGCATTGGATACTGGTACGCATATCGGAATGGGACTTTGCCTCGCCGCCATTTCTACGCTTGAACCTGACGTCGCCGCGAGCGCTACGCTGTTTGCCGCCGTCACAACCACGGCCCTGGTCGGTTCCCATGCTCCGGACTTTGATACTGTATTTAAATTTAAAGGAAATAGTGCCTATCTCAGACAGCACCGTGGAAAATCACACGGATTGATTGCTTTGATCGCTTGGCCGTTATTGTTATCCATCGTCATCGGCGCCTTGTTTGGTGTTCCACCTACTTCATTATGGCTGATGGCACAGATTGCTGTCGCCCTTCATGTCTTCGTCGATCTGTTTAATGCTTACGGGACACAAGCACTTCATCCGTTCAAGAAAACCTGGATTGGGTGGGGCGTCATCAATACGTTTGATCCCTACCTGTTCACGATGTATTATAGCGCGTTTGGCATCTGGTTACTGACCCGGGCGACAATCGTCATCTTTCCGATCCTGATCGCCATCGTTATCATCTACTACGCCGTCCAGTTTAAACTGCGGAATGATGCGCTAGCGACGGCAGCCCGCTATTACGGCGGTGCCCACAAATTGTTTATTTCTCCCGGAATGAAATGGGATGAATGGCATGTCGCGGCACGCCTCCGTAACGAATATGCTGTCGTTAAAATCAATTCTGGAAACGTCGTCGAGTGCGGAAACTTCCGCATCAAAGAGGAACCTCATGGGGACGAGTTGTATGAATTCGTCAAAGAAAACGCTGATTTGCAGGCTTTCCTTGAGTTTTCGAAGATTCATACGTATACCGTTTCACGAAAAGATGGCATCGTCGAATATCGCTTCACGAATTTACGGTATTTCACGAAAGAAGTGTATCCCTTCGTCGCGGTCGTCCGAATTGATGCGACGTCGCATCAAATCGTCAGCTCTTACACGGGTTGGGTTTTCAGCGAACGGACGTTACAAAAAAAACTAGTTGTTCCCGCCTTATGAATAAAGGACTCGCTCTGTTCGGAAAAATCCTTCCGAAGAGCGAGTCCTTTATTTAGTTGAACGACTGGCTGTCGCGCCCAATCATCAGATGCTTGAACTTTTCATTTGTCGTGTTGAAACGATGCAACATCGCACCGTGTTGTTTGATTTGTTGTTGGACGAAACGAACGGCAACCGCTTCGCCTTGGTATTTCTCTCCTGCCCGCGCAAGTGTCGCTTCGAAATCTTCCCAAAGTACTTCAACCCACGTCAAAGCTTCGAGTGGTGTCAACGTCTCGTTGACGTTTTGTAATTCTGCAGCCAGTCCTTTTAGTGCTTCTGAACGATTTTGATCCATCGTCATTCCTCCTCTTCTCGAATCAAGGCGAGTGGAATCGCCACTTCGTTTACTGTCCCTTCAAAATGTCCCCAGCCCATGACCCCGTTTACGAAATGCAGTTCGAAACGTAGTTCTTCTCCATCAATCCGGTAAAACCGTCCTGTCTCGAAGCGACTCGCATCGACGAGATAACTCTGGGCAATCGCGATTTTACGGATGATGACCTCAACCTCACTCATGTTGCCATGTTGCTCGGCTTTTCGTTTTTGCTCGTTCAACTTCGTCACGAGCATCTCTAATTCATATTTCGACAGTTGACTCATTCGTGTGTCCATCAAAAAACTCCCCCTCTTCGTCATTAGTATATACGAAAAGAGGAAGTAAAATGGTCCTGTTAGCTCGATTTCAGTTCGAGATTCCGTTTGCTTTGTAAGGCATACATTTTCGCATAAATCTGGTGTTTCCCTAATAACTCTTCGTGTGTCCCACGTTCAGCAATCTGTCCGCGGTCCAGGACGATGATTTCATCCGCGTCTTTGATCGTTGATAGCCGGTGGGCGATGATGAACGTCGTCCGCCCTTTCGTCAATGTCAGCAACGCTTCTTGAATCATCGCTTCCGTCTCAGAATCGACACTGGCCGTTGCTTCATCCAACACTAAAATTGCCGGGTCGAAGGCCAGGGCACGGGCAAAGCTGATCAACTGCCGTTCTCCGGCCGACAAGGTCGCTCCCTTTTCGATGACCGGTTGGTCCAGTCCTTTGGGGAGCCGGTCGATGAATCGGTCCGCACCCACCGCGACGATCGCTTCCCGGATGCGTTCGTCCGAAGTCGATGGATTACCGAGCGTGATGTTCGTCCGAATCGTCCCCGTGAATAAAAATGGATCTTGTAAGACGATCCCCATATGATCACGGACAGCTTGTTTGGGCAACGTCGTGACATCTTGTCCGTCAATCAGTAGTTGTCCTGCTGACGGATCATAAAAACGCATCAACAGGTTCATGATCGAACTTTTCCCACTGCCGGTATGACCGACCAGAGCAATCGTCGCACCGGGTCGCGCCTCGATCTCAATCTGTTGCAACACCGGGTGACCGGGATCATAACTGAATTCCACTTGCTTGAACTGGACACGACCCGCAAAACGCGGCAAACGTCCTTTTTCGACATCTTCCCCCTTCTCATCCAGCAGTTGGAACATCCGGTCTGCTGAGACAAGGGCTTGTTGAAGCGGGGACAACTGATTCATGATTTGAGTGACCGGTTCAAATAGACGGGAGACATAATCGATGTAGGCATATAGGATACCAAGCGATAAAAACGTTCCGTCCGTCAAACTTTTTCCGGCGACGACCCAAATCAATAAGGCGAGCGTCAAGTTTTTTAAGAAGTATGACAAGTTATGCGACATCAACGCTTCCAGTCGGAGTAATTTCGAGCGTGTCTGATAGTTTTCTTCGTTTTTCTGTTCAAACTCCGCGAGGACTTCTTTTTCCCGGGCATATGCTTGAATGATGGGCATCGTTTGGATATTTTCATTTAATTGACCGTTCATATCGGCGACAAGTGATCGGACCTTAAAGTTGTTTTCCGTCGCTAGTTTTTGGAACAATTGAATCCAAAAGTAGACAATCGGAATGATGACGAGTGAGGCCAACCCTAAACGAACATCAAGGAAAAACATCGCCACGAGGATTCCTGCCATCGTGATGAGTCCGGAAAAGACGCGTGCCAACACACCGAGGTACAGATCACGAATCGTTTCCGTATCATTGGTCACCCGACTAACGATTTTACCGATTGGCGTCTGATCAAAATACCGGACCGGCAACCGTTGTAAATGTGAAAATACATCCAACCGCATCCGTTTGACGATTTTATGGGCCGAACGCTGAAGCAAAATCTGTTGGATCCAGTTTAAGCCTGCTGCAAGCAACAGTAAGATGATGTAGAACAACGACAACCATCCAATTGCTTTCAGATCTGAGGCATAAAAATCATACACTTGACCTTGCGTCAGCTGCGTGACATCCGGGTAACGATACGTGTCGGTTCCACGTGTGACCGTCAACGTTCCATCCGTCACACTCCGTTCCCCCCCACTGACGACTTTTTCCGGAACAAAATAATAGCCGTCTTTCGATTGAACGATCGCGATCGGTCTCAAGACTGCTGACGCCGGTACATCAGCCGTCTTCGCAAACTGTCGGTCCGCATACTCGACGGCCCCTCCTTCCGTCACTTCGACCCAATCTTTTTCGATTGCGACAATATGTTCATCAATGATGACTTTAGCAATATACGGTCCGGTCAGTTCTGCTCCGACTGCCAGAATCAACAAAAACAATCCTAAGAAGATCGCTCGTTTCTCGTGCATTGCATACCGGACGAGCGAGCGGATGGTTGTTTTCCGGCGAACCGGATCTAATACATAAAGTTCTTCTTCATTCATGGTTCACACCTCCTCACTTACGTTTCTTCACTTTGGCGTTCAAACTGTTCAGCGTACCAGCCTTTGAGTGCCATCAATTGTTCGTGTGTCCCACGTTCTGTCACTCGACCGTCTTGTAAGACAAGAATTTCATCCGCATGGGCAACCGCGGATAAGCGGTGGGCGACAATCAACGTCGTCGACTGTTCCCGGTTCGTGCGGATTGCATCGATGATTTGCGATTCCGTTTTCGCATCAACTGCTGACAACGAATCGTCGAGTAACAATAACTTCGGTTTTTTCAACATGGCCCGCGCAATCGACAGTCGTTGTTTCTGACCTCCCGATAACGTGACCCCGCGCTCCCCGACCAGTGTCTCCAGTCCTTGATCGAGCATCGTGATATCCGTCGTAAATGAAGCAAGACGAATTGCTTCGTGCAGCTCCTCATCCGTTGCCGTTCCGGCACCAAACAGAATATTGTCCCGAACTGTTTTTGAAAATAACAGATGTTCTTGCGAAACATATCCTGTCCAACCTCGGACCGTTTCAAGTGCCACATCTTCATACGGAACCCCGTTGACTTTCAACATCTCACGCCCGACCGGATATTCGCGTAAGAACTGACGAAGGAGCGTCGTTTTCCCGGCACCGGTCGGACCGACGATCCCAATCGTCTTCCCTTGTTCAACCGTTACGTTCACGCCCAGTAACGCCGGTTGTTTTGTCTCCGGATACGTAAACGTCAAGTCTGACAGTTCAAACGTTTCCGGGACATCGATGTCGACGTTCGGCGTCGATGTAATCAATGGTTTGACCCGCATCGTCGATTGAAGCCGATCGAGGCTTGCTGTCCCGCGCTGAATGACGTTGATCAATTCACCAAAGGCGTACATCGGCCAAATCAACATGCCGAGGTAAATATTAAAGGCAACGAGTTGCCCGAGCGTGATGTCGTTCGTGAAGACGAGGTACGTCCCGAACGATAAACCAATCAAGTAACTGATCCCGACTAATAATTTGATGATCGGTTCAAACAAGACATCGATTTTTGCGACATGCATGTTTTTATCGAAAACATCGGTCGTGACTTGGTCGAATTTTTTTACATCGATATCTTCTTGTACAAATGAGCGGATGACCCGTAAACCAGAAATCGACTCCACGACTTGGTCGTTCATCGTCCCAAAAGCATCCTGCGCCGTCATGAAACGCCCATGAATCTGACTGCCAAGTTTGTTCATCGCATAGGCAAGAATCGGCATCGGCAACAGTGCCGCAAGCGTCAGTTTCCAATCAATCGCGACCCCCATCACGACTAACGTAATCGCTGTCATGTTGAGTGAATCGACGAGTGTCAGGACACCAAAGCCAGCCGTTCGTTCGACTGCCTTCAAGTCATTGGTCGCGAGCGCCATCAAATCCCCTGTTCGATTCCGTTGGTAAAATGTCGGCGTCAGTTTTAATAAATGTGTAAAAAACTGGCTCCGCAATGTGCGTTCAAGTAAAAAAGCCGTTCCAAATAATTTCGCAAGCCATAAATACGTCAAGATAAAGGACGTGATCGAGATGACAGTCAGACCGATGACGTATTGCATCAGAGTCGTCCGGTCCATGGAACCGGAACGTAATCCGTCGATTACTTTTCCGATCAGCCATGGGGGCGTCAAGTCGATGAAGCCCGTCACAATCAATAAGACGACGGCAATCAAATATGATTTTTTATGTTCCTTCAAAAACCAACTGAGTTGGCGAAATAGTCGCACGATCGTTCTCTCCTTTGTCGTTCATATTGGTGTTACCTAGTTTCCAAGCACGCAAAAAAGGCACACTGATTTCCGGAGCAGTCCGAGAATCAATCTGCCTTTCTAAAGACGATTTGAATCGACGATATGGTCTGCGTGCTCGGGGAACGGATTCCCTGTCAATCGCACACTGAATGAGTGTTTATACGAGTTCGAGAGTCTCCGCCATATTTAGCTGTTTGATAGATGAGATAACAAGTGGCTGTTTCATGTGACGGTTCCTCCTTTTCTTAATCTGAGCGTAGAATAACATAATTGTCGAACAATTGTCAATTTTGTGTCCATTTTTTAGCGTGAATCTATTTCTCGTCATATTCCTTCTTCTTCTTCCTGTTTCACTTGCTCGATTGCTTCTGCGATGAGCGCATACGGGAACCCTTTCCGGACGAGCGCCTGCTGCGTTTTTTGCACACGGGCGAACGGCTCCAAGTTCCGGTATTTCGGATAATATTTTCGCGCTTGGTACAACGCAGCTGATTCTTCCGTTTCCGCTTCGATCTCTTCGAACACAAGTTGAAGTCCCTGTTTTGAGACTTCCGTTGAAAAACCGCGTTGCATCAGTGTTTGCTGTAGTTTCTGTTTCAGCTCACGAACCGATCTTCTCGCCAGTTCTTTTTGTTTTTGCCGTAAAAACTTCAACACTTTTTCGAGTTCTTCTTCTTCTGTGAACTGTGCGAGTGCTTCATCAATATCCTTCTTCGGAATTTTCAAAGCTTCTAAATCCCGTCGAATCCGTCCGGGACCTTGCGGCGTCGTCGCTTTTTTCGTCGCCGTATACGCTTGAGCAAATTGTTGATCATTCAAATACTTTTGATCGGTCAACCGTTTGATCGCATGTTTAATCGCATGCTCCGGTGTTTCCTTTTCCATCAAATAGGTTTCGACTTCACTCGTCGCCCGCATCCGGTATGACAGATGGTTAAGCGACAACCGGTAGGCTTTTTGTTGTTCTTCTGCCGTGAGTACTTCCTTGACGAAATCATCCTCTAGCTCTTTGTCGCGCTGTAGATTATATTTGATTAAAATATCGACATCGACGGCAAATGCATATTCTTCTTTGCCCTCGCGTTCAATGTAAATATTAAAACGTTCCGTATTTTTCTTTTGGGTTGAGATTCGTTTGATTTTCAAGTCTGTTCCTCCTTTTTCGTCTTCTTCTGCAACGATAACATGTTGAATGAGGTTTGAGTGAAATGGACAAACGGGAACATATGTACAAGGATTAATATAGATAGAACGAGAGGATGACTTAAGCTATGAAAATCGCGATTACAGGCGGAACCGGAATGATTGGACAGGCACTAACGAAACGATTACTTAACGAAGGACATCAGATTGTGATTTTAACCCGTTCACCGAAGGCAGCAGAAGGCGCCGTCTCCTACGTTGAATGGCTGACGGATAAAGCGGCACCCGAACAGGAATTAAACGATGTGGATGCCTTCATCCATTTAGCCGGTGCCTCAATCAACGATGGAAGATGGACGGAGGAACGGAAACGAGTCATTCTTGACAGCCGGATTGATGGGACAAAAGAATTGGTCCGGATCATTCAAGCCCTGGATTCAAAACCAGCTGTCGTCTTATCGGCATCTGCCGTCGGAATTTATGGACAAGACCGCCATCAGACTTTTTCCGAAGACACCTCTCTTCCACCAACTGCCGATTTTCTGAGCCATGTGTGTGTTGCTTGGGAAAACTTAGCCGAACCGATTGCCGAGCTCGGTATCCGCTTAGTCCATCCACGAATCGGTGTCGTCCTGAGTACGGACGGTGGTGCTTATCCATTGATGCGTCTTCCTTACAAACTGTTTGGCGGAGGAACGATGGGCGACGGAAAACAATGGGTCTCCTGGGTTCATATCGATGATCTCGTTGAACTGTTCCTGTTCGCCTTGACGACTGACTCCGTGAACGGTCCCCTCAACATCACGGCACCTCACCCTGAGACGATGCGACGGTTCGGAAAAACAATCGGGAATGTATTACATCGTCCTCACTGGTTACCCGCTCCACGCTTCGCACTCGAACTCGCCCTTGGCGAAAAAAGTGTCATCGTTCTTGAAGGAGCTCGAGTCATTCCGAAAAAAGCACTCGAAAATGGTTACAAATTTCGGTATGCTGAACTAAAGGATGCACTTCAAAATCTGGAGCATACAAACTAATACAGGGGCTGACACATGTTGGATGTTTTAATACGCAATGCACATATCTTCCCGATTACATCAGATAATTTTTATGGAGATATTCGAATCAAAGACGGTAAAATCAATGAAATCAATGAACTATTGGATGCCCGAGAAGATGAGCGGGTCATCGAAGCCGAAGGACGTTTTTTACTCCCCGGGTTCATCGATGCCCATACTCATCTCGGACTTTATGATGAAGGAACCGGGACGGTCGGAAATGATGCCAATGAAACGATTTTTGCGATGACCCCTCATTTACGGGCAATTGATGGCGTCTATCCGTTAGACGAAGGTTTCAAAGAAGCGATCGAACACGGCGTTACGACGGTTCAAGTCATGCCGGGCAGCATGAACATCATCGGTGGTGTCACAAGTGTCATCAAGACACACGGACGGTTCATCGACGATATGATTTTACGGAAATACGCTGGATTAAAAATCGCCCTTGGAGAAAATCCGAAACGTGTCCATAGTGCCGGACGTGCCGGGGAACTGACACGAATGGGGATCATGGGAATGTTGCGCGAAGCTTTCCTCGAAGTAAAAATGCAACGAACAGCGGATACATTCGCCCATCGGATGATCGAACGGGTCTTGAACAAAGAGATGCCACTCCGTGTCCATGCCCACCGTGCGGACGATATTTTGTCTGCCATCCGCTTTGCGGAAGAATTTAATCTCGATGTCCGGATTGAACATTGTACAGAAGGCCACCTCGTCGCAAAAGAACTTCAACGATTACCGATCGAGCACGTGACAGTCGGTCCGACGTTTACACGAAAATCTAAGATTGAACTTAAAAATAAGACCTGGGAAACGTACCGTGTTCTGCACGAACATGGGTTAGAAGTCTCGATTACGACGGATCACCCTTATACACCTGTCCAGTATTTGAATTTATGTGCCGGTCTTGCTGCTCGTGAAGGATTACCCGTCGACATCGCGCTTCGTGCCATCACGATCAATCCAGCCCGATCGATTGGTGTCGCCGATCGAGTCGGTTCAATCGAAGTCGGTAAAGATGCCGACCTTGTCTTGTGGAGTCATTTCCCGCTCGATTATCTTGCGAAGCCGTTGATGACGATGATTGACGGGAAAGTAATCTTTGAACATACACATCTCACTTCAATGTCTTAAAAAAAAGTCTTTGATTTTAACGGAAAATCGTTAAAATTCAAAGACTTTTTTCGTTATGAAAATGGCTACTTTTTGTTTGCAAAAAATGTCAGCTTTTTGTTTGTTTTTTCACAAAAATTATTTGCTTGCTTTTTTAAAAAAAGAAGGTAATATTATCTTATCCGACAACTGAAGAAGGCATACCATGCGCGGTTCAAACGAGTCAGACAGGTAGCTTTCGACAATCATTCTAGCGGTCTTAAGAAGGAGGAATGGAAGTATGCTCAAGCAACGGGAGCTGAGCGACTGCGCTGATTTGTTCGAACTGATGCAGCATCAAGACGTATATCCGTACGTCCGCCAAAAAACACGGTACTTTGATGAATTTCTGTTTACTACAAAGCAGGCAATCGAAGAGGAGGAACGTGGGGAACTTGTCTCACGTACCATCCTAGACGAATTTGACCAACCAATCGGTACAATCAGTTTACTTGATATCGAAGGACAGTATGGGTTTCTCGGTACATGGTTAGGTAAACCGTATCATGGGAAAGGCTACAACAATCTCGCAAAAGAAGCATTTTTTGCGGAACTATTTTTTGATCTTGAATTTGAAAGTGTCTTCATGAAAATCCGGAAGAGCAATGTCCGTTCACAAAAGGCCGCGGAAAAATTGCCGTATGCTTTTTGTGCCGATGAGTTACGACCGGCACTACTCGAACAGTTGAACACAGGGGAAACCCAGTTCACGCTGTATGAAGTGTCTAAATCCAGCTTTCAGATGTATATTCACGGACGCGAATTCGAAACAATCTACGAACAACAACTCGAAGCATGAGAGGACAATCCTCTCGTGCTTTTTTTGCTGTTCTTTTGATGCGTAAAGAAAGCTGCAAATGGTATGATGATAAGGAAAATTCATCTTTTGGAAGAGGATGTGACGTCTTCCTATATGAAACGGAGCGATTACTGATGCCGGAACAATCCTTTAAAATACTTGTCGTCGATGACGAAGCCCAAATGCGTGACCTGCTCGTCTCAAACCTACAAAAAGAAAATTACCAGACAACGACAGCCACGAACGGTCAAGAGGCCCTTGATCAAATGCAGCGTGATACATTCCATCTTGTTTTGCTCGATGTCATGATGCCGGAAATGGACGGCTTGACAGCCTGCATGCGGATTCGAGAATTCTCCAATGTCCCGATCATCATGCTGACGGCTCGTTCCGATGAGCTCGATCGTATCCACGGTCTGAAAATCGGAGCTGATGATTACATCACGAAACCATTCAGTCCACGAGAATTGTTGGCACGCATCGAAGCGACGCTTCGTCGCTCGCACCGGTTTACGGTGGACCAGTCGGCTACCTTGACGATTGGAAAACTCGAACTCGATACGGAAAGCCGAAGTGTCCATGTCAGTGGGAAACCAATCAGTTTGACACGGAAGGAATTTGATTTACTCCATTTGTTTGTCCAAAACAACGATAAGGTGTTTTCACGCGAACAACTGCTTGATCAAATTTGGGGAGCGGATTATATCGGTAACCTTCGGACGGTGGATACCCATATCAAAACATTACGCCTGAAGCTTGGGGAAGCCGGTGGTTCAATCCAGACGGTTTGGGGCATCGGATATAAATTCGAGGAAGTATGATTAAACGATATACCATCCGCCGCCGAATTTGGATCACGATTTGGTTCACCAGTGTTTTTTCGGCCGTTCTATTCGTTTTGTTGACATTTTATCTCTATGACCGGTTTTACCTGCAAACGCAGGAAGATCTTCTGCTGAACCGGGGCGAGAAGCTAATCAATATTTACGAATCGGAAGGTTTATCTGGTGCGTTTTATGATGGGATGACCTATACAAACGAATTGACGGAATCGAAAGTTTTTTTCATCGATTTTTTAAAGAAAAACCCTGCCGGTCTAAGGTTTTTAACGAATGCCGATATCGAGCAATTACGAAACGGTGAGACCGTCGTCTCGAGCCGCAGCCATCCGATTGAAGGCACGGATATCTTAATGACCGGGTTTCCGATCATCGAAAACAACCGTCTTGTCGGTACATTGATCCTTTACCTGGAGCTCGGTCAAATCAGTGAACCTTTCCGACCGCTTCGGCTGATGATTTTCTTTATGATCGGTTTGATTGTCCTCAATCTTGTCATCTTCGGTCGACAAATCATCGATACGATCATTCGTCCCTTGATTGACATGAAACGCGCGTCGACGGTTTATGCGCAAGGTGACTTTGATTACCGAATTCCGATTCAGTCCGATGATGAAATTGGCGAACTGGCAGAAACACTTAATAAAATGGCAGAATCGCTTGGTGAAGTCGATGAACAGCGGAAAGAATTTTTAGCCAATGTCAGCCATGAACTCCGAACCCCCTTGTCTTATATCCGTGGATACACGGAAATGATGCAAGATCAAGCATTGGATGAAAAAACGCGCGAACAATATTATCAAATCATCGAGCGGGAAACGGAACGCCTGCAACGACTCGTCAACGATCTACTGGATCTTGCCCAACTGGAACGGGATTCATATCCGATGACGAAACAACCGCTTGTTTTCAGTCAAGTGCTAGAGGATGTCGTTTATCGGATGGAACCAATCGCTAAAGCCAAAGGTGTCTCGATCGTGACCGATTTTGATCCAAGTCAAATTGTCCTCGGGGATAACGATCGACTGGAACAGGTCATCGGAAATATTCTCGATAACGCGTTACGGTATACCCCAGCCTCCAAGCAGATTTACATTTCGACCATCACAGAAGGTGAACACACGATCTGTTCGATTCGTGACGAAGGAGAAGGCATTCCACCGGAACATTTAGAACGCTTGACGAAACGATTTTATCGGGTCGATAAATCGCGGACCCGTAAAGACGGCGGGACCGGTCTTGGACTCGCCATCACGAAACATATCATCGACCGGCACGATGGGACGATTTCATTTGACTCCACCCTTGGTAAGGGGACGGCGGTCGTGATTACGTTACCGTTGTTGCCGGACGAAGAGGACGGTTTTGCTTGAGTGACTGTTGACCAAACCGATTGAACGATATCGGTTTGGTCTTTTCATTTTATTGAAAGGACGTTTTACTATCGAATCCACTTTCTTACACTGGTTCCAACAAGCAGATGCTTTTGCTGTACCCATCAGTCTGTTGATCAGTATACTCATTAGTTTGTTTGGTGTTCTACCAAGTGCTTTCATCACGGCAGCCAATCTCATCTACTTCGGCTTTTGGTACGGTTTATTGTGGTCGTTCTTAGGTGAGGCACTGGGTGCCTGGATTGCATTTTATGTCTATCGCCGTGGATTTTATCGTATCCAACCGAGGATTGAATCTCCACGCATGTTGAAATGGACGAACCGGCTCACTCATCAGACGGGATGGCGGGCGTTTTGGCAAATCCTTTTCCTCCGTCTTCTTCCATTTGTCCCATCCGGTCTCGTCACGTTCTTAAGTGCGACCAGTGGTGTTTCGTCTGTCGTCTTCTTACTGGCGAGTACGATCGGTAAAGGACCCGCCCTCGTACTCGAAGCATTTACCGTGAACCAGTTGATTACGCATGACTCAATCATCCCCTGGGTAATCGTAGGGGTTTTCCTGATGTTTTATCTCGTTTTTCTTCTTGTCAAAAAAAGACGACCAATTGATATGAATTGATGCAACCGTTTTCTTCGTATAGTGTAAAGAGGTACACAAAGGAGGAACTACAATGGAACTACGTTCATTTGGCCAAACGGATATAAAGGTTTCACCACTTGGTTTCGGTGCCGGTCATATCGGTTCGGAAGCCTTATCAGATCAAGAAGCAAGTTACGTCTTACATCAAGCCCTAGACTTGGGAATCCGTTTGTTTGATACAGCTCGCGGCTATGGATTGTCCGAAAAACGAATCGGTCACTTCTTAAAACAACATCGTCACGACGTCGTCTTGTCGACGAAAGTTGGTTATGATGTCCCAGGCGCGGACGATTGGACATTCCAAGCAGTAGCCGGAGGTATCGATCAGGCACTTTTAACAATGCAGACGGACTACATCGACATCGTTCATCTACACTCTTGTAGCAAGGAGATACTGGCTCAAGATGATGTCATCGAGGCGCTTGAACGGGCAAAACAAGCGGGCAAAGTCCGGCTGATTGCTTATTCTGGTGACCGGGATGATTTGGATTACGCCATCACGACGGGACGCTTCGACAGTTTCCAAACGTCGGTCAACCTTTATGACCAACGGGTATTAGCCGATGCCGTCCCAGAAATCCACCGACAACAAAAAGGAATCATCGCCAAACGTCCGCTTGCTAACGCACCTTGGCGGTTTGACGTACGTCCGGCCGGACAATATGTCGAACCCTACTGGGAACGGGCAGAGCAGCTTGATTTCCCACTAGAAGAAGCATCTTGGCTTGAAACAGCCCTTCGGTTTACGATTTTCGAGTCCGGCATCACAAGTGCCATCATCGGGACCGCTAATCCGGAGCACTTGACGCACAACGTTCGCTTACTTGAAAAAGGTCCTTTACCGGCAAAACGTATCACGGATCTGAAACGACGTTTTCAAGAACAAGATCAAAACTGGCTTCAGCAAACATGAAAAATGCCCCATTCCTCGTCAGTAAAAGGAATGGGGCATCTTCGTTAAAATTTCTTCTTTTTCTTTTTTTCCAAGACGACGATCGCTTCGACATGCGCCGTCTGCGGGAACATATCATACGGTTGGATATAGCTGACTTTATAATCAGCTTTCATCAAGTGGTCACAATCGCGTGCCAATGATTGAGGATTACACGAGACGTAAATGATTTTTTTCGCTTTGGAAGAAATCATCGCATTTAATAACTGTGTATCACATCCGGCACGTGGTGGGTCGACGATGAAGACATCCGGAACCCATCCTTCTTTGACCCAGCGTGGAATCCACGTTTCCGCTTTACCGACCACGTATTGCGCATGATTAAATCCATACTGCTTCATGTGTGCCGTCGCATCTTCGACTGCCTCTTCGACGATTTCCATCCCGCGGACTTCTTTTGCACCTTTAGCAATCCAAAGTCCGATTGATCCAACACCCGCATAGGCATCAACGACACGCTCTTCACCGGTCAAAGCAGCTGCTTTGACGATTTCTCCATACATCCGCTCTGCCTGCTCCGGATTCAACTGGAAAAAGGCGCGTGGTGAAAGTTGGTATGTGAATTCACCCATCTGTTCCTCGATCCGTTCTACGCCGCGTAAGACTTCCGTTTGTTCTCCGAACACACGGGACGTCAATTTATCATTGATGTTGAGAGCGACCGAAATGACACCTGGAATGTCATAGATGTCACGTGATAACCCTTCTAGATCCTTGAAGCCATCTTTGAAGGCGACTAGGACGACTTGAATCTCACCCGTCTTGATCCCCGTCCGGACGACGATATTGCGGATGACGCCATCTTGTTTCGCTGAACTGTAGACCGGAACGTTGTAGTCATTCAACAATTTGGTTACAGCGTTGTTGACACGTAATGTTTCTTTGTTTTGGACGACACATTCCTCGATCGCAACCAAACGGTTCGAGTTGGCAGAATAAAGGCCACTGACGATTTGTGTCCCTTCTTTTCCGACCGCAAACTGGGATTTGTTCCGATATTCCCATTCCGTCGTGCCGATCGTCGGACGAATATCCGCTTTTTCAACATTGAGTTTCGTTGACTTCGTAAAGGCGTTCCGGACCATTTCTTCCTTATACCGAAGTTGTCCTTCGTAACTCATGTGCTGAAGCTGACATCCGCCACACTCGCTGTAAATCGGACATAATGGTGTCACGCGATCCGGCGAACGAACATCTCGTTTCAAGATTTTGGCGTTCGCGAAGTTGTTATGGATTTCTGTAATCTCGATTTGAGCCGTTTCACCAACAAGTAAACCCGGTATGAATACGATTTGTCGTTCGAGTGTCGCGATGCCTTCCCCGTTGATCCCCATCCGTAAGCAGGTCACAGAACGTATTTCGCCCTCTTGTAATTTAATTTTAGTTGTCATCTGATCCATCCTTTCCATGATCCAAATCAAAAAGCGGTCGTTATGAACCGCTCTCAGATTCCTCATGTTCCTTCATGTCTTTTGCATAACGAAGCACCTTGGCTTTCAACTGATCCAAGGAGACGGCTAACCGTTCCAAATCCTCAATATCTGATGTTTCATCCAATGAATCAATCGTATGGCATAAAAGCTGCATTCTTGATTTTAGCACATTCATCTGCCCAAGTTTATCAGTTCTTGCTTTTCCCATTATTCTGACTTCCTTTCTTCTTCTTTATTCTATCGTCCATTTAGCATACGATACGTAGTGGAGCACTAAAAGGAGGAATTTAATGATGTCACTTACATCCCCCATCACGATTGAAAACGATCCGTGGGAAGCATATCGTGATTTAGAACAGTACGGACAATCCCGGCTGACGAACATCGAAGTCACGACGACGACCCTTTGCAACATGCGTTGTGAACACTGCGCCGTCGGCTATATGTTATCGAGCAGCGAAACACCAAGCATTTCAGTCGACTTGTTAATCCAACGGCTAGACGAGATTGAACACCTGCGTGCCTTCTCGATTACTGGCGGTGAACCGATGTTATCGATGAAGTCGGTTCGGGAATATGTCGTCCCTTTACTTAAGTATGCCCACGAACGTGGAGCTAAAACCCAAATCAACTCAAATTTAACACTTCCCCTTTCCCGGTATGAGTTGATCATCCCCTATCTTGACGTTTTACATATCTCCCATAACTGGGGCACAGCAGACGACTTCATCGATGGTGGGTTTGCGATGATGGAACGAAAACCATCACGGGAAGCACGTACCAAATTGTTTGAACAGATGAAAGAAAATGCCCGTCTCTTGAATGCGCGTGGTGTCCTCGTCTCAGCGGAAACGATGATCAATAAACGAACGTTACCGCATTTAGAAGCCATCCATCGAGAAATCGTCGATATGGGCTGTGTCCGGCATGAGGTCCACCCGATGTACCCTGCAGATTTTGCGTCGATGATTGAAGCGGCCAGCCTCGATGAGATTCGTGACGGCATTCACCGTTTGCTTGATGCCCGTGATCAAGATGTCTGGATGCTGTTTGGTACCCTGCCGTTTTATGCCTGCTCGATGAAAGAGGAAGATTTAACACTCCATCGTCGTCTTCAAAGGGAAACAAACGTCTCCGTCCGAAACGATCCTGATGGACGCTCACGCCTGAACGTCAACATCTTTGACGGAGAAATCATCGTCACGGATTTTGGTGATGAACTCGCATCGCTTGGAACGATTCATGAGACGTCGTTTAACGAGGCTTACGCAGAATGGCAACAAACAGAACTTAATCAAAGTTTGTCCTGCCACTGCCCTGCCGTTCAGTGCCTTGGTCCAAATGCCCTTGTCAAAAATGCCTACTATCCGGAAGTGGATTTCCTCAAACAGACAAGTCGCCTTTAATGTCACTTAAGGTTTAAGCGTCTTTTAAAACGGGAAAAGTCTGTCACAAAGTTGACACACTTTCCTTGTTTGAAGGAGGCTTTCAAATGGAATGGCTCGTTGGGATTGTCACGATTATCGGGATGTTCAGTATGGTGCTTGGGATTATGATGTTTGGAATTCGTGTGTCTCATAGTATCGAACACGATGAAGTGTTCGATCAGACGGATTGGGATGAACATTTATTGCATATGCCTCGTCCAACACGCTTTGAACAAAAAGAACCATAAGACTGGACATGCCCCGGTATACAAACGTATATCCGGGGCATGTTATGCTTAATGAAAAAAGAAAGGCAGTTGTTTGTTTTGTCGCGTCGTTTTGCTTTGATTCTTTCGATCGTCTTTATTTCAGGATTCACCCAAGGACTGCTCATTCCTTTATTATCTATTTTGTTGGAACGCCAAGGAACTCCTGCTTACATAAACGGACTAAGCGCTGCCGTTCTTTACATCGGTATCATCGTCGCCGCCCCACTGATGGAAAAACCGTTACGGCGCCACGGCTACGTACCTGTCATCTCGTTTGGACTCGCTCTAGTTGCGATTGCCGTTTTTGCCTTTCCGCTCATGCCAAGTGTTCTGGCCTGGATGGTCTTACGATTCATCGTTGGTTTTGGTGATCAGACGCTCCACTACGGATCACAAGTCTGGGTCACATCGATCACACCGAATCACAAACTCGGTCGGACGATGTCCCTTTACGGCATGGCATTTGGTCTTGGTTTTGCCCTTGGTCCCCTTGCTGCTCCACTCGTTGATTGGATCAGTTGGCTCCCATTCGTCTTGACCGGTATATTGACTGTCCTTGTCTTGATTGCCTTGCGACAACTGCCAAACGAAAAGCCGTCTGACATCATGCCGGAAGAACTTCAGTCTGCCGCTTCTCGCTATCGCCTCGTCTTGTCGACGGCTTGGTTTACATTATTACCAGGGTTCACTTATGGTTTTTTAGAAGCTACATTAAACGCAAGCTTCCCCGTCTTCGCCACTCGAAATGGTTATGAACTCGCTCAAACGAGTACGCTGATCACAACGTTTGTCGTCAGTTCCCTCTTGATGCAGCTACCACTCGGCCGCCTTGCAGATCATTTCGGAAAACGGAGGACGTTGATTTCCGTACTCAGTATCGGAGCCGTCGCTTTTTTGACGGCCTGCTTTTTCTTCCAAAGCTATGGCGCCTTGTTTACGATTTTCGCGATCAGCGGGATGGCGCTCGGCTCCACCTATTCGCTTGGTGTCGCTTATATGACAGAACAGCTTCCGAATCATTTACTACCGACCGGAAACTTGCTTGCCGGTATTTCCTTTAGCCTGGGATCGATACTCGGCCCCATTTCCGGTAGTCTGTTTGTCGTGTTACCCCCAAGCTTCTATTTCAGCTTGTTTGTCCTGGTCCTTGCGACACTCGCTTATCTTCTTTTTCGATCTAAGCCGAAGTCACATTGACGCCACCCTATATACAAAGACGGTCGTTCCACGAAAAGGGAACGACCGTCTTTGTTAGGCGACTACACGTCATGTTTTGAAATCTTTCCTCTATTTAACGATCCCTTCCTGCCGAAAACTATGCCAGAGCTTATCATCGATCGCATACGGTTGTTCTTTTGCCCGCTTCAACTCTTCCGTTTCTAGCAATACGACGACCTCTCGACCGTTGATTGACCAAACTGAATCATACCCTCTTTCCGCCTCCACGATTTCCACATCGACCTCTCCATGTGTCTCTTTTAATTGTTGACTGACACAGGTTACGACAAACCGGGCAAACTCATCCCGCGGACGACGATTCGCAATGATCTTTCGAACGATCTCATTCCGTTCCATTCCTCTCATCTCCTCTCATTTTTTAGTTGCACTAGCCTTTAAGACAAGGCCGAATCGGTGGTTTATGACCGTACAGAAAAAGCCGAACAAGTCGGCTTAAGCAACGAACGATTACCCATAAAAGGTTTAATTGAGACTATTTTTGCACGATTCAGAATCTTCGTCAACTCCGCTTTTGAAACCAAATGGGCAGATAGGTCGAAACAAGAATTCCTGTGACGACAAACACGAGTCCGATGAAGGCTTGCGGTGGAATCGCTTCTCCGAGAATAAGTGCTGACAATGTCACACCAAAAATCGGCACAAAAAACATGAATAGCGAAACACGGCTGACCGGGTTGTATTTCATCAATAAATTCCATAATGTAAAGCCCGTCGCGGACAAAAAAGCAAGGTATAAGAGCATCCATCCAGTCGTACTCGTGAAGGCGAATGGGAACCACTCTCCGTTTAGAACTGCTCCGACGATGAACAGGCCGATCGATCCAATGACCATTGCCCATCCTGTCATCGGTGCGACGGGATAGCTTGCTGAATATTCTTTCGCGACTAAGTTACCGAAGGCTCCAGAAATCATTGCCAGGATCAGTAACACCTCACCGACACCAAATGATACTCCCGCTGAGCCTTGCGGCCAGTTCGCTAAGATTACACCCGTGAACCCTAAAGAAAGTGCCAGTCCTTTGAATCGGTTCAATCGATCGTCTTCATAACGGAAATGCGCCAGTAACATCTGAAAGAATGAAGTTGATCCCGCGATGATCGATCCTTGGACACCTGTCGATAAGGACAGACCGATATAAAAGAAGACATACTGGAGAAACGTCAAAAAGAATCCTAAACGGCTATAAGCAAGAGTCCGATTTTTAAGTGTAATCGGTTGTTTGAATACCAAAACACTAAGGATCAACAATAAAACACCCGCAAGGAAAAAACGGTAACTGGCAAATAAAAGTTGTTCTCCGTATTCGTTTGATGTAATCGCAAGTAACGTATAACTTTTTTTGATGAACGGGAAGGCACTTCCCCATAGGAAGGTGGTCACTAAAGCAAGAGCCACCATTCCAAAACGATTGGTCAATATTTTTTTCATGTTTGCTGATTCCTTTCCTGTTCCTTTTGGCTTAAGCATGATATAGTAAACATACAGATAATAATCATTATAATCTAGCGACAATGAAACTCATTATCATTGATGAAAAAACGTTGGTAATCAACATTCTCAATGTTTTACTATAATGATTTCATTTCTCATTTAGAACTTGAAAGGAGTTTTGATATGACCACCTCTACTACCACCGATATCCACCAACGTTCAGCGGTCCGTCATGCTTGGGAAGAGCATCACGAATTGATTCTAGCACTCTTTAGTGGAATATTGATTTTAATTGCTTATGCATTCGAAAAAGTGAACGTCCCGACTACCGCCTATGTCACACTTTACCTATCCGCCTATCTGATTGGTGGTTACGCGAAAGCCAAAGAAGGATTGACGGAAACGTATCACGATAAAACATTAAATGTCGAGTTGTTGATGATTTTAGCTGCGATTGGTGCAGCTGCAATCGGCTACTGGATGGAAGGTGCGATTTTGATTTTCATCTTCGCGCTGTCCGGTGCGCTCGAAACGTACACTATGAATAAAAATGAGCGTGCGCTTCAAAGTTTGATGTCCCTCCAGCCAGAAGAAGCAACACGGCTGAATGCTGAAGGAAAAATGGAAGTGGTAAGCCTCGAACGATTATCCGTCGGAGATATCGTGTATGTAAGACCAGGCGAACGGATTCCGGTCGATGGGACAATCATCCGCGGTCAAGCGGCCATTGAAGAAGCATCGATTACCGGTGAATCGATTCCGGTTGAAAAACAAGTCGGTGATACCGTCTACAATTCAACGGTCAACATGAACGGTGTCTTGACGATCGAGATGACAAAAGCCGCCGATGAATCCTTGTTCCAGAAAATCATCCATATGGTGCAAAACGCACAAAGCGAACAGTCACCTTCCGCACAATTCATCGAACGCTTTGAAAGCCGGTATGTCAAAATCGTGTTACTCGTCGTTGCTTTGATGATGATCGTCCCTCATTACCTTGTCGGTTGGTCGTTTGAAACAAGTATCTACCGGGCAATGATTTTACTCGTCGTCGCTTCGCCTTGTGCTCTTGTCGCTTCAATCACACCGGCTGCTTTATCTGCCATTGCCGCTTCCGCCCGCAACGGTGTGTTGTTTAAAGGTGGTGCGCATATCGAAACGCTTGGCCAAGTCGATACGATCGTCTTCGATAAAACCGGTACCCTGACGACCGGGAAGCCGGTTGTCACAGAAAGTCATTATGCTGACGGGATTGATTCGTTTGCTGTAAAACAAGCAGTTGCTTCAATCGAAGCGCAGTCGAACCATCCGTTAGCGCAAGCAATCGTGACCCATTTAAAAACGGATCTTATCGAACCTTCTGCATTCAAGGATGTCACGGGATTCGGGATCGAGGCCACTGTATCCGGCACCACATATCGGATTGGTAAATACGGATTCCATGAAGGATTGGCCGATCCTTTCGCATCGATGGAACAATCCTTAAAAGAACAAGGAAACACGATGGTCTATGTCAGCAATGGTCAATCCATCATCGCCCTCTATGCATTACGGGATACCATTCGCCCTGAAGCTAAGGCAGCGATCACATCACTAAACTCGCTTGGTATCACGACAATCATGCTGACGGGCGATAATCCAGTGACTGCTGCTGCGATCGCCAAGGAAGCCGGTCTGTCGGATTATGTCGCAGAATGTCTGCCGGAAGATAAAGTGCGCTACATCAAACAGTATCAGACAGAAGGAAAAACGGTTGCGATGGTCGGTGACGGAATCAATGATGCTCCTGCCCTTGCCCTCGCCCACGTAGGGATTGCGATGGGTGAAGGAACGGACGCTGCGCTCGAAACAGCAGACGTCGTTCTGATGAAAAACGATTTAGGTCGTCTCGCCTATGCCGTCAACAAAGCACGCAAGATGAACCGTGTCGTCAAACAGAACATCACGCTCGCAATCAGTGTCATCGTACTATTGATCATCTCTAATTTTTCACAGTTTCTGATCATGCCGTTTGCGGTAGTCGGTCATGAAGGATCAACAATTCTTGTTATTTTGAACGGGCTACGTCTGTTGCAAAAAGATACGCCGGTTCACCATGTCCCCACTCCATTTTCAAAACAAGCTGCAGCTTAATGATCACAAAAAGCATCTGTGTCGGTAATCCGACGACAGATGCTTTTTTCATACATTGTTTCGTTATCCAAATGTATTGATCGGAATCGAATCCAGATCGGCTTGTTCTTTCAAACGTTTGTCCTCCATTTTTTGAGGATCCGCTTTTTTCATGAATCGTTCCCATGATGCGTTTAATTCAGATCCAAGTAAGATGATCAATCCGGTAAAGTACAACCACAACAAGACGATGACGACACTCCCAAGTGAACCATACGTTTGATTGTAATTCGAGAAATTCGAAACATAAAAACCAAATCCAACTGATAACAACTGCCAGACGATGACACCAAACACTGCTCCTGGGATCGCCTCTTTAAATGTGATCGGGCGTTTCGGTGCCACCCGGTAAAAAATTGACAGGATCACAATCAATAAGACCGTAGAGATGGCATATCGCAGTACAGTCAAAAGAATCTTCTGCCCCATATCGATTGGTATCACGAAGTTCGCTAAATACGTAATAATCGGTCCTCCAAGTACGTTCAACACAATCAATAACAGCATCCCGATCCCAAGAATCATCGTTAATATTAAAGCAATTCCGCGTGACGCGACAAACCCGCGTGGCGAAAAATCTCCATAGGCATGATTGGTAGTCGTAATCAGACGATCCACCCCTTTAGAGGCAGACCAGATGGCTAAAATCGCCCCGACAGACAGAAGTCCTCCTTGTGGTTCTTTAATTGCTTCGAAAATAACATCAGTAAACGTATTGACCGATCCACCCGGTGCTAAATCACGAATTTGAGACTCGAGTGTCTGTTGATCGATATCAAAGAAAGATAATACTGAGATAACAAAAATAATGCCGGGAAAAATAGACAGAAACCAATAGTACGCTAACGTCCCTGCGTAGTCTGTGATGTTATGGTCTCCCATTCGTTGCTTTAAATTGCGTGCTAACCCTTTTGGATCACGTGTATGAGCCATCTTCATCTCTCCTTCATAAAAAAGAGGCAGTCTAGGACCACCTCATTGTCTTAATATACTTTTTCCCTGTTTGTTTCAACTAAAACCTCAATTATCTTCTAACTCAATTTCATAAAAACGTTCTGTCATCTTCGTCAGTTCCTGAACAAGTGTCGCCGGTCGGACTGGTAAGTCTGCTAATTCCTCGCGTTTGATCCATAACGGTGTATACCCGGAAGACTGGTCCTCAAATTCTTCACCCGTTCCCGTTCCAAATACACCACCAATCATCCTTGCCCAGTAATATGGATTATCTAATCCATTAAAACGGACGATGGCCGCGATTCCTTCCAGCTGTACGTCGACCCCTAGCTCTTCATGGGCTTCACGAATCGCTGTTTCTTCGAGTGTCGCGCCTGCTTCGCGTCCACCGCCAGGAAACACATAGTAGGTCTGGCCTGGTTTATCACGACGTATCAAGGCGACTTCGTCTGCTTCATTCATTAAGATGATGGCACTTCGTTGAATCGGCATGGCGTTCCCTCCCCCTCACATTACGATCTGAGGACTCACCGGATCGTATCAAGCATTTCTGGAATCAATCCATTTTCCGTGGATGCAATGACTTGTGCAGCAACCTTCATTCCAAGCTTCAACGCATCCTCTGCTTGTTTGGAGTCCGTTAGCTCAGAAAGTACAGCGGAAAAGAATGAATCTCCTGCACCTGTTGAATCAACTACTTTTACTTTTTTCGTTCCAACATGACCAGATGTCGCATTCCGGCGATCGACATAGACAGCACCCAGCTCACTCATCGTGACGATCGTGAGCGGCGCTCCTTTTTTCGCTAGTTCATTCGCAACATGAATCGCATCCTCTACGGTCACAATCGACAAATCGGACAAGATTTCCGCTTCTTCCCGACTGCAAATAAATCCGGTAAACCCTTGTAACAGATGGCGGTTTCGTTCAATGATGCTGAGATGACCACAGACACCATACAACGGCAATTCCATTTTGCGGCAGACATGAATCAAGCGTTCGAGTACCGTAACAGATACATCCAAATCAATCGCGACTGCATCTACTCCATCGAGTGCATAGACGGATTGACGAAGAATCGCTTCTTCCAACAATTTCGCATCAGGTTGTTTCGAAATCGAGGTCTGAAGATCTCCTTCGTTATCCATGACGGCGAGCCACATGCCCATACCATGGTCTTCGAGCATCTCGACATGATCGACGTTCGCGCCATATGACTTCAACTCTTCGAGCACACCTACACCAATCTGGTCGTTCGTAACCGTCGAGATAAAGCGAACATCATTTCCGAGAACAGCGAGATTTTGTGCTACATTCCGTCCTGTTCCACCGTTCGAGAAACTGATATCCCCGACGTTTTTAGCATCCTTATGCAAAGGAGCAAACGAAGTTCCTTTTATATCGACGAATACTTTTCCGATTACCGCAATTTTATTCATTCCTGTTCCACCTCTAAAAAAATTTCATGAACCCTGATGACTTGATGAACGTTTCAGGCACATTGCTTCTATTATAGTAAAATTTCAAAATGGTTACAACCAATCGAATCAGTCACATCCTGCTTTTAAAAAAACCTTTTTCCTGACTCGGAAAAAGGTTTTTTGTCTTCATTATAGATTCGCAATTGTTAAGCTGATCGCAAGTAACAGTCCAAAAATCGTATTAACTTTCCCGGTTTGGGCCATCCCCGGCATCAGTTCTTGAGGCGGTAAATCTTGCCAAAATAACTTCACGGCCTTGATCATCAGTGGAATGCTGAGTAGCGCAACTAAAGCCCAACCCGTCACGTTAAAGACCAACACGGCCATCAGTAACGAGAGGATTGCGGCACTGAAAAAGGCAATCAGGACGTAAACGGCCCGCCGATGACCCACAAGGCAAGCAATCGTCTTTCGTCCATTGACCTTATCGTTATCGAGATCCCGGATGTTATTTGCAAGTAAAATCGAGCCGATTAAAATCGCGACTGGAATCGAAATCGCGACCGCTTCAGTAGGCACATACCCGATTTGCAGATAAGCTGAGATCGCAATGATGACATATCCCATGAAAAAACCAGCGACGACTTCCCCGAATGGCGTATAGGCAATCGGTAACGGTCCTCCTGTATAAATATAACCGACAAACATCGAAATAACGCCGATCAACAGCAACCACCATGTCGTTTCAAGACACAGGTAGATGCCGAGTAATGCCGAAATCGCATACAACGATAAGGCGAACGCTAAGATCGTTCCGGGTTTGAAACCGTCTCGGACAATCGAACCTCCGATTCCGACCGACTCTTCCGTGTCAAGTCCACGCTTGTAGTCATAATATTCATTAAATAAGTTCGTCGCGATCTGAATCAGCATCGACGCGATCAACATTGCAAAAAACAGATCCATCCGCAGTGACTCGATGCGTGGTGCTACGATAGCTGTTCCGACGACGACCGGTACAAAACTCGCCGTCAACGTATGTGGTCGTGTCATTCGCCAATATACAGCGATTGATTTATTCATATAATAAACCCCTTTCCTGTCTAAGTGTATCGGGTTTCGTTTTTTACTGTCAATGCTCAATCAGAGATAGCTTATTCCTTCTTTTTTTCAGGTAAAAAGTTTACACTGAGAATAAGTGAAACGTATCACAGTATCTATAGACTAGGGGGCAATGAGCGGTATGGCCTACGCTCAACACGAGCTTAAACAATGTATTGAACGCGCCGTCGGTCATGCGAATGCATACCAACGGCCTATAATCGCCTCATATTCGTGGAATGTCGAGGCTCAAGATGTCAGTGCGCTGTCATTTGGGACACAAGAACGCTTTTATTTTACGACACCTGATCGGTCCATGCGTGCCATTGGATTCGGCATCACGCAACAATTGAAAACCGCAGGACACGATCGTTTTTTACGAATGCAATCAAAATGGTCGAATGTGAATCGGGATCATGTCGGAACCGATTTATTTGCTTTTTGCGGATTCTCTTTTTCTGAACTGAAACATACAGAGTATCGTTGGTCCTCGTTCGGGGAAGCGTCGATGACGATTCCGAAGTATTTATACCTGGAACAAGATGGTCATACGACGGTAACGGTTTTTGCGTTTGTCGAACCGCAGTCTAACGCAGAAAAGATTCTCAATCAGTTGGCCGTCGAGTATGCGGAGTTGCATATGCCGAAATCTAGCCAATTCGTTACACGTATTCGCATGACCCGTGATGGAAATGACGCCTTTGAGGCTTCGTTTCATCAAGCGGCACAATTATTGAAAACGTCACTTAAAAAAATCGTCTTAGCTCGTGAAGTGGTCTACGAGTTAGATCAACCGGTTGATTTGGCCGGTCTCGTGCAGGAGTTGGAATCCTCTCAACCCGGTAGCTATATCTTTTTCTTTCAGCCAACACTCGGTGAAGCTTTTCTTGGCGCGACTCCAGAACGGTTAATTTTAAAAACCGGTCTTGAACTCAAGACAGCTGCCGTTGCCGGTTCCGCTCCTCGGCACGAACTAGAACAAATGGACACGTCACTTGGACAATCGCTGTTACAAGATGATAAAAATCGAATCGAACATGCGATTGTCGTCGATTCAATCGAAAGTACACTCCAAGGCCTTTCGACTCAAATCAAGAAACCCGAGCAACCGATATTACTCAAAAACCGACACATCCAACATCTTTATACACCGATCACCGCGACACTTTTGCCTGAAGTCAGCCTCTTTCAGCTGATCGAGAAACTTCACCCGACACCCGCGTTAGGTGGAGAGCCGAAGGAAGCCGCCGTCGCCGCCATCCAAGCAATCGAGACGTTCGAGCGCGGCTGGTACGGCTCACCGGTAGGTTGGATGGATGGAGAAGAAAACGGTGAGTTTATCGTCGCCATTCGCTCCGGACTATTTACCGATCGTTCCGCTGTGCTTTATGCAGGTTGTGGTATCGTCGACGGCTCCCGTCTGCAGAGTGAACTCGACGAAACCGAAACAAAACTATCACCGATGTTACAAGCTCTTGCACACCTCTGTACGATAGAAAAGGATGATGTTTATGTTGACTAAATGGATGCATACGTTAATCGATAACTTAGTCAAAAGTGGTGTCCGGGATTTCGTCATCAGTCCCGGTTCTCGTTCGACACCCCTTGCGATTGCTGCCTTTCTCCACCCGTCTAGCCGTACCCACGTCCTCGTTGACGAACGGTCGGCTAGTTTTTTTGCCCTCGGCCTGACACGGGCGGAAGATTGGTTACGCCCTGTCGCTCTGATTTGTACGAGCGGGACGGCAGCCACTAATTATTATTCAGCGATCACGGAAGCTAATATTTTTGAACTGCCGTTAATCGTTTTGACTGCGGACCGTCCTCATGAATTACGGGGTGTCGGCGCTCCTCAAGCAATCGATCAGGTCGCTTTGTACGGCAAACAAGTGAGACACGCCTTTGACTTACCATTGCCGGAAGCGACGGCTCTTCCATATGTCCGGCACGTGGCTGAACGATCCGTTCTGCTTGCGCTGACGGAACCCGCAGGTCCTGTTCACATCAACATTCCACTTCGGGAACCTTTGATTCCTGAACTTGATTTGTTGCAGACCGGTCACCCAGTCGGTCGTCCAATCCGACATGTCACGGGACATGCTACGGCGGAATTGGTTGAAATTTTATCAATTCCGCGGCTTTTGATTGTCATCGGACCACAACTTTCATCAGCTGACACACAAATTATCCTGGAGTATGCGGATCGTTCACGGATTCCGGTCCTGGCCGATCCACTCAGTCAAGGACGCCAGTTTTCCAATGATACGGTTTTCGCCTATTACGATACGTGGTTAAAGGAGACTACGATTCAGTATCATGTCTGTCCGGACCATATTTTACGGTTTGGCGCGATGCCGACTTCAAAACCCTATCTCCTTTGGTCAAAAGAAATCCCGACGACCGTAGTCGGTCATGCTGGAAACTGGCGTGATCCTCAATTACAGGCTCATTTTTTAAGTGGTCATCCAAGCCAATTAAAAACAATTCCATGCACCGAACATGACATCACTTACCTTGAGGCACTACAACGGGCTGAAAACACGGTTGAAACCGTCTTTGATTCACTGGATTCCGGACAACTGACGGAATACAATGTCGTGCGGGCTTTAGAAGGCTTAACGGAAGGAAGTCTATTCGTCTCAAACAGTATGCCAATTCGTGACTTAGATACTTTTTTGCCGACGGGTACACCACTTCGAATCCTTGCTAACCGTGGTGCCAATGGCATTGATGGGATTCTTTCCAGCGCCCTTGGCGCGACGTATGAAGCGAAAAATCGTTATTTACTTGTCGGTGACCTCGCCTTTATCCATGACATCAACGGACTGATGATGGCACGGACAGTTCCAATGACAATTCTTTTAATCAATAACACAGGGGGCGGCATCTTCAGCTTCCTCCCGCAACACGAGCTCGATCCCGATTTGTTCGAGCCACTGTTCGGAACGGCGCAAGATCTTGACTTCAGCCATCTTGCCGCTGGTTATGGCATCGCGTATCAACATATTTCTTCTATCGGAGAGCTCAAGGTAGCCTTACAGAAAAACACGATGACGACACGGATCTTAGAAATCCGAACGGATCGTCCGGAAAATGTCAGATTGCACCGACTAATCTGGGAGCAGACGAATCAGGCCTTACAGGAACAATTCCGATGAAGCTTCGTCAACAGGCGTATCATATTGAGATTACCGGTGCCGGTCCACCTCTTTTGCTGTTACATGGATTCACCGGAAGCAGCGCGACCTGGTCTGCTCTCAGTGCACGTTTGCAGTCAAATTACACCGTCTATTGCATCGACTTGCTGGGTCATGGTCAGACGCCTGCCGCTCACTATCAACGAATGCGACTGACGGAGCAGGTCAAGGATTTAGAGTTCTTGCTTGCGACCCGTGCGGAACCTTGGACAGTCCTAGGTTACTCCATGGGCGGACGAATTGCACTGATGCTTGCCGTGATGTCAACACGCGTTACACAGACGATTGCTGTCAGTACGACACCCGGCATTCGTTCGGCGTTTGAACGACAACTACGACGAAAAGCTGATCGAGCTCTTGCGGAACGCTTGTTGCAAGATGGGTTGGCTGATTTCATCGATTACTGGGAAGCATTACCGTTGTTCGCCAGTCAACACCGACTCCCGTTAGCTACACGACAGCACATCCGTGAGGGGCGTCTCGCACAATCACCTGAAGGACTCGCCGCTTCTCTGATCGCTCAAGGCACGGGAAACATGCCGCCCGTCTGGCACTTGCTTGATAGGACTTCAATTGAGTGGATTGTCGGTGCAGAAGACATCAAATTCAAGAAAATTGCTTTCGAAGCCGCTTCACCGGAAAAAATTCATCTAATTCCTGGTGCATCACATGCCCCGCATATCGACCAACCGGAAAAGTTTGTTACAATAGTAGAGAAACTATTCTTAACTAATCAAATGGGGGAATTGAAATGAGATACATTCCAGAATGGGCATCTGCCCGTAGTTACGAAGATATCAAGTATGAGAAGTGGAATGGGATTGCTAAAATCACGATCAATCGTCCTGAAGTACGCAACGCGTTCCGTCCACAGACAGTAAATGAATTAATCGATGCCTTTTCACGGGCACGCGATGACCAAAACGTTGGTGTCATTGTCTTGACAGGTGAAGGGGATCTTGCCTTCTGTTCAGGCGGCGACCAAAAAGTTCGTGGCCATGGTGGATATGTCGGTGAAGATGAAATCCCGCGCTTAAATGTTCTTGATTTACAACGTCTGATCCGTGTCATTCCAAAACCCGTCATCGCGATGGTTGCAGGATATGCCATCGGTGGCGGACATGTCCTTCACCTCGTTTGTGACTTGACGATTGCAGCAGACAATGCGAAATTCGGACAAACGGGTCCAAAAGTCGGATCATTTGATGCCGGCTACGGTTCTGGTTATCTTGCACGTGTCGTCGGTCATAAAAAAGCACGTGAAATCTGGTTCCTGTGCCGCCAATACGATGCGCAACAAGCACTTGATATGGGACTCATAAACACCGTTGTTCCACTTGCTGACTTGGAGCAAGAAACCATCCAGTGGTGTTCTGAAATTCTTCAGCATTCACCAACGGCACTCCGTTTCCTAAAAGCAGCACTTAATGCGGATTCTGATGGTCTTGCAGGTATTCAGCAATTAGCAGGTGACGCAACATTACTTTATTACACGACTGATGAAGCAAAAGAAGGACGCGACGCGTTTAAAGAAAAACGTGATCCTGACTTCGGACAGTTCCCACGATTCCCATAATACAAAAAGGTTCAATGTCGAAAGACGTTTGAACCTTTTTCGTATCATCCACAAGAAAGGAAGTGACAGTCTGTGTACCCTTGGATTTATACCCGCTCAAAAGAACAACCGGACGAACTTGCGCTGATCACGGATACGGAACGTTTGACGTGGTCTGCACTCTACACGAAGGCGCACAAACTAGCAAGCTCTTGGGCGCCACTACTCTCGCGCGGCGAGCGGATTGCCTTATACGGTCCTTCCAGCACCGCATACATCGTCGCCATTCACGCAGCGCAATTGCTTGAGTTGACAATTGTTCCGATTAACATCCGGCTTAGCCAAAGTGAAGTCAGTGCACAATTGAAACAGGCAAATGTCAAATACGTCATCTCGGACCGCCTGCTCGATTCAAATGTCAAACGTCTACCGTTCCATGCGCCGAATCAAGCACCCGAGATTCTCGTCCGCCATATGCCAAAACATTATATTCAATCGATGTTATTTACGAGCGGCACGACCGGAAAACCTAAAGCCGTCGAACAGACGATGCTCAACCATTTTTCGAGCGCAATGAATGCGGCCCGTCATATCGGTTCGTTCCCGGATGATCGGTTCCTCGTCGTCACCCCACTGTTTCATATGAGTGGTTTAGCCGTCGTCTACCGTTCAGTCATCTACGGTGTCCCTTTAATCCTCGAACCACATTTTTCACCAAACAAGACCATGACATGGATCAAAACGGAAGCGGTCACGCATATCTCACTTGTTTCCGTCATGTTGGATCGGTTACTCGAAGCCGGACTACGTCGTCATGACTTGCGGGTTGTCCTGACCGGAGGCGGACCTGTTCCGTTACCGATTTTGACCCGTGCGCTAGATCGTGATCTTCCTGTCATGCAAACCTACGGCATGACGGAGACGGCCTCTCAAATCGCAACACTCTTACCGGAAGACGCGCTTCGAAAGATCGGTTCTGCAGGAAAACCCATCGCACCGACGGAGATTCGAATCACACGTCATCAGGAAATCGAAGTCAAGGGACCTACCGTCATGAACGGTTACTTCAATAACCCGGAAGCGACTACGGCTGCCTTTACTGCAGATGGTTATTTGAAAACCGGAGACCTCGGACGAATCGACTCTGACGGTTACTTATATGTGTTGGACAGACGGAGCGATCTCATCATTTCCGGTGGAGAAAACGTGTATCCGGCTGAAGTCGAAGCTGCTTTGTTATCGATTTCAGGCATCACGGAAGCAGGTGTCGTCGGGCGGTTTGATCCGACATGGGGACAAGTTCCGGTCGCCTTCATCGTCAGCCAGCTGGAAGAGTCCTCCGTCCGGCAACAGATGGAACAGTTATTGGCAAAATACAAATGTCCAGTCACCTATGTCTATCGTGATACATTACCGCGTAACGCAAACGGTAAGCTGATCCGCCGTCAGTTGAAGGAATCGTTATGACGATTACCCTTCGGAGCGCCGAGCTATTTGATGTTCGCCTGACCTTTCGTCAACCGATTCATACTGCCATCTCCGTCTTATCCGAACGCTGTACGACGATTCTTCGGCTGACGGATCAAGAAGGGCGTGTCGGTTATGGAGAAGGGGTTGCCTTTGAGACCCCTTGGTATACACCGGAGACACAAAACTCACTTCGTGCGTTGTCGCCCTTACTGTATCAACTGCTGATCGCAGCACCCCTTGAAGGACCGTCAGCGGTTGCTGAACGTTTCCGGCCGATTCAAGGCAATCAGATGGCAAAAGCGATGTTTGACGGTGCCGTCTACGAATTGTTCGCACAAGCTGAACAGCAATCACTCGCGACCTACCTCGGAGGAGACGACAGCCAAGCGATTCGTTGTGGGAAAGCACTTGGTCGATCGTCTGTCCGACAGACGATCGAGAATGTTGGTCTTGCGTTAACCGACGGGTTCGAACGAATCAAACTGAAGCTGGCGCCAACTGATACGAACATCCTTGAACAGGTTCGTCAAACTTTTCCGGACGCGCCCTTGATGTTTGATGCCAATGGCAGCTTTGATCTGTCCGATCTTCCTCTGCTTCAAGTGTGGGACGAATTTTCATTACTCATGATGGAACAACCGTTTTCAGCCAATGAGTGGTTAAACCATCAGCATGCCGCCTCCATCCTCAAAACGCCACTTTGTCTCGATGAATCGATTCAAACGACACATGATGCCGCCTTGATGCACCAACTCCAAGCGGGGCAGATCATTAATATCAAACCGGCCCGCCTCGGTGGACTGACAGCGGCACTGGATGTCCGAGCATCGTCGACTTACTGGTTAGGTGGTATGTTCGAAAGTGGCATCGGCCGCCGTCAAACGTTAGCATTTGCCACATTGCCGGGTCTCGCCTACCCGATTGATATGTCTGGCACAAACCACTATTTCATCGAGGATGTACTCGAGCAGGACTACCTCGTCGAAAACGGACGAATTCGTTATCAGGAACATCCCGTTTCCCTCGAACGTCTTCACCATCTAACCAAATCACGAACGTATCTCTAAAAAAAGAGTATCGGCATCCCGCTTTTCCAGCGAAACACCGATACTCTTTTTCTCCTATGATTCATATAGAGACGCCGTCAATCCACTTTCGTCAAAATTTCATAACCATCTTTTAAGACGATGACACTATGCTCAAATTGGGAGACCAGACTTTTGTTTGGTGTGTATAACGTCCAACCATCCTTTTCATCCTCCATACAAAACTCATCCCCTGTTGAAATAAAGGTTTCGACAGCGATGACTTGTCCTTCTTTTAGTAAGTCATTTTCTTCTCGGCTGAAGTAATTAGAAATCGATTCCGGTTCCCCATGAAGTGTTTTCCCTAAACCGTGTCCCGCTAAATTGCGAATGACTGTAAATCCACTTTTACGTGTTTCTGCATAAATCGCTTTTCCGATTTGATTCACTTTCGTTCCAGCTTTGACTTTTTCTAAGCCTTTTTCGAGTGCAGAAAGCGATACTTCCACTAATCGAACGTCTTCCGGACGACGTGCCTGGCCTGCAATGACGGTTTTCCCGGTATCGGAATAATAACCATTCTTCACAGCGGAGACATCGACGTTGACGATATCCCCTTCTTGAATCACGTAAGCTCCTGGAATACCGTGTGCTGCCACTTCATTTACACTGATGCACGTTGCTCCTGGAAAATCATACATGACGATTGGCGCTGATTCTGCTCCGTGTTCCTTCAAGATTCTTGCACCGATTTCATCCAACTCTTTTGTTGTGATTCCTGGTTTGACTGCATTCGCCATTTCGTCTCGTGCAATCGCAACAATCCGTCCGATTTCACGTAGTGCCTCATAATCATAATCCAACATCGTTCATTTCCTCCCTATTCGCTTAATCGTTCTTGATATAAGTACTCCGCTGAAACATCAGCAAATAAAAACATCCCGTTATTTAGCGGCATACTGAATGTCCGTGTCTGTTCGCCTGAACTGAAGTCGACGTAGCGATCAGATAAGTAACCGGTATGCCGCCGTTCCATCGCCACCGTCGTCCGAATGAAATACGGACGAAAACTCCAATTGTACCCTTGGTAAAAGGAATAGCGTTTCCACTCGCCGCTTTTCTTACTGATGTTCGAGGACTGCTGGAACCCGTTAGCATCCGTGATATAAAAACGGATGAATTCCGGTTCCAACTTTTTCGCTAACATCAACAGCCAACCATCTAATTCTTCATCTTGCCTGACTGATTGACAGTACTCATTAAAACGAGTCGTCCAGTCTTGTTCCAGTTGAAACAGTCGGTTCATCTGTTCCCGGTCATACTTATAAAACATCGGAACTTCATGAAGAAGAATTTCCATACCCGGACATGTCGTGACCCAATTTGGTGTCGTTTCCCCTAACAAGTTCCCCATATAGTACCGCCCGCCATGTTGCCATGCATACCGTAACTGACCAAGATGACTAATGTTTTTATATAACAATGGCGCACCTAACTGATCACAGAGATGTTCCATTGTTTGTAACAAGTGAGGGTAACTGGCAGAGACGGTTTTCTTTTCAATCATCGAGGCCAAATCGACGATTAACATATCCGGTGACATCGAAAAGACCCGTTCCAGACTGGTCGCTTCTGCTCGATCGAGCGCAACTTTCAGGCCGGAGTTTTGGTAGTAGGCGACGATTCGACCAAGACGATCAAAGTCATCGACTTGAACATCCGTTAAGGTCACATACAAACGATCTTCCGGAAAATCAATTTGGGCATCACGTAAGATACTTAAAAAATCTTCTCCGCCGTTTTCGAATAACCAGGCTGGCCGACAACGAATCAAGACAAACGAATGGTCATCCGACGGTACTTTCTGAAATGCGTGCCGAATGACATGACTCATCACTTCGAGTTGGTATTCAATCGGTACATCATCTTCTTGAAAAAATGGTTTTAGCGGTTCTCCACGGAAATGTGACTGGATTTCATACCCTTCCACTTTAAAAGGCGCTGCTCCAACAATCGGCTGAAACCAAGCCTCAATCTGTTCGGGATGAACAATGACATCTAAGGCATCCATTCTTCTCCCTCCTTTTCTCTTGTTCCATCTTAACAAAAAAAGAACCTCCCTGTAATCAGAGAGGTCCTGTCTTTAAAATAAGGTCGTATCTTTTCGAATCGCGATGTACAGATATACACCAAATGTCGCCGTGAGATAGATGATACTCAGGACCCCGTACTGGATACCGGTCGCCCCACCCTTTCCAATCGCAAGGACAAGAAAGATAATCCCTCCAAATAGCAAAGTGGCTAACGGAATATAACGGAAGTGCCCTTTTGTCGTCCGCTCACTAATTCGTTTCGTCGCGACGACAAGCACGATCAGACAAATGAATGCTATAGCGTAAATAGTATACACAAAATTCCGCCCTCTCTATATCTTTCATTGCTCATTTTAGCATGACATTCCATAAAAAAGAACCGACTTGTCTGTGACAAATCGGTTCGACCTTCTTACTTTTCAAAACGTGGTTTGCGTCCGCCACGGTTACGATCACTTTCACTGCGGTTACGACCAGCGTATCCACCTTCACGGCGATCTGATGATGACGAAGACGATGAAGACGTGCTACGGTTTCCTTCAGAAGGACGACCGCCTTCACGACGTTCTCCACTTCCACTGCGTGGGTTGCTGCCACGGTATCCACCACTGCTACGGTTGCTCGACGAACCAGAACCTGATCCACCTTTGTTACCGTAAGGGCGACGATTACCGCCACTGCCACTACCACCACCGCTACCAAAACGTTTTACACGAATTGGTTCGATTGAAGAAATTTGAACTGGCGTTGCATCCGGCTCTTTCGTCAATCCTTTAAGCGCTGCTGAGATCAATTCAACTGCTTCATACTCTTCAAGAAGTTCTTGAGCGAGTGTTGTATACTCTTGTGAGTTTTTCGCTTCTACACGTTTGATCAATTCTTGTGCAGCAAGCTTCAAGTTACCTTCTAGGATTTCATCAAGCGTCGGTGCATGACGACGTGACATTTTTTTGTTTGTAACACGTTCGATCGTTTTGATCTGACCAAATTCGCGTGGTGTAACAAACGTGATGGCTGATCCTGTTTTACCAGCACGACCAGTACGGCCGATACGGTGAACATAACTTTCCGGGTCTTGCGGGACATCGAAGTTATAGACGTGTGTCACGCCTGTAATATCAAGACCACGTGCCGCTACGTCTGTAGCTACAAGGATATCAATCGTTCCTTTTTTGAAACGACGGATAACTTGGTCACGTTTTGCTTGTGTCAAGTCACCATGTAAACCGTCAGCCGTGTATCCACGTTGGACAAGTCCTTCTGTCATCTCATCCACACGTTTTTTCGTCCGACCAAAGATGATTGAGAGTTCCGGAGAATCTGTATCAATCAAACGGCAAAGAACGTCGAATTTTTGGTTTTCTTTTAATTCGATGAATGATTGGTCGATGTTTTCGACAGTCATTTCTTTTGCTTTTACTTTGATATGTGTCGGAGTCGTCATGAAACGATCTGCGATTTTACGAATTTGTTGTGGCATTGTCGCTGAGAACAAGAGTGTCTGGCGTGACTCCGGAAGAGTCCCCAAGATTTTCTCGATGTCTTCCACGAAGCCCATGTTCAACATTTCATCTGCCTCATCCAAGATAACTGTTTGGACGTGGTCGAGGTTTAATGTTTTACGGTTCATGTGGTCCATCAAACGACCTGGTGTTGCCACGACGATTTGTGGGTTTTTACGAAGTGCACGGATCTGACGGTCGATTTGCTGACCACCATATACTGGCAAGGCGTGAACACGTTTCACTTCACCGATACGATTCAATTCTTCCGCTACTTGGATAGCAAGTTCACGTGTTGGTGCAAGCACAAGTGCTTGGATATGACGTGATTTTGCGTCAATGCGTTCAATTGTAGGAATACCGAATGCTGCTGTTTTCCCTGTACCTGTCTGTGCTTGACCGATTAAGTCAACGCCGCTAAGACCGACAGGAATCGTTTCTGCTTGGATTGGTGTTGCTTCTTCAAAGCCCATTTTTAGGACACCTTTGATAAGTGCCTCACTAAGATTTAATTCACGAAATGTTGTCAATGCTAAATACTCTCCTTTGTCATATGAAAAGCGTCTGCCACTAAACAGACGCTACCGTAACGAATACAATCGACTACCTATTATAACAGAAGCTCATCCTAAAAGATAGTAGCTATTTCTATTATAATAATGTTTAGGGAAGTCACCATCATAATCGTTGCCATAAGGGCGAGGGAAAGGCAAAATGCCCGGACCGTCAACGCATCAAGGATACGTCGCTTGCCCCCACTAGTGATGGGGTTCTATTTGGAAATGGTCGCCGGTAAATACCAGCCGCAACCACCAAAATGATGAATTCCTAACTATTTATTCGAAACGTAGGCTCACTTGGTTGATCTTATTTCGTCAACCGAATACCCGTTTCATGTTTTTCTATTTTTTTATCTTTCAACAATCGACCTAAAGCACGTTTAAAGGCAGCCTTACTTAGGCCAAATACCTCATCAATCGTCTCAGGAGGTGTCTTATCACCATACGACATTTGACCACCATGTTCAAGTAGGTGATTCATGATTAAGTCCGCATCGATGTCGATTGCCTCGTGAGCACGTGGTCTTGCTGAAAGTAATACTGTACCATCTGGCTTCACATTTGTCACCCGTAATTTCATAACTTCTCCAAGTCGCGGCCAACGTTCCATCTCTTGTTCATGGAGAAAACCAATCGTTTGCTCGTTCACCCAGACGTTTACACCAGGATCGCGTTGTGCAAAGACTAACCCTTCGACATCCATGTTATTCCACTCTTCCGGTGCCGGTTTTGCTCGTAAGTTGAAATACGCATATGGAGCCGGATCACCTAACAGACGAAGTTTTTGATCATGCTTGAGGCGAATATACAGTTGATCGCCCTCTTCCGGCCAAAACGTCCGACGTTGTGGTAAGTCATCGAGCGACACGAGCACATCTTTTTGGATTCCAATATTCGCAAACACACCGGTATTGTAGCGTGTCCCATTAATCGTCGTTTTGACATAGTCTTCAAACGATGCTTCCGGAATCGTCATCGATGAGGCCAATCGTCCTTCATTATCCTGATAGAGGAAGACCTCTACTTCTTCGTCGAGTTCCAGTTTTTTCGTCTGTTCATTATTATGAAGTAAGATGTCTTCTTCCCCGTCACTTAAAAAAACACCAAACTCCGCTTCTCGTTCTACTTTTAATGTGACAACCTGTCCTGCGCGTAATGCCATTTGTGGTCATCTCCCTTCTGTCGTTTCAATCATTTTTTCCCGGTTTCTACGTATCACCTACCATACTATACTCTTTTTCATCCCCTTTCTGACATGAAGCAAAAGAGAACAAATATGACATTTCTGTGAACGGTTCTGATTTGAGTGATTTTTTTGAAAAAAAGAGATATGATAAGACAATAGGAAAAAGAAGGTTTAGTTTAGTTAAATATGGGGGAAAGACATGTTTCATAACATTCAATCGCGTTCTTTTGCAAGACGCTTCACTAAAACATTGGTCTTTGCTTTTTTTGCATTTCTTGCCACGATCGGAATCGTTTTCGCAGAAGGTTCGAACAGTACTGACTTATCTCCGAAGACGCCAGCACTCCAACATATCGATACACCTTAAAATCTACACCTCTCGTGTGGATTTTTTTATTTTTCCCGAAGTTTTACTGGGCGATACAGGAAATCGAGTTTTCATCACGAATTCCTTAAAAGATGTATAACATTTAAATAAGGAGGGCATGTCATGTGGTTTTATCTTTTCACGACGCTTACGGGTCTCATCAGTACATACTTAAGTTACACGTCCGGTTATTACACAGATTCGATTGGTGTATTCGTCTTTACACTTGCCATTTGTTTATCGCTCTCTTCTTTCAGACAGCTCCTTCGGACGTCTCACCAGTCCTATCATGAATATGTGCAACATCGCCGGGTCAAGAAACAGTACGAACGAATGAAAAAACGGGAACAATCGTATCAACTTTCTTACGAACAACGTGAATCGAGCCCTCCTCTTGCATTATCTGCGACAGAACAGCATGATAAATAAAGAACCTGATTTAACTTCTTACTAGGAGGAACCGAGTTACTATGAATGAAATCCCCTTATCCAACGGTTGGACCCTTCGTTATTCTCCCGTCATCGATCTTTGGTTAAAAGAAGACGGTGTCTTGCTTGTTGATCACGAAGACAAGGTCCGCTTAACACTGATCCTTGACGAAGAGTCGATGGAGATCAAACAAATCGATAATACCAACGCTTCTTTTTCGATTGATCCAACCACACGCCGTCTGACGTTTGAGCTTGGAGAAACAGAAGAGGAATCTGAACCTCGTTATTGGGAATGATGATGAAGACTGGGTGCGATACCCGGTCTTTTTTTGTACAATAATAATGAAACAAGAAAAGGAGTCTGATGCCACTATGTTACGTACAATCATCTGGTTCATTTGTTTTGGACTGGTTCTACCCCTTACATTACCGTTTCTTCCGGGGGCAAAACGTCGAACGCATGCTGCACGGTATGCCTATACACAAAAAGTCGCACACGTCTGGGCAAACTCATTACTTCGCCTTGCGGGTGTCCGCGTCCGTATGACAGGACAAGACCATATCCCAGCGGATCAACCGGTCGTCTTCATCGCCAACCATCAAGGCAATTTTGATGTCCCGATCCTCCTCGGAAAAATCGATAAGCCAAAAGCTTTTATCTCCAAAATCGAAGTCAACAAGATTCCAATCGTCAATGTCTGGATGAATCTGATGGGATGTGTCATGATTGATCGCAAAGATCGCCGTCAGTCCCTAAAAGCCATCCGTGCCGGAATCGAGACAATCAAAGACGGACAATCGATGATCATCTTCCCAGAGGGCACACGCTCTAAGGGTGGACCTGTCGCTGAATTTAAAGCGGGTAGTTTTACTTTGGCTACTTCAAGTGGTGCGCTCGTCGTTCCGATTGCGATTTCCGGCAGCTACCGGGTCATGGAAGAAACCGGACGGATCCGTCCCGCGACTGTCGATGTAACGATTTTAAAACCCATCGATCCAGCAACGATGTCTCAAAAGGAATTAGTCGTCCTGGTCGAACAACAAATCAAGGAAATTGTAGAAGGAGCCTGACATGTTACTTAAAGTCGATCAACTAAAAAAAGAATTTGCCGATAAGATTGTTTTCGAAGATGTTACGTTTTCCGTCAGTCCAGGGGACCGGATCGGGATCATCGGTGTCAATGGAACCGGGAAATCAACGTTATTGCATATACTAGCTGGACAAGAAACGGCTGATTCGGGTGAACTTCATCATCCAAATGATTACCGGATTCGCCTCTTGTCACAATCAACCGCTTATCCGGAAGACCAGACTGTCATGCAAGTCTTGTTATCAGGAAATACACCGACGATCAATGCCCTTCGTCACTACGAAGTTGCCCGTCTCGCGCTCGAGCAAGATCCTGCGAATGAAATGTTATTAACACGTTTCATTAACGCTCAAACAGAACTCGATGCTGCCAATGCCTGGGATACCGAGTCCCGCCTAAAAATGATTTTAAATAAACTAGGTATCATGGACCTCGAAGCGACAATCGGTTCCTTATCCGGTGGCCAACGCAAACGGGTTGGGTTAGCGGAGGCATTGCTCGACGAAGCGGACTTGTTGTTACTGGATGAGCCAACCAATGAACTTGATGCCGAAACCATCACCTGGCTCGAATCACAAATCAAGGAATACCGTGGTGCGATTTTACTCATCACCCACGATCGCTATTTTTTAAACCGTGTCACGAATCATATGATGGAAATCGCCAACGGAACGGCCTATTTTTATGTCGGAAACTATGAGTCATTTTTGGAAAAACGTGCTGAGCGCCGAGAACGAACCGCTTCGATGGAGGAAAAACGCCAAAACATCCTTCGGCGGGAACTCGCCTGGTTACGGCGTGGTGCAAAAGCACGAACTACTAAACAAAAGGCACGGATTCAGCGTGTTGATGCCTTACAAGAGTTATCTTACGAAGAAGATGAAGCGGCACTCGAAGTCCAGGTCGGTTCGACACGACTGGGAAAAAAAGTCATCGAGGCGGTTGGTGTCAGCCATCAGTTTGGTGACCGGATGCTATTTAGCGACTTCAATTGGTTGTTTGGCCGAAAAGAACGGTATGGGATCGTCGGCCGAAACGGAAGCGGCAAATCAACGTTGTTATCGATTCTCGCGAAACATCTAGAGCCGACGAGTGGAAAAATCATTCATGGTGAAACGGTCAAAGTCGGTTTTTATGGTCAGTTCGCAGAGTTTAGTCATCCCGAGCGACGGGTCATCGAAGAAGTCGAACGGATCGCCCAAGTCATCACGACACTTGACGGACAAGAAATCACAGCAAGTCAGATGCTCGAACAGTTTTTATTCAAACCGGAAGCACAATACAAACCAATCGGTAAGTTGTCCGGTGGCGAAAAAAGACGGTTAAAACTATTGACGATTTTGATGGACGAACCCAACGTTCTTTTCCTCGATGAGCCGACCAACGACTTGGATACGGAAACGTTATCTGTCTTAGAGGATTATCTAGATTCATTCCCCGGAACCGTCATCACCGTCAGTCACGACCGGTATTTCCTTGACCGGGTCGTAACTCGGTTATTGGCATTTGAAAATGGTGAAATCGTTTCTTATTACGGGCAGTATACGGATTACCTCGAACAACGTGAACTTCCAACGATGATCGATACTCCCCTTTCCTTAACGGATCCGGTAGCGAACGAGGTCAAGTCCACTGATGTTCCGAAAAAATTAAGTTATCAAGAGCAACTCGATTGGAAAACGATTGAGTCTCAAATCGAAGAGGCCGAATTCCTTTTAGAGTCGCTCGAACAACAACTTGCTTCAGCAGGTAGTGATCTTAGTCAAGTCAATGACATCTATCAACAAATTGAACAGGCAAAAACAAAAAGCGACCAATTGATGGAATACTGGACGTATCTCTCTGAAAAAATCGAAGCGTATGAAAACCATAAAAACTAAATTACGGAACTACTTTGGAATCGTCTTTTCCCCCTCATTTTGGGTGTTTAGACGATTTCTTTTTTTGATTTGAATGAAGTGCAGTGTATGATTAAAAAAAGATAAAACGATTCGCTTGATCACTTCATGTCAGGAGGCAGTTTGATGCAACGATCCCCCTATTTCATAAAATGGTTTCCACCCCTACTGATTATTTCGACTGTCCTTATCCTTATTTCATTTACACATGACTCGATTTCAAATCTTTTAATCGAACAAATATTGCAGTACATGTCGCTTTTATTATTAGCTTTTTTTATCTTAGTCGCCTACAAAAAAGAGCAGTCTTTGATTGTCCCACGTCGAAAGTTTTGGCTACTTGCACTCGGTTCCCTTACCTTATCCGTCCTTGGTTCAATTCTCGAAACCATTCATTTATTCAGTTCGTCAGGCACTGTGTCCGGCGTCTACAGCCTAGTATTTTTTTCACTCTCACATTACTTATTTTTATTCGCCATCTTTTACCGGATCGTCTCTAAAAAAGGATTTGGTCAACATGTGTTAGCTGCGATGGATGCCTTCATTTTAATGACTTTCCTTGCTCTTGTTGCCTTTCACATCTTGAATGAATTCGTCGACCCGACCGTCAACACGTTCCCATACTCCTTGATCGTCATCATCAATACATCCCTTGGTCTGTTCGTCTTTTTTTATTTTTCTTTTATCCAAGACACGCACTGGGTCTCCCGGACTACCTTGTTTTTACTTTTCTTGTCCATCTTTATCCGAGGACTCTATGAGATATCGTCCGTCTATTTCCCTGATTTCACGACAACATATTTGATTTTTTCACCTATTTTTATCCGCTTAGCCCAAAGTGCGGCTATCTTATGGCACATCGACCACATCGTCGAAGGAACGAGCACATCATCCGTCGTCCAGCGCGCTTGGCTTCCACTTCTTTCCTTGCCGTTATTCCTTCACTATCTCATTGAACAAGAAGGTGAGAAACGTGATATTTTCATCATTTTATTCTTACTGATCGTCCGTCAAATTTTGATTACAAGACAACATAGCTCAATCGTCCGCCAATTGGATACTCGAAATGAACAATTGACGATACGCGTCACGCGACGAACGGAACAGATTAAAGCAAGCGAGCAACAAGTCATCCCACTGTTTTTAGGACATCCTGATCCAATCGTTCGTTTCAATCAAGCAAAAGAACCGATCTATGCGAATCGAGCCGCCCAACGAATTTTCGGCCTTTCGGATATGGGCGTCGATCGACTCACCACCGAATTTCGTCATTTCCAGACCGCCTTGATGCAGAATTCTAACCATTATCAAAATCAATCGAATCAACAATTTGAGTTGATTCCGATTCCGATCATGATTGCCGACACCTCTTTTGGTCAGTTTTTAATTCTTCATGACGTGACGGATCGAATGGAACGTCAGCAGCAAATCGAATATCATGCTTATCATGACGGACTGACTGATATCGGAAATCGCCGTGCTCTCGAACGGACGTTTAATCAACAATCATCTACATTCAATTACTTGGCACTCATTGATTTGGATGGTTTCAAACTCATTAACGATACGTACGGTCATGAAGCCGGGGACTACATCTTAATCGAAGTCGCAAGACGTCTTTCTACTGAACTAGTCGCCGACGAATCCGTTTATCGACTCGGCGGTGATGAATTTGCTTTATTGATGTCAGCGGAGGATGAACTTTCGTTACGACGACGTTGTAAACTTTTTTTGAACTTTTTATGTCATTCCTACGTACATCATGGACAGACACTACATGTCTCTGCGAGCATCGGCGTAGCACCTTATGTGGAGGGGACAAATTTAGAACAGTGGCTGAAATATGCCGATCTTGCGATGTACCGGGTGAAGCATCAAGATAAGAATGGGATTGCCGTCTACCATTCTGAAGAATAAGTGACACTATGGCACGACACAAACGGGACTGACTCATAAGTCAGGCCAAAATCAATCCTTGTAACGGACGGTTCGACATCCTCGCTTTCCATGGGCGGAAGGTAAGCCGCGGCATCCCACATTCCATGCGGTCATGCCGGGTCTTACCTATTCCTGACGGAAGCGCTAATCGCGCTTCCTTTTCCCATAGGAGTCGAGGATGAACGTTTCCGTCCTCCATCAATCAAATGGCCGATGATCCCATCTTTTCACGGGATCATCGGCCATTTCTATGCAAATTCTGATTGTTCGCAAAGGAAAAGGGAGGTGGATTTCCGGATCAAACACCGGAAATCCACCTCCCTTCATTCATTTTAATCGAGAGACGTCCTCACTTTTGAGTCAGCTCCGTTTGTTATTTTTCCGGACGTGGTGCGATGTTTCCTTCTTCGATGTCGAGCAACAAATCAATCAGCTCGGCACAAAATTCCGGATATTGACGTAATAACGCATCTTCTCCGACTTCATCTACAAAGTCCGCTAACAAGATGCGAACTTCTGGAACAAGTGCTTTGGCGACCTTCATATACGCAATCGCAAAACGCCATTTTCCTGAGATATAAAGTAACTTCCCAATCAATAAGTCACCCGTCTCGACTTCGATCTCCGCTAAATCCGTTTGGTAGGTCTGTTTCGACATGATGTCGACGACGCCTTCTGCTTCGACGAGGAATAAAGAAGGCACGGGGTCAGCCAATCCTCTTAATGCACGATACAGACTTGGTGACATATTTTCTTTCACCTGTTCCAAAAAGCGACCATGCGGTGTTTTTCCTTGTTCATCCGTTTCATAAAAGATGGCCCAGTCAACAAATAGATCGCGGAACAGTTCAGCATCTTTTAAATACCAACGACCTTCCGTTGCGATTTCTTCAATGAACGCCACCCAATCCGTACTTCTCGCTGTCGCTGCTTCTTGATACATCGTCTTGAGTGCCGTGTTCATCTCTGCTTCCGATACAGTCGTCGGAAAAGGGATTATCTTTCGTTCACTTTTCATCGTGTCGGTCCTTTCCGGTGTGGGTTCGCCGGTCGTTTGATTGTTTCTGGTTCCGTGATTTCGCGTTTCGGAATCACTTCACCACGATAAATTTCCATTTCTTCCATTTCCACACCCATTTGTTTAGCTAATGTTTTCAGGTGTCTCAAATCGTGATCCGTGACAAGTGCGAGAACCATCCCGGAAGCATTTCCACGTCCCGTACGTCCAGAACGGTGAACAAAATCATCGAGTGACTCAGGCAAATCGTAATGGACGACATGCGTGACCGCCTCGATATCAAGTCCACGGGCAGCAAGACCTGTCGTGACAAGTAACGGAAACTCCCCCCGTTTATATGAACGAAGTGTCTCCATCCGTTCCCGTTTTCCTTTTTCCGCATCGAGAATCCGATATTTTAATGAAAACTTACTTAATTCTCCATTTAACGGTCCGAGGAATGAACGATTGTTGATGAAGGTCAATACTTTTGCACCCTGCATGTTCGCCAAACGACGTAAATACTCCGGTTTTAGACGACGTGACATTTCGATGTACCCGAACTTCACTTGTGTACTGACGACACGTTCGACTTGTACCCGTTCCGGTTCATTCGCAAATAAAGTTTTACCCCATTCTGCTGTTCGTTCCGGTAATGTCGCTGAAATAAATGCCAGCTGTCGATCGCGGAGGGCACTGTTCGCGATCCGAGTTGCCGATGCACTCATCCCACTCTCGTAAATTTGATCGGCCTCATCGAGTACAATCAATTTTACTTTATGCATCTTCATCTTTTTCGAATCGATCAGTTCCACAAGACGCCCGGGTGTCCCGACGATGATCTGCGGTTTTTTCTTCAGACGTTCATGTTGACGCTTTAATTCGACTCCACCAATGAAGGCTCCTGATTTAATGCCACTTCCTTGCGCAAACAATTGGATGACTTGGTGAATCTGCATGACAAGTTCGCGTGTTGGTGCTGTAATCACGACTTGAATATGGGGTTCATTCTCATCAATCAATTCTAGCGCCGGGATGACGTATGCCAATGTTTTCCCCGTCCCGGTCGGTGCTTCGACCAAAACATCTTTTCTTTCACGCAATAACGGAATTGCCTGTTCTTGAACGGGCATCATTTTTTCGAAACGTGCGCGTTCCCATGCTTCTGTAATAAAAGGTTTCATAAAGTTCATAACGTGTATTCTCCTACTCTCTTATCCATCATTCTGTGACGTATTCAAATTGATCGGTCGTGTCGTCACGTAAGCCACGTAACGTCTGTGTGTATTCATTCCCCGCATCAACAAGCCGGATATGATACGCCACTTCATTGTCATTTTTTATTTGTTCCGACAAGATTTCAAACCCTTGAATGACCCGATCTTGAAGCTCATTCGCAAGTTTCGGGAAACGATTGAGCGCCGGGTAATCTGTTTTGACATCACTTGGACGTCGCACCAGTTGAGCCAAATATCTTTCTTTATACCCGATGAAATCCTCAAAGTCGAAATCATCTTCAAAACGAATCCAGAAACCATCCTCTTCAAATTCTGTAATCATTCCAGTTCGTGGTGTTCCTTCAGTTGATACTTTTAGCGTCAGCCAGTCACCTGTTCTGTAATCGGCACGGTCTTCCAAAATCGAAAAATCCATTTCATGCACCTCCACGGTCTATATTCCCTTTTTCATTGTCAACGATACGTCATAAAAATACAAGATAACCTGATGTGACTTTTATCACGTTTCAAACTGTCTCTTTCCTTTTTTGATCAATCGAGTGATACAGTTCCTGAAATATGGCTTCATACTGCCTCTTCTCTGTTTTTCGCCCCTAGTCTTCTCAATGATACACATTTCAAAAAAGCCTGGTGTACCAACGTTTCAGGAATCTTCTACGCTTTCACCGGGATGTAAAACTCTTCTCACGAAATGTTTGTTACACTATTCACATAAGGGATGGACCTTGAACTGTTTCCCCTACAAACAAAGGAGTGTTCACGATGTTACTTGAAAAAACACCAGCGTGGCAACAATTCGAAACAGGCGAATGGATCGACAAAATTGATCTAGCCGACTTCATTCGACGAAATCGGACAGAATATCGAGGGGACGACCAGTTCCTCGTTGGTCCAACAGAAGCTACTGAAACACTTTGGCAACAGATCATGAATCTAACAAGCGAAGAACGGACACGAGGTGGTGTGTATGCCGTCGATGCCGCTACTCCTTCGACGATTCTTTCACACGGGCCAGGTTATCTCGATCGCTCTCTAGAAAAAGTAGTCGGATTGCAGACGGATGAACCATTCAAGCGTTCCATTCATCCGAATGGTGGCATCCGGATGGTCAATGATGCACTAGAAGCATATGGATTTGAAGCTGATCCAATCGTCACCCGGACGTTTAGTGAATACCGGAAAACACACAATCAAGGGGTATTCGATGCGTACACGCCTGAAATGCGTGCTGCCCGAAAAGCTGGCATCATTACAGGACTTCCCGATGCTTACGGTCGAGGACGGATCATCGGTGATTACCGTCGTGTCGCCTTATATGGAACAGCTTACTTGATTCAGCAACGGAAACAGGATTTGCAAAACCACGGTGGTTTCTTGTCCGAATCAATGATCCGCGATCGTGAGGAAATGAATGAGCAGCTCCGCGCGTTACAGGAACTGACAGAACTCGGGAAACGGTATGACTGTGATCTATCTCGCCCTGCCGAAACGGCTCAAGAGGCCTTCCAGTGGGTCTATCTCGCTTATCTGGCTGCGATCAAGGAACAAAACGGCGCCGCGATGTCTCTCGGACGTGTTTCTACGTTCTTAGATATCTATATCGAACGAGATCTAAAAGCCGGTCGCTTAACCGAACAAACCGCTCAGGAACTCGTTGATCATTTTGTGATGAAACTTCGGATCGTCAAATTCCTTCGGACACCGGACTACAATGACCTGTTCTCCGGCGACCCAACGTGGGTCACCGAATCGATTGGTGGTATGAGTGAAGATGGACGGTCGAACGTCACGAAAAGTTCGTTCCGTTTCTTACAGACACTTGTCAATCTCGGACCGGCGCCTGAACCGAATCTGACGGTCCTTTGGTCGACACAACTCCCCCGTGGTTTTAAAGAATTTTGTGCAAAAATGTCGATTCTCTCAAGTTCGATTCAATATGAGAACGATGACTTGATGTTACCAATCTATGGGGATGATTACGGGATCGCGTGTTGTGTCTCCGCGATGCGAATCGGTAAACAGATGCAATTCTTCGGAGCACGGGCAAACCTCGCCAAAGCATTACTTTATACCCTGAACGGTGGGATTGATGAAAAACTTAAAATTCAAGTTGCTCCGGCAACCAACTTAATCTTAGATGACGTGTTGGATTACGAAACGGTCATGGCAGCTTATGATCGTCAACTGGACTGGTTAGCCGAGCTCTATGTCAATACGTTAAATGTGATCCATTTCATGCATGATAAATACAGTTACGAACGCATCGAGATGGCGTTGCACGATCCGGAAATCTTACGGACGATGGCTTGTGGCATCGCCGGACTATCGGTCGTCGCGGACAGTCTTTCTGCCATTCGTTATGCAAAAGTCTCACCAATTCGTGATGCAGACGGAATCGCTGTTGATTTTAAAATCGAAGGTGATTTCCCGAAATTCGGAAACAACGATGCGCGTGTTGACCAGATAGCCGTCGATCTTGTTAAACTCTTCATGGAAAAAATTCGGAAACATCCGACTTATCGAAATGCCTTGCCGACTCAATCTGTCCTGACGATTACATCGAATGTCGTCTACGGCAAAAAGACCGGTAATACACCAGACGGTCGACGAGCAGGCGAACCGTTCGCGCCAGGAGCCAATCCGATGCACGGACGTGATACGAAAGGAGCCGTTGCCGCGCTGACTTCTGTTGGAAAATTGCCATACGAACATGCCTTAGACGGAATCTCTTATACGTTCTCAATCGTTCCAAAAGCACTTGGTAAAGATGAGCAGACACGGATTCAAAATACCGTCGGACTGCTTGATGGGTATATGGGTGGAACGGTCTCAAAAGGACACCACTTGAACGTCAACGTCTTTGATCGGGAAACGTTACTCGATGCCATGGAACACCCAGAGCTGTATCCACAATTGACGATTCGTGTTTCCGGTTACGCCGTCAACTTCATTAAGTTGACACGAGAACAACAAATCGATGTCATCAATCGAACATTCCATGGTGCACTTTAATTCAGAAAGGACAAGATGAACATGACACACGGAACGATTCATTCTGTTGAATCCTGCGGGACGGTCGATGGACCCGGTATTCGTTTCATCGTTTTTACGCAAGGATGCCCATTACGCTGTCAGTATTGCCACAATGCAGATACATGGGAATTCGGATGTGGTCGTTCCGTCTCGGCGACAGCCATCATCGAAGAGGCCGAGGGCTACCGTTCCTTTTTTGAAGCGACGGGTGGTGGCATCACGTTTTCTGGTGGCGAACCCCTCGCCCAACCAGAATTTCTAGAAGCTGCATTACGCGAAGCAAAACAAAAAGGTCTGCATACTGTCATTGATACAGCCGGATCCGTCGTCCCTAAAAATATCGATCAAATTTTAGACCATACGGACCTTGTCTTGCTCGACATCAAGCATATCGATGATGCGACATGCCGGATTCTGACAGGGCGAAGTAATGCGAATACACTTGCTTTCGCGAAACGATTAGCTGATCGGAACATTCCGGTCTGGATTCGCCACGTCCTTGTACCTGGTTTGACGATGACGGAGACGTTTCTTCGTCAGACCGGAGAGTTCATTCGGACACTCGGAAACGTCGAACGGGTCGAAGTGCTTCCTTATCATCAACTAGGTGTCTACAAATGGGAGGCGCTCGGACTCGACTATCCGTTAAAAGACGTCCTTCCCCCTAGCGCAGAAGACGCAACTGCAGCCCAAGAATTACTCACTTCTTACTTGTCTTGACCGTAACAAGTTGCTACACTGAACACATAGTCTACGAACAGGAGGTACAATACCGAAATGAAGCATACACTCGCTAACGTCTAATGATGAAAAGAATTCATCACTTTCGCAATACGTTGCGGATGACTGACGCTACGAGTCTGCTCATTTTCGGTATTTCCTTAGATGAGGAAGATACCTTCTTTGATTTGCACTCCTGCACACCATCCGCTCGTTTTCGGATGGTGTGTTTTCATTTCATCTGTATTGAAATGAACTCCTAAGGAGCTGAGAATATGCCTACTGAAATCTTATCGATTCATGATTTACGCTTTGATCTTCCTCAACAGACGTTGTTCCAACACATCTCATTTTCCATTCATCCGGGTGAACATGTCGCCCTCGTCGGTGCCAACGGAGTGGGTAAAACGACGTTATTACACGTCATCCTCCAGCAGACCCAGCCGACTTCGGGCGATATCTTCCGCGTCTATACAAATCCCGGTCACGTCGCCCAACACCGTACTTCTTCCAATGACTCGGCACTCCGACTGGTCGAACAGGCCGATCTGCTTCGTTATCAGGCACGGGAACAGACAATGCAGTCGACGTCGCTTGAAGATTACCAAGCTGCGCTCGATTTAGACGCTTTTTCACTCGAAGCGGATGCAGCACGTGCGTTAAAAGAAGTTCAACTACCCGAACACGTCTGGTCTCACCCCTTCGACACACTCAGCGGCGGCGAACAGACACGTATCCAACTTGCCTGTCTGTTGGTCCAAAAACCAGATTTCATTCTGCTGGATGAGCCGACTAATCACTTGGATACTGACACGTTGGATTGGCTGATCGACTGGATGCACCAGACGTCGACCGCGATTCTTTATGTATCACATGAACGTGCTTTCATCGACGCAACGGCGGATGCTGTCATCGAGCTGACAGCAGATTGTGCAACACGGTATAAAGGAAATTATCAAGCATACCGGCATCAAAAAGACCAAGAGCTATTGACTCAACAACGTCAATATGAAAAACAGGAAAAAACGCGCAAAGAACTAAAACGAATGATCACCCGATACCAAAACTGGCATCAACAAGCCGTCGCCCACGCAAGTGAACGGGATCCTTACGCCAAGAAAAAAGCAGCCAAACAAGCGAAGAAGTTCAAAGCAAAAGAAAAGCAACTCGAACATGTTCTTGATCAACGAATTACCAAACCAGAAGCGGCCGCGTCTGTTCACGTTTCGTTTGAAGCCACATCGTTTGCAGCAAAGCAGTTACTTTCATTAGATACTGTCTCCTTTTCTTACGGGACTCTCCCACTGTTTGAACAGCTGTCCTTCTCCATCCAACAGGGAGACCGGATTGCTGTCATCGGTCGGAACGGTTCCGGGAAAACAACGTTGCTCCGTCTGATTCAAGGTGAGCTTGCTCCGCATCAAGGAACGATCAAACGCCACCCTTCCCTGACAATCGGATATTTTTCCCAGGCGCTTTCGAATCTTCCGACTTCCGGTTCTTTGCTTGACGCCTTGATGCAGGACACGACGATTTCCGAGACCGATGCCCGGACGCTTCTCGCTTGTTTTTTATTTCGGCGTGACCATGTCTATAAGCCAATTGCCGAAGCGAGTATGGGGGAACGATGCCGGCTTGCTTTCTTACGCCTCTATTTTTCCGGTGCACGTCTGTTGATTCTCGATGAACCGACCAACTATCTGGATTTAACGACACGCGAACAAATCGAAGCCGCTCTTGACGTCTTCCCGGGTGAACTATTGTTCGTGTCACACGATCGTTACTTCAACGACCGTCTCTCGAACCGGACAATCACGTTAGATCAAGCACCCACCGTTCATCCTGTCGGTACAAAACAATTACGGGAACAACAACCAAGCGACCTTCACGCCATCCAAAACGATCTAAGACGCCTCGATGATTTGACGGGAACGATTGACTTTGATCATTCTTAATCGTTCATAAAAAAGACGAACGGCGCCTCTCTATCCAGTAGAGAAAGGAATCGTTCGTCTTTTGTGTTTGACATTCGTTCTGATATCAGCGTTTCTGGTATTTTAGTTTTGTCCGGGCCTGTGCCTGTTTGTGCACTTTTTTCCATTTTTCTTTTTCCGCTACTTGAAGGGCAATATTTTGTTTACGTTCCGCATAGGCGATTTCACGCTTCAGCTTCAAAAAGCTGTCCCATCGTTCTTGTGCCAACTCTCCCTCTGCTAACGCAGCTTGTACCACACACCCCGGCTCTTTTCCGTGTTGGCAGTCCCGAAAGCGACATGATTTTGCGAGCATCTCGATGTCTGAAAAAGTAGAAGCTAATCCTTCGCTCCCGTCCCAGAGACCCAGCTCACGCATTCCCGGCGTATCAACAAGTAACAACCCGTTGGCTAATCGTTTTAGTTCCCGGTGGGTCGTCGTATGACGTCCCCGTTCGTCGTCTTCTCGGACCCCACCCGTTTCCATCAGTTGTTCGCCCGCTAAAGCATTCACGAGTGTCGACTTGCCAACTCCTGACGACCCGACAAGGACAATCGTCTCTCGCGGTTGCAGGACGTCTTTCAAGGCATCTAATCCTTCTCCCGTCAACGAGTCCACGGCAAAATAAGGTGTTCCGAATACAATCTCTTCAACCTCTGAAAGCGGTTTGTCCACGTTATCGATTAAACCTTTTTTCGTCAATACGATCAGTGGTTTGACCCCCGCTTCCCAAGCGACCGTCAAATACCGCTCTAAACGGCGAACGTTGAAATCGTGTCCAAACGCCATGACGAGTAACGCGACGTCGACATTCGCACAGATGATTTGTTCCTCGATTTCCGTCCCCGCTGCTTTTCGGGAAAATTGTGAGGTTCGCGGCAGAATCCGTTCGATGCGTCCTTTACCCACTTCCCGTTCTGATTGGATGACCCAGTCACCAACCGCCGGAAGTTCTGCTTTCGTCAACGCTTCAAACCGCATCTTTCCCGATAACTCACTTAATGTTTCCCCGTCAGCCGTCATCACACGGTATTGCTTTTGGAAGACCGCCGTGACGCGACCTAACTGTTCATTTGTTCCGACTTCATCTGTCGGTAACTTACCCCATTCGTTCAAATGGTTTCCTCCTCTGATTTAAGGGAGGGAAACCCCTCCCTGTACTCCGATAGATTGATTCATTACGTGGCTAGTCGCACTCATCAAACACCACTCCTCTCGTTTCTGATAGTCGAATTTTACCATATTATTTAAGTCAGACATAGCAGGCATACTAAAGTCAGACCTTCACTCTCCGCCTCAAGTCGGAGAGAATTACGGTCCGAAGGGCGTCGTGATTCACATTCAGCTGCCGTAAGATAAGAGTATCAAGAAAAGGAGGCTTCATCATGAAGCAATCAAAAGGAAAACAGGTCTTGATGGCACTTGCCGGTCTCGCCCTTCTCGCTGTCGTCATCGGTACATTACCACACATGATCGGACTCGGGCTCGGTGCGCTTATAGCATTTTATGCCATCGGTAAGTTTGTCCAAACATCAAAAGTGTTAGCAAAAATCGGATTCGGATTACTCGCCGCTCTTGGCATCGGTTTAGCTCTGTCTAACATCTGGGCCATCATCGGGATTGCTGCCGCTCTCGCTCTTTACATCGGATACATGCGAATGAAAATGCAACGTGTTGATTTAAATACTTTATTTGCCCGCCGTCGTTCGACAACTTCGACGCATTTTGAAGCCGATTGGAAGGATCTCGATCAAAAACGCCACTAATCGACCGTTTAATCCCAAACACACAAATGAACTTACATCCAAGGAGGAATTTTTCATGAAAAACGTATTTGACCAATTAAACGAGTTTGCCAATCAAATGATGACGGAAGTCAAGAAAGCAGCAGATCAAGGCGAAGCACCGGCTAAGAAGTTGGTCCGCCATATTCGGACGACTGAATCCGACCTAAAAGAAATCGACCGGCTACTCGAACGCCAACGGACGTTACTCGTCGAACTGACACATAAACAAGATGAAGCCAAAGAGTTGGCAGACAAACGCTTTACGCAGGTCGAAATCGCCAAAGAAGCAGGCGAACAAGAGCTTGCCGAACGGGCTGCAATTGAATCCAAACATTATGGCGAGCAGTTCCGTTTCTTTGAAGAATTGATCGAAGAGACGAAACGGGAATTGAACCAACTGGAACGGGAAGCACTTGAATTAAAACTGAAATTAGAAGATTTACAAAACAAACGGTATGAATGGATGATGCGTGAAAACGTCTCGAATCTAAAATCAAAGATGAACCAGGTGCTAGAACGTGAACCAAATGCTACTATTAAGGAAGAGCAACATCCATTTACAGTTGAAGAAGATGAAACGAAGGTAGAAGAAGCGACCATCGCAGAAGATGACATCGATGCACGGATTGCCGAACTCGAACGTCGTTTCCAAAAATAAGTGTTTTGATGAAGGAGGCATCGTTGCCTCCCTTTGTCATGTCAGGAAGGAGATTCCTCGTGCGACGATTAAGTACAAAACAATTAGTCGGTTACGTGTCGATCCTGTTCGCCCTCGGATTATTTTATGATTTGACGACAGGTGCCGGGAATGTGTTATTCGGAGTCCTGTTTCCGTTTTTACTGTACTATGTCGGAATCTATTTCCGTAAAAGAAATCATGAAAAACTCGCCATTTTGTTTTATGTCGTTGGTACAATCATCTTAGCTGGTGTCGTTCTGAGTTCGGCCGCTATCGGATTCGTCATTGCAGGAATCCTACTATATCTCGGAATCATTCTCGTCACACGACACTCGGTCAGAGAATTTTTCTTTTCGAAGATTTCTCCTAGTCTGTATGAGGAAGAAGGCATCAAAATTCAACCGGCATATTCGTTTACGACACAACAAGAACTTCCCTATGTCCTAAAGGATTTAAGTGAACAGTTCATCGTTCGTGATTTAGAGATTGATTTGACTCATGCTTATGTGCCTGAAGGCGAAACCTTGATCGTCGTCAGTGGTGTCGTCGGAGACGTCCGGATCTTGTTACCGTCGGGTTACGATTATACGCTCGATACGTCGATCGGATTCGGAAGCGTCAAAACCGATGTCCGTCGGATTCCGACGTTTTTCAATCGACGGATTCAATACCGGGCTCCTGAATATGACGAGGCGGTACGAAAAGTACGGATTCATGTCATGCTCGGTATCGGAAACGTGGAGGTGACATCGATATGAAACGTGACCAATTCCCACTTGGTGTCATCGCCCTTCAAGTCATGACCGGATTTTTGACCGCCATTTTGACGACGTTATTATTTTTAAGTACACGCCAAGTCGATTGGCATGTACTTTTCGTCCGTCAACAGGACTTTCCGGTCCTCCTGCTTGTCATCGGTCTCTCCTTACTACTCCCTTTAGCGGTTGGCAGTATTCATTATTTCTTTTTACGGCGTGATTTTAAAAAAGTCACGACAGCTATCATCGAACTCGAACAAGGAAAAGAAGTGACGATTGTCAACGGTCCCTATTTCCACACGCTGACACGCCTATCCCGAATCGGCAAACGGATTGATGAACAAGTCGAGACTGTCCAAAAAATCAGTACCCGTCCACAACATATCGAACAAGTCCGGATTCAAGCGATTACCGAGGAACGAAAACGGCTTGCTCGTGACCTGCACGACTCCGTTTCCCAACAACTGTATGCAATCTCGATGATGACGACCGCTGCCAAACAAACGATTTTAACGCAACCTGAAACAGCTGCTAAACAAATTGATCTCGTTGAGACGATGGCCCAGACAGCCCAATCAGAAATGCGTTCCTTATTGCTGCAGTTGCGTCCCGTTGAACTCGAAGGGATGACCTTACAACAAGGACTTACTCAACTTCTTGAAGAACTCTCTAGAAAACAATCCACTGAACTGAGTTGGAAGCTCGAAGCAATTGAGTTACCACGCCCGATTGAAAATGAACTGTTCCGGATCGTCCAAGAAGGTTTGACCAACGCGTTACGTCATGCGAAGGCGTCACATATGGATATCGAGTTGCGTCAATTCAATGATACGATCATCTTGAGCATGAACGATGATGGTGTCGGTTTCATCGTGGATGAAAAGAAGCTTGCTTCTTACGGTATCAATTCAATGCGCGAACGAACGGCAGAGATGGGCGGAACGATCCGCCTTGTCAGTGTCCCCGGACAAGGTACACAAATTGAAGTGAAATTGAGAAAAGATCGGATGGTGCAAGTATGATACGTGTGTTATTAGTCGATGATCATGAGATGGTTCGTGCAGGTGTATCTGCCTTTTTGTCCACTCAAGCAGATATTGAAGTTGTGGCAGAAGCATCAGATGGACAGGTCGGAGCTGAACTGGCTTTAAAGCATCGGCCTGATGTGATTTTAATGGATTTAGTCATGGAACCGGTTGACGGCGTTGAAGGAACACGATTGATTCGTAAAGACTGGCCAGAAGCGAAAATTCTTGTTGTCACAAGCTTTCTAGACGATGAAAAAGTCTACCCGGTCATTGAAGCAGGAGCCATGAGTTATGTCTTAAAAACAGCTAGTGCGTTTGAAATCGCGGAGGCCATCCGTAAAACTGCGAGCGGACAATCCGTCATGGCTGCTCAAGTCACCGGTAAAATGATGGAACGATTACGAAGACCAACGAGCCACCTGCATGACGATCTGACGGAGCGAGAACAGGAAGTCCTGCAATTGATGGCACGTGGCATGGCGAATCAGGAAATCGCCGATGAACTGTTCATTTCGTTGAAGACCGTCAAGACACATGTCTCAAACATCTTATCGAAACTTGATGTCGTCGATCGGACACAAGCGGTGGTTTATGCCTTTAAGCACGGAATTGTGAAATAACCTTTGATTGTTGAACTCGTTTTTTCTTTTTTTATACTTAAAAAGTTCGATGTGATAGATTTTCCATCCAAAAAAACGAACAAGTTCCTCCGAGATACAGGAGAAATTTGTTCGTTTTTTGTATGGCACAATCTGTCACCACAATTTCCATCCAGGTGCCCCAGGAGGCGCATTCTCAATCATATGCCAAATCGGGACCGTATACGCAAAAGCAATCAATGCAAACGTCACGAAAATCCAAAGTTTCCAATTCTCAAAGAAAAGTGGTGTCTGCATCGCCGCTTCTTCTGTTTCAGCAACCGGAAATTCCTCGATTCCTTTTGGAGCCCGAAAAGCAAGTTGGAACATCGCGAATAAAAACAACAGGATCGAGATGAACAAAATCGTCCCACCGATTGCCATCGCAGCGTGATAGGGAATCCAGTCGGCTACCAATGAATCTTTAAAATAGGCTGCCGGACCAGTCCGTCTTGGGTTTCCGAGTAAGCCTGAGATATGCATCGCGGTTGACATAAAGAGCATCCCAATCGTCCACGTTGCTGTTTGAATAAGACCGATACGATTGAGTTGCTTCGTCAGTGTCCGCCCTCTTAACAACGGAACCAGCCAATACGCTGTTCCAAAAAACGTCAAGGCGACAGCTGCTCCGACCGTGATATGAAAATGTCCCGTCACCCACAGCGTATTATGAACAACGATATTTAATTGGTGGGAAGCGTTGATGACGCCGCCCGCACCAGCCGGAATAAAAAATAACATCCCGACGAATGGAGCTAAAAATCGAACATCTCGATACGGCATCTTCTTGATCCATCCGAATAAGCCGGTGGCTCCGTTTCGTCTTCCCGCTAATTCAAATGTGGCAAACATCGAAAATGCCGTCATCAACGATGGAATGATGACAAGAAACGTCAAAACGACTTGAATGTATTTCCAAAATGCTGAAATACCAGGTTCTAATAATTGATGGTGAAAGCCAACAGGGAAAGAAAACAATAAAAACAATAAAAATGACATCCGGGCTAAGGCATCGGAAAAAATCTTTCCTCCGACAATTTTAGGAATCACCGTATACCACACAATATATGCTGGTAATAACCAAAAATAGACGAGGGGATGACCAAAATACCAAAACAGTGTCCGTGATAGCTCGATCCCAACTTTATCCGTCCAACCGAGTGACAACGGCAAGAGTTGGAACAAAATCGTAGCAGCAACACCTAGCGTCGCAACAACCCATAACAACACGGTCATGATGCTCATGTATGCCTGTAGTGGCGGATGAACACCCGGGTGTTCCCGTTTATAATCAGCGTACATCCGGAACATCGCACCGGAAGAAATCCAAGTCCCGACGACAAAAATAACAAGACCAATATAAAAGACAGGATGTGCCTTTAATGGCGCATAAAAAGTGTATAAGACCGAGGCTTCACCCGCAAGGACCATCCAGGTGACGAGCACGACTCCAAGCATCATCAACCAAAAACCAACCCATCCCAGTCGTCTCGGAAATTCTTCAAAACGACCAAACGATTGGCCTAAAAATGAGAATAATAATCCAAAGATAAATAATGTCGTAAATACAATGGCTAGCATCAGTCCATGTGCTGTCAATAATTCGTAATACCCGATTCCGGCGATTTCCGGAATGACTCCTGTCCGCACAAGCGTCTGTAACAACCCACATAATCCACCGATCAACAATGCGACGAGCGAAAAACTGACATGTGCAAATGCTAGTTTCGCTTCTTTTACGCCTAATTCCGTCGCAGGTATCCCCCGCTCCATCTCAAATTCTTTTAATTTTTTAGAAATGGCATTCATTTAATCCACCACCTTGATTTTTGTCGACATCATATGATGGGCTGTACCACAATATTCATTACAGACAATCAAGTAGTCACCGGCTTTTTCAAATGTATACTCCAGTGAATTGATATGCCCCGGTACGACCATCATATTGACGTTTGTTTTCACAATTTCAAATCCATGAACCACATCTTTTGATGTGACGAGAAAATCAACGGTTGCCCCTTTTTTAATGACCATGTCTTGAGGTGTGAATTGAAAGGCTTGCGAAACCATGACCGCTTCGTATTTGTTATCGTCAATTTTTTTTAGTCCTGGCTTATCGAATGGTTTTGTCTGATCGACTTGAGTTGGATCAATCAATGTGGCATCAGAGGGTGGCTGATTTCCTGAAGCAAAGGCAGACACTCCGATGATCAATAAGAAAACAGCTAACATCACGCAACCAAATCCTAACCAAATTTTCTCTAAACGATGAATATGCATTGTCTTTCCTCCTCATCTTGAACTAAATAATAGAAAAATCGATCCCCACATGCCGATGATGACTCCGGCAACGATGAAGACGGCGACCAGTGTTCCATGTAAATTCGATTCCGGTTTAGTACTCATGACGTAAAACCCCTTTCTCATTTCACCTCGGTGATGTACCTTTATTTTAAATAAGACTCGCATCAAGAAACCGTGATAAAAATCACAGTAGTTGTGACAATTTCGCTGTTTCCATTTAAAAAACACACATAAAGTTCACATTTTGTAATACAACAAATCAAAAAATCCTCCTGTCTCAAAGACAAGAGGATTGATCCTAAAACTATTAAATCCGGCAAACGCCTACCGGACAACCTTCACAGTGACATAGGTCCCTTAGATACTTGGCATCATGAATGATGATTTTAGTAGTGGTTGATGAAATGACTTTGTCCTTTTTCCACTGGGAAAACATCCGATTGACGGTTTCACGTGGTGCGCCAATCAATTGTCCGAGTTCACTATCTGACGGTCGATCCGAAAGTATATAGTCTTCTCCAACTTGTTTTCCGTTCATCGCAATCAAGCGGAGCAAGGTCGAAGCAAGGGCACCTTGTTTTCCGAATAATAAAAGATCTCGTAATTTCGTTTCTGACTGTTTTCGCATGAGTGCTTGCCAGCGCATGATTTCTAACGCAAAAACTCCATCGCGTTTCATCAGTTCTTCTAACTTACTTTTAGGGATGACACCAAGTACGCTGTCTTCCATCGTTTCGACGCTATACGAACTTGGAAATGCCTCTCCGACATCAAATTCACCAAATAAGTCCCCTTTAAAATACAAAAACATCATCAAAGGACTTCCCTTTTTCGTCAACTTCGACAATTTGACACCGCCTTGCTTCACATAAAACAGCTTATCGTTTAGTTCCCCTTCCCAACAAACGATCGCATCCTTTTTGAAAGTCACCTCGGTCATGAAATCTTCAAGTATCATTCGTGTCTCCGTCGATAAAACAAAGGTATTGGCTTCTGTCGTCCCACAAGCAAGCATGTCGCATTCTCCTTTCCTGGATTCCTTCTGACCTCAGTATAGAACATCACACGCACAAAAGGCGTTTTTTCAAAAGATTGTCAAACATTGTTCACCTTTTCACATTTTAATTTTAAATGAAAAGGGATGGATTCAAAAGTTCTTTCCTTTCAAATCCATCCCTCTAATGAGTCCAGACGATTAATTCGTCGTTTCCGGGTAATAAAATTCAATAATTCGTTGCGTCGCTTGCCCAGGTGTTTCTGCATACCAGAACATTTTAAAATTTCTCATCGCAATCCGGCTGTCGTCCAGAGCACGATCCGAACTGATCCAGTCGAACACCGTCTCGATTCGATCGGTAGCTACTACAGGTAGTGGGTCCGGATACGATTCAATAATTCCTGGTAGCTGGCGATACGTATTGATATCCGGCGTATAGAGAATCGTCGGAATTTCAAGCAGACAACTTTCAAACGGAATGGACGAATAGTCCGTGACGAGAACATCTGTAATAAGCAGATAATCATTAATGGAATATTCATCTGTTACAAAGTGAATATGCTCCATTTGATGCATAAATGCCGAGCGTACGGTCGGATGTAACTTGACAAGAATCGTCCACCCTTGATCCGTCAATCGTTCCAACTGATGAACCGTCTGACCTTCCATTCCATCATGTTCCCGGTAAGTCGGAGCATACAATATAATCCGTCGTCCGACCTGTTGATAGGCATTTTTTAATTGTTCTTTGATTTCCTGATGCTGTTCGTCGAACCAATAGTCTGTCCGTGGTACTCCAAACGGCTTAAAGACGGTTTTCGGCAAATCATGTGGCGCCAAAAACTGGGTCGCACATGGTTCTCCTGGTACAATAAAATCACCATACCGCTGATAGACATGCTTAAAACGTTTGCGTGTCCGTTTAGAAACCAGTAAGCTTCTGGACGAAGACAAACCAAATTGTTTTAATGTCCCGGCAGCATGCCAGAGCTGTACCCGTTGTGTTCCTTTTCGAATCGGCGCGACACTAAACTCACCGATATAATTATCAATAAAGATATGTTTAGAGGTTGCTAATAAATAAGCCAATCGAATGAAACGAAGTCGCCGATAAGGCAACCGATCTTCTGTTGCCCATCGTTCTGCGCATTTCACAAATTTTCTATCATAAACTAAATAACGTTTTTCTTTCGGGAATGCCGTCAGGAGTGCATCATTAATCGGTTTTACATTATCACCGTATGTGACCCAAAAGAGCGTTACCGGCTTCACGGGTAACAAACAGAAGATACGATAGAAAATCCGAAAAAGTAGCAAATAGATTTGCACGATACTCTCTCTCACGTTTATCCTGTCCTTCCAAGAAGAAAGACCGCACGAATCGTGTGGTCTTTCTTTGTTTATTATCCCTTACCTAATTCGGTTTTGATTTGGCTCGTCGAGATACCTTCCGTCCGGCTGAGATAAACGACTTCACAATATTCTTTCAGGAAGTCAAATTCACCTGCCCAGTCATCTCCCATGACAAACGTATCAATTTGATGTTCTTGTACATCACTGATTTTTTGATCCCAATTGTTTTCAGCAATGACTTCATCTACATACCGAATCGATTCCAAAATTAATTTACGATTTTCAAAACTATGATACGATTCTTTATGCTTCAAACGGTTAAACTCATCCGTTGAAATCGCAACGACTAAATAATCTCCCATTTCTTTTGCCCGTTTGAGGATATTGATATGTCCCCAGTGCAATAAATCAAATGTTCCGTACGTGATGATTTTTTTCATGATGATTCTCCTTTATGCTGGTTACTGACAAGTTGTACTATACGGTGACATGCCTGCTGAGAAGCCGTTCCGTCATCCCATTGGCAAAACTTCTTTTCAAATGCCGCAAACCGTACACCATATCGACTGTTCCATTCCGACAACTGATCGATTTCTTCAAATAATCGTTGTTCCTCTAAGACGAGTGGACCAGGCGCTTCTTGTTCGAAATCAAAATAAAATCCTCGTAAGTGATCACGATAATGTTCCAAGTCATACGTATAAAACAACATCGGTCGTTTCAAATGCGCATAATCAAACATGACGGAAGAATAATCCGTGATCATGGCATCCGCCGCGATATACAAATCGGAAATATCCGGATAATCCGATGCATTGTGTACTGACTCATAGGATGACGTATCTACTTGATCACCTACTAAATAATGCATCCGAATCAATAATGTATATTCCGCACCAAATCGTTTTTCGAACTGTTCGAGCGAAAACGGGAGTGTAAAGGAGTAGGAGCCCTGTGCCACGTACTCATTATCCCGCCAAGTCGGAGCGTACAGAATGATTTTTTTAGTCCGGTCGATGTGATAACGGGAGTAGACACGATCGAGAATTTCCGAATGTCGAGTCATCTGATAAAACAGATCATTCCGCGGATAACCGATTTCGAGCAACGTTCCTGTAAAATCAAATGCCCGTCTGAAGATTTTGCTCGAATAAGCATTCGGTGAAATTAACAGATCCCACTTCGATGCCTCACGCGCAAAGTCCTGTTTATAACGTTCTGTCGTTGCATTCGCCATCTGAACCTCATCCATGTCGAGCGCCAGCTTTTTCAAGGGCGTTCCGTGCCACGTCTGTAAATAAATCGTTTCTTTTCGTTTATATAACCACGACGGAAGACGACTGTTCGAAATCCAAACGCGTGACGTTGCCAATAGATACACCCAACGAATCGTCATTCGATTGACCGTTTGAACAGCAGGATCATCAAACGTACTCCGGCGGTCTTTACTGAACAGCAATTCGAATTCCGGATGTTCCTGTTGGAAAGCTTCATAAATCGCACGTGGATTATCACTGTACTGTTTCCCCAAAAAACTTTCGAAGACTATTCGATGTTGGCGAACGGGCAGACAAGCAAACAATCGCATCAATAGATGCAACATCGTTTCAATTAGTTTGATTTTCTTGATCCACTTACGTAAATGATGTTTCAAAAGTCATACTCCTTATTTCAACAAAAAATTTACTTTTTATGACACTTCATATTTATCAAACCTCAACCATCATAACAAAAAGCGCATCCATTTGGAATCGGTATTTGAACGCATGTAGCGGAAAGGTAAATCGAACTTCGTCGTATTATGGACAAGTCCTTTTTGATGGCTGAACGTCTCAAAACTATATTTGCCATGATAGCCGCCGATTCCACTCGCACCAACGCCGCCAAACGGTAAATTATGCTGAGCGACATGCATCAATGTATCGTTCACACAACCACCCCCAAAGGAAATCCGGTTCAAGACCCGCTCCTTGATGAATTCATTTTCTGTGAACAGATATAGTGCTAGAGGTTTGTCTCGATCCGTGACAAACGTGATGACGTCTTCGATTTCTTCATATACCAAAACCGGTAAAATCGGACCAAAGATTTCTTCCTGCATCAATTTCGAATCGGCTGAAACGTTTGTCATGACGGTTGGCGCCATCTTTCTTGATTCCGGATCGACCTGCCCACCAAATTGAATGTCACCTTGCGCAAGGTAACTCGTCAATCGTTCCAAGTGACCGTCGGATACGATTTTGACATAAGAACCAACACCAACACCATTCCCATACTGAGAAAATGCTTCCTCTTCAATTAAACGTAAAAAGGTTTCCCGGACGTCTTGATGGACAAATACATAGTCTGGCGCGATACACGTTTGCCCAGCGTTTAACCATTTCCCCCAGGCAATTCGTTTTGCAGCCAGTCGCAAGTCCGCATCTTTATGAACGATCGTCGGAGACTTCCCGCCCAGTTCAAGCGTGACCGGTGTTAAATGTTTTGCGGCTGCCTGGTGAACGATTTTCCCGACACGCGTCGAGCCTGTAAAGAAGATATAGTCAAACTTCTCTTCTAAAACGGCTGCACTCACATCGGCATCGCCTTCGATGACTAAACCAAACCGTTGATGGAACGCCGTCTCAAATACTTCGCGTAAGACACGTGAGACATTCGGCGTCAATTCAGATGGTTTCAGGACAACCGTATTCCCGGCTGCAATCGCTCCAATGACTGGGGCAAGCGCCAATTGGAATGGATAGTTCCAAGGGGCGATGACAAGCACGTTTCCGTACGGTTCTAAACGGATTTCACTTTTTGATCCAAAATGTAATAACGGTGTTCCGACACGGCGTGGTTTTGCGAGTCGTCGCAATTGTTTTTCCATTCGATTCAGTTCGCCATAAACAAACCCAATCTCCGTCGTAAACGCATCTTGTCGTCCTTTATTCAAGTCGACTTCCAACGCTTCATAGATCGCTTCCTCGTGCGTTTCAATCGCTTGTTTTAAAAACGTCAGCATACTTAATCTGAAGGCGACGCTCCGCGTGGCACCGGTCTTGAAAAATGTTCGTTGTACGCCGATACGACTTGATAGATCTGATCCAATTACCGTCAATCCCATCGATTGTTCCCCCTTGTCATGTCTTCCAATTCTTCCTTCTCATTCTACCATAGCTGTTGAAGCAAACAAAAAAAGCGGAGAGTCTTTTCTCCGCTTTCCCTTTACAGTTGAATCGCTGTTTCGAGTGCGACCTTCATCATATCGTTGAACGTCGTTTGACGTTCTTCCGCTGTCGTTTCTTCGCCTGTCAACAGATGATCTGAAATCGTTAAGATCGTCAAGGCATTGACTTTATGTTTCGCAGCAAGTGTGTAGAGACCGGCTGCTTCCATCTCGATTGCGAGGCAACCGAAATCCGCCCATTTTTTAAAGTGATGGAAATCATCTTGATAAAATTGATCCGTCGTGAAGATTTGACCGACTTTCGCATCAATCCCGTGTTCTTTTGCTGTGTTGTATGCTTTATACAACAGATCGAACGATGCCGTAGGTGCATAGTCGAGTCCGTTAAAACGGACACGGTTCTGTGCCATATCGTGTGAAGCACTCATCGCGATGACGACGTCACGGACTTTCACGTCCGGTGTAATTCCACCGGCAGTCCCGACACGGATCAGGTTTTTCGCACCATACGATTGAATCAATTCATTGGCATAAATCGACATTGATGGAACACCCATCCCCGTCCCTTGAACCGATACTTTTTTCCCTTTATACGTTCCTGTAAAGCCGTACATCCCACGAACTTCGTTATAGAGAACAACATCCTCTAAAAATGTCTCGGCGATGTATTTTGCCCGGAGTGGATCTCCTGGAAGTAAAACCGTTTCTGCAATCTGACCTTCTGTTGCGTTAATGTGTACGCTCATGTACGATTCCTCCTTGAAATGTCGACTAAACAGACAACAACTCTCTGAACTCATTCGGGGTCATCCCGAACTGCTTTTTAAACACTTTCCGAAAATATTTGTCATCATGATACCCGACTTCAAGCGCAATCTCATAAATCCGGGCGTCTGTCTCCCCGAGCAATTCCTTGGCACGATTCAAGCGAATCGTTTGAATGTAATCGGATAAATTAACGGAGAAACGTTGTTTAAACCGTCTGGAAATGTATTCTCGGCTTAAGTAAAAGCGTTCACTCATGAGTTGAAGTGTTAGTTCTTCCGCATAATGTGTCGCAATGTATTTTGCAATCTGATCAATCGCCTCCCCCTGTTCTTGAACAGGACACAGCAATTCCATCGCCCGAGCAAGTGCATCGTTTAAGATGTCCGGGTCGATCGGTTTTAGTAAGTAATCAAAAGATTGATGTAAAATCGCACGACGCATATACGTATAATCATCATACCCTGTCAGTACGATCGTGACGACCTTTGGATGATGATTTTTTGTCCATTCCAGTAAACTTAAACCGTCTAGTCCAGGCATCTCGACATCCGTCAGCATCAAATCTATTTTTTCCTGATTCAAAAATTGTTTTGCCGTAATACCATTGTCTGCTTCAAAAATATTGGTGACTTTCCATTCATCCCATTCTCCGAGTAATTTAACGGCATCTCGTACATGTTGTTCATCGTCTACAATCAATACATTCATCATAGTTCCTCCTGTTCAACGGGAATACGAATGACGATTCTAAAACCACCTTCTGCCGGAGATTGCAGCACCATGCTTGCTTGATCCCCATAAAAGATGAGTAAGCGTTCGTAGATATTGTGTAGCCCGATTCCAGACGTTTGCCGATCTTCCGGTCTCCGGTGCATCCGCATCGTTTGATCAATCGTATCGAGCACAGGCGGATCCATGATCACACCGCTGTTTTCAACTTGAATGATGAGTTGGTCACCATCACTTCTGACTTTATAGGCCAAATAATTTTCCGTCGCATCCATTTGCTGATTGAACGCATGTTTGAAGTAATTTTCCGCAAAGGGCTGCAAAATCATTTTCGGGACTTCAATCGAATTCATGTGCCACGGCACATCGACGATATAACGAAAACGATTTGGAAAACGTTGTTGTTGGAGACGCATATAGGATTGAAGATGATCGACTTCTTGTTTCAAGGTCACAATCGTCTGCTCGTTGTTCATCGAATAACGCATCATCTGCGACAAGCCAGTGATTGAACGATAGGCGACTTTACGGTCTCCCTGCAATGTCGTTGTTCCGATTGACTGTAAGGCATTGAATAAAAAGTGTGGATTCAACTGTGATTGTAGCGCCCGCAACTCGTTCGTCCGATTTTCAAGAGCAAGGCGGTACTCACGTTTGATCAATCGATCAATCCGCTGGATCATCCGTTGGAATTGCCGATTCAACAATCCAATTTCGTCATTTGTCGTCGCTACGAATCGTGCTGATAAATCCCCTTGTTCGACTCGCCACACATTCGCCGTCAATTGTTTGATCGGTTTCGTGATTTCAAGGGCTACGAGACTCGCTGCCATGATCATTAAAATCAAGGAGACGGCACCAATCAAGATTAAAATCAAGGCCGTTTCATTGGCCCCTTTGACGACTGAAGCATAGGGAATCGCCTTTACTAACGTAATCGGGACACCTTGTGTGTTTGTTTTAGCGTAGACGATGAAGGAATCACCGACCCGCATACTGCCGTTCGTCCCCGTGAATCGATCGTTCGTGACCGGCAGTTCTTGTCCTGTTTTCGCAATCAGTTGATTTCCATTCATCAGCCAAAGTGATTCATCCGGAAAATTCTCAAACAACTTTAACTGTTGTTTAAACACACTTGTCGGGATGTCGACCGACAGAAAACCAAGGGGCTCGTCCGTTTCGACTCGGTTGATCCGATAGCGAAAACTTACGATTTCTTCCTCATCAAGAATCATCGTATGCGTATTATAAGCAGCAATCCGGTGAGCGGGATCAATCAACCATCCATTTTTTTGTTTCATCAACCGAAAATAATCCGTTTCTTGTAACCAATCAAACTTTCCTCTGCTCGAGGTTTTCATATTGTAGACGGAGTACTCGGAGTTGCCCTTTAAGATGACGAAATGAAGCTGCTCGATGTCTTGCCTCGATAAAAAAAGACCTAATAACGCTCGTGAAATCACACCTTCTGATTCGCTCAGTTCTGCATCTGCCCCAACAGTCATGATGTTGATCAGCGAACGATTGGCATAGAGACTCGTCGGTAAACGTCGCACATCTTCCATATAATGACTGATTTGGTTGCTTCCTCTTTTTAAAGCGTTCAGGCTCGAGCGTTCGGCCTGTTCTACATTTTGGTGGCGGACATATACGTAAGAAGCTGACGTAGCAAGCGTTGTAGGGATCAGAATCGCCAAGACGACAAGTCGAATCAAACGTGTTCGGATGCTCTTCACTGCCGTCTCCCTCCATCCTTTTTCTTCTAATAAGTAGTATAGCATAGCTGTATCCGCTTACATGCATGTCTTTTATTAGTTTAGCTCCCTGCTTGTTTCACCAGAATTCCCTTCATCAAAAAAGAATGCTTGATTCCGAATGAATATTGCTATAACATCGTTAATGTTCGTTTTTAACAAACTTTTTTAGATTAAGGTGGTTTCTGACACATGTTCAAACTTTCTGCACACCATACAACAGCCAAACGTGAAATCCAGGCGGGTTTCATTACCTTCATTACGATGGCCTACATTCTTTTCGTTAACCCCACCATCTTATCGGAAGCGGGAATTCCTCAAGATCAAGCCTTCTCGGCAACAATCATCGCGACACTTGTCGGAACGTTACTGATGGGCTTTTATGCCAATCTTCCGATTGCTGTTGCACCGGGTATGGGGTTAAATGCTTATTTTACGTATACCCTCGTCATCGGTGAAAAAATTCCTTATCAAACGGCTTTGTCTGTCGTTTTTGTAGCGGGACTGATTTTTCTTCTTTTGTCCTTGTCACCTTTACGGACGAAACTCATCGAGGTCATTCCGGCGACACTTAAACTAGCCATCACAGGCGGGATTGGTCTATTCATCGCCTCACTCGGTTTAAAAATGTCTGGCATTCTGATTGCTGATCCGGCAACACTGATCACCATTGGATCATTGACGTCACCGGAAGCACTCATCACATTGATTGGTCTGCTCGTTGCCGCCATCTTAACGGTCAAGCGTGTACCCGGCGGTCTCCTCTACGCGATGTTACTCTCCGGATTACTCGCTTTCTTTACGGGAGAGCTGACATTTTCTAAAACGTTGGTAGCTTTCCCGACCTTACCGGAAGGAATCCTTGTCGCGAATCCGTTATCGGCTATCCAAGATGTCATCCAATACGGTTTGTTCAGCGGAGTCCTGTCCTTTGTCCTTGTGACGATGTTTGATACGACCGGTACGATGGTCGCAGTCGGCGAACAAGCTGGTCTGATTGAAAAAGATGGTACTTTAAAAAACAGTGAACGGGCCTTGTTATCCGATTCGACGGCGATGATTGTCGGATCAATGTTCGGAACCAGTCCAACGACGGCTTACGTCGAATCAGCTTCCGGTGTCGCAGCTGGTGGGCGAACAGGTTTAACGTCTGTCACGGTCGGCATCTTATTTGCACTCGCTGCGGTCTTCGGTCCGATCGTTCAGTCGATTTCTAACGTCCCTGCCATTACCGCACCTGCTTTATTGTTGGTCGGTGCCTTGATGCTCCAAAACATCAAACAGATTGACTGGGATGATTTCAGCGAAGCATTTACGGCCTTCATGGTCATCATCATCATGCCTCTTTCTGGCAGTATCGCGACAGGAATCGCCTTTGGATTCATCATCTATCCCATCATGAAAGCTGTGCAAAAACAGCGAGTCCACTTCTTGATTTATCTGTTTGCTGTTCTGTTTTTCATTCAATTGTTTTTCCTACATTAATAATAAAAAACGTGTTGTTTCCAATTTTTCTTGGAAACAACACGTTTTTTATTATTTCTTCATTTTTTCCCATGTCTTCGTAAAGTCTTGTAACATCTCTTCCGATGTTTTTTGTTTCCCTACATAGGCTTGCATGATGGCACCAAATTCATTAACAGCGCCGTCCGGGTATTTAAACCAGTTCCATGAGATTGTTTTATCTTCTTTAGAGTACTTGATGATATCGTCAGCGAGTGGTCCAAGATCCGCTGCTTCGATCGATTTGAAAGCAGGAATGAACTTGAATTTGTTGACCATATAATCTTTTCCTGTCTCAGATGTCGCCATCCATTCCAAGAACTTTTTACCTTCTTCTTTATTTTTCGAGTTTTTGTTAACGACCCAGTTGTTCGGTACGCCAACCGGAAGTCGGTCCATTTTTTCTTTATCATCATTGATCGGCATCGGGATGAAGCCCATTTCGATATCCGGATTCACGTCCGTAATCAATTGTTGTGCCCAGTTCCCTTGTTGAATCATCGCTGTTTTTCCTTCAGCGAACTGGGAGACTTGTGTATTGTAATCCGTCGTCAACGGATTTTTGTTGCCGTATTCGATCGTTAGATCAAACAGATTCATGAACTCTTTAAATTGTTTGTTGTCTTCAAACTTCCCTTTTCCAGCGTTTAAGTCCGCGATGAACTGATCCGGATCATCCTGTTGCGCCATCGGGATGTTCATCAAGTGGTTTCCAAGAATCCACCATTCACCATATCCGATTGAAAATGGTGTGACACCATCTGCTTTAATCTTTTTAGATGCTTCTGTCAATTCAGTCAACGTTTTCGGTAACTCGGTAATCCCTGCTTTTTTGAAGATTTCTTTATTATAGATGAATCCATAACCTTCTAAGTTCATCGGCATACCGTACAGTTTTCCATCAATCGTCATCGGTTCTTTCGACAGATCCGTCAAATCACTGACCCATTTTTCATCTGACAAATCTTCTAGCTTGTCTTGCCATGTTTTCGCTTCTGTAAATCCACCGTTGTTAAAGACGTCCGGCTCGTTCCCTGACGCAAACTGTGATTTCAAGGCAGCGCCATAATCCGATCCGCCACCCACCGTTTGAACGACTACTTTTACGCCGGTTTCTTTTTCGTAGGCCTTCGCCATCTTCTCCATGTCTTTTGCGATTTCAGCTTTAAATTGGAATACGTTGAGGGTCTTTCCGTCCTTGGAAGAGCCACTGTCCTTTGAGTCATCACTATTGAGTGTTCCACCGCCACCACATGCTGCAAGTGCTACGACCATTGCCGTCGCGGCAACCGGTAGTGCTGCCCATTTACGTTTACGCATTCGGATACCTCCCTGATTTTCGAGTTGATAATCGTGCTACGCTTTTACATTAAATGAAAACGCTTGCAATAAAAACGGATAATTTTGTCCGGTGTGGTGGAAAATATTGAACAATCGTTATCCGACAGAAAAACTCGGGATTAGTGTATGATAAAAGTAGATACTACTTTACGAAGGAGTTTGATGCAATGTCCCTACAATTTACGATTTTACTGATTGGTTTACTGTTATTCATCGCCGTCTGGACGACGAAGTTATCCAGTCGTCTCAACATTCCGGCACTCTTGATTTTTATCGCCCTCGGAATGATTGCCGGAAGCGATATTACCGGATTCATCCGATTCGACGATGCCGAGTTGGCACAATTGCTTGGTACGGTGGCATTAATCATCATTTTATTCGAGGGTGGACTTCAGACTGTTTGGAAAGAAGTCAAAACAGAACTCAGTCCTTCGCTCTCACTTGCTACATTCGGCGTCTTCACTGCTACGACGATCGTCGCAGTCGCTTCCCACTACATTCTTGGCTTCAGTTGGGCCAATGCCTTTTTGTTAGGGGCAATCGTTGGATCGACGGACGCCGCCGCAATTTTTTCGGTCCTCAGCGGACAATCGGTTCGGCGGAAAATCGGTTCGACCTTAGAACTCGAATCAGGCACAAATGATCCGATGGCTGTTTTCCTGACCGTCTTTTTCCTTGAATTCGTCACGAATCCGAAAGATGCCTCGCTTGTTTCCGGTCTCTCCTCACTTGTTTGGGAAATGGTAGTGGGATTACTGCTCGGACTACTGCTCGGATGGATCGCCTCTACTTTACTTAACCGAATCGACTTAAGCTCATCTAGTTTTTATCCGATTCTCTTGATGTCGTTTGCCTTTCTTTCGTTCGGCATTGCCGATACGGTCCATGCGAGTGGGTTTTTAGCCGTTTACGTCACAGCCATCTATATTAGCAACCATGAGTTGGTCTATCGCCAAACGCTTGTCCGCTTCACGATGAGCATGGCACATCTTGCTCAAATCGGGATGTTCATCGTGCTCGGATTACTCGTATTCCCAAAACAACTACTTGATCCACGCGTGATTTTATCCTCGATTGCGTTAGCATTGATTCTGATCTTCATCGCACGCCCTGTTTCTGTCTGGCTGAGCTTGTTACCCTTTAAATATTCGTGGCAAGAAAAAGTCTTTATTTCCTTCGCCGGGCTCAAAGGAGCTGTCCCGATCATACTCGCGACCTATCCACTTGTTGCGGGTATTGATAATGCCGGAATGATCTTTAATATCGTCTTTTTTACCGTTCTTCTGTCCACGCTCATTCAAGGAAGTGTCTTAACCTTTTTAGCAGAACGACTGAATCTAAACGAAACCGGTTCTTCGACCATTCAAACGGTCATTGAGTTCATGTCGATTGGTAAACCGAATGCTGAAATCATTGAACTGACGATTCCAACCTCTCATCCATTCGTCGGGAAAGCGATTTCGGAGATTGATCTTCCACAAGAGTTTTTAATCACGGCGATTATTCGAGAGGATCAAATCGTCACACCTCGGGGAGATACAATTTTTGAAGGACGTGACCAGTTGCTTCTATTAACACCAAAACATCGTATTAAAACGCTGAAACGCTTTTTATTTCCTAAAACTTCATGAAACAGAACAGGGGTGACGGATTTGAAATCCGTCACCCCTGTTCTGTTTCGAGACCAACAATTAAGTCAGCCCTGATGATTATCGTTTTGCTTTTAATCGACGATACAGAATATACCCGGCAATCCCTAAAACGATGATTCCAAGAATCCACCATAACTCTTGTTCTAACCCTTTCAGCATCGATTCTGCTCGCTCAACGCCAAACCGCTCTCCTAACCAGACATAGAACAAGGAAACCGGAAACAGCCCAATACTGGATGCGATTAAGTAACGTTTAAAGGACAAGTTGAACAAACCGCATGGAATCGAGACGACGGACCGAATGACCGGGAAAAAGCGACCAAATAGTGCTGACCATGAACCGTATTTCGAAACGATTCGCTCACCTTGGACGATTTCACGTTCTTTGATCATCAACCACTTTCCATAACGAATCAATAAAGGCCGACCGGCATAACGCCCAAGAAAATAAAACAGTGTCGCCCCCATCAAACTTCCGACAAAGCCGATTAGAACCGCTGCCGTCCATCCTAGCGTTCCATTTGAAACGTAGAGACCAAGTAAAGGTAATCCGACTTCAGCCGGAATCAACTCCGTTCCGAGTCCTAAGATCATGATTCCTAAAAACAGCCAGAGATTCGATTCTCCGGCTGAGAATAACCATTCTAACATCCAACCACTCCTCTGAATCAGCCTCGTGCAGGACGAAGAAGATAATAAATGATGACGACGAGCGTCGTCCAGACACCTGTAAAGATCCCGATGATTCCGACGATAAAGAAGCCAAGTGCCATCATCGATCCAGTGCGTTTATAATCACGCCACATCGTCCGCAACCCTTTGATGTTGAACCAAAGGAAAACTACGAAAAGTAAAGCAAATACTAATCCTGTAATGAGTATTGCTGACATGTCTCCACCTCTTTCTTATTAGTTAGTATCCCCATTATACCTTACTTTCACACGTCTTCCCTCCGTCTGAGGTCTCATGAACTTGTTTTATCGACAAAAAAATCGATGTTTCCCGGCATGTATGATATGCCGGGAAACATCGATCGATTGTCTGCTCTATAAATCAATCACTCAACTCGCCGTTATAAGAGGTGGACACCTTGCTGACGGTACTCCGTCCGTGTCTCTTCTGACCAAACAGATGCTTGGACTTCACCAATGTGACGCTTCTTCAACAGGAACATCGCCATCCGAGATTGACCGATTCCTCCACCAATCGTCAGTGGTAAAGCTTCGTCCAACACACCTTGATGGAATGGGAAATCAAGTTTCGAATGTTCGCCTGTCGTTTCGATTTGTGCAAGTAACGTTGCCCGGTCGACACGAATACCCATCGACGAAAGTTCGAATGCGCCGATTTCCGGGTGGTGAACCAGGATATCACCGTTGAGCGTCCAGTCATCATAATCTGCCGCTCGTCCATCATGTTTTTCACCAGATGCCAAGGCACCACCGATTTGCATCAAGAAGACCGCTCCGTGCTCTTTCGTCACTTCCGTCTCCCGTTCTTTGCTTGAAAGGGTCGGATAGGCATCTTCGAGTTCTTGTGTCGTCATGAAATGAATCGTCTCGGGCAAGATCGCCTCGATTCCAAACTGTTCTTCGACTTCACGTTCTACTTGGTGAATCGATTGATAAATCGCACGAACTGTCGTTTGCAAGTAGTCAATCGTCCGCTCTTCTTTAGAAATGATTCGTTCCCAGTCCCATTGATCAACGTGAATCGAATGCGTTGCATCCAACACTTCATCCCGGCGAATTGCGTGCATCAACGTGTATAACCCTTCACCTTTTGCAAATCCGTACGTATGGAGCGCCTGGCGTTTCCACTTCGCAAGGGATTGAACGATCTCAAGTTCTGCCTGATGGTCAATCGCATCAAAGCGAATGACACGTTCAATTCCGTTGAGATGATCGTTGACCCCTAATGTGCTTTCAACGAACAACGGGGCTTCGACGCGTGTCAATCCGAGTTGGGATGAGAATTGCTCCTCAAAGCGTTTTTTTACGAGTGTGATCGCTTCCTGTGTCTGTTTCATCGATACGAGTGTTGTCATGGTATTCTTCCTCCTCAATTGTGTGTTTGAAAAAGAAGCCATAAAAAAGAGCCCTTCTCTCCCAAGAATATGGGACGAAAGACTCGGTTCCGCGGTACCACCCATGTTAACAGCTCAGCTGCTCACTCAAAAGACTGATGATCATTTATCATCTCAATCTTCGGCCATATGATAACGGACAGGCAACTCCGGCTACGCCTACTGACTTTTGTGTTCGGGTAGCGACTCCAGGATGTTCTTCGCAACTTGTGTCCGACTGGGCTTTCACCGTCCCCAGCTCGCTAATCCGGTCTTACAAGATGTTACTCTTCCTTTCAACGTCGTTGTTACAATTGAATTGAGAACATCGTACACCATCCGCAAAGCATTTGAAAAGCCTTTTTTTCAAAAAAAAATAAAATAATCTGACTAATCAGATTAACTATCCCAACAAAAAACGTTCCCGCCGAAGCGAGAACGCGCTTACATCTTATTTGATGGAACCACTCGTAATTCCTTGAATAATTTGTTTTTGCATCGCAAAGAAGAAGAGCAAGAGCGGAATGATACCGAGAATTAATCCGGCAAGCGCTAAATCCCATTGCTTCGTATACTGACCAAAGAAATAGAACGTCGCGAGCGGAATCGTCCGCAGTTCAACGTCACGCAACATCAATGACGGCAGTAAAAAGTCATTCCAGATCCAAAGTGTATTCAAGATGACGATCGTCACCGTGATTGGTTTGAGTAACGGGAAGACGATTCGCCAAAAGACACCCCACTGCGAACAACCATCGATGATTGCAGCCTCTTCGATCTCTTCCGGAATCGACTTCATGAATCCATGATATAAGAAAATCGATAAGCCGGAGCCGAAACCAAGATACATCAAGATCAAGCCCCAGTAGCTGTTTTGCAGACCCAAATCACCAGATAACTTCGATAACGGAATCATGATCGACTGAAACGGAATGATCATCGCTGCGACGAACAGGAAAAAGACGATGGTTGATAGACGGCTTTTCGTTCGGACCAGCTTCCAAGCAGCCATCGAACAGAAAATGACGATGACGGCATTGGCGCCGACGGTGATGATGACAGAGTTCAAGAAAACTTTCCCGAAATTCATCGCTTCCCACGCATCCGTGTAATTGGACGTAATCCATTCTTTCGGAAGCCCAGACGTATTGGTAAAGATGTCTCCTTGTGTCTTAAACGAGTTGGAGATGACGTAATAAAACGGAATCATGTAGAGTAACCCTATCAAGACCGCGGCAATTTCAACAGTTCCTAGACGGACTGAATAACGTCCACGCTTTTTCGGTGCCGGTTGCTCCGGCTTCAGTTCTGGTTTCGGTAAAGGTTGGGCCGTACTCATGCTTCCACCTCCCGTTTTTTCGTCAAGTAGACTTGTGTCACGGTAATCGCTGCGACGACAACAAAGAAGATGATCGCTTTGGCCGAACCAAGTCCGAGATTATTGTTTGTAAATGATTCCTTATAGATGTTCAAGGCCAGCATTTCTGTTGATTTAAATGGTCCACCATTTGTCAGGGACAAGTTCGTATCAAACAGTTTGAACGACCATGAAATCGTTAAGAATAGGCAGATTGTAACCGACGGCATGATGAGTGGAATCGTGATGTTCCGTAACGTCGACAACCGGTTCGCCCCATCAATTTTCGCTGCTTCAACCAGTTCCTGCGGGACATTCTGTAAGGCAGCGATATAGATGACCATGATGTAGCCACCGCCCTGCCAGACCGAAACGATGACAATTCCCCAAAATCCGGTTTGAGCGTCACCGAGCCATGGAAGTTCAAATAAACTCCACCCTGTCAGCTCTCCGATCGAGGCAAATCCTTTAACATAAATGAACTGCCAGACGAATCCGAGAATCAATCCGCCAATCAAGTTCGGCATGAAGAAGATTGTCCGTAAAAAATTCCGCGTCCGAATATTTTGTGTGAGTAAAAACGCTAAGATGAATCCGACTAAATTAGTCAAGATGACTGCAACGACGGTGTATCTTGTCGTTAACCAAAACGACTGCTGGAACTGTTCATCGACCGTAAAGAGTCGTACATAGTTATCCAACCCGATCCAGTTCAATTCTCCTGTAATCCCGTTCCAGTCCGTGAATGAGTACATGACACCATTAAAAAAAGGTACGAGAACAATCACTGCAAAAACTAAAAAAACCGGTCCGACGAACATCCAGAATTCAAGTCCACGTTTTACTTTTTTCTTATTGCCTACTGCCATCGATCATCCCTCCTCTACCTTTAACAGTACGGAATTCAAAGCAAAATGAAAACGTAACCATTTGACACGTTGGGTGGAAAATATTGAACGATTGTTTGGCGTGCTCGTTTCAGATAAGCTACTATAAAGAAATATAGAGAAATTCATCTTGAGAGGAAGAGTATGCCATGGAGAAAACCATTCGTTCTGATCTAGAGATTGCCCAACAAACGACGTTACGACCTATTTCTGAAATCGCTAAGCAAGTCGGGCTGACCGATGCGGATTACGATACGTACGGAAAGTACAAAGCCAAGTTAGCAGATGGATTAGCCGAACGGTTAGCGACGAAAGCCGATGGAAAATTGATTCTCGTCACAGCCATCAATCCGACGGCTGCCGGTGAAGGAAAATCGACTGTCACGGTCGGACTTGGTCAGGCCTTGCATCGCCTCAATCATAAAGCGATGATTTGTTTACGGGAACCGTCACTCGGACCAACGATGGGATTAAAAGGTGGCGCTTGTGGTGGAGGTTACAGCCAAGTCTTACCGATGGAAGAAATCAACCTCCACTTTACAGGAGACATGCATGCCATCACCTCGGCCCATAATACGATCAGTGCCTTGCTGGATAACCATCTCCATCAAGGAAACGACTTACGGATTGACCCACGTCGCATCACGTGGAAACGTGTCCTCGATCTGAATGACCGGGCGTTACGTAATATCACGATTGGCCTCGGCGGAGCGGCTCATGGGATTCCCCGTCAAGATGGCTTTGACATCACGGTCGCATCAGAAATCATGGCGGTTCTCTGCCTCGCCGATTCCATCGCTGATTTAGAAGAGCGTATTAGCCGAATCGTCGTAGCGTACTCGTACGAACAACAACCGATTACGGTGAAAGATATCCAGGCTTCTGGTGCTGCGACGTTACTTTTAAAAGAGGCATTCCGTCCAAACCTTGTCCAAACCGTCGAAGGGACTCCCGCGTTGATTCATGGTGGACCGTTCGCCAACATTGCCCATGGATGTAATTCGCTGATCGCGACGCGAACCGCCCTCAAATTAAGCGATTATGTCGTCACAGAAGCTGGATTCGGAGCGGATCTCGGAGCAGAAAAATTCTTTAATATCAAATCACGAATTGGCGATCTACATCCGGATGCCGTCGTTCTAGTCGCAACTGTCCGGGCGTTAAAAATGCATGGTGGTGTTGCAAAAAATCAATTGGCAGAAGAAAACTTATCTGCATTAGTCGAGGGACTTGCTTTGCTCGAGAAACATGTTGAGACGATGGATTTGTTTGGTGTTCCTGCGGTCGTCGCACTGAACCGCTTTTCAAGCGATACGGATATTGAACGCCAAACCGTACTCGAGTGGTGCCGGGAACGTAAGATTCGGGTAGCAGAAAGCGAAGTGTTTAGTCAAGGGGGGGCTGGTGGAGAAACACTAGTCGAACAGGTTTTCGAAGCAATCGAAGAAGACAGCCAGTTCACTCCCCTTTATCCAGCAGATTTACCGCTCACACAAAAAATCGAGCGGATTGCAAAACGTGTTTACGGTGCGGCAGGTGTCCATTTTGAAGAAAAAGCTTTACGCGAACTTGAGCGTTGCACGGAACAAGGATTAGGTCATTTACCAATCTGTATGGCGAAAACCCCCTTCTCATTGACGGACGATCCAAGTAAATACGGCCGCGTCGAAGGATTTACCATCACGGTTCGCGAAATCAGACCGGCAATCGGAGCTGGGTTCATTGTCGCTTTGACCGGGAATGTATTAACCATGCCAGGTTTACCTAAAACACCGGCTGCTAATACGATGGGAATTTCTGAAGATGGAACGATATTCGGGCTTTCTTAATCAAGAAAGGATGATAGATGTGACAATCGACCATACACACTGGATTGCATCAGACGGTTATACGACGACGATGCATCTGCTTGAAGCTACGGCGCCGAAGGGTGTTGTCATCGTTTTTCACGGAATGATGGAACACGGCGCACGTTATCAAGAATTTGCCGAATTTCTTTATGCCCACCACTACCACACCATCATTCCGGATTTACGTTGTTTTGGTACACGTGCAGAACAATTGGATTCGCTTGGGCACTTAGAACCTAATGAAGGATTTGATCAGTTAGTACAAGATGCTGAAGAATTAGTTTACGACATCAAGGACCGTTATCCAGACTTACCGATTTTTGTATTTGGTCATAGTTTTGGTTCCTTGATTTCGAGACGACTCGGTCAAACACTTGGTCATGAGCTAGCAGGCGTCATCGCAAGTGGTCCTCCTACGGACAGCGGACTTCTCGGAACGCTCAGCAAAAAAATCGTACAACGCTTGATGGAACAAACGTCTTCGCGTCATCCAGCGGAAGGTATGAGTAAATTGATTTTCGGTCGGTACAACTTACGGTTTTTCCCAGCGCTCTCTCCGAATGCCTGGTTATCCTCGGATCCCCAATCGGTCTTACGATACGATGAAGACATGTTGTCGGGTCAGACGGTGACGCTTGGATTCTTTTATGAATTGTTAGCGGCAACGAAAGCCGTCAATTCCCTCGCCTATCTGTATCAACATCCCCGTCACTTGCCTTTGCTGCTTACTGCCGGAGAAGATGATCCAGTCGCTTTTGACGGGAAAGGAATCCATACACTGTTTGATGCCTACAATCGCGTTCGTGTCGAAGGGGTTCAGCTCACTATCTATCGTGGTTTGCGTCATGAACTATTTCATGAATTCGAACGAATTCGTGTGTTTGCGGATATCGCCGGTTGGCTGAATAAACAAGTCGGCTCGCGTCATCCTTCTTCCGTCCGAAAACAAGGACATTAATAATCACAACAAAAAGCGGGACGCCCTCTAACTTAGAGGACGCCCCGCTTTTAATCTTAATGAATCCAGTTCAAAGATAAGATCATTGTTTCGATTTCTTCTAGTTCCAATGACTCTCGGTCAGCAGAATATGTCAACAGAACAAGACGTTCGCCATCCGAATAGGCAAAAATTCGGATGAAGACTTCTTCTTCTTTCCCATCAACAGCAAGAAGTGCTTCTTTTGATGAGTTCCGACGTGCTTCGAGGGGTCCGGTCAGTTCGATCCCAAACTCTTCTACCAACAAATTGATTTCTTGCTCGGCTGCTTCAAACGGTGTCAGTTCTTCCGTATCCGACTCATAGATGGATAACTGTAACGTTCCCATCGCATTTTCTTCCGTCGAATAAAAACTAACGAACGTTTCCTCTTCCTGATATTCAAACGTTTGTGGATATTGAAGTGTGATCCAATTATCGACCGTGTACTGTTTCATATGATTTCCTCCATTCGATTTATCTCGCCAAAATGTACGCCTGTCACGGCTAGTTGTTCCAAATACCGCGCTAGCGTATTCGAGAGGAAAATACGATTCGTACGTTCATCCCGTAAGATGTGGTGGGGACCAAGCGATTCACTGACGATGCGCTCCGTCATGAAATAGACCTGTCTTTTCCGAATGGTCCGGAAAATCTCCGTCTTATGTAGATGCTCCACCCGTCTTACCGCTAGTATATTGATGAGATAGTAATTGTTTAATCCCGACCGTGTCTTTAGTTGGACACGAAGGCACTGTATAGAAAACGGTGTCAACCGTTCCAGTGCCCGTTTCATCCGTTCAGATACCAGCGGGATATTCAACTCGTTCGGAAGCACGTCCGGTAACATATCCGCATCCTGTTCGATTGAAAAGGCAAGTAAGCTTGCGTTCAGAAACCACTCTCCTGTCGTGAAGCGATAACGATCGATTTGATGATGACATGTCGCCACCCATCCTTTTCCCATCGGCTGTTCGCTCCAAACTCGAACTTTGTCCACCAGTCATTCGCTCCTCTTTCCATCCTCAGCCATTTACGCTCGTTACAGGAAGCTCATGTAAACGATTTAGCTATTATTATTGTACACATAAAATCAAAAGAATTACCTTTTTTCATAAAAGTCGTAGAAATAATCGCTTTGCTATGCTACTATATCTCATGTAGACACTTTTGCGGGTGTAGTTTAGTGGTAAAACCTCAGCCTTCCAAGCTGATGATGAGAGTTCGATTCTCTTCACCCGCTCCAACTTATGACATAACATAGGTCACGACACATAGGTCAACGACCCTAATCCCTCTAGAGGGGAGGCGACTCGCAACGATGCGGGTCGTCTTTTTTTGTGTCCCAGGATACATACCACACCTTTTGGGGTATAGTTCGTTATAAAAGTTTCCATCTAAGAAAGAGGAGGAATTCCATGATCCAGATGAAGATGCCCGGTGTGACAGTCTACCAAAGCACGTTAATGAAAACGACTTCGACGTTGATTGAAACACCCGACTGTCTGATCGTCGTTGATCCAGGTTGGCTACCGGACGAGATTGCGACGATTCGCCGGGACGTCGAAATCATCCGGCATGATCGTCCTCTTTATATCGTCTATACTCACGCCCATTTTGATCACATATTAGGTGCTTACGCCTTCAAAGATGCGATTGCGATTTCATCCCGTCGGTTCCTCGATGTCGATCAAACTGCTGCTCTGGAAGAAGTCCAACATTTTAACGATGAATATTACATCGAATCCCCCGTCCTGTTTCCAAAAATCACGCATGTCATCGAAGAGTCAGAAACCACGTTGACGATTGGTAAAACCAAGCTGATTTTTTTCCTGACACCCGGTCATGAGGCGACACACCTCTCTTTTGTCGTCATGCCCCTGCATATTCTTGTCTGCGGCGATTATGCATCGGATGTCGAAATCCCATTGATTGAACATGATTCCAGTGAATATTTGACGACGCTCGAATTACTCGAATCGTTTATTTACGAATATGAAGTCAAGTTACTCATTCCCGGTCATGGGCATATTTGTGACGTCCGGACCGAGATGATCGAACGGCTTCATCTCAGCTACGACTATATCTTAGCCCTGCGTGCCGGAAAGGAATCGAACTGGTCTCCGTCTTGGCAACGGACATCTTTCATGACCCGCTTACATGAAAAAAATAAACGACAAGTCAAAAAAGAACATGCAGAACAACTCGCCCGTCGCCAATATGATTAAAAAACAGATCACGTCTGCCGCTTCTCATCAGCGACCGACGTGATCTGTTATCCTATTTACTGAGTAGACCCAATTAATTCAATCATCAATGCTTTTTGGGCATGCAGACGATTTTCCGCCTGATCAAAAACAACGGAGTACGGACCATCAATGACTTCCGCTGTCACTTCTTCCCCGCGATGTGCAGGGAGACAATGTAAGAAAATCACATCGTCAGCGGCTAACTTCAGTAACGTTTGGTTGACTTGATACCCCTCGAAAGCCTCCAAACGTTTTCCTGCTTGTTCTTCTTGTCCCATACTAGCAAACACATCACTGTAAATGATATCCGTCCCTACAACAGCTTTTTCCGGATCGGTATATTGTTCGATTTTCCCACCTGTCTTTTTCGCCAGTTGCTTCGCCTGTTCCACAATCATCTCATCCGGTGCGTAAGCAGCAGGACTACAAATCCGGATCGTCATCCCACTTAAAGCTCCACCAATCAATAGCGAATGTGCCATATTGTTCCCATCACCAATATAGGTCAATACCTTTCCCGTCCGCTGCCCGAAGTGTTCCTCGATCGTCAGTAAATCCGCCAAGACCTGGCATGGATGGTGCATGTCCGTTAACCCATTGATGACCGGGATCGTTCCGTGTTCCGCCAGTGTCTCGACCGTTTCATGGGCAAACGTCCGGATCATCAAGGCATCGACATAACGGCTCATCACTTGAATCGTGTCACCCAATGACTCGCCTCGCCCGATTTGCATGTCTGAACCGTTCAATACAATCGGATGTCCCCCTAACTCGATGACACCCACTTCGAACGAAATACGCGTTCGCGTCGAGGCTTTTTCAAACAACAACGCTACCTTTTTTCCACTAAGCGTGTGTGCGTACGTCGTTGGAGCTTGCTTGACCGCTTTTGCCAACTCTAATAAATCGGTTAATCCTTCTGCCGTCAATTCTTCCAAAGTCAATAAATGTCGTAACTGCTGTTTCGTGTTCGTCACTTGATTTGCTCCTTTCGTGTCATCCATTCCGCCAACGGCTTCACAGGGAGCATGTCGATCTTCTGGATGCTCTCAAAATACTGAGCCAGGTGTTGTTCGGTGATGACGAGAACTCCCTTGGTCAAAGCCAATGCGCGTTGTGCTTGTTCCTCTTCGCTGATTGAGAAGAACACTTGACACCGATCAAAATCAATCTCGTTGTCTAACGGTACTGCGTCTGCCCATCCTTCCGTTCCTTTACCGGCAATCCGAAGAGTCCGATTCAGCATCATTGTTTTTGTTGTTTCATCATGCGTAAAACGTTCTTTTGCCAAACCGGTTGACGTCCACTGTAATGTTTCGCCCGTCGAACGCATGACGGGTCCCGTCATCGGATCAACGTGACGTAATTTCAGCGTCGAGAAAATCGGACTCTTCACCGCGTGGAACGGTAAACTCATCCGTTGTCCAGGTAATGCACGCACATGTTGCCCGCTCGCCGCCTGGACTGCCCATTCGAGTAACGGTTGTCCTGTGACTTTTGCAACAATCGGTAATGTCCGCGACGCACGGGGATTGATTTCCAAGACATAAATATTTTTCTCTTTGACGACGAACTGGATGTTGAACGCCCCTTTGTAAGCGAGGTGTTGCCCGATGGATTTAGCAATTTCTTCGATTTCGTCTTGTAACGTCAGCGCAGCCGAAACCGGCGGTAAGATCATCGTCGAGTCACCAGAGTGCACACCAGCGGCTTCAATCTGTTCCATGATGATGGGAACATACGTCGTGATTCCATCAGAGATGCAATCCACTTCGAATTCTTTTCCTTCGATGTAAGCATCGACTAAAACCGGAAACGACAGTGCAGGCAACAACGCTTCCAAGTCCGCTGCTGTTTTCAAACGATGCATGCCTTTTCCACCAATGACATAGGAAGGGCGGATCATCAACGGATAACCGAGCTGAGTCACGACCGTCGCTAATTCCGCATGACTCGAGACTTCTTGACCCGGAATATGCGCTATGTCGAGTCGATCTAAAAATTGATAGAAACGATCCCGGTTTTCCATCTCATCAATCGTATCTGCCGTCGTTCCGAGTAGATGATAACCACGTCGTTCCAGTTCAGCCGCTAAGGCGATTGCCGTCTGTCCGCCAAATTGAACCAAAACCTCTTGGCAGTCTTCCGCCTCGAGCACATGCACCACATCTTCGAGTGTCAACGGTTCGACATACAGTCGGTCAGCGACTTCAAAATCCGTTGAAACCGTTTCTGGATTGTTATTGATCATGATCGTCTCGTACCCACTTTTTTGGAGCGCGCGGACGGCATGAACCGAACAATAATCGAATTCGATTCCTTGACCGATTCGAATCGGACCTGCCCCAAGAACGGTCACCTTTTTTTGAGTCGATGGCGTGACTTCTGTCTGCCCTGACCAACTGCCATAGAAATAGGGTGTTGGACTTGAAAATTCTGCTGCGCACGTATCGATCATTTGAAATGCTGGTTGTATGCCAAATTCCTGACGTTTCTGTTGGACGGAATCAACCGGTACTTCTAATACATCCGCGATTTGTTGATCCGTAAATCCGTGACGTTTTGCTTTTAAAAGTGAGTCTTCGGAAGTAAGATCCAATGTCTCCTGAATCGACAACAATGTTTCGAGCACCGTAATGAACAACGGCTGAATCTGAGTCAGTTCGACGACTTGTTCAAGGGTCGTTTCTTTCCGATCGAGTAACGCGGTTATCGCGAGCAGACGACGATCCGTGATCTGCTTCACTTCATTCCACAGTTCCGTCGTATCGGCTTGCTTCATCCAATGCGGATAAAGCGGAGCCTGTTCGATCCCTGCACCCCGCCAAGCTTTTTGCAACGCTTCTTCCAGCGTTTTCCCCATCGCCATGCTTTCGCCGGTCGCTTTCATCTGGGTTCCGAGCGCCCGGTCGCTCTCCGGAAATAGATCAAACGGAAAACAAGGGACTTTTGCTGTTATATAGTCCATCGTTGGTTCGAAACTCGCCATTGTCTCTTTCGTTACGGGATTGATACAATCATCTAATCGTTCTCCCAGTGCAAGGCGTGTCGCTAATTTCGCAATCGGATACCCGGTTGCTTTGGAAGCCAGTGCGGAAGAACGGCTGACCCGTGGGTTGACCTCGATGACATAATATTTTTGTTCGGTCGGATGAATCGCAAATTGGATGTTACATCCCCCGACGACGCCTAGTGCAGAGACGATTTCTCGGGCAGCTGTCCGTAACAGTTGATTCATCTGATCAGAAATCGATTGAATCGGTGCAAAAACAACGGAATCGCCCGTATGGACGCCGACCGGATCAATATTTTCCATGTTACAGACGATGATCGTCGTATCAAATGCATCCCGCATCACTTCATACTCGACTTCTTTATATCCCGCAATGCTTGCTTCGACCAGGCATTGCGAAATCGGACTCGCCTGTAACCCGTTTGCGGCAAGCGCCCGTGCTTCTGCTTTTGTCTCGGCAATGCCACCGCCCGTTCCCCCTAACGTAAAGGCAGGACGAATGACAAGCGGAACACCTGACGTTTCCATGAATCCTTCTAGTTCAGCCAGTGTCTCGATCGTCTGACTGATCGGGAGCGGCTGACCAAGTTCAAGCATCCGTTGTTTAAACCGCTCCCGGTCCTCTCCGTCACGAATCGTTTCGAGTGACGTGCCAAGAAGCTTGACTTTGTACTGGTCGAGTACGCCCGCTTCTTCAAGCGATAAAGCCAAATTCAGTGCTGTCTGACCACCAACTGTCGCGAGCAAGTGTGTCGGACGTTCCCGTTTAATGATGGCAGTTGCTTTCTCAAGGGTCATCGCTTCGATATAGATATGGTCCGCTGTAGACGGATCCGTCATGATCGTAGCCGGATTCGAATTCATCAGCATGACCTCGCATCCCGCTTCCCGAAGTGTTTGACAGGCCTGTGTCCCTGAATAGTCGAATTCCGCTGCTTGCCCGATCACGATCGGACCCGATCCGATGACCATGACTTTTTTATTATCCTGCATACTCTACCTCCTGTTTTAAAATACTCGCTACGAATTGATCAAAAATCACCATCGCCTCGACGGGTCCTGGATGGGCTTCCGGATGAAACTGGACGGTCAGAATCGGATAAGCCGGGTGTACAAGCCCTTCGATCGAACCATCATTGATATGGCGATAGGCGGGAACAAGTTCAGACGCTTCGACACTCGTCGCCTGAACGACATAGCCATGATTTTGTGAGGTCATGAATACACGGCCCGTCGTCAGTTCGCGGACCGGATGATTCGCGCCACGGTGACCATGATGCTGCTTCTCGATTTGGCAGCCAAAAGCCTTAGCAATGATTTGATGCCCCATACAGATGCCAAGTGTCGGATATGCTACTGCCAACTGTTTGATGTCAGCCGTCAGATGATCGAGTTGCACCGGATCACCCGGTCCGTTTGAAAAGAGTAATCCATCTGGTTTCAGTTCGTCGATGACGGATTTCGGTGTATCAAACGGGACGACCGTCACTTTCATCTGTCGTGCATTCAACGCGGCAATCATCGATTTTTTCACACCATAGTCGATGCAGACGACATGGCCGTCCGCCTGATCGACATCATAGACTTGAAGCGTTCGTGTCGAGACTGCGGCAATCAAATCCGACGGTTGTGGAGACGGTTGTTCGTTCATTTCAATTAGACCGACTTGATCGCCATGGGTCCGCAAATGATGCACAAGAGCCCGTGTATCGACTTGACCGAGAACGGGAATACCGGATGCCGCTAACCAGTCGGCTAAATCCGATCGTGTCCCGTTATTCGCAAGTGTCTGGACGACAACCCCCGCCACTTGAATCTGTTGACTTTCTGAATCCATGGCGGAAATGCCGTATTGTCCGATCAACGGATACGTAAACACGATGATTTGTCCGCGATACGAGGGATCGGTCAATACTTCTTGATAACCGGTCATGCCGGTAAAAAACACGACCTCTCCTTGAACAGACGAAGAACCGACCAGTTCGCCCGGATATGCTTGTCCATCTGCCAGTTGTAATGTTCCTACTGTTTTCACATCATGACCTCCTGTTGGCATACTGACTTGATTTTTTCAATCGCCAGATCGAGTTCTGACTCGGTGACGAATAGTGATGGCAACAACCGGAGGACGTTTGGTCCGGCACTGACGACCAATAATCCTATTTGTTGCAGTGCTTGAATCAATGGTGCGACAGCTTGACGACATTCAATCCCGACCATCAATCCACGTCCTCTTACTTCACGAATCATCGTTCCCGTTAATTCGCTTAACTGTTCCATCAAGTACATTCCTTTTTGCTGCACCTGTTGCATCTGTTCATCCGGCAGTAACAATTCAAGTGTCGCTTCCGCTGCCGTCATTGCGAGCGGATTTCCGCCGAACGTCGATCCGTGTGTACCGGGAGTAAAAACTGTAGCAGCAACCGGTGTCGTAATGATCGCTCCGACCGGAAACCCACTTGCGAGTCCCTTGGCGACAGTGATGATGTCCGGCTGGAGTGGTGTTTGTTCAAAGGCATAACGTGATCCAGTTCGTCCGATACCGGTCTGGACTTCATCGATGACGATTTTGACGTCATATTTTTTAGCTTGTGCCATCAAAGCCTGCAACCAATCATTATCGGCCAGGATCACGCCGCCTTCTCCTTGAATGACTTCTAGCCAGACAGCAGCAGTTTGTTCCGTAATCCGCTCAAGACTCTTAAAATCATTGAACATGAGATGCTTAAAATCCGGAACCATTTCTCCAAATCCGGCTTTTATCTTATCTTGACCCGTCGCCGCCATCATGGCGAATGTCCGACCGTGAAACGACTGGCTGAATGTCAGGATTTCCGTTTTTTGGGTCCATTTTCGAATCAGCTTAAAAGCCCCTTCGTTTGCCTCCGCCCCACTGTTACAAAAGAAGACATGGCTGAGGTGACTACCCTTCGTCAATAATTCCGCAACACGTTCCTGCTTACTGCTGATAAACAAGTTCGATGTGTGCCACAACTTTTGAAGCTGTTCTTCTACCGCATGTTGGACATACGGATGACGGTGTCCGGTATTACAAACAGCAATCCCCATCATGAAATCCAGATATCTCTGTCCTTTTGTATCCGTTACAAAGGATCCGGTCCCTTCCACTAGTTCGATGTCATGACGCTGATACGTTGGTAGTAATGCGCTCATTTTTCTCCTCCTTCACCTGCGTCCCCGGGCTCGTCACATCTTGTCCGAAGCGAATCCGGACATGTTTGATTCCTTGTCGTGCTGCTTCAATGAGTGCCTCCGCCTTCGGAATCATTCCTCCATTGATTTCGGTCGATTCGAGTCCTGCCTGTAAGTCAGAAATCGTCACCTCCGACTGATCCAAACCGTTTAGCTTGATTCCCGCCACGTCGGTTAACAATTCAAATTCATCTACTGCTAACTCAGTTGCTAACGCGACGGCACACGTATCTCCGTTACAGTTCAGCGTGCCCTCGGAACCTGTGATCAATGACGTGACAACGGGAATGAAACCCGTTTGCATCAGTGTGTGAAACAGTTTATCTTCGATTTTCGTGACTTGTCCCACTGCTCCGTACTCCGGTTGTTTTTCACCCCGGATGCTCGCTCCATCAATCCCCGTTATACCAACCGCTGGTAACTTGTATTGATTTAACGTATAGACGATTTTTGATTGTACTTCCCCGCCAAGAACACGTTCTGCCCCGAGCAACACTTCAGCCGTCGTCACTCGGACTCCCGCTTGGAATATGGAATCAATTTGGAGTTCCCGACAGTAAGCAGATAACGCCGGTCCACCACCATGCATGACAATCAATTCATTTTTTTCGGCCAACCACTCGGACCACTCCTCGTAATAGCGAGGATCCAATTGTTCGAACACACTTCCACCCAGTTTGATTAATTTTCGTTTCTTCATGTGCGGTAACTCGCGTTGATTTTGATATAGTCATACGTCAGGTCACACCCGAAGGCATGTCCGCTTTTCGTCCCTTGATTCAAGTTCACTTCAATCTCGACCACGTCTGCCGCTAACTCGTTCGACGCTAACGCCTCGTCAAACAAGACCGGCATACTTTGACGAAGCACCGTCTGAGACCCGATCCGGATGTCGATTTGACTGACATCAATCGGTTCATCGATACTCCCGATCGCAGCTACGATCCGTCCCCAATTGGCATCTTCTCCAAAAATCGCCGTCTTCACGAGCGATGAGCCTACGATTTGTTTCGCAATCTTTCGACCGAGCAACTCGTCTTTTGAACCATTAACTTTGACTTCAATCAGTTTCGTGGCTCCTTCTCCATCACGCGCAATTTGTTTCGCTAAATCCTGACAGACTTGATCCACGGCTTGTTGGAACTGATCCGCCTCTGTTGTTCCCTGTTCAATCGCCTCTGTTTGCGCAGCACCACTCGCGAGGATCATCACCATATCGTTCGTCGAACTGTCACCATCGACCGTAATACAATTAAATGTCCGATTCACAGCCGTTTTTAGAACATCTTGGAGAAAACCGGCATCAATTGCAGCATCCGTCGTTAAAAACCCAAGCATCGTCGCCATGTTCGGATGAATCATGCCAGAACCTTTAGCGACTCCACAAATCGAGACGACCTCGCCATTGAGTAACACTTGCCGCCCAGCCGTCTTAGTCCCCGTATCGGTCGTTAAGATCGCTGTCGCAAAGTCTTCCGCCTGTGTTTCCTCGGTATCCGGTTTCAGCTGTTCAATCCCTTGTAATAACGTATCAATCGCCATCGGCTGACCGATGATACCCGTTGAGGCAATGACAACATGTTCCGGCGCCAAGTGAAACTGTTCCGCAACGGCATGTTGCGAGGCATAGGCATGCTCGAGTCCGAGTTGTCCTGTACACGCGTTGGCATTCCCACTGTTAACCAAAACAGCATGTACCTTCCCCCCTGAAGTTGCCATCGCTTGTTTCGTCACCGTGATGGGCGCTGCCTGAACTTGATTTGTCGTATAGACGGCTGCTGCTTCAGCGCCCCCTTCACATAATAAAAGTGCTAAATCTTTACGTTTGCGTCTAAGTCCGACATGGATCCCTGTTGCTTTAAACCCTTTTGGTGTCGTTACGGTCAACGGTGATGTCAGTTGTACATTTAACATAGTCATGATCCCCTCTATATAAAGAATGGCTGTTGTGTCAGACCTGATGTCTCTGGATATCCACATACGACATTGGCATTTTGGATTGCTTGTCCCGCTGCACCTTTTTGCATGTTGTCGATGACAGATACGACCGTCAATCTTCCGGTTCTCGGATCGACATACACGGACAAGTCACAATAATTACTACCGGCTGCCGATTTGATTTCCGGTTCTGCTTGTCCGATCCGGATGAACGGCTCATTTTCATACTTTTCACTGAACCACGCCCGCCATGCTGCTTCTGTTTTCTCGACAAGTGGTTGTAACGTCATCGTCGCCATGATTCCCCGATTGAGGGGGACTAAATACGTAGCCAGCGAGATCATGATTTTTTGACCGGTGATGTCCTCGGCGATGGATTCGATTTCCGGAATATGCTGGTGACGGTTCATTTTGTATAATCGAACATTTTCATTTGACCGAACGTGATGGGTCTGTTCCGTCAATGTTTTTCCTGCACCGGATAATCCGGAGCTCGCATGAACGATGATTTGCGCCGGATCAATCATTTCTTCCGCAAGCAGCGGCAACAAGCCAAGTAAAATTGCCGTCGCATAACATCCTGGATTCGCGATGAGCCGGCTTTGCTTGATTTGATCTCGTTTCCATTCGGTTAAGCCATATGTCGCTTTTCTTTGGATCAAACGGTCGATCCCTTCGTGGCCATACCATTTTTCATACAGTGTTTTTTCCAGACGTAAATCACCACTTAAGTCGATCACCGTTCCTTTCCAATTGCCTAACTGTTTCACATAGTTCATCGAGATGCCGCTTGGTGTCGCTAAAAATAGAATATCCGTCTCGACCTCTTCAATATGTTCCACCGAAAACTTAGCCAAACGTGAATAGTTGTTTTCATTCATAAAACTGTATAAAAGATTAATATCTTGGTCTGTCATCGAGTCGCTGATCAATGAGACGATTTCTAGATAAGGATGAAGTTCAATCATTCGTATCAGTTCAATCGCAGCGTATCCCGTTGCTCCAATAATCGTACACTTCATCTTCGGAACTCCTTTGTAATAAATGATAACTCGATTTAAACATATGCATATTTATACTGTCAATTGTATTTTTATTTATTTAAAGACACAAAAAAGGCTTTGATCAATGACATCTCACTCGATGTTCATTGATCAAAGCCTTTTTTACGCTTTTTTATTTATCTTTTTTCTGCTCGTTGCGCGACTAGATGATCGATCCCAAAAACACTCACTCCCATTAAAGCGATGACGACGACAAAAATTGCAGTAAACATATGTAATCCCTCCTGTTCACAAAATAGACATCTCTTATTTCCTATTGTGCAAGATTTCTCCAAAAAAAGAAAGCGTTTACGACAAAAAATCGTCACATTTCGATTTATTTTTCAGTTTTCCAGCAAAATCTAGATAGTTGACGAATACTCTCATATCCGATAACATAACAACTGTTCTTCACTTTCGCACGTAAAAGCAAACAAGCATAAACGCAACATAGAATTAAGGAGGTGGAAGCATGCGCATATCCTTTCGTGAGTCCGCAGCTATCCTAGGAATCAGTATCATCATCTTATTATCTGTATTATTCGGTGCCAAAGCCGAACCGCATCTTGCCATTTTATCGAGTTTGATTTTCGTCACAGGTTATGCCGCTTTCCGTGGTTTTGGATACGAACAGCTTGAACAACATATGATCAGCGGGATTCGTGAAGCCATCAAACCGATTTTAATCATGTTACTCGTCGGGATGACGATTGCCGTCTGGATGATGAGTGGTGCCGTTCCGACACTTCTCCATTTTGGACTTGAAACGCTGTCTGCTACCTGGTTTGCTCCAAGCGCTTTGATCATCACAATGATTGTGTCAACGTTTACCGGTAGTTCGTTTACGACGATTGGGACCGTTGGTGTCGCTTTAATGGGGATTGCCGTTGCACTTGGTGTCAACCCGGCACTTGCCGCCGGTGCCATCATCAGTGGAGCTTGTTTTGGCGACAAGATGTCTCCATTGTCGGATACGACAAATTTTGCACCGGGTATCGTCAATGTTTCGGTGTTTGATCACATCCGTTTCATGATGGGTACGACCATTCCAGCGATTACCATCACTTTTATTTTGTTCTTTATTTTCGGACGAGGTGACGGTTCGATTGATTCAGAAACGATCGGCTCGACCCAACAAGAACTAGCTCGGTTGTTTGATTTATCACCGTGGACACTGCTGTCACCGCTTCTTGTGATGATCCTCGCTTTACGTAAGACGGCTGTCGTCCCAACACTAATCGTTGGTGTGTTGAGTGGACTGCTGTTAACCGGGCTGACACAAGGAAATTGGAATATCGGACAATGGATGAGTGTCATTCAAAATGGTTTGAAGTTAGAAACTGAAAATCAGACCGTTTCCAGCATCATCAGTAAAGGTGGTCTTCAATCGATGATGTGGTCCGTCTCTCTTGTCATGCTAGCTTTGGCTTTTGGTGGTGTTCTTCGCGGGATCGGTGTCATCGATGTCATCATCGAACACACTGTTTCTAGACTGAAACGCGACGGGAGCATCATCTCATCCGCTGCTCTCGCTTCCATTGGTGTCAATTTCATGGCGGGGGAACAATACTTGTCTATCTTGTTGCCAGGACAAGCATTCAAAAAGATTTTTGAAGACCGTTCGATTGATCTACGCTTCTTGTCACGCGCCTTAGAAGATGGTGGGACGCTCGTCAATCCGTTGATTCCTTGGGGCGTATCCGGCGCATTTTTCGCATCGACACTTGGTGTCCCGGTCACAGCGTACGTGCCGTTTGCGTTTTTCTTGCTGCTTTCACCATTCTTTACGTTCGTGTTTGCTTTCACCCGTCCCACTAAGAAACCTGCAAAAGATTTGGTCGCTTAATTCGCGCCTTCAACTCATAATTTTTCTGAGTAGAACTGTTTATTCAGTTCTACTTTTTTGGAGAAAAAACGTGTTTGACGCTGATCTGAACAGATGTGCTATCGACTTCCTTCAACCAGTCGAACTCCTGCTTCAACAAAGGAATTTCTTTAGAACAAGAACCGTAGGACAGTCCTTTTCCAGTGGTCTTGTACGTTTCATCCCACTTCGATAAGAAGTGGTTGAAGACGAAACGCGAACACCTGATCGTCTTCGCGATCAGGATTTCCTGCTCTTTTGTGGGGTAGATTCTGAATTTGTAGGCCTTGTGCTTCAACAAGATTTTTCACCTCCTTCAAAGGGAATATACCCGAAAGGCAGGCTAGCGATTCATCTCCCACTTTCACTTCGTTTAGAAGTGGGCGTATTCTCGCCTAATTTTGATAAAGATGTGTAGATCTAAAGAGAAATGGGAATATACCAAACATAAGATTAAAAAATTACAACGAATTATAAAGAGAGAAATTTGCACCCGACTTTTGGGATGCCTTCGATGTAATTTTGTAGGAGGAGTTCGATTATGATCAAACGTGGCACACTGGAACGGCTTGATGGAAAATATGCTGTTCTTCTCTGGGAGAACGGTTCAAGTTTCATCCCACGCCGCTATCTGCCGACTGAGGCAAGGCTTGGTGATACAATATTATTCGACGGTTCAAGTTACTCAATTGATGTATCTAGTTCTACGCAGTCTTCCTTTCAAACATTTTCGTTTCGGCAAATGGGTTGACACATAAAAAGCCTTCTGTCCGTAAGAATTGACTAATAGACAATTCGTCTCTTGTTAGTCCTTTCTTGCATACAGGTGGCTTTTTTGGTGTTTAACGGATATGAAGCGCTTGTTCACAACAGTTCGGACAAGGCGTATGCGCAACATCATCCAACGATAGTCGCGTTAACACGAATCCATCCCGTTCGCATTGATGCATCGGTTCGATGATTTCTTTTTTCAAAAATAATGCACACCAAAAACGAGTCGAAATCGCGTGACAGGATGGGCATTGGAATAAATCATATTGATGGGGGACCCACCCTTCTTCAATCTCATCAATATGCGCATGATACGCGCGAATGAGATCGGCCCGCATTCGGTCATCAATCTGCTGACGACTGACTAACGGTTCCTGATAAGGCGGTACGAATAAAAACGGCAAGGCAGAAGTATAATGTTCAATCCCATATGTCAACATGGACGGAAAAGACTTCCATTCTTCTTTTTGTCCCACTTCAATGCTTTGGTGATACGTACAGACACGACAGTACAGTTCCATGTTTTTATCCTCCGATCTTCTGCACCATTTCCTGTAACATCTTTTCCGTAACCGGTCCTACATGCTTGCCGACAATCTTTCCTGTCCGATCAATGATATAGGTCGCAGGCATCGCAACTAAGCGGTACGCTTTTTCAGACTGTCCCTTCGTATCATAAAGGACAGAGTAGGTGATGGGTGTTTGCTTTAGAAACTGTTCGACGTCCGTCAATCGCCTTTCTGCAGTCGTCACGTTAATCCCATATACAGGAATGTTCGTAGATTCAGAAAACCGATTTAACTCTGGTATTTCCTGGCGGCACGGAGGACACCAGGTTGCCCAGAAATTAATGACGATGAGTTGATCCGTCAAGTCGCTTAAACGGACGGGTTGACCATCTTGTTCTAATTCGAGGTCAGGTGCTTTCATTCCTGTTTCAAGTCCCCCCTCCGCCTGTTGCTTCGCTTGAATTTGTTGCTGATTTTGTTTGGTTTCGTATGTGCTATAACTGGTGTAGACGATACCTGAAACGACAACTGCCATCAGAAGATACAATACATATTTTTTCACTGATTTCTCCACTCCTCTATTTATCTAGTGTAGCAGAATCGTTCCCTTCATTTGCGACAAAAAAAGTGTCCAAATTCCTAATCGGAATCGGACACTCTATTTGTGAATCCTATAGAACTTCATGGATTTTATCCTAAATTGCTATTAGTTGTAACGTGGTAATTGTTTTTTCACTTGTCGGTTATCCTTGACACTACCTACTGCTTCATCTCCACCAAGTGCTTCGTTTAACGCTGTTTTGCCTTGTTTGACTTCCAGGCGGCGATTGAACACAGCCCGGTTATCGACAGAAGCGACAAGAATCGAAGCGACATCCGTTTCCGAAATCGTTGCTTCTTTGACATCCTTTAAGTCTTCATCTGCTTCAATCAATCCGCGGCCTTCTCCATCGACGATATCGACCGGACAGATGATTGTATACGTCAGGCCACTATGTTCGACCTGCTCTTCAGCCGCATTTTTCGCAGCATAGAACGGATACATTTCTTTTTTAAACTGATTTGGACGATCAGCGCCATAGGCACTGAGGAGGACGAAATGACGAACACGCGCCTTTTTCGCAGCATCAATCGTTTTCAAGGCCACCGTCCGGTCGAGCAACTCGATTTCCGTCGCTTCTCCGTCGACACCGGCCGTCGCCGCACAAATAACAGCATCTTGCCCGGAAACGCCATGTTCGATGACTTTTTCAAGTTCTGTTTCGATGTCGACATAGTGCGCCTTGACACCCAGTTTCTCAAATCGTTCGACTAAATGTTGATGTCGTACGATGACAGTGACTTGATGACCTTTTGCTAGCGACTTGACGACACGAGCTCCGATTGTACCTGATGCACCTACAACTAATACTTTCATATGATAGGTCCCTCCTCGATAGATTAGTCACCTTTAGTAATTTCCACTGTTCGAGAAAGAACAAACCCCTTTTGAAAAATTAATCATTTTTTAGTGTCCCGTAAAATGTCGTATCGAGTTTCACACGCAGTTCTTTCAGTTCTTTTTTCTTCGGGAAATCATAGAAGATACCATTCATCCGTTCGCTGACACCTTCGACTTCAAGGTGTTCGCGCTCCGACAACAAGGCAAGTGACAAGCCAGCCGTCATCATTTGACGAACGCTGACGTCTAGATTCATCTCTTCCTTCATGTAACGGTTTGCGTCAGGAATACTTGACCAACCTGTCGGCTTCATCAAATCTGTCGCTACGGCTTGGATAACTTCAGATTGACGATTCGCACGGGCGACGTCGGTATCCGATTTCCGGTGTCTGGAGTAGGCCAGTGCCATCGCTCCGTCCATATGATATTCTTTTCCTTTTTGGAACGTATACTGATTGGCTTTTCCACTGGCATCTTGTTCGGAGAATGTTCCTGTCGATACAAGGTCGATTCCACCAATCTCATCGATCAGACCGATAAAACTATCAAAGGAAATGACGATTTTACTATCGATGTCTTGATCGAGCAGTTCGCTGACGGCACTACTTGTACAGTCTTCACCTCCATAGGCGAACGCGTGTGTAATCTTATCTTTTTTCCCGTCTTCACAAGCAATCGGTGTATACGTATCTCGCGGAATCGACGTCAGTTGAATCGTCCGCGATAAGGGAACGAACTGCATGACGGATAACGAGTCTGACCGCGATCCCCGTAACGATTCTCCTGGTCGTGCATCACTACCAATCAGCAGGAATGTAAACGGTTGTGAACCGAACACGATGAGTCCGATTAAAATAAGCATGATTAGACCAATTATTTTCCCTTTAAAACGCCGTTTCTTTTTTGCGACCGGCTGTTTTTTTAAAGCACGATCGGACGAACGCGAAGTAATCGGTTCGTCCGTCCGGCGGTTACGTGACGAACGCCGTTGATTCAACCGATTTTTGACCACAACCGCGAACCGATTTCCCGAGCGAAGCACTGTGCCGAATCCGACCTGAAGGCGCCGTTTTCCTGTTGTTTGTCGCGCATTTTCCATCTGCTTTTTCCGTTCGATTGGCGGATCATCTAAATAACGCTGACTCGCAGATCGTTCTTGCCTCGGACTAGCCTCGTTCGGTTCATGTTCTTGCTCCCCATGAGGATGCTCTTCTGATTCATGTAACCCTTCTTGACGTTTTCGTTCTAATCGAGAACGTCCCGAGTGAAATTCTTCCATAAGCTACCTCCGTTTTAATCGCGCGATAAGTGTTTTTCCTGTAAGAAATGACGGAGATACGTCCGTTTTGGTTCCTTCATCGAAGCTGCCATCTGATAGACCCAGCCTTCCGTCCGTCGCCCGTCAGTCCGGTCTCCATAATAAGCAGATGTCTCTTCTTCATATTGAGTCAACAATTGACGCATCGTCTCGTCATTAGTATACGTATTCCGGTGGAAGACCGCATCCATCGGAAGGCGGGGTTTTTTACCCGGCTCTTGGTCCGGTACACCAACCGCGACACCAAACAACGGGACGACATGATCTGGTAAAGCCAGCAGTTCACTTACTTTCGCCGCATCATTTCTCAGTGATCCGATATAAACCGTACCGTATCCTAACGACTCTGCTGCCACGACCAGGTTTTGGGCTGCAAGTCCTGCGTCGACTGCTCCGACAATCAGTGCTTCCGTCGTCTCGACGGTCCGATCGACTGCCCCTGATGCCAGATCAGCTGCTAAGACATGTTTGTGATAATCGATACAGAAGACAAAGAAATATCCATTTTCCGCGACATATGTTTGACCACTCGCTACTTCGACTAGTCGTTGTTTAATGGTGTCGTCTTCGACTCCAATGATGGCATACGCCTGTTGATAGGAAGATGTCGAGGCTGCCTGCGCTGAACGGACTAGAATATTAATTGTCTCCTGGTCCAATTGGTCGGTCTTGAATTTTCGAATCGACCGATGATTAAGTAAATGTTGAATAGTTTCGTTCATGAATAATCGCCCCTTTGAATTAATGATTCTCTTAACGATAGGCAAACATGAACTCAAAGTGCAAATGAAAGATGTTCGATTTATAAAAAAATCGGGAAAGGGATAAGAGAAGTATTGTGTCTTTTTGTCGAAGGAGGGCGATCATGAGAATTCGTAAACTACGTCTTTTACTCGAACAATATGGCGATACGACCCTTCGCGACATCATCGTAGAAATCTATCGCCAACTCCCTAAACAAGTTATCGAAGAAAAAGAACTCGATTTGATGTTATCTCAGTTCGCTAAGTATAAAGGCTTGCAGAAGGAACAAGAACAACCGACCGTCGAGCAGACGATTGAACAAACGGAACAATTTATTCAGCTTGCTTATGATCTTCATTATCTGGAGCCAAACGAACTCGTTTCGCTTCGTGAACAAAAAAATTGGTATGTGACAGCCAAACGTTTACTCAAACACTTACGGCATTACATCGGTCGAAAAAACGGGACACGTGTCGCCTTTGAGGAATTCTTTTTTTTACTCTCCTCTGCAGCTGGAGAAGAACCCCTCTTTTTGAGTAACGATCCGTTTCGACTGATTAAAGTCACGCAAGTTGAATTGTTCGAAGAGCTTGTCGGTTATTATAAGCTCGAAGCACCCGATCAGACGTGGATGCAACGCGCCATCTATACGGCCGTCAAGGTGCCGATCGATGTCGATACAGAACGGAGCGACCTGTTCCTCGCTGTCCTCACACACTGTACGAATAACTCGGAACGCGAATCCTATGTCGCGTTATTGAATAACCACGCTAAAAAATTACAGATGAAAGTCCGTGTGGATGCTGACATGTTATTGCTGTATCAAGAAATCCGCTTCGCCGAACTGCACGCCTTGATTGCTCTACGTGAACTCGAACGGGCCGAGGCCATGTTATTCACAGAATACATTCCTTACTTTTCGCATCGGTCGACGCCATTTCGTTATTATCTCGACCTGCTTGAACAAGCTGGATTAGAGGAAGAACATGAACGAATCGAGCGCGTCGGTCGAAGAAAACACATTCATTTTTGATGAAACATCAACTACAAAGACGCAGGACTCTGCATATCGTAGAGAGGCCTGCGTCTTTTTCTCACATTAGTCTGTTGCGTTGACAATTCCTAATCCAACCGTCGCAAGTAATGCGATACAGGCAAACAAAAAAGCCATGTCATTAGGTGAATCAAAACCGTCATACGTTGGTTCCTTTTGATCGGTGATGATTTCATCCATCGTCCCGTAACTTCCGTACGTAGTCGATTCTCGGACACTCGTTTCATTTTTTTCGATTTCCTGCGCTTGTATCGGAATCGCTAACATGATCCAAAAGAAGCCTAATGCAATCAATGTTTTTTTCATCTCTTCACCACCTAAATATTTACCTTAAATTTCAAATTAAAACCATTTAACACTTATTTATTTGTATACTATAGGTACTGGCTTTCATTTTCTTTGAAAGGGCGTCTAGGATATGAATATTCTGTCTTACCGACAATTGTCTCATCAGCAGCGTCGTTTAGTGCATCGGTTGCTCCAAAACAATCGTTTTTTCCCCTTATCGTTGTCCTGTCAACCAACCGAACATCACCAATGGACCGTTTGGAAAGAGGATCAGGTCTCAGCTACACTTGGTTTCCATGTCCTCGAACACTCGATCCAGATCTTGAATGCGGCTTATACCGATTTACACGCATTTCGCTATCTCGCACGACACGTACACTCCGAAGCGATTTTTCTCTCCCCTAAACACATCGATGTACAAATCATACCTCCACATGACTTCGGATTCGTCTCCACCTGGACATCGTTAGGTTACCAGTTATCCAGTGAACAGTTTCGTTTAATCGGTCTCACCCATAATCGGGTTCCTTCCGTCCAGTTCAAACCACTCACACTACGTAATCGTCAGTTATACTTGACCATCCGGAACGATGCGACTTGTGACTCCGAGTTCCTATTTCCTTATGATACTCTACATCTCGACTACTTAGTCGATCAAGGTGCTTTACCCTATCTCGTTTATGATGATAAAACCATCGTCGGAACGATTCTCATTGAAAAACATAAACAAACCGTCCGACTTTTGGAAATCACCTGTCTACCTCAACTCAAACACCAAGGGTATGGGCGGCGTATCTTAGACACGTTTCAGACGAAACTCCACAAAAAGAATATCTTTTCTTTTGAAGTGTATTGCTTTTCGACTCATCAAGATGCTCTCCGCCTTTATCAGCCTGATGCTTTTTGCGATATTCAAGTCTTTTCCAATTGGCATCGTTATTCGTGCGAAGGTGCCCTCTTAACCACGTAATCGTTGCACGATATCGAAATACTCCGCTAACACATATTGATCGTCTACTGCATTAAAATCAACATGACCGCGTGACTTCAATTGATTCCCGATTTCAAATAAGCTCTCATAATAGGTCTTCCCTAAACTCGCCGCAAGACCTGGTTGATAATTATGAAAGGCAAGTAAGGCATCCTTGATGATGTCTGGCTGATTTGGATCCTTCAATGCGTCTTCCAACATTTTGGGGAACTGATCCGTCTGGCGACCAACGATGGCATAAAACAACGGGAAATGTTTGGCATAGCGGAAAGAGACCACGTAATTGGTGTCCTCAATAATCGGTTGCAAATTTTTAGACTTTGAACGGTGTAATCGTTCGACCAAGCCTACTGTCGTCGAGTGCCGGAACATCTGGAGGCTCTTTTCGTCCAGTTCCTCTTCATGTGTCAGTAACAACACGATGTCGAGCGTATTGATTTCATCGGTCTCGAGAAAACGATCGCTCCGCTGTAATGTCGTCGTATACGTAAGATCTAGTCCGGCCTGAAGAGCTATCGTAAATAACTCATGATTGTAGACTGTATATAAGCCTACCGGGAAAGAGAGCGGCTGTCTGACAAGCGAACGATGTCCGTCAATCGTCACCAATTGGTTAAGATCTAAGCCATTCGCAAGTAACTGTCGAAATAGAGAAGTCCTTTGATCCGTCTGGATTAAATCGACCAGAAGACGGTCTACGTCCATCATCGGCTGCTTTGTTTCAAGTGCCAAAGCGAGGTGTTCACTCGATTGTAGAGAGATTGCTCGCCCGATAAAATTCAGTGCGCGGCGTTCTTCTGGTGTTAATTGCTGATTGTATGTATGAAAGTCCGTTCGCTCGAGCGTCCGAAAGGCGTGGATCGCAGGGGCGATTGCTTCGTTTTTTATAAATCTTCTCATAATAAGTTTCCTCCTGAATGATGTCTCTCTTCGTAGTGTACGCAATATCGATTCTTCTTGAAAGACTCAAAAAAAATCTTGGTGTTTCTCTGCTTCGAGAATAGCACCAAGATTTTTTATTTTTCACTCACTTTCAAGTGCGAATTTCGAAAAGCTTCATCCTGCTTTCCGACTTTTTCGACACTTGTCCCAACCGAACCGACATACTCAAGTTGTCGTTCAGGTTGAATGAATTCATAGGTGACGGCGGGTTCACCACGTAAGCGGACCTGAATCACTTGCCGATGTCGAAATGAAAACGAGGCCTTCACTTCTAACAATGATGTCTGATCGATGCCATGCCGGGTTTGTAACATCTTAGCCAATTGTTCTTCCGAACTACGTTGGCTAATTTGAAGTTCAGCATAGGAGATACCGACAGCAAACGATAACACCCCGATCAGACTTAACGCGAGAATGACCAGTACTTTTTTCAATGACTGACTCACCTCCAGATAGAGTTCTTCCTGCTATCATCATCGGTTCGTCCACCCTATTCCTGAAGTCTTTTTGGAACTTCACTTAACTGCATCTGCATATCCAGATGCGGGATGCCGTCTTCTAGATAAATCTCTGATTTCTCTTCAAATCCAAATGAACCATAAAACTCTTTCAGGTGCGCCTGCGCTTGAAGGTCAATCAAAACCTCGCCTTGCTCTTGAAGATACGCGATCGCTTCGTTTAACAGTCTTCTTGCTATTCCATGCGATCGGTAATCGACTTGCACGGCAACACGTCCGATCGCAACTGCTCCGGACGACTTTCTCGGTAAAATCCGTAAGCAACCAATTAATTTCTCTCCCTCATAAGCAAGACCATGTAACGCGTCTTGATCACGATTGTCGAGCTCGGGATACGGGCAGTCTTGTTCAACGACGAAAATATCGGTTCGTAACTTCAGTAACTGATATAAGCTTGAGACAGTTAACTCATTAAATGTGATCAACGTGGTCTGGTACATGAATGACTTCGCTCCTCTATCATTTCATAGGTCATCCTCTAAACAGCCGAGATAAGCGACAGGAATAGATGACGACTGGAATTCCATTGAAAACTGTGTCCTTTTCCCATTGTAACCCATTCGCCCGCGCGACATTTTGGGAAGATTTATTTTCTGGATGAATAATCGAAATCAAACGATCGTGTCCTCTTTCAAACGCTTCGCGCATCAACCGATTTGCTGCTTCTCGACCATATCCGACCTTCCAATGAATCGGTGTCAACCAATATCCGACTTCTAATTCTTCGACACCGTCCACTTCTTGAAGAATGAGTCCGGCAAATCCGACCGGTTCGCGTGTTTCTTTTTTTTCCAACAATAGAAAACCGGTTTGGCGGTCGTCTTCATATCGTCCGAATTGTCGTTCGAACCAACTTCGTGCTTCCGCCTCTTCTAGTGCCGTCCCGCCATTGATATACCGCATGACGCGTTCATTTTGGACAAGTGTTTTATAAAAGGAAAAATCTGCTTCTGAAAATGGTCGCATCTCTAACCGTTCACTTTCCATCTGAAATCCCCCTTTTTAAATACCAGGCCTTCATTTTATTTTTCCCCTTTTTTCTTTTATTCATTCCTGATCCTATTATTTTTATTTTTAAAGAAAATCATCATATATTGATGAAAATTCACTCCTATTTCTGAAGTACAGCTTGCTTTTTATCTGTCAAGTCTGTATTTTGGGGACAGTATGCTAAACATCAATCATAGAATTAGTGTAAAATATATTTTGAGCGTTTTTAGCTGAATGGAATTTATGAAAAAGGACTGAGACATGATGACTGAGCAATTATTAGAGCAATTATTAGCTGGATTATATGAAGGTATCGCAAAAGAAGCCGTTTTGATTAATGAACCCTTAAAAAACCATACGTACACTAAAATGGGTGGGCTGGCGGATTTGTTCCTCATTCCGTCGACATATGAAGAAACAGCATTTGCTGTTCGTTATGCCTATGAACACGAACTCCCTCTGACGATGCTCGGAAACGGTTCGAATCTTGTCGTTCGTGACGGTGGTATTCGTGGAATCGTCTTATCTTTCGAAAAACTAACCGATATTTCTGTTGAAGGACATGAACTCGTTGCCCAAAGCGGCGCTGCGATCATCCAAGCATCACGTGTTGCGTATGACCATGCTTTGAGTGGACTTGAGTTCGCCTGTGGTATTCCCGGTACGATTGGCGGAGCTTTAATCATGAATGCCGGAGCCTACGGTGGCGAAGTAAAAGACTGCCTCCACAGCGCGACGGTCTTGACGCGTAAAGGCGAACTGTTGAACATCTCACACGAGGAACTTGAGCTTGGGTATCGATCAAGCTGTTTTTCGAAAAAAGAGTACATCATTTTAGAAGGACGCTTTTTACTCACAGAAGGTGATCCTGCCTTGATCAAAGAAATGATGGATGACTTGACGCATAAACGTGAGACGAAACAACCACTTGAGTATCCATCTTGTGGAAGTGTCTTCAAACGCCCGGAAGGTTATTTTGCCGGTAAATTGATTCAAGACAGCGGTTTACAAGGCGCACGGATCGGTGGTGCTGAAGTTTCTCAAAAACATGCCGGATTCATCGTCAACATTAAAGATGCGACAGCAACAGACTACATTTCGCTCATCCAACACGTGCAGGAAACCGTTCAAGAAAAATTCGGAATCTTACTGGAACCGGAAGTAAAAATCATTGGCGAAGAATTACACAGTTGAATCAAAAAAAGGGAGTAGGCCAACACAATTAACGTGTCCGCCTACTCCCTTTTTTGGAATGGATTAAATTGCCCAGTTTCCGTCGCGCATCAATGGTTCACGGGTTCCATCCACTAGTTCTCCATCGATCGACATCTGACCTGAACCAATCATGAAGTCGACGTGTGTCATCGAGTCGTTGGCACCTTGATCAGCCAATTCCTCATTCGATAAGCTTGGTCCGTTTTCAAGGCAGGTCGAATAGGCACGGCCGATCGCCAAGTGACACGATGCATTTTCGTCAAACAACGTGTTATAGAATAAAATCCCGGAGTCTGAAATCGGTGAATGATGTGGAACGAGGGCTACTTCGCCCAGGTAACGTGCACCTTCGTCCAGTGAAATCAATTCGTCCAGTGCTGCCTGTCCTTGTTTTGCCTCGGCTTTAACGATTTTTCCGTCTTCGAACCATAATGTGAACCCATCAATCAGATTCCCGCTGTAGCTGAGCGGTTTCGTACTCGAAACATGACCGTTCACACCTGTCTTTTTCGGTAATGTGAAGACTTCTTCCGTCGGCAGGTTCGCGATGAAATCAACTCCATCGGCATTTGGTCCACCACCGCCAAGCCAGACGTGACGCTCTGGTAATTCAATCGTCAATTCTGTACCCGGTGCTGAATAATGTAATTTTTTATATTTTTTTTCAGTTAGGAACGTCGCCTTTGTCCGCAAGTTCGTGTCATGTTGCTCCCACGCTGCGACTGGATCGGCTTGATCAACGCGTGTCGCCTTCAGGATAGCATCCCACAGGTCTTCCACAGCGTGTTCAGAGTCCGGGAATACCTTAGCCGCCCAAGCATCCGAAGGCGCTGCGATGACACACCAGCTTACGTTATCGCTCATGACGAATTTACGCCAGTTAGCTAATGCAACACCTGCTGCTTTGTTGGCACGGGCAATCCGGCTCGATTCGACTCCGTTCAATAAATCCGGATCTTCACTGACGACGGATAGAAACGCTGTTTTCTCCTCTGCCAACTGATCGAATCGTGCTGTTAACCAATCCGGGAAGGCGTCAAACGAATCTTCCGGTGCGTCGAAGTAACGGATTTTCGTCATTTCGTCATCAGACCACTGCACATATACGTTAGAAGCTCCCACTTCATACGCAACACGCGTGATTTCACGGACGAGCGGTGCATTTTCGATTCCGGCACGAACTTCCAATTGTTGACCTGCTTGTAGGTTAATTCCTGTTCGTACGGCAAGTGCGGCATACTTTTTTAACTGTTCTTGAGTCGGCATTATGTAATCCCCTTTCAACTATTACTCTTATTTTCACGAAATAGTTGCAATTTTGCAAGAAATAAGGTGAAACTAGAGATACAGAAGGAGTGTTGATGATGGAATTTACACCAGGCGATTTTAAATCTGCTTACACCTATTTTCACCGACAAGCATTAACAGCTGTCGGAAATACGAAAGCACAGGAAGACTTATTGATTCAAGGCGAACTCGGATTGGCGCGACTCACAACGGATATCGCGTCAGAAGATGGTTCGGATATCGAACGTGAAGCGGAACTTGTCCTTTATTTCCAACTCAAACAATTACTTGAAATGTTACGGGCGCTATATACGAAACGTTTTGAGATGCAACCTGAGCAAGAACAATTGTTATTGACAGCCGTTCTATATTTCACGTCTCCGGTTGATGCCTTACCAGATGAAAACATCTTAGGATTATTCGACGATGCACAAATCGTCGAAGCCATCTACGAAGAACTGGCGGCAGATGTCGATCGTTTTCAGCATCTGGAGTAACCGAATCAGATCATGTCCTACACCCATTCATAACAAAGAAGGATCCGATTTTTTCATCGGATCCTTCTTTGTGTATGGTCAAGCCCATCGAACCCGGGCCATTTTTTAAGCTTTTTGTTTTGAAGCGATATTGATCGTTGCTGCTTCTTGATCCGATTGATCGACTTCTAATTTTGATTTATTGAGCCATGTGTAGATCATTCCCATGAAAAGTGCTCCGCCGATGATGTTTCCAAACAAGGCAGGAATCAGATTGTGGATTGCTCCAGCAAACGAAATCGCTTCTGGGTGCGGTACGACTAAAGCAAGTGAGAACAATGCCATGTTAGCAATGACATGATCAAATCCAGAGGCAAAGAAAACAGCCACGAGGATCATCATCATCATGATTTGTGCTAACTCATTTTTCATGTTTTTTGGAATGAAAATCGCTAGACAGACCATCCAGTTGCAAAAAATCGCTCGGGTAAAGATTTCCCATGTCGTATGGTGAATCTTCGTCTCCGATACGGCAAACAACCAGTTGTCCATCCCGAGTTCCTGAATGATTCCCGTTTGTGAAAACAGTAAAGCAAATGCCAATCCGCCGAGTCCGTTTCCGATAAAACAAAGCGTCCATACTTTAAACGTATCCATTTTCGATGTATAACCACGCATCGTCGATGTCGTAAAGTACATCGTGTTTCCGGTGAACAATTCTGCTCCGCCATAAACAATCAAGACGAGCGCAACACCAAACGTCAATCCACCGACAAGTGTCGTGACAGGTGATTCATTTAAATAAAAACCGTTGATTGATTTAAGTGTAAATATGATTGCAAAACCAATGAAAACGCCAGCCAGCATCGCTCGAACCAAATATTCTAGTGGACGCAACTGTAACATTTGCGTCGATTTGACGGCTTTTTTTCTTAATCCTTCTAATGCTTCTACCTCGTTCATCGTAGAAACCTCGCTTTCTTTTGTTCAAAACTTCACAATGTCTGTTCACTTATTATCATACTTCCATCTTATAAGATGTTCAAGTGATGAATAGACCTTATTTAGCGTTTTGTCAAAAGAACAAGGTGAAAACGATATCATTGTGTCAAGTTTGTGAAAAATGCCTTTTCATTGTTAGATACAACTAGTTTTCAGGTGTGATGCGGAGCGCATCGACAAACTTTTCGAAAAATGCGGCCCGCCTTGAATCAACAAGAATATAGTCTTCCACGACGACACGATTAAACCGATCTGCGGAAGAACTGGCTCGGTCGATATCTTTCGGCGTATACTCTTCAAACTTCGAACGGTCCACGTCAAATACCACTTCAGTGAACGGATCATTGTACTCGATCCGGAGTTCGGAGAGATCCGATACACTCAAAAAAAGACCTAACGTATGGTGCATGATGAGCTTTGGCAAACGACTTTCTAAAAAGAATGGGCTTCCACGTTTAATATCCTCCGTATCGCTCCCTGTCCACGCTACTCGTTCTTTCCCCGTCACGCGATACGTCATCCGTACGGTTGTCCCTGTAATTGAAACGTCGTCTAAGGACTCGGAGAACGGAAACTGTTTGACCAATTCTTCGATGGCTGCCGTATTTGAAATGGACGTGCCGACATGACGGGTAATCACATGACCGTCTTTCCAACTTTCTTCTTCCGGTTGTTTTTGCTGCTGTAAGACCACCCATGAACCGGTCGATAACCCGATTCCGACACAGAAAATGATCAGTATGATTTTTTTCAAAAAAATGGTCCCCTTTCTCAAAAAACTCGTCGTTTTGTTAACCTTTTTCAAATCAGGGGTTGAATTATTCCTGATATCAGCGTACTCTTGCAGGCAGATACTTTTACAGAGGAGGAGCATGAGATTTCTCATCATTCACCATGAAAATTAAACGACCTACAAAGAAAAAACGAACAGAAAAAATTGGTTTCCTTTTGGTTGGAACATTGTTGTACTCGTTGTATATCAGCCTTCTCTTATCACCTAACGATATCGGATCCGGTGGTATCATGGGGATTACGCTCATTGCCCAAGAATTGTTTCATACACCCATCGGCTTGACACAACTTGTCTTAAACATCCCACTTTTTTTACTCGGCTTTCGTTTTTTACCCAAACGATTTATGTTTTTATCGGGTATCATCGTCCTGGTCTCTTCTTTTTTGATTGACTGGATTCCAACACAAATCGTACCTGAGTCTTTAAATGATCCTCTCGTCGCTTCTATTTTTGCCGGTCTTGTTTCTGGTTTAGCGATGGCCTTGATTTTCTTTGGCGGTGCCTCAACAGGCGGACTCGATATTCTCGGGAAATTTTTCTATGCACGTTTTCATAATTGGCCGCTCCCACGTATTTTTTTAATGCAGGACTTAGTGATTTATGTACTCGTCTGGTTTGTATTTGATTTGAAGCACGTCATGTATGCACTGATCATGAGTTTTGTTCGTGCAAAAGCACTTCAAACCGTCTATAGTTTTTATTCTGCTTCTAAGCAATGTATCATCATTTGTGAAAAAGCAGATGAAATCAATGAGGTCATCACAAAAGAACTTGGACGTGGTGTGACGATTCTTGATGCGCGTGGTGGGTATTCGAACCGAACGAAAAAGATGGTGTATGTCGTTGTCCAAAACAATGAAATCCTTAAACTACAAGAAATCGTTTCCTCTGTCGAATCCAATGCCTTTGTCACATTTTCCGAGATTCATACGGTTTTCGGAAATTATAAAGAACACTCGTATTCTTTTTAATCTTCGTGAAGTACCTTCACCGCTACATAAATTTTATGTAGCGGTTTTTTGTGTACAATACGCAAGATAAGAGAAAATGTTCCATCTTTATTTGCATAATCCTTCACTTTTTGGGAAATAGTGGTTAAGATAATGACATTACGTATTAGTAAAAAAGGATGAATTGTATGAATCAGCTGTGGCGTCACCGCATCATTCTCATTCTGATTGTCAGTCTGTTCGCTTCAATCCCATTGCTTTATGCCTTGAATGGATACCGAGCTATTTCTAAACTGACGGAAGAAATGCATAGACAAGATATTCCAATGATCAAGCAAGTCGACGAGTTGATAGAACATAATCGCGACCGGGCAAATGCCGTCCGTGGATTATTGTTATACGAAGATGAACGTTACATCGAACAGTATTATTTTTCCACTTCAAAAGTCCATGACTTACGACGCTTACTGAATGCATCCAATCAGACGCCAGGTGCAATCAAAGATTTATTGCTACGTAACAGCGCTTGGGAAGAGGAAATCGAGGAAGTGTTCACTGTCTATGAAACCGATCACCCACAGAATGCCAAAAAATTAGCTAGGCAGACGACTCAAACCACTCAAACGATTCTCGAGGACCTCTCACAAATCAAAGAGAAGTTGTATCGTGAATTGGAACAAAAGCTCGAATTAACAACTGAATTAACGGCGAATTATAAACGGATGTGCATTAGTTTATCGATCTTATCTTTTTTGTTAATTGCCGCAACCATCTTTTTATCAAAATTAGACGAGAATACTCCCACTTCTAAACGTTCAGGGCGAAACCCTAGTGCAAGTGGGAGATGAATCGTCTTCGGGCAAGGCGTGTCTTGCGACACGTCAATTGTCCGACACTCTTGGTTTGAAAACAATTAAAATCAGGAATAAAAAAAGAGTCATGTTCTTTGAAAACTGAAGATAGTAGGGTTGTGACAGGAAGTTCGTCTGTCACGTAAAATCTTCAACGTTCACCTTGCGGATGACCGAAGTAGCGAAAACCAAGCAGAGTAGGCATCCGTATAAAAGAAACGGACAAGATCAACGTTCTAAACCTGTCTCCTAAACAAAAACAAACACGTGACGGTCACATGGACGGTACGTGTTTGTTTTTGTTTTTATTCAGGACGAGAATTTTCCTTCATTCACGTGTTCCATCGCAAGATGCACAAGAGAGGACACATGATGATCATCCAAGGAATAGTAGACGACTTTTCCTTCTTTTCTATATTTTACTAACCCTTGTTTCAACAAGGTCCGCAGATGGTGGGACGCTGTCGCGATGGAACAATCGACTGAAGCGGAGACGTCACAGACACAAAGTTCTTCTTCTATCGTCAGCGCATAGGCGATTCGCAGACGCGTTGCGTCTGATAATACTTTAAACAGCTTTCCGATATCCATCGTCGGAATCGTATCGACGACGTGCCCAATTTCCTGCGCACGTTTTATATCAATGGCAATCGTTTCACAACGTGGGGCATCCAACGCAATCACCTCTTTCCTTTTAATTGCACCATCGATTCGGATCAATTGCAAGAAAATCCATTCCTGACCTCTGACCTACCTCTAAATCCGTCAAAAAATAACTAGTTTCCCCTGCTCGACTCCTATTAAAAAAGTTCTCTTCTTAAAGTACAGAAGAGAACCCTTTTAGACGCTATCCGGAAAAAAATGAACAATCAGCGTTCTGATTTGTGTTGATTTCGTCTTGTGATCGCGTAAAAGAACCAACCACCCAAAAAATTTCCGATATCCCAGACAATCCGATTATTGTCGACGGCACGAACACCGATATCAATGATACCTGTACTGTATAGGCGTTCACGATACCGTTTCCGTAACAACCTCGGTAACGGAAGATGCAACATCAGCCGGTAAAAAAGATCGAGATGTGTGTGTCCCCAAATCTCAGTCGCGATGGAGCTCGTTTGAATCAGCAAGGAACGTTTATAACGTTGTTGGTATTTATTTTTTAATAGAACAGCTAGTTGATACGAATACCGATTAGGAAAAGGGAACAAAGCTGCTCCTAAATGATATTTCCCTCGATTATCGACTCGAATGATTTGTGGTTCGATTTTATATCGAATCCAACGTCCCCGAAATCGAATAGACTGCCATTTCACGACTTATCACCTCTTGATGACTATACCCTGTCTGAAATGCTCTGACGCGCTTGTTTTGCGGCTTCTCTGAATTCCTGTGTCGCCCGTTCGATTTCTTTTTTCGCAAACAGTGTGGAGATGACAGCATATCCGTCGACTAAACTGCCTAGTTCACCGATGTTTTCTTGGGTGATCCCGCCAATCCCGACCAACGGAACCTGAACAGCTTGACGAATCGCCTTTAACGTTTCTTTCGGCATGAAAGTAGCATTTCGTTTCGTCGTCGTCAGAAAAAGTGAACCGACGCCTAAATAATTCGCCCCTTCCCGTTCCGCGATTAGTGCCTGTTCTACCGTCGAGACAGAGACACCAATCATCGCTGTAGGCAGAAGACGACGAGCTTCACGCAAAGGGATGTCTTCCTGTCCGATATGCAAACCAGCGCCTACGAGCATCGCAATATCAATCCGATCATTGATGATCAGTGGCACGCCGTAACGTTCCGTCAACGCCTTCAGTCCGATGGCCGCTTCTAAAAAAGTTTTTCCTGATGTTTGTTTTTCACGTAATTGAACAATCGTCGCACCACCTTTGAGCGCTGCTTCTACCGCATCTATCAAGTTCAATTCAGGGTGAAACCGTCGATCGGTCACGGCATACACGAAGTAATCAGTTTCCATCGGTTTGCACCTCCTGAAGCGTCTCTTCCGTCATTAAACTGACTGCATTAAACAAACCCGTCCGAAAATCACCGATCCCTGCTTGTCGATCAGCAAGCTCCCCTGCTTTGCCCATCAAATATGTCCCATATACGGCTGCCTCGAATCGGCCATATCCCGCTCCTAAAAACGTCGCAATCAACGAAGCTGTCATACACCCCGTCCCGGTCACTTGCCCAAGCCGCTTTGCCCCGACATCGAGACGGCATTGACGGCTTCCGTCCGTCACAAAGTCAATCGGACCTGTCACGACAATGACTTGGTTGGTTTGTGCTGCAAAGGTATGGACTGCTTGAAAATCGAGTGATTCCCCTTCCGCAACATCTACTCCTTTTGTCGTCGTCGCTTGCCCGATTAGCGTTTTGATTTCTGAGGCATTTCCTTTAATGACCGTAAACTGAATGTCATGCATCAATTCGTTTATGAAATTCGTACGTAATGTCGTCGCGCCTGTTCCGACCGGATCCAGAATAATTGGTTTGCCCAATCGATTAGCGGTTTTCCCTGCCAACAGTTGCGCCTCCCGGATCGATGGATGCAGCGTGCCTGTATTGATGACGACAGCGTCAGCAAGACCAACCATCTCTTCTACTTCTAATACATCTTCCGCCATGACTGGGGATCCTCCAAGCGCTAGCGTCATATTGGCACAGTCGTTGATCGTGACCGTGTTCGTCAAATGATGAATCAGTGGTTTTTTGTCATGAATAATCGGTAACATGATTTTCCCTCCAAAGTTCGTAAAAGTGATGGGTTGGTCCAATTCCGTGTCCGAGCGCAAAACCGTGGCGAATCGCCTCCGTCACGTACTGTTTCGCATACATGATACTGTCGTACAAGGAGTCACCTTGTGCGAGTCGGGCTGCAATCGCAGCAGACAACGTGCATCCTGTACCATGTGTGTGCTGACGAGTTAGTCGTTTCTGTTCATACACGTAATGATTTCCTTGCGTATATAACAAATCGATTGCTTGTTGTCCCTCCAAATGACCACCTTTGAGCAAAATGGCTCCCCCGGGTCTTTTCGCTAGTTCCACCGTTGCTTGTTCCATATCCGAAAGCGATTGAACCGTCCTCCCAATCATCCGCTCGATTTCGGGGATGTTCGGTGTGACGAGTGTCGCGAGCGGTAACAGATGTTCTAACAAGGCTTGTTCTGCATCTTTCCGTAACAAGCCGTGTCCACCTTTTGCGACCATGACTGGATCTAAAATGATTGGAGCATCACATTGTTTTAATTGTTTTGCGATGATTTGAATCGTTTCTTGATTAGAGACCATCCCGATTTTGACAGCATCAACACGAATATCGGAAAAGATAGATGTCAATTGTGCTTCTACAAGACGAGGTGACACATCCTCGACGGCTTGGACACCTAATGTATTTTGTGCCGTAATCGCTGTGAGGACACTCATCCCATACACGCCGAGGGCAGAAAATGTTTTTAAATCTGCTTGAATGCCCGCTCCACCACTAGAATCCGATCCTGCAATCGTCAATACATGTTTCATATCGCTTCCTCCCTTTCTTATGAGCCAATTAGGAGAAAACGGACGACAAAAAGCGCCGTCCGCTGTAAAAAAGCAGACGACGCCATGAAAAACCCTCATCTAGGTTTTATATCTCATGTCTTCGATCTCAACTTTCCTACGCTGGTATTATCCAGTTCAGGTGACAGGGTCGAAAACAGAATAGTTTTCCTCTCAGCCGGACTCCTCCAGCTCCCCTAGTTGCTCGTAATTTAATTCCTTTTTACTGTAGCATAGCGTTATCAAAAAAACGAGCCGAAGCTCGTTTTCATAAATATCCAAGTGGATTAACCGTGTTTGCCGGTCCTGTCGCACTGTATTGATATCCACCGATATGCAATTCAAAATGAAGATGTGGTCCAGTCGAGTTGCCGGTACTTCCAAGCGTACCAAGCGATTGACCTTGTGAAACCGTCTGACCCGCACGAACTGCCAACGAATTCATATGAGCGTACACCGTCGTATAGACTTGACCATTCAGGAAATGCGAAATCATGACATGGTTTCCGTAAGGTCCTCCACTTCCAGCTGTAATGACTGTTCCGGAAGCGGCTGCTCGAATCGGCGACCCCACTGGTCCGCTGAAGTCTACTCCATTATGAAAAGTATACCCGTTTGCCCCACTCGCCGGTCCAAATCCTTGTGAAACACCACCTGAAGCTGGACGAATGAACTTCGCTGAGCCTGTTGGAACACTAACGACCGGAGAAGGACTGACTGCGGATTTATTTGATTCGCTCGTCGCTTTTGCCGCCTCTTTTGCCGCACGTTCAGCCGCTGCTTGTTCAGCTGCAGCACGTTCAGCTGCTGCCTTTGCCGCTGCTTTCGCTGCTGCAATCGCTCGCTCTTGTGCTTCTAGTGTCGCTTGTAATTCTTTGGCGTTCAATAGTTTCGTCGTGAACTTCGTTTTCCCTTTACGCAACTTCTTTAAGGTCGCACTCCGTTCCTTCATTTGCTTCTTCAGCTGTTTTTTCTGCTCTAACAACGTTTCTTTTTCTTGAACACGTTCTTCTTTTTTAGCCATAAGATTACGTTTCATTTCGGCTAGTTTTTTTTGTGTCTCCAGGTAGGCAGAAATCATCTTGTCATCTTGTTCAGCAATCTTTTTACCTGCCATGACGCGACTAAATAAATCCCCTAGATTTTTCGATCCAAAAATGACTTCTTCCCATTTAATTGAATTTCCATCATTTTCTTGAAGGACACGTAAACGATCCCCCAACAGTTCTTCTTGCCGTTTCAACATCGCTTCATATCGAACAATTTCCGCTTCGAGATCTTTAATCTGAAGATTCAGTTGCTGAATCTGTTTATTTTTTTCTGAAATCCGGAAAATATTTTCATTGATCGCAGCATCAATTTTATTGATTTCTCGCTGTTCCGTTGATATTTTAGCTTCTTGTTTTTTGATTGCTTTTTCCAATTGACGCTGTTCTGTCGCATTTTGAGATTTCTTTTCCTTAATCGTCGCAGCATGACCAGAATTCGGCGCAGTTGCCAAAAGTAATGTTCCTAACAATACTGTCGAAAGCAATTTTTTTAACATGGTCAGTTTCCTCACTTATGTATGAATTCTTATTTGAAAAGTATTTAATTCAAAGTATTTCCGTCTGAAATTGATTATAGCATCGTAATAGTTTCAGTAAAATTTCATTTGTGTTTCAAGTGAAACCGTTTTTTTGTAATATAAACTTCTTTTTTATGACATTAAAAAAGGAAGAATCACTGCTATCGCAATGATTCTTCCTGTTATTTATAAAATTGACATCGGATTAACGGTATTCGCTGGACCTGAAGCACTGTAGCTATAACCACCTACGTGAATTTCAAAATGTAGGTGTGGGCCTGTTGAATTCCCTGTACTTCCAAGAGCTCCAATTTGTTCACCTTGACTGACACGTTGACCTGCACGTGCATTCAACGAACTCATGTGTGCGTAAACTGTAGTATACGTTTTTCCATCTAACTGGTGAGCAATCATGACGTGGTTACCATATGGACCGCCACTTGATGCTGTGATGACCGTTCCGGTTGCTGCTGCAACGATTGGTGTGCCGACTGGAGCACCAAAATCGATTCCGTTATGGAATGAATAACCGTTTGATCCACTTGCCGAACCATATCCTTGCGTGATTCCTCCGCTTGTCGGATGAATGAACAACGAAGATGATGATAGAGCAGGTGGTGCTGGTGTCGGAGCAGGTGCTGCCTGCGGTACACTTGGTGTCGCTTTTGGTGCAGATTGTTTTGTTGAACCGGTAGCAGGTGCTGATGATTTCTGATTCGCTTTTGCTGCTGCTTTCGCCGCTGCTGCTTCCGCTGCCTGTTGTTCAGCGGCTGCTTGTTCTGCCGCTGCCGCTTGAGCCGCTTGTGCTTTTGCACGCGCTTTTGCTTCACGGGCTGCCTGAGCTTGACGTTCTTTTTCAATCCGTGCTTCACGTTCACGGGCTGCTTTTTCAGCTGCAATCGCTTGTTCTTGTGCAATCAAAATTTGTTGGACTTCTTTTGCATCCATCAATTGTGTTTCAAACTTCTTTTTTTGTTTCCGGAGTTCTTTTAAGCGTTTGTTCCGTTCTTTGATTTGTTGCTCAAGTTCTGCTTGTTGACGTTTAAGATCTTGTTTTTCAACAACTAATTTCGCTTTTTTATCTTTTAATTGCTGCTGGGCACGTGCTAATTTTTTCTGTGTGTTTTGATAATCAGTAATCATTTTATCATCTTGTTGTGAAATCGATTTTCCAGCTAACACACGGCTGACGAGATCCCCGACATCTTTTGACCCAAAAATGACTTCTTCCCATTTAATAGAATTCCCATCATTTTCTTGCATAACACGAAGACGGTCACCAAGTAATTTTTCTTGTCGTTTTAATTTCGCTTTATATTTTTCGATTTGTTTCCCAAGCTCAACGATTTCTGCTTCCGTTGCTTTGATTTGACGATCTTTTGCTTCAACGGCAAACATCTTTTCGTTTAATGCTTCGTCCAACCGATTGACCTCTTGCTGTGTTTTAGAGATTTTTTGTCCTTCTTGATTAACAGAAGACTCTAAGTTTTTTTGCGTATTTGCATTTTCTTGTTGTTTTTGTTCGTTTTTGGCTTTTTGTTCACTTAAGTCATCTGCTGCTACGAAATGAGGAGTGGATGAAAGAATAAGTGCGGAAACGATGAGCGACGCGAACGTTTTTTTCATGTAGTATTCCCTCTTTTTCTGTGTAATTTGTATAGACTTTTCTGGGTAGTTTATAGTAATTTTTTTAAGTAATATGGTAATATTATTTAAATTTCATAATAGTTTTTAAAAATTATAAGAACGTTTTTGATTATAGCATTCATTTTACCTCTATTATATTTCAGTGATATGTCATTTTTAATAAGTTCTCTTTTCGACCGGAATGTCTAATTTTTATGGGGGCGTCTTCATTGCGTGTTGTTGAAGAGTTTGACACACTGTAACTATCGAAGTAAAGGAGGAACTATCTATGCATTTGGATCATACGGGTATTGCCGTTCGCGATATGCAAGAAGCGATTACGTTCTATACAACCATTCTAGGAGGAACACTGATCCGGGAGTACAGCAATCCGACTCCTGGTGTTGCATCAAACATTGCTGTCATCGCCTTTGAAGATGCACACATCGAGCTATTGACTCCAACAAGTCCCGAAAGTCCGATTGCTCGTTTCTTAAAACAAAGCGGAAAAGGTGTGCATCATATTGCCTACCGTGTCGATGATTTAGACCAAGCAATCCACGAAGCAAAAGAACGTGGCATTACCTTTTTAGAAGATACGTATCGCCAAACTCCACTCGGACGACGGTTAATCTACATGGATCCGCGCCATTCACATGGTGTCATCACGGAGCTATGTGATTATCCAGAAAACTAAAAAAAACGAGCGTTTCTCAACCTAAAAAGGCGGAGACGCTCGTTTTTTTAGTAAGAACCCAAGTTAAGCAAGTTTTGCTAACATTTCACGATTGAATGCCGGAATGTCATCTGGTTGACGGCTTGAAACGAAGTTATCATCTACGACTACTTCATGATCTTCAAACGTCACCCCTGCATTTTCTAGGTCGATTCGAATCGATTTATATCCTGTCATCTTACGTCCTTTGACGATTTTAGCATTAATCATCAATTGTGGACCATGACAGATCGAGAAAATCGGTTTTTTTGAGGCATCAAATTCTTCTGTAAACGTCACGAATCGAGCATCTTCCCGAAGCAAGTCCGGTGAGAATCCGCCCGGAATCAATAATGCGTCAAAATCAGAAGAAGACGTTTCGTCGATTGTAAGATCGACTGTCACTTTTGCTTCTTCTTGTTTTCCAACAAGTACCGTTCCCTTTTCAGTTCCAACGACTGTCACTTCATGACCTGCCTCTTTTAACGCTTCAACCGGTCCGGTAAATTCTACATCTTCAAAGTGATTAGCGAGTACGACAGCTACTTTTTTACTCATATGATTGATCCCCCAAAATAAAGTTTACGTTACTTATCTAATCCTCGATCTCGAGATGACACCGGATCATCCGGCATCTGATCTTTTCCTTTAAGGACTTCTTCTTGTTGTTCGGGTGAAAGCTCACGTTCCTTATCCGTCAAACGTTTTCGTTCATCTTCAAACTTTTCGTTCGGTCGGTCCGTTTCTTTTGGAGCCATGTAGCTTCCCTCCCTTATCAAGGACAAGTCAGTTGCTTAACGTTTCGACTACTTTTACGGATAAATCAACATCGATGTTGCCACGTGTCGCTTTTGAATATGGGCAGAATTGATGTGTTTTTTCGAGTAGGTCCTGCGCTTCTTCTTCTGTCACACCTACGACTTCAACAACCAGCTTGGCAGCGATTTTTACACCACCAGCTTCTTCATCTTCGAGCAGGCTGACTTCAGAATTTGTCCGTGTTTCGACTCTTTTTTTCGCTTGACGTGCCATTAAGTTAAAGGCGCCATCAAAACATGCAGCGTATCCGGCAGCAAATAACTGCTCCGGGTTAGACGTTGGTATATTTTCTTTGCCTTTTGTACCAGGCATTACGAGATCTAAATTAATTACGTTATCATCAGAGGCGACCTTTCCATCGCGTCCCCCTACTGCAGTTGCGCGTGAAGTAAGAATTGTTTTCGTCATGAATAAGAACCCCTTTGTCAGCTAATTTTAGTAGCTTGTTTTGGCCACATAGACAGTAATACCACTGTCTGCAGAAGAATAAACAACTAAAAAGATTCTTCCTCACAAAAAAAGACTACACCGAAGTGTAGCCGCCTTCTCGACGCTTAGATAATTTCTTCTGTCACTGGTTCTTTTTCAGGTAACTGCAGGTAAATCGATTTGACTTGGTGATTGTCGACTTCCATGACTTTGACCGTATGATTTTTATAACGGAATTCCTGACCACTTGATACTTCCGTATCCTGCGCCATGACCCAGCCACCAATCGTATCAATGTCTTCTTCTTCAATTCCTAAATTGAAACGTTCGTTTAAATCATCAATCAAGACACGACCGGAAATCCGGTACAGTCGTTCATGAATCTGCTCGATGTCTGCTTTTTCATCTTTGTCGAACTCATCGCGAATCTCACCAACGATTTCTTCTAAGATATCTTCCATCGTGATGACACCGGCAGTCCCACCGTATTCATCAATGACAAGTGCCATCGGTGTCCGTTCGACTTGCATTTTCAGCATCGCGTCTTGTAAAGGCGAATATTCCGATACAATCGGTAAGTTGTGGACGTAATAACTTAATGCCTTCCCTTTGTTCGCCATATGGTCGGTGAACAGTTGTTTCGCATTGATGAAGCCTAAAATCTTATCCTTATCGCCTTCTTCCGCGACCGGATACCGGGTAAACTGGTATTCCTCGACTAATGCGATGATGTCCTGCATCGTGGCATCATTTGAAATAGTAATTAAATCCGTCCGCGGTAACATGATATCTTTCGCAATCCGTTCATCAAACGAAAAGATATTTTGCATGTAAGACAACTCGGTTTGGTTGATTTCACCACTCTTGTAACTTTGAGTCATGATGATTTTGATTTCTTCTTCCGAATGGGCATCTTCATGTCCGACCGGTTCAACTCCAAATAGACGCAAGAACACACGGGCTGAGCCGTTTAACAACCAAATCACCGGTTTCATGACTTTCCCGAACCAATAAAGTGGTGGCGCAAGCAACATCGTGATGGCTTCTGTCTTTTGGATCGCTAACGACTTTGGTGCGAGTTCGCCGAGGACGACGTGCAAAAACGTCACGACGGAAAAGGCTAACGTAAACGAAACGACAGTTGAAATAGATTCAGGAAGCTCAATTTCCTTAAACACCATTTCCAGGATCGCGCCCACCGTCGATTCACCTAACCACCCTAACCCAAGTGCCGTCACCGTAATCCCGAGTTGACAAGCTGATAAATAATAATCGAGGTTTTCTACTAATTTTTTAGCCGTCTTCGCCGTTTTGCTACCTTCTGTGATCAATTGATCGATTCGGGACATCCTCATTTTTACGACCGAAAATTCTGCTGCAACAAAAAACGCGGTCAACACAATCAAGAGTGCAATAATCAAAAGCCGAATGATAATCGTTGTTGTATCAAATGTTTCCACTGCGTGTGTACTGTCCAATCGTTTCCCCAAACTAAGGGGATTCACCTCCATTTAATTAAGCCGGCAACATCTTGTCGGTCTTTTCCATCAAAAAGAAGCTTGTTTTTTAACGAACAAGCTTCTCTACTTTTTCATATTCATACTATAACGGAACTCTCACGAAATGTGTACTTGCAGATGACGTTTCTTTTCACTTACACGACATACATGATGAAAACAACGATCATCAACAACATCGCGATTCCTTTTAAGAGCGCACTTGAAAGAATGCCTAGGACGGTTCCGATCCCGATTGATACCGAATCTTTCCATGTTTTTTTACTGATGATTTTTTCGGTCAGAATCGCAAACACAAATGGAAAAATCAGTAGACCGATTCCTGGAATGATGAACGGTCCCGTGATCAAGCCGACGGTCGTCGCGATTTTCGCAGCCTGTGATCCACCACGCCGATCGACCGTATACGAACTGACTAAATAATCCAATGTAAACAACAAGACAATGAAAACCGCTTGGATGATCCAAAAACTAATCGTCAATTCTGTAAAACTAAATCCAAATCCATAAATTAAAAATCCAATGACAAGTAATGGCGCGCTTGGGATGACAGGATAAACAAGTCCGGCAAACGCCGCCAAGAAACAGACGGCAATCAATGTCCATAATACGATGGTCATGCATATCTCCTACTTTCTGATTTCTTTCCTTCCTACGATTACGTCAAAATCCGTGGAGAGGTTTCACAAACTTGCTTTTTGCTCGGCTTGTTCAAGATGACGGCGATCCCACTCATTTAACGACGACCAATCAACTTCTGAACAGACAAACGGGATGAATTGATCAATGCTGATTCTATGTTCCGGAAGTGCACTCCGCTTCATGATTTCAAGCGATTCAAGCATCGTCGCCAGAACGGAAATATCCTCTTTTCCATAATGGCGTAGTTGATAGAAGGTCAGGTAAAGAAGTTCAGCAAACGTCAGGCGACTCATCACGACCGTTCCCGTTCCAGAGACTAACAGATGACCATCCTTTAAGACGGTATAACGTCTCAATAAATCTCCGATTTGCCGCATCGCATGACGAGCGGTGTTAGGATCGTTAATGCCGGGTGAAATAGCCCGCAACGCCACTTCCGTTAATTTTTGAATCACAAACGGAAAATCCTGTTCGGCTGATCGAGTCGGTCCGATGATGATCCCTTGCTCCACATCTTGTTGCGTCGTATTCCCGATTCGTTGTCCTTGTGTGACGTAACTCCCGATTGCAACATCGATCACGACATGCCGATCCGATTTTATCAATAAGTCATAATCAACTGCCTGCAAATAACCGGTCTGAGTAGCAGTCACACCGAAGGGATGGTTCGTCCCGTTGTCGGACACGAGCTGGTAACGTCCCGCTTCAATGGCGTCGGTGTGTTCTTCAATCAGCATACATCCTTCTTCATGCAGCCGATCGAGTAACGTCGTCACGCGAATCGACTGACTGACAATATGCACAAATGCAACAAACGCAACAATCGCAATCAAAACGACAATCACGGCAACTGCTGAGGCAACGACACTATCTTTTAAGGAAGGACGCATAAAAAAGAGCATTGTGATCGAATACGTGACCGTCCCGATGAAAACCCCAAAGATATGTTGTACTTGCCGATTCTCAATGAAATTCGGCAACGTCCGCGGAGAAAATTGAGAGGAGTAGGTCGTCAAGACCACTAAAATCGTCGAAAACGTAAACGTCATCATCGTCAACAGCCCCGTAAAGACTGCACTGTGAATGGTTTGTGCCAATCCGAGAGTCGTTTTCCAATCGCTCGGAAACAACTCTTTTGCATATAAATCGATGGTTAAGACGATTGCCGTCAACATCGCTCCACCTAGTCCGTAAAGGAGGGGCCACCACCAGTTGGTTTCTCGATACAATAACTTCAACTTCTGCATTCCTCATCCACTCCACTCTTAAATATACCGGTATATTTTTAATTCCTGTTTCCACATCTAGTAAAACGTATTCTCGTAATTTTTTCAGAAGATACCAAGTCAATTCATTTTGTGAAAGTGTAAGTTTGTGTTTTACTTCTCCACATAACGTGAATAACTTAAGTGTTATCAAAACGAATTGGAGATGAATATCCATGCAACAGCAAACACAATCAACACTCAATACCGACTTCACTAAAATTTTTATTAATGGTCAGTGGCGCAAAGGCGCAAGTGACAGCAATATGAAAAATACGAATCCTTTCACAGGAGAAACATTATTTGAGATTTCGGCAGCAAATAATGACGACTTAGATGATGCTTATCAATCTGCGAAAGTTGCCCAAAAAGAATGGGCGAAAGCCCCGGCACTAAAACGCCAAGGATTAATCGAACAGTTCTTAAAAGTCATGTATGAAGAAAAAGAAACGATTGTCGAATGGCTCATCAAAGAGTCAGGCAGCACACGCATCAAAGCGGAAGGTGAATTCCTGGCGTCCGTCTTGATCGTTAAAGAAGCAGCTACTTTCCCACTCCGGATGCACGGTGAGATTCGTCCATCGGTCGTTCCTGGTAAAGAAAACCGGATTTACCGGAAGGCACTTGGTGTCATCGGCATCATCAGCCCATGGAACTTCCCGTTCCACCTTGCTATCCGTTCGATCGCTACGGCTATCGCAATCGGAAACGCGGTCGTCGTTAAACCGGCAACCGATACACCGGTATCAGGCGGCTTGATCTTTGCAAGTCTCTTTGAAAAAGCGGGTCTTCCGAAAGGTGTCTTAAACGTCATCGTCGGTCGCGGATCAGAAATTGGCGATTCCATCGTCGAGCACCCGGTCCCACGTTTGATTTCCTTCACAGGTTCGACGGAAGTCGGTCGCCATATCGGTGAACTGGCCGGGAAACACCTGAAAAAAACTGCTCTTGAACTTGGTGGAAACAACGTCTTCGTCGTTCTTGACGATGCGGACTTAGATCGCGCGGTCGAATCCGCTGTTTACAGCAAATTCTATCACCAAGGTCAAATCTGTATGTCGACGAACCGAATTCTTGTCGCTCAATCGATTCACGATGAATTCGTCGAAAAATATGTCGCTCGTGTCAAAGAGCTTCAATTCGGTGACCCTTCGAACGACCGGACACAAGTCGGTCCGCTGATCAACCAATCACAGGTTGATCGCATCATGGAAGAAATCGAAAAAACAAAAGCTGCTGGTGCAACAGTTCGTGTTGGCGGCGAAGCAAACGGTAACGTCATCGCTCCTACTGTCGTGACGGGTGTGACAAACGATATGCCGCTTGCGAAAAATGAAATTTTCGGACCAGTTGCTGTCATCATTCCATTCAAAGATGACGCTGAAGCGCTTGAACTTGCGAACTCACTTCCATATGGATTAAGCGGTGCCGTTCATGGTTCATCCATCGAACGTGCGACTGAGTTTGCACTTCAAGTCGAAACAGGAATGATCCACATCAATGACCAATCAGTCAACGATGAGCCGCATATGCCGTTTGGTGGCGAAAAAGACTCAGGTCTTGGTCGTTTCAACGGCGAATGGGTTCTTGAAGAATTCTCGACAGTCCAGTGGTTGTCTGTCATGCACGAACGCCGTCAATACAAACCATTTTTCGAATAACAATATGACGATGACGAAGTACGGGGTTTCCCGTACTTCTACATAAGAAGGGAACAAAACTATGCCATTACTTCGTTTTGATGTCATTGAAGGACGTACGGATGAGGAACTGAAGCTTCTATTAGATACCGCGCATGAGGCGATGCTTGAAGCATTTGATGTTCCGGAACGAGATCGTTATCAAATCGTTCATACCCATAAAGCAAATGAGATGGTGATCCAAGATACAGGTCTTGGCTTCCAACGGACAGATCGGGTCGTTCTCATTAGCGTGACGAGTAAGACACGGACAGAAGAAAAGAAACAAGCGCTTTATCGGTTGCTCGCCGAACGACTAGAAGCTAACTGTGGACTCGCCCCAAGCGATTTAATGGTTTCTATCGTCGAAAATGACGCCGCGGACTGGAGTTTTGGTCTCGGTAAAGCACAATTTTTGACCGGTGACCTGTAATCATCATTTTAGACGTTCAACAAATCAAAAAAAAGGGAGTCTCAACTCGACACTACATCGAGTTGAGACTCCCTTTCGAATTAGTCTTGATGTTCATTCGGATTGTCTCGTTGCACTGGTGCTTTCCAATCAAACGTCTCTGGAACAAAATCAAGACCACCCGGATGAAACGGTTGGCACCGCATCAATCGCCTTGTTGTTAAATATCCACCTTTGACGGCACCATGTCTTTCAATCGCTTCTTTCCCGTATTGGGAACACGTCGGATAAAATCGGCACGTCGCTGGTTTTATCGGCGAAATGACTTTTTGATAAAAATGAATGCCACCCAGCATGACTTTTTTCATTTGTTCACCTTCTTTTCCTTACTGTAACGCATATCAAAAGGATTTTCTGCTTTGGTGAATTATACTACCTCTAACAACTACTAAAAAGGACGTGTAATTATGAAAGCTCTTACGTTTCACTCATTTGGAGATTCTAGTGTACTGACGTACCAGGAACATCCAACACCGGAACTCCAATCTAATGAAGTATTAATTGAGATGAAAGCCATCGGACTAAATTTTGCCGACATTTACCGTCGAAAAGGGAATTATCATTTAGAAGGAACACCACCTTATCTTTTAGGATACGAAGGTTCCGGTCTCATCGTTCGACTAGGAGATGCTGTGACCGATCTACATGTCGGACAACGTATTGCATTTGCCGACGTTCCAAATGCCAATGCTGAATTCGTGACTGCGCCTCAGGATAAGATCATTCCGTTACCGGATTCGATTTCTTACGAAACGGGCGCCTCCGTGTTGTTGCAAGGTTTGACTGCTCACTACCTGACACGGGACAGTTACGATATCCGGCCGCGTGATCTGGTATTGATTCACGCGGCAGCTGGCGGCGTCGGACAACTGTTGACGCAAATCGTCCGTCTACGTGGTGCCATTCCAATCGGTTTGACATCTTCTCAGGAAAAAGCCGCCATCGCTAAACAAAATGGTTGTGAACACGTTTTTCTCTACTCCGACGACTGGGTCGGTCAACTCCATACATTAACAAACCAACGTGGTGTTGATGTCGTTTACGAATCGGTGGGTTCCACCTTGATGGAGAGTTTTCAGGCAACGAAAGTCCACGGGACAGTTGTTTTTTACGGAATGGCCGGCGGTGATCCTGTTGCGATTGACCCACGTTTTTTGATGGACACTTCTAAGACATTGACAGGCGGCGATTTGTGGAACGTCTTGACGACTCGAGAAGAGCGAATTCGTCGCGCCGGCGAACTGTTCAGTTGGATTCAGTCCGATCAGTTACGATTAGCTCCGCCTACTCTATTTCCACTCTCAGACGGCAAACGCGCGCATGATTATTTAGAAAGTCGTCAAAGTACAGGAAAAATTTTGTTGATTCCTAGTGATGAATCCGACCTCGATTAATTCAAAAAACTCCCCATGCTGCTAGTATGGGGGGAGTTTTTTTCGTCTAAACGATTACAAAAAAGAAACAGTTCTCTTTATCAGCAATTCATTTGCTTAAGTAGTTGCATTCCTTCATAAAAGAGCGTAGAGTAAATCTCATCAAAACCAGAAACTTAAATTAGTTTTTAGTTTCAAGAAGGAGATTTTATTTATGTTTCGCTCAGAATGGAAAAAATTAAAAAGTCCGATGACGATTATCGTGATTCTTGCTCTTATCCTCGTTCCGTTTCTTTACAATTCGATCTTTTTATCTGCTTTCTGGGATCCGTACGGTCAGACAGAAAATATTAAAGTCGCCATTGTCAACGAAGATAAAGCAACGAAGTTCGAAGGAGAAAAAATTGATATCGGTGATCAGTTTATTAAAAAACTGAAAAAAAATGACGATTTTGATTGGCAATATCTTTCACGTAAAGAAGCTGCCAAACAACTTCGCTCAGGTGACATCTATATGACAGTCGTCATTCCGAAAAAGTTTTCGCACAATGCGACGACATTGCTGGACGATCATCCGAAAAAAATCGAACTGGAATATTATTTGAATCCAGCTAAAAACTATTCCGGTACGCAGATTTCCAGTGCTGCCGCCAAACAATTAAACGAAAAAATCCGTAAATCCGTAACAAAACAATACAGCAGTGCGATTTTTGGATCACTCAAAAAAATCGCCAAAGGACTGGAAGATGCCTCTGAAGGTTCAGCTAAACTCGAAGATGGCGCTAAAAAAACGACCGACGGGGCTAAGACACTTACAACAAATCTCGGTAAATTAACCAATGGTACAAATGATTTATCGACAAACTTAACAAAAGCCGCGGACGGTTCCGTACAGCTTTCAAGCGGTCTGAATACGTTAAGTGGTGGAACGCAGACACTGGCAGAGAAATCTAGTGAATTATCGAGCGGTCTCAACCAGCTCGACGGCAACAGCGGAAAGTTAATTAAGGGGTCATCCGATTTACAGGCCGGATCAACTAAACTCCGCCAAGGTCTCGAGAGTGCATCTGCCGGGTCGACGGAACTCCGTCAAGGTCTCGAAAGTGCATCTGCCGGAACGACGGAACTCCGACAAGGTCTCGAAACAGCTTCGGCCGGTGCATCGAAGCTCGACAATAACCTGCCGCAGTTCACGGCTGGTCTCGATCAACTGAACGCCCGGGCTCAAGAAGCCAATGCTTCTCTGGTAGCCGTCAATGACGCCGCTGATACGTTAAAACAAGAATTAAGCACCCGCCGTGAGGCACTCGAAGCAAATGTCGCCAATATCAAGGCAGTCATCGCTTCGTCCGAGACATTAACGGAAGAAGAAAAAGGCGCCTTGTTGGAATCCATTGCAACGATGGAACAAAATGTCCAAAATTTAGCGCAGCAAGAATCTTCCCTTGATGCCAGTCTTGCTAAAGCCAATGATGCAACAGAAAAAATCAATCAGCTGGCAGTCGGTGGGCAAAATATTGCTTCGGCCGTTTCACAACTCGATGGTGGTTTAACACAGTTGCTTGATGGTTCAAAACGATTGGAACAAGGACAAACGAAACTACTTGCCGGTTCAAAACAATTAGAGCAAGGACAAACACAACTATTGACCGGTGCCAAAAACCTGGAACAGGGACAAGGTACGCTCACTCAAGGTTTGACTGCCTATACAGACGGCGTTCACAAAGCAGCCGTCGGAAGTACGAAATTAACGGCTGGTGCGCAACAACTGGCAACCGGTGCGAATGATGCGAGTACTGCATCGGGTGATTTAACTTCAGGTCTTGGTCAATTATCCGACGGGGCTGTCGCCCTTTCATCAGGTGCTGGTCAATTGACAGATGGTGCTTCTCGTCTGGCTGACGGAAACTCAAAACTCGTTGATGGCGCGAATACGTTAAAAACGGAACTCGGTAAAGGAGCGAAAGACGCAACCGTCAAACCATCCAATGACCGCGATAACATGTTAGCTGAACCCGTTGTCTTAAAAGAACATGATTATTCGACCGTCAACAACTATGGCTCTGGTCTAGCGGCTTACATCCTCAGTATCGCGTTATTCGCCGGTGCCTTGATGTTCTCATCCGTCTACCAAATCCGTCCGGAACATGGTGAGACGTTGACATGGCGTTTCCTCGTCGGAAAGCTATCACTCGTCTTACCGATCGGTGCTCTGCAAGGAATTGCCGCTTCGATCGCCATCGTCTATGTCCTCGATGCCGACGTCGCAAGCACACCTGCTTTGTATGGATTTGCTGCCTTGACCGGCATGACGTTCATCACGTTACTGTTCACGTTAACGATGCTTTTCGGTCGTGTCGGACAATTTAGTGCGTTCTTACTGTTGTTACTTCAAATCGGTGGTAGTGGTGGTACGTTCCCGGTCGAAATGACGCCGAGCTTCTTCCAAGCGATTCACCGCTTCTTACCGATGACCTACTCGGTCACCGGCTTCCGAGAAGCACTTGGGATTGGCGTGACGGATACACTGATTTCAAACAGTCAGGTACTTGGATTGATTCTATTCTCTGCCCTTGCGATCACCTTCGCCGGTGCATTAGGCGCAAAACGGATTTTACTTTCGACGAAAGCGAGAACACGCCATGACACTGTCTGATAAGGAATATCTGATTTTAGATGCGGCAATGGCTTGTTTTTCTGAACTTGGTTATAAAGGAACGACCATTGAACGGATTGCTAAACGTGCTCATGTCGGTAAACCGACCGTCTACCAACTGTTTGAAAGTAAACTCGATTTATTTGAGACGTTAGTTACACGAGTCTTACAGGACATGAAGGCTGAAGCTGAGAATGCTTACGTCATGACAGCTTCTGTCGAAGAAAACAAACAGGCCATGATTGACGCCATCGTCAATCATCAACATGAACATTTGTTCATCTTACAAATCACACAAGAAACGCATACCTTAAAACTACAAGAGATGTTCGAATTACGGATGCGGATCGAGCAGCATATCGTCGAGTATATAAAGAACCTCCTCGAAACACGCTTAGAATTGGAACAACGTTCGCCGGAAATTCCCGTCGAAGTCACGGCCTTTTTGTTGTTCAAGACCTACGTCGCCTTGATTTCCGAATGGCCGTTAATCGGTCAACCACTTGATTTAAAAACAATCAGTCAAGCGATGTTAAAATTGTTATAATGAAACAGCCTCTCGGATAGACGAGAGGCTGTTTTCATGTAACGTTCATCTTACTCGAATGGAGTGTTTGGTTTGTCTCAATTGGTAGTCTTTACCCCGTTGTTCTTGCTCGTCCTATTGACGTACGTCATCATCTCACTGGTTGATATGTGGCGATCCTATACACGAACAAGTGCTTCGACCGACTTTGTCTTTTTCATCGTCACCTTAGTCTCACTGTTTGTCGGATTCGTCTTGTCACCGGTTCTATCCCTTGTCTTTCAGTGGAAACGCAGTCGTATCAAACGAATCATCGGGCTCATCATCGTCGGATTACCTTTCGTGCTGTTCTTAACGGATCGTTTTTTCTAATGCAGATACTTTTTAAGCCGAACGATCAGTGAAATTTTACACTGATCGTTTTTTCAATGTTTATGTTCTTCCGCCTAAAAAAAGTTTCCGCAATAATTCTTTTTCCGGCATAGCGGCAGCATGAAAGGCTTCGAGGTAGGGCTGATCGTCATAGATGACTTCCATGACATCGATTTGCCATCCACCTTCTATCTGTTCAACTAGCGCAAACGGAGCAATCGCTTCTGGCTGGCAACCGAGCGCCCCCGGGTTCAAATAAGTGACACCTTTCGTCCGAACAAGTTGTTTCGGGTGATGATGACCAAAACAAATCAGACTCGCCTGTTGTCCTTTAAACAAATCAGGCAATGTCTCTTCTGTCCCGTCGACAGCTGCTGCCAACGGTTCCTCTCCAATCGCCTTCGACTCATCGCGATATGCGTAATGCGTAAACAACACATCTTGTCCCGAAAATGTCTTTCGAATCGTTCGGGGAAGTTGCTCTAAAAAGTGTTGGTTTTCTGGCGTCAGTTGATCCGCTATCCATTGATGATGTGCTTGTGCATGACGGTAACTGTCTGGATAGGGTTGATCATGTAGTAACGCCAGTACATTTTCATCGTGATTTCCACTAATCGTCGTCATGCGGGAAGTCGATCGAACTAACTCAATCACTTCATTGGTCTGCGGACCGATTCCGATTAAATCCCCGAGACAGAAAATCTCTGAAACAGTTTTCTCTTCTCTAATTTTTTTTAAGACAGCTTCAAGCGCTGTCGCGTTGCCGTGAATATCTGTTATTACTGCAAATTTCATGTAACCGCCTCCAATGTCAGTTTAACGCCTTTTTTTCTTTCCCCTGATTTTGTGCAGAAAATTCATGGAAAATAAATTGTCAGAAAATATTGATTATTGTTTTCAGCCGTGTTAGGCTTAGAAAAATTCACGGAAAGGGGCACAACCTAATGTCTTCACACCAAACTGCAGGCCGACTGATTATTCTATGCACGAGGGACTGAAACCTTTTCCGATTGATTTTCGGGATTGATTTTGGGCCCTCCTTTCGATGCATCGAATGAGGCGCCCGCAGGAATGATGGCGCCTATCCGATACCGGATAGGTTTTTTTAATGGCTAAACGAAAAAGAGAGAGGATGAGTGAGTTGAAGGAATATGCGATGGATCGAATGGTGAAAGTGTCTGCCGGGATGGCGAACGCCGTCTTAGTGACGTTAGGAGTAGGCTTATTGATTGAAACATTCGGTAACTTATTACATATCGAGATGCTGTTGACGATTGGCGGAGTTGCTAAAGTCTTACTCGCGCCTGCACTTGGTGCCGGAATTGCTTATCAACTCGGTGGGAATACACTTGTCTTATTCAGCGCCATGATTGCCGCGACAATCGGTGGGGGCGCGCTTCAACCAACGGACGCCGGGCTCGTTCTCGTCCCGGGTCAACCGATCAGTGCGTTGCTCGCAGCTGCTGTCGCTGTGTTCGTCGGTAAACGGATGACAGGAAAAACAAAATTCGACATGATGGTCATTCCAGTCAGTGCCGTCCTTGCCGGTGGTGTGACAGGAATCGCTGCTGCTGCCGTCACGACCCCGTTGTTAACACGATTCAGTGCTATGGTCACGACGTCCGTCGAAACTTCACCGATTGCGACATCCCTTGTCATTGCTCTTATCTTTAGCGTCTTATTGATGTCTCCCGCTTCATCTGCTGCACTCGCGATTGCACTTCAACTCGACCCTGTCGCCAGTGCCGCCGCCTTGATTGGTTGTTCGGCTCAGTTCGTCGGGTTTACATTAATGGCATACCGCCAAACTGATCCCGGTGGATTGATTGCTTCCTTTTTTGTCACACCAAAAGTTCAGTTCCCGAATATCGTGAAGAATCCACGTCTCGTCGTCGCGCCTTTCTTAGCGGCAATGATTTCGGCACCGATTGCGACACTTGTTCTTTCATTAGAAGTACCGTACGAATTAGCAGGTCTCGGGTTGAATTCGATGATTGCCCCCCTCAATATCTTTGTCAATCAAGGATTTAATGCGTTCCTCGTCTTTTTTGCAACTGGAGTAGTGCTTCCGGGTATCTTGACTCTCGTCTTTTACCGGATGACGACAATGGCTGGTTGGACGAAGATGGGTGATCTTCGACTAGAAATTCAATGATGAGAGACATCCGCTATTCCTTTCAGTTTAATGAAGGAATAGCTTTTCTTACGTAAAAAAATCCCGTCCATCAAAAGATGAACGGGATTTTGGTATGATTCTGACTGGGCTCGAACCAGCGACCTCTACCCTGTCAAGGTAGCGCTCTCCCAGCTGAGCTACAGAATCATGATGATGTGTACTGGGTATACGTTTATTATAGCAACATATTGAAAACTGTAAAGGATTTTTCCGATTTTCTTTTTAATTTTTTTCTTGTTTGATGACCATTCAGAGTTGCAGGCTTTTCTTCCGTCCTCTACTATGTAAATAAGCACATATAAAATAAAGGAGGGATACCCGTTGAATTTTTTAACAAGATTTAGTTTGAAGAACTCAGTTGCCGTGTTTATTATTGCCATTCTTTTAATTTTAGGCGGCGTGTACTCGTTTACCCAGCTCAAAGTAGATCAATTTCCTGAGATTGAATTCCCCCAAATTTCAGTAGAAGCTGTTTATCCAGGCGCTTCACCGGATGATGTCGACAAACAAGTCGTCTCTAAACTTGAAACTGCCCTAAAAGGAATCGAGGGCTCAACGAAGATTACGAGCTCCGCTTATGAAAGTATCGGGATCATCAACATCGAATTCCCATTCGATACCGACATGGATAAGGTCGAACAACAAATTGATGCGGCCATCCAAGATGCAAATCTTCCGGAAGAGGCAACTACGAAATTGAATCGTTTTTCGTTTGGTTCATTCCCGATCTATAACATTTCTTTCTTCAGCAAAGATGGAAAAGAGATTGATTCACTCTTAAAAGATGAAATCGAACCGGAACTCAACAAAATTCCGGGAATCAACAGTGTTTCAGTTGGTGGCTACAAGGATGACCTTGTCCAAATCACCGTCGATAATGATAAAGCAACTGCTGCTGGTTTATCGTTATCAAGCATCAAAGAACAAATCAATGCAAAGTATGTGTCGTTCCCGTCTGGCCAGCTCGCAGAAGGCGATTCAAAAATCCCGATTCGGGTCGAAGAAAAACTCGAGAACTTAGATAAACTAAAAAATCTCCAGTTGACTTCAACCGTCACATCGAGTCCAGCTACAGGTTCTCAATCTGGACCGCCTACAGGCGGTGCTCCGGAAACTGCTCCTGGCGCACCACCAGCAGAAGCTGAACAGCCGGCAGAACCAATTCGTCTCGGTGATATCGCAGAAATCGAAGCGGTTTCCGAACAAAGCGAAAAAACACGCTACAACTTAAAAGATTCATTATCGATGGCCATCACGAAAAAACAAGATGCCAATACCGTCGAAATTGCAGATGGTGTCACAAAAATCTTGAATAAGTACGATGACCAGATTGATTATACGATTGGAATCGACTCTGCTAAAGACATTGAGGAATCTGTCGCCACCCTTGTAAAAGAAGGATTACTCGGTGCCTTGTTTGCCTCTCTGGCCGTCCTTCTGTTCTTACGTAATATTCGGGCGACGATCATTGCCATCGTCTCGATTCCGCTGTCCCTTTTAATCGCAGCGATCTTCTTGAACTGGCAGGACATCTCGTTAAATATCATGACTCTTGGTGGTATGGCGGTCGCGGTCGGTCGTGTCGTCGATGATAGTATCGTCGTCATTGAAAACATCTTCCGCCGTGTCCGCAAGTCAGACGCCGGTATGACGAACGAGATCATCGAACAGTCAACAAAAGAAATCCTAAAAGCGATCACGTCTTCTACACTGACGACCGTCGTCGTCTTTTTACCAATCGGGTTTGTTGGTGGGATTACAGGTAAGTTCTTCTTACCGTTCGCCTTGACGATTATCTTCTCGTTACTTGCTTCGCTTCTCGTCGCCATTACCATCGTGCCGATCTTAGCGAAATTCGCCTTCAAAAAGGTACCTGCTGAAGAAAAAGAAGGTGTCTTACAACGTTGGTATGGAAAACTGATTGAAAAATCACTATCGCATAAAGCGATCATCCTGGTCGTTTCCTTCTTATTGCTTGGTGGTTCCCTTGCGATCGTACCGCAACTCGGCTTTACGTTCATTCCCAACGAAGCCTCTAAAACATTGACGGCTTCGCTCGAACTTCCTGCTGCGACTTCGCTTGAGAAAACAGGTGCTGTTTCGCTCAACATGGAAAAAATGTTTGATGAGGAAACTGCGATTGCCGATGTGACAACCTCGGTTGGCGCACGTGATTTCACGACAGGCTTACGTCTGGATAACAAAGCGAGTTATTTCTTGAATCTAAAAGACGGCGCTGATGTCGAAAAGACGATTAAATCTCTTGAAACACAGATGGAAGATATCGCGAAAGAAGACGATGTGGATGTCAAAATCAGTATCGCTGAACTTTCGACCGGTGGTCCACCATCAAACAATAATGTGGATGTTGATTTATTCTCAACGGATCTCGAAGCTCTGCAACAAGCAGCGAAACTCGTCGAAGACAACATGAACAAAAACAACGATTTAAAATATGTCACAAATAACTTCAGCGAAAAACAGAAACAGTTCCTCGTTGAAATTGATTCTGAAAAAGCAAGTGATCGTGGTTTATCCGGCTTCCAAATCCTCGGTACAGTGAATGACCAGACTAAACCGGTCACAGTCGGCACGCTGAACCTCGATGACAAGGATCAAGATGTCCAATTATCCTACAAAGAAGATTTGACATCTAAAGCAGATCTTGAGAATGTCCAATTGTTCTCCGCTACTGGTCCTGTCGCCTTGAACGATGTCGCGACAGTCAATGAAGTCGATACGTTTACGTCGGTTCAAAAATTAGACGGAAAAGTGTACGCCCGTGTATCCGGACAAGTAAAAGGTGATGACGTTCAAGCCATTTCGAGTGACGTCAAAGCAGACGTCGAAAAAATCGACTTGCCTGACGGCGTTTCTCTAACGAGTGGTGGCGGAAATGATGATACGATCGAAATCTTCCAGTCACTCGGAATCGCGATCGTCGTTGCCATCGGACTGGTCTACTTGACGATGTTGATCACGTTCGGAAAAGCACGGATTCCGTTCATCATCTTGTCGTCCTTGATCTTCGTTCCAATCGGTTCACTCGTCACGCTGTTCTTAGCAAATGAACCATTATCCGTCAGTGTCATGATCGGGTTCTTGATGCTCATCGGAATCGTAACAACCAATGCGATTGTACTCGTTGACCGGATTGGTCAAAACGTCACGCGTGGTCTACCAATTCGTGAGTCCTTGATCGAAGCTGGTAAGACACGACTTCGTCCAATCTTGATGACAGCATTCGCAACCATCATGGCTCTTGTTCCGCTTGCACTCACGACATCATCCGGAACATTGATTTCAAAAGGTCTTGCCTTGACGGTTATCGGTGGATTAACGACCTCTACTCTCTTGACGTTAATCATCGTTCCTGTCGTCTACGAACTATTCTTCTTCAAAAAGGTGAAAAAAGAACGTCAGTCCTAACAAAAAATCCTTCTCTCATGTCGAACGAGAGAAGGATTTTTGTCTGGATTATTTTTCAAGTAATTCATCTGTCCGATCGATGGTTCCATTATGTTTGGCGACAAGACCGTCGAGAACAGAAGGTTCAAACTCTTCCCCGATCGCAATGATTCCCGTTTTTCCCGGTGGAATGACACCAAGCGTCCGCTTAAACGTTTCCTGGATGGCTTGATTCTCTTTTAACTCTTTTGAGCCACCAATCAGCATCCCTGTCATCGACCCTAACAAGATGCCGAATGGCCCTCCGAGAATCCCGACGGCCATACCGATCAAGGAACCTTTAAACGCTTTATTGGAACCACTTAAGTCAATCGCATCTTCAAACGAAAAGGCCCCGTTCTCACTTCGTTTAATGACGGCGATTTGTTCAAAATCAACTTGACCATTCGCATGATACTTCTTGAGTTCGCTGAACACTTGGTACGATGTCGCTTCTTCATCAAATGTAAAGGTAATGATATGATGCTTTTCGTCTTTTTTAGCCACAGCTTCCACCTCTTTCAAGAAGACAGACCGCAACCGCTGCACGATGAATGACACACCAATTGTTTACCATTTGATGACGGAAATGAAACCTCCTAAGGGAGCATCGGTTTTCCCGGCGCCAATTGATAGTATTCTTCCATCGTCAAGCCACTTGCTTTTAACCGTGTCGCAAGCGTCGCACCGACGTAACGGAAATGCCAGCTTTCGTACGTGTAACCGGTCCAAGCTTCTTTGCCGAGCGGGTACCGGAGATGGAAACCATAACGATGCGCATTGACTGCCAACCATTTTGCTTCTTTTGTACTCGAAAAGCTAAACTTGGCATATTTCGAAGCATCTGCTCCTCCGATATCAAACCCGAGACCCGTCTGATGTTCACTTTCACCTGGTTGCGCACTGTACGTGCTCGCCTTTTCAAAACCATCCCGTGCAACATATTTTTCAAACAGTGCTTTTTGGTACGCATAGGAACGATATGTACTGAACGCAACAATCGTTATCTTTTCTTTTTTGGCAGCGAGCCTCATTTTTTCAAACGCAGCCCGTGCGACGGTACTTTCACCAGGTGCGTATGACGAACGGAGTGGATGATTCGGATTAACAATCAATGTCTTTCCAATCCGCTTTCCTCCGATTTGTTGATCGGTTAACAAATATTTTGTACTCGCATACCCTGTCTTTGTCCCATAACGGACTTTTGACCAAGTTCCGAGTCTGCTTAATTCGTTAATATAGACACCTGTCGGAATTACAGTGGTGATCGCTTTTTCTGTCGATGCACCGGTTCGAAGGTTAAGTGGTGTTTTTGCTTGACGGTAGGTCGAAGCTTCTGCCGCTACTGAAAAATTGACGGTCAGCGTAGCGACTGCCAATATAGCCAATAACGGTTTTTTGATGTTTTTCATACGTCTCATAACTCCTTTTTTCCAAAACAGGGTAATTAATCTTTGATTTTAGAATAGCATTCATTTTAAGACACAACCATTTTTTGTCCATCGTGTAACAAAAATGATTTAATTCCCTATTTTCATCAAATGAATCTGTTCTAGATGATTGAATCTTGTTTTGTTCGGGTAAATATTGTCTGTATGCGTTTTCTTTAAATAATGATTGTATTCAGTCAGGGGCGAATCTACATGACCATTTTGGATGATGCCTTCATCGCCGTGTCTCTTCTTTGGTTACTCGAATTATTTTTGTTTCGAAACCGTGAGAAGGAACCATCTCCACTCGAAGAACGACGAAGTTTTTATCTCATTTTAGCTACTTTGATCGTTACCATTCTGTTATCCGTTCTCTTTAGCAGTTCAGAAGCACTTCTCTTCCAAAAGCAACTTGGTCTTTTCTTATTAAGCGGCGGCGTCCTCTTACGTTACTGGGGCATTTATCATCTAAAACATCAGTTTACACGCCATGTCGCCGTCAATCCTGGAGATCAACTTGTCAGTACGGGTCCCTATCGTGTCTTGCGCCATCCACTCTACACAGGTCTATTGTTCATCACAGTCGGTTTCCCTCTCTATTTCGGAAATCTAATTTTAACGGTATTCGCCGGAATCATCATGTTTTTCGCCTTACTTCATCGAATTCGAATCGAGGAACAACTTTTAACAGCAGGATTTGGTTCGGTTTATACGGAGTGGGCCAGTGCTAGAAAACGATTGATTCCGTTTATCTACTAAGACATAAGGAGATGTGATTTTTTTGAAGAAACAAGCAGTTGTCATTGGAGCAGGGTTAGCAGGTATGTCAGCAGCAATTCGTCTCGCAGGAGATGGTTATGAGGTCACGATGCTTGAACAAAACGGGAATGTCGGCGGCAAATTGAACCAACGTAGTGGTCATGGATTTACATTTGATACGGGTCCTTCCATCCTGACGATGCCTTGGGTACTCGAACAACTCTTCACGAGCGTTCACCGCCGTCTCGATGACTATCTAGAAATCGAACGCATTGAACCACAATGGCGGACGTTTTTCGAAGATGGGACACAACTTGACGTAAAAGGTGACCTTCCAGGGATGTTGGAAGAATTCAAGAAAGTCTCCGCTCAAGCAGACTTCGTCGAATTGTTCAGTTATTCGAAAAAAATGTACGACCTTTGTTTAGATAGCTTCTATAAGTACAGTCTCGAAGACTTAAAAGACTTAAAAAAATATCATACGATGTCTGAATTACTTAAGATGGATCCACTCAATACGGTAGCCAGCGGAACTAAAAAACACCTGAATAATAAATACCTCGAACAGCTGTTCAATTATATGGTCATGTATGTCGGATCCAATCCATATGAAGCCCCTGCCGTCTTCAACCAAATGATTTATGTTCAGATGGGTCTCGGTATTTATTACGTAAAAGGTGGTATGTACAATATCGCCCGCGCCATGAAGACGGTTCTTGATGAACTTCGTGTGACGGTCCATGTCAATACACCCGTTGCCCGAGTCGTCACGGAAGGTAAACGTGCGATTGGTGTAGAAACGACAGAGGGTGTCTTTTATCCCGCGGACGTCGTCGTCTCGAACCTTGAAGTCATTCCGACGTACCAAAACCTCGTTGCAGACAAAAAAGGACCAAAACACGCTAAAAAACTAAATCAGTCGTTTGTTCCATCTGTCTCGGGACTTGTTTTGTTACTTGGGGTCAATCGAGAATACAAGGACTTGAAACATCATAACTTCTTCTTCTCTGATGATCCCGAACGTGAATTTGCTCAGATGTTCAAAGACGGTGTCCCACCAGAGGATCCAACGATTTATGTGGGTGTCTCATCCAAATCGGATCCTTCTCAAGCACCTGAAGGAAAGGATAATCTATTTGTCTTGACTCACGTGCCGCCACTGACGAAACAAGATGGGCAAACCGACTGGGACGCGTATCGTGAAGTCGTACTGGATAAATTGGAACGAATGGGGTTAACCGATTTACGTGAATCGATCGAATTTGAGTATCGTTTCACACCAGAAGATTTGAAAGCACTTTATGGTCCAAACGGTGGATCGATTTATGGAGTAGCGGCTGACCGCAAAAAGAACGGTGGCTTCAAGATTCCATCGAAGAGTGATCTTTACGAAGGTCTTTACTTTGTCGGCGGTTCAACGCACCCAGGCGGCGGTGTCCCGATGGTCACATTGTCCGGACAACTGACAGCTGATTTAATCCAAAAACACGAAAATCCAGTAAAAGCATAATCAAAAACAGGAGACTGTCCCTTCACGGAAGGGGTGGTCTCCTGTTTTTTAGTAGGAACGCTGCGCGATTTCTTTAATCTGATGACATTCTCCGTTTTTGAACACCATACGATAAACCGCTGGCATCTTTAACGTTTTCCAGAAGTCATAATCGTATGCCGGATCAAAAAACTGCATCAACAACACCATGATGTTCCCGTGTGTGCCGATCACGACAGTTTCATTTTCATGTTTCGTCAAGATTTGCCGAATTCCTTGAACGATACGTTGTTTCGCCTCTTCATTGGATTCACCGCCGTATGGGTTTTCGGTTGGGTGTTCCCAGACGAACTGGACGGCATGTCGAAAATCGTCAAGTCTTCCTGGCGCCAAGACGCGTTCTCGGAAATCAGCTGCTTCATGAACCGTCAACTCACGTTGTTCCGCTAATGGTTGAACGGTCTCAATCGCCCGTTGGTATGGACTCGCATAGATGTCGTCTATTTTGATTTCCCGAAATAGCGAAAGCAACTGTTTCGCATCAACCATTCCCCGTTCAGATAACGGGCGTGTTTCTTCCTCTGCCGAATACGTCGAATGGGCGTGGCGGACTAGATAAATTGTTGTCATACGGGACTCCTTCTCAAACCTCTGTCGTCCGCTCGATCAACCGGTATCCGACTCCGCGAACCGTCTCTAAATAACAGTCAATCGGAAAACCGAAGCGGCGCAATTTTTCACGAAGATGCCGAATGTGGGAATCGATCGTCCGCGGCTCAATCAATTGTTTCTCTCCCCAAAGCGACATGACGAGTTGTTCTCTTGATAAGATCCTGTTTTTCGAAGCTAACAGTTTCCCTAAAAGCTGAAATTCCGTTTTCGTCAGCAATTTTTTTTCTGATCAAAGGTACATTGATACGAAGCAGGATCGTAGTACAGTCCTTGAAATGTTTCACTTTCATTTTTGACTCGACCAATCAATAATTCGATCCGTGCCAGTAATTCTCCTTCATGAATCGGTTTTGCGACATAGTCATCCGCCCCTACTTCATGCCCCCGTAAAATATCGTCCTTTTGATTTCGTGCCGTCAACATGATGATCGGAAAATCAGCTGACTGCCGTATTTTTTGACACAATATCCATCCGTCCATTTCAGGCATCATGACATCGAGTAATGCCAAGTCGATTGGTACTGTTCGGACAAGTTCAAGTGCTTTTTCCGCAGAATCGACCAGGTGACACGTATGCCCGTGAGGTGTTAGATACAACTTCATCAACTGCAGCATCCGCTGTTCATCGTCGACGATTAATATACGTCCCATCTCTTCATCCCTTCCATTGCACCGTCACAATCGTCCCAGCATTCGGTTCACTTTTTATATCGAGTAACGCATCATGCGCTTGAACGATCGCCGTCGCAATCGTTAATCCGAGACCAGATCCTCCGTGACTTCTTGAACGTGATGGCTCACTCCGATACAATCGTTTTTTCACATGCGGTAATGCCTCTTCAGCAATCCCGATTCCTGTGTCCCTGATCGTAAAATAAGGTCCGATATCATTTGTTCCGTACCGTACTTTAATTTCACCAGTTTCTGTGTACTTCCGTGCATTGTCCAACAGATTCAAAATGACTTGCCCGAGTCGAATTTCGTCTCCAGTCACCAGCACAGGATGACCGGAAACAACAAACTGAAGTCCTTTTTCTTCGATGGCAGGTCTTGTTTTTTCAGCAATCGATAAGATGACCTGATCAAGAGCAAGAGGCAACCGTTTTACTACAAATTCGTTTTCATCTGACCGAGCCAGGAACATCAACTGTTCAATCAATTGGCTCAGATGGTCACTTTCTTCTTTGATAATCGACAGGTACATGGTCTTTTCGGATTCCGGTAAATTCGGACGACTTAATATATCGGCATATCCTTTTACGTACGTCAGTGGTGTTCGCAGTTCATGCGAAATATGGGCCAAAAATTCTGTTCGTTCTCGATTTACATAATCCAGATCGTTTGCTAACTGTGTGATCGATCTTGCCAATGCACCGAGTTCATCGGAACGATTGATCGGCAAATCCACTTCGAGATGTCCGTCTCTCAATTTTGCAGTCGCCCGTTCCATTTTAATGAGTGGTCTTGAAATCAGTCGTGTACATATGGCTACGGTGACCAGTGATAAGAAGACTGCGATGACACCAACTTGAATAAACTGTTGTCTTAATGGTTTGACGACTTGTTGAATCAAAGCTTCCGGTGCAAACATAAACACATGTCCCTGATGAACACCCGAGATTTCAATCGGACTATCCGTCATCAAAAAATCCCCTTGTTCCGTTGGTGTTTGGAGGACCATGTCTTTACGTTGATTCTTCATTTCAGTATGCGTCAATTCTTTTCTCATTTCTTCTGTTAAACGATTCGAAGCGTTCAAGATGGTTCCTTTTTCGTCGGTAATGACGACGATAAATTCAGAAGCAGATTCCATCAGGCTGACGTGTTCGATTGTTTCTTTGTTAAATGATTCTTCCAAGACGTCACGATGCGTGTTTCCACGGTTCAGCAAGCCCAATATCACTTCATCCGTGCGTTGATTCACGAGATTCAAATATAACGTACTAAACAGAACACTTCCGATGAGAAGTATCGCCGTTAAAACGAGTAAGCCGATGTAATGAGAAATGTGTTTCATGTCACCCCTCCTTGTCTTTCTAGGATATAAGTTTAAAGATTTTTTAATCGAACTTGTACATCAGACACGCTGAATCTAAATCGTCACGCTCTCTGCACAAAGCATGGGTATAATACTAACGTAATCAAATCAGTTTAGGGGGGAAAGCAGATGAAAAAAACAACTACTTGTCACAACCGTTGCACTCACTACCGTTTTAGGTCTGGGTGCTTGCGGAACGGATTCAAAGTCTAGTTCCCATGACATGCATGACGATATGAATGCTTCGCATGATGGAATGATGCATTCGAGTGATGGAAAATTCCGAACGGGCTCAAACAAGCAAAGGACCCGAAGTTTAAGGATAACGCTAAAGTCATCCTCTCTTCCGATCACATGCAAGGGATGGACGGTGCTGACGCAACGATTGATCGTACTGAACAAACGACAGTATACAGGGTCGATTTCAAGCCAACAACAGGCGGAAAAACCGTCAAACACCATAAATGGGTCACAGAGGACGACCTGCAGGCAGATAACTAAAAAAGCCCGCTCATCATAGGATGAACGGGCTTTTGGTATGATTCTGACTGGGCTCGAACCAGCGACCTCTACCCTGTCAAGGTAGCGCTCTCCCAGCTGAGCTACAGAATCATGATGCAGTACGTGATGTACTTGCTAGGACATGTATTAATATAGCAAGAAACTAACAATCTGACAAGTACTTTTCTAAAAAAATATGAAAAAGAACTAGAAATGGGACTGAAGCACACCACGCATCAAGAAATACAGGCTTTTTTCAGTCCCGTCTCCTGTTATAAGATCGTTGTTACCTGATCAACCGGTAATCGGAGTGTCGGACGTTTTTTCGCATTTTCGACTGCCTTTCCAACTGCAATCAACATGACAGGCACATACCGCTCATCTGTAATGAACGTTTCTGTAAAGGTTTGATGGTTGAACCCACCCATTGCGAGCGTCGATAACCCCTTCGCTTCCGCAACCAACATCAGTTGCATCGCAGCCAGGCTCGCATTCGACATCGCTGCATCACGGGCATAGACTTCGCTTTGATAAGCTCCCTCTACTTGTCCTTTAATGGAATCAAACAAGTCTTCTGTCATTCCGCCCGCCTCGACTGCCGGTCCGTATACGGGATTGTAGTTCCGGTTTGCCTGCAGATCCCCGAGAACTGCAATGACGACTGAAGAGGAACTGACGGCAGGTTGATTATAAGCAATCGGAGCCAGTTGTTGTTTTGCTTCTTCTGAATGGAACGCCAAGAAATGCCAATGCTGTAAGTTCCAGGCACTTGGTGCAGCTGTCGTTAATTCGATAAGTTCCTGTACTTCCTGTTCGGATAGTTTAAAGGTCTCGTCGTAATGACGAACCGAACGACGTTCTGTTAAAAGTGCTAATGTTTCAGGTAATGTCTGATTCATGATGATCCCCCTCTAAGTTTATCTGTTTACTTTGTTATCGTATCATCCTGTGTGTCGACTGTCATACGACAAGACTTATCTAAAATTCATCTGTTATAAAACAAAGGTTGACTAAATCAAACTGTACTAGTACAATAAAATAAATTAAGTGTTATTTGCGGACACATTTACTAACACGAGGAGGAAAACATGATGGAACAACCCCTTTACCAAGAAACGTCGCCCGAATTTTATCGCCAGCTTCCGGTCAAAACCTGCTCACATTGCGGAAAAGAAATGGATGAACAGTGCGAATCGTATAAAACAGAGTGTGACGAGTGTGCTGTTACAGAACACTGATCACTGAGTGACATGCAAAAAGAAGTCTCCGTTAGCGGATTGACTTCTTTTTTTGTCTAAAAAAAATGATTTTCTTCTATATTAAATGTATTTTTTTAAAAAATAGACCACTCAGTCATCTTTTTGTAATGTTTTTGTTACAAATGAAATAGACAAAATGTTACAGTTAAAGCATACGATTTTCCGTAAAGGAGCTCAGACATCGATGGACTCATACAACTCAGGTAACCCGATTGGACTTGGTCCAAGACACCGAAAACCAAAACGAAAGTATGTCGCTAAGCTTTTTATTTTTCTAGCCCTTCTGTTGCTTCCGATCGGCGGTTATGTCATTTATCAATACCTCAGTTCGAACCAACAGCAAACTGCCGTAAAGTCCGTACAGTCACTAAGTGAAGTCCCGGTTGCAAATCTCGACAAAGCACGTGTCGAAAAATGGAACGGCATTACTAAAAAAGTGGCTTACCTGACTTTTGAAGATGGTCCGACAGCATTGACGTCAGATATTTTACAGTCATTAAAGGAACAAAACGCCAAAGCAACGTTCTTTTTGATGGGTCCTAACATCAATCAGCAAGCGAATGTGGTGCGTACGATGTCAAATGACGGTCACTACATCGGATTACACAGTGAAACGCACGACTACGATACGTTATATGAAAAGAAGCAATATGTTCCCGAAATGCTGCGTGTTCAAAAACAAATCAAGCAACTGACGGGTCATGCCCCACTTCTGACACGTCCGCCGTACGGTTCGTCTCCCAGCATTACCAAATCGATTGCGAAAGAAATCGAACGAGCAAATCTTCGGGTGTGGGACTGGTCAATCGATTCGATGGATTGGTACTACAAGGACAGTGCCAAGGAAGTTGCTAAAACAGTCATTGATCGGGCGGAGGATCCCGTCGAAATCATCCTGTTACACGAACAACCGCAAACGTTGCGCGCATTACCGGCAATCATTGCAGGTCTCAAGAAAAAAGGTTATCAATTCTCGATTTATGATGAAGACTTCCATATTCCCTATAATTTTTCGAAATACCCAAATCTGTAAGGAGCTACGATAGTCAATTACCCATCACTAAAGTGACAGGCTTGTGAAAGCCTGAAATGGACTAGTCTCGGTTCTTACGAACTCCGTTGGTTGGGTCATGACACCTCTCGGTACCTGTTCTAGCCGATTGCCCTGTCGTCTGTGATTAAAAGTCCTGTTGGGTCGGGACGGTGTTGCAGATGTAAAACGCCTTCCCAACATTGACGAAGAACACACACATCGAAAATGGACTGGAGAAGCGTCATGCTGTCGACGCACGTTGCATCAGCGGGAATCGACTAGCAGAAGCACCGAAGGTGTCGTATCTTTTCCGACAGGTACGCGCGAACAACCGTCAACTGCATCAGATGACCATCGGAAAGGCTGGTAAAAGAAAGGCGAACAAAGCGGAGCGCCTTGTCCACGGCTATCAACTGTTCGACAAGGTGCAGTACGAGGGACAGACGTGTTTCGTGTTCGGAAGACGTAAGACCGGCTATTTCGACCTTAGGACGTTACAAGGAGTCCGCGTTCATAAATCCGCTTCGCATAAGAAACTGATACTACTTGAGAGAGCGACGACATGGCTCGTCGACATCCAACCAGAAGGAGGTGAGGGTCGGCTCCTCCCATGACTGAAGTCACGGGTCTCCGCCACCCTATAAACAATGAAAAAACGGATGTTTTTAGCTAGTAGTTTGACCGGTCTCAGCATCCTTCTACTCAGTGCGTGTTCGACTGATCCGGCTTCCTCGATTTACGACCAGTTAGAGAAGCAGGCGCAACTCGAACAAAAAGCGGAAACCATCGCAGAGCAACGAACACGGCAAGATGAAGTTTCTGTCAACACGTATCAGGCGGTGCTAGAGGCTGGAGCCGACGACATCAAACGTGCTCAAAATGAACGTGATGAACTGACGGATTTGAACCAAAAGCGGGTTGATCTATTAAAACAAGAACAAAAAATCCGGAGCCGTGCGTTCGAAGAGTTCGATCGACAGGAATTGACGGATGAAATAGCGACCTTACCGGCTGATGCAAAAAAAGATGGTACGGCGTTACTGGACATTTTTGATCAGAGAAAAAAAGCCTTTAACACCTTTTTAAAACGTTACGAAGCGGTGATCACCTCTGAAAAGAAAGTGCTCTCCTACTTGACCGAAAAACCGAATTTCGTTAAGATTGACGAAGCAACAGCGGATTTAAACCAAACTTCTCGTCAAGCGACAGATGCTTTAAAGACGTTTAATCAACTGACGGTCCGGTACAACGAATTAAAGCCTGCCTTTTATGAAAAGGTTGGACTCAACATTAAATAACTCACACAGGTTGCAACCAAACCCTGTCCAAAAAACCTGGACAAGGCCCCGTTGCAACCTTTTTTGTGCGTTCTAAAACATGGAGGAACCTATATGAATCGTTCTAAAGCAACACTTTTCGTCTTAATTGGTGCCATCAGCTATGGTGTCTTATCCACCATCGTCAAACTAGCATATGGTGCTGGTTTCGACTCGGCTGCCGTTTCTGGCAGCCAATTCTTTTTCGGTTGGTTGATGATTTTTATCTTAGCGTTACTGACAAAAAATTTACGGTTAGCCCCGACAACGGCGCTTACCTTAATCACGATCGGAATTTCAAGCGGGACGACCGGCTACTTGTATTACCAAAGTCTCCAAACGGTTTCAGCTTCTGTTGCCATCATTCTGCTGTTCCAATTCACGTGGATTGGTGTCGTGATTGATTCGCTTTTGACAAAACGTCTTCCATCACGTCCACACTTTTTATCGGCCGTCTTATTGATTGGTGGAGCAGTCTTAGCCAGTGCTGCTTACTCAAGTCCACTTGATCTTCGCGGCACTTTGTTTGGACTGGGTGCGGCCATCAGTTTCTCGATTTTCTTATTAGCGAGTGGTCGAGTCGCCAATCATGTCCCGGTCATCAAAAAAAGTTTTTATATGATGACCGGTGGACTCCTGTTCGTGATGATTATGTATCCCCCAACAACCTTCCTGACTGTCTCGAATTTTGAACAAGGGTTGATTTGGTACGCGCTGCCGCTTGGATTGTTTGCCTTGATTTTGCCACCGCTTCTGTTTGCTGCAGGAGCACCACATCTCAGTTCTGCTAGTGTCTCGTTGTTAGGAGCTGCAGAACTCCCGACAGCTGTCATCTGTTCGGTCCTCATCTTGGGTGAACACCTATCCGCTTCCCAGTGGATCGGGATCATCATCATCTTAATCGGGATCTTCTACCCGATTTATGTGAGTAGTCTTAAACAACCTACTGTTTCTGTTCAACGTCAAAACGACCTTTCCTGAAAAAATCAGGAAAGGCCGTTTTTTTATTTTTGCCGTTTCATGGCATCTGCTACGAATTCGACATCGGTACCGATGATGATTTGGACATTTGTTGCGCCCATCTTCATGACACCTTTTGCTCCTGCAGCTTTAATCGCTGCTTCATCAATGATGCTTGCATCCTTTACTTGAAGACGGAGGCGTGTCGCACAGTTATCAATCGCCGTCACGTTCTCCGTTCCTTGTAATCCTGCAAAAATCCGGGCTGCCTGTTGCTCATACTTGTCATCAGACACTCCTGCGACAAGTCCCGTGTCCGTTACGAGTGATTCATCTTCACGACCCGGTGTTTTCAGATCAAACTTCGTGATCATGAAGTAGAATAGGAAGTAATAGATGACCGCGAACGCCAGACCAACGAGAAGTAACAGTAAGGGTTTGGTCGCAATCCCAAAATTCAAGACATAATCGATGAATCCTGCTGAGAAGGAGAAGCCGTGCAGAATACCAAGTAAGTTGACGACGGCCATTGACACACCGGTCAGAACAGCATGAATCACGTACAAGACAGGTGACAAGAACATAAACGAAAACTCAATCGGTTCCGTGATTCCGGTCAAGAACGAGGTTAATCCTAAACCAATCATCGCTCCCGCGACCGCTTTACGATTTTCCTTCCGTGCTGCCATGACCATTGCGGCAGCAGCGGCCGGCAAGGCAAACATCATGATTGGGAAGAATCCAGCTTGATAAATACCGGCCGTCGGATCACCGGCGAAGAACCGGGCGATATCTCCGTTCGCAATCGTTCCGTCTGCTTTTTCGTAGGAACCAAAGACGAACCAAAAAATATTATTTAAGACATGGTGAAGACCTACAGGAATCAAGAGTCGGTTGAAGAAACCAAACAGGGCGGCTCCTCCGGCTCCAAGGCTGACCATCCACTCTCCTGCATTGTTGATCCCGTCTTCGATGAACGGCCATAAGTAACCAAATACAAATGCTAGAACTAGCATCGCTGCTGAAGTAACGATCGGAACAAAACGACGTCCCCCAAAGAAGGCTAACCAATCCGGCAATTTAATATTATAAAAACGGTTGTATAACAGTCCGGCGACGATACCGGCGATGATTCCGCCAAACACTGCCATGTTGACCATCGAACCTAAAGTCGCCTGACTGGCGATGGAACTCAAGGTCGCCCCATCGACCTTGGTCGAGGAATCATTGACGATGGCGGCAATCGCATCATACTTCGCCTGAATCTGAGCATCCGAATAATCTTTATTCATCGAGTCGACGCCCGTCTTTAGAACCAAATACCCGACCGCTCCCGCTAAACCAGCGGCTCCACTTGCATCAATCGATAAACCAATCGCTACACCAATCGCAAAAATCAGCGGCAAGTTATCAAAAATCGCCCCACCGGCAGCAACCATCAGTGGAACATCTAACATATCTGCTGATCCGAGTCGAAGGACAATTCCTGCGGCTGGTAAAACGGCAATCGGTAACATCAATGCTTTACCGATTCGTTGAAGAAACTGCAACATACACTTCACCCTTTCTGGATAAAAAACTAATAATGACATGACGATGAAAACGCTTTAACACTTATTATTATTATTCCACATACACATCTAAATGACTAGACCTTTATACAAATTTTTTAACAAAAAAAGATCCCTCTGAATGAACTGAACCAAAAAAGTTAGACAATAAATAATTTGTCAGGCGACCTTGAGGACCTGAGTCCGGTATTCCACCGGGCTCAGGTTTTTTAGGCGTCTCTTGATACGACGATGGTTATAGTACTCGATATAACGCTTGAGCTCACATTTGAAGTGGTCCATGTCATCGAACTCCTTGAGATACAGGAGCTCTGACTTGAGCACGGCGAAGAAGCTTTCGATGGCTGCGTTGTCGAGACAGTTGCCCTTACGGGACATACTTTGCGTGATGCCGTGCTCGTATGAACGCTCGGTACTGATAATGCCAACCTTGATCGGAATGGAGGATTGGCCGTTCCTTCCCGTCGAGCTTCCCGATTGCCTGGTCCAACATTTCGCCGACGAATCGGTATGTAGGGCGGTCCGACATCGTATAGGCAATGATCTCACGGTTTCCCAAGTCCATCATCGGCGAGAGGTAGAGCTTCTCCCCGAAGAGGTGAAACTCAGTGACGTCAGTCACCCATTTCTGGTTCAGGCCGGAGGCCTTGAAGTCACGTTGGAGAAGATTCGGTGCGATTTCTCCGATCCGTCCCTTGTAAGAGCGATATCGCTTCATGCGAACGAGACACTTGAGCCCGAGCTCGTCCATGAGACGGCGCACGGTCTTCGGATCGTGCCGGAAGCCTTGGCGTTCGAGAAGTGCGTGGATGCGACGATAGCCACATCGACCCTCGTGTTCGTGGAAGAGGGTATGGATGGCAGCCTTCACCTCCGCATACTTGTCTTCGCCCGTCAGGCGCGTCCGCCAATAGTAGTAGACGCTCCGGGCCATACCGAGCACGCGGAGGAGTCCTAGGACGGGATAGACCGCCCGCAACTCGTCGATTACTTGCGCCTTGATCCGGTTCGTCGCGCATTCTCTTCTTGAACCAAGGCTCTCAATTTTTTTAACGCAGCGTTCTCCATCTCGAGATACTCGACCCGCTCCTTGAGCTTCTCGACTTCTGTCATTTCTTCAAAATCCTTCTTCTTGCGTCTCGCCATCGGGGCACGTCCTTTCGGTCTGGCGACCAGACCTGCGGTCCCTTTCCGTTCATACGTCGCTCGCCAGTTCGAGATCATCCCTGGGGAGGAGATTCTGTATTTTATGGCCGCCTCTATGTAGGACAGCTCATTGGTCGCCATGTCGTTTAATACCTCCAGTTTAAATGCCGGCGAGTGTGTTGTATAGGAAGGATCGAAGATCGTCTCTCCCCATCGCTCATAGAGACGCGACCACTCACGGATTCGTTCACGTGCTATCCCGAATTCCTCCGCCATAATCTGGTATCCGTCTCGTCCCGTCAGGTAATGTTCAGCAACCTTGATCTTAAACGCCTTCGTATATTTGACCATAAAAAACACCCCATAAAAGTTGGATTTTTATGTCCAACTTTTATGGGGCAGTTCATGAAAAGGGACCTTATTGGATCTACATTAACGACGATTCATATCATCAAGGTTTTGTTGAACATTCCCAACTGTCTTTTTCGCGTCGCCTTTCAGCTGATCTTTTTTGCCTTCACGTTCTGTTGACTTATCCCCCGTTGCTTTTCCAAGCGCTTCTTTCGCTTTTCCAGCAACTTTATCAACCATACCATCTGCTTTTTTGTTTAACCCACTATCGTTTGACATGTTCATTCCCCCTTATTTTTTTACCGCATAATAGTATGTTCCCAACTGAAACAGATTCAAACCTAAAAAACTCCCCATCGTTTCCGACAGGGAGTTCTCCGTTACTGTGCGACTGATACACCGAGTACTTGTTCGATCCGTTCAAATGCCCAGTCCAATTCTTCTTTCGTAATGACGAGTGGTGGTGCAAAGCGGATAACCGTTTCGTGTGTTTCTTTACAGAGTAATCCTTTTTCTTTTAAAGCTTCACAATACGGACGGGCTGCTTCCGTCAGTTCAACGCCAATAAACAACCCACGACCACGAACATCTTTAATCAACGGATTATCGATCTCTTTGAGACGATTCATGAAGTACGTGCCGAGCTCAAGTGAACGTTCTGGTAGTTTTTCTTCTTCTAATACTTCGAGTGAAGCGACAGAGACGGCACAGGCTAATGGATTTCCACCAAACGTCGAACCGTGCGATCCCGGGTTGAAGACATTTAAGATGTCACGATTCGCCGCGACACATGAAATAGGGAAGACGCCACCACCAAGCGCTTTACCTAAGATATACATATCCGGTACTACGTTATCCCAGTCTGACGCAAACCATTTTCCTGAACGTCCAAGACCTGATTGGATTTCATCCGAGACAAGCAAGACATTATGTTCCTTACACACGTCTTGTGCGTCTTTCAGGAATCCTTCGTACGGAATCAAGATCCCTGCTTCGCCTTGGATCGGCTCGATGATGAACGCTGCTGTATTTTCCGTGATTGCTCCTTTTAATGCTTCTAAATCGCCATATGGAATCGTTTTGATTCCCGGCAAGAGCGGTCCGAAACCACGTCGATACTCTGCTTCCGTTGACATCGAGACAGCCGTCATCGTTCGTCCGTGAAAGTTGCCTTCACAGACGATGATTTCTGCATCTCCCGGAATTTGTTTCACTTCATATGCCCAACGACGCGACGCTTTAACGGCTGTTTCGACCGCTTCTGCCCCTGTATTCATCGGCAAGACCATATCTTTTCCTGTCAGTTGTGCGACCTTCTCATAGAAGAAACCGAGCTGATCATTGTGAAAAGCACGTGACGTCAACGTAATTTTATCGGCTTGGCGTTTTAAGGCATCAATGATTTTTGGATGACGATGTCCTTGGTTTACCGCCGAATAGGCGCTGAGCATGTCCATATACTGTCGACCTTCTGGGTCTTTGACGAAGACACCTTCTGCTTCTGAAATAACGATTGGCAGTGGATGATAGTTGTGAGCCCCGAATTTTTCTGTCTGTGTGATGATTTTCTCTGTTTGATTCATGAATAGTCCCCCTTTTTACTTAGAAAACGCTTTCAAGATGATTATAACAGATTCTACGCGATAATCTTCAATCGAAATACAGGACTTCTTTGCATGAGAATTGAATATATTGGGAATAGACAAGACAAGTGAACCGTCATCTCTGTTAACTAAAAGGAGTGTGCGCCCGTAATGGATCGTCCGATCATCAATTCCTATGAAACTGTCATGCAAGGGTTCCCTTTACCTGCATTCATCTTACGTGTGGATTTAACCGTTCATTCTTGGAACGAAGCTGCTGAATCCTATTGGGGGTGGTCTGCCCAAGAAATCACGGGCCGGCTTGTTCCCCTCCTCGATCAAGAGGATGCCGCCTTTAGTCGACAAATCTGGCAGTCGTTTTTAGAACGACGTCAATCGATGCAACTGCCGAACACGACATTTCTGCATAAATCTGGCGAACAGCTGACGGCAACGTTACTTGTCTCACCACTCTTCGATGAACAAAATGAGGTGATTGGGGCGTTTTTCTGCCAGCTCCCTTCATCGGATCAGCAGACAAATAGTAAACCGCTGTTTCAAGGACTGATGGATTTACGGTATGCCTTTGACCAAATCGCTTGCGTCCTCGTCCTTGATGCACGCGGCACGATTCAATATGCCAATACCAACATGACAGACCTCACCGGTTTTTGTCCGCAGACGTTACTCGACCAACCGTGGACGATGTTGTTGAATTCGTCCGAAGAGGTCCTTTCGACGATCCGCTCACAAATCAAGCAGAAAAAAGCGTGGTCCGGAAAGCTGCCCATCCTGACGAACGGTGATCAAGAAAAAGTCCTTCAAGCCACTCTAATTCCAATCTATGATGTGAACGGCGTCCGTTTCCAGCATATCTTCATCGGTACTGATATCACCGAAACCGAACAGCTAGAGCAGGAACTCGATTTTCTTGTCCATCATCATGAGATGACCCATCTGTTGAATAAACGTGGATTTCTCCGTGAAGGCAATACTTTATTTTCAGAAGCGACAGATCAAACTCCAATCTCGCTCATCTTATTTGATATCGACCGGTTCAAAGTCATCAATGATTCTTTTGGGACCCATGTAGGAGATCAGCTGCTTCAGGCGTTAGCGAAACGCCTTTCACAACATGCTGAACAAAAGTTGACCTTTCACCCGACAAGCGATTTGTTTGGTTTACTGGTGGTGGTCACGGATCGGAATGGTTTGTTCCAGTATGCGCGAAAATTACAACAAGCTCTTCAACGTCCCTACTATATCAATGGTCATTCCTTGATTATTTCGTGTACCTTTGGAATCACCACCTACCCGTCCGAGGCCAAATCGTTAGATGATCTGTATCGCCGTTCGGAAATGGCCTTATATGCCGGAAAAGCTATCGGGACAGGTACGATTCAATACTTGACCCATGAAATGGACGAACAGTTCACACGGAAACTGCAACTGGAACGCTCATTGTTTACAGCACTTGAGGATCACTCTCTCCATTTAGCCTATCAACCGATCATCAATTTAAAAACGAAACAGGTCGACGGATTCGAAGCTTTGCTACGATGGAACCATACCGCTCTCGGCAGCATTCCCCCTGACGAGTTCATTCCTCTAGCTGAAGAAGCTGCTTTGATCACCCCGATCAATAACTGGGTCGTCCTTGAAGCGTGTGAGCAGCTGGCAAAATGGCAAGAACGTATTTCAGATGATTTGACGATGGCGATCAATATCTCTCCGCATCAGTTCCAAAGTGACTCATTCGTTCGGACGTTACAGCATATCGTTGGTCAAAAAAAAATCAATCCACGTTTCGTCACTCTGGAGATGACTGAAAATATCGCCATCCTTCAGACACAACGGACGGTTGAACGGATGCAGTTGATCAAGTCGCTTGGTTTCCGACTTTCGATCGATGATTTCGGAACAGGGTATTCTTCTCTCCAATATTTACGTGCCTTTCCGATTGATGAACTAAAAATCGATAAAGTCTTCATTGATGGAATCGATTCAGGGGAAAACGGTTTACTGGATTCCATCATCCAACTTGGTCGGAATCTGAACTTGAATCTTGTGGCGGAAGGCGTCGAGACGGCAAGTGCACTACGCTACCTAGAAGCAACTGCGTGTCAGCAAATGCAAGGCTTCATTTTCTCAGAACCGTTGTCTGTCACAGAGATTGAAGAGCGGTTTGGTCCGTCGACTCCTGAAATTTGAGCCAATCTTGCGGGTTTTCGGCATAAAAAAATGCTCTCATCCTAGTTGGATGGGAGCATTCTCTTTAGACTTCAGTTAGTCTCTACAGGTTTTTCTTACAATTGAATCTGTCCAACGACCATTCCGTATACGGCAACTGCCGCTAAAAGGACAAGGATACCACTCGCGATCATTTCATAACGCGACATGCCTCCACGTTTTTGTTCACGTTCTGCCATCAGGTAAGCAATGATGCCTGGCGCATAGACAAGCGCTGCGATGACGATATACCAAATACCTGAAGCATAAACAAGCCAAAGTGAATAGAGTGCCGCAATCGTTGAGAAAATCAACATTTTTTGATTACGTTCTGCTTTTGAGAAACGGACACTGTAGATGGCTGACAGTAAATAAGGCAACAAGGCACAGATACCTGCGATACTTGATAACACCAAGTAGGTTTGCGCAGAGAATAAGGCGATTCCTGCAACCAGTTGTGTCGCGATTTGCGTAATCAACAACGCCCCGACTGGAGCCCCTTTCCGGTTCGTCTTCGCAAAGAATTTCGGGAAGGCACCATCTTTTGCGACGAGATAGGAAATCTCAGAGGCAAGGATCGTCCATCCGAGTAAAGCACCTGACAAAGAAATGATCAGACCGATCATGATGAGTGTTGCTCCAAACGGACCGATCGCTGCTTCGAGCACATATGCCATCGTCGGTTCTTGTAATCCGGCCAGTTCTGCTTGACTCAAGACACCTAGTGACAAAACAGAAATCAGGATATAGATGACGAGTACACCGACAAGTCCCATGACTGTCGCCTTTCCGACATCACTCCGTTTTTTCGCACGGGTTGATAAGACGACGGCTCCTTCAATTCCAACAAAGGCCCATAAGGTGACGAGCATCGTTCCTTTGACTTGCGTAAAGATACTTCCTAATTCCGTTCCTTCTCCCCAAAAGTCGAGGTTAAACGTCTTGACGTTAAAGGCGATTGCCACCAATAAAATAAAAATCAAGATTGGAACCAATTTGGCGATCGTCGTAATTAAATTGACGAGTGTCGCTTCCTTGATTCCACTGGAGACGATAAAGAACAATCCCCAGACGACGACAACACTCATTGCCAGTAAAAATACACGATTTTCTGATGAAAAAATCGGGAAAAAGTAACTGAGTGCGTTAAACACCAACGTGATGTTGGCGACTGTCCCGATCCAAGCGGAGACCCAATATCCCCAGGCACTGTTGAAGCCGATAAACCGTCCGAACCCTTCGCGTGCATAGGCGTAGATGCCACCTTCAAGTTCCGGTTTACTGTTCGCAAGGTGTTGAAAAACGAGTGCTAACATGATCATACCGAGACCCGTGATTCCCCAACCGATCAGAATCGGTCCTGCGCTCGCTTTTTGAGCCATCGCTCCAGGAAGATTAAATGCTCCCCCGCCGACCATTGAACCGATGACCATTGCGGCTAATGCGAAAAAGCCAATTTTTTGTTGATTCATTCTCTACACACGTCCTTTAATTCTTGTATATCTATTCATATCAAACGTATATTCATTCGAAAGACACAAAACTCATTATAACAAAATCAGAACCATTGTAAAGAAAGGATTTGGTTATCATGAATTGGATCCATTCGTTCCAACTGGAAGACTTTCTGAAATTGATGATTGCCGCGATATTTGGAATCATCATCGGCTTTGAACGTGAAATCAAAAATAAGCCCGTTGGTATACGTACTAGCCTCGTAATTACCCTGATCAGTTGTCTGTTAACCATCGTTTCCATCAAATCGGTCATTCTCTACAGCACGATTGCCCCGAATGTTCAAATGGATCCGATGCGGCTCGTCGCTCAAGTCGTCGCCGGGATTGGTTTCATTGGTGCTGGCGTGATTTTAAGACGTCCGCATGATATCGTCAGTGGTTTGACGACAGCCGCGATTATATGGGCTGCTAGTGGGATTGGCATCGCAGTCGGCGCCGGTTTTATCATGGAAGCGACGTTTCTAGTCCTCTTCTTATTTTTCTCGTTAGAAGGCATCACCTGGATCATGAAACGATTTAACAATAGTCGCTTCGAAGCGAATGTGATCGTCGCTCATCTCACTTTATCTAAAGAAACCGATGCCCAGACTGTTAAAAAAGCCTTGGAACAAAAAGGGATCCGAATCACTAACATTCGGTTACGCGGTCATCCGCAACAGTTGACATTACGGATGTATTCGCCACATAAACTGACGATTTTCATACTTTATGACTACTTGAAAACACTGGGAATTGAGCATATAGACCTTGATCAGTGAGAATTGTCAGAAAATTTATGTTGCATTTTCATTCGTTTTCACTTAAATTTACATTATGTTCACACTTTTCTGAAATCATTTTAATTTAATCAGGGGGTCATCGTTCACATGAAAAAACAAACAAAAATTGCCTTTGCTGGATTATCTAGCATGGCGCTGCTGGCAGTAGCAGCTTGTGGCCAAAGCAACGAATCAGATGGAAAATCATCCTCATCAAAAGAAAAGAAGCAAGAAGTGACGCTCATCTCAACAACGGATGTTCCACAACTCGATCCAACAAAAACAACAGACTCGACGTCCATCATCGTCACGAACAACGTCTTTGAAGGGTTGTACCGTCTTGATGGAGAAAATAAACCGACTCCTGGTATCGCGGAAAGTGTCGAAGTGTCTGACGATAAAAAAACCTATACATTCAAACTCCGGAAAGATGCAAAATGGTCTGATGGTTCGGCTGTCACGGCTGACGATTTCATCTATTCTTGGAAACGTGCACTCGACCCGAAAACGGGAGCCGAGTATGCCTATATTCTTCAAGATTTAAAAAATGCCAACAAAATCTTAGCGGGTGAAGCTGAACTTGATTCACTTGGTGTCAAGAAGGTTGATGATCAAACACTTGAAGTACAACTGGAAGCTCCAGCCCCTTACTTCCTCGGTTTGACAAGTTTCCCTACTTACTTGCCGCTCAAGCAATCGTTTGTTGAAGAAAAAGGTGATAAGTTCGCGACCAATGTCGAGTCGATGATCTTCAACGGACCCTTCATCCTTGATAAGTGGCAATCGAACGCCGGATGGACATACAAAAAGAACCCGGATTACTGGGATAAAGCGAATGTTAAAATGGAAAAAATCGATGTGAAGGTCGTCAAGGAAATTTCGACGGGTGTTAACTTGTTTGAATCCAAAGACGTTGATTTTGCACCTATCACATCCGAGTTCGTCTCACAATACGAACAGTCGGAAGACTATAAAACTCGCCCGGACGCCCGGATCAACTTCCTGCGTTTCAACCAAAAAAATAAATCTCTTAAAAACGAAAATATCCGGAAAGCACTTGCACTTGGTTTTGAAAAACAAGGAATTACAGATGTCATCTTAAATGATGGTTCAAAACCAGCTAACTTCATCGTCGCAAAAGACTTTACGTTCACACCGGATGGAGAAGACTTCCGTACAAAATATCCGGATCTTCAAAGCTTCGATGCAACAGAAGCGAAAAAAGCATGGGATGCCGGTCTCAAAGAACTTGGTGTCAAAACGATTGAAGTCGATATGCTTTCACGTGATGAAGATGCCTTCAAAAAGGTTTCTGAATTCTTAAAAGGTGACCTTGAGAAGAATCTTCCGGGTCTGACGATCAACATCAAACAACAACCGTTCAAAAACTTCCTCGATCTTGAAGCGAAAGGCGATTACGATATCTCAGCTGCCGGCTGGGGACCTGACTACCAGGATCCAATGACGTTCCTCGATATGTGGTTGACGGACGGAAGCTTTAACCGGATGGAGTATTCGAACAAAGAGTTCGACAAAATGATCAAAGAAGCGAAGGCAGAGCCGGATGAAGCGAAACGTTGGTCGACACTCCAAGAAGCAGAGAAAATGCTTTTAGCGGACGATTATGCGATTGCTCCAATCTATCAAAAAGGTGAAGCCTACTTGCAACGTGCAAACATCGATAAATTATACCGTCACCCGTTCGGAGCAGATATGAGCTTCAAGTGGATGGAAGTGAAATAAGAGGATTCCTGCCGGTAATCAAGTTGAACTTGATTACCGGTTTTTCTATACAACAAAGACCCCTTCTGCCGGAGCCGATCGGGGTCTTTACTGTGCGATTTGTTTATAAAACTCGATTTCTTCTCGCTGTCCTTCTTCGACAGCGCGGAAAAATTCTGCAAAAAATGCATACAAGACGGTACGTTCCTGATAGGTCGGACCCGCTTGTCGTATTACTGAAAACGCAAGATTACGCAACTGACGTTTCGTTCGACGGTTCATTGGTAATTCGTGAAATTGATCGATGAAAGAACGATATACATCAGCAATCAACTTTTCATGCCCTTCAAAATATGACTTATCCATTGAATCAATCCTTTCTTATTCTAAAAACTATATTACTTTTTACGAACAAAACGATAAAAAGTTTCAGCTGAACAGCTAATTTCAGTAAGATGATAAGACCTACTATAACAAGGATCAAATAATGATTCAACCGGAAAACTATTAAGAAAAGGTAAAGTCCAGTCGATGATTTGTACTGGACTTTACCTATAGATCAAGCTTGAACGGAAATATGTTGGAACGTTTTAACGTCAAACAAGCCACTATCCGTTAACTTTAAATTCGGGATGACTGGCAAACAGAGGAAGGACATCGTTAAATACGGATTAAACGAACGATCCGCTTCAAGTACATCAAGTGCATCATTGAGTGCTTCGAGTGTATCCCCTACCTCTTGGAAGGGCCGACTGGTCATCAAACCTGCAATCTCAAGTGGTAACTCTGCCAAAACTTCCGTTCCGTTCACTGCGATGACGCCTCCACCGGCTTTGACCAACCGTTCTGCCGCAAGCTTCATCTCTGCATCGGATGTTCCGACAATGACCAAGTTATGGGAATCATGAGCAACCGTCGCAGCAATCGCTCCTCGCTTCATCTTGAATCCTTTGACGATGCCGACCGCTGAAAAATCTGTCGCATGATGACGCTCGATCACTGCAATCTTCAACAAATCCTGTTCCGGAACAGCTAGGAATTTTCCATCCTGAAGCGGTACATCCAAAATCAAATGTTCCGTGACAATACTTTTCGGAATGATTCCGATGACATGTGCCTTCGGTTCCTCTAGGGAAAGTTCAAATAGACGATCCGTGATCGGCTTTGTTTTCAATTCACCACGAAGTGTTGCTGGAACAGGTGTCTTTTCAGACGAAACGGTTGTTTTTCCGTTACGGGCGACAGACTCTCCTTTTACGAAGACTTCGTCGATCACCACTTGATTCGCATCACTCAAAATCACGTAGTCGGCACGACGACCCGGGACGATTGCTCCCCGGTCGTGTAACTGGTAGGCATTAGCCGCATGGAGCGATGCCATCGCATAGGCTGTTTCCCGTTTGATCCCATGACGGATGGCATAACGGATATTATAGTCGATCGTCCCTTCACGTAACGTATCATCCAAATGTTTATCATCCGTACAAAACAGAAAACGGCTGGCATTACTTTCGGTGACGGCATCTAACACTTCTCGAAGATTCCGTGCCGCAGATCCTTCCCGTACTTCGACATACAACCCACGCCGCGCTCGGGCAATCGCTTCTTCTTTACTAACTGATTCATGATCCGTTCGAATACCCGCTACTCCATAAATATTCAGTTCACGGACGCCAAGTCCCGCTGCATGACCATCCACGAGCTTTCCAGCTGCTTCGATCTGTTCGATTTTTTTCAACATATCCGCATCGGCCCGTTCGACGGCCGGATAATCCATGACTTCGCCTAGACCGTGTACCCCTTGGTGGTTCACGAACGGTTCTAACGCCTTGGCGTCTAACGACGCACCAGCGTGCTCAAATGAAGTCGCTGGCACACAACTCGGTAACATCATCCGGACGTCAAGCGACAACCCTTCTGCGTCGTCTAACATGAACTGAAGACCTTCTGCTCCTTTTACGTTTGCAATTTCATGTGGATCGGCAATGATGGTCGTCACACCAAGTGGCAAAATCGCCTGTTCGTATTCACTTGGCGTCACCATCGAAGACTCGATATGAACATGTCCATCGATGAAGCTTGGGGCGATGAACTTTCCTGTTCCATCAATCGTCTCGACCCCTTCGTATCCTTCTCCGACGGCCACGATGTAACCTGAATCGACCGCGACATCTGCCTGATAGGTTTCGCGTGTCATGACATCGATGACTTGAATATTTTGATAAACGACCGCTGCTTTCTCTTTTTTCGCAGCAATCGTGATGAGGCGTGCTCGAACTGTCTGATCCATCCTGTTTCCTCCTGTGGTGAACGGTATTTTTACCATCTTACAATTAGATTGTAAGCAGTTGCAATTTATTTTTCGGCAGGTCAAGATGAAAACGTACATTTAAATGAGAAGGTGAGGAATTCAGCATGAAATATCGTGTAGGTCAACTCGTCCCAAACGTCGATCCCAGTGTCTATATCGCAGACGGAGCTAAAGTCATCGGTGAAGTCCAGATCGGTCAGGATTCGACCGTTTGGTTCAATACCGTCATCCGCGGGGATGAAGGACCGATTACAATCGGGGAACGCGTCAACATTCAGGATGGATCGATGATTCACCAGTATGAAGGATACCCGACCATCATTGAAGATGACGTGACGATCGGACATATGGCGATGATCCATGGGGGCATCATCCGCCAAGGAGCTTTGATCGGTATGTCGGCAACGATTCTTGACGAAGCGGAGATTGGCAGTGGCTCCTTCATCGCGGCAGGCAGTGTCGTCCCTCCAAAGATGGTGGTTCCACCCAATTCGATGGTCATGGGTGTACCGGCTAAGGTCGTCCGTGAAATCAATGACCATGATCGGTTCATCATGGAGCGAACCATCCGAAAGTACGTCAAACGGGGTCAACAATACGCAGCTGATTGTCGAATAATCGAAGAAGATTTGACGACAATGTGAAAACGCTTACAAAGTTCACCTGTTTTTAACAATTTGCCTCTCGTTTGTTTACATCTCTCCCTTACACTAGAAGTGTAGGACAGGATTCGAAACCGAGGGGGATTTGAAATGACACCATTATTCGAAGAACGGTTGATGGCAGATCTATTTTCATCCACAAATAATCCAAGTTACGGTTTGCCGACTTTACCGGAGCAAGAAACAGATTGGTTGACGAAAGAGCTACAAGACCGTATTGTTAATGATGCCGAGCAAAAATCCTTGAGTTTAGGAATAATTCAATCAAGAGAGGAAGAACATGTATGATCCAACAAAGTACAGTTCGCGCTTGGCTCGCTAGTCGAATCAAAAAATAATGATCTAATCCGGATTACCTATTTTCCAAAACGATATAGCGCGTCAGCGCGCATAACAAAGAGCCGAAGCGGATTCCCGCCTCGGCTCTCTTTTCGTTACTTTTTGATTAATCCTTCTTCAATCAAGAAGTCACGTGCCACGTCTTCCGGACGCTCTTTTTCGACATCCGCTTTAAAGTTCAATTCTTGCATCTTTTCATCTGTGATTTTATCCTTCAACAGATTCAGGACTTCCTTCAGTTCCGGATGTTCTTCCAACGTTTCTTGACGCACAATCGGGACTGCATAGTACGGCGGGAAAAATTCTTTATCATCTTCGAGAACGGTCAAATCAAATTTCTTTAACAAACCGTCTGTCGAGAAACTATCGATGACATTCGTTTTCCCGTTCGTCAATGCGGTATAACGAAGTCCCCCATCAACAGGCTGAACATCTTGGAATTTCATATCAGGGTATTTCTCTTTCAATCCGAGGTATCCATCTTCACGGTTCGCGAATTCGATCGTCGATCCGAGAATAAGACGATTGCTGACTGCTGCCATATCGGATACGGTCTTCAAATCGTATTTTTCGACATCTTCTTTTGTCATCGCCAACGCATACGTGTTATTAAAACCAATTGAATCGAGAACATCGACCTGACTTTTCGCCGGGATCATCTTACTTACCTTTTCATAAACGGCTTTTGGATCAGTCTCGACATCCTGTTTCAAGACATCAATCAATAACGTCCCTGTATACTCGACGTAGGCATCAATCTCGCCCGTTTCTAAAGCACCATAGGCAACTTTCGTCCCACCCAGGTTGAGTTGACGTTCGACTTCGAGATCGGTTTTCTCCTCGATCAAGTCTGCTAACATGTTTCCTAAAATCAATTGTTCGGTAAAGTTTTTTGAACCGATGACGATCTTATCCGTTTTTAAGAACGAATACGCGACCGTTCCACCAATCAGCAGGAAAATGATACTCACGATGGCAATTTTCTTCCCGGCCGTCATCGCTTTCCGGCGTTTACGGGCTTTACTTTTGATTCGACCGTCTGCCAGCTGAATTCCGTTTGGTGCGACAGAATATTCGATCCGACTGACGATGAAGTCAATCGCAAGGGCTAAGATACCTGCAGGAATCGCTCCGGCAAGGATTTGATTATTATCGACTGTCTGGATACCCGAGAAGACAAGATAACCAAGTCCACCGGCACCGATAAAGGCAGAAATCGTCATCAGACCAACAGCCGTCACGGCCGAGATCCGAATTCCAGCCATCATGATTGGTAAAGCAAGCGGAATTTGAACCTTTCCTAAAACTTGTCGTTCGGTCAGTCCAATCCCTTTTGCAGCTTCCAACATATCTCCTGGAATACTTGATAAACCTGTATACGTATTTTTGACGATCGGAAGTAAGGAATACAAGACGACCATGATAATGGCTGGTGTTGATCCAATGCCGATAAATGGAATCAAGAATCCAAGTAAAGCAAGACTCGGAACGGCTTGGACGACACTCGTCAAGGCGAGTACGGGTTTTGCAAACCGCTGATACCGTGTAATCAGAATCCCGATTGGAATACCGAGTATGACCGCAATGACGACGGCAAACACAGTTAACTGTAGGTGTTCAAGTAATAAGTCAAAAATCTGACCGGTATTATTTTGCACATAATCTAAAAATCCACTCATTGTACTTCCTCCTCCTGAATGAACTGCTCACTCAAGACGGAAAGTAAGCTACTTCTTGTAATTAATCCACGTAATTGACCCGATTTGTTGGTGACAGGTAAATAACCTGTTTCTTCATGGTTCATGACTTCAAGTACATCAAGCAACGAGTCTTGTTCATCGACGGCGACGAGTTCACCTTCCATGACGTCTTCGATTCGTACTCCCTTGTCAGGTGCAGTTTGAATGTTTTTCAACTTGACGATTCCTTGCAGGATCCGGTCGCGATCCGTAATCAACAGACTGTCGACCTTGCGTCCACGCATGATTTCAATCCCTTGTAATAACGTTCGTTTTCCGCTGATTGAGACAGGATCTTCAATCATGATGTCCTCTGCTTTGATAAACGCCGGGCTGCTCCAAATCTTATTTTTCCCGATAAATGATTCGACGTACTCGTCTTTCGGGTGACGTAAGATTTCTTCCGGTGTATCAAATTGAACAATTTCCCCATCACGCATGATACAAATCCGATCGGCTAACTTAATCGCTTCATCCATATCGTGGGTGACGAATACAATCGTTTTTTTGACTTCTTCTTGGAGGTTGAATAATTCTTCTTGGAGGTCATTTCGTGTGACGGGGTCAAGCGCACTAAACGGTTCATCCATTAAGATGACATCTGGGTCATTCATCAACGCTCGGGCGAAACCAACCCGCTGTTGTTGTCCACCACTCAATTCGCTTGGATAACGATCAATGAATTGTTTTGGATCCAGCCCGACCATTTGAAGCAATTCTTCTGTCCGAAGGTCCATTTGATCATGATCTTTTCCTTCGAGACCGGCAATCAACTGAATGTTTTCCCGAACGGTCATATGTGGAAATAAACCAGTTTGCTGAATGACGTATCCCATATGACGACGTAATTCAATCGTATCCGTTTTCATGATATCTTTCCCGTTCACTAAAATCGTACCTGACGATGGTTCAATCAATCGGTTGATCATTTTAAGGGACGTCGTTTTCCCACAACCACTTGGTCCGATGAAGACAACCAGTTCACCCTCTTTGATTTCGAGGGTCAAGCCTTTTAAGACAACGTTATCTTTAAATTGCTTGCCAACGTTTTTAAATTCAATCATTCATATTCCACTCCTTTTACTATTTCCATATATCATGTTTTCCCTGTTCATTTCATGATTAAACAATTATCTCAGTTTATTCCGTTTGAACCAACAATGATTGGGGAATTATTTCCCTCTTTTTTAGTTTTATTGCTCAAAAAGGGTAATAGATAAGTAGAGACAAGTGAGAGACAGTCATCCTAGAAAAAGGAGGCGAAATACACATGCATACGAAGTGGATTCGAATCATCATGATCGTGCTGATATCGCTTTTTCCTTTCTTCAGTTACGGTTTGACAGCAGATGCAGCAAGTTCGACGTTCGTCACGAAAGGTTCAACGACCAGTAAAGTCGTCGCGTTGACATTTGATGATGGGTCAGACGGTGGGAACATCACAAAAATTTTGAGCATCTTAAAAAGTAACAATGTCAAAGCCACCTTCTTCCTGACGGGTACTGGAGCCAACAACCACCCTCAGCGGATTAAAAACATCGCGACCGCCACCCCCACTCATCAAATCGGAAATCACTCCTACACGCATCCAGACTTCACGAAATTGACCGCCGCACAAATGACGAGCGAACTGTCTAAGACAGAAACGTTAATCAAATCGCTGACCGGTCGAACAACCAAACCAATCTTCCGTGCGCCGTTTGGTGCAAGTAACAGTGCCGTCTTAGCAGCCGTCGGAAATGCCGGTTATACAAAAACGATTCAGTGGAACATTGATACGACAGACTGGAAAGGTATCAGTTCAAGCGCTATTTTGGCGCGTGTCGTCCCCAATGTCGTCCCGGGTTCAATCGTTCTGATGCATACTGGTGCCGGTGCCCCCGGAACACCTGTTGCCCTACCTTCGATGATTTCACAACTCAAAGCCAAAGGGTATAAATTCGTCACGATTTCAGAATTGCTGAAACTGCCTCCAAGTGGCAGTAAAACCTACACCGTCAAATCGGGCGATACCCTTTACAAAATCGCTAACCTCTACAATGTCAGCGTCGCAGCTCTCGCCAAAGCAAACAATATCACGAACTATAATTTGATCAACGTTGGTCAAGTTCTTGTCATTCCGGGAACGACACCTCCGCCTGCGACCGTCACTTATACGGTCAAAGCAGGAGATACGTTATATTCGATCGCAACGAAATATGGTGTCACCGTCACCGCTCTCGCCAGTGCCAACAAAATCACCAATGTCAATTTGATTTCGGTGGGACAAGTCCTCGTCATTCCGAAGTAACCAAAAACACCTTCGTCCGTTGAAGACGAAGGTGTTTTTTAGTTTTAAGAGGATGGAATGTTTTCCAGTCCGAGATCACACTGGATCAAATCGGCATAGGTCTGTCGACGAACAACTTCGCGGGACTCTCCTTTGTTGACGAAGACGACGGCCGGTCGTAAAAATTGATTGTAGTTGCTTGCCATCGAATAGTTGTAGGCACCCGTCCCAAAGACAGCCAGTGTATCGCCACTGACCGGATCTGCCACGTTCGCCGACTCGGCAACCAGATCACCGGACTCGCAAGCTGCACCCACGACCGTCACATGTCGTGTTTCTCCTTTGATTCGATTGGCGATGACGGTTTCATACACGGCCCCGTATAAAGCAGGACGGATATTGTCGGCCATACCGCCATCAACTGACAGGTACGTTCTGACACCCTGCACTTCCTTGATCGCCCCGACCGTGTAAAGCGTCGTTCCGGCATTAGCCACAACCCAACGACCTGGTTCGATGCCGATTCGTGGTCGGTCGATTGCAAGACGTGTCGTCTCGACGTCGATGATGGTCATGACCCGCTCGATCGTTTGTTCAAAATCAAGCGGCTGATCGTCTTGCGTATAGGCAATCCCAAAACCACCGCCGAGATTGACTTCGCTTGCGACGAAGGACGTCCGCTCCCGGATCGTTTCGACAAACCCCATCATCGTCCGCGCCGTCCGTTCAAACAGTTCGATCTCTTGAATTTGTGAACCGACGTGACAATGAATACCAAGCAAGACTAAGTGTTCGGATGCAAGAATCGCTTCGATCGCTTCAAGATACGAATCATCATGCGTCGAGAAACCGAACTTCGTATCGACACCGCCGGTCTGAATTTTCGTGTGCGCACCGCCAATGACTTGCGGTACAATCCGAATCAATACCTGAACGGTTTGACAGGCATCTGCCGCAATTTGATTGAGTTGGGCGATCTCTCCATAATGATCGATAACAATCTTCCCGACTCCCTCATCCACGGCATACCGTAAATCTTGTGTCGATTTGTTCGAGCCATGGAAGTAGATTCGTTCCGCCGGCACACCCGCTTTACGGGCAATATATAGTTCACCGCCAGTGACGACATCAATGCCGAGACCATGCTTTACGACTTGCTGGTACACCGCACCAATCGTCAACGCTTTGGAAGCAAACGAGGCATACGTGTTCGGATATTTCTCTAAAAAGGCATCCCGTACGGTCGCCAGACGGTCTGTCAATTCACGTTCTGCCATGACATAAAGCGGTGTCCCGTATTGTTTTGCAAGCGCCGTTGCCGCCACACCATCGATTTGTAATTCATTCTCTTGTTCCGTCAAATATTGGCTTCCGTACATCTGGATTCCCCCTTATAAATAACGATGTGTCAAACGCCATGAGCGGGCACACATCTGTTCCGAATTGTTGGCTGTCCCGGTCCGGGTAATATCATCGATTTCGATGCCGTCCCCATAGAGCACAACCTTGTCACCGATTTGAACCGTTGAATCGATGGCGATGAACGTATGACTCATGAACAATTTGCTGATGATCGGATATCTTTTCCCGTTGATGATGACTGGAAGCGATGAGCGTCCGCGGACAACCCCATCTCCATATCCAACCGGCAGAACGGCGACACGAATCGTTTCTGGCGCCGTATAAGACGTACCATATCCGACGTGTTCCCCTGCTTCCACTTGACGAATCTCAACGACTTCCGTCGTCATCCGGAGTGAAGGAATCAACCAATCCATTTTTTCAATCGGTGAGTAACCAAACAAGAAAATACCAGGACGGACATAATTACAAAATGCGAGCCGTGGATCATGTTTGACGATCGTTGCACTGTTTTCTGCATGAATGTAAGGGAACGATTGTTTTGTTCGTAACACATCGGTGATTTCTAAAAACCGTTCGACTTGACCATCGTGATCGGCCCCCGGTTCATCCGCCAGTGGAAAATGTGTATAGAGACCTGTCAACGCAAGATCTTGTTCGCGTACTGTCTCAAGCACTGATAACGCTTCTTGAAGCGAACTGACACCAAAACGGTTCATCCCGACATTCACTTTGAGATGGAGTTCGATTCCCGACAAATCAGCCTGATGACGTGTCAGCCAATCGAGCGAAGGAATTCCAAGGGCAACACCGTGCAGGCGGACTTCTTTGAAGTGCGACGCCGGATTCATCGCCAGTACATAACTGTCTGGAAAATTCGTTTTAATTTCAATTGCTTCGTAGACTTCCGCGACGGCAAAATGACGAACACCGGCTTCCATCAATGTGGCGACCATTTCAATCATCCCTAGATTATAGGCATTATTTTTGACCACGGCAAAAATCTGCTTATTGGACCGGGCGAAAACCGATGCGACATTTCGTCGCACCGCTTCCCGATCGATTGTAACGATTGTTCTTGAACTCATTCTGCGATGGCTGGCGTCACGTAAGTCAACCACGATGCATATTGTGGCAATTGACCCGAGACGGTTTGACGGTAGAGATCAAGTAATTCATCCGCGACAGCCCGTGTTCCGCCGTTGATGACGATATGATCAATTTCACCGACACTTGTGATTTCTGCAGCCGTTCCTGTTAAGAAGATTTCATCCGCAACATACAACTCATCCCGACCGATATGACGTTCGACGACAGGATATCCCTGATCTTGTGCAAGACGCATGACCACTTGACGCGTGATGCCATCAAGAACCGAACAATCGAGCGATGGTGTATAGATCGTTCCGTTTTTCAACATAAACAAGTTCGCGACACTCGCTTCACTGACGTTTCCGTTCATATCGAGGGCAATCGCTTCATCAAATCCATCACGAAGTGCTTCTCCTTTTAAGAGTTGCGAGTTCATATAGTTGGCAGCTGCTTTTGCTTGCATCGGCATCATTGTCGATGAAACGCGGCGGTATGAAGCGACTTTCGCCCGGATGCCAACACCTTTATCAAAGTATTCACCGAGTTCCCAGCAAGAAATTCCGACGTGGACCGTCGTATCTTTAGCCATCAATGCTTGCCACGGTGTACCGAGGAAAACAAATGGACGAATGTAACAAGATTCAAAGCCGTTTTTGGCGACAAGATCAATCGTCGCTTGGACAAGTTCTTCCACTGTATAAGGAATCGTCACATGATAAAACGCGCAACTGCGGAACAGACGTTCAATATGTTCCGTCAATTGGAAAATCGCCGGACCATCCGGTGTCGCATACGCACGGATGCCTTCGAAGAATCCGCTTCCGTAATGAATCGCATGGGACATGACGCTCGTAGTTGCCTCTTTTGGATCATGAAAAACCCCGTCTAACCAAATTGCTTCTCCATACTGTGTATCCACTGCCATGTGTTTTCCTCCTCTTCGACGTCAATCAGAGTGAACGTAAATCATCCACCAGTTGCGTCTTCTCTGCTGTTTTTGCATCTTTCTGTTTGATGACACGTGCTGGCGTACCAGCCACTACGCTGCCGGCAGGGACGTCTTCTGTGACGACACTGCCTGCTGCGACGACCGCATCTTTTCCGACACGAACACCTTCTAAGATGACGGCATTCGCTCCGATTAAGACACCGTCTTCAATGATGACCGGTGTTTTCGAAGGTGGTTCAAGGACCCCTGCGACCACGGCGCCGGCACCGACATGAACGTTTTTACCAATCGTCCCGCGTGCACCGACGACAGCGTTCATATCTATCATTGTACCATCTCCGATTGATGCACCGATATTAATGATTGCACCCATCATGATGACCGCGTTATCGCCGATGACGACATGATCCCGAATCCATGCACCTGGTTCGATCCGGGCATTCAAATGGCGTGTATCGAGCATCGGCACGGCACTGTTGCGACGGTCATATTCGACGTGCACCTCAGTAATCCGGTCTGCATTCTCTTCTAAGAATGTCGAAGCAAGTCCTGCATCGGCGAAGAAAATTTTCGATTGATCCGTTCCGAAGGCTGTTGCACCTTCAATCGTCAGTCCTGCCAGGTCCCCGTTGACATACAGTTTGACCGGTGTTTGTTTTTTAGCATCTTTAATGAATTTCGCAATTTCATAAGCATCAGTTAATAACATGTGAATCCTCCTGTGTGTAAAGCGTCTCCAGTGTATAGAGTCCCGCTGATTTTTGAATGAGCGCTTCCGCCGCTTTGATGGCACCTGAAGCAAAAACTTTTTTTGATAACGCCGTGTGTTTGATTTCAATCAATTCATCGACGCCGGCGAATAATACTTCATGTTCCCCGAAGATCGTTCCGCCACGCATCGAGTGCATCCCAATTTCGTTTGCTTCCCGCTTCTCGCGTGTCGATTCCCGTTCGTAGACCGGTTTGACATCCCGCAGGTCTTGTATCGTCCGCAACAACAGTTCCGCTGTCCCGCTTGGTGCATCGACTTTTTGATTATGGTGTTTCTCAAGCAGTTCGATGTCGAATGCTCCGGCGAGCGGCACCAGTGTCTTTAACAACTGTTGCATCATCGCAATCCCAAACGACATGTTATACGATTGGAAAATTGGAATCTGTTTTGAGGCGTCGCGAATCGTCTGCAATTCCGCTTCCGAGAAACCGGTCGTCGCGATGACGAGTGGTGTTTTCGTCTTCAGACCGTATTCCAGTAAGTCCGGCAACAAACTTGGATGCGAAAAGTCAATGATTGCATCGACTGATTCCTCTAGCTCTGCGAGCGTTCCGTATGAGGGAACATCTGCAGCGGTCTTTGTTTTATCAATTACCGCAACGACCGCGTCCGGTGCCAGTTCATGGACGTAATGTCCCGTTGCGCCGTATCCGTGAATGGCAAGTTTCATCCAACCACTCCTTTATAACTTCGCATCGTCTCAATCAAGTGAGCATGTCCCGCATCCGACTGACGGACGAGCGGCAGACGAGGTGCTCCAACGGCAATTCCGATTTCTTCAAGAGCTGCTTTGACCGGGATCGGATTGACATCGCTGAACAAGGCGGAAATGACGGGCATCAGATCACTCTGGAGGCGACGAGCCGTTTCGTAATCATTTTCGAGCAAGGCTTCTGCAAGTGCCTGCGTTTCCGCTGGGTATGGATTCGACAAGACGGAAATCACACCTTGTGCCCCCCATGCCATGTACGGCAGGATCTGGTCGTCATTGCCACAGAAAACAGCAAAGTCTTTTGGTAAGGCCGTCATCAGTTCTCCCATGAAACTGACATCCCCACTCGCTTCTTTGAACGCTTGGATGTTTCGGTGTTTCGATAACGTCACTGCCGTCTCGACAGCAATTGCGACACCTGTTCGGGACGGGACGTTATATAACATGATCGGTAGGTCAACAGCATCGGCAACAGCCGTAAAGTGAGCCACGAGCCCTGCTTGCGACGTCTTATTGTAATAAGGTGTCACGAGCATCGCCGCATCTGCTCCGAGGCGTGCCGCTGTTTGTGTTTTTTCAATCGTTTGAGCCGTATTGTTCGTCCCTGTTCCGGCAATGACCGGGACACGTCCAGCTGTCACACGGACAGCCGTCGTCAGCAACGTCTCAAATTCTGTGTTCGTCAGCGTCGATCCTTCTCCTGTCGTCCCACCGACGACAAGTGCTTGAATGTTTGCTGCGAGTTGCTGTTCGATCAGTTGTTCAAATACCGTTAAGTCCAGTTCACCCGTTGATGTGAACGGTGTGGCGAGTGCTGTTCCTGCTCCTCTAAACATATCAGGTTCCTCCTCGGTTTTTTAAGAATGGATTGAACTTTCGAGCGCTTGGCGCGCCACTTGGACAGCGTTCGATGCAGCACCTTTCCGGATGTTATCGGCAACACACCAAATATGGAACGTATTCGGGAAACTTTGATCCTGACGAATCCGTCCGACATAGACATCATCTGTTCCACTCGCGTCAAGCGGCATCGGGTATTGATTTTGACTGACATCGTCGACAAGGACGACACCTGGTGCGTCAATCAATGCAGCGCGAATCGCTTCAACTGTCGTCTCCTGCTCGAACGTCACGTTGATCGCAACCGAGTGGGCATTCGTGACCGGTACGCGGACACATGTCGCACTGACCGGCAACTCCGGCAACTGAAAGATTTTTCGTGTTTCATCGATCATTTTTTGTTCTTCTTTTGTATAACCGTCCGGTAAAAACACATCGATATGCGGCAAGATATTATCAAAAATCGGATGCGGATAATTGACCGGTTCTTCACCACGACTTCCCCGTGCTAAATCTTCGATCCCTTTTTGTCCCGAACCGGACACGGCTTGATACGTCGTATAGTTGACGCGTTTCAGTCCAAATTGTTGTAACGGCGCCAGGGCGACGACGGATTGAATGGTCGAACAGTTCGGATTTGCAATCAGCCGGTTTTTCGGTCCGATCGCTTCGGGGTTCACTTCCGGAACGACAAGCGGGATACCGGCTTGCATCCGGAAAGCACTTGAATTATCAACGACGAGTGTCCCTGCGTTCGCAAGTAACGGTGCATACTGTTCACTGATTGTTCCCCCCGCTGCGAACAAGGCAACATCGATTCCGTCATCTGTAATCTGCTCCGACAAGGCTTGAATCATGATGTCTTGTCCTTTAAATTGAACCGTTTTGCCTGCGGAACGCGCGGACGCATAGGCTGAAATCTGACGAACTGGAAAATCGAGTTCGGCCAAGACTTGTAACATTTTTTGTCCGACAGCGCCCGTTGCGCCAATGACTGCTACATGATACATCTCATTTCCTCCTTACAATTCAAATGCGTTTGCAATCGCTGCGACCGTTCGTTCGATATCGGCTTGAGCAATCGTATACGAAATACTGATTTCTGATGTCGTAACTTGATAAAACGTGATATTTTCTGCCCGGAATGTCGCAAATAATTTTGAGGCGACCCCGGTTGCGTCACGCATCCCGATTCCGACAACGGATAATTTAGCGTGTTGGTTATGCCGATCAACCTTTACCGTTGGAAAACGTTCCATGATGTCCTGCAACGCTTCTTCCAAAAACTCTTCTTCGTCTAACGGACAAGAGAAGGAGAGGAAGATGTCACTGTCAAACGTCGTCTGACTGATCATATCGATGTTGACGTGACGACCCGATAACAATTCAAAGATATCCGCGACCGCTGAGTTCGTCTGCGGTACATGTTTAATCGATACTGTCATGACGTTTTTCGTCACACTGACACTCGTGACCGCTTTTTGTTCCATCGTTTCCGTTACCTCCATGATCCAAGTCCCTCTTTCCGATTCAAGTGTTTTCCCAACAAAGATATGCACACCATATTTTTTACCAAGCTCGACACTACGCATCTCCATGACTTTTGATCCGAGCGCACTCATTTCCATCATCTCATCATATGAAATATGTGGAATCGGTTGGGCCGCGGCATGAATCCGTGGATCTGCCGTATATACTCCATCGACGTCCGTATAGATTTCACAGCGTTTATCGAGAACGGCTGCCAGTGCGACGGCAGTCGTATCGGATCCGCCACGTCCGAGTGTCGTGACATCCCCCAGTTCATTGACTCCTTGGAAACCAGCAACGATGATGACATCGTAGGTCTCCAGTTTTTTCCGAAGCAATCCACCATCAATCTGTTTGATTTTACTTTTCGTATGGAGCCCCATCGTACTGATGCCGGCTTGAGCACCTGTCTGCGACAGTGCTTTTGTCCCGAGTGAGTTCAAGGCAATACTAAGGAGCGAGATTGTCTGTTCCTCACCAATCGCAAGCAGACGATCGAGTTCACGGCGTTCCGGCCGATCCGTGATTGCCTGGGCCTGCGCAATCAAGGAGTCTGTCATTTTCCCCATTGCTGATACGACGACGACTAATTTTTCACCTTGATCCGTCCGATTCTTCAAATAATTCGCAATAGACTGAATCTGTTCGACAGTCGCAACCGAACTACCACCAAATTTAAGTACAGTTGTCACAATCCTATCTCCTTTTGTCCCGAAACAGAAAAAAACGACGGGCCGGTAGGAGCGTTCCTACGGCCCGTCGTTATCACGATCGGACAAACGATGACAGTGTCATACGTTCTTTTACGTAAGATAGCGCTCCGAAACGTGGGTTTCGGCAGTACAACGGATCTTAACCGTTGTACCAGCAATCAGGAAAAAGCATTTTCCTGTTCACTTCGGCGGATTTCCCCTTTCACATCACTTGGCATGCTTGCCTTTGTCAGTGTTGCTACTGATGTCATCCGCGCCTCTATCTGTCGGTTGTTAGTTACAGTTATAGCAAACATTTTTTGTTAAATCCAGTGATTTGCCAAACTTTTTTGATTTTTATCCTTCTTCCAGCTTCTGCTTCGCCGATGTCAATTGTTCTCGGACAGCATCAAAACCAGTCCCACCATAGCTTCCCCGTCGTGCGACGGCTTGAACCGGATCAAGTAACGGATAGACGTCTTCCCCGATTACCGGATGGAACGTCTGATACGTCACAAGCGTCAAATCTTTTAAGAAACAATTTGATTGGACGCAATGCAGGACGGCTTTCCCGACGATTTCGTGTGCTTCACGGAAGGGTATGCCTTTTGTGACCAAATAATCTGCCAGTTCCGTTGCATTCGAGAAGTCTTGCATCGTCGCCTTCTTGAGCGCTTCTGTCTTAAACGTAGCGGATTCAAGCATCCCGGTAAAAATCTGAACCGATTGTAACACCGTATCAGCCGTATCAAAGACGCCTTCCTTATCTTCTTGCATATCTTTATTGTAAGCGAGTGGTAATGCTTTCATCGTCGTCAAGAACCCCATCAAGTTTCCATATACCCGTCCTGTCTTCCCACGAATCAATTCCGCGAAGTCCGGATTCTTTTTCTGTGGCATCATGCTTGAACCGGTCGAGAACGCATCAGATAACTCGATGAAAGAAAACTCTTGCGACGCCCAGATGATGATTTCTTCACAGAACCGCGACAGGTGCATCATGACTGTCGAGGCGATTCCGAGATATTCGATGACAAAATCACGATCCGAGACGGCGTCTAAACTATTCGGATAGACGTGCTCAAAACCAAGCAACTCGGCTGATTTGAACCGATCGATCGGGAACGTCGTCCCGGCAAGTGCACCGGCACCGAGTGGCGACATCCGAATCCGCTTCAAGTTATCCGTTAATCGATCGGCATCCCGTTCAAACATCCAAAAATAGGCAAGTAAATGATGGGCCAGCGAAATCGGTTGGGCCCGTTGGAGATGCGTATAACCGGGCATGATTGTTTCGATGTGCTGATCTGCCTGTCCCGTGATGACAGATTGTAAGTTACGGATACTCGTCAACAGTTCGAGCACATGTTGCTCCATCCAAAGATGGAGATCGGTCGCGACTTGGTCGTTTCGACTGCGTGCTGTATGCAACTTCCCGGCGACGGGACCAATCTGCTCCGTCAACAACCGTTCGAGATTCATATGGATGTCTTCATCTGCAAGCGAATAGACATGCTGATCAATCGTCTGTCGTAATCGTTGCAGACCGGCTTCGATTTGTTTCCATTCCGTCTCCTCGAGAATTCCTTGTTCGTATAACATCTGTGCATGGGCCAAGCTGCCTTGTAAATCGACAGCCGCCAATTTTTGATCAAATGAAATCGATGCGCCGAATGCCTCCGCCTGAGCGGAAGCACTTTCCGTAAACCGTCCGCCCCATAGTTTCGTCATTTTTTCACGCCTTCCTGACGATGGACACTTGCATGTGTCGCAATCGCTAGACCATGCAATTTAATGAATCCTTTTGCCGCTTCGTGATCAAATGCATCTTCTTTTGTGTAAGTCGCGAGTTTCTCGTCATACAGCGAAACAGTTGACTGACGTCCTGTAACGGTCGCGTTCCCTTTGTACAGTTTGACGCGGACTTCGCCCGTCACATCTTGTTGTGTCGCTGTCAAGAAGGCTTTCAGTCCTTTTGTTAACGGTGCGTGGAACAATCCGTTATAAATCGTCTCTGCATATTGTTTGCTTAAAATCGGTTTGAAGTGAGCAACATCCTTAGTCAGCGTGATTGTCTCTAAAGCAGCATGTGCTTTAAGTAAAACCGTTGCACCCGGGCACTCATACACTTCACGTGACTTGATCCCGACAAGACGGTTCTCGACATGGTCAATCCGTCCGACGCCATGTGCCCCGGCGATGATGTTGAGTTCTGTGATCAGTTTTGCGAGTGGATAGGCTGTTCCATTGATTGAAGTCGGTACACCCGCTTCAAAACCGATGACGATTTCTTCTGCTTGATCCGGTGCTTCTTCCGGTGCCACCGTCAACGCATACGCATCTTGCGGAGGTTCTGTCCACGGGTTTTCAAGGACGCCACACTCGTTACTCCGTCCCCAAAGATTCATATCAATTGAATACGGGCTGTCGAGGTTAATCGGGATCGGGACATCATTTTCCTTAGCATAGGCAATCTCTTCTTCCCGTGACCATTTCCACTCCCGGACTGGCGCGATGACTTCGAGTGACGGATCGAGGGCCGCGACCGAGACTTCAAACCGGACTTGGTCATTTCCTTTTCCGGTACAGCCGTGAGCGACTGCCGTTGCGCCGTGCGCATGGGCCACTTCGACCAGTTTTTCAGCGATCAACGGACGGGATAGTGCCGAAATCAAAGGATAAGCTCCTTCATAATGTGCTCCATATTGAAGGGCTGGCAAAACAAACTCGTTCGCAAACTCCTCTTTGACATCAAGAACGATCGATTCGACGGCTCCGACGAGCAATGCTTTTTCTTTGATGACCGTCAAATCTTTTCCTTCACCGACATCCATGCATAACGCGACGACATCATAGTCCTTGCTCAACCATTTGATGGCGACCGAAGTATCAAGTCCACCTGAATACGCTAAAATCAATTTTTGTTTCGTCATTCCCAATTCCTCCTTGAAGTCGACTGTATCTATCTGTATAAAAATTCACTATGAATTATATATATACATAGATATCAAAAAAAAGAAACCCTTTTTCAGGATTTCTCATCAAATTCCATCAAATTTTCTTCTCCATCGTCCGATGCGGAATCCCGGCATCATCAAATTCATCCGAGACGATGGCATAACCAAGTCCTTGATAAAAGGGAATCGCCTGGACTTGCGCACCAAGCGTCAAAATCGTCCGTCCTTCACGGCGTGCAATCCGTTCCATCGCCCGCATCAGTTCACCGCCATACCCTTTTCCGCGTGTCGCAGCAAGCGTGGCGACACGTTCCACCTTCATCCGTTGCTCGTCATACGGGCGGGTTCTGCCCGTCGCCACCGGACGATTCATCTCATCGAGAACGAGGAGATGGATTGCCGTTTCGTCATGTGTATCATATTCAAGATTGCGCGGGACGCCTTGTTCCTCGACGAAAACACGTTCCCGGATCATGCGTACAGCTTGCTTATGCTCTGTTGTTTTTACTTGTATGACGGTCATGTATGTAATTCCTCCTCTAATGCTTCTACAAAGGCCAGTGCATCTTCATGCGTTACGAACAAAACTTGCGCGTTCGTTTCGCTTCCGCCACCGCGGCCATTAAACTGTTTGACGTGTGTTTTCGTAAACTGTCCGAGATGCACACGTCCCGTGCTGTACATCAAGAGTTTCTTAGCGACCTCGTTCCAGACAAGTACAGTACGCCCTGCTTCTACCAATGCTTTACCGATTTTTTCTGAAAAACGGATATCTTCCTGCTCATGGTGAAGCACTAGAATCTGCTCCGGTCCGTTCAAGAGCTGTTTCAGAACGGTTTGGACATGCGCGTCCTCTGCTTGACCGACTTGTCGATTCAACCGGATTTGATCTTGTTTCAGTTCGTCGACGACGTCACGGACCTGATCTTTTTTAGCCGATAAGAAACGTGCAGTTTCCGACAAGACACGTCGTTCTGTCGTGAGTAATCGAAACGCCCGGTCCTTTGCGACATACGTCAATCGGATATTCCCCCGAATCTTTTCTTGACCCGTAAATAAAATCAACTCCAGTTCTGATGTTGATTCAAGGTGTGTTCCGCCACATGCACTATAATCGAGTTCACCGATTTGGACAACTCGAATTTGACCAGTCACTTGAGGCATTTTTCGTAATGGTAATGCCAAAGCCTCCGCCTCTTCGTATTCTGTAGCCGTGATGACATGTCCGGCCACGATGACCTGACGTAACCGTTCCTCAAGCCGGTTCTGTAATTTCTCGTCCCACTGGTCCGTCGCAAGATCGAGTGTCGATTCTTCTGATCCTGTTCGAAAACTGACGGTTTTAATCTGAAACTCATCTTGTAAAATCGCCGAAATGACATGTTGGGCTGTATGTTGCGCCGCATGATCCGTCCGGACTGCATCATCGACTTCACCGTGAACAGTTTTTCCAAGAAGCGGACTGTTCAGCAGATGCCAAACGATGCCTTCTATTAGTTGGACATCCAGCACCTCGATTCCATTCAGCGTCCCGCGATCAGCTGGCTGTCCTCCACTTTCCGGGTAAAAATAGCTTTTTTCCAACGCGACCCAATACCCCTGTTGTTCTTTCATATCCGCTACAACGGTTTCGAATGTCCGAACCGTCGGATAAATTTGTTCAAGACGCATCCTACGCCCACCTTTCTTCATCTGATTTCGCTTCTATTATGCCACAAATTGCCTACAATCGTTTGTCGGCACCTTCATTTCCTAGTACACTAGACGAAAGACTATCGACCGCGAAGGGACGAAATGCCGTGATTCAGCACATCAATAAAAATTCACCACTTCCAATCTACTATCAAATCGAAGCTGCCTTGAAACAACAAATCGAAAGTGGTCTGTTGCAGCCAGGGGATTTGATCCCCTCTGAACGAGAGTTTGCTGAGGCACATCAAATCAGCCGAATGACGGTTCGCCAAGCGATTTCAAACCTTGTCAACGCGGGTTATCTGATCCGTCAAAAAGGTCGTGGCACATTCGTTGCCAATAAAAAAATCGTCATGCAATTGTCTGGATTGACTAGTTTTTCAGAGGAGATGGAACACCTCGGACTCGAACCAGCGAGTGAACTCTTGTCCTATCAGGTGATTGCTGCTGAAATGACGATTGCAAATAAACTGGGCATCCGTGAAGGTGCCAAGATTTATGAATTAAAACGCTTACGCATCGCCAATGAACAACCGCTCGCGCTTGAGACCGTCTATATTCCGGAACAGTTGTTACCGGGTCTGAATCAGGAAGTTGCGATTGCTTCCTTATACGCATTCGCTGAAGCGAGTGGGCTGAACCTCGGTCGTGCCAGTCAGACGTTCGAGTCGCGTCTCGCTACAAAAGAAGAAGCCCACCATCTCGGTTTGTCGATCAGTTCGCCCGTCTTATCGGTCGAGCAATTGACCTTCCTTGCGACGGATCAACCGTTTGAATACGTCATTTCGGCTTATCGTGGCGATCGGTACACCTTTACGGTCGAGATGGAGCGACGACGTTGATTATTCCCTAAAAAAGGGTCTGACTCATCAGTCAGGTCAAGATCAATCCTTGAGACGGACGTTTCCGACATCCTCGCTTTCCATGGGCGTCGAGGATGAACGTTTCCGTCCTCTATCAATCAAATGGCCGATGATTCCATCTTTCACGGAATTATCGGCCGTTTCTATGCAAATTCTTATTGTTCACGAAGGAAAAGGGAGGTAGATTTCCGAATCAAACATCGGAAATCCACCTCCCTTCATTCCTTTTAATCGAGAGACGTCCTCATTTTTGAGTCAGCCCCTTTTTTTGATTTATTGAACAGGTTCTTCGACTGTCGTTGAATCGGTTTGTCCGGGTGTTTCCGTTTCATCTTTGATCGGTGAGACTTCTTGTCCTTGCATCGCTTTTGTTAAGTTTGCTTTGACACGGTCAAGCTGGTCTGGGTCGAGATGATATTCCCATTTCCCGCTGATCCCGATATACCCTTCTCCCGCTAACTGGTATTCGGTCGTATTACGTAATGCCGTCGTGAAGTCCACTAGACGTAAATAGTCATTGGGACCTAGATTCGTCTCGACGTTGTCTCCGACTGCATCTAAAATATCACGGTACGCACCAAGCGAACGGAAGCTCGCTGCCTCTTTCGCAACTGCCTGAATGACTTGCATCTGTTTTTGTCCCCGACCGATATCACCGAGTGGATCATCGTGACGATTTCGGACATAGGCGAGTGCCTGTTCTCCGGTCAGATGTTGCATCCCTTTTTCAACGGTAATCGTGCCTGCCTTACGTGCTGAATCCTGTTCTTTAAACGCGTAACGGACATCCACATCTACACCGTTTAAGGCATCGATCAATTGAACAAATCCTTGGAAATTGACTTTGACGACATGGTTGATCTCAATTCCAAGCAAATTTTCAGTCGTCTCACGTGCTAACTTGATTCCGTTGTATGAGCTGGATGGATCCATCGAACCAAAGTAGTGGGCATGGGTGATTTTATCCTGCTCGACACCCGTCTTCCCGTATGGCACGTCATATTTCGAATAGTCGATGTTAACGAGCGAGTCACGAGGAATACTCGTCAACACCAATTGTTCCGTTTTTTTGTTCAAGACACCGACGATCATGACATCTGATCGAGCGGGCTCATTCCGTGATTTGCTGGCTTTTGTCTCATCCGTTCCTAAAATCAAAAACGATTCGGACGGAACATCGTCATATTTAGAACTCGCACTCGAACCTGGAATGTTGATTTGTGTTTTCGCTAATGTTTCCTGCGTTTTTATGAAAACCGCTCCCGCATAACCGGAACCGATGACAGTCAAAAGTAGTAACAAGGCCGCGATCACTTTGATGAACATCTTGCCAGCACTCGGTTGCCTCTTTCTTGCTGATCTCGTCTGCATCTGTAAGCCCTCATTTTCATGTAAATTTTCTGTAAAGTTCACTATTCTCCATTATCCGGACTTTTATTGAAATGTCAATTTACGATTCGATTAAGATCGTGTGATTTCATTACTTGACGAACGTCCATGCTTTTCGATTCGGATTTCAAAAGAAAAAAACTCGCCTTACCAAAAATGGACTTTTAAAAGTCCGTTTTCGTGAAAGACGAGTCCGTTGTTTCCCGATTCATTTCATAAAATTCGTATACGCTGCCCGACCAGTCCGTTTTGCTTCTTCCGATAACAGGCTTGCCGCTTCTTCATCCAATACGACCATGACATCTGCGTGCCGTTGTAAGATGGTCGCCGGACAGTCGACTGTTGCCGGTCCTTCCATCATGTCCCGGATCGCTTCCGCTTTCCGTTCACTCGACGCCACCAACAAAATCTTTTTCGCTTCCATGATCGTGCCGATTCCCATCGTGATTGCTTCGCTCGGAACATCTTCTAAGCGGTCAAAAAACCGTTGATTGGCAAGTCGTGTCGATTCCGTTAGTTCGGTGACATGCGTCTTAGCATCAAACGGAGTTCCCGGCTCGTTAAACGCGATATGTCCGTTTGAGCCGATACCAAGAAGTTGAATATCGATCCCGAGTGTCCTGACGAGATGTTCGTACCGGTCACTTTCTTCAACCGGATCCGCTGTATTACCGATCGGCAGATAGGATTCCTTGAAAGTAACCGTTTCAAACAGATGTTCCTTCATGAAGGTATGGTAACTGTGCGGATGATCCGGACTCAGTCCGACATATTCATCCAAGTTGACAGTCGTCACGTGCCGGCAATCTAGTTGATCCTTACGCCATTCTTCGTACACACCGAGCGGGGAGCTGCCCGTCGCGAGACCTATCGTCAAACCTTCCGGGTGTCTCAGAATTTCTTGTTTTAGTAATTGATACGAGACGTTTGCTAATTCTTCTGCTTTTTTTACAATCATCCATTTCATCAGCTGTTACCCCTTCCGTCCTTTAAATTGATGGATCGTTCCTCGGTGAATCGTCTGTTCGACTTCTAGATTCGCATTTAACACAACAAAATCCGCATCTTTCCCTCGTTCAAGTCGCCCCTTTTGTGTCAGACCAAATTCTTCCGCCTGGTTGACTGAAGTCATCTGTACCGCTTGTTCCAGTGAACAGCCGGTAAACGTGATGATGTTGCGGAGCGCCTGATCCATCGTCAAGACACTCCCTGCCAAATGACCGCTCGCTAGCCGTGCTGCGCTGTCCTTGACGTAGACCGTCTGTCCGCCTAACTCGTATTCTCCGTCCGACAACCCTTTTGCCCGCATGGCATCGGTGATGACTGTCAACCGTTCTGGTCCCTTCATCCGATAGGCGAATTCAACCATCTCTTTGGAACTATGAATCCCGTCCGGAATGATTTCTGCATAAACAGATCGTTCAAGCAGACAGTATCCGACCGTTCCGGGTTCCCGGTGATGCAGGGCACGCATCTGATTGTAGAGATGCGTGCCGTGTGTGACTTGTCCTAAATGATTTTGATCAAAGGTCGCGTCCGTATGTCCGGCAGATGGAACCGCCCCTGTCGCTCGGACTGCGGCTTCAAAAGCACGCGCTCCCGGACGTTCCGGCGCATAGGTGACGAGCTTGATTTGATTTCCGGATACCTCTTGCCATTTTAAAAACTGTTCGACATCCGGTTCAACAATATATTCAAGAGGTTGTGCCCCCGCATAATCCGGATTGATGAACGGACCTTCGAGATGGATTCCTTCTATCGTCGTTTGGCGAGAGGCTATGACGTCTCGCGCGACTTCCAACGCCCGGCTGATTTGATTCCAGTCCTGGGTGATCGTCGTCGCAAAAAAGGAAGTGACTCCTTCTGCAAGCATCGCTTCGCTTAACCGGATCAATGCTTCCGGATCCGCATCCATCGTATCGACATCATATCCACCATGAATGTGAATATCGATCATTCCTGGAATCAGTCGTTTCCCTCCCAGATCAATGACGGTTTCGTCGGCTGGCGTATAGTCGGTCATGTCACCAATCGCTTCGATCACACGATCAAATCGAATGAATCCGTTCGGAATGACTCCCTGTCCTGTATAGATTTCTGCATGAATGATGCTTGTCATATCTTCGCTCCCTTTCCCTGTATGATCCCGTTCGTCATTATTCCTTCACCTTTAGTATATCGTCATTCATTCTAGTTGTATAGACCTTTATACATTTTAATCGAACACAAAAAAGAAGATCCCTTATGATAAAGGAATCTTCTTTCACTTACGGTAATAAAATCCGGTCTTTTTTCTTCGAAATGAGACGCGTTACCTTGAAAATGGCCATCGTCAAGGATTGACGTTTTCGGTACGCCAAGTAGCGTCCTTCCCATTTCGGATCGTATTTTTCTTTATACCGTCTCAAGCCGGTGAAGCTGTACATATAGCGGATGTTGTTAAAGACATCGGCTGCGACCCGTTCTTGCCAGAAGGAGGTTTCATCCTCACCAACGGAAGACAAAGGTGCCATCCCCATGTTGAACGTATGGTATCCCTGCTCCTTTGCATATTCAAACAGACGCATGAGCATCGCGTCCATGATCCCGTTCGGACCATCTGGGCGAAAACGCATCAAATCAATCGACAAGACACCTTCTTGATATGCCGGCATGAAAGTCATGAATCCTAGAATCTCATTTTGGGCATCACGCATGATACCAATCGGAGCTTGGTTCAGATAGGACTCATCAAAATAACCAAGTGAAAAGCCTTTTTCTGATTTCCCGCCTAACCAGTCATCCGAGACGTCTCGTAACTCGTCAAGCAAGTCGCTGGTCAAGGGGGGCTCGACGATTTCAAACGTCATCCCTTCCCGTTCAAACCGGTTTTTAATGGAACGTAGACCGGCCCGTTTTTTTCCTGAAACCGTGAAGCTGGTAATGTCGACGATTGCCTCCTCACCTAACTTAAAGAAGTTGAATCCAAAATCATGATACAGGGACATGTTTTGTGCCTGTATCTGATAGATGTTCGGGATATACCCCAAGTCCTCGACGCGTCGTAGAAAACACGCAATCAGTTGGGAATGTTCTGCCGGATCCCCACTCGGGTCTCCGAGCATCATGATCCGGTTACCCGTTTGACTGAATTGAATGAACGAACGACCCGATTCGGAATAGAAAAAGCGTTTATCTCCCAAAAAGGCCAAATGACTTAAATAATTCCCGCCTTGTTCCGTTAACACGGCGGTCACTTTTTGTTGATCTAATTTTTCTCCTAAGACAGGTTGGTTAAACGCATTAAATAAACGAATGAAGACGAGGGTATAGACAAGAGCAAAAATCGTCGCGCTGGCAGCAAACATAAAAATTTCATGAGCCGGATAGACCTTTGTCCCATCGGCTGATCCGAGCGTATAAAAGGCGTAACCAAAGAAAATGAACCCTCCGATATACAAAAAGCCAGCGATACTCGCACGGATCAGACGGGTCGTCGTAATCAAAGTGCGTTCGCGATGAAAGGCATTTCGTGACATCGTGACCAAAATTAAAACAATCAGTACGACGGATAAGGAAATCAGGTTAAATCCACGAAGCGCCATCCCGATGAGGGCAAAGAACGACGCACCATAGATCATATATAATGAACGTTTTGTCCGACGATACAAGGAGGGTGCCAGTAAGACATACAACAAGCCCGCCATTAAAAAGAAACTGTTTGCGAGCAATAAAAGTTCATGCGGCAAACGTGCTTCCAGGTATTCATATTGGGTGGAGTTCGGCGGTAAAATCGCCAGTCCCCAAATCGTAATGCCGGCGAGTAAGGTGATCAAGGCTAATGTAAAGTGCCGGACCTTACTCAAGAAACGTAACTGGAGTCGCCAGAGGACACCTCCGACTTCCACTGAGGGTCCGACGATCGGTTTGTCTTCAATCATCTTGACGACGGGACCACTGAATTCACGTGCCGAGAAAATCACACCAATCACAAACGGAATCAAGTAATAGACCAACCGGTAAATCAGTAATCCCGTGAGGACGATCCCCTCTTCGACACCCGCACGTTGCATGCCGATCAAAAAGACTAAGTCAAACGATCCAAATCCACCTGGTACCATCGAAATCAGTCCAGCTGTCGCTGCGATGATGAAGACCCCGATGACTTTTGAAAAACTGACGTCTGTCCCAAGTGCCGCTAAAATCAAATACACGACGACTCCGGCACTAAACCATTCTGCGAGTGACACTAAGGAATAGAGGGCAATCGACGACGGACGAATACTGCTGCTCCCCCGGCGGAACGTAAACAACAAATAGACCGGGAAGAAAAAAGCAACGCCGATGATGACCGGCCACAACCATTTTTTTAAGTCCAATACTTCGAATGCCGGAAAAACATTTAGTAATGACAACGCCGATAGAATCGATAATCCACTGATCAGCGTTGGCGCCATCCAACCAATCGCCTTCAATAGACGAGTGCCCTCGACGAATGGACGATATAGTGCCGAGCGGACACCGATTCCGGCGAGTCCACCGAAACCGATGATGCCGTTAAACGAATTGGCAATCCAAGAGGCCCGGAAAATCAACCCGAGCGGTACTTTGGCTTGAAGCGACCGCAATAAAAAGAAGTCATAAAAGAACATCGTCGCGACTGCTGCAAGTCCAGCGATGATGAGCAAAATGAATTTCCAAGACGGGATTTGTTGAATCGCTCGAATCGATTCTTTTAACGACAGACTTTTTAACTCGTTTTGTCCTTGATAAAAAATGAATGCAATCAAGACGATCGGCAAAATGATTTTCGCAACCGTCATGAGGCGCTGTTTATTGAGCTTCATTTCACGACCTCCTTCGATTTTCTAACGAGATGCACCAAGCGGAGTAACAAAAGACCGGCTCCGACAGCAAGTCCGATGATCAATCCCCACCAATAGCCGTCTGGTCCAAGTGCCGTAAATCGCTCGAAATAAAAGCCAAGTGGCAAACCGATGACCCAGTAGGCAGTAATCGTCAGAATGAAGGTGACGTTCACATCTTTGAATCCTCGCAGTGCCCCCTGAGTCGGTGCTGCGATCGCATCGGATAATTGAAAGAAAATCGCCAAGATCATGAAATGTGCTGCCATCTCGATGACAGCGGGGTCATTACTGTAGAGTGCTGCAACCTGTTCGTTTTGGACGTACAACAATCCACCGGAGAACAAGGACACGGCAAGGCATAACAACAAACCGATCCAGACATACTGTACCGCGTCCTTGACCCGTTTGGCCCCCATCTCGAAGCCGACCGTGATCGTCAGTGCTGATGCTGCCGAGAGGGGAATCATGTAGACAAATGACGCAAAGTTGATTGCTGCCTGATAGGCTCCGATGACGACATCGCCGTAAGCGCCGAGCAACAACGTCACTGCCGAAAAGATACTGACTTCTGAAAAAATCGCCAGACCAATCGGCGCTCCAAGTAAGATCAATTCTTTGATCCGCTTGACATCCGGTTTATAAAAACGTCGGAGAATCCCAAGGCGTTGGAACAGTTCCCCTTTTAAGACAACACCGATGACCGCAAGACATAAAATCCAATAGGTGATCGCTGTCGCGACCCCTGCCCCGATTCCGCCCAATTCCGGAAAACCGAACTTTCCGAAGATAAACAGATAATTGAAAGCGACATTAATGGGTAAAGAGAATAATAATAACGTCATCGTAATGTTCGACTTCCCTAAGGAATCAATCAACGTACGAAGGACAAAGAAGACAAACATCGGTATGATACCAAACCCTAACATGATGAGATACACACGGGCGACATGACGTGCTTCGTCCGATAATTCCATCTGATGTAAAATCGGATTAACAAGCAAAAAACCAAGGATGATTGTCAGGAGGATGATGACGACAGACACATAAAGCGCCTGAACGACGATTCGTTTCACTTCTCGTTCCTTCCGTGCGCCCATCGCCTGGGAGACAAGTGGAGCGACGGCTAATAAGATACCGGTCAACCCGGTATAGACGGGTGCCCATAGACTCGCTCCGACTCCAACACCTGCTAAATCAGCTGATCCGTATCGACCAGCCATGACTGTATCAAAAAAACTAATTAAGTAAAACGCTACCTGTGTGACCAGAATCGGAAAGAAGATCTTCATGAACTGCTGAATCTTTCCAAGTAGCGTAGTTGTTTCTAACATTGTTCCACCACATTCCAGGGCAATACATTCCCCTATTTTTAATAAGTTATTCTATGATGCTCTGTTCTACGTAAAATCCATAAGGAGGGATTCATTTGAATCATCGTGATGTCGAAAATTTAACATTTGAATTGTTGGAAACATGGTCGACGTTTAATCATTATGCAAAAGAAGCACAAACCTTTAAAAATCCGGAGGATGTCCATCAGGCACGGATTCGATTACGTAAATTGATTACATTCGCTAAGTTACTCAATCAAACGGAGGAACCCATCTATCTCATCTGGAAACGCCTGATGGACGCATTTGGCCAAGTCCGTGATCTTGATGTCCAACTGAGCCAACAATCCGTTGACTCTCCAATTGAACAACTGTTTGCGGAGCACCTTGCTCTCCAACTCCAGGGAAAACGTGCGACGTTGCTCGAAACGATGCACCTGTTGATCTCAAATGAACTGGATCGTTCCGTCCGACGGTTTTTAGCCGGTCCTTTAACAAAACAGTTAAAACGGATTGATGAAAAAGAACTGCTCCAAACTGCCGAAAAACGATTCGATAAAAAACGACTCCATTATGAAAAAGTCCAACATAAGGAGGGAAATAAACGCATCCAGATGATGCACCAATTACGACTCGCGACGAAATTTTACAGGTATACGGTAGAATACTTGCGTCCCTACACCGATTTTCCCAAGTCTTCTGTTGACCGATTAAAACGGATCCAGACCCAATTGGGTGATATCAACGATACGTATAATCGCTTGGAACGTTGGCGTATCTTCACCGTTCCTGCGTCACAAGTACCCCAACAGAAAAAAGAAGTCGAACGTCTCGAACGGAAACTCTCAAAGCTGTTGGATCAGCTTTCGTTTGCCTAGGGGTGACGCTGGACAAGCAATTCAAGCATCTTTGTTCCGGCAATCGAATTTCCTTTTAAATCTAGTGCCGGTCCAAAAATACCGATTCCAAGATCCGCCATATCGAAGTCACTTCGACCACAGGCAACAATCGCACCGGATACACCACTTTTTCCCGGCAACCCCACTTGGACGGAAAATTCACCTGAGGCATCATACATGCCACACGTCGTCATGATGGCGCGGATGATCCGAGCGTTTCGGCGTGAAATGACCTGATGACCGGACGGTGTCTTCCCAGACTGGCTTAAAATTTTCCCCATCATAGCCAGCCCTTTACAGTTCGTCAGGATGGCACACTGCTTCGTGTAGACATCGATGATTTCTTCGACATTTCCTTCGATGACTCCATGATACCGCATAAAATATAGCAAAGCGCGGTTCAAATCCGTTGTCTCAAATTCGGACTGTGCAACTTCCGCATCATATTTGACCATGTCGAGTTCGATATCGAGTAAGTCCGCGATGAATTGACGTAAGCGGTTCAGTTTATCGGCAGCATCTTCTCCTGGCAACATACTCGTCACGGCAAGCGCACCTGCATTAATCATTGGATTGAGTGGTTTGGTCGGAATCGTCTCCTCAAGTTTCGCAATCGAGTTGAAGGCATCACCCGTTGGTTCCATCCCAACTTTGGAGAACACATAGTCTTCCCCAAATGTCTCAAGGACAAAGGCTAACGTAATGATTTTCGAAACACTTTGTAACGTAAACATCGTTTCTGCATCCCCTGCCGATACAAACGTTCCGTCGGCATTACACACAGCGATTCCAAGCTGTGTCGGTTCAGACTTTGCCAGTTCTGGAATATAACTCGCTACCTGTCCAAGCACCGTATAAGGGCGACATTCAGCGATTAATTCTTCTAGTTGTTGTTGCGTTACATTCATCGAAGTCCCTCTTCCTGTCGTTTTTAATAGCTTATCATGCTTTTCAGAAACGAGATATGACCGTTCTTCTTTTTGATTTCATGCCACGTCAAAAAGGTCGTCTGTCCCCTACTGGTTAGAGGACGAGACGACCTTTTTGTAATAGATGTCAACGAATGACAAGTTCTGTTCCATCCGTATCGACGGCGACATGCGAACCATCTTGGATTGCCCCACTGATCAATGCACGGGCCAGTTTTGTCTCAATCGTCCGTTGAATGTACCGATTGATTGGACGTGCCCCGTACTGCGGTTCAAAGGCTTCGTTGAAAATCAAGGTTTTCGCAGCATCCGTCACATCGATCGTAATCTCACGACCAGAGAGACGATCGGCCATTTTACTGACCGCTTTATCAATGATCCGCTCGATTTCGGCACGATGGAGCGGATGGAAGAGGATCGTGTCATCAATCCGGTTCAAGAATTCCGGCCGGAAATAATTTTTTAATTCTTGGCGAACGGCCTCTTCTTCTGCCGCATCAATATTTCCATCTTTTGCTGCTTCGAGTAGGATGTTTGAACCGATATTCGACGTCATGATGACGATCGTATTCTTGAAGTCAACCATCCGCCCTTGTGCATCCGTCAACCTTCCATCGTCTAACACTTGGAGCAGGATGTTAAACACATCACCATGCGCCTTCTCGATTTCGTCAAACAGCAGGACAGAGTAAGGACTTCGGCGCACCGCTTCCGTCAATTGACCGCCTTCTTCATACCCCACATATCCTGGAGGGGCTCCGACTAGACGTGATACATTGTGTTTTTCCATATACTCCGACATATCGATTCGAACGATATGTTCTTCGCTATCAAACATCGCAGCTGCGAGTGCTTTCGCAAGTTCCGTCTTCCCGACACCGGTCGGACCGAGGAACAGGAACGAACCGATCGGACGATTCGGATCTTTGATTCCCGCACGTGCCCGGATGACAGCATCCGAGACCAACCGGACGGCCTCATCTTGGCCAAAGACTCGTTCATGCAACGTATCTTCTAAATACAGTAATTTTTCGCGTTCGCCTTGTGCGAGACGGCTGACCGGAATCCCCGTCCACTTCGAGACGATATCGGAGATCTCTTCGTCTGTCACGGCTTCTCGGACTAGTTCATGCGAGACGTGTTCCGCCGATTCCTCCGCCACCTTCAACTGATTTTCAAGTGCTGGAATCTGTCCATACTTGATTTCCGATGCTGTATTTAAATCATACCGTCCTTCTGCTTCTTGCAAGGCAAGTTTTGCTTTTTCAAGATCCGCCCGCAACTGCTGGACGTTTTGGGAGCTGTCTTTCTCGCGTTCCCACCTTGTCCGGAGCGCACTTTCGTCTTCCCGAACAGAACTTAATTCCTGTTGCAAGACCTCAAGTCGCTTCCGTGATGCTTCATCGGTTTCTTTTTTGAGTGCTGCTTCTTCGATTTCAAGTTGCATGACACGACGAACTAAAGAATCCAGTTCCGCAGGCATGGATTCCATGTCGGTCCGAATCATGGCACAGGCTTCATCGACCAGGTCGATCGCTTTATCAGGCATGAAACGGTCCGTGATGTAACGGTCCGAAAGAATGGCTGCTGCGACAAGGGCATTGTCATGGATCCGGACACCATGGTAAATCTCAAACCGTTCTTTCAGTCCGCGCAAAATCGAAATCGTATCTTCGACATCCGGTTCCGCGACGAGGACTTGTTGGAAACGACGTTCAAGTGCCGGGTCTTTTTCGATATATTTCCGGTATTCATCTAATGTCGTCGCACCGATACAATGTAATTCTCCCCGGGCAAGCATCGGTTTTAACATATTCCCGGCGTCCATTGCACCTTCCGTCTTACCTGCACCGACAATCGTATGCAATTCATCGATGAATAACAGAATCTGACCTTCGGCTTCCTTGACCTCGTTCAAGACGGCTTGGAGCCGTTCTTCGAACTCCCCTCGGTATTTGGCACCGGCGACGAGTGTACTCATATCCAGACTGAATAACTGTTTATTTTTGAGGCTTTCCGGCACATCTCCCCGAACAATCCGTTGAGCCAGTCCTTCGACGATGGCCGTTTTCCCAACACCCGGTTCACCAATCAAAACCGGATTGTTTTTTGTCTTCCGACTGAGAATCCGAATGACCCGGCGAATCTCATCATCGCGTCCGATGACCGGATCCGTTTTACCTGACCGGAAATCGGCTACGAGATCGCGTCCATATTTCTTTAACACATCAAAAGTGGCTTCCGGATTTTTGGTCGTAACTTTCCGGTTTCCTCGCATCTCGATGATCGCTTCTCGTAATAATGGTTCTGTTACGCCTTGGCTCCGCAGGTATTGTGTCGCTGGACTTGATTGTTTAACGAGACCAAGCAACAAATGTTCCACGGAGACATAATCGTCTTGCATCAATCGCGCTTCTGTTTCTGCTTCCGTCAGTACTTGTAACAGCGAGTTACTGATACGCGGGGTCGACGACTGACCGAGGGCAGGTAATCGCCCGATGGCTTCATTGATGGCTACTTCGAGTTGATCCATCCGCTGATCCAACTTCTCAAAGACGATTCGTGCAATTCCTTCTTCTTGGGAAATCAAGGAAAGCAATAAATGCCACTCCGTGATTTCACTGTGTCGACGTTGTTTGGCAATCGCTTGTGCCGATACGATGGCTTCATGCGCCCGATCTGTTAGTTTTTCAAAATCCATTGTACGTCACTCCTTCACAGATAAACGATTTTCCCACTCTTCATAAAATGCTGAATCCATTTCTGGAAGTTTTACTTCGAGTTGCACTAATAGAGCTCCTCGATGACCTTCGCGGTTACTGAGCCCTCGGTTTGGAATTCGGAGACGCGAACCCGGTTTTGTACCTGGTTTGATTTTTAATTTCACACGTTTTCCCTCTAATGTATCAGCCACGACTTCGCCTCCTAAGACAAATATCGTCGGATAGACGCGGACGGTCGAGATGACGTCGGTCTCTTGACGGCGGAAACGGTCGTCATCCTTCAGATGAATCGTCACGTAGACATCCCCAGCGATGCCTTTACGGTTGCGCATCGAACTTTTCCCGCGTAACCGGACTTTTTTTCCGTCATATAAATCTTTTGGGAGACTCATCTGAATCGCACCCGTAGCTAATCGAATCGTTACTTTCTCATTGGTACTGAGATGACTGAGCGGAACGGTCAATTCGAGTTCCTCATCCGTCGCTTCTTCCTCTTGACTAAAAAACGAACCAAACATGTCTTCAAATCCAAACGATTGACCGGCTGATCCGCCTGGTCTCGATTGACGTCCGTTAAACTGACGGAACAAATCATCGTAGTCAGCCGACTGACCATATCCCGCCCCTGCCACCCGTTCGAAATCACTTCCATACTGATCATACTGGGCTCTTTTTTCTTCATCCCCGAGCACATCAAAAGCTTCCTGAATATCCTTAAAGCGCTGGTCGGCGCTTGCTTCTTGATTGACGTCTGGATGGTATTGTTTCGCCAGTTTGCGGTACGCCCGTTTGATCTCTTGGTTCGATGCTGATTTCTCGACCCCAAGTGTTCGATAATAATCTTTTGCCATCCCGATCACTCCCTTAACGTTCATTCTGTATCTTAATTATAAAATTGATCGCTCAATTGGTCAAATATAGTCAAACTTTTTTTGCTGATTCTTTCATTCTTTTCACTTTACGGATTTTCCTTAAACAAGTTTCGTGCAGAAGAAGCATGGTATACTGACATCCATAGTTATCTAAAAAGGAGCGGTCAACAGATGGATGGTAAAAAACGAGCCGATGTCAAAATCGGACAACACGTCAGTATCGTATTAAAACAGGATCAGCGGACAGGAAAACGGACGGAGGGAATCGTCAAGGATCTTTTGACGAAGTCTCCAAACCACCCGCACGGTATCAAAGTCCGACTCGAAGACGGGCAAGTCGGTCGCGTCCAAGAAATTTTATAATTCCTATCTACACGAAAAGACACCTACTTTCCGGTTACTTGCCGAAGGGTAGGTGTCTTTTCGTATCTGACTTAAGGTTCCATCGGAGAATCAAGATAGCGTAACGTCGCCTCAATTAAAATCCGGGCAGCATATTGCATCGCCTGTTCTTCAAAATCAAACTTCGGATGGTGATGCGGATAAAACGTTTCGTCTCCTGCCCCGGTAAAGAAAAAGGTGCCGGGCACTTGTTGCAAATAATACGCGAAGTCTTCACCGCCCATCGTCGGAGCAATTTCAAAGACGTGATCCGCACCCATGATGTCAGAAGCAACGGTCCGCAATAGGTTCGTTTCTTCCGGATGGTTGACGACCGCCGGATACCCTCTTTCGTACGTAAACGAATAGGTCGCCCCCGCCGCGTCACACACACCTTTGATCGTCCGTTCCATTTCCCGGACGATCTGTTCGGCGACTGCTGGATCAAACGTTCGGACCGTCCCTGTCAATTGCGCACTGTCTGCAATGACGTTAAACGTATTCCCGGCATGAAGTGTTCCAATCGTCAAAACCGCTTGTTGCAGGGGATCGAGTCGTCGACTGACGATACTTTGCAATTCTTTGACGACCGTCGCCCCAAGAACGACGGCATCAATCGTTTCGTGTGGTTTTGCCCCATGTCCGCCGCGACCAAACAACGTCAGCTCGAATTTATCGGCTGCTGCCATCACTGGTCCGACGCGGTAGCCGATTGTTCCAAGCTTCGTCGTCGACCAGAGATGTGTCCCGAAAATGACATCGACCCCTTCTAAACAACCGTCGGCAATCATGTCACGGGCACCACCCGGGACGACTTCTTCTGCGTGCTGATGGATCAGGACGACATTCCCGGCTAACTGTTCTTTCTGCTGCACGAGGATTTCCGCCACCGCAAGTAAAGTCGCCGTATGCCCATCGTGACCACAGGCATGCATGACACCGGGAACGGTCGAACGGTACTCGACTTCTTTCTCATCCTGGATCGGCAAGGCATCGAAATCAGCCCGTAGTGCCACCGTCTTACCTGGTTTTCCGCCCCGAATCGTTCCGACGACACCACGACCTCCGACATTGGTCCGGACGTCGATTCCAAGTTCCGTTAATCGTTCAGCGATGAACCGTGGTGTATCGACTTCATGAAACGACAGTTCTGGATGTTGATGTAAATAACGACGCCGTTCGACCATTACTGGAAATAACTGCTCCACCATCTCTTCTACTGTCTGCTTCATTTATGTAACCCCCTATTTTTTGCTGTGCAACATCTTAACGCTTTCCCGTGTATATTGAAGCCGTTCAATCGTATCGTCATAATGAACCGCCGCATAGGATAGGAACAACACATCGATCGCAAACAGCTGTGCGAGGCGCGAACTGAGGGCAGCACTCCGTAATGGGGCTTCCGGTGCCCGCGACGTCCACAACGCAATATCCGCCAACTGACTGACCCGATTATCTCCAAACCGTGTCAGACTGATGACTTGTAATCCACGTATTTTAGCAAGACGGATCAATTCAACGACTTCTTCCGTTTCTCCACTGTAAGAAATTGCGAAAAACACATCGTCCGGACTCGCATTCGCCAAAATCGTCGCGACGAGATGTTGATCGGATTCTTGAATCGTTAATTTACCAACACGGGTCCACTTTTGTGCGGCATCTAACGCAACCACATTTGATGCTCCGATCCCATAAAAATAAATCGCCCGTGCTTGATCGAGGACTTTCATCGCCTCGGCAATCCGGTTTTCACTCAACTGCTTTGCTGTATCCTGTAAGGCTTGCATACTGTTGCTTAATGTCTTTTCAACCAAGTCAGCCGGTCGTTCATTTTTTTCGATATCGTGATATCCTTTTAAGTCCGTTCGGGCCGTATCCGCCGAAATCCGCATCCGTAGTTCCGGATACCCCTTCAATCCAAGCGCCCGGCAAAAGCGGACGACTGCCGCCGCACTTGTTCCCGATTCTTCTGCCAAATGATGAATCGTCATCCCCGCGATTTCATTCATATGCGCTAAAACAAAATCAGCGACTTTCCGTGATGAAGAAGGCAACTCTTCCCGGACAGCACTAATCTGTGAAAAAATACCACCTTTCATACGACTCTCTCCCTTACAATGAATTAAAACAGGCGAATGCAGCGTCAATCCACCTGATCCGCATTATGCTTCTTTTCTATTATGCTCTTCCAAGACGGCTTTCGTAAATCCAAAGAAGTCCGCGAACAAAATTAAGTATCAAAAAAGACTCCCGCTTTCGCAAAGAGTCTTTTTTCCTGTATGAAATCAACGAATTTTGACGATTGGTTTTTTCGTCTCCGGCTCAATGAATAACATGGCTTCCGTATCCCCATTTAAATTCGTGACGGTGATGGTCGTCGGGACGTTCCGGTTGTACTCCCAACGATTTTCCAGCAGGTAGGTGACGTATTGAACAAAGGCAACGAGCTCTGCTTTTCCGTAAAATTGAACTGGAATTTTGATTTCGAGTTTCTTCAGCTCACCTTCTTGGTAAAAGCCTTCCCCCATCATCCCGGTATAGTTCGGGAAGTAATCCTCTAAACGATCCTTGAACAGATCAAATTTTGCCGCATCATCCCGGACATCATTGGTCGCAACGCCAGACGGGTAATAATAATACTTTTCATCGTAATTTTTCCAGTCATTCTCGCTGATTTGATTCCCACGTCCGATAAAGGCAGAGGATAGATAATGACCCGACACCGGTGAACCTTCACTTTCTTGTAAATACAACGCGACATGGATCGGCGTCGTTTTCATTCCGTCCGTTTTCCGCATTTTTTTCACCAGTTCATTCGCCATCTGTTTCCCTTGTGCGATGACTTTCTTCTCATCCAGTTTCACCGTGTAGGTCGGTCCATAATTTTCATCTTGGAAGACGTATTCACTATTTAAGACTAACGCGATTGAAGTACCGCCCATCTCAAGCTTTTTATCTTCTTCTAACATATAGTCTTGCTCCAAGATGTGCGATAGAATCAGAGGAGACTTTTGATTTTTTTCTTTATAGGACTTCCCTGTCGTATAGGCTGGATTCAAACCGTTTGGATCACTGACACCGTCACCGGCTTTTCCTTTTCGCAGTAACCACTGGGCAATCTGCTCCGCTTCAAGCAATTGACCTTCTTGGTAATAATATTTTTCCGGATCAAAAAATTGTGTCGAGTGACGCATCAGTCCGGTTTCGATCTCGTCCAATTCGAGACGTGAACTGACCCGTTTTTGTGTCATCCCACGAGCGACACTTGGTCGAAACGGTAAAACGGTCCGGTAATAAGAATCCGTTGTATCAATCGCCGGACTGACGACTGCCTGCACTTCTTTTCCTTGTTCACTTTCCGTGATGACTTCTTTTGTATCGCTTTTTTGTGATAAATCAAACGAACACGCGCCGAGGAACAATGTACTCGTCAACGTCAATGCTGCCATTTTTTTATATTTCATCTATTTACGCACCCCATATGTTTAAAATCGTTCTCTCTATCATAACAGAATAGTTTTCCATCGGGGAAGGAGTTGTTTTTCCCTATTTTTCAAAAAAGTACACCCTGCTTTTATGCAGACGAAAGGATTTTTTTCATGAAACGACGACAACTTCTTGGTCTGCTTTTACTAATTACAGGTATTCTTTTGATCGCATGGCCCGTTTTTACCGCACACCAAAAACAAACCGCTGCCGACGAACTTAAACAACGCTGGACTCAAAATTTAAAAGCCGTCGCTGCCAAAGAAACGGCGGCCCCTGTCGCGACGAACGGTAGTGGCTTGCTGACGATTCCTTCCATCGATTTTGAACAAGTCATCTTAGAAGGCGCTTCGACTAAAATTCTCGACCAAAGTATTGGTCATCTGAAACAGACGGGTGCTCCGGGTAAAGACAATTATGCCTTAGCCGGACACCGTAGTTTTACGAAAGGACTTCACTTCAATCGATTGCCCGAATTAAAAGAAGGGGCACACGTCACCGTGACGACAAAAAGTCATCGTTATACCTACAAGATGACGGCCTCGAAGCTTGTCAAACCGACTGATGTATCTGTCTTGAATCAAAACGTCAAACAAGCGACGATTACGCTCATCACCTGTGACCCTCCGGAAACGGCGACCAATCGTCTGATCAAACAAGGTGTCTTGATCAAAACGGAATCGAGATAACAACGGTGATGAAGTCGACCGATGTCTTCAGCTACAGAAAAGAGATTACTCTTTCTTTCACGCGCTTTCCTCAGGCGAAACACAAGCCAACTCCCCTGTCCGTGCAGGCAAGGAAATGGATCTTGTTCGTCTCTGACAGCGCAGGTTTCTGCGTTTTTTTCTGTAGGCGTTACGTGAAGCGAGTAATCTCTTGTAAACGATTCGAGGGTGGCAGATTTGAAATCTGCCACCCTCGTTTGTGTAGAGAACGACATTTGAGTCGGTCTTTGTTTTATCCTTCGTACTTCGTTAACTCTTCGAGTAACCGCGTTTCATCCCAAATCTCAATCCCGAGCGACTCCGCCTTCGTTAATTTGGAACCCGCCTTCTCACCAGCGACAAGAATGTCTGTTTTTTTACTGACACTTCCTGTCACGTCTGCCCCAAGCAATTCAAGCCGTTTTCCGGCTTCTGAACGTTTTAGCGTTTCGAGTGTTCCCGTCAGGACAATCGTTTTTCCGGCAAGCGGAGCATTCGATTGATCGATCCGTTGTCCGAGGAATTGTTGATTGAGTCCCAGTGCTGCCAAATCTTGAATCAAGGTTTGGGCTTCCGGATGTTCAAAATACTTCGTGACCGAGTCGGCGATTTTACTGCCAATGCCATCAATCGCCAGAATATCGTCGTACTCCGCTTGTGCAATACCATCGAGTGTATCAAACCGTTCCGCTAACAAGTAGGCTGCTTTTTGTCCGACCAATCGAATACCAAGACCAAACATCAGCCGTTCCAATGAGTTGTTCTTGGACACTTCAATCGCCTTCAGTAAATTCTCGACCGATGTTTCGCCCATCCGCTCATACGTTAACAATTCATCCCGATCGAGCCGATACAGGTCGGCTAAGGTCCGAATCGCTTGGTGTTCGTACAATTGGCGGACGACCTTCTCGCCCAGTCCATCGATGTTCATCGCTTGTCGCGACACAAAATGAATGATGCCTTCAACGAGTTGAGCTGGACATTCCGGACTGACACATCGGATATCCGCTTCGCCTTCGAGGCGAACAAGTTCCGATGCACAAGCCGGGCAGTGTGTCGGAAACTCAATCGGTTGTTCGTTCCCTGTCCGTTCTGAGACGACGACACTGACGACGGCAGGTATGACGTCACCCGCTTTTTTGATGATGACTTGGTCATGCAGACGAATGTCTTTTTCCGTGATGAAGTCGGCATTGTGCAATGTCGCATAACTGACGGTTGATCCCGCGACGACGACCGGAGCAAAGCGCGCACGCGGCGTGACTTTCCCGGTTCGTCCCACACTGAAATCAACTTCTTCGACCGTCGTCATGACTTCTTCCGCGGCGAATTTATAAGCCGTTGCAAAACGGGGACTTTTCGCTGTGAATCCGAGCTCCTCTTGATCATCGTAGCGGTCAACCTTCAGCACGATCCCGTCGATCTCGTACGGAAGTGTTGCCCGTTCAACCGTCCAGTGCTGAATGTACGCCAAGATATCTTCCACCGTCTCACATGTCCGCATCTCGTTATTTGTCGGGAGTCCGAGTTCAGCTAGCTGTTGCATCGCTTCACTGTGCGATCGGGCACTAAGTGTGTTGACCCCGAGTCCATAGACGAATACGGATAAATTACGTGACGCCGTGATTGAAGAGTCGAGTTGCCGTAAGCTACCGGCTGCCGCATTCCGCGGATTGGCAAACAAGGCTTCTTCACGTTCTGCGCGATCTTGATTCAGGCGTTCAAACGATTGTTTGGGCATGTAGGCTTCCCCACGCACCTCGACCGTTTCATTTTGACGTAACCGCAGCGGCAAGGCTTTGATTGTCCGCAGATTTTGCGTGATGTTCTCGCCGACGGTTCCGTCGCCGCGTGTCGCACCGCGGACGAGACGTCCGTCTTCGTACTTTAAGGAAATCGCCAGACCATCAAACTTTAATTCGGCGACATATGTCGTCGAACGGCCGAGTGAGCGTTCGATGCGAGCGACCCACTCCCGAATCTCTGTCTCGTCAAAAACGTTTCCGAGCGATAACATCGGTAAATCATGAGTCACCTTCTCGAAGGCATCGAGCGGCGCAGCACCGACGCGTTGCGTCGGCGAGTCAGCCGTAATCAACTCTGGGTGCTGTGTTTCGAGATCCATCAGTTCACGTAACAGCTGATCGTAGGTGCTGTCCGGAACAGTCGGTTGATCCTGCACGTAATATTCATAACTGTATTGGTTCAACTTTTGGCGTAATTCCTCGATTCGTGCCTGTTCTATCATCTTGACGCCTCCACTCATACCTTTTTGATCGGTGCGAATTTCGCAAGCAACCGTTTGACACCGACTTCCGGGAAGGCGATATCGATTTCTAAGCTGTCCCCTGCTCCGCGTGTCTGCACGACTGTTCCCCGACCCCATTTTCCGTGTTCCGCTTTGTCCCCGACGTTCCAGCCGAGTGATTCAGCGCCTGACGTCTTCATCGCTGTCGGTTTCGTGACCGATCGGCCGATGACGGCCTTTCCTTGCGGCACCGGACGATCTTCCCACGGTAACGGTTTCGGTTTTTTACCGGTCCGTTCCAGTACTTCCTCCGGTAATTCGGCAAGGAAACGGGATTCGAGATTGGCATTCGTCCGACCATAGAGCGAACGCATCCGCGCGTGCGAGAGATACAGGCGTTTTTCAGCCCGTGTAATCCCAACGTAAGCAAGACGGCGTTCTTCTTCCATTTCATCTTCATCCTGCAGGGAGCGGCTGTGCGGGAACAATCCTTCTTCCATTCCGATCAGGAAGACGATCGGGAACTCGAGCCCCTTCGCTGAGTGTAACGTCATCAAGGTTACCTGCTCCCCCGGATCACTTTCATCCAGTGAGTCGACATCAGCGACCAACGTCAAATCGGTTAAGAAAGCGATGATGGTTTGTTCTTCCGGATCTGCTTTTTCGGTCTCTTTTTCAAAGTTTTGCGCAACCGTGATGAACTCGTTGATGTTCTCGAGACGACTTTGTGCTTCCAGTGTCTTGTCTTCTTTTAAGACTTGACGGTAGCCGGTTTTCTCAAGCACTTCTTCCACCAGCTCGGATAAGCTGATGAATTCTTGCATCTGTTGCAGACCAAGAATCATCGTTCGGAAGTCCGTCAGTTTTGCTGCCGTTTTCGGGGCGATGCTCGACAATTCGATGTCACGGATCGCTTCCATCAGGGAAACGCCCTGTAAGTCCGCGAAATCGCGTAATTTATCGATCGTCGTCGCGCCGATTCCGCGCTTCGGTTCATTGACGATGCGGGCAAACGATAAATCTTCGTTCGGATTCGAAATCAGACGCAGATAAGCCAAGACATCCTTGATTTCCTTCCGATCGTAGAACTTCGTGCCGCCAATCATTTTGTACGGAACATTCGATTTGAGCAACGTTTCCTCAATCGCCCGTGACTGGGCATTGGTCCGGTACAGAATCGCGACATCGTTTAATTTCATCCCGTAACGCAAAGCATTGCGGATTTCCTGAACGATATAGAACGCTTCTTCCCGTTCGTTTTCTGCTGTATGGATCACCAGTTTTTCGCCTTCCGCGTTTTCCGTCCACAGTTTTTTATCTTTACGGGTGCTGTTGTTTTGGATGACATGGTTCGCTGCGTCCAGAATGCGTTTCGACGATCGGTAGTTTTGTTCAAGCAGGATGACTTTCGCCGTCGGATAATCTTCTTCAAACGAAAGAATGTTAGCGATATCCGCTCCACGCCAACGATAAATGGATTGATCCGAGTCCCCGACGACACATAGATTTTGATGCGCTGCTGCTAGGAGGTTGACGAGATCATATTGAGCTTTGTTCGTATCCTGATACTCATCGACATGGATGTATTGGAATTTTCGTTGGTAAAACGCCAGGACGTCCGGATTTTGTTTGAACAACTCCGTCGTTTTACCAATCAAATCATCAAAATCAAGGGCATTGTTCCGGCGTAAAATCGCTTCGTATCCTTTGTAGATCTCAGCGACCGTTTTTTCATAAGGGTTCGTGACGATTGAGGCGTAAAACTCGGCACTGCGAAGTTCATTTTTTTGACTCGAGATGATCGACAACATCGATCGTGGATCCCATTTTTTCGGATCGAGATTTTGTTCTTTCAGGACTAATTTAAGTGCCGACTGCTGATCACTTGAATCGAGAATCGTAAAGTTACGGTTATAGCCGATTTTTTCGATATCGCGACGTAACATCCGGACACACATCGAATGGAAGGTTGATACCCAGATGTCATTGGCGACACCACCAACAAGACGGGAAATCCGGTCACGCATCTCACGTGCTGCTTTATTCGTAAACGTGATCGCCAGGATATTCCAAGGTGCGACTTGTTTCGCAGCCATTAAATAGGCGACCCGATGTGTCAGGACACGTGTTTTCCCTGATCCGGCTCCCGCCATGATCAGCAACGGTCCGTCCGTATGCTTGACTGCTTTTGCTTGCTCCGGATTCAATCCGCTGACAAGCTGTTCACTTAAATTAAACATCTAAATAGCCTCATTTCTGTATTCCGAACTTTTGTTCTTATATTTTATCGTGTTGCAGCTACTGTCGCAAGTGCTGCCTCTAAATTCTCATAGATGATATTGCCGACGATGATCGTATCGGCATACGCCAACATTTCTTTCGCCCGTTCGGCAGAGTCAATGCCGCCGCCATAAAACAAGCGACCTTGCTTCAGCACGCGTTTGACCGAAGCGACAAGCTTTGGATCACCGTAGATACCGCTATACTCTAAATAAATAACCGGCATCCGGAACACACTGTCTGCGAGTTGTGCGTATGCAATGACCGTATTGTCCGCTAGTTGCTTTGCTTGCGTGACACGGGCGACCTTGGCATCAGGATTCAGTACGATATACCCTTCCCCGACAAGGTCCGCATGTGCCAGCATATGCCCCACTTCTTCTAGCGCCTCGACTTGCTTTTCAATGACGTGTTCCAGTGTGCCACTATTGAGCACGCTTGGCGTCAAATACGTATCAAATCCCATCGTCGCCGCTTCTAGTTCCGATACTTCGAGCGCCACCGCGACAGGGTAACGACGCAACCGCATCAGTAAATCAAGTGTCGCATCGAGTGTGATGTCATCGGTTCCTCCGACGATGATGGCGTCGGTTCCTGACGTAGCAATCGCTTGGAGGGCGTCTTCTTCAATTTCCTTTGCCGGATCGAGCTTAAAGACATGACGCCATTCATTATACGGTAACAACATGTGTGTTCCACCCTCTCTTTTCATTCGCTGTGTCCAGTATAAAACAAAAACCCATCCCGCGCAGAGCGAGATGGGACACACCTTTCAAGTCCGGACTTGGCGTTTCGTCAACAACGCGGCAAGTCCAAAGGCGAGGAAGGCGTAAATAACAGCAAATGCCCACGGTTCGGCTAAGAAAAAACCAAGGATAGGGACATCGAGCAACGGCGAGTCCGGTGAACAAAGGGCTCGACCGTTGACGAGTGCTAAAAACGGTAAGGCGGGAACCATAAAGATATAACCAAAGTTGATCCAAAATGTACGTTGCATGTCGCAACCTCCTTAACCGATGATGACCGATTCTTTTGGATAATTGTAATTCCGTTTCGGCTGGTTGGCTTTGAGCAGGAGCACAAAGGAAATGACACCGATTCGTCCGATGAACATCAAGACGGATAACGTCCATTTTCCGACATCAGATAATTCACTCGTAATGCCAAGCGACAGCCCGGTTGTCCCAAACGCGGAACAGGCCTCAAAAAATAACACGAGGAACGGGGCATCTTCAAAGATCAACAAGACGATCAATCCAATCATCGTCACACCGGTCGAGACGACGATGACGACAAATGCTTTCCAAATATCGGACTGTCCGATCTCACGCCCAAAAATCTTAATCCCATACTCCCCGCGGATAAAGGCAATGACACTGAGAACGGCGACGGCAAACGTCGTCGTCCGAATCCCTCCCCCAACGGAAGAAGGCGACGCCCCGATAAACATCAGAATCGATAAAACAAAAATCGAAGCTTGCGAGAAGGTCGTGATGTCGACCGTCGTCAGCCCGCCGTTTCGGGTCGTGACGGATTGGAACAAGGCATCAACCAGCTTTTCACCGACCGGCAACCCTTTAAACGACTGATTCCATTCAAACAGCAGCAGGCTGGCTGTTCCGAACAGGACCAAAATAAAGAACGTCGAAGCCGTCAATTTCGTGAATAATGAAAAATGATACGGTTGACGCGTTGATTGACGTGTCGCCCGGTAGGAGATATAGCGCCGGACTTCAACCAAGACCGGGAACCCGATCGCCCCAAGCGTCAACAAGACGATTTGCATGAAGACGACGAAGAGATCTCCCCGAAACGGCAACAACGACTCTCCCGTGATATCGAAACCGGCATTCGTCGTCGCACTGACAGAACCAAACAACCCTTGTAACATCGCTTCACCTAGCGTCGGAAAGTACTTCGTATAATAGAAGCCTAAAATCAAGGCTCCAATGATTTCGATTGATAAAATAATTAAGATGACTTCACGAATGTATTTGACGACCCCTTGCATCGTCGTCTGATTTTGGTCACGGACGACAAGTTGCCGCTCCCGAAAACCAATTCGTTTCCCGAGAATGACCCACATCGCGATATGGAGCGACATCAGACCAATCCCGCTAACCTGGACTAACAGCATGATCATGAAATAGCCAAACGTCGTAAATGTATCCGAAACAGATACCGTCGTCAAACCGGTCACACTGACACAGCTGACGGCCATGAACACAAGATCCGTAAAATCCCAATTGTAATCCCCTTGTGTCGACCAAGGTAATCCAAGCAAAATAATTCCGATGATGACGGCAACGAAATAAATAATGACGAGTGACTGGATCGGCGTCAGTTTTCGAATGAAATGTTGAATTTTTTGTTGAAACGCTAAATCCATCCGGCGTCGTCCTCCTTCGCAGAAATAGCGGATAACCGGTTAGTTATCCGCTACTTCCTTCTCTTCAAGACCTAATCGTGCGAGTGCTAAATCATAGCCGCCAGAACCATAGTTCAGACAACGTTTGACACGGGAAATCGTCGCTGTCGAAGCACCCGTCGCCTTCTCGATCTTATGATAGGTATTTCCTTCACGCAATTGTCGTGCGACTTCAAGGCGCTGTGCCAATGCCTGGATTTCATTGACGGTCGCCAAGTCTTCAAACAAGGTATAACAATCTTCTAATGAATCCATCTTCATGATGGCTGTAAATAATTGATCGAGTTCTTTTCCACGCAATTTATCAAGTTGCATCGTTTAACTCCCTTTCCCATTCATTGCTCTTTAACAGTTTAAAGTGCGACGTTTTAAATTTCAAGCGTCAGCGCAAAATTGCCGGGAAAAGTACTTTCTTCCGCAGGACTTCATAGATTCCCTGCGGTGTGATCCGGACATACGGCAAGTGTGTCGAAGCAAGGAACAGCAACGTATAGATCGGATCTTCGAACTGGTATCCTCGTGCAAATAAGGCTTCCCGGAGTGCCGTTTCTTGAACAATCAACTCTTCTAACGGTAAATCAGACGTCTGCCCCATCAATGTGAGCGGAACTTCCGCAATCACTTCCCCGTCATCGACTAGGACGACACCACCACCAAATGATTTCATCCGCTCAAACGCAATCTGCATGTCACGTTTTGATTTTCCAATCAGTAAGATATCCCCACTAATCGAATAGGAGCTGACGAGTCCCCCGACATGCGTCGCAAAGTTTTTCAGGACGGTATTCAAACGCCATTTCCCTTCCCGGTCCACAAGCATCAAATAGGATTCATCACATCCGGTCGGCAGGACTTGCATGCTTGTATCATGTTCAATCTGATACAACTTCATGATGACGGAATTGACCATCTCGAGTCCGACCGGCATGCTGAAAGAAAAGTCTTGTTCCGTCAAATCAATCCCGACTTCAGAGACTGGCATCAATGCCAGTGCACGATCAAGCGCTTCGACCGGGTAACACGGGATATCGTTTTTGCGGACCCATGTTCCTCTTGCTAAGACGTCAACTGGTGTCGGTTGGTCTTTTGCTTCTAAGATGTTCAGGTGGGCAATCCGTCCGGGTGCGATGCTTCCGAGCAGATGATCCAGGTTAAAGTGACGTGCCGCATTATAAGAGGCAATCCGGTAAGCATCCTCAGTCGTGATTCCGGCAGCGAGCATCAGACGAATCGTCTCATCCATCAAACCGGATTTATAAAACGACGGAGTCGAACCATCTGTCGTCACGAGCACCTTTTCGTAATTTTGTAGTCCGGCTTCGACGAGTCCCGCAAAAATATCCGGTAAGTCCGGACGAATCGACGAGTAGCGGATCGTCGTCGTATATCCAAGTTCCAGTCGGGTCAGGGCTTCTTCGACAGTCATCGCTTCATGATCACTCGTCACGCCGTAAAGTGCCATCTTCGTCAACGTCTTCGCGGACGCTCCCGGGAAATGTCCTTCAATCGGTTTCCCGAGTTTCATCGCATCTTGCATCCATTGCAACAATTCGTCATCACCTTGTGACAGACGTGGCCAACCCGTCAGTTCACCGGCCTGGATCACTTGGGGATGCTTCAGCCATGCCTGAACCCGCTTGTTGTCAATCGCGATACTGTCGGAGTCGAGCTCCGTCTGCGCATCGAGTCGTGCCCACCAATACATCGAGGTCGGAAGGTCTGCTAATGCGTCAACCTGCGCAAACGCTTGCTCCACGGGCTCTAATAAAAGGAGCATATTATCGTTCACAAGTGTCGTCGTTCCGCGTTCTGCCGCAAATTTTGCGAGCGTCGCTGGATTGTAGAGCTGGAAGGGGTGGGCATGTGGCTCGATGTAACCTGGAACGATGAACTTCCCGGAAGCATCGTAGACTTCATCTGCCGTTTCTGGCATCTCCGGTCCCACATAGATGATCCGGTCACCACTGATCCAGATGTTAGCCGTTCGCCATGCTTTGAGGCCTTGGTTTAAGTACGTCGCATTTTCAATCACGAGTGTAGGCGCAAGCTTTCCATTGATGACCGCCTGATGAGAACGGACTTCTGTTTTCGTCCATGGGGACCGTCCACAATTTTTTTTCATGAAAGCTCGACCTCCTTTATAGTTTGAAAACGCTTTCTTATAGTTCTTATACTAAAATGTTAGCGGAAAAGTTTCAAGCTTATTTGTCTTTAATTCGACTCATTTCGCCAAAATAACACAAATCGGACAAGGAAGACAAGCGTCGTTCGGCGCTAGATACAAAAAAAGTCGGTCCACTCACCGAGACGTGAGAGAGACCGACTTGTTCATGACTAACACTCATGTTGTTCGAAATGCCTTTTTGGCGATATCCGTCCGGTAAAAGAAGCCCGTCCGATCAAACGAATCCAGACCTTGATAGATCGTCGAAACTGCTTCCTCCATCGTCGGAGCCTTCGTGACGCAGACGAGAACACGTCCTCCTGCTGACAACACCGTCTCGTCTTCACCGGCGACAGTTCCTGCATGAAAGACGGTTATACCTGAGCCAATCGTATCCGTTCGAACGAGATGTCCCGTTTCCGGATGTTCCGGATAACCGTTCGCGGCGATGACGACACCGACGACCGACTCCGACGACCAGACGACTTCCGGCACATCTCCTTGCATCAATGGAATGATGACATCTAATAGTTGTGTTTCCAGGCGTGGCAAAATCACTTCCGTTTCCGGATCCCCAAAACGCGCATTGAATTCAATGACAGAAGGTCCACGATCGGTCAACATCAGCCCGGCGTATAAAAAGCCGGTGAACGGAATGCCTTCACTTGCCATCTGTTCGACAAGTGGGCGGAGGACACGCTGCATCGCTTCTTCCGTCACCGCTTGTTCGTCAAACTGCGGCAGTGGACTATAAGCACCCATCCCCCCCGTGTTCGGACCTTGATCACCATCAAAAACCCGCTTATGGTCTTGCGACAAGACCATCGGAATGACGGTTTCTTCATGAACAAATGCCATCAACGAACATTCTTCTCCAACTAAACATTCTTCGATCACGACACTGCTCTGCTCTCCAAAATCCCCGGCGAAAATTTCTTCGACCGCTCGGATTGCTTCTGTCGTCGTCGTGGCGACGGTGACACCTTTTCCTGCCGCTAGACCATCGGCCTTGATGACGATTGGCGCCCCTTGCGTCCGAATGTAGGCATTCGCTTCGACAGCTGACGTAAAAACAGCATGGTCTGCCGTCGGAATGCCGGCCCGATCCATCAACGCTTTCGCAAACTGTTTACTGCCTTCAATCGCCGCTGCTTCCCGCGACGGTCCAAAGATATTCAGTCCAGCGGCTTGAAACGCGTTGACGATTCCAAGGACGAGTGGGCCTTCAGGTCCGACGATCGTCCAATCAATCTGCTCATCGCGGGCGAACTGAACCAACTCACCGATTGCGTCTTCGCGAATCGGGACACAAATCGCTTCTGTCATCCCGACGTTTCCAGGTGCAGCATAAATCGTATCGATGCGAACATCTTGTGCCAGTTTCCACACGAGCGCATGCTCGCGTCCACCTTTACCGACTACTAATACTTTCATTCGGATCGCCTCCGCTTAGTGTTTGAAATGACGCACGTTCGTAAAGATCATCGTGATGCCGTGTTTGTTACAGGCATCAATTGATTCCTGGTCGCGAATCGAGCCGCCCGGTTGAATAATCGCTGTGATGCCAGCTGCGGCTGCCGCTTCGACCGTATCCCCCATCGGGAAGAACGCGTCTGACCCCATCGCGGCACCGATTGCTTTGTCGCCTGCTTGCGTGATGGCGATATTCGCCGAACCTACTCGATTCATTTGTCCCGCACCGACGCCGACCGTCACTTCGTCTTTCGCGATCACGATGGCATTCGATTTGACATGTTTCACGGCACGCCAAGCGAGTTTTAAATCTTCCCATTCTGCTGCGGTCGGTTTCCGCTCCGTCACGACGCGTGCTGACGCATCGTCCAGTGTCTCGTCATCACTATCTTGGACGAGCATACCACCGGCAACTGCCGTATAACGGATAGCTTGGACCCGTTTGACATCCAGTTCGAGTAAACGAAGGTTTTTCTTCGCTGCAAGTAATGTAAATGCCTCTTCCGTAAAGGACGGTGCGATGATGATTTCAAGGAAAATCCCGCTTAACTGTTCAGCTGTCGCGAGATCGACTTCGCGGTTTAAGGCAACGATTCCACCAAAGATCGAGACCGGATCCGCCGCATGCGCCCGGCGGAAGGCTTCGTCGATTGTCGGACCAACGGCGACGCCACACGGATTCATATGTTTGACGACGACGGCTGCCGCTTCGCGGAACTCATCCAAAATCTCAAGTGCTGCATTGGCATCCTGGATATTGTTGTAGGACAATTCTTTACCGTGGAGTTGCTTGGCTGAAGCAAGGGATGCCCCGCGGTAAATCGGTGTTTTGTAAAAGGCTGCTTCTTGGTGTGGATTTTCTCCGTACCGCAAATCCTGGACCTTCTCGAGCGTGATCGTCAATTGATCCGGGAATTTTTCACCCGTCTGTGTCAAGAAGTAGTCGGCAATCAAGGCATCGTAAGCTGCCGTATGCCGGAATGCTTTTGCCGCTAGTTTTTGACGCGTTTCAAACGTCGTCCCACCAAGATGAATCTCGTTGATGACGGCTGCGTAATCTGCCGGATCGACGACGACCGTCACTGCGGCATGATTTTTTGCGGCAGAACGAATCATGCTCGGTCCGCCGATATCGATGTTTTCGATTGCATCGGCGTACGAGACGTCCTCATTCATGACCGTTTCTTTGAACGGATACAGATTGACGACAACAAAATCAATCGGCTTAATCTGTTGCTCTGCCATCTGTTCCCGGTGGCTTTCGAGATCGCGGCGCCCGAGTAGTCCACCATGGACCATCGGATGAAGGGTCTTGACCCGCCCGTCCAGCATCTCTGGAAACTGGGTGACCTCGCTGATACCAATGACCGGAAGTCCTGCCGCTTCAAGAACTTGATGTGTTCCACCTGTTGAAACAAGTTCAATTCCTGCCTGATGCATGGCTTGCCCGAGTTCTACGATTCCTGTTTTGTCTGATACACTGATTAACGCTCTCATACGTTTGCCTCCTCTTTGATCCACTCTTCGATGACTTGCGGATACAGTCTATGCTCTACTTGCTGAATCGCCTGCTGGAGCGTCTCGCGTGTCATATTCTCTGTAATCCGGACCGCTTCTTGTGCCATGATCGGTCCTGTGTCCATGCCTTCATCGACTATATGAATTGTAACACCTGTGATTTTGACTCCGCCACGAAATGCTTGGCCGATTGCATCTTTTCCGGGAAAAGCAGGGAGCAGCGACGGATGGATGTTGACGATTCGCCCTGCATAATGCGACAGCAGGACATCACCAATCAGACGCATGTATCCTGCGAGGATGATCCGTTCGATGTGCCGTTTCTCTAACTCTGCGACGATTTCCCGTTCGAACGACGGTTTGTCGGGATACTCTTTTGCGGTGAAGACAAATACATCGCAACCCCAATTGCGGGCCCGTTCAATCACTTTTGCTTGTTTTTGATCACAGACGACGAGTTCAATCGTTGCCTGCAGACGCCCTGTTTCAATCGCTTCGAATAAGGCTTCGACATTACTGCCACTTCCCGAGGCAAAACAGGCAATCTTCATTGATCGACTCCGTTAATCCGAACACCTTCTTCACGCGTCACCGTCCCGATCGTATAAACCGTCTCGTTGGCACGGGCAAGACGTGCCGTGACCGCTCCGACATCTTCCGGTTTGACGATCAGCATGTAGCCGATACCCATGTTGAAGACGTTGTACATATCGTGACGCGGCACGTTTCCGGCTTGTTCGAGCCAATCGAAGACGGGGAGGTTCGGCCATTTTTGTGGGTCAAACGTCGCACCACATCCTTCAGGAAGGACACGCGGAACGTTTTCGTAAAAACCGCCGCCGGTAATATGGACCATCGCCTGAATTTTTTCCGTCTCAAGGGCCGCTTTGACCGCTTCGACATAAATCCGGGTTGGCATCAATAATGTATTGCCAATCGTACTGCCGAACATCATCAACTCATCTTCATAACGAAGACCACTTTCTTTGACGATTTTTCGGACGAGTGAAAAACCATTCGAATGGACACCGGACGAGGCGAGACCTAAAATGACGTCGCCTGGTTGAACGTGTTCTCCTGTGATCAATTTTTGTTTTTCGACGGCGCCGACCGCAAATCCTGCGATGTCGTATTCACCGTCTGCATACATACCCGGCATTTCTGCCGTTTCCCCGCCAATCAATGTACAGCCGGACTGGACACAGCCTTCGGCGACACCGGCGACGATTCGTTCAATCTTTGTCGGGATCGCTTTCCCAAGGGCGATGTAATCGAGGAAATACAGTGGTTCTGCGCCTTGGACGATGATGTCGTTGACACACATTGCGACACAATCAATCCCAATCGTATCGTGCTGGTCGAGGGCGAAAGCGAGCTTCAGCTTCGTACCGACGCCATCCGTACCGCTGACGAGAACCGGTTCTTTCAGATTCAATTGGCTGAGGTCGAACATTGCACCGAAACTGCCGAGTCCCGTCATGACTTCTTTGCGCATCGAGCGGGCCACATGTTTTTTCATTCGAGAAACGGATTCGTATCCTGCTGTCAGGCTGACACCTGCTGCTTCGTATTGTTTACTCATGCTTTGTTCCCCCATCTGTTCAAAGTTTAGCTTCTAGTTCTAGCGCACCGATTGGCGTTGGATATTCACCTGTGAAACAAGCCGTACACTGCCCTTTTAACGGACCTTCGAACGGACGGTCGATCGCATGGACCATCCCGGTCACAGACAGAAACTCAAGTGAATCAGCACCGATCTCCCGGCAAATTTCACCGGGTGTCAAACGGGCGGAAATCAATTCGTCTTTTGAAGAAGTATCGATGCCGTAATAACACGGATTCGTGATCGGCGGTGCCGTGATGCGGACGTGGACTTCCGTTGCGCCGGCTTCCCGTAACAAGCCGACAATACGGCGGCTTGTCGTACCGCGGACGATTGAGTCGTCCACCATGATGACCCGTTTTCCGTTGACGACACCACGCAGGGCCGACAACTTCATTTTGACGCCACGTTCGCGTAATTCTTGCGACGGTTGGATGAACGTCCGTCCGACGTAACGGTTTTTGATCAGTCCCATTTCATACGGAATCCCACTCGCTTCCGCATAACCGATGGCAGCGGAAATACTCGAATCCGGGACTCCGGTGACGACGTCTGCCTCGACCGGTGCTTCTTCGAACATCTTTTTGCCAAGTGCTTTTCGTGCCGTATGGACATTGACCCCATCAATCATCGAATCAGGGCGGGAAAAGTAGATGTATTCCATCGAACACATCGCCCGCTCATGTGGTTCCATATACTGGCGTGATGACATGCCGGACGTCGTGATGGTCACGAGCTCCCCTGGCTCGATATCCCGAATGAATTCGGCACCGACGATGTCAAAGGCACAGGTTTCTGACGAAAAGACGATTCCGCCGTCCGGTGTTTTCCCGAGCGACAACGGACGCAGACCGTGTGGATCGACGGCGACGTACAACGTATCTTCCGTTAAAAACAGGAAGGCGAATGCGCCGACGAGCCGGGCCAGACTATCGGCAATCCGGTCTTCAAGCGTTGGTAACTTACTGCGTTTGACGAGGTGGGCGACGACTTCCGTATCACTCGTCGTTTGGAAGATAGCGCCTTCTGCTTCGAGTAAATGTTTTAACGAATCCGCGTTGACAAGATTTCCGTTATGCGCAAGCGCCAAGTCGCCGGTCCGTGATTTAAAATGGAGCGGTTGTGTATTTTCAAGCGTATTGCCCCCGGCCGTCGAATACCGGACGTGTCCGATCGCATGGTGTCCTGATAAGGAATCCAGTGTTTCTTGTGAGAAAACTTCCGTCACGAGTCCTTGCCCCCGGTGTGGCAGGAGTAGGTTGCCGTCACTTGCGACGATGCCCGCTCCTTCCTGCCCTCGGTGTTGTAAGCTGTGAAGACCGTAATACGCGAGTTGTGCCGCTTCCGGTTGTCCGAAAATCCCGAATACCCCACACTCTTCGTTTAATCCTTTGATGTCATATAACACGCGATCGCCCCTTCCCAGTCGGCTTGCAGTGTCGAACGTGTCGCTTCGATGAGTGTATCGTTAGTCTTGATTTGCAAAGCATCTTGATCCGTGACCGTTCCTAATCTGTGAGCACCTGTCTGCTTGACGAAGGCCGCTTCATGCTCCGGCTTCACCGTCACGACGAAACGTGATTGCGATTCACTGAACAGATGAAGGGCTGGACCGTCAAATGTCACTTCAAGACCAAGTGTCGTTCCGAATGTCATCTCGGCTAATGCAACAGCGAGACCGCCTTCTGCCACGTCATGGATTGCCGTGACAAGTCCCGCTTGAACGGATGCTTGTAATGCCAGAAGTCGTTTTTGTTCGAGCGCTAAATCAATTTGCGGTGCTTTACCAAAGGACTTCTCAAACTGCATGTATTGGAGCTCACTTCCACCAAACTCAGGTAACGTCTCACCAAGAATGTATACCGCGTCGCCTGCTTGCTTGACGTGTTGTGTCGTAATCCACTCCGTCTGTTCATGAAGACCAACCATCCCGACGACTGGCGTCGGATGAACGGCCTTTCCAGCTGATTCGTTATAGAGCGAGACGTTTCCGCCAATGACCGGTGTCTCAAGCACGCGGCACGCTTCTGCCATTCCTGCCGTCGCTTGTTGCAGTTGCCAGAAGCCTTCCGGTTTATCCGGGTTTCCGAAGTTTAGGCAGTCGGTGATCGCGAGTGGTGTTGCACCGCTGGCAACGATGTTGCGGGCCGCTTCGGCGACAGCAATCTGTCCACCGACGAATGGATCGAGGTAAACAAAACGGCTGTTGCAGTCTGTCGTCATCGCGAGTGCTTTGTTCGTTCCGCGAACCCGGATGACGGCTGCATCAGAACCTGGTGCGACGACCGTTGATGTTTGGACCATATGATCGTATTGGTCGTAGACCCAACGTTTTGAAGCAATCGTCGGTTGTTTGAGCAAGGAACGCCATGTTTCGACCACATCCTCAACGACCGGTAACGTTTCCTCCATCGTTTGGAACTCTTCATAATATGCCGGGACACGGGATGGTTTGTTATAGACCGGTGCTTCTTCTGCGAGCGCATCAACCGGTACTTCCGCCACGATTTGACCGTGGTGGACCAAACGAAGCACTTTCTCGTCGATGACTTCTCCGACATGCACCGCATGGAGTCCCCATTTGCTGACGATTGCTTCGATCTCTGCTTCGCGTCCGCGTTCAACGACTAACAACATCCGTTCTTGTGATTCCGATAACATCATTTCGTAAGCGGTCATCCCGGTTTCCCGTTGCGGGACATCGTCCAGATGCATCTCGATCCCCATACCGGCTTTCGAAGCCATCTCGGCTGACGACGAGGTCAGTCCGGCGGCTCCCATATCCTGCATGCCGACAAGCGCCGGATGACCGACGATTTCAAGACACGCTTCGATCAAGAGTTTCTCCATGAACGGATCCCCGACCTGAACGGCCGGACGTTTCGCTTCCGTATCTTCCCCGAGATCCTCTGAGGCAAAGGTTGCCCCGTGAATGCCGTCGCGTCCGGTTGCGGCTCCGACGTACATGACGGAGTTTCCCGCGCCTTTTGCGAGACCCTTTTGAATGTCTTCATGGTTGATCAAGCCGATACACATCGCATTGACGAGCGGGTTGCCCTCATACGAATGATCAAAGCCGACTTCTCCTCCGATCGTCGGAATCCCGACACAGTTCCCGTATCCGGCAATTCCAGCGACCACTTGTTCAAACAGTTGATTGACACGTGGTGTACCGAGGTGACCGAACCGAAGCGAGTTCATCAAGGCGACCGGACGGGCTCCCATCGAAAAGATATCGCGAATGATGCCACCGACACCGGTCGCTGCCCCTTGGTACGGTTCGACGGCTGACGGATGGTTGTGACTCTCGATTTTAAAGACGACGGCTTGATTATCCCCGATGTCGACGACACCGGCTCCTTCACCCGGACCTTGCAGGACGCGTGGACCTGTCGTCGGAAACTGACGTAAGACCGGCTTCGACGTCTTGTACGAACAGTGCTCCGACCACATGACGGAAAACAATCCGATTTCTGTGTAGTTCGGTTGGCGTCCGAGTAAGTTGACGACCATCTCATATTCCGCGTCGCTCAGTCCCATCGTTGCGTAGATCCGTTGTTCCTGAATTTGCTCCATCGTTGGTTCAGACTGTTGTTTTAACATGATGTGCCCCCTGTTTGACGAGTGAAGTGAATAACTTAAGTCCATCAGTTCCGCCGGTCAGCAGCTCAACTGCCCGTTCCGGGTGTGGCATCATGCCGAGAACGTTCCCGGCTTTATTCGTGATGCCGGCGATATCGCCGCGTGATCCGTTCGGGTTATCGGTATACGTAAAGGCAATTTGTCGGTTCGTCTGTAACATCGCATACGTCGCATCGTCACAGTAATAGTTGCCTTCTCCGTGTGCGATTGGAATCGTAATCGTTTCTTGCGCTGCATAGTCGGATGTAAAACGAGTCTCATTGTTTTCGACCTTCAGTTCAACCGTCCGGCACATGAACTTCAGTCCCGTATTGCGGTGCAAGACACCCGGGAGAAGCCCCGCTTCAACAAGAATTTGGAATCCGTTGCAGACGCCGAGGACCGTTTTGCCTTCTGCCGCAAAGCGTTTCACTTCCTCCATGATCGGTGAGAACTGAGCGATCGCTCCACACCGGAGATAGTCGCCGTAGGAAAAGCCGCCTGGTAACAAGACGCCGTCGTATCCTTCAAGGGACGTTTCTGTATGGAAGACGTAGTCCGCTTCTTCGCCGAGTGCGTCTTTGACAGCATGATACATATCTAAATCACAGTTCGATCCGGGAAAGACGATGACTGCGAACTTCATGCCGGTGTCACCTCTTCAATCTCAAACTGATAATCTTCCATCACGGTATTGACGAGCAGTTTCTGACACATCTCATGGATCATCGTGTCCGTTGTTTCGTCCGCGACGAGCAGTTCGATCCGCTTGCCGATTCTAACTTCTTCGACACCTGCAAAACCAAGCTGGACGAGACCGCCTTTGACCGCGACACCTTGTGGATCTAAAATACTTTCCCGTAATGCGACCGCTACTGTAACCTTTTTCATTGTCCGTTTCCCCCTAGGCGATTGAATAGTGTTTGGTATGTGTCGATCAGTGATCCGATATTACGGCGGAAGACGTCTTTATCAAGGTGTTCGCCCGTTTCCTTATCCCATAACCGGCACGTGTCCGGTGAGATTTCGTCCGCCAGCAGAACTTCGCCGGCCGGTGTTTTACCGTATTCCAGTTTAAAATCAACGAGTGTGATGCCCTTGTTATCAAAGTAGGGACGTAAGACGTCATTGACACGATGTGCTTCCTGTTCGAGCAAGGAAAGTTCCTCCGTAGTCGCAATCTTCAGTAAATTGATGTGTGCCGGTGTGACAAGCGGATCACCTAGGCTGTCATCCTTATAATAAAACTCGACAATCGGCGTCTCGAGGACCGTTCCTTCTTCGATGCCAAGCCGTTTACTGAGACTGCCGGCGACGACGTTTCGAACGACGACCTCCAGTGGAATGATAGTGACACGACGTACGAGCTGTTCGCGCTCCGATGTTCGTTCAATGAAGTGGGTCGGAATTCCCGCCGCTGCGAGAACCTCAAAAAAGTGGCTCGTCAAACGGTTGTTGAGTTCTCCCTTACCGGCAAACTCTGCCTTCTTCTCTCCATTAAATGCCGTAGCTTCGTCTTTGTAAACGATGCGGAGCACATCCTGATCCTGCGTCGTGTATAACCGTTTCGCCTTGCCTTCATAAAGTGGTTGCATCGATTTCGTCCCCCATGATCCTAAGATGTAGACGGGAGTCAGACTCCCGTCCCAGGTTGATTAGTTCAAGCCACACCGTTCAAAGATTTCATCGACCCGGCTCGTATGATACGTTGGATCAAAACAAGCATCGAGTTCTTCTTCTGTAAAGAGTTGTTGAATGTCCGCTTCCTGCCATAAGACATCACGGAACATGATTTGTTCTTCCCATGCCTGCATCGCCCGTGGTTGAACGAAGTCGTAGGCCGCTTCACGTGACCAGCCTTTTTCGATCAAAGCGAGTAAGACGTGACCGGAGAAGATGACACCAAACGTCCGGTCCATGTTGCGTTTCATGTTTTCCGGGAACACCGTCAGATTTTTGATGATGTTGCCGAAGCGGTTCAACATGTAGTTGAGTAATCCCGTCGCATCCGGCAAAATGATCCGTTCCGCAGACGAGTGGGAGATATCCCGTTCATGCCACAGCGAGACGTTTTCGTACGCTGTCACCATATGGCCGCGGATGACACGGGCAAGACCCGTCATGTTCTCCGAACCGATTGGATTCCGTTTATGCGGCATCGCCGACGATCCCTTTTGACCTTTAGCGAAGAATTCTTCGACTTCACGGGTCTCCGTTTTTTGAAGACCACGGATTTCCGTCGCCATCTTTTCAATCGATGTCGCAATCAAAGCGATCGTCGACATGTAGTGGGCATGACGATCGCGTTGCAGGGTTTGCGTCGAGACCGGTGCCGGTTTCGTACCAAGCTTCTCACAGACATATTTTTCGATGAACGGATCGATATTCGCAAACGTTCCGACCGCCCCCGACATCTTGCCGTATTCGACCGTTTCACGTGCTGCCTCGAACCGGACCTTATTGCGTTTCATTTCTTCGTACCAAAGAGCCAGCTTCAGACCAAACGTCGTCGGTTCAGCGTGTACGCCGTGTGTACGTCCCATCATGACCGTATATTTATGTTCATTTGCTTTGACCTTTAAAATCTCAATGAAACGATCGAGATCCGCCGCTAAGATGTCATTCGCTTGTTTCAAGAGATACGATAACGCCGTATCAACGACGTCGGTTGACGTCAGACCGTAATGAACCCATTTGCGTTCTTCACCAAGTGTCTCCGATACAGCACGTGTAAAGGCGATGACGTCGTGGCGTGTCTCTTGTTCGATCTCATTGATTCGATTGACATCAAACGAAGCATTTTCCCAAAGCAACTGGACGTCTTCTTTTGGGATCACTCCCAGTTCACTCCAGGCTTCACATGCTAAAATCTCAACTTTCAACCAGGCTTCGAATTTGTTCTGTTCTGTCCAGATCGCTTTCATTTCAGGACGTGTATAGCGTTCGATCATCTAACCGTCTCCTTCCATATCTGCAGGCGCGCAACTTCGGCTAACGCTTCTTCGACCGAATCAGCCAAGATGTTTAGATGCCCCATCTTCCGCCCCGGTTTCGCGTCCTGTTTTCCGTATAAATGGACTTTCGTCCGCGAGGATAACATCGGTAATGCCTCGTCTAATGCTGTGATATGTTGACCTAGGATGTTCGCCATGACGACCGGTGTCGTCAAGCGGGTATCGCCAAGCGGCAGTCCGCAGATGGCCCGAATGTGCTGTTCGAACTGTGACGTCTCGCACGCATCAATCGAATAATGACCCGAGTTGTGCGGGCGCGGCGCCAGTTCGTTGACGATCAGTTCGGAACCGACGACGAACAGTTCGATTGCCAGTGTGCCAATCAAATCGACATCGTTTGCGAGACGTTTCGCCAGGTCAATCGCTTGTTGTTCCAAGTCTTTTGAGATGCGTGCCGGTACGATCGACAGATGCAGGATGTTGTCTTGATGGATATTTTCACTAACTGGGAACACTTTTGTGTCCCGCTCACTTCGCGCGACAATGACGGAGATTTCTTGATCAAACGGCAACCATTTTTCTGCAACATACTCGGTTGCCTCAAAGGTCTTCATCGCTGTTTGTAAATCCAGCTCTGTCCGAATGACGGTCTGTCCTTTCCCATCGTAACCAAAGCGTGCTGTTTTTAAGACGAAGGGAAGACCTAGCTGCCGTTTCGCTTCCATAAGATCATCGGTCGTCTGGATTGCCAGATAAGGTGCCACCTGGTAACCAAGCTGTTCAATCAGTTCTTTCTCCCGAATCCGGTGTTGGGTCCGAAACAAAAGTTCTGTCCCGTGAATCAGTTTATTGCCGATTGCTTCCGCTACTTCGTGTGAGATATTCTCAAACTCATAGGTCACGACATCTGATTCGGCGGCAAGTCGTTTCGCTGCCTCGACGTCCGTAAACGGTGCTTGAATCTGTTGATCCGCTACTTGCGCACACGGTGCGTTTTCAGTTGGATCAAGCGTGATGAGCGAATAGCCCATTTGCCGTGCAGATAAAGCCATCATCCGACCTAGTTGTCCTCCACCTAAGATACCAATCCGTTTCATGTCAGATGCACCTCGGAAGCGATGACATCTCCTTCTAGTTCGACCCGCATATGGTCTAAAGCTCGGGCAATCCGTTCGTCGACCGTTCCAAGAATCTGAGCCGCAAGTAAACCCGCATTTTTTGCTCCAGCGTCACCGATCGCAACCGTCGCGACTGGAACACCACCGGGCATTTGGACGATTGAGAGTAAGGAATCGATGCCTTGAAGTGCTTTGCTTTGAATTGGGACACCGATTACCGGTAATGTCGTCTTTGCAGCAACCATTCCCGGAAGATGGGCTGCTCCGCCTGCACCGGCAATGATGACTTTTAATCCTCGTTCCCGAGCAGATTCCGCATAACGAAACATTAAGTCAGGTGTCCGGTGTGCCGACACAACTTTCTTTTCGTACGCAATATCCAACTGATCCAGTACATCACACGTTTTCTGCATGGTCACCCAATCCGATTGACTGCCCATGATGACTCCGATTTCCACCTTACTCATCTTCGTCTCCTCCTTTTTGCATAAAAAAAGCCCAAACCACGTCTAAAAGGGTGGCTTAGGGTATAAAAAGGTACGCCAAAGAATCATCGACGAACATCCATATACCCCATAGTCCAACGATTTAGGGTCGTCGGGTAGAAACTTGCAAGCCATATCCCTGCTATTATACGAGGTGTTATATTCAATCTTCCTATCACGCCTTCATCTTAACAAGACTGAACTCGATTCGTCAACCAAAGGCGAACAATTTAATTGTCTGAAAATTCATCGTTCGGTTTTATAGCAGAAATATTCCTTTTAATTTGTGTCCCATTCGGAATTTTAAAGGTCTGTCCTCTTTGAAAAAGTCAGATCACACAAAAAAGACCACTGTTTCATTAAAGAAACGATGGTCTTTTAGAAAAATTCATATTTTATCGGATTCGATTTTCGGCTTACAATCAAAAACAATTTGCTGGCGAATCGGATACGGTTCACCGTTGGCATCGAGTCCAAAAATCGGTTCTTCCCGCCGGACGGTCGGACGATAACCCATGGCATCAATCCGATCGAGACAGGCACTGATCGTTTCATTTTCTTCGACCATGACGCGCATTTTTTGTTTTTTTGCCATGAGTATCACGTTCCTTCCTTATTATATATATGAAAAAACCAAAAAAAGTCCATAAAAAAGCGGCGGCCCTTGAGCGTATGCTCCAGAACCACCGTTTGCCTGGCAACGTCCTATCCTCGCAGGGGGAAGCCCCCAACTACTTTCGGCGTTCAAGTGCTTAACTTCCGTGTTCGGCATGGGAACGGGTGTGACCACTTGGCTATCGTCACCAGACGACGGGCTCGCGCCCTCAAAACTGAAGTCATCAACAAGATCATCTGCTAGAACAAGGCCTCGACCGATTAGTATCACTCAGCTCCGCATGTCGCCATGCTTCCACCCGTGACCTATCTACCTCATCGTCTCTGAGGGGTCTTTCTTGATTACTCAAAGGGAAATCTCATCTTGGAGGGGGCTTCATGCTTAGATGCTTTCAGCATTTATCCCGTCCGCACGTAGCTACCCAGCGATGCTCCTGGCGGAACAACTGGTACACCAGCGGTGCGTCCATCCCGGTCCTCTCGTACTAAGGACAGCTCTCCTCAAATTTCCTGCGCCCACGACGGATAGGGACCGAACTGTCTCACGACGTTCTGAACCCAGCTCGCGTACCGCTTTAATGGGCGAACAGCCCAACCCTTGGGACCTACTCCAGCCCCAGGATGCGATGAGCCGACATCGAGGTGCCAAACCTCCCCGTCGATGTGGACTCTTGGGGGAGATCAGCCTGTTATCCCCAGGGTAGCTTTTATCCGTTGAGCGATGGCCCTTCCATGCGGAACCACCGGATCACTAAGCCCGACTTTCGTCCCTGCTCGACTTGTAGGTCTCGCAGTCAAGCTCCCTTCTGCCTTTGCGCTCTACGAATGATTTCCAACCATTCTGAGGGAACCTTTGGGCGCCTCCGTTACTGTTTAGGAGGCGACCGCCCCAGTCAAACTACCCGCCTGACACGGTCCTCCAGCCGGATGACGGCTGCGAGTTAGAGACTCTATGCATGAAGGGCGGTATCCCAAGGGTGACTCCTCCGAAGCTGGCGCTCCGGTCTCGACGTCTCCCGCCTATCCTGTACATCATGCACAAAGCCTCAATATCAGGCTGTAGTAAAGCTCCATGGGGTCTTTCCGTCCTGTCGCGGGTAACCTGCATCTTCACAGGTACTATGATTTCACCGGGTCTCTCGTTGAGACAGTGCCCAAATCGTTACGCCTTTCGTGCGGGTCGGAACTTACCCGACAAGGAATTTCGCTACCTTAGGACCGTTATAGTTACGGCCGCCGTTTACTGGGGCTTCGGTTCAAAGCTTCGCTTGCGCTAACCCATCCCCTTAACCTTCCAGCACCGGGCAGGCGTCAGCCCCTATACGTCATCTTGCGATTTAGCAGAGACCTGTGTTTTTGCTAAACAGTCGTTTGGGCCTATTCACTGCGGCTCTACTCAATGTAGAGCGTCCCTTCTCCCGAAGTTACGGGACCATTTTGCCGAGTTCCTTAACGAGAGTTATCCCGCGCGTCTTAGAATTCTCATCCCGCCTACCTGTGTCGGTTTACGGTACTGGCACCTTCCACCTCACTAGAGGCTTTTCTTGGCAGTGTGAAATCGTGACCTTCGTCCCTACGGGACTCCGCATCGTTCCTCGACTTTGATGCCTGACGGATTTGCCAATCAGACGGTCTCGAAACTTACACATGCACTTCCATCCGCATGCGTCACTATCCTCCTGCGTCCCCCCATTGTTCAAACGGTGGATCGGTGGTACAGGAATATCAACCTGTTATCCATCGCCTACGCCTTTCGGCCTCGGCTTAGGTCCAGACTAACCCTGAGCGGACGAGCCTTCCTCAGGAAACCTTGGGCTTTCGACGGAGGGGATTCTCACCCCTCTTTTCGCTACTCACACCGGCATTCTCACTTCCAAACGCTCCACTGCTCCTTACGGTACAGCTTCACAGCGGTTTGGAACGCTCCCCTACCATTCCTTACGGAATCCGCAGCTTCGGTGGTATGTTTAGCCCCGTTACATTTTCGGCGCGGCGCCACTCGACTAGTGAGCTATTACGCACTCTTTGAATGGTGGCTGCTTCTAAGCCAACATCCTAGCTGTCTAGGCAGCGCCACATCCTTTTCCACTTAACATACACTTTGGGACCTTAGCTGGCGGTCTGGGCTGTTTCCCTCTTGACTACGGATCTTATCACTCGCAGTCTGACTCCCGAGTATAAGTTGCCGGCATTCGGAGTTTAACTGAATTCGGTAACCCTGTGGGGGCCCCTAGTCCAATCAGTGCTCTACCTCCGGAACTCTCAACCTCGAGGCTAGCCCTAAAGCTATTTCGGGGAGAACCAGCTATCTCCAGGTTCGATTGGCATTTCACCGCTACCCACACCTCATCCCCGCACTTTTCAACGTGCGTGGGTTCGGACCTCCAGTCAGTGTTACCTGACCTTCATCCTGGACATGGGTAGATCACCTGGTTTCGGGTCTACGACAACGCACTATGGCGCCCTATTCAGACTCGCTTTCGCTACGGCTCCGCCTCATCAGCTTAACCTCGCGCGCTATCGTAACTCGCCGGTTCATTCTACAAAAGGCACGCCATCACCCATTAACGGGCTCTGACTACTTGTAGGCATACGGTTTCAGGATCTATTTCACTCCCCTTCCGGGGTGCTTTTCACCTTTCCCTCACGGTACTGGTTCACTATCGGTCACTAGGGAGTATTTAGCCTTGGGAGATGGTCCTCCCGGATTCCGACGGGGTTTCACGTGTCCCGCCGTACTCAGGATCCACTCTGGAGGGAAAACAGTTTCAGCTACAGGGCTGTCACCTTCTTCGGCCGGCCTTTCCAGGTCGTTCGCCTACTGTCTTCCTTTTTGACTCCGTATAGAGTGTCCTACAACCCCGGAGAGCATGCTCTCCGGTTTGGGCTGTTCCCGTTTCGCTCGCCGCTACTCAGGGAATCGCATTTGCTTTCTCTTCCTCCGGGTACTTAGATGTTTCAGTTCCCCGGGTCTGCCTCACGCTACACTATGTATTCATGTAACATGTCCCATCCCATTACGGATGGTGGGTTCCCCCATTCGGAAATCCTCGGATCAAAGCATACTTACTGCTCCCCGAAGCATATCGCTGTTCGTCGCGTCCTTCATCGGCTCCTAGTGCCAAGGCATCCACCGTACGCCCTTCATACCTTGATCTAGCATTTTGGTATTCTAAGAACACACGTCTAATGACATGGTTATAAAAAGTTTGATGTCTTGTTGATGTCTTCAGTTTTCAAGGTGCGAGTGTCTCTTATCGAGACTGAGAGACGAGCTCTCAAAACTGAACGATGGGCATGTCCCTTACGGGACGTTTTCCTTAGAAAGGAGGTGATCCAGCCGCACCTTCCGATACGGCTACCTTGTTACGACTTCACCCCAATCATCTACCCCACCTTCGACGGCTGGCTCCTTGCGGTTACCTCACCGGCTTCGGGTGTTGCAAACTCTCGTGGTGTGACGGGCGGTGTGTACAAGACCCGGGAACGTATTCACCGCAGTATGCTGACCTGCGATTACTAGCGATTCCGACTTCATGCAGGCGAGTTGCAGCCTGCAATCCGAACTGGGAACGGCTTTCTGGGATTGGCTCCACCTCGCGGTCTCGCTGCCCTTTGTACCGTCCATTGTAGCACGTGTGTAGCCCAACTCATAAGGGGCATGATGATTTGACGTCATCCCCACCTTCCTCCGGTTTGTCACCGGCAGTCTCCCTAGAGTGCCCAACTAAATGCTGGCAACTAAGGATAGGGGTTGCGCTCGTTGCGGGACTTAACCCAACATCTCACGACACGAGCTGACGACAACCATGCACCACCTGTCACCCTTGTCCCCGAAGGGAAAACTTGATCTCTCAAGCGGTCAAGGGGATGTCAAGAGTTGGTAAGGTTCTTCGCGTTGCTTCGAATTAAACCACATGCTCCACCGCTTGTGCGGGTCCCCGTCAATTCCTTTGAGTTTCAGCCTTGCGGCCGTACTCCCCAGGCGGAGTGCTTAATGCGTTAGCTTCAGCACTGAGGGGCGGAAACCCCCCAACACCTAGCACTCATCGTTTACGGCGTGGACTACCAGGGTATCTAATCCTGTTTGCTCCCCACGCTTTCGCGCCTCAGCGTCAGTTACAGACCAAAGAGTCGCCTTCGCCACTGGTGTTCCTCCACATCTCTACGCATTTCACCGCTACACATGGAATTCCACTCTTCTCTTCTGTACTCAAGCCTTCCAGTTTCCAATGACCCTCCCCGGTTGAGCCGGGGGCTTTCACATCAGACTTAAAAGGCCGCCTGCGCGCGCTTTACGCCCAATAATTCCGGACAACGCTTGCCACCTACGTATTACCGCGGCTGCTGGCACGTAGTTAGCCGTGGCTTTCTCGTAAGGTACCGTCATAGCGTGAGCATTACCTCTCACGCCTATTCTTCCCTTACAACAGAGTTTTACGATCCGAAAACCTTCATCACTCACGCGGCGTTGCTCCATCAGACTTTCGTCCATTGTGGAAGATTCCCTACTGCTGCCTCCCGTAGGAGTCTGGGCCGTGTCTCAGTCCCAGTGTGGCCGATCACCCTCTCAGGTCGGCTATGCATCGTCGCCTTGGTGGGCCATTACCCCACCAACTAGCTAATGCACCGCAAGGCCATCTCAAGGTGACGCCGAAGCGCCTTTCATCATCAGACCATGCGGTCTGAAGAACTATCCGGTATTAGCTCCGATTTCTCGGAGTTATCCCAATCCTTAAGGCAGGTTCCTTACGTGTTACTCACCCGTCCGCCGCTCATTCCCCTCACTTCCCTCCGAAGAGTTCCGTGAGCTTCCTGCGCTCGACTTGCATGTATTAGGCACGCCGCCAGCGTTCGTCCTGAGCCAGGATCAAACTCTCCATAAAGTGTTTGACTTGCTCGTTTTTGTGACCGAAGTCACGTTGACGAAGCTTGCGCTTCATTCATTGTTTGTATCCGAAGATACGTTTTTTGCCTCATCGTTCAGTTTTCAAAGTTCGTCGTTTCGTTTAAGTCGTGTTAGCGACTTTAATAGACTAACAGGTTCTTTCGATTATGTCAACCACGTTTTAGAAAAGTTTTTTCAGCCCCAACAAACCGTTTATAAAAGGCGTCTCGCTGGAACATTTATTAATATACCAACAAAATTCGACAAACACAAGCATTATTTCAAAAAAAACTTTACAAAGAGTTTAAGAACCCTTTGCAAAGTAGTTACAGCCTTAACATACTGATTGCAGTAAAGACGATGTTCGCTGGTCGTTCCGCCAAACGTTTCATCAAATATGTGTACCAGTCGACGCCATGCGGAACATAGATCACGACACGGAATCCTTCCTCTACCAATTCCTTTTGCCGATTCGGTCGCATCCCTTGCAGCATCTGGAATTCAAATTGTTCGAATCCGATTCCCTGTTGATGCACGAAACGGATAACTTCTTGAATCATGTCTTCGTCATGTGTCGCCACCTGCGTATAACACCCTTGCAAAAGGTTTTGTTTGACTAGCTGTAAATATGTCGCATCGACGGTTTCTTTCCGTTCGATATAAATATCAGCTGGACCTGTGTACGCTCCTTTAACAACACGAACGGTGGATTGCAAACGTTCAAGATCGAAGCGACTGCGATACAGATTCGCTTGCAAGGCAATGCCGACGTTTGAAAATCTTGTTCGCAGCTGTTCAAATACATGTATGATCGATTCACATACCGCCTCTTCTTCCATGTTAATCGTCACGCGCATATCAAAACGTTCTGCCGTTTCTAAAATGCGCGTCATTTGTGCAAAAGCGATTTCTGGATTTAACCGTAAACCAACTGATGTAAGCTTCAAGGACACTTGGGCATTCAGTTGATCTTCTGAAATACGGTGAATGACTTTTATGCATTCATCCGCGATATCGATGGCGTCTTTTTCTGATTCGATGAACTCACCTAAACAATCGATGGTCGCCGCCCGCCCATCTTGATTTAACGTTTGGACGGTTCCAACGGTTTCATCCAACGTCTGTCCACCAACAAAAAATGTGCCACCTAGCGGCAAACCGATTTTTCGGGCCAGCTTGATCAATCGTTTGTCTTCCGCTAAGTATTCAAATACAGGGCCTGTAATTTTTTCAATCATCCAAAACACCTCCTCTTTCTTTCCTTTCCCTGATCAACAAAAAAAACGCCTTTCTTCTATATAGAAGAAAGACGTCAAACGTACAAGAACACTTAGTGTAACCAGATGAAGTACGCCAGGAATCCGAGGGACATCGCATACATGATTGGATGGACCTCTTTCGCGCGTCCTTTCGCGATCATCGTGATTGGATAAAATAAGAATCCGAACGCGATCCCGGTTGCAATCGAGTACGTCAGTGGCATCATGATGACCGTCAAGAATGCCGGAACTGCATATTCGAACTTCTTCCAATCAATCTGGAGAAGCGAAGAAGCCATCAAGACGCCCACGATAATCAATGCCGGTGCTGTAACCGGCGCCGTAATCACCGCAAGTAGTGGTGAGAAGAACAAGGCAAGTCCAAAGAATAATCCTGTGACAATCGCCGTCATCCCTGAACGTCCACCGGCTGCGACCCCGGCACTCGATTCAATGTAGGAGACCGTTGTCGACGTTCCGAGAATCGAACCCGCGACCGTTGCTGTCGAGTCCGCGATCAAGGCACGACCGGCACGCGGGACTTTATTATCTTTAATCAAACCGGCTTGGTTCGCTACAGCAACGAGTGTTCCTGCTGTATCAAAGAAATCAACGAAGAAGAATGTTAAAATGACGACTGCCATCTGTACCGTAAAGATTTCGTTAAAGTGTAAGAACGCTTGTCCGAATGTCGGTGCGATGCTTGGTGGCGCCGAGACGATCTCACCTAGACCGGATGGTACGGGAATCAAGCCGAAGATCATCCCCGCAATCGCTGTAATGATCATTCCGAAGAAGATGGCGCCTTTAATACCACGTGTCATTAAGATCGCTGAAATGACTAATCCGAAGACGGCAAGTAATGTTGTTCCTTGACCAAGATTACCAAGTGAGACGAGTGTTGCTTCATTGGCGACGACGATACCACCTGTTTTCAAACCGATGAAAGCAATGAATAAACCGATTCCGGCAGCAACTGCCATTTTAAGGGGTTCAGGAATCGCATTGATGATCGTTTCGCGAATACCGGACGCCGTCAAGACCATGAAGACAAGTCCGGATACCAAGACACCGGATAAAGCGGTCTCCCACGGAATGCCCATTCCGATGACGACGCTGTAGGCGAAGAATGCGTTGAGTCCCATACCGGGCGCCAGGGCGATTGGGTAATTGGCGAGTAGGCCCATCGTCACCGAACCGATGATCGCAACGAGTGCCGTTGCTCCGAAGACTGCTCCTGCATCCATCCCGGCTTCAGCAAGCGTGTTCGGATTGACGAACAAGATGTAGGCCATTGCGAAGAAGGTCGTCATACCGGCGATGAACTCTGTCCGCATATTCGTACCGAGTCCATTAAAATCGAAGTAACGCGCAATCGCGTTCTCCTTTTGTTTTGGTTGTTGCGGTTTCATCTGTGTGCTCATGGTTGCCCTCTTTCCAAATAAGCCGTCTCAAGAAACGAAAAAAACGGCAGTTACCTAAGCGGTAAAAGCCGTTTCTTTAAGCGCACACCAGAATCAGTGCACGCCGTAGTAGGAACCTTTAAGGTGTTCCTGTAGAGACTTCCGGGCCATATCCCCAGAATTATACGGCATTATTTTTTGTTTTTTAGTGGATGATAAAAATAAGAACAGACACATCGTAGCACGCAAAAAATGGACGGTCAACCATAAAAGCGAAATTTAGTTCTTTAATTAATCCGAAACGTTCGGTTTTGGAAGCGTTTTTCTTTATTTGCTTTGGCTTGAATATGTTCTTCAGGACGCTTCTTGAATAACAATTGATGAACTTGCAACTGAATCCGTCGTTTTCCGAACGCGATCACCATAACTACAGCGAATACGGGCATAACTAAAACTTTCAGTTCAGGCAATTCTTCGAAGTAAGAGGATGCGACCAGACCTTTCACAAAAAAGAGAGTAGCTGATGAGCTACTCTCTTTTAACAATTAACTATAAAATTATCTTCTATCATCTCGATCAAGTCCGTTGTTTCGATCAAGATCATTATCTCGATCAAGTCTGTTATCTCGATCAAGATTATTCGTTGTACTCGTACCATCATCGATATCCGCTTCTTCACGACGAACTGTTTCTGAGACGATTTCAGTATCTTGAACTTTCCGTTCCCGACCACAATTTCTTCAGTAACGACATCTTGTTTGAAACTACAACGCGTTCTTCAGAAAGCGGGACATGGATGGAGTCATTTTCGTCTACAAACGCCTCTGTTCTCGTTTCGCTCTCGTTGACTGGGCGACGTTCTACATATACTTCTTCACGCTCAACAGGGACTTCAATGGATTGTTGATCTTCGACAACACGTTTGCTAACGTTTACTTCTCCAGTTTGAACTCTTTCTTATCAACGTTCAAACGTTCTTCATGTAGGCGAATACGTTCTTCCTCTGTCCCAACATCTGATGCAGTAGTAGATGTCCGATCCATTTCTGAAGATTTATCGTAATCCTGATTCCGGTCCACTTCTGAAGTCGTACCGTATCCTTGACATAACTCTGATTGTGTTTTTCGTAAGAATCCCCATAATCACTGTCTACGTACAATACCAATTTTCCATTCTGTTACTTGACGACGGTACTCTTTCTGATTCAGTACGATCTAGCCCCATACCATTGAATGCTTCCGTAGAAGAATCATCAGAGAAGGCAGCCATGAATTTCCCCATGAACCCTTGATGCTGCTCTTCACCCGTAGTATCCACATTCACGTCTGTCTGGGTCTTTCAACATAGAAAACGAATCTTTATCTTGTGCGACGACATACATATCTCTTTCATTATAACCCTGTGCCTTTAATTCATTCACCCTTGCTTAATACTTCCGCTTGGCTATTAAACAGGTCGATAAATGTATTCTCTTTTCTACTCATGATCCTCTTCCTCCTTTTGGATTAACAGCGTTTTAAAATTTAATGTTAAAATCAAATATCAAACGCTTACAAATAATTTTAAATGCCAACATTTTGAATTTCCCCTACTTCTTTTTTAATTAAACATTATTTATACATGTTTTCGTAAAAAAAAAGTCAACGCTAATTTTAGCGACCAGACTTTCTCTAAATATTCCAATGATATTCTAACGTTCGCTATTCATCAATTTTAAAAAAACTAATTATTTTGCTTTAATCTTCTATTCTGTTTTATATTTTCTGTTTTATATTTTTCTTTTTATAAATCGAGCGTCACCAATTTGTTCATACAAAGCTTTTTTATTATTGACGAATTGTAATATTAAGTGCAACACCTAGCTGAAAACACAAAAAAACCCATAACGACCTCGTGTAGAATAGAGTTACCACACAAAATTCAACGGAGGATTCGTTATGAGCTATGTTCATCTTACCACATCAGAAAGAGTCAAAATAGAGACGTATCTCGAGCTAGGTTTCTCTGTCCGAAAGATTGCTGGACGCCTGGGGCGTCAACCTTCTACGATTTCACGAGAATTGAAACGAAATCCTCACTATGATTCTTCCCATGCCGACCAGCGTTATGTGGAGCGAAAAAAGAAGTGCGGTGCACGGACGAAGTTTACGCTCGAAAAAGGAGTCCGCATCCTCGAAAAGTTACGGGAGACGTGGTCCCCTGAACAGATTGCCGGACGATTATTCCAAGAAGAAGGACTTTCGTTCAAGACAATTTATCGTTGGATTTATATGGGCCTCGTCGAGGCCGATTCTGGACTCCTTCGACAAAAGGGAAAGCGTCAGAAACCACGTGAGAC
>NZ_JMKS01000004.1 GCF_000685865.1 Exiguobacterium antarcticum DSM 14480 | reverse complement strand
AAGACCTGATCCGGACCATTCTTGTCCCAATATGCCATGTACGTGCTCCTTCCTTATTCCAAAAAAGTAGCGACCCGATTGACAACCGGACCGCGTGAGATGATATGTGCTGTATCCTCCATCCAAGACACCGTCAAGGTGACGGCACCGACCGAATCGACCGGGTTCTCGATGGCACGGATGTTGGCTTCCTGTAACTCGAACCTGCCGATGATGGAATCGTTCGCCGCATAGAGCGGGATGTGGTTCCGACGCTGTTCGAGCGCCAACAAGACCTTCTCAGCGTCTGCCTGTGCCGTCGTGCGTTTCGGAGCGAAGAACGTCACCGTCGCCATGACCAAACGCCGGGAAATGCCCGATGCAGAAGGTGCTGCCCGTGAGATGGACGGACTCAAATACAACGAACGCTCGGTGAACGACGTCGGTACTTGATCCGTGTAAAACTTTGTGATGCCCGATTCCGCGCGACAGAAGGCGAGGAATGAGCTTTGTTTTTGAATCGCCATGTCAGCCTCCTAATCGCCGTTTAATGAGTGCATCGATTTTCTTTTGAATGCCGACGGACATGTATTGCTCCGCGATGTAGACGGAGATGTCGAAGAAATGCGTCGGTTCGACGAACGACTTGCGCCCGACCGTCCAATGCCCGGAATTAACGAATCATTTGTTATCGCTGTGGCTTTTTATCCTCAGCTTCTTACTGTCACCAGCAAGTTCGGCGTACATTTTCAACCAATAAAAAAAGACAACCACAATGGTTGCCTACTGGCTGTCGGAGTCTCTTGGAGGGATTATATTTATTCACCCTCTACGCTCTACGGTGCTGACTAGCCTTTCGCAATCTAGTCAGTTACCTCGGTATTGTCTACTGTTATGTGTTTCCATGTACGTCCTTGCTTGATATCATGCACTAAATATTTAGAAACGCCGTGGGAAGTGGCAATAGAAACTACAGTCTCTTTCTTAGCGAGCCTTTGTTTGATGTCGAGTGCGATTTCAGCAGTGATTTTGGCGTTCGCGTTCGTTTCTCCAACCATACGCGTCCAATCCTCACCAACTGGTCGCACAAGCCGATCTCCGCGCTCTCCTGCACGATAACGATTACTCAGTATATCGCGGGGAACACCAGATAGTTCAGCAACTTCAGCCAGCGAGTAATAAGCACCTTTGTACAAAACGGATAATGTTGTACTTCTGTTTCTGGATTGTTCCTTACTAGTCGCCCATCGGCAATTATCAGGACTATATCCCTTGTCGTTATCAATGCGATCAATCGTTTTCTTTTCATCGTACCCATTTTCAAGTGCCCATTGTTGGAATGCTACAAAGTCACTCTTCCATTCATCGCAGACACTGATACCTCGACCACCATACCGGTCATAACGTTTATTTTTAACGTTGTAACAGCGGTCTTTCATGCTAATCCATATCCGATACGGTCGCGTTCTGGATGACTTGTGAGTTCGAAGACCTAAAGCTGTCTTTGAAGCCTTAATAGCTTTTAGACAACCACACGATTGAGAGGCTAGATATCCATCATATCTCATCTCTACCGTCTTACCGCAGTAACTACATTTCACTAAACAAAACTTCCGATTTCGCTTCCCTTGTTTCTTCATACCAGTGATTTCTATCAAGTCCAGCATATGGAACACCTCCTAAAGAAAGTATACCATATTTGACCGTCATTTAGAAACTTTTTAACACTAGAGTTCTACCGATTTACCCCGATGACTATCTCCTCCATTACTGAAGAAGGCGGCATTCGTCTACCGCATAAGGATTGGTCGTCCCGGCTTCCACCGAGTAGCCACCCTTACTCTTTTCGAACACGTTGAAGCTGTTACCCAACGAAAAGCTGTTCAACATGTCCCGGGTGTCGACGAGTTGTTGCCGCACAATCTCTTTCCGTGTTTCCGCAAGCAGTTCAGCGCCGACGGCGTCCATGATCAACGGAATACTGTCATCGAAGTCCTTGCGGATCTTCTCCATGTCCTTCGCAAACTCATCAAACCCGTTCATAACGCGCTCTCCCGTTGAAGCGGGCACTCGAGATGATGTTGTTTGACCTTGTGCGGCTTGCCTGCCTTGTAGACAGACCCATCGATGACGACCTTGTCCCCTTCCCGGAGGTCGGTCGCATACTTGAAATGAGCCATGTCATCCGAAGACGAGACGTGCATGGTGTCAGTCTGAATGAGCGTCCCGCGTCCTCTGACGAGGTAACAGGGTACGTTCGTGATGTCTGGTGTGCTTGGATAGGAAAAAGCGTCCTCTGACGGGAGACCGAAGCCACCGCCGGAAGACGTTTTGTCGAGATGATAGATGTCGGCGCGGTCGGAGAGTAACTTGTCGTAACTCATACGAATCGCATCCTAACCTTGGGTGTTTCCGTGACGACTGGCTTGACGAAGGCTTCGAGCAACGCCGTGATCTCGGGTTTCCCGCGAAGACCACTGCTATCTGCCATCGTATAGCTGTAATCGCCAATCTTTTCGCTCTTGTAGCCCTTCACCGCGCTCTCGTCGAGGGCAGAAAGGGCATAGTATTCCGCGAGCTTCTTGCACGCCAGTTTGACGCGTAGAGGGATAGGAGTGTACTGACTTGGTGGGAACTCATGCCCGACGTAATCAAAGATATCCGCTTCCGCTTGGATGATGTCATCCTGTAACTGGGCGTCACTCCGTGACTCGACCGCATCAAACGTCGTATAATCTTTCAATTCCTGTATGGTGATGACTCCCATCAGACCCCTCCTTCCTGCGTCGCGAGAATCGCATCAATCAGCTGTGCTTTCGTCATGCTCGAACGGCCCACGATCTCGAGTTCCGCGGCGAGCGACGTCAGATCCGTTTTCGTCATGCTTTCCAGCACGTCACGCATCGTGTAAGGCTCCTGCGTCAGCAGTTCATCGTACGTCAGGCCGAGTTCCTCCATCATTTGATAGATGCCGTAGGTCTCGACCTGGTCATACGTCAGTGCGAACGGAGCCGGCTCAGGGTGTTACTGCGTCAGCGCCGATGTAGACGAGTGCTTTCGGTGTACGGATCAAGAAGTCCACTGAAGCTGACAGGTAATGGTACGTCGACTCCTTCGCAACCGCGAACTCACTTGGCGTCGCGCGTGTGTACTTGACTTCGTATCCGGTGACGACTGTTAAGTTTTCAAGCGGTGTGAAGAGGACGACGTCTTCTTCGATGTGATCGACCAATTCGATTGAGTACCCGTGTAATTTAGCGAGTTCTCCATCAATGAGGACTGCATCCCCTTTTGGTGTCTCACGGGCAATGACTTCCGCTTGGAGTTTCGTGTGCGTTCCGCGGCCCATGATCCAGACGTAATTGCCGACACGGAGTTGCTCTGGTGCGACTGTTGGTGGCACAGTTTGCAAATCCATGACTTTGATGTCGCCTGTGACGTCATGTTTGATTGTGTCTTCGTTCTCACGCGCTAATTTCAAGTAGCCGTCCTTCATTTTGAGGAAGTCAACAGCAGAAGCCTTGTCACCGTTGAAGGCAAGGTCCTGCATGTCTGCCGAGAACTGGTCGCGGAGCATTGAAACGATTGTGTCGGAGACGTTATCACCGCGAGATTGTGCTGTGTAGTAGATGTTTTCGTCCTCAAGCCACATATCCGTGAAGACTTTTGTCAACAGGAATGGCACGACGCGTTCTTCGACGATGTCCGTACCATTCGGCACCGTGTTGACGCCTTGATGAAGTTTCATGCGGCGTTTTTTGACACCGAGTACATCGATTTGACCTTCTGGCGCCTTTGCAGGGTAGAAGTAAAGTTTCTTGAGCGTAGCTGCTGAAGCGACCGCATCACGCATGAACGCGCGGCTGTCATCCTTCGGGAGTGTCACGTTATTGGCTTTACGGAGATCCGCAAGCTGTTTTTGAAGCATTTCTGGTGTAGTAGTCAATCGTTGTCATCCTCTCTGTTATGCAAAATGTTGGCCGTACGTTGGTTTATCAGATGTTGCGGCTGTTTTCGTCACTTCTTCGTGTGAAGTCGGGAGCGGTCGGACAGATAGCTGTTTTTCGAGTTCTGCAATCTTCGTCTGTGCCTTCTCCAGTTCAGATGCCTCCGGCTCAGCCTGTTGTTGAGCTTGGTCGCCTTCTGGCTCTGCTTGTGGCTCGGCTTCCGGTTCCTCTGCTTTTGCAACGGGGAGAGCGGATTTTAAGAGGTCCATCATTTCGGTCTTGAACGAGTCAAGTTGCTTCTGCAATTCTTCCTGTGTCATGTCTGTCACCTCCTCTCCCTGTTCGTCTGGTAGAATCCCCATGTCTTTGAGAACTTCCGCGACGGAATCTTTCACTTTGGCAAGGAATGACTTGTGGTCCTCCGCTTTTTCGATGACCTCACCCATGCCAGCGAGTGAGAAGCCGGTATATTCACCCTTTTGGATGCCGGTCCATACCTCATCTGCTACCTTGACAGCCATGACCCACGTGCCTTTCGTGACGGTCTCGCCACCCAGTTCGAAGTCAGCCGGAGCAATATAGGACTCGATGACGTCCCCGACTTGTGACGTGAAATCGTGTTGCTTGTCGATTTGGCGGTAATCCTTGAGGAAGATGTGTGCCGCCTTCTCGATTTCGTCTGCCGTCATGTAGTCGTCGTGTGCATCTTTGACGAGCGGTTCATACACGATCCCGTAAGCGATTTGCTGTGAGGCATCCTGCTTGAGGATGTTCATGTCGCGGGAAACATTTGGCTGCTCCTCGCTTTTGGTCAACAAAAAAGACCGCTTATTGGCGGCCTTGTCCACGATGGAGACGTGGGATACAACTAAGTTTTTGATTTCACGTGGCATAAGTGCCCTCCTATTCAAATTGATCAATGGCTCCTTGGCGGATGGCGTTCTTCTCCTCAGCGGATAAACCTAAGATATTCGGGTCAACGACCGGAACCGTCGTGCAATGACAGTTGATCCGTTGCTTCGCGGACAATGAGGTATCCCGCGGATACTTCGCAATCTCGCCCTCGACATCGAAGAAATCATTCAGCCCCTTCTGCGTACCGCTCAATGCGACGTGCGACGGACGGGGTTTGTTCTTGCGTCCTCCGCTGTGCAACCACTCCACGCCAATGACAGCAGGTGATTGCCGATACGCTTCATCGTCCCCAACACTGGCAGCCGTCAACGTTTCCGTGATGGCAACGCGTCGTGCCCGTGCCCGGTCGAAATCCGGTTCATCTTTCAATGCTTGAATGACATCCTCAACACTCCCGCGCTGTTCCAACGTACTGGTGATGACTTTCGTCACCTTGTTGGCGGTGTTTTGGTCGAGGACCTTCCCCAACTCATCCGAATACGCCTGCATGAAGCGGATACGGCTCGGACTGATCGCACTGAACACGACGTCCTTATCAATCCGTGCCATCGTCGTGCTTGCAATGTGAGACGCAACTTCCTGCAAGTGCGGCATCAATGCCAGGGATACGGCAGGCGCCATCGTGACGGATGCGAGAACGCCCGGTAAACCCATCTGAAACGCAAAGCCCATCGTCTGCCCGACTTCAGCGTAAAACAGTTCGATCGCGGTGATGTAATCCTTCCGATGCTCCCGCAGGAGCTTGGCTAAGAGGGATTCCAGTCCGTTGATCCGTTCAATCAGGTATTCGACTTCCGGAAAATCCTTCAGCAGGCCGCGTAACTCATCGTCGTCCGCCTTCGTGATGAAAGAGATGTCACACATCGCCCTCACCCTTCCAACCACCGACGACATCATTCAGTTCGTTAAGCTCGTCCCGCACGTCTTTGAGCACGTCCTTGATGACGCCACCCTCTGCCTTGGCTAATGCTTCTCCCGTCGCTTGAGCGAGCTGTTGCGTTGGAGAAACGACGTTATCACCCGAAGGGAGGTCATATTGTTCGTCCGGAAGTGGTTCCAACTCTTTCCCGAGGAGCGGACCAATGACGGCACGCTTCTCATTGACGGATAATGAGGCCCCAGCTTTCTCGACAGCGGCGATGATTAGCTCACCATCAGTCAGTTCCGGTGCTCCGAGTGCCACCTTGACATGCTTGAAACCGTACGATGGCAGCAATAAACGATTGAACATCATCTCAATCTCCATCCGCTCGGGTTGGAAGACCTGTTCCTCAGCGATACGGCGGGCTTCTTCGACCGTCGCGCGGTTGTAATCACTGGATAAGCCAACGTACACCGGAGGCAAACGGAAGACAGACAGGAGTTTATCCCGTGCCTTGTCGTCGTACTCAAGGAAAAGAGCGTCCTTTTGGAGCATGTCAGCGAGCGATTTCAATTCAACCTTAGGAGCGGTCGCGCCACCTTCACCTGTCAGATTCTCGTTAACCGCATCGACTTCGAGGACGAGCATTTTGTGTTGTGTCCCCTCGGTGCCCACCTCATTGGCGTACTGAGCAATCTGTGCTTCACTCTTTTCGGTCAACTCGCCACCTGAGATGATGAGCGCACCAGGTAGATGACGCCCTTGCGTGAAGTAGCGGTAGTTCAATTCTTCCGCCTTCCGTGCGCCGGCGAGTGACGGAACGTGTCCAATCCAGCGGGGAATACCATAATCAGCGTCACCGAGCTTCCAGTGAACGATTTCTGTCGCTGTTCCGATTGAACTTTCCGGCAGATAATCACCTGTTAAGCGGTCCATTTGCCGTGGATCGTTGAATTGCTTGAAGAACTGCTTCTGTCCACGTCGGAACCGACGGAACGCACGTTGAGCGGTCTTCTTAATGCCCATCCGTTCAATCGTTACTTCTACTGGTGCGCCCGGCTTACTGACTTCCATGTCGTCGGGATTGACGCGGATCAGTTCGATGACTTCACCCTTGTTATCCCGGAGCACTTCGATGAAGGCTTCCCCAACTGTCTCCCGGTCATTAACGAGCTGTTTGAACACTTTCGTGAGCGGTTCATCAAACCCCATCCAGTCGAGTGTCTCCTGTAATTTGTTCCATTCCGCTTCTTTCGCGGTGTCATTTGACGTTTCTTCGATGTATTCCGGTAGGAAACCATATCCGGCGATGTTGTGGGCATACGCATCGATGGCTTGTCTGAGAATTGTTGATTGTTCCACCATCAAACGCATTCCATCTCGCGGATACGGGGCACTCACCCATTCTCCTGCCTCTTTCGTCGTCAATGCCGCTTTCTCGATAGGGAGCACGGCACCGACAGCACTTTTGATTAACCTTGCATTAACGCTCATTCATTCACCTCCTAAAACAGTAATCTTCTATTCTCACGCCGCTTTTTCGGCTTAACGTGGAGATACTCAACGGCATAACGGAGCGCATCGATCAAGTGATTGTACTCGTCGATAGGCTCGTTGATTTGTTTGTCGCTCACCTTGTCTTTCTTCCAGACATAGTTCTCGAACTCGACTTGTACCTCATGGCATGTCGGATGGACGATGATTTCAAAGTCCTGCAAGAACTGAATACCGGCGATGATGCTGTGCGGTAGCTTGCGAGCGGCGACGATACGGGAGATACCCGACCGCCTGAGTTCTTCAATCAATCGTTTCTCCTGTCCATCCGCGACAATCATCTCCTTGGCGTAGCCCTTCCGCTTGACCATGTCGGCAATCTCACTCGTCAGCATCCCTTGTTCCGAATGCTCATCAAAGATATAGAGACGCTTGGCTTTCATATCGACGAGTGCCGAAATAAATGCCGTCGGGTCAGCCGTGTACCCAAAGTCGATACCGAATGCCGATTTGATGTCCGGGATCTTGGCGATGTCCTGATGATTGAACTCTTCCACTCGCCAGTTATCGAAGATGACACCTTCCGAGATGCCCCAGTGTCCTTCACCCTCGATACGGTAGCGCCGCGGTCGGTTCTCCTTCATCCAGCGGAACAGCTTTAAATCCGCCTCGTCCAGGAACTCATTGCATTGGTACGTCGTCGTCATGGCAAGGATATCCTCGTCCTCCACGTCAAAAAAGCGCCGCTTGATCCAATGCTTGTCATTCCACGGGTTCAAAGTGACGACAATCTGCTTGAAGACGTCGGTGCGTCCCCGAATCGACATGTCAATCTTGTCGAAGGCGTCCTCTGAGTGAATCTGATAGGCTTCCTCCATCCAACACCAACACAGTTGACCCTTGGTGACGGTGATGGACGTGACACTCATCGGTTTATCAAGACCGCGGAACAGGATCTTCTGCCCGGTGATGACGTTGACGATCTCGAGCGGCGATACCTTGAAATGCCATTCGTTATGGACGTCGAGTTGATGTGCTGCCCATTCCAAATCGGCAAAGGCGCTGTCCCGTAAGTCCTTGAACACTTGCCGGATGACGAGAAGATTGGCGCTTTCGTACTGTTTCAGCATCTTCATCCACCGGAGTGCCATCGTCTTCGATTTCTTGCTACCACGACCACCTTTGATGGCGAGATAACGTCCCCGGTAGTTCCATGCCTTGCCGTAACCACCGCCGACAATCTCTTTCATCGAGCGGACGTTGGTGTTAATCCTCGTCGGTAATGTCATCCACAATCACCGTCCGTACGTTAACGTCCATCTCTTGCTTGTCGTTCCATTCACTCTTCCGATTCTTCAGCCAAAAGATTTGGGCAGTGGTGTTTGGCTTCGCGTATTTCTTCAGTTCCACCACATGTCCATCGTTGGTCAGGCTTTCCTCGTCGTAATGGAAGCCAATCGCACTGTTAAACAACGCGTTCTGGACAATCGCATCTGCGACCGCCTTGCCCATCTTTATGGACTCCAAAATCTCCACATGATCATTTAGCCAGTTATATAACGTACTTGCCGCAATCCCCATATTCTTGGCGATTTGTTCGTTCGTCAGTCCTTTTTCTGCCCAGTCTTCTATCTGTTTCAGACCTTCTTCTGTTTTCCATTCTTCATACTTTGGATTCGCCATCTGCACCACCCCCTCTCTCTTATGCTCTCCAGCCAACCGACTAGGGCTATCCCCATCGGCTCGTTGCAAGGCATAAAAAAAGACGCCGGTTAGGGCGCCTTGGTTATCTCTTAAGTATGTGCCACTCCAGGAGGCTCGCCCCTGTCCAACGCCAACCGGTACAACATGTGAATCTCGCTTTTGTACTTCCCATCGCAATCCCTTACTCGAATGGTCGCTGTTTCTGGCAACAACGTGGTGATCACACCACTACGGTTCGGCGAATTCTTGTACGTCGTCTTCACGCGGTCATGCAGTTTCAGTTTGGACATGTGCCTTGCTCCTTTCGTGTACTCCAAACAACGGGCGGTACCCACTGGTTGCAAGACACGAAAAAAAGCACCCCGAAGGATGCTTGTCATATCTGTTACACGGGCAAGGATTTGCACCTTGCATGAACATGATTTCAGGCACCAGTTTATTAAGCCTCCCGGAAAGGCTCATGTTCAGAGTGATAACGCCGCACTCCGCATTTCTGCGTTCGTCTACCTATTCCGCCACCGTGTAACAAGATATGCGAAGTGTTATTCTCTATAAAGTCGCATTGCAATAGCTTATCTTTCATTTTGACGCTATTCTCCCACCTCAATGCCCTACGACTATCTGTATCATATCCTGCAAACAACGCACGACCACTCCGCCCGACTAAGACGACTCGGAAGTCTTTGCTATGTGTGTGGCTGCGTCATGCGCTGTTGGCAAGGGATAAACGGTGAATCATGCAAGGGATGGATGACTCGTCGCTTATCCGTTGGTGTACCTGCCCACATGAAAGGAGGGACGTGTGGATTTGTACAGTACAAGCATACCTTGAAAAAGCGTGCCATTACTCTCCAATTCCTTCATTTTTCCTTCACCTAAAAAGACGCCCCGAAGGACGCCTGCTTATTTTCGTAAATTCTGATACCGTTCGATGAGCGCTTGCTGGACGCTTTGGTCGTATGCCTTTTCACCGTAGTGATCCGTGTGTAATTCGTGCTGTTCACTCCAAGTATAAAGCACGTCCAATTCACGCTCGATAAAGTTGATATCATCTTTCGCATTCGTGAAACAATGTAAACGCCAAGTAGGTGACTCACTACTAAACGTTTCTTTTTCTCCTGCCATTGCCACATGCTCCAGTAACGGACGTCTGATTTTCGTGTTCAACCCTACTGATTCATCTGTTTGGAAAACGGAGTCGTCATTCATTTTGCTGATGTGAAAAAGTGTGATTTTTTCTCTACCATCTTTTAAAAACTTTACTTTGACGTAGTCAGTCGTAGAAACACTTATGACTTCGAAAAAAACTCCTGTTTCAAGCAGTTGTCCCGTTGCGGTGTATATAGACTGACATATTACCTGATACTTTTTTCCTATCTCGACGTCAAATCTCGTTCGTTCATCCATTCACTCAGCTCCTCTATCATGATTCCTGCCGCAAGGGCAGCATCGACTTGTTTTGCAAACGCTAACTTTATCTTATCAGGAGTGTCGGTGCTAGTGGGAGAATAAACTGGTAACTCTTGCATCAGCTCCTGCAAACGCTCCGCCTTGTGCGGATACTCGTACCCTTCGAGCATGACACCACCCGGCATGATGACCGTAACCGTGACGATCGTGCCGTCCTCGATGCGTTCGTTTGGATGCGGACGCAATCCTTTATGCGAGATGTACCGATATTGTTTGCCGACTTCGATGTTCATTCCGTTCCCTCCCTCAGTTGCTTCTCATACACGCTTTTCGCCTTAAACACCGCCGTATGCGTCGTGTCGAACAGGACGGCGACGTCCCTTCCCGAGAACCCATGCGACAGCAGGGTGTACATGGCACGGGTGACGAGGTCCGTTCTACCCAGCTTCTTCAATCCGTGTAGCTTCAACCAACGTTTGACGACGCGTTCGCTGACGTGATAATGACCAGCAAGCCACGTAATCGTCATATTAGCATCGATGTAATGCTCATACAGTTCCTTTTTCGGTGGTACCTCGTATTTCGTCATGGTCTCCCTCCTAAAATAAGCATTCCTGCAAAACAGGCGCACTACTCGTCTGATTCAGCAGCAGGACTTCGAAGATGGCTTCAAGGACTGGCACGACGATGCTATTCCCTGCGAGTGCATACAGCGTGGCGTTTCGTTTGCCCGGCTTCATCGGAAACTGGTGCAGCATTAAATCAAAGTCCGCGTCATCGAATCCCATCAAGCGCCAGACTTCTCGTTCGGTCAGGTAGCGGTACGCCGGTTGATCGTCGAGACGAATGATGCCTGCGTTCGGACAACGGTCTTGCCGTTCGGTGATGGTCCAACAGAACTCGTCAATGACACCCAGTCGGCGTTTGTAGGCATCCCCTCGTTGTACCGGGTTGAACTCCTCGATCTTGTTGAGCATCGATGGAATCGTGATCATGTACTGTGAATCCGTGACGTCCTGCTCCAAATACTGCGAGATGGGTTGCATCGGGCGCTTCGTCATCTGGTGGAACTGGAAGGCTTCTCCGAGCGTCGAGACGCAGAAAACCCGTTCTCTCGCTTGTGGGACGCCGTAATCCCGGGCATCGATGACATCAAAGGTGTTCGTGTACCCAAATTCCGTCATGTCTCGCAAATATTCATTAAATGCTGGGATGGTCCGCTTATCAAGGACCCCGACGACGTTCTCCCAAATGACCGTTTTCGGTTTCCATTCGCCCATGTTACGGATAATCTTAATCGTTTCGTGCATCAACGAGCTGCGTGTCCCGCTGTCCTTGCCTGCTCCCCGTTGTTTGAGTGACGCATCAATCCGGCTACTGAACTGGGCGCGTGAGTTATCTTGGCAGGGACTCCCGTGGACCAAGACATCCGGCCGCAAGTCCCAACCAATGACCGATTGCGGTTTATGCCGGTGATCGTAGAGGGCATTGTACGCCCTCACCCGGTTTTCCTGAATCTCGACGTAATCAATCGACTTGTGATCGATGCCAAGATTGATCAATGCTTTACGCGGCGCTCCGATACCGCCGAACAGTTCGAGTATTTTAATCAACGATACCCCTCCTAAAATAGCTTCTCCTGGAAATCCCCCTGCGCGACCTCCCGTTCCATGTTCCTCTTGATTGCCGCAAAACGTGCTTCCTGTGCGTCATCCCACTCACCGTGTACCTCGACATCCTTTGCCATCACCCAGACGCGTGAGCGGCTGATGATATGCCCTCGTTGCGGGTATTCGCTGTTCTTGCGGTGCTTGCCCCATGAGCTGAAGTAAAGTGCATCCCCTGCGACGTCCAACTTACCGAAAATCCGTTCCTGATCCCGCGTATAGGTCGCGGCGTACTGTCCGTCCTGCATCGTATCCCTCCAGTGGGGAGTTGCCTCCCCGTTTATCCCGAGGAGCGAATGCCCCTCAGTACCCGTCTCCGAAATGGTCGTGAATGATGCCAAGTAACTTATGCTTGATGCCGTAGTAGGTGTTCGTACTATGGATCTTCATCATCGACATGACCAGCTCGTCCGTGCGGTAATACTTCGGATCGTACAGCAGGTCCCACAGCTCGCGTTGCTGGTCATCGATCAGTTCGACGTAGATCCGGTGCAGGATGTTCAGCCGCATCTCGAGGATTTCGATCTCACTCTTCGCGATCGCGTACCGCTCGACCTTACTGCTCGGCGCCTGGTGCGTCTGTACCTCACTCGGCACGTATCCCGGCGTCATCTTCGTCGCGGCCATCTCCGCCATCGCCGTCTTGCTTGCGATGCGGCTCGGGAGCGTGAAATACTCCTTCAAATGTTTGCCCGCTGCCTTACGTTGCCCTTTGTCCAGTCGTGTCTCGAATAGCCGCCCCTGCATCAGTAGGCCTCCAAAATTCGACGATAGTTTTCAGCGTTTTTCCGCTCGTACATCCCGATGATGTCCGTCTCCGTGTAGCCCAGTCGCTCCAAGATCAGTGACCACGCCGCGAGCATGTTGTGTTTGCGTTGCCCCTGGAACATCTTCAAGTACAGTCCGTCGAGCGTCTCATCGTTGCGTTCGTAGGACTGGCGGTCGTACACGGCGAGGTCGTACTGGTGATAGTGTTGGCTTGCCTTGAAGTCCGTCATCAGCAGCGAGCAGTAAAAGTGGAGCCAATCGATCGCTTCTTCGAGCACCTTCTCCGGATCCATGCGCTTGTTCGACCAGTATTTGAACGTCTTCGTCTCGTTGATCATCTCGCCGGCTTCGACGAGGAGGGAGATTTCGCGTTTCGTGTGCAATTCGTACTTAAACTCATGTGGCGTGATGCCCTTGTCTTCGCAGATGTGGCGGTCAAGGACGACTTGCTTGGCACAGATGTCTTGGAGGGTGGCGAACGATACGATCAGGGGTTGCGGTTCTTGGTACGTCATGGATCAAAACTCCTTCTATGTGTGGTTTAGTTGCAACGCTTTTTCAAACTGTTTGCGGTACTTGTCATAGGTGAAGCGAGAGAAACGATAGTCGAGGAGGATGGTATTCAGTACCTCGCCTGCCGCCTGCCGTTTCTGAATCGCTTGAATCTCTGCCCATTGCGGGACTTTCGACGCATTGAGCTTGATGCCATGCTGATCGAGCCACTGGTTGACCGTTGTCGTCGATACATAATGCCGCTGTGCGATCTGCTCGACCGTCATCCCTTGCAGGATGCGTTGGTCATGGAGTGTCTCGTAGGCAGGGACCGGGATCATCGGTTCATAGTGTTTCCGTGTACGTGTCACGCCGCTACTCCTTTCTAGTTATCTAGCTGATTGACGGGGTGATGGGGCGGATTAAAAATCCGAAATTCTTAATCTCTAATGTCTCCGCTTGGTTGATATTCGTACCATTTCAAAACACTTGACGCCGTTACTCCATGTTTCAGTGCAATTCTTTCGAGGTATTTCCATCGGCTATCATTAACAAAGCGCATGTTATCGACTGTCGTATCATATTCAATCCATGCCGTTCTCAAGCGTTTTTCCAAATCGCGCTGTTCTAAACTCATTCTGACAAGTTCACTATGATATCGAGATGCCGCCATCTTTAACCCTCCTTAATTTTTTTGAACCGCGTCCAACCAGTCCACCGCGCACCCGTTCGTCGCCGCGATCTCCATCCCTTGTGCTTCGAACGTCGAAAGCGGGATGCTCGCCCGGTTGCTGTACATCGTCCACCCGTCCCACGCTTGCAGGAAGGCGTCCGGCGGGAGCAGGTACATCTTGCCTACATCGCTGAATCGAACGAGCAGGAAGGTGGTCGTTTGGAGCTTGTCGAGCGTGCGCATCGTCTCCACTTGGTGCGGCTTGATGTTCTTGAGCGGAAAACTCTTGCCTTTCGTCTGCTTGGCTTCGAAGAAAATACCTTTGCCACCGGCGAGTGTCCCGAAGTAGTCCAGTCCGTTGGCTTCGGCGTAGATGGTCTTGACGATCTTGCCTGCCTGCCCGCGAATCGTCTTTACACTCGGCTCACTCTTGAACACGAGCGCCTTACCTTGCAGCTTGTACACATGATTCGCCTGCTCGATCATTTGCTCGAACTGCTTACCTGCTGTTTGTGATATCCGCGCCACTCCTGCCACCCAACCTTTCGTAGTGCCTCGTATTCGTAAGCGTAAAAGTTACCGTATTGCCAGATGCGTTCTAATGTGCCATCCTTGCGTCGTTCTGCCCGATATAAGGTCTTGCCTCTCAATAGGTGCGTCCGCTTCATGGCGACCCCACGTAGCGCCGTGTCGGCGTCTTTCGCGTCTCCATCGTGCTGATGACCGGCGTCCATCCGTCGAGCCGGTAGTAATTGAGCGCGTCCCGGTGCGTGAGCTGCCGGTGTGTCCCCTTGCGCATGTTGTAGACGTCGAGCTTGCTTGCGAGGGACAGTTGCAGGTCGCCCCGCTGGAGCACGATCCGTCCGCCGTATTGATTGAGGTAATCCATCAACTGCTTGAACTGCTTGACCTTTGTCATCTTCATAGACCCGAACCTCCTTGGTATTCGAATATGAGCGAGTACATCGTCGTGTAGGGTAAGTCTTGTTCGTAGATCGCGAGTAGCTTCCAACCGGAGCCGTTGTACGAGGCGATAACCTTGTCCCGTCGCGTCTCCCCTCTGGCTCGTTTGCTGACCCGTGTGCCGATCGGTGGCGTCAGCTTCGAGCGAGGGCTGGGCTTTCGACGCATCGACGTAGCCGCGAGTTCTCGTTGCGCAGTTGCAAATTCTCGATGAGCAGCTCCTCGTACGTCTTCAACTTTTTTGGCATCGCGGGTGCCTCCAGTAATGGGTCAGGCGTGCCGGCTCCCTCGTACTGGATGTTCTTCGCGCCGGCTTGTTCAAGCAGTTCGTACACGCCTGCCTCCGTCATACCGAGTGCTTTGGCGATGTAGGCGAGTGGGCGTTTGTCCATGTAGAGCGTCAGTGCCGTGCGACGACGGCGTTTCAGTTCCCGTGGCGATGGGTTCATGGTTTCCACCCTTTGGCGGCTTGCTCGCGGTGTTTCTCGACCAATTGCCAGCCCATATTGTTAATCTCGTTCAATCGTCTTTGGTTCTCTAATTCCATTTCCAAGAATTCAACCATTTTCAATAAAAACAACTCATTTTCTGTCAACGGTGGCAATACATCTGCAATCCCACTTTCCATAGCTTCACGAGCAGTTTTTAGATGTGCCATATGGTTCCAAACGTCTTTCATCAGTTCATCAGTTGTTTTCATGCCAGCTCCTCCTCGATCACGAACCGGACTTCCGTGCGCTCGATGAACTTCTTGCCCTCTTGGACCACGTCGAACTTCGTCTTGACCTTGGCATGCTCAATCTGATTGGCGACGAAATGGACCCACTTGTCATTCGGTTCGTTGCGCTCTTCCTGTTTCACTTCTGCGATGGCTTCTGTCATCTGTTCTTCCTCCTTCGTCATGTGGGCGATCGTGTAGTTGTCCGCGAATCCGTCGCTTTCCGTCGTGACGGCGACTTCTTGAGAGGTTTCGAATACCTCTTTGAGTCCGAGTGCATCAAGACGTTTATCCAGTGCGACGTACGTCGTCTTGAGTTCGGTGCGTAATTCCTGCCGGGTCTTGCCCTCTCTTACCATCTGGACAAGCATCTCGTCTGTTACACGGGGTCTGCGTCCTCGCTTGACGGGCGGCTTGTTGTTTTTCATGTCCTGCTTGATCCGTTTGACGCGACCCGATAACGTGCCGGGTGTCAGGTCGAAATCTTTCTCAATGACATGCCGGGTCTCGCCATCACGGAGGCGACGCATAATCTCGTCGTCCGTGATCAGCACGCTTTTCCGGTGGTTAACGTCGCGCTTGATGGGTGTGACATTGCTGGCATCGACGATGGCTTGCACACTATCCAGTGTTAGATTGTCAGCAGCCGCAATCTGTTCGACGGTCATGCCGCGTTCGTAGCGTTTGAGGATCAGCTCGCGTGTCATGACGGGTCCTCCTGTTCGAGAAGATGCAGATGTTGGTGAATGTTTCCGACCACTTCACGATTGACGAAGTAATCTAAAGGGACGTACGAATCAAACTTTGTGCCAACCAAATGCTTTTTCGTTTCGTACACGCAAGAGGACTCGTGATAAGAAATCGTCCCCAGTTGAGAAAACCCTTCGTACTTGTTGAAATCAACGACTCCTCCACCTGAATCACGATTCGGAACGAGTTCGTCTTCTTCCCAAATTTTCACGATGTCACCATCGTAAATTTCAACACCGTGTATGTCGTGAACTCCGGTGAATTGTTCCTTGTATCCGCGCTCGATTTTTTCGTCCCACGATCCCCGATAACTCAAACGCCACTTCAAAATGTCTTGCAATGTGAAGTACCAAAACCGTTTTTCTGCGCTATCCCATGCGCGGAACTTGACCTCTCGCATTCTCTCTCCCCCTTAAAAGTTGAATTTTGCCAGTCGGTAGTCGTCCCCGTACATCTTCACGATGTCGGCATCGTCGAGCATCCGGGACCAGTTCCGTTGTCCGATCCGTGCCCGCAGGTCCTTGCCGGTCAGGTTCGTCGTGTAGATGGTCGGTTTCCCCATCCGGGCATCGAGGACTTGGAACAGGACGTCGTTGCTAAACGTGTCCGTGTCGATCGTCGTCTTGCTGCCATCCGTGTACTTGACTTGCTCCGCCCCGATGTCGTCGAGGACGAGAAGCGTGACGTCGGCTAAACTCGTGATGATGTCGTCTTGCGACCCTTCGTTGCCGAACGTCCCTTTGATTTTCGTCAAGAGGCGTGGAAGCGAGATGAAGACCGCGCTCTCGCCCTTCTCCTTGACCGCGTTGACCGTCGCCATACTCAGATGACTCTTGCCGGTCCCGTAGCTTCCAGGCACCAGTAATGTGCCTTTTAAGTCGCTTGCGAATTGCTTGAATCGTGCTTTCGCTTCCGCCAGTTCCGGTGTCGTCGCGTCATATCCCTCGAACGTCGCGTGCAGCAGTTTGTCGTTGATCGTCGAGCCGGAAGAAAACGTATCCTCGAGCTTGCGCCGGATCATGCGTTCCTCGTTCTCAACGGCTCGCCTTGCGATGGCCAGGTCCTCGCATTTGCATCCCTTGACGGCTTCGAAGTATTCGCCGGCTTTCGGCCCGAAGGCATATTGTTGCCGCACGACCTCGATGTCCTGCCCGCATCCCTGACAGGTGCGCTGGGCGAGGATCTCTTGCGTGAGGTCCGCTTGGGTGATGCGTGTGATCGATTGCATGGTGTCGCCTCCTAGAAGGGAAGTTCCTTCCCGAATGTGGGGTCGTATTCGCTGTGGTCCGGTGCTGAACCGTTTGACTGTCGTGGTGCCGTCAGATCGTATTCATCCATCCACCGTTCTTTTTCGAACCATCTGCCGCCGTCCTGCGGTTTAAGCCATGACTTTTGCAAGTCGAGGTATCGGAGATAGTTGGAAAGACCAGTTGCGATGACGTCGTGCGTCGTTCCTTTTTTGATGGCTTTCGTATATGCAGCGACTGCCTTTTTTTTATCGATTTTCTTCGGATAGAGTTTCCAAAGGGATTCGAATAAAGACTGGTCAACTTGTTGAGCAACGGGTATATCTTTTACTTCTTCTTTCTTCTTTCTTCTTTCTTCTTTCTTCTCTCTAGCACCGTTACGTAACGTTACATCAGCGTTACCAGTAACGTTACTCGGTGGAAGTTCAGGCGTATCAACGGGTTTCGGTGCTTCCAGTTGTTTTTCTCGATGTCGTGCGACCCGTTTTCGCGTCAATTCCCGCTGTTTTTCCATGCCTTCGATGTTCTGATATTTGGTCCAGTTCGGGAGCATGAAGGCACTTGAGGTTTCGTCGAACTCGACCATGCCGAATCGTTGGAACAATTCCATTGCCATTCGTACTGTGGCAGCCGGTCGGTCAATCAACGTGATCAGCATGTCTTCCGTGTACGGGAAACTTTCCGTCAACATGATGTAACCCTTGTGATTGCCTTTACCAGCCATCGTGAGGAGCTTGCACCAGATGACGATTAAGGTATCGCCATCGGGCATTTTCTCCAGTAACTTGATTTTTTCATCGTCGAACATGTCGACCGAGAGTTTGATCCACTTGATTTCGTTCATGTCAGTCACTCCTTAGAAAGGCAAGCTATCTTCGTCGATGGCACCAAATGAATTGCCGCCGCCTGCGAACGGATCAGAACCGAAGCTGCTTGATGATGCCGGTTTGTTCTGACTCGCCGCTGGCTTGCTGTCGTCGAATGGCGGGAGGTCGAAGTCTTGCACCATGATGACCACCTTCGAGCGTTTGTCGCCGTTCGATTCCCACTTCTCTTGGACAAGATCGCCGGTGATGTTGAGCGGGCCACCTTCCGTGCCGTGATACTTCGCGAACGTTTCAGCGCGAGCACCGAGGACCTTATAGTCAAAGAAGCTGCTGTCGTACTTACCTTCGTTGTTCTTCATTTTGTTGCGGACACGGATCGTGCCAGTGACCCAAGTCTTGCCTGCGTTCGTCGTCTTGGCCTCGACGCGTTGGTTGATGCCGGTGAGTGCTGTGCTGTTCATGTGTGTTGCCTCCTTAGCCTTTGTAGTTTAGGAACTCGTTTAGTTCCGCTTGTGATTTATGAGTCGGTACGATGATTTCAGTTGATGATTTGACGAGTACTTGTACCGCTTCAAGTCGATCGCGACTCATGGCTGTGAAGAAGACCTCGCCGTCAATCTCGAGCAAGAGTGTGACCGAAGCGTTTTTGAGGTTAACGTCTTTCATGTTTATCTCCTCCCGAGCGCCCCTTAAAGGACGCTCTTTTCGTAGTCTTGATGCTGTAAAGCGTTCTCGCGTTCTTCTTCCAAGCAGACGTCACAGACGAGCTGTCCGAAGACGTCACGGTCACCACCGAAGGGAATCATCTGTTGGAAGCGGGAACATTCTTCAAGCGTTTCGTATTCGTCCATCATCTTCATGCCGATTCCTCCTTGTTCGCCTCAGCCGCTTCCTTCTTCGCTCCATCAATCCATTTCACAAGCGCCTCCTTGATCTCAACAGCTCGCGCTTGTTCAATCACCTGCTCGCCGTCCCATTTGACTATGGATAATACTTTTTCACGGCCGACGGATCGTAAGGCAGCGAAGGTGTCCGCTAGTTTGATAAGTGAATCCAGTTCGGTTTTCGTTGCCATCTTCGGTGGAGTCGCTTTCGAGTTCCGTTCATCGACCTTACTGTCCGCTTCCGGATCGTCACCAGTCGAGATCAGGAAGACCTTCATCAACGCGTATTTGGTAGCCCCTGTCATCGCTTTGTAGTACGCCTTATCTCCTGCATCCTGCCCTTCTCCGACGCTCTTGAATGCCATCGTCTCGCCGGATTCTCCATCAACGAACGTGAATTCCATTTCAATCGTGCTGATATATTCCGTCGAGCCGGAACGATTCTTGTGTTCGCGACTTTCGTGGGAAATGACTGACGGGAACAGCATCACGCTCCGCTTCGCCAGTTCTCCACGTACGAGATCCGATACATCACTTTCTGTCGCGTACTGATATTTGTGGAACTTGTTGAAGCCGTTCTTTGGTACACGTTTTACTTCGCTCATGACCTCTGCCAACTTCTTGACAAGGGAGCGGGTTACGGGTTCACTCATGTCCGTTCCTCCTTCGGAATGTCTTCGATTGGGACGCAACGGTCGAGTTGGCTAGCGTGAGATACCGCTGTGACATTTCGACCGTCCCAAACAACTTTTTGGGCTGTATTAAATGTTAATTTTTCAACAGCAGTCATTTCGTTTAAATCAAATCCAACAAGATACCACGTACCTGAATTCGACTTGTAAGCCCCGACCCATTCGTTCGGTCGTGCCAGCATCTCAGCGCGGACGTCGAACGGCTTTTTGACGAACCAGTTATTTGTTTTTGATAAGAATGTTCTAACCGGAATAGTAGACTCGTAAGTTTCGCAAGAATCTTTACACTTAACTGCATCACCTTCCCGGAACAACGAAGCGCCTTCTCCATTGAAAATAATCTCGCCTTCAATCAATCTGACCAGTGCTGTTCTGCCATCAATTTTTTCGTATCGTTTCAAATCCATCGTCATTTGCCTCCTTAGCGTCCGAGATCCAGGAGAATCTCTATCGCTTCATTGGTGAGTCCTTGCAAGACCGCGTGTTGCTCGTCCGTCAAGCCGAGGCCGGCGTGTTCCGCGGTGAGTGTTTCAATCAGGGTGACCAGTTTCGGTTGCGCCTCCGCGACTTCCGTTGCCCGTTCTGCGAGGGTCTGGAGTGTCATAACGCCACCACCTTTGGATCAATCGATTCCTCTGCGTGGATGAACAGGTTGTTCTGCTCGTCGAGTGCGTTTTCAATCGCGTACAGTTCGTTGTGCACCTGCTTCAGGAAGACGTGCACCGGGTGATTCGCGTCGAGTTGGTAGGCCGCATTAGCGAGATGTTGATAAGACGCTGTGAGCGCCGAGTGGATGGTGTCGATCTTGACCGGACCCTTGCTGACCAGTGCCATGATTTCAGGCGTCGTCTGGACGATTGCCGGGAGTGTGCGGTCGATCTTGTGTGTCGTGACCATATCGTTTCCTCCTTGTGCGGAGCGTGGTATACTCATAGTGTCGAGTTATGAGAGCACCCTGCCTCCGGTATGGGTGTTTTTTATTTGCCGTAAATCCGTTCCAGTTCGTCGAGATTGAGCAACAGTACGGTGATGAAGATGACCAGGCCGATTTTTAGAACCATGGGTCACCGTCGTTACGCTCGATGTAGCAGGTGCCGGCGAATACGATGAAGCCGAATAGTAGGAATAGGCTGTAAAAGAACCAGAAGGCACTAACCATCAGCTCACCTCGTCGAGCAGTTTGCTCATGAAGTAGATTTGACCTTTGCCAGTGACTTTCGTCGTCCGTGTGATCCGTACCGTGCCGTCCGGGTTATTGTTCGTGCGTTCCAGTACTTCGAACCATCCACGTTCGACCGAGTATTGCGTCGGCTCATTGTAGTGGGCACCCTTCTTACCGAGGTAGCCGTTCTCCCGCATCCAAGCGAACAAGCGATTCTGTCCGATGGCGACACCGTTCTGACTGATTAGTTTCGCGAGTTGACCGACCAGGATGCTCGTCTGGCTTGTTGAGACTGCTTCAGCGAACAGGACTTGCGGACGTTGTTCTTCGAGTTTGGCGGTCGCTGCTTCCTTCTCATGCCGGAGTCGTTCAATCGTCGTCTGAGCAATCAGTAAGCCGCGGGCCATGATTTCTTCCGGTGACTCGTCGTGACGGGCGATCATGTAGCCGCCGTCTTTGCGGATCGAGGGAAGGACTTCACCCGTCACCCATTTGCGGAACCGTTTCGCTTGTGGCTTGCGGCTGTCGAGGATGACGTCGTACAGGCCGTCTTCGTTGATGACCGTGACTTGTTGAATACGATTAAGTGAATCTGTGATGGTATGAGTTGAACTCACCCCATCCGAAAGTCGTTCTTTCACTCGAGCTGGAGTTGTTAAGTCGAGTACCTTACATACATCTGCTAAAACGAACAGTGGTTGTTCTGGTGTACCGACGACGCGGACTTCATTTCCTTCAAATACCTTTGTGAGTTGATTCATACTGGCTTCCCATCCTTCCAAACAATTTCGAATTCATGAGTCGTGTAAGGTTGTCCAAACCCACCGTTATCAATGCCCCAAGAAGCATGCAGCACCTGTTCTGCTCTTTGTTTTTTGTTTTGCAACCAAACAAAAACCTCATCATCTTCAAGGTCCTCACGAACCCTTGCATAATCACCTTTGTACAACGCTCCAGAACCAACTGGTTCCGAACTCAAGACTCGGACGTACGTATCTTGTTTTTCTCCACCGAGCAACTTTAATTTCCGCCAAAGCAAAACATGAGCGAGTTTCTTTTTTTGTCGTTTATTCACGTTTACTGCCTCCTTATTTTTGTTTGCTGATCAACCACGCATCGAGATCGTCGCGATGATAGCGGATACTGCGGTTGCACTTGGACGCTTTGAGTTCGCCATCCATCCGTGCGTTATATAGAACGAACTGGGAGAATCCCGTGTACGTTTGCGCTTCCTTTTCCGTCAGCCACCCTTTCGCCGTTTGGTTCGCCAGTGCTTCGGCGATCCGCTCGTCGATGAGTGTCATGAGCTGTTCCGGGGTAAAGGACAGCATGACCACTTGTTGCATGATTTCACCTCGCTAAATACAAATTTATTGTTTATAATTCAAGAAACTTGTATTTCTTCGTCAAAAAAAAGTTCTTCAACAGTGAGACCAAGCATTCTTGCGATTGCAAGTGCTTGACCAACCTTGATAGTTACGTTTCGATTTCTTTCCATCGAGCTGTACTGATTCGAACTCGTGTAACCTAATTTACGAGCGATGTACACCTGACTGATCCCTTTTGACTTACGGGCATTGATCAAATGCGGCCGCCCCTGCTCTTCGACTGCCACTTGTTTCACCTCCTATTAACTTGTTACCCTAACTATAAATACAAACTTCTTGTATGTCAACAACTTATTAACAACTTTCTTGTATTTTTTTATTGTATTTGGAGAATATACAATATTTATGTATTATAGAGGTGCGGGTTTACGTCGCATCCTTTATCATCAGAGAGGATGGCATATATGGAAGAAAAACTATTAATTAGGGACGAGGGAATAGAGATGAACACAATGGGAAGTCGCATTAGAAGGCTTCGCGAATCGACTGGAATGTCTGCAAAATTCGCTAGTGAGAAGTTGATGATCAGTGCGTCGCGGTATAGTAACTGGGAAAATGATATTTCGAAGCCTAAACCAGAAGAACTAGAAAAGATTGTCGATTTTTATGAGACCTCATATGATTACCTATATGGAAAAACAGACGAACCCCATCTTTCATTAAACGAATACAAGATGCAGCAAATGGTAGATAACAAGATATTAAAGATCCTCGGTCTTTCTACAGAAGAAATTGAAGGACTAAGTAAAAGTGACTTTGATCGAATCATTGATTATACAAAGTTAGTGATTCAATCACACGAAATGGAGAAGTTAAAAAAGAAAGACGCCCAGTAATCGGCGTCTTTTGTTATGTCATTTTGTTTTTAAAGTAAACGTTTTAGCAATGTCGTTATTTTTCAGCGCATCCAAGTCAAACTGAAATCCAACTTTGTCCCCGTCCTCATCTGTGAAGCAGACCGCAATGGGTCCATTCCGCTTTAACAATTCGTTCAAGCTATCGTTATCATTTATGCCCATCTTACGAACTGCGACTAACCTCATACACCCAATCCCCTTCGTTGTTCGCCAAAATATACGAACAGGTATTCTTATGATTCTTTACTCATAGTAAGTAATTTTGCAGAATAATACAATAGACCCATTACATTATTTTCTAACCTTTGGTAAGAATCGTTCGACAAAATACGTCCGACCTTGTCGAATAGTTTTCTTCCATTCGCTTAAAACAGCACACCAACGGGAACTTAACTGGTATAGAATGAGTATGGATATGTATAACAGAACTGGAGCGTATCGGAATAAACAAGTGAATACAAGGAGGATATATCATGGAAGGACGAAGTCGTGTGTCGCGAAAGCAACCGAAGCGAAGAATCATGTGGATCGTCAGCATCTTTGCGATATTGATGTTAAGTGTAGGCGGCTATGTTTGGGCCAATCGTGAGGAGCCGCAGGTCAAAGTGAGTCCACCCAAACAGGAAACCGTAACAGAAAAGAAGGTGGCCACGAAAGAAGAGACCGTCGCTGATCCGGAACCTGTCGTGAATGACGAGCCGGACGCAGAGGTCATCGCCGAAGAGCCCGAAGCAATTGAACCAGAATTGAGCGACGTCGAAAAATATCCGGAAGCAATTGAAAGTGTGGTTCGCATCGGAGAAAACATGAATGCCATCTACGCCGCGGCGGATGAACTCCAACAGCGGTTCACCCCGTATGAAACGGAAGACGGAATCGGTCGGGCTGAATATGTCTCACGCGATGAATTAAAGGACCTGTTCGAATATGATGCCAACCTCTCGACTGAAATCACGTCGAGCGTTCACTTCGAAGCGCCGGACTATACGCAAGAAGGTTTCCGGCAAACACGAGAAGCGCACTTGATCATCATCAAAGAGTTGAACGAACTGGATGCTTTGCTCGAAGTCTATCCCGGTAAATTCCGCCAAGATCCAGAAGGAACGCTAGCACTGGCAAAAGGACACTTCGAACGAATCAAGGCTGCCACCCAAACGGACTTGCCCGGATTCACGGAATTCTTTAAAACAAGTCCAACAGAAGGTTCGTAACCATAGTAAACTATAGGCACTCAGGTGCCTTTTCTTACAAATGAAATTAGAACGTATGTACGCAAGAGGAGGAACATCATGCATTACACGATCAAGAAACTCGACAACGGCAAGTATTGGACCCGCCTGTCCCTGACCGACCGGGACGGCAACCGGCATCAGCCAAGCAAGACGAAGGACACGCAACGGGAACTGAAGCGCTGGGCGACCGACATGATCCGCAAGAACGAGGACGGAGCGCTCGGCAAAAAGACAGGCAAGACGGTGCAGGAAGTAGCGGACGAATATCTACAGGCGCAGGTGGGCATTCTCAAGGAGCGCACAATCTATCATCGGCACTACGCGCTCGATATTTTTAACAAGACGTTCGGGAAACGAGTGTTTGACACGCTGACGCGACGGGAACTGACCGCATGGGCAGACCGCACGGGACGAGAACGCGGACTCAAGACAAGTAGCCGCAATTCCTTATCGCGTCATATCAATTCCATGTTCACCTATGCGTACGAAAACAGGTACATCCTCGACAAAGAAGCCCGCATCCAGATGAGACGCGAGCAGGTGGAACGGGAAAAGACCTTGTGGACCGTCGAACACATCCAACGGTTCGAGGCCATTCACAAGGACGATCCCACTGCTAAGATGTATATCATTGTAGCCCATACCGGCATGCGGAGCAACGAGATCCGGTCCCTCGGCTGGGAGCACGTCGATTTTAAGAACGGACTGATCCACATCGAACGACAAGCGGCACAATCGATGACGGCAGGACGCAAGAACTGGACGACTCTCAAGTCCGGGCGCGGTCGTGTTATCCCGATGAGCCAGCATTTGCGTAAGATGCTCGAGCGGTGGCGCTTCGAACAACGGGCATGGTTGCACGAGCATGGTGCCGAGAACGTACAGGACCTGGTCGTCACGCGTGAAGATGGCTGTTATATTTATGATTGCCGCGTGATGAGACCATTCCACGAAAAAGCGGCCCAAGCAGGATTGCCTTCGATCACATTGCACACGCTCCGCCACACGTACGCGACGCTCCTGATCCAGCAAGGACTCCCGCTCACCGGCATCCAGAACTTGCTCGGGCATGGGAGTCTCACGACGACGGTCAAATATTATCTCCATGTCACGGATGAGATTAAGGACCGGGCACGGGTCATCCTCGACGATCTCTATTCGGACAAAAACGCCTGATTTTCAGACGAAATGTGCAGATTATGTGCAGGTCCAGATAAAAAAGGATGAGTACAAACCGAAAAACGTTGGTATACAATGGTTTAGGGAAAAGATAAGAAATAGAGTTACAATACAGCTAGAAGAAGATATGACGAGGAAGGTGAAATCCGTGCAATCCCAAGACTTAAATACGATGATGCTCGAATACGTGAATGAAAAGGAAGACTATGATGCCTTTGCCGATAAATTAAAAGTATTATTATCGGAACTGCTCGACGCAGCCGGCATCAAATACCATTCGATCGTCGCCCGGACAAAGGAATCGGAGAGCCTGTACCAAAAAGTTCTGCGACAACCGAATAAATACCAATCGCTCCGCGACGTCCACGATCTGACCGGCATCCGGATCGTCACCTATTTTCATGATGATGTCCGGGAAGCGGCCCGAATCATTGAAAATGAGTTCTCGATCGACCGCGATCAGTCGGTCGACAAATCGACATTACTCGATACGACCGAATTCGGTTACCTGTCCGTCCACTTCGTCGCCGCCTTAAGCGAACAACGGTTAGCGCTCAGCGAATACGGCCACTTCAAGGAACATACGGCGGAAATCCAGATCCGGTCGATTTTACAGCATGCCTGGGCGGAGATCGAACATGACTTAGGTTATAAAAACCCGAACAGCGTCCCGGCCGAAGTCCGGCGCAGTTTCAGCCGCGTCGCCGGTCTGCTTGAAATCGCCGATCAGGAGTTCGTCAACATCAAAAAACAATTAAAACAATTTGAGGACGAGACGGTCCAACAGATTTTATCCGACCCCCATCAAGTCCGGATCACATCGGACAACTTAAACTATTTCATTGATCACTCCTCCGTCATCAATGCGTTAGATAAACAGCTGGTCACCTCGCAAATGATGCTCGATTCCGATCAACAACTGATCAACGAATTGATCCGGATGTTCCACTACGTCGACATTCGCAATTACGGCGAACTGATCGAGGCCGTGTCCGTCCACAGCCCGCTCGCCTTGAAGTGTGCCCAGGTCATGCCAAATCCGTTCCTGCCACGCCAAGGAATCGGCATCGCCTACATCTGTATGGCCGTGACAATCGCCGGCAACGACCCCCACCGGATTGATTACTTCTTCCGGCGGTTTTATCCCGAGCTGCGAAATGTCGGGGAGATCATCAAACAAGTCCAACCGTTGACGGAAGAGATGATTCAAGAGAAAAATATTGATTAAACTAAAATTTTTCACTATACTAAATCTCGGGTGAAGAAACTACGGTACAGAAAGAGTGAAACTATGGCAACTACATTAGAAGTAGCAAATCGCGATCAGTTGATCGTCGATACAGAAAAAGGGTTGCGGATGAACTACCGCGCCATCAAAAAAGATGTCCGGAGCATGTTTACGACGTACTTGACACGAAATGAATTCTTTATCTTGAAGTCGCTTTGCACAAGCAGCCCGCAAATCGCGTCGGCTTTGTCGAATGAATTCCAGTTTTCAGCCAGTATGATTACGGCACTTGCGGATGAATTGACGAAAAAAGGACTGATTTCACGGGAGCGCAGTGAACTGGACCGTCGTGTCGTCGAACTGCGGGCAACCGAAGACGGCATCGAATTGTATGGCAAACTGGAAGCGATGAAGATGGAATACCTCTCGGACGTCTTCGCTGATTTTTCGGATGCCGAGCTTGATACGTTCCGGACGTTACTGACAAAACTCGAACAACAAAATTAAGGCCTGTCCCTTCAGCCGGTTCGGTTGAAGGGTTTTTGCTCTGACTTCAGATGAAGGAGTGACTTGAAGATGACGTTTTCCCTCGAAACACAAACGGATCGGTTGACGATTCGTCCGCTTGATTCATCGGATTACCCGGACTGTCTTGCCGCTTCTCTTGTCCCGGCCGGCTTTACTGAATCCGATTTTAAGACGGTCGTCGCTTTACACCAACAAGGGGCAGCAGACGATCGCGAATACCACTTCGGCGTTTTTCGTACGGAAGAGGGGCTACCGCTCGGAAGGATCATCCTGTCGACACTCGCACGAAACGATTTTCAATGGGCCCGGATCGGTTATGCGTTCCCTGCACCATCGCTCGACGAATACGGGGCGGAAGCCTTGACTGCGGTACATACACTGGCGTTCGATCACCTCCATTTTCACCGGATCGAGCTGCACATCGACCCGAGCCATCAGCCGTCGCTTGCACTCGCTGAGCGTCTCGGCATGCAGGAGGAAGGGATCCGCCACCAGTTTTTAGCGCAACACGAGACGTGGATCGACCAACGGATCTTCGTCAGTCTGCGACAGGAGCGGACCACGACACAAACCCGTCCCCATGACTGGGAACAGGTCCGGCTATTGCGGCAGACCAACCACTACGCCGATGCTAAAAAACTGGTTACTTCGTATCTCGATCAGACACCTGACGATCCGTTCGTGAATTATCAGATGGCTTGGTGTCACGATAGCCTCGGCGAAGAAGCGGCTGCCGTCCCCTACTACGTCCAGGCGATTGAGGCCGGCTTATCGGCCCCTGACTTGCAACAGGCATACGTCGGTCTTGGTAGTACTTACCGGGCACTCGGGCGTTATGAAGAGGCCTATACGACCTTGACGGAAGGACTGACTCACTTCCCGGACCATCCGGCGTTACAAACGTTTTTAGCCTTGACGCTGTACAATCTTGACCGTTCGTCCGAGTCGATCGGACTCCTCGTCAAGACGCTTGTCGAGACGACACACGATGCAGACATTCGGACCTATCGACGGGCATTACGATTTTACGCCGAACACCTGGAGGAAATGTGGGACAGTTGATGGTACACAAATAAGACGGTCGTTTACCACAGAGCATCGCGTGGGAAACAACCGTCTTATTTTTTTGTCTAACACTCTTAAAACGAAGTGTACCAGTCGGGCCGCGCTCGTTCGAAATGATGATGTTCCACGAGGATCGATTCAAGACGGGCTGTCATCGGTCCGATTTCCTCCGGGGCGTGACGTTGGGTCCAGACAAGCGACGAAAATAACGCCATCGCAAGATACACGGCATACACTTCCCAAAAGACGTCCGGCACGTCACCGTCAAAATAACCGTCGATTTGACCAACAGCAAACGGACGGCTGTCCGCGACTTGGAACAGCCCAAGTTTGACGAAGTCGTGCCATGGGTCCCCAAAATCGTAATTCGAAAAATCAATTACCCCCGTCAGATTAGACCCGTCCGTAATCAGATTGTCGAGATGAAAGTCATCATGCTGAAAATGATTCGGCCGCCCTTTCACCAGATGCCGGCGCTCTTTGATCAAGGAAAGGATTGCCTCGTCCGCTTTTAGTCGAATCGGTCCCTGCTCATACAGTCGGACATACCGTTGATGTTTGTCCAGACACCGTCCATACCACGGATTGACGTCTGCCGGTGCTGCATACTGATGAAGACGCCTCAAAAGCCGCCCTGCTTCCTGTCCCATACCATATGCCGTTTCCTGAAGAAGCGGCAAGGTCTTCTTCACCGTTTGCCCAGACAGGAAACCGTACCAAACGTAACAGATCGACGGCAACTGTTTGACAGCAAACGGTTCCGGAACAGGCAAACCTTCCTGCTTCATCCGTTGGAGCCACGTAAACTCTGCCCGTTTTCGTTCAAACGTCTCCCGTGGAGCGACATGGACAATCGATGTTCGTCCGTTTTGCTGAAGGACATATTTCGGATGACGGGAATACCGGTTTTTGATTCGTTCCCATACCACGATGCCTTGAAATTCAGGTTGTTCCCGTAACATCTGTTCGATTGGATCCATCAGAACCTCCTGTTTGAGAATGGATGAAAAAACAGCAAGGAACGAATTCCCTGCTGTTACGATTCGGACGGTTGTCCCGGGATATAGGCGGAAATGATTCCGAGTAAATCCACATATGCTTGTTCAAAGTCGATGTTTTCAATCATATAGTCATAATGATCCCGGTCTTTCCAGGCATCGGCATAATCGACGAGTCGCGCTTCGAACTCCGGTGTATCGCCCCGCATCAACAATCGTTCTTTCATTAAATCCGGCGGAACGGATACAAAAATCGTAATCACCTGATCCGCGAACAACGTTTTGAACGCCGCTGCGCCTTTCGGGTCGATGTCCTTGATGACGATTCCGTCTGTTGCGAGAATCTCCTCGTATGCTTGCCGCGGAGTCCCGTACCAGGCGCGGTGGACATGGGCATATTCGATGAAGCCGTTCTCTTGGATCAATTGTTGAAAGGTTTTGACGTCAACGAAATGATAACTCTCACCATCGTGTTCCGTTGGCCGTTTCGGTCGAGTCGTCACAGATGGAATAAAGCGGACACGTTCATATTCATGGCGTAACCGTTTAATCAAGGAAGACTTTCCGCTGCCTGATCCACCAATCAATAGAATGATTTTACCTGACATCGTCATCCTCCTTTTGTTGTTGCATGGTCATGAAATAGCTTGAAAAACGTAAAGAAAACTGTTCCAGCTCACTGTCTTCAATAACACCGTAAATCGGACGAATGACTACTAAATACCGATCATACGTCAAAATCCGTGAGACGTCGTTCCGTGTCATCTGGACCTGTTTTTCCGGATAACTTGCGACATAATACCAGTCAACGGCAATCCGGCTCGGTGTTTGACTCGTGTAGATCCACGTCCGACGCAAACGATCGTGTTCGATCGTACTCGTTAAAGCAAAACGTTGTACCATCTTTAATTCGGTTTTCGCGTCGCGAAGTCCTCCCTGAAAATCATCCGGTTTCGTCACCGATTCCTCGATCCGTTTTGGTTTCGGGGCAGGTAGACTGGCAAAACCAATCTGCAGACCGATGACGAGCGCTGCTACTGACGCTAAAATGATAAACAACTGCTCCTTGCGCATGACGCTTCCTCCTTAGTGGATGGACAAGCTTGCCTTGAAACCTTTTGGATCATTGACGATGACGGCGTCAACGCCCAGCATGATCATCCGCCGCACGTCTTCGACCGATTTTGGTGTGTAGACACGGACCTCAATCCCCGCCGCATGGGCCAGTCTGACATCGCCCTTCGTCACCCGTCGGTAATCCGGGTGAATCGCTTTTGCTCCCAGTTGTTTCGCCTGCTGTTCCGGATGATAAAGCGGATACGGATAAAGGATGGCCGTCTCGACACCCGGATCGAGTTTTCGGACCGTATCGATGGAATAATGGTTAAAGGAACTGAAAATCAATCGATTTTTCTCAATCCCATGTGCGTGACAACGCCCTAACGTATAGGCTTCGATTCCCGGATAGCGGATCGTATCCGTCTTCAGTTCAATATTCAGTTTCACATTCGTCGGAGCGAGCAACGCCAACACTTCATCGAGCGTCGGAATCGTTGTTTTCACCGGTCCATCGCTACCTTTGAAACGGGCACCGGCGTTCAACTGTTTCAGTTCGGCTACCGTCAGATCAACGACCCGCCCCGTACCGTCCGTCGTCCGATTGACGGTCTCGTCATGAATGATGACACCAACACCGTCGCGTGAGAAATGGACATCAAACTCAATTCCGTCAACATCGGGAATCGCCGCCTCGATCGCTTCGAGCGTGTTTTCCGGAAACTGATCGCTCGCTCCGCGATGGGCAAACCAACGCATCATAACGCCTCGACGACCCGTGTATATTTCGCCGTCAAATAGTGGATCAACGGTTGGACCGAAATCGCTTGACCGGTTGCCGCTTGAATCAGCTCTGCTGGTGTTTTCGCTTTTCCATATTGATGAATGTTTAGATTGAGCCATTCCTTGATCGGTGCCAGCGTTCCGTCGGCAATCAGTTGATCGACGTTTGCGACATCACGACGCAAGGCTTCGTTCAACTGGGCGCTATAGACGAGACCAAGCGCGTAACTCGGGAAGTATCCGAACGAACCGCCGGACCAGTGGACGTCCTGTAAGACCCCTTTTGCGTTTGACGGGACGTCGACTCCCAAGTATTCCTTATAGAGACGGTTCCATTCTGCCGGCAAATTCTTGACTTCCAGCTCACCTGTAATCAATCGTTTTTCGAGTTCATACCGGATGATGATATGGAGCGCATACGTCAGCTCATCCGCTTCGATCCGGATGAGGGACGGTTTGACTTCATTAACAGCAGCATAAAATGTCTCGAACGGCACGTCTTTCAACGATGAAATCGCCTGTTGCAACCCGGCATAACGGGCCGCGAGGAACCCTTGATTACGACCGATGAAGTTCTCAAAGAACAACGATTGTGACTCGTGGATGCCCATCGAGGCCCCTTCTCCAAGTCCAAGCGTATCGAGTTCCGGTGCGATACCTTGTTCGTACGTCGCGTGTCCCGCTTCATGCATCGTTCCGAACACAGAATTGCGGTAGTCGGCTTCATCATACTTCGTCGTGACCCGCGCATCCTTCCGGTTGATCGTCGTCTGGAACGGATGGACCGTCTCATCGAGTCGTCCGGCCGTGAAATCGTACCCGATATCGTTTAACCATTCATGATTCAACTGAATCTGCGTGTCCCGGTCCGCTGACCAGTCGAGTGTCGGGAACGTTTTCCCATCCAGCTGTTTCAACAGTGTGATGATTGCTTGCCGTAATTCTGCGAATAACGGATCGAGTTCCGCGACCGTCATGCCCGGCTCATAATCATGTAACAAGGCATCATACGGATGTTGTGCATATCCCCAGTACTCGACGAATTTCCGTTCCATGGCAACGATTTTTTCTAAGTACGGCGCAAACAATTCCCAATCGTCGGCATCTTTCGCCTTTTCCCAGACACTTTCAGCTTCTGAAATCAGCGTAATGAACGTCTGATACTCCGCTTCCGGAATCTTTGAATCCCGGTCATACGCTTGTTTCGCTTTTTCGTACGAAACTGCTTCCAGACCGGTCAATGTCTCTTGCCCCATCGCTTCTAACAACGATTGATAGACCGTTCCTGTCCGGCGACGGAAACTTTCCGTTGACAAAAAACCGATCGATTTCGACCGATTTTCGGCTGACTGTTCCGGCATGTAGGTCCGCATGTCCCAGTAGAGTAACGCAACTGCTTCCTCATAGGCACGAAGCGATTCAAAATGGTCACGCCATTGTTGTAATGTATTCATTAAAATTCCCCCTTGGCTCGGTAGTGGCTGTACATTTTCAGCATATCACAAAATGTTCAAAACTTTCACACACGAACAGTTTTCTGAAACCTTCTGCCGGAAAACAGCGTATAATTAAAGAAGAGAAAGGAAGTGGCATTTGTGAAAACAGATTCCGAATTGGCTTTTGCCATCCACCTGACAGAGATCGAGGAGGGCTATACCGTCACCGCTCACCCAGACGAACTGGACTGGATCGGAACAGGTCGAAGTGCGTTTGTGTTCCGGGTCCGCGAAACGGATCGGGTGATCAAGAAGTTTTTCCCATCGCACCGCCATCTTGCGGCAATCGAGGGGTCAATTTATGAACAATTAAGTCCCTTTGCGACGTATGCGGAACAGTATGAATATGGGACTGACTACCTCGTCATCGAATACATCGAAGGACAAACGTTGTTCGAGTGTCTGATCAGCGGGACACTCATCACGGACGATGTCATCCAAACGGTCGATCGGGCTTTAGCTGAAGCACGTTCCGTCGGTTTGAATCCATCGGACATCCATCTTCGGAACATCCTGTTGACGCCAACCGGGACACGGATCATCGATGTCGCTCGATTCCGTCAGACCGATCCGTGTGCGCAATGGGATGATTTAAAGCGCGCTTACCACTATTTTTATGCGAAGGCGTATTTCCCGAAACGTTTTTCTGAATCGTTTTTGAACACAATCGCCGACGTTTATAAAGGACGTTTGTTCGAATCGATGCGCAAGACGGGGTAAACAACAATGACCGACAGTCGGTGGGCTGTCGGTCATTTCTTTATCTGGAATGGGACGGATCCTTACGGGGTCCGTTTTTGATTGTTCGGACGAGCAGATAGTTGATTTGTACCTGTTATGAGTGGTAGAGGATGAATCGTTCTGGAATGATTGGTAAGGTTTAGTTTGGTGTTTTTTAAACAAATTAATTACGGGAATTGAAATAAAATCAACGGACTCGTTTTGGTCGACAGATCGTGGCGATGAGTGTCACGATCAGAAATAGTCTTTTTTTCTTCGATAAACGTTTCATTAATCGTCTCATTTTTTCTCAACTCCTTTTACAAAATCGCGTTGGCAATCAACAGGTCAATTTTTCGGACATCGACTTTTTTGTTGAGATTGATCTTGATCATTCCGGCCCGGGTAAAAAGTTGGACTTCCGAGTTGATGTCAAACATCCCGCCGGCGTTTTCCGTTGAGTACATGTTAATCGACTTGTAAGGAATCGAATAAACTTCGACCTTTTTCCCGGTCAACCCTTGGGCGTCCCGGATGATCAGCCGGTGTGTCGTGAAGATGGCGACGTCACGGATCGTCTTGTAGGCGGACAACGCCCGTTCGTCCGGAATCAATAACCCTTGCACGTCCTGCGGGATGTCACACTCGGAGACGAAGGTCCATGCGAGTTGACTCAGTGGATTACTCATCAAAAATCGCCTGCTTTCTGCTTTTGATTGGCTTGCTGTTTGTCTCAGGATACCATATCCTGTCATCTTTGCGGGAGGTTCATCATTCCCGGTAATGGAAACGAAACATGGCAGTCAGGTCGACACGATTGATCTCGCGCAAACATCGGTTGACTGCGCAAACGAATGGGCGCGAGAACGGAAACTCGATGTCCGCTTCCAGCAAGGAAACCTGTTTGAGCTTCCGTTCGAACACGGGACGTATGATTTTGTCTATGATTCCGGTTGTTTCCACCATATCGCGCCCCACCATCGAAACGACTACATCCGTATCGTCTCGGATGCCTTTCTGCCGGGCGGCTGTTTTGCCCTGACCTGTTTCGTCGAAGGTGGACAGTACGGCGGTCTCGGCTTCACGGAAGACAAACTCCGGTCGATTTTCGACATGTTCGATGTGCTTGAAATCCGCTTGATGCAGGAGGCCGCTCCGACGGAGGTCGCCTTCGGATTCTCCGGACTGTGGACCGCCCTGTTTCAAAAAAAATAATCGGATAAGCAAAAACCGGTGTCCCCTTCAGCTGTTGAAGGGGAGACCGGTTTTAGAATGCGTTCTATCATTTTGTTATCGCTCTCAAACCAATCTGAACAAGCTCCCGTAAATCCTCAATGATGACATCGGCCTGTGACAGTTCCGCTTCGTTTGAAAAATCGAACCGATAGCCGACGGCAGGCAACTGATTAACCTTCGCCGCCGTAAAGTCGGATATCTAGTCTCCGACGACGACCGCTTCCGTTAGCTGGTGCTCGGACAGGATGCAGGTGACCAAATCACTTTTTTGCGACGAAGCGACGTCTTCAATGCTGTAGACGCCGTCCAGCGACCAGGGGCGCGTAAAAAACAGAACGCATCTTCCAGGGCATGACCGAGAATCCGGTTTGTCTGAAATAACGTTCCATCCGTATCAAGTATGTAAACCTGTTTCATGATGATTTCCTCCGTGATTTTTAAGATACGACTTCCCGTCAATTGTCTCAATGTGTTACAAACTTTCTGCGGACCGCCTACTCGTTTTTCTGATTTACGGGTAAAGACAACTAACGAGATATGTCGTGTTTCAGAAAGAAAAAGGAGATGAAACATCATGATGGTGCTCATCGTGGTCGCCTTAGCAGTCATCAGTATCGTTCTGTTTGTCCTTTATAATAATCACAACAAAATTGTTTAGCGGCATCTCACGAGACTGCGGTTATTTCAAATTTCTACCATCCCATTGATTCTATTTCTAATCAATGGGATATGTTTGTTTTGATCACACATCGCCTAGTACGTCATGATGCACACGAGCAAGCGGATGGAGCAGAACATTCTTCATCCGGATTTGATGTTGCAACACCTCGACTTCTTTCCATGCTGCATCATACTGCGTCCGATTGATCGCACCCGTTGTCCAGCTCATCCGCATCAAGGATCAGACACTCGCCGGATGGCAACAGAACCAGATCCAAAAATAAATTGTCCCAGAAAACCCCGGTCGTATCCCGTCCATGTTGAAGACAAATATCGATGTACGATTGAACGATCTTTCCCTTTTCATCAAACATCGTCGTGACGACATGCTGTTTTCCGATCGGAAACTGTCGGAGCCAGGAATAGCCGTCGCCAACCAGCTGAATCGTCTGTTCTGAATACCGAACATGCAACGGGTGCGTCACCTGAATCATATCAAGCCGTGTTACATACCCGGTAAACGATTCCATCTCAAGGTACAGCTACCGGTAGTTTCGTTCGATCATCCGCTTCCATGACGAGCGCGCCGCGTATTTCCGTTTCATCACGTTGAACCACCTCTTTTTCCATCATAACATTTGGAAACAGATGGATTCTATGTGTATTTTGTAAAAAAATCCCTCTTTTCTCTGGACGTCATTCTTTTCATCATGGTACAATGACATACATAGACGGACTTATATTGGAGGCGTTATCATGTCATACTCACCCCGGATCGCACTCATTACCGGTGCGAGCCATCCCGATGATATCGGCACGGCAATTTGCCGGAAGCTCGCGGCTCAAGGGATGACGATTTGTTTTACATACTGGAAAGCCGATCCTTCCTGGATCAAGGCCTTTCAAGCAGAGCTGACGGCAAACGGTACCCAACATGAAGTGTTCGAAATCGACCTGTCGGCACCCGATGCTGCAGAACGTGTTTTCGCCCATACACTCTCAACGGTAGGTACGCCGTCCGTCCTGATCAACAATGCCGCTCATTCGACGCAGACCAATTTGGCTTCCTTGGACATTGCAGCACTCGATGCCCACTACGCCGTCAACATCCGGAGCACGTTGCTGTTATCGGTCCTGTTTGCCCGTCAGTTCGAGCAAGCCGGTTTGCAGAATGGTCGCATCGTCAACATGACGTCCGGACAGGATCTCGGTCCGATGCCGGATGAACTCGCTTATGCCACAACGAAAGGGGCGATTTCAGCGTTTACGACCTCGTTTTCGCTCGCCGTCGCGCCGCTTGGGATTACCGTCAACGCGCTCAATCCCGGACCAACCGATTCGACATGGATGACGGATGACGTCCGGACGCAGCTGCAACCGCAGTTTCCGTTCGGACGGATCGGTACGCCGAGTGATGCTGCGCGGACCATTGCCTTTCTCGTCAGTGAAGACGCCGCCTGGATCACAGGACAGATCATTCATGCAGAGGGTGGATTTATCCGGTAATGGAGGAGCGACCGAGCGTTTCCGAATGGTTATCCGCGCAAGAACTTTTGTTCGAACAGATTCTGTTGATTGAAGTGATTCCGACGAATCTGTCCGCCCTTCACTGCGATTGCAGCCTGACATGAGTGTTCAGCAATTTACCGATGTACTGTCAACATATGCGATCCACCTCAATCCAGCCGAATGATTGAGACGTGATCACGAACAAGGTTGCTGTTCCGTCCTGTGCAAACACTGGTTACATCAAAGCCGATCTTACAGATCTTGAAGGAGGTCTCTACATGGGGTATATCTCAGAATTACGCAAGACAATCGGCAGTCGTCCGATCATCAGCGTCGGTGCGACGGTCCTCGTGACGAACGATCAACGGGAAGTCTTATTCCAACACCGGTCCGATACACACGACTGGGGACTGCCCGGCGGATCGATGGAGCTTGGCGAAACACTCGAAGAAGTCGCCATCCGCGAACTGCAGGAGGAGACTGGTCTACAGACGACTCAACTGGAACTGATCGGTGTCTTTTCCGGTCCCCGCTTTTACTTCCAGTATCCGAACGGGGATGAAACATACAGCGTCATTCATCTTTATCATGCAAAAGACGTCACGGGGACGCTTAGGATGCTGGACGGAGAAAGTCTGAATCTGAGCTACTTCAGCCAGGCGACACTTCCCGAGACGATCGAGCGCCGGGCCAACGAGTTGCTTAAACAACTTGGAGACCGGTTATGGAACTTGGATAGTTCCTTTTCACCTCTGTCCCTGAAATGACCACAAAAACATCAATTTAAAAAGACTTACAACCGGTCAGTGACCAGCTGTAAGTCTTTTTTACGTCGCTCATTCATTCGGAAAACGAATCTGGACACTTTCGGGGGCAAACAGGGATTGGATGTCCTCAAAATCGGTGATTTTTCCGATTCGTGTATATTCAGCCGCCGGTTCGACCGCTTCATAAAAAATCACTAAACAATTGTTTTGATACAGCAGCACATCTCCGGCTTCAATCGTCTGAACCGATTGGGCATCCGTCGGGAACACCTTGTCGAAATAATGGTACTTTTCATTCCGATGCAAGTCATCCATTTTAATCGTAAACGGAGCGTCCGCCATCAAGGCTGCAGTAGTCGCGTTGTCTTCCAGTTGTACTGAAGCGATCTGACCATTGATTTCGATGTTCATGGTTTCCCTCTCCTTGACCGTTTTGTCTGATTCGGTCGACACAGGCGCCGACGTACCGCATCCCGACAGTACAAGTAAGAGGATCATAATTATGACAGTCATGCGACGGTTCATCTCATCCCTCCGTCTCATCAACGTAACGGATGATTCGAGCCGGGGTACCGGCGACGATCGCCTTGTCCGGGACATCTTTCGTCACGGTCGCATTTGCTGCGACAATCGCGTGTTCGCCGATCGTCACCCCCGGTAGAATCGTTGCCCCCGCTCCAATCCAGGCATTTTGTTTCAGGCGAATCGGGGCAACGAGCAAACCACGCCGCTTTGCCGGACTGACCGGATGGTTGACGGTCAGCAACTTGGCAAACGGACCAATCAACACATGATCATCAATTTGAATTGAACCGAGATCCGTCAACATCACCCCACGGTTGATGAAGATGTCTTTTCCGAGCGAAATGTGTTGCCCGAAGTCCGTATAAAACGGGGGTAAGACGACAACACTTTCGTCGACCGGCTGACCGATCAACTCGGCTAACGTGTCACGAAACGCCGTTGGTGACAACAGTTGCTGATTTAATCGGTAGAGCAATCGTTCTCCGTCGCGTTGGACGGCATGAATCTGCTCGAACAGGGGATCGTCTGCCTCAATCAGTCGATTTTGAATCTGTTGAAGAAGTGATGATGATTCCATCGGCGTCACACGTGTTGTTGCGTCGGACGAATGATTAAGTTGCTGATCGAAACCCGGTCCGGTGTGTCGATTGCATACAAAACGGCTTGTGCCACATCTTCGCTCGTCAGTCCCCATTCCTGTTGCGCTTGACGAAGGGATTCGCCGACAGTTTGATCCTTGATCGTCGTGTAGAGTTCCGTCTGCACGGCGCCTGGTGAAATGATGGTTGATTTAATCTGGTTTTCCCGTTGTTCTTGCCGCAGACCTTCCATAATGGCCCGGACGGCGAACTTCGTTCCACAATAGACGGCCGATTCCGGATAGACGACATGACCGGCGACTGAGTCAGTTGCAATGATATGACCGGCTTGTTGGTGTTCCATAATCGGTAACGCCGCGGCGATCCCGTTTAATACCCCCATGACATTGATATCAAGCATCTGTTTCCAGTCCTCCCGATGACCAGCGGCAAGCGGTGCGGTCGGCATGATGCCGGCATTGTTAAAGAGAACATCAATCCGTCCAAATGCCGAATTCGCTTCCTGAATCACAGCTTCGACCTGATCAAACTGCGTGACGTCAGCCTGCTTAATCCGAATATCCGCTTGCGGATACGCGTCCCGAATGTCCTGTAATCGGTCGAGACGACGGGCTGCCAACATCAGTGTCGCTCCTCGTGCTGCTAATAAACGGGCTGTCGCTTCGCCAATCCCGCTTGATGCCCCCATAATGACGATGACTTTATTTAGTGGTGTACTCATTGATGTTCCTCCTTGTATGTCTTGCTTGTGTACAACACTACAAGTATCCATAAGCCATGTCTAATGCTAATATTACATCACCAGACATAACTAAAACGCATAGGAGGATTCTCATGGAACTACAACAGTTACGGTATTTTTTAGCGGTCGTCGAAGAAAAAAACATTACCCGGGCTGCACGCATTCTCCGGATCTCTCAACCGGCATTGTCCCGCCAACTGCAACGGTTGGAAGACGAGCTAAACGGTGTTTTATTTGACCGGACACCCAGCGGCATCGTTTTGACGGAGAGCGGTTATTATTTAGCCGAACGGGCGCGCGAAATGGTTACTCTGGCGGATAAAATCGTCACCAATCTGACGACGGAAGAAACGTTGCACGGTGATCTCTACATCGGCGGCGGCGAGACGACCAGCATGTTGAGCGTTATCCGGGCATTTCATGAGATGCATCAGCAGCACCCTGAGGTTACCATCCGGATCCACAGCGGCAACGGTCAAGATATCCTCGATAAACTCGACAAAGGCATTCTCGATTTCGGTCTCGTAATTGAACCGTTTGACGTCAAGGAATATCATCATTTGCAGCTTGCAACAGCCGACCGATGGGGTATCTTGACACGAAGAGACCATCCGCTGGGCCAACAAACGACGGTCGATGCATCGGATTTACGGAATGCACCGTTGATCATCTCGGAACAAACCAAAGACCAGAAGCAGTTTGCTGAAAAAACGGGACTCGATTTCAATGCAAGCCGCATCGTCGGAACTTATAACTTACTGTTTAATGCGTCACTTTTGGTCAAAGAAGGACTTGGTCACGCTTTATGCCTGGATCACATCATCAATACAACAGGCAGTAAACTGATTTTTGTGCCACTCCTGCCGAACGTCACCTCAAACACGTTTTTGATTTGGAAAAAGGAAGCCGTCCTGTCACGTCCGGCGAAAAAATTATTGGAGTGGATAAACGATCAACCCCCAATAAAAAAGTGGACCGATTCATGAGTAGTCCCATCAATCGGTCCACCTTTCAGCGTTCACCAGTTAGCAAGTTGCAGGAGTATATTTATTTAGTTTACGGGTTCTCGTTCCGTCTGTTGACGGATTCATGAGAACGTCTTTTGATCCAGGAAGCACGGGTAGTTCGCTCCCGGCAACGGATAGACAAAGATGATTTCCCCGTTGGCTTCATCGATTTTTTGTGTGTTCTGAAAGCCATTTTTTTCATAAAACAAACACGCGGACCTGTTCTTTGGATGAACACTGAGAACAATCTCATCCACATCATACATTTTGGTAATGTACTGAATTGCTTGTTTCAGGAAAAGCTTGCCGTATCCTTTTTCTTGAAAGCGCCAATCCACCATAAAACGATCTAACCAAATATACCGTTCCTGCTCGTTCGCCGCTCCAATCATCAGAAATCCGATTGGACGATCCGCTTCACATAAGGCCAGACATGACCACTCGTGTACGAGATCTTGCCTGGCTTCTTGTAGGGACTGTTGATTAGTCTCGATAAAATCACGTTGAGTCGGAGCAACTTCCAATGCCAGAACCGCTTGTCGATTGCTGGCGTTAATCGGCTGAATACTAAGTGTCTTGATCACATCCGCCCCCTCTTCTTTTTCCGATTAAGAAAAACCGGTACTGCTTCTGCCTGACGTGTAAAGGCGAGGAGAAAACCTCATTTTCTCTTCCGCACAACATGCGTACCGGCAAATTCATCCTCCGGTAACACCGATCCGTCCTGCAGATAGATTTTACGGTTTTTCCATGTTTTAATCGGGGCAATCGTTTCCCGATAAGCAATCCGTTTCGCAATCTGTTTGACAGCGAGCGGTTGTCCGTTCTTGCTGACGACTTGAATCTGAAACAGCCGTTGCCCGATGGTTTGACGGCTTCCTGTCGCGAGTTGTGTCGTCTCGATCAGGAAATTGACGGTCGGTTCCGTAATCAGTGAATGAACTGCCTTGTTTTTGACACGTTTCAGTACTGTCTGCTCGAGCACTCCGGAAATCATCCCTTGTACGAGTAAATCAACGATCCCCGCCCCAATCCGGCGTTTTAATAATTCATCCATCTTCATTTCCTCCTTGTTTTAAAAATCATCCGGCTTGTCGTTCTATACCCGTTCGCCTTTGAAACAAAAAGACCTTTTTTGATACGGATCGCTCCGTTCAAAAAAGGTCTCGTCATCATGAAAACAACAGGACGATGCCGCTCAAACCGAACAGACACATACCATACAACATAGCTGCGATTTGTTTACTTGATGCCGGGATGTCTTGACGAACGAACAGGCGCCCGTATTTGAAGGTCAAGACGACGCCCATGATGAGTGCTGCGAGGGCAAGGTTGGGTATTGCCATCAAAGTCAAATATATATTCAGCATCCGTCTCATCCTCTCCGGTTAGTTCGGTTCCTTATGTATATCCCTGTCTGCCCAGCCACGCGGTGCTCCCAGAGGCAACAAACAAATCCTCTCTCGTTCCGTTGGACCGTGGATTTCATCCGTCTTTCCTCGTTGAAGCGTCAGCTTTGATCATCTGATCGTTGACCATTGTTCGTTATCCGTTGAACTGTCAGCGTTGAACTTTCACTTCAGGTTCCTTTCAGAACCGTTGTGAGGTGCATCGCACCGACGTTTTGTTATCGCACAAAACAAGCGTGTTTGGTCGCAGGTTCATCGGACAAACAGGGAATTTTCATCAGGCGAAGATTTTCGTGACCGTATTACTTTCCGACAGCGTGAAATCGACTTCCGCCTCAAACGTGTCAATCGTCTCGTCGAGCTCAGCGATCACTTGACGTAACTGCGACGGATCAATCAAGTTTGGTTCCAAGCGTTCAAGGAACAAACGCCGTGACTTTTCGATTTCCTCGGCATTGCCCTTCTCGCGTGAACCATACGTCGCCTCGATATGGCTGTCAGCCCGACGCGCGATATCTTGACGTTCTTCTTCGATCGTCTGCTCGACCTGCCCGAGTTGCGTCTGTAATGTCTGCAACAATTGACGGTCATAGACCAGACCGGTATCCCGTCGGTCGATGGCTTCGGCGACGGTCATCTCGCGCCCGGCAATCCGGACAACCGTTACAGCGTTCGACGCCGTGATGGCCGACTTGATCCGGTTCCGTCGTTCCATCAAGTCCCGGATCGATTGGAGATTGGCTTTGGCTTCTTCGGCAAACGTCAAGACCGATGGATAACCTGCCGGCGCTTGGCTTCCCGTATGGACACCGATGAACGGTTTGGTCTGTGCTTTTTGAATCCGTTTGTCTAAATTTTTTAATTCCACTAATCCGCGATGAATCGACATTTCGATGCGTTCGATGTCTGCCACGTCCTCTTCTTGTTAAGTCTTTTTTTAGGATAGCATATCCTGTAAAAAAAGCAGACGATTGGCTCATCACCATAAGGTGTGGTTGACACATAAAATCCATCGGATTTTAAATCGAACATAGAAAAAAAGCGAAAACCCCGGTATCGTAATTGTTGTCTAGACAAACCACGATTGGAGTTTTCGCCTTGTCTCAACAGTTTATCAAATTAATTCTTCCGCTTCCAGCCCTTTTTCAAATCCAGATGTCGTCCGATGAAGAACCGCACGTATTTCCTGTCATTCCTGATACACATGAAATCCCTTGTCCGCTATGCGAAAAAAAGACCATCCTGCATTCGAAAAAACGTCGTCGTTTTCGACACGGTCATGCGTGGGGAGTCGGTGCCTTGTGGATCGAACTGGATGTCCCACGTCAAAGATGCCTCTCTTGTGATTTGACGTTCGTATATGACTACGGTCTCGGACTCGTCCGTACTTCTACCGAAGTGTTCCGAAAAGGCATCACAGAACGGTGCCATGGCCGGACAATTTCAGATGTTGCGCATGAATATGAACTTCCGTATACGACTGTGGAACGATGGTTTTATCAGTACGCTTCAGTGGATCCAGTGGGACATGCGACACACATCCTCGTCGATGAGTTCGCCACGAGAAAAGGACACCACTATGCGACGATCGTTCTTGATGCCAAGACTGGACGTCTTCTGTCTATCGTCCCGGGCCGGGACGTATCGGCGATTACGGCTGCGCTTCAAGGTGTACTGGGAGATGTTCGTTCTGTCGTCAGTGATTTTGCACCTGCGATGGCGAAGGCAACTACTCGTGTCTTCCCGAATGCAGCGCATGTGCTGGACCGTTTTCATCTCATCCAGTTCTTTACCGATGCTCTTCGCCGCCGGCGTCGTTTTTTGAACGAGGCAAGACGCCATCATCATGTTCGTGTGATCGATCGTGCTCTCGCTTGTCGTCCGGAAGCATTGGCTCTTGAAGACCGAGAGGCCGCCCATTCTTGTATTCTAGAAGACTCGTTTACCCGGGATCTTTATCAAGGACTCCAACATATCCGATATGTGTTGAAAGCAACGTGCGACGGGCAGGCATGCCGAAGACTGAAAGACTGGCTGGAACGTTATCAGTTCCATCCGTGCGGACCTCTTGCGAAAATCGCGAAAGCGATTCGTGGCCGTGAAGAAGCGATGCGTCACACCATTGTATCGACACTATCGAATGGGAAAATGGAAGGGACGAACAATAAGATTAAGCTCATTAAACGTCGTGGTTATGGCTACCGAAACCTCGAACGATTCTTTTTGAGATTGCGCCTTGAGATTGGTCGTTAAAATAGCAACCACGTGTTATGGTGATGAGCCAGACGATTACAGAAAAGTTTTCACCTTACAAAATTGTCATATTTTTATTATCGAAAGGGAGCGTGACTTATACTACATGAAAGTCCATTACTTCTGTCAGAAGAGAGGGTTTTTGATGCAGCAACTCAGATTACAAGTCACGGCAGCTCGTTCTGTCGCCTGGACGCTTTTGCCCTGTTACAGGAAACACTGGTTCCACATGGACAACTCTGTATTTTGTCAGATGGAAACTATGAGACGTTGTCGTTGACGTCCGCCTTTTACGAAAAGGAACTACGGCTTGTCGGCTCGAGTGACGGTTGGGATTATTCCACCCACCCCAAGTGGTTTTTAGAGACGACGCCATACGTTCCCGAGCTCGAAGAACTATTTGAGCAAACCGTCAGTTCGGACGACCTAGTCCGCTGCTTCGAGCAACTGCAGACACAGAAACGTCCATTAAAAGTCTCTGTCACCTATCCAGCCGGTGATTAACGTTGTACGCCACTCACTGTCACGACTTCAACGCCATTTGGATCTTGCTGGTGTGCTGCATCTGCATGATTACCGGAAAATGTCACCTGCGTCAAACGTGCGCGCTCCGCTGCTGACGTCGTGATTTCCGGAACCGGTCGCTCGAGTAACTGGTGTAACATCGCTGCAAGACCTGATTTGGGTGTCGCAATCTCGAGTTGCAGAAGTTGATCCCCCGATCGTGATTCGATCGCATCCAGATGCGTCTGCAATTCGATCCGAAAGCCGTAAGGCGTCTGAATAAACGTCCGACGTTCGTTCGCCTGGACCATCCACCCCAACGTTTCCGCCCGTTGAAGTGTCGCCAGCCGCTCGGCTTTTGTCATCCAAAAGCCGATGTGGTCGAAGGCGACTTTTTTTCCGTACCCAAACGTAATGTTGATTGCTCCCCGTTTCATCTCAATGATCCGAAACAGAATCTTTTCATGACGGAAATCGTCCCAGTCAAGTGGCGGGTCAAACGACGTGAACGTTCCGTCCTGTTTTCCAATTCGTTGCGTCACGCGAAAACCAAGCTTTTGATAAAACTGTTCCGTCTCTTCGACGAACGGCGTCCACAGATGGTAATGAAATAACATTGACTTCTCTCCTTATCGTGTCAGGTCGTCGAGTGTCGTCACTTCGACCAGACCGCTGTCTGTTAACAGTTGTTGCAGTAAATGGACGTGGGCCAACCCATAAATCACGACAATCCGTTCGTCCGATGATTCCACGAGTGCGAGGATGTTCTTAAAGATCGTCAGATTCCGGAAATACCAATACCGGGCAACCCACTGCATGCCCGTCTCCCCGAGACGCGCGAGTTCCAAATAGGTCTGATGCATACCCCGTGTCGTGTCTGGTTGATTGATTTTCTGAAAGAAGGTCAAAAAATCGAGCCGCATGATGTCTTGATCCAGTTGTTTCATTCGCACGGTTTCCCGCGAGATGATCTGATGAAATCCAACCGGTTCTTCCTGTTCGAGTTGACTGAGGTTTGGCACTCCCTCGATTGACTGATTCCAATCGACGCCGTTTACCTGAGGCAACTTCGCTTGACAGGCCAACCGGAATCCGATTTGATGTTGCTCATCGGCCGTTAGTTCAAAAGCTCCTTCTTGATAGGCGGCATAGTCCTGATCGAGTTGTGCTTGTCGGTCCGCTGTCGTCTCGAGCGCCACTTTCGTTGGTCGAAACGTCAACAGCACGTCGATCAGTGTCTGGATTTGCTGTTGACGGTCTGCATCCGACACTGCAATCGGCGCCGGATGCAACAGATCACCGTTGTCCGGACGATCTAAGTGCATCGTCCCGAGAATCAAAATGCTAGGGCCTGGTTTCATGTCTCTCCTCCTATTCCACTAATGATTCCCATTTTACAAGAGATTGTCATCTATTTCCATTGAGCTGGATCAAGGAACCGACAAAAAAAGACCGATCTTCGAAAAGATCCGCCTTTTAGGCCATCATTTGTTTGACGAGTAACGTTTTGCCGCTGACTTCACGCGGAATTTCTTGAACTGCCCGAAGCGACACCTGCATGTCCGCGCCCAGTAAGGTTTTCAAAAAACGGTAAAGTTGTTGCTCGTGTTCCGACGAAAAGCGTGTCCAATCCGGAATGTACAAAAACGTGATATCCCGTTCACTGTTTTGAATATATTGGACCCGTTCAACACTGTTCGGCAACACTTTAACGAGACTCGACAGCTGGCTTTCGAATACTTTCTGACCGTCTGGTTTAATGAGATAGCCTCGTTTTCGACCGTCAATTGAATCAATCACGGGACCGGGATGACCGCATGGACACATCTTCCCACTGCTGGTCATCCGATCTCCGACCCGGTAGCGGATCAACGGTGTACCGTGGGTATCAAAGCTTGTCACGAGCACCTCTCCGTCTGCCTCCAGTTCAATGATGCCCATCTCATGGTGCAGGTGTTTTTGTCCACAACGGCATTCGGCGACGATTGGTGCCCCTTCCGATGAGGCATATTGATCAAAAACCGGTCCATGAAACACTTCTTCGATCAAGTGACGTTCTGTTGACGTCATCATCTCGGCCGTCGGAAAGATGGCGTGAGGTCGACACTGAAGCTCGATTCCTTCCCGTTTTGCATGATAAGCCAGCTCGATCATCGCAGAAGGTAATCCATCAATCGATTCCGGGTCAAACTGATCAATCGCCCGTAAATAGTCCGTCATCGTGGTGGGACTGATTTTCTTGACAGTGAACAATAATTGGTTGAGTGCACGGTTCTTCCGCCAGTACACCGGGTTTTTTTGGTGTTCCGAAACAAGGGATTGTGCCGTGAAACTAATCCGCCGCATCCCTTTTCGGACACCATGGGTCGCCTTGAAATAGTCGAGATGGGCCATCCGGATTTGCATATCTTCTTTTGTATACCGGACTTGAATCGATTTCCCTGTCGTCCCTCCTGTTTTTCCGATGATCGGGGCTTCGAGATCCGTTCGGATGGATTCAATCTGTTGCCGTAACGTTTCTTTTTCAAGTGGCGGGATTTGTTTGAGGTCACTCACGTGCTGCAAAGGAAGTTGCAGTTCTAATTCGGCGAATAATGTTTTGTAATACGGGCTGTGTTGGCGACAAAATAATAAAAAGGCGTTGAGCCGTTTTAGTTGATCCGCTTCGACATCAAGCGGATGTGCTTCTTTTGCCAGCAACTCTTGAAATCGTTTTTGATAGGCGGATCCATACCGTTCCCGCTGAAGCTGATAGCCGTACACTGTCGTTAAAAGATTTTGCAGGAACACAGGTGAAGACAGATAAACTTGCTCTTTGATTCCCATCTGCGCACGTCCTTTCGAACAACGACTAGACAACCGGTCTTCTTTGATTTTGGTTTCTCGATACCTTCAGCTTAAGTCGGCATTCTGACAAGGACATGACAAAATTCTCTCATCACCTTCCTTTTTTAACAATTCACCTCTTTTTTACAGCTCACTAAAAAAAGCAGAAAATCCCTTTGTAATAAGGGATAATCCACCTTTTTCCTATGTTTTTTTTCATTACGGTGCCTCCGGCAACAATTGTTTGATCAACAATGTCTTGCCGCTGATCTCTTTCGGAATTTCCGGAACGGCTCGTAACAGGACTTCCATTTGCCCGCCAAACAAACGTTCCAGGACAAAATAAAGTTCTTTTTCATGTTCTTCTCTGAAACATCGTTCGTCCGGTACGTAGAGCATGACGATTTCTTCTTCATCTGCTTGAATATACTGGACACGCTCAATACAATTCGGAAAAGCACGGACGATACCAGCGAGCTCGCCTTCAAAAATACGATGTCCATCTTTGAGCTGGATAAAGCTCCGCCCCCGTCCATCAATGGACGCAATAATCGGTCCGGCATGTCCACATTGACACGTCTCTTCACTTAACGTCATTCGGTCTCCGACCCGATACCGGACAAGGGGGGTCCCGTGCGTATCAAAACTGGTCACGAGAATCTGACCATCTTCTTCCACCTCGATGATCCCCATTTCATAGTGCAAATGTTTTTTCCCGAAGCGGCATTCGGCGACGATGGGCGCCCCTTCTGAAGAGGCGTACTGATCAAAAATCGGTGCATGAAACACTTCTTCGATCAAGTGACGTTCTTCTCGCGTCATCATCTCGGCCGTCGGAAAAATAGCTTTTGGTCTGCAAGTACAGGGAATTCCGTATTTTTTGGCATGACGGGCGACTTCAATCATCCCGGAGGGTAGTCCGTCAATCGACTCCGGATTAAACCGGTTTAATTGTTCGATGTACAGAGCGGCCGTCTGCGGATTGATATTTTTTATCGTAAACAACATCTGATTGATTGTTTTGTTCATCCGCCAATATACCGGTGATTTTTGGGTCGCCGCCGCGAGCGTCTGCCCTGTAAAACTCGCACGACGCATACCGCGTTCAACCCCATGCGTCCATTTGAAGTAGTCAAGATGGGCCATCCGGATCTGCATGTCTTCTTTTGTATAGTGGACTTGAATCGACTTCCCCGTCGTCCCGCCTGTTTTCCCGAGAATCGGGGCCCGAATTTTGGCATGGATGTCTGCATTGCGGGTCCGCAACAGTTCCTTACTCAAAACCGGAATCATTTTTAATTCCTCGAGTTGCTGTAAAGGTAAGGAAATCTGATGGTTTTTAAAAAGTTCTTGATAGTAAGGACTGTAGGCCTGACAAAATGTTAAAAATTGATTCAATCGCGTCAATTGCTCATTTTGAGCATGGACACGGAACTGCTCTTTTTCTTTTAATTCTTGAAATCGTTTTTGATAAACCGGTCCGTACCGTTCTTGATACAGTACCCGACCGTAGATCGTCGTTAGGATGTTTTGAATGAAAATCGGCGAATGAAAATAAATCGATTGCTTGAGTTGCATACGTTCACTCCTCTCACGTTTCAGTAAGCGATCCGTGTCCCGTTAGTCACACATTTCCTGTTACTTACATCTTATTTCCAGCGCCCATCCCATTCAATCAAATCTTAATAAACAAGCTTAGCTTTTATTCGGATACCGTTTTATGATAATAAACTTATGTCACAAACATCTTTTTATGATTCTTTTTTTATTTTTAACTTTGGCGATCGATACTTCGGACAGATGATTTCCCACAAAAAAGAGAGCGAATCGAGGATTCACTCTCTTTTGGCACGGGTCACTTGATTTTTCAGTGATGAACCGTTGCTTCATCTGCCCCAAATGATCGGACTTGAATTGCTCCGAGTGCCAATTTCAATTCTCTTGTATCCAATCGGTCGATGACTTCGATGATCGTCAAGGTCGTCCGTCCATTATACAGCTGGACGAGTAGTTGACGTTCCACTTCAACTACTTGACTATCAATCGGTTCAGCCAACAATTCTTGGTAAAAAAACTCACCCGACTCCGGAAAAAAATAGTCACTGAATAATTGCAACAGTTGTAGATTTCCGGTCGCTAAAAACAAGATCGCTTGAAATGGATGTTTCGCCCGATTGCGTGGACTCAATCGTCTTAAGAACATTTGATACCGTTTATGATGTGGTTCATCTAAGAAACAGACTGCATTCATCTTCGTCCCTCTCCCTAAACTAAAAGTAAATGTGCAGATTTCCCTGCTGCTGCCTTCTTGATTCGCTCCCTTTTTCCTTTTCCCTGTTTTGCACTCATGAAGCCTGTTATTTCTTTAAAACACTTTGAAGGGATTATGAACGGAATGATTCGGGTAAATTCATCAAGTAGTGCTAATCAAGGGGGAAAACAGATGACTCAAACACGTAAACGACTTGCGCTCGCTGGTGCAACGGGATATATCGGACACAATCTTTTAAATGAGTTAAAGAAAAAATATGACGTGATTGCTTTGTCGCGAAACGGCGATGACAAGGAAGATGAGACACATGTCGAGTGGCGTTCGTGTGACTTATTTTCGCTCAACGATACGATTGACGGCTTGAAGGGTGCCGATATTGCGATATATTTGGTCCATTCGATGATGCCGTCCGCTAAGTTGACGCAAGGCTCATTTGAAGACATGGATTTAATTTTAGCCGATAACTATGCCCGCGCGGCAAAAGAAAATGATATTCAACAAATCGTTTACTTAAGCGGCATCATTCCCGATGAAACAGAAGATTTATCCCGTCACTTGAAAAGCCGTTTAGAAGTAGAACGGGTCCTCGGTGCTTACGGGACACCTGTGACGACGATCCGGGCTGCCTTGATTGTCGGTCCAAAAGGGTCTTCATTCCCGATTTTATCGAAACTCGTCAAACGCCTTCCTGTGATGTTGCTTCCGGAATGGACTCGGAATCAGACACATCCAATCGCCTTACCCGATGTCATTCATGCGCTAGGGGCAAGCGTCGGACGGGAAGATCTGAAAAATCGGGCCATCGATGTCGGTGGACCGGAATCGATGACATATAAAGAAATGATTTTAAAAACTGCGGAAGTCATGGGTAAAAAACAACCCACATTTGATTTGCCGTTGATGACGGTTAATCTCTCTCGTCTCTGGGTCACGTTAGTGTCCGGTGAACCGAAGGAAACCGTGTATCCGCTTGTCGAGAGTATGATTCATGAGATGGTCGCTGATCCGGATAAGATGGTCGATGGTATCAGTGACGGAAAAATCACCTTCGAGGAATCGGTCCGAATGGCGATCAAAGAAGAACAAGAAGAAAAACAGCAGAAAAAAGAGTCGGGTCATGCTGCGAAGAAACCAGCGTCACTCGATGTAAGGTCCGTTCAACGCGTTCGTCTTCCAGAAGGTAGAGATGCGAACTGGGCAGCCGATGATTATGTCGCCTGGTTGTCTGCATTCGCCAAACCTTTCCTGACTTCACATGTAGCTGATGAGACGCGCGTTCAGATTCACGTGCCTTTTATTGATTCACCGTTACTGGAATTAACAAAAGAGCCGTTCCAAGATGCGCAACAAGCTACGTATCGGATCACCGGCGGACTGTTTGCGCAAGTGCAAGAGGACAGTAGAGGACGGATCGAGTTTCGACAAATACCGGGTTCACAGGAATGTCTGATTGCCATCCATGAATATGTTCCTGCGTTGCCGTGGATGATTTACAAGTCGACCCAAGCCAATGTCCATTTACTTGTCATGTATCTGTTTAAATTGCATTTGCTCCGCCTTATGCAGACAACGGAAGAGCGTCCGGATGAGTCCGAGATGATTGTTCCGGAAACAACTGGCTGACCTGACCACCCGTCTCCATTTGACTCCAACGGTTTGATTTCTCGTCGCTGAGAAATCAAGCCGTTTTTCGAATAATATGTAATACAGATTGTTTCCATCAACGATTTTTTCATGTCATTTCTCTTTTTTCATCATAAACCATTTTTGAAATTTCGCCAGTCTGGATGTCTCCAGGCTAATCCATGATGGGAACTTGCCGATGAACAGATGACGGGACTAAAATAAGCGTGCTACACTGAAACAGGATTGTTAGAAAGGGGTTTCATTGGCATGCGCTCATTTGAAGAACGGTTAACCAATCATATCGAAGCGACGGCGCTTCTCACAACACTTATCCAACCTGCATCGGATCAACTCCGACTCGATAAATTAGATAAATTTTCAACAAAATTGCTAAAACGTGAATTTACGATTGCCTTTGCCGGTCATTTTTCGGCTGGAAAATCGAGTATGATCAACGCCTTGACGGGGGAATCGATTTTACCGACCAGTCCGATTCCGACAAGTGCGAACATCGTGACGCTACAACAGGATCAACAAGACGCGGCAATCGTTCATTTCCATGACCGCCCTTCTGTTAAACTGGCACCTGCTGATTTACCGCACCTCGAGACACTAGGCCGTGACGGGACCGTCGAGCGGATTGACATTACGCATGCCGGCTCCACCTTGCCAAACGGACTTGTCTTAATGGACACACCCGGCGTCGACTCTGTGGATGATGCTCACCGCATCTCGACAGAATCTGCCTTGCACTTAGCAGACCTGATTTTTTATGTCATGGATTATAATCATGTCCAGTCTGAGCTGAACTTTACGGTCACACGTGAGTTACTTGCTTCGGTTCCCGAATTGTATCTGATTGTCAATCAAATTGATAAACATCAATCAACTGAACTGTCCTTCGAAGACTTCAAACGTTCCGTTTTTCAATCGTTTGTGGCACATGGTGTCGAGCCAAAAGGAATTTTCTTCACGAGTCTGCGAGACATAGCACATCCGGAGAACGAATTTGCGACCGTCAAGCAACTGGTCGAACAGAGTATCCGGGACGTTCAACCAAAACTGTTACAATCCGCCACTACGACGTTAGAGGCGTTACATGCTGAACATGTTGCTTATCTCGAGATGCGCATTGAAGAAGCGGAACAAGCCGTACAGGAACAGCTGACACCGGCAGATCAACGAAATCAGGAAGCCTTATTTTCTGACATGCAACAAGTCGAACAGCAAATCCGTTTGATGTCTCCGGAACAATGGGTCAGCCGCTTTTCGCAACATCGTGAAAGCCTGTTGCGCAATGCTACATTGATGCCTTTTGAGCTTCGTGAGAAAATGACACGTTTTTTAGAATCACGGCAAACGTCGTTCAAGGTCGGATTTTTTAGAAGCACAAAGAAAACGCAGGCGACTCAACAGCAGCTCGCTGACGAACTATTACGGGCCTATCAGTCCGTCGCAACCTCGGAAATCTCCTTACACCTGCGGAAACTGATGAAACAATCCTTGTCTGAAGCCGGCTGTCTATCTGATCAACACGCCATGTCAATCGACCATTATCCGCTCGACCCTCCATTACGGGTCGTCGAAGACGCTTTGCAAGAAGGTATCACCATTACGGGTGAATCCGTCTTACAGTTTACGAATCGTGTCGTCAGCAATACGAGTGCGTGGTATGTCAAAGAAACCAACCAGTGGCGCGATGCCATTCGAACGGAACTCGAACAAATGGACGGAACCGTCTTACAGGATTTGCGGAACAAACAAGACATGTTACGTCAGAAATGTGAACTGCTGACTGTTGAACGCGAAAGCCGTCACATGCTCAAAACGTATCTTGAACAAGCCGACGCTCCGACAAGTACACAATTAGATGCAGCCCACCACCAACTGGTGACGTGGCGACAAGCATTAATCGAGGCGGAACAAACGTTAGTACCGTTCAAGCCAATCGATAGGGAACAGGAAGTGGCCGTCACAGCAGAAGCACCGGTGTCGAACAACGTGAAACAAGAACGGACCTATTCACTGGAAGAGATCGAACAGATTCAAACGATTCTATCGGGTGTGACAGGGTTTGAGGAGACTGTCGCCTATCTGAAAGACAAACTCACACGTGTCTCCTCGAGTACCTTTACGATTGCATTATTCGGCGCATTCAGTGCTGGGAAATCGTCCTTTTGTAATGCCTTGCTCGGGCAAGCGGTGTTACCGGTCTCCCCTAACCCGACGACAGCATCGATCAACCGGATCAATCCCGTCAGTTCGCATCATCCACACGGAACGGCGATCATCACGTTTAAGTCCGAACAGAACTTAGTCGAGGAATTAAACGACGCGCTCCGCGTCTTCGACACATCGATCACATCCTTAGCCGAGGCCGTCACTTGGATTCAGACGCAACCGGCACAGCGTTTACGTGACGTCTCCATTTTACGCGCCTTCTTAACCGGTTATCCGTCGGTCCACCCGTTCATCGGTACGACACAAACCGTTGATCAGAAGACGTTCACCGATTACGTCGCAAAAGAACACCTCAGTTGTTTTGTCGATGTCATCGATCTGTATTTTGATAGTCCGTTGACGCGCCTCGGGATTACATTAGTCGACACACCGGGTGCTGACTCGATCAATGCTCGTCATACGGATGTTGCCTTTGAATACATCAAGGATGCCGACGCAATTTTATTCGTGACGTATTTTAATCACGCCTTTGCACGAGCCGATCGGGAATTTCTCATCCAGCTCGGACGCGTCAAGGATGCGTTTGAACTGGATAAGATGTTCTTTATCGTCAACGCCATTGATTTGGCCCAAAACGAGTCCGAAAAACAGGACGTCTTACATTATGTCGGGACCGAATTACAACGGTTTGGTATTCGAGCTCCCCGCCTGTTTGGTGTCTCGAGCCTACAGGCATTGGCAGAAAAACAGACGGGGCACGAGCATCAATCCGGACTCCCTTCATTTGAAACCGCATTCCATCAGTTTTTAGAACAGGATCTCAAAGGGCTTGCCGTCCAAGCATTGTCCGACGAGACCGAAAAAACCGTTCACCGGTTGCAGCAATTGATTGAGCAAACCGAATTCAACATCGCCCGGAAAGAAACACGACTTGAAGAACTTGATGTCCTGGCGGATACGATCGAAACCCATTTCTTAGATCGCCGCGCAGATTTGCTTCGTCACGCCTTGTTTGCTGAAATCCATGAACTGTTACATCATGTCAACCAGCGAATCTATTACCGTTTCCCTGATTTCTTCAAGGAAGCCTATCACCCGGTCCGCTTTGCGAATGCAACGAAACAGCATGCCCTACAAGAAGCCTTACTTGAATTACTCGGTTTCTTAAAATATGATTTTGAGCAAGAGTTACGGGTGACGCATTTCCGAATTGACGGGTGGATCAAATCCGCCCTCGAGCAGCGTTTCCAGGAAGAAGAAGCGTATGCGACGAAGTTGAATCCTTCGTTCCAATTATCGCCTTTCGAACCGATCTCGATGCCAACGATTCCTTTTGCGGGCCCCTTCCAAGACGCGGCTCCGTATCAGTCTGTCAAGCAGTACTTCCGTAATGCCAAAGCCTTTTTTGAACGGAATGAAAAGGAACAACTCAAAGAGGCCTTGGTTCAGCTGACGAAACCGAATGCGACGGCGTACCTGGAGTCCGAGGAACAACGCCTACGTGAACTCGCCCATCACCATGTTCTCGATTTACTTGATGGGATGTATGAGGCCTTACGTGACACGTTACAAAAACAAGTCGACATGGAACGGCACAGCTTGACGACGACGAGTCCGCTAGAACAATTCCAGCAGGCCCGCTCTCGCATCTTACAAGCAACCCGTTCTTAACAAAAACGAGATCATCCTCATACAAATAACCCGAACCAGTCAGCCTCTCGAGTAGGATGACATGCGTTCGGGTTATTTAGCGAGCCGTATCTCGATCTGTCGGATGCGGCCAATATGATTTGAAATAATGTAAGACGTATGCGTGCACATGACGAACGAGCGGCCGTTGTTCGACACCCGCCACATGATTTAACGAGACATCCCATATCATCGGCGGATCAAAGGGCAGAATCCGAATGTCTTCGCGATCAGGATTTCCTGCTCTTTGGTGGGTAGATTCTGAATTTGTAGGCCTTGTGCTTCAACAAAATTTTTCACCTCCTTCAAAAGGAGTATACCCGAAAGGTAGGCTGGCGATTCATCTCCCACTTTCACTTCGTTTAGAAGTGGGAGTATTCTCGCCTAATTTTGATAAAACTGTTGACCGGCATCCGTCAGACCCGTTAGTCGCCCGTGATGTCGCTGAAACAGTTCGACTTGCTCTAGTTCTTCAAATTCCCGGACCAGTTGACTGAGAGCCGGTTGCGAAATCTGCAAGTGCTTCGAAGCGCGTGTTAAGTTATACGCATGATCGACGATCGTCGTGAAAAATCGTAATTGTCGAATATCCACCTGTTTCCTCCCTCACTCATCAAACCAATGATTTTTTCTGAAATAGATCACCATTCCGATCGAAATGATTGCCATTCCTCCTAATGTAAAAAAATAGCCGTATCTCGTCGTCAGTTCCGGCATGTGCTCAAAGTTCATCCCATAAACCCCTGCGATAAACGTCAATGGCATGAAAATCGTCGTAAAGATCGTCAACGTCTTCATGATATTGTTCATCCGATACGAGTTGAGCGAAATAAAATTATCACGAAACTCGGAGGTCATCTCTCGATTGTATTCAATCATCTCATTGAGCTTAAGCAGATGATCGTAAATATCTTGGAAAAATGCTTTTTTATTGGCATGGATGGCAAGACGTCTTGATTCAACGACGCGGTAGAGCAAGTCGCGCATCGGCAGGATGGTCCGCGCGACTTCTAACAAATCGGATCGAATATCAAAGATGTCTTCCATGATCCGTTTATCATTTCCACGTTGTTCGTAGCGTCCTTCGAGTGAAAAGATTTTATCTTCGAGCGTATGGACAATCGGAAAATAGCCATCCACGATTTTATCCATGACTTTATGGACAATCTCGATCGTCCAGTGTTCGTGGTCACCATGAATCCGTTGAAAGGCATTGAACACCAAATCAATCTCACTGGACGGTTCCTCATGATAGGAAACGACGTAGTTTTCATTCGCAAACAGATTAATCTCTTTTCCTTTTAACGATTCGTTATCTAATGCGTGTAAAACAAAAAAACTGTATCCCTCATAATATTCTAATTTCGGGCGTTGTAAATATTGGAAACAATCTTCTAGCGCCAGGGGATGAAAATCAAAAGCGGAGACCAACTGTTGTTTTTCTTGTTCCGTCGGTTGATTAAAGTCGACGAAATACCACTTGATGTCTGGTGAATGAAGCCGATCCAAATGATCATCGACTAGTATTTGATGATCGGTCGTCACAAGAAGACAGCGAATCATGGACGTTCACCTTCTTTTCGTTAATGTTCATTCAGTATCGCAAACAATCAATTTAATTTCCATCAAAAAAAAGACTATAGCGTGAGACGCTACAGCCTTTCACATTTATCCTCGTTCGAAATAAAAACCATTCCAGTAGACGTGCCGATACGTAAACTCTTTGCCACTTTTTGTCGTCACAAGCATTTCATCTTCCGACACAACAGCAATTTTAATCGGTGTCTCACCATGATCGGTGAGAAAATTTAAGATTTCAAGATGGCGATTCAACCACAAGCGACGACGGAACCAACGAAAACGACTAAACGCAGCTGTAAAGTGTAAAATCGATAACAGCATGATGACTAGTCCGAACGGTAATGGAATATCAAATAACGCAATCAAATAGAAATCTGCGATGATCAGGAAAACGGATAAACCCATCTCGGTCATTTCCATAAAAGACGCTTTATACGTGGCAAAGTATGTCATGACACGGAATAAAAGGATGACCGTCAAATAAGGCACGAAATAAAGACGAAAAACGTTGTCCGACCCACTATTGACATACATGAGTAAGGGTAGGAAGAAGAGCAACTTCCAAATTAGGATGGCAGAATAAAACAAAGTGTGATCCGTGTAGCGTTTGCGTACAATGGCGCGACTAATGTTCATTGCCTTCCCCTCCTTCAATGATGACTGCATGCTCGAGTCGATGATGTCGGGATATGATGCCTATAAGGGTATCTTTCCTAATTAGGCAAGTTCTAATCGTAAATTTCGTGTGAAATATAGGTTTATATTGAGTATACGAAAGATTTTGACAAAAGGTTTTATTTTCCCACCATTCCCCATATTTAAAATGTTTTCAAGGGGGCACTATACTTGAATTTGTCGCCGGTTGTTTTTTTCTTTACACTAAAACTAGATTACGAACAGAAATGAGATGAAGAACATGTATAGCCATATTATCGTTGGTGCAGGTATTCTCGGGACATCAACCGCATATCATTTAGCGAAGCAAGGTGCATCCGTCTTACTGATTGATCGAAAAGAAGCCGGTCGTGCCACACACGTCGCAGCAGGAATCATCTGCCCCTGGATGACACAACGTAGAAATAAGGCGTGGTATCGATTAGCAAATAACGGCGCCCATTACTATGACACCTTGATTCCAGAACTTGAGGCACTTGGCGAGACTGCAACCGGCTACCAAAAAGTTGGTGCCATCGCTTTACACGAAACGTCAAAAATCGAAAAGATGCAAGTCATTGCTGAAAATCGTTTTCCGGAAGCTCCTGCGATTGAAACGATCGAGCGCTTGACCGCTGATCGGGTTCGCAACATGTTTCCGTTGATCGAATATGTTGAGGATGCCTTGTTCGTCTCTGGAGGAGCCCGCGTCGACGGCCGCGCGTTACGTGCCGCCTTAGAACGTGGTGCCATCAAACAGCAGGCGACGGTGTTAAACGCCGATGCGTCGTTAGTCGTCATTGACGGTCAAGTCAAAGGTGTCCTCGTAGACGAACAAGTTCATTATGCCGAACACATCATCTTAACGGCCGGCGTCTGGGTCAACGAATTACTGGAACCGTTACAGACATGTCTTGACATACGTGCTGAAAAAGGACAAATTCTCCACCTCGATATCGCAGCCGACCACACCCAACATTGGCCTGTTATCATGGGACAACGGGGTTTATATCTTGTTTCGATTGAAGATGGAAAATTAGCGTTAGGTTCAACACACGAAAAACAGCTTGATTACAATCTACAACCTACCGTAAAAGGAATGTATGCCTTGTTGACACGCGCCTTGCCGGTTGCGCCAGCTTTGGAAGAATCGAACATTAACGAGATGCGCGTCGGGCTCCGCCCCTATACAAGTACGTCCTTACCGATTATCGGAAGACTGCCGTCCCATCCGAATGTCCTTGTCGCCAACGGACTTGGTGCTTCTGGATTAACAATCGGCCCCTATCTCGGGCGCGAACTGGCGAAGTTGGCATTAGGTGAAGAACTCGACATCAATCTCGAAGATTATCTTCCTCATTGAATGAGCAACTGCCCATCTGTTAGACCTAAGTAGTTAGTTATACCCGTTTTAAAACAAGAACAAACGTTCTGTTCAAATTAGAATTAGAAGGAGATTATGATGTGCACCCGATTAAACCCTTGCTGACATTGGAACAGTTTCAAGCACTAGACATTCGAGTCGGTACAATCCGCTCGCTGCGTGTTTCGGATGATGAACCCGCTTTGCTTTACTTATCGATTGATTTTGAAGCCTTTCAACAATCCCTGTTCTTAGATTGGAAAGAAACTCGTTTTGAGTACGAAGAGCTCATCGGCAAGCAAGCACTTGTTGTGCTCAATGTTCCTGGCATCGTCGCCGGTTCTTTCGGTCGCATTCTGGAATTAGGTACTCTTGATCGACTCATGCCTGTCTTAGCCTGTCCGGAGCATCCGATCCCGGACGGAAGCAGATTAAGTTAAGCGACAGACAAACGACCATCCGTCAGGGCATGGTCGTTTGTCTGTCATCGTGTTTTTTCTAGATAATGTACGCTGAAGTGCTCCCTCGCATCCGTAAAATACTTGACCGGTGTAAATCCATTTTGGTTTGCCAACAACTGAAATTCTTCGATACTGTATTTATAAGAATTTTCTGTGTGGATCGTTTCCCCTTGTTTGAACGTAAACGTCTGGTTGGCGACCGTCACGAGTTGATCGATCCGACTTTTAAGATGCATCTCGATGCGCCCGAACTCTTCATTATAAAAAGCAACATGGTCAAACAAGGCCAAATCAAATGTCCCGCCAAGCGACGTATTGATGTGATTTAATATATTCAAGTTGAACCGTGCCGTGATACCGGCCTCGTCATTGTAGGCTTGATGTAAAACAGTGGCTTCTTTTTTTGTATCGATTCCGATCAAAAATCCGTCACCTTTTTCTAACAATTGAGACGAACGTCTGAAGAAGTCAGCCGCTTCTGCCGGGTCGAAGTTTCCGATGGTCGAGCCGGGAAAGAAGATCACTTTTTTTAACTTGTCTTCAATCGGTAAGCGTAAGGATCCGGAATAATCACCACAAACTGCTTTGATTTGGAGGTCGGGATAATCCTGCGAAAGCTGATGCGCCGATTGAATCAAAAATTCTTTCGAAATATCAATTGGCATATACGCCTCTAGTTGGTGAAGTGAGCTGAGCAGACTTTTAATCTTTCGACTACTGCCGCTTCCATACTCAATCAATGTATGGACAGGTCCGATACAATCGGCAATCGCGGTTTGATGCTGATACAAGATGTCGAGTTCCGTCCGAGTCAGATAGTATTCTGGTTGGTAGGTAATTTGTTCGAATAATTCCGACCCCGCTTGATCATAAAAATATTTTGCTTGGAGTATTTTATGGACTTGCGAGAGCCCGTCTAAAACTTCTTTACGCATGTTGTGTTGCTTCGTATACATATCATAACTCTCGACCTGCTGGCTCACTGAACATCACCTGCTAATCGAATGCCACTGAACTGCCAACGTTTATCCGGCGGAAAGAAATTACGATATGTCTCCCGGATATGATCATCGGGAGTCACACATGCTCCACCTCGAAGTACCATCTGGTTACACATGAATTTCGCGTTGTATTCCCCTAACGCCCCTTCCAGCGGACGATTTCCAGGATACGGCGCATACGCACTCGCTGTCCATTCCCAGATATCCCCAAACATCCCCCGCATTTCCTGTGAACCTGAGATGATCGGACTAGGATGATAGGAACCTCGTCCCATCAAGTTACCCTGTCGGTCGACTTGACGCCCGACATATTCCCACTCGGCCTCTGTCGGTAATCGTTTTCCACACCAACGGCTATACGCATCTGCCTCGTAAAAACTGACATGGCAAACGGGTTCGTCCAAATCCAACGGCTCCACTCCATTCAGTGTGAACATCGACCACGTTCCTTCTTTCTCTTTCATCCAATATAAAGGCGCTTTCCAGTTTTGTTGCTGGACGACATGAAAACCATCAGACAACCAGTGTTCAGACTGGTCATAACCTAAAGCTTCGACGAATGCCAGAAACTCGCGATTGGTGACAGGGCGGGTTGCCAGCTCAAACGGGTCGAGCCAGGTTTTATGAACCGGATTTTCGTTATCAAAGGCAAATCCTTGCCCATCGTGACCGATTTCAACAAGCCCGCCTTCAAATCGCTTGAACTCCAGTGGAACAACAGGACGGTCGTCCCGTTGAGATTTTTCTCTTTTTTGATACGCAGGTAACAATGGATTGACAAAAAAATTATATTTGACGTCCATCAGAATCAATTCTTGATGTTGCTGTTCATGTTGAAGCCCCATTTCAATCAACTGTTCAATGACTTGCTGCACCGGTTCGTCTCGTTTTTGTTGTAACAATGACAGTATGGCTTGATCGACATGTTCCCGGTACGCTAGCACTTCTCTGACGGTCGGTCGTGACAAGACCCCGCGCTGGTGACGGGGCTGATACGGACCAATCGAATTGTAATAGGAATTAAACAAGTAATTGTAGGCCGGATGAAACACTATATACTCGGCATCGTATTCTTGAAGGATCATGCGTTCAAAAAACCATGTCGTATGCGCGATATGCCACTTGGGTGGGCTGACATCTGAATTGGCTTGAATCACAAAGTCCTCTTGCTCTAACGGTTCGATCAAAGACAGTGTTTGCTTCCGGACAGCAGAAAACTTGTCTATTAAGTAGGTCGTCGTTTCCAGTCTCATGCGAGGCACTCCTTTAATTGGATTTTTCTGAAAATATACACCATTCTCTTTACCCCTTTTCCAATAAAGTAAGCGTTATCATTTTTAAAGCAAAAAAAAACGAAGCAAGACCTTTGAAAGATCTTACTCCGCTGTTTTTAATACACTTTATCCCCATTGAAAATCGAATTTTTGACGACCACATAATCGACAGTTCTGATGGCTTGCAGTTTGTTGCCGCCTGCATAAGAAATCGAGGACTGTAAATCTTGCTCCATCTCAATCAATGTATCAGACAGAATGCCTTTATGTTCAACGAACATTTTTTTTCCTTCGACATTCTTCTTTTCACCTTTTTGGAACTCGGAAGCTGATCCAAAGTATTCTTTGACACGTAGTCCATCGACTTCATGCGTTTCCCCCGGTGACTCTTCATGTCCGGCGAATAATGAACCAATCATGACCATCGTCGCCCCAAAACGAACTGATTTTGCGATGTCGCCGTGGGTCCGGATCCCGCCATCAGCGATAATCGGTTTACTGGCAGCTTTGGCACACCATCTTAATGCTGCCAATTGCCAGCCTCCCGTACCAAATCCCGTTTTAATTTTCGTAATACACACTTTCCCCGGACCAATTCCGACTTTTGTCGCATCCGCTCCGGCGTGTTCCAGTTCACGAACCGCTTCCGGTGTCCCGACGTTTCCGGCGATAACGAAACTGTCCGGTAACAGCCGCTTGATATGTTGGATCATTCGAATGACCGCTTCCGAATGTCCATGGGCGATGTCAATCGTGATGTATTCCGGCGTTAAGCCTTCTTGGGCCAACGTCTCGACGAATGTATATTCTTCCTCTTTCACGCCAACACTGATTGATGCAATCAAATGGCGTTTTTGCATCGACCGAACAAAATCCAGTCGTGTTTCGGGCTCGAAACGATGCATGATGTAAAAGTAACCGTTCTCTGCCAAATAGGTCGCAATTTTTTCGTCAATGATTGTCTGCATATTGGCCGGTACGACCGGTAACTTAAAACGTCGTCCACCAAACTCAACCGTCGTATCACATTCCGACCTGCTTCCTACGATTGATTTTGCAGGAATTAATTGAATATCTTCATAATCAAATACTACATCCATCACTAGCACCCCAAATAACGAATATTTTTTATTGATTAAATAGTAACGTTCGTACTTGGATACTATATCGAACATTAGGAAGCTTGTCAAAATAAAATCACCAAAAAGCATATTTTTCTATTCAAAATCCTTTTAATGTTCGTCTTTTATAGAGTATTCCATCTTTAATTGATCAATCCATGCTTCTTCTCATTCAAAAAAGCTACTTTCCGTTCCTGTTTCAAAAATATGATCGGGATAAGGAAGCGCTAAGGGTGGACGATCTTTCCTGTCGAAATAACACAGTTGTTTGGATTCTCCATCAATCGCTGTTAACGTCCCTTCCAAAACCTCACACGCAAAAATAAAGGCGATATACTCCACCTGGTTTTGATCCGGGTACGTCAGGCGAAACGCCTCTCCTCCAAAACAGCCGATCAAGCGGACCGGACGGACAATCAATCCAGTTTCTTCATATACTTCGCGGATCACCGCTTTTGCCGGCGGCTCGCCCGGTTCGATTGTGCCCGCCGGAAGGCTCCAGAACGGACCTCCCGGATCTTGGAACAAGATTCGTCCCGATGCATCGCGGATGATTGCACCGACAGATGGCGTGAACAACAATTGATTTCCTGTTTTTTGACGCAGATTCTGGTAATAAGTCGACATGGGCATAAATCATTCTCCTTTGACAATCCTGATGTATTGCTAAAAGACTGTGCTCGAGCGTTTCTCCTCATTCGAGTTCTTCTTTTAATAGTGCAAACAATACGAAGTCTTCCCAGGCACCGTTAATGAACAAACTCTTTTTTGCGATCCCTTCCTGTCTGAATCCCACTTTTTCCAAGACGCGGATCGATCCGATATTATCAGGCATGACTTCGGCCCGCAAACGGTGGAACTGGTATTCATCGAACAAGAGACGCGCAGCTTGGCGCACGGCATTCGACATAATGCCCTGTCCGTTATACTGCTGATCAAGTTGATACCCGATCATACACGTCTCTGCCGGGAAACGTTCGACGAACGCCGCAGACACTTCTCCGACCAGTTGATTCGTTTCTGTTAAAAATATCCCGAACGCATACGAACGGTCTGCTCTTTGGTTCTCCTCCAACTGTTGAATTCGCTCAAGTTGTTTCGGTAGCGTATAGGTATCTTTTGGGGGTTTGACCGGCATCCAATATTCAAAATGTCCTTGGTTTCGAACGCTGAGATCCAGCAATGCCAGTGCGTCTTCTTTCGTATACACACGTAAATAAATCGAACTCATGGCGTCATTCTCCTTCTTTGAGACTAACGTATTCCTTAAATATCTTAATATCAAAGAGTTAAGGTGTTTGATATTTTTTTTATCGGGAAAATTACAACAACAAACAAGTAACAAGTAACAAAGTGTTTACAAAACAAGATGTAAACGACTACAAGGAGGAGAGCATGCGTACTGATGAAGAGTTATTCCAACAAATCGAATTAAAAAATAGATCCGCTCTCGAATTGTTATACGACCGATATGAAAAATCATTATATCTACTACTTACACGAATGTTACCCGACGAACACCGGATTCAAATGACATTAAAACAAATGTTCCATGACATCTGGACAGATCCCAATCGCTTTCCTTCTATACACGGATACTTAATTGCAGCAGTCAAACAAATAAAATCTCAACGAGAACCCGTCAGATGATGCATTAGAATCACTTAATTCATTTTTCGAGGTAAGGTCTGCGTTTCCTGTTTATTTTGTCAGCTTGTTCTTTTTTTGTTAAACCATACCCGCATTTAGAGATGTGGCGTTCCTGTAGATATCCGCTTCATCACGATGCGCCCAAGATTCGCTTCTGTAAGGTGTGACGTTTCACATTCTGTTCGTACTCGAAAGAACAATTGAGATGAGATTCGACTTCGGTATAAAGGAAAATGATCCCTCCTCCCTACATCCGTTTTGACCGTAGAGAAATGAGCGTGTTCCCGACTATTATTATAGGTAAATTTTAGATAATTCGTTTTTCTTTTGTTTATTACTTCCTTTTTCGGATGGTTCGTGTTATATTCATAAGTAATTATTGTTGTTCGGTGGAGATACAAAGTGATTCACTTTAACTCGATGAAATTGATCACGATAGTAATAAACAGTGTGACTCAGTCATGCGCAGGAGGCAACACACATGGAACAAGGTAAAGTGAAATGGTTTAACGCAGAAAAAGGTTTTGGCTTCATCGAACGTGAAAGCGGCGACGACGTTTTCGTTCACTTCTCAGCTATTCAAACAGACGGTTTCAAATCACTTGACGAAGGTCAAGAAGTTTCGTTTGAAGTTGAAGAAGGCCAACGCGGACCGCAAGCAACTAACGTTTCTAAACTTTAATTTCCTTAGAGGATTCGCTGTCGCGGATCCTCTTTTTTAATTCTTTTTCAATCTCCCCTATCTTTTTCAGACCGGACATGGTATATTATTAAGTAATTATTGTTGTTCGGTGGAGATATGAAGGTTACACTTTTGACTCGATGAAATTGATCACGGTAGTAATAATCAGTATGGCTCAGTCATACGCAGGAGGCAACACACATGGAACAAGGTAAAGTGAAATGGTTTAACGCAGAAAAAGGTTTTGGCTTCATCGAACGTGAAAGCGGCGACGACGTTTTCGTTCACTTCTCAGCTATTCAAACAGACGGTTTCAAATCACTTGACGAAGGTCAAGAAGTTTCGTTTGAAGTTGAAGAAGGCCAACGCGGACCGCAAGCAACTAACGTTTCTAAACTTTAATTTCCTTAGAGGATTCGCTGTCGCGGATCCTCTTTTTTAATTCTTTTTCAATCTCCCCTATCTTTTTCAGACCGGACATGGTATATTATTAAGTAATTATTGTTGTTCGGTGGAGATATGAAGGTTACACTTTTGACTCGATGAAATTGATCACGGTAGTAATAATCAGTATGGCTCAGTCATACGCAGGAGGCAACACACATGGAACAAGGTAAAGTGAAATGGTTTAACGCAGAAAAAGGTTTTGGCTTCATCGAACGTGAAAGCGGCGACGACGTTTTCGTTCACTTCTCAGCTATTCAAACAGACGGTTTCAAATCACTTGACGAAGGTCAAGAAGTTTCGTTTGAAGTTGAAGAAGGCCAACGCGGACCGCAAGCAACTAACGTTTCTAAACTTTAATTTCCTTAGAGGATTCGCTGTCGCGGATCCTCTTTTTTAATTCTTTTTCAATCTCCCCTATCTTTTTCAGACCGGACATGGTATATTATTAAGTAATTATTGTTGTTCGGTGGAGATATGAAGGTTACACTTTTGACTCGATGAAATTGATCACGGTAGTAATAATCAGTATGGCTCAGTCATACGCAGGAGGCAACACACATGGAACAAGGTAAAGTGAAATGGTTTAACGCAGAAAAAGGTTTTGGCTTCATCGAACGTGAAAGCGGCGACGACGTTTTCGTTCACTTCTCAGCTATTCAAACAGACGGTTTCAAATCACTTGACGAAGGTCAAGAAGTTTCGTTTGAAGTTGAAGAAGGCCAACGCGGACCGCAAGCAACTAACGTTTCTAAACTTTAATTTCCTTAGAGGATTCGCTGTCGCGGATCCTCTTTTTTAATTCTTTTTCAATCTCCCCTATCTTTTTCAGACCGGACATGGTATATTATTAAGTAATTATTGTTGTTCGGTGGAGATATGAAGGTTACACTTTTGACTCGATGAAATTGATCACGGTAGTAATAATCAGTATGGCTCAGTCATACGCAGGAGGCAACACACATGGAACAAGGTAAAGTGAAATGGTTTAACGCAGAAAAAGGTTTTGGCTTCATCGAACGTGAAAGCGGCGACGACGTTTTCGTTCACTTCTCAGCTATTCAAACAGACGGTTTCAAATCACTTGACGAAGGTCAAGAAGTTTCGTTTGAAGTTGAAGAAGGCCAACGCGGACCGCAAGCAACTAACGTTTCTAAACTTTAATTTTCCGAGACTCTGCTGTTGCAGAGTCTTTTTTTGTTTCTGTTTCTTTTTGAGGCATTCCCCTACCAAAAGACTGAAAGGATGATTTAGATGGAACCATCAACTAAACATATACAGTTGCAAACACTCCTTACAAACCGGCATGATTACTTGATGCAAGGGAACCGGCAAGCGATGAATCAACTGTTATCGGACAATTTTTCTTTTATTGATGGACAAGGGCGTCAATTTGATGCCGAGACGTACCTCGATCATTATGTTGATTTAAATCAAATCAAATGGATCGACCAGACAAACGAATCTATGGTAGTCGAAGTATTTGAAACAACTGCACTTGTGCAAGAAATAGTAGAAGATACCTTTTCGTATGGTCATACCTCATACGTTGGTCGTTTTCGGAGTGTCTCCTTGTACCACTGGACAACAAAAGGCTGGAAATGGCATTTCAATCAACTGACACCACTCGATCCCTCCTGAAACCTTCAGCAATTACTTATCACACAGTATGCGTGCCTTAGATTTCGGATCAGCATCTCATGAAGACGGCTGGTCCTATTTGCTTTACACTCCATTCCCCTTCCTTAACTTAAGCTAATTCAGAGAATCCACTAGATTGCGCTTGATTACAGCATCGTTTGAACATCGCCCTCCTCCATCACACCTTCCGCTCAAAAGACATTTGATTAACTGTTTTCATTCCGTTACACTTTAGTTGTGAATATTTTCTGAAAATTGTTGTAGGAGGAATGACATGACGGTTTTTAACTTTTCCGCTGGTCCAGCTGTGTTACCGGTTCCGGTTTTACTTAAAGCCCAATCTGAGTTGTTGAATTATCAAGGATCCGGTCAATCCGTCTTGGAGCTAAGTCATCGTTCCGCTTTATTCGAAACTATCCTAAACGAAACAGAATCTTTGCTCCGTGAGCTGCTGGAGGTGCCGGACGGCTATCATGTTTTATTTTTACAAGGTGGCGCCACGCTCCAGTTTTCAATGTTACCGCTCAATTTGGCGACAAATCAGCATCTGATCGACTTCATTGATACGGGTAGTTGGTCCCAAAAAGCGATTCAAGATGCACAAGTCTATGCGAAGACGCGGATTATCGCCTCATCCGCGTCAAACCTCTATCGTTCTATTCCGACTGATCCGGTCGTTTCCGACGCCGACTATCTTCATATCACGTGGAACAATACACTCGAAGGGACGACTTACACCCATGTACCGCAAGTCGATGTTCCTTTAGTGGCAGACTTTTCCTCTTCGATCTTGTCTGAACCAATCGATATCAGTCAGTTCGATTTGATTTATGCAGGTGCCCAAAAAAATCTAGGATCGGCAGGGATGACGCTTGTCATCATCAAAGACGACCTTCTCGAACGAACACCAGCATTGTTAGGCTCATACTTGCGTTATGACACACATGCTACGCATCATTCTCTTTACAATACACCACCAACGTATAGTATCTATTTAACAAAACTTGTCCTCGAATGGATCAAAGAACAAGGGTTTGAGACGGTCGTTCGACGAAACCGCCAACAAGCCGCCGCTCTCTATACGTATTTGGATCAATCGACGTTGTTCTCAAACGCTGTCGCCCTAACGGATCGTAGTCGCATGAACATCCCGTTCACGACGGGGCAGACTGACTTAGATGAACAATTTCTAAAGTTTGCAGAACGTAATCAGCTCGTCAATCTCAAAGGACATCGTTCTGTTGGTGGCATGCGTGCTAGTCTTTACAATGCCATGCCAACATCCGGAGTCGACGCCCTCCTAGATGCCTTACACCGATTTGAACAGGGGGAACGCTAAATGTATCACGTACAACTTTGGAACGATGTCTCTGACAAAGGTTTAAAACGCTTTACCGATCAGTACCTCGTCAAGCATGACATCGAAACGCCGGATGCGTTTCTTGTTCGAAGCAAAGATCTACACGGAATGAAATTTAATGAATCCTTAAAAGCCGTCGCCCGAGCTGGTGTAGGAGTCAATAACATCCCACTCGACCAATTGGCGAATCGCGGAATTCCCGTCTTCTCGACACCCGGTGCCAATGCGAATGCCGTAAAAGAGTTGGTCATCGCCAGCCTGTTCTTGACCGCCCGTAAACTGATTCCAAGTATTTTATGGACTAATAATCTGCGTGGGCCCGATATTCCGGAGCGGATTGAAGCAAACAAAAAACAATTTGCCGGCACAGAACTGCTCGGTAAACGAATTGGAATCGTCGGTCTTGGGGCGATTGGGGCGAGCTTAGCCAATACGTTACACGAGCTTGGGATGACGGTTTCCGGATATGATCCACACATGTCTGTTGAATCGGCTTGGCGTGTGTCCAATCAAGTCCATCGTGTCACGAACCTCGAAGAGTTACTCGCGACGAGCGACTATATCACCTTGCACCTGCCTTTGATCGATGCGACGCACCATCTGCTCGACGAACGCTTACTGTCGAAGATTAAACAAGGAGCAACGCTACTCAATTTTTCCCGGGGTGAACTGATTGACGAACACGCCTTGGCAACGGTCTTAAAGTCAGGTCGCATAGCCAATTACGTGACCGACTTCCCGAACGCATTCATTCTGTCCCTGCCGCGTGTCATCCCGCTCCCACATATCGGAGCTTCGACCGGCGAAGCAGAGGAAAACTGTGCCATCATGGCGGTCGATCAGCTTAAACTATTTTTGGAGACCGGTAACATCCGCCACTCAGTCAACTTCCCGTCGGTCGAACTTCCCTACTCTGGGAAACGCCGGATTACGATTGCCCATCAAAATATTCCGAACATGGTCGGGCAGATTGCTTCCGTCCTCGCGACGGAACAAATCAACATCGCAAATATGATCAACGGCAGTAAAGGTGGCATCGCCTATACGATCATCGACATCGATAACCACTTGGATGAAACGATCTCATTACGCCAGTTGGACTCGATACCCGGCGTGCTCAAAACACGACTACTTTAAGGAGCGTTGATTATGCCTACTTTTGAACCATTCCATGCTTTACGTCCTGAACCTAAATACGCGGAAGCTTTCTCCTCTCTTCCTTATGACGTCTTTAATCGGTCGGAAGGAAGAGCAGAAGTCCGACGTCGCCCTTTATCTTTTTTACGGATGGATAAAGCCGAAGTGACGTTACCTGACTTCATCGATGATCACGATCCGCGCGTCTATCAACAAGCGGCTCTTCATTTCAAAGAAGCTATCGAACGCCAGATTCTGACATTTGATGACGTAGAAAGTTACTATCTGTACCGGCTAAGCGATGGCACACATACTCAGACTGGATTCGTCGGATGTGTCTCTGTTGCTGACTACGATCAAGGTATCATCCGGAAACATGAGTTCACGCGTCCCGACAAAGAACGAGACCGCGTTCGACATGTCCAGTCACTAGCTGCTCATACTGGCCCGATCTTACTTGCGCATCATCCTGATCTCGAACTGGACCGCGTCATTTCCGAGCAGGACCAACAGCACCCGATTTATCAATTCACGGCGGAAGACGGCATCGAACATACGATTTTCAAGATTACAGAACGCGCTGCAATGATGACGATTGGTAGCCAGTTCGCCCGACATGATCATTTGTATATTGCAGACGGTCATCACCGGGCAGAAGCCGCTTCTCAAGTCGCCCGGTTAAATCATCATGAAGACGCCGGTTTATTCCTTGCCGTTTCGTTTTCGAGTGATCAATTGAACATCCAAGGATACCATCGTGTCGTTGAAGATTTATATGGTCAATCCGTTGACGAGTTACTGACACGGATCAGCAGTCGTTTCACGATCACGCCCGGTCGAGCGACGGAAACGAAGCCACATCGGTTTGAAATGTATGTCAAACAACACTGGTATACACTTGATTATGAGAAGGAACATCCATCCGTCAAAGAGAATCTGGATGTCGCGATTTTACAAGATGAAGTGTTGACCCCTTTCCTCGGCATCGAAGACCCACGGACCGATTCTCGGATTCAGTTCGTCGGGGGTATCAGAGGGTATGCCGGACTCGAACAGCTTGTCGATCAAGGAACGATGGCCGTCGCCTTTCATTTGCATCCGACAAGTTTAACGGAGTTGATGGCTGTCGCCGATGCTAATGAAGTCATGCCGCCCAAATCGACTTGGTTTGAACCTAAATTGAGAAGTGGCTTATTGATTCATCCGTTTTTCAAATGAATACTCGTTGAAACTCAAAAAAAGCATCCATCATGGGAAAATCCCTGAGCGGATGCTTTTCGTTTGTTCATGAAGATTGTACTTGAAGTATCTTTCCAGATACAGGAGGAACGACAACCGTTTTTGCAGACGGACGTTCTTCTAACAAATCAATCGTCGGTTCGTCGAAGGTAAAGTCGATGGCTTCCGGTCCGTTATTAAACAAAATCAAATACGTTGCCTGATTGGTCTGGCGACGGATGACAAAACTGGCCGTTTCATCGTTTAACCGTTCGAATTGATACGTCCCTGCATTGGCAAGACCTGGGTGTTGTTTCCGTAGAGCAATCAAACGTTTGACATACGCCAGCAGTGCCGTATCCTGCTCCGCCGGGTCCCAGACCATACACTTTCGGTTATCCGGATCTTGACCACCCGTCAGACCAATTTCATCACCGTAATAAATGACCGGACTTCCCGTGAACGTCAAAAGAGACAACATCAGCAGTTTCATCCGTTCGTGGTTCCCGTTCGCTCGTGTCAAGGCGCGCGGGGTGTCGTGCGAATCGACTAAGTTGAACATCACCTCGTTGACATTCATCGTATTCCCGTTGAGATTTCGAACGACCGCGTGGCTGAATGCCGTAGCCTTCGTCTCGTTTGTCGCAAAGAATGTAAGAAAGGCTTCCGTCAGTCCATAGTTCATGACGGCATCAAATTGATCGCCAAGCAACCATTCCTGAGAATCCGTCCAACACTCCCCTACGATGTATGCTTCTGGATTGGCAGTGCGTACCGCGGTCCGGAATTCTCGCCAAAACGCATGATCGACCTCACTCGCTACATCCAGTCGCCAACCATCGACCTGAAACTCTTCAACCCAGTATCGTCCGACCTTCAATAAATAGTCTTTGACATCTGGATGGGCTGTATTTAATTTAGGCATGTTTGGTTCAAAAGCAAACACTTCATAGTTTGGTTCTGGCGTCGTTTGGATCGGAAATTCGTCAATCATGAACCAGTTAGCATATTTCGACTCTTTTCCATATTTCATGACATCTTGAAACGCCGGATGATCGACACTGACATGGTTAAAGACGGCATCAAGCAGAATCCGGATTCCATTGTCATGAAGCAACTGGACCATTTCTCGGAACGTCTCTTCTGTCCCGAAACTCGGATCCAGTCGTAAGTAATCGAGCGTATCGTATTTATGGTTAGAAGGTGCCACGAAAATCGGACAGAAATAAATGCCTGTGACCCCAAGGGCTTTCAAGTAGTCAATATGATCAATCACCCCTTGAAAGTCACCACCAAAATGATTATCAAAGGCAGGGGCTTCCGCTCCCCAAGCAATCGTTCCAGGTCGATCATTCGCCGGATCACCGTTCGCAAACCGATCCGGGAAGATTTGATACCAAACCGTGTCCTTTACCCACTTAGGTGCGTCAAACACATCCACCGCATTGATATACGGAACGGCAAAATAATATCCGGGATGATCGAGTGGCAATTCGTCATACCAACCACGCTCCGTATAGACGGCAGACGTTTCCCCCGCATTGACTTTGAATCCATAACGGACACGTTTTTTCGCCGGTTTAATGGCCACGAACCAATAATCATGGGTCGCATCCGATCCGGAGAACGTCATCTCCGTCGTCGTCGTTTTCCAGAACTTCTCTTTGTTTGGATCGAAATTCCAGTCACGGTCTTCTTCTTTTTCCGCGTCCCATTCATACGGATCCCCATGGACCAACTCGACACGATCCAAATCTCCTTTGGCGGACATCAAACGGATGTGGACGGTCTCCTGATCATACTTATACACATACGGCGACAAGGCACGGTGGAATACTGCTGCTCTGTTCATCTCTCTTCACCCTTCCAAACACTAGATTTCATCTCCTGTTACTTCCCAATTTCCGACTACCTGTAAACGTCAATCTTGAAAAAACACTACTGCCCTCACCTTTTCAGTTCAGAAATCAACAACTTATGAGGTATACTGAGAAAGCAGAGGGAACCAGCAAGTTCCTAACTAAATCGAAGTCATGTGAAAGCGAGTGGATTCTGATGGGTCGTAAATGGAATAATATTAAAGAAAAAAAGGCGTCGAAAGACAAAAATACAAGCCGGGTCTATGCCAAATTCGGTCGTGAAATTTATGTGGCTGCCAAACAAGGCGAACCGGATCCTGAATCGAATCAGGCGCTAAAGGTCGTCCTCGAACGGGCTAAAACATACAGCGTTCCACGGGCAATCGTCGATCGGGCGATTGAAAAAGCAAAAGGTGGCGCTGAAGAGAACTTTGATGTGTTGCGTTATGAAGGATTTGGTCCAAGTGGCTCGATGGTCATCGTCGAGACGTTGACGAATAATGTCAACCGGACTGCTTCTGATGTACGTGCTGCTTTTGGAAAAAACGGCGGGAACATGGGTGTCAGTGGATCGGTTGCTTATATGTTTGATGCGACAGCCATTTTTGCCTTCGAAGGGAAAACGGCCGACGATATTCTTGAGTTGATGATGGAAGCCGATCTGGATGTCCGTGATATTTTAGAGGAAGACGAGTCGGTCATCATCTATGCGGAACCAGAACAGTTTCATGCCGTTCAAGAATGCTTAAAAGAAGCCGGTATCACAGAATTTTCAGTTGCGGAACTCGTGATGCTTGCCCAAAACGAAGTCACATTATCAGAAGAAGATGTCCAACAGTTCGAAAAAATGATTGATGCCTTAGAAGATCTGGAAGATGTCCAACAGGTATACCATAACGTCGAATTATGACGTCTTACACGTAGGCAAAGTTCTGTATTCGAGCTTTGCCTTTTTTGATGCCTTCATGACAAAAAGAGCTTGTCCGCTCTTTTTGTCAGTATTCCAGCTGACGCCTAGCTGTCTCGCTAGTCACGCGCTGTCTAATTGTACGATAACCTATGGAACGCGTTTCATAGCAACACTAAAAAAGATTCTTTTAAAAGGTTTGATTCTTCTATATAATGGGAAAAGAGATATTCGATACGGATTTGCGATTGATCGTTAGGTCCCATGCGCTTTTTCACATAAGGAGGAACTTGTATGTCTTACTCATTGATAGAAACCTTTAAACGAATCGTAAGCGAAGCAAATCGCTTTACCCGAGTTGATTTCGGTGGTTACGATATTTATATGCAAACGAACGATGGACGAACGATTACAGCTAAAATCCGCTTTGACGGTGGCGGTCAGGATCAAAATGAAGCCTACCTGCTGCTTGAATCAAGCACAGGTCATAGCCGCATGACGACTCTTACCCTGCATCAATTTGAACACCTGTCTTCCTACACGGCACACAGCGAGCGTATTCAGTCGCTTGTATCGACGAGTGCCTGAATAACGTTTACAGAACAACACGCTCTCCCAGGAGAGCGTGTTTCAGATCGTAGACAAACCCTCATTTCAACGTTGAAATGAGGGTTTGTCTTATGTAGTCGTAAAAAGTGATGTTGAAAACAAGGATTCCCACCGGAATCCCATGACCAGTTCGCCAATTTTTTGAGGTTCAGGGCACTAAAAGTAAACATCTCTTGTAGCGTTGTTTTTTTCAGACCACGACATCGGGCCCAACGCATGCCATGCTTTTCTTTTGCGTCTGCGAAGACACGTTCGATGGTCTCCTGTCGTTTTCGATACAATGCCCGGTTCACAGAAGTATGCCGCAAATGCTCCACCTCATCCATTGCTTCCTGCCAGATATGGCGTAGGATCATTTTTTTATTCTCTTGGCTCTTCGTGCACTGTGAAAGAAAAGAGCGCGACGGACAATCTTTTTCTTCTTGAACTTCCGTTTATTTGCGTTCGCCTTGTTGTCTGTGGAATCCATGAATAGGACCGAAGGGTCCACGAACCCAGCTTCGACACCTTGTGAGAGGATACGATAAAAGATGGTTTCGAACACATCCGTGTCCTGAAACCGCCGGACGTAATTTTTTCCGAAAGTAGAGAAATGAGGAACTTTCTCATCCAGTCCGATTAAGAGAAAAACCACTACTTTGTCTTCAGTCTGACACGCTCTCCTGTGAGAGCGTATTTTTTATTGATTTTCTTCTTTTTCTAATCGTTCCAGTTCCGCATGTGTTTGTGGGAAACCATTGGCTTGCCAGTCTGCACGATGAATCGAATCCAGTTGCGTCAGACCCACTTCCGTTTCATCCGTCTTGGCATCGATACTCGGACGTTGATCGAGTTTAGCTGAATGACTGATATCCTGGTCCTGAGCATTCGAGCAACTTTGTTTATACCGCTGAATCACTAACACGGATACAGCAACTATTCCACCGACGATTAATCCTTGTTTAAATGTTTTTCTCATGACGACACCTCTATTTACTGGATTTTTATACTTGAATGCTTTTCCCTTAAACCCAATCAGGTAATCAACATGACTCTAAAAATATTTTTTTGAAAGTTTTTCACTGTTTTTCTGCCGTGTTCCTACATATTTAATAATTCGCTCAAAAACCGCGTTCCTGCACTAAATCAAAAAGGTTCGGGTCATGCAGAGACAGGAAATGTACGTTATACTTTTAACAGAAGCTTCACGAAAATCGAATGTCTATGTTGAAGAGGACACGTCACAAGCCATACTTGCCGCTTGCGTACAACGTCCTTCTTTCATTTTTTCGATTGTATTACATCATAAGGAGGGAATCATGTGTCTTTGCTTCATTTGGCAATCTTGTTGCCGTTACTTGTAAGTCTCTTCATTCCGCTTCTCTATAAGAAGATTCCATCCGTACATACAGGATGGTTCGTTCTGCTCGTTCCACTTACGTTAGTCGTCTACTTCAGTCAGTACATCAGTCAGACAATGGCTGGAAAACCGGTAGTCGCAACGATGAACTGGATTCCATCGCTCGACATCAACTTCGTCGCCTACGTCGACGGTCTTGGTCTGTTGTTCGCATTATTGATTACCGGAATCGGTTCACTGGTCGTGCTTTATTCCGTCTATTACCTGGATCCGAAAAAAGAAGCGTTACACAACTTTTATGTCTACCTGCTTCTTTTCATGACCGCAATGCTTGGAATTGTCTTATCGAACAATATGATCGTCATGTATCTCTTTTGGGAACTGACATCGATTTCTTCATTCTTGTTGATTGGATATTGGTACGAACGTGAACGTTCTCGATACGGTGCCCAAAAATCGATGCTGATCACTGTCTTTGGTGGTTTATCGATGCTCGGCGGGATTTCAATTTTATCGTTACTGTCCGGTTCGTTTAGCATCCGTGAATCGCTCGCAACCGTCAGTACGTATAATGGGGATCCACTCTTTACGGTCGCCCTCGTCCTGTTTTTACTGGCGGCCTTCACGAAATCTGCTCAGTTTCCATTCCATATCTGGTTACCGGACGCGATGGAGGCACCCACTCCAGTCAGTGCCTATCTCCACTCAGCAACGATGGTCAAAGCCGGTCTCTATCTGGTCGCCCGGATGAGTCCGATCTTTGCTGAGACACCGTTGTGGTTTTATCTTGTATCCGGTGTCGGAATGTTCACACTTTTCTGGGGGTCGTTAAACGCCGTCAAACAAGTCGACTTAAAAGCCATCTTAGCCTATTCGACGATTTCGCAACTCGGTCTCATCATGTCACTGCTTGGATTAGGAGCGGCCGCTTTACAGGTTGACATCCTTCCCGACAGTCTCTACACGATTGCGACGGTCGCCGCTGTCTTCCACCTCATCAACCATGCCACGTTTAAAGGAAGTTTGTTCATGATGGCGGGCATCGTTGATCATGAAACGGGCACACGTGATATTCGAAAACTCGGTGGGTTGTCCCAACTGATGCCGGTGACGTTTACGATTGCAACCATCGGGACCTTATCGATGGCGGGTGTCCCTCCATTCAATGGTTTTTTAAGTAAAGAGATGTTTTTGACCGGTGTCCTTGAAGTGTCCCGATCAGGACTGTTTCATCTGGATACGTTCGGTCTTTTATTCCCGTTTTTCGCAGTCGTCGGGAGTATGTTCACGTTTGTCTACAGTATCTTGATTGTCTACCGCACGTTTCTTGGACGAAAAAAACTCGAACAACTTCCGAAAAAACCGCACGAAGCACCGATTGGCATGTTACTCGCTCCACTCGTTCTTGTTTCCCTCGTCGTTTTGATTGGATTGTTCCCGAACTTACTTTCGAACACGCTGATTCGTCCTGCAGTCGAAGCGATTCTACCGAAAGTCGTTGCTGAAGGGGGCTCGATTTCAGTTGACATCAAGCTCTGGCATGGGTTTAATCTGGAACTCTTTTTGACGCTTCTCATCATTTCGGTCGGCACGCTGCTATTCTTGACGTTGCCGAAATGGTCTACACTTTACAACCGGATGCCAACAAGCGTCTCGTTGAATCATCAGTATGATGGATTGCTGCGCCGGGGGGAACACGCCTCAACCGCCATCCATGATACCGTCATGACCGGTTATATGCGCTCCTACCTGGTCTATATCTTCGGCTTCATCGTCGTCCTCGTCTTATCGAGCATGTATTTCCTCGATGCCTTTAAATTCGATGTCGACCCACTCAGCACGGTGCATGCTTATGAAGTCGTCTTGGCACTTGTTTTGGTCGGTAGCGCCTTGTCGATCACGTTTGCGCGATCCCGTTTGACATCGATCATCTTGCTTGGTGTCGTTGGCTATACGGTCGCCTTGTTCTTCGTCTTATTCCGGGCACCTGACCTCGCTTTGACACAACTTGTCATCGAGACCGTTTCCGTCGCACTGTTCCTGCTTGTGTTTTATCATATGCCGGAAATCAGCCGAAAAGAAGAACGAATCAAATTTAAACTCGGGAACGCTGCGATTTCTGCGCTCGTCGGATTAAGTGTCACGTTGGTTGCACTCGCTTCGCTCAGTCAGCGCTCATTCGCTTCGATTGCCCAGTACTACATTGATAACGTCGCTGATTTAGCAGCAGGTGGAAACATGGTCAACGTCATCTTAGTCGACTTCCGTGGATTTGATACGTTATTTGAGATCAGTGTCTTAGCGATTGCCGGACTCGGTATTTATGCGATGATCAATTTCCGGAAGACGGGAGGAATCGACAAATGAAAAGTCCCATGAAAAAACACACGAACGACGTCATCCTAGAATCATCTACGACGTTCATCACCTTCATTATTTTCTTGTTTGCCGTTTATCTGTTTTTCGCCGGTCATTACACACCGGGTGGCGGCTTCATCGGGGGGCTTGTCACAGCTTCCGCACTCGTTTTAGTTTTGTTAGCCTTTGACATCCAGACACTCCGGCAGATCTTACCGGTCGACTACAAACAGATGACGGCGATCGGCATGTTGATTTCTGTTTTGACGGCTTCTGGTGCCTTGTTGTTCAATGTACCGTTCTTTACACACGCCCACGATTACTTCAACTTACCGTTGTTTGGAAAAACGTCCTTACACACGGCAATGTTGTTTGATTTAGGTGTTTATCTCGTCGTCGTCGGTGTGACGATGACGATCATTCAAACGATTGGGGAGAGTGATTAACGCATGGAGATCATCATGGCGATCGCTGCAGGCATCTTAACGATGTGTGCCGTCTATCTCATTCTTTCAAAAAGTATCTTACGTATCATCATCGGTACCGGCCTTCTCAGTCATGCGGCCCATCTGCTTGTCATGACGATGGGCGGACTGAAAACGGGCGCCGCTCCCGTCATCAAGGACGGCGTCACCCAGTATACCGATCCACTCCCACAGGCTCTTGTCTTAACGGCAATCGTCATCAGTTTCGGTGTGACTGCATTTTTCCTCGTGCTCGCCTACCGGGCCTATCAAGAACTGGGTACAGACAATCTCGAGGAAATGAAAGGAACCGATACGCATGATTAATTTACCGTTATTACCGATTTTGATTCCACTGATCACCGGTGTCATCTTGATGTTGTTCCCGGATCGACTGCGCCTACAACGGACGCTCTCTTTTGGCTCAACCCTCGTGACCATCGCTGCGGCCGCTTATCTGATTTACAGTGTCCGGCAGCAAGGGATTTTGACGGTGACGCTTGGCAGTTGGCCGGCACCATTTGGCATCACCCTTGTCTCTGACATGTTATCCGCCCTGCTTGTCTTTACGACTAGCCTGCTTGTCTTTTTTGTCGTCTGGTATTCCATCTATTACCTGTCCGATTTACATCAACGTTTTTATTACTACATCGCCGTCCAATTTTTACTCGTCGGGGTCAATGGTGCCTTTACGACAGGTGATATTTTTAACATGTTCGTCTTTTTTGAAGTCTTCTTGATCTCGTCTTACGTCTTGATTGTACTGGGAGGAAAACCGGCTCAGTTACGCGAATCGTTGAAGTATCTCTTGATCAACGTCATCTCATCCGCCTTGTTCGTCATGACCGTCGCCTTTTTATACGGTGTCATCGGTTCACTGAGCATGGCCGACATCTCGCAAAAGATCACGGAAATCGATCAACCTGGTATTCTCAGTGTCATCGCGATTCTGTTCTTGATTGTCTTCGGTTTAAAGGGAGCCATCTTTCCCTTGTATTTTTGGCTTCCTGGTTCCTACCAAGTGCCTCCAACGCCCGTCCTCGCTTTATTCGGGGCACTGTTGACGAAAGTTGGAGTCTACGGGATCTTGCGGACGTACAGTCTGTTTTTCTCCCATCAGCCTGAATTCACGCATCAGATTCTCGGTTGGCTTGCGCTTGCAACGATTCTGATTGGAGTGATTGGTGCCCTCGCAACCCGAGACGTCAAACAGATCTTAATCTACAACATCATCGTAGCTGTCGGCGTCATTTTATATGGCGTATCCGTCATGACGCGGCAGTCGCTCGAAGGTGCTGTCTTTTACCTGATCCATGACATGCTGATCAAGGCAGCTTTGTTCTTATTGATTGGCGTCATGATCGGAATTGCCGGATCCAGTAAGTTGAAGGATATGGGCGGTATGATCAAAGACTATCCGTTGCTCGGTTGGACGTATTTCATCGCCGCGTTGTCTCTGGCTGGCATTCCGCCACTGAGTGGTTTCATCGGAAAGCTTCTCATCGTCCGAGGTGGCTTTGAGGCCGGAGACCTTGTCGGACCGTTCATCGTCTTGATTTCGAGTTTACTTGTTCTCTATTCCGTCATGCAAATCTTCATTCGCGGATTTTGGGGAACACCAAAGACCTACACCGGACCGAAACGCCACCTGCTCAAACAATTGATGACACCAGCGATTTTACTCGTCGCCATTACGGTCGTGTATGGTGTAGGCGCTGAAGCGGTTCGTCCGTTTATTTCTCAAGCGGTCGATCCACTTGTCGATCCGTCGATTTATATCCAAGCTGTCTTGAAGGGAGATTAATCAATGTCATTCCAGTTATTACTCAATATCTTGTTGGCATTTCTCTGGATGTTTCTCGCCAACTCCTTTTCTACTTCATCGTTTATCATCGGCTATCTGTTAGGTTTGCTTGCGATGTTTGCCATGCGCCGGGGATTCAGCAACCGTTTTTATCTCGGACCGTTCATCGCGCTGATCCGTTTGTTTTTCCGGTTTTTATACGAGCTGGTCGTCGCGAATCTCGAAGTCTTGTCGATCATCCTCAAACCAAAACTTGATATCAAACCGGGTATCTTCGCGTATGAGACGGCACTCGAGCATAATTGGCAAGTCACCTTGCTATCGATGCTGATCACGTTGACACCCGGGACACTCGTCGTCGATATTTCAGACGACAATAAAACACTTTATATCCATGCCCTGCACATGCCAGAAGCGGATGAAGCCGTCTCCTCCATCCGGAACAGTTTTGAAAAAGCTATTTTGGAGGTGAGTCGATAATGCTAGAGACGATTTTATTCATCGCTTTAGGTGGTGTCTTCTTATCGATGCTTGGCTTATTTTACCGGGTCATTAAAGGACCTTCAGTCGCCGACCGGGTCATTGCCCTGGATTCAATCGGTATCAGTCTGATTTCTGTCGTCGGATTGGTATCCATCATTCTCCGGACAAGTGACTATCTCGAAGTCATCTTGTTGATCGGAATCTTAGCGTTCATCGGTACTGTCGCCTTCTCTAAATTCATTGAGAAAGGAGAGATCATCGAACGTGATCGCAATCAGTGATATCTTTGTAGCCGCCTTTGCCTTGATCGGGACTTTTTTCAGTCTTGTAACTGCACTGGGTCTCATTCGGCTACCCGACTTATATACCCGTGCCCATGCCGCATCCAAAAGTGCGACGCTTGGGGTGATGAGTATCCTGATCAGTGTCATCATTTATTTTGTCGCTGAAGACGGTTTCTTCTCGTCCCGCGTCTTACTTGGTATTTTTTTTGTATTGATTACCGCCCCGATTGGTGGCCATTTAATTGCGCGTGCTGCCTATTATAGCGATGTTCCCTTATGGAAGGGATCCGTCCAAGATGATTTGGCGAAAAACCCGGAACACGTCAATCCTAAAAAACGATCGACCCGAAAATAAACAATCGAAAAAGACATCATCTTCCGAATGGGTTCGGAAAAGATGATGTCTTTTTTGTCTCGTTCACCTTACTTCTCATGAATGAACGGACGACGGTGATGAGGAAAACAAAAGTGTCAACTCGTCCTTGTTCTCAACGAGTTCCGCTAATGTATGCTGTTCAAGTTCTTTTAAAAAGGCACGTAAAGCTCGCCCGAGAATCCCTTTTAAGTGACAGCCTGGTTCAATCACACATCGACCTTCCGCTGAAAAACAGTCGACGATTTCCATCGGTTCCATTTCACGGACGACTTGTCCGATGTTGATGTCTGCCGGGTCCTTCGCGAGTCGCAGTCCACCCGTTCGTCCGCGTGTTGACTCGACATAACCGAGTTTTGTCAACTGTTGGGTCACTTTCATCAAATGATTCGATGAAATACCATAATGATTGGCAATCGTCGGCATCGGTGTTATTTCTTCCCGATGAAGACCTAGATAAATCAGGACACGTAATCCGTAATCCGTATATTGTGTGATTCGCATGTCGTTCCTCTCCATTCCCTGTTCATGAAGCTCTCTATCAGCTTTGTTCAACGCTCCTGTTTCATCGTAGCATGTCCGGCATCAATCGAACACACATTGTATGCTCTTAAAATCTTTCATTGAAGTATACGTAACCAATGAAGCCTTGGATTCATTTCAACAAAAAAAAGTCAGTATTCCTAAAAAGGAAACTGACTTTTAAACGATTCATTTCTTTTTCATGTCATATAATACTTCGTTGAAACGATCCGCATAGTTCGTAAAAACTCCCGTCACTCCATAATCGAGCATCCGTTCCATGTCGACTTTCTCGTTCACCGTGTAGGGGTGAAGCAACAGACCACGTTCCCGAATCATTGCCGTATTTTCGCGCGTCAGTCCTTTAAATGAGGGACCGAGTCCGACTGCGTATGTCTGAATTTCGTCAAGTGCCTCAGGCGTGATTGATTGGACTGTTGGTGCTTCCATCAGCTGGACGAGTGGAAAACCTTCATCAAGTGCTTTAACTTTTAATAGACTTGCTTGACTGAACGATTGAATCATGACTTGTCCCGGTTTAACACGGTCGCTGGATAGACCATGACCTTTTAATGTTTTCAGTAGTTTTTCTTCCATTCCCGGGTAAACTTCAGGTGATTTTGTTTCAATATAATAGTTCGCATGTTTGCCATATTTATCAAAAATTTCATCGAGTGTCGGAACTTGGAGTCCCTTATATTCAGCCTTCGCATAATCAGGATTCGCTGTATTGAACCAGCTCCCCGCATCGAGGCGTTTGATTTCAGCTAATGTCTTGTCTTTGACGGCACCTGTTCCGTTTGTCGTCCGATCGACCGTCTCATCGTGCATTGCAATCAATTGACCGTCCTTCGTCATCTGCAAATCGATTTCGATGTAGTCGGCTTTTAATTTTTTATGACTCAGTTGATACGCCGTCATCGTATGTTCAGGTGCATACCCGGAAGCACCTCGGTGGGCAATGTTAACGACACGATTTGGGTCGAGTAGATCATGTTTTGCATGTGCCGAAGCGTCGATACTCCCGATACTAGTTGCGGCTATTGCTCCTGTAAGTACGGTAACGCCAATCTGTTTCATCATGTTGTATTTCCCCCTTAAAAGTAACTTACAAACTGAATCTTACGTGACGACTGTGAAGGAAACATATAGTTGAGGTGAAGAAGTTTTTAGAATCGATGACAGACTTGTAATCAAACGGATCACCTGCTTATCTGAAGAGACGAAAAGAGGCGTTCTCCCTATCGTAGGAAGAACGCCTCTGTCTCAAATCGACTTATGCTTCAAAAATCAATGACTCTGGATCTTCTAACAAATCCTTGATGTGTTTTAGGAATGTCACGGCTTCTTTGCCGTCCACGATACGGTGATCGTAGGAGAGCGCCACATACATCATCGGACGATTTGCCATTCGTTCGGCGTCGATTGCAACAGGACGAAGATTAATCGCATGCATCCCGAGAATCGCGACTTGCGGTCCATTGAGGATCGGCGTCGACATCAACGAACCAAACGTCCCACCGTTTGTGATCGTAAACGTACCACCCGTCAAATCCGATAGCCCCAGTTTATTGTCACGTGCTTTGACGGCTAAACTGATGATGTCCTTTTCGATTTCACCAAAGTTCTTTTTGTCCGCGTCACGGACGACCGGAACGACTAATCCGTCTGGTGCCGATACGGCAATCCCGATATCATAGAACTTCTTAAGAACGATTTCATCCCCTTGAATTTCAGCATTCAAGTACGGCATCTTTTTCAGTGCCGCGACCGCTGCTTTCGTAAAGAACGACATGAAACCAAGCTTGACTTCGTTGTCCTTGACGAATTTTTCCTGACGGCGTTTACGTAAGGACATGACGGCAGACATATCAATTTCATTGAACGTCGTGAGCATCGCAGCTGTTTGCTGGACTTCTACTAAACGATTGGCAATCGTTTTACGACGACGAGACATCTTGATCCGCTCTTCCGGTTTTCCTGATGCCGCTTGCGTAGTTGGTGCAGGCGCTGGTGGTGGAGTCGGTTTCGCTTGTTCACGTGGAGCGACTTCGAACGTCGCGACATCCTGGACACGAATCCGGCCAAGCGGATCTTGTGTTGCAACTTGCGATAGATCAATTCCTTTTTCACGTGCCAACTTTCGAGCGGCAGGTGACGCAATCGGACGATCCGCGAGGGACGTTTTTTCTGTCGCCGCAACGGCTGCTGGTTGCTCTTTTTTCGGTTGCTCCGCAACGGGAGCTTTTGCCTGCTCTGTTGGTTGTTTGGTTTCTACTTGTGCAGGTGCTGCTTCTCCACCTGCCGTAATGATCGCAATCGTTTCACCGACACGCACGGTGTCTCCTTCAGCAGCCATGACCTCCGATAAAATCCCAGCCTCGTCGGATGGTACTTCAATGTTGACTTTATCCGTTTCTAGTTCAACAATCGCTTCTCCTTTTTCCACTTGTTCACCCGGTTGTTTTAACCATGATGCAATCGTTCCTTCTGTAATCGACTCTGCAAGTTCTGGCACTTTGATTTCCATGTTCATTCGTCCCCCTAAGACTCTTTTCGTGTTTGACCCCAAATCAGATGATACTTAGACATTCGTTTCAGAAGTAGTTGGTGTAGTCGGCTCTTCGACAGTCTGTCGCGTCAAAGCTTCTGTCAAGATTCGCGCTTGCTCGACCTTGTGTCCTGTCGGGTCACCTTCCGCCGTACTTGAACGTCGGCGACGACCGATGTAGCGGACCTGTGTGATACCGTTGATTGCGACTGACTCGAGACGCGGTTCGATATATGTCCAAGCGCCCATGTTTTTTGGTTCTTCTTGAACCCAAACGAATTCCGTGACCTGCGGGAAACGTTCCAACAAGGCTTTTAACTGTTTTGCCGGGAATGGATAAATCTCTTCAATCCGGACGATGTGTAACCAGTTGAAGTCGTCATCAGATTTCGAGACTGCTTCTGCTAGATCAATCGCCACTTTTCCACTGCAGAACACGATCCGTTCGACCTGCTCCGGTGATTGACCAAGCCCCGCCTGTTCAACGATCCGTTTGAAGGAACCGTCTGTCAGCTCCGATAAATCCGATGTGGCTAACGGATGTCGTAATAAACTTTTGGGTGTCATCACGACGAGCGGACGGACTTCGTCTTTTCCAAGAATTGCTGCTTGGCGACGGAGTAAGTGGAAATACTGTGCAGCACTCGAGACGTTGGCCACTGTCCAGTTTTTCTCACCGGACAACGATAGGAATCGTTCTAAACGTGCACTTGAGTGTTCCGGTCCTTGACCTTCATATCCGTGCGGTAACAACATGACGAGGCCGGATGTTTGACCCCATTTCGCTCGACTGGCGGAGATGAATTGATCAAAGATGACCTGACCGGAGTTCGCGAAATCCCCGTACTGGGCTTCCCACAAGACAAGTGTTTCTGGCGCAAATACGTTATAGCCATATTCAAAACCGAGAACACCTGCTTCGGATAACGGGCTATTGTAGACAGCAAATGACGCTGTTGCAGATTTTAAGCTGTGCATCGGCGAAAAGGCTTTGCCTGTCTTGACATCATTTAAGTTGATGTTCCGCTGGGCAAACGTTCCCCGCTCTGAATCCTGACCACTCAAACGAATCGGCGTCCCGTCCGAGAGAATCGAAGCGAAGGCTAACGTTTCCGCATGGCCCCAATCGATTCCATTTTTCGTCGTCAAGGCATCCGTCCGGCGTTTCAAGACTTTTTCAAGTTTATGGAACACGCTGAATCCGCTTGGCCATTCGAGCAACTGTTCGTTATACGCCATCAGTTTTTCAACTGCAACACCTGTCTCGATCGTCGGAACTCCTTTGAAGACGACATCTGGCATCACACCACCGTATTCTTTTTCAACGTTCGGCACTTTTTCACGTGCTGCTTTCATCATGTCATTGATGTCTGTTTCAATCGTCGTGATGTCTTCTTTGGTGACATCGCCTTGTTCGACAAGCTGGTTGGCGTATAACACACGTGCCGAGTCATGTTTATGAATCAACTCATATAAGACCGGGTTCGTGTTCATCGGCTCATCCATCTCGTTATGCCCGAATCGACGATAACCGATGAGATCAATCAAAATATCCTTCTGGAAGGTAGCCCGGTATTCACTCGCAAGTAAGGCGACTGCCAGACAGCTTTCCGGTTCATCTGCATTGACATGGAAAATCGGGATTTCGTATCCTTTCGCCAAATCACTCGAGTAGCGTGTCGAACGTGAATCCGTCGGTTCAGTCGTAAAGCCAATCGTATTATTGGCAATGATATGAATCGTTCCACCCGTGTTGTACCCTTTCAAGTTCGTCAGGTTCAATGTCTCAGCGACGATTCCTTGTCCCGGGAAGGCTGCATCCCCATGAATCAAGATGGCGGCTGCCTTGCCTTGTTCTTGGCGTGGTGCCCCTTTTTGGGAACGATCATCTTGTGCTGCCCGTGTAAAACCTTCGACGACAGGATCAACAAACTCGAGGTGTGATGGATTGTTCGCAAGCGTCATGCGGACGTTACTCGACTGCTGTTCCATTTTCCGATTCAACCCTAAATGATACTTGACGTCTCCTGTCCAACCGTACGTAATGCCAATGGATCCTTCTGACGGGACCAGGTCATGGTTTGGTGCATGTTGAAACTCCGCGAAGATCATTTCATACGGTTTGCCTAAGACATGCGCCAAGACGTTTAATCTTCCCCGGTGTGCCATGCCGATATTGATCGTTTCCGAACCATTCGCAATCAAATGACCCACGATCGTATCGAGCAACGATACCATCGCGTCTAAACCTTCGATTGAAAATCGTTTTTGTCCGACATATGTTTTATGCAAATATTTTTCAAAAAGATCCGTCTCAGCTAGGCGTTTGAACAATTGTTTTTTCTGATCGACTGACAATGTGGCCGTCAGCGCCCCTTGTTCAATTTTTTGCCGTAACCATTTTTTTTCATCCAAATCATCGACATGTTGGAACTCGACTGCTGCCGCTCCCGTGTATTGTGCTTTTAAATGTTCGATTCCTTCAAAAGCATCCGCCAGATGTACTGGTGGATCGGGACAAACGAGTGTCACCGGCATGCCACGTAAATCAGCTTCCGTCAGTCCGAATTGACGAAGTTCGAATAATTCCATCTCCCGCGGATGGTCTTTTAATGGATAGATGTCAGCAGCTAAATGACCTTTTGCACGAATTTGATCCGCTAATCGGCTGGCCGCCAAATATTTTTCGAAATCACCCGTCTCGACCGTTTGTTGAACGACTGGTTCAGCGACTGGCGCCCCATTTTTCTCGAAGTAACTCCGTGTCTCCTCGTCAACCGAAGAAGCATCTTCTAGAAAACGTTCATACAATTCGATGATGTACCCAAGATTGGGTCCATAAAATGTTTGTTGTTCCTGTTCCCGGCTTGCCATGTACGGTTCCCCCCGTTTCATTCATTTCACCTTCGTACTGACGTATCAGTACATTTCCAACCCTCTGCCTGTTAGCGCTTTCAAATAAAATGACATAAAAAGTCGACCATCGTTACGTTCCTCCATCAACTAGCGAATGTAACCATGACGAAGGCCTATATGTCAAAAGTGTTTGCCTTAGTTATTATATTACTACTTCTTTTAGGTCAGTGCGTTTCGAATTCCCAATTTCTCAGTCGTAAACGTATAAGTTTTTCTTATGACTGTACCCTTTGTTCTTTATGAATCAAACGTTTCTAAGGAGAAAAGGACTTTCCACCTAAAAAAATCAAGTTTTCTTCCCTCCAAAGAGGCAAGAAAACTTGATGGCTGTCTTTTACAAAATCTTACTTAAAAATGACTGCGTCCGTTCGTGTTGTGGAGCATCAAACAATAAGCTCGGAATATTTTCTTCAACGATAAACCCACCATCCATGAACAACACACGATCCCCCACTTCGCGCGCAAATCCCATTTCATGGGTGACGACGATCATCGTCATCCCTTCAAGTGCCAACTGTTTCATGACTGCCAGTACATCCCCGACCATCTCTGGGTCGAGCGCTGAAGTGGGTTCGTCAAACAACATGATTTTCGGATTCATCGCTAGGGCGCGGGCAATCGCGACCCGTTGTTTTTGACCACCGGATAATTCGCCCGGATAGTTATCTGCTTTTTCCCGTAATCCGACCTTATCGAGTAATTCAAAAGCGCGTTGTTTAGCTTGATTTTTTTCTGTTTTTCGAACTTTCATCGGTGCAAGTGTCACGTTTTCGAGCACCGTCTTATGCGGAAATAAGTTGAAGTGTTGGAATACCATTCCGACTTCTTCCCGGACTTTATTGATATCCACTTTCGGATCCGTGATATCGTGCGTATCGATGACGACCGTTCCGCCGGTAATGTCTTCCAACCGATTTAAACAGCGTAGAAACGTACTTTTCCCGGATCCTGAAGGTCCGATGACACACACCACTTCTTTTTCCTTGATGTCAACGGAAATATCTTTGAGCACTTCGTTTGCACCAAATGATTTTTTTAATTGTTTCACTTCAATGATACTCATCGCAGCGTAAACCTCCGTTCCAAGAATTTCGCTAACAGTGAAAGGAGATAGATGACAACAAAATACATCAGACCAACGACGGTCCAGACAATGAACGGTTCAAACGTCGTCGCCTGTTGGACTTGTCCTTGCTGTGTCAAATCCGCGATTCCGATGATCGACAACAAGGATGTATCTTTCAAGCTGATGATCGATTGATTCGTGATTGTCGGTAACATCCGCCGAAAGGCTTGCGGTAAGATGATTTGTGTCATCGTTTGCCGACCTGTCATCCCAAGCGACCGGGCTGCTTCCGTTTGCCCTTTATCGATCGATTGGATTCCGGCTCGGATGATTTCAGCAAAATACGCTCCGGCATTGATCGCAACGGTCAAAATACCGGCATACATCCGGTCCATCGATAACCATTCAAGCGAATTGAGTCCAAAATAGATGAAGAACAGCTGGACGATGAACGGTGTTCCTCGAATGACATCGATGTAGACGATGGCGATTCCATTTAAAATCTTAAGCGGTGACAAACGCATCAAGGCGACAATCAAGCCGATTAAAAACCCAGCGATGACCGCGATGATGAAAATATAGAGGGTGATCTGTAATCCTTCCAAGAAAAACGGAAACGCCGTTTTTGCGACTTCCATCAGTGACTCAACTCCCTTGTCCTTCGTTCAGATGGCTTACTTTAAATACGTGTCGACGATTTTGTCATATTCGCCACTTTCTTTCAGGTTAGCGAGTCCTTTGTTGATTTTTTTCATCAACTCTTCGTTTTCCCCTTTTAAGACAGCAATTCCATAGTTATCGCCATTCAGCCGATCGCCAACTAATTTCAGACCTAAGTTTTGTTGTTTGTTCGCATACGAAATGACAGGGTAGTCTTCGATCAACGCAGCAGCGTTTCCGTTTTTGACTTCTTGGAACATCGCTGGGCTATCATTGAATTGGGTAACCGTGATGCCTAATTTATCCGCATTATCCGTCGCGTATTTGGCACCTGTCGTTCCTTTCTTGACAGCTACTTTCTCACCCTTCAGATCATCCACTGATTTAATGTTGTTGTCGTCTTCCTTGACGACTAAAATCAAGCCCGCTTCAAAATAAGGATCCGAAAACGTGACGACTTTTTTCCGTTCCGGTGTGATACTCATGCCGGCAATTGCTACGTCCAGTTGATTCGCTTGGAGTGCTGGGATGATCCCACTGAAATCCATTGCTTCGAACTGAATCTTGAAATCCTGGTCTTTGGCAATCGCTTTGATCAAGTCGATGTCAATCCCTTTGTACGTATCCCCGTCTTTGTACTCAAACGGTGGATACGTGACATCGATTCCGACCTTGTAGGTCTTATCTTTTGATGTCTCATCCTCCGAACCGATACTGCACGCACTTAATACCAACAAACAGCTGATCAATAAAAATAAAACCGATAAATGCTTTTTCATATTGTTACTCCTCTCTTGTCTTGAAAACAGACACCTTCTTCATCTATTTTCCTCAAAATCACTTTTCTTAACACGTATTTTATCAGAAAAATGCAAATTTTACGAATAAACTTCTTAATGTCATTAATTAAATACTTTCTAAAAAAAATAAAAGCACCCTTTTATAAAGGATGCTCAGATCGTAGACAAACCCTCATTTCAACGTTGAAATGAGGGTTTGTCTTATGTAGTCGTAAAAAGTGATGTTGAAAACAAGGATTCCCACCGGAATCCCATGACCAGTTCGCCAATTTTTTGAGGTTCAGGGCACTAAAAGTAAGCATCGCTTGTAGCGTTGTTTTTTTCAGACCACGATATCGGGCCCAACGCATGCCATGCTTTTCTTTTGCGTCTGCGAAGACACGTTCGATGGTCTCCTGTCGTTTTCGATACAATGCCCGGTTCACAGAAGTATGCCGCAAATGCTCCACCTCATCCATTGCTTCCTGCCAGATATGGCGTAGGATCATTTTTTTATTCTCTTGGCTCTTCGTGCACTGTGAAAGAAAAGAGCACGACGCACAGATCGTTGGGTCAGAGACGTATTCCCGATGCCCCTCTCGATTGGTCGTCCGATAACGAAGAACTTGATTGTCGGGACACAAATAACAGTCATAGTATTCGTCGTAATAGAAGTCTTTCGTTTTGAACATTCCCTTCACCCCTCTGGGGCGTGTATAAGGAAAAACCGGTAAGATGTTTCGTTGAAGGAGATGATGTGCGAGCTGGACTGTCTTGTAAGCAGAATCGGCTACGACGGCGAATGGCTGATTGAAATGATGAGTGACGGATTCAAGAAGAGGTTCAAGCATTTTACTATCATGTACATTTCCAGGTGTGAGGATCAATCCAAGTACGAATCCGTTTCGATCACAAGCTGTATGACAAGAATAAGCGAATAGTCGTTCACGTTCCCCCTTCACGTAGTAACCACTCTCGGGATCTGTTGTACTTTCCTTGATTTCGCGTGTTTCAAGACGGCTCTCCTTGGGGGCGAAGGGCTTTTTTCCATGCAGTACCCGATCCTCGTTGACTTCCAGGTCGAGTTCTTCTTTATACTGTTGGATAGCGCGACGGACAATCTTTTTCTTCTTGAACTTCCGTTTATTTGCGTTCGCCTTGATGTGTGTGGAATCCATGAATAGGACCGAAGGGTCCACGAACCCAGCTTCGACACCTTGTGAGAGGATACGATAAAAGATGGTTTCGAACACATCCGTGTCCTGAAACCGCCGGACGTAATTTTTTCCGAAAGTAGAGAAATGAGGCACTTTCTCATCCAGTCCGATTCCGAGAAACCACCGATATGCGACGTTCGTCTCAATCTCCTTGATGGTCCGACGCATCGATGGAATACCAAACAAGTATTGGAGAAGCGCCATCTTAATCAATAAAACAGGATCGATACTGGGTCTTCCGTTATTTTCACAATACAGTTTCTCTACTAAAGGATAGATGAATTCAAAGTCCATGACCTGATCTACTTTTCGAACGAGATGGTCCTGCGGGACCAATTGTTCCAATGTGATGGTGATGTTCTCAGAACGATGATGTTGGCCTCTTTTTCCCATCATAAGAATTCCTCCTCTTTCGAATATCTATGCTAGTTGTATACCCGGAAGCGTGAAAGAAAAAGCGTTTGTTCGCTCGAAATCGCTTCCTAGGGAAAAACAAGCAGGAGCGACCCAGCAGCGAAGCGATGCGGCGCGATGCTTGTCCCAGGAAAACGATTCGAAGCGAACAAAAAAAGCGGTTCTTCCCGATTAAGAGAAAAACCACTACTTTGTCTTCAGTCTGAGCACCCTTTTATAAAGGATGCTTTTATCACTAACATGAAATGCCGCCGAGAGGACTTGAACCTCCACGGTGTTGCCACCACTAGATTCTGAGTCTAGCGCGTCTACCAGTTCCGCCACGACGACTTCTATTTATGTTATCAGAATACTAAATAGATATTTTATTGTCAACGGTTTCAGAATACTTTTCATTGTATTTCTCAAGCCTCGGTCAGAATACGACGGACAAACCGTTCGACGACGGTATCATAGGTGTCCGGATCTTCGAAATAAGCCATCGCGTGAGAGGCGTTCGGAATGACAACCAGTTCCTTTTCAGTCGGGCACGCTTCATATAATTCATAGACCATCGAAGTCGGGACAAATGTATCGGCTCCGCCATGTAAAAATAAAATCGGGACCGTTGCCCGCTTCACTTGTTTTAATGCCGATGCCTCACTGAAGAAATAACCCGCCTTGAGTTTCGTCAAGACACTGGTCATGGCCAAAAACGGGAAATGCGGCAGACGATACATCCGTTTCATTTGATAGGCGAGGACGGCATTGACGGATGTATAGGCACAGTCCGAGATGATGCCTTTGATTTGCGCAGGTAGAACTTCCCCACTTGTCATCAAAACGGTGGCTCCTCCCATGGAAACACCATGTAAAAAGATTGCGCTGTCTTGACCAAGTCGCTCAATCAAATACTCCGTCCAACACAGACAGTCTTCCCGATCATGCCAGCCGAAGCCGATGTAATGTCCCTCACTCTTACCATGTCCACGATTATCCGGCATCATCACATGAAATCCTGCTTGATGGTACAGATACGCAAAACCTGCTAAATCCGTCCCGACACCGCCATATCCGTGAACTAAGATGACCGTCCGGTTCGACGGAACGAGTGGTGGTAAATAATGTCCCCGTAATGTCAGACCATCCCGTGCCTGGACTTCAATCTGTTCCAAAGGCTGTTCCTTGATCCATGTCTGCCCCGGCTGCATCAAGCGGACCATTTCATCACTCAAGTCCCGATTGTTCGTCAAGAATGGTTTCGGATGTGTTGCGATCGCCATTTCATAAAAATAATAGCTTGCTGCAAGCATGCCCGATCCAAGCACACCTAATCCGATTTTCGTTCGTTTTCGCATCACTTCTACACTCCCCGTCACCGCTCATAAATCGATTTGTAATTGTGCCGAGGATTCAGAATCTTCCTCTTGTAACACCTGTTGGCGCAGACGATGTTCTTGTTGCGCTTTTCGGTACGCAAACTCTTGAATGAGCTCTTGTCCGGAAAAACCTTCTTCGACGATAGCCGACAACAGATCCGTTTCCGCCGTCACCATCTCCTGTGGATTACGAATGATCAACACTTCACCCACTTGTGCTAACATCAGTTCATCCTTCAATTGTAACGCATCGTAAAATGGTTCAGGTAATGTCATGCGGCGTGTCTCGGGATTGATATGAATCCGTTTATAGGCCGCTAACGATTGAAAATTTCGACTGGCCATCTTTGCCCTCCTCTTCCAGATCAACGGAATGTCATGTCTAATCTGGAATCTTTTCCTTGAATCCGTATCGTCGCCAGTGCCCCGTTCACGAGAGTCAGCTGTGGGGGTTGATGACCGATATCGAGATCATAAAAAATCGGTACCCCTGTCTTTTCACTGAGCGTTTCATAGACGTCAAGCAACGTATAGTCCTCGACAGTTTGACCCGCTGCCGTCCGGCCAAACAGGATACCTGACGCCTGATCGAACCATCCTGCCAACACCATCTGCATCAGCGAACGATGGATATCCGTCGCGCTGGCTTCCGATGCTTCGAAATACCAAAGGATTGGTTCTTCATCAATCTGGGTTTGCCAAAACTTCCTGACATCTCCATACGGCGTCCCGGCCAAGTGACGAATCGTCTCGAGGCACCCCCCGAGCAGTCGTCCTGTTGCTTCGGAACGTGTCTGATCCAATGCTTTCCACTGCGTCTCAGCATCTACATGGTACATGTACCGTGCGGGACGTTCTGCATGATTCCACTTCGTTTGATAAGAAGTCGACGTCCACTGCGTGACCGTTCCACCAGTTGGTGTCGCGAGCACACGGCGCCAGGCTGTCGTCGTCTCATCCCACTCTTCACTCCGCATCTCAAGAAAACTCGGACCATGTGCCGTAGCGATACCCGATTTGACGGTAATCGCAAACAACAGCGTACTGATATCAGAATACCCAAGAATCCATTTTTCCGGTAGCTGCGCAAAATCCAGATACGGTAATACGTCGATGGCGCGTTCTCCTCCGAACGGTGGGATGATGGCATCGATTTCCGGATTTCGTAACATGTGATTCAATTCGTCGGCTCGTGTTTCGGCAGAGGCACTTTGCGCTTTTTCTTGTGCCCAAACCGTTTGTCCGATTTCGACAGCCATTTGCCGATCCTGAAAACGAAGGGTGGCTTCTTCTAGTAATGGGTGCAGTGCTTCTGGCAATCCGGAAGACGGGGCGGTCACTCCAATCGTTTGTCCCGTCCAACCTAAAAAAGGATATCGCATGTCCTAACCTCCTCTGTAGTCATTTTTACTGTTGTTCGGCCGTTCGAACGAAGTCGCCGATTTGTTCCATTTTTCGCTTAAACGGTTCAATCGGGACGATGCGAGCTTCTCGATGGACTTCCTTTCCGTTGACGAACAACAATAAAGTAGGGGCCGTAAAGACAGAAAATTCCCCGACGATTTGAGGCACATCACCCAAATCGACACGCCCCGCTTGAAATTCAGGATGGTTTGCCAAGATCGGCTCGATTTGAGGAAATAACGAGGCACAGACGGCACAATCCGGACTAGATATGTACAAAAAACTAGCCGGTTGTCCGAGATAGAATGCTCTGACCGACTCAATCGATTTTAATTCACGGAATATCTCCATGACGGGTGACCTCCTTTTTGCTGAAATATCTTTTAATTATAACGTGTTACAGGTAATAAACAACAGATGACTCTCAACTCTGATTTTTCTAGACAGCAAACAACACCTCGAAGCCAAACGCTTCAGCGCGAGCCGCTGAGGAGTTTGGTTCGGGTGTTGAATCATTGCCCTTTATTTTTTAGCAGATGATGCCAGTTCTGCATATTCATCCGGAGTAAAGGCACGAGAACGTGTCAAAAACCTTTTCCCTTCGACACCTTCTAGTGAAAACATGCCTCCTCTTCCGTTGACGACATCAATGATCAGTTGCGTATGTTTCCAGTATTCATATTGATCTTCATGAATATAAAACGGACAGCCACCAATCGTCCCAATCCATAAATCATGATCTCCTAAAAATAAATCCCCTTCTGCAAAACACATCGGGGAGCTTCCGTCACAACAGCCACCTGATTGATGGAACATCAGCGGTCCGTGTTTCGCCTTCAGCAATTCAATCAATTCTAAACCAGCATCCGTCGCAAGCACACGTTCGACCACGTCGCCACACCCTTTCTTCAATTTAGAAGAAACCAAGTTTGTTTGGACTGTAACTGACAAGTAGATTTTTGGTCCGTTGGTAATGGTTGAGCATCATCTTATGGTTTTCGCGACCAATCCCAGACATCTTATACCCACCGAACGCAGCATGTGCTGGGTACTGATGGTAACAATTCGTCCAGACGCGTCCTGCCTCGATCGCCCGTCCGAACCGATAGGCTCTGTTCATGTCACGTGTCCAAACGCCAGCTCCTAGACCATACAACGTGTCATTCGCAATTTGTAAGGCTTCTTCTTCTGTCTTAAAGGTCGTGACCGATAGAACGGGACCAAAAATTTCTTCTTGGAAAATTCGCATCTTGTTATGCCCTTTAAAGATGGTGGGTTGGATATAGTACCCTTCCGCTAAATCCCCGTCGAGGTGGTTCCGTTCTCCTCCAATCAAACATTCTGCCCCTTCAGATTTTCCGATCTCGAGGTAGGAGAGAATTTTCTCCATCTGTTCGCTTGAAGCCTGAGCTCCCATCATGACATCTGCATCTAACGGATTTCCGAGTTTGATTGCCTTGACACGTTCAAGCACCCGCTCCATAAACGGTTCATAAATCGACTCCTCAATCAATGCCCGAGACGGACACGTACAGACTTCACCCTGATTCAAGGCAAACATCAATAATCCTTCAATCGCTTTATCGAAGAAGGCATCATCCGCCTCCATGATGTCAGCGAAGAAGATATTCGGTGATTTCCCTCCTAACTCGAGCGTGACGGGAATGATGTTTTGAGAGGCATATTGCATGATGAGTCGTCCCGTCGTCGTTTCTCCCGTAAAAGCAATTTTCGCGATCCGTTTACTCGAAGCAAGGGGTTTCCCTGTTTCGAGTCCAAATCCATTAACGATATTCAAGACACCTGGTGGCAATAAGTCTTCAATCAATTCCATCAACAACATGATGCTAGCCGGCGTCTGTTCCGCTGGTTTTAAGACCACACAGTTCCCCGCCGCGAGTGCTGGTGCCAGTTTCCAGACTGCCATCAGAATCGGGAAGTTCCATGGAATGATTTGACCGACGACACCGAGCGGCTCATGGAAATGATAAGCGACCGTATCATTATCCAACTCACCAATCGATCCTTCCTGAGCGCGAATGACACCTGCAAAATAGCGGAAATGGTCAATCGCTAGTGGTAAGTCGGCATTTAATGTTTCCCGAACCGCCTTTCCATTTTCGAGTGTTTCCGCATACGCTAACATCTCTAAATTTTCTTCCATCCGATTCGCGATTTTATTTAAGACATTGGAACGTTCTGCAACAGATGTTTTTCCCCAAGCGTCTTTTGCTGCATGGGCTGCATCAAGTGCAAGTTCAACATCTTCTTTTCCAGAACGCGCGACTTGGCATAACACTTTGCCTGTGATCGGCGTGATGTTATCAAAGTATTCGCCTCCGACGGGTGCTGTCCACTTTCCGTTGATGAAGTTTTCATACCGATCCTTGTATTGTACCTTCGACCCTTGCGTGTTTGGAATCTCATAAATCATGCTACTGTTCCTCCTTCAAAATAAAATGGCCAAGCGGCGAGAAGTAATTCCATGTATGCGCTTTCATTTTTTTCGTATGTGAAATGACCTCTCTTGTCTATCCTACCAATTTTTCGTCAAAAGTCAAAATTTTCCGACATTATCAAATATCTTTAAAATTAAAAACCGTTCACCACCTGAGGATGAACGGTTTTTAATGCTGATTGGCTTAACGGGTCGGGTCGATGCCATCCTCTTTATCAGAAGGTGTATCCGAATTTCCGAATTCACTGACTTTGCTGAAGCCATCCGTTGTACCATCAATATCCTTCCCTGTTGCCGTGACCGATGGATCAAGAACATCTTCTTCACTCGGACGCGACATCGGATCGTTGCCTTCGCGTTCTGCTTCTTCTTTTGCGTGTTCGATACAAAGGAGCGTCTCTGGGATGATATCCAGACGATCGAGTTCGATCTCTTTTCCGCAAACCTTACAGACGCCATACGTTCCATTGTCAATTGCTTGCAATGCTAGATCCACGTCGGATAACATGTCTTCCTGCATATCTGTCATGGCTTGATCGCGTTCACGTAAAAACAACTCGTCCCCCGAATCACCCGGGTGGTTATCATAACTTGATAATTCGCCCGTATCGTAATCCACTTCTCGGTTTTCGATATTCGTTTCTGTTTTTTCTTTTTCTTTAAGTAGACGTGTTTTAAAAGTCTCGATTTGTTTTTCTGATAACATCTTGTTCATCTCCAATTCTTTAGCTTCAACTTCTTCTCTAAAGGATTTAACCGAAATGAAACCATGTTAAACGTCAAAGACTCGTTCACGAACATTTATAGGAACGAATCGCTCCGTGTAAATCACAGATGACCGTCATGAATTCCTGACCGTCCTTAAAACAAATTTGATGGCTTCGTCCATTCTTCGAGGTGGAAATATCATCAATCCACAGACGATTCGCGTCGGCAGAAGATAACATCGCCACTTTATCACGGATGGAAAACAGATCGAACGGCAACAAATTCAGCGACTGAATCAATAGACCATGCTTGCGGAATAATGGATCCAATTGATAATGGGATAAGCTATACAAACTTTTTTCCGAACCGCCAATCAACAATTGAATCGAATGACAGGGTTCACGGCTATCAATCCGTTCTTTTTGTAAGATGATCTTCCCGTGCACCCCTGATCGATCAAAAATCTCTTGCATTTTTGATCGATCGATTCGGAGTGCGTCCGGTCTGACGTGGAGGACGAGGTGAGCAAACTCTGCGAAATCAGGTTTTCCGATTTCAAGCGGCGGGATATGCCGCACTTCTTCACGTTCAATCAATTCGATCAATCCACGTTCAATCGTCGCACAGACCGCTTCATCTGAATACAGACGAACATCGATGACATATTGATCAACGACCGTGTTCACTTCTAACGTGTACATGAGACTCTGATTTTTTTCCTGTTCCAACGTCAAACGATTAAAAATGAGTTGGTGTAACAGTTGAACGGGTGTATGCGATAAAAATTGACTGGTATAGACTAAGTGTTTTGTCGTGTTGGTACTGCCTGTTTTAGGTCGTGTACCTTTGCTCATATATACGTTCACTTTATAATTCAGCATAATTCCACCTTCTCTTGACTTGGAATCGGATGAGACATTAGTTCCGTTTCTATAGCGTACATCGCAAAGAAGTTAAAAAATATTCGATAACGAATATTCTAAATCTGTTATACACAAGCCAACTGATTTATGTTATAAAACTGGAAATCAACGTCGAGAAAATAGTTTTTTAACATTATGATCTAAATGATGATCAACTAAACTTTAGATCAAATTCGTAAAATCTAGATTACTGAAAATCGACCCATTTGCTTGTTTGACATCTTGAACTCCCCCTACGCTAGGACTTTGCCCTAAACGCTTAGAAGCGGAAGTATTCTCGCCTATTTTCAGATAAAAAAACGCCCGATTCCTCAACAAGAGGACCCGAACGTTTCCATCATCTTCATCCTGTTTTTTTTAGTGTCAGCAGATGGTGCTCGACCACTTCAGCAACTTCCCGTCCTTCACGGATCGCCCAGACGATTAAGGATTGTCCACGTCGAGCATCCCCTGCCGCGAATACACCGGGACGGTTTGTTGCATAGGCTGCTGCTTTAATCTTTCCATTTTCGCTATCAACCGCTAAGTGGCCCAAGACATCTTGTTCGACACCACTAAAGCCGATCGCAATCAACATCGTATCAACCGGGAAGTATTTTTCGGTCCCTGAAATGGCTCGGAATTCGATCCGACCATCTGGGTGACGGATTTTTTCGTTATGAATCGTCCAGACACCCGTTAATTGCCCGGCATCACCCGTCGTATACCGGTCAATCGCAATCAAATATTCACGGGGATCACGGCCGAACTGAACCAGTGCTTCCTCGTATCCATAATCAAGCGTATATAAGTTTGGTGTGTCGGGCCACATGTTTTCCGGTGAACGAACTTGGCCCGGCATCTCGTGTTTCCCAAACTGGACGACTGACCGGCATCCTTGACGAAGCGCCGTTGCTACACAATCGGCTCCCGTATCTCCACCCCCGATGACCAACACGTCTTTTCCCTTTGTGTCGTGAAGTGTTGTTAACGACTGCCCTGTCAACAGATGTCGCGTCACACTCGTCAAATAATCCATTGCATATCCGACACCACGACTTGGTACATCATGTAATTTTCTCGGTTCGGTCGCTCCGACACAAAGGATGACTGCATCGTACTCTGCCTCTAATTGATCCAGTGACAGATCAAGGCCAATCGTCACGCCGGTCCGAAAGCGGATTCCTTCTGTCTCCAGTAAACGGACACGTCGGGCGACGATCTCTTTCGACAACTTCATCGCCGGAATCCCGTACGTCAGCAATCCGCCAATCTGATCCTCCCGTTCGAAAACAGTGACCTGATGACCTGCCTGGTTCAATTGATCGGCTGCGGCTAAACCAGCTGGTCCAGAACCAACGATGGCAATCCGGTGTTGACTTCTGATTGCCGGGATACGTGGTTGGACCCATCCTTTTTCAAATCCGATATCGATGATCGTCCGTTCGATCTGCTTAATCGTAACGGCCGGTTCATTAATCGATAACGTACACGACCCTTCACACGGGGCAGGACACACCCGACCCGTGAACTCAGGAAAGTTATTGGTTTGTTGAAGCCGCCCCAGTGCCTCTTTGAAGTTTCCTTGTTCCACGAGGAGGTTCCACTCTGGAATCAGATTGTAGACGGGGCAACCGATTTTCACTTGACCGTACGTTTCCCCGACATGGCAAAAAGGTGTCCCGCAATCCATACAACGACTTGCTTGTTCTGACGCTTCCGCTTCTGTGAAGCGTTCTTTATATTCGTTAAAATCCCCGATTCGTTCACTACTATCCCGTTCCTGGCCGGACTGGCGAGGAACTGACATGAATTGATCCCGTCTATTCATTTTTTACCTCCTGTTCCGCGTCCAATATGCGTCTCAAACGCAAGTAACATCGCTTCTTCCGTATTGTGTCCTTGTTGTGCGTAATCTGCCATCAGTGTCGTCACCGCTTGATACGTCGTCGGTATGACACGGATGAACGAGCTGAGCACATGATCCCAGTTCGCAAGGACCGCATGACCTTGTTCGCTGTTCGTTCGCGCAACATGTCGTTCGATGAATGTTTTCAACCGGGTCGCTTCTTCCGGATCCGTGACAGCTCCCATCGTCACAAGTTCCAGATTGACCCGCGACCGAAAACGTCCTGGGTCTTTCGGCAAAACGTAAGCAACACCACCCGACATGCCGGCCGCAAAGTTCAGCCCGACATCCCCTAGAATGACGACACTGCCACCCGTCATATATTCAAGACCATGATTTCCGATTCCTTCGACGACTGCTGTCGCCCCGCTGTTTCGAACAGCAAACCGTTCACCGGCTTGACCGTTGATATAGAGTTCTCCGCTCGTCGCTCCATACAGGGCGACGTTTCCGATGATGACTTGATCCGAAGAAACAAAACTGGACCGAGGCTGTGGACGGACGGAAATGATTCCTCCCGATAACCCCTTGCCCACATAATCATTGGCATCACCGATGACTTGTAGCGTCATTCCCCGCGGCAAGTAGGCACCTAAGCTTTGACCCGCGGATCCGGTTAGGTTCAGCGTCAAACGATCAGCCGGAAGCCCCATCGCACCGTAGATTCTACTCAAACGTGCTCCCGTATTCGTTCCGATGGCACGGTCCGTATTGGTGATATCAAACGCATACGTCTGCCGTTCCGTGAAGGATTGATCCGTCACGAGTGGTTCCAACTCCCGTCCGTCAAACGATGCAGACAGATGATGCTGTTGATCCTGTCGTTTCGCCGCTTGATAGTCCGGCATGACGAACAGGCGGGACAAATCGAGACTCGCGGCTTTCCAGTGTGTCGTCAACCGATCGGAGGTTTGCAACAAATCCGTCCGACCCACGAGCTCTGACAAACTCCGGACACCGAGTTGAGCCAAATATTCACGTACTTCTTCCGCTACGAATTCCATGAAGTGCACGACATGATCCGCCGTTCCCGTAAACTTCTCACGTAATTTTGGATCTTGCGTCGCGACACCCACAGGACACGTATCCAGATGACAGGCCCGCATCATGATACAACCGACGGCGATCAACGGGGCTGTCGCAAATCCATACTCATTCGCCCCTAACATTGCTGCAATCACGACATCGCGCCCGGTTAACAGTTTACCGTCTGTTTCCAAGACAACACGATCCCGAAGTCCGTTCAATGCAAGGGTTTGATGGGTCTCGGCTAAACCCAGTTCCCATGGTAAGCCGGTATGTTGAATGCTCGTTTTAGGTGACGCACCTGTTCCACCATCATGTCCACTGATGACGATGACATCGGCGAGCCCCTTCGCAACACCAGCTGCAATCGTCCCGACACCACCTTTGGCGACCAGTTTGACGCTGATCCGGGCGTGATCGTTCGCCCGTTTTAAGTCATGAATCAACTGCGCTAAGTCCTCAATCGAATAAATGTCATGATGTGGAGGCGGGGAAATCAAGCCGACGCCCGGCGTCGAGGCACGGACGCGCGCAATCCAGGGATACACCTTTTCACCAGGCAATTGACCCCCTTCACCTGGTTTCGCGCCCTGAGCCACCTTGATTTGTAATTCATCCGCATGGACGAGGTAATGGCTCGTCACTCCGAACCGACCAGATGCAATCTGTTTGATACGGCTCATCCGGGAATCACCATTGGCATCTCGTTCGTATCGTTCTTCTTCTTCCCCGCCTTCACCACTATTACTTTTCCCACCCAATCGGTTCATCGCGATCGCTAATGTCTCATGTGCCTCTTTCGACAACGATCCGTACGACATCGCTCCCGTCTTGAAGTGCTGGACGATGGTACTCACGGGTTCGACTTCATCGATCGGAATCGGTGCCGTCTCTTTGAACGTCATCAAATGACGTAAAAATGTCGCCGGTTCCTCTTGAATCTGAGCAGAATAGCGTTTAAACAAATCATATCGCCCAGTTCGACAAGCATGCTGTAATAAGTGAATCGTCGCCGGATTAAAGGCGTGATGTTCCCCGTCATGCCGATAACGGAACACGCTTCCCGACTCAAGATACGTCCGCTGAATACCTTCTTCATGCTGACGGACCGCTTCTTGTTCAATCAAATCAAGCGATAAACCATCTAACTGGGAAACGGTTCCCGTGAAATATCGATCGATGACCTGTTCTGAAATTCCGATGGCTTCGAAGATTTGCGCCCCACGGTAACTGAAGACGGTCGAAATCCCCATCTTGGACATGACTTTGACGACTCCCTCCGTCACGGCCGCTTGGTACCGTACTTCATAATCCGTCATCGTCTCACCTAACGCATCCTGTAATGTCGCATACACCAAATATGGATGAACAGCATCGGCACCATAACCAATCAAGGCTGCAAAATGATGGACTTCGCGGACTTCGCCCCCTTCGATGATCAAACTGACTTTTGTTCGTAACCCTTGACGAATCAAATGATGATGGACCGCACTCGTCACAAGAAGAATCGGCATCGGGACCGCTCCCGGACGAACATTCCGATCGGACAGGATCAATAATTCACACCCGCTCTGAACAGCATGGACGGCCTGATCGAGTAAGTTCTCAAGGGCCTCTTCTAGCTGACCATCAAATAAGGTCGACAGTGTTTTTTGGACCAGTGTTGTTTGTTTTAATGCAGCTGCTTCAGTCGGTCGTAAAATCGGTGAAGCCAGACGGACCCGTCGGCAGTTTCGACGATTCGGTGTCAACAGTTCTCCCTGCTGACCGAGCCAGGTCATCGTCGAGGTGACAATCTGTTCCCGCAAGGCGTCAATCGGTGGATTCGTTACTTGCGCAAATAACTGTTTAAAATAGCGGAACAATGATTGTGGCCGTTCACTCAAGACCGCTAACGGGATGTCCGTTCCCATCGCTCCGAGCGGGTCTTTTTTCTCCACTACGAGTGGAATCAAATACTGATCAATATCTTCACGCGTATAACCAAATAAGCGCTGTAAAGTGCCTACATCGTCGACTTCTTCTGAAGAAACGGTCGTCGATAACGAAATCCGTTCTTCTGCCAACCATTCCGCATACGGATGGCGCATCGCGAGCTCCCGTTTGACTTCTTCATCTGAAATCAATTGTCCGGAAGCAAAATCAAGTAATAACAATTCTCCAGGAATGAGCCGTCGTTTAAATAAGATGTCACTTTCCGCGACCGGTAGCACACCGGACTCAGAAGATAACATGAAATGACCATCACGCATCATCATGTAACGCGCCGGTCGTAAGCCGTTTCGATCAAGCGTCGCTCCGATTTGCTTTCCGTTTGTAAAGACAATCGCTGACGGACCATCCCACGGTTCCATCATGCTACTGTGGTATTCGTAATAGGCCCGTTTTGCCGGACGAACCTCTGCATGCTCAAACGGCTCCGGTACGAGCATCAATGCCGTCTCTGCTAACGTCAGACCGGACAAGTATAAAAACTCGAAAGCATTGTCGAGCATCGATGAATCGCTACCTGACTCATCGAGAATCGGTAAGACGTCTTCCGCCCGGCGACCATACGTCGTTTTTGCCAAACTATTTTCACGGCTCCGCATGGCTCGGATATTCCCTTGTAACGTATTGATTTCTCCATTGTGAATCAAATAACGATTTGGATGGGCACGTTTCCAGCTCGGAAACGTATTTGTGCTAAAGCGCGAGTGAACAATCGCAAAACCGGACTGATACCGTTCGTCTCGAAGATCATCAAAGTACAACCCGAGTTGATCGGTCGTTACCAACCCTTTATAGACAATCGTTTCGCTCGAGCTACTCAACACATATTGTTCGATTCCTAACTGATCTGCTTCTCGCTCAAATAAACGGCGAATCAGAAATAACGTCCGTTCGAAAGCCAATCCTTCGACCTTTTTGGCCTCGATAAAACATTGACGAATGACCGGTTCCGTTTGGCGGGCTTTTTCCCCGATGACTGTACTCGAAACAGGGACCGTTCTCCATTCAATCAGTCGCTGCCCCTCGGATAAAATAATCGATTCCAATGCACGCTCCAGTCGTTGTCGCAATCGATCTTCTCGCGGAAGAAACATCATCATCACACCATAATCCCCACTCTGGGGTAAGCTGATATTGCGTAACGTCTGTCGGAATAATCGATCCGGAAGCTGCGTCAGGATTCCTGCTCCGTCTCCTGTTTTGGCATCACTGCCTTGCCCCCCTCGGTGTTCCATCTGACACAACATCTTCAGGGCATTTTGAACGATTTCATGACTCGCTTGTCCAGTCCGATGGGCGTAAACACCGATTCCACATGCATCGTGTTCCTGTTTCGGATCATAGAGTCCCTGACGTTGCGGCATTTGATGAAATGACATATTACCACGCTCCTAACCGTTCCTAGTTTTCTGTATATTCAGTTAAAATATACTTTACACGTTTTTATGTTTATTCGCCACCATGTATATTTTTCGATCCACGAAATGAAAAGACGTTGATGGACGTCCTATCAATCATGATAACGCTTACATATGGATGAATAATTTTTCTGAATTCTTTTTTAATGAAAACCTTTTTGAAACCGTATTTATTTTTGCGCGAACTGATTCTTCCATGGTATTTTTAAAGAGTAAGAAAATTACCCAGGTACGTAGGAAAAGGAGAATTCAATACGATGAAAAACTCTGTAAAGTGGATAGGGCTCTTGATTGCAGGAACTACCCTGTCCCTTAGTGCATGTGGTCAGGAAGAAAAACAAATGACCGCATACGATAAAATTCAGAAAGACGGGACGTTAACGGTCGCAACGGCCGGAACGCTTTATCCGACCTCTTTTCATGAAGAAAAAAATAACAATCTGACAGGATTTGACGTCGAGGTCGTCAAGGAAGTCGCGAAACGACTTGATTTAAAAGTGAAATTCAAGGAAATGTCATTTGACGGGATGTTGACGAGCGTCAATACAGGGCAAGTCGACCTGGCAGCAAACGATATTACGATCACGGAAGAACGAAAAGGAAAGTTCGCTTTCTCTAAACCGTATAAATATACGTACGGAACGGCAATCGTTCGTAAAAGTGATTTGTCAGGCATTAAGTCACTTGAAGATTTAAAAGGAAAAAAAGCGGCTGGTGAAGCGACGACCACTTATATGCAGGTCGCTAAACAATACGGGGCAAAAGAAGTCACATATGATAACGCAACGAACGATCAATATTTACGGGACGTCTCGAACGGTCGGACGGATGTCATCTTAAACGATTATTATCTGCAAAGCCTGGCCATCGACTTCTTTAAAGACTTTGATATTACGATTCACCCTGACATCGCCTATAATCCAAGTCAAGTTGGTCTCATCATGGACTTAGACAATAAAGAATTACAATCGAACATCAACGCACAGATTGACGAGATGAAAAAGGATGGGACACTTGCCAAACTGTCGAAAACGTTTTATGCCAATAAAGACGTCTCGAAAATGCCTGATATCAAGTCGACGCTCGTCGACGTGAAATGAACGCCTTGCCCGATATTGATTGGCAATCCGTTTTCAACCCTGATCTTGCAATCGAGGCATTCCCTTATATTTTAGGCGGATTAGGGCATACGCTCTGGATCTCACTTCTGAGCATGCTGATTGGACTGGGTCTTGGATTGTTGCTGGCGTTAGCACGCCTCTCTCGATCGCGTCTCTTGCGCATAACGGCGACTCTCTACATTTCTTTTATGCGAGGCGTGCCCATTTTGGTCATACTCTTTATGCTTTATTTTGGTTTGCCCGTCATCAATATCCAGTTAGATGCAATCACTGCTGCGATTGCTGGATTTAGTTTGAACAGTGCCGCTTATATGGCCGAAATCATCCGCTCGTCCATCTTGTCGATTGACCGGGGACAACAGGAAGCCGCTGAATCGTTAGGTCTGTCACGCTACAGGATTCTTGCAGGCATCATCTTGCCTCAGGCCGTTCGTTTAGCGATTCCTCCGTTATCGAATGTCCTTCTTGATTTAGTCAAAGCCTCTTCGCTTGCTGCGATGATTACCGTTCCTGAGATTTTTCAGCGGGCTAAAATCGTTGGCGGTCGTGAGTTTGATTATATGACGGTTTATTTCGTGATCGCCTTTATCTATTGGGGGATTTGCGCCATCATCGCCACTGTCCAAGAAGTACTTGAACGTCATTTTGCACGTTATGTGTAATCAAAAAAAGCTCACTTGCCTTTCCGCGTCGCATGACGTGTAGGAAAGACGAGTGAGCTTTTTCTTATTGTGCTTCTTGATCCAAAAAAGATTCGACATAAATCGCTTCCAATGGCTTGTGGAACAGGTAGCCTTGTAACGTATGACATCCGAGTCGTTTTAACAACTCGGCTTCTTCAGTCACTTCTATTCCTTCTGCGACAATCGACATATCCAGTCTTTTTCCTAACTGAATGATCATCTCAACAATCGCCCGTTTCTCTTCTGAATCAATCGCCGCTTCGACGATTTCTTTTGGAATCTTTAGTTGATCAAACGGCAGTTCAACAAGTGTCTGCATCGAAGAAAACCCTGTTCCAAAATCATCAAGTGCAATCCGAATCCCGTGGAGATGAAGTTCATTCAGCGTATCAATGATTTGCGCCGTACCTTCCACGAAGATATGTTCCGTCATTTCGATTTCCAATAAGTAAGGTGGAAATCCCGTCACGTTCAACATATCGAGTACGTTTTTTGTAAAATCCGGTTGACGCAACTGCCACGGCGAGACATTCACGGCAATCGTAATCGGGGTCCTTCCTTGTTCAAGCCACATCTTCCCTTGTAGGCAAGCCTTTCGCATGACCCACCCACCAAGTGTCTCGATGAACCGCGTCCGTTCTGCTAAGGGAATGAACTCGAGGGGAGAAATGAGCCCATACGTCGGGTGATTCCAACGAACCAACGCTTCTGCTCCTGTTATGCGATGACTCGACGCATCGACTTGTGGTTGAAATAAAATAAAAAAATCACGATCGAGGTCTGCATCGTATAAATCCCGTGTCAGTTGCAAGGCTCGTTTTCGTTCATTTTGTGTTGCTTGATCGGTAATCGCAAATGTATTTTTCCGGTTTGATTTCGCTGTGAACAAAGCGATTTCCGCATCGTTGATGACATGATCAATCGATGCCCCGTTTACGAAGGCAACCCCGATGCTTGCCGTCATATTAATTTGCTTGAAATCAATTTGGACACGTTCCGCGATACTCGATAAAATCGCATCACACAATACTTGCACCGGTTGATTCGGTCTGGCGTGCAAAAGAAATGCACTTCCACTTGCTTTAGCGACGAGACAATCTGAAAAACGTGTCATCAGTCTTTTCCCGATGATATGCAAGGCACGATCCCCCGTTTGATAACCAAACGCATCGTTGATCGTCTTAAAATCATCCAGGTCAATCAAGCAGATAATATCGCCCATCGTTGCTTGTTTTTCCGTTTCAATGACAAAAAAAGACCGATTCGCCAGTTCTGTAATCGGATCGATAAACGCTTGTTCTTTCAGGCGGGACAAATAATCGATATTCCGTTCTAAACGGGTGACATATTGGTTATGAATCAACAAGCTGATCAACGTCGCAATCAGAACTAGACCGATTCGGGCGATATGATCGGACGCATTGTATACAGCGACGCCAGCCGGCGATTCAAACCAGACATACACTAAAGAAACGATGCTTATACCTGCTACATACAACAACATCGTCCGGCTGATGACGACGAGGGAGGTCAGTAAAAATAATAACGAGGCCGCCCACACCGTCTGTGCTCCACTATCAAGAAAGGGATGGTTGATGAATGGAATCAACAAAAATACACTGGACATGACATGGGGTTTCCACTTTTCAGTTAAATTGCTTCTTCCAATCATCCATTGACAAAAACCGACGAGAACAATCAGGCCCGCACGCCATACATCGATCCGTTCCAACCCTGATTCACCCATCGCACTAGAGAAAACATATAAAATCGCCCCACAACCGGTCAATACAAAGATGATCATTCCGAATAAGCGGTAATTCGCTTTCACTTCACGGTGATAGTCAAGACTCGCTGATGAAGGTCGATACGACACCTTCATAACATCCCCTCGTTTCGGTTTCTTGTCCTGTCTTTTTCCTTTTTGAGATGGAATTAAAACCTATATTCTCCATCCTTTTGGTTTCTCGTGTGACGTCTAAGTCCACCTTGATTGGGGTAATTGACTAATATAGAAAGGAGCGATCCGTTATGAGTCGCCTATTATTCATCGAAGCTAATGATAGCACCCACCAGTCGAAAGGAATCAGTTCAGAAATGAATGAGACGTTTCTATCGAGTTACCGGACACATCATCCGGAAGATGACATCATTGTCTTAAATTTATTTGAAGAACGATTGCCATTTTTTGATTTAAAACTCGCCATGTCGGCCGCAAAACTGTTTCGCGGGGAGTCGCTTGATACTGACGAAAGTGTGCCGGTCGAAAAGCTACAGGAGTATCTGACAGGATTTCTCGAAGCAGATAAAATCGTTTTTTCATTCCCGATGTGGAACTTAACCGTACCCGCTCCGTTGCATAACTATATGGATTATCTGGCACAAGCAGGTCAAACCTTTCGATATACACCGGATGGTTCGGTCGGACTCGTCAAAGGAAAACAAGTTTTGTTGCTCCACTCGAGAGGCGGCGACTACTCGACGCCCGACAAGGCGGATACCGATCATGCAGTCCGCTACATGATTGATATTCTCCGTTTTTTCGGAATCGAGGACGTCGAAACCATCATCCTCGAAGGGCACCAACAATATCTGGACCAAGCGGAACACCTCATCAAAAAAGCCCTCTCCGCGTGTGAGAAGGCCGGTCAGCAATTTTAAAACGTAAATAGTAGAAATCGTTCTTTCCCTTCGAGAACGATTTCTTCGTATGTGTTTAAATGAAATGCCCGAAACAAGGCATACGAGATCGTATAATCACGTCGAGTCGACGGGGTGTCTACCCCCATCACTTCATGATAATACCCACGTTGGTAGTAAAAATGAGCAATAAAAGAGGCATCATTCAACGACAAACTGTATTTCAGCCCTTTTTCGGTAATTTTCAAACCAGCATCATATTTTTTTTCATATGTTAACAGCTGAGAATGGTTATAATAAATCTTGATTAATTGTTTTTTCAGCTCTTCTGTATCATAGGGTAACTGCTCCAGTTCTTCGTACACTTTCTCTGCAAGATGATATTGTTCATTTTCTGTATGTAAATTTGAAATTGCCATTTTAATACGAATATACATCTTCGGTGACTCATACCAGATATCTTCTTGATCCGTTAACCGTGATAATAAAACAGAAGCTGTACGATAATCGATTTTATCTGTCTTCACGTCCAGTAAAATACTGAAATAGGCCTTTAATAGAAAAATCTCATGGTGATGCGCACTATTGGTATAAGCTATTTCTTTGCGCATCTCTTTGTATTTTCGCTCGCGAAATAAACTCGATAAATGATTATCCGTCTCTCGAAACGCATCGCTTTCTAATTGATCCCGAAATAGCAAGGACAGCGGTACCCGCAGACGTTTTGCAATTTGTTGCAGTAGATCGATGGTTGGAGAATTACGACCATTTTCAATTTTACTAATTTCAGCTTGACTGCATATTCCTTCACACAATTCTTTTTGCGTCATTTTTTTTTGTTTCCGGATTCGCTTGATTTCGTTCCCAATCATATGTGGTAGTGACGTCATCATATTTTTTTACCTTCCTGTATCCACTGACTAATGTTAATCATGCACTGTAGTATTTAACCCAAAGTAAAGTAAAGACTATCTCGTAAGTGATCTTCTAATATTTTGGCATAGGAATTGTTTTCAGTCGCCAGAAAAATTCCGTAAGCAATCGTATACGCGTCTTGAATCGATGTGTGCGAACTTGATAACTGTTCGAACGCATAACCACGCTGGTAATAAAAATGACCTAAGTAACTGATATCATTTAACTGATTACTTTCTTTAATCGCTTCTTCTGTATTGATGAGGATTAATGAATATTTTTTTAGTTTAATCAAGTTCCTGATGTAGTTATATAAGATTTTCAACTTTATTTTTTTATACGTAGTAGTACTATAATCATGTCGCAAAATAGTCGTATAAATTGTATCAGAGTGCTGGTATTCCTTATGATTAGTGTACAAGACAGCAATCGCCATCTGAATTCTGACGTATAATAAAAATGATTCTTCCATTAGTTGTTTTTCCATCGTCATGTTAAGTAATTGTGAGATACAAGTTCGATAATCAATATTCCTCATTGCTTCTTCACTGATCAACCGATAGTAATGTAATAAGATGATTACGTCTTCATTAGTTATTTCGTTTAAGTATCTATCAATCCGTTTTTTCATTTCACTATACTTAGTCGCGCGCATCAGTTGCGTCATTTCAAGATCTATCGTTCGAAATGTTTGCTTTTCGTTTTCATTAATAAAAAATTCTGAAACGGGTACCTGCAACCGATTCGCGATTTTTTGCAACAAATCAACGGTAGGCGAATTGTGTCCATTCTCAATTTTACTGATCTCAGCTTGGCTGCAAATACCTTGGCACAGTTCAGATTGAGTCCAATTTCGTTCTTGCCGAATCCGCTTGATTTCGTTCCCAATCAAAATGTTTAGTTCATTCATGGACGTCTCCTTCAAGTTCGATTCCTGATTCAAACTAAAACAGGTCTTCCGCGCAAGTAATTGACTTGTGACGGAAGACCTGTTTATTTTTGATGCTTCCGGCGAGAATCGAACTCGCACTGCAGCATTACCATTGCTGAGGTCTGCCATTAACCTACGGAAGCCTATTTTTTCTAATATTAGTATAACGTAAGCCTGACATCATTTCAACATTTTTGAAAGAATAGAAAAAGCAGCTACTCTCACTGGATCGAGATAGCTACTTTTGTTCATTAAAGGACTTTTTTTGTTAATGAGTTATCAAAGACAATCAACACGGAATAATGTTCATCCGCTTTCGATGCAACGAATGTCGAGAATTTGAGTGTGATGATTGAATTTGAACCGACACCATTTTCTTCAAAGAAATGATTCAACCGTTCTTCGAGCTCTTCTGGTGATCGACCAACTAACACTTTAGAATGTAACATGAAATCCACCCCGTCCTTTTTTTTGTGTACGATATTGAGTTTTCCCAACGTCCCTCCGTTTAAAACCTTTATTTTTCGAACTTGCCGAAATGAAGCCCGTTCGGTACTGTGAAGACAGTAGCAATTCTATTTTGAAAGGAATGAAGACAGATGCAAGAATACTCCTTTGATGAAGTGTTGGAAAAAAGAAAAACCGGATCTGCGAAATGGGATGGGTTGGAACAATTATTCGGGTCCGATCAATTGATTCCGATGTGGGTCGCCGACATGGACGTCCGCCCCGCAGACAGTATTACAAAAGCACTGACAAAACGGGCAGCAAGTGGTCATTTCGGCTACTCGCTCTTCGAAGAGGATGCAAAACGTGCGATTTCGCATTGGTTTAAAAAACGATATGATCAACCGGTTGACCTGGAAACGATTCTTTATTCCAGCGGTGTCGTCCCCGCCCTGGCGCATAGCGTGTTGGCTTTAACAGAAAAAGGGGATGAAATCATCATCCAAACCCCTGTCTATCCTCCATTCCATCATGTGATCGAGTCAAATGAACGACAATTGATTGAAAATCCTCTTCTTTTTACGAAGGGGCGTTATGAAATCGACTTCTCATTGCTTGAGCAACAGATGAAGACGGCACGGATGATCATTTTATGTAATCCTCATAATCCGACAGGACGTGTCTTCAGTCAGTCCGAGCTTCAGCGTCTAGTAGATTTGGCTAAACAATACGACTTGTATATCGTATCGGATGAGATTCATGCCGACTTGATTTTTTCGAGTTCACGCCACTATCCGATCATCGGGTTTGATTACGATAAGGTGATTTTAGTAAGTGCCCCGTCTAAAACATTTAACATTCCTGGTCTATATGCCTCTTATCTCATTGTACCGGAAGCTGAAACCCGACTGAAAATCGAAGCGGTCCAGCAAGCCCATTTCGTTCATCCGAATGCCATGGCTTCAACTGCCATCATCGCCGCCTATACTGATCCTCAAAGTGAACAGTGGCTAGACAACTTACTGTATTATTTAGAAGCTAATCGAAATCACGCCGTGCAACGCATTCAGACAGAGATGCCTCGCTTGACTGTGGTGTCACCTGATGCGACGTTTTTACTCTGGATCGATTGCCAAGCACTCCCGTTTGACGATACGATACGTGCCACTTGGTTAGTCGAGGAGGCCGGTTTGGCATTGACACATGGTCGTCCCTTTGGCACAAATGCCCTTGCATTTGAACGATTGAACTTTGGTTGCCCACGAAGCCAGCTAGATGAAGCCTTGGATCGTCTCTACTCTGCTTATCAAAAACTGAATTTCATGGATTGAGTTTTCTTCTTCCTAGTCACACCACACGCGTTGATGAGCCCCTGTCAACACGTGTGGTGTTTTTTAGAAAGCAAAATAAGTTTATTATATCTAGTTATTCCGTATAGAAAAAGGCATTTCCTTTACATTTCAATCACTTTTCCATGACGGAATTCAGAAAAATAGAACTTTTCAAGCTACAAAAAGTTTCACAACCCCTTGATAGTTAAGGCTTGAAGCCATTTTTAATGACTGTGTGAAGACTTGCGTTACTGTTTCATCCCCTGTAAGGTGGGGAACAAATCGATTGTGCTTATTTGACAAGACAGTTAACCAGCGCAAAAAAAACGTTATTGGAGGCTTTATTGTTATGACGCAAGAATGGATTTCAATTAGTTTGTACTTAGTCATGATGCTTGCCATCGGCTACATTGCGTACAAGCGAACGACAAACACAGAAGATTATATGTTAGGTGGTCGTGATTTAGGACCTGGTGTCACGGCTCTATCAGCCGGAGCATCCGATATGAGTGGCTGGATGTTGATGGGATTACCTGGTGCCATGTATGCGACGGGGGTATCCGCCTTGTGGCTCGCATTAGGATTATTGATCGGGTGTTACGTCAACTACTTGATTCTTGCTCCACGCTTTCGCCTGTATACGGAGATGGCGAATGACTCGATTACGATTCCTGACTTTTTAGAAAATCGTTTCAAAGATACTTCGCGTATCCTGCGTACAGTTTCAGCCGTTATCATCATCGTCTTCTTTACGTTCTACACATCAGCGGGTATCGTATCCGGTGGTAAGTTATTCGAAAGTTCGTTTGGCTTTGATTATCATTATGGTATGCTCTTGACGATTGCGGTCGTCGTCGCCTATACACTATTTGGCGGTTTCCTCGCAGTCAGTTGGACCGATTTCGTCCAGGGTTGTATCATGTTCATCGCGCTTGTCCTCGTCCCGATCGTCGCGTTAACAGACGTTGGTGGAATTGATGGGGCATATCGTTATGCTGAAAACTTAGATCCAACGTTATTTGATCCGTTCAAAGGAACAACACTCCTTGGTATCATCGGATTTCTTGCTTGGGGACTGGGCTACTTTGGACAACCGCATATCATCGTCCGTTTTATGGCGATCCGCTCAGTAAAAGATTTGAAAAAAGCACGCCGTATCGGAATCGGCTGGATGTTCATTTCGATCCTTGGTGCGATGATGACAGGACTTGTCGGGATTGCCTATTTTGAAGGACAAGGAAATGGGCTTGGCGACCCAGAAACCGTCTTTATCCGTTTCTCTGACGTCTTGTTCCACCCCTATATCACAGGATTCTTGATGGCAGCCATCTTAGCCGCAATCATGTCGACGATTTCGTCTCAACTCCTTGTGACATCAAGTGCATTGACGGAAGATTTTTATAAAACGTTCTTGAACAAAAAAGCATCAGATAAACAATTGGTCTTAACAGGTCGAATTGCAGTCCTAGTGATTGCCGTAATCGGTTCCGTTTTAGCTTGGAATCCCTCTGCAACCATCTTATCACTCGTTGGATACGCTTGGGCCGGATTTGGTTCCGCGTTTGGTCCAATCATCTTGCTTTCCCTTTACTGGAAACGGATGACGAAACAAGGTGCCCTAGCCGGTATGCTATCTGGTGCGATCACTGTCATTCTTTGGGTCCAGCTTGGCCTCAGTACGACGCTCTACGAAATGGTCCCAGGATTCTTTACAAGCTTGATCTTTACGGTTGTCGTCAGCCTGTTGACGAAACAGCCTGTCGAGTCGGTTCAGGACAAGTTTGACGATATGGAAGAAGAATTAAAAGAAGCTGTTGAATGACCAAAATGCCTCTTCGCAAGTTGCGAAGAGGCATTTTTTGTATGCGTCACAGTTCCAAGACGCCATAATGCAGTTTCGAAGATTTACGTTTCGTCCGTGCGAAACCAAATCGGTCAAACAAGTCGCTTTCGAAATGAGCTTTTAAGACGATTCGTTGCCGAGCAACCCGTTTCGCTTCAATCAACACTTCTTCCGTCAA
>NZ_JMKS01000003.1:1555000-1885077 GCF_000685865.1 Exiguobacterium antarcticum DSM 14480 | reverse complement strand
CATCTTAACATTATGTTTCCATAACGTCAAGAACTTTTTTGAAAAGCTCGCGCCCTCAAAACTGAAGTCATCAACAAGATCATCTGCTAGAACAAGAGCCTCGACCGATTAGTATCACTCAGCTCCGCATGTCGCCATGCTTCCACCCGTGACTATCTACCTCATCGGTCTCTGAGGGTCTTTCTTGATTACTCAAAGGGAAATCTCATCTTGGAGGGGGCTTCATGCTTAGATGCTTTCAGCATTTATCCCGTCCGCACGTAGCTACCAGCGATGCTCCTGGCGGAACAACTGGTACACCAGCGGTGCGTCCATCCCGGTCTCTCGTACTAAGGACAGCTCTCCTCAAAATTTCCTGCGCCCACGACGGATAGGGACCGAACTGTCTCACGACGTTCTGAACCCAGCTCGCGTACCGCTTTAATGGGCGAACAGCCAACCCTTGGGACCTACTCAGCCCCAGGATGCGATGAGCCGACATCGAGGTGCCAAACCTCCCCGTCGATGTGGACTCTTGGGGGAGATCAGCCTGTTATCCCCAGGGTAGCTTTTATCCGTTGAGCGATGGCCCTTCCATGCGGAACCACCGGATCACTAAGCCCGACTTTCGTCCCTGCTCGACTTGTAGGTCTCGCAGTCAAGCTCCCTTCTGCCTTTGCGCTCTACGAATGATTTCCAACATTCTGAGGGAACCTTTGGGCGCCTCCGTTACTGTTTAGGAGGCGACCGCCCCAGTCAAACTACCCGCCTGACACGGTCCTCCAGCCGGATGACGGCTGCGAGTTAGAGACTCTATGCATGAAGGGCGGTATCCCAAGGGTGACTCCTCCGAAGCTGGCGCTCCGGTCTCGACGTCTCCCGCTATCCTGTACATCATGCACAAAGCCTCAATATCAGGCTGTAGTAAAGCTCCATGGGGGTCTTTCCGTCCTGTCGCGGGTAACCTGCATCTTCACAGGTACTATGATTTCACCGGGTCTCTCGTTGAGACAGTGCCCAAATCGTTACGCCTTTCGTGCGGGTCGGAACTTACCCGACAAGGAATATTCGCTACCTTAGGACCGTTATAGTTACGCCGCCGTTTACTGGGGCTTCGGTTCAAAGCTTCGCTTGCGCTAACCCATCCCCTTAACCTTCCAGCACCGGGCAGGCGTCAGCCCCTATACGTCATCTTGCGATTTAGCAGAGACCTGTGTTTTTGCTAAACAGTCGTTTGGGCCTATTCACTGCGGCTCTACTCAATGTAGAGCGTCCCTTCTCCCGAAGTTACGGGACCATTTTGCCGAGTTCCTTAACGAGAGTTATCCCGCGCGTCTTAGAATTCTCATCCCGCCTACCTGTGTCGGTTTACGGTACTGGCACCTTCCACCTCACTAGAGGCTTTTCTTGGCAGTGTGAAATCGTGACCTTCGTCCCTACGGGACTCCGCATCGTTCCTCGACTTTGATGCCTGACGGATTTGCCAATCAGACGGTCTCGAAACTTACACATGCACTTCCATCCGCATGCGTCACTATCCTCCTGCGTCCCCCCATTGTTCAAACGGTGGATCGGTGGTACAGGAATATCAACCTGTTATCCATCGCCTACGCTTTCGGCCTCGGCTTAGGTCCAGACTAACCCTGAGCGGACGAGCCTTCCTCAGGAAACCTTGGGCTTTCGACGGAGGGGATTCTCACCCCTCTTTTCGCTACTCACACCGGCATTCTCACTTCCAAACGCTCCACTGCTCCTTACGGTACAGCTTCACAGCGGTTTGGAACGCTCCCTACCATTCCTTACGGAATCCGCAGCTTCGGTGGTATGTTTAGCCCCGTTACATTTTCGGCGCGGCGCCACTCGACTAGTGAGCTATTACGCACTCTTTGAATGGTGGCTGCTTCTAAGCCAACATCCTAGCTGTCTAGGCAGCGCCACATCCTTTTCCACTTAACATACACTTTGGGACCTTAGCTGGCGGTCTGGGCTGTTTCCTCTTGACTACGGATCTTATCACTGCAGTCTGACTCCGAGTATAAGTTGCCGGCATTCGGAGTTTAACTGAATTCGGTAACCCTGTGGGGGCCCTAGTCCAATCAGTGCTCTACCTCCGGAACTCTCAACCTCGAGGCTAGCCCTAAAGCTATTTCGGGGAGAACCAGCTATCTCCAGGTTCGATTGGCATTTCACCGCTACCCACAACCTCATCCCCGCACTTTTCAACGTGCGTGGGTTCGGACCTCCAGTCAGTGTTACCTGACTTCATCCTGGACATGGGTAGATCACCTGGTTTCGGGTCTACGACAACGCACTATGGCGCCCTATTCAGACTCGCTTTCGCTACGGCTCCGCTCATCAGCTTAACCTCGCGCGCTATCGTAACTCGCCGGTTCATTCTACAAAAGGCACGCCATCACCCATTAACGGGCTCTGACTACTTGTAGGCATACGGTTTCAGGATCTATTTCACTCCCTTCCGGGGTGCTTTTCACTTTCCCTCACGGTACTGGTTCACTATCGGTCACTAGGGAGTATTTAGCCTTGGGAGATGGTCCTCCCGGATTCCGACGGGGTTTCACGTGTCCCGCCGTACTCAGGATCCACTCTGGAGGAAAACAGTTTCAGCTACAGGGCTGTCACCTTCTTCGGCCGACCTTTCCAGGTCGTTCACCTACTGTCTTCCTTTTTGACTCCGTATAGAGTGTCCTACAACCCCGGAGAGCATGCTCTCCGGTTTGGCTGTTCCCGTTTCGCTCGCCGCTACTCAGGGAATCGCATTTGCTTTCTCTTCCTCCGGGTACTTAGATGTTTCAGTTCCCCGGGTCTGCCTCACGCTACACTATGTATTCATGTAACATGTCCCATCCCATTACGGATGGTGGGTTCCCCCATTCGGAAATCCTCGGATCAAAGCATACTTACTGCTCCCCGAAGCATATCGCTGTTCGTCGCGTCCTTCATCGGCTCCTAGTGCCAAGGCATCCACCGTACGCCTTCATACCTTGATCTAGCATTTTGGTATTCTAAGAACACACGTCTAATGACATGGTTATAAAAAGTTTGATGTCTTGTTGATGTCTTCAGTTTTCAAGGTGCGAGTGTCTCTTATCGAGACTGAGAGACGAGCTCTCAAAACTGAACGATGGGCATGTCCCTTACGGGACGTTTTCCTTAGAAAGGAGGTGATCCAGCCGCACCTTCCGATACGGCTACCTTGTTACGACTTCACCCCAATCATCTACCCCACCTTCGACGGCTGGCTCCTTGCGGTTACCTCACCGGCTTCGGGTGTTGCAAACTCTCGTGGTGTGACGGGCGGTGTGTACAAGACCCGGGAACGTATTCACCGCAGTATGCTGACCTGCGATTACTAGCGATTCCGACTTCATGCAGGCGAGTTGCAGCCTGCAATCCGAACTGGGAACGGCTTTCTGGGATTGGCTCCACCTCGCGGTCTCGCTGCCCTTTGTACCGTCCATTGTAGCACGTGTGTAGCCCAACTCATAAGGGGCATGATGATTTGACGTCATCCCCACCTTCCTCCGGTTTGTCACCGGCAGTCTCCCTAGAGTGCCCAACTAAATGCTGGCAACTAAGGATAGGGGTTGCGCTCGTTGCGGGACTTAACCCAACATCTCACGACACGAGCTGACGACAACCATGCACCACCTGTCACCCTTGTCCCCGAAGGGAAAACTTGATCTCTCAAGCGGTCAAGGGGATGTCAAGAGTTGGTAAGGTTCTTCGCGTTGCTTCGAATTAAACCACATGCTCCACCGCTTGTGCGGGTCCCCGTCAATTCCTTTGAGTTTCAGCCTTGCGGCCGTACTCCCCAGGCGGAGTGCTTAATGCGTTAGCTTCAGCACTGAGGGGCGGAAACCCCCCAACACCTAGCACTCATCGTTTACGGCGTGGACTACCAGGGTATCTAATCCTGTTTGCTCCCCACGCTTTCGCGCCTCAGCGTCAGTTACAGACCAAAGAGTCGCCTTCGCCACTGGTGTTCCTCCACATCTCTACGCATTTCACCGCTACACATGGAATTCCACTCTTCTCTTCTGTACTCAAGCCTTCCAGTTTCCAATGACCCTCCCCGGTTGAGCCGGGGCTTTCACATCAGACTTAAAAGGCCGCCTGCGCGCGCTTTACGCCCAATAATTCCGGACAACGCTTGCCACCTACGTATTACCGCGGCTGCTGGCACGTAGTTAGCCGTGGCTTTCTCGTAAGGTACCGTCATAGCGTGAGCATTACCTCTCACGCCTATTCTTCCCTTACAACAGAGTTTTACGATCCGAAAACCTTCATCACTCACGCGGCGTTGCTCCATCAGACTTTCGTCCATTGTGGAAGATTCCCTACTGCTGCCTCCCGTAGGAGTCTGGGCCGTGTCTCAGTCCCAGTGTGGCCGATCACCCTCTCAGGTCGGCTATGCATCGTCGCCTTGGTGGGCCATTACCCCACCAACTAGCTAATGCACCGCAAGGCCATCTCAAGGTGACGCCGAAGCGCCTTTCATCATCAGACCATGCGGTCTGAAGAACTATCCGGTATTAGCTCCGATTTCTCGGAGTTATCCCAATCCTTAAGGCAGGTTCCTTACGTGTTACTCACCCGTCCGCCGCTCATTCCCTCACTTCCCTCCGAAGAGTTCCGTGAGCTTCCTGCGCTCGACTTGCATGTATTAGGCACGCCGCCAGCGTTCGTCCTGAGCCAGGATCAAACTCTCCATAAAGTGTTTGACTTGCTCGTTTTTGTGACCGAAGTCACGTTGACGAAGCTTGCGCTTCATTCATTGTTTGTATCCGAAGATACGTTTTTTGCCTCATCGTTCAGTTTTCAAAGTTCGTCGTTTCGTTTAAGTCGTGTTAGCGACTTTAATAGACTAACAGGTTCTTTCGATTATGTCAACCACGTTTTAGAAAAGTTTTTCAGCCCCAACAAACCGTTTATAAAAGGCGTCTCGCTGGAACATTTATTAATATACCAACAAAATTCGACAAACACAAGCATTATTTCAAAAAAACTTTACAAAGAGTTTAAGAACCCTTTGCAAAGTAGTTACAGCCTTAACATACTGATTGCAGTAAAGACGATGTTCGCTGGTCGTTCCGCCAAACGTTTCATCAAATATGTGTACCAGTCGACGCCATGCGGAACATAGATCACGACACGGAATCCTTCCTCTACCAATTCCTTTTGCCGATTCGGTCGCATCCCTTGCAGCATCTGGAATTCAAATTGTTCGAATCCGATTCCCTGTTGATGCACGAAACGGATAACTTCTTGAATCATGTCTTCGTCATGTGTCGCCACCTGCGTATAACACCCTTGCAAAAGGTTTTGTTTGACTAGCTGTAAATATGTCGCATCGACGGTTTCTTTCCGTTCGATATAAATATCAGCTGGACCTGTGTACGCTCCTTTAACAACACGAACGGTGGATTGCAAACGTTCAAGATCGAAGCGACTGCGATACAGATTCGCTTGCAAGGCAATGCCGACGTTTGAAAATCTTGTTCGCAGCTGTTCAAATACATGTATGATCGATTCACATACCGCCTCTTCTTCCATGTTAATCGTCACGCGCATATCAAAACGTTCTGCCGTTTCTAAAATGCGCGTCATTTGTGCAAAAGCGATTTCTGGATTTAACCGTAAACCAACTGATGTAAGCTTCAAGGACACTTGGGCATTCAGTTGATCTTCTGAAATACGGTGAATGACTTTTATGCATTCATCCGCGATATCGATGGCGTCTTTTTCTGATTCGATGAACTCACCTAAACAATCGATGGTCGCCGCCCGCCCATCTTGATTTAACGTTTGGACGGTTCCAACGGTTTCATCCAACGTCTGTCCACCAACAAAAAATGTGCCACCTAGCGGCAAACCGATTTTTCGGGCCAGCTTGATCAATCGTTTGTCTTCCGCTAAGTATTCAAATACAGGGCCTGTAATTTTTTCAATCATCCAAAACACCTCCTCTTTCTTTCCTTTCCCTGATCAACAAAAAAAACGCCTTTCTTCTATATAGAAGAAAGACGTCAAACGTACAAGAACACTTAGTGTAACCAGATGAAGTACGCCAGGAATCCGAGGGACATCGCATACATGATTGGATGGACCTCTTTCGCGCGTCCTTTCGCGATCATCGTGATTGGATAAAATAAGAATCCGAACGCGATCCCGGTTGCAATCGAGTACGTCAGTGGCATCATGATGACCGTCAAGAATGCCGGAACTGCATATTCGAACTTCTTCCAATCAATCTGGAGAAGCGAAGAAGCCATCAAGACGCCACGATAATCAATGCCGGTGCTGTAACCGGCGCCGTAATCACCGCAAGTAGTGGTGAGAAGAACAAGGCAAGTCCAAAGAATAATCCTGTGACAATCGCCGTCATCCCTGAACGTCCACCGGCTGCGACCCCGGCACTCGATTCAATGTAGGAGACCGTTGTCGACGTTCCGAGAATCGAACCCGCGACCGTTGCTGTCGAGTCCGCGATCAAGGCACGACCGGCACGCGGGACTTTATTATCTTTAATCAAACCGGCTTGGTTCGCTACAGCAACGAGTGTTCCTGCTGTATCAAAGAAATCAACGAAGAAGAATGTTAAAATGACGACTGCCATCTGTACCGTAAAGATTTCGTTAAAGTGTAAGAACGCTTGTCCGAATGTCGGTGCGATGCTTGGTGGCGCCGAGACGATCTCACCTAGACCGGATGGTACGGGAATCAAGCCGAAGATCATCCCCGCAATCGCTGTAATGATCATTCCGAAGAAGATGGCGCCTTTAATACCACGTGTCATTAAGATCGCTGAAATGACTAATCCGAAGACGGCAAGTAATGTTGTTCCTTGACCAAGATTACCAAGTGAGACGAGTGTTGCTTCATTGGCGACGACGATACCACCTGTTTTCAAACCGATGAAAGCAATGAATAAACCGATTCCGGCAGCAACTGCCATTTTAAGGGGTTCAGGAATCGCATTGATGATCGTTTCGCGAATACCGGACGCCGTCAAGACCATGAAGACAAGTCCGGATACCAAGACACCGGATAAAGCGGTCTCCCACGGAATGCCCATTCCGATGACGACGCTGTAGGCGAAGAATGCGTTGAGTCCCATACCGGGCGCCAGGGCGATTGGGTAATTGGCGAGTAGGCCCATCGTCACCGAACCGATGATCGCAACGAGTGCCGTTGCTCCGAAGACTGCTCCTGCATCCATCCCGGCTTCAGCAAGCGTGTTCGGATTGACGAACAAGATGTAGGCCATTGCGAAGAAGGTCGTCATACCGGCGATGAACTCTGTCCGCATATTCGTACCGAGTCCATTAAAATCGAAGTAACGCGCAATCGCGTTCTCCTTTTGTTTTGGTTGTTGCGGTTTCATCTGTGTGCTCATGGTTGCCCTCTTTCCAAATAAGCCGTCTCAAGAAACGAAAAAAACGGCAGTTACCTAAGCGGTAAAAGCCGTTTCTTTAAGCGCACACCAGAATCAGTGCACGCCGTAGTAGGAACCTTTAAGGTGTTCCTGTAGAGACTTCCGGGCCATATCCCCAGAATTATACGGCATTATTTTTTGTTTTTTAGTGGATGATAAAAATAAGAACAGACACATCGTAGCACGCAAAAAATGGACGGTCAACCATAAAAGCGAAATTTAGTTCTTTAATTAATCCGAACGTTCGGTTTTGGAAGCGTTTTTCTTTATTTGCTTTGGCTTGAATATGTTCTTCAGGACGCTTCTTGAATAACAATTGATGAACTTGCAACTGAATCCGTCGTTTTCCGAACGCGATCACCATAACTACAGCGAATACGGGCATAACTAAAACTTTCAGTTCAGGCAATTCTTCGAAGTAAGAGGATGCGACCAGACCTTTCACAAAAAAGAGAGTAGCTGATGAGCTACTCTCTTTTAACAATTAACTATAAAATTATCTTCTATCATCTCGATCAAGTCCGTTGTTTCGATCAAGATCATTATCTCGATCAAGTCTGTTATCTCGATCAAGATTATTCGTTGTACTCGTACCATCATCGATATCCGCTTCTTCACGACGAACTGTTTCTGAGACGATTTCAGTATCTTGAACTTTCCGTTTCCCGACCACAATTTCTTCAGTAACGACATCTTGTTTTGAAACTACAACGCGTTCTTCAGAAAGCGGGACATGGATGGAGTCATTTTCGTCTACAAACGCCTCTGTTCTCGTTTCGCTCTCGTTGACTGGGCGACGTTCTACATATACTTCTTCACGCTCAACAGGGACTTCAATGGATTGTTGATCTTCGACAACACGTTTGCTAACGTTTACTTCTCCAGTTTGAACTCTTTCTTTATCAACGTTCAAACGTTCTTCATGTAGGCGAATACGTTCTTCCTCTGTCCCAACATCTGATGCAGTAGTAGATGTCCGATCCATTTCTGAAGATTTATCGTAATCCTGATTCCGGTCCACTTCTGAAGTCGTACCGTATCCTTGACCATAACTCTGATTGTGTTTTTCGTAAGAATCCCCATAATCACTGTCTACGTACAATACCAATTTTCCATTCTGTACTTGACGACGGTACTCTTCTGATTCAGTACGATCTAGCCCCATACCATTGAATGCTTCCGTAGAAGAATCATCAGAGAAGGCAGCCATGAATTTCCCCATGAACCCTTGATGCTGCTCTTCACCCGTAGTATCCACATTCACGTCTGTCTGGTCTTTCAACATAGAAAACGAATCTTTATCTTGTGCGACGACATACATATCTCTTTCATTATAACCCTGTGCCTTTAATTCATTCACCTTGCTTAATACTTCCGCTTGGCTATTAAACAGGTCGATAAATGTATTCTCTTTTCTACTCATGATCTCTTCCTCCTTTTGGATTAACAGCGTTTAAAATTTAATGTTAAAATCAAATATCAAACGCTTACAAATAATTTTAAATGCCAACATTTTGAATTTCCCCTACTTCTTTTTTAATTAAACATTATTTATACATGTTTTCGTAAAAAAAAGTCAACGCTAATTTAGCGACAGACTTTCTCTAAATATTCCAATGATATTCTACGTTCGCTATTCATCAATTTTAAAAAAACTAATATTTTGCTTTAATCTTCTATTCTGTTTTATATTTTCTGTTTTATATTTTTCTTTTTATAAATCGAGTCACCAATTTGTTCATACAAAGCTTTTTTATTATTGACGAATTGTAATATTAAGTGCAACACCTAGCTGAAAACACAAAAAAACCCATAACGACCTCGTGTAGAATAGAGTTACCACACAAAATTCAACGGAGGATTCGTTATGAGCTATGTTCATCTTACCACATCAGAAAGAGTCAAAATAGAGACGTATCTCGAGCTAGGTTTCTCTGTCCGAAAGATTGCTGGACGCCTGGGGCGTCAACCTTCTACGATTTCACGAGAATTGAAACGAAATCCTCACTATGATTCTTCCCATGCCGACCAGCGTTATGTGGAGCGAAAAAAGAAGTGCGGTGCACGGACGAAGTTTACGCTCGAAAAAGGAGTCCGCATCCTCGAAAAGTTACGGGAGACGTGGTCCCCTGAACAGATTGCCGGACGATTATTCCAAGAAGAAGGACTTTCGTTCAAGACAATTTATCGTTGGATTTATATGGGCCTCGTCGAGGCCGATTCTGGACTCCTTCGACAAAAGGGAAAGCGTCAGAAACCACGTGAGACGCGTGGACGCTTTAACGTCGGACTGCCAATCAGTAAACGTCCGTCTGACGTCAAAGGGCGCCAAACGTTCGGACATTGGGAGCTTGATACTGTTGTCTCGTGTAGAGGGAAATCCAAAGCCTGTGTCGCAACGTTCGTCGAGCGAAAGAGCCGTTTTTATCTCGCTGTACCGATGGAAGATCGGTCCGCTCAATCGATGGAGTCTGCGATTCAAGCATTGCATCTTTACTTCCCGTTGGGAACGTTCCAAACTGCGACGACAGATCGTGGAAAAGAGTTTAGCTGTCATGAACGAATTCGTGACACGTTAGGCGTACCGATGTATTTTGCGGATCCGTATTCTTCTTGGCAGCGTGGGAGTAACGAGAACGCCAATGGTCTTCTCCGTGAATTTTTCCCGAAGGGGACAGATTTCGGAAAGGTCAGTCGTTCTGAACTCGCTCAAGCGCTCGCCTGGATCAATGGGAGACCGCGAAAATGTCTCAACTGGAAAACTGCATACGAGGTCTTCACGGAAGAAGTGTTGCACTTAATTTGACAAACCGTCTATTGAAAAATTGAAAATTAACTGTCCTGTTAATTGAATGCATTTTTAAAGTAATCGGATAATAAGCCTTCTCCTTTAAATCGATCTTCTAAAACAATTTGCACCTGTTGAAATACCTCTTTATGTTTGTCATAAGTATTGGAAAATGATCTTAAATATGTATATATTGGTTCGTCCGGGCATAGTTCAGAAGCACGTTTTAACATTGAGATACCTTTTTCTTCCCGCTGTTCATAGTCGCCAAAGTAATAGGGAAACATTGAAATCATATATCCAAAACACCAGAGAAAATCCTCATTCGTCATAAAATGGGTTAAGCCAAAATGTGTAACTTCATCCAGTAACGTCTCTAATTCATCCATATCTACATCTGCATCTGCAATTCCTAGCGGTCCTTGTTCGACTACGACATACCAACAAAAAAAGCCCAATCGAATCACAGTTTTTAAGTCCGCGGGATTTTGCCGCCAAGAGTTTAGTAGATATGCTTTTGCTTCATTCCATTTCTCCTGTTTCTCTAATTTGTCGACTTCAGTCCATGTCCAATCAATCATAAAAGCACCTACCCCATTTAATATTCTCTTCATATTTTATGGCAAGTGACGGATGCACATCTCGATATATCATGGTTTCCTCCCTTAAATTTGCTGGTTCAGCCGGAACTTACTCTACCGTCCCATCATTTTAGTCACGAAAAAAGCCCCCATTCATTCACAAATCATGTGAACAAAAGAGAGCTTCATTTCGAAATACAATTGTTGAAGGTGGAACGGACTTCTTTTCACCTGTCTCCTTTAAAATGTTGGTATGACAGGCTTCATGAGACGAATCGTTTCATCCGGTTCAATCCTTATTCCCACTCAATCGTTGAAGGTGGTTTCGACGTCACATCGTACAGGACGCGGTTAACGTTCTGGACTTCGTTGACGATCCGGACTGAAATCTTCTCGAGCACGTCCCACGGGATGCGTGCCCAATCCGACGTCATGCCGTCAATCGACGTAACAGCACGGATTCCGACTGCATAGTCATATGTCCGCTCATCACCCATGACACCAACTGAACGAAGTGGTGGCAAGACCGTGAAGTACTGCCAAATCTCGCGTTCAAGACCGGCTTTTTTAATCTCATCGCGGAGGATGAAATCTGATTCACGGACGATTTCGAGTTTCTCGTCTGTGATCTCACCGAGGACACGGATACCGAGACCTGGTCCCGGGAACGGTTGACGCCAAACGATTTCGTCAGACAAACCAAGTTCTTTTCCGAGTGCACGGACTTCATCCTTGAACAACGTGTTGATCGGTTCAATCAACTTGAACTGCATGTCTTCCGGTAATCCACCGACATTGTGGTGTGATTTAATCGTTTGCGCCGTATCCGTTCCACTTTCGATGATATCCGTGTAGAGCGTTCCTTGCGCAAGGAAGTCCATATCCGTCAATTTCGACGCTTCTTCGTCGAAGACGTAAACGAATTCGTTTCCGATGATTTTGCGTTTTTGCTCCGGATCCGAGATGCCTTTTAACTTATTCAAGAAGCGGTCTTGCGCGTCGATTTTGATGACGTTCATGTGGAAGTGATCCGCAAATGTCTTCATGACACTTTCGGCTTCCCCTTTACGCAAGAGACCGTGGTCGACGAACATACATGTCAATTGATCCCCGATTGCGGCGTGAATGAGTGCTGCGACGACTGACGAGTCGACGCCGCCTGAAAGGGCACAAAGGACTTTTTTGTCCCCGACTTCTTCTTTAATCTTCGCGATTTCGACTTCGATGAAGTTCCCCATCGACCAGTCGCCTGTACAGTTACAGACTTCGAACAAGAAGTTTTTCAACAATTCTTTTCCGAACATCGTGTGGTTGACTTCCGGGTGGTACTGGACGCCGTACATTTTCAATTCTTCATTCTTGATCGAAGCAATTGGACATGAGACGTTTGTTCCATCGACGACAAATCCGTTTGGTACCGATGTGACGAGGTCACTGTGGCTCATCCAAACCGTTTGTTCGAGTGGAAGGTTCGCATACATAGGTGATGGATCATTGAGTGTCAATGTCGCTTTCCCATACTCACGGTGTCCGGCACGTTCGACCGTTCCACCAAAGTGTTGCGACATCAATTGCATACCGTAACAGATTCCGAAAATCGGAATGCCGAGGTCAAAGATTGCTGGATCACAGCGGTAGGCGTCTTCTGCGTAGACACTTCGTGGTCCACCTGAGAAGATGATACCGGCTGGTGCGATGTCTTTCACTTCTGCTGCAGTGATCTTATGCGAATGCAGTTCACTGTAAACTCCGAGATCACGGATGCGGCGTGTGATCAATTGATTGTACTGACCTCCAAAGTCGAGGACGAGGATCATTTCTTGGTCCAAATGTGCTTCCAAATCTATTCCCGCCTTTCCAATTTCATGCGTAACCCGATGAAAAAAGCCCACTCTTCCCCCATAAGAAAATGGAAAAAGAGCAGGCCGCTTCACAAAAAGTGTATACGAAGGGTCTGCTCCTTCATAGTCAGGTCGTTTAAGGTGACCCGGTAGAGACTCTCACGCCATATTCGCGAGTATATACAAAGGAGATGCATGTATGATTTACGTTGTTCCCATTGTACCTGTATCAATTCGAAAATATCAACCCTCTATCCGCCGAATGATATTTTCGAAATATTCGCGTTTTTTATCGGTTGATAACGATTCGCCGCCGTAGACCATTCGTTCATAGGCATCGGTCAGTGGTCGCATCGCATAGGTCTCATAGTAACCGTCGACCTCATGCGCCAGCTCAGCAAGCGTTCGCCCGTCTTTATAGTGAAATCCTTGTTTATCGAGACGGCGTAACAAGAACCGGTACATCCGTTTAAACCCTTCCGGACGATTGAGTTGATTCCGGAAGAATACAATCGCCGCCATCCGGATCAACGGTTTCCGGAACAGATAAAGGAACAGAAGACCAACAAGCAGACCGACAATCGGCCAAACAGGAATCGATTGTTGTTCGCTTTGCGTCGTTGTCGTCGTTTGTTCTTCGTCCAACAGATTTTCTTGCGGTCGCTCTGGCGTCGCCGTCTCGGTGTCCGTTTCCGTGTCACGCTGCGGATTCGCTTGATCGGTTTCGTTATTTGTTTCCTGGTTGATCGTATACTGTCCCGCACCGTCGAAGCTGACCGTCGGCTCAAGTGGAACCCAACCCGGACCTTCGATATACACTTCGACCCATGAATGGGCATTTTTATTGCGGACCGTGTAACTCGTCACAGCAGCCCCGATGACATCCGAATCGCCTCCGGTGAACCCTTTTACCCAGCGGGCCGGTAGACCGGCGGCACGGAGTAGGACTGTCGCTGACGTCGAGAAGTTGTCACAGTAGCCAAGTTTGGTCTCGAACAAAAATTGATCGACGTAATCTTGATTTTCTTTCGGTACGGCGACTTCTTCCGTATTGTATTCAAAATTCTCCTGTTCAAAATAATTTTCGATCGCTTTTGCTTTATCCCACGGACGGTCCTCATCCGCGACGATCTCTGTCGCAAGATCACGGACCCGGTCCGGCAGGTTATCCGGTAATTGCAAGTAACGGTCTTGCTCCATCTCGGACAACGTGATCGGTTCGTCCGTTTGAAGAATTTCTTCTGTAAACAACGGATACGTATATTGAATTTGATAGTTTTGTTGCCGTTCCGCGTCATCCAGGTAAGACACCTTTTGGTTTTCCGGATCGATCAACAGATTTTGTCGTTGCTCATCCACCCTCAACCGGACATTGTCACCGTTGTACGGCACAAAGGGAAGTTCGCGAGATAACTCGAAGGTCGCCCGTTCTTGTCGCGTCTCGACTTCGTCACCGAAATTCGAGAAAAATCCTCGTGAATCAATTTCCGGTTCTGATTTGGATAACACCCAGCCTTTTCCGGTATAGATGTCTTTTGTCTCGACCCGCCAGTAACGACTGCCTTCGCTTTCGACTTGGAACACTTCCCGGTCGTCCATCTGAAACGGACCGCCCAACTGTTCGTCATTGTTGCCGTACCCTACTTTTTGAATCGCACTCGACGATGTCCCTTCACCTTCAAATCCGTCTGTCCAGTCATACCAACTATCCTGCCATGTCGCGGTGATGACGGGACTTTGAACGGCCGCCACCACGGTGGCTCCGATGATCAATAACGCACTCAGCGGTCGGACGTAAGATGCGGTTGGTCGCTCACTGACCTCTGTTGCATATAACAGCAGCATGGCAAGGACAATCGGATAAAGGATAAACTGTTCACCCGAATAGTCGGTCCACGTATCACAATAGGCAATGAAACCAATCACACCAAGGGCAAGACCAAACACGAACCCACGATTCGGAAAGGTCCGTCGTGCAAGATACCCGATCAGAAAACTGATCAGTCCGATCGAGAAGGCAAAGGCCGCTCGCCCCGGAAGTTCACCATTGATGACTCGATTGATGTCCCTTGCGATTTCACGAAACAGATTCCACGGTGCTTCGCCCGGGATCAAGATGAAATAAAAAGAGATGAGTAACGCCAGCAGACTCCCAAGTAAAAACCAACTTCGGCGGACATGTGATAACAAAAGCGGCGTCAGCAAGAGCGGAAGAAACGGGACGACACTTTCGAACGTCGTCAACTCAAGCAGCGGTGGCATGAAACTGGCGAACAGGAGACCGGCAAGTAAATTCCAGATCAATCTTCGTATCATTGATCGCCCCTCCTCTCTGGTGTGTAGACATGAACGGTCGCTTCCTGCCGGACTTTCGAAATCCATATTTCATTGTTGGATTCGAGGTCAGGTGTGATGAAGAGGACGTTTCCGTTTAGTCGGAGCGCTTTCGAAGAGTATTCCCACGACTCGATGAACGACCGTGTCCGACTCGGTTGAGCCGTCATCAGATAATGGGTCAGTTTCGCGCCTTCGAGTGGTAAGGATAACGACTGGACACCATGTCCGACCAAATGAATCCGGTAATTCAAGCGCCGTTTGTTGAGTTGATCCGTCGCGGCAGCCAGCATCGAGATGCTGCGTTCAAAATCATCATCACTGACGGTTCCTTCATCAAACACAATCGTCGTCTCCCGTTCCTGTTCCCGTTCAAACGTTTTTGTCATCAATCCTTGACGTTTTGCGGTCGCTTTCCAATCAATCTGATTCATCCGGTCCCCGCTGACGTATTCTCTTACGCCGACGACGGTAAACGATGACTGGCGTAAATCAAGCGAGACGGGTGAAATCCCACCGTCTCCCCGGTCGTCTTCATGTGGGAGTTGAACTGCTAAACGAGCGGGTTCAACCGCCAGATACGTCTCAACCGGATACAGTTTTTTACGCATGAACAACCCAAAGGGATCTCGAATCTCGATCACACAACCGGGAATTTGATACAGCCCACGGCGAATCGACGGAATCAGGTATTCAATGTGTTCGATTTTTCGGTAATGGGCCCGGAGCGGATGTCGAATGTCCAGTTGTTCTTCACTTAACTCCGCTGGAACGACCTCTTTGACCTCGACAGATCCGACAAGAAATGGAAACTTCCGCCGGACTTTGAGCGAGACCGGAATATCGGTCCCGGCAACCAACATTTTATTCGACACTTCACGCGTCGCAATCGCTTGTGTGACCGGCCAGATTAAAAATAACGTCCAATAGATCGTCAATCCTCCCATGACATACACTAACAAGGAAGCGACATTCCCACCGTCAATTCGGGCATAGACCCAGAGGGAGAGGACTGTGAACAGCAAGACGGCGTAACGCCAACCGATTTGCCATCGTGTCATAAAGACTCCACGTCTTGTTGAATCGGTACGGCGACTTCTTTTTTCACTTGTTCCAGGATACGCTCGGCTGTCTGCCCGTGATACCGGGCATCCGCTGTTAAGATCAGACGGTGTGAAAGGACGGGAGTCAATAATTCTTTGACATCATCCGGTAAGACGAATGATCGTCCTTCCATGTACGCCCACGCTTGCGCTACTTTCATCAAGGCAATCGATGAACGAGGACTTGCTCCAAGATACAGAGATCCGTGAGTTCGTGTCGCTTGTACGAGATGGACGATATATTTTTTAACGGGCTGGGAGACATGGACGTCCTTGACGGCTTCTTTCATCCGTAACAATTCATCCCGCGTGATGACAGACTGCAGTGTATCGATTGGTTCATCCCGTTCAAAGCGTGTCAGCAATTTCATCTCTTGTTGGAAGTCGGGATATCCCATCTTGACCTTGATCAAAAAGCGATCGAGTTGCGCTTCCGGAAGTGGATACGTGCCTTCGTGTTCAATCGGATTTTGGGTCGCCATGACAAAAAAGGGATTCGGTAACGTGTGAATTTCTCCATCTACCGTTACATTGGCTTCCGCCATCCCTTCGAGTAAGGCCGATTGCGTTTTCGGTGACGTCCGGTTGATTTCATCCGCCAGGACAATGTTTCCCATCAAAGGACCCGGTCGGTATTCGAACTGGCTCGTCTTTTGGTTATACATGGAAACTCCCGTCAAATCAGACGGCAGCAGGTCGGGTGTGAACTGAACACGTTTAAATGTCAAACCAATTGAACGGCTAAATGCACGGACGAGCATCGTTTTCCCGACACCTGGTACGTCTTCGAGCAAGACGTGCCCTCCGGCAAGTAACGCTGCTAAAGATTGTGTAATCACACCTTCTTTACCGATGATTACTTTTTCTACGTTGTCGATGATCGCTTGAATCTCCTTTGTATAGGTTCGCATTGTCTGGCCCCTTGCTATTTAGTAGTTGAATTTTCTGACTTCTTATATCATCTCATATCCATGTCTGCTTTTAAAGGCATAGGGGTAGCTGAATACGCACAAAAGGGGGGTCGCTGTTCGCGACTCCCCCTTCCTGCTTTCAGGAACGATCACATATCGTAAACCGTTCTTGCGCCGTGCAATTTGCACGTAAAACACGAATCACTTCGTGTCGATTGTCATGTTGCATCCGTCAAGTCCGGTGATCCTCTTCTTTTCGAAGCGACATGCGATCGTTCCCTATACATTGATAATCATTCATGTGCATCACCATCCTTTCATATACTGAATATTACCGATTCTATTCTAAGTTAAACCTGTTTTTTTGATTATTTTTTTCGGAACTGGTGATACGTGTTGCAAACATCCGGCAATGACGTAAGTTAACACGCGATTCGACATCAATTAACACGAATCCCTGTTTGTTTTAAATCGTGTTTAATCCAAGCGTTTGTTCGATCGTTTCCACGGATGGTTGTTCGATGACCCCAAGTTCTGTGATGATTGCCGTGATCAATTCGTGTGGTGTCACGTCAAAAGCAGGATTGAAGACCGGTACACCTGCAGGCGCCGTCACTTGTCCGGCAAACTGCGTCACTTCCGTCGTTGCCCGCTCTTCGATTTCTATTTCGTCTCCCGACAAGCTCGTAAAATCAAAGGTCGACAGCGGTGCGGCGACATAAAACGGAATCCCGAAAGCACGGGCCAGTAACGCCAGTTGGAACGTGCCGATTTTGTTCGCCGTATCGCCGTTTCGCGTAATACGGTCAGCACCGACGATGATGGCAGTGATGTTCTTTTCTTTGATCGTATGGGCGACCATGTTGTCGGTAATTAATGTCACGTCAATCCCTGCTCGTTGCAGTTCCCATGTCGTCAAACGTGCCCCTTGCAGTAACGGACGGGTTTCCGACGCATAAACGGCGAGCGGAATCCCCTGTTCTTTCGCTAGATAAAACGGAGCAAGTGCCGTCCCGTAAGCCGCTGTCGCAATCGATCCGGCATTACAAATCGTCAGAATCCGGTCACCGGACTGGAACAATTCTAGCGCATGAATACCGATTTGCCGGGAGGTCTTGGCATCCGCCTCATAAAGCGCCAGTGCTTTTTGTTCCAGACGTTTCGGCAGTTCCGCAAGCGTCGTTGCCGAAACAATGAGTTGATTCAGTTCGTCAAGGACGTTTCGCAAATTGACGGCGGTCGGCCGGGTGGACAGTAATTGTGCCGACACCGTCAACAGTTCCTGTTTCACCTCGTCAAGCGGTCCTGTCGTCCGACGGAACGCTTCTTGGACCAGGATAAAACCACCAAATAAACTGATTGCCGGTGCCCCACGGACACGAAGTTGTTTAATGGCGTCAATCGCTTGCGCCAAGTCCTGGATCACTTCATACCGTTCTTCTTGCGGCAGACGGGTTTGGTCCAAAATCGTCACCGTCCCATTTTCATAGATGATGCTCTGAACGAATTGACTCATCGGCTGAGTTCCTCCGTTACGTCAAAGTTCCGCAGATCCGTAAACGTCTTGCATTCCGTCCGGCGTTTGATCAACGCAGCACCGAGGCGTAACGCATGGCGTTTCCGTTCGAGACGAACGGTCGGATCGGCAATCTGTTCCAAGTCCGCGACCAGTGCCAGTCCAATCGTCCGGCGGATCAATTCACATCCGGCAAATCCAAGCGCATCCTGTAAAATCGTACTGAGAACATCCTCGACGAGACCGTCCGCTGAACGGAACGGTTCCACCGCTTCCCGCTCCCACAACGCCTTGAACGTCGACGCAAACGTCAGCCAAAACGTATCGATGTCCTTGATCCGTTCCTCGCGCAACTGGTCATAGTTCGGATAAGCGGCAAAAAACAGATGCGCGATGAACTGACCAACATCAAACCCAAACGGTCCGTAAAACGCGAACTCGGGATCGATGACTTTCGTTTCATCGGCTGAAGCAAAAATACTTCCGGTATGTAAGTCGCCATGCAGCAAGGCATCACCTTTCGTGATGAAAAGTGCTTCGAGCTTCGCGACTTCCCGTTTCAGCTCCGCGTCGTTCCAGACCCGGTCGACTTCCGCTTCCAGTCCTGCTTCAATCGCATTCGTTTCCGCGTCATAAAACGGATCCGTGAAGATCAGTTTCTCCGTGATGTCGCACAGATCCGGATTGTAGTACTGACGGGCGATCTGTTTTTTCGCGACCGGGCCGAGGGCAAAATCCGACGTATAAAAGAGCGTCCGTGCCAAATACGAACCGATGTGTTCCGCGAGCAACGGATACTTCTCTCCCTCAAGCAATCCAGCCCGGACGATTGTCAGATGAGACAAGTCTTCCATCACCGTAAAGGCTTCTTCTTTACTGGCATGATAAACACGCGGGACGAACGGAATCGCGACTTTCGCGAATTCTTTTAACGCTGACTGTTCGATCCATGCCCGCTCGAGCGACAGCGGCCAGCTTTCACCGACGACCTTCGCATACGGTAACGCTTGTTTTAAAATCAGGTGCTGGTCCCCCGCATGAATCCGAAAGACCAGGTTTAAATTGCCGTCCCCGATTTCTTCTGCCGTCACCGGTTCATTGCCGATCAGACCGAGTGTCCGAACCCGTTCGATGGCGTCCTGTACTGTAAATGCTTGATATCCCATTATGATTTCCCCCTTGATGATCACACGAAAAAACGCCCCTTTTCGTCAAAGAAAAGAGGCGCAGTAGAATACTCCGTCCTCTTATCTCTCAGACGAATGTCTGTTGGATGTAGCACCGTGCCGGATGGTCGGTTGCTGCGGCGTCTTCGGGCCAATTCCCTCTGCCAACTCACGATAAGAGTCATATGTAGTTGTCGTGTGATTTGATGTTGATTTGAATACTACGTGCGTTGCTGGTAGTCTGTCAATTCCAATTTTTAGTGAAACGGATTCAAAAACGGAATCGTCTATAGAAGAAGTATTTTCAAAAAAATAAATTTTCAAAAAATAGTTTGACAAGTCCGTCATCTCATGTAAAAATTGCAATTATATTTCACAATTTCATCCAATTCTTATCAAGAGCAGACGGAGGGACGAGCCCTACGATGTCGCAGCAACCGACCATTTGGCACGGTGCTAATTCTTGCAGCTAACACGCTGACAGATAAGAGTCCACGCGCAATTCTTCATGGTCTCTTGTCATTGACGAGGGACCATTTTTGTATTTTTTAACAAGGGAGAGACGACGATCATGGCGTACATTACCGCAACGTACCAACTCGGCGTGACCGATCAGTTACCAAAACGGGCAGAGCAAATCGCCCTCGGTCTGACGGTCGGCTCATGGACCGATTTGAATCATTTGGAACAACAACAGCTTGAATCCTTTAAAGGACAAGTCGTCCATACGGAAGAACACGACGGAAAAGGGTATGTCACAATCCGTTATCCGGAACACAACGTCTCACGAGACTTTTCGGCGATTTTGACGACCGTCTTCGGCAAGCTGTCGCTCGACGGTCAAATCAAACTGACGGATCTTCAGCTTCCCGCTACGTTCACACCGGATTTTCCCGGTGCTAAATTCGGCATCGAGGGCGTCCGTCAATTGATCCAAGTCCATGACCGCCCTCTGTTGATGAGCATATTTAAAGGCGTCATCGGACGGGACCTCGTTTTTTTACGGGAACAACTTGAAGCCCAGCTTGCCGGTGGGATTGATCTCGTCAAAGATGATGAAATCTTATACGACAATCCGTTGACACCGGCACTCGACCGGGCACGGATTGGACGAGAAGTTCTCCATGCACATTATGAACAGACCGGTAAACGGGCTCTTTATGCGATTACGTTGAGCGGTCCGGTCTTCCGCTTGAAAGAGCAGGCAAAACGTTTGATTGAAGCAGGTGCGACGGCCTTCCTGCTCAACACGTTTACATACGGACTCGATGTCCTGCGCGAGTTAGCTGCTGATCCGGACATTTCCGTTCCAATCTTTAATCACCCGGCCTTAAGCGGTGCCTTGATCGCAAGTCCTGATTACGGGATTTCCGCTCCCGTGTTACTCGGGACGTTACCGCGACTCGCTGGTGCCGACTTGACACTGTTCCCGTCGCCGTACGGGAACGTCGCCCTCGCCAAAGACTTGGCCCGCGGGATTGCGGTCGAAGCGACCCGAATCGGTAATACAAAAACGATTCTCCCGGTCCCGTCCGCCGGAATCCATCCCGGTCTCATCGCCCAACTCGTTCATGATTTCGGCATCGATTCCGTCATCAATGCCGGAGGCGGCGTTCACGGTCATCCGCAAGGTGCCGCTGCCGGTGTCCTTGCATTCCGTCAGGCGCTCGACGCCGCACTGACCGGAGAATCGTTGACAAGTGCCGCAACGCGGCAGGAAGAATTACGGGTCGCCCTTGACGCTTGGGGGATCACGAAATGACGATCCGGATTTTATGTGACTTCGACGGCACGGTGACGGAACACGACAACATCATCGCGTTGATGAAAGAATTTGCTCCACCGGCAGCTTTTGAGCCGTTGAAAAAAGGTGTGCTCGACCGGTCCCTTTCGATCCAGTCCGGCGTCGGACAGATGTTTCGGCTGCTTCCGTCAGACCGGAAACAAGACTATGTTGATTTTTTGGAACAGCGGGCTGTCATTCGTCCCGGCTTTAAGACCTTACTCGCCTTTGCCAAATCGAACAGGATCGACTTTGCGATCGTCAGCGGCGGAATCGACTTTTTTGTCCAACCCATTCTTAAAGGATTACTGACAGATGAAGCGATTTATTGCAACGGCAGTGACTTTAGCGAAGAGACGATTCGGATTGAATGGCCACACGCTTGCGATGCGGCATGCAACAATCAATGCGGGTGTTGTAAAACGTCGATTGCCCGAAAGCTCAAGCAGGACGGTGACACGATCATCGCCATCGGTGACTCCGTGACGGATTTCGAACTGGCGAAACAAGCTGACCACGTCTATGCCCGGGACTATCTGATTACACTGTGTGAACAACACGGTATTCCCTATACACCGTTTGAAACGTTTTATGACATCGTCGAACACTTACAGACAACGGAGGTGTACGCATGACATTCTTGAAACGATACGAAGAATTACGTGCCATTAAACAGGAGTTCGCCGCACGCGACTGGTTTCCCGGTACGAGCGGTAACCTCGCCATCCGGACAGCCGATCAACCGACTGAATTTCTCGTGACGGCAAGCGGTAAGGACAAACGGCAGGATACACCGGACGACTTCGTCCATGTCGACGCGTCCGGTCAACTGATCGGCGAACAGACGGGTCGTCCCTCTGCCGAAACCTTGCTCCACGTCGAGGTCTTCAACCGAACGACTGCCGGGTGTTCCCTTCACGTCCACACGATCGACAACAATGTCATTTCGGAACTGTACGGGGACCAAGGCGAGATTCGGTTTGCCGGTCAGGAAATCATCAAAGCACTCGGCCTTTGGGAAGAAAATGCGGAAGTCCGTGTGCCGATTATCCCGAACTATGCAGACATTCCGACACTTGCCGCTGCCTTTGCAGCGCATGTGCATGCCGAGAGCGGCGCCGTCCTGATCCGCAATCACGGCATCACTGTCTGGGCACCGACTGCCTTTGAAGCCAAAAAACAGTTGGAAGCATTCGAGTTTTTGTTCAGTTACACCTTAAAACTACAAACGTGCCGACAGGCGATTCATTAAAAGGAGGAATTTACAATGGCAACAGTACTTTTCCAAAAAACAAACGAACGGTATACGGATCAAAACGAGGTGTCTGCGTTTCTGGCTTCACGCGGCGTCTTGTATGAACAATGGGATGTCACGAAACTCCCAGCGGAACTGGTCGACACGTACACGTTGACGGATGCGGACAAACAAACGATTCTCGGTACGTTCCAACCGGAAATCACGGATGTCTCGGAACGTCGCGGTTATCAGACGGCTGATATCATCTCCCTGTCTGACGCAACACCGAACTTGGATGAGTTGCTCGTCAACTTCCAGAAAGAACACCATCACACGGATGACGAAGTCCGGTTCATCGTCAGCGGTCACGGTGTTTTTGCCATCCAGGATGACGAAGTCGGCTATTACAACATTGAGTTGAATCCGGGTGATTTGATTTCCGTCCCAGTCAACACCCGTCATTACTTCACGCTCCAGGACGACCGTCAAGTCGTTGCCGTGCGGATTTTCGTGACGACGGACGGGTGGGTGCCGATTTATGAAAAAGATCCAATTGAAACAACTAACTAAAGCATTCTCCTGAAAACAGATGGTCCGGTTTATCCGGCTGTCTGTTTTTTTCTATCCTACAAACATACCGCTTGTTTCCGTTTCCTCCTATATAATGAAGAAAAGACTCATTTGAACTGGAGGTCACGTGTATGATGATTCGCCCTGTCCAAGAAGCTGATTTGAAAGACATCCTCGCCATCTATAACGAAGGCATCGAAGATCGGATTGCGACGCTTGAAACGGATACCAAGGAATTATCTTTCATGGAAGACTGGTATCAGGAACGAACGACACGTTATGCCGGGTTTGTGGCGTATGAAGGAACGACGATTCTTGGCTTCATCTCGCTTGACCCGTACAATCCGCGTCCGGTCTATCAATCCGTCGGTGAACTGTCTGTCTACATCACCCGGACCCACCGCGGTCAAGGCATCGGACGACAGCTCTTACGGATCATCGAGGAACACGCGATCACGCAGGGATTCCATAAATTGATCCTGTTTACCTTCCCGTTTAATAAACTCGGTCAAAAACTCTATATCCGGTCCGGCTTCCGGATCGTCGGGACATTTAAGGAACAAGGAATGCTCAATGGGTATTATGTTGATGTTCTGGCGATGGAAAAGGTACTTTCAAAGACGATTGACGATCAAATATGATTAACACGGCGTCTGAATGGGAAATGAACGAACACTGACACATTCCCAACCCGAAAGGAAGACTGCCCGTGGATATTCAACAGATTCGTAATGCAACCCTCGTCGTCACTTATGCCAATCAAGTATTTTTAATCGATCCGTTTCTCGGTGAAAAAGGAACCTTGCCGCCGTTTGGGCAAACACCCAATGCCGTTCCGAACCCGCTCGTCGACTTACCGGTCGATGTCTCGACGTTACTCGATCCGGACGCAATTTTCGTCACCCATCTGCATGCCGACCACTTTGATGAGACGGCCAAAAAGGTTTTGCCGAAACAAATCCCGCTTTATGCGCAAAATGAGGCGGACGTTGCCACGATCCGCGAAGCCGGATTCACGAACGTCTCGTCGTTTGAGAATGGATTGACGCTCGGCGATATCCGCGTCTCTCATACATCGGGTCAACACGGCGTTGGAGAAATCGGCCAACGGATGGGTACCGTTTCCGGTATCGTCTTGACGCATCCCGACGAACCGACACTCTATATCACCGGTGACACGATTTGGTGTGATGACGTCGCGACTGCGATCGAACAACATGCACCCGACATCATCGTCGTCAACAGTGGTGCGGCACAATTCTTGACCGGAGAACCGATTACGATGTCCCAGCGCGATTTACTCGCCGTTCATCAAGCAGCTGCTGAGTCGACAATCATCGTCTCGCACCTCGAATCCGTCAATCATTGTCTTCTGCGTCGTGATATGATTGCTGATTTCTTGGCTGCCCATCATTTATCCGCTCATTTCCTCATTCCAGATGACGGCGAAACCATTTCCCTCTAAACGAAACGAAGTTCACTATCCCGGTAGTATTCGGGACAGTGAACTTCGTTTTTTTTTGATCGTTAATCATGACTTGGAATGACGAGTCCGAGTAACCGGGCAAACGTGATGGCCTGGCTTTCCGTAACGATAGCACCTGGTAAGAAACGTGGATCAATCGTGATTCCGGACAGGTCGGCTTGCCGCAGATCCAGTCCTTTTAATGCCGTCTCGACCCATTGACTTTCCGACAAATCAACTTCATGCAGCCGGAAATCGGTTGGCTTCATTTCAAAGAAATGACTTTCCCGCATCGTCGTCTGCTCCAGTGCGACGTGACGTAACGCTGTCCGAATCAGTTGGGCATAATTGGCCTGACAGTTTTTGATCGTCACATGATCAACCGTATTCGATTCAAAGTGAATTCCGGTCAGGCGACAATCCTCAAAAACGACCCGGTGAAAACGACTGTCCTGGAACTGACACCCCGTCAAGTCACATTGTTCAAAGCGGACATTTTCAAATGAAGCCCGTTCAAAAACCAGTCCCGCAAACGAGACATTTCGAAAACAGACTTGATTGACGTCGAGCCGTTCTGTCAACTCGACCGGTAATGTCTCTTTTTCATACAACGTTTGATACAGATACGGATCATCGATTTCGACATCCGCAAAGGTTTCCGGTGTCAGCTGGTGCGGTAACTCGGGTAATTGAATGATTTGTTTTTTCACGTACTTCCCCTTCTTTCCTTCTACATCACTTTCATCTTTCTCAGTGTAGCAAAGATTGACTCTTTTTTTGGTTTTTTGATTTGAGACCGACTGAGACCATGATATAGTCAAATCAAAAACAAGAACAAATGTTCTTTTATGTACCAAGGAGAGTTTCCGATGAACCTGACTATCTCTTTTCCCGATCGACGGATCTTTTGTGTCGACAGTGTCTCTTTTTATGCCAGTTGTGAATGCCGTTATCGAAATTTGCCTCCCTTGACGACAAAACTTGCTGTCGTATCGGACTTGACCCGCTCCGGATCCGTTGTCCTCGCAGCCAGCCCTGCCTTAAAACAACTCGGAATCAAGACCGCCAGTCGACTCTATCAGATTGAACAATTGCCTTATCGGGAGCGAAAGCAGATTATGCTCGTTGAACCGCGGATGCTCGCATATATGAAAACATCAATTGAAGTATTGGATGTCTTGCATCAGTTTGCCCCGCCCGATGCGATCCGGATCTATTCAATTGACGAAAATTTTATCGACATGACCGGAACGGAACGGCTTTTTGGATCAGATGTTGAAACGGCTCAAAAAATCCAGACAGCGATTTGGCAACAGACCGGCATTCCGGTCCGGATCGGCATCGGTCCGAACAACGTCATCGCAAAACTGGTGCTCGATTTACGTGGAAAACGTGAAGGCATCGCACAATGCGGTTATGCAGATGTCTCCCGGTTGTTGCATGATTTTCCGGTTCGCAAGATGTGGGGAGTCGGACGGATGATGGAGCAACACTTGTCGGTAATGGGGATCAACACCATTGGTGACCTGGCCGCAGCACGGGTTGAAGACTTACACGAACGGTTTGGAGTCCTCGGGGCAGAACTTTGGCACCATTCCTGGGGAATCGACAGTTCTCCGACCATCATTGATCCGATGACCTTATTCCAGACTGCGCCGGATACCAAAAGAACAATCGGACATGGAGTGACCTTGATGCGCGATTATTACCAGTACGAACAGATTCGTTTAGTTCTGGCCGAATTAGCAGGCGATGTCGCGGCACGGGTCCGTTTTTCTAATCAAGTCGGTTGGACGGTGCATCTCGGCGTTCGCTACTCCCGCCATGTCACCCGGGACGGCTTTTCGAAACAGCTCCGCCTGCCTTATCCGACATCTGATGAACGGCTGTTGTTGCGTTACGTCCTCCAATTGTTCGAACCGAATTGGCTCGACGGTGAACCGGTCCGCTTTTTATCGGTCGCCCTCGGGCAACTCACTCCGGATCAGGGAACACTTCAGTTGTCCTTATTTGAAGACAATACAAAGGTCTGGCGCAGAAAGCGCTTGTTAAAAGCCATCGACCACGTCAATTTACGTTACGGAAAAGGAACGATCCGGCTCGCTGTGTCCTTCCTCGATACAAGTGTCGCAAAACGCCGGCTCCGGTTCGTCGGCGGCCATCCGGGAGGTGACCAGCATGACACGTTATCATGATCGTGGAGACCTCAAATGGCTTCCCTTTCTGATGCCGGAACACATTCAACTTCTCAAAGCCTATTATCTTGAAAACCATCAAATCGATCTTCCAATCATCGATGAACAATTGCAGTATCCCTGGCAGTTCTTACTTGAACAAGCATTAATAGAAGGAACCGAGCTTGAAATCACGTATTATAGTGAAAGAGGCTATGTCACGACCTCCGGGTTCATCGAGCAGGTGCATCGTGAACGTGCCTATCTCATATTGCGTGGATTATCACGGATCGAGATTCCGCTCGGACGAATCATTCGGATTGAAAACGGGTAGAAGAGACAGAAGCTGCTGTATCTTACGCACTTATCTTACGAATTAGCATTGAAAGAAGGATTGATTGGTATGATGGAATGGTTTACCGGACTTCCGGTCGTCGTGCAAGCGTTGCTTGCCGGCATGATGACTTGGGGATTGACGGCACTCGGAGCCGCACTTGTCCTCGTCTTTACGACGATTGAAAAACGGGTCATGAATATGATGCTCGGCTTTGCCGCCGGTGTTATGATTGCGGCTTCGTTTTGGTCATTGCTCGCCCCGGCAATTGAATTTACGGAAAATGATGGTGGAATTGCCTGGTTGCCGGCCGCAATCGGTTTCCTGGCAGGTGGTTTTTTTGTCCGCCTCCTGGATTTCGTAACTCCCCACCTGCATTTATCCGCTCCGCTCGAAACAGCCGAAGGTCCGTCGACCGGTCTGAAAAAGACAACGCTGTTGTTTCTCGCGATTACTTTACACAACATCCCGGAAGGTTTAGCGATTGGTGTTGCCTTTGGTGCAGCAGCGCTCAACATGGACGGGGCGACAGTCGCCGGCGCCTTGACACTCGCACTTGGGATCGGGATTCAAAACATGCCGGAAGGGGCAGCCTTGTCGATTCCGCTCCGTGGTGAAGGGATGTCACGCCGGCGTGCCTTTAACTACGGACAATTGTCGGCGATCGTCGAACCGATTGCCGCCATGGTCGGGGCGGCCGCTGTCTTCTTCATCCAGCCGCTCTTACCATATGCCCTGGCGTTTGCCGCCGGTGCGATGATTTTCGTCGTCGTCGAAGAATTGATTCCCGAATCGCAGGCTGAAAACGGCTCAGACTTGGCAACACTTGGTCTGATGGTCGGTTTCACCGTCATGATGATTTTGGACGTCGCACTCGGATAATGTAGTATTACAGCAAACGAATAAGACCTCTCCTGTGAGACACGGGAGAGGTCTTATTGCATGTCCATTGTTATTTCCGTAAAATCCGCATCGCATTCAAGACAGCAAGAACGGTCACACCGACGTCCGCAAAGACCGCTTCCCACATCGTCGCAATCCCGAAGGCGCCGAGGAGTAAGAAAACTCCTTTGACACCGAGTGCAAAGATGATGTTCTGATAGACGATTTTCCGGGTGGCACGCGCGACGTGGATTGCTTCCACGAGTTGCTTCGGTTCATCCGTCATTAAGACGACATCTGCCGCTTCAATCGCGACGTCACTTCCGAGTCCGCCCATCGCGATACCGACATCTGCCCGTGTCAGAACCGGTGCGTCGTTGATGCCGTCTCCGACGAACGCGACTTTCCCTTTTGCTTGTCGCAAGATCGCTTCCAGCTGTTCGACTTTTTGATTCGGTAAAAGTTCCGCTTCGATCTGATCGATGCCAATCTGTTGACCGATTCGTTGTGCCGTCTCCTGCCGGTCGCCGGTCAACATGACCGTTCGACGGACACCCAGTTTTTTTAGATCCTGTAAGGCGTCAACCGTGCTGGATTTAATCCGGTCCGCAATCCGGATAAACCCGAGGTACGTTCCGTTTTTGGCAACATGGACATACGTCCCGTCTTCCGTCTGATCAAGCGGCGTAAAGCCCAATTCCTTGAACCAACGGGCGTTCCCCGCCTCCATCTGATCCGTTCCAAACCGTCCGGTGACACCGGATCCGGCTACTTCCCGGTAATCTTGTCCCTTCACTGTGACGACACCACGTGTCGCGTACAGGCGTTGGATGGATTTCGCAATCGGATGATTCGAGTGTTGTTCGACCGTCGCAGCCGCCTGCAACAGTTCTTCGTCCGATCCACTTACCGGACGCAGTTCGACGACTTCAAACACACCTTCTGTCAGTGTCCCGGTTTTATCGAACACAACCGTATCCAGCTGTTGCAACGCTTCAAGGTGATTGCCTCCTTTAACGAGAATCCCCCGTTTTGAAGCAGCACCAATCCCGCTGAAGAATCCTAACGGAATCGAAATGACAAGCGCACACGGACAGCTGATGACCAGGAAGACAAGTGCCCGGTAAATCCAGTCCCCCCATATCGCCCCGCTGATCAGGAGTGGTGGCACGACCGCGAGCAATGTTGCAATCACAACGACGACAGGTGTGTAGACACGCGCGAAGCGGGTGATGAATTTTTCCGTTGGTGCTTTATGACGCGATGCATTTTCCACTAAATCAAGAATTTTAGCAACCGTTGACTCACCATACCGGCGGTCGACTTGAATCAACAGGTGTCCATCTGTATTGATCGTCCCGGCTAAAATCGGATCGGCCGGTCGGACCCGTCGCGGGACCGACTCGCCGGTCAGGGCGGTTGTGTCGATGAAGGCTTCTCCTTCAAGGACTGTCCCATCTAAAGGGATTTTTTCACCTGCCCGGACGAGAATCCGTTGACCAATCATCACTTGGTCCGGCCGGACTTGTCGTCCGTCTACAAGCGTCGCGACATCCGGGCGAATGTCCATCAGTTCAGCAATCGATTTCCGGGATTGATCCACCGCACGATGTTGGAAAAACTCACCGATTTGATAAAACAGCATCACGGCGACGGCTTCCGGATATTCGCCAATCAAAAACGCACCGATCGTCGCAATGAACATCAGGAAGTTCTCATCAAAAATCTGTCCGTGTCGTATGTTCCGGACGGCCGTTCGCAAGACTTCCCATCCGATCAACAAGTACGCAATCGCAAAAAATAGAAGGTCAATTGATCCCGGGACCAGATAAGCCCCGGCGAAGGAAAGCAGACCCACACCATATTGAATTTTTTTCGTTTTATTCAGGAATGGTCCGTGATCATGGTGATGACCGTGATCGTCCTCGCCGTCTGGTGCATCCGGTCGCGTGAGCACGACATTTGGTTCCAGTTCCCGGACTCGATTGACGACCGCACGATAGGTATCGTCGAGTATTGCTTCTTTTTCATACGTCAGATACAGTTTTTGCCCGGCAAAATCTAAATTGGCTTGCTCGATGCCGTTGACGTTCGAAACACCACGTTCGACTTTGGCTGCACAGTTGGCACAATCAATTCCGGTCACGTGAAGTCGTTCTGTTTTGGTTTCCATCTTCTCACCTCATTCAAACGATTGTTTGATTATAAGAATAGTTTACGCTCTTTTTGATTTTTCAACAAGTCACATTTTTCTCAGACTTGCGCCCGATATTTCGATTAGTTCTATCTCAGAAGAATAAAACATGATATGTTTTTAATTAGAAAAATATAGAAGGAGAATAACATGACTATCATTGAATTACTTAAAGCACTTTTACTCGGTTTCGTCGAAGGGATGACGGAATTCGCGCCTGTTTCCTCAACCGGACATATGATCATCGTTGACGATATGTGGCTTCAGACATCAGAATTCTTAGGTCAGTATTCCGCGAATACGTTTAAGATCGTCATCCAGCTGGGATCAATCCTCGCCGTCATCGTCGTCTTTTGGAAACGGTTGTTCAGCCTGATTGGTCTCTATAAGATCGAAGGGGAACATGACGCGTCTGGGACACACAAACTGAAATTACGTCACGTCCTGATCGGTTTACTCCCGGCAGCCGTTCTCGGTCTGCTGTTTGAAGACTTCATCGACGAGAACCTGTTCTCGATTGATACCGTCATCATCGGTCTTGCAGCCGGTGCGATCCTGATGATTGCAGCGGATAAACTTGGACCAAAAGAACCAAAAACGACGACACTCGATCAGATTTCTTACCGCCAAGCGGCTCTGATCGGTCTCTTCCAGTGTATCTCGCTTTGGCCGGGCTTCTCGCGGTCCGGTTCGACGATTTCCGGAGGGGTGTTCCTCGGGATGAATCACCGGACAGCGGCTGACTTTACGTTCATCATGGCCGTCCCGATCATGTTCGGTGCAAGTGCCTTATCACTCGTCAAGAACTGGCAATATATCAATGCTGGAGACCTTGGTTTTTATGCAGTCGGCTTCATCGCCTCATTCGCATTCGCCTTACTGTCGATTCGTTTCTTCCTGAAACTGATTAATAAGATCAAGCTTGTCCCGTTTGCGATCTATCGTCTGGTCTTAGCAACGATTCTCGCCGTCATCGTCTACATGTAATCCTGAAAACTGTCAGCAGACGCTGATGGTTTTTTTCATTTTCGTGAAACTAATTGAAGGGATTAGGGTATATACAGATGAGATACAGAAAAAGGAGTGAACGAATTTATGGCACGTAGAAATCGTGGAGGTTCCAAGTTACCTCTTATCATCGGGATTGCTGTCGTCGTCCTGATTGCCTTTTTAGCAATCGGACAATACAACAGTCTCGTCAATGTCGAAGAAGATGTTTCAAATAAGTGGTCGCAAGTCGATAACCAAATCAAACGCCGAGCGGATTTAATTCCGAATCTCGTCGAAACCGTCAAAGGTGTCGCCGGTCAGGAACAAAAAGTGTATGGTGATATTGCTGAGGCACAAGCTGGTCTCGCACGGGCCGCTTCGACGGAACAGCGGATCGAAGCCGATCAGCAAGTCACGTCTTCACTTCGCGGACTGATTGCCTTGCAAACGACGTATCCGGAACTCAAATCAAGTGAACGGTTCCAATCGTTGATGGATACACTCGAAGGAACGGAAAATCGTCTCGGTATCGCCCGTAAGGATTATAATGACGCCGTGACCGTCTATAATAAAAAACGTCGCAGTTTCCCAACTTCGCTTTATGCTTCGGCGTTTGGTTTTGAGAAAAAACCATATTATGAAATCTCAGACAGTGACCGTGAAAACCCAACGGTCGACTTCAATAGTGACTCGAAATGATTTGGCGACGAACGCGACTGCTTTTCACCGCGTTCCTCGTCTTCTTCCTTCTGACTCCGACTGCCGAAGCCGTGTCAGAACGCACGGGCGCAGCATTCTTCATCCAGGATGATGCACAGCTGCTGACCGCGTCGGAAGAAGCGGAACTCGCTCGTCTCGGGCAAGAACTCGAACAATATACAACGGCACAGGTTGTGCTCAAGACTGTGCCGGATTTAAAAGGACAAGATTTAAGCACGTATGCCAATGAAACCTTCCGGGCACAAGGCATTGGACAGGCCGGAAAAGATAACGGCATTTTAGTCGTCGTCGCTCCAAACGAAAAAGACCGAAATTTCCGGATCGAAGTCGGCTATAAATTGGAAGGAATTCTGACCGATATCACTGCCGGACGGATTCTTGATCAGTATGCGGTCCCCTACCGCGACCAAGGGGACTATGGTAAGGCGGCTTCTGAAACGTATAAAGCCGTCGTCAGCGTCATCTCAAAAGAACAATCGCTTGAATCGCAGGATCCGGTCAAAAAGAGTGCTGACGGCGGTTTAAGTACCTGGGCAAAAGTCCTGATTGGCGCCGGACTTGTCCTGTTGCTGCTTCTTGACATGAAGTTCACCGGCGGAATGTTCTTCTTTGCCATCATCAACATCTTCTCTGCCATTATGCGTGGCGGCGGTGGCGGTGGTGGAAGTCGTGGCGGCGGGGGCAGTTCCGGCGGCGGCGGCGCAGAAAGGTAAGGTATCGAATGACACCCTTCTCCATTATTCTTCTGTTTTACAGCATCATGACCGGGATTGGTTTCGTTTCGATGTGGCGGGATAAACGTCAGGCGAAACACCGGGCATGGCGGACACCGGAAGCCACCTTATTAACGATCGCTTTCCTTGGTGGAGCACTTGGTACGTTACTTGCGATGCAACTTGTCCGCCATAAAACGCGGACAGCGAAGTTTCAATTGTTTGTTCCACTTGCTTTACTGCTTCATCTGACCGCCTGGATTTTGTGGATGCGACTTTAGTCCTTTAGAATCAATCGACAGATACCGATAAAAGAGATAGAGAATTCGTTTCTTAGACGAATTCACCTATCTCTTTTTTTAGTTTGGTCAATAGAAGGACAAATAGTTGATATCCGGTTTAGCGATGGATTATCTTCGGGTAAAGAGTTTAACTAATTTAATAAATACATCTTTTGAAAATGTATTTTACTAGGAGAGGTGGAAATCTATTGATATGGCATCCTTGCGCTGAATGTACTACGACAATCCGCTTTATTGAGACTGGTTCCCTACATATCCAGTCACCTGAATCCGAAGTGGTTTCTTATGATTCCTTTGAACAACTGGAGCAATTACTCGAATCGACGTTACGGATTGCAGATTTCCCGGTCTCCTGCCGGGCAACTGGTTCTCGCCTCGTCACTCCGGTGCTTGCCGCCTCGGTTTTACTCGAGCAGGTGCGTCACCGGCAGACGATTGACTTTATCCAGAACGGCGTCATGACCAGTCATTTACAACCCATCTTCAACATTCAAGACAACACGCTGTTCGCTAACGAAGCATTACTTCGAGCCGCGGACCAAAACGTTTCCATGTCACCTGGTTTGCTGTTTTCGACGGCTTCGAAGATGGGTCTCCATTCAAGACTCGACCAACGTGCTCGCGAAGAGGCCATTCGTGCGACACATTTAGTTGGCGGGACAGAAAAAACGTTTATCAATTTCCTTCCTTCGACCATCTACAACCCGGAATATTGCCTTCGCCATACGTTCGAGATCGTCGAACGGTATAATGTGGATCCAAGCCGGCTTGTGTTTGAAGTCGTTGAAACGGAAAAAATTGAAGACGTCAATCATTTGAAACACGTCTTCGAACAGTATAAGAAACAAGGGATCCAAGTGGCGCTCGACGACGTCGGAGCGGGCTTCTCGACACTCGATATGTTGTCCCTCCTGCAACCGGACTACATCAAAATCGATCGTGACTTCATCTCCCATTGTGATACGGTAGCTGAAAATGAAACCTTTTTACGAAAAGCACGTCACTTAACAAAAGAGATGGGGATTCAAATCCTCGCGGAAGGCATCGAACGCCAGGAAGAGCTCGACTTATGCCGCGAACTTGGTTTTGACTTCGGACAAGGTTATCTGCTTGGTCGTCCTGCGCCTTATTCTGAATTTGCCAAAGCACAGTAATCAAGAAAAGCAAATCCTATTCCCGGTCAATTCGGGCGTCGGATTTGCTTTTTATTTCGTACCTGCTTCAACGAGCGTACGCAACGTGCTGGTCGTTTTTCATTAAAATTGAAAGAACTGTTTCCGGGGACAAATCCGTTTTGATCAACTGACAAAGCGGCTCCTGGCCAATCCGCTCTGCTATTTTTTGCCGTTCTGCCTCCGTCAATCCGAGTTGTGCACTCGTCGTCGGTTGCTGATTGGTTACTAAATAGTGCTGCAATTCTGCATAGGACTCCGTCTGTCCGAGCAACAACTCTTGAATCAACAGCCCATATCCGACCTTACTTCCATGCAGCATCCGATGCGTCGAAGGAAACGGAGACAACGCATTGTGGATACCATGACCAATTGCTCCCCGTGTTGCTTCGTCACCGAATCCACCGACACTTCCGGCAAGGGGAATGACCGTCTCCACCAGATATTGAATCGATGACGGATAGTCCTTAAATTGTTCCGGACTGATCGGCGTCCGCAAAATCAGCTCTTTACAGTGTTCTGCCATCCGCAGTGCGGACTCGACAACCGGATCGTCTGCCGTCGTGCCGCTGAGAGCGCGTGCCTCATACCACTTGGCTAACGTATCAACGAGTCCGGCAACAAAATAATCATATGGACTGGCTGCTAAAATCCGGTGGTCGAGCAATAACGCTTCGATGACGACGGGAATCGTATCGAAACGAAGATACTGCCCCCGTTCGTCGTACATGACACTAAGGGGTGTCCATGGGGCACAGTTCGAGACGATCGTCGGAATGACAATCAAGGGACAATTCCGTTTGACGGCCACTTGTTTTGCCGTATCAATGACGGAACCGCCACCGAGAGCAATGATGATTTCATAGGTCTCACATGCATCTACGAGCTGTCCGACTTGTTCATCCGTACAGTGCCCACGGAAAACAAGTGTAGGGAATTTTCCTAAATACGGTGAGGCCGCTTGCAGCGCCTTCTCTCCGTGAATCATGACGGTTTTTCTTCCCGCTAACAATTCCGTTAGACGGTCAACTGCGCGTTCTTCGTGTATGTATTGTAAGACTGCTTGACGAATCATCCTGACCCCTCATTCCATTATTTGTTAACGCTCAGTATACGGAAATCCGTCCCCTGGTTCAACCCTTCGTTTGATTCGATTTTCCGTAACGGAAGGCGTACACTGAAGTGAGTACAGATTTGTCATCCAAAGGGGGAAATTTTGATGGATTACATCACATTAAACAATGGACTTGTCATGCCACAACTGGGTTATGGTGTGTTTAAAGTTCCTGAACAAGACGTCTATGAGGCCGTACTCGAAGCTTTACGGGCAGGTTACCGTTCGATTGATACCGCGATGATTTATGAAAACGAAGCCGGTGTCGGACGCGCTTTACGAGATTCGGGGATTCCGCGGAAAGATATCTTTTTGACGACGAAAGTCTGGAACAAGGATCAAGGTTATGAGGAAACGCTGACCGCTTTTGAAACGAGCATTCAAAAATTAGGTGTCGACTATGTCGATCTGTATTTGATTCACTGGCCGATGCCGGATGAGGATTTATATATGGACACGTGGCGGGCCCTCGAGCACCTCTATGCAGAAGGAAAAACCAAAGCCATCGGTGTCTCAAACTTCCACATCCCGCATCTCAAGCGGATTCTCGAAGAAGGAACGATTGTCCCTGCCGTCAATCAGATTGAACTGCATCCGTTCTTGAGCCAAAAAGCGATTCGTGATTTTTGTCAGAAAAACGGAATTGTCGTCGAAGCATGGAGTCCTTTAATGAAAGGACGCGACGCCTTAACGGAGCCTGTCATCACAGACATCGCGACACGTCACGCCAAAACACCGGCTCAAGTCATTTTACGGTGGCACCTGCAGCATGACATCATCGCGATTCCAAAATCCGTCACACCAAACCGGATTCAAGAAAATTTAGATGTCTTTGATTTTGTTTTATCGTCTGATGACATGAAGCAAATCGATCAGCTGAACCGGGATGAACGGACCGGTTCGAATCCGGACGAGATGCATAAAAAATGAAAAACAAAACGATGCTCACAGGTAAAGTGAACATCGTTTGATGTTGACGGAGTGCTTAGAGCACTCCGTTTTTATTTTTTAACGATCCAAATCATTCCCATGATCTTGTTTCGCCAGATCATCTGAGTGGTCTGCCGAACGGTTCGGACGATGAAGCTCTTGTTTTTCATCTTCATCCTTGTCTTCGTGACGTGCTTTTTGTTCTTCCCACTCGGGACGTTTGAAGTCATCATCACGCCGCATCGCAATGTTCGGTTCGCGGTCTCCATTAAGCTTTGCGTGATCAATCGCTTGTTCATCTTGCGGCATCTTATCTGTACCCGCTCGATGCAGATCAATTTCGGCATGCTCTTCTTTTGAATCCTTATCGACATCAAGCGGATTCCCTGATCCAAGCTGGGCATTCGAATTGGCATCCTCTGACGTACGTGTTTCTTCATAACTGCCATAACGAACTTTGACATCCGGATGGGTATTGTCCGTATTCAGATGGGGATCGAACTGGATGTCCTGGACTTCGAGTAATAACACGAATCCGCCGCCTTCGACTTCTGTTTTATGGACTTCGACTTGATCAGCCGGTAACTCCAGTGAACCAAACAGACTATCTACTTCCTGATCGCGTCCCTGATTGCCCCGAATCCGGTCAAGCCATGATGGTTTCGTCGTTGCGATCTCCGCGTCCATTTGGCTCCGAACGAGTTGCAGATTCGATTTCTCTTTGACGATGATATAAAAATCTTCTTCGCGATGACCTTGCTGATGCAACTCATCCATTTTCGAGATCAATTCTTCTTCTTTATAAAACGTTCCGATATACTGTTTCGTCTTCATACCGATCCATCCCCTTATGCACGATTTTAATGACGTACTGTCTTATAAGGAGTATTTCCTTTTTCACACTAAAATATGCCACTAAGTCGGCTCTGATCGGAAAAGTAATCTAAATGTTATGTTTATTCTCCAATCAGCTTCAAACCGATGGTCGCACTGATGATCAAACCGATACAGACCAGCCGTTTCCAATCTTTCGCTTCCTTATAAAAAATCATGCTGAGAACTGCGCCGCCTGCTGCACCGATTCCGGTCCAGACTGCATATGCCGTTCCCATCGGAAGTTCGTTCATCGCCAAGGTCAGGAATAAAAAACTGAATCCAAAACCAGCGAACATCAACAGAAGATTTTTTGCATTTTTTTGTTGATTAAACGTGTTGATCAAAACGACACCAACCATCTCAAATAATCCTGCGAGAATCAAATAAAACCAACTCATTGTTTTTCACCCTCCCCACTGACTAACTTCAATCCGATGACACCGACGAGCAAAACAACAATCAGCATCAATTTGACGATCGACGCGGATTGACCAAACAATAGGATGTCTGTCAGGACAGTCCCTGCCGTTCCAAGCCCAACGAATACCGCGTACACCGTTCCGACCGGTAAATGATTACTGACTTTGATCAGAACGGTGAAACTGACGATGATACTGATGATCGTCGCCCCCCATTCGAGTGGTGTCGCCGCGTGTTTTAATCCGATGACCCAGCCGACTTCAAAAAATGCCGCTAAAACGATACTCAACCAATACTTAGTCATATAATTTCCTCCTTATATCTCCAACAAAAAAGCCCGAGAGCAAGCGCCAAAACGCTTTACTCCCGGGCTTTTATCCCTCCGTTGCATAAGGTTTCCCTTATGTTCCTCCCTTGGTCCAGCCGAACGGAACCCTAGAGGATCACTATTCATTTCATTCGATACACCGACTTTAGCACGCTTGATTTTGCCTGTCAAACAGGAAAATCAGACCGAATGGCCAATATATAGAGAGAGTCAACTATAGAGGAGGAGTCCATCATGCGCTATAAAATCAACGAGCAACTACGTATTCGTCGTTTCACGCCAGAGGATTTAGAAGCCGTCCATGCCTATGCTTCACAACCGATTGTCAGCCAGTATCAGTCATGGGGACCAAACTCCGAAAGTGATAGTAAACAGTTCATCCATGATGCGCTCGAAAGTGAGCTTGAAAATCCGAGACGCCGCTATGTCTTTGCCGTTACCTTTTCAAACGACCATGTTATCGGTGCTGGCGAACTTGTCATCACCGATGCCGAACATAAAAGTGCGGAAATTGGCTATATCCTGTCTCCCGACGAATGGGGTAATGGGTATGCGACGTCCATCGCTAGTTTTTTACTCGAATTCGGCTTCGAGAAGTTAGAATTACATCGCATTACGGCGACCTGTGATCCGCGAAACCTTGCCTCAGAACGTGTCTTGCAAAAAGTCGGGATGACAAAGGAAGGACAACTGCGTGAGACTGTCTACTTGGAAGATCATTGGCGCGACTCACTGATCTACGGCATGCTCGATTGGGAGTGGCAAGTCGACCATGAAGACGACACGAAATGATGAAAGAGGTGTTTCTCCAAAACAGGAGAACACCTTTTCCTTTGTTCCCAATTTTTAGTCTGAAATTGACTTTTTTTGATATCTTACTACTTCATGAAAAATGAACATGGTAAACTTAGTTATAATTGGTTCAAAATTAATTTTTCAAGAAATGGAGTCTTACATACGATGCCTTTATCAAAAAAATGGTTCACCTCACTGGCTGCTTCCGTCATGTTGTTTAGTTCATTTCCGGTCAACGGTCTTGCAGAAGGTGACGTTGCTCCGGCAGTCGTCGACGAACAGACGGACGTTGCGACCGGCAAACAGTTCACCCAAGCGGTCACCCCTGTATTTGAAACACCGGACAGTACTGACGCACTTCAAACGTTACCTGCTGCGACGGAAGTCGAGACGTTCGGGACAGAAGGTCTGTTTACGCGCATCCTGCTCGACGGTGTTTATCGCTTCGTCAAGACCGAACAATTGGCCGTTGCTCCAACCTACTCAAAAATCGACAGCCGATATACGAATAAATCAACGCCACTTTATACAGCAGCTGCTTCAGAAACGGTGACAACCGAATCGTTGGCTCAAAATGCAGCAGTCGATACATACGGTCAAGAAGGTCTTTTCACACGCATCAAACAGGGCACGGTGTATCAGTTCGTTTTGACGGCTGATCTCAGTGCAACCCCTGTCTATGTAACGACCGGGGAACGCTTTGTCCAACAGAAAACGATGGTCTATCCGACGGCTGATACTAGCGGAACAGTTCTTGCAGAATACGCCGTCAATCAACCCGTCGAAACATTCGGAACGTCCGGCACGTTTACCCGGATCAAGTGGAACGATCGTTATGCTTTCATTTTGACAGCTCATCTCGGAACAAAAAAAGTCACCTCGTACTCGGTGACCGGCAAAAAATACAGCCAACACCTCACGACTGTCTATCCGACCGCTTCCGCAACCGGAAAACCACTTGGAACACTGGCACAAAATCAACGTATCGACATCTACGGCGTCTCCGGTAACTACACGCGTGTCCGGTTGAATGATACGTATGGTTTTGTCTTGACGGCACACCTTGGGGATCTTGCATTTTTTGAGCAGACTGACCGCCTCTATGTGCAAAGTCCGACGCCGGTCCGTCAAGCTGCGAACAGTACGAGCCCGATACTCGCACAGCATCAGACGAATACACTCCTGACGGTCTATGGAACGAGCGGCGCGTATAGCCGGATTTTATTCCGCGGTCAGCATGTCTTCGTCTTAACAAGTGCATTGGCACCATTAAAAGTGTATGCCAAAACGGACCGCCTTTATGTCCAGGCATCAACCCCGATTCGTCAGGCAGCAAGCAGCTCCAGTCCGATTTTGAAAAATCATCAAACGAATACGTTATTGACCGTCTATGGCACAAGTGGGGCCTACAGCCGGATTCTGTTCCGCGGTCAGTATGCCTTCGTCTTGACGAGTGCCCTTGCGAAAACAAAAGTCTATGCGAAGACAGGTCTCCGGTATACCAGCAAATCGACATCGATTTTTAAAGACACGACGGCGAAAACCATTGTCCGTACTATGAAACGAGCAGAACAGATTGATATTTACGGAACAAGCGGCGCGTACACACGCGTCAAGCTTGGTACCGTCTATGGCTACGTCAAGACGACAGATCTCGTAACAAAAAAACCTGATCTGTATGATGTGACCGGGACACGGTATGTGCTCGAAGATAAACTGGTCATTCATCCAAAAGCAAGCCTGACTGGAAAAATCGGGACACTGAAAAAGAATACGGCGCTGTCGATTTACGGCAAAAGCGGTTACTACACACGTGTCAAAATCGGAACGACGTTCGGCTTCGTCGACTCGAGTAAACTCGGTCTCAACAAACCGGTCGCACCGTCTAAAATCGGAACAGTTTTTTATGTTCATTTTGATCAGACACCGCTGTTTTCAGCCGATGTCGCTTACAGCCGTCCTGCTGGCTATTTAAGTAAAGGGACAAAGCTGATCGGTCTGAAGGCGATTGACGATGATTTCTGGAAAGTCCGGTTACCGAACGGGACGACCGGTTATGTCATCAACCCGTATATCGGGACGACGAAACCGGATATGCGCTACACCCAACAGGCAATCAACCGTCAAAAAATCTATACGGTCAAAACAACGACGTCTTATTTTGCGACACCCGTCAGTCCGAAAGGTACCGGCTTGATCGAACAGGGAAAACGGGTTTATCCCCGGTACCGGGTCGGAAACTTTTATGTCATCCAGTCCGGCTGGTCTCCTGTCTATCTGCCGGTCAGCGCTGTCACCGTCACAAGCGACACACGGATTGCTCAAAAAAATACGTCACGTGGCGAAAAATTGATCCAAGCGGCCGCCAAACACCTAGGAACGCCGTATACATGGGGTTCGCAAACGGCAGCCAATGGCGGCTTTGACTGTTCGGGTTTGATACATTACGCCACGAACCAAGCCGGGAAATACGGTGGACGGACAAATGTCAGCGGCTATTGGTACGGCGCCTTCTTTACGAACCGTCGCACGACGATCAGCAGCGGAAAACGCTCGGATATCGTCTTTTTCGAAAATACGTATACCGATGGTCCGTCGCATATCGGCATCATGCTCGACAATGAATACTTCATCCATGCCGGGGGCTCACAGCTCCAGATCAATTCGATTTATGAACCACGCTGGCGCGAACATTTCCTTGGCTTTAAATCGATGTAACACAAAAGAGGCGTATGGACCCTTGAGGATCCGTACGCCCTTCTTTCCTTGATTCAGAATGTCATCTCGACGTATTTCGTCACTTGACGGTCCTCAAGGTATAATTCGATTTGTTCCCGGTAGGCTTTATAGTGGTCCGATGCGATATGTGTCTCGAGTGCTGCTTCGTCTTGATAGACTTCATAGAGCATGAACTGATGTTCATTTTCAATCGATTGATGCAACGTATAACGTAGGCAGCCCGGCTCGTTTTGTGCGGCTTTGTAGACTGTACTTAAAATTGGAAAGACTTGATCAGCTAATCCTGCTTTGACTGTAAGAACGGCATTGACGATGATTTCACCCATGTGTTAATTCCTCCTCTGATTTGATTACCTCTATCTGTACCCGTTTTTCCTCAAGACATACCGAAAAGGATGATTTCGATGCAAGAAAATTTATTTGCTGCTCTCGATCAATACGAAGCCGAGATGATTCGTTTACGGCGTGATTTTCACCGTCACCCGGAATTATCGTTCCAAGAAGTCCGGACACCCGCAAAAATCATCGCCTTTTATGAAGCACTTGGTATCCCCTACCGCGAACAAGTCGGAGGGAGCGGCATCGTCGCGACACTCAAAGGGACACGTCCCGGAAAAACGATTGCTGTCCGGGCGGATTTTGACGCGTTACCGCTCCAGGAAGAAACCGATCTTTCGTTCCGTTCAATCCGCCCCGGTGTCATGCATGCCTGTGGACATGACGGCCATACGGCGATCGTCCTCGGACTCGCCGCTGCCTTCAAGCCGTTGCAAGAGGAACTCGAAGGGACCATCGTCTTCATTCATCAACATGGCGAAGAAGTCTTTCCGGGAGGTGCGATTCAAATGATCGAAGATGGTTGTCTCGACGGGGTTGATGCGATTTTCGGGACCCATCTTGAAAATGATCTCCCGGTCGGAACGATTGGCTATCACAGCGGCCATACGTTATGCGCGATCGATGAATTCGAAATCGTCGTCCATGGACAAGGTGGTCATGCGCAAGCCCCGCACCGGACGCAAGATGCACTCGTCGCTGGAGCACAACTCGTCTGTAATTTACAGCATCTCGTCAGCCGACGGGTCGATCCCTTTGAACCTGCCGTCGTCGCGATTGGCTCGTTCCATTCCGGGACGGCACCGAACATCGTCACCGGCGAAGCCCGGATCGTCGGTGAAATCCGGACGTTCAACGAGCAACTCCGGCATCAGTTACGCCAACAGGTCGATCTCGTTGCCCGAACGACGTGTGCTGGAATTGGCGCTACATATTCGATTGATTTCACGACCGGTTACCCGTCGCTCTGGAATCATCCGAATGAGACGAAGTTGGTCCAAGAAGCGGCTTCGTTTTTACCGGAGGCACAGGTCCGTGAAGTCAAACCGATGATGGCAGCGGATGATTTTGCTTATTATTTAGAACACGTCCCGGGAAGTTATTTCTTTACCGGTTCTGCGAAGACAGACGGAAGCACCATCTATCCACAACATCACCCGAAGTACGAAATCAATGAACAGGCCTTACTGATCGGGGCCAAAACGTTAGGGGCGACCGTTCTGCGTGCCTTGCAAACATAAGGATTGACTTTCCACTTTTATGAATGGTATTATCATCCCAATGATAACGAACTTACATCAACTTCATATAACACTTATCAAGAGTGGACCGAGAGATCTGGATCGATGACGTCCCAGCAACCTGCGCACAGCAAGGTGCTACGACCAGCAAAGCGAAAGCTTTGGTTGATAAAAAGCGGCGACTCCTTTTGCAACCAAGCAGAGGAGTCGTTTTCGTTTTCTCGCTGTCGGAAATGACAGGACTACGGCTCAAGAAGCCAAGGGAAAGGGAGAGATGACATGGAAAAAGCAACATTTGCAGGAGGATGTTTCTGGTGCATGGTGACACCATTTGAGGAATTACCGGGGATTCACAGTATCGTGTCCGGTTATACAGGAGGACACGTCGACAACCCGACATATGAGCAGGTCAAAACCGGAACGACCGGACATTCCGAAGTCGTCGAGATTACATTTGATCCGGCACTCTTTTCATACGAACGGTTACTGGAACTGTATTGGCCACAAACGGATCCGACCGATGCCGGCGGACAATTCCAGGACCGCGGTACACAGTATGCTCCGGCGATTTTTTACCATACGGAAGAACAACGACTTGCAGCCATCGCGTCACGTGATGCGCTAGCTGCGACAAACCGTTTTAAGCAACCGATCGTCACACGGATCGAACCGGCACACGCCTTCTATCCGGCGGAAGAATACCATCAAGACTTCCACAAAAAAAATCCGGAACATTACAAAAAAGACCGGAAAGCATCCGGTCGCGATGCCTTCATCGATGTGGCCTGGAAAGAAGAAGTATCCGTCTGATTCAAATCGGACGTTTTTCAAAAGAGACCCCCCTTTCATGCACTTTACGTAAAAGTCGTGCGAAAGGGGGATCTCTTTTTCGATTCATCCGCTGATTTGTTGGCGATTCGCTTAAGAAATCGCTTTGATGTCGGCTATTTGTTTCGCCTCATCCACGACTTGATACCGTTTCAAGACGAAAATTCCGCTCAGCATGACGACCAATCCAATGATCTGTCCAAACGACAAATCAACTTTCGGTAAACCGAACCAGCCAAAGACGTCGACACACAGCGCAAAACTGAGTTGCGAAATCAAGACGACGGAAATCGCAATCGACGGTCCGAGCAGTTGAATCCCCCGCATGACACAAAACACGACACCGACTCCGACGAAACCACCAAATAGATAAAGCGGTTCGACCTCTGTAAGCGCCGCAAGTGTTCCGCCCCGAAAGAAGACCAATGCGAGCAACGAACCGAGCAATCCGACAAAAAAGACTAACGTTGTCGTCGCCCAGGCGCCAAAGGCATGACTCATCCGTGCATTCAAAACGGTTTGTAAACTGATCATTATCCCTGCGACGATGGCACAAAACATTCCTAACCCCATTTGATTTCCTCCTTTGATTCACTTCATGCGAGCGAAAAGATCAAGACGCCGGTCAACATCAAGCCGACACCGATCCATTGTCCTTTGTTACTGCTTTTTTTAATGACACCAAACCAGCCGTTCAAATCAATTACAAAGGCACATAAGATCTGGGCGACGAGCAACAGCGACATCGCCCATGTCATCCCAAGCAGTTGAATCGACGTCAGTTCCGTGACGACGACTAGGACGCCGAGTAATCCGCCGCTTGCATACACAAGCGGCAACGTACGAAAACCACCGATTTTCCGATCCCGGACGAATCCATAAATCAACAAACAGCCGATTAACCCAACGAAGTGGACGATTGTCACGGATAACCATGGACCAACCGCGTCACCGAGCCGGGCATTAAAGATGCCTTGCAGTGCGATAAACAGTCCACTGAATAAAGCAAAAATGATTCCTTGCATCTTCATCCTCCTTTTTCTCTAATTATGAGTAGACCGCATTCTATTATCCTTTGAAAAGGACAAATGTCCTGAAAAATAAAAAAGAAGCCGACCACGTAGGCCTGCTTCTTTTGAATTCACACTACTGGAGTGTCCGGTACATCCGTTCGATCCGCCCGAACGCGTCGTCCATCATTCGGTTAAACAGTTCCGCAACGGTTGGAACATCATCAATCAAACCGGAAACGAGACCGGCGTTGACGTACCCTTCTGTCTCGTCGCCCTCGAGTGCTCCTTTGATATGAAACGATTCGTTCGTCTGTTCTTGAAAGGCAGCAAGTGATGTTGGTTGCAATGTCTCGACATACGGTCCGTTCAAAACACGGCGGACTTGTCCGACTTCACGGCCAATGATTCGTGTCGCGAGATCATCCGCCTGCACGAGATGTCTTTTATACTGTTCGTGCACACGGGATTCTTGTGTCGCAATCAATCGGGTTCCAAGCTGCACCCCTTCTGCTCCGAGCATCCAGGCAGCGGCAAGGCCTCGCCCGTCGCCGATTCCACCGGCTGCAAGGACAGGAATCGTGACATGATCCGTGATTTGCGGAATCAAGGTCATCGTCGTCAACTCAAGCGGTGAATTGATACCCGCTGCTTCGACCCCTTCCGCCACCAGCACATCCACTCCTGCCTGTTCGGCTTTGACAGCCTGTTTGACGGAAGCGACCACACCAATCGTCTGGATCCCCGCCTCCCGTAACTTTTCCAAGAAAGGTGCCGGATTACCGGCCGACAGGGACACGACCGGAATCCGTTCCTCAATCGCCAACGCAATCAACTGCTCGACATGAGGCGAGACCCGGATGGCGATATTCAGGGCAAAAGGACGCGACGTCAAGCGGCGTGTCTCTTCAATCAATCGTTTGACTTCAGCAGGCGTCATCGTCCCGCATCCAATCGTTCCGAGTCCCCCAGCATTCGAGACTGCTGCCGTCAGTTCGGCATGGCTGATGTTTCCCATGCCGCCTTGAATAATGGGCACATCGATCTGTAATTTGGTACATAGACGAGACATGGTCTCCCTCCGTTTCCGTTGCTAAGAATGGTATACTAAGTAAGACTGAATTTTAATTCATTTTTAGAAAAGAGGCATTCTCATGAATATTCCGTACCGCGATGTTTCTCCAAGCTTAGCAGAACACGTTTTTGTCGCTCCCGGTGCTTTTTTGATTGGTGACGTGACCGTCGGTGAAGAATCGACGATTTGGTTCAATGCCGTCCTTCGAGGCGATGAAGGTCCGATTACGATCGGGAAACGTTGCAGTATCCAGGACAATGCGACCATCCATCTCTACGAAGGAGCACCGGTCATCATCGCGGATGAAGTGACGGTCGGGCACAATGCCATCTTGCACGGTTGTAAAATCGGTCGGCGTTCCATCGTCGGTATGGGGGCGACTGTTCTCGATCATGCCGAAATCGGGGAAGAATGTATCATCGGCGCCAACACATTAATTCCGTCCGGTAAAAAATTCCCGCCTCGTTCGTTGATCATCGGATCACCCGGTAAAGTCGTGCGTGAACTCACGGCAGCAGACCTCGAGATGATTCAAGAATCGATTGATTCGTATGTCGATAAAGGATATGCCTTCCGGAAACAGTTTGCACAGGACTGATTTTCATCAAGAAAACGCTCATCTCGAAACCTCGGGATGAGCGTTTTCTTGATTACCGCTCGGCAAATAACGGATGTTCCAATGCATCATAATCGGCGCTTTTTTGTGACACGTCATGCGTTTTCTGAAAAATCGTTTCAAAGAATCGGCTTGCCGGTTCCGCGAGTAATCGGTAATACTGCTCGAACAATAAGGCAGCATGCTGGCCACTCCATGCGTCCGGCAATAATTCTTGCGGCAGACCGGGATCGCTGAACAAAAACTTCCGGTATTCATGGACGAGTGTCGTCCGTTCGACGAAACATTGTTCGTCGTCCATCTCACCGAGCTGGATCCGGCTTTGATGGACGATATAACGCCGGCTGTACTCGGCGATGAACGTCTCATACCGTTCTTGGAGTTCGTCAAGCGGAAAAGCACGTTCGACCAGCGATTGATCCTGTTGTGGACCATGGTATTCACCGACGAAAAAATCGACATACTCGGTGATTCCGTATGCCTCAATCAGACGTTCCGCTTCTTTTTCGAGCGGATTGGGGGAAATCCAGACGCCGTTCGATAAATTACCGAAACCGCTCCAGGACAACTCTTTTCGCAACTCATCCCGAATTTGTCGTTTGTCTTCCGGGATCGTATACATCAACGTCCGCCACTTTCCGTCCCAGACGTGGGGCGTCGATTTATAAATCCGTCGCGCAGCTTCTTCCATTCGCTCGACCCCACGTGGTGTCAACGAATAAAAACTTTTAGTGCCTTGCTTTTCAGAGGTCAACCAGCCTTGTTTGACCATCCGTGAGACGGCCACACGGACTGCCTGTTCGTTATGACCAAACTCTTTCAGCAGACGAATCAGACTCCCGATCCAAATCTGATTGCCGTAATGTCGAATGTAGTCCCCGTATACGGTGAAAATCATCGATTGTGTATTCGCACTCATGTCATTCACTCTCTCTTTAATATAACGTTTTTTTGTCTACCGTTAGTATACGTGTTATTTCAGAGCGCGACCATCCTCATTTGCCTTGAAACTGCGCCGTTCGTTTTTCAGCAAAGGCTTGTAAAGCCTCCAGCCGGTCTTCGGTCGGGATGACCACTTCGTAGGCATTGGTCTCAATTTTTAATCCTTCGGCAAGCGTGTGATCAAGTCCGTGATCAATCGCCTGTTTCGCCTGACGGATGGCGACCGGTCCGTTTTTCAACATCTCGTTAGCGAAGGCGAGACAGACCTCCATCAGTTCTTCCACCGTCGAGACGACCCGTGATACGATTCCGTACCGTTCAGCGGTTTCGGCATCAATCTTTTTAGCGGTGAAAATCAATTCCTTCGCTCGTGTCTCTCCAATCAACCGCGGCAACCGTTGTGTCCCACCGGCACCGGGAATGATGCCGAAACTCGTTTCCGTCAATCCGACCAGTGCCCCTTTGACGATGATCCGGAAATCACACGCGAGCATCCACTCGAACCCACCACCAAGTGCATGTCCGTTGACGGCGGCAATCGTCGGTTGAGGTAGGCCGGCGATACTTGAAAAAACGTCACGGATCGCGACGACGTTTCGCCGGACTTCCGTTTCCGTCAAGGTCATCCGTTCCTTTAAGTCGGCTCCTGCGCTAAAGGCTTTCCCCGTCCCTGTGAACAGGACAACACGAATCACCGGATTGACACGGACCATATCGACCAGCCGTTGCAGTTCAACCAGTGTCGGATAGTCAAAGCAGTTCATTCGTTCCGGCCGGTCAATTCGAATCAAGCCAATGTGTCCTGTTTGTTCAAAGTGGATCATACAAGTCCCTCCCGTTCGACGATCAAGGCGATACCCTGTCCGACGCCGACACACATCGTCGCCAGACCATATGTCTGGTTCGTTCGGCACATCTCGTGTAAAAGCGTCGTTAAAATCCGTGCCCCGCTGGCACCAAGCGGATGACCAAATGCAATCGCTCCTCCGTTGACGTTGACTTTTTCCGGCGGTAATCCAAGTTCTTGCATACAGGCGACACTTTGCGCCGCAAAGGCTTCGTTGAGTTCAATCAAATCCAGTTGCTCAATCGTCAATCCCGCCCGTTTCAGCGCTTTACGGGTCGCATCGACCGGTCCGATTCCCATGACGGCGGGTTCGACACCGGCGACGGCACTGGCCCGGTAATAGGCAAGCGGCGTCAGACCAAGACGTTCCGCCGTTTCTTCGCTCATCAACAACAGGGCGGCTGCTCCGTCATTGACACCGGAAGCATTCCCTGCCGTGACGGTGCCATTGGGAAACAGGCTTTTGAGTGTTCCGAGCTTTTCACGGCTCGTGTCGGGACGTGGATGTTCGTCCGTATTCACTTCGACGACCTGTCCTTTGCGTGTCATATACTGCACCGGCACAAGTTCTGTTTGAAAACGTTGTGTCACCATCGCCTGTTTGGCCCGTTGCTGACTTAAATAGGCAAAATCATCCTGTTCTTCCCGAGAAATCCCGTACCGGGTTGCGACGTGTTCCGCCGTCTCCGGCATCGAGTCTGTTCCGTACTTGGCATTCAGTTTTTCATTAACGAAGCGCCAGCCGATCGTCGTGTCATAGATCGTCGTGTTCCCGCGGGCAAAGCCTGTTTCCGTCTTTGCCATGACGAGCGGTGCCCGGGTCATACTTTCCGTTCCGCCGGCAATGTAGATGTCCCCTTCGTTCATTGCGATCGCCCGGGCTGCTGCGATGACAGCATCGAGTCCGGAACCACAGAGCCGGTTGACGGTTGTCCCAGCAACTTCGACCGGCAGACCTGCAAGCAAACCGGACATCCGGGCGACATTCCGGTTGTCCTCCCCTGCCTGATTGGCATTTCCGAAAATCACTTCTTCGATTCGGACCGGATCCACCTCCGGATTGCGATCAATCAATGCTTTGATGACACAAGCTCCTAAATCATCCGGACGGACGTCTTTCAAAACTCCGTTATACCGGCCAATCGGTGTACGGACGGCATCAATGATGGCGACACGTCTCATCGTGTCTTCACCCCGCTGTCCGAATAATCGTAGACTCCGCGCCCGGTTTTCCGTCCGAGGCGTCCTGCTTTGACATACTGTTCGAGCAGTGGTGCCGGACGGTATTTTTCACCCAGTTTTTCATGCAGATACCGTAGATTGTTCAAGCGGGTGTCGAGTCCGACAAGATCGCCGAGTTCAAACGGTCCCATCGGATAATTCAGTCCGAGCTTAATTGCTTTATCAATCTCTTCCGGTGTTCCGAGTCCTTCCTGCAACATATAAAACGCTTCGTTGCCGACGAGTGCACTGATTCGTGACGTGACGAATCCGGGGAATTCTTGGATGACGACGGTCTCTTTCCCCATTTGTTGAGCGACGGTTTCACAGATCATGACCGTTTCGTCCGACGTTTCAAGCCCCTGTGCCAGTTCGACGAGCGGCATCCGGTGCACCGGATTAAAGAAATGCATCGCCATGACCCGTTCCGGACGTTTCGTGAAAGACGCAATCTCGGTCGGACTCATCGTCGACGTATTGGTCGCAAAAATACAACCAGCCGGCGCATACTGATCGAGCGTCTCAAACACAGTCCGTTTGATGTCGAGTCGTTCCGGGACAGCCTCAATTACAAGATTTGCGCCTTTGACAGACTCCTTTAAATCCGTTGCATAACTCAAACGGCTGAACAGCTGTTCGACTTCTTCCGTCGTCATTTTCCCGCGGATGATGGCTTTATCGGCAATCGTTTCTAATTCCTGTTGCGCGGACGTCAACAGCTTTTGTTCGACGTCGACTAACGTCACATCAAATCCGCTTGCTGCTGCCACGTACGCAATCCCTCTTCCCATGACACCTGACCCTACGACCACCATCTGTTGAACTATCATCTGATTTTCCCCCTTTAAAAAAGCGTGCGGACGAACGTCCGCACGCTTGGTTTTACAGTCCGAACGGATTAAGTGGACGACTGCCGTAATACGACAGGATACTTTTCGTTTCCGTATATAAATCCAGTGTCTCGATACACAGTTCGCGTCCGAAACCAGATTGTTTGTAGCCGCCGAACGGTGTGCCCGGGAAGGCCGAGAACGGACAGTTGATCATGACGATACCGGCTTTGATTTGATTCGCAATCCGCGTCGCCCGTGCCCCGTCTTTTGTCCAAATTGCTGACCCGAGTCCGAATTCCGTATCGTTTGCGAGACGGACCGCTTCTTTTTCATCCTTGAACTTCATCACGACGACGACCGGTCCGAAGATTTCTTCCTGGACGGCTTTCATCTCGTGTGTGACATCGGCAATGATGGTCGGCGCATACCAGAAACCTTCTTCAAAACCAGCCACTTTCTCGACTTGACCCCCAGTCAAAATCGTTGCTCCGTCCGCTTTCGCCGATTGGACATAGCCATCGATGACATCGAGCTGTTGTTGGTCGATGATCGCCCCGACGTGTGTCCCTTTGTCAAACGGATTCCCGAGCACCAATTGTTTCGTCTTCGCGACAAACTGTTCCATGAACGTTTCGTAAATGTCTTCGTGGACGTACAGGCGGGACCGGGCTTCACACGACTGGCCGCTGTTGTAGAAGATACCGAACAGCGAACCATCGACAGCTGCCGTGATATCGGCATCCTCAAACACGAGGTTCGGTGATTTGCCGCCGAGTTCGAGTGTGACGCGTTTTAAGCTTTCCGATGCCCGACCCATGATGTCTTTTCCGACCGGTGTTGAACCGGTAAAAGCAACTTTATCCACATTCGGGTGTTCGACCAAGTGGTTGCCGATTTCGCGGCCTGATCCCGGAATGACGTTGACGACTCCCGCCGGTACACCGGCTTCGAGACAAATTTCGCCGAGGATGATTGCTGTCAACGGCGTCAGCGTTGCCGGTTTAACGACCACCGAACAACCGACGGCGATCGCCGGTGCGACTTTCCATGCCGCCATCATCAACGGATAGTTCCACGGAATGATTTGGGCGCAGACACCGACCGGTTCTTTTTCCGTGTAGTTATGGAATTGCCCCGGCACGTTATTGACGGCACCGCGGTGACCGACGATGGCTCCGGCATAAAATTCAAAGTCTTCAATCGCTTGCGTGATTTGCCCTTGCGCTGCCGCGAGGGATTTCCCGGTATCAAGAATCTCGAGTTCCACGAGCTCATTGAAACGTGAACGCATGATGCCGGCAATTTTATTCAGAACTTGCGACCGGCGACCGACCGGCCACATTTTCCACTTCCCGTGATCAAACGCTTCCCGTGCCGCCTGTACGGCACGATCGGCATCAGCTTTTGAAGCTTTCGCGACTTCCGCGATGACTTCGCCCGTTGCCGGATTATAGGTCTTGAATGTCTCCCCTGTTGCCCCTTCGACTTGCTCGCCGTTGATGACCAGATGATAAACGGAACGTTTCATCTCGATTGTTTTTTCATGTACCGTTGACATAGCTTCCACTCCTTTTAGTTTCCTTTGAATGTCGGTTGACGTTTGTCGAGGAAGGCTTGCATCCCTTCCGTCTGATCACTCGTGCCGAATAGTAAGTAGAAATTTCTTCTTTCATGGTCCATGCCGTCCTGCAGTGACAGATCGCCTGCCTTATCGACGGCATCTTTGATCAGTCGCACGGACATCATAGGTTGTGCCGCAATCCGTCCGGCAACCGCCAAAACGTTTGCTTCGAGTTGGTCCGCTTCCACGATCCGGTTGATGATTCCGAGATGATTTGCTTCCGACGCCGACATCCGGTCGCCCGTCCACAACCATTCAAGGGCCCGCGTCCGACCGATCCGGTTCGTCAGTCGTTGGGTTCCGCCGGCTCCCGGCATGACGCCGAGTCCGACTTCCGGAAAACCGAACTGCGTCTCGGGTGTCGCATAAATCAAGTCACAGGCCAGTGCCAGTTCAAAACCGCCGCCGAGCACAAATCCGTGGACAGCCGCAATCAGCGGTTTATGCAGCCGGCTGATCCGGTCCCAATCAGCAAACGGATCCAGCAGTTCCATGGAAATCGGTGTCGCGTCGAGCATCTCCTCGATGTCGGCTCCGGCGGAAAAGGACTTTCCTTCACCGTCCAGGACGATGACGGCGACCGCCTCATCCTGATCGAATTGTTCCATCGCTTCGACGATTTCCCGGATCATCGTCCGGTTCAGGGCATTGTAACGTTCCGGCCGATTCAGTCGAATCCGGCCGATTCGCTCCTCGATACTCGTCTTAACGTACTGTGGCGTCAGCATGGACTTCCTCACCAATCATTAACGTCACGAGATCTCCCGCAAAGCCCATCAAGTCTTTACCCGACGCTTTTCCTTCGAGCGAACGCATGCCGGCTTTCATCGTTTCAGGACTTTCGTAGACCATTTCGCACATCAGATAATATTTACCGTCTCCGCCCATCGGTGAACCGACGATTTTCGTGACCGTCATCTGTTGCAGACCGGGAATCTTTGCCGTCAGTGGACCGTGGACGTTGAAGTAATGCTCGTCAAACTGTTCCTTGTTTTCCGGATGTGTATAAAGCGCGATTAGTTTTACCATAATGATTACCTTCCTTCACATGAGAGTAGAGACGGGTTTCATCGCCTCGAATGGATTTTTGCATGATTTACAATATAAAATACTCCGGCAAGCCGTCGGACCAAACAGGTTTTCAATCGAAACGAACGTCGATCCGCAGTACGGACAGTCGATTTCCCACTTTCCGTCGACGACTCGCGGCGGGGCAATCCCGAAGGACTTCAGACCGGCAATCCCTTGTTCCGTAATCCGGTCCGATGTCCAAGGCGGATCAAACAGGAAGACGACTTTCACCGTATTGACCCGAGGTACTTGCAACAACGCGGATTCCGTATTTTTTTGAATGATCTCAAGCGCCGGACATCCTAAAAATGTCGGCAGCAGTGTAATCCGGACATCGTATCCGACAGCTGTCTCCGTCCACTCCATCGCTTCGAACATCCCGAGATCCAGAATACTGACGGCATCGATTTCAGGGTCCTTGACCGTATCTAGCGCGTCCCGGATTTCTTGCTCCAGCAAGATCGTCATCTGCCCTTCCTCCTTCACCATACAGCCGACTGATCGAGCAGATAGACTTCCCCGAGCGTCGATAAGGCATCGTTCAAATCAGGCGAGTGCTCCCCGTTTCGTCCGTTGTAGGTCATGTTCATTTCCGGCAACGTGACGTTTAAATCGACGAGGACCGGTGTCAATGCCTGATACCAGCGGTCAAGCAACACTCCCTGATCTTCCATGAGCTGCATCTCGTCAATCAGCTGTGTCGCTTCCCCGTAATCAAACAGATCACCGAAGTCAGCCAATACCCGTTCAAGGGCGGCGTCCATTTTTTGACGGGCGGTTTCGGTTGATTGATACAGCTGGGTGAACCACGTCTGCCAGTGCAACAAATGATAATACAACTCCATGTTGATCTTGACGGCGAGTGCTGCGAGCGGCGCATAACTGCTTTTTTTCAACGAATCGATCCGCACCTTTTTCGCAAGCGTATAACAATAATTGCGGACGACGGCATACGCCCAGTCATATTCCGGATTCTCCATATAATATCCCGGTCCGTTGACCCGTTCGACGAGGACCGAATTTTTCCGTTCATGTGCGAGCCGCACGTGCGCCAAAGCATCAGCCTTTCCTTCACCGATTTCTTCGAGCAATTGGTAGTACATCGCTGCATGCCCCATCGAATCCTGGGCAATCGAGGACGACGCAACATCTTCTTCGATATGCGGAGCGAGTCCCAACCATTCCGATCCGCGGTAGGCGTATAAAAAGTCATCATCTGCTAATTGATAAAGCAGTGAGGCCAACGCCAAACGTTCTGCTTCCGTCATTTGGAATCGCCTCCTTGCCAGGACATGATTTCTTTTTCGTCGAGCATCTGCTGTTCATAATGCCGCCATTTTTTCTTCAGATAGCCGTACCCTTTCGTCGTCCGGTAATCTTTGTTATCCAGCCGTTGCAGCATCTGCTTTTCATCCGGCGTCATTCCCCGGATATCTTCCCGTTTAACGACCCAGATGTCGACGACCGGTTCGCGCCGCATGAAGTTTTCCTGCGCCATCATTAAGGCCATCTCTTTATTCGGTGCCAGTAGACTGAACTGATGCGTAAAGGCAGCATTCGGCGTCCGTTTACTGAAAATCTCGAACTCTTGATAAAACGTTTCCGTCATGGTCTTTCCTCCTTCAGCCGATCGTCTCAGCAAGTGCCTCGCGCACCCACGCATTGTTTTGATACGAAGTTTGACGTAAGGCGAGTCGCTCCTTCGAACGGGGACCGCCGCCTTGAATGATTTTCTTGAATTCCGTCCAGTCCGGCTGGGCGTAAATCCATTGTCCGGTTTCCTCATCAAACCGTAATGTCGGATCCGGAATGACAAGACCAAGCGAACGGATCCGGGGAACATATTTCGTAAAGAAATTTTGACGCAGCTCTTCGTTCGTCTTCGTCCGGATTTTATAAGCAATCGTCACGTCTTGTTTTGACGTCCCGGTCGTCTCTTTTGTCGCCGGTCCGAAGAACATCAACAGGGATTCCCACCACTCATCGAGGGATTCCTGAATCATCGCTTTTTGTGCCGGTGTCCCTTCAGCCAATGCCATGATGATCGATTCACCATGCTGGGCATGGAACACTTCTTCTGCACAAATCCGTTGCAACGCCCGGGCATAAGGACCGTAGGACGCCCCGAGCATGTTCGTCTGGGTAATGATTGCTGCTCCGTCGACGAGCCAGCCGATCGTCCCGGCATCTGCCCACGAACGGGTCGGCATGTGGAAGACGTTATGGAATTTGAGACGTCCCGTAAACAAATCGTCCATCAAGTCGGCCCGCGTTTTTCCGTACGGTTTCATCAAGTCCTCGACGACCCGCAGCAGGAGTTGACCGTGCCCCATCTCATCCTGGACTTTTGCCATGATGCCGAGCTTCCGGCGTAAGGACGGGGCTTTGGGTACCCACTCTTTTTCCGGTAAAGCGCCCATGATTTCACTGATTCCGTGCATCGAAATCAATTTGATCAGCGTGTCGCGGTAAAAATCAGGCATCCAGTCGTCAGCTTCGATTTTTTCCCCGTTTTCGATCCGTTCTTTAAAATGTTCCAATTTTTCTTCTTCGGTCATGACCGGTGGTTCAAAAAGATGCGTCGCATCGTACATTTCATTTCCTCCTCTGCTTAAACAAACTTCTTCTCAGACGCTGTGCGACGGTCGATGATGCGGACAGCTTTGCCTTCAGAACGTGGAAGACCGTATGGCGGATGACAAACGAGATCAACCGAGATCAGACATTCGGTTTTCATGGCATGGCAGATGATCCGTTTCAGATCTTCAGCAACTGTCCCCGTTTCGAGTTCGATGTGCAGTTCCAATGCATCGAGACCGGCCCGTTGAATCCGGTGAATTTGATAATGCGGTGTGACACCCGGTTGTTGCAGCAGGACCCGTTCAATCTCAGACGGAAAGACATTGACACCACGGATGATCATCATGTCGTCCGTTCGCCCTTTGACCCGCGACATCCGGGTCGTCGTCCGACCGCAGGCACATACTTTTGTTGTGACGGATGCCAAGTCTCCGGTACGATACCGGATGATTGGAAGCGCTTTCTTTTTTAAACTTGACGGTTTGTCAAATTAAGTGCAACACTTCTTCCGTGAAGACCTCGTATGCAGTTTTCCAGTTGAGACATTTTCGCGGTCTCCCATTGATCCAGGCGAGCGCTTGAGCGAGTTCAGAACGACTGACCTTTCCGAAATCTGTCCCCTTCGGGAAAAATTCACGGAGAAGACCATTGGCGTTCTCGTTACTCCCACGCTGCCAAGAAGAATACGGATCCGCAAAATACATCGGTACGCCTAACGTGTCACGAATTCGTTCATGACAGCTAAACTCTTTTCCACGATCTGTCGTCGCAGTTTGGAACGTTCCCAACGGGAAGTAAAGATGCAATGCTTGAATCGCAGACTCCATCGATTGAGCGGACCGATCTTCCATCGGTACAGCGAGATAAAAACGGCTCTTTCGCTCGACGAACGTTGCGACACAGGCTTTGGATTTCCCTCTACACGAGACAACAGTATCAAGCTCCCAATGTCCGAACGTTTGGCGCCCTTTGACGTCAGACGGACGTTTACTGATTGGCAGTCCGACGTTAAAGCGTCCACGCGTCTCACGTGGTTTCTGACGCTTTCCCTTTTGTCGAAGGAGTCCAGAATCGGCCTCGACGAGGCCCATATAAATCCAACGATAAATTGTCTTGAACGAAAGTCCTTCTTCTTGGAATAATCGTCCGGCAATCTGTTCAGGGGACCACGTCTCCCGTAACTTTTCGAGGATGCGGACTCCTTTTTCGAGCGTAAACTTCGTCCGTGCACCGCACTTCTTTTTTCGCTCCACATAACGCTGGTCGGCATGGGAAGAATCATAGTGAGGATTTCGTTTCAATTCTCGTGAAATCGTAGAAGGTTGACGCCCCAGGCGTCCAGCAATCTTTCGGACAGAGAAACCTAGCTCGAGATACGTCTCTATTTTGACTCTTTCTGATGTGGTAAGATGAACATAGCTCATAACGAATCCTCCGTTGAATTTTGTGTGGTAACTCTATTCTACACGAGGTCGTTATGGGTTTTTTTGTGTTTTCAGCTAGGTGTTGCACTTAATATTACAATTCGTCACTTGTAAAAACGAGTTCCCCGACTTGTCCTTCCGGCATCGGTTCCCCCGTCACGGGATCAATGACTTCTGTGATGAACAAATCATCCATCAGATGCAATCCGTCCTGTTCCTGACACTCCATCGCGACACCGGGCCCCATGATTTCGCTGAGACCGTAGATGTCAAAAGCCCGGATCCCCCACTTGTTTTCGAGGGTTTGCCGTAATTCTTCCGACCACGGCTCGGCTCCGAAAATCCCGTACTGCAGGCTGCTCGTCTTCGGATTTAGACCCTTTTCTTCCATACGTTCCGCGAGATGCAACATATAAGAAGGTGTTCCGCAAATTCCCCGCGGCTGAAAGTCTTCAATCAATGTGATCTGCCGGTCCGTATTGCCACCGGACACGGGGACAATCGTCATGCCGAGTTGTTCGGCTCCGCTGTGCAGACCCAGTCCGCCGGTGAATAAGCCGTATCCGTAAGCATTGTGCAACAAGTCGGTTTTTTGCGCGCCGATTGCGATCAGACCACGTGCGACAGCTGTCGACCAATCATCCAGGTCACTTTGGGTATAACCGACGACGGTTGGTTTTCCGCTTGTTCCGGATGAGGCATGGATCCGGACCGCTTCCTGTGGCGGAACCGCAAACAAGCCAAACGGATACTGTTCCCGCAAATCACTTTTGTATGTGAACGGTAACTTTTGAATATCCGCCATCGTGTGCAATGCTTCGGCATCAAGTCCCCGTTCCATGAAGCGGGTGTGATAAAACGGAACATGTTCCATCACATGACGAACGGTCTCTCGTAGACTTGTCAGCTGTAAGCGGAATCGTTCTTCCGCTTCCATCGTTTCCAGGATTTCGTTATACAAGTGGCACCCCTTCCCGCGTCTATATAACACAATAAATAAACGTCCGTTTTAAAATGGTTATACCATTAAACTACGATACGTTCACAATGTTGTCAATCCTTCATTTTGTTAAAAGCTCCCAACTTTCTTGATACTGGTCCTTATTTCTATCAAAAGTCTGAATAAAGACCTTTCTTATAAAGAAAGTCAGAAAATGATATTTCTTTTTGGAAAATATTCCTGAAAATGTTTGCTCATTTCGTAACTGATTGATAAAATATCGTGTGACAAGTGTTATACTATTTTTGGTAAGACCAGCTGTGGTCACAGGCAAGGGGGAAACGATATGAAAAACGGTTTGTCGCTCGGCGACTCTGCTGTCATCGAGGCGATCGTCACAGAAGAAATGTTCGCTCAGTTTGAAGGTGTGGTTGTCCATCCGGCCTATTCAACCGTCTCGATGGTCTATCATATGGAATGGGCGGCTCGAAAACTCATCCTCCCCTACCTGGAAGAACAGGAAGAAGGAGTCGGTGGTGCCGTTTCCTTGAAACATTTAGGAATGGCGACACTTGGATCAAATATCCGCATCGAAGCCATCGTCATCGAACTTACACCCGACCGCGTCTTGGCAAAAGTCGAAGTCAGACACGGCGATCGTGTCATCGGTCTTGGTGAAGTCAAACAAATCATCTTAAATAAGCAGCTGATTCAGGAAAAGTTGACGCCGCGTGTTTTCTAAAGAGTAAAATGAAAGCGCTTACTAAAGTCAGGAGGATGTTTTATGAACATGTTGAACCCATCCACGGATCCATCACCATCAATCATGGAAAAGATTTCTGGTCACGAACAGGTCGTTTTTTGTAACGATCCGATTTCCGGTTTGCAGGCGATCATCGCCATTCATGATACGACACTCGGCCCCGCCCTCGGTGGTTGCCGGATGGCACCATATTCGACCGTCGACGAAGCACTCGATGATGTCTTGCGGCTATCACGCGGCATGACGTATAAATGCGCAGCGGCCGACGTCGATTTCGGCGGCGGGAAAGCTGTCATCATCGGCAATCCGGCAACCGATAAGACGCCGGAATTATTCCGCGCTTTCGGACGATTCGTCGATTCGCTCGGCGGACGTTTCTACACCGGGACGGATATGGGCACGACGATGGACGATTTCGTCCATGCCAGCCGGGAAACTTCACGTATCGTTGGGATTCCGGAAGCGTTCGGCGGCAGCGGGGATTCATCGATTCCAACGGCGGAAGGCGTCATTTACGGATTACGGGCAACCGTCGAAACGTTATACGGATCAGATGATTTAAGCCGGGCGAGTTACGCTGTCCAAGGACTGGGAAAGGTCGGCTATAAAGTCGCAGAACAGTTATTGTCTGCCGGTGCCAACCTGTACGTGTCCGATTTGAGCGAATCCGTTCTCGCTGCTCTCGTCGAGCAAGCGGAAAAAACACCTGGAACGGTTCGTGTCATTTCCGCTCATGAAATTCATCTGACGGATGCCGACATCTTTGTCCCTTGTGCCTATGGTGGTGTCATCCAATCGACGAACATCGGACAGCTCCAGTGTAAGGCGATCTGCGGATCGGCCAACAATCAACTCGCCGATGATGCACTTGCGCTCGAATTAAAGCAACGCGGCATTTTATATGCGCCCGATTATATCGTCAACGGCGGTGGTCTGATTCAAGTTGCCGACGAATTATACGGTGCGAACCATGAACGTGTCTTATTAAAAACAAAACATATCTATGATGCCGTCCTCGAAGTATTCCATGAGTCGCATGCGGAATCGATCACGACACTCGAAGCCGCCAACCGGATGTGTAACAAACGGATTCAAATCCGCTCTCGTCATAACAACATCTTTACGAATACGATCAAACCGAAATGGAACATCCGTAACGACTAATGGAGGTGACACTGATGGAAACTGAATTTCCGATTTACCGGATCCTTGATGATGCGGGACACGTGATCGATACATCTAAAACTGATCTGCTGACAAAAGACTTGAGCCTCGCGCTATTCACACATATGAACCGAATCCGGACGTTTGATCGTAAGGCCATTAACTTACAGCGCCAAGGACGATTAGGAACCTACGCCCCTTTAGAAGGGCAGGAAGCAGCACAAGTCGGCAGTGCGTATGCACTGCAGGACAAGGACTGGATTTTCCCGACGTACCGTGATCATGGTGCGACGTTGACGTTCGGTGCGGATATGGTCCGAACCTTCTTATATTGGAATGGTCGTGTCGAAGGCTGCGTCCCGACCGATGAACTGCATATCTTCCCACCTGCTGTACCGATTGCCACACAGATTCCTCATGCTGTTGGTGCCGCCTGGGCCGAAAAACGGAAAGGGACAACACACGTCGCTATCGCCTATTTTGGAGACGGTGCGACGTCTGAAGGTGATTTCCATGAAGGGATGAACTTCGCGAGTGTCTTCCAGACCCCGGTCATCTTGTTTAATCAAAACAACGGGTATGCGATTTCCGTTCCGATCCAGAAACAGATGCATTCAGAAACAATTGCCCAAAAAGCTCTGGCGTACGGCATGCCAAGTATTCGGATTGACGGAAATGATGTGTTCGCCGTCTATTTCACGATGCTGGAAGCCGTCGAACGCGCCCGGTCTGGTGGTGGACCAACGCTGATCGAAGCGGTCACGTGGCGGTTTGGTGCCCATACGACGGCCGATGATCCATCCAAATACCGGGACCAAGAACGGTCCCATGATCGGGTTGACCCGATCACCCGGCTCGAAGACTTCATGAAAGAACAAGGCTTCTACGACGAGCAGGAAATCGAAGCGATCCGGAATCGGCATCAACAAGAGGTCGAAGCCGCCGTCAAGACGATGGAAGCCTTCCCGCCTCCTGACGTCAACGATCTGTTTGATCATACGTACGCAACACTACCTGACGATTTGCTTCGTCAGAAAACGGATTATCTGACCGCAAGGGGGAATTGACATGGCGACACCTATCAATCGACAAACGGAGATGACACTCGTCCAGGCGGTCACCGATGCCTTACGGACGAAACTGACGGACGATGAGACGACGCTTGTACTAGGTGAAGATGTCGGAAAAAACGGCGGCGTCTTCCGGGCAACGGACGGTCTACAGGAAGAGTTCGGTGAGGATCGGATCATCGATACGCCGCTCAGCGAAGCCGGAATCGTCGGAACGTCGATCGGTTTAGCAGTCAACGGATTTAAGCCGATCGTCGAAATCCAATTTCTCGGTTTCATCTACCCTGCTTACGAACAAATCATGACCCATGTCTCCCGCATCCGGATGCGGACGATGGGACGTTATGGTGTGCCAATGGTCATCCGGGCGCCCTATGGTGCCGGTATCCGTGCCCCAGAAATTCACTCGGACAGTACGGAAGCCCTCTTCACTTCGATGCCCGGTTTAAAAGTGGTCTGTCCGGCAACCCCTTATGATGCAAAAGGTTTATTGATTGCGGCAATCGAGGATCCGGATCCGGTCTTGTTCCTCGAATCGATGCGCAGTTACCGTGCCTTCAAGGAACCGGTTCCGAGTGAGTCCTACACGATTAAAATTGGAAAAGCAAAATATGTGACAGAAGGTCAAGACGTCACGCTCATCGCTTGGGGGGCGATGGTGCAGGTCGCACAAAAAGCCGCGACGGAAGCTGCGACCCGCGGCATCTCCTGTGAAGTGATTGATTTACGGACCCTCTATCCGCTCGACCGGTCGACGATTGCGGCGTCTGTCCAAAAAACGGGACGCGCTGTCATCATTCATGAAGCACAGGCAACGGGTGGTCTTGGAAACGATTTGATTGCGCTCATCAACGACACTTCATTCTTATACTTACGGGCACCGATTGCTCGTGTCACCGGGTTTGACGTGCCTGTTCCCTTATTCGCCCTGGAGGACCATTACATCCCGACGCCGACGCGTGTGCTTGAAGCGATCCAGCGTACGGTCGATTTTTAAGGAGTGAACGTGATGATCGAAGTGAAATTACATGATGTCGGTGAAGGGATGACAGAAGGCGAAATCGCGAACTATCTCGTCCAGGTTGGCGATCGCGTCACGATTGATCAACCGGTCGTTGAAGTATCGACCGATAAGATGGTCGCCGAATTACCGGCTCCCGTGTCTGGAAAAGTGACCGACATCTTAATCCCTGTCGGACAAACCGTTTCCGTCGGGACAATCTTATTATTAATCGATGAAGAAGAGACGGAAACCGCCGCCACCGTCGAACGAACAATCAAACGCGTGGTCGAGCAACCGCAACAAACAACGATGACACCGACCATCGCCCCAGCGGTACGGCGTGTCTTAGCCACACCCTATACACGAAAGATCGCCCGTGATCATGGGATTGATTTAGAGCTTGTCCCAGCCACTGATCCATCCGGTCGCGTCACAGAAGACGACGTCCGTCGATTCCTTGAAACAGGAACCCGTTCTGCCGAAACGCAGCAGCCGGTCGTGGCACAAACGACGCCATCTCCTTCCGTCGAAACGATCCCGTTCCGCGGCATCCGGAAACAGATTGCCAAAAAAATGACGCAATCCCTCTTTACGATTCCGCACGTCACGCATTTCGAAGAAGTGGATATGACTCGATTGCTCGCCTTGCGCGAAGAATTAAAGGCGGCCGGTCAACCGATCAGTGTCAACGCCTTTTTCATCAAAGCCTTGATAGTCGCACTCCAAGACTTCCCGGTCTTTAACGCCAAGCTCGACGAAGCCAACGAACAGATCATCCTCGAGCAACAGTATCATATCGGTGTCGCGACCGAGACGACGGACGGACTGATTGTTCCGGTCGTTCGAGATGCAGATAAGATGACGATGCAACAGTTGCATACGCGTGTCGCGGAACTGTCTTCCCGCGCCAAGACGGGAGACTTGCGCGCTGCGGATCTGAAACCGAGCACCTTCACGATGAGTAATGTCGGCCCACTTGGTAGTACGGGTGCGACACCCATCATCAATTATCCGGAAACGGCATTAATCGCCTTCCATAAAACGAAAAAACGGGTCTGTGTCGATGAGCAGGATCAAATCGTCATCCGATCGATGATGAATCTATCGATGTCATTTGACCATCGTGTCGCAGATGGTGCGACAGCCGTCGCCTTTACGAATCGGTTCGCAGGACTGATTGAACACCCCACAACTTTATTGATGGAGCTGATCTAAATGGTCGTAGGTGAACTGACACAAGAACGTGATGTGATTATCCTTGGTGGCGGACCAGCCGGTTACACGGCTGCGATTCGCGCCAGCCAATTAGGGCGTAAGGTGACCTTGATTGAACAAGCGCAGCTCGGTGGACTGTGTCTGAACCGGGGCTGTATTCCTTCGAAGGTTTTGGCGCACGCTGCAGAAATAAAACACCAATTAAAACATTTGACCGCACTGGGCTTTTCAATTGATTCCACGCATGATTTCAATCAATTGGTCCATTACCGCGATCAAGTCGTCCGTCAATTACGAAGTGGCGTCGAATCCTTATGTCAGGTAAATGCTATCGAATACGTCCAAGGGAGCGCTTCGTTTTTAGCGGATGACCGGATTGGTGTCGAACAAGGACATCAGTTTGATACGTATTGGTTTAATGACGTTGTGATTGCGACAGGGAGCCATAGCATCAGACACGATTCTCCTGCCATTTTGAACGCAGAACAGCTTTACCAATTGACCGATTTACCTGACCGCCTTGTCATCATCGGTCAGGATTATCTGGCCCTCGAGGCCGCAATGAGCTTTCAAGCGCTTGGCACGAATGTCACCTTGATCGCCGACGACTTCCAGTTGGATCCAAGTATAAACAAAGAACTCCGACGCCTCTTCAAAAAACAAAAGATTCAACTTGTCTCCGGGACCGTCACCGCCATCGAAGCCGGGGACGACGTGACCGTAACGGTCGTAAAACAAGGGCAGGAAACGACGTGGACCGCTCCCTTCCTGTTTCATTCATTGCCCCGTGTCCCGCATACGCTCGAGTTAGGACTTGAACGGATTGGTGTGACATTAGCGGAAGACGGAACGATTCCCGTCGATCCGTTCGGGCAGACAAATCGTCCGCATATTTATGCGATTGGTGACGTCACGCCAGGGCAGGCAATTGCGACACGGGCCATCCACGAAGCCAAACGGACAGCTGAACGCTTGGCGGGGCAAACACCTGACACGACTCTTCCTTACTATCCGACAATCATTCGGTCGCTTCCGCCAATCGTCTCGATTGGACTGACGGAAGATGCCGCGATCGAAGCCGGTCACGCGATTCGGACGGGTCAATTTACCTTAAATGCCAATGGCGCAACGATGATCGAAGCCGGAACTGGCTTCATCAAGGTCATCTCCGATGCGACGACGAGTCTCCTTTTAGGCGTTCATATGATGGGCGAAGGCGCAGTCGAACTCGCCGGAACGTTTGCACAAGCACTTGAGATGGCTGCCAAGGAAGAAGATGTCCGCTTCCCGATCATGCCACACCCGAGCCGGAGCGAAGCCTGGACGGAAGCCGTCGAATCGTTAGTCGGACATGCGATCCACCTGTCGCCCCGTCAACAAGATGTCTTAACGAAGTCGTAATCCGAAGACCGGTCCCCGTTCCCTTTTTGAGGAGGCGTGACCGGTTTCTTGCGCGAATCTTTTGGTTGAAGGAGGTACGATGATGGATTTATACTTCACGACGTTGAACTGGAACGAGACATCGTTTCCAATCGCGGCAACGGACACCGGACTCTGTTATGTCGGGGCATTGAACGAACCTCGAGACTTATTTAGCGACTGGGCCCGAAAACAGTTGCCCCGTGCTGATCTGATCGAGGATCCACGCATCATGCAACCGTATCAGGAACAACTCGTCGAATACTTAAATGGAACACGCACGCACTTTTCCCTTCCCCTCCATTTGATCGGTACTCCGTTTCAACTGGAAGTCTGGAACGCCTTATGTCAGATTCCGTATGGTGTGACCGCGACCTATTCGGATATCGCGGAACGAATCTACCGTCCCAGTGCGACGCGTGCCGTCGGAACCGCTATCAGTAAAAATCGTGTCTTGATCGTCGTCCCCTGTCATCGAATCATTGGAAAAAAAGGTGATTTGACGGGCTATTGGGGTGGTCTGAACATGAAACGGAAACTGTTAGAAATCGAGCGGGTATCATCCTCGAAACTTCCTTTTCATTGATCGAACAGCATCTGTACACCAGCCAGTTTAATAGAGAAAGGGGCGTCGGATTCAAATCCGGCGCCCCTTTCTCTATTAAGATTAAAAGATGTGATGTTAGCTGTACCGGTGTTTCACCCGGCATTTACGCCAAACCGATACGTCGTTTCCCAGTGGTACGTCTGATCCGGCTGAACCAGGATGTCCGGGAAGTTTGGTTCGTTCACCGCATTCGGATGGACTTGTGTTTCGAGACACAGTCCGAGCGACGGACGGGCACCGACACCGCGAATCGTATAATTCGTCTCGAGCTGCGTCCCCGTATAGAGGATGACGACCGGTTGATTCGTCGTCACTTCTACATACCGGCCATTTGACGCGTCTTCCAACCGGATCGGCTGTCCCGATAAGAGAAACGGATGATCATATCCATTTCCCGCGGCTACCGTTTCCGGATGATCGGATTCTGCTCCGCTTCGAATCAGCCGCCCGGTTCGAAAATCAAGGGGTGTTCCTGTCACGTCCTGCAGCTGACCGGTTGGCAGTAAATCCGCTCCGACAGGTAAGTACGTTTCACTCGGGATCGTCAAGTGATGGTCGAGGATATCCCGTCGTAAGTTCCCCGACAGGTTCCAGTACGTATGATTCGTCAGATTCAACGGTGTCGTCTGATTCGTCGTCGCGTGCATCGTCAACGTCAAGGCAAGACCTTCGAGCTGATAGACGGCGTCGAGTGTGACGTTACCAGGGTAGCCTTCCGCCCCGTCCGGACTGAACAACTGGAGATGGAGTCGGTCCGTCGTGGCTTCGACAACCTCAAAGAGTGCTTGATCAAATCCTTTGATTCCTCCGTGCAGATGATGCGTTCCATCGTTTGTTGCGAGCGGATAGACGGTTCCTTCCACTTCCATTTGCGCTTGTCCGATACGTCCGGCAACCCGTCCGACGATTGCCCCGAAGTACGGGGAGTGGTCCTGGTATTCCTTTACTGTATCAAAACCCAAGACGACACTCTCGATCCGGCCATCCCGATCCGCAACACGGATGTCGTTGATGATGCCGCCATAGTTCCAAATCTCGACTTCGATTCCCGGTTGCGTCAGCGTGTGACGAATGAGATCCGTTTCCTGAATCAACTGTGTCTGCTCCGTCATCGCCGATCACCTGCCACTTGCCGGCTGACCGTTTCAAGGAAGCGGTCAAGTCCCGCCTGCCCGCCCGGAGTTTGTTTAAAGACACCGCAGTCTTCGAGACCACGGACGAATTTTGCTGCGACAGCTTGTCGGACATATTCCGTCACGTCTTGTCCGCTGTACGCCGCTTTCAATTCTGTTGCCCATTCCTGGTGGGAAGGAGCCATCGAAATGCCCGTTCCCGCGACGAACTGCTCGACTTGCTCGAGTTCACTGAGCAGACGGGCCGGCAGAACGGCGAGTCCCATCACTTCAATCAAACCAATGTTTTCGCGTTTGATGTGGTGAATGTCGGCATGGGTATGGAAGATGCCGTCCGGATGGTCCGTCGACGTCCGGTTGTTGCGTAACACGAGATCCAGTTCAAATCGTTCGCCACGCATCCGGGCAATCGGTGTCACCGTGTTGTGGCGGATACCATTTGTTGCCGCAAGGATCTCATGCTCGGTATCTTCGTACGTCAACCAGGTCTGATAGACGTCGTCCGCCGCATCGAGTAACGCGGCAGAATCGGTACTGCTCAGACGAACGACCGTCAACGGCCAATGTAACGTTTCACCGGTGACATCCGGATGATCCGGTAAAACGAACTGACTTAGCGTCTTCGCCCGGTCCATCGCAAATTCATACCGTCCGCCTTGATAATGGTCATGCGTCAAAATCGATCCACCGACGATCGGCAGATCCGCATTCGATCCTGCAAAATAATGCGGGAACTGGGCAACGAATCCAAGCAACCGCGCAAAGGCTTGACGGTTGATCACCATATCCCGGTGCTCCTGCGACAAGATAATGCTGTGTTCGTTGTAATAGACATACGGTGAATACTGCAGCGCCCACGGCTCGTCCTGCAAGGAAATCGGAATGATCCGATGATTGGCCCGTGCAGGATGATTGACGCGTCCCGCATACCCGACATTTTCAACGCAAAGCAGACACGTCGGATACGTCGACTCGACGACCTCCGTCTGAGCTGCCGCGATTTCACGCGGATCTTTTTCGGGTTTTGATAAGTTGATCGTGATGTCAATCGTGCCATAAACCGTTTCGGCCTGATATTGAATGTTTTTGGCAATCCGCTTCGTCTGGATGTAGTTGTTCGCCTGACTAAGTTGATAAAAATAATCGGTTGCTTGTTGTGGACTTTCTCCATATAGACGACGGAAAGTCGACGTGATCTGGGACGGGCGATCAACGAACACATCCATCAGTTCCGCTGCCAGCCGTTCTTTTTCGTCAAGACGTGCTGCCAGTTGTCCTGATGCAACCATCCGTTCAATCATCGCATCCAAAATATCCGGAATCGAACGTGATTCGACCATACCTGGATCGTTGTACGCCGCTTCGCCCAGCAAAGCCAATAACCGGTTTTGCGCATACACCGTATCTTCCGGCTCGATCAATTGCTGACGGACTGCCTGCTCTACTAGTTGTTTGATGAGTTCATTCATCGCCTTCACTCCCCTAAATCCATTCTCTCTTTACCGGACTTTTGTTTTATAGCCGTGCGGACGTCGTTCATGCCAACGCCAAGCGTCTTGAATGATTGTGTCGATGTCCGTCCGACGTGGTTTCCAGCCTAATACCGTTTTCGCCTTATCGGATCCGGCAATCAACGTGCTCGGGTCTCCGGCACGTCTTGCGACGACTTGTTCCGGAATCGCATGACCCGTCACACGGCGTGCCGCTTCAATGATTTCCCGGACCGAAAAGCCGCGACTTGAGCCGAGATTAAAGACATCACTCGTATTGCCTTGTTTTAAATAGTCGAGTGCAAGTACGTGGGCATCAATCAAATCCTCGACATGGATATAATCACGGATACACGTGCCGTCTTCCGTCGCATAATCATCGCCGTAAATCGAAATCATCGGTCGTTGACCATTGGCGACTTCGAGGACAAGCGGAACCAAATGGGTTTCCGGTGTATGATCTTCCCCGATTTCGCCTGTTGACCGGGCACCGGCAACGTTAAAGTAACGGAGTGCCACATAGTTCAGACCGTACGCCGTTTCACACCAACGCATCATCTTCTCCATCATCAGCTTTGTTTCGCCGTAGGCATTCGTCGGGTTCGTCACTGCCGTTTCAAGAATCGGCATCTGTTCCTGCTCCCCGTATGTGGCAGCGGTCGACGAGAAGACGATCTGTTTGACATCATGTGCCATCATCGCTTCGAGCAGGACTTGTGTGCCGTAGACGTTGTTATCAAAATATACGAGTGGATGTTCCATTGATTCACCGACTAATGAAAAGGCCGCGAAATGGACGACCTGATCGATTGTTTCCGTCTCAAACACCGTATCAAGGAAGGCACGATCCCGGATATCCCCTTCGTAAAAACGGGCTTCCGGATGAACGGCTTCCCGGTGACCCGACTTTAAATGATCAATCACGACGACGTCCTGACCGGCATCCACCAGTTGATAGACTGCATGTGACCCGATATATCCTGCTCCACCTACTACGAGTACTGCCATTTAAATGACCTCCTGTTCGACTTCTCGTGCTCCATCACCAACCGTTGCCGTGTAGAACGATGCCGGATAACCAATTGCGGTCTCGTATGCTTGACCGACTGCCGTCATGAATGTCTCGACCGTCTCGTCTTCGACGATGGCAATCGCACAACCGCCAAAACCGGCACCTGTCATCCGGGCGCCAAGGACTCCCGGTTGCGCCCAAGCTGCTTCGACCAGTGTATCCAGTTCTTTCCCCGTCACTTCGTAATCCACTCGCAAAGAACGGTGTGATGCATTCATCAGTTGACCAAAGGCTTCAAGTCGCTCTTCTTTTAATGCGTCGAGCGCTTGCAATGTGCGCTCGTTTTCAGAAATCGCGTGACGTGCCCGCCGTTGCAATCGTTCGTCCTCAAAAGAAACCGTTTCGAATTCATCCATCGACCATTGACCGAGAGACGCATACGGACGGTACTGTTGCAAATAGGCGAGCGCCTCTTCACATTCCGAGCGGCGTTCATTGTATTTCGAATCGGCCAGCTCACGCCGTTTATTCGTATTCATGATGATGATCGTATAACCGGATAAATCGAGCGGTGCATACGTATATTCAAGTGTCTCACAGTCAAGCAATAGTCCGGATCCTGCTTTGCCCATACCGATCGCGAATTGATCCATGATGCCGCTATTGACACCGATGTACTGGTTTTCGACCTGTTGGCCGTACTTGACGAGTTCGATCCGGTCGACATTCAGATTGTACAGTTTGTCGAGCAAGACACCGATGACCAGTTCAAGCGAAGCGGACGAAGACAGTCCGGCACCGTTCGGGATATCCCCTTTGATCAGGATGTCGCATCCTGTATCCATCCGGTAACCGGCTTCCCGTAAGATATGAATCATCCCTTTGGCATAGTTGGCCCAGCCATCGGCAGATCGATGCGTCAAGTCATCACCTGTGACTTCGATGATGCCGTCATTTTCAAAGTTCAGCGAATAAAACCGGAAGACTGCATCATCGCGCTTGCGGGCAACCGCATGCGTTCCAAGCGTCAAGGCACACGGAAAGACATGTCCACCATTGTAGTCCGTATGTTCTCCGATCAAATTGATCCGGCCCGGTGCAAAAAAGCGGTGGGTCGACGGTTGACCGAATTGTTGTTCAAAAATCTGTTCTAATGTCTGGTCTGTCATGCGATCGGCTCCTTTGACTCTGATGTGATGACGTTGCCGTGAACCGGCTGAATGTGTAGACAACAGGCTTCATAATCCGTCGTATAAGTGATCGTCAATCCTTGCTGCATCAAGTAAGCACCGCTGAGCTGACGTTCGTCGACCTGATACAAACCCGTTTTCTCAAGTCCATGCAGACGGAAATGGTACTGGTTTGAACCGTGCTGACGCATCGGCGCTACCGCGAGGACAACCGTTTGATCGTTTGATGTGTATTGCATGAGCGATGCCGTCCGGCGGTCTGCCGTCAAGCGGTACTGGCGTCCAAATTGGACGGTTTCCCGAATCGTCTTGTACGTCGCAATCCACTCGGTTGCTTCTGTTAATTCTTCTGCTGTCCATTCGCTTAAGTTGCCACCGATACCGAGTGTCCCCTGCATCGAGGAGACGAAACGTGTCGCAAGCGGTAAGTTCCGACCATTCAGCCAGTTCGGACCGTCCGTCACCCAACAGCTCATCATCTTCGCATTATAGGCAAATGAGAAATCGTGCTGGATCGTCAACCGGTCCAGTGGATCCGTGTTGTCACTCGTCCAGACCTGTTCCGTCCGTTGGAGGATTCCAAGATCAATCCGTCCGCCGCCTCCGGCACAAGCTTCAAAGTCTACTTCCGGATGACGTGTCCGCAACTCATCAAAAATCCGGTACAGCGCATCGACATGACGCTTCCATAATTCTTGTTGTTGTGCTGGTGTCGCACCCGGGAGACCCGGTTCCGAAAAAGCACGGTTCATGTCCCATTTGATGTAATCAATCGCGTGTGTCCCAAGCAACTCGTCCATCATCTCGAACACGAATTGTTCGACCTGCGGTAAACCAAGGTTCAGAACAAACTGATTGCGTGATGTCGTCCGGTGGGCACCGGGACTATGGTAGATCCAGTCAGGATGCGTCCGGTACAGATTTGAATCAGGATTGACCATTTCCGGTTCGACCCATAGACCAAACTGCATGTTTTGTTGTTTCACATAATCAATCAACGGTGTTAAACCGTTCGGGAATTTCTCTGGATTGACGACCCAGTCACCGAGACCGGCCTGATCGGAGTTTCGTTCACCAAACCAGCCGTCATCGACGACAAACAGTTCACAACCGATCGCGGCTGCTTGATCGACGAGTGTCCGTTGTCCGTGTTCCGTCACGTCAAAATAGGTCGCTTCCCAGGAATTGTAGAGGACAGGCCGGACCTTGTTCCGGTCCGATTCCGGCATGATGATCTGACGCTGGAAATCGTGCGCCCGGGCACTCATCCCGGCAAAGCCGTCTGCCGCGTAGCCGATGTAAAAGTCCGGTGTCGCAAGCTGTTTACCCGCTTCAAGTGTCCAACCGAAATCAAACGCATTCATCCCGCCTGATACTTGGACAAATCCAAACGCATCCTGTTCGAAGTGCATCGACCAGTTGCCGGAATACGCGAAATGACCATAGATGACTTCACCGGTCGCTTCCGTCGCCCCGTGTTCAAGTGCAAACCACGGATTCGCCTGATGACTCGTCACACCCCGCCGGCTGTCAATCGTCTTACGCCCCGGCGTTAGCGGCGTCACCTGCTTTTGAAATTCACCGGTCCATGTTCCGGCAAAATGATGCAGGTTCAAGCTCGGCCGTTGTAGAATTCCCATCGCAAACGATTGGGCTGCCGTCAATTGCACCGGTTGTGTTCCGGTGTTTTCAATCACGAGTGACCGTCCGATCATATCGTAGGTTTCGTACAGGTCGTATTTGATGCCGACCCGAAGTTCTTGTAACGAATCAAACAACCATAAGATCAATCCGCTGTCGGATTGCTCGGCGCGTTCAAAGACGAACTGGCTGATTCGTTGACCGTCCTCCCGTTCTGATTTCAAAGTCGGTTCTGTGTAGACCATCTCACCGAATGGAATGAAATCATAGACCGCAACCCCATCCGGTGATTCAAACGAGCTGTGTGTCAGGACCGGATTCGGTAAGGCTTCATAATCAGATCGATACGGCAGGCGGGCTCCAAAATACGTATGCAACACTTTGCCGTGCTGTCCGATCGTCACGACATGCGCGACGTGTTGTCCTTCGAGGACGAACCGCTGATTCGGCAGTTCAAGAATGGCCATGGTCGTTCTCCTCCTTATGTTGTCAGAATCAGTGTCTCGAGCGGTGCGAGCGTCACTGTTCCACTATATGTCTCGTTCGTATTCACTTCTTTATAAGCAGCATCAAGCACCACGTCCCGGCTGGCTTTTGTATCGTGGTTCATGAAGAAGATGAAATCACGTGTTTCCCCGTGACGGCGGACGACTTCGACTTGATCCGGTGCCTCAAACGTCTGAACACCGGCATCGAGAAACGCTTGTCGGTAAATCGTATCGATCATCGCATCATCAATCGATGCACCAATGTACGTGATTGCTCCTTTATATTCGTTGCGTGTGACGGCAGCGACTCCGTCATAAAACGTATCGCGGTAGACAGCGAGCGGTTCGGCTGTCGTCGGTGTGATCAAATCACACCAGAGACGGGCCGGTGAACCTTGTCCGGCGAATGCTCCAATGCCTTCGACCCGGTTTTCCTGTACCGCCTGCAACGATTCGTACTCGTCGATTTCGATTCCTGCGTACGGGGCGAACTTGCCTGGTAACGTCAATGGAATGACATTGTTATGCGGATCCTTGACACCGGTCCGGTACGTGAAGATGACATGTCCCCCCTGCTCCATGTAATCGATTAACGACTGGTCAAACGTCGGATTCGTCAGGAAATACAGCGGAACGATAATCAATTTGTATTGATCGAGCCGGTCACCCGGGAAGACGATATCGGTTGCTGCCTGACGACGGACAGCGCCTCCGTAGAACCGGACGAACTCGGTCCGGAAGTCAAACGCATCACTGTGCGGCTGATGGGTCCAGGCCCAAACGTTCTCTTGATCAAAATAGACACCGACTTCTGCTTGATAGCTACTCGCATTAATCTCGTCTCCGAACGTATTCAGCTCGGTCATGATCTGTTTGACTTCATTGAATTTACGTTTTGGTTTTCCATCGTGATCGATGATACCGTGGCAAAACTCTTCCGTTCCGAACAACGCCGCCCGGAAACGGAAGTAGACGATGGCTTCGGCACCACGTGCGACCGCTTGATACGTCCACAAACGGATGTGACCGGGGCGCGGCAAGTAACCGATTTTACTCCAGCCTTGCGCTCCGCTGAGTTGCTCCATCACCCAAAAGCCTTTTCCTTGTTTCGACGATCGGCACAGGTCATGATCGCTCGCCATCTTCTCGAAACGGTTCGGTTCAGGCAAACCACCCCAGACCGGGTAGTTATCAAAGGCGACGTAATCGAGATCCTGTGCCATCTGTTGTTGATTGACGGCCATATCACTGTAGACAAGGTTATGTGTAATGAACGCGTCCGGATGAATGTGTTCCCGAAGCGCATCGACCTGCAGTTTGTTGTAATGGTTGTAACCGTCGGCACAGAAGCGGTCGAAGTCGACGAGTAACGACGGGTTATGTTCCTGGTAGACTTTCCGCGGTACTGGGATTTGCTCCCACGCCGTGTACGTCTGACTCCAGAAGACCGTTCCCCACGTCTCGTTTAACGCGTCAAGCGTCTCGTATCGGTTTTTCAGCCATACCTGGAACGCGGCACGGTCGATTTCACTGTACGAACGATCCGATTTTTCATGACCGTATTCATTGTCCGTCTGCCAACCGATGACACGCGGATGTTTTCCGTACCGTTTCGCCATTTCCGTCGTGATGGCAACGGAAAAGCGTTGGTACGTCTCACTGTGAACCGTGTAGTGACGACGGGCTCCAAAGCTGATCGTCACGCCATGCTCGTCTGCCGGAAGAATCTCCGGATATTTATGACACATCCAGGCCGGTGGTGTCGCGGTCGGTGTCCCGAGGACGATGTCAAAACCGGCGGCACTCAAACGTTCGATGATGTCATCCCAAAACCGGAAATCGTAGACTCCTTCTTCCGGCTCCATCATCGTCCAGGCAAATTCCGCCAGCCGGACGACGTTGACACCGAGTTCTTTCATCAAACGGAAGTCTTCCTCCCATAACGCACGTGGAGTTTGTTCCGGGTAATAATCGACGCCTAAATACATGGTGCTCCCCCTGACTGAAAACAAATTATTTTACTGCACCTGCTGTCATTCCTTTTTGGAAGAAACGTTGGAAGAAGATATAGAAGACCATGGTCGGTAAACTGATCAAGACGAGTGACGCATAGATTTTCCCAGGGTCACCACCAAGGGCATCTTTAAAGAAGCTTGGTGCCATCGTGACCGTTTGATAGGCCGGATCCGTCATGAACGTCAGGACCATCAAGTATTCATTCCATGAGTTGAGGAACGCATAGATCAATGCTGTTGCTAAAGCGGGTTTCGCCAGTGGCAACATGACTTTGAAGAAGACTTCTAAAATCGTCGCACCATCGATAAAAGCTGCTTCCATCAGTTCATTTGGCAACTCATCGAAGTATCCTTTGATCAGCATCAAACCAAACGGAAGGAAAAAGGCGACTTCGGCTCCGATCAATCCCCAATGGTTGTTGAGTCCGTCAAACGACCGCAATGTAAAGAACAACGGAACGATCATCGAAGCGACCGGTAACATCAGACCGGCTAAAATCATGTTGAACAATAGACGTTTTCCGGCGAATTCGAGTTTCGAGAACGCAAATGCCGCAAACGCCAGGATTGTGATCGAGATGATGATCATGAAGAAAGCGACGAAGAAACTGTTGAAGACGAAGGTCGGGAAATTCGGGTTTTGCAGCGTTGCGATATAGTTTTCGAATCCGTTGACACGTAAGCTCTCCTTGAACATGACGAAGATCGGGAACAGCCAGACGATGGAAGCGAGCATCAGAACGAGGTTAATCATCCAACGGCTTTTTTTAGATTCTACATTCATGGGACGTTCCTCCTTAGTTATCCATTTTCTTTTGAACACGTAACTGGAAGTACGTGATCAGTAAGGCGATTGTAAGCAGTATGATGGCAACGGCACTTGAAAAGCCGACTTCTTGTTGCAGCATCGATTTACGGAACAGGTAAGTCGAGATGAACTCTGTTGAAGAACCGGGTCCGCCGGCTGTCGTGATCCAGACGAGGTCAAACGTCTTCAGACCACCGATGACGCCGAGAATCGATAACGTGAACGTCGTTCCTTTTAAGTTCGGGAAGACGATGCTCCAGAGTGTCCGGAAGAATCCGGCCCCATCGATTTTAGCGGCTTCAAAGATCTCTTTTTCAATTGTCAGCATCGCCATGTAATACATGACCATCGATGAACCGGTCCACTGGAAGATGTTGATCGCGATGACCGAATAAAGTGCGATATCCGGATCACCGAGCCAGTTTTGCTCTAAGCTACCGAGACCAATCGCCCGGAGAAACTCGTTGATGTAACCGAATTGGAAGTCATAAATTTGTGAGAACGCGGCCCCAAGAACAACCGGACTCAAGACGACCGGGAAGAAGAAGACCGATTTCATCGCAGTCCGTAACGGTCCCTGTGTGTGCAGGAAGTACGCGAGAACAAGACCGATAAAGGCTTGAATCGTGACGGTTAAAATCGTGAAGATGAACGTATTTTTAAGCGAGAGATAGAAATCCGGATCACGGAACATTTCCGCGTAGTTTTCAAACCCGACGAAGACTTTATCAAACGAAATCCCGTCCCATGAGAAGAAGGAGTTATAGGCGTTATAGAAAATCCCGTAATAGATAAACGCGACGACAAACAGGACGATGGGTCCGACGAACGCCCAACCGACCATGTTTTGTTTCATTTTGCCTTTTCTCTTCTTTTTGGGAACGTTTGAACGTGGTGCTGGTTTTAGCGGCTCGGCTTTTGGTTTGATCGGCAATTCTTGTTGCTCTGTCTGCATAACGATTTCCCCACTTTCTTGATCTCTAAAAATCAGGAAGTGGCACGCAGGGCGCACCACTTCACTGTCTCGTGCTTATTTTTTCGATTGATCGGCTGCATCCTGAACACGTTGGAGTGCTTCTTTTGGATCTTGACCAGTCGCGATGTTTTGAAGTTCCTTACCGAGGATATCGTTAAGTTTCGTATCACGGATTCCACGGCTCGCTACAGCTTTAGAAAGTGTTTCGTTCAGCATTTTGTACGACTCTTTTTCACCTTCTGATGTGAAGGCAGCATCTGAATCAATTTTGACCTCCTTGATGCCCGGAGCCATTTCGAATTCACCCATGTAGACTTCTTGTCCTTCACCTTGACTCATGAAGGCAACGAATTCTGCTGCGCCTTCTTGTTGTTTCGACTCTTTATTGACGGCAAGTGCCATGTCGATTGAGGCGATGACCGGTTGTTCTGTTCCACCCGCTAAGTTCGGAAGTGGCGTGAAGCCAAGCTCATCTTTGATTTTCCATTTGTCTTTTTTCTCAGCCGTCGTCATCGAGTGGGCCTCCCATGAACCGATGACCCACATCGCTGCTTTTTTATCGAAGAATTGGTTCATCCCGTCATTGTATGTCGCAAGGCCAAGTGCTCCTTCTTGGAAGACTTTATCTTCGAACAGGTCTTGCCAGACTTGCGCTGTCTTGACCATCTCGTCATCCGTCCATTTCGCTTCACCCGATAAGACTTTTTGGATGTAGCCCGGTGCGACCTGGTGGCTTAAGACGTTGTAGACATCGATGTCGATCCAGGCGTCTTTTGCACCTAACATCAATGGAATGACTTTATCGCCGGACGCTTTGATCTTTTTGACAGCGTCGACTGTTTCTTTGTAGTTTTTCGGTGGTGTGACGCCGTATTTGTCGAGCATCGTTTTGTTGTACATCAAGTAGGCTTGACCTGTGAAGCCGATTGGAACCGCGTATTGTTTGCCGTCGATCGTCGTCTGCTCGATGCCGAGCTCGACGAACTTATCTTTCCAGCCTTTGCCGGCTGCTTTATCCATGTAGGAATCAACCGGTACGACACGGTCTTTGTATTGTTGAATCATCGGTTCTTTTAAGCCGATGATGTCTGGTCCCTTACCAGATAACATTGCGACTTGAAGTTGCTTTTCATAGTCTTCGCTGTACCGTTTGAATTCGACGACGTATTTATCCTGTGATTTATTGAACGCGTCGACGACTTCCTTACCAGCTTCCGGCTGAGGTGCCCAACCCCACCAGGAAATGATTGTTTTTCCGTCTTTTGTTGTTGCTTGTTTCTCGTCTTCGCCGCCACACGCAGCAAGAAGTGCCGATAATGTTAAGACTGAAGCTGCTGCGAGAACTTTTGTTTTTTTGAATTTCATGTGAGTGATCCCCTTTGTATGTGAGTGGTCAAGCGTATTTTTTAAGCTGGTATCCTTCCTGTGTTGCTTGTTGACACCATTGTTCGATGATTTCCGTGCCGATCGGCATCCGTTGCAGTTGAATCAAAACCCGTGCGATCAGCCGGAGACGATAGTCGAGTGTATCGACTTCTTGTGCGACGAACAGATAAAATTCACCGCCGAGCGTCAGACAACCGGCTGATCGCATCTGTTGCATCAACACCCGTAATTCAATGTATCCGTTCTCATTTTTTCGAAGATGAAGCTCTGAAGACCGAATCGTCAGTACCCCTTGTACGGACGACATCCGAAATTGAAAGACTCCATCTTGCCGTGGACGAACGAGAACGCCGTCTTGATCCGAAGACCGCTCATCTCCCGGTTGTTGTTCCGTCATCTGCCCTGTCAAACGGTTCATATAAAAGCCACGGATTGCTCCGTAACGCCCGAAAGCTTCACGGTAGGAAACCCATAAATCTTCTGTTTCCATCTGCGCGACGCCCCCTTCTTTTGTTTCAGCTTAACCGGTCCCTGCCGGTCTGCATCCACCTCCACTAGTTGATGAAAACTTAGTAAATTAAATTTATTATCTAACTTTAAGAAAACTATAGCACATGCCATTTCGATTTGTAAACGGTTTCATAAAAAATATTTTCTAGGCGAAATGGACGACAAAAAAGCTTATGAGCACTCGGTGATTTCACCGTGTCCCCACAAGCTTGCATCAAATCGTTTGAAAAATACTGTTCGTCGCCAAAGCGGCCGCACTAAGCGCTCCTTGTTTTTCGCTCCACGGAACCATCTTGACATCGGTTTCACGTGAAGCCGTCGTCAAGGCAGTGTGCGCGACCCGTTCTTTAATTTGATCCACGATGGAAGGAGCCAGTTCAAACATCGGTCCCCCCAGTAAAATGCGTTTTGGATTAATCAAGTGAATCGTGTTCAAGACACCGATGCCGATGTATTCACCTGCCCGGTGATATGCCGCTTTTGCATGGGAATCGCCTTCCGTCAGACGTCGCCGAAGGTCGGTCAAGGTCTTGACTTGTGGGTCAATCGCTTCAAAATCACGTAGCAAGGCTTTTTCACCGGCCAAGGCTTCAAGACATCCCCGATTTCCACACGAACAGATTGGTCCATCCAAATCAAGCCGCATATGCCCCACTTCACCGGTGATATGATTTTCTCCGTCAATCAGCTTTCCATCGAGGACATACGCTCCTCCGATCCCTTCCCCTGCATACAGGTAGAAGAATTGATCGACGCCGACACCTTCTCCGAATAACAATTCGAACGAGGCCAGGGCCCGGACATCGTTTTCAATGAAGACCGGATACGCAAAACGCTGCTCCAAATGTTCTTTTAATGCAACATCATGGAGATGAAAACGTGGAGCAAACAGAATGACTCCAGTCTCCGGATTGACCATCCCGTGAACGGATATACCGATTCCATGAATCGTTCCGACCTGCTCTGTTGCGTCAATCAGTTCTTGACACAATTGAACGACAGCCTCCATCAGTTCTTCATTCGTATCAAATTTCCCCATCGTTTCCACTTCGTGAATCGTATTCCCGCTTAAATCCGCGATGACTCCAATAAAGCGGTGACTTGTCGCATCAATCCCGATGACGTATTGTTCTTTTGCCACCAGTTCGAGCAGAATCGGCTTTCGTCCTCCGTTTGAGACACCGAGTTCACGTTCCATCACGAGTTGATCCGCAATCAATTCTCCGACGATGTTCGAAACGGTTGGTTTTGTTAATTTTGTTTGTTGTGCCAGTTCGACTCGTGAAATCGGTTGATGCATCCGAATCAAACGTAACACGAGTGCCCGGTTGTAGGATCGCATCCACTTTGAATTTCGTGGCATTTCTTTGACCATGTTCGCCCCGCATCCCTTCCATTCATGTCTCTTATCTTATTCTCGCATATTTTGTAAGGGATTTCATGATTCCGTCCGGATTCTCTGTCTCTGACTTTTTTCCGGACGAACTCTTGTGAAAAGAACACAATCTGGTTGCCACCTGTGATCAAAATCATTTTCGAATCTATCTCTAGTTGGAATCATGCTTCATCATACGGCTGTTCGATGACGAGAACCCGGCTTCCGTCTGGATTTTCAGTCAACTCCACTTCAATGATCGCTTCCCCTACTAACAGGACGACCGGTAAACCGGGATCTGCTTTACGAAAAAAACCGACACGTCCCTGGTACGTGTCCATATAGTCCGCGAACAAAAATGTTCCGTTGACATGAATTTCATCCTGACTTGAATTGAATTCAAGGTGGGGAACCCCAAACCAAGCTTCTCCGTTTAGATACAGTAATGGTTTTTTTCCAATGACTTCACTGGATTCTCGCCGCATCTCAATCGCTCCCTCGGTCTCATAATACAAGCGGTCCGTTCCTCTCGTCGCAATGACAATCGGATTGCCCTGGTATAAAACAATTTCTAAAATTTCATCAGCCCCTTCCGTGTAATACCCGGATGCGTCAGCTGTCGCAAAACTAATCGTATACAGTTGCATCCACGAGACGATGTCCGAGACCACGACCGGTTTTAAGAACAGTGCCGAGACGAGTTTTGTACCTTCTGGCGTAATGACAAGATTGATATAAATATCAGCTAACTGGATCGTCCGTACTTGTGTCGACGGATACAGTTCATCGTAGTTTAAGACAAATACCGTTTCGTAATAATCATCCATCTCCCGCAGTTCAAGTGGTGGCATGCGACGATCAAAGTCGGCAATCTGGATGCGTTTCATGGGGGTGCCTCCTTCTAATGAACATTCTTTTTGTCCTCCGTTAAGGATTACCCAATATCTGATTCGCTTGCACTCCCCTAAAACGAAAAAATCACCCTTGAAGTACAGGGTGATCACGTCATCGTATATAAAACTGATACAACAGATACAAAGCAAATCCAATGACTAAAATGACGGTAAAGATATTACCCGTTCCAAAAAAGACACGATTCGCCGCTTCATTCCGATCTTTCGGTTTGTGCTCCATCAGTAGAACTCCCTTACTATAATCCAAATTTTTCTATATAATAAGGAATTCTCGTTTGAACCACACAAACCTGCCGATTCGCTTCAATTATTTTTTGGTTCCGTTTGCGAAAAACACGAGTGTTTCTTCCTCACCCGTCGTCAAGTCCCGTTCGACCCTCTCACGATACAACCGGCGCATGTCGGATACCTGGCCTGAAGCTTGCTGCGTCACCTCAATCGCCCGACGCAACACCATGACTTCTTGTTCAAATTCATCCTTTGGCATCGCTTCGCCATGTGACCAGACGTAATAGTCGGCGTCATATTCCGCGATGACATCCAGTAAACGGGTTGTTTGGTCGGTCGTATAGTTCCACTTGGCAGAAAAGATATCCGCATACATCGCGTCCCCTAAAAACAGGACCCGTTCTTGTGGAATATAGATCAATGCACTCTCTGGCGAATGATCATTTTCGACTTGCCGCAGGAGACACTGAACTCCACCAAGATCCACTTCAAGTTGCCCTTCGAATTGAATCGTCGGCAAGACGATCTCGATGTCACGGTTTGCTCCGAACTCCAGTTTGATCGCATCGGCACAAAACGGAATTTCAATCTCTTGTTGGATCCGTTCCTCGAGTGCCTCATCCGACCATTCGTAATCCATCATCTTTTGCATCTCTTCAACCGTCCGTTTCGTCGCAATCGTCGGCACGGCCATCTGTTTCATTCCGAAGATATGATCCCAGTGCCAATGCGTCAATGCAACGAGGTCCGGTTGTTTCAGCCCTTGTTTTTTCATCTCCTCTAAAAATAGAGCGGCGTGTTGGCTCGAATTTCCGGCATCGATGACGAGACTCCGGTCGTCCCCCGTAATCACCGCGACGATGGGTCGATCCGTCTCACTGACCGGTGTCTGGTACCAAATCCGGTGGGTTAACTGTTTAAATTGTTGTATGATGATCGCCTCCTTGTTCAGTATACCGAAAAAGTCCATCCGGGGGATGCCCGGATGGACGACTGGAATTTCTTATTTTTTATTCTGTTTTTGACGGAATGGCCACCAGACACCTGGTCCAAACGAAACTGTAATCGCTGGAATCAGAAGTGGTAGGACAATCAATCCGTATAACAGGAGACCCGTTATGACAATCGTCGCAATCTGGACAAGACTGAGAACACCAGATGGCATCATGGCACCAAACGTTCCGGCCAAAATGATGGCCGCCGTAATGATGACCGAGCCCATTTTCTTCATCGAGACATACATGGCTTCTTTTGTATCCAATCCGTTGATCGTTTCTTCCCGGAAACGATCAAGGAGGAAGATGGAATAGTCAATCCCAAGGGCAACCAGCATGACGAATCCGAAGAATGGAACGGCCCAGCTGATTCCATCGTAACCAAGTCCATTGACGAAAATCAATTCAGTAATCGAGACCGACGTATAGTACGTCAATAACAATGAACCGATCATAAACAGTGGCATGATCAACGAACGGAACATGACTGCAAGGATGACGAACAAGCTGACGATCATGATGACGACCGTCCGGGTAAAGTCAGCTTTTGACGTATCATTTAAATCACTGTTGATACTCGAAATACCACCGTAAGCCACTTGTGCCTGCTCGAGTGGTGTATCTTTTAACGTGCTGGCTGTTGTTTTCTTGATGGCAGCAACCGTTTCAATCGCTTCCGGTGAATACGGATCGTCGTTTAAGATGACTTCGAACTTCAATCCGGTTTCGTCATCAATCGTATAGCGTTCGATGACCGGCTCAAAGTCTTTGCTCGACAAGGTATCTTTCGGAATGAACATTCCTGTACCACGAATCGTTTCTGAATCGCCCATCTCTTTGAGGAAATCGGCGGCGTCAGTCAATCCGGCTTCAATCTTTCCAAGCCCTTCATTCGCAGAACCGACACCATCCGCAAGTTGCGTTAATCCGCCTCCGAGTTGACCGGCTTGTGCCCCTTGCGTTTCAATCCCCGCTGCCGCTTGCGCGATACCCGTCTGAATTTGTGACAGTTGACCGGATAACGCTGTCAATGTCCCAACCGTTTGGGGGATATTTTCGGCAGATTGTAACCCTTGTCCGACAAGTGCTATCTGCTGATTGATTTGACCGAGACCAGTCGCCGCTTGCTGCAACTGTGCGGCCCCGGCTGTCGCCTGATCACCTGCCGGAATCTGACCACTGATCGTGTTCAGGTTTTCTTCGACCGTCTGAAGTCCTTGACCAACTTCACCGAGTCCGTCTTTTGCGTCCGTCAGACCATCTGCGACTTGTTTCAGTTGTTGGTCGACATACAGATCATCGATGACGTCACCGGTCGGACGTGAAATCGAACGAACGGCTTTGACCCCGTCGAGTTTAACGAGTTCACGACTCAATTGCTCCGCATACGGGACTGTTTCTTCCGTCACGAGTTTTTGATCGTCTTTTAGAATGATATTGACCGGCAATGACTCACCGGCACCAAAGCCGTCAGAAATCGCATTTAACCCTTTGACGGTTTCGTATTTTTCACCAATCTCATCGACGGTATTAAACGAAAGATCGTCGTCATACGTAAACAGTGTCGGAATCGTGATGACGGCGACGATTGCCATCGCAAGGAGCGGACGGCGAATCGATAATCCGCCATACCGTGCCCATAATCGGCTGTCTTTATGACTCGCGGCATTTTTCGATGGCCAGAATAGCTTCTCTTTTAATGTCGCCATGAAGAACGGAACGAGTGTGAACAGAACAAGTAAGAGTACAGCGATTCCGACCGCAACGGCGACGGATGATTTAAAGATCGGGAAATCGGCAAACCCAATCGCCGAGAAGCCGACGAGAACGGCCAGACCACTGATCAGTAACGTCCGCCCTGCTGTTTGGTACGTGTTGACGATTGCCGTTTCCACATCGTGCCCTGCCGTTAATTCCTCTTTATACCGACTGAGGAGTAAGATACAGTAATCCGTCCCAATCCCAAACAGAATCGCAACAAGGAAAATTTGCGTAAAGTTCGAGACGGGGAATCCGAACCAATCGACGAAAAAGGCGACAAACGACTGGCTCATCAAATACGTCACGCCGACTGCGAATAGCGGAACAAACGGCGTAACGATTGACCGGAAGACGATCAGCAACAGACCAAAAATCAATCCGACGGTAATCAATTCCGTTCGTTTCAACCCTTCTTGCGAACTCGTATTGACATCTGCATTGATGAGCGACTCACCCGTCAGATAAATTGTCCGGTCGTCCGGTAAGAGATCCGTCCGAATCTGCTCGGCGAGTGTCGTGATTTCGTCTTGTGAACCATCGACCGTGATCGGAACGAGGACCGTTTTTTTATCTTTTGAGATCAACTGTCCTTCCGTTTCCTTGCTTTCGAATGGGTTCAAGACACCTGTGACCGGCTCATCCAATTGTTCTAAATCCTTGACGATTTGACCAATCTCTGACCGGTCTTCTTTTGTGACCGCTTCTTTTAAGGGGATGACAAGTGAAATGGTTTCTTCACTTGCTCCGGCCGCCTTTAAAATATCGGCTGCCCGTTGTGAATCTGTATCACTTGCTAACTGGATCGCACCAGCCTCTTCTGCTTGTTTCGATAAGTTCGGTGCGGCTAAAAATAATCCGACTGTCGCAAGCAACAAGACGATTACGATCGGCCAACGCCATTTGACGATTTGTCGCATTCCTGTTCCACCTCTTCTGTCTCTATTTTTCTGAATTAATCTTCAATCTTCAAAATCGCTTTGACTTTCCGGAACGTTTCGATGAATTGTTTGATTTCCTTATCATCGACTTTGCCGTCAATCAATTGTTCCAAATAACTGTAAATCGCTTGATTCGAAGCCTCGACGACTTCTCGTCCTGCTTCCGTCAAGACGATTCGCTTTGTCCGATGATCATCTTCTGAACGTTCGACCTCGACTAAACCATGTTCGTTCAGTTTTTTTAACCGATTCGAAATCGCACTTTTATGCACTCCTTGCATGACCGCAATCCGACCGGACGCGACCGGACCGTATTTATCGACCAGCTTCAACAAATGGAGTTGCTCCGGTGAGTAGAGACGCCAGACTGGCGAATCAACAGATTTCAGGACCCGTTCTGTCCCGTGAATCATCACCTCTTCAAACAGCAGTACGGCTTCTCGAAGATTCTCTTTCATGATAGTTTACCCCCTAAACTCATATAAGTAGTTTAGCCCCTAAACCAGATAGCGTCAACTCCAAACTGTCACAATTATCCTGACATGTAAATCCAATTTTCGTTATGATGAGAGTGAGCATCATCATAGGTAAAGGAGGACTACAAATGACCGCATTATTCTGGATTGCATTAGTGATCTGTGTACTTGGACTTATTTTTACAGTGATGGTCGGACAGAGTCGGAATGAAGAAACCTACAGCAATAGTCAAACGGCGAAAAACATGTCTTGGATGTATTTGGTCTTATTACCCGTCATCTTGATCATTCTCGGAATCTTTTATTATTTATTGACCTGACTTAGATCAGCCGACAAAAAAGCTGCTTCGATGAGATCGAAGCAGCTTTTTTTGTATCTTCTGTTATTTGAGTGTTTTAGGGCGAACGATATAGATGTCACACTTCGCATACCGCGAGATGTTTTCCGAGACACTTCCGATCATGATCCGTTCCATCGCGTTCATCCCGACGGCACCACAGACGATTAATCCGGCTCCGACCCGTGGAGCGATGACTTTCGGAATCAACGTTTTGGGTGATCCTGTTTCGATGACGAGTTCGACCGCTTCCAAACCGGCTTCCTTCGCCCGTTTCTCATACTTGTCGAGTAACTCCTGCGCATACTCAGTTACGTTTTGATCAATGAACCGTTGATTGGCCCGGACGTTCGCAAAGGTTTGAATATCGATGACATGTGCGATGACCAACTTGGCTTGATCAAGTTTCGCGAACTGGACGGCTTTTTCAAAAGCTAAATCCGCCGTCTTTGATCCATCGACCGCTACTAAAATCGTATGATAATGGCTATCCATCGTTGTTCACCCTTTCCACTCAGGCACGATTACAACATCCGATCGTTTTCATTTTCGAGCGCGCGGTTCTCATGATCAAGCTTCCGCTCGGCCTCGATGCCTTCCGGTTCACTCTCTAAAATACTTTTTTGTTCTGGTGCCGGACGAGTTGCTCCTTCTTCGTCGGCAAGCAGTACGTAAGCACCACTTCTCACACTCGCGACATGTCGTTCCACTTCACCTTCTTTGAGCCCGAGTGAATGAAATGCGTCACGTGTCTCTTCATCCGTGACTCCTTTTCCTGTAAACCGTTCAAACAACGTCTGTTTCCCGGAAACGAGTTGTGCGGCTGATTGCCCACGCAACATCGCCATGTCGGTTTTATCTTGTAAGACGACATATAGGTCTTCTTCCAGATAACCAGCGAAATGTAAATCTTCAATCTGACGAATCAAATCCGTCTCATTTTCGTACGTACCGATCAACTGTTTTTTCCCCATTGGTCATTTCCCCCTTTTATACTTCTATAAGGGATATACCCCAAAAACTGAAAAGCAACGACATCAACTGTCGCTTTCTTGAGAAATCGGTCTTTTTTCTTTTGAAAATAATTGATCCCGTTTGCGGAACACAAGAATGATTGCAATCATCAGCACAATTATAATTCCGATCGTCAGTCCTTGCTGGAGACTGTTTAATCGTTCGTTAAAAAACAAACCGATGTAATACCAAATGATGACAAGCCCAAAAACCCAGTCGGCATGAATCAAAACAAAGCAGAGAGCGCCACCAGCAAAAACGAGCAACATCAGACTGACCCATTGGGTGGCCGTCAGACCAAATAAATCATCAAAACGAAAATCTTGCAAAATACGAAACGGCAGAATCAGAACCTGGACACTCGACCAGGCAAGGAATACAGAAAACGGTGAACGCATCCAAGGTGAACGGTTCGGATGATGTTGAATTTTTATATAAATGATGCATAAACTAATAAAAGAGATCGTCGTCGATACGAGTTCCCATGGTGGACCGATGATGCTACTCGCTCCGAATCCAAGCATCGTCAGCATAAACCATCCGCTAATATCAAAAATCAATGTCCGATCGGCCGGATAGGCTTGAACCGGTCGGATACACCAAATCAACAAAGTCGTGTAGACGACACCGAAAATCGCATCAATGAATGACGCAGGCATGATTGCGAGTGAATCTCCGGTTGGTGTTTCATACCAGACGACACGTGCTAAGAGAACAAATAAAAAACTGACCAGATTCAAAAAGCGTAGTCCGGTTAACGGTTGCATTCCTGTACACCTCCTCAGGTATTTATTTCCCGCAGGACAGATGACGAAAACAAAAAAATACCGTTTTAAGAAAAGTGTTTTAGTGAATAGAGGACTACAAAGGAGCGATTCGATATGGAACCTTTCATCAAACCTTTTCACTACAATTTCATTCGGGGGCAAGTCGATTTGCTGACCCAGCAATTAACCACCGTTCATGACGCCGATGTATTAGAAGCTGTCATCTATAGTGCCGCTCAAAAAATCTTTGATTTACTCCCTGTTTTGACGGCTGAACAAGAAGAACTTTTAATGCACATTCGAGTGCATACGACTTAATAAAGAAGTATGATCTTCTAAAAACGCTTGAATCTGTTGAATTTTCATCCCATTCGTCGTCGCCCCGATGTACGTACCGTCATCATACAATAGCAACGCCCCATATTCAGATGACGTGATATCCAACATCTTTTGGACGATTGCCGGATAGGACTCGACCGTTTCTCGGACAGCAAGTGCTTTCGTCAGTTCACTGCGCATCTTCAACTTTTCTTCATTTTGTTTGGTTGCCTGATAGGCTTCTTCCAATTCTACCTGTTGTGATTGTAATTCTTCCTGCTGGGCAAGTAGTTCCTCGCTTTGCGCCTGCAACTCTTCGTTTTTCCCTTGCATCTCTTCTTTATGGGCATTCGTCGTGACGGCCATCTGATTAAAGGACGAACGTAACATGCCTATCTCATCTGTCCGCTGTTCCGTCAAATCCATCTCAATCGGTTCATTGCGCGAGAGTTTTTGATTATCGTCGATCAAACGTAACAACTGTTTGGTCATTCGCTTCAAAAACGGATGGACAAACAATAAAATGAACGCAATCAAAACAAGAATACTCGAAATCCAAATCCATTGTGTCTTGGCGACTTCACTCCGCAGATTCATGACGGCATCATTTTGTTGTTGTTGCAGATTATTCCGGTACTCATTGAGTGCCGAAGAAGCCTTCTCGATGTCAGGTGTGATGTCGATTGAACCATCTGCCGTTTGTTTAAGCTGTCCCTGCTCGACTAATCGTTCAGCGATGGGCAATGAAAATAAGCTATCGCCTTCTAAAAAGTCTTCCCGGATCGCCCCTGCCTTTTTTTCATTGACATACGACTGAGTCAGCGGGAATAACGCACTGTAGTACAAGTCATACAAATTCGTCATCTGAGCTGCGAATTCTTCTTCTTCATCGGTTTTCCCATTACGTACAAACCAATCCGTCTCACTTTTGATTTCGGTTCGAAGTTCCTGGATTTCATCAAAACGTTCCTGATCACCAAAGATGACGAATCCCCGCAGACCAAATTGGACCGTTTGCCAGTTGTCCCATAATGTATCTGCCCGTCGATTTTGTTCACTGATGACTTCTAGATCCCCCCGTGACGATTCGATCCGCTCTTCCATGTAATCATAGACAAAAAAGGAAGTAATCGAGACCAAAAACAATACTACATAAAACACTGCCAATAGTTGCCGCCCGATTCGTCTCCGAATCCAATTCATCATCAAATATCCTCCTCATCATTCGATTCGAATGATGCTTGCCTTAAAATTAGTCTAATCAATTAAAAATACCATATTTTCAAAAAAAATACTTTAAAAGCAAGATAACTGACTAAAAAAACAAGCCTTTTTCGTTTTACCCGAAAAAGGCTTGTTCGAAGACTTATTTTTTAGCTTTTTTAACGACAACTGTTGTTTTTGTACTTGTTTGCTTGAGATTGTTTTCAGCATACACATATAGTTTCGCTCCTGCTTTTTGTTTAGCGATTTTCACAGAAAACGTTCCTTTAGAGGTGACTGTTCCTTTGGCAATGACTGTTTTTTTTGCATTTTGGATAGAGATCCGTGCTTTCTTTTCGCCCGTTCCGGTTACCTTTGTCGCACCGGCTGTCACCGGATTGACTTTTGGTGCCGTTGGCGGAGCAAGAACCGTGATGACGGTCGCTTTACTCGAACGGTTCGCGATGTCTTTGACCGTGACTGCGAGACGGGTATTCGGTGCCAGTTCTTTGACTTTGACAGTGAATTTCCCTTTACTGTCGACAACCGCTGTTCCAACAATCTTGTTTTTTGCGTCTTTGATTGTGATTTTACCATTAACGATCGCTGTTCCCGTCACTTTTGTTGCGCCGGCAAGGACACGATCGACTTTTGGAGCAGCCGGTGCTTTTCCTGGTAAGACTTCCGTCCGTTCTGACGTGACATCAAGTCCGTTTGCGTAACGGATCGTCAAGACCGATGTTTTTTCCTGACGTGGAATCGTCACACTGTACTTACCTGATTTTGCTGTTGTTTTTGCCAACATTTTTGCCGTATCTTTTGTATCTGTCAACTTCTTCGTCGACCACACTTCCACTGTTGTACCGGTTTTGACTTGTCCACTGACAACAAGCTGATTGTCATAAACCGGATTGACTTTACCGTTTAAGTGCAATTGAGAGATGGCACGCGTGATGTTCACTTTTCCGTATCCGGATACCGGGCTGACGAATGCCGGGAAGTCCGGTGTCATTTCTTTTTCATATCCCGGTGGATACTCATCTTCCATATCTTCGTCTTCATCGTACCAATCATTCGGATTTTCAAAGGCGAGTGGCTCCGCGCTTGTCCGTAGGATCGTTTCGATTTGTTTTGGTGTCAACTTGTCATTGAGTGACGCAAGGATTCCCGCGACTGCCGCCACGTGTGGGGAAGCCATACTTGTTCCGTCCATGTAGACCGTATTGCCGTCCGGAACGAGACTCGCGATTTTCGAACCAGGTGCGACGACATCCAGTCCAATTCCGTAGTTCGAGTAATCAGCAACCATACCGAGCGGGTTTGTCGCTCCGACAGAAATTGCATATTCTGAACTGGCGGGGAAACCGACAGACATATCATATTCGTTCCCTGAAGCTGCAACGACCGTCACGCCGTGATCCGCTGCATATTTCATCATGTAAGCCATCGTCCGGCTCTCGCCGCCGCCTAGACTCATATTGATGATTTTTGCGCCATGATCAACCGCATATTTGATTCCGAGTGCGATGGCGTCGGTCTCGCCTTCACCGTTGGCATTCAACACTTTGATTGGAAGGATCTTCGCTGATTGATGAATCCCGCGAATACCATACTCGTTATCGAGCGCTGCCGCGATGACACCTGAGACATGTGTTCCGTGACCGTTGTCATCCAACGCATCTCCGTTTCCATTGACATCGACATAGTTCTTTTCCTGGGCAATATCGACTTTTCCTTGCAGATCTTTAAGGCGATAATCGACCCCTGTATCGATGACCGCAATCGTGACCGGTTTTAGCGTTTGACCTGAATTGTTCTTTACGAACTGTTCAAACCCGATGCCAGCGTCCGGGAATTGTTCGACATTTGATTTTTGATTGAGCGACCATTGGTAGTTGTAGTTGATGTCGCCCGTTGCCCGGTATGTCTGGATTTCCTCGACATATTCAACGGCACTTGATTTCTTCAATGCTTGTTTCAGCACAGCTGCCGATTGGTTTTTGACCGTCGGATCTTCTGTGACGATGACAAACTGACCTGTTCTACCAAGTGATAATTTCTCGACATCTGCCGCTTGCGTACCGTTGATTTTCATCGTCCGTTGTGTCTGACCCGGTTTCAACTTAACGATGAAACGTGTTTTCGCCTCTGATTTGACACTGATGCCAAACGGTTTGAAGGCTTCACTCAAATCAGAACCACCGATGGTTTCGATACTCGCTTTTTTCGCGACTTGATTGATTTCGGTTGCGATGACTTCTGGTGACGCGTCACGCGTCAAAGCATGCAATCGATTGATGGCCGTTTGATCCGTTTTCGTTAACGTGTATGCCGTTCCGTTGACGAGTGCTGTCATCGCCGGTTTAAGCGTTTTTAAATCTTCATACGTCTGTGTACGCTTATCTTTATTGAAGAGAAGTGTTTTGACGACGTATGGAGAGACTTTATAGTACAACGACGTCAAGCTTCGTCCTTCTTCCGACTGACTTAAAACTTGTTTTTGAATCGCGTGCATCAATGCAAGCAATGGTTTCTCGTCCGTCGTTTGTTTGAGGGCTTCTTCCGCCATACAGCTCATATCGCTGATCGGCTCATATTCGACAGGCAATGTAACATCGTTATACGTTAATTTGACGTGAGCCGCTTTCGTTGCTTTATCTTCTTCGATGTTCGGGTAATAATCGACTTTGACATAGTATGGACCGTCCCATGCATACGGGACGGCAAGTTTTGTCACGTCTTTGTCGTTTGGTTCCGCGTATCCACGGTAACGATCAAATGTCTCGTCTTTTGATGCCATTTCCTGACTTGGATAGGCCGTGACTTCAATCGGCTGATCCGTATCAAACGACAATTCGAAGTGAGTCGCTGTTTTTTCGATTCCTGCTTGATGTTCGACCTTGTACCAGTATGTATTCTTTTCTGCTGTTCCTGTCTCAAGGACGGTTTCCTGTCCTGCTTTCAATAGTACCGCTTCCGACAATTCACTTGCTGCTGCCGTTTTTGTCGCTGAAGGTCCAATTCCAAGTGTCAGAATCAAACAGCTCAGCATGAGCCAAATCGTTAGTTTTTTCACAACGTTCCTCCTCAAGATATGATCATACATTGTTTATAGTATAAACAATATTTGGATAAAATGGATAGCTATTTCTCGAGAGATGCACCTTACAGTTTCGAAAGAAAAGACACCTTCCACAAAAGTGAAAAGTGTCTGTTTGGTTGATTATTTAAATTCAGAAATATATTGTTCGTACCCTTCTTGCTTTAACTCCTCTTTTGGAATAAATCGTAGAGCAGCCGAGTTCATGCAATAACGTAAGCCGGTTGGTTCCGGACCATCGTTAAAGACATGACCAAGATGGGCATTCCCGTGCCGGCTTCTGACCTCCATCCGCTTCATCCCTAATACAAAATCACTTTTTTCAATGATGTTTCCTTTTTCTAACGGTCGAATGAAGCTTGGCCATCCGGTTTTCGAGTCGAATTTATCATTTGAAGAAAATAACGGTTCACCGGAAATCAGATCAACGTAGATTCCGTCGGCCTTTAAATCATGGTACGGATTATCAAAAGCTGGTTCTGTCCCATCTTCTTGGGTGACCTTATATTGAATATCTGTTAACTTCGCTTTAATCTGATCGTCAGTTAACTTCGTATATTTCGGTAAATCAAGTTTTGGTTGATCGTTCCAATATCTGTTAATGAATTCGTCCCGTCCGGAAGCGGCACGATAAAATTTATACTTCTTTTCGCTTTTCAGGTAATAATCTTGATGGTAGTCTTCCGCCTCATAAAACGGTCCTGCTTCAATCAACGGCGTGACGATTTTTTGATCAAAGATCCCGCTCTCGGCTAAGTTTTTCTTCGATTGTTCGGCGATTTGTTTTTGTTCTGCGTTCGTGTAGAAAATCGCTGTCGTATACGATTCGCCTTGATCGACGAATTGACCGTTCGGATCAGTCGGATCGACTTGGCGCCAGTAGACATCCAGTAATTGTTTATATGAGATGACCGATGGATCAAACGTGATTAAGACTGCTTCCCGGTGACCGGTCGTCTCCGCCGATACCTGGTTGTATGTCGGATTTTCAAGATTTCCACCGGTATAACCGGAAATGACCGATTTGACCCCTTTTAACTCTTCAAACGGCGGTTCCATACACCAGAAACAACCGCCCGCTAAAATCGCTGTTTCTTCTTTTGTATAAGACAACTCTTTGCTTCCGCTCGATTTTGCCTGTTGCTGCTGAAAGATAAAGTAGCCGCCAATCATAATCGCAATCAATGCTACGACCGAAAGAATCGTCAACATCCGTTTCCTCATCTCCCTCCGCCTCCTTTTTTAAGCTTACGTCACCCACAACCGGACGGATGTCTTTTTTCTAATGTACCTTGATTTCCCACAGTTTGTCGCCAAGTCTGCTTTCATTTGGCACATTCAAAAAATACGATTCATCCTATTGAAAGAGGGAAATACATCTAAGACACTAAAAAACCAGGAGGGGTATTTATGTTTGATTATACCGTCACGTCTAACTACTCAACAGAAGAAACAATCGAACGCTTAAAAGAAGAACTCGGTCAGGTGTCATTTGGCGTCTTGTGGGAGTTTGATTTAGCGAAGAAGTTTGCCGAAAAAGAGTTACCGTTTGACGATTTGTATCATATTCTTGAAGTGTGTAATCCGAAAGAAGCCCACCGTGTCCTGTCGGCTGAACGGCGTGCCGGTTACTTTTTACCGTGTAAGCTTGCTGTGTATACGGAAGATGGACAAACGAAGATCGGTATGCCGCGTCCAACGGCACTGATTGGTCTAGTTGAAGAAGACGAGTTAAAACAAGTCGCACAGGATGTCGAACGGCAACTCGTCGACGTCATTGAAAAGAGTCGTTTGTAACTCCTCAAAAAAAGAGCCTGACTCAAAAGTCAGTCTCTCTAAAGAAAAGAATCACTCTTTTTATGCTACTCCTACAGCAAAAAGCGCAAGACGACTTGCGCTGTCAGAGACAAACGAGATCCGCTTTCCTGCCTGAACGAGGCAGGAAAACTGGCTTGTGTCTCGCCTGAGGAAAGGGCGTGAAAGAACGAGTGATTCTTTTTTGAGTCAGCCCTTTGATGTTCTTTTACAAGATATCAATCCAAATTTTGATCGCTGTCGCTAAGATTAAAACCGCAAGAATGATTTGCAGGACTTTTGTATTCATCTTTTTTCCGGCAATTGCGCCGAGTGGTGCCGCAATCAGGCTGGCGACGACCATGATCGTTGCCGGTCCCCAATCAACTTGCCCCGTCGTAATCTTTCCGACAGTAGCGCCAATCGACGAGATGAACGTGATGGCGAGCGAAGAAGCAATCGTCATCCGGGTCGGAATTTTCAAGACGACGAGCATGATGGGCACGAGTAAGAAAGCACCCGCTGCACCAACGATTCCAGCCCCCACTCCGACGACGAACGCCGTACTGGCAGCAATGCCTTTATTAAAGCGGACTTGATCCAGTGGAATGTCATCCAGTCCTTTTTTCGGTACGAACATCATGACAGCTGCCGTTAAAGCGAGTATTCCGTAGACGAGGTTGATGGTATCTTCTGCTAAGACGTTTGAACCATAGGCGCCAAGGAAACTCCCAATTAAAATCGCACCACCCATACTCACAATCAGTGACTTATTGAGATAGCCACCTTTTCGATAGGCCCAGACGCCACCGATGGTCGCAAAAAAGACTTGAATGGCACTGATTCCGGCGACTTCATGGGCAGAAAATGCGGCAAATCCGAGTAGTGGCGGAATGTATAACAACATCGGATATTTGATGATCGAGCCGCCAATTCCGAGCATTCCTGAAATATATGATCCGACGAATCCAATCAAAAAAATTGTTATGATAAAACCGATTTCCATTCAATTCACTCCTTTGAAAAAAGGAGGGCTGTCGTCAGCCCTCCTTCAACTTGAATTACCCTTTTTGGATCCAGAATTTTAAGACACTAGCGTCTTCTTCATGTTTCACAAGCTCATGGCCACCTGATTTTGCCCAAGCTTGTAAATCGTTTTTAGCACCTTTGTCTGTTGCATGGATTTCAAGAATCTGTCCTGATTCAAGTCCAGCGATTGCTTTTTTTGTTTTGACGATTGGCATCGGGCAAGCAAGCCCTTTGGCGTCGAGTACGAGTTCTGATTTCATAATGATAATTCCTCCTGAATTGGTTTGTTTTTTAGTTTAGCGGACGGCGCAACGGTTTGGTCCAACTTCCATCTCACGTTGTGCTTCGAGATCCGGTGACTGTTTGCCCATGTTCGTCTCGCGAATTTCTTGATACGCATTTGGTTGCGGTGGCAAGTTTTCTGTCACCATTTTCCGGAAGGTTTCTTCGTCTTCGATATTCAAACCATGATTGTTCGCAAGTAACACATCGAGTTTTTCCGCGACACTGCCATCTTCATTCAATTCTTCGATTAACATGAAGTGAGCAGGTAACACGACGAGATCTTTTGAAAGTTCACGGTATGTGTTGTACAGTGAATCCCGTAAATCGCCGACCCAGTCTTCTGCAAGTCCGGCTAAATCCGGACGACCAATTGAATCGATGAACAAGATGTCTCCCGTTAAGAGATACCGATTATCGACGACAAATGAAGTCGAACCGATCGTATGTCCCGGGGAATAAAGGGCCCGGACATCAATTTGTGTATCGCCTACCTGAACGTGGCTTCCATCTTCGAGCGCTGCATAGTCAAACGTGACGTCTGTTGCGTCTTTTGGTGGCAACCAGTATGTCGCTCCTGTTTTTTCAGCAATCTCGCGTCCACCGGAAATATGATCGGCATGAAGATGTGTGTCAAAGACATGTGTGATGTTAAGTTGACGCGCTTGTGCGTAATCGAGATAAACATCTGTCATCCGCGTTGCATCGACAAGAACGGCTTCACCTTCTGAAATGATCATGTACGACAAGCAGCCTTTCCCGATCCGGACGAATTGAACGACTTCACCTTGATCGGCTCCGGTTTCATTTAATGATCCGAGTGAAATCGGCTCCAAGTGTTCGCTCCAGGCTTTCATGCCTCCTGAAAGATACGAGACGGTCCGTCCTGCTTCTTCCAATAAATCTGCTACAAAAATCGACGACCCTTCTTTTGCACAGACGACAAGAACAGGTTGGTCCGTCGGCAGTTGATCTAAAATATCTTCGACACCGTCGAGTAAATCAAAATACGGAACATTGAGATATGAAAACTGTTCGCCTTCAATTTTCCAATCTTGAAACGCCTCTTCATTACGGACGTCCAAGATAAATAACTTTTCACGGTGAATGATTTTTTGCGTGACTTCTTTTGTTGTCATTGCTTGTGCCATCTGCTTGATTCCTCCTGATCGTAATTTACGGATTAAACGGTTTGATTCGTATCGTACTTCCAGTCACTCATGCCGGGGATCACGTTTTGAACGTTGAATCCTTTGGCATCGAGTTGTTGGCAAGCTAGATCACTCCGGCTGCCTGTCCGGCAAACGACATAAATCGTTTTCGACGAATCGAGTTCTTCCATGCGTTCTTCCAGTTCACCGAGCGGAATGTTGACAGCACTCGGGATATGTGAAAACGCATATTCGGCTGTTTCCCGGACATCCAGAATAAGTGTATCCGCATTGCCACGGACGGCTTCAACGGTCTCGTTATTGACGACTTGTTGAAACGCTGGTGCTTCCTGATCGTTACCTGAAGATTTGCGGACGTAGTGGCGTAAGACGTCACCGTCTTCAATCGTTCCGAGGTATTGGTTTCCTGTACTGTTGGCCCAGGCCCGGAGATCCGCTGTTGATCCTTTGTCAGTTGCTTGAACTTCCACGACTTGACCCGGTTCCAGCGTCTTCATCGTCTTTTTTGTCCGGACGATCGGCATCGGACAAGCTAAACCGCGTGCATCGAGTACGATATCTGTTTTAATTGTCTGCAAAAGTATTCGCTCCTTTACCTATAGGGGTATAATCAAGATTAAATTTTTTACTTAGTTACGCCTTCGTAAGACATCATCCCGCCATCCATATTGATGACATCAAAGCCTTGTCCTTCAAGATACGTTGCGGCACGCCCACTGCGGGCACCCGAACGACAGACCATGACGTATTGTTTTTTCTTATCGAGTTCATTCATTTTGAATTCTACGAGACCGAGTGGAATATGAATCGCGTCCGGAATTTTTCCTTCTTTGACTTCATCCACTTCCCGGACGTCAATAATGTTCAACTGTTCCCCGTTTTCAAGCTTTTCCTGTACTTCTTTTGCTGTGAATCGTTTCATCTGTCATTCCTCCTCCTAGTTTTAACGCCAAACGTTCATTCCGCCCGACACTTCTGTAACCTGGGCATAACCCGCTTTTTTTAATTGTTTGACCGCCTGTTTACTGCGCATGCCGCTCTGACAGATCACGATGACTTCTTTGTCTTTCGGAATTTTGTCGAGTTGTGTCGGCAATACTTGAAGCGGAATGTTTTTAAAGCCTTTAATGTGATTGCCTTTGAATTCGCCCGGTGTCCGGACATCCAAATAAAATCGGTTGCGGTCACCTAAATGCTGCTTCAAGTCGGACGTCGACCATTTATTGACACCCTTCGTCGGTGCAAACATCCGATAAGCAAGAAATGCGACGATGATTAGAAATATGATGGTCAAGATATCCATTTGTATCATCCCTCCTCGAGATTAGATGAACAGGTTGACGTTTCCGTCTTCCGCGTCGGCAAGGTATGCAGCGACACCGGCATATTCAATCCCGTCATGCAATTCTTCTTGTTTTAATCCCAGCAAATCCATCGTCATCGTACAGGCAACAAGCTTCACGTCTTGCTCTTTTGCCAGTTCAATTAAATCGGGAAGCGGCATTGCGTTGTGTTTTTTCATGACGTTTTTGATCATCTTTTGACCAGCACCACCGAAGTTCATTTTTGAGAGCGGCATTTTGTCGGCACCACGTGGCATGAATTTGCCAAACATTTTTTCAAGCAATGTTTTATCCGGTTGAATCGGTTCATCCTTGCGCATCGCGTTTAATCCCCAAAACGTATGGAAAATCGTGACCTCATGGTCGTAGGCGGCTGCTCCGTTGGCAATGATATACGCTGCCATGACCTTATCGTAATCTCCACTGAACAATACAATCGTTGTTTTTTTAATCTCTGACATCTGAAAAATTCCTCCATCTATTTTACCCTACAGGGTATTAATCATTGTAAAATTTTTTATCTGCTCTTCAGTAACAGTTGAACAGCTTCTGCTACAGACTGTTCGTGATTATCGGCTGTTTCGTCATTCGTGACACAGTCGATGAGATTTTCACTCACGACAAGTCCAATGACGCGATCAATCGCGCTCCGTGTCGCACTCAGTTGAGTGACAACATCTTTACAGGACGCTTCTTCTTTCATCATCCGGATAATGCCGTGAAGCTGACCTTCAATCCGGTTCATCCGATGGATGATTTTGTCTTCATATACTTTTTCCATGCGAAGAACACTCTCCTTTTTCCGTGTGACCTGTGTCATATCCATTGGCTACATTCCATACAATAATACCTATAGGGGTATAAGTCAATGAAAAAGATTTTAGTTTGATATGGAATGTTCATTCATCCACTTTTGGGACAGGCGGGTCGTCTCCCCTTTTAACGTAATGAATTGAAACATCCGTTGATCAATTCGTGAATCATCATGCGTCTTAAATCTTTCTGACTCAAGTAAGGTGCCTGCCAAACGTTCCGAGAGAATCGAGATCCCCGTTCCGTTTGTGATCAATTGTTTAATCAACCGATTGGAATACACTGTGATGATTCGTTTTGGAACAATCGCTTGTGTGGCTAACCATGTTTCCAGTGCTAAACGGGCAGCTGATCCTTCTTCCCGGTAAATCCAAGTGGCCTGCTCCGGAACGAGGCTTTCGTGACCGATGATACGTAATCGGTCGGTCGCAAAAGGAATCGCATCGATTTGATGTGAATGATGTGGTCCTTCCACCATCCCTAAATCGATTTCGTAATGGCGTAATGCGTGCTCTACTTGTTCTTGGTTCATCACGCGGGCATCGACTGAAACATCCGGGTATGCAAGAAGAAAATCGTGAATCATCTGTTCTAACATCGCTTCATAGATGGTATGTGTCGCGGCGATTCTTAATGTCCCTCGGGTGATTCCTTCTAAATCATCCATTTCTTGTTCCAGCCGTATCGTCTGGTGCAGGATTTCTTTTGCATGTCGATAAACAATCCATCCTGCTTCCGAGATTTCAATCGTTTTGTTAAATGTATGCCGATGAATCAAACTTTGCCCAAAATGTTCTTCTAGATGCTTTAAATGAAGGCTGACCGTCGGCTGTGAAATATACAGCTGTTCAGCTGTTTTCGTAAAGTGTTTTGTCTCGACCAACATGACAAAGGTCTTCAGTTCATTAAAGTTCATTCCTTCACCTCATTTATTTTTCTGATCATTAGCATCAGTATAATTCATTTTCCTAATCATTACTTTACCCGTAGAGTCATCTGTATCAGTTCACAGAAAGAAGGAACTCAATTGGATTTGTTACTTTTTCTTTTACTTGGGACCGCCATCGGCATTTTATCCGGCTTTTTCGGAATCGGTGGAGGCATCATTCTCACCCCCCTTTTATTGATTTTAGGTTACGCGCCCAGCACAGCGATTGTCTTAAGTTTGCTGTTGACGCTTGGTTCTACGGTGACAGGTACCTTCGCGCATCTCCGTCAAAACAACTTTCATCTTCGGGATGCTGTCACGATTGGATTCTCTGGTATCATCGGGTCAGCTGCCGTTACGCCTGTCGTCTTTTGGATGGAACGACATAGCGGAGCAGACACAGTGATTTCCACCCTGTACATCGTCCTGCTCCTTCTGTTTGCGATTCAATTCTTAAAACCCGCAAAAAAAATCATCCGAGAGACGCCCGTTCCGCACGCCTCTTTTTATAAATTGGTCGTAATTGGCGGAGCTGCCGGAATTCTTTCATCCTTGATGGGTGTCAGTGGTGGTTTTTTACTCACACCGCTCCTGATGGGATGGATGCGTTTCCCGCTCAAACAGGCCATTGGAACGAGTATCGCGGCGGCTACGTTGATTGTACTCGGTGGTGTCACGAGTTATTTCATCTCGGGTACACAGGCTCCGCTCGGTTTAGGCATCGTTTTGATTATCGGAGCGCTCCTCGGTTCACCCCTTGGTGCTTCGTTTCTTAATCTCTTCAGCACTCACTTTGTCAAAAAGAGTTTGGGAAGCTTCTATGCGGCTGTCGCAACGAGTGTCTTTTTGAAAACGACACACCATGAACAACTTTCTTTACTCCTGCTCGCTTTGTTTACGACCGGATTGATCAGTCTGTTCTTTTATCAAAAAATGATCCAACGTCAAACAAGAGACTACCCTTAACGGACAGTCTCTTGTTTGATTTTTTCGGGTTTTAAGATTTTGTCTTCTTTCTTTTGACGCATCCGTTCGGCATTCATCAATCCACCTAACATCAGGACGACGGCAGACAGGTAAAACCATGTCATCAAGACGATGATCCCGGCCAGTTGTCCGTACAGACGGTCATAACTACCAAATTCCGCGTAATACGAAAAGAATTCAGATACGACTTGCCAGGCAATCGTCGCAAATAACGAACCGGGCAAGACTTGGCGGACAGTCAGCCGGACACTCGGCAGCATCCGGTACAACAAGATGAAGAAAACCAACAGGAATAACGACCCGAGTCCCCAACGGAATAAAAACCAAATCCATGAATAGTCCATCACGAAATCAGCGACGATCGTAAAATGGTTGATGAAGCGTCTCGTCAGCTTTTCAGCCACCGGGACAAGAAGAGACGTCGGTAAGATGACCATCATACCAATCGTAAACCCAAAATCTTGTAACAACCCTCTCCAAAACGGGACTTTCCGTGTCACCTCCAACGCATCATTTAATGAACGGACAAGTGATTGAACGGACATGGATGCCAGCCAAAAAGCAGCGAGGAAACTGATCGATGCAAGCTTCAGTCCGCCATCGTCAAAGATGCCGACGACATTTTTTCGAATCAAATCATATGTTTCTGCCGGAGCAAACGGACGGATCAAATCGAGTACGTCACCCGAAGTAAATGGTAAAAATGAGACCAAACCAACCACAAATAATAAAAATGGGAATAAGGACAACATCAGATAATAGGCGAGTTGGGCCGACTTATCAAAGAAGGCTTCGCCGAAGAAACGCGCAAATACAGGTTTTAATAATGACATACAGATTTCCTCACTTTCGAATGATTCTTTCCTCTATCCCCCTTTTGATGCTATTTCTAAACTTTCAACGTCTTTTGAACTTGTAAAAAAGTGAAAAACGGTCAGCGAGTGGCAGAAACGGAAAACAGACGGTACACTGATACAAGAACAACTGCCGTGTTGGAGGAAAGAAAGGATTCTACGCCGTGCCTACTTTATTAGCCGAAGCAGAACGCTTCTTAAATGACTATATAGAACAATACCCGCAAGACAGCCATCGCCTGCATCAAGTCCAGGAAGAAATTTTACGGACAGGGACATATGAACAAACGTCCCAAGAGTTAGCGTATGGGGCAAAACTGGCCTGGCGCAACAGCAATCGCTGTATCGGACGTCTGTTTTGGGATCAACTCCATGTCATCGACGCACGGGATGCCGTGACGATCGAGACCGTCCGCGAAGCCTTGTTTGAACATATCGCTTATGCGACGAATGATGGTCGGGTCCGCTCGACGATCACGATTTTCCACCCGGACCGGGTCCGCGTCTTGAATCATCAGTTGATTCGTTATGCCGGATATGAGATCCCGGATGGCATCATCGGGGACCCGAACTCAGTTGCCTTTACCAAACAGTGCCAGTCACTCGGTTGGTCCGGTCAAGGAACCGCCTTTGATGTTTTGCCGTTGTTGATTGAACTCGATGGGAAAATCAGCCTGCATCCGCTTCCGGACGACCTGGTGCTCGAAGTAACGATCACCCATCCCGACTACGACTTATTCGGAGACAAAACGGTCAAGTGGTACGCCGTGCCGATGATCTCCGATATGCGGCTCGAAATCGGCGGCATCTCCTATCCGTGTGCGCCGTTTAATGGCTGGTACATGGGAACGGAAATCGGCGCCCGTAATTTAGCGGATACCGATCGTTATAATCTCTTGCCGCTTGTCGCAAAACAGCTGGGTCTCAATACGTCACGGGAACGTTCCTTATGGAAGGACCGTGCGTTGGTCGAACTGAACCTCGCTGTTCTCGATTCATTTGAACAAGCCGGCGTGACCATCGTCGATCATCATACGGCAGCCAAACAATTTGCCCGATTCGAAAAAAACGAAGCGCTCTGTGCACGGGATGTCACGGGGGACTGGTCTTGGCTCGTTCCGCCGATGAGCGGCGCCACGACACACCTGTTTCATAAAGACTTTGATCCGGACATCAAACGACCCAACTTCTTTGCGAGTACTGCTCCGGTGGAAGAACCAAGCGTTCCGACCGGTTGTCCGTTCCATCAGGAGGTTTCCCGATGAATTACGTCAAGACGCTGCGGGATCAAGTCGGCCATACGCCGTTAATTTTAGTCGGTGCCGTTGTGCTTGTCATCACTGATGGGCAAATCCTGCTTGAACAACGCAATGAAACGCAGGTGCGGTTCGGACTGCCCGGTGGTCTGATGGAATGGGCCGAGTCCCCGGAAGAGACAGCCCGTCGTGAGCTGTTGGAAGAGACGGGTCTCGTAGCGGAACAGCTGACATTGCTTGGTGTCTATTCCGGAAAAAATTACGTCACGACGCTTGCGAACGGTGACGTCTTTCAAAGCGTCACCCTCGCTTACATCGCATCCGAGACATCCGGAACGTTACGGATCAGTGAAGAAAGTGTTGCGTTGACGTATGTCCCGTTAACGGATTTACCGGACAAGATCGTCGGGTCGCACCGGGTGATGATCGAAGATTATCTAAACCGTTATGAAACATGATGCCAACTGATTATCACGTAAAGCGTTCTTTTTAGTAAACGAATATAAAGAATCTGAGTCTCTACAGAATCGAGGTCGTTTTATGATGAACAAAATCATGCTGATCATGCTCGGTGGTACCGGAATCCTATTTGTGATTTTTGCCATTCTTGTCATGATCAGTTTATGGACCTGACAAAAAGCCGTGATGTGTGGCGTTCCCCCGTGGGACTTCCGCACATCATGGCTTTTTTATCAAAATTTGGCGAGAATACGCCCACTTCTAAACGAAGTGAAAGTGGGAGATGAATCGCCAGCCTGCCTTTCGGGTATATTCCCTTTGAAGGAGGTGAAAAATGGTGTTGAAGCACAAGGCCTACAAATTCAGAATCTACCCCACAAAAGAGCAGGAAATCCTGATCGCGAAGACGATCGGGTGTTCGCGCTTCATCTTCAACCACTTCTTGGCGAAGTGGGATGAAACGTACAAGACCACTGGAAAAGGACTGTCCTACGGTTCTTGTTCCAAAGAAATTCCTTTGTTGAAGCAGGAGTTCGACTGGTTGAAGGAAGTCGATAGCACATCTGTTCAGATCAGCGTCAAACATCTTGCTGATGCGTTTGATCGCTTCTTCAAGAAGCAGAACGAACACCCTCGATTCAAGTCCAAGCGCCATCCCGTCCAGTCGTACAAGACCAACATCCAAGGCAAAAACCAGCTTCCTGAAGTCTCGATTGGATGCAACCAGCTCAAACTTCCGAAGCTGAAATGGGTTCGTTTCGCCCACTCGAAACAGGTTACAGGCCGTATCTTGAACGCCACGATCCGACGTAACGCTTCAGGCAAATACTTCGTTTCCCTGCTCGTCGAGCAGGAGATCAACGAACTGCCGAAGACCGGTTCATCCGTCGGCGTCGACGTAGGACTCAAGAACTTCGCCATCCTGTCGGATTGCACGGTATACAAGAACGACCGTTACTTCCGTTTGCTTGAGAAGAAACTGGTGCGCGAACAGCGCAAGCTCTCCCGCCGTCAACGCATCGCTCTGAACAAGAAAGTCAAGCTTTCCGAGGCGAGGAACTATCAGAAGCAGAAGCGGAAGGTTGCCCGTATCCACGAGAAGATCGCCAACAAGCGTACCGACTTCCTGCACAAGGTATCGACCGAGATCGTCAAAAACCACGACGTCATCGGGATCGAGACCTTGCAGGTGAAGAACATGCAGAAGAATCGCAAGTTGAGCAAGGCCATCTCGGACGTCAGCTGGTCGGAGTTCTTCCGCATGCTGGAGTACAAGGCAGAATGGTACGGGAAGACTGTCGTCAAGGTCGGCAAGACCTTTGCTTCCAGTCAACTGTGCTCCAGTTGCGGACATCAACACAAAGACGTGAAACATCTTGGATTGCGTGAATGGACATGCCCGAGTTGCGGCATCCATCACGACCGTGATGTGAACGCAGGACTGAATCTCAAACAAGAAGCAGAACGCATTTTAGCTTCTTCGACCGTCGGAACGACGGGGTTAGCCTGATCAGGTTTCGACCGTCAGGTCGGATAACTCAGGAATCCTCCACCTCTAAGTGAAGCGTAGGTGGAGGTAGTTCAAATCAGATCGTTTGACTCATGACGAATTGTTTTAACTCCCGTTGCTTCCAACCAGCTTGACGCAAATCTTTCCACACTTGTTGATTGGTCGACTGCAACTGATAACGGGTTCCCGTCAAACGGCGTGTCGCTTCCGTCGCGATTCGTGCCACTTCTTCTTCTTCCGTTACAATCGCAAAAATCGACTCATGGGCGGTCGCAATGAACGCTCCGTCGAGTTCAAAATACTGTGCTTGCGCCTGCTTCATTACCGTCTGATCTTGTTGCCAGATGTATTCCCCTTGCTGTATGTAGCGTCGCTCAAATGCAACAGCATCAATCTCGATAAGCGGCTCCGTCTGGTCGGGTTCTTCCCGAAGAAAATAGCCGAGTTCGTCGACTGTGCGGTAACCAAATTTCTGATAGAGCGAAATGGCCGGCTCATTTCCCTGAATGACTTCAAGCATCAGACAGTCGACGTTCAAGGACTTGGCATAACTCAGTTGCGCTTCATATAAGGCTTTGGCGATTCCAAGCCGCCGGTACTGCGGATCGACTCCCAGTCCCCCACAACGCATGACTGTCTTTTTCTTGATTGTCTTCAGTCCGTTTAACCAAATCGCGACCGGTCGTTCGCCGTGGTAGGCGATAAAGGAATGCTCGAGCTGATTGCCATCGCGTTTTAAAATCCGTTCTTGAAACACCTCGAGCGAAAGCCCCAGTGGAATCATATAGTCGCTGAACCCTTCCTTCATCACTAAAAATGCCGTTTCTGTATCAGGTGCCCGTTTAATATGAATCATTTCGGATCGCCCCTTTCTTTACAATCGTTCGCCTTTTTGCTTGTTCATTCCTGCAAAAAAACAAACAAAAAAAGCCATCCAGAAACGTGCCTGGATGGCTAAATCTCATTGGTGCAATTTTGAGCGTGTTCTTCCGTACAGGAAGTAAACAGCAAGTCCAATTCCTGTCCAGATAAAGAACGCGATCCATGTGAACAGCTGTAAGTTCACCATCAACATGATACACGCAAGCACAGAAAGAATCGGTAAAAACGGCACGAACGGTACTTTGAACGCCCGTTTCAAATCCGGACGTGTTCTCCGGAGGATGATGACAGCAATCGAAATCAACGCAAAGGCAGCGAGTGTCCCAATGTTGATCAATTCCGCGAGCGTACCGAGCGGAACGAATCCAGCGATCAAACCAGACGTCGTACCAAGAATCCATGTCGCTTTCACAGGTGTATGGGATTTCTCATTTACGTCCGAGAAGATTTTTGGCAGTAACCCGTCACGACTCATCGCGAACAACAGACGAACAAGACCAAACGTCATGACGAGCGACTTTTAATGCGAGTGAAACCGGGCTGTCGACGCCTTCAAATTGTTTGAACGGGACGATTCCGACCATGATGGCCGATACGACGACATACAAAACGGTGACGATTGCAAGCGATCCTAAGATCCCGATCGGTAAGTTACGGCCTGGATCCTTCACTTCTTCTGCTGCTGATGTGACGGCGTCAAAACCAAGGTAGGCGAAGAAAGCGATTGCTGACGCCTGCAAGACACCACTGATACCGAACGGTGCGAATGGTGTGTAGTTACCAGGTTCGACGTACCAGATCCCGACGACGATGAATAAGATGACGACGGCGACTTTGACGAGGACCATGATATTGTTGACTCGTTTTGTTTCCTTGATTCCCATCGACAGTAAAAACGTGATGACCATCAAAATCAAGAAGGCCGGTAAGTTAAAGAATGTTTCACTGCCGGGTACAGCACCCGGTGCAGCCGTCAACATCGTCGGTAACCCAATGCCGAAGCCGGATAACAACGATTGGAAGTAACCGGACCAGCCTGTTGCGACCGCACTCGACGCTAAACCATATTCCAAAATGAGACACCAACCGATAATCCAGGCAACGAGTTCTCCGATTGTCGCATACGTGTAGGTGTAGACACTACCTGACACAGGAATCATCGATGAAAATTCTGCATAACAGAGGGCGGCTAATGCACAGACAATAGCAGAAATAATAAAGGCGACCGGTAAAGCAGGTCCTGCATACAACGCCCCTGTTCCAGTTAAGACGAAAATCCCCGTCCCGATAATAGCACCAATACCGAGTAAGACCAGATCAAAACCCGATAAATGCCGTGCCAGCTTGGAATGACTTTTTTGATCCATCATGACACTGACATCTTTTTTGCGAAGCAAACTCATAAAACACCCTCCGAACTTTCTCTTTTTTCTGAATATTCAAATCATTTTCCAGTTGACTTTCTTATCATAACAAACGATGTCAGCTTTTATAAGCATAACTTTCTGTGTTTTTTCACAAATTGGTCAAACCAGTTTTGTCGTTTTTCTACAATACAGCTATGCGGCACAGCAGATAAGCAAAAAAACTCCTTCGCCGGAACAGCGAAGGAGTCAGTTGATTTACGGACGGTCGTTCGGATGATCCAGATTCGGACCACGGTTCGTGTCCGGATCGATCGGGTAATCGTCCTGTTGTGCTAAATCATTTTCAGGAAGTGCACCCTTTGGCGTACCATGTGTCGGGTTCACATTCGTTGATGATGATTTAGAAGCTTGTGGTGCTTGATCTGGTGTCACATCATCTGCTGCTTTTGACGCTGCACCTTTAGCTGCTTCTTTTAAGCTTGGCTTCGTCGAAGCAGACGGTGTGTTGTTTGTTGGCAGGTTTGATGTGTCGATGTCTGTGTTTTCGGCTTTTTTCTGTAAACGATTGAGGTAACGTGAAGCGTTATCACGACCACCTAAACCAAATGCAAGTCCGAAAGCCAGTGCAACCGCACCAAGGATCAAGATGAACGCTGAATTGACGATTGTAGCTGCCACACCAAGTTGATCAAGTGCCATGAAGACAGCAAGAGCAAGAATGGCGTATTTCGCGACGCTCGACAGAACTTTTAAATCTGAGTTGGCGAACAGGCTGTCCATCGTACGTTTCACCAAGTTACTGATGATGATACCGATGGCCAAGATGATGATCGCAGTCAAGACACTCGGAAGGAAGGCAAGAACAGCACGACCCAGGTCAACCATGAACTCAAGACCAATCAAGTTGAAGGCTTCGACGACGAACAAGACGACGATGACGATCTCAACAAGTGATCCAACGATTGATGATGGTGATGTCGATGCATTGTTTGCATCCCAGCTACCGACTTTCAAGTGACGCGTCAAGTTGTTAAATCCGAGGCGCGACAAGAGGTCAGCAACGAATTTTTTAACAAAACGACCGATATAGAGACCCACAAGGATCAAGACAACACCGATGATGATGTTTGGAATCATACCAAGGACATCATTCAACATATTGATGGCTGGTCCTGTGATTCCTTTGATGTTGAGCTGATCAAGTGCCGAAATCGTGATCGGAATTAAGATCAAGATGAAGACGACTGTACCAAGGATTGAAGAAAGTGATTTTGTGTCTTTTGGTTCGTTTGTACCAATGTTGAAGCGTGAAGCAAATTTGTCTGTTCCGACAGCATGCAGGAAGTTCGTCACGATGTCGCGAACGATTTTCGCAACAAGGAATCCGACGAAGAAGATAGCTGCTGCAGCGATCAGACGTGGGATGAATCCAAGGAACGACGATAGTAACTGACTGAACGGTTCCGAAACACTTTCGATGTTAAGGGCACCGAGTACACCCGGCAAGAACAGTAACAACACAAGATAGAAGACGATTTCGCCTGCAATCTTCGGATAGTTAGACAGATCCGTTTGACCTTGAAGCATTTTGTTCGAACGGATTTTTTCGTTCGACATCAACTTCGTTCCACCTTTGACGATGACCATGCGGAGAACAACCGCGATGACGTAAGCAAGAAGAAGAATCAAGGCTGCTTGCAAGATGTTCGGGATTGCCGCGAGCAAGGTGCTCATCGTAGCCGCGAGTGGTCCTGCAATGATGTTAAGGTTCAAGATGTTGAAGACTAAGATTAAGACGAACACCATCAAGAGCCAGAAGATGACAGTCCCGATAATTTTTTCCGGTGTCCACTTTTTCTTTTGTGGTGGCGTACCTTCTTTTTGTGGTGACAACTTGTTGACGACACCAGATTTTTCCAATGCCTTTTGAATGCCGTTTGCGATCAGTTTCGCAATCAGCCATCCGATAAGGAATACGATAAGTGCTCCTAAAATGTTACCGAGAGTCCCAAGGATCCCGTTTACGTCAAATGACGTACTGTTCCAAAAGTTGTTCATCCTGCCACGCTCCTTCATTTCTAAATAAATTAATATATTTCCGACACTTCTTTAATTTCCCCGGCTTAAGGAATTATTAAACCACTTTTAACCTGAAAGTGGGATTTTGTGAATAGTATTTAAAAAAATGGATGATTCTATTAAGAACCATCCATTGGAAAAAAATTATGCTTTTTAGTATGTCACTGTCACGATTCCGTTAAGGCTTGTTGGTTGAGGACCGTTTGAACCGCCGCATATCCACCATCGATATTGATGACATCCTTAATCCCAAGTGCTTGCAGCACACTGACTGCCATCCGTGAACGAACACCGGACGCACAATGCACCGCGACGGGACGATCGGTCGGAATCTCTTCGTAACGTGATGCCAGTTTCCCGAGCAGAATCCGTTCGGCTTTTTCATAATGTCCGCCGTCCCATTCCGTTTTGTTCCGGACATCCAGGACAAAGACGTCACCTGCTTCTGCCGCTCCTACTGCTTTTTCTGCACTACAGTCCGGATACCGTTCCGTCAATTGTTCATTCGGTAAACCTGCGACATCGATCAGTGTCACAAAACGATCGAGACCAACCGATTGGAGATCCGTCTGGATCGTCTGAAGTTGATTCGGTTCCGCAATCACAGCAATCTCATGATCAAAATCGAGTAACCATCCCGCCCACGTGACGAACTTCGAGTTGTAAGGAATGTTGATCGTCCCCGGGATATGACCCGCTGCAAACGATTTTCCGTTACGTGTATCGACGACTTGCATCGTTTTGACCAATTCGTTTACTTCTGTAGCGTCTGCGACACGTGGTGAAGAAAGTGTCGTCGTCACGGCAATCCCTTCTTTGTTGACGCGTTTCATCGTCGCAAAGTAATTGGGTGGTTCAGGCTGATCCGTCGTTAATTCTTTAACGAATGCGACTTCGTCCTCCATCTGCAACGCCCAGTTCGTCCGTTTTTCATAACCGACTGTCGTCGTCGGAATCGCACCAAGTGCTTTCCCACAAGCACTGCCGGCACCGTGCCCCGGCCAGACTTGGACGAAATCCGGCAACGCTTTGAATCGTTTCAACGACTCGAACATCTGCTTCGCTCCGACGGCTGTCGTCCCTTGAAGACCTGCTGCTTCTTCAAGTAAATCCGGACGTCCGATATCACCGACGAAAACGAAATCTCCCGTAAAGATCCCCATCGGTACCGTCTGGCTGCGATCATATAACAAAAATGAGATGTGTTCCGGTGTATGACCCGGTGTATGCATGACTTCAAACGTCACGTTTCCGATTTTAAAACGGTCGCCGTCCGTCACGAGTTTCGCTTCGATGTCCGAAGCAAATCCGTACTTCCAGTCGGCGTCCCCTTCGTCAGACAGATAGGCCGTCGTATCGAATCGTTCGGCAAACTCGCGGGAACCGGAGACGAAATCAGCATGGATATGTGTTTCTGCCGTCGCGACGATGTGTAATCCTTCTTTTGCCGCTTCTTTGAGATACCCTTCGATATTACGGGAGGGATCAATGACAATTGCCTCGCCCGTCATCTGACAGCCGACCATATAAGAAGCTTGTGCTAACTTTTCATCATAGAAATAACGTAATAACATGGTAGTTCCCCCTTAAAAGTAATCAGAATGTGTTATTCAGTGATGTCGCCCTGCCAACTCATCATGCCGCCATCCACGTTCGTCACATCGAAGCCGGCCTGCTCCAGATACATTGATGCATTCATGCTCCGTCCACCGGATAAGCAGATGACATGAAGCGGTCGTGTTGCCTCCAATTCATGGGTCCGTTCTGTCAGTTCGGATAACGGAAGATTTTTCGCCTGCTTGATATGACCTGCTGCATATTCATCCGTTTCGCGGACATCGATTAATTGAGTGGTTGGATTTTGCTCTAATGTTTGTTCTAACTCGTTTGCCGTAATATTTTTCATCTTGTTTGCTCCTTTGCTAAATAAGTTCCTGCCAACAATATACCCCTACAGGTATACTAAGACAAGAAAAAAGATTGTACAAAAAAAGACAGCACCCTGGTTGGGTACTGCCACAAGCTGTCGCTTAAATGCTCATCTACAATCTAAATTCTTTGATTCACTCGACTCCTACAGGGAAAAGCGCAGGTACCTGCGCTGTCAGAGACGGACAAGCCATTTCCGCGTCCACTTCCCCTGAATCGGTTTTCCTTAGACCACTTCTTTTTCTGAGAACTGACTGTTGTAGAGATCCGCATAAAAGCCGTTTGCTTTGAGTAATGCTTCATGTGTCCCTTGTTCAATGACACGGCCTTGATCCATGACCAAAATCAAATCCGCATCCTTGATCGTCGACAGACGGTGGGCGATGACAAAACTTGTCCGTCCTTCCATCAACCGTTTCATCGCTTTTTGAATGAAGATTTCCGTCCGCGTATCGACGCTTGACGTCGCTTCATCGAGAATCATGATCGGTGGGTCGGCGAGGACCGCCCGGGCAATCGTCAACAACTGTTTTTGTCCTTGTGAGATATTCGACGCTTCTTCGTTCAAGACCGTATCGTATCCGTCCGGTAACGTCCGGATGAAGTGGTCGGCGTGGGCCGTTTTTGCCGCTTCAATGATTTCATCTTCCGTCGCCCCGATTTTCCCGTAGGCGAGATTGTCACGAATCGTTCCGTTAAAGAGCCACGTATCTTGGAGCACCATCCCGAACGTCGTCCGTAAATCTTCCCGTGACATCTTCCGTGTATCGATCCCGTCAATCCGGATGACACCCCGATTGAGTTCATAGAACCGCATCAACAGGTTGATCAACGTCGTTTTCCCGGCACCGGTCGGACCAACGATCGCCACCGTTTGACCCGGTTTGACGTCGATATTCATATCTTCGATCAACAACTGTTCGCTGTAACCGAAGTCGACGTGTTCAAAGGCAACCGCTCCGTCGGCTTTCGTCAACTGATGGGTCGTGACTTCTTTGATTTCCTCTTCTTCATCCAACAGTTCAAAAACCCGTTCTGCTGCCGCGACCGTCGACTGGACGATGTTGGCGATGTTTGCCGTCTGGGTGATCGGTTGCGTGAACTGGCGGGTATAGGTGATGAACGCTTGAATGTCCCCAATCGAGATGCTGCGCTGGGTGACCAGAATCCCCCCGACGACACTGATCAAGACATAACTGATATTCCCGATGAACATCATCATCGGCATGATGATCCCGGAGATGAACTGGGCTTTTCGCCCCGCTTCATATAATTCGTCATTGACGGCATCAAATTGTTCAACCGCTTTTCGTTCATGACCAAACGCTTTGACGACCGGATGACCGGTATACATCTCTTCGACGTGCCCGTTTAATTGTCCGAGTGTCCGTTGTTGATCGGCAAAGTACTTTTGTGACCGTTTTAAGATCGGACGAATGGCAAAAATCGAGAGCGGTAACGAGACAAGTGAGATCAATGTCAAGATCGGACTGATCGTCAACATCATGATCAAGATCCCGACAATCGTCACGATCGAGGTGATGAAGGATGTCACACTTTGTTGCAACGTACTGCCGATCGTATCGATGTCATTCGTGACACGACTGAGCGTCTCGCCGTTTGGACGCCCGTCATAATACTTCAGCGGTAAACGTTCGAGTTTCTGATTGACGTCTTCGCGTAAATCATAGACCGTTTTCTGGGCGACACTCGACATGATGTATTGCTGAATGTAACTGAACAGGCTGCTGATGACGTACAGTCCGGCGAGTAATAACAGAATCTGCCCGATTTTCGTAAAGTCGATCTCTGCTCCCGGAACTCCTTGGAACTTCGCGTACGCCCCTTCGAACAGTTCCGTGATGGCCGTTCCCATGATTTTCGGTCCGGCAATCATGAAGACCGTACTGAGAATCGCAGCGATGAAGACAGCAATCAAGGCCGTCCGGCGTGGCTTCAGATAACCGAGCAACCGGCGGAACGTCGCTTTGAAGTTTTTCGGTTTTTCGCCCATCATCATCATGTTCCCGCCGCCGGGACCACCACCTGGTCCACCTGGAGGGCCGCCGGCAGGACGTTTTGTTGTACTTGTACTCATGCGATCTCCTCCTCTGACAGTTGGGATTTGACGATTTCTTGATAGACGTCGTTTGTTTCATACAGTTCGTCATGCGTTCCGATTCCGGCAATGCGTCCTTCTTCAAGGACGATGATTTGATCGGCATCCATGACCGTACTGACACGTTGTGCAACGATCAAGACCGTTGCCTCACCCGTTTCCTGCTTCAAGGCTTTGCGTAACGTCGCGTCCGTCTTGAAATCAAGTGCTGAGAAACTGTCGTCAAAGACATAGATGTCGGGTTTGCGGACAAGTGCCCGAGCGATTGACAACCGTTGTTTTTGACCACCGGAGACGTTGGATCCGCCTTGTTCAAGGATCGAGTCATACTGATTTGGCATCCGTTCAATGAAATCCGTCGCTTGGGCGACACGCGCTGCATGTCGAATTTCTTCGTCCGTCGCATCCTCTTTCCCGAAGCGGATGTTGTCCGCGATCGTTCCCGTGAACAACAGCGCTTTTTGCGGCACAAAGCCGATCTTTGAGCGTAATTCCTCTTGCGGGACAGCCTGGCTGTCGACACCGTTGACTTGAATACTGCCGTTCGTCACGTCATAAAACCGGGGAATCAAGTTGACGAGCGTCGATTTCCCGGAGCCGGTTCCGCCAATCACGGCCGTCGTTTCACCCGGTCGAGCCGTAAAACTGATATCGGATAAGACCGGAGCTTCCGCGCCCGGATAACTGAACGTCACATGATCAAAGACAAGGGTTCCACGTTCGCGGTCGGCAGAAGCTGTTCCGGCATCGACCATCGTCGGTTCCATCTCCAACACTTCATTGATCCGTTTCGCCGAGACGGCAGCACGGGGAATCATGACGAACATGACCGATGCCATGACGAGGGCAAACATGATTTGCATGACATATTGAATGAACGCCATCAAATCCCCGATCTGCATCCCGCCGTTGTTGATCCGGATTCCACCGAACCAAATGACACCAACAACCGTCAAGTTCATCACAAGCATCATGACCGGCATCAAAAAGGCCATGATTTTATTGACTTTGATCGAGACGTCCGTCAAGTCGGCATTCGCTTTCGTTAACCGAACCTTTTCTTCCGATTCACGATTAAAAGCCCGGATGACACGAATCCCGGTCAGATTTTCCCGTAAAACCAAATTCAAGCGGTCGAGTCGTTTTTGGACTTGTCCGAACAGCGGAACCCCTTTCCAGAGGATCAACAAGATCGATACGACCAAAACTGGCATCGCGGCGACGATGACGAGTGACAGTTTGGCGTCTTTCGAGACGGCCATGATCAAACCCCCGACGAACATGATCGGCGCACTGACGACCATACGCAACATCATGATGACGACTTGCTGGACTTGCGTGATATCGTTCGTCGTCCGGGTAATCAAAGACGCCGTTCCGACTTGATCAAACTCTTGTAACGTAAACCGTTCGACGTGGTTAAAGACTTTCCGGCGGATGTCGCGCCCAAGTCCCATCGCCGCCTTTGAGGAATAATAGCTGGCAGTAATCGCGGCGAGTGCACCGAGCCCGGTAATCCCCAGCATGACCGCTCCGATTTTCCAAATGTACGCCGTATCGCCCGTCACAACACCGTTATCGATGATGTCCGCCATCAAGGTCGGTAAATACAAATCGGACATCGATTGGGCGAAGACGAGAATCAAGACGGCGAAGACGGCCCATTTATAGGTCGTCAGATTTTTGAGTAACTTAATCATCTGCACAGCCTCCGTTTCCTGGTGACAAGATGTCTTTTAATCCGTCTGCAATTTGTTCGTGCGTCTTGAGCATCTGTTCAAAGGCAGCCGGGTCAATCTGATCGAGGACCTGTTCGAGCCGTTGTTGCATCCCCGCCTCCTGCCGCTTGATCGCATCGACGAACTGCCGTCCGTGATCACTTAAATTCAAGACGACCTCGCGCCGGTTGTCCGGATTCGTTTCCCGGATCACCCAGCCTGATTGAACAAGCCCTTCAATCGATTGACTGAGCGTACTTTTCGGTAAATGCGTATGTGCGGCAAGTTCCTTTTGGGTAATCGGGCTTCTTGGCGCAATCGTCATCAAGCTGTGAAATTGCGGTAAACTCAGTCCATTTTCCTGTGCCGTCTGATGGGCTGCCCGAACGAGATGCCGCTGGACATTCCAAAAAGATTGCATCATTGCCGTCGAACGGACCGGCTCACGTTGTTCCGTTTCCATCCTTCCACCTCCATGTTCCATTTTGAATCGTTCCATATCGAACGATTATCTATATAAATTAAATTACGCCGATTAATTCCCAATGTCAATCAATAAACAATGTGAAAATGCACATATTCATCATCGAGCGATTGGTCGTTTCAAGTATCATGAAGTATCTTCAAAATCAAGGGAATTGTCAGGAAGGAGAAACTGAGTTGCTACATAGGATGGGATTATATGAAGAACCTTTTCAGTCAATCGTTGTCAAAAAAAGTGGTCGAAATCCGCTTGAATGATCAAAAGCAACAAGCTGTCCAAGTCCATGACTTGTGAAAGGCAACCTATACGATATACTCAAGAGAATCAGAGAAACAAGTTGGCGCACTGGCATTAACGATCGAACGGAATTTTTAAACGGAAGGAGCGGATCACCATCATTGCAACCATTAAACGTTTCATTGATCAGCAATATGCACATCCTACAGGACGGTTTGGCACATACATCGGGGAAAAAATGGTGAGGCAACATCAACCGGAGACTGAGTGGACCGTAAATCTGCTGAACGTCCAAAAAGAGGACACCATTCTAGAACTCGGCTGCGGGGCAGGTTATGCCATCGAACGACTTGTCCATCAATCATTAGCGAAACAGATTGTTGGTGTCGATTCTTCTTCAACCATGATTCGTTCCGCACAAATCAGAAATAAACAGGCCATTCGGTCGAATCAAGTCAATATCGTATACGGCGACCTAAACAAATTAGCTTTTCCAAACGAGCAGTTCGACAAAGTATTTACTATACACACGCTCTATTTTTGGGAAAACATCTCCGGTACCTTAGCAACTCTCTACCATGCCTTAAAACCGGGCGGTCATTTTGTCATCACGTTCTGTGACAGTAAAAATGATGTCATTTGGACCGGTGTGAGAGACTTAGTCCAGGTCGAACTCCTTCCTGCGGCAAAAAAACATGGATTTTCCGATGTTATCTTTGTCGAAGGTCCTGTTTCAAGACAATTCCATACTGTTGCAGTGATGGGATATAAACCCCTGAATTAAAAAAGAACGATCGTCAGAAGACGATCGTTCTTTTTATCTGCTTCATTCCGGCTCGACATGGACATGAATGTCGTAGACGCCGTACTCATCGGTCAACGTATCCTCGACCTTCGTCGCGATATCGTGCGCTTGATGGACATTCAGTTGCGAATTGACGAGAATCACGACATCGACGACTTCATTGTTGCCGTAATTTCGGCCTTTGATCGATTTAATCCCTTTGACGCCGTCAAGATCATAAATCACATCTTCATACATTTTGAGTTTGTGTTCATCAAAGCCGTCCGACAGTTCATGAGACGCTTCCGAGAAGATATCCCACGCGGTCTTACAGATCAAGAACCCGACGATGATCGCCGTCACGATATCGAGCCACGGCATCCCGAACTGGGAACCGACGATTCCGACTGTCGTCCCGATACTGACCCAGGCATCGGACAAGTTATCCTTAGCGGCCGCCATGACCGCCTTGCTGTCAATTTTCCGTGACAGGTTCCGGTTGTAACGGTAGACGAAGTACATCACGATGGCAGAACCAATCCCGACATAGGCCGCGACGATGTCAGGCGACTCCTGTTTGCCTTCGAATAACGTCGAGATCGTATCAATCAATACTTGGAGACCAACTGCCATCATAATGAAGGAAGCGACCATCGAAGCAATCGTCTCACTTTTCCAGTGCCCGTATTTATGATCATCGTCTGCCGGACGTCTTGAGATCCGTAATCCGATTAAGACGGCAATCGATGCAATGATGTCTGTCGTATTGTTCAAACCATCCGCTCGTAAAGCCGCTGAATCCGCCGTGTAGCCGACAATTAATTTAACAATTGATAACACAATATAGGCAATGATGCTAATAATCGCACCACGCTCACCAAGCTTTAAATTATCATATTTTTGTTGATCCATTTTTGTCGCCCCCACTCGCTCTGTCGATTAGCAAACCTCATCGTAACAGGTTGAAATCAAGTGGGTCTATAGAAATCATTTTGCTTAAAACTAGTTAATTAATAAAAGACCAATAGTTTTTCCTGAGGGCAATTCATCTTTTGTTGTTGCATGGTGCTTCTTGTGCAATTTGCGCATACTGAACGCTGTTTCACTCTACAACATTTTTGCAGAAACTGGATATCCTTCAATCATAATTCGTGCATCTTGCCCTTGGAATCAGTACACTGAAACTACACACATTAACAGGGGGAACTAACACATGAGTAACTACATTAAAAGTGAAGATACGTTTAAAGAATTGATCGCAAGCGACACACCGGTCATCATCAAGTTCGAAGCCGACTGGTGCCCGGACTGCAAACGGATGGACTACTTCATGCCGGACGTCGAAGCACAATTCAGCGAACTGCCGATCTATACGATCGACAAAGATGAATTCCCGGAAATCGCATCGGACAACGTCGTCATGGGGATTCCAAGCCTGCTCGTCTTCCAAAACAACGAGAAACTGGGTCACTTGCACAGTGCCAACGCAAAAACACCGGACGAAGTCACAGACTTCCTCAAGAAAAACTTCAACTAAACAGACGAAGACCCGCTTTCCGAAAAATCGGAAGCGGGTCTTTTTTTAACGTTCGCAGGCGATGCCGTCTTTGTCACGGTCACTTTTTGTATTAAGGTTATACGTCGCTAAGCTGACATAAGCTTTGTATTTTGTCTCTTTGTAGATGGCTTTGCCGTTTTTGTCGTAGCCGGTCCGGTTTTTGAGTCCCGCCTTCTTCGAAACTCCACCCTTGTACGTTTTCTGCATCTCCGTACAGTTTTTGAATGCCTTGGCTTTCGTCGCCGCGTGACTTTCAGCTGATGTCACACTGATCAATGAGAGACTAAGTACACCTGTCATGATGAGTTTTACTGCTTTGTTCATGTCAATTCTTCCTCAATTCTGAAATTCCAAATTTTAGTGATAATTTGATTATAGAGTATTTTATTAGAAAATGCTTTTTTATTTTTGACATTTATTTATTAACTTTGTCTTACTTACCTGTTTATATTTCCTATTGTTATTTTTAAAATTCCATTCCCATTTTTTAATAATATGTTATATTTTGGCTCATCACCATAAGGTGTGGTTGACACATAAAATCCATCGGATTTTAAATCGAACATAGAAAAAAAGCGAAAACCCCGGTATCGTAATTGTTGTCTAGACAAACCACGATTGGAGTTTTCGCCTTGTCCCAACAGTTTATCAAATTAATTCTTCCGCTTCCAGCCCTTTTTCAAATCCAGATGTCGTCCGATGAAGAACCGCACGTATTTCCTGTCATTCCTGATACACATGAAATCCCTTGTCCGCTATGCGAAAAAAAGACCATCCTGCATTCGAAAAAACGTCGTCGTTTTCGACACGGTCATGCGTGGGGAGTCGGTGCCTTGTGGATCGAACTGGATGTCCCACGTCAAAGATGCCTCTCTTGTGATTTGACGTTCGTATATGACTACGGTCTCGGACTCGTCCGTACTTCTACCGAAGTGTTCCGAAAAGGCATCACAGAACGGTGCCATGGCCGGACAATTTCAGATGTTGCGCATGAATATGAACTTCCTTATACGACTGTGGAACGGTGGTTTTATCAGTACGCTTCAGTGGATACAGTGGGACAGGCGACACACATCCTCGTCGATGAGTTCGCCACGAGAAAAGGACACCACTATGCGACGATCGTTCTTGATGCCAAGACTGGACGTCTTCTGTCTATCGTCCCGGGCCGGGACGTATCGGCGATTACGGCTGCGCTTCAAGGTGTACTGGGAGATGTTCGTTCTGTCGTCAGTGATTTTGCACCTGCGATGGCGAAGGCAACTACTCGTGTCTTCCCGAATGCAGCGCATGTGCTGGATCGTTTTCATCTCATCCAGTTCTTTACGGATGCTCTTCGCCGCCGGCGTCGTTTTTTGAACGAGGCAAGACGCCATCATCATGTTCGTGTGATTGATCGTGCTCTCGCTTGTCGTCCGGAAGCATTGGCTCTTGAAGATCGAGAGGTCGCCCATTCTTGTATTCTAGAAGACTCGTTTACCCGGGATCTTTATCAAGGACTCCAACATATTCGATATGTGTTGAAAGCAACGTGCGACGGGCAGGCATGCCGAAGACTGAAAGACTGGCTGGAACGTTATCAATTTCATCCATGCGGACCTCTTGCGAAAATCGCGAAAGCGATTCGTGGCCGTGAAGAAGCGATGCGTCAAACCATTGTATCGACACTATCGAATGGGAAAATGGAAGGGACGAACAATAAGATTAAGCTCATTAAACGTCGTGGTTATGGCTACCGAAACCTCGAACGATTCTTTTTGAGATTGCGCCTTGAGCTTGGTCGTTAAAATAGCAACCACGTGTTATGGTGATGAGCCTATATTTTACATAATAAAATATAAAAGGAGTGAAATAAAATGAAGAATAGAGTTTTTCTCGTAATAATAGGAATATTAACAATGCTTCTTACTGTCTTACTGTTAATAGGGTCTATTGCCACTACTTCAGTTTTCTCCGGTATTTTATTTCTGGTCAGCCTATTTTTTGCTTATCAATTCTTTCAAAAAATACGCAATAAAAAGTTTGTTGTGAAACGACCATTACTTTGGATGATACTTACTACACTAATTGCCATATTCGTTTTAGGATATGAATTACCTGATACGGATTTTGCTGAAACTAATGCGCCGAATACCTTGTCAAAATCTGTTGCTCCGGCGAAAATTCAAAAAACCGATGAACCGGACCAAGATGTAGATAAAGTAACGACTGAGCAAGAAGACGAGGATAAGGCGAAGACCGATGCTAAAGCAAAAGCCGATGCTAAATCAAAAGCCGATGATAAAGCGAAAGCTGATGCCAAAGCGAAAGCTGATGCCAAAGCGAAAGCTGATGCCAAAGCGAAAGCTGATGCCAAAGCGAAAGCTGATGCCAAAGCGAAAGCTGATGCCAAAGCGAAAGCTGATGCCAAAGCGAAAGCTGATGCCAAAGCGAAAGCTGATGCCAAAGCGAAAGCTGATGCTAAAGCGAAAGCTGATGCTAAAGCGAAAGCTGATGCCAAAGCGAAAGCTGATGCCAAAGCGAAAGCTGATGCCAAAGCGAAAGCTGATGCCAAAGCGAAAGCTGATGCCAAAGCGAAAGCTGATGCCAAAGCGAAAGCTGATGCCAAAGCGAAAGCTGATGCCAAAGCGAAAGCTGATGCCAAAGCGAAAGCTGATGCTAAAGCGAAAGCTGATGCTAAAGCGAAAGCTGATGCCAAAGCGAAAGCTGATGCCAAAGCGAAAGCTGATGCCAAAGCGAAAGCTGATGCCAAAGCGAAAGCTGATGCCAAAGCGAAAGCTGATGCTAAAGCGAAAGCTGATGCTAAAGCGAAAGCTGATGCCAAAGCGAAAGCTGATGCCAAAGCGAAAGCTGATGCCAAAGCGAAAGCTGATGCCAAAGCGAAAGCTGATGCCAAAGCGAAAGCTGATGCCAAAGCGAAAGCTGATGCCAAAGCGAAAGCTGATGCCAAAGCGAAAGCTGATGCCAAAGCGAAAGCTGATGCTAAAGCGAAAGCTGATGCTAAAGCGAAAGCTGATGCCAAAGCGAAAGCTGATGCCAAAGCGAAAGCTGATGCCAAAGCGAAAGCTGATGCCAAAGCGAAAGCTGATGCCAAAGCGAAAGCTGATGCCAAAGCGAAAGCTGATGCCAAAGCGAAAGCTGATGCCAAAGCGAAAGCTGATGCCAAAGCGAAAGCTGATGCCAAAGCGAAAGCTGATGCTAAAGCAAAGAAAGATGCTTCTTTTGCAAACTGTACAGAATTGACACAGGTCTATCCGAACGGTGTTCCTTCAACGCATCCTGCTTATCAATCGAAGATGGATCGGGATAAAGATAACTTCGCTTGTGAACGATAACCGATTTTATATGTGTATTTCGCAAAAAATCTTTATGAGAAGACAACTCGGTGAGTTAAAACCATTTTGTCTTCTTGGTAAAGATTTTTTTACGGAATACAAAAAAAGAAGCAATCTAAATGAACTGCTCCTGATATGCTCCCACAAAAGTAGACAGTTGAAATAACAAAACTGTCTACTTTTGAAGGGAGCTTTTTCTATGGCCACATCTAAATTTTTGCTTGATGAAAAAATACACATCATACAGATGTACGATAACGGAACATATACGTTAAAGGAGATTGCGTCGCTCTTCGAGCTTTCACTCGATACGTTGAATACTTGGCGAAGACGATACCGTCACGGTGGTGCCTCAGCTCTAAGTAATAGAACGGGATGGACACGCTATTCAGAAGAACTGAAAACACAGGCCGTACGCGCAGTGCTAGACCGTGAGGAATCACTCAGGAGTGCCACGCTAAGATTCGGCATCTCGAGTAAGAGCGTGCTTCAAAGATGGATTAGCCAGTATACTGGTCATAGTACTCAAGGGAAACCGTTGAAGGAGCGATTCACTATGACCAAAGCAAGAAAAACAACATTCGAAGAGCGCGTCGAGGCAGTTATGGACTGCATACAGAACGGGAAAGACTATCAACACACCATGAAGACCCATCGGGTCTCGTATCAACAAATCTACAGCTGGGTAAGGAAGTTCGAGAAAGACGGGATAGACGCACTGTTGGACCGCCGGGGACGTCGGAAACCGAAGGAAGAATTGACCGCTGGAGAACGTTTCACTATTGAAATGAAACAACTCGAGAAAGAAAATGAGCGTCTGCGAATGGAGAACGCTTTCCTAAAAAAGTTAGAGGAGATCGAGAGGAGGTCACGTTAAGCCAAGTTCGTAATCGAGATAAATACGAGGCGATCCAGTCATTCGCAGCGCAATTCGGTTATCCCATCGTAGCCTTATGTGACCTTGCGGGTATCTCGCGTGCAGCTTACTATAAATGGTTACATCGTGTACCGACGGTACGGGAGACCGAGAACACACGGATCATCGAAGAGATGTGCCAGATTCACTATTCGGTGAACGGAATTTACGGATACCGCCGAATGACACTGAACCTGAAACGTCGCTTTGGCAGAAACGTCAACTCGAAGCGAATCCGTCGCTTGATGGGCGTTGCCCGAATCTACTGTGTCATCCGTCGAAAGCGTCCCAAATATATGCGCCACCTTCCTCAACAGACGACAGAGAATATCCTGAATCGTGATTTCCATGCGGCGGGACCGAATCAGAAATGGGTAACGGATGTCACGGAACTGAAGTATGGCGCATCCCAAAAGGCGTATCTAAGTGCCATTCTAGACCTGTACGACGGATCCATTCGTTCGTTTGTCATCGGTCATTCGAATAACAATCAACTCGTGTTCGATACGCTTGAACGCGCCCTTCAGGGCGCACCAGAAAGCCAACCACTTCTACATAGCGATCGTGGGTTTCAATATACGTCGCATGCTTTCCGTCGAATGACGAAAGCAGCAGGCATTACACAAAGTATGTCTCGTGTCGGTAAATGCATCGATAATGGTCCGATGGAATCGTTCTGGGGCGCATTGAAGTGTGAGAGTTATTATCTACATAAGTTTGAGGAGTTCGACGAACTCTGTCATGCGATTCAGCAATACATTCGATTCTATAACGAAGAACGATACCAAGAACGACTAAACGGCTTGAGTCCGCTGGAATTCAGGGCTCAAGCCGTTTAAAAGATTTTTATTATTTCGCCTGTCTACTTGACGGGGAGCAGTTCATAATGGCACTCAAATAGGCCTTTTTTCCAACTCCATATTTGAACTCGGTGATATCCGTACACCATTTTTCATCTCGCCTAGAAGCACTAAAATCACGATTCATCAAGTTCTCTGCTGTATGTTGTGGTGTAGATTTCTTATGACCCTTTCGCTTCTGTCGGATGATCGACTTGATGTCATGAATACGCATCAAACGATGGATCCGTTTTTCGTTGTAGACAGGAAGATTATCTTCTCGGCGGCGGCGATTGATTGTCATCGTGATCCGACGGTATCCGTAGATCCCTCTCACTTGATCGTACAGTACTCGGATATCCTCTAGGAGGGTCTGGTTCTCTCGTTCACGCACCGACACGGTGCGGTTCAACCATTTATAATAAGCGGCACGTGAGACCTGTGCGATTTCACAGAGTAACACGATGGATGATGCTTCTTCTATCGCTAGTTCGTAGATGGCGACATATCGTCGTTGTAGCCGAATCTGACTGATTAATTCCTCCTCTCGATCTCCTTCAACTTTTTTAGGAACAGATTTTCAATACGAAGACGTTCGATCTCCCGTTCCATCTGCTGGAGACGACGCGTTAATCGTTCCGCCTCAGTCAGCTCTTCCTCCTGCTTCGTCCGCCCGCGTCGATCTTCGAGCCCCTCCATACCGTCGACATCATATTTTTTCATCCATCCATAGACTTGATGATAGGCGACATCAAATATCACGGATGTCTGTTTGTAGTTTCGTCCGTTTTGGAGACAATATTCGATTATTTCAATCCGTTCCTCTAAAGTTGTCTGTCTGCCTTTTGTCATAGCTTTAACCGCCTCTTTTCTAGAGTCTTTTAATTCGCTATGACTAGTATACTTTTTGATCCATCCATAAAAAACAGATGTGCTACTAATTTGATATTTTGAGAGGACTTCAAGCGCTGTAAACCCGTGTTCGAGATAATCACGGACAGCTGCTTGCTTTAGCTCTTTCGTATAGATTTTCAATGAAGAAGATTCCTCGAAAGAAGCCACTCCACCTGAATGCAACCGTGCCTTCCAACGCTCTAACGTACTCCTAGAGACCCGATGGGTCTTACACACTTCCTGGACCGTATACTTATTGGATGCAAGCATTCGGAGCGCCTCTAATTTTTGTTCAACGGAATGCTTAGTTCTTGTCATAAAAAAGACCCCCCTAATAGAAAAACAGATTGTTTATTTCATCTGTCTACCTATTGGGGAGCATATCAAAACGATCGCTTCCTTCAGTCATTATATTTACTGTTTTGCCAACCGAAACGGATTCCATTTCTCATTCCGTCCTCGAAGACAATACAATGAAATCATCTGCCCGACAAAGAATCGTCACCGACCAGTTCGGGTGAATGCGAAATCCTTGGACAGGACGTGAAGAATCAGGAGAAGAAATAGATGTCGATTCAATCAAATTCAACGTAACAAACTGATCACGAATTCTCCGAATTAACTGTCGCATATAGTTGTAAGAAATCCTTTGTCCCCCTAATTCAGACAAAGCATCCTGTAAAACCGGATATGGTTGAAATGCTTTTTGATTCAGTAACACGAGCGTTAAGAACATATGCAGATTTAATAATTCAGCTGGTTTTCCATCTACCTGCAACGTTTTCCCATCATCCGAACTTCGGAGTAACAGCTCTCCTTTATCCGGACGGATGTCGTAAAACTGTTCTTCATTGATGATCGTTTCATGTCCTGCCGTGATTTTCCGATAATACAGACGATCTAGCATATTCTCTTCTTGGACAAGCATTTCAGCGCGGTAGCGTTCGATGCGTTCTTGATCTATCTCCCCTTCGATTCGAAGTCCCAAATCCTCTAACTCACGCAAGGCCTCCCGTGTAATCGCCATTCCGCAATTAACGAGAAATGTATTCGCTAAAATCAACTGTGTCTCACTCAAGACATCGTTCTCCGTGCCGTCAAGCGCAGTCTTAAAATGATAAACCGCCATTTCATACTGGTGCTCACGGTAAAGAAGATATCCCAGTCGATAATTGGCAATCGGATGATTCTTTTCTATATGTAGTGCCTGTAACAGCCACTTCTTGGCTTGAACAAAGTCCGGTTTTTCCGATAGCTTAAAAAACTCAGCTTGCCGAACAAAATGGTTAAGTTTCATCTTACGTTGGAGTTCCAATTCTTCAGCTGTCCTTCTCGGAAATCTACGCCCAGTTCGTTTTTCTTTGAGATGTTCGGATTGTTCCATGCTTTTCCTCCTATTTTTGACGTGTGACAGCCTGTCACAGCTCCCTTGCTACACTGAAAACAACTTATTCAACAAGGAGCTGTTTTTTATGACAAACGCAGCGATTCTCTTAGCGCGACACGGTCTGAGCCAGGACGACCGGTTCAGCAAAACACATGTGGCCCGTTTGACTCAATCCATTTTACAATATCCGATTAAGGACTGGAGCGATCGCCGGCTGATTGAGTGGATCCAGCAGGTTCCTTTTAAGGATCTGCCCGGGCAAGAAGCGATGGTAAATCCATTGACGGATGACTTGCCGTATCACTCCTTTGATCCCGTCCGTTGGCTGAACACCCTTGGTATCCTGACATTGTCTTGTTGTGACGGACATGCCCGCGGTCAAGCTTCAATCGTCCTCCAGCAAGCACCTTCTTTGGAGCAATGGCAACTGCTTCAACTTGCCTTGCCACACCAGATGACGATGCAACTGATTCATCTGACGTTGCAGCTGAACTACCGCAGAAGCGGATTCGCCTCCCTCTTGCTGTTTGCGGAACGTCTCTACCGGTTGACCGCAGATCAACACTACCTTAAGACTTTACGACTGGAACGGTTTAAACATCGTTTGCTGACATGGCTCGATATCCCGGGTGTCAGCAAACGGGAGCGATTAGTCGCAATGCATCTCCGCAATCATTTGAGATCAAGCACGGATTTCCTCTATACCGACAAACGGGGAAATGTCCTGGCGACCATTACATGTGGCGTCGGTCCGACCATCCTGCTGTCCGCTCATATGGATACGGTCGAACTGATTGAGGAAGGTCGGGTCATTCTCGAAAACGGCACGACCCTCCGCAGTTCCAGCGGCATCCTTGGAGCTGACGATCGTGCCGGGATCACAACCATTCTGGAAGTGCTTGACCGCGTCCGGAACACAAACTTCTCCGGTACGCTGAAACTCGCCTTCACGGTACAAGAAGAGATCGGGTGCCGGGGTGCCGAGGGGATCGATTCCGCTTTCCTCAAGGATGTGGATGCCGCCATCGTTGTCGACCGCCGCGGAACACGCGATATTGTCACGGCCTGTCGGAATCAAATACCGTTCTGTACATCAGAGTTTGGTCAGCTGTTCGAGGAAGCAGGACGTCTCGCCGGAATGCCCGATTGGCAGACGACGACAAACGGCGGATCAAGCGACACGAACGTATTTGCCGGCTTCGGAATTCCTTCCGTCAATCTGTCGGTCGGCTATAGACACGAACATACGGAGCACGAAACAGTCGATTACGCAGCGACGTTCGAGACTGTCGCCTTGATTGAATCGGTTCTCCACCATCAGCTCATTCCGCTTCGTTCTTAAACTTCATACACCGCTTCGGCATGAAAAAGCGCGCCAAGGCGCGCTGTCAGAAGAAAACGATGGTTTAGGAAAATCCACTTGTCAGTACCGCAGTCGCTTTGCTTCGAGTTTTTTATACCGGACACTTATACCAATCGCCAGCAGGATGTAAGCAAACCCGGCAAACATCGCAAACTGTCCGTATGGAGCATCAAACCATGTATTAAAGCCAAACAGCGGGACCGCAAACAGATAATAAAACGGATATTGAATAGCTGATACGATATCAAACCAAAGTTCTCCTAACCAATACCGCTCAAAAAATGTCACTAAATAGACCACGGTGCCGGCAACAAACCCAAAGCTTAGATAGTAGAAGACAAACAAAAGCGTCTTTTCTTCCCGAACAAGAACCACGGAAGCCGTCAAAAAGACCAACCAGATGAATGAGGCCGTGATTTGAAGCAGACCAATCGAACCGTCCGGATAAAGACTCGCCGGCCAGGCATTGATACTGATCGTCGCGAGCAAAAGCACGGCAAACAACGCGACATACTGTTTCGTCGAACGAACCATGATGGTGTTCCTCCTCTAAAATTTCATGGTATACCCTTTCTGCGAATTGGATTTAAATTCCTTTTTTACATGAAAAATAAAAACGTCCAGAATTCTCTTCCCCTTCAACAAGCGAAGAAGTCATTCTGGACGTTTTGTATAAAACAATTTAATTCGTGTTATTTCACTTCTAGCTTCACATCATCAATCGTTACGTTATGCGCGGCAAACGGGGAACCGGCTGCCTTGCCGAGTAAGAACTTCAACCCGGCCGTATCGTCTTGTCCGAGCGTAAAGTCAAACTGATACGTTTTCGCTTCTGTGCCAAGTTCGACGATCTGACTGAAGTAACGTGTATATGAAGCGTTTTCGACGGTGACTTCGAGTGGTCGCGCGACTGTTGACGATGCCTTAAACGTCAGCTGATATGTCTGCCCTTTGACTAACTGTAAGTTTCCTTGCTCCAGCAGGACGCTCCATGGTTCCTGTCCTTCTGATGCGATGGCGAGTTTCGCGGCGTCATTGACCGTTGAGACGACCGCTTGCGCGTCATAATGGACGTACGAACTCCAGAAGTTCAGTCCGTCCGCGAACGAACCGTTTTTGAGCGGTGACCGATCGACTTCGACCGGTGTGATGTCGATCAACTCGACATCATCCAGTGTCACTTCACCTTTTGCCAATCCGAAGTTGAACTGGAGTTGACTGTTCAAATCCGTCGCTTGCGTCATCGTGAACGGAATTTCAACGGTCGTTGTCTGTTTTGTCAACGGCACGTCATGCGTCGGCAAGTAGGCTGTTGTTCCATCCGCATTTGTCGCCTTGACTTGAATCTGTTTGATTCGCTTGCTGTCCGCCTTGAAGCGAAGCACATACTGATGGTTTTCCTGCAACTGGACACCACGTTGCGTCAGCGTCGCCGATTGTCCCTTTTTCATTTGTGCTTTTGTTTTGAATGTAAAGTCACGTGTCACCGGGTCGACCGATCCGGTTCCTTTTGTCTGACCGGCATCAAACTGCCAGTACGTCAGGCGGTCCATCGCGCCTTGGTCAAACGTGCCGTTGTAGATCTGATTGCCGTCCGGTAAAGCAGGTTTGGTTGCCGTTTCATCGATTTCGCCGCGTGGCACTTGTTCGACGCGGACGTTACCAATTTTGACCCCTGCTTTAGCCAGACCGAGGTTGAACTCAAGTCGTGCCGCGAGATCCGTTTCTGCTGCCATATCGAATGTGAACGTATGTCGTTTGACGGTTGGCGTCAAATCGATGACTTCTTCATTCGAATATTTGGTGTAGCCCCGTTCTGCCCCGCCACCGACTTTCGCGACGATCGTCCGTGCTTCTTCACTGCTTGCGTCAAAGCTGACTTCGTAGCGTCCGCCTTGGGCGAGGGAAATCTTTTGAATCAACTGGTGGGCATAGTTTTGCACCCCCGGTTGGTCGATCGTGACGCTGGCGAAACGGGTTCCGTCCTGCTCTGTCACGTCGACCGATCCCTTGCCGCCGAAGTCAGGCAACGTCACATAGTTCCAGTATGTCGGGTCAAGTGTCTGCGCGCCGTCTGTGATCGTCTTAATTGCTTTTTCGTACGCTTGGTCATACACGAGATTGCCGTCTTCTAAAGGTTGTTTTGCCCCGTCCGGTAACGTCACATCTTCATAAACCGGCTCGACCGGTTCGCGGTAGTCACGGTTCTTCAAATCATAGACCCGGACATAATCGACTTCCATCTCAGCCGGGAACTTCGTCGTTTCGTCGACTTCGCCGTCAAACCAGCCGCCGACAGCCAAATTCATCACGAGATAAAAGTTTTGGTCGAAAGGTGCCGGATAACTGTAGTTCGTTGCCGTGTTTTTGCCTTTGCTGTACCAGTCGTTTTGTGTTTGATAGAGGTTGCCGTCGACGTACCAGCGCAGTTCGCCCGGCTCCCACTCGACGGCATACGTATGCCACTGGTCAATCCGTCCGCCGTCCGGGAAATGATAGTCCTTGCCGGTATATTTATTGTTCGGCCAGTTCTCACCGTAGTGGATCGTCCCGGCGACTTTGTCCGGTTGACTGCCCCACGCTTCCATGACATCAATCTCACCGGATGATGCCCAGGCGCCATATTTGTCCTGCTCCGGCAACATCCAGAATGCCGGCCATAAGCCTTTACCGGTCGGCAGTTTCGCTTTGATTTCATAACGGCCGTATGTCTTGCTGAATAAGCCTTTGGTTTTCAATTTAGCTGATGTATAGTCGTACGAACCGAGCGAATCGGTCGTTTTTTCTTCTTTCGCCCGGATGACGAGTTTGCCGTCCCGAATAAAGGAATTATCTTTGTTGTCCGTGTAGTATTGTTTTTCGTTATTCCCCCAGCCCGGACTGATAGCGCTTCCATTTTGATCAACAATCCAGTTCCCGGTATCATATGTCCACTTCGTCCGGTCGAGCTGTTGTTTCGTAAATTCATCCGACCAGACCATCTTCCATTTCGTGTTGTCTTTTTTGTCGGCTTTCTCGGCATGGCCGGTCCCGGCGTATGACAGGACCAGTCCCGTTCCGAGGGCAACTGCGAGCCATTTCTTCATCTGTAATTCCTCCTTTGAATGAACAACAGGCAAGGGCGATGAATTCGACCTTGCCTGTTCGACGACGTTACGCTTCTTGCGGAAGTGCTGCCTTATGCGTCTGGATGACATTCGCATACCAATGCGCGCTGTCTTTCCAGATTCGTTCCTGTGTATCGAAATCGACATAGATGATCCCGAATCGTTTGTCGTACCCGAAGCTCCACTCGAAGTTATCGAGCAGCGACCAGAGGTAATACCCGGCGATGTTCATCCCTTCGTCATTCAGATCAGACACGGCTTGCAGATGCTGGGAGACGTAATCGATCCGGTTTTGATCGTGAATCTTGCCGTCGACGAGCTGATCGTCAAAGGCAGCGCCGTTTTCCGTGATAAAGATTGGCAAATCCGTGTACTCGGCACGCAGGCGACGGATCAAGTCTTTGAACTCACTTGGAGCGATATCCCAGCCCATGCCGGTCTTGTCGTAGTCCGAGTAGGCGTCTTTGTGTAAGAAATCACTCGCCGCACTGAACTCGACCAGGTTGCGGCTGTAGAAATTGATGCCGAAGAAATCACATGGCGTCGAAATCGTCGCGAGGTCTCCCGCGTGGATGAAATCGTACGTATGGACATATTTCGAGAACAGGTTCATCATGTCGATCGGATATTGTCCTTTGAAGATCGGATCAAGGAACCAGCGATTGGCATAGCCATCCGCATTGTTCATTGCAATCTGATCGTTGACGGAATCCGTCTTCGCGTACTTCGGTGCCAAGTTCAACGTGATGCCGATCGGCGTCGCTGAGTTGAATTCGCCTTTCAGCAGTTCGACCGCTTTTCCGTGCGACAACAGCATGTGGTGAACGGCACGGACGGCTTCGTTCATGTCCGTGTGGCCCGGTGCATGCTGACCGAGGTGGTAGCTCAAGAAGCCGGCACACCATGGTTCGTTGTGCGTGATCCACGAGTCGACGATTCCGTCGAGCTCTTCGAAACAGACGCGGGCGAAGTCGAGGAACCAGTCGACCGAGTCGCGGTTGACCCAACCGCCTTCTTCGTGCGCCCACATCGGGAGATCCCAGTGGTAGAGTGTGACGGCCGGTTTGATGCCTTCTTCCTGCAGACGTGTGGCCAGTGTCTTATAGAAGGCCATCCCTTCCGGATTGAACTGCCCTTTACTCGGGAAAATCCGTGGCCAGGCAATCGAGAAGCGGTACGTGTCGACGCCTAACTTTTTAATGTGTTGAATGTCTTCTTCGAAGCGGTTGTAATGGTCACAGGCGACATCGCCGTTGTGTTTTTCAAAAACTTTTCCGTCCGTATCGCAGAACGTATCCCAGATCGACGGCGTACGACCACCTTCGTCGTGTGCGCCTTCGATTTGGTACGAGGACGTTGCCGTCCCGAAGACGAAGTTCGGTGTAAATTTCATAGATGTAAGCCCCTTTAACAGTTTATTCTTTGACGGCACCAGCTGAGATGCTGCTGACGATGTATTTCGAGAGGAACAAGAAGGCGATCATGATCGGTACGACGGAAATCGCGATTCCGAGATACAGCGAACCTAAGTTTTCTGCGACTTGTGATCCTTTTAAGAAGCCCATCAAGACCGGCAACGTATACTTTTCTGGTGAGAAGAGCAGGACGAGCGGCATGATGTAGTTGTTCCATGAACCGATGAACGTAAAGATCGACATCGTGGCGATCGCCGGCATCATCATCGGTAAAGCAATCGTATGGAAGATCCGCCATTCACTGGCGCCATCCATCCGTGCTGCTTCCAGCAAACTTGGGTGCATGACCGTCTGCAGGTACTGACGGACGAAGAACACCGTGAACGGACTGGCGATCGCCGGAACGATCAGCGGGATGAAACTGTCGAGCAGACCTAAGTTCTTACTGAGCTCGTAGAACCCGATCAAACCGAGTTGTCCCGGAATCATCATCATGACGAGCATGAAGACGAACAGGACGTTTTTTCCTTTGAACTGGTAGAAAGCAAATCCGAACGCTGTCATCGCCGAGAAGTAACCCGATAAGACGGTGACGAGTACGGCGATGATCAGACTGTTCTTGAAGCCGGACCAGATGTTGACGTACGAGCTGAGTGCCGCGTAGTTTTCAGCGAGCGAGTTCCCTGGAATCAATGAGAAACCAGATAACACTTCTTCGTTCGAGCGGGTCGCGTTGATGATCATCATCAAAAACGGGATGAGACAGGCGATCGTCAAGGCAATCAGTCCGACGTAGATGAGACTTTTCCCGAACCAGGCTTTTTTCTGTTTCGGAGGTGGTGTCAACTTGAGCGGACGTTCTGAACGATCCGGTTGATCCCCCGTTTGTGGCACGATCCGACGTGCTTCTGCATTTCGTTCCATCGGTCAGGCTCCTTTCGGTGAACGTTCTTTTCGGAACATCCCTTTGAAGACGATGATTGAAAAGACGAGCGTGATGGCAAACAATCCGTATGCGACAGCAGCGGCGTAGCCATAGTTGTTGTATTTAAAGGCTTGGTTGTAGAGATAAAGCACCATCGTGTTCAGGGCACCATCCGGCGCACCGACACCATCCGTGATCAACATCGGCAGGTCGAACAATTGCAGTCCGCCGATCAATGATGTGATCATGATGTAGAGCAAGATCGGTTTTAAGAGCGGTAACGTGATCCGCGAGAAGATCTGCCAGCGTGTTGCACCGTCAATCAGTGCCGCTTCGAAATAATCCTTCGAGATGCCGGATACGCCGGCCATGACGACGATGAACGAGTGGCCAAGCCACATCCAGGTCAGGATGAGTGAGACGGAAATCTGGGCTGTGACCGGTTGTGTCAACCAGTTGATCGGCTCTGAGATGATGCCGATTTTCAGCAGCATCATGTTGAGTGAACCGTGCTGCCAGTCGAGCAGGATACCGAACAACAAGGCAACCGAGCTGATCGTGATCAAGTTCGGCAGATAGAACGTCGCGCGGAAAAACGCGAGACCTTTCATCTTGAGCTGTAAATCCGAGAACAGTAAGGCGAGCATCAAAGCTCCCCCGATTTGCAGGATGAAGTTCAGTCCCCAAATCTTCAGTGTGTTGAAGAACGCTTCAATGAAGTACGTATCTCCGAGCAAACGCGTATAGTTCGCGAGTCCGACGAGTTGTTCGCCTTCTGCGCCTGTGTAGTTGGTGAAACTGTAATAGAACGTCAAGGCAACCGGATAGATGCTGAAGATCAAGAAGACGATCCAAAACGGTGCGATGAACAGATAACCATGGCGATCGAGTTTTTTCACAGGTCAAACCCCTTTCTTAAACAAGAAGAGGTGAAGCGAGGACCGCCCCACCTAGACTCCTTATTCCGGTACTTTTACGTCCGGATACGCATTTTTGACTTTTTTGTAGAATTCAGCAAGTGCTTCGTCTTTTGATTTTTTGCCTTGGACATATTCCATGACAGATGCACCGTATAACGTATCGAGCTGTTGGTCGTACTTCGTCACGATTCCCGGTGTGATTTTGTCTGCTTGATCAAGGAAGAACTCGTAGTTGTTCTGTCCGCCGAGGAACTCATCTTTGAAGTCGGTTTTGATTTTGTCCGTAACCGGTTTGTAAGCGAGAACGTCCCCTGTTTCTTTCGCCCAGTCTGTCAAGAACTCTTCGTCTTGTGTCATCATTTTAACGAAATCATACGCAAGTTTTTGTTTCTTCGAATCTTTGTAGACACCTAACCATGTACCGCCCCAGAAGTATGGGCTCGGTCCGCTTGTAACAGCCCAGTCACCGGCTGATTTCTTCGCGTTTTCTTTCAAGACACTGTGTAAGCCCCATGTCGGAAGGACATATGAGAAGATTTCTGTTTCGGTTTCTTTGCCGTTTTCTTTGACTTTGACCGGCTTATCCATTCCGGCGAACCATGATGGTGACCATTCCGGCGCAAGTGCCGTGTATTGTTTTGTCCGTAATTCTTTTGCGTAATCCATGTAGTTTTTCTTGTCTTCCGTCACGACGAGTTCCTGTTTGTCGTTCACCCAAGCTTGCGGCTCATTCCCTTGTGCGAACCAACGGATCGATCCTTCATCCGGGAACATTTTGTAGCCTTTGCCTTTCATCTTCTCAGCGATTTCGAAGACGCCGTCCATCGAGTTCATCATCGCACCGATTTCTTTTGGATCATCTGTGCCGAGAACTTTTTTCGCGATGCTTCGTTTGTAGTAGACGCCACCTGGTGTCGTTTGCCATGAAAGAGCACGAACGTTACCGTCTTTGTCTTTCCCCATGTCATAGACGTACGGGATATAGTCGTCTTTGACTTCACCTGCGTTAAATGGTTTTTCCGACAGGTTCGCCCAGTAGCCAGCGTCGACCCATTGTTTGAGGAAGGCGATCTCACCTGTGAAGATATCCGGTGCGCCGACGCCACTCTCAAGCGCTGGTTTTAATTTCGTCGGGTAATCCGCGATTGGAACGATCGTCAATTCGACTTTCACGTCGTTTTGCTCTTCAAACTTTTTGATTGGTTCTTTTAATTCATCTGTAAACGACCAGATTTTCAGGACTTCCTTGCCACCGCTCGTTTTTTCCTCTTCGCCACCTGAACATCCTGCTAAAACGCTTGCTGTTAATGCGCCGACTGTTAATACGCTGACTAACTTCTTCTTCATGTCATCCCATCCTTCTCGTCTGTTGGTAGTCCCCTAAGTAAGCGGTCTCATTTATTATTCAAAAATATCGAAAGCGCTTTCGTAAATGGTCTGAAAAAAGTTCCGAAAGCCCTTTCGGAAACGTACAAAAAAATATAGTGGATTTCGAAACCGCTCTCGCGTTTTCTCGAAGACAACCTGCGAGAGCGATTCCGAAAAGATGTTACGGTGTGACAGGTCCTGTCGATTGGCGGACGATCAAGTCGACTGGAATGATATCCGTCGTCATGACACGTCGTTTGTTGACGATTTGTTCAATCAAGAGATTCGCTGCATGCTGTCCGATCTGCTCCGTATCTTGCCGGACCGTCGTCAGCTTCGGTGTGACGTATTTCGACATCTCGATATCATCGTAACCGACGACGGAAATGTCTTGCGGAACCCGAAGGCCCGCTTCATGAATCGCTTCCATTGCCCCGATCGCCATTTGGTCACCTGCGACGAAGACCGCAGTCGGACGTTTCGGTAAAGCAAGCAACGTCTGCATCGCTTGTTTTCCTTCTTCGACCGAGAAAAATCCGCCGTTGATCAGATAGCCGTCTGGAATCGGTAACGCGAGTCGATCCATCGCTTGTTTGTACCCTTCGATTCGTGCCAATCCCGCATCAATCGTCATATCTCCAGCAATGTGGGCAATCAAACGATGTCCCAGTTCGTAGAGATGATTGACGGCGAGTGTACCGCCGGAGAGGTTATCCGAGAAGACGACACTGCAATCGGTGCTGTCCATGTCGACGACAACGATTGGAATCGAACTTTGAATCAGTTGCTGGACATGCTTGTCCATTTGATCGGAACAGATGACGACGATGCCGTCGACCGCCCGATGCTGGAAATGCTCGAGGTAACTCATGTCCCGATTGCGGAGATTCCGCGAGGCGAAGATTAAATCATAACCTTGCTGCTCCGTTGCTTTCCGGAAACTTTCGATGATTGCGTTGAAGAATGGATGCATCATCCCGACTTCGTTTGCTTCCGAGAACATGACCCCGATCGTCCAGGATCGTTTCGTCGAGAGCGACTGAGCGTGGGCGTTCGGCAAGTAGCCCATATCGGCTGCTGCCTGAACGATTTTCGCTTTTGTCTTTTCACTGACATCGGAATAGTTATTTAAGGCTTTTGAGACCGTCGTGATCGAAAAACCGGTTATTTTCGCTAAATCATAAATTGTACCCATGTAACCACTCCATTTCACCGAAAGCGCTTTCGATAAATTTAGTATAGGTCGGAATCTGGAAAGACGCAACCATTATTTGCGAATTTATTTGGATTTTAAAAAATAAATGATATCGCTTTCATTTTCCACTTGATAAATCTTTAAACAAGAACAAACGTTTGGTATACTATAGATATCAGTACGCCGTGCCTAACATGGAGAGGAGCATCATCATGCCGATTACCCCTTACCTGGTCTTTAACGGCAACACCCGTGAGGCGATTCATTATTATGCCAAAGTCTTCGGCCAGGACATTCCCGAGATCATGGAGTTTGGTCCCGGCAATGGTCCGGACGGTCAACCGTTCGCACCAGACGTCCAGTCGCTTGTCCTGCATTCGCAATTAATTGTTCACGGCACACGCGTCATGTTTTCGGACGCGATGCCGCACGATCCGGTGGCGACCGGACAAAACGTCACGCTGGCTCTGCATCTGTCAGACGTTCCACTCATTCACGAGACATTCGACAAGCTCGCGCAAGACGGTAATGTCATCATGCCGATTCAAAAAACGTTTTGGAGTGAAGCCTACGGCATCGTCGAAGATCCGTTTGGCGTGCAGTGGCAACTTAATCATGAGATAAGTGAAGTAAAGGCGTAAGTTGCTCGCTGCGTCATGCTTTCCCTTTCACTCGCTTTCCTCAGGCGAGGCACAAGCCCATAGATGTCAACTTAGCCAAAAGATGAGTTGAGAAAGCTCTCATTTTTTATTCCTGATGCGTTTCATTCGGATGATTAGCGGAAAAGATAATTGTAAGCACCCCAAAAAAGCCTCTCTTTTTTGGGGATTTAACTGATCCATGTGCTACTTGAATTGAAGACGCTTCATGGCGGTCCCCATAGCGGAATTCGGCTTTCGCGCAGTCCTTGTCAATAGACGAGTGATCAATGGGATGAACGCCTGTGGCGTCTTTTTTTGTCGAAGTGCCTCATACATTTTTGGAATGAAGTGACAAGCGAAGCACCGGATTGCAATTGCTTCACTGATTTCTTTTTTCTCTTCTTCCCAAATAGCGTTACGAAGCTGGCAAGCCATGAGTTGACTGAGGAGAAAAATTAATAACGTTCCATATACATGACAGAGCCATCGCTCTTGTTTCATCAGTCGAAAGTGATCCAGTCCTAGAAAGGACTTCAGCGTACGGAACTCCCATTCGATTTGCCAACGTAATCGATACAGCTCGACGAGCTGTTTTGGTGAAATAGAATCCGGTAGGTTGGTCATGTACCCAGTAGTCCCTGCTAAATCACGGACAATCGGTCTCATTGGCGTTCGACTTCGACTAGCTCGTCGCTCAATTTTGAGGAGCCGTTTTTCTTTCTGATCCTGGTCCTGATGGAACAGGATACAACGTGCCTGAAAATGTGAATCCCTTCCGAAATAAACTTCCTCTAGTTCTATGATTTCATTCGGATCCATCGCGCGACTGAGTGCGACAAGATCAACGCGTAGATATCGACTACTTTCCACTTTCTTACCATTCGGGTGATACTTTGGAGAAGGATTGACGACAGCTAAATAGGCGTCACTCCGAAAGCGTGTCAGAAAGTAACTCTCTTTTTCTCGAATACTTTCGAACGATTTTAAATGAAAATATCCAAGATCCTGAAGACACAACTCGTTCGCACTCAAAAATGGGATTCGTTGCGCACCGCTGATAGTGTCATTGACGTTCTGAAGATCAATACGTAAAAATGTAGCGCGTCCAGTCAATAGATCGTATTCATGTTGGATTTTGACCGAAGTCTGCCGAGTCTTTTGTACTTTTTTCAGCATCAAATCAGGAACCGCATCATGCGTACCATCTAATACCCGAAGGGTGGTGAACGGCCAGTCTTCACTGAGCGGATGACGTGTGAGTGAAAGTATTCGTTCTGTATCGAGTAACTCGCTCACCAGTCGTTGGAGAAATAATACGGCAGCCTTGGTGAATTTTTTGTCAAGTGCGGCACGACTAATCTCGATTTCTTGATTCACGGCGCACTTCGTGCTCAATTCTTGAAGGCTGTGATCGACGAGATTTCCGTGAATCCCGAAGAGCAGTGATAAGAAGTCATTCGCATCCAATTTCCGTTTCCGTTGTATAAATCCGGTCTCTTTCGCCAACTGATTGATCTTAGTTGGTTCTAAAAACGTAAATAATTGGTCGAGGAAATCGAATTTCTCTCGGACTGGCATATAAAAAACTCCTCTCGTAGGGTTAGTATTCCATACCATCTTTCAAAAGAAGTTAGTCATTTTCTTAAGTTGACATCTATGGAGGCACAAGCCGCGCCTCCTTTGTCCTCCGGACATGGACTCGGGTCTTGTTTGCCTGTGACAGCGCAAATCCCTGCGCTTTTCCCTGTAGGAGTCGAGTGACGGGAATGCATTCCTGATAAAAAGTAAGATCTGACGGATTTCGTCGGGTCTTACTTTTTTTAGATCATACCGATTTTTTTCAAGGTGTTATAGAATGGTTAAAATCAGATGTACCATTATCTATTTTGTAAGAAAGGACGTGTCGCAAGAAATGAACGAGATCCTTTTACAAAAACAAGCGACGATCAAACGTTGCATCATTAGAATGAACGAAGTCTATAATAATGACTCCAAAAATTTAAGTGATTTAACCAGACAAGATAGCATCATTTTAAATTTGCAACGGATCTGCCAAGCTTCTATCGATATGGCGATGTATGTCGTAAGTACACGAAAACTGGGATTACCTAAAACGAGTCAGGATGGAATTAAACTATTAGAGAAAGTACACTTTATCAACTCTTCTTTATCTACCAGTCTAATGAATATGATGAGATATTGTACTATCGCAATCCATGACTGTGTAATGCAAAATAGGAGTGCAGACTTGTGCGACGGAAACGTACACAGTTCTGCACTCCTTTTGCGAAAAAAGAAAAAGACTTGCCAGCACCCACAAATTCATCCTAACGTTTAAGTTGCGAAACAAGAACGTGAAGGAGATGAAAGGAATGCTAACAATGTCTGAAATCAATTGTATCAAATTTTTAAGGAACCATAAATCCTATTCCATCAATAAGATTGCGAAAGATCTTAACCTGAACTGGCGAACTGCTAAAAAATATGCCGATGAGTCTTTTCTACCAAAAGAAAGTCATTCTTCAAAGCGTGGCATGATGTATGGCACCCGTTGGGGCGAAATGATCGAGGACTGGCTACAGGAAGATGCGATGATGAAAAAGAAACAACGACGAACCAATAAAAAACTATATGAGACATTATGTACATATGGATTTGAAGGGTCCTACCGGACCGTCTGTCAATTCATCAAAGAATGGCGCCTAGGTCGCGATGTAGAAAACGATAGTCGATTCGAGCGGTTGGCCCACCCGCCCGGAGAAGCACAGGTAGATTTTGGCGTCATGGAAGTCGTGAAGGACAGTCATGCGGTCGATGTGCATTGCTTGATCCTATCCATGCCGTATAGCAATCGAACAGCTGCGGTTGCATTACCAGCAGAGAACCAAGAATGTTTCCTGACCGGATTGAAGAGACTGTTCGAAGAAATCGGAGGCGTGCCGCAACAATTACGAATCGACAATCTCCCAGCAGCCGTCGCTAAAGTACGGACAACAAAGGAAGATGCCATTTATACGGACGCTTTTCAGCAATTCGTAACGCACTATGGTTTCCAAGTTCAAAGCTGTAATCCGTATAGTGGGAATGAGAAAGGAAGCGTCGAAAACAAGGTTGGATATGTCCGTTACAACTTCCTGGTTCCTTCTCCCGTCATGAATGACTTCGAATCATTGAACAGACGCCTCGCATCATCCCTCAGGGATGACATGGAACGTATACATTATGAAAAGAAAGTACGTATCAAGGATCTCGTTGTGGAAGAGAAAAAGCATCTCCTTCGACTGCCGGAAGAAGACTTTCCGGTGTTCAAGGAGGAACTGTTGAAGGTAAACAAATATGGAGAAGTGACCATCGATCAAACGAAGATTCTCGTTCCATCTGGTTCTCGACATGGACAAGTGAGAGCAATCCTAAAATGGGACGATATGAAAATCATTTCTCGTCACGGAGAAATCCTGTACGAAGAAAAGCGACCTTATATGATGACGAAACGGGCGTTACCTTGGGAAAGCATTCTCAACGAATGGTACAAAAAGCCGCGTAGTTATGGTCATTCACGCCACGCAGAGTACCTCCCTGGACGAATTCGAGAGTATCTGAACATCCAGAATCTGATGATACGGAGAGAAAGACTGGGATGGCTACGATCTAGATTAGTCCTGCATTCAATCACTGAAATCGATGAACGATTGTATGAGCTACTGAGCCAGAGCGATGCCTATTCTGACATCGAAGAGCATCCCTACGATGTCGACTGGAGTAAGTATGACAGTTTGAATCGACCATGGCAGAGTGAGGTGCAGCCGTGAATCTAAAAGAGATGTGCAAATCCCTTCGGCTCGCTTACGTCGCTGAAATTTACGAATCGATTCCGATGGAATCGTCCGAGACGTTTCTCACGACACTTTTTGAAATGGAGATGAGACTTCGTGAAGAAGCGAAGGCAGAGAGGCTCATAAAAAAAGCAAAATTCATCAACAATAAATCACTTGAAGACTATCGCTGGCATGACAACATCTACTTTCCTCGTCATCTCAAGAAAGAAGAATTGATGTCGCTCTCTTTCATCGATCATCAGCAAAACGTAGTGCTCACAGGTGCCCCCGGCACTGGTAAGACACATCTTGCGATTGGTTTAGGACGGGAAGCTTGTCGTAAAGGAAAAGAAGTACGTTTCTTTCGTGTTTCGGAGCTCGTAGAGCAACTCACCAAAGCATGGCGTGATGGGAAGCTGAGTAGCTTCCATACACGCCTCGATTCTGCGGATCTTATCGTCTTGGATGAAATGGGCTATCTTCCATTATCCAAAGAGTCAGCAGAGCTCCTGTTCCATCTCATTACAGACTGGTACGAAAAGAAAAGTATCATCATCACATCGAATCTAGAATTCAGTCAATGGAATCGTGTTTTCGCAGATCCTAGATTAACGTCAGCACTCGTTGATCGTGTGATTCATCATGCGCACATTCTGACCTTCACAGGCGATAGTTATCGTGTCACACATGCATTATCAAGAAATTAAATATTTACTGGCAAAGTTCTGTACTTTTTTCTGCAATTCACTGCACAAACCTATTGCAAAATACACATGACTACCAATCACTTGATTTAAATATTCTTCAAGCTATTTTAGAGAAGCACATAGATGATTTCTTAACATTTGCACAGATTGTTATCCAGTTGGAAGACTGACAGATTTTCATGCTTCATCCCCCTCCTCAAATAAATATTTTAAAGTAAATAACCTAGCATATTCAGGATAACCCAATCAAATTCCCTTTAAATAACAATTATTCATGTGTCATGCTATATTTAACAAGAACTACTTTTTACATACCTTGTAACATCACTGGAAGGATGGACACATGTTTTGGAGAAACTTTATTTTGAAAAGTACCGGTTTAACTACGCTGATGTAACGCGTAGTCGAACGCTCTACATAGATAATTATCCAATCGTTTATCTGCTGTATAATCGGTCAAAAGCACAAGCTTACGTCGGACAAACGGTTCAAAAAAATCAACGGTTAAAAGCCCATTTAAAAGATCCACGTCGGAAGCAGCTCGACGAATCAATTTTAATTGGGCATGAACAGTTTAACCAATCCGCTACTTACAATATCGAATCCAATTTGATTAACTTTTTAATTGCAGATGGTCGCTATACACTGCAAAATGTAAGCCAAACCGTCTCCCGCCAGATGCACAACTATTTCCGAAAAGATTTTTTCAATGAGACGGTTTTTGAAAATATTTGGCAACAGTTACGCGAGGAGCAGATTGCGGAAGGAACACTCGATCAGTTGCGAAACAAAGACGTCTACAAACTCTCTCCGTTTCGTGAATTGTCTGAGCAGCAACTGGAAGTCAAAGAGGAAATCTTAAAATTTTGTAAAACAAAAATCACCGAAACCGGTCACCATGTCTTCATTGTCAAAGGTGACGCCGGAACAGGAAAAAGTGTCTTACTCAGCTCATTGTTCAATACAATTCAGGATTTAACGAAAGAAGCAGATTCTGCACTGTATCAGACAGATAACTACCTGCTCGTTAACCATGGTGAAATGCTCAAGACGTATAAATCGATTGCCAGCAGCCTACCGAACTTAAAGAAAAAGCAGTTTCAAAAGCCAACCTCCTTCTTAAATACGTTGGATAAACAAAAGCGGACTGCTGACATCGTGCTCGTGGACGAAGCCCATCTGTTACTCACAAAAGAAGATGCCTACAACAATTTCCACCAACAAAATCAACTGTATGAAATCATTACACGCAGTAAAATCACGATTCTTATCTTTGATCCGAAACAAGTCCTCAAAATTAAAAGTCACTGGGGACGTACGACCTTGCAGGACATCGTCGGTCCCTTTTCGACAAAGACGCTGCAATTATCCAATCAATTCCGGATGCAAGCGAGTCCGCAGACATTGCACTGGATCAATCGTTTTGTGGAACGCGAGCTCTTACCGATCCCGAGTGATTCAAATTATGATTTACAAATCTTCGAGGACTCGGAAGTCTTTAAGCAGGCGATTTTCTCGAAAAACGAACAGCACGGACTATCCCGAATCGTCTCGACGTTTGACTACCTGCATAAAAAAGATGGGGCCGACTACTTTGTTGACGAAGGCGGAATTAACCTTCCATGGAACCGCACTTACCCCCATACAACATGGGCAGAACAACCGGAAACGATTCGAGAAGTTGGATCGATCTATACCATTCAAGGATTTGATTTAAACTACGTCGGTGTCGTCCTCGGTCCGTCGATTCAGTATGATGAAACAACTCAACAATTGAAGCTCAATCCAACGTTATATAGAGACACTGGAGCATTTGTTTCCCGACAAGACTTGAGTCAATCAGAAAACGAACGTGCCAAGGAAGAAATCATTTTGAACTCCCTAAACGTCCTGCTGAAGCGTGGCGTCAAAGGGCTTTATCTTTATGCAACAAATCCTCAATTACGCGCACGATTATTACAACTAAAGGAGACACAACTATGAACGAAATCAAAGCATTAGTACAAAAAATCGATGACTTCCGTGACGAACGAAACTGGCGACCACACCACAACCCAAAAGACTTAGCGATTTCTTTGTCCATCGAAGCATCCGAGTTACTTGAAGCCTTCCAGTGGCGGACCAGCGAAGAAGCTTGGGAAGAAAATCAAGAAAATATTAAAGAGGAAATTGCCGATGTGTTGATTTATGCATTGACGTTGTGTAGTGAGTTGAATGTAGACGTGGAGGAGATTGTGGTAGATAAGATTAGGAAGAATGGAGAGAAGTATCTACTAGATAATTGAAGCCACAAAACATATCATTGTTTTTTATTAGACGGTTTGTCAAATTAAGTGCAACACTTCTTCCGAGAAGACCTCGTATGCAGTTTTCCAGTTGAGACATTTCCGTGGTCTCCCATTGATCCAGGCGAGCGCTTGAGCGAGTTCAGAACGACTGACCTTTCCGAAATCCGTCCCCTTCGGGAAAAATTCACGGAGAAGACCATTGGCGTTCTCGTTACTTCCACGTTGCCAAGAAGAATACGGATCCGCAAAATACATCGGTACGCCTAACGTTTCACGAATTCGTTCATGACAGCTAAACTCTTTTCCACGATCTGTCGTCGCGGTTTGAAACGTTCCCGACGGGAAGTAGAGATGCAATGCTTTAATCGCTGACTCCATCGAGGCAGCGGACCGATCCTCCATCGGCACAGCGAGATAGAAACGGCTCTTTCGCTCGACGAACGTTGCGACACATGCCTTGGATTTCCCTCTGGCTGAGACGACAGTATCCAGCTCCCAATGTCCAAACGTTTGGCGCCCTTTGACGTCGGCTGGACGTTTACTGATTGGTAATCCGACATTGAAGCGTCCACGCGTCTCACGTGGTTTCTGACGCTTTCCCTTTTGGCGAAGAAAACTAGAATTGGTCTCGACGAGGCCCGTATAGATCCAGCGATAAATTGTCTTGAAGGATAGTCCTTCTTCTTGGAATAAACGTCCGGCAATCTGTTCAGGCGACCATGTCTCGCGTAACTTTTCGAGGATACGAACTCCTTTTTCTAGCGTGAACTTCGTCCGTGCACCGCACTTCTTTTTGCGCTCAACATAACGCTGGTCAGCACAAGAAGCATCATAGTAAGGGTTTCGTTTTAATTCTCGTGAAATCGTAGAAGGTTGACGCCCCAGGCGTCCCGCAATCTTTCGGACGGATAAACCTAAATCGAGATACGTTTCTATTTTGACTCTTTCTGATGTGGTAAGATGAATATAGCTCATAACAAATCCTCCGTTGAATGTGGTGTGGTAACTCCATTCTACACGAGGCCGTTATGGGCTTTTTGTGTTTTCCGTCAGGTGTTGCACTTAATATTACAATTCGTCATTAGAAATGAGCTTTATACTTATAATTAGAAAATAAATGGATATTTTGTTTTCGAGAGAGAGGTGTTTTAAAATGAATATGAATAACGTAAAAACTCAAAAAACCTCTGATCGATCAGCACTAGGTGTATTAAAAGCAGGTACTACTCCTTCATTATCTGGTAGAAAGCCAGTGCACGTAGCAATGTTTAGTGGCGGTGCATCGTCAGCATATGTTGCTTATCATATCGTTCAGAAATATGGAAAAGAGAACTGTGTACTCTTTTTCACTGATACACTTTGGGAAGATATCGATAACTATCGATTCATGGATGAAGTAGCAGAGTATATCGGTATGGAAATTACTACTCGAATAGATGGAAGAACGCCCGATGAAGTTTTCCATGATGTTAAATTCTTGGGTAATTCACGTATGGCTAAATGCTCAGAGGAATTAAAGGTTCGACAAACAATGATTTATTTAGAAGAACTCCGAGATGAGCATAATCTTGAACCAATACTTTATTTCGGTATTGGACCTCATGAGCAACACCGAGCTATCAACCTTCAAAATTTCTACGAGCACAACCCAATTGAACCGATCGAAACACGTTTTCCTATGATTGAAACTTTTAAAGGTGATTTTGATACGAAAGAGATTATTCGTGACGAATGGAAAATTGCATTGCCGCGAATGTATGGTCTAGGTTTTTCTCACGCAAACTGTGCTGGTCGATGTGTCCGAGGAGGCCTAGGTCATTATGCTCTTTTATATAATGTCTGGCCCGAGCAATACGCGGAGCAAGAAGCTATGGAAGAACGCTTCCGTAGTAAGTTTGAGAAAGATGTTTCTATTTTAAAAAGAAATGGTGGACCATTCACATTGCGTGAATACAGAGAACTGATGGATAGAGATGGAATTGAAAAATATTTAAGTGAAAAAGACGATACTATTCCTTGTGTATGTTCTTTCTCATAAATAAAAACTATACAAAAAGGTAGTGGATAAAATCCGCTACCTTTTTGTATAGTTTAACTTGATAAATAAACGTACTTTAGCTCCTAGATGATCATAGTATCTATCAAGATTCTAACTCACTTAAAATCTTGTACACAACGAAGCGAATTTCATCATCCGACATCGTTCTACTACCAGCGTTTACGATTCTGCTTACATTGTTATAGATAGTCTTACCTTTAACAGAGAGCTCGACTTCTTTAATTTCCATAATGGTTTGATTGTCAGTCACTATTTTTATTAATCCATCTTGATTTTGGTTAGTCACCAATAACTGCTTGAAGTTCATCCAAAACGAATCATATGTGACATCTGACCAATCTTTTAATGCAACTCCGACAATTTTTTCGATCAAATACGCTAACCAATCTTCATTCTGAGCGTACTCTGAAACGAATCCAGCTAATATTGAGCTGTTTAATACAAGTTCTTTATTGCTATCAGCCCACTTATAGATGTCTTCGTTTGATTCGATTTCCATCTTAAGAAGAACTTCTTCTTTAATCTGTTCTATCAAAAGACTTAAATGGTTTTCTAATCCTGATTTTAAAATCTTTAAATCACGACTATCTTCAATAATTTTTGCTAGATTAGTAATCGATGCTAGTGGGTCGGTTTCACTATGTCGAATAATTTCTTTGAATTGATTTTCAGCATTAGTTAATTGGTCAGTTACTTGAGTATACCTTGGCAAGTTCCGTAACCATCGGGTTAGCTCTGTAAAAATGATTACAGGCTGTTCTGATAAAGTACCATCAAAGAAAGTAGTATTTAAATCTTTGAGTAGATTTAAATTTGCTGAAGATAATTCATATAGTTCGTATTCATAAAAATCTGCTCTTAACTCTAAAATTTCATATAGCATATCTGCATTCAATTCATGGATATAAAAATCATTTGAATAAAACGCCATCTGATGCCAAGCGTCTTTTAATAGAGCTATTAGTAATAGTGGTATTAGTGGTTCTCTAATGCCATAGGGTTCATGTCTCAATAAATCGTATAAACCAACAATTTTCCCTCTTCTATTCTGTTTGAGATACGAGAGTAAATCGTACCTTAATTTCAGCAGATTATCATCAGCTATTTGACTTAGATTATTTGTATCAATTCCTGTATTTTTAAACATAGTTGCATAAATTAAATAATCCGGACCAAATCCTTGAATATCAAAACTACCTGAAAATGTAGGTGAAAGTAATTGAGACAAGATACTTTTAGCAGCTTTCTTTTGAATGGATGTAACATTCTTTTTGTTGAACCCTTCATTTCTAATTTCCGGCGTTGCTGGGAATCTCTCGAACATCCAATTTGAAATTTTCTTTTCGAGTGAATTCTTTGAATCGATTTTGACAACATCATTATTGATATACCAAGTTAAATTATCTTTCTCAAAATGCCTAATTGGTCGTAAAAGTTTTTCGATTTCAAATCTTATATTCTCTAAATGAATCAAAATTTCCGCTTCTAAATTCTCATCTTGTTGCATTAGTTCTGAAGTATTTAATAGAAGATCTAAGATCATAAATTCATCTAATTTAATAATTAAATCTTTAGTGTTTAACTTCGTAATGCAAACTAAGATATCTTTTCTTTCAGGATTTATTGCGAAGTCCTGGATATTTTTTAATTCTTGATCATTTTTATAGATCATATATAGTATCATTCCATCACCGATAGGGGTATCTAAATTTAAAACGTTTCCCCAGGCAAATTGGGATTCCACAAAACGGGTCATACTTTTAACGCTATTATACTCATGAGGTAGAAAATATTTGTTAGGTAAAAAATCATTTAAAAATTTAATTCTAGTTCCATCATTTATAACTGTTTTAGAACGATATTCTTCTATTAGGAATTCTAAAGAGAGTATAGATCCACTATATAACTCATATGATGAAGCTAGCGGATTGTATCTTATAATCTTTATTTTTTTCAGTTCTTCTATGCTTTCGCGTATTTTCATCTCATTGCTACCTAGTGAAAAGGATAAAAAATCTACAGAAAGTTTAAAAGGCTTATTAGATATATTCAATAAAGTCATTAACTTTACCAGTCTTTTTGCTTCGTTTGATATTTGGTAACTCATTGATAGTCGATAGTACTTTAAATCATCAATTAGATAAAATGAAGATTCATCTGGATAAAAATAATTAAATAACTGATCCGCATAATACCAATCAGTCTCTAGACTAGTCTCATCAAATTGAGATAAAAATGTATATAATGTTCGATCGTTTTGTCCTAGCATATTCGAAAGAATAGGTAATAATCTAATTGTTAATGGATGTATAGGCTGGCACTTCTCTAAAATAAAGTTCTCAACTTCAGATACTTCCATATCTGGAAAAAGATTATACTTTTTTAAATCGTTTTTTATTCTTTCTATATCGTTTAACAAAAATAAGTTTGCTGTATTATCTTCTTTAACAATCTCAAGTATTTTAAATGCTGTTCTATAAAATAAAGAAGGATCACTATCTAGCCGATGCGATTCAAATCTTTTTTCAACTCTTTCTAATTCCTCTTTAGATAAGTTATTACTCTCTGTTGAATACTGTCGAAGACCTGTATGAGTAATAAAGAGTAAGCCTAAGTTCGAAGATCTATTTGCAAATTCAGCGATATCTTGTAAATCTTGCATGGTTTGAAAAATCAACGATTGATTTACACCTTGAAGAAACCTCCCAAACTCATCATAAATAATAAAAAGCCCCATTTTCTTTATAGATAATTGATTAGTTAGGTGTTGAATTTTTTCAACAAATGATGCTTTTGATTCTGAAATATATGTAGCTCCAGAAGTCAAAGTCCCATACATTTTTTTAAATTCCACTATAAATCTTTCATCATTTATAGTAATTCCTTGAATCAATTCCTCTATAGTACATCCAAAAGATGTACATAAATTTACTAATTTCAAATACGTATCTTTATAGTCATTATTCCACAGTTCAATCATTTGAAGAATTTGCTCACTATCTCCTTTAAGAGATAAAACAATTCCTTCTGACTTTAATTTCAACTGAATAGCTTCTAAAATAATTTCGTCAATCCGTCCATTTTTACCTGTAATTGTAATCGGAATCCACTTGATACTATTCTCATATAAATTATTTTTAATTTTATCCGATAAATCATTGTTCAAACCGCTCACATTGTATAAGAACGATTTTACATCTTTACTGTTTTTTCTTGCCGTTATTAACGAGGCGGTAATTGCCCCAACCATTGACTTTCCTGCTCCATATGGACCAATCATAAGATGAGAATTGACTAAGCTTTTTTTGGACAGACTTGATATTATATTCTCCATAATTTCTAACTGATCATTGTTAGGAACAAACATATCAAACAGTTCGGACTTCCCTGTGTCGTACACTACATTAATACTAGGTTGAAACTTTTTCATAGCACTACCTCATTTTCAAAAAATCGTTCCATATAATCTAAGTAACTAGTTTTATCAGTAACCCTAACTACATCGAGACGGTTCGTTCTAGTAAAAATTATTGGATATCTTTTTTGCATCTCCTCTAGACAGTTGACAATTTCAGATCTTGAAAGATTAAAAATTTTCCCCCATAGATTCTCACCCTCTATTAATTCATCAAGACTCACTTCATTGAGTTCATTTCTTTCTGTATAAATCAAAAAAGTGATATAAAGTACTTCAAACTTAAATACCGTATCCAGTGGTGTTTTTTTATAAGTACCTTTAACTGTATTACTTATCAACCCTAACTCTTCGAACGGACTTTTGATAACGTCTTCAGGAGTAGATGAAAGATTATTTGGGCTATACATCTGAATGAGACAATCGATATCTCTTTTTAGTGAATTAGCAGACACTGATTTTTCTAGCGTATGACTGACCCAAGTTTCTAACGTTTCTATTAGTATCGCTTTATCGAAAATCGATTCTCTAAATACATTAAAAAACCAATACCAACTTGTTGCGATTTTTGGATCAGAGGCTAAAGTATAATGCAGAATACTTTTTGTAACAGGATGTTGAATATATTTATCATGTTTATCAACTAGTTCTCCCAAAGAAGTAAGGTGATGTTCTGTTTTTCCTGATTGTCTTTTCTCTTCCATGAGACCTGTTGAGAACAACCAGTACTTCGCTGATTTCGCCATATTTTTTCCTAACCCTAGTTGTTCAAAATGAGTGTCATTATAAAAAAAGCGAGCATCGCTTTTAATTTCATTTAATCCTTTATACAGCCATTGCGGACGTAAGTAAAAACTTTGATGCTGTCCAAAACCCATTCGTAACCCACCTTAATTTTAACAAAGCAAAGTAGCCAGATTACTCTTGGCTACTTTGTAAGTTTAGTTATTTTTAAAGAACCTCATTAAAGCTCGTAAAGATTGTGGCTCTAAATAAGGACTTTTCCCTCTAACTGGTTCTCTATCTTTCTTTAAAAGATAATCACCTTTTCCTGCTAAATTTTCTGCACCACTTGTATCTAATACAACATTCGATGCAACTGCGTCTGTGACTTTTAATCCTAAGCGTGCTAGTAAATTATTTTTAATAGTAGTACTAATAATCTCCGCCTTGGGTGATTGTGTACAAACTATCATATGAATTCCCGCAGCTCGTCCTTTTTGACCAATCCTTTTAATTGCAGTTTCGATGCGTTGTGCAAATTCTTTATCCTGCATCATGAAGTCAGCAAATTCATCAAAAACAATAACAATACGAGGTAAAACTTCTGATGATTTATTTTCTTCAATTAGCGCTTCATTATATTCTTTCAGATTTTTTGCATAAGAATCTTTAAATTTACTATATCGATTTTCCATTTCCATAATCATAACATCTAAATAATCAGCAGAATCCATTAAATCTAATAATACTTTATCAGTATGCTGAACATCTTCAAACATAGAGAATTCAACTTGTTTTGGATCTATAAATACGAACTTCAATTCTTCGGGTGTGTATAGACACATCATAGACATGACAATGGAATTCAAACTTACGCTTTTTCCACTTCCTGTTGATCCAGCGACTAACATATGAGGTTCTGTACCGTTAAAATCAACTGACATCACTTCATTTAAAGGATTTAGTCCAATAGGAACAAGAAAACCATTTTTCAGTTCTGTTTCTGTGATATCTCTTCGAACGTACTTCATAAACTGTGAAAAGAAAATTGTATCAGGATCATTACGATTAATGTCTATATTGATACCATTTCGATCACTAAAAATAGTTGGTGGCGAATCGATATGCAGCCATAAAGGCATATCTTTAGCCTTCTTTTCAACTGCTGTAATACTTTGATCCGACGGAATTCTACCAATAATACGAATGACACTAGCACCTACGATAGTTCGTTCTACTGTAAACTGAACATTGTTTATTCTAAGTTTAGTCTGTAGAGTGTCTGCGTAACTATCCCCTTGTTTTTTCAGTGCTTCATCAAATGATTCTGTTTGTGGAGCTTGAACGTTCTTTAATGCGTGATCTTCTGGGTATTGAGATTCCTCAATATCTTTAACTACTTCGATATCTCGTATTTCATTTTTTATATTCGATTCACTTTGATTCTGTAAGTCGCTTTCCTCTATAACTTTGTCCTTCGGTATTTCAGTCAAAATAAAATTACTATTATCTATTTGTGTATAGTGATTAAAGTATTCACTATCATCAGTTATAGCAACCTGTTCTAATAATACTTCTTCGTCCTGCAGTTCATTATTTACTTCATGATCAGGAACATTCATTTCAGATAAAATGTATGATCTAGTAAAAGTATTTACTGCTATTTCATTTTCGTCTTCTCTTTCGTAATAATGTCCAGGTGAAAGTTCCGAACGACCTTCAAATTCAATATTTTTATTATGAATATAAGCATAAATTGACTTTGTGAATTCAAAATTGATTTGAATGTTTTCGTTATTTCTTAATTCATGTAGTATCGCTAATTCAAATTCTTCATATGCACGCTTATCTTCTAAATGAAGCAAAAATGAATTTAAATATAGATTTCTTTCGAGTGTCGAATCAAATCTTCTAAAGAATTTTTTCAACGTTTTCTCACCGGATATTAATTGAACTTTAGCGTCAGTTACTTCACTAACATAACTTTCTTCCTGTATAAGCTTTAATTCTATTAAATCAAATTTAACATTATACGTTTCTGATTCCGGAGAATATTGAATAGTTGTTTTTAATAAATCCGGACGTTTTTGCCGGGTTCTAAACCACTCTAATTCATCACACATATCCCATAAAACTACAGTATTATCAGACTTTCTATCCTGTAAAACAGTTAAATATACTGATAAAAACTCGTTAACAAATTTCCCGGGTCCTAATGCTCTTAGCACTAGACCACCGGATAATTCTTTTACAACTTTAAGAGCTTTATCAACCTGTTGTATATCTATACTACTAACTTTCAACTGATCTTTTAATCTACTATGGAGACGATCACGATAATAATTGACTTCCATATCCACTTTTGAAGATCTTCTAATTGAGTCTGAAGAAGAAACAAGAACTTTAATTTCTTCTTTTCCTAATCGATTTACATGATAACGAATAATATTCGACCCTTCGGCTACTTGTTTCATTAATAAAGGATCCATAAATCTATCGTAAGTGACAACCCAATTAAACTTTTCATGTGCAAGTTTGTATAGTGTATTTGTTTCTGTACGCGTTACAGATAATCTACCTTTTAATAGACCAATCTTGTTAGGTTCGATGACTAATCCGTCTTTTAAAATCGCTTGCATATTATAAAATTGTTGCATCAACTTTGGTTGGTTAGGTGAAACATAGTTGATTAATCGAGTACCTTCTTTGACAGCTTTAAATTCACGATTCTCATAAAAGACCCAATTTTTATCTGTAAGCTCACATTCTTTGTAGCTTTCCGAGTAAAATTGATGTGGAATTTTTAAGTTGTCACTTTGACCGAAATAATCAATAAACACTGCTAAATCAAAGTCTAGCATGGATGTATCTAGCTTTTCCTCAAGTGTTTTAGGATCGCTAAATGGTAATACATTGATTTCTAATCTAGGAAATTCACCAAACGAATCCACAGCGTTAATGTACTCTTCTTGCGATTGAATCCATCGATTTATCTCATCATAAAGCATTGCAGCTCTCGCAGGACTGTGAATTGTTATATTCAGCTTTTTTAAACTATCATTTTTCAAAATTTGTTCCACACTCTTTTTTACAAACTCTAAATTTGTAACATATAAGAATAAAATATCTAAACAATCCGCAGCATATGGATAAACTCGAACATAATCGTTTGTAACTTTTTCAATTTCTTTCGCAAAGGAAGTTGCTTGGGAGGAAACACTCTCAACTTCTCCACCCTCGATATACGTTCCCTGACCGTATAGTTCATCTTGTGCAAATAGATGATTACCATCCCTAGATACGTAATAAGATGGTGCTAAGTTAGTAAACGATCCTCTTAGATACTCTTTGTACTGCTTTAAATCTTCTACATCTTGGATTTTATTACGTTGTTCCGATGTATCAGAAATATTAGAGAGTAAATTTCCAAAATGAATAAGTTTAAATCCATAAGCAATAAATCTAATAGGATTGAACACAGATACTATTTTCCGTTCAACTTCTGCTTGTTTAACATTTTTAGTTTCAAAAATCTTTATTGTTCCAATTTCATTCAGAAGTGAGTATATTTTCCTAACACTATCTACATCATGATCAGAACACTTTAAAAATGATTCGCTAAGGGCAGCTACTCGATTTAAATCTTCAGTAGTTATTCCTCTATTTTCGTCGATAATAGATTTAAGAATACTAGTGTATTCTGTATTGTATTTTTTAAATTGCTCGATGGGTTCTAACAATCTTTTATCAGACATCAAAGTATAATTTTGTTGTTCATTCAAATACTCATTAAAATCTTCTTCAACTGGCGTACCCTTTTTCGTAACAATAGACTGTAAAAATCCGTTTTGAATTTGATTAATAAACTTTGAGAAACTCGTCTCAATTAACGTTCTACTAGCATCGACTTTAACGATAGATTTCGATATCGAATTTTCATTTTTTAAGAGTCTTAATTTAACAGGAATTACATCAATCTCTTTTGATGCTTCATTGGAACTTTTCAATTCAGAAAGAACAATTACGTTTGAAGATAGCATTGATAAAGATTTCAGATGGAAATTAAAGAATCTAGCTTGTTCTTCAGAAACTTCTATGTTTTGATCAATTGAAATTTCAAAGGAAAGATTACCATTGAATTCTTCATGTTCTATTTCCTCTAACATCACTAAGCTTTCAGATAAAATCGCTTCAAAAATATCAATATACTCAGATGGATTTTCAAGCTTATTTTCAAGATTGATAATTTTTTTTAATATATTTTCTTTTTCAAGTTCTTGTTCATATTCTTCTCGAAATTCTCGAATCGCCTCAATATCATTTTTACTATTTACGGCTTCAACACCGCGATCAAAGCGACTTTCTGCTTCCATTTTTTCTTGTTTTAACTGGTTCTCTTCTTCAATATTATTTGCTTCTCTAATTTTTTCTGCAAAATTGTCTAGAATTATATCTCTTGTATTATTCAATTTATCTTTTAAAGAATTAGACACTTTAAAACCAAAAATTCGTTCTGCATCATTGTAAGAAACTAGACTTAAAAGATCATTATTTCGTCTTTCAACAAACTCCATTGTTTTTTCTAAAAATAATATTTTATCGTTATTAAAGTTTTTCCAAACTTCACTTGAAAAATTATTTTTTTCTTCATTACCAATGAAATTATCCACATTTTTAATCAATTTTTCTGGATCTAAATAATTTACTAAAGTTTTTCTTAGGTGACTTAATAAAAAGTTTTTTCTAAGCTGATTACGAAGTCCCTCTAACGACTCAAACTTTAAATGCTCGTCTTTAAATAATCGAAAATGAGGTAAAGATTTCCCTAAAATCACTTTAAATGTATCATTAGATGTTTCTTTCTCTTGTAACACACTTTCAATATATGCAATAAGCATCGAAAGTTGTAAATCTAGTTCTCCTCTATGTTGATATGCTCCAATTAGTTTGAGTAAATCTTTTATCTGATGTGGTTCTAAATATCCTCTTTCTTGAAGAGATTGATCTAAACTGAAAAAACCATCTGATGATAGTAGCTGTGTTTCATCAATAGAAACAATATCTTTTAAGCTTTGAGCTTCTGGTGTTCGTTCATTCATTAATAAAATTAATGCTTCATTCGTTTTTACATTATTTCGCAACCATACTCCATTTTCATTTTCATTTAAAACAAAGGAATCATAACCATCAATTTGTTTTATAGTTCGTATCAATGGTTCATAAAAGCTTTTGAGTTGAGCTTGATTTTCTAATAGAGCGTTCAAAATGGCTGGAAAGTATTCTTCATTAATTCCTTCTATTTTTACTAATACTTTTTCAGCATTTTTATTTTTATGATCTTTAAGATAATTAAGTAAGTGTTGTGCAATCCAGCTGCCTATTATTTTTTCTTTTTGAGTAATTCTTGCAATCATTTCTTAATGCTCCCTCCCAGTACTTTGAATTAATTAAAATAAGGGTTTGTAACTAGTGCTGTTGCATCTGAGTATTCTTGGAGAAGCCCATTTTGTTTTAATTTTTGTCTCATTTTCTTCTCATTACTTCTAAAATGAGTTAGATTGATTCCTTCTTTTGAATATAACCCAGAATTTTTGGCAGCATTTTCTCCAATAATAATGCGATATTTTTGGAATAATTCATTCAAAAAATCATCATACGGTAAATTATTCTGACCATTAAGTGTTGCATACACTAAAGCACTTAAGACATTATCATGTAGTACATATCGGGCTTTAGATCCTTTTCCAGAAACGATGAACTGACCATCACGAGCTAAAGTTTTCATAATAGGAACTTGTGTTTTCGATAAATCCTCCATATAAAGTTCTACGATACGTAATCTAAGTAACTTTTTAGCGTTATTAATATCTTCAGTCTCTAATGCCTCTATAAGTTTTTTCTTTTTGGCTGCTTGAAGACTAGTAAAATTTAATTCGTTAAAAAATCCAGAATAGCCCTTCACTTTATCTTTTTCGGAGCTATCAAGGCTATTTCTCCACGAATAAATTTTTTCTTCCGCTTTGACTTCAGAGAATATTTCTTCTACTCGGTCTTCTACAAAAGTTTTATAGGCTTCTCTTACTATAGTTTCGTGAATCCGATAAGAATCTTGTGCTAAAAATTTAATTGATTTATTTTGACCTTCTAAGCAATCAATGAAATAATTGCTCGTTTCACCAATAATTTGTTCTGATTGAAAAATCATATAACGATGAAGTTGGAATGTTATGAGCGAAGTTAAAATATCAAACATTTCATAAATATCAATATTTAGCATGAGCAGTGCATTAAGTTCTTCTGCAAATTCTTTATACAATGCTAAATCTGTATTTGGTAATGTTGGGTATTCACTACTTTCCCAACTAGTAATGACAGTTGATAACTCTTCATCTTTGATTAGTGGTGCAGGCTGATCTCCAGTACTATACTCACTAAATGCTTCGTTAATTTGATTAATGACAGCAATTACTCCACTAGAACTAGATAATAGAGTTTTCATGTTTTTCTCGATATTAATTCTTAATTCAGGATTATTTAATGTTCCGTAATGCAACATTAAAAAGTACAGTTCTCCACCACGAGCAAAAAAATTACGCTCATAATTAATTGTTAAATTTTTCAAATTACCTTTATCTCTATTTACACGAACTTCAGAAAAAAGCAAAGATTCGTGGAGAGGATACATCGTTTGAGCGTACCAAGAGCGATCAACTGGTTTTCCCATCGGTGTCATTAGAGGTATAGTTAAATTTTTAAAGAACACCTGTAAATCCTCTAATTGTTTTTCGCTTACTCCAAGTTTCTTTCGAATTACATCTTTTTTCTTTTCTTCGAAAATTGCAATATGACCTTTCGCGCCTTCTTTCTCTCCTTCATAAACAAACTGACGAAATTCAATCATTTTTCTTCGATCATAATACTTCTTTTCTAAACTAAAACCTGTTCCAGCAAACACATTTAAAAACTCTAAAGTATACTCTGGTCCACGCTGACCATCTTTAAACCGATGTCCCCATATTTCAGCACCAATCTTGCTAGAAAATTTTGCACTTTCTTCTTGCATATATAACACCCTTTCAATTACTTTTGCTTAGATTTAAAAATCATCATCTTCAGGTTCAATATCTACAACAGAGTCCCTACCATCACAAATTTCAATTGTCTCTAATACGAATGCTCCTTGAATACGATCGAACTTTAAAATTTGTAAAATATTCTCGTCCTGTTTTTTTAGCGAAATCAATCTATTTCGAAAACTATTAAGTAATATCTCTACGTGTTCTCTTAGAACGTTTAACATGCCTCCGTTACTCAAGCGCATTAAATACTCAAACGTTACTAAATTAATAGCTAATTCTATGCCTTGTACTTTCAAAGTTAACGTTGTACCTGTTTGATCTATTGTTTCATTTTTACCTTGAATATGAAATTCAACTTGATCTAGTCCAATAATTTGATGAACTAATAAACTATCCGAAGATACATACAGCTGATGAGAGGGAGAATATACCATTCTTTTTGCGAAGAATGTATTTAATCCATCGACAAGCTTAATCTTTATAATATGTTCAATTCTTCCTCTATGAAGAATGCTTATGAAATCATATCGATGCCGATAGGGGATTAGTTTTTCAACCTTTTTATTGTCTTGAGATTCAAAGTAATATTTTCTTCTTAACCTTGGAAACCACTTATTCATTAGTTCAATACCGTTCACATTATCACCATGTATATTTGAACGATACATCTTTACATCTTCGTAATAAGCGCCGTTCTCAACATCAATATCCTTACCAAACAAAGTGTGATGTGTGTCTTTTATTTGTTCATTACTACTTAAGTCACCATTAAGTAAAAAGTCATCAATTAAAGAGTCTGAAATATATCCAGGATCTAACGATTTAAATTCTTGAATACCACCAATTTCCTCAAAAACTTCTGGTCTTAGATTATTACCGAAAAAATTCTCATAGTACGATTTTTTTGCTAGTGCTTGAATTGATTCACTATTAGAAGCTTCATGTATATCTTTACAAGACATTCCACCTGTTTGTGTGTAGGCTAAGTGAATGAGTAGCTCTCGCATTGTCATATGCTTACCATTCATATCCAAAGATTTATACATGCGCATCATTCGATTTTTCGTTGTTTTATCACTCAAAGCTAAATGATTGCTATTTATGATGCATTTATTTCTACTAGAACAGTCACTACAAATACTCCAGTTCTGTTCTTCATTCCATCCTTCTACTATTTTTTCAGCATAAATCGACGATGAGGCGTACAACAAGTTATAAACTTTTATTTCTTTCGTAGCTTCTAATTCCTTATTGTTTGATATAAATTGAGGAATAACGATACTTTTTAATTTATTTAATTCAGGATATTTTACAAGAGTATGCGTTAATTTCCCTTCGTTAGCCGCAATAAGGAAATATACATTGGAAAAATTATTTTCGAGTGTATCTTGTAATTTTTTTAATTCCTCAACAATTACTTCATTTCTCAATTCTGATAAATCTTTTATTATTCGAATTCTGTAGTTGTTATATACAATTTCTTTAATACCAGATTCAGGCCATCCTTGAAATTCATCTTCTACTAATTGATCGTATACGTTCCTGCAAATCCTAGTTTTTCCATCTCCTGCGTTTCCTGTTATGATAATAGAGCGTGGCTGTGTTGAAAGTTCTTCGATAATTTTTTTGTTAATATTAGTATCGATACTGTACTCAATTTTTTTTGTATGTTCATCAAATATCTTTGAATAGTCTGCTGTTGTAAGATCATATTGATGCATAAAAGAAACAAAAGGATTGATTTGGTTTTGCATTATAAAGTCTCCTTAAACTATTGATGTCAATTGTAATAACCTACCTTATAAATTATATCATTTATGGGTTTTTATTCATATTGTGAGATTATTTTTTTGTAATTATAGTAATATTGATTTATATTAATAAAATTTATATGGAGGGTCTTTTTATGAATTTTCTCAAAATCGAAACAACCAACGCACCTGCTGCGATTGGTCCTTATTCACAAGGCTTTATCGCTAACGGTACGTTATACGCATCGGGTCAAATTCCGATCAATCCCGCGACGGGTGAAATGGTCGCTGGTGGCATTACGGAGCAGACGGAGCAGGTTATGAAAAATGTTGATGCCATCTTAAAAGAAACCGGTCTGACACCGGACCGTGTCGTCAAAACGACGTGTTACTTAACGAGCATGGATCATTTTGCTGCATTTAATGACATCTACTCGGACTACTTTGCTCCGCACAACCATTTCCCGGCCCGATCCTGTATCGCCGTCAAAGAGTTGCCGAAAGGTGCTTTGGTCGAGGTTGAGATTTTAGGGTTAGTCTAATGACTTGGAACACGTCACGTTTGGTGGCGTGTTTTTTATCTGCGTAATCCCCAATGTCCTGTCCCTTTGCCGGTCTCACTGTAGAATAAATCCTGCGTCCCTTCATATAGTTCACACTCACTCGCATGGAGATAAATCAATTTTCGAATTCGTGCTTCTAATCCCGCTTCCGTCGAAAAACGTGAAAGATCCAAATCACTCCGCTCTCGTACACGCTGGTAAAGCTCCGTCAAATCCAGTTGTCGTCCTGTCCCTAAGATGTCGATGATGGCTTCTAAAAGTGCTTTACTGCTTTCATTCATTCGGCTACCTCCCTTCATTCCGTCATGTGTTCCTTCGTCCGCTGTTTCGCTTCCAGTGACATCGCCACCACTATCGCAATCAATTGTGGAATCAGCATCAAGAGACTGACGAACAAAATCAGTTGTTCCGCCGTCAACGGTTTGAAATAGCCGTCAAAGCCATAGGCATCTGTTTGACCTGCAAAATAAATGGAGACGAAGTAAGACAGAACATTACCGGTCATCACAAACAGCAGATGAACCCATCGTTGACCGGTGAAAGCGAGAACCGTGAATCCGGCGAGTAACAGCACATAACCAAGTAATGTCCCTGTCTTGAAGTCTTCGAGTAACGCCAGGTAGACGAATGGAATACAATAGCCTGCTAAGACAGCTAACCCGATCCACCACTTCTTCATCCAAACTCCCCCACGTCCCTTTCGAACTGACGGTACAGCCAATCCCGAAGCAATTCCCAGCCATCCGGATAGGCGTTACTGCCCTGAGACGCTCCTTTTCTCTCTAATCCGGTCCAGCTGATTTCCCAATATGTCCCGTCGAGAATCAGCCATTCCGTCGTGTATTGCGCTTGCCAGTCGATGACACCGGCTTTCTCTAAACGTCGTGTCAGCTCCTGCTGTTGCCGTCGGGACAAGAGAACGATCGTTTCTTCTCCTGCCCCCTCTTCCAGTCGTAATTCCTCGGTCGCCGCCGTCCACGTAAATACTTGTTCTTCTCCCATACCGGATTCCCGGTAGCGGAATTGATGGATTGGAGTGTCGCTCATTTTCATCTGCCCTTCCTCGTTCACTCCTGTTATTTCCAGTATAATTCATTTTCCGTTTTCTACCTATCTCAAAAAATGATTAGGTTCTGATGATGCACTTATTTCCAATCGGCAGTTGCTTTTTCATCTTTCTGATTCTATACTGTTAATAACAGTTAAGTGTTAATAACAGTCATAAATCATGATGGATCAGGAGGGATTTACGTTGAAACATACCGGTCGCCATACAGGCGCTTTTTTACTCTTATTCCTTGCGAAAGGTCCCACCTATGGCGGGGATCTGCTCCAACGCTGCGAGCAGGAATTGCCGTTTAATCCGATTGATAGTGCGATTCTCTACCGGACACTCAAAAAGCTTGAAGAAGAAGGTTTTGTCACCTCCATCGTCACGACGTCTCCTCAAAACAAGATGGTGAAAATGTATCAGATAACATCGTCCGGTCGGGCACAGCTCGACCGCTTTCATGAGGACATCGAACAAAAACTGCAAAATCTGCTGTATTTCCAGACGCATTATGCAAAACAGGTGAAATCCGATGGGTAACAGCATCGTGCTGTATGGACTGGTGCTTCTTCTATCCAGTTTTTCCTTCTACAAAGACAAACAAAAGACACAGGCGGCGTTTGCGAAAGCCTGGAAAATCTTTACGAACCTGTTGCCGGATCTTCTGGCCATTCTGTTGTTCGTCGGTTTGTCGTTATCGATTCTGTCGCCTTCCCAAATTTCAGTCTTACTCGGACAGGATGCCGGATTTCTTGGTATCGCACTGTCACTCGTCATCGGGGCGATTGCTCTGATTCCGAGCTTTGTCGTCTTCCCGCTCGGAGCGACCTTGCTTGAGAACGGTGCCGGACTGGCACAAGTCTCGGCTTTAATGGCTTCACTGATGGCCGTCGGAATCATGACGATCCCGTTAGAGAGCCGCCTGTTTGGCAAACGGTTTGCTTACGTGCGCAACCTGTCCGCCCTTTTAATGTGTCTGTTCTTTTCGTTACTTGTCATGGAGGTGCTTGGATGAAACACATCAAAACATACGGCTTCTTCCTCACGATGTCCGTCCTCCTGCTCGGACTTCTGCTCGTTGATCCGGTACGCGGTCAGCATGCCGCCCGGCTCAGTTTTAACAGTCTGCTCGATATGCTGCTTCTGTTGCCACCGATTTTGGTACTGGTCGGTCTACTTGATCAATGGATCAAAAAAGACACCTTGCTAAAATACATGGGACCAGATGCAGGGGCTCAAGGGTATTTGTATGTCTTATTACTGGCTGCCATCGCAGCCGGTCCGCTCTATGTCGCTTTTCCCGTCGCTGTCCTTCTGCTTGAAAAAGGGGCCAGCGTCCGGTATGTCGTCTTTTTCCTCGGAGCGTTTACGACGGTCAAGTTGCCGGTCCTGCTGTATGAAATCTCTTCGTTTGGTCTTGTCTATACCGCGCTTCACATCGGATTCGGTCTGCTGTTCTTTTTCATGACGGCCCAACTTTTTGAACGGTATCAGACCGCTTTGCAGATGAAATCATTTTAAACAGAGGAGGTTTTTTCATGAGAGATCAACAACTGTTTCTCTTTGGCGGCGGTCCGCCGTTCACTCCAATGCTTTTCCAACAATTCGTCTCTTGTCTCGACCAATCGGGACCGGTTGCCTTACTGTATGTACCGCGTCCCGGCTCAAACTGGGACGCTTATGCCCCGACCTATACGGATGTATTAACGGCAAATGGTGCGACAGATTTCTTCCACTTTCCGTTGTCTGCGCGTCCGACACCTGAACAACTCGAACAGTTAGCCGGAAGTTCCGGGATCATCATCTCGGGCGGGGAAACGGAACGGTATCAACAGTTCATCGTCGGCACACCGATCGGCACCATCATTCAAGAACGGTTTCAGCACGGTGTTCCCGTCGCCGGATTTTCAGCCGGTGCCTTATTGATGCCGGACGAGTGTAGGATTCCCGCGATTGACCAACGGAACGGTCAAGCCTTAGTTCTGAAGGGTCTCGGACTGTTAGCGGACGCTGTAATTTCCGTCCATTACGATACGTGGCAGGAAGAAACGAACTTACGGCAAGCGTTCCTTTCAACAAGCAGTACATCCGGCTACGGTTTACCGGAACGAAGCGGCATTTATCTGAAGAATGGTCGGCTGATGCAACAGGAAGGACGAGAAGCTGTCCTTCTCAACCAATAGGAGGAAATCATATGACAACGATCGTAACAGCCGTCAAAGGCATCGTGCAATACGACAACCGAATCTTAATCGTTCAGCGTGCTGCTGCCGACTCCGGGGGCGGAACGTGGGAATGCCCGGGCGGAAAAATCGATTTCGGTGAGTTGCCGGAAGACAGTCTGATCCGGGAAATCTGCGAAGAGACCGGATTGACGGTCACCGTCGACCGCATTGCGTATGCTTCGAGTCTGATGACGCATCCTGACAGGCAAGTCATCCTGCTCGTCTATTTCTGCACGGCAACAAGCGGTGCTGTCGAACTATCCGACGAGCACGACGATTATCTGTGGGCAGATGAATCGACATTCCGCCAACAGATTGCACCGAATATCCTCGCTGATTTTGAACGGCATCAGATTTTCCCGCAACTGGTTTCATCTTAAAGACATGTCTGCCTTATATGAATCCAACACCGGACGACATCTATTCGGACACGTCACTTTTAGTGGCGTGTTTTTTTTGGTGTACACTCCATTTCTTTTACCGCTGTATTTTAAAAAGTCGTTATTTTTGTTGAAATGGCTCCCATCATATATTTAATTTGGTTAATTATTTAAAATCACCTTGTATTCGAACGTAAAGATTCCTAGAATGAACGAGTACGTCACGGAAAAGGAGTCGAACCATGAAACACACACTTACATATTTCACTTTGCCACTGGCCGCTCTTCTGTTAACCGGATGCGCGACGGAAGAACCGGCTTCGCAAGAGCCGAAAGTCGAGCAACAGACTGTCCAGAAGGAAGCACCCGAAAAGGCTGAACCTGTTCAAAAAGAAACGGAGCCGGAAGACTCCGCTCCCTCAAAGAAGGCTGACACAAAATCCGCAGAACCAACAGTCCCCGCTTCGAATAAAGCCTTGTTCTCCGGTTACAAACAGATCAATGTCGACGGCGGTGATCTGTCGGGAAACCGGGAGCCAAACGTCGTCGTTGATATCGGTTTCGGCGACCGCAAGTACTGGGCGTTTACGAACGAACACGCCCAACTCGTCAAAGTCGTCGCCAAAGAAATCACCTTACAACATGATTCAGAGGAGATGACGTCATCCGGCCGTTACTATTCGGACGAAGCAAAAGTCCCAGGTGTCGAAGATGCTCAATTAGACGAGGGACACATCATTGCCGATTCACTCGGTGGTGTCTCGAACGCCTACAACATCACGCCGCAAGACAGCACACTCAACCGCTACGGCGATCAAGCCTATATGGAGAACAGCATCCGCCAAGCCGGTGACGTGACGGATTTTGAGGCGATCATCACCTACCCCGATACCAAGACGCAAATTCCGTCTCATTATCAGTACACGTATACGTTAAAGGGCAATGTCATCGTCGATGATTTCGACAATGTGAATCCGGATGAAGTCAATGCCGCACTCGGGTTGACAGAAAACGAGGATAAGACAGCAGAAGCTGCTGTTGAAACGGCACCTGCTCCGGACACGGGTGATGTCTCAACTGTCGATACCGACGGCAACGGACAAGTCACGATCCAAGAAGCGAAAGATGCCGGTTTCCGCATGCCGATTACGGATGATCATTGGCTGTACTCTCACATGCGGGACAATGACCAGGACGGGATGGTCGGCGAATAATTTTTACGTGCAACATGAAACAGGCGGACTCCTCGGAGCCCGCCTGTTTGTGTTGGGTTATTCTTCGCTGTAGCCGACGACCTTGTTCCGTCCCGTCTGTTTCGCTTGATAAAGGGACTGATCTGCCTTTTGGACGACTTCAAACGATGTCTCGCCTTGATCCGACGAGGCCGCCCCGATTGATAACGTGACATGGAATGCCGGATACGTGCTAAAGACGAAATGTTGATCCGCACACGCCGAGCGAATCGTTTCACCGAGCCGGACGGCTTCTTTGAGCGTAATATCCGGCAATAACAAGACAAACTCTTCCCCACCGTAACGACCGACCATCGCCTGATCCGGACAACAGTGTTCGAGCAGATGACTCAATTGACGTAAGACGACGTCACCCCCGTCATGGCCATATGTATCATTGACCGACTTAAAAAAGTCGATGTCGACGATCAAGACGGAAAAGGCAAAACCATCTTTGTCATAAGACGCAAGGGTCTCGTCGAGTTTACGCCGGTTCGCAAGATTCGTCAGACCGTCCGTCAAGGCAAGCTCCTGTTGCATCTGAACGAACTGGAAATGTTTCCGTAGCTCCTGTAGGAAACGATACGTGACATAGCCTCCAAGGAGAATGAAGATGATATAGACGAGTGAAATTTCGAGAAACCGAGTGAATGTTTCTGTTAATAAATAGAGTGCCGGTAGGCTATAACCGATCCCAATCACAATCAAAATCAAATAGTCTTTGAGCGTATGGGACGCAAAGCGACGGTAAACGCTCGCCGTGACGAGTAAAGCACTACAAATCAGAGCCGTTAAAATCAACCCTTCATAGGCGCCCGGTGGTGTGATGATGAAACGTGCCCCAATGATTGCGACCATCGTGATACCACCACTGACCCACCCTCCGTAATAAAAGGCGGTCACGAGGGCGACGAGTCGTAAATCAACTTTTGCCCCGTCATAGGTGACGCTGTTCAGGACAAGTAATATACTGATCAAACCGGCAATCACCCCAACAATCAGCCGAATCCGAATCGGAGACGTCGGTGAAATCCGTTTGATGTGCCGGAGCGGTAAAAAGGCAAACAAGAGTGATGTAATCAACAATGAAAAATTCAACAGAAACTGATTAAACTGACTCAACATGATATACGGACATCCCTTCGTCTGACAAACTCCCTACTCTGTATAGTTCTTTATCGGATCGTTTACTTCCTGTTTTGACCATGCCAGAGGTTTCCATTTTTTTGATGAGGGAAACATTCCATACAGGCTTTGCCTATTTTGGATAAGGGGGATTATTATAATGGACATGAAAGAAGAAAAACGTAAGAGTAAGATGCCGTTCTTTATCATTCTCGCCATTGTAGTTTTTGTCATCGTCGTTGCCGCTTTGATCATCTATGTCACGTCCGAGCCAAAAGAAGAAGCCCGGCAGGTGTTACAGATGATGACAACAAGTTTCGTCTCGTCGTACTTACCACATGCAAGCTGACACCAGACATCCTCGGATGTCTTTTTTTGTGTAGCAAACCTTTACAAGAACACTACGGTTTCTTCATACAATCTACCCCTTCACTTTCCGATAGGAAGAATGGAGGAGATGAGACTGATGAAGCAACCTACAGAGAAAAAAAGACTGCTCGCCCAGCAATTGAATAACTGGTTGATCCCGATCGTCGCGGCGGGACTCTTAGTGATCAGCGCACTAAGCGTCGAAGAGTTATACCGGACCTCGACGAAGTCCGTCAGTGAACGGCTCGAACGGGAGATGACGATGCTTGATGCCAATATCCGTTCGATCTACTTAGCCTATCCGGAAGACGAACAGGAGCGGACACGCGCCATCAAACGTTTGAAGAATCAGCAACTCGCAGATATGGCACGCGACGACTATGATGCGGCCATCCAGTCGTTAGCGACAAAAAACGTAGCCATCCAGCCGTTAGCGTTGACGACGAAACAGAAAAAAGACGTCACGCAACAATTGAAGAAAACACGCGTGATGACGTTTACGAGTAACGATCGATTCGTTCTCGCCATGTCGATTCCAGAAGTCAATGATGTGTTGTTTTTATCGGTCGATCAAGCACGATTGGTCGCGCCTGCTAAAGCACTCGCCTTGAAACTCGGTGTGCTCGGAATCATCGTCCTGTGTTTCGTCAGCCTGTTGATCCGCGCCCGTATCAAAAAACAACTGGCGCCCTTGTCCGTCCTCTCGTTAAAAATCGAGGAGGCCTATGCGAGACGAACCTATCAACCGATCCAGATCCACTCGACGACCTTTGAATTACAGCAACTGACCCATCAATACAATCAACTGATGCAGCAAGTCGGAACCTTAACGCAAGAAATCGCGATTGCGAGCGAACGACTCGAAGCGACGCAACCCGGTTTTTCCGCACAGCTCGACTCGATTGATGCATCCGTCCTTGCCGTTCATCAGGTGGCGACGTCTTTGACGGACCAGTCGACTCAGATGGAGCAGATTGTCGAAGAATCGAGCCGATCCCTTACGACCTCGATCGATGCACTCGCGACGATGGATCAATCGATTCAGACCAGTCACCAACGGGTCATCACCTTTAATGACGCAGCAACGTCCAGTCATCAAATCCTTGAGTCGTTGCAACAAGATACGACGTTGCTGCAAACTTTGTCGTCGAAGACGTCACACTCGCTTGAAGACGCAACGGTACGCAATCAGCAAATGAACGCATCGATCCGTTACATCCAACAAGTAGCGGAAGCGACACGACGCTTATCGCTCAACGCCTTGATCGAAGCAACCCGCGCCGGCGAAGAAGGCCGCGGTTTCGTCATCGTCGCCAAAGAAGTCGAGTCGCTTGCGCTCGATATCAAACGGAGCATCGATCAGATCAATCAAGCCAATCGCGATTTGACGGCCAGCATCGGGCAGATCGAACAAGATGTCTTGCAGATGACGACACAAATCGAGACGACCCACAAACAGCTTGAACAAAGCACTCGACAGATGGTTTCCGTTCTGCATAATGCCCAACTGATTGAAGCCTCACTCGTTCAGGTCGAGACGGACCGGACACTGGTCCATTCGTTGCAACCGCGAATCCGGGAACATTTCCAGCTGATTCAGACGATTTTGCTGGAATTGACTACCTACAGTCAGGCTCTTGAAACCAATATTCAAGCGAACAGCGAACGACAACGTGAACTAAAGTCACATGGTCACATCATCGGGGAACAAATCGAGTCCCTCAACCGGACGATTGTTGGTCCGTCCCATTAAAGACAAACAGACCCCGTGCCTCAGCACAGGGTCTGTTTGTTGTTTAACTAATATACTGGGCTTCCTTCTTATCGATGATGTTGCGAATCCGATTTTCCGTCACCTGATAGGTCAACGCCAACCGGCGAATCGAAAGCCCGGTTTGATAGCGACGCCGAATGTCCCGGATCTGCCGCGGCGACAATTCGATGTGTTGCGTCAATAACAGGTCGAACTCGTCGAGGAGCGATGCATACGCTTGAGTCGTCGACGGTTTGACGGTCAGATTATCGATCTGATCGTTTACACGATCACCGTCCGCCCGGATAATCCGGTCGTGCGTGGCCTCGGAATCGAGAAACGCTTTGGCGACAAGCTCGGCGACATAAAACCGTTCCCCGCGTCCTTGTTTGTACAACGTCACTTTCCGGTAACCTTCTTGATTGATCCGTGGGCGCAACACAACACCTTGCCGCCGTTGTTTGACACCACGACTCGTCTCGATGGTCCGGTCGAGCGACCGGACGTTCCCTGATGTTGAGACTTGATACATGCCTGCATAGCCCTGTACTGCCTTCCAATGTTCCATATAATCAATGACCTCCATTCGGTCCTAAAACGACAACACTTCCTACTGTCATTATACCATTTTGCGAACAAACGTTCTAATGTGAACACTCCGTTTTTCTGTGCTAGTATTAACAAAAAAAGGAAGAGGTGTCAGGATGAAGTTTGTTATGTTACTCGGTCCGCAAGCGGTCGGCAAAATGACGATTGGTCAGGAACTCGAACAAAAAACGGGCATGAAATTATTCCATAACCATCAGACGATCGACTTGTTGCATCCGTATTTTGATTTCACGAAACCGGCGCATCATAAGCTGAAGGACTTGATCCGGCGGGAAATGTTCAAGGAAATGGCGGTCAGTGATCTCGAAGGCGTCATTTTTACGTTTTTATGCTTGTTTGGCGTCGAAGACGGCGGCATCGAATTCATCGAAGAGACCGTTCAACTGTTTGAAGAGGCCGGTGCCGAAGTCTTCATCGTTGAACTGGAAGCTGAAATGTCCACCCGTCTGGCCCGGAACCAGACTGAGAACCGTTTACTCCATAAGTTCACGAAACGGGACATCGCCGCGTCGGAAGCCAACTTGCTTGAAACCGCCGAACAGTACCGGACGCATTCGCTTCCAGGGGAACTGCCGTATCCCAACTATCTCCGCCTTGATACCGAGGGGCGTTCGGCCGGCGAAAGTGCCGAGACGATTTGCCGACACTTTAACTGGTCGACGAATCTGGTCGAACGATGAATCAATCCAAGCAGACGTATTTTCCGGTCTTCTTGACGCTCGGTTTGCTGCTGTTTAATATGTTGACGTCCTATTTACTGAGCGGACGGTTTTTCCCGAATCTCAGCCTGTGGGTGCCGATCGGTCTCAACATCTTGGTCGGAATCGGGTATATCGTTTCGCTGGTGCTTGGGCTTCGATCGGAGAACAGCTACGTCAAATGGTTTAGCATCTTGGCGAACATTGCCTTTTTACTATCGTTATCCGTCATCACCTTTTTGCTGTTACTCGCAAACGGCATCTCAGAACCGTAATCCGGACACGAAAAACCGTCTCTTCAGAAGCACGTTTTCTGAAGAGACGGTTTTATTTTTGTTTATTCAAAAGAATCGTCGACTCCACTCGACTTCTACAGGAAAAGGAAGCGTGCTTCCGTCAGGAACAGGCGAAACCCGGTCGTCAGGGGGACGACCGCGGCTTGCGTTCCGCCTGAGAAAAGCGAGCGGAGGAAAGACGATTCTTGGCTCACTTTGTTTAATGATTTTCCCCACTTCAATGCATCAAGTCACGTCGAAAGACCGGTCCGTCCGCATGAAAGCCATTCCCGAGCCAAACCGCTGCTTCTCCGTCCCGTCCCATCACGAACGGTAATAACAACGTTCGGGCCAGATACGCGACGATGACCGTCAATGCTTCTTCGATGTACCCCGCTCGGTCAGTCGGATCAAGTGCGTCATAGCTGAGTTGCTGACCGCTGAACTGAATCGTTGCAATCTGTTGTCTATCCCGTGTCTGCAGTGTCCAGACACAACCGTCCGTCGTATCTGCTGCTTCAATGTGTAAACGGGACGTCGTAAAGTCCGGATGCCGACCGTTCATTCTGTTTCCTCCTCTACGTCAAAAGCTGCAGTCGCATACGCTTCACCGTTAATCAGGATTGTTAGCTGGTGTGTACCCGGATAATGGACCCGCGTCGTCAAATTCCGGAACGACTGCCGTTTCGCAAACGTTTCCCGTCCCGTCACCTGCCGTTCACTGATCCGAAAGACCTTTTGACTCGTCCCCCGTTTTTTGACATAGTCGATTGCATATTCGATGCGCAGAACTTGTGGTTCTGTTGTCGTCACTTCAAAGGAAAAGGTCAATTCTCCGCCAATCGCAAGCGTCGGTGTCACCGTCAGTTCGTCGATCGTCACCGTCCCCCGCGTAACGAGACCAAACGCCTTTAAGACGTCCGGATGTCCTTGTTTCAGGAGCATCCGTGACGCATGCCGTAAAATCCAGTCCGTATGCGGATGGGTCCCGAGCTGTTCCAACCGTTCGATGACGAGTTCCGGATGGGTCTTTGCGATATCGTTGAGATGATTAGCGACACTCTTGCGGACGTACAGCGCCTCGTCCTGCAGCAAGTCATCTAAAATCGGCAGAACCGGACGCGGATCGGCAATCAACGCTGGAATCCGTTGTCCCCACGGTAGGCGCGGCCGGGTTCCTTCTGATGCCAAGCGCCGGACGTGCTCGTCACTCGACTGACTCCACCGGACCGCGATTTCTAAAAACCGCTCTTGATCTTCGAGCAGGAACCGTCGGACGGCAAACTCCGACGTCGAGTGACGGGTCAACCGTTCCAGTGCTACCATTGCCCGGTCCCAGGCATCATTCGGCGCATAAACTTCAATATAATCCGGAAAAACGATGCCCGGCAGTCCCGGAAACTCCGGGGCGATTGTTTCGAGGTGTGTCGCCGCTTGCTCAAAGTCAGCCGGCAAATATCGCTCGAGCTCGGTTGCAATTCGGCGGACCCGCTGCTTAAACGCCAGCTCCTCCCAGTCACCTTGTTGCACGACGTCTTTAAAGTCCGGTGCCTGCACCGCTTTCCCCAACCGGTTCAACCAGTCTGGTGTAAACACATCTTTAATCAAACTCATACATGATTCAATCCCCTCTTCGTCCGCTCCAATTTTAATAAGGCGGCTTTTCGCGCCAAGCCGCCGGCGTAACCTCCGAGATCACCCGTCAAGCGGATGACCCGATGACACGGAATGATCAGTGCGAGTTGATTGGCGCCATTTGCCCGGGCGACGGCACGGACCGCTGCCGGATTACCGACGCGCACTGCGAGTTCCTGATAGGAAATCGTCTCACCTGCAGGAATCTGTTGCAACTGTTCCCAGACCTGTCTCTGAAACGGCGTCCCGTAGAGGACGAGCGGAAGATCAAAGCGGTCACATCTTCCGGCAAAGTACGCTTCCAGTTGAACTGTCACTTGCTCAAAAACCGGTGTTTCGCCGGGAATGATGACGGCGCGGGCTGCGAGCCGCAACCGTTCCACTTCCCGTTCCAGCCCCCGGCGGTCCACGAATTCCAGTAAGTGGAGTCCTTGTTCATCGGCAATCGCCAGCATCGGTCCGAGCGGCGTATCGAGCCACTTCGCCTGAAGGTATGTTCCGTCCCATCGTTTGGGTGTCTCGCCCATGATGCGGGCAAAGGCATCGCGGAAACCGCTGCTCGATTCATAACCGCTCGCCAGTTGCGCCTCGATGACCGGTTGCCCGTTGCGGATTTCTTTCATCGCCAGTCCCATCCGCCGGGACCGGGCGTATTCGACGAATGTCATCCCGAACCGTTTTTTGAACTGACGCCGGGCGGTCGAGGCATCGAGTCCCAATTCACGGAAGTCGGCGTCTTTGAACCGTTTCTCGGGACTTGCTTCGACAGCGGCAACCAAGCGGCTGATGACGTCACTGTCACCAGGATAGGCCAGTGGTTTACAGCGTAAACACGGACGGTACGACGCAAGCAACGCCTCTTTCGCCGTCTCAAAAAATTCGCAGTTCTCCGGCTTCGGTTTCCGCGCCGGACACGTCGGCCGGCAAAAAATTCCTGTCGTCTTGACGCCGACAAAAAAGCTCCCCTCGTAGGAGGCATCACGGCGGACGAGTGCCGCATAATAATCCGTTTCCGGTAAAGTATTCATATCAGGCCCTCCCCTTCTTTTCTTCAGTATACCGAGTTTATCGTCCGGCATGTCGCCGAAAATCAGGCATGGATGTTTTCTTAAGGTACAAGGTTTCTTCCAACGGTGGATCCGGCATCGGTCTGTCGATCATCGAGCAAATCGTCACACTCCATACAGGAACATTGGAGTTGACGTCCGCAAAAACTCGGTTCATCGTCTCGATTCGGTTACCCGTTGCCTGAAACAATCCTTTAACGGGATTGTTTTTTTAGTTTGTTGTTACTGGTTCGACACTCCTTCTGAATTGGAATTCGATACACTAGAGAATGTCATTCTTTAGGCACAGCTTTGAAGGAGTTTTTTACTTATGAAATCATCGAACCGTTCGACCACATATATGCCCGGACTCGATGGACTGCGCGCCTTTGCTGTCATCGCTGTCATTTTGTACCATCTTTCGGTCCCGATGCTGCCTGGAGGATTCCTCGGCGTCGACCTGTTTTTTGTCCTGTCCGGTTATTTGATTACCGGCCTGTTGCTCAGTGAGTGGCAACAGACCAGACGGATTGATTTAAAACGGTTTTGGGTGCACCGCTTCCGCCGGTTGTTCCCCCCGCTTTTCGTCCTGCTTGTCCTCGTCCTCAGTTATGTGACGCTGTTTGAGCGGGACTTATTACATACGCTTCGCCAGGACATCGCCGCTTCGCTCGTCTACCTGACGAACTGGTGGTATATCGTCCATGACGTCTCCTATTTCGAATCATTCGGAAAACCGTCTCCCGTCCAAAACCTCTGGTCGCTGGCGATCGAAGAACAATTTTATCTCGTCTTTCCGGTCGTGCTCAGCTTCGGGCTTGCCTCCAAACGGATCTTGCTGTGGGGGATCGGACTGACTGCCGTCCTGTCGGCAGTCTTGATGGTGTTCCTGTTTACACCAAATGCGGATCCGAGCCGTGTCTATTACGGGACAGATACCCGGTTGTTTACGTTATTGATCGGCAGTCTTCTCGCCTTCGCCTGGCGACCGGAACGATTTAAGCGGGAGATTCCGTTACGGGGTTTCCGCTTATTGAACGCTACCGGTGCCGTGACTATCCCGTTCCTCCTTTTCTTCATGATCGTCACCAGTGAGTCCGGTCGTTTTCTGTATTATGGCGGGTTTGTGTTTGTCGCTATTCTTGCTGCTTTACTCATTGCCGTCGTCGCTCATCCGGCGTCTTTCTGGAGCCGTTTATTCGCAGCGAAGTGGCTGATTGCGATTGGTAAACGGTCGTACGGTCTGTACTTGTGGCACTTCCCGCTTATCACCTTGATGACGCCCGTCGAACAGATCGGCAGCTTTTCGTTCGGACGGAGTCTCGGAATTCTAACGGTTTTACTCATCATGACCGAACTCTCCTATCATTTCGTCGAGCGACCGATTCGCCGGCTTGGTCTTTTCGGATACATCCGACAATTCCAGATTCACCCCCGGACCTTCCGGCAGTTTTCCCGGACGAAGTGGGTTTCGGTGTCACTTGTGAGCCTGCTCCTGCTCAGCTTTGTCGGGAATTTATCGATTCTCGCCGTGTCGGACGAACCGGCTCACCAAACGATTCCGAAAGTCGCCGCGCCGCACGCGAAACCGGCACTCGTCAAAAAGCCAACGAACCCGGTGCCTGAGAAACGAACACGATTGATGTGCCGCCCGACGCTTGCGATCGGCGACTCGGTTCTGCTCGGGGTCGAGGATTATCTCGGCAGTACGCTCCAACAAGTGACGATCGATGCGAAACTTGGACGCCAGCTCCGGGAAGCTCTTCCGCTCAGCACGAAATATGCGGCGTACAACCAAACCGGACATCAAGTTGTTCTCCATCTTGGAACAAACGGCAGTTTCCGTCCTGATCAATTAGATGAACTGCTCGACCGGTTCGCAAACGCCGATCACGTCTTCCTCGTGACGATACGGGTCCCGCGTCCGTGGGAGCAGGAGGTCAACACGATGCTCAAACAAGCGGCCGAACGCAAACGGGTCTCGCTCATTGATTGGCATGCGGTCGCCGTCAAACATCCGTCGTACTTCGAACAGGACGGTGTCCACTTGAACATCAAAGGTGCCCGGGCTTATTCGAAGCTGCTCGCCAAAGCGACCGGGTGTAACGCTACTACTAAATAACGCAGCACAGCCACCATTCTCCGTTTGTCGAGAAGGTGGCTGTTTTAGAGCGTATAGACGAGTCCGATATATAGCAAACTGACACCAAGCAGACAGAACAGACTGCTGAGCAGGAACGGCAGGCGCTTTTGATAGGTCAACAGCAACAATCCGATACTGCCACCACCTGTTAAGAGGAGGACGATGTTCGACCAAAGAATCGGCGTGACCTCTCCAAGGGTTTGTAAATCCGGTGGCTCCAGATTACTGAGTGCTGCTGTCGCAAGAAACACACAACAGAGGATCAGACTCTCAAAACGTAGACCGCGCCGCGGATCAAAGTCCGGTTCCTTCTGCAACCGCCGTTTGACGAGTGTCCCGTTGATGAACGCATAACCAAGCACGGGAATCAGTAATAAGTGTTTCCATAATAATGCCTGCCCATACGGGACGTTCCACGCATTGCGATACTCGCTTAACGGAACACTTTGACGCATCAGGAAAAATCCGGTCACGATGACACCTAAAAACGTCAGTTGGGCGAACGGACTGAACCACCGTAAAAACGACGACCAGCGATTGGCATCCCGTGCACACCAACCGATGACGAACACGATGCCAACCCAAAACGCCATCAGGCTAAAATGGCTGGTCTGTAATATAAGCCCCAACAAGCCATGCTTCGCCGCGGCGTGACTGGTTCCGGAAATTCCAAGAAACAGCGGGACTGTCACACCAAGCAGTAACCACCGTTTGATGAGCAAGATTCGTTTCATGAACACGATGATGATTGCCATCAGTGCTGAAAAATACACCATCAAAAAATACTGACCGATCCTTACCTCAAATAGACTCGCCCGTATCGCTTCACGGATCGACAGCTCCAGTTCATGATGAAAATAGGAAAAGACACGCCACAGCGGGAAGCCGGCTCCTGTCACGATGCTGATCAGTGCTACACACGCCACACCGTCCAACACACCGAGTGTTGGTTTTTTATCGTCTGTCACAAACAGGAGTACCAACCGTCCCGCCCAAAGTGCCCCGCCTAAATAGATGAGCAGTTCACTGACGAGCCCACTCATGACCGTTTTTGACGGCGGAGCAACAGACCGATCACGATGATTCCTAAGACGAGGACTGCGACCATCCACGGTAAGACGGTCGGGACAAGACCGGTTTGAACGGGTTCCGTCGATTCTGTCGGGACGACACTCGCTTGTTCTGCTTCCATCGTCGCCGTTTGTTGTTCGGTTGGTTCAACTGAGCTTGCCACGGCTTCATCTAACCTTGTTTCAAAACGAATCGTCCCTTCGACCGGGTGACCGTCTTCTGAAATCAATTTCCAGCCAATCCGATATGTGCCAGTTTCTAGTTCCTGTTTCAACACAGCACTCAATTCGTTGCCGATGATCAACGGCTTTTCGAGCTCAACCGTCTGACCTTGAGCCGTCTTCAGCTCCAACGTACTTGTTTTTTCGATCGGCGTATCAAACGTCAGGCGGATCCGTTCCAGGTTTTCTTTTAAGACGGCACCCTCTTCGGGATTTGAATTCTTTAGACTTGTGTGAGCCGAGACCGAAAACGGCTGAAAGACGAATAAGACCAGAATAAACAGCACAAACCATTTTATCTTCATCGTAAACTCCTCCTGATTTCAGAAAAATGTGTAGAAAAAGACCCGCTGTTTCCAGCGGGTTCGGTTGTCCGATTAGTGTTGTGAGCGACGACCGCGAAGTCCGAAGAATCCAAGGATCGAAGCGGCTGCGATTCCGAGTAGTGACCAGAGGATACCCGCTGACGATTGTGCTTCAGCTGCTCCACCAAGACCTGTGTTCGGCATTCCGGCCGGGCTGCCTTTGAATTTATCCGGGAACTGATCGACGATGGCTGTCGCTGTCCCTTCTCCGACTCCGTACATGTGACCGTAAGCTTCACGGATCGCCGGGTACGTTTTATCGTAGTCTTTTTCATTGTAGCTATTGAAGGCCAGTAACAGTTGATCGACGTGGACCTTGAGTCCTTCTTCCAAGTCTTTCGACTTCATGCGACCTTCCGTTGCAGCATCGAGGAAGGCGGCTTGTTCGACGCGGTATTCATCCAGTTCTTGAACGGCCATGTCACGAGCTTCTTCGTCTTTCGCGCCAGTCGCTTTGACATAATCGACGAAGTAACCGATGTGGCTCGACCAAATTTTCTTGAACTCTTGTGCCGCTTCGCTGCCGTAGACAGAGCCGATCGATGCTGTCAGGTCATCTGTGTTCTCACCAAGTGCTCCTGCTGCTGCGTCGAAGTCTTTTGCTCCGTCAATCCCTTTTTGCATCGTCAGAATCGCAAGCGCTGCGTGTTCCGAGAAGTTTCGGTTTAATCCGGCACGAAGATCAGCTGCCGGTGTATCGACTTTCGTATTTTTGAATTTATCCGGGTATTGATCGACGATGGCACCGGACAACCCTTCACCCACCATATACATATGCTCGATGGCGATACGCAGATTGCTGTACGTGGCGTCATAGTCGCCCGCGACATAGCTGTCAAACGATGTCAGCAGTTGTGTGATATGGACTTTCAATCCACCTTCTAAGTCCGCTGCCTTCAGACGACCTTCTGTCGCCTTGTCGAGGAACGCCGCTTGTTCGACGCGGTATTCGTCAAGTTCTTTTAAGGCTTTTTGTTTCGCTTCTTCATCTTTGGCACCCGTCGCTTTGACATAATCGACGAAGTAACCGATGTGGCTCGACCAGATTTCCTTGAACGCTTCGCCTGCCTCATCTCCGTAGACAGATCCGACAGCGGCCGACAGTTCATCCGTATTCTGATTCAAGGCACCCGCTGCTTGTTCGAAGTCTTCTTTTCCGTCAATTCCTTTTTGCATCGTGACGACTGCTAAATACGCGTGTTCAGATAAAAGCTGATCAAGCGTCGCTCGCAAATCCGACGCGGGTGACGAAACATCGAGGGAGACCTTACCCGAACTGTGGGACATCTTACTATGATCTTCATGACCATGGGCACTGACACCTGCTGCTGGAATCAATAATGCGGCACTGAGTGGAACGGCGAGATACGACTTTTTCATCTTCATCTTGTAAACACCCCTTTGTTTTTTTGGACTACACAGAGATAACGTAAGCAGTTCACAAATAGTTTTACTTTTTCACATTTTTTCTCATAAATATTTTTCCAAGGAAAATATTCTTTCAATCCTTCCCAAAAACGCCTCTTGCCGACGAATGTCAGGAAGAGGCGTTTTGAGATCAATGATGATGCTGACCGCTAGATGTGGCTGGTGCTTGTGAGTGATAGGTCGCTTGTGCTTGTTCCAGTTCTGCTTCTGAGACGTCACCGACTTGAATCAGTGATTTGGGTGTATACAGCTGATCACCGACATGGACCATCCCGTTGACGACATACACGCCTGCTTTTTTGAACGGAATACTACTTACATAATGACCGTCTTTGTTTTCTGCTTCGAACGTCTCCGTATCGTCACTTCCAATTGGTGTGACTTGCACGTGGACGATCTCAATGTCCTGCGGATTTTCAATTTCAACAGCGACCGTCGTGCGCGTATCGGCTGCAATTTTCTCTGGCGCATAAAGTCCGACCTTCATCATCGGCGGTGCTGCTTTTGTTTCAAACTGGCAACCGGCAAGTAAAACAACGCTACTTACTACTATACTCGTCATAAACAGTCGTTTCATGCTGCAAGCTCCTCCTTGTCATGACGGCGTCGATTAAAAATTAAGAAGTCGAGCACGATGATAGTGACGACCGATAGAGCGGCCAGCGGCATCGTCAGACTAATCCATAAAATCAAACCGGCAACGATTTTTTGAACACGTCGGTCGACGGCCCGTTTCGGTGCGGTTAATTTTCCAGCTCCGTTACGGCGTTTCCACCATAAGACACTTGAGCTGATGACGATGAAAATCAAACCGAGACAAAGCGCCAGTCCAACGAGTTGATTCAACAAGCCAAACAGTTTTCCTTCGTGAAAACCAATCCCCATCGAAATCATCTTCGCGAGCAATCCATAATCGGAAAACGCCACGCTCGAGAGAATCGTACCCGAATATTGATCAAAATGCATCGTCTTCTCCTGCACCGGATTACTATGTAAGGAGGAGATCGTGTAGACACCCCGTTCGCCTTGCGGGAGTGTGATTTGATAGGGCTTGACGATGCCGCGTTGTGTCGCTGCCCGGTCCACTTCTGACACGGTCATCGGAATCGGTTTCGCCGGACCGGAAGTTGGAACGACATCATTTTGTGTCGCCCACGGAATATCCGCCGCGATGTCTTTCGTGACCACTTGCGACGTCAATGTCTCATCCAGTCCATACGCGTATTGCGGGAAGTTGGAATTCGTTTTCGTCGCGATTGTATTGATCCACTCTCCTGCGACACCGGACCACGCAAGTCCGGAAGCAATGATCAGAACAAGTCCAAGCGTCGACCAGATCGCGACTGAACCATGGAGTCCTTTCCAAAAGTTCCGTGCCCCGTCTTTCTTTTGAAAGGACGGGAACAATACCCGTTTGAAACTTCCCCGTTCACCACGCGGCCAAAAGAGATAGGACCCGGTAATCAATAGAATGATCGCCCAGCTTGCCGCAAGTTCGACGAGCAGGTTCCCGACTTTACCGGCAAATAATTCCCCATGGATTGTCTTGATGAATCCAAGCGGACCCTCACCGAGCCGTTGTCCTGTCACTTCTGCCGTATACGGGTCGACATAAACAAATCCGGCTTCTTCTCCGAACATCGCGCCCATCCGCGTCGTTCGATCGGCTTCTTCGAATTGTCCGATGGATGAGACCGTCGCTTCCGGATACTTCTTGTTGACTGCCTGAACTTGTTTTTCTAAAGAAACCCGTTCTCCGGACTCTTCGGTAAAGACCATCTCACTGTACAATCTGTCTTCAATTTGCGGTTTAAATAAGTAAATCGATCCCGTGACGGCAAGTATGATAAAAATGGGTGCAAAAATAATGCCTGCATAGAAATGCCACCGCCACATCGACTGGTACCAACTCCGTTGTTTTTTCGAAGTTTGATTCCGTTCTGTCATCGTATCCCCCCTTTTTGTCCCCCAAAAATATGTCCGCCTCGTGAACACCAATTAAGTATAAGCGGTTTCAAGATCTGTAAATTCTTCGTACTGTGGCGATTTTTTGCCAATCCGGTGATATGTCTACGTATTAATTAAGTAACTTCACCAGTAAAATCCACATCGTTTTTTCACTCTTATATAGGAAAATACTTATTTCCCCTACAAGTCGCCTCAATGATTTTGGAATTATTTCATATTTTTTAAGCTTTTTTAAATCCAATTAGAATCCGGGGGCGTATGCTGTTCAGAACGATACAGACAACAACTACCAAATACATGTTAGATGCACCCAAATTTGAGAGGATGATATCAAGATGAAACATACTAAAAAATTCGCAGCAACAGCCATGGCAGCAGCACTCGTATTACCAGGAACGGCAGCATTCGCTTCCGGCGGTTCGTCAGATGACAAGATGATGCATGAGGACAACGCGAAAAACGTCACGGTCAACACGAAAGCCGCTGACCTGCGTGCAACACTTGATCAGTTACTTTCTGAGCACTTCGTGCTCGCCGTCATGGACATGAAAAAACAATATGACGGATCAAAAGATGCTAAGTATTATGAAGCAGCACTCAAACAGAACGCCCTCGACATGACACCTGCGATCGCATCGGTCTACGGTGAAGAAGGCGCGAAACAGTTCGAGAAAATCTTCGTCGACCATAACAAATACACGACGGATCTCGTCAAGGCGGTCAAAGCAGACGACCAAGACGGCATCAACGCATCAAAAGCAGAGACGGAAGAGTTCGTCCAAGATCTTTCAAGTTTCTTAGATACAGCAACAGAAGGTAAGTTGCCGAAGGCAGCAGCGGAAGAAGTCCTCCGTACCCATGAAGCAGACGTCTACAAAACATTCCAACAATATGCAGCCGGTGACTACGAAGGATCGTACAACACGTTCCGTGAAGGTTACAGCCGCATGTATGACATCTCAAAAGCCCTATCAGTCGCGATCACAACACAGATGCCTGAGAAGTTCGACAACACGAAAGCCGATACAAAAGCAGCTGACCTCCGGTCAACACTTAACAGTCTCGCAGCGGAGCACGTCGCTCTTGCGAACATCAGCATGACAGCTGGCGTCGATCAAGCGAAAGACTACGATGCTGCAAACTGGGCTGAAGACATGCACACAGCAGACTTCAAAGCAGCTATGAAATCGGTCTACGGTCAAGCGGGTGCCGATCAGTTCGAGCAAGTCTGGACGAAAAACCACATCGAAGCACAAGCGAACCTCGTCACAGCAGCGATCAACGATGACAAAAAATTGATGGGTGACGCACAAGAGATGCTCAAAATGTTCTCAAATGACTTCGGCGCGTTCCTCGGTGCAGCGACGGAAGAAAACCTTCCGACAAAAGCAGCACAAGAAGCGGTTTCTGGTCATGAGACGTACGTCCAAGATACGTTCATGCAGTATGCCGAAGGCGACTACAAGGGATCTGTCGACACGTTCCGTGAGTCATACGCTTACATGTACGGCGTCGGGGCGAACCTTGGTGAAGCAATCGTCAAACAATCACCAGAGAAGTTCATGGACGGTACACCAGAATCAATGCCGAACACAGGTAACGGCGGCATGAGCGACACGAACTCAAGTGCAGCGACTACAGGCGCAATCGCACTCTTCGGTCTTGCTCTTGGAGCAGCTGGAATCGTGCTTGCACGTAAACGTCAAAACGCATAAGAATGGATTATCAAAAATATCCCCCTCAGAAATCATTTCTGAGAGGGATATTTTTATGTATAGAATAACTCGATCGAATACGGTGTTTTTCCAGGGTCCGATAAAGTTATTCCGTGATGTAGTCCTCTTCTTTTTTAAGGCGATTGCGACGTTTTGCGTGCACGACACCTGAAATGATGATCGCCAATAAAGCCGCCATAATAACAAGTACCATACTTGGATTTTCACTTAACCATATCCCTAGTTCCGACCATGTGACGGCTTCTCCGATCCGAACAATCAAAAAGGTCCATAAACCGGTATAGAGACCTGCCGCAGCGAATGTCATCGCTAAATAACGGGGTAACGGATAACCCAGTAATCCTGCGACGTAATGAATCGGATGACGGACACCCGGTAAAAAGAACGATAACCCAATCGCCCATAAACCACGGCGCTCCAAAATCGACTCTGCCTGCTCTAAAAATTTTGATTTCATCAAACGTTTCACGATCGGAATCTCACGGAAAAAACGGGCCAGCAGATAAAACCAGGCAAAGGCAATGAAAAAGACCGGCCATGCTGTCAACCAAATCAAAATCGGATGAATGCCTTCTCGTATTCGTAATGCGACATGCCCCATCATCAACACATCATCCGATAAAGGGGTAAACATAATTCCGCCCGCCAACCGAATCAACGCCATAACATCCATTACCTTCTCACTTCCCTCTTTTTCTCTCTATACTAAAGTATGCCCGATTTTTCTGTAGTTGAGCCCTTTTCTTTTCTTAACTAGTTCTTATCTTTTGGTCATCCGCCCAAAAAGTGCTTTCGATTTTTATGTACCATCAGGCTCAGAAACGGCTGTACTAATTGGAATTATAGTAGGTAGTCTCGTCACCGAACACTTCGATTGGATCGTCTGTTCTTTCGTGACGTCCAACGGCATCTTCTCAAACAACTTTGCTCTAAGCGGAGTCGTTTTTTCGTGAACGGATTCAGGGGAAAAGAAGGAATTTCGTTTGGAGTACGAGAAGGTAGTCTAAGAACATAACTGCTGAAACGATAGAGGAGGAATTTCCATGTTACATCGCCGGAAGACCTATACGATTCGCCCGGAACGACTGCAGGAATTTACCGAGTTCTTTCACACGTATCTCTACCCTTTACAAATCAGCCACGGTGCCCGTCTTGTCGGTCGCTGGGTGAACGAAGCAGAAGATGAAGTCATTGCGATCTGGGAATATCGTGATCGTGAACATTACGAACAAGTCGACCGGGACGTCCGTGGCAGTACACTGCGCCGCGAAGCGATGAAAAAACGCGCTCGTCTCGGAAAAAACCTTTATATTAAATCAACGGAAGACTTTTTGACCGCGACAGGTGTCTATGCCCCGCCGCGTGCCATCGTCAGCGTCACCGCCTATATTACGAATGAAGCCGGGCAAGTCCTGCTCGTCCGCAATCTCCATCGGGGCGACACGTACGAGATGCCGGGCGGCCAGGTCGAAAATCATGAATCGATTCTTGACGCCGTCAAACGCGAAGTCAAAGAAGAGACCGGTGCTGACGTAACGATTGACGGTATCACAGGGATTTATCAAAACATCTCGAGTCACGTTCTCTGTGTTGCATTCCGCGGTACGTATACAGCCGGCGAACTCCGTCCGCAAGAAGGCGAAACGGCAGAAGTCGGTTTCTTCGACTTGAACCGGGAGAACATCGAAACGTATATCAAACGGGAACATTTCCAGTTGCGGACGCTTGATGCGATGGATCCGCATTACTTTCCACATGCCCTTTATAAAGTCCGTCCTTATGAACTGGTCAGTCGTTACGATGGCAATGCACCGTCAGCTTTGTCCGGTCACAATTAATAGATATTAAAATGGACTGATGCAAAAAAGAATCACTCGACTTTTCGCGCCCTTTTCTCAGGCGAGACACAAGCCAGGTTTCCCGCCTCATTCAGGCAGGGAACCGGGTCTTGTTTGTCTCTGACAGCGCAAAATGCGCTTTTTCCTGCAGAAGTTGCGTGAAGCGAGTGATTCTTTTTTTACGAGATAAGGGTGGCAGATCATTATTCTGCCACCCTTATCTTTGTAGAGAATGATTTTTGAGGCCATCCTTTTTTCTATAGGTTGATCATTCTTTAGAGAGTAAACGTGCAGTAATGCCGGCGTCATCCGTGACGTAAACTGCATCCTCTTGCCGGTTGACTTCGTAGGGAGATTGTTCAAGTGTTGCCACCGCTGTTTCAAGCGAAGCAGCATCCGGATAAATCAGTGTCCAGTAGGTCAGACCCACCGCATCAGCCGGTGTTTTCGGTGCATCGACCCCCGCCCAGACATTTGTTCCGATATGGTGGTGGTAGCCGCCGGCAGCGAGGAACAATGCCCGCATTCTTGAAGTATCCGCCGCCACATCAAAGCCGAGCGTCTCGACATAAAACTTCCGCGCCGCTTCCAGCGATTTGACGTGGAAATGGACGTGTCCCATGACGGTATCTGCCGGCATGCCGTACCAGTCTTCTTCACCTGCTTCGACGAGCATACTTTGCCAGTCGACCGGGTCTGTCGTCATCTTGACGTCGCCGTTCGCTTCATACGTCCACGTGTCACGTGGACGATCGGCATAAATTTCAATTCCGTTCCCGTCCGGATCCGATAAATAAAACGCTTCGCTGACGAGATGATCCCCCTGCCCGAGTTCAATATCTTGGGCGATTAAGTTGCGGATGACGAATCCGAGCTCTTTTCGGTTCGGCAATAAAATCGCGAAATGATACAGTCCCGCCACCGAATTTTTGGGCAGTTGTTTTGCCGTGCTGTGTTGCTCCAAAATGACGAGTGGTGTTGTCTTTGCACCGAGTGTTGCCGTTTTCTCGTCTTGTGTTAAAACGTTTAGCCCCAGTGCATCCCGGTAAAACGCAATCGATTGTTCTAGATTGGTAATCCGTAAGCTGACGGGTCCGAGTGTAATGTTTGGATTGATGTTCATCTTGCTTCCTCCTTATAAGTTCGCTTCGTATCTCCATTATCAGTCAGAAGTGAAGAGAACGGAAGTAGGCACAAAGAAGTGGTATAGTATCCTAAACGATACCATGAAGGAGGACTACCGATGGAAGAGACCCCAAGTTGCCGCGTCGAGACGGCACTCGAAATCCTGACCGGGAAATGGAAACCATCGATTTTGCTCGAACTGATCACACATGACACGCTCCGTTTCAGCGAACTGAAACGAAATCTCCCGAACATTACGCAAAAAATGCTGACGGCCCAGCTCCGGGAACTGGAGTTGAACGATATCGTCCACCGGGAGATTTATCAGGTCGTTCCGCCGCGTGTCGAATACTCGCTGACGGATTATGGAAAAACACTCATTCCTGTTTTAAATGCCATTAATGCCTGGGGCGAAAAACATGTCGAGCATTTGGCGCAGAAAGACAGGCTTCAAGATGCTACTAGTTCTAGTACCAGCGATTCATTTTAAGTGAATCGCTCTTTTTTATGGGATAATCTCCCTTATTTCGCGTATACTGACGGAATAAACTATATAAGGGAGCGAAACCCATGCATCAACTTCATGCGATTGAACAGTTAGTGGCACGCTTCAAACAAGATCCGGCTGTCGAAGCCATTTTTTTGAAAGGTTCATTTGGACGTGGTGAAGAAGATGTTTATTCGGATATCGACCTCTACTGCCTCGTGTCGGAAGAACGGATGGATAAGTTTTTAACCCGTCGACTGACGCACCTGTCCGTCTATCGCCCGATCATCTGGAAAGACGACATCTTTATCGTTGCACCGCAATTGATTGTCGTATACGACGATCTTCTGCATGTCGATCTGTTTACGGTAACACGCGAATCGTTAAACCATTCCGATACGATTCGTGTCTTGTATGATCCGAAAAGACAACTCGATGCGTACGTCGAGACCTCTTCTTTGGCACTCGGGACACAAGAAGCTGCAGATGAAGCGATTGATTCTGTCTGGTTTTTGTTCCAGTATCAAAAAGCAGCCGGTCGCGGGAATGCGTTATGGGCAGTCGAGATGTTGCGGAGCGCTCTGATCAAATTTGCCAAAGTCCTGTTGCACCGGTATGTTCCTCACCGGGCGCAACTCGGTTTAAAAACGATTGCTGATTATTTACCCGAAGGTCCACGTCTACGTCTTGAAGCCATTTATGCGGTTCTCGTTCCGGCTACACATGTGGAGGCGGCCCGTCTCTACCGGGAGTTTCTGCAGGCAGAACGGTCACATCTCCAACTGATGCTGGCTGATCAGCCGGAGACATTACAGTTACTCGACCGTTTGCTCGAATCCGAACAGGTCTGTTAGACGTCACACAAAAACCGGTTTCCTTTTAAAGGAACCGGCTTTTTTTATGTCTTACTTTACCTTAATCACAATCTTGCCTTTCGCATGACCTTCTTCGCCGTAATCGTGCGCTTCTTTGATCTGATCCAAATCAAAAATCCGGTCGACGACGGGTTTCAGCTCTCCGCGTTCGACGGCTTGCGCGATATGTTGCAGACGTTCGCCTGTCGGTTGCATGAAGACATAGGCGACACGTGCCTGTGCTTCTTTCGCCTGTTCCTCATCCGGTGGTGTCGAGATCGAGACAAGCATTCCGTTTGCCTTGAGCATCTGATACAGTTTCGCTTGTCCGTCGCCTCCCATCGTATCAAATACAAAATCAAGATCACGGACACGGTCCGCCGGGTCCTCTTGTGTGTAATCGATGACTTCGTCTGCGCCGAGTTCCTTCACCCAGTCGACGTTTTTTGTACTTGTCGAGGTAATGACGTGCAACCCGTGAGCTTTCGCGAGTTGGATCGCAACGGTTCCGACACCACCTGAACCGGCACCGATAAAGATTTTATCTCCGGCTTTCGCATCCATCACTTCAAACATGACTTGCCATGCTGTATGAGCGACGAGTGGTAAGGATGCTGCTTCTTCAAACGTCAGCGCTTCCGGTTTCTTGACGACAAGATGAGCATCCACCGCTACATACTCCGCATAAGTCCCTTGACGGGCAATATCCGGACGACTGAATACTTCATCGCCGACTTTTAAATCCGTCACGTTCGCCCCTACTTCTTCGATAATACCGGAGACATCCCAACCGATAATCAGTGGCATATCATAGCTGAGCATTTCCTTTAAGTATCCTTCACGCAGCTTCCAATCAACGGGATTGACGCTTGCCGCATGAACCTCAATCAAAACATCTTTCGGCCCAATCGTCGGACGCTCTAGCTCACCAACCTTAAATTGCTCTGATCCACCATACTGTTCAATATAAGCTGCTTTCATGTCATTTCCTCCTCTGATTGTTGTACCTCTTAGTTGTTCCCCTTCAAGACTTGTGACAAACGAAAAAAATGTACCGACTCGTCAGAATCGGTACACGTGTGTCAGGCATGAGCGGTTTGTTGAAGTGTTAATGCCGTGGCATTTAACGTATGAATGGCTTGCTGCAGATCACTGATTTGTTCCACTTGCGAGCGTGTCAGTCCTGATAATTGATCACTGCTCGTCAGTAAAAGATCCATGAAGGCATCCAGTTGTTCCGTGGCCTGAGTGATGTTCGTCAAACTGTCTGTAATCGTCACGAATTGTTGCCGCGCTCCGCTGATCGCTTGAACGGAATCGTTTGAATCCGTTGCAATCGTCTGCAATGCAACATGACTTCGTTGCATCCGTGCTTCTTGCTCTCGAAGTAACGTTGTACTGGCGTCGATTGAACTTCCGGTATTCATGACATCATGATCCACCCGTTCGATGATCTGATTGATTTCAGTTGAGGCTGCTGCCGTCTGTGCTGACAAATTTCGAATTTCCTGCGCAACAACAGTAAATCCTTTACCAAATTCTCCTGCACGAGCTGCCTCGATGGATGCATTAAGACTCAGTAAGTTCGTTTGTGTCGCAATCGCATTGATGCTTGACGTGATCGTGACGATTTCTTTGAAACGTCCTGCAAGTTGTCCAAAGGCAGCAACGGATTCGTCCATACTTCGTGTTAAGTGTTGCAGTGATTCACTCGCTTCACTGATCGTCTCTCGACTTTGTTCTGCCGTCACCTTCGAAGACGAACTGAGCGTCAAGGCTCGATCGACGGCTGTCGCGACGGCTGCAATCAACTCCACATTATCTGTGTTCATTTGTTTAATTTGTCGGACAGATCGTGCATTTTTCGATGAATTCGTTGCGAGCATCTGCATCGCCTCGTCGATTTTTTCAAAAGATCCTTTCGCCATATCGACGGTTTCACTCATCTCTTCTGTGAACGTCGTGACATCGGTCGCGGTTGCTGCCGATTGACTGAGTGTCAATTGAGAAGTTGCCGCATAGTGCTCCGCCTTTTCTTGTTGGTGTCTGACTTCGCGCATGACATTTCGTCCGAATACGGCGACAAACGTGGCTGCTGAAAATACCATCAAGTAGATGATCAAAGCAACGATTAAATCAAAAGTGCTCGTAAAAACAAGGGTTCCTGTTACCGTAAAGAAAATTAATTCGAATAACCCGAGCACACCTGCAAGAACGACTACACGCGGCATCAAATAAATGACGGAAATGGTTAAGTACAGATACGCAATCGTAAAAATACTTTGAGACGGTAACGTCACAAGCACAAGCGCAAGAACAAGATAGCTTAAAACGATTTGAACGTATTTCCCACTCGGTCGATCTCCGAAAAAATGATTTCCGGCAAGTAGCGCCACGGTCAACAGCAGACCACCGATTAAAAATTGATAAAATACACTCATCGAGACAAAATCAATCTGCGCAAAAATAAAAATAAGTGGATGGGCAATTGTGATCAATACAGGAATCAGACGAGAGAGTATCTTCGTACTCAATCGTTCAAGGGGCGACACCATATGCAAAACTCCTTCTGTCATATTCGTACAGTCTTTTATCGGTAAAAAAGGATCTGACGTTTAGTCTTCAACCGATTTTTCATGACTTGACGCTTGATTTCTGAAAAGCGTATGGTGAAATAAAACGATTGAAAGGTGGCTCCCTATGCTGTATGTATTAGTCGGGATCGCAGGTATTTTGGGTGCCTCTGCCCGCTATGGTCTTAGTCTGCTGATTGGTCACTTCACAGTCGGTTCGTTTCCATGGGCGACGTTAAGCATTAACCTGATCGGCTGTTTCGTCTTAGGATATGCAACTCATTTTTTATTTAAAACGACGTTGATTCATCAATACGCAATGACGGCACTCGGAACCGGTTTTGTTGGTTCCTTCACGACGTTTTCGACGTTCAGCGTCGAGTCCGTTGAACTGTTACGGGCCGGTTTTTACGGTTACGCCTTTGTGTATATCGTCATCAGTTTGTTCGGTGGATTGTTGATGTCTTATCTCGGCTACGCCCTTGGGACAAGACGGTTACGTCTGTTTCAGAAGGAGGACGCCTCATGAACCTTGTTGCTCTTGCGACCGGTGCCTTTTTTGGCGCTATCAGCCGATTTGCCATCAGCCAGTGGACCAAAACGATTTGGAAAAAAGATTTTCCGCTGGCGACATTCGTCATCAACACCCTCGGTTCTTTTTTACTCGGTCTCGTCATCGGTTCGCATCTTGATTCGACATGGACGTTATTGCTCGGAACGGGTTTTCTCGGCTCCTTTACGACGTTTTCGACGTTTAAACTCGAGACACTGCAACTCGTTCAGAATCAAAACAGAAAAACGTTGGCCCTTTACCTTGGACTCAGCTATCTTCTTGGTATCAGTGCCGCATTTTTAGGAATCATTGTTTCATTCAACATCTAAAAAGAACCAGGACTTGCCCCGACACACGGGAACAAATCCTGGTTCTTGTTCGTTCTTATTTTTTAGTCATTCAGCCAGAACAAGCCAACCGTTTCCGCTCCGGCATGTGTGCCAATTGCTGGACCAAACGTTCCGTCAAGGACGGTCAGTTCCGGAAACTTCGCTGCCACTTGTTTGCGTAAGTCAGCAGCCATCTCTGGTGCCATCGTCGTTGCGACATAAATCCGGTTTTTGTAGAAGGTCTGCTGACGCATAGCTTCTTCCACCTGTTTGATGATTTCGATGTAGGCTTTTTTCAGTGATCGTGCCTTTTTGAACGGGACGATTTTCCCTGATTCATCCGTCGTGATGATCGGTTTGATGCTGAGCAAGTTCGCGAGGAACAAATCTCCGGACGAGACACGTCCACCCCGGCGCATCGTCTCCATGTTCCCGACGATCATATAAAAGTGCGTTTTTTTCGCCAACTCATGTAAAGCCGCCGTAATCTCTTCGACTGACTTCCCTTCTGCTTCAAGCGCCATCCCGTAACGAATGAATTCCTGTTGGTTTTCAAACGCCGTATGCGAATCGATGATGTGGACCGGGAAGCTTGCCGCTTCTGCTGCCGATGCCGAACTTTGAACCGTACTCGACAGTCCATTCGTACAGTGAACCGCAATCGCACAGTCGTATCCTTCTTCTTTTAAGCGTTCATACGTTCCGACGAATTCTCCGAAAATCGGTTGTGAGGTCTTGGCGACTAGCTTTTTATCTGCCTCAAGCGCTCGGAATAACCGTTCGACGGTAATCGTATCCTCACTATAGGCTGTCTCACCGAGCAGGATTTGAATCGGTACGACATTGACGCCGATTGCTTCTGCCTCTTCCTTTTTGAAATAGGCCATACTATCGGTCACCCATGCTATTTTAGTCATTTTCCTATGCCTCCGTTAGATTCTTCTCGCTTTATCCTACCACATTCGCTTAGGTTGTTAGCAAAAAAAACGTTACTGCATTCGACTAAATTGGAAGGTCGTCCGTTTTTCATAGACTTCGCCTGCCCGTAAGACGACAGACGGAAAGTCCGGTTGATTGATGGCATCCGGTAACCCTTGGGTCTCAAGACAAATCCCAAGATACGGTGTCGCACGACGCCCGGCAATCGTAAAGTCACCGGCTAAATGATTGCCGGTATAGACGACAACACCCGGTTGATCAGTCTCGACACGCAATGTTCGACCACTGACCGGTTCTTCTAACACGATTTCTCCGCCTTCTTTTAATAAAAAGGGATGATCGACACCACTGCCCGCTTGTCGTAACGCTTCGTCACTTGCATGTGTCACTTCGTACAACGACCGAGCTGTCCGAAAATCAAAAACCGTCTCATTGACGGACAGAATCTCACCCGTCGGAACGGATTCGTCGTCTAACGGAATATAAAACGGCGCATCCATCCGTAGACGGTGTTGTTCAATCGTCGTTTTTGCATTTCCCGTCAAATTAAAATACGTATGGTTCGTCGGACTAAACGGAGTCGAAGCCGTCGTGTTCGCATGATACGTCAAGATCAACGCATCGTCATCGGTCCAGTCGATGGTCAACCGGACATCCAGTTGTCCCGGGTACCCGTTTTCGCCGTCTGGACTCGTCAACAACAGATGTAATGTCTCGCCGTCGATTTCATAATCAAAAAAACGGTTCGACCAGTTGACGCTCCCCCCATGCAGGTGATGGTCCCCTTCGTTTTGTTCCAACAGGTAGTTCATGCCCTCAAGAGCAAACGCGCCGTTGGCGATCCGACCACCGACCCGACCGATAGTTGCTCCTAAGTGATGCGGATCTTCTAAATATTCTTCAATATCATCAAAGGCCAATACGACATTTTCGATTGTTCCCTGTTGATCCGGAACGCGAATTGCCGTGATTTTACCGCCTAAATTGAGTAACTCTACGCTGTGTCCGCTACGATTCATCAATGTAAACGCGATGATCGGTTGCTCGCCGGAAAAACCGACTTCTTTTGTTGTAATCATGCGTTTTATCCTCCTGTGTCAATCTACTCTTGCTTTCATTTTTACCCAGGATCGGCTAAAAAAAAACAATCATTCGATTCTACCGGGCAGAATCAAATGATTGTCAGGACCAATCGGTGGTGACGGGAAGGAATATCTCTAGCCGTGTCCCGTTACCCGGTCGTGAATGAATCGTACAGCGTGCCGCAGTTCCATAACGCCGATGCAGTGCCCGCCGCAACAAAAATAAGTTGCTTGTTTCCGTCCGTTTGTCCTGCTCCCATCGCTTCAAAAATTCAAGTGGCATCCCGGTCCCATTGTCCGAGACTTCTACCACCCAATGCAATCCCTGTTGAAAGGCCCGGACATCGATCCGATGATGCGGACCACTTTGTGGAAAGGCGTGCCGTAACGCATTATCGACCAGTTGCGTCACAAACAACGGGAACACGAAATGTTCCTCGACGGCCGTCTCGATATCCAAATCAATCGTGACGGCCGCAGGTGTCAATGGATGATGACGCCGAATTCCTTCCAAGGAGAGATACGATTTGAGCGTCAGCAGCTCTTCTCGTAAGGGATAGGCATCGAGGCGTCGGGCCGTCATCAATAGTTGGCGAAGCGCTCCCAGTTGATGTTTGACCGGTGTACCGGGATCAGCCGTCTGATGAATCTCATCGATGATTCCAAGGAGGTAGTTCGTACTGAGGATCGGCTTGATCGTCGCACTCGGAAACTGTGCCAATTGTTCCTCTTGATAGGTGATCAGTTCGCGGGCAAGTAAGTCAACCAACTGTTCCATCGTCCGCTCCATCGTATCGTCAAATAAATCGGCCGGAAACCAGCAGACGATACCGGCTTTTTTCCCTTCGATGTGTAATGGATGAAACGATACGACTTGATGGGTCAACTTGTCTTCTGACCGATAGATTTGTCCATCCTCGACCCAGTCGAGGATGGTCTGATGCTGAAATAAATCCGCTGTATCCTGTCCAGTCCGGACATCGGCTAGAATCCCTTCCGCTCCAAGCAAGACGACACGATTGATTTTCGTTTCCGTCAGAATCGTCGCTCCGATCTGCCGGGCGACATCAACCGTCATTCCGTTTTTACGCAATGGACGGATTGCGTCTAGTAATCGATAGGAACGGGCCGATTCGCGAATAAATAATTCTTGCTCCAGTCGTAACTGTGTCCGTAAGATCGCGATGAAGACACTGACTCCGACCACATTGGCAACAAGCATCGGAAAGATCGCTTGACGCGTCAGCTCCAACACAAGGGCTTGATTCGTCGCAAGTATCAAGGCCACTCCAATATCAAGCAGGACGGCACACAAGACGATTCCAATCGGTTGCAACAAGGAATAACCATCCTTGACCCGCCACTGACGGCTGTACAATCCACTTAACAGTCCTGTGCCGATGGCGATGATCCAACCGGACTCTGCGCCGAACGAACCGAGCCAAAAGCGGTGAAACCCAACAAGCAGTCCCGTCAAACCACCGATGACCGGACCGCCAAGCAGACCACTCGTGACGACGATCGTCAACCGCGTATCGACGATCCACTGATCCGGTGAGACGGCTAAGCCGAGTAACGGGTCAATCGTTTGATCGGCTGAAATGCCGATGCCTGCATAGTTCATCAAAATACCGGATAGGACAAACAAACTCAATAAAATCAGACGATGGGCACGCCGTGAAGATGTTTGGAACAGGTGGCGTGACGTTCGCCACTGGGACAATAAAAAGGCCAATAAGGCTAACATACCTAACCGGCTCAGTAAAAACGGGATTTGCTCAAGCACTGGACTTCTCCCTTCTCGTCTAAAAACATCTTTTGTCTCTTTACTCTTTCCCGCTCACCCTTCCATTTCCCTACTCCTGTTTTGATTCTTTGCACACTCTGATCGTTTTTTAGTTTTCAACTGATGTTTTATACAAAAAAAAACGCCTTTCGCATAAGACGAAAGACGTTTTTGATCATTCTGCTCGTTCGAGCGGATGTAACCACAATTTGATCTGATTGATTTGATAGTTTTCCATTTCCATTACTTCAACAGAAAAAGCTTCCGTATCAATGTGTTCGCCTGGTTGAAGATCGATATTATGCATTTGGATCCAACCACCGATCGTATCGACGTCTTCATCGTTCGTAAACGTCAAACCGAACCGGGCTTCAAGATCTTCGAGCAATACCGTTCCGGCAACCAAATATTCATTGTTCGGCAACTCTTGGATTTCTTCGACTTCATCCGTATCAAACTCGTCACGGATCTCACCGACGATTTCTTCAAGTAAATCTTCCATTGCGACGATTCCGGCTGTTCCACCATATTCGTCAACGACAAGTACGATATGTGACCGTGTTTTTTTCATCTTCCGCAACGTATCTTGAAGTGATGTGACTTCCGAGACGACCGGCAAATCTTTCACGTAATACGTAACCGGACGATCGTTACCGTTGGCGAAATCTGTCAACATCTCTTTGACGTTGATGTAACCAAGAATCCGGTCTTTATCATTTTCTTCCGTGACCGGGTATCGCGTAAACGGATTGTCCATGAAAATCTCCATCAATTCATCTTTCGACAAACGTTCGGAAATCGTTGCCATCCGCATCCGCGGGACCATCAAATCTTTGACGACATGTTCGTCAAACGCAAACACGTTTTGCATGAGCGCCAGTTCCGTTTGATTGATCTCACCACTTTGGAAACTTTGTGCCATGATGATTTTCAACTCATCTTCTGAGTGGGCTTGTTCGTGTCCAGCTGGTTTGACTCCAAATAATCCAAGGAATAATCGAGCGGAACCGTTGAGTAACCAAATGAACGGATACATGATTTTCCCGAAAATATACAAGGGACGGGCAAATAACAACGTCATTTTTTCCGCATACTGAATCGCAAGTGTCTTCGGTGCCAGTTCCCCGATGACGACGTGTAGGAACGTCACGGAAATAAAGGCGATCCCAAACGACAAGAGTGTCGAAACAGATGCTGAAATCCCGAACTCATCAAACACAGGGTGCAGGATTTTTTCGACGGTCGGTTCACCGAGTGCCCCGAGTCCAAGTGCCGTCACGGTAATTCCGAGCTGACAGGCTGACAAGTAGTAGTCCAAGTCTCCGGCAATCTTTTTTGCTAAGATGGCACTTTTATTTCCCTCTTGAATCATTTGATCGAGGCGCGACATCCGTACTTTGACGACGGCAAACTCCGATCCGACGAAAAACGCAGTCAACACAATCAGTAACACCACTAAAAATAAATTGATAAATAATATAGTATCCAAAATCCCCTAAACAGGGGTCACCTCCATTTTTTAGTTACAGCTGTGCAATCAAGGAAGCGATCAACGTCAGACGCCGAGACAATTCCAGGCGAATCTCTTGTTTTTCGTAATCTGTTGATTCCATCAAACGTTGTTCGAGTCCATTGACCGTTTCTTGAAGCTGCTGTACTTCCTGATAAATCGCGTCACCCGTTTTGACTTCACGCTCGGTGAAGAAAGTAAGAATCTCTTGCAGGGACAGCCGTTGTGTTTTTAAATACTCAATCTTTTGGATATGCTGAATGACATCTTCCGTATACAAACGATAGCCGGATGCTGTCCGCTCTGTTGTTAATAAACCGAGCGATGTATAGTAGTCGATCGTCCGTTTTGATAAGCCGGTGGCCTCCGCGACCTGACCGATTTTAAGCAACGCCTTCCCAAGGATCCTCACCTCCCACTCCATTAGATAATATTTTTATCATACCACGGTTAAACCGTACAGAACAACGTTATGCTTATTAGGTACCTTCAAAAAACGCCCCCTCTTTATCAGAGGAGACGTTCCGTTTTTTCCGACTGTTTTCTAAACTCAGTTTGTTACCGCTTCCTTCACGGGTGTTCCGACGATTGACCGTTCGAGCAGTTCGACGACATCATATGTCGCAACTTGCTCGTCGACCTCTTTCGCCTTCGTCCCGTCGCTGAGCATCGTCAGACAGTACGGACAAGCCGATCCGATGACGGATGGCTGGACCGTCAACAACTGCTCGGTCCGGGCGACATTGACGCGTGCCCCGACTTTTTCCTCCTGCCACATCATACCGCCACCCGCTCCACAACACATTCCTTTTTCGCGGTTGCGTTCCGTTTCGACAAGCGTGATGCCTGGAATCTTTTCTAAGATATAACGTGGTGCGTCATAGATGTCGTTGTAACGACCGAGGTAACACGAATCATGATAGACAACGCGTTCCTTGACTTCATGCGTCGGTTTGATCCGTTGGTCGTCAATCAACCGGGCAAGCAGTTCCGTATGGTGATAGACTTCGACATCCGGACTCAGCCCGAAGTCCGGGTATTCATTTTTGAACGTGTTATAGGCATGCGGATCAATCGTGACGATTTTCTTGACGTCATATTTCTCAAACGATTTGATGTTTGCTTCCGCGAGTTCTTGGAACAAGACTTCATTTCCGATCCGGCGTGGTGTATCGCCTGAGTTTTTCTCATCGTTTCCGAGAATCGCAAACGAGATATCGGCTTCATTTAGGATACGGGCAAATGCCATCGCGATTTTTTGACTGCGGCTGTCGTATGAGCCCATCGCTCCAACCCAGAACAGATACTCAAACGCTTCGCCGGCTTTTTTCTTTTCCTTCGCTGTCGGAACGACAAGTTCTTCCCGCGTCTTGCGCCAGTTCTCACGTTCTTTCCGGTTCATCCCCCATGGATTCCCTTGGCGTTCGATGTTTGCCATCGTCCGTTGCATCTCTGGGTCCATCTTCCCTTCCATCATCACGAGGTGACGACGAAGATCGATGATTTTATCGACGTGTTCGTTCATGACCGGACATTGATCTTCACAGTTCCGGCATGTCGTACAGGCCCAAATCTCTTCTTCCGTGATGACGTTCCCGATCAATGAATCCGGTACGACATCCATCTGTCCTGCTGCAGCAAGTGAAGCAATTTGATTCCCCTGCGACCCTTCAAAAGCAAACGCCGGTCCCCACGGTGATTTTTGTGTGATTGCCGCTGTCTTCATATTGAGGTGATCACGTAGCTTAACGATCAGGTCCATCGGTGATAACATCTTCCCTGTTCCACTCGCCGGACACATATTCGTACAACGCCCACATTCAACGCAGGCATACAGATCAACGAGTTGCTTTTGATTAAAGTCTTCAATCCGATTGACGCCAAAGCTGAATTCCGCTTCGTCATCCTCTGCTTCTTCCATGACGGACAGATCGATCGGTGTGATCCGTCCGACCTTTGATGTCCGTCCGAGCCAAACGTTGGCTGTTCCGGCAATCAAGTGGGCGTGTTTGCCTTGCGGAATGTAGACCATGAAGCTGAGTAAGAACAGTAAGTGTGCCCACCAGAAGAAAACGAATAATCCAAACGCCACTTGCTGTGGTACCCAGCTAAATAAAAAGGCAATGGCTGACGCAACCGGTTCACCAAACGTCGAATGATTTTCATAGACTAGGAAAAATCCGTTTCCGAACAGAACGGCGACCATCAGACCACCGATGAAAATCAAGGCGAGACCCGCCATGAAGTTTCGTTTTAATCGAACCAATTTTTCGACATAGCGGCGGTAGAATCCCCAAACGACCGCAACCAAAATGACAAGCATGACGATTTCCTGGAAAAATGTAAAGATCGGATAAAGTGGTCCGAGCGGAATATGCGGAAAACGTTGTCCGACTGCGAGCCCCTTCCAGATAAAATCAATCGCTCCGAATTGAACGAGTAAAAAGCCGTAAAACATCATGACATGAATCGTGCCACTCTTCTTGTCCTTGAGCAGTTTCTTTTGTCCAAAGACGTTTACTAAAACGGCGTTGAGCCGTTCTTTGTTCGTTAGCGACCATTCTGCCTTTTTCCCCCTGCGAATCGCGTCGTACCGACTTTTGACGAGTGTCACAAACAAATAACCTGCATAACCTGCGACGAGCAGGAAGGCAATCCAGTTAATCAGTAAAAATGTCCCCATGAAACAAACCCCTTTTCCCCTAAAGCCATTATTTGATATGAGTATAGCATATAATGAATGGCTATTCATTCATTATTTGAATGTTTTTTTCTGACACGCTGTTAGATTGGGGGCCATACAAAAAACGTGTTGTTCTCTCTCGCTTTCCTCAGGCGAGGCGCAAGCCGCGCCTCCTTTGTCCAAAGGACATGGAGTCGCGTCTTACCTGCCTCTGACAGCACGGGTAACCGTGCTTTTTCCTGTAGGAGTCGAGTGAGTACACACGTTTTTCGAATCAAGATTTTTCTAATTTTGATTCGGTATTAATACGATTTTCCCGAGCTTGCCTGTTTCTTTAAAGTAGGACTGGGCTGCCGCTGCTTCTTCAAGCGGGAACGTCCGATCAATGACCGGTTCCAGTTTGCCGGTCGCAATCGCGTCAAGCATCCGTGCGAATTCAGCACGCGTTCCAAGAACAGAACCGTAAAATGTCAAATGCTTTAAGTACAATGTCCGAAAATCAAGATTCGTCTGTTGTCCGCCGGCAGAACCAGAAATACAGAACTTCCCGCCATTTTTCAGGACCGTGAGTGCGGTTTTAAATAAGGGGTCCCCGACGACATCAAGAACGGCGTCAATCGGTCCGCCGTTAACGGCAACGATGTCGTCCGCCAATTGTGCCGAGCGGTACGACAAGACATGTGTCGCTCCAAGACGTTTGAGTGCCTCTTCCGTCTTCAAGTCTCTGACCAATGCAATGACCGTTGCTCCGAAGACACGGGACGCAATCTGGACGTTCAGTGACCCGACACCTCCACTAGCGCCTGTCACAAGAACCGTTTGGCCTGGTTGCAGCTGCACCTGTTCGTTCATATGCCACGCCGTTAATCCACTGACGGAAAAAACAGCACTTTTCGTATAATCCGCAAGCGGCATCGCATAACAAAGTTCTGCCGGCCAAACGACATACTCGGCATATCCCCCGTCATATTCTGATCCGATGAACGACATGTCCTCACTGATATGTTCCGTTCCCTCTTGTCCACTTGACGTGAACGGGAACAGGACGACGTCTTGACCGTTGCGTGCTTCATCGACCCCGCTGCCGATCTGTACGATCCGTCCACTGATGTCAGAACCCGGGACACGGGGAAACTGAACGCCTTCCGGTTTCCAGCCGGATTGGGCATCCGTTCCGTAGGCCCCTTCCCGCATCCAGATTTCCGTATTGTTGATGCCGCATGCTTTGACTTCGACCAGGACTTCCCCAGCGCGTGGTGTCGGTACTGGACGTTCGACGACTTCGAGTTGCTCGACACCGCCGTATCCGTTGACTTGAACGACTTTCATATGATTTCCTCCATCTCTAAAACAGTTTCTCTTTATCCTTTGCCCGCTTTTTAAAGGTCTTAGACCAGATTATGTTTGATCACCAAACCATATTTTCGTCAGATAATAGGATTTGGATGCCTCATTCAAATGATCCTGCAAAGGTTCTCATACGCCTGCCTCCTGGTGTAGAAAATCACAAAAAAAGCAGTCCCCTTCAAATATCCTTTGAATGGAACTGCTGCAGCAGATACTTATTCTAATCCAAGCGATTGCGGTAATTTAACGGCACGCGCATACGCTGTTTTATAGTCTTTTTTCGCGACAGCCTGTTCGACTTCACGTAAAGCCGGATGATTTTCTTCCGAAAACGCCCCTAAAATCGTCAAGTAACGTTCATAGACCGAATCATCTTCCTTGCGTGCATGAAGTAACGCTGTGTAGAGCATGACCGTATCTTCTCCGTACAAGACCGGTAAATCTTCGTTGATCAATAATAACGAATCAATCGCATCGGAATCGACCTTCGAATTGTATTCCGTCATGACCTGTTCTGCGAGCGCCTCAAGCTGATCGCGCCACTCATTGTATTTCGGCTCATCATTCTCGAGCCACTCGAACCAATCTTCTTCGAGCATCTGTTCCATCTCTTTTACTGTTTGTTCAAATGCCATCTGTTTCACTCCGTTCCCAAGTTAATTCAATCGTATACAGACCGACCGGCTGATGATTCATCATCAAACCGTACTGGAATTGCATACGTTGTTCTGTCATTTCAATCGTGGCTGTGTCCGTCTCCATCACCATCTGACCAAACTGGCTCTCATAACCACTTTTTGTCTTCTGACCTAAAATGAAGACATGGTGCATCGAGACCGGACCTTTCCGGTTCAAGGCGACCTGATCGTGTGACCATTTGATGGTTGTATCAATCGGTTGTTCATCTTCTTGGATGAACTTCAGAGCAAACCCGTCTTTTGTTTCAAACAAGGTCCCGTCTGCTTCTAATTCAACGGACTCCCGCATCGCGTCATCCTGAATCGATGTCACTTGTCGCAGGCGGACCGGATAACGTACTGGTTTCACTTCTATCACCTCATCGTCTAGCGTACACGATTTTCTTCTGTCCTGCATCTTCTTGATTTCTTTTTTCGCCACAGCAAAAGGAATCACCCCCTTCACGACTCCTACAGGAGAAAGCGCAAGCCTGCTTGCGCTGTCAGAGACAAACAAGACCCGCTTTCCTGCCGGATGGCAGGAAAACTAGCTTGTGTCTCGCCTGAGGAAAGTACGTGCAGAAAAGAGTGATTCCTTTTTGAGTTGGTCCGTTAGTTTTATCGTACGCGGTACAGACGTGCTTCAAACGGCTGAAGAACAAGTTCTGTTCCTTCGTGATGTGTCGTCTCGTAGTTACCTAACATGATGTTGTCCGCATGGAGAATGATGTCCGTATCGACTTCCGCCACTTCATCTTTTAAGTTCGTGACGATCAGGAACTGTTCGTTCCCAAGTGTCCGCGTGTACGCGTAGACTTTTGTGTCTTCCGGAAGAATCAAGTCGTATTCCCCGTAGATCAACGTTTCTTCCATCTTCCGAATCTGAATCATCCGTTTATAGAAGTTGAGAATCGAATCTTCGTCAGTTTGCTGTGACGCGACATTAATGTCGGCAAAGTTCGGATTGACACCGAACCATGGGGATTGTTCAGAGAATCCACCATTTTTCTCATTCGTCCACTGCATCGGAGTCCGGGAATTGTCACGCGACGAATTCCAGATGACTTCCATGATTTCTTGATGTGTTTTCCCTGACGCGAGTTGCATGTTGTACATGTTTTTTGTCGCGACGTCATCATAATCCGAGATATCCGGGAACTGCACGTTCGTCATCCCGATTTCCTGCCCTTGGTAGATGAACGGTGTCCCTTGCATGAAGAAATACATCATCGCAAGTGACTTCGCACTTTGTTTCCAGTACTGTCCTTCATCGCCCCAGAGTGAAACGGAACGGACTTTGTCATGGTTTTCGAGATACAAGGCGTTCCAGCCCGTCTCTTCGAGTCCTTTTTGCCATTTCGTCAACACTTGTTTCAGCTTGACGACGTCGACACCTTTTTCAGCATCGGCGCGCCACAAATCCATGTGCTCGAACTGGAAGACCATGTTCATCTTCCCGTTTTCTTCTCCGACCCAGAGATCGGCTTCTTCCGGCGTCACACCGTTCGCTTCACCGACCGTCATGATGTCGTATTTCGAAAACGTCTCGTTTTTCAATTCTTCGAGGTATTCATGAATTCCTTCGACGTTCATGTGCATCTCAAACGAAGGCACATGGGGCATACCGAGTGGATTCGGTAAGTCAGCATAAGATTGATCCTTGTTGATGTGACTGATCGCATCGATCCGGAAACCGTCCACGCCTTTGTCGAGCCACCAATTGATCATCGTGTAGACCGCTTGACGCATGTCCTTGTTCTGCCAGTTCAAATCCGGCTGGCGACGTGAGAAGACGTGTAAGAAATACTGTTCCGTTTTTTTATCGTATTCCCAAGCCGACCCACCAAAGATACTTTCCCAGTTGTTTGGCTCCCCGCCGTTGACGGCATCCTTCCAGATGTACCAGTCCCGTTTGTCATTCTCTTTTGACGAACGTGACTCGAGGAACCACGGGTGTTCATCCGACGTGTGGTTGACGACTAAATCGAGTAATACTTTAATGTCACGTTTATGTGCTTCTTCCATTAACAAATCAAAATCGGCCATCGTTCCGAATTCATCCATGATGTCTTCATAATCACTGATGTCATATCCATTGTCATCATTCGGTGATTTGAACATCGGACAAATCCATAATACATCGACTCCGAGATCTTTTAGATAATCCAACTTGGCAATGATACCCGGGATATCGCCGATTCCATCATTGTTTGCATCATAAAAGCTGCGCGGATAGATTTGGTAAGCAACTGCCTCTTTCCACCAAGCTCGTGTGAGTGTTTTTTGTGCCGTTTCATGGCGTGGTATCATTTGTGTCATTGTGGATAAATCCTCTCGTATTTCAGTCTTTGTTGTCCGTTTTTTATAGTATTTCTTGATGTTTTATATGAATCATCGATTGATTTCGTTTAAGCGCAACCGATTGCGCAATTACCCTATATTCATCTTATCAAACCGAGTTGGAATGTCAACGTTTCCACATACATTCCGTTACTTTACATCCGTTTAACTCATTCGTTTGTCATCAAATTATTCAATAGAAAATACATTACATTTACTGAATTATCCTACACTGTTTATCGGACAATTTCTAGCCTTTTGCACAACCTTTTTCAGAAAAGCGAATCTTTTTTTCAAACTTCGGGTATATCCTTAACAATGCGAATAAAAAAGGGGGATTTTGTAAGATGGACGGACAGTTTTTAATTAATGGACAATGGCTCGATCATCAACGGGAACGAACGGATGTAAAAAATCCAGCGACCGGGGAAATCGTTGGTAGCGTACCAAATGGGACGAGTTCAGATGTCAACGACGCGGTCGAGGCGGCGCATGCTGCCTTTCCCGCTTGGTCCAAACGAACTGTCTATGACCGGGCTGCTCTCCTTGAGAAGTTGTATGCAAAAATGCTTGAGAAAAAGGATGAATTGGCCCGCTTGATGACACTCGAGATGGGGAAACCGCTCGCTGAGTCGGAAGGCGAAGTCGAATATGCGGCAAACTTCGTCAAATGGTTTGCAGAAGAAGGAAAACGGGCTTACGGTCGGATCATTCCAACGCACGATACAAACAAACGGCTCCATGTCATCCAGCAACCAATCGGTGTCGTTGCTGCGATTACCCCCTGGAATTTCCCGGCTGCGATGATTACGCGGAAGTTAGCACCGGCACTCGTCGCCGGCTGTACGTTTGTCCTGAAGCCACCGACAGCGACTCCACTGACGGCACTGCGGCTACTTGAACTCTGTCAGGAAGTTGGGATTCCGGACGGGGTCGTCAATGCCGTGACCGGCAGTGGGAAGGATTTAGGGGAATCACTCGCCACGCATCCACACGTGGATAAGATTACGTTCACCGGTTCGACGGAAGTCGGTCGGACGTTGATGGCACAAGGCGCCGAGACGATCAAAGCGATGTCACTTGAACTCGGTGGACATGCCCCGATTCTCGTCTTTGATGATTGTGACCTCGATCTTGCCGTCGCGGAAACGATCAAATCAAAGTTCCGTAATGGTGGTCAAACATGTGTCTGCGGAAACCGGATTTATGTCTCGGATTCGATTTATGACGCCTTCGTCGAGAAGTTAGGACAGGAAACGGCGAAACTCAAAACCGGAAACGGGCTCGATCGTGAAACGAAAATCGGTCCGATGATCAACAAGGCCGGTTACGAAAAAGTCAAAAAACATGTGGATGACGCAACGTCTGCCGGAGCCCGTATCGTCACCGGTGGAGCGGGACACGCAGACGAGGAACAAGACGTCTATTATTATGAAGCAACCGTCCTCGCTGACGTCACACCACAGATGTTGATCATGAACGAAGAGACGTTTGGTCCGGTCGCACCTGTCCAACGTGTCAGTTCGGACGAAGAAGCCGTCCACTATGCCAACCAAACACCGTTTGGTCTTGCTTCTTATGTCTTCACGAACAACTACGCACGGGCATTCCGGGCGATTGAACATCTCGACTACGGCATCGTCGGTTGGAATGACGGTGTGCCGTCCGCCGCTCAAGCACCATTCGGAGGGATGAAACAGTCAGGGGTCGGTCGCGAAGGTGGATCCGAAGGGCTCGAGGCTTATCTTGAAACGAAGTATGTCTCAATCGGCGGTCTTGACCAATGAACGCCGCCGAACGATTTGTCCAGTGTCTAGAAGCTGAAGGGGTCACGCATATCTTTGGTGTTCCTGGTGAAGAAAACATCACGTTACTCGAAGCAATCAGTAAGTCAGACATCACATTCATCACGACACGTCACGAAACCAATGCGGCCTTCATGGCCTCGATGTTCGGACGGTTAAGCGGACGCCCCGGCGTTTGTTTGTCGACACTCGGTCCTGGCGCAACGAACATGATGACGGGAATCGCCAGTGCAACGATGGATCATTCCCCTGTCGTCGCGATTACCGGCCAAGGGGCGACATGGCGCCAACATAAGGCCTCCCACCAGATGTTTGATTTAGTTGAGATGTATCGCCCCATCACAAAATCGAGTACGTCGATTGCTTCCGGTGAAATCATTTCAGAAGTCGTCCGGCAAGCATTTGCTCAGGCTGCTTCTGAAAAACCGGGCGCGACACATCTGTCCTTCCCGGAAGATATCGCGAAGTCCGATGTCGACGCGAAAACACCTGTCTTACGCGATAGTGCCCCAACCTTCCTCCATCCGACGTCCGTCAAGGATAGCGCCGTCTTGCGTCAGATCGAACAAGCGACCAAACCGGTCGTGATTGCCGGGTTCGGAATCAACCGAAGTGGTGCGACGGACGCTTTCCGTCTCTTTGTCGAACGTTTAGGGGCTCCAGTCGTCGAGACGATGATGGGCAAAGGAACAATCTCATCGTTCCACCAACTGGCAGCCCATACGATCGGTTTACCGAATGCCGACTACAATCAACGGATTCTTGACCAAAGTGATTTAATCATTGCCATCGGCTATGACATCACCGAATTGCCACCTTCAAAGTGGAATCCGAACCGGACACCGGTCCTGCATATCGATACGAATCAACATGAAATCGATCAATTTTATCCGGTCGTCGCTAATCTGATTGGTTCGTTACCGGACACGTTACAGTTGCTGTCCGGAGATGTCCCGAACCGTGCTTGGACCGGATGGCAACAGGATCGCGATCGCTTGCGTCAGGAAATCCAAGCGACGTATTCGATGGCCCTTCCCCTCCACCCGCAAAGCATCGTCCGGGAACTCGAACAGGCGACCGGTGAAGACGGGATTATTTTTTCCGATGTCGGTGCACATAAAGTATGGCTCGGACGGCATTTCCAGACGACACGTCCCAACCAACTGTTCATCTCTAACGGGTTTTCTTCGATGGGGTACGGATTATCAAGTGCGGTTGCCGCTAAATTACTTTATCCGGAACGCCGTATCTTGTGCGCCTCCGGAGACGGTGCCTTCTTGATGAACGGTCAAGATCTCGAGACCGCCGTTCGCTTGAAACTTCCAATCGTCGTCATCATCTGGCGCGACGGGACGTACGGACTAATTGAATGGAAACAGCAGCAAGCATACGGTCGGGCACCCTACATCGAGTTTGATAATCCCGATCTTGTTCAACTGGCTGTCGCCTTTGGCGCCCTTGGTCTTCGTGTCGGCGAACATGGGACGCTTGCCGCTTGTCTCAAGCAAGCTTTTACGAGTGACGGACCCGTTTTGATTGACTGTCCCGTCGATTACAGGGAGAATCTGAAGTTAAGTGACCGTTTACGGACTTATGGAGGATGATAAAATGACACAACTACGAAAATTACAATCGATTTCTGACTTTGATCAATTCGTTTCCGAACACACCACGTTTGTCATCTGTAAACACAGTACGACATGTCCGATCAGTTCGGCTGGTTTTTCCGAGTATACGAAATACGCCGATACGACATCGATTCCGACCGCCTACTTGTTAATCCAAGAAGCACGGACGTTATCGAACCATATCGCGGAACACTACAACGTCCGACATGAATCGCCACAAGTCTTGTTCGTTCAGGATGGTCGGGCCGTTTGGACGACGTCCCATTACGACATTACGACGGACGCTTTAAAAACGCATGTTGGTTAAGCCGTTTCTGTTTTCTAAAAAAATCCCTTCTGCCTGTTGTCATCAAACAGCCAGAAGGGATATTTTTTTGATCGGAGCCAATTCAATCGAGCTCCATCTTGTTCACAACAAATAAAATTACCTTTCTTAGCTATTAATGTTTGTAATTCAAGCTAAATCAGATTAAGATAGACAACAGATATAACGACCGTATAGAATTGTGTACTGTTAGTTCATTAAGGAGGAATACCATGCAACACGAAAAATCTACGTCCGCTCGTCCCCCTTACGGCATTCTTGCCGTACTGATGATCGGTGCTTTTATCGCTTTCTTAAATAACACACTACTTAACATTGCGTTGCCTTCAATCATGAAAGACCTGAACATTGAAACATCGACGGTCCAATGGTTATCGACAGGTTTCATGCTCGTCAACGGGATTTTAATTCCGACGTCAGCTTTCTTGATTCAAAAATTCTCGGTCCGCCGTCTGTTCATCTTAGCGATGACCTTGTTCTCGCTCGGGACGATTCTTGCTGGATTCGCCGATACTTTCCCGGTTCTACTCGCCGGACGGATGATCCAGGCTTCAGGATCTGCGATCATGATGCCGCTTTTGATGAACGTCATGTTAGTCAGCTTTCCGATTGAAAAACGTGGAACTGCGATGGGCTTCTTCGGTCTTATCATGATGGGTGCCCCAGCTATCGGGCCGACACTTTCCGGTTGGATCATCGAACATTACGATTGGCGGATGTTGTTCCACTTCATTACACCGATCGCTTTGATTGTCCTGGTTGGTGGAGTCGTTTTACTCCGGGACGTCAAAGAACGTTCCGATGCGAAACTCGACTTTACTTCCGTCGTCTTGTCTTCGTTCGGATTCGGAGGTCTTTTGTACGGCTTTAGTTCTGCCGGCTCTAAAGGCTGGGATAGCCTGCAGGTCATCCTGGCGCTGGTCATCGGTGTCATCGCACTCGTCACCTTCATTACGCGTCAATTGAAAATGGAACGTCCGATGCTTAACTTCAAGATTTACCGGTATCCGATGTTCGCCTTATCATCCGTCATCTCGATGGTCGTGACGATCGCGATGTTCTCCGGAATGTTGCTGCTCCCGATTTATGTCCAGACGATTCGTGGTATCTCACCACTCGATGCCGGTCTGATGTTACTACCGGGTGCGATTTTGATGGCTGTCATGTCGCCGATCAACGGAAAATTGTTTGATAAAATCGGTGGACGTCCACTGGCAATCACGGGTTTATTCATTACCGTCGTCACGAGTTATTACTTCAGTCAGCTCGAAATGGATACGACCTACACCCATTTGATCATTCTTTATTCACTCCGGATGTTCGGGATGTCGATGGTCATGATGCCTGTTTCGACGAACGGCTTAAACCAGTTGCCAACACGTTATTATCCGCACGGTACTGCGATGAACAATACGTTGCAACAAGTATCGGGTGCAATCGGAACGGCTCTACTCGTGACGATCATGTCGACTCATGCGAAAACACGTGGAACGGAACTCGCACAAGAAGCAGCGAAAAATATGACAAGTCAACCAACGGCTGAAGCCGCTGCAGCGATGAAACAACAAATCGTGATGCAGGCAACACTTGACGGCATCAACTACGCTTTCTTCATCTCGACGTTCATCGCCGGTCTTGCGTTTCTTCTCTCCTTCTTCATCAAACGAGCAACGCAAGCGGAAGACATCATCAGCAACCGTTCGCTCAACGAACAAATCATCAAACCACAAGTCTCGAACCAATAAGCAGATTGTCTATCCGATCCGCTTCGTCCTTTTGGATGAAGCGGTTTTTCAGGTATAAACAATATACTGGTACCCCCTATACCTATATGATATACTCCACATAACAACTACTACAGAAGAAAGAGGTGTCCCCCATGAACCATGATCATCCCCTTGTCCCCCGCTCCTCTGAAGAGCAGGATGCTTTGACGAAACGCTTGAAGCGGATCGAAGGACAAGTCCGTGGTATTGCCAATATGGTGGCGGACGATCGCTATTGTATCGATATCTTGACCCAAACCGCCTCGATTCAAGCGGCTTTACGCCAGGTCGAACTGCAAATCATCGAACGTCATGTCAAGATGTGTCTCCATGACGCGGCAACCGGGCAACAAGAGACCGATGTTTACGTCGACGAACTGATGGCTGTCATCGCTCGTCTTAAAAAGTAAGGAGGGAATCTGATGTCGAAAACGATTGAACTGAATATCGAAGGCATGACCTGTGCTGCCTGTTCCGCACGGATCGAAAAAGTCTTGAACCGGATGGACGGTGTCGAAGCGACCGTCAACTTACCTCTTGAGACGGCACGGATTGCGGTACCGGACGAGATGGAAGAACAGGTGATCCTTGATAAAATCAAAAAAGTCGGTTACGGTGCGACACTCAAGACGACGCCCCACGAACAGGTTCAAAATCGTCGGATGCTCTATCGGTTTTTCATCGCTGCGTTACTGTCGTTACCCTTGTTACTCAGCATGGTGTCGCATATTCCGAACAGTCCGCTTCATCTGCCGTTCCTGATGAATCCGTGGCTTCAATTTGCACTTGCGACACCTGTCCAGTTCATCATCGGTGCCCCCTTCTACAGCGGTGCCTATAAGAGTCTCCGCAGCGGCAGCGCCAACATGGATGTTTTGGTCGTACTCGGAACTTCCGCGGCTTATTTCTACTCGATTGCAGAAATGCTGATCCATCCGCTCATGCCAAATCTCTATTTTGAGACAAGTGCCGTCCTGATTACGCTTGTCCTTTTGGGAAAAGTGTTAGAAGATCGGGCCAAACAACAAACGACCGGCGCCATCAAAAGTCTTCTTTCCTTACAGGCGACCGATGCTGTCGTACTTGAAGACGGCATCGAACGGAAAGTCTCGATGGAGCATGTCCAAGTCGGGATGCAACTCGTCGTTAAACCCGGACAAAAAATTCCGGTTGATGGCGTGATCGTCTCTGGAGACGCCTATCTCGATGAATCGATGTTGACCGGTGAACCGCTTCCTGCTCATAAAACTGTTCATGACGCTGTCATCGGAGGGACGTTAAATACGAATGGTCATCTCCTGATTGCAGCGACCAAAGTCGGTCAAGAGACGATGCTTGCGAACATCATCCGGGTCGTCGAACAGGCGCAAACGGAAAAGGCACCGATTCAGAGACAAGCAGACCGAATTTCTGGTATCTTCGTTCCAATCGTCGTCGCCATCGCCATCGTGACACTTGCTGTTTGGTGGTGGACGACCGGCTCGTTTGCCGAAGCCATCCGGCCGGCGATTGCCGTGCTCGTCATCGCCTGTCCGTGTGCCCTTGGACTTGCCACCCCGACCTCGATCATGGTCGGAACGGGTAAAGGAGCAGAACACGGCGTACTGTTCAAAGGTGGTGCCCAGCTGGAATCGTTACAACATGTCGATGCCGTCGTCTTTGATAAGACTGGTACGTTGACGATTGGCCGACCTGTCGTCGTGCAAACGTTCGGACAGGAACAAGCACTCGATTTTGCGGCAGCCATTGAAAAAAAATCAGAACATCCCCTTGCCCATGCAGTCACGGAAGAACGAGATGTCGTCTTTGATATTGAAGACTTCACCGTCGATGCCGGACGTGGTGTCCGCGGAACGATTTTAGGACATCACGTGATGGTCGGTTCAGCACGGATGATGCGTGAGCATGAGCTGATTCTCCCCGACTGGACTTCCACTGGTGCGACGTTCGTCTATGTTGCGGTCGACGGACAGATCGAAGCCGGTTATGCGATTCGGGATGAACTCAAACCAACAACGAAACACGTCATTCAAGAGCTTCAGCAAACTAAAGCGGTCTATCTGTTGACGGGCGACCGACAAGAAGTCGCCTTGGAGCTCGCACATGAACTTGGTATTCCGCAGACACAGGTCTTTGCCGATGTGTTACCGATTGAAAAAGCAGACAAAATCAAAGCCCTACAAGCAACGGGTCAACGGGTGGCGATGGTCGGCGATGGCATCAATGACGCACCAGCCCTTGCGACAGCAGATGTTGGGATTGCGCTTGGCAGCGGGACAGATGTCGCACTTGAAGCGGCAGATGTCACCCTGCTTGGACATGATCTGCAACAAGTCGCAACAGCCATCCGCTTAAGCGAGCAGACGATGAAAAACATTCGTCAAAATCTGTTTTTTGCACTCGGCTACAATACGATTGGAATTCCGATTGCTTTCCTCGGACTCCTTGCCCCATGGGTCGCAGGTGCCGCGATGGCCTTCAGCTCTGTATCTGTCGTCACAAATGCGTTACGCTTAAAACGTATTCCATTATCCAAAGGAGGAAAATGATCATGAAAGAAACAACTCTAAACGTCATCGGGATGACGTGTAACCACTGTAAAGCGAGCGTCGAATCGGCGTTAAACGAACTCGATGGCGTCACGAATGCAACGGTATCACTTCCGGACAATCAGGTTACGGTCACACACGACGATGTCGCGACAGAACGTCTTGTCGAAGCGATCGAAGAAATTGGTTATGATGTACCGACTGCTTAAATATTTTGAGCCAAACTGTGCGAAAAGCGCAATTTGGCTTTTTTATTTTGAGTAAATCGGGAATGGTTTAACAAGGAGGGGTTCGTATGGTACCGAAAATCGAATTCGTAGAATACTTCGATGACAACAAAGGAAAACGATTTAAAATCGAACTTTGGAATCTCGGAACCTTCACATTTAGCGCTGAGTCAGCCAAAGGACCTGTCACTCGCTTTACGTCGATCGACATCCAATTCGTTCAAGACTGCGTAAGCCGGATGCGGTCGATCGTTGATGCCCAAAAAGCGTTTCAAAAAGATCAATTTGTCTAAATGATGGATAACATATATAACGTGTACCCTTCGCTTTCGAAGTGGAGATTCCACTCATGGTCACAGACCATGAGTTTTTTCATTTCAGGTCAATATTTTGTTAAGTAGGAGCAAATTTTTCAGAAAATGATTATTAGATTTCTAGAAACAGCCGATAACTAACAAGACACTAAAAATCTTAATTCCAAGAAAATCGGGGGCATATCGTGCGCAATCCATTTAAAACTAAATCATCGACGTCGACCTATCAGGCGACCATCGGATTTCCAGACAAACGACTGATTACGAAAACAAGTGATCCAAGCTTAACAGGACGCCTGGAATACATGGGCTACACGGAAGAACATTTACAAACCTTAAAGGCGATGGCACCTGTCGTCAACAGTGTGTTAGACGAAGTACTCGAGCAAGTACTCGATCATTTACTCCTTCATCCGGAAATGGTCCAAATCGCTCAAAATTCTTCGACACGGGAACGTCTGAAAAAAGTGTTTGCTGACTATTTCGGAAGTTTATTGACTGGAAACATGGATGACAAGTTCCTCGCGATGCGGACACGGATGGGGAAAACCCACAACCGGACGTTCGTCCCTGTCACGTGGTTCATCGCTTCTTACGCTGCTTTTAATACATTACTGATCCCGAAAATCGTCGAACATTTCCAACACGAACCGGCCCAATTGGCGAATGCGATTTTAGCATTGAATCATGCGATGAATCTCGATGCCCAAATCGTGACGAGTCAATATGTCGATGCTCGTTTACATGAAGTCAGTGCCGCCAATGACTCACGGAGCCGTTTGTTACAGGACGTCGTCCGGGTCAGCCAGGAAGTCGCAAGTACAGTTGAACAGACGGAAGGTGCGATCTTAGAAACAAGTCGCCGAGCCACACAAATCTTGTCTGAGACGAATCAAACCGAAAAAACAAGTCGTAATCTCGTCGGCTTGACATCAGAAAACGAAACGCAGATGGATAAAATGGAGCAACAATTTGTCCAAGCGACAGAACAAGTCAGTACGTCGTTAACAAGCATCCAACAGTTGAAAACAACGTCTGACGAAATCGTCAAGATGACACAAGGAATCGAAGACATTGCCAACCAGACCAACCTGCTTGCTTTGAATGCTTCCATCGAGGCCGCTCGTGCAGGTGAACATGGTAAAGGCTTCTCCGTCGTTGCGATCGAAGTCCGTAACTTAGCAGAAAACGCTAAATTACTCAGCAGCAGCATCAATACCTTGATTCAAAAAAATAACGGTAATATTAACGAACTCGTCTCCCAGATGGAAGATATCACCCGTTCCAACTCAGCATCTCGAAATGAATTACAACAAGTGAAAAGCGGCATCCATACCGTTAAACAAGAGATGGAAAACTACTTGGATATGTTCGGTCGCAATAAAAATGATCTGAGCCAAATCGTCCAAACGATTCAGGGCATCAGTCAAACGACACAAGGACTCTCTGCCTTGACGACAGACCTCGTCGCAGCTTCTGAACTAAACGCTTAACGTCTCTCTACATCGTAAACAGCAAATGGACCGATCCGCAGTGGATCGGTCCATTTTTTTATTTTTCCTGTTCAGCCGTCACGACCAATCGTTCATCGTATCCTTTTGATTGTGTGAACGTACCGATACACGTAATTAACGTTAAACGTTGTGCAAGCGTCGCACCAAAAATCGATCCGACGGGTGCTTGATCCACGGGATACGACTTGACGTTTGTCACCACGTATGAAACCTGTTCCCCTGTTTTTGAAATCAATTCAATTTTTTGTCCTCGTTTCACCTTTGTTAAGTCATAAAATACAGCTGGACCGTCGGTGTCATCGAGATGTCCAGCCAAAATGACATTTCCGGTCTGATTGGCTTTTGCGCCGTACTGATACCAACCGACTTGATCAGTCTGTTTCGGGACATCCATCCGCCCTTTCGTATCCTTCCCTACGACCTCTACATTGGCTTCAACATCGATGGTTGGAATACTTAAGCGGGCGGGCACGAATGCTTCCACCTGTTTCGGTTCCGACTTTAACTTTGGCGGCGGTGCCTCGACGACAGGTGGTGCTGGTGCCTCGGAACGTGGTACAGATGGAGCAGGTTTCTCTGCTCCTCCACACCCCGCGAGCATCACCGTAATGAATACAAGGAGATTACGCGTTTTCTTTACGACGGACGACATAGGCTGTCCCAACAAGTGCTGCTCCGGCAAGTGCTACGAGCGCCCAAGTTGTTGCCATCGAAGAATTTTCAGTTGTTCCACCAAGACCTGTGTCTGGCATGGCTGCCATTTCACCGCCATCTGGAATCAAGAGCACGTCAAAGGCTGGTTCGCCTTCAAGTAGACCAATTGCGAGTGCTGTATAGTTTTTGCCACTATCGAGTTTAATTCCATCAAGTGCTTTGACGACATCCGTTGCACCGGCTGGTCGTACTTCAAGATCGTACGTACCGGCATCGAGTGTACCGTAGTCAGAGACTTTCGAGAACTCGAGGTCGCTAAAGAGTGGATCTCCACCTTTTGGTGCGACATCAACGGCTGGTGCATCCGGTGCAAAGTGAGCGACACGGATCATTGATTTTCCATCTTCGCCTTTGCCGTTATCTTCCATGACAGCCAGTTTGATGTCTGCCAATTTACCGATTGCGGCTACAGAATAGAATTTTCCAGCTTCGATGTTGAGTGTTTGAGAAAGTACAGGATCTTTTGTTGTACCGGCTGCGAAGACTTCTACTTTATGTTCTCCGGCTGGGAGAGTCAGATAATCTGTGACATCTTTAAATTCTGCTCCTGAGACTGCTTTTTTGCCATCGACGGCGATGTCCACTGCTGGAGCATCAGGTGAAGCGTGAATCACACGAACCATTGCGTCGTCCGCCGCGCCTACTGGGAGCACAAATAGTGCGAATAGCAGAGCAGCTGTAACGAAAGATAAGAATTTCTTCATCTTTTTTTCCACCTCTCATGTCATGATGTATTTCGCTCTCAAACCAACAATTTACTTTACATTAAGAACCTTTCCCTTGTGGTGACATCTTAAACTTAAAGGAAAAATCCATTTGTGTAAACGCTCTAATGTGCTAACGAAAGTTGAGATATCATCTACAAAAAAAGACCAGTTTCCAAATAGAAAACTGATCCTGGCTTGATTATATTATTTGACGAATCCAATCATCATCTCACGTAACACTTTTGCTGCGGCAATCGCTGTCATGTCAGACTGGTCATACGCCGGACAGACCTCAACGAGATCGGCTCCGATGACGTCGACATCCGCACGGGCAATCATATGGACGACTTCGAGTAGTTCTTTTGTCGTCACGCCGCCAATTTCCTGCGTACCGGTTCCCGGTGCAGCTGACGGATCAAGGACATCGATATCGATCGTCACGTAGACTTTTTTACCAGCCAGTTTCGGTAAGACCGCTTTTAACGGTTCAACGATTTCGTACTTAAATAGATTGTATCCTGACGTCTTCGCCCAGTCGAACTCTTCTTTCATTCCTGAACGAATGCCGAACGAATAGCAGTTTTCCGGTCCAATCAAGTTCGCGATTTTCTTAAGCGGCGTCGAGTGCGACAACGGTTCGCCTTCATAGGAATCACGTAAATCCGTATGCGCATCAAAGTGCAGGACGACAAAGTCATCATAATGTTTATCAAACGCCTTGACGACCGGCCACGTGACGAGGTGTTCGCCACCCATGCCAAGCGGGAACTTCCCTGCCGTCAACAACGAATCGACATACTCTTCGATCATATCGAGTGACTTTTGCGCATTTCCGAACGGAAGCGGGATGTCGCCTGCGTCAAACAGTTTCGCATCGGCAATATCGCCGTCAAGATACGGACTGTATTCTTCAAGACCGAGTGAGACTTCACGGATCCGAGCCGGACCAAATCGTGAACCGGGACGGAAGCTGACCGTCCAGTCCATCGGCATACCATATAGTACAGATTTTGCATCTTCGTGAGTCGGTTGGCTCGCGATAAATACTTTACCTGAATAAGCTTCATCAAAACGCATTATTATTCCTCCAGTCATAGAAAGGAGTGCCCCTAAAAACGGAACACTCCTGACGTGCAATTAAATCGTTAAATCCTTGACGAACTTCGGTAGCGCGAATGCTGCTGTATGAAGTTCCGGTGTATAGTATTTCGTTTCGATCTCGTGGAAACGCTCTGGTGCGACAGCGAGTGGATCATGTTTTTTCGATCCAATCGTAAATGTCCATAGACCGCTCGGGTAAGTCGGAACGTTGGCGATGTAGAGTTTTGTGATCGGGAAGATTTCTTTGACGTCACGTTGCACATCACGAATCAAGTCCGGTGTGAACCATGGATTGTCGGATTGTGCGACGAAGATGCCATCTTCTTTTAAGGCTTTTGAGATGCCGGAATAGAATCCTTTTGTAAACAGGTTGACGGCTGGACCAACCGGTTCTGTTGAATCAACCATGATGACATCATATTCATTGACAGCTTCTGCGATATGCATGAATCCGTCTCCCACGATGACTTCAACACGTGCGTCATCAAGACCGCCTGCGATGTTTGGTAGATATTTTTTCGAGTACTCGATGACTTTTCCGTCGATTTCGACAAGAACTGCCTTTTCGACTGATGGGTGTTTTAAGACTTCACGGATGACGCCACCGTCTCCTCCACCCACGACGAGAACCGATTTTGGGTTCGGGTGTGTAAAGAGTGGAACGTGTGCGACCATTTCGTGATACACAAACTCATCGCGATCTGTTGTCATGACCATTCCGTCAAGTAACAACATCGTACCGAACTCGTCCGTTTCAACCATTTCCAGACGTTGAAACTCCGTTTGTTCGCTCTCATAAACGTGGTTGACACGGAATGTGATACCGTAATCTTCCGTTTGGTGTTCCGTGAACCATAACTTTAATTTTTGTTCCATTTGCGATAGAACCCCTTTCTTTCATCAAGACAAAAGTTGTTCGTATGCGAGTGGCGTTTACGGCGCTTCTTAATCATACAAATGCGAGTATACCGAACTTTGAAAGAAACTTCTATATAATTCGAAAAATCATACCTGTTTTTTTAGTCGACGAACGTGACGATTTCGTCCAGACAACGACGTTGTTTCGCACGTTTTGGTTCGTCTGCCCGGTAACCGAACGCGACCATGACCGGGACCGTGAAAACAGACCGATCGAGCAAATCGTGTCGTGCCAAAAGTTGTTCAACCGCCTGTTGGTCAAATCCTTCGATTGGACAAGAATCAATACCGATTTGGGCTGCTGCGGACATCATGTTGCCAAGCGCGATATACGCTTGTTTCGCCGACCAGTCTTCCATCGCCTTCTCATGATCTCCGATTTTAAAATCTTCTTTCAAGAACAATCCGTATCGCTTCGTACGACCCGCTTTTGCTTCATCTGACAAACCAAGCACGTCCATCATATGCGTCACGTGCGCCCCGTCTGGTTGCATCTGTCGTCCTGTCCGAGCCAGAAAAACGACATAATGGCTCGCGGTCGGTAACTGTCCTTGTGCGCCCCAGGTGACGTTTTGGATTTCATTTCGGATCGCTTCATTTTGAATGACAAGTAAATTCCACGGCTCGTAGCCAAATGAGCTTGGGGAAAGGCGTGCCGTCTCCAAGATAAACGAAAAATCTTCTGCAGTTATCTTTTGGGCAGGATCAAATGACTTGGTCGCATGTCGGAACTGAAAAGCGTCGATTATCTGTTGTTTTGTTTGGTCATGATTCATGTTGCATTCCTCCTGATTTTATCAAAATTAGGCGAGAATACGCCCACTTCTAAACGAAGTGAAAGTGGGAGATGGATCGCCAGCCTGCCTTTCGGGTATATTCCCTTTGAAGGAGGTGAAAAATGGTGTTGAAGCACAAGGCCTACAAATTCAGAATCTACCCCACCAAAGAGCAGGAAATCCTGATCGCGAAGACGATCGGGTGTTCGCGCTTCATCTTCAACCACTTCTTGGCGAAGTGGGATGAAACGTACAAGACCACTGGAAAAGGACTGTCCTACGGTTCTTGTTCCAAAGAAATTCCTTTGTTGAAGCAGGAGTTCGACTGGTTGAAGGAAGTCGATAGCACATCTGTTCAGATCAGCGTCAAACATCTTGCTGATGCGTTTGACCGCTTCTTCAAGAAGCAGAACGAACGCCCTCGTTTCAAGTCCAAGCGCCATCCCGTCCAGTCGTACAAGACCAACGTCCAAGGCAAAACCAGCTTCCTGAAGTCTCGATTGGATGCAACAAGCTCAAACTTCCGAAGCTGAAATGGATTCGTTTCGCCCACTCGAGACAGGTCACAGGCCGTATCTTGAACGCCACGATCCGACGTAACGCTTCAGGCAAATATTTCGTCTCCCTGCTCGTCGAGCAGGAGATCAACGAACTGCCGAAGACCGGTTTATCTGTCGGCGTCGACGTCGGACTCAAGAACTTTGCCATCCTGTCGGACGGCACGGTATACAAGAACGACCGTTACTTCCGTTCGCTTGAGAAGAAACTGGTGCGCGAACAGCGCAAGCTCTCCCGCCGTCAACACATCGCTTTGAACAAGAAAGTGAGGCTTTCCGAGTCTAAGAACTATCAGAAGCAAAAGCGGAAGGTTGCCCGTATCCACGAGAAGATCGCCAACAAGCGCACTGACTTCCTGCACAAGGTATCGACCGAGATCGTCAAAAACCACGACGTCATCGGGATCGAGACCTTACAGGTGAAGAACATGCAGAAGAACCGCAAGTTGAGTAAGGCCATCTCTGACGTCAGCTGGTCGGAGTTCTTCCGCATGTTGGAGTACAAGGCGGACTGGTACGGGAAGACCGTCGTGAAGGTCGGCAAGACCTTCGCTTCGAGCCAATTGTGCTCGAGTTGCGGACATCAACACAAGGATGTGAAACATCTCAGCTTGCGTGAATGGACATGCCCGAGTTGCGGGATCCATCACGACCGGGATGTGAACGCAGGACTGAATCTTAAACAAGAAGCCGAACGTATCTTAGCTTCTTCAACCGTCGGGACAACGGGGTTAGCCTGATCAGGTTTCGACCGTTAGGTCGGATAACTCAGGAATCCTTCACCTCTAAGTGAAGCGTAGGTGGAGGTAGTTCAAGATGACTACTTGTTACAATATCAAATCAATTTTACCTCGTCTGTTTTTTTGCTCCGTCGATATACGTTACAAAAAAGCAGAACCGGGAAATAATAAATAATCCAACTAATTTTCCTCACTCTTACACCGTCGTCGAACACGCTTGCCACAAGACTTTTTTCCCTATCGACCATTACGATTCCCACTGTTTCTACTTTCTGTCATTACCCATTTGCATTTGCCAGTTGTCACCAATGTTTGTTACGGTTAGAACTTGCGTGATAAGGTTTTGGTTTCAAATAACGCGGGTAATATTAAAGTCGTTGTCTAAACGAGCTACAAAACTCACATGTAAAATTCGAAAAAAGGTGTTGATCACAATGGAAAATAAACGAAAAAGTAAAGTCACGAACGTCTTTATCATCTCTGTCATTTTCTGCTTACTCTTTACCATATGGGGAATCTTGCCTGAATCACTCATTGGTGCCGCAAATCTCGGTAATGTTACCGGAATTGCTCAAAACTTTGTTTCGAACGGCTTCGGCTGGCTCTATCTTTTTGGTATGAGTGCTTTTTTATTAATTGCCATCTTCTTAATTTTTTCCCGTTTTGGTTCAATCCGACTCGGTAAAGACACGGATCGCCCAGAGTACGGTCTGATTTCTTGGTTCGCAATGTTATTCAGTGCCGGTATGGGAATCGGTTTAGTCTTCTGGGGTGTCTCAGAACCACTGACTCACTTCCATACACCACCGGTCGCGACAAACGATCTAACAGAATCTGCTCCACTCGCTATGCGTTATTCCTTTTTCCACTGGGGTCTGCATCCATGGGCACTCTATGCGATCGTCGCCCTTGCCATTGCCTACTCGACGTTCCGTAAAGGGCGTCCGGCAACAATCGGTGATACCGTTGCTTCGCTAATGAAACCGAAGTATGAAACCGTCGGTAAAGGAACGGTTGAAGTCCTTGCGATCGTCGCGACCGCATTTGGTGTTGCGACGTCACTTGGTCTCGGTGCCCAACAAATTTCCGGTGGGCTTCACTTCCTAGTCGGAAGCATCCCGAACTCCTTCATCACCCAATTGATCATCATCTTAGTCGTATCCGTCCTCTATATGATGAGTGCTGCTTCCGGTCTTGATAAAGGAATCGTCCGTCTCAGTAATGCGAATCTCGTTCTCGCAGCACTCTTGATGATTAGTGTCTTGTTCCTCGGACCATTCAGCTTCATCATGGATCTCTTTGTCCAGACGACAGGGGCCTACTTGCAAAACCTACCTGTCATGAGTTTCCGGGCATCGGCATTTAATCCGGGGGAACGCCAATGGATTAATGACTGGACGATTTTCTACTGGGCCTGGTGGATTTCTTGGTCGCCATTCGTCGGAACGTTCATCGCCCGTGTCTCAAAAGGGCGGACGATTCGCGAATTCGTCCTTGGCATCATGTTAGTGCCAACGGTCTTCGGATTATTGTGGTTCTCTGTTTTTGGTGGATCGGCGATCTGGAACGAATTGTTCAACAACGTTGATCTCATTTCAACTGTGAACGATAAAGGAGTCGAAACGGGGATGTTCGCATTGTTTGAGACATTCGGTGGTCTCGGTACCTTCCTCAGCATCATCGCCGTCTTCTTGATTACGACCTTCTTCATCACATCGGCCGACTCGGCGACGTATGTTCTCGGAATGTTATCTTCAGGCGGGAGCCTGATGCCGAGTCTGCGGATCAAGTTGACATGGGGCATCATCCAGTCTTCGATTGCAGCAGTTCTGCTTTATGCAGGGGGGCTCAGTGCCTTACAAGCCGCTGCCGTCCTTGCCGCCTTCCCATTCATCTTCGTCGTTGCCATGATGGTGATTGCCTTGTTCATGGATCTTTCCAATGAACCGGACGCCTCTAAAGTAGCCGATGATTTGAAAAAAGAAGCCTAAGCTGCTAAGATCCTGTCTTCCCTCATGCGGAAGGCAGGATCTTTTTGGTATGCTGAACAAAAGAAAAGAGGTGGGATTTTTGCGCGTTAAAAAACGTTGGTATCTTTCAATCGGAATCCTTGCTCTCAGTAGCTGGTTTCTTTATCGTGAAAACAATCAGATCGAAACGACGGCCGTGACCGTCCAGTCCGATCGATTACCTGCTGAGTTTAATCACTATAAAATTTTACAAATTGCCGACCTGCATGGAAAATCCTTTGGCCGCAAACAAAAGTATCTTCTCAAAAAAGTCGATACACTTCAACCGGACGTCATTTTGATGACCGGCGACTTGATTGACTCTCGCCGTAATGGTGAAGCAGAGGCCCTTTTATTGATGAAAAAATTAACGGCCGACTATCCTGTCTATTTCGTAACCGGTAATCATGAAGTCCGGCGTAACTTGACGATTTTGCCGAAACTCGAGCAGCTTGGTGTCACAGTTCTTCGAAATACGTCTGTCCCACTTGAAAAAGGCAGTCAGTTCATCGAGTTACTTGGGATTGATGATCCGACGACGACTCGATGGAGTGACGGGTTACAAGAACCGGACGGCATCCGCCAAAGTCTCGATCAGGCCCAATCAACGGTCGATACAGATGCCTTTCAACTCCTGATGGCCCATCGCCCGGAATACTTGCCGCTGTATGTGGAACGAAACATGGATCTCGTGTTATCGGGTCATGCCCATGGCGGACAAATCCGTCTGCCGTTCACAGATGGGATGTACGCGCCAGGTCAAGGCTTTTTCCCTGAGCTGACGGCCGGTGAACATACGATGGAGCAGACCAAACTGATCATCAGCCGGGGTCTCGGTAACAGCCTGTTCCCGTTTCGGATTTTCAATCGCCCCGAATTAATTGTCGTGACGCTACGCACATAATCGATAAAACAAAAGTGCCAACCCTTTAACAGAGTTGGCACTTTTATTTTAAGCGAGCGCTTCATGCAATTCAGGTTCCGCATTGGCCCACATCTCGGGTTTATGTGTTTGTAAGAATTCACGTAACAATCGTTTAGACGTATCGTCCATATGACTGACGACAATCCGTCCTTTTAACGATTTGTCCATCTTGTTGACGTGATCGGCTAAAATCTTAAAGCCGCGTCGTGCTTCAACGTCGACTAGCAAGTCACACGCCGCGACGCCACCGTAATAAAATCCTTCTGGCTTTCGTCCCACCGTCACCCAGACAATCCAGTACGGTTTCCCGTTTGGTGTGTCTGCTTGATCCGTCGTGAACTTGATCCGCTTTTCGATGGCGGCTTTCGCATGCATCGCCCCCATATCGATATAGGCTTCGCCATCTTCCGGTGAGATGATGACCGGCGACATGCTGTTCAGACTGAGTGTCCCGACACCAAATCCACCATGACCATCTGTTGAGTTATCTGAAATGATATTAAAATTAATTTTCTTTTCCATCGTTTACTCGTCCCCTTTTACCACTGTTGCCTCTATCATACCGCATCCAACAGTCGACGCAAGTCTTCCTTAGCGTCTTAATGGCTCGAGCTGTTCCCGTGTGACCCGACGGATCGTCGGCAAGCGAAGGCACTCAAGGGACGTCAGCTCCTCATGAGCCGGTGGATTGAACTCTTCTAACTGTCGTAACGCTTGGTCATACAACGTTTGGGCAGCACGACCAAATAAGACAATCCGCTCAAGCGATGAGCATCTCGAGCGAATCGCCCGTAATTGATTGGCAAGCTCGCGGATCCGTTCTGAAATTTCTTCTTCGATGTCAGGTGTTGGTTTCCGATTTTGAAAAATCGGCTTGAAACGGTCTTCATCCCGCAATAACGTCAACATCCCGTACCGTTTTGCTTCTTCATTTCCGACAAGCAATGCCAGTTCTTTGTCCGTGACGAGACGTCCAAACGGAATATTTTGATCAAACAGTACTTCCGCCACTTCAAGACCTTTTGCACCCGACAACGGATATGTTTGATCTTCTGGTAAAGCGCGGTCAAAAATCAATAGGGTATGGATTTTCTTACGGATTACCGGTTCCATCTCCATGCGTTCACCTCATTTTTATGTTTTCTTAATTAAGTAGTTCTCGCTTGATGCAGTCTATTCCTGTACTATACCCGTCTTTAGACATTTAAATGTCACTGTTTGACGGAACCCAGGTGACGTACGGTATACTGATGGCGTGTTGAACTTATGCTAGAAGGAGGGAAATCAGATGCCTTACGTTACAGTCAAGATGTTAGCAGGACGCACCGTCGAACAAAAACGGGCGTTGATCGAAAAAGTCACAGCGGCCGTTTCCGAGTCCGTGGATGCTCCAAAAGAAAATGTCACCGTCTTCATCGAAGAGATGGAAAAAACCGATTACGGTCAAGCCGGCGTGATGTTTGCCGATAAATAAGTACAATTCGGGAGGAACGATCTTCACTTGTCGTTCCTCTTCTCTATACAGTCCACTCACGAAAGGATGAATCTAAATGGCAACAGTAAGTTTACTCGGTGCGACGGGACGAACAGGTCGACCATTGCTCGATTTATTGTTACAAGAAGGACATGAGGTTCAGGCACTTGTCCGGTCTGAGCACCATGCCTTACCTGAACATCCTCATCTGACAATCATTCACGGTGATGCGACGAATGCCGATGATCTAGAACGCGTTGTTCACGGAACGTCAGTGGTCTTCAGCTGTCTAGGCACGGACCAAAAACAAATCTTATCGGTCGCGGTTCCACATCTCATCATTAAAATGAAAGAACAGCACATCGATCGGATTGTTTTCGTTTCGACGGCCGGAATTCTTGATGCTTCGGAAGAACCCGGGAAATATCGTTTTCAATCAAACGAATCCCGTCGTCGTTCAACCATCGCGGCAGAAGATCACCTAAAAGCGTACCTGACCTTAAAGGATGCGGATGTTGATTACACCGTCATTTGTCCGACTCAATTGGTCGACGAAGCTGCGATTGACGATGTCTTGATCGAATCCAACCGTTTTACCCATGACACAGGTCCAATCCCGCGCATCAACGTCGCCCGCTTCGCCTATGCGGCGTATGATGAAAAGCTATTTTCCCGTGAACGGGTCGGGATTGCTTCGCGCGGTTAAATGCCACCATCTCGAATACGAAAAAGAAGGACCCGATTTAAAAAATCGAGTCCTTCTTTTTCTAGGAGTGACTGATCGGTCACTGCTGTTTTTGATTAGATTAAGACGCTGACGACGATCGCCGTCAAGACACTAACAAGTGTTGCGCCGTAAAGTAACTTCAGACCAAAACTCGCTGCGACACTGCCTTGACGATCGTCCAGCCCTTTGACAGCACCCGCGATGATCCCGATAGACGAGAAGTTGGCGAATGAAATCAAGAAGACGGATACGATTCCAAGTGTACGAGCTGAGAATTCTTTTGCGTACTCAGGCAAGCTGAGCATCGCGACGAATTCGTTTGTGATCAATTTTGTTGCCATGACACTACCGGCACTGACCGCTTCCGCCCATGGAATCCCCATGATGAAGGCGACTGGTGCAAAGATGTAACCAAGAATATCCTGGAACGAGATGCCGAGTACCATCAAGAAGATATCGTTGACCATGCCGATCAAGGCGTTGTATCCGATCAACATCGCCCCGACGATGATCGCAACTTTGAATCCATCCATGATGTATTCGCCAAGCATTTCGAAGAACGTTTGTTTTTCTTCAACGATTTCCAAAATGTCCTCTTTTGGATCGACCGTGTATGGGTTGATGATCGAGACGATCATGAATCCACCAAACAAGTTCAAGACGATTGCTGTGACGACATATTTCGGTTCGACCATCGTCATGTAGGCCCCGACGATTGACATCGAAACCGTCGACATCGCCGACGCACATAATGTGTAGAGACGATTTGGCGGTAATTTCCCGATTTGTTTTTTGACGGTGATGAATACTTCCGACTGACCGATCGCAGCTGAAGCGACGGCATTGTAAGACTCAAGTTGTCCCATACCATTGATCTTCGATAATCCAAATCCGATTCCACGCATCAAAAGCGGAAGGATTTTCGTGAACTGTAAAATTCCGATCAAAGCTGAGATGAAGACGATTGGTAACAGGACGTTAATGAAGAATGGCTGTGCCCCTTCATTTGCCAATCCACCAAATACAAAGTTGATTCCGATTGCTGCATATCCCAATAGTTTATCAAAGACTTTTGCAACTCCACGGATGACGATATAACCAAACGATGTGTTGAGTAAAATGAATCCGAGGACTAACTGAAGCACTAGCATGACCGCAAGCGGTTTCAATTTGATGCCTTTACGGTTGCTACTGACAAGGAATGCCAAACCAAACACGATGACAAGTCCCAGTATTGCGATTAAATATTTCACGAACTATCCCTCAATCCATAGTTTATTTTATTAGTTGTACATAAGTACGAGGTCTGACGTTCAATCTCTTCCCCAAGTACTAGAATAATCAACATTCGGAAGAACTGCAAGGGGTAAAGTTCATTTAGTAACCGCTTTCGTTATTTTCATAAACTTTCAATACAATGTTTTCCATCCGTTCCCGAACATTGGCCTGACTGATGTTCGCCTTCCCATATGCTTTCCAACCGGGATAAACATCGAGGTGTTCCGGTCCAATGTCAAAAACAGCTGTCAAATCCCATTTTCGATCATACGAAAATCCACTTAACTTGATATATTCAGCTAAAAATTGATCGGCAATTTCAATCGATTCAAGTAAAGCTAAATTTAATCGACAATGCGCGACGTCCGCTTCAATCGGTCCGACACAGGCATTGATCCAGTCCACTACGTTATACTGTTCGACCGAATCGTATAACACATTAACCGGATGAAAGTCGCGGTGGATGAACCGGATTTGCTGACTCTCTGCCGGTTGTTCCGATACGGCTCGTTGCCATACGTCTTTTCGAACTGCCCAAGAAGGGACCGTTCGCTCGGTCGTATACGGTGCATACCGGTAGTGTGTCTTCGGAATCGGTAATTGATGAACCGCAATCAACGTCTTGGCTAGTCCTCTGAGATACTCTGCATCTAACGGTTCAAGTCGTACTGTACCCGGCAGATAGGTCATTTGAATCCATGGTGGGAGACCATCCTCCCACGTCAGTTGATAATTCTCGACATCCGGGCCAAGCGCTCCTGTTGCCTGTAACGCAAAAACCTCGTGCGCGACGAGGTCTGGTTCCTGCTTGAGCCATCTAGTATTCGTATGAATCCGAAAGACACTTCCCCCTGCCCGAAACACCGACGAGGACGTTGATCCCTTTAAGGGTGCTACCGTTTCCGTTTCTAACCCGACCCGTTTTAAGATCCGTTCGATGACGTCCTTCACGACGGATCTTCTCCGAGCAACAGCTGATCGATTTGCATCTTTTCATTCGCGAATTCGCGCAAATCATGCAATATTTCTTGCGGGTAAAATAACTTTTCATCCGTTTGACGTGAATTGGCAATCGCTTGAACGAGTGGCGAGACTTGTGAAATTTCTTTCATTTGTCCATTTTTCATCTGGAGCATGATCGGTTGTTTGCTGATTTCACCATTCTCCCCATACAAGTCATACGGCAGGCGGCTGAGCTTGTCTTCGAGCAGGTAATAGGTGGGATCGAGTCCAATCTTTTCAAATAATGAACACAGTTTTTCATGAACACGCGTCCGTTTTTCTGCCGGATAATCGACATATTTAAACAGTTTCCGGTCGACGAAGCGACGGGCCAGGTCACTCAGTACCACGTCCTTCTCTTCCGCCCACTGCTGGAAATAGAAGTAAACAATCGTCTCATCGAGCGCCAAATAGTTTTTTAAGGACATCTGTTGTGTAAAGAGTGGACTTAAATGAATCGGATCAATCATGAAAGGATACTCACTCATATACAGTTCTTTCGCCCGCTCAAGGATCGCTTTCAGTAAATAATCACTCGATCGCGTGACGGGATGGAGATAGACTTGCCAGTACATCTGATACCGCCGCATGATGTAGTCTTCAATCGAATGCATCCCCGACTGTTTGACGACCATCTGATTCGGTGCCGGTCTTAGAACACGAAGCATCCGCTCGAGATCAAACTTTCCGTAACTGACGCCGGCGAAGTGCGCGTCCCGCAACAGATAATCCATCCGGTCAACATCGAGTTGGGAACTGATCATCGTCACGAGTAATTGATTGGGATGGGTTTTGTTGATGATCGAAGCGACTTCTTCCGCAAATCCTTCCCCGACTTGATCAAGGACCTGTTTGATTTCCGTATCCCCAAGGATAATCCGTTCCGTCCATTCTTCATGGTCAACACCAAAGACATTTTCAAATGCATGCGAAAACGGACCATGTCCGACATCGTGAAGAAGTGCCGCGACGAGCGTCAGTTCACGATACTGATCATCCCAGTCCGCCCGCCCGTTAAAGACATCAATCAGCTGACGGGTAATCTCATACACCCCTAACGAATGATGGAAACGTGTATGCTCGGCTCCATGGAACGTTAAAAATGATGTTCCCAGTTGTTTGATCCGGCGCAACCGTTGAAATTCCTTTGTTCCGATCAACTGCCAGATCAATTGATCGCTGACATAGATATAGCGATGAACGGGATCCTTGAATACTTTTGTTTCTTTTAGTTGTCCCAGTGACTGATACATGTTTTCTCTCCTTTGGTCATTCGTTCTCTCTCGTTTATATTTCGGTTTTAAATGGTCTGTTCCTGTCCCTTCACTTGCTTCTTACAGAAAGTTTACATCGCCTTATGCTATAATGATGTCGCAAATCTAGAAAAAAAGGAACGAGTCTATGGGAATCGAACTCTTAAAACAAGAACATTATCGTATTTTTGATCAAACGTCACTCGGAAGCGCCTTTCATGCGACACAATCGTTTGCGATGGACGATACATTATGCGCCTCCGTCGCAACAGAAGGTGCGGCGATCCGCTCTTGGGTTCACCATGAAACGGTTGTCCTCGGGATTCAAGACGCGCGTCTCCCTCACCTCAATGACGGAATCGACGTCTTATACGCCCATGGCTTCCAACCGGTCATCCGTAACTCCGGTGGTCTTGCCGTCGTGCTTGATGCCGGTGTCCTGAACATCTCACTTGTTCTTCCGGAACGTGGTGGAATTGACATCGACAGTGGCTACGAAGCGATGCTTGCACTTGTCCGCCATATGTTTATAGAAGAGACGGATGCAATCGTTGCCGGAGAAGTGGTGGGTTCCTATTGTCCCGGATCGTATGACTTATCGATTGCCGGGAAAAAATTTGCCGGGATTTCACAACGACGTGTCCGCGGAGGTGTCGCCGTGCAAATTTATCTCTGTGTCAATGGAAGTGGCAGCGAACGCGCACGACTCGTCCGTGATTTTTATGCCGCCGCCTTACAAGGAGAAGCAACAAAATTCGTGTATCCGACCGTTGTGCCGGAGACGATGGCGTCCCTTGAAGAATTACTGCAGCGCCCGTTAACAGTCGAAGCCTGCTTGTTACGTGTCTATCGGTCCTTAATGGCACTTGATGCGACATTAACACCGTCCGTCTTAAGCGAAGTCGAGAATGAACGCTTCGGTGTAAACCTGGGTCGGATGTTAGATCGAAATGAAAAAGTCCTAGGTTGATAAAGGAGAGAACGAACATGGTACGTTTTATTACAGATAGCGGTGCGGACGCACCAAAGGAATTACTCGACGCCGCTGGCTTCACTGTCATGCCGTTTGGCGTGTTGATCGGAGAAGATACGTATTTTGACGGCGAATCGATTTCGCCGCTCGAACTCTACGCTAAAATGCGGGAAGGTGCGGCCCCGAAGACGTTTCAGGTCGAAGTATCGCGGATGGTCGAGGTGTTTACGGCGCACTTCAAACACGGGGAACCGTTTATCTACCTTGCTTTTTCAAGTGAGTTGTCCGGTACGTATCAAACGGCGACGATGCTTGCGGAAGAGCTTGCCGAAACGTATCCGGATGTTCCGTATGCAATCATCGATACGAAAACGGCTTCGACCGGTCAAGGTCTGTTCGTGTTAGACGTCGCTGTATTTGCAGAGACCCACACGTTCGAAGAAACAAAAACGTATGCCGAACAAAAGATCAATACCGTCCGTCATCTCTTTACCGTCGAATCGCTTGAATACTTGATGCGTGGCGGACGTGTCTCGCGAGCGAGTGCCTTCATCGGTGGTTTGTTATCAATCCTTCCGCTGTTGACAGTCGAGGACGGTAAGCTGATTCCAAAAGAAAAAATCCGTGGTCAGAAAAAAGTCATGAATCGTATCGTCGAGTGGATGGAAGAAGCACGCCCGTCAATCGACGGACACCGGATCATCATCGGTCACGGCGACTCGATCGAACGGGCAGAACAGTTGAAACATTTAATCGAAGAACACTTTTCCCCAAGTGAAGTCCTGATCACGATTGCCGGAGCAGCCATCGGTTCACATACCGGACCGGGATTACTCGTCATCGGGTATGACTTATAAAAAACGAACGTTCCCTTGTCACATGACGAAGGGAACGTTCGTTTTTTATCGTCAAAGGACATTTGGTCCCAGGCGTTTTTAATTCAGCTCTTATTTTGTTAAAGGCGTTTCATTTGTCTTGATACAAATCATGAAATAAGCGACGCGGCAAAAATCTGCCAAGCCAATAAAGACTTTGCGGCTAAGCTCAGCACAAGATATGTTTTCTCACCGAACGCATAATCGGTCCATCGACCGATCTCACGATATTGAAGCCACTGGTTCAGACCAAAACAAAAGAACAAGACGCCTTGAACACCAAGGATGACAAAGATATACTGTGGCGCATCCGAGTAAAGCGGGATGTTGATGCCCATCGCAATCCATGGTGTGATCCCGACAAGCGAACCAAACCAGAACGGCAGCATGGTTGTGGTCTTTCTTCCAGGAGGATTCATTCGTTCTTGCAAATATCCAAAAAGAATCATAGCTACATTCGCACCGGCGATGATGATCAACGCATTAATTGTGACAATCCCCCAATACAAAGCAATGATAACAACCATCACAGTGGCACTAAACGAATATTCGACCCAACGGAATCGATTCATTCCATGCATGAGGTCACGTTCATACATGTTTCGCCCAAAAGTCGCTGTTATTAAATGATCAAGTCCGGCTAGAGTTAGAAAGAGAGCTACTACCCAACCAATTCGTACATCAAAAAGCGACTCAGATACCAGTGCTCCCGCTCCGGGCGGTCCGTCGATGTAAGAACTGATGACAGGTATTGCGAAGTCTGTCGTTAGAAAAAGGATCGACGCAGCTTGTCCCAGATGGAGGATTGCAAGCCCAATATTCCAAAGACGAAGGTTTTTCAAACGTTGAGGTGTCACTCCCGACGCAATCGAACGTGTAGTTTCAGCCATAGTGTTCCTCCTTAAGATCCTCTTCTTACCCTTAACGCATTTGATGTACTTTTGATTTACCCCTAGACAGGTGTCATAAACATGTCAATATGTGTGCAATCACTTGAATGAAATCCTATCAAAACCCGAAGGATTGGCGTCATTCTTAGACAGAAGATGCCAATCCTTCGGGTTTTTACGTGGTTGCGTCCATTTTCTAAGAGAACCGTTTCGGTGATACCATTCAAACGTCAGTGCATCCGTCCATCAAGCGTCTGCTTTTGTCGTACTTTAAAGATTGAGTTGAACCCGCCCTGTGATGTATAGCCTTTATACAGCCCAAAGCCCGCGCCAATCGCCACGAGAATGAGTGGCGAAATCGGGACGACGAGATGCACTGCGACAAGCAGGAGCAGTATCATCAAGACAACGTTCGGTTTCATTCAGACTTCGTTCCCGACGCGACCGGTTCCCCTTGATTCAAGTTGACCGTCAACGGTTTCGCCGTTCCTTTGCCCGAGAAATTCTCAATCAAGTCTTTGACATCGATTCCGGATGATGCTTTAAGCGTCTCCTGCAGAGAAGCCATCAAGTCGGTTGCGTAGCCGGTCACCCGGTTCGCTCCACCGCCTTCGCCGCTTCCCGTATCGACGACCGTGATCTTGTCGATATTGCCAAGTGGTGCTGCGACTTGTTTCGCATATTCCGGCATCATCCGGATGACCATGTCGAGAATCGCTGCTTGTCCAAACTGTTCGAAGGCTTGGGCGATTTTTTCTTTTGCTTCGGCTTCCGCGAGACCCTTCAGGCGGATGATATCCGCTTCTGTCTCCCCTTGTGCCCGCTCGGCTTCCGCTTTGGCGAGACCATCGAGACGAATCCGTTCGGCGTCGGCTTTCGCAGATGCCTCGATCCGGTATTTCGTCGCGTCCGCTTCCGCATACTGTTTTGCCCGGTCGGCTTGAGCCGCCTGTTCAATCGAGTAGCGATCGGCGTCCGCCCGTTTTTTGACTTCCGCATCGTATTGTTTCTCGCGACGCAGAATCTCACGTTCTTCGAGTTCGATTTGTTTTTCGCGTTCGATGATTTTGATCTGCATCTGTTGTTCCGTGACTTCCTGCTGAACCCGTGCATTTTCAAGATCATATGCTTGATCGGCTTTCGCCTTCGCGATGTCTTGCTCGCGGCGGTAATCGGCCATCTTCAGCTGATTTTCTTTTTCCGCTTCCGCAATTTCCGTCGCCCGTTCGAGTTCGGCTTTCTTTGCGTCTTTTGATGCTTCCGCCCGTTTGATCCGCGTCTCTTTTTCCGCATCGGCCGTCGCGATGTCGGCATCGCGGCGGACTTGAGCGATTCGCGGTTTTCCGAGTGACTCCAAGTAACCGTTCTTATCGCGGACATCTTTGATCGTAAACGATACGATGATCAGTCCCATCTTCGCTAAATCCTGAGACGCAACACGTTGCACTTCTTGTGAGAATTTATCCCGATTCTTGTAAATCTCTTCGACCGTCATCGAACCGAGAATCGACCGTAAGTGACCTTCGAGGACTTCACGGGCCTCGCCTTCCCGGTCTTCCTTTGATTTACCGAGAAATTGTTCGGCAGCTGTCGCGATTTCCGAAATCGAGCTGCCGATTTTAATGATCGCTGTTCCGTCCGCCATGACCGGAACCCCTTGTTCCGTGTAGACTTCCGGTGTCGTCACTTCTAACTTACTTGACAGTAAACTGATCGGGGAAGCCTGTTGAAAGACGGGTAAGATGAATGCCCCGCCACCACGAATGATTTTGACCCGGTTCCCCGACTCATCGGTGTTGACGGTCGGACTATTCCCGAGATAACTTCCGGACACGATCAATGCTTCCTCCGGTCCGACTGTCCGGTATTTGGTCACGAATAAGGCAATCAGCGCTAAGATCAGAGCGCCGGCAATGATGGCCACGATAATGATCGGATTCATAAAAACATCTCCTCTTTCCATTGAGTAGGATAGGTCATGACATGGGCCACGCCTTGTTTGATTTCAATGATGATGACTTTCGTTCCCTGTTCTAAAGCAGGACCTTCAAAAAGAACGGCTGATTTGGAAATCCGCCCCGAAACATCGTCGATGAGAATTTCACCGTAGCCTGCCTCCGGAATTGGGATGATGACGATGGCACTGCGTCCTTCGAGGGTCTGTTCCGAAAAACTGATCGATTGCTCTGCTTTGGCGAGCGGTACAAAAATGAATAAATGCAGTAAAGACGTCAAAATAAGACTGATACCGGCACTGATCAGCAAAATAACGAGCGAACCAAGTGACGTCAGATGTTCCAGTCCAAATCCAAAAGCGGATGTCAAAATGACAAAGGACAAGATTAACGTCGGATGAAAGATTTGATCGATGCTCGGAATCAAATCGGAAAAAACGACAGACAGTAAAACGCCACAGCCAGCGGCGGCAAGCGCATAGAGATAAAGAGTACTAACGTCCATGTTCTGTCACCTCGATAAACGGATTCGATCCGTACAGTTGGCAGTAAGCTTGAAGATAGGCGTGTCGATTTTCTTCATATAACAATTCGGCTAATTCTTTTTCACGTGGACTGCCTGCCTCCTGACATCTGCGGGCATACTTTTTTTGTGCCGCGTAATGCCGCGCCAACATACTTTCAAGTGTTCCTTGATTCTTTGGTTCAGATACCGGCCGTGTATCCGAAAGAGATCGTTTTTTCATCCGACTGCTCCTTTCCTGCGTGCTGAGCTCACTTTTATTTACGGTCTCTTTTTGGAAATAGTTTCAAAATCCATTGAATCCTTTTTTACTTTTTTCTGGAATCTGAATGTATCCGCAACAAAAAAGCCGATTCAAAAAGGAATCGGCTTCATTGTCATTATCTTCTTATCCTTTTTTTCGAACAATCAGCAACGTGTACACGAGCAAGGCCAGGCAATCGAGTGTCATGATGATCAACCCCATCGGTAACGCCGAGTCTTCGCCCATCACTCCGACGAGTGGTGAGACAAGTGACCCGACGAGCATCGGCAATAGACCGAGTAACGCCGAAGCACTTCCTGCCGTCGAACCGTAATTCTGCATCGCCAAGGTAAAACCAAGTGTCGAAATCATCCCGACACTCGAGACAACGAAGAACAACGGAATCATGACGAGAACAAGTGAACTCGATAAGGTCAACGCAAGAAATAGACAAATGCCGGCTAACGCCACGACGATCAAGGCAATGCGCATCATCTTTTCACTGTCGACACGACCGGCAAGTCGTCCCGCAGTTTGTGCCGCGATGATGATCCCAATCCCATTCAGACCAAACAAAAAACTGAATTGTTGCGGAGTCGCCCCATAAATATTTTGTAAGACGAACGGCGAGCCGGAAATATACGCGAACATCGCACCCATCGCAAAGGCTTGAGCGAAGGCATATCCGAGGAACGTCCGGTCCGATAACAACCGCCCGAATGTTTGGAACGTTGTTTTTAAATTCCCCTCGACGCGGTGATGAACCGGGAGTGTTTCCGGTAAACGGAAGGCCACCGCGATCAGCATCAGCGTACTTAAGATCGCAAGGAGATAAAACACAACCCGCCAGTCGCCAAACCGCAAAATCTGTCCCCCGATGATCGGGGCGAGAATGGGTGCCGTTCCGTTGACCAGTGATAAGGCCGCAAAAAACTTCGTCAATTCCGGACCTTCAAACAAATCACGGACAATCGCTCGTGAGATGACGATACCGGACGCTCCAGCCGCCCCTTGAACGAACCGCAGGGCAATCAACACCTCAATCGTCGGCGCAAACGCACAGGCGAGTGATGCGAGCAGGTAAGCGAATAATGCGAGCAATAATGGACGTTTTCGCCCGCGGACATCACTGAGCGGTCCAACGATGATTTGTCCGAGGGCCATTCCGAGCATACAGGCCGTCAAACTCAGTTGGATCGACGATGCACTCGCACCAAAGGAACGTGACATATCGGGAAATGCCGGTAAATACATATCGATCGAGAGTGGTCCAAGCGCTGCCAGTGATCCTAAAATCAGGATGAACGTCAGTCGTTTCGTTTGAATCGGCGAGGTATTCGTCATGATGTTCCTCCTTTTTAAGACGTTACGTAATCCAAGTCATGTAAGACATAGGCCAGGAAAAAGACGACCGATGGATTTTCGTAGACCGTCTGGACTTTCTTTAATTGTGCCCGGTACCCCGTCTCATATTCGACTCCGTTCAGTTTTCGTTCCATGTTCATCTTGATCAACGCATCAAGCTTATCGACGACATCGACCATTTGTCCTTCGTACGTCTCATCCTTCGCTTCGACGACAAAACGATGGAATTCTTGTCGCATGGACAGAGGCAACAAATCAATCAAGGCTTCCCCTTCTGTCCGCTCATAGGCTTCAAAAGCCGCCGCTGTGACCGGTGTCGCATGTTTGACGGGACCAAGGACGTCTCCCGTCGTCCCTTCGACCAAGTCATGACAAAGGAGCCGTGAGACAACTTCCGCCGTATCGATCGGCACGCCATATTTTTTGGCTTCGATCAGACCATTAAATAAACCAAGTGACGCCGCACGAAACGCATGTGTCGCATCGTTGTCATCAATCGTGTTGAAGCGCCCTTTCCAACGGCGAATCGTGTCCATCATTAAGATATTATCAATGAAGCGGGACATCGTGTCTCCTGCAAAGACGGACTCGGTCAATGTCCGAATCGCGGACAACGGATGATCCAATAAAACGATTTTCAGTTCCGTCGTTTTGGCCGTAAAAAAGGCGGATCCCGTCATTTCTGCTTCTCGTTTTGCAAACAACATCGCATCAAACGTATCGATTGCTTCGACCATCCGTCCTTCTCGGGATTCATCTTCAGCAAACACTAAATAGCTCGTAAAATCGGGTTGTAACGATTTGGATAGCAAGGCGACGAGTTTCTCACTCGCTTGTTGTTCCATCGCTTGGATATGGGCGTGAAGCGTCGGTTCTTTTTTTGTTCGGTGTTTAATCGGTCCCGTGATGACTTCGTTCATGTCATGAAACAACGCTTTCCCGAGCAGCGACAGACGATCGTATTTGACGCCTGTTGCTTCTTGTTCGAGATAACTCGCCATTAAACTAAATAAGGCGACCCGAAAACTATGGCTCGCCGCATTATCCGGAAAACGGGGTGCGTACTCATCCCAACGTGGTACATTCTGCATCCGTGTCAGCATTCGAATAAAATTACCGTTTTGCATCGTCCTCACTCCTCATAAAAAACGGACAGAGGAATGATGACCCTGTCCGTTTTCCTAATTGTTATTTTTCTGTTTTTGTACCGCTTCTAAACCAACCTAACACCAAAATCAAGACGAGCACAACCCAGAAGATGGATTGCCATAATGTGCTTTCCGGAAATTCGTGTGGCAAGACGTGAATGGATGGGTGCGCGAGTGTCATGACGACGAGCTTGACACCGACCCAAGCAACGAGCCAAAAGGCAGCTTCTTCGATTCCCGGTCGTTTCTGTAGCAAGACGACAAACCAACTCGCAAAGTAACGCATGATGACAAGGCCGATGATGCCGCTAAAGAAGACGACCCAGAATTGTCCCGTGTTCAGACCACCGATCGTACCACCGATCATCGGTAACGTCGTTGCCATCGCAACTGCCGCAAGCGTCGAGTCAACAGCAAATGCCAAGTCGGAAAACTCGACTTTGACGACGGTCCACCAAAAATTCGGTGAGGCTTTTCCAGACGACAGCGCGTCCGGAACTTGATGTTTGTTGGAACGTGCCTCGACGATTCCTTTGAACGCGACGTAGAAGAGGTACACCGCACCAAGTGCCTGCAATTCCCAAATCGTTGCTAAATACGAGGCAAAGAAAATCGCGATGAAACGTAAGACGAGAGCCCCGATCAATCCATAAAATAAAGCTTTTTTTCGTTGCTCATCCGGTAGCGGACGAACGAGAACCGCCATGACCATGGCGTTATCTGCCGACAGTAATCCTTGTAAGATGATTAAGACAAGTCCAACCGTCGCATACTGCGTAATTAATCCAATATCCATAAAAACGAATCTCCTTTTTGTTCAGTAAGTTTATTATAAGTCGACTTACCTAAAAGAAAAAGACTGAAGACTTGGAGCTGATTCATCTTTTTACCCGGTCTTTCGGATTATTAGACAAAAAAAGACTCTCCGTGAAGGAGAGCCCAAAGATCTTACAGATGTTTTTCGACTTTCTTTTGTGCATCTGGATTTGATTTTGTTTTCGGAGAAGAGAACCAACCCCACAGTGCGAGACTGACCATGACTGTCCAGAAGAAAATCTGCCATGGTGTACTGTGGGCAAATCCTTCCGGAAGCTTCATCACTTCAAAAATCGTTCCTTCAATCGATGCATGGTAGTTCGGGTGTTCAAGTGCAAGAACAGCGAGTTTGACACCGACCCACGCAACGATTGCGAAAGCGGCTGTTTCAAGACCCGGACGTTCCGCGAGTAACCGTACGAAGACACGTGCTGCAAAACGCATCAAGACGACACCCGTCAATCCACCGGTTAAGATGACGACGAAGTGACCTGTGTTCAAGCCACCGACTTCACCAGTTCCCCAGTTTGGAAGCGCAACAGCCAAGGCGACAGCTGCCAAAATCGAATCGACCGCAAACGCGAGGTCAGCGAATTCAATTTTTGCGACTGTTTTCCAAAACTCTGCTTTTGAAACCGGTTCTTCTGATTTTGGTTCTGCGTCGCGCTCATTTTCAGCTCCATGATTCTCACCAATTCGCCGGGCCTTGACGGTTTTATAGATATGCCGTAGTCCCATGATCAGCAAGTAGGCTGCCCCAAGTGCTTGGATCTGCCAAATGTCGACGAGGAATGAGATCGCGAATAATGCCGCAAATCGAAGAACAAATGCTCCTGCCAATCCATAAAATAAAGCTTTTTTCTGTTGCTCGCCAGGTAAATGTTTTACCATCACCGCTAAAACAAGCGCGTTATCTGCCGAAAGGAGTCCTTCTAATGCGATTAAAACGAGGACGACCCAGGCATATTGAAGTACTAACTGCCAATCCATCTACTTCATTCCTTCCTATTACAATATAAGTTACATCAAGAATTCACAAGACACATCTTTACACGTTCACATGAACACATACTATACGATAATATACCCGATTGCAAGCAAGTTATGCCTCTAAATCAGCAAACTGTTTCTTCCGAGCCTTGCGGGTTTCGTTTTTAGAGGCGTTCGTGATAAAATTCATATCAACGATACGTCGCGAAAACACATTCCCGGAATCACCAGACTTGCTCGTCTCTAGCATTCCTGTCATGTTAATACTACTTGCACTACTACAAAAGGACAAAGGGGCCGATTTGAATGTCTACCTACCCGATTACATTGCCAACCAAAGAAGAGCGTCACAAGTTGTTTGGTTCAGTTCCTCCTATTAAAGGAACAAAGCCGACTGAAAAAGAGAAAATGATTGATCTTCAGAATACACCAAAAAATTTCCTGTTTGCACTGGATGCAGTCGGAATCTCGAACGTCAAACATCCGGTCGTCATTCAAGATGGTGAGACGACACAAGCAACGATTGCAACATTTGAACTCTCGACGTCGCTTGTGCAAGACCGTAAAGGAATCAACATGAGTCGTTTGACGGAGCAACTTGACCAGTACCATCACGAAGGTTGGGTCGTCACAAATGAATCACTCATTCAATTCGCCCGCGATCTCGCTGAGCGGATGGAACAAGCAGAAGGTCAACTCACAATCCGGTACCCATGGTTCTTTTCGCGGAAAGCACCAGCCACGGGGCTCAGCGGTTTGATGAATGCCGAAGTCTGGCAAACCGTCAGCGTCAATACGGAAACGGACGAAGCGACTTTATCGGTTGGTCTGACGATCAACGTCACGACACTCTGCCCATGCTCAAAAGAAATCAGTGAGTACAGCGCCCACAACCAACGGGGTTACGTCACGATGGAAGCATCGTTACGGGACGAAGCTGAAGAGTTTAACTGGAAACAGGAACTCCTCGACGCAGCAGAATCGAATGCATCTGCTCCACTTCACCCTGTCCTCAAACGTCCGGATGAAAAACGTGTCACTGAAATGGCGTATGAAAACCCACGTTTCGTCGAAGATATGGTGCGCTTGATCGCTGCCGACCTTTACGAAATGGATCCAATCGCGTCGTTCTTCGTCGAATGCCGCAACGAAGAAACGATTCACCAACATGATGCGATTGCCCGAATCACGTTTGATAAAGACGCACAATAAGAATCAAGATCACAATGCTGACTCAAACGTCAGCTTTTACACTTAAAAAATCAGCATGATATCAAAACCGCACAGACCAATCACTTCTTCGAAGTGATTGGTCTGTGCGGTTTTTTTGATTCAATTCAACTCAAGTCATTTTCGCACCGTTAAATCAGTCGCCCGAACGGTTCCCCAAGGCGAGACATCCGCTTTGACCTCTAGTTTTTTAGCATCCTCATAGCCTTTACCCGTGCCTTGTTCCACGTAATATTGTGTCAATTGTGGAATCGTCACGTATTGATCATAATAATCCCCCGCAACAGAACCAAAAAAGCGTTCATTCGAAATCCGGTCAATCTTTGCATAACCATCCGCATCGGTCGTAAATGTGACATAGACCAATCCTTTTTTAATCGAGTCCTCGGGCTTCAAGTCAGGGTATTGCAACATGACATACTCACCGTAGACGGGATTAAACGGATCAAAGGGTTCCGCCCGAAAACGATAGCTGTCACCAAACCAGGAAATCGAATAAAAACTGAGGATCACCCCTAAGACAACGATGATTTGTAATACCGGAAACAGATACCGTTTCATGACGGAACTCCTCCCTCACGACGTTTTCGCACCCACCACAAGACACCGGCAACGAAGAAGACCAACAGTGCACCGACCAAGAAGAAGAGAGACATGTCGAGACGATCCCAAGCATAGATGAAGTAGATCGTCAGTTGGACAGCAATGAAGTAGACAAAGGCAATCGTCAAACGATGACCTCTGCGTTCCTGTTCGATCAAATAGACAAACGCAATGATTTCGACGAGGGCTGCAATCAAAATCGCTTGTTCGTCAAACCACAACAAACCGAACAGACCCAGTGGTAACAGCCAGAGCAACGGACGGAATTTTTGATAGATCAAATAGCCGATCGCGACACCAAAGACGGCAAGGGCGATCGCTTCGCCCCAAGGAATCGATGCGTTCGTCGTTTCGGCGCGGACCGTCAGATACACTAGCGAGTTGATGGCTGCAACAACTAAATACAGGTGATATAAAAACTGACGATGGACATCGTGTTTGACGACAAGTAACAGTGGGACAAGGATGAACAAGGTCCAGATCGGCCAGAGTACACCGTCATACGAGACGAGTACAAACAATTCCAGACCTGAAAAATAAAGAACTAGCCAACTGAAGACAAGTGAGGGTAACGATTGGCTAAAGTAAAACCAGGCGAGTGAGACGAGTACAAGGAAGACGATTGACGTCCAGTCGAGAAACGTCGCTTGTTCACTCCCAAATCCACCCCCTGCCGTTAAAATGTTCAAACTTGCAATAAAGGCGAAGACGGCATAGGCCGTATGACGCCACGTAAAAAAATGGGCGAGCGCCGCGACAAAAACTGCCCATCCGATGAAGGACCCCTGCATCGACATATGAAAACTCTGAACCGTTACAATGAGGGCTCCTGCGAATGCGACCAGTCCAAGAATGCGAAAGGTGACGGGATTCCAAATCGCTCGACGCTCTGACAAATCGGCAAACACATAACAGCTGACCATGATGACTAAGACCAACCCGATTTTAATGAGTGCAGGAATCACCTGCCAGTTCGCCGCCAAAAAACTGAGTAGCGCCAGACCGACGAACGTCAGTCCGATTATCAATAAAAGTGGGACACGTTGCTTTTTTTGGCGATGTGTTTCGTAGTCTTTAATCCGCTCAATCGTCTCTGCATCAATTAGACCAGCTTGTTGCCATTCCATTAATTTTGTCAGCCGTGCCATCGTGGACACCTCCCGATTTCAAGTTGCCAGGCCATAGAAGTATTTTCCCGTTTCTTGTTCTATTCAAGCAACATTTAGCAGAAATCCGGTCTATGACAACGTCTTTTTCCGAATAAGAAACGACCGACACTCGAGGTGACGGTCGCTTGAAGGATTATACTTTAAATCGTGAAACGAGGACTTGTAATTCTTCCGCCATGTCCGACAACGTTTTAGCCGATTGTGAAATATCTTCCATCGAGCCGAGTTGTTCTTCAGTCGTTGCGGCCACACGTTCCGATGCCGCAGAATTCTCATCTGCGATATGGGCGATTTCAGTTGCCGATGCCGACACTTCCTGAACGTTGGCGGCAATTTCTTCGACTGTCGCCGTGACGTCTTCGATCCGTGGTGTCATCTCTTGTGTCCGTAACATGATTTGTTTGAAACGGACGGCAGAATCTTCCGTCGTTTCGAGTCCTGCTTTTGTATGATGTGATACTTCTTTCATCAAGAAGACGGACCGTTCTGTTTCTTGTTTGATGTTTTGGATCAAATGCGAAATCTGTTTCGTCGATTCCTGTGATTGTTCGGCGAGTTTACGGACTTCACTTGCGACGACCGCAAATCCTTTTCCGTTCTCACCGGCACGCGCCGCCTCGATTGCCGCATTCAGAGCAAGCAGATTGGTTTGCGTCGCGATGCCGTTGATGACGTCGACAATCTTTCCGATCTCATTGGAACGGTGGGCAAGGGATTGGATGACTTCCCCGAAGTTTTCGACCGACGTATCAATTGCCTTCATCTGCTCGACGTTTTTAACGACTGCTGCCGTTCCGTCTTCCGCTTCCGCTGCTGTCGCACGCGATAATTCGGAGACATTCGTCGAACTTTCCGCAATCCGCATGACACCCGATGTAATGGCCTGCAAAGAAACCGCATTTCCGTCGAGCTGACGTTTCGATTGACCAGCACCTGCTGCCATCTCTTGGATCGAACCAGCGATTTGTTCGGATGCTGCCGTCGTTTGTGCCGCATTCGCCATCAATTCCTCTGACGAAGCCGCGACCTGTCCGATCGATTGGTCAAGATTCGTAATGATCGAACGGAGCGATACGATCATGACGTTAAAGCTTTCCGCCACTTGCCCGATTTCATCGTTGGATTCGACGACGACCTGTTCCGTCAAATCGCCTTCTTGAATCCGTTCCGCACTTTTCGTTAAACGGTTCAGCGGACTGAGGATCGAACGTAAGATGAAGAATAAAAGAATAGCTGCAAAGACGAACGTCACGGCGATGACGCCAAGTGTCGTCCAAAGGATACTCGATGTTTCCTCCGTGATTTCATAGTCGTACAGCGTGCCGGCGACTTTCCAACCCGTCAGATTGTTTGTCATGAAGTCCATTTGTTTGTCTTCATTTTCAAACAGGTAGGAAAATTGCCCCTCTTTGCCGGCGTAAATTGAATCCACCCAGTCCCCTGAGGCTTTTTCACCGGGTTTTAGCGTCGGGTGACTGACGAATTTTTTACCAGAGTCCAAAATCGTCACGTAACCTTCTTTACCAATTTTGATTTTTTTTGCGATTTCTGCGATCCGGTCGACATCGACGTCAATTGCGATGACGCCTCGTCCATTGCCACCGGTTTGTGAGAGGGTGATCATCATCTTTCCAGATGCCGCATCGACATATGGATCCGTGATGACGACTTTTCCTTTCGCCTCTTCTGCTGCTTGATACCACGGACGGTCCCGCGGGTCATAATCCTCCGGCATCGACTGCTCCGGATAGATCGTCATCTCTCCAGTCGTCGTCGCATAATAAATATTGGCGGCCTGGGGATGTGTATCTAAGTATTCGGTCATTTTTTCTTTTAAGTCGAGGTTTTGTTTGCCTGCTTGATACAGTGTCCCGTCAATCCGGTCCGCAAAAAACGCGACATCCCGTCGCATCGGATCCACGATATTCATGACCTCATCATTCATCCGGTCGACACCGGAATGGGCCGACTGTAAGATTTCATTCGTGATTTTTTGTTTCGCTTGGCTATAAGAAACAAAGCCAATCAGTAAAGACGGAATCAATAATAAGAGCATAGAGGTCAAAATCAGTTTTTGTTTGATGCTCAATGTACGCTTTTTCTTTTCTTTCATATCTAACTCCCATTCTCGAGTACGATGACTCGTTGTTCTATTCTTTTTATCGGCTAGAATGTGTATTTTTTCACAGCAAATAAAAAAAGAAGAAAATTCCTTTTTACAAGGAACCTTCTTCTTTTAGCTGATTTAACTCAGGCTTCTTGATCGCCCTTCCAATTCATCATGCCGCCTTCAACGTTGACGACGTCATATCCGTACTGTTCCAAGAACCGTCCGACGTTCTCACTTCGTCCACCGGCTTTACAAATCAGGTAATATTTCTCTCCTTCTTGCAGTTCCGTATAACGTTCACCGATTTCAGACATCGGGAGAAAACGGACGTTTGGAATATGACCAGCGTCATACTCGTCTTGTTCCCGGACATCGACGACGTGTAACGCTTCGCCTGCTTCAAGCTTTTCTTGTAATTCATCGACATGGATCGTCTTCATGATGGTTCCTCCTCTAATTTCATCTGTGTTCAGTGTAGCAAAACCGGTAGCAAAACAGAACAAAAGAGACCAGCCGAAGCTGATCTCTTTTTATTCCCCTGATGCTTGGTCAAACGATTGGCGTTTTTCTTTATGCATACCCCGTGCATAATAGACGGCAATCAAAATCACGTACCAAAGTGGTCCAACGACAAGTGCAATCCGCGTCCCCGCATCAAACGCCATCAAGACGATGACACCTGCGAGAGCGACTAACGCGACATAGTTCGCAATCGGGAAAAACGGAACCGCGAATTCAGCTGTTCCATGGACTTTCCGTGCCCGCATCTGGGCAATCAAGATCATCGCCCATGTCCAGACCGCACCGAACGTCGCAATACTCGTGACAATCGCAAAGACATCATCCGGTAAGAAGTAGTTCAAGGCGACGCCAACCAACAAGGCAACTCCGGAAAGAATCGTTGCCAGTGCCGGTACACCATTTTTTGAAATCTTCGCAAATCGTTTCGGTGCTTCCTGATTTTGCGACAAGTTCATCATCATTCGTGCCGTCGAGAAGATCCCTGAGTTACATGACGACAAGGCTGCCGTCAAGACGACGAAGTTGATGATTCCAGCCGCTGCCGGAATACCTAATGATTCAAACAATAATACAAACGGACTGCTGTTATTCTGTCCGACTTGATCCCACGGATAAATCGACAGAATGACGAACAATGCGCCGATATAGAAAACCAGGATTCGCCAAAAAACGTTGTTGACGGCCTTGCGAATCGTTTTCTTCGGATTTTTTGCTTCCCCTGCTGTGACCCCAATCACTTCAATCCCTAAGAAGGCAAACATGACCATTTGCATCGCAAGTAAGACCCCACCAAATCCGTTTGGTAAGAAACCGCCGTGCGACCAAAGATTTGAAATCCCGACCGGTGTACCACCGTTCCCGAAACCAATGACGATCGTCAGTGTTCCGAGGATGATCATCGCGACGATGGCGACAATTTTAATCAACGCAAACCAAAATTCAAATTCCCCATAAAACTTAACGGCAATGAAGTTGATGCTCGTCATCAGAATGAGCGCACCGAGTGCCCACATCCACGTTGGTGAGTTCGGGAACCATTCTTGCATGTAGATCCCGACGGCCGTAATTTCGGCCATACATGTGAAAATCCAGAGTAACCAATAATTCCATCCTGTCAGGAACCCGGCTAGCGGACTGACATATTTCCGGGCATATTCGGCAAAACTGCCTGATACCGGTTCACGGACTGCGAGCTCCCCAAGTGCACGCATGATGATAAAGATAATAAGACCACCGATTAAGTATCCGATCAGTATTCCTGGTCCAGCTAATTGAATCGCTTTTGCCGATCCTAAGAACAGTCCGACACCGATTGCCGCCCCCAGCGACATCAATGTAATGTGACGTTCTTCTAATCCCCGATTCAGTTCTGTCTGTTGTTTCATCTGTACGACGTCCTTCCCGTCTCTGTTTGTTTCCTAGCAGTTCCCCTAACCGCTACGTTGTCAGTATAATGAAATTGTGTCCGTTTTGTAAACGTTTTCAAGTGATATTTTTGTTCAAGAACACATACTCGAAATATTCTGATTTATGTAACGAAATATGAAAGGAGCAACCATCTATACAAAATAGTATAGCGGACTGCTCCCCTCTGAGAAGTTACAAACCTTATTCAACTTTAGCGAGACGTGATTTTTCAGACGATGACTTCTGTTCGGTAAGACGGAACAAAGCATTTAACGCCAGTGCCGTCAACGATCCTGCGACGATCGGGCTGTCCGTCAAGACACGGACTTGTTCCGGCAGTGACGCGACAATCGCCGGATTCATGCTGATGCCAAGTCCGACACCAAGCGCTAAGGCCACGGTAATCACATTATCATTTTTAGCAAAATTGACACGGGATAAAATCCGAATCCCACTTGCTGCGACGGTGCCGAACATGACGAGCATCGCTCCACCGAGGACAGGTTTTGGAATCAAGGTCGTGAACGTCGCGACTTTTGGTAAGAAACCAAGCACAATCAAAAAGAATCCGGCAAAGACGATGACTTTCCGTGTTTTTACCCCCGTCAGCTGGACGAGACCGACGTTTTGGCTGTACGTCGTATACGGAAAACTGTTAAAAATCCCGCCGATGATCGTCGCAGCCCCTTCCGCCCGGTAACCACGCGCCAAGTCCTTGTCAGTCAACTTTTTATCGGTGATTTCCCCAAGTGTCAAGAAGACACCCGTCGACTCGACCATCGATACGAGACCAACGAGTGTCATCGTCAGAATCGCAGTTGCGTTGAATGTCGGTACACCAAAGTAAAACGGTGTCACCATCTGGAACCACGACGCCTCGGCGACCGGACTGAAATCAATCATCCCCATTCCGAATGCGACCAACGTGCCGATCAAGACGGCAATCAACACGGCTGCCGCTTTTGAAAACACAGTCCCGTATCGGTTGAAGACTAAAATCAAAACAATCGTCAACCCGGCGAGTCCTAAGTACCGCAGATCACCAAAATCCTTCGCTCCCTGTCCGCCGCCGATATCGTTGATGGCCGCTGGAATCAGCGAAATCCCGATAATCGTCACGACGGATCCGAGGACGACCGGTGGAAACAGTACCGCAATCCGGCTGAATAATCCGGAAATCACCAAAATGATCAGTCCGCTCGCGATCAAGGCACCATAAATCGCCGTGATTCCCTGCAGGCTTCCGATGGCAATCATCGGACCGACCGCCGTAAACGTACAGCCGAGGACGACCGGTAAGCCGACGCCGGTATATTTCGTCACGAAGACTTGCAGTAACGTCGCAACGCCACACATAAATAAATCAATCGCGACGAGATAGGCCAGTTCTTCACCCGACAAGCCGATCGCACTGCCGACAATCAACGGAACAATCGCGGCTCCGGTATACATCGCTAACACATGCTGCAGACCGAGACTTGCCGCCTTGACGTTCGACAAGGTCTTCATACGTTCACCGAGTCAACGAACGTCGCTTGTCCGGCTTCCAGTTTTTTAATCCGTGCCAACGATTCGACGCGGAACCCGGCATCCAGTAATTTTTGACGGCCCGGTTGGAATGATTTTTCAATGACGATTCCGAAGCCTGCCACTTCAGCTCCCGCCTGTTCCACGAGTTTCGCCAGACCAAAGGCGGCTTCGCCGTTCGCCAGGAAATCATCGATGATCAACACCCGTTCGCCTGCCTGCAGATACTTTTCAGCGACGGTGATCGTACTGGTCTGTTGTTTCGTAAACGAGTAGACTTCCGCTGATATCGTGCCTTCATTTAACGTCAGCGACTTTGTTTTCCGTGCGTAGACCATCGGAACACCAAGACGGAGTGCCGTCATCATCGCCGGGGCGATTCCCCCTGCTTCAATCGTCAAAATCCGGGTAATCCCAGCATCTTTGAACCGGTCCATGAATTCGTATGCAATTTCCCACATCAGAGTCGGATCGACCTGATGGTTTAAAAAGGAATCGACTTTTAAGACTTGATCCGATAAGACTAATCCTTCTTGTTTAATCATTTCTTCCAAACGTTTCATAACTGATTTCTCCTTTTTGAACGAAAAAAAACGTACAGCCGCTACCCGGGGGCAGCCACTGTACGCTAAAAAGAGAGCAGTAACTCACCACCCGTAGTCGGATCGTTACGGCGATCCGGTAGAGACTCGTGGGCCAATCCCCACTATTATACGAGCGTTGCTATACGTTTATTCGTTGATGCGTGATGTGTTCCATTTTACGGAGTTCGCTGAAAAAGTAAAGTCTTTTTCGAAAATGGATTACGCTTGGCGTTCTTCAACAGCTTGCGCTGCCGTGATGATCGCCAATTTGTAGACGTCTTCTTCGTTACAGCCACGTGACAGATCGTTGACCGGTTTGTTGAGTCCTTGAAGAATCGGTCCGATTGCTTCAAAACCACCAAGACGTTGTGCAATTTTGTAGCCGATGTTTCCAGACTCAAGGCTTGGGAAGATGAAGACGTTCGCATGACCGGCAACATCTGACTCCGGTGCTTTTGATTTCGCGACACTTGGAACGAATGCTGCGTCAAATTGTAATTCTCCATCGATTGCGAGTTCTGGTGCCCGTTCTTTTGCAAGACGTGTTGCTTCGACGACACGTTCTGTTTCCGGTGATTTCGCTGAACCTTTTGTCGAGAAGCTGAGCAACGCAACTTTCGGATCGATACCAAACGTTTTTGCCGTTTTTGCAGAAGCAATCGCGTTTTCTGCTAAATCGTTTGCGTCTGGTGCGATGTTGATTGCACAGTCAGCAAACACATACTGCTCATCGTCACGGACCATGATGAAGACACCTGATGTCTTTTTATAGCCTTCTTGCATTTTGATGATTTGAAGTGCCGGACGAACCGTGTCACTAGTCGCGTGCATCGCACCCGAGACAAGACCTTCTGCTTTGCCGGTGTGGACGAGCATCGTGCCGAACGTGTTGACGTCTTTGAGGATGACTTCACGCGCTTGTTCTTCTGTTGCTTTTCCTTTACGACGTTCGACGAACGACGCGACTAATTCTTCGATTCCGTCGTATGAAGCCGGATCAATCGTTTCAAGATCCGTCACGTCGATCTGATTCGCCGTTGCCGTCTCTTCGATTTTAACGCGTGGTCCGATGACGATTGGCGTGACAAGACCATCTTTTTTCAGACGAACAGCTGCCCCAAGAACACGAGCATCGATTCCTTCCGGGAAAACGATCGTTGGTTGATGGGCTTTGACTTTTGTCTCAAGCATTTCGAATAATTGCATGATATTAGCTCCTTTTATGGCGAATAAGTGTCGGTTTCTGTTGTTGTTGCATTCCATTGTTCATTATACACAGTTCTGTTTCGTTGTTAAAACAATTTGCAAAAAAGTGTTTTTTTCATTCTTACGACTGGCTTTTCGAATACTATTACAGTATTTTTTTCATATAGTACAGTTCCGGACATTCTGAAAATCTCACACCCTTTAAGAGCATACCCTGTTCCTTCGGGATATATGTCCGGTCCGCTTTTGAAATGAACCGTTTTCTTACGGGCAATTTGAAAAGATATGGTAAGATTGAACATGGATCAACCCGTTTACCATTCCAGATTCAGGAGGTTTTCTTATGCAACATCAATCATCAGAACCAACCGTTACGCAACAAGCCGCCGAAACACTCGACGGCTGGTATACATTCCATGATTTTCGCCGGATTGACTGGAGCCGTCTCAAGCAAGTCGAAGCTACGGTCCGGACAAAGATGGTTCATGAATTCCAAGCTTTCTTGAGTGAACTCGCACAGGTCGAAGAACAAAAAGAAGGAAGCCATGCCCTCTATACGATCATCGGTCAAAAAGCCGACCTCGTCTTGATGGTCCTTCGTCCGACGATGGAAGACATTCAAGCCGTCGAAGTCAAAATGCAGAAGCTTGATCTCTACGATTACCTCATCCCAACCTACTCGTATGTGTCCGTTGTCGAACTTGGGACATACCGTGGTTCAGGAGAAGGTAACCCTTACGAAAATCCGTATGTCCGCGACCGTCTCTATCCAATCCTGCCAAAATCGAAGCACATCTGTTTCTATCCAATGAGCAAGTCACGCCGCGACGGTGACAACTGGTACACACTCTCGATGGAGAAACGCAAAGAGCTGATGTACCGTCACGGGATGATCGGTCGGAGTTATGCCGGCAAGATTCAACAAATCATCGGCGGATCGACTGGATTTGACGATTGGGAATGGGGCGTCACCCTCTTCGCTAACGATATTCTCCAGTTCAAGAAAATCGTCTATGAAATGCGGTTTGACGAAGTCAGTGCAAAATATGGTGAATTCGGTGAGTTCTTCATTGGTAACCGTCTCGAGTCGGACGAGCTCGAAGCACATTTCGCACTTTAATCTGCTGAATCACGTTTCATAGGAAAACCCTACGGGAATATACTCTTTGCGGCCACAAAAACTGTCAGATTTGTACCTGAAGGAGGAATTACCATGGGGAATGCTATGAACCGATCGACACGATCGCGTGAATTGCAATTCGCTGTGCTTTCAAAAGAGCTAAAGCCAGTCGCGGAACGTGTACTGGATCGCTATGAGCAAGCATTATCGAAGCTAAATAAAACACAACCTGCCAAGCGCTGAGGCATCTGCTTCCATCGCTCTATATCGTACCGGTGAACAGACGACGTTCTGTTTGCCGGTTTTTTTGCGTTTATCAGAAAAGGATCTATCCGCTTCATCCGTTTCTCTGTTCGAGTCACGTGAAGCGAGTAGATCCTTACAGATTTTACGAACGGGAAAGCCCATATCGGGCATAGCCCGCCTTTAGGCATGGGATGAAAGTGAGTTCGGATGTTTTCACATCCGACGTTCGGGTATATCTATCCCGACGTTCGGGTATATCTATCCCATAGACAAGTACAAGTCTCTAAAACGCCTGTGTCCATCGCCCCTTGAAAATCGTATACGGTTCGGTCACGAAAACATGTGACCGGTAAAACGATGCCTGTCGTCACGCAAAAGACGCTAAAACACCAGGTGGACACACCTGCAACGACCTGTGGTGGATGGTAACAGTCCATCAGCCTGAGAACCTATACGGTCTGTCTCAGGAGGGGTGATGGCACACCCTCATCTGAAGGCTTGAGCCAAACAGAAATGGACTGCGCTCGCACAAGCACTTCAGAATCCCACGGTTTTAATCGTGGGAGTGTCAATGTTACAATCCTTTATACGCCCCGATGGCGACAAAAATCCAAGCCGCGATGAACAGGACACCACCAATTGGTGTAATCGCTCCCAGCTTCGTCACTCCTGTCAACGCCATTACGTACAGGCTGCCAGAGAAGAAGACGATTCCGGCGAGCATCAACCAGCCGGCCAGTGAAAATTGTGAAATCGACACTTTTAATAACATCCCGCCAAGTGCGAGGATGCCAAGCGAGTGAACCATCTGATAGAGGACGCCGGTTTGCCAGTTCGCGAGCATCCGCTCGGACAACATATCTTTTAACGCATGGGCACCAAACGCCCCGAGTGCCACTGCCATCATCATCGACAGTGCCCCAATCATGATTAAGATTTTCATTCTTTTTCTCCCCCTAAACGTCGTGCTGGTAAATTCCATTCATAATAATAGGATAGCATACGTAAAATCGTGATCAGACCAAGTAATGTGAACAAATGGAGTGGATTGGTCAGCTCAAACCGGTCGATGACAAGTGCTGCCATGACGGCCCACATCGCGTAGATTTCTTTGTGCAGGACCAGTGGTTTGCGACCGGCGAGCAGATCGCGGATCACCCCACCGCCGACTCCCGTCAACACAGCAGCGGAAATCGTTGCGGATAACGGCAATCCTTTGGCGGAAGCCATCAAAGCACCTTGAATCGCAAATGCCGATAAGCCAAGCGCATCAGCGAGGACACCCCATCGTGTCCAGTGCGGTAAAAATAATTGCGGTAAGACAAAAATCAGCAAGGCGACTAAAATCGCAATCAAAAATAGACCACCTTGCGACCAGAGCGCGGAGACCGGGACCCCAATCAGCAGGTTTCGGATGGCGCCGCCGCCAAATGCCGTGATCAACGCGAGTAACCACACGCCAAACAAATCATATTTTTCTTCCATCGCGACAATCGCACCACTCATCGCAAACGCAACCGTGCCGATGATATTTAACAAGTCCCAGGACATACGCACATTTCACCTTTCTCAATAGAAATTCCAATACTTACTATACGCTCTTTTTCGATTCCGGCAAGCTTATTTTTTCTGTCACCGATTCAACCGTTTGTAAGTGACGTTTTTAGGTAAAGTAACCTATACTGAAACAAACTGTACAGGAAGCTAGGTGACCGTATGAAACGTTGGGCGCTTTATCGGATTTTCATCATCGTAACGATGTTCGCTCGTTACATTTGGACGATTTATCGATTCACCCGGAAGAACCGACCCGGTACGAATAATGAAGAATTTGAGCGCATCATGATTACGATTGCGCGTGATTATAAGAAAAAAGCCCTTCGTCTCGAAGGACTCCTCATTAAACTCGGACAGTTTCTCTCGATTCGGGCCGATCTGTTTCCTCCATCCGTTTTGATGGAGCTGACGGAACTCGTTGATAAAGTCCCGTCAAGCAAGCTTGGAGAATCCCGTAAAATCATTGAAGAAGACTGGGGCACTTCAATCGAAGATATCGTCGATGATATCTCCCCGCGTCCGGTCGCCTCTGCTTCGATCGGCGAGGTCTACAGTGCGACCCTCAAATCAAACGGTCGCAAAGTCGCGATTAAAGTTCAACGGCCGAACATCGAACAAATTATCAAAACGGATTTCCGGGCGATGCGGCTCGTCATTGCGATGCTCCGCCGGACGTCCCTCAATAAATCAACGGATTTACAGAGTCTGTACCGTCAAATGGTCTTCGTCATCGGAGATGAGCTGAACTACCGGACAGAATTGAAAAATGGACTGTATTTCAAAAAAATGTACGAAACGAATCCTGTCATCTACATTCCGGATTACTTTGAAGAGCATTGTACGAACCGTGTGCTTGTCATGGAGTGGATCGAAGGTACCCGGATCACGGATCTCGAGTTTTTAGAAAAACATAATATTGATCGAGACGAATTAGCCCGTAATCTGTTTTTAAATGCCGGTGAACAGCTGTTGTTCGGCGGAAAATTCCACGCGGACCCCCACCCGGGTAACGTCCTCGTCCAAAGTGACGGACGCATCGTCCTGCTGGATTTCGGAATGATCGGGGCGACGACCGCTGATGATATGCGGGCCATTCAACGCATACTCCAGTCGTTCGTCACGCTCGATTACGATGCGATCGTTGACGGACTCGAAGATTTACGGTTTTTGTTACCAAACGCCAACAAACAAAACATTCGTCAAGCAATTGAAAAAGCGGTCACCTTCTATCTTGAAAGTGACATGGAGAACGTCGATACGAAATTGATTGAAAAAGTATTATCGGATATTGAATTACTCGTTCGAAACGAACCGATTCAATTGCCGGCTGAGTTTGCCTTTTTCGGTCGAGCCGCTTCGACGATCCTTGGAATCCTGCAAATTTTATCACCGAAAATTAATTTACTGGAACTTGCCAAACCGATGGTCCGAAGGTGGCTGGATGAAGAAGGGAAAAACCAAAACCGTTACTTACAGATCGCGGGTTCTTATGGCGCACGCCTCCTTGCCTTCCCACGTCTTGTCAACGATGCGCTTAGCGAACCCACCCGGTGGCGTCTATTCGAGCAACAGAAATTCTCTCGGATCGCCAACATGGAGTCTCTGAAGATTCGCCAGTGGACCAGTTCTCTCGTCGGAATCGTCAGCCTCCCCGTCAGCTATACCGGCTATTTTCTGGCCCATTATGATTTGATGGGTGCATCGCTTACCATTGCCATCATCGCTTTATGGAACGGACGACGAATCGGTCGTCAAATTGTCCGGATTGCGGACGAACCCTTTAAATGAGTCTTCAAAAACGTTCTCTGCGGAGAACGTTTTTTATTTTGGAATAACTTTTTTAAGTTCTTCCATGTTTTTTAAGCCTGTTCCCGGGGTACATCTTCAAGTAGATAGAAAGAAAAGTAGAAGAGGTGAAACACGTGATTGATATCTTAATTGCGCTCGTACCGGCCTTGATGTGGGGGACACTTCCGTTAGTCGTCTCTAAAATCGGTGGTTCGACGGAACAACAAATTATCGGAACGACACTTGGAGCTTTGATGTTTGCTGTCATTACGTTCTTTTTTGTCAGTCCTGAACTTTCGACGACGGCTTGGGTCGCCGGATTTTTCTCCGGTGCCTTTTGGGCACTTGGTCAAATGAATCAGTTTGCGGCCTTTAAACAAATGGGTGTCTCAAAAACGATGCCGATCTCGACGGGGATGCAACTCGTCGGAACCTCTTTATTCGGTGTCCTCGCCTTTGGTGAGTGGTCGAACCGGACCGCTTTGCTACTTGGAATCAGTGCGCTTGTCTTAATCGTCGCCGGAGCAGCGTTCACTTCTTATAAAGAAGACAAAAGTAAACAAGATGAAAATATCGGAAAAGGCTTACTTCTGCTTTTGATTTCGACCGTCGGATATGTTGGCTATGTCGTCATCGCCCGTTGGTTTAACATCAACGGTTGGGAAGCGGTCTTACCGCAAGCAGTCGGGATGGTCATCAGTGCGGTTCTCCTGTCGTTGCGTAAAGGCAATTTATTTACGAAGAAAACAGCCGGCAATACGATTGGCGGTCTGATGTGGGCCGTCGGGAATATTGCCCTGCTATTCGCCACAGCCAAAGTTGGTGTCGCAACCAGTTTTTCATTGTCACAAACCGGTGTCGTCATCTCGACGATCGGTGGCGTCCTACTCTTAAAAGAAACAAAAACAAAAAAAGAAATGACGTTCGTCATCATTGGCTGTATCTTGGTTGTCGTTGGCGGGATCATGATCGGATTTACGAAACAATAAGGAGGAAATCATCTTATGTATAACAGTCTAAAAGGAAAAGTCGTCATCGTAACAGGTGGATCAATGGGAATCGGTGAAGCAATCGTTCGCCGTTATACAGAAGAAGGCATGCGTGTCGTCATCAATTACCGGAGTCACCCGGAAGAGGCGTCTAAAATCGCAGAAGACATCAAACAAGCCGGCGGTGAAGCCTTGACCGTTCAAGGGGATGTCTCAAAAGAAGACGATATGATCAATCTCGTCAAACAAACCGTCGACCACTTTGGACAACTCGACGTCTTCGTGAATAATGCCGGTGTCGAAATGCCGTCACCTTCTCACGAGATGTCTCTTGAAGATTGGCAGAAGGTCATTGATGTCAACTTGACCGGTGCATTCCTCGGCGCCCGTGAAGCGCTCAAATACTTTGTGGAACATGACGTCAAAGGCAACATCATCAATATGTCGAGTGTTCACGAAATCATCCCGTGGCCAACGTTTGTTCATTATGCGGCTAGTAAGGGTGGCGTCAAACTGATGACGCAGACACTGGCGATGGAGTACGCTCCAAAAGGAATTCGAATCAATGCAATCGGACCAGGTGCAATCAATACACCGATCAATGCGGAGAAATTCGAAGATCCGAAACAACGTGCCGATGTTGAAAGCATGATTCCGATGGGGAACATCGGAAAACCGGAAGAAATTTCCGCGGTCGCCGCGTGGCTCGCCTCCGATGAAGCAAGTTATGTCACTGGCATCACGCTGTTTGCAGATGGCGGGATGACACTTTATCCATCATTTCAAGCAGGACGCGGGTAATACCCGCGTTTCTGCTCTCTAAAGGGAGGAACCCTCATGTCGAATTTCTTGACCTTGTTAAAACGCGGAAATAAATCCGCTCTTGCTGCTGCGATCGTCAATACCATTATCGCCATCATAAAATTCGTTGCGTATGTCTTGACCGGAAACATTGCGATGTTTGCGGAAATGATGCATACAATCGGTGACGCAGCCAATCAATATTTTGTCTACATCGGTTCAGCATTAAGTAAAAAAGCGCCCACCAAACGATTCCCGAACGGCTTTGGACGACTTGTTAACCTTGTCCTACTCGCCGCGATTCTTGTTGTTGCGATTCTCGCCTACGAAACAATCCGTGAAGGGATCTTACACATTCTGCACGCACCAGGTGACAAAACAAGTGGTCTTTGGATCATCTTGACCGCACTTGGCATCGGTGTTGTCCTTGAAGTCGGTGTCTTTTATAAAGCGATGATTGAAATCGCCCACGAGACCGGTTTAAAATCACGTGGTCTGACACTCGTCGGTCAAAGTTTTACGAACTTATCGCAAGCAAAACCCGCGACACGACTTGTCTTCATGGAAGACCTGGTCGCGACACTCGGCGGGCTCATTGCCATCATTGCCGTATTGATTTCGCACTACACTTCTTTTTATCAAGCGGAAGGAATCGCTTCGATTCTGATTGGTTTAATGATGTTTTATGTCGTCTACAATGTCTTCATTCAAAACGCTGCCGGTGCCCTTGGTGAGATTGATGAAGTGTTGACAGCGAAGATCGGTGAAATCCTGATGCGTGATCCTGACGTCCGTGACATCGAAAAGCTCGAAGTCATCAAGGAAGGCGATCACTTCCATGTCGAAATCGAGGTCGAAGTCGACCCTGGACTGACGATTGCTCAGGCCGACGATATCAAGGATCGTCTTGAATTGCAGATTCGGATTCTTAAAGGCATCACGGATGTCACGATTTCGTTTGATGAAGATGATAAGATTCAGCATTATCAACCACCGACTCAACCGTAATCGAAATACATGTTGCCCGCACGAAACAGGTACCTCCGATTTTTTCGGAAGGTACCTGTTTCGTGTTTTTTCAATTGTCTGCTCGGACGAATCCGGCTTCTTTCGCCTCTTGTTCATTACAAAACATTTCTTCCGGATTCACTTCCTGATACGAACGACCACTTTCAACATGATAGATTTTTTTCCCTTGCCGATTGATGTTCCCTTTAATGTTTTCACAATCAGCTGATTCTTTCATGGGTGTTTCCTTCATGACCGAGGTATCAAATCCACGATCCGTCGCATATCCTTTTGTCTGCCAAATCCCTAGCGTCTTGCCTTTTGCTTCGTCTTCAATCTCTTGGAACATCTCGACGTATCGGGTATCCGGCTCATAGATATAAGCGACACGCGCCAGACCTTTTCGGAGCAGTTCCTGATTGATCATCTTGCCGTCTGCCCAGACATACGCAAGCAAGCGCCCGTACCGGTCTGCCTTCGACTGATCACGCTCCAGTAAGACATCACTGCCTGCAGGCAAGGCGTTTTTCGTATAACGAGACGCCTCTGGTCCAAACGGTTGAATCGGTTTTTCGGGATTGACGGTTTCCGGTGTATCGATCAATAAAAAACGCACATCTTCCGTCTGACCATTTTTTAATCGAACCTTAACCGTATCCCCGTCGATGACACGTTCGACTGTTGCTTCTGTCACTTGATTTTCGTCGGGTTGCTGGATTCCGAGCAGCTCAGTCGGTTCTGAATCCAGGGCACACCCGCTCATGAACACGAACCCGGTCATGAGTATGATTTTATTCAGCCATTGTTTCATGTTAATGTCTCTCCCCTTACGTTCGAAAAGCGCCGACATAAGACACGTCGACGCTTTCTGGATCTGGATTAATTGATTCGGCAATCCGTCGTGCAGCTGACTGGAATCACCCGATTTTTAGCGACTTTGTCATAGATCACCGCTCCGATTCCGAGACGAATCGACAACGAAACAAACGGATCAACCGGTCGCAATACCAGTAATGTTTTCGTCAGCAGACGAATGCCGTGAATTCCAGCATGACGGACACCTTGTGTGGTCTCGACATGCATCCGTTCGAGTAACAGGGGTTGCTCAAACGTTTGGACACGCCGGGCGTCGATAAACGTCAACTGGTCAAAACGGTCCAATCGTTCCAGGAACCATTTTGATTTTTGGCACAGTGGACACCATCCGTCAAAATAGACCGTCAGCTGTCTCATTCTGCCGTCAGTACTTTTTCAACTTCCGTCCGGTTGGTATATAACGTATAGAAGGCTGCAGCGACATTCTTCGGATCGAGCGCCGTCCCGCGCTTGACTTCCCCCGCAATCGTAACGGTCCCGACATATACATTGTCGTCTTTCAACGTATCGTGCAACATATGTGTCAACTGGCGCACACCGGCTTTCCCGATCGAGAGACCCGGCAAGGATTTGATGGGATGTAAGGCAGCTCCGCCACCCGTGATCAGGATGGCGCCGTCTTTACGGGCTATCATATCCGGTGCGACGATCTGTGCCGCATGTAACGCACCAAGGACATCGATCTCAAACTCTTTCGTAATCTGTTCTGCTGAGACCTCAAGAACGGATGCCTGATGCAGAATCGAGGCATTGTAGACCAAAACATCGATTTGTCCGTACTGCTCTTTTGTCCACTCGACGAGCGACTCAAGATCCGCACGACGTGACGCGTCACACTCGACACCAACGGCTTCGATTCCTTGTTCCTTCAGTTCTGTAATGACCGCTGCAAGCGTTTCTTGCGTCCGTGCGGCACAGACGACTTGAAATCCTTCTTGGCCGAAACGTTTACTGATTTCCGTTCCATTTCCTGGACCTGCTCCGATGATGATGATTGTTTTCATGTACGTTCCCCCTCATTTTTTCCTTTTATCCTATTCCCAAAAGTGATGGGCTTTACTCAAAAATCAAGCAAGGATGGTCCTTTTTCGTCTTTCTCCTGCCCTACTCCCATGAAACGCGCCAGCATCGGATCAACATCTGGTGTTTTTGGTTGTGTTGTTTGTGGTACTGACGGCAGGACGACAGAAGACGATGTCATGTCTTCCTTTGATTGCTCTAACAATAATCCGCAATAGGCTTTCATCGCTGCGATGTGTTCGACTTGTACGTTGCCGCTTGTCTGTTCGATTTTCGCCATCGTCTGGCGCATTTTTTCAATGACTTGTTGTTCTGTAATCATCTTGCTCACCTCATATGATAGATTGAATGTATTAACTGAAAAGGAAGTGTCCTTTATGATTCGTACTGCTTTAGTTGGTTTTGGACTTGCCGGAGAACATTTACATGCACCCTACATCACACACCCTGATTATCAACTCGTTGCCGTCCAGTCCAGTCGCCCGGAAGCCGTTGCTGCGCGTTATCCGGATGTTCCCGTCTATCCTTCACTCGAACAATTATTAGCATCAGAAACGATTGACCTGGTCGTCATCGCTACACCCAATGCAGAACATTATCCCCTCGCGAAAACGGCACTTTTAGCCGGGTGTCATGTCCTGGTCGAAAAACCCTTCACCGTCACCTTGACGGAAGCAGAACAACTGACGGATCTCGCACGTCAGCAAAATCGATTACTGACAGTTTACCATAATCGCCGCTATACAAAAGACTTCCGGACGTTACGACAACTCGTTCAAGATGGTGAACTTGGCATCGTCCAAACATTCGAAGCGCATTACGATCGCTACCGCCCGACCGTCCGGGCACGGTGGCGGGAACAAGACGTACCGGGTGCAGGTCTCCTCTATGACTTAGGTTCTCACCTGATCGACCAGGCCTTGATACTGTTCGGCGAACGACCGGATCGTGTTTTTTGTGATCAGACGATCCAGCGTCCGGATGGTCCGGTCGAAGACTATACACATCTGATTCTCGCTTTCGGAACACGACGCGCCGTTCTGCATATCGGATCGCTTGTCCCTGCATCCGGTCCGTCACTTGCTGTCCATGGGACGAAGGCCAGTTATTTCGTCGATCACGTCGATACGAAAGAAGAAACATACACGTGGGGCAGACCGGAGCAACCCCTCGAAGAACGTCCTTTCCTTGAATCCGGCTTTAAAAACTATTATCTTGATCTCGCAGCAGCACTCCGAAACGAGGCACCACTTGCCGTCACGACGGAGCAAGCACTCCTCGTGATGAAAATTATCGATTGTGCTCAAAAAAGCGTAAAAGAGGGTAAATGGATAGAAGTAGAATAAATTACTCTATTTCAAATGAACAGGGGGAAATATGCATGTTTTCAAGTACGGAACGAACAGCATGGCTCGAAGAGATGGGACAAGAACTGCTTGATGTGTTGGTCATTGGTGGCGGCATTACAGGTGCGGGGATTTTACTTGATGCGCAAAGCCGGGGGATGCGGACCGGATTGATTGAGATGCAGGATTTCGCAGAAGGAACGTCAAGCCGTTCGACGAAACTCGTCCACGGCGGCTTACGTTACCTCAAACAATTTGAAATCAAGTTGGTCGCGGAAGTCGGGAAAGAACGGGCCATCGTTTATGAAAACGCCCCACACGTCACGACACCGGAGTGGATGATGTTGCCGCTTGTCGAAGGTGGTACGTTTGGTAGCTTTTCCACGTCCGTCGGCTTGCGGGTCTATGATCAACTGGCCGGCGTCAGACGGCACGAACGACGGAAGATGTTATCTAAAGAAGAGACACTTCGGTATGAACCCCTTTTACGGACTGAACACCTTGTGGGCGGCGGACGTTATGTCGAGTATAAAACGGACGATGCACGCTTGACGGTCGAAGTCTTAAAAGCAGCTGTCGGATACGGTGGACGTGCCGTCAACTATACGAAAGCTGAATCCCTGGTCTATCACAACGGCAAGGTCGTTGGTATCGAAGTACAAGATGTCTTAAGTGGCAAGACGTATACGATTCGCGCCAAAAAAATCATCAATGCGACCGGACCATGGGTCGATGAGTTGCGTGAAAAGGATGGCTCGAAATCCGGGAAATCACTGCATTTGACGAAAGGTATTCACCTTGTCATCGATCAGGCACACTTCCCACTCCAACAAGCTGTCTATTTTGATGTGGCTGACGGACGGATGATTTTTGCGATTCCCCGCGAAGGGAAAACGTATGTCGGGACGACGGATACGAATTACCAAGGTGATATCCTCGAGCCGGGTGTAACGGAAGAAGATCGCGACTATATCCTCGCTGCGACCAATCAGATGTTTAACGTTGATCTCCACGCCGAGCATGTTGAATCGACGTGGTCCGGATTACGTCCTTTGATTCACGAAGATGGAAAAGACCCTAGCGAATTGTCACGAAAAGATGAGATTTTTGTTTCAAAATCCGGCTTGATGTCCATCGCCGGTGGAAAGTTGACCGGCTACCGGAAAATGGCGGAACGGATCATCGATATGGTCGCCGATCAATTCAAAGAGGAAGAGAATCGAATTTATCTTGCATCACGCACACACGATATCTTACTTGGTGGCGGACATCCGGATGGCAGTAAAGGGTTTGCCCGTTACATGAAAGAACAACAACCGAAGGGCGAAGCACTTGGGTTGTCTCCGACGGAAACAACCTGGTTGATCCAACGTTACGGAACGGATGTCGAACGTGTCTTCGAATTGATTCGTTCGCGCGGTAGCGAAGCGGAACGTTATCAGCTGCCGTTGCACTGGTTCGGGGGACTTCTATATGGATTAGAAGCCGAACTCGTCATGCAACCGGGCGATTTCTTGAACCGCCGTGCGTCCGCCGTCTTCTTTGATTATCCGAATGCCGAAAAATATGCGGATGGTGTGCTAGCTTTAATGCGGAGTGAACTCGGCTGGTCGGCAGAAGAAGAAGCAAAAGCGAATCAAAGTATTCAACGGGAGTTTGATGCGGTGCGCATTAAAAGTGCTCTTCCTTCTTAATTGCCGTTTCATTACGAAAGCAAAAAATGCGACCCCTCTCGGGATCGCATTTTTTATTTGTCATCTGACGCTGCCAACTCGGCAGCCGGCATATTTTCCGGTGCCAACTTTGAATTCTTTCGGGCAAACGCAAAGTAGAGGACAAGTCCAATCGCTAACCAGATGAAGAATGCAATCCATGTCTCGCGTTTTAAGTTAAACATCAAGAAGAGACATGAAGCGATGGCAGCAATCGGTACGTACGGCATACCCGGACATTTAAAAGCCCGCGGTAGGTCCGGTTGTGTTTTACGAAGGATCAAGACTGCTACTGAAATCAGGACGAACGCGGCAAGTGTCCCCATGTTAACGAGGTTGGCGATGACGTCGAGTGGGACGAGTCCAGCGACTGTCGCACTACCGAGACCAATCATCCAGGTTGCCTTGAACGGTGTTTTGTACTTTGGGTGGACTTCCGAGAAAACTTTCGGGAACATCCCGTCACGCGAAATCGCGAATGCTAAACGCACCATTCCGTATGTCATGACGAGGATAACCGTTGTGATTCCAAGAATTGCGCCTAAATCGATGAAGCCGGCGACCCAGTTTTGTCCTGCCATTTGGATAGCAAGTGAGACCGGATGATCGACACCCGCAAATTTTTGATACGGGACGATTCCCGTCATGATCGCAGCTACGATGACGTAAAGGATCGTACAGACCGCAAGTGAACCGATGATGCCACGTGGCAAGTTTTTCTGTGGTTCCCGTACTTCTTCTGCTGCTGATGTGACGGCATCAAACCCAATGTAGGCGAAGAAGACGATGGCCGCCCCTGAGAAGACCCCACCCCATCCGAACGGTGTGAACGGTGCCCAGTTCGTCGGTTCGACATAGCCGACACCAACGACGATGAACAAGACGACGACGGCAAGTTTGATGATGACCATGATATTATTGACTCGTTTTGTTTCTTTGATACCCATCGATAACAGACCGGTAATCGCAAGCAAAATCAGGAAGGCCGGTAAGTTGAAGAACGTTTTGGCCCCTTCTACTGCACCGGGAGCTGCTGATATGGCTGTCGGAAGATGAATACCGAATCCACCGAGTAACGATTGAAAGTAACCGGACCACCCTGCCGCAACGGCACTGGACGCAAGTCCATACTCGAGTATCAAGTTCCAACCGATGATCCAGGCAAAGATCTCACCCATCGTCGCGTACGTATACGTATAGACAGATCCGCTCACGGGAATCGTCGAGGCGAATTCCGCATACGCGAGTGCCGCTAACCCACAAGCAATAGCAGATAAAATGAAAGAAACAATAAGGCCAGGTCCTGCTGTTAATGCTCCTGTTCCGGTTAGGACGAAAATCCCCGTACCAATGATGGCGCCGATTCCTAAAAACGTTAAATCCATTGCGCCAAGATTTCGAGCAAGTCCGTTGTTCTGTTGACTCGCAGCAATCATAGCGGAAACATCTTTTTTCCGCGTCAAACTCATGATGATACTCCCCCTGTTGTGTGTGTAGTTCGTATTACAATCGAAATGTTGTAATTACTTAATCCAAAATTTACGAATTTTTCAGATAAATTGATATAGGTCATTAGACCCATTTCAAAAATGCTGATCGCTTACATGATTTTTCTTTGTACAAAAAAATTCTTTCATGAGACCGGTGTGCACCGGTCTCATGAAAGAATCTTTATGAAAGAAAGGTCTTCGAAAATAGTGTTTATCGATTAGCTAACCAACTTAAAAACACTTGGAAATCCAACGTTGTCCGAGCTGCATAAGCACTAGACCACCGTTGAATTTGACGCGTAAATTCAGCGTCTGATACGCCAATCGATTCGATGATGACAATGTCCGCATGATGGTCCAAGATGTCAATGTCAATTCCTGCGTCCTTATCCGCCCGGGCATGGATTTTGGCGGTAATTTGACCTTGAATCGAAAGGACGTTTTCGAGGTCTTCCTGGCTTTTGATATGCTTTGCTTTTAATTTCTTTTTGTAGGGAGAACGTTCCCGAAGGTAATACTCTTTTCCGTTCATCGTCACGTAACCAAGATACGGATCTTCATGTGCCTGCATCGCTTTTTGTGATGTCACGACACGACGTCCTTGATGAACCGCTTCGACGTCCTCCAGATAGACCGGTAAAAAGAGTGACGGAACAGATGTTTGTGCCTGCTTCATTTCTAGAATCAAATCCTCGTGTTCACCACCCTCTCCTTCGACGAGGATGTAGTACCGTTCAAGACCAATCGATGCCGTCCCGCTATCGAATTTATAGACGATATCCTTGATATCATAAAACGCGGCATCCTGCCGATCTTCTTGGTCAATCGAAGCAATGTAGTCCGGCCAGACAGCTTCGATTGCTGCATACGTCTCGGCATCTATCCGTTTCATGTCTGGTAAATCAGAAAATTTCCGTTGCCCTTCAACGACGGTCGTCCGTTCACCAAGCAATTCTGCTTTCTTTTTCTCTGCCTTTTTAATCAGTTTCCGAATCGGTCCTTTTGTGTTGTCGATCGTAAAACAGACCTTGCTTGGATTTTTGCCTTTTGCGTATTCCCGCAAGTCATCTAAGTAATGCTGGACGTAGGCGGTAATGGCCGGCTCCGGATCATACCCGACTTCCTTCGCAAACAATTGAACCGATACTGCCATCCGAATCAAATCATATAGATAAGACCCAAGGTATCCTTCATCAAAGTCGTTGACATCATAGATGATTTCACCTTTAGCATTTCCATGGACACCAAAATTTTCGAAGTGAAGATCCCCTTGAATCCAGGTCGGCGTCTCACTCGGTGTATCGAATCCTAACGGAATCCGCGTCAAGTCATAATAAAAGAGATGCGAACTGCCACGGAAAAAAAGAAACGGACTCGTACTCATCTTTTGATATTTTATTTGCCGCGCTGCTTCATCGAGTCCGCGAACTTCATGATCATAAAAATCCAACACTTTCGAGATCGTCAATTGTCGTATTTCTTCATATACCGGTGTGAACATAAAAACGCCTCCTTAAAAGAATTGTAAAAAAAGACAGCAAAACGAATCCGCTTTGCTGTCTGCCTGTCTTACTCATTCGAAGTGTTTTCTATATTCCCCATATCCTGCCGTCTCAAGCTCTTCTAACGGAATAAAGCGCAGAGCTGCTGAGTTGATGCAGTAGCGTAAGCCACCCAACTCTTTTGGACCGTCATCAAAAATATGACCAAGATGACTGTCTGCGTCAGCCGAACGGACTTCTGTCCGTGTCATGCCGTGTGTCGTATCAAGAGTGACTTCCATTTTGTCTTCAGAAATCGGTTTTGCAAAACTTGGCCATCCGCAATTCGAGTTAAATTTATCTTTTGACGTAAAGAGTGGTGTTCCGTCGACGATATCGACATAAAGACCTGATCGTTCTTCATCCCAGTATTCATTTCGGAAAGCTGGTTCTGTTCCACTTTCTTGTGTCACCTTATACTGGATTGGCGTCAGACGTTGTTTCAGTTCCTGCTCTTTATCTTGATTTTTCCATGCTTCTTTGACGAATTTTGCTCGACCTGATCCCACACTATACATCTGATAGCGGAACGGATTTTTTTTGTAATAATCCTGATGGTAGTCTTCTGCCGGCCAGAACGGTTTCGCCGGACGGATATCGACTGCTACTGGTCGCGAGAACCGACCGGATGCGTCAAGCGCCGCTTTCGAACGTTCAGCTGCTTGTTTTTGTTCTTCGTCGACATAAAAGATAGCCGGTTCATACGATTGACCCCGGTCATTAAACTGTCCGCCGCCATCGGTCGGATCAATTTGTCGCCAAAAAATTTCGAGTAATTCCTCATACGTGATGATGGACGGATCATATGTGACTTCTACGGCTTCTAAGTGTCCTGTCGTTTCTGAACAGACCTCTTTATACGTCGGGTTTTCTGTATGACCACCTGTATAACCGGAAATGACTTGTTCGACACCATCATATTTATGAAATGGCTTGACCATGCACCAAAAACAGCCACCTGCGAATATTGCTTTTGCCATCTAGCTTCCCCTCCTCTGTATATGCCTATTTTAACGCGTTCCGTGCCACGTCCCTACTATCTTGCTCAGTCAATCTTCCGGATTTGCTTTTAAGCGCCGCATGACAAAATAAATCGCGGCGAACACTAAGATCAATCCGCCGAGCGAATACCAGATATTGTTCATCCGGTAGAGCATCTGATAAATCGCTAACGTCACAAGCAAAATCGCAATCGGAATGAATGCCCGTTTAAAGTGATACCAATAATTCACTGTAGTCGCCTCCGTTTTCTTTTATCTTAATCGATTTTTTACTGCTTGATTGTGTTTTTCAACATTTTTCTAGCAACGACACGACAAAAAAGCCGATCCCGTTCACACATGGGATCGACTTTTAACTTACGGACGTGGATGCTTCGGGAATTCCATTTCTGCATAGGGAACGACCGATGTCCGGTTTTTAAATTTATGACCTAACCAAAAAGCAAGGAACAGCGGAATACCGATATATGTCGCGGCAATTCCGACCCAGTCAATTTGATCCGCGAGGAAGGCGGCATAGTTTTGACCGACGATGACGAGGAAACACAGTCCAAAGGCGAACAATGGTCCAAATGGGAATGCCGGCGCGACGTAAGGCAAGTCACTTAACGAATGACCTTGCGCGACGAACCCTTTCCGGAAACGGTAATGACTGATTGCGATACCGAGCCATGCGATGAATCCGGTCATCCCGGAAGCATTGAGCAACCAGAGATACACTTGACCACCAAACATCGACGTCAGGAAACAGAGTGCCCCGATGGCACCGGTTGCGAGCAAAGCATTACGTGGGACACCGTTTTTTGAAACTTTAGCAAACATCTTCGGTGCATCACCTTGACGAGCGAGCGTATACAACATCCGTGTCGACGCGTACATCCCCGAGTTCCCGGCTGATAAGACAGACGTCAAGATGACGGCGTTCATTAACGCTGCCGAGAAGGCAAGCCCGGCTTTTTCAAAGACGAGTGTAAACGGACTGACCGCTACATCGGTGATATCGTTTGACACCAAGTTCGGACTTGTGTACGGGATCAACATCCCGATGACGAAAATCGCGAACACATAAAAGAGAAGAATCCGCCAAAAGACTTGTTTCACAGCTTTCGGCACGTTTTTTTCCGGATCTTCCGACTCCCCTGCCGCAATTCCGACAAGTTCGGTTCCTTGGAAACTGAAACCGGCGACTAGGATGATACCGATGACGGCCGGAATACCGCCGACGAACGGTGCGTCGCCTAATGCAAAGTTTTTGAATCCGACCGGTGCTTCCGATGTGAAGACACCGAAAATCATTGCGACACCGACAATCAAGAAAATGATGACGGTAACGACTTTGATCATCGCAAACCAATATTCTGCTTCTCCGAAACCTTTAACGGAGAAGAAATTTAAACCAATCATCAACAATAAGAAGATGGCACTGAAGTAAAAACCCGGTACGTCCGGGAACCAATAGGTCATGACGATTTGTGCCGCAACAAGTTCGACGGCAATCGTGACTGCCCAGTTGTACCAGTAGTTCCAACCTAACGCAAAACCAAACGATGGATCGACGAATTTCGCACCGTACGTCGAAAATGAGCCGGCGACTGGCATGTACGCTGCCATCTCACCCAGACTCGTCATCAGGAAGTAAACCATCAGTCCGACGACTGTATAAGATAACAAGGCACCACCAGGTCCGGCAGCAGCAACTGAGGCACCTGAGGCAATGAATAACCCGGTTCCGATGGCCCCACCAATCGCAATCATCGACATATGACGGGCCTGAAGTCCACGTTTTAACCCTTCTTCGGTTGAATCGAGTTTTCTTTGAGGTTGTAGATTTAAATTGTTCATGTCATTCGCTTCTCTCTTTTTTAATTTTTGAGAGGACACTTTTTGAATCGAATATACAAAAAGCGCCCTCACCTTCCAGAAGGAAGATGAGAACGCAACATAATAAACGGATGCGCCTCATTCTACCGTCGTGAAAGATAGCTCCCCACAAATCACATCTGACTTGTGACAGTATTAGACCTGTTTGATCTAATCCCAATCGATCATCTTCAAAGCGATGATTGATTTCGGCAATTCTTCCTTTTCAGTCACCTCATCTGCCGCTTGACGACATCCGTGATTGTACTCTTAAGAATTGCAACCTCCATCCCACTGGTTGAGTGAGAACTAATTAAGTTAGTTATAAATTTCATTATTACTTCGTCATGTTACACAAATCGTCTTTAAATTGTCAATTCCTTTTTTGAATTTAGTGCTGTTCATGGTAAAATCCCGATATTTTTAGTACACTAAACTATAGAAGTTAACCGAAAGAAAGGATGTTGCATGAATGCCACAAGAACGTGATCAACTGACCTATCGATTAGAGGAACAAATGCGTGTGATTCTCCGGACACTACGTCGGGAACTAAACCGCCTCTTCGAAGGGACTGCGACCCGAAGTGAATTTTTCATCTTACGCAGTTTATCTGAAAATGGTCCTCAACGTCCGACCTTACTCGCAGAACAGTTTGAGCTTGCAACAAGCCAGGTAACAGCTTTGACTGATCGTCTCTACAAAGCAGGATTCGTCACGCGGACGCGTTCGACTGACGACCGGAGATCGATTGTCCTTGCATTGACAGACGAAGGCGAAGCCGCTTTTCGGGAACTTGAAATCGTCCGCCGTAAGTATCTGCAGGAACGCTTCGGTACATTGACGGAAGAAGAACTAAATGTGATGGTCCATGTGTTTGATAAGATCCTCTTGACGATGGACGAAGAGGCTGTTTCTTCATAAAAAATAGCCATTCAAAAAAATATACTTTTTTCTTAGGACAAAGTTCACTTGACTGTGTACTTTGTCTTTTTTGTCGACTTTCCTTGTTTCACTTAACATTTTTCCATTTCTTGCCGTTAGTAAAATGAGTATACTAGAAATATATTACTTAGAAATGTGTGTATAAGGAGCTGGGAGGATTTGTTGTCCATCATGAATAATTTCATCATCAATTTTTGTCTACTGTTTACAACGATCACTCTTTTGTTTCTACCGTTTCGGAATCGACCACGGGTTACCCCGAACACGAATCTGAACATCCGGCTCGTCTTAGGTGCGATTGCTGGACTGATTGCCGTGCTCTTGATGTTCAACAGTATCCAAATCGATGTGGCACGTGTCGATTTACGAATCGTTCCTGTCGTCATCGCCACGATGTTCGGCGGATTGCCGAGTGCACTTGTGACAGGATTGATGATCGTCGTTACACGCTTTGCGTTGACGCCCGTCGAACAAATCGATGCCGCGATTCTTTCATCCATCGTCATCGGATTGTTTATCATGACGATTGCCATCGTCAGACGATACGCCCGAATGACACTCTGGCATTTTGAATTGATGGTTGGTATCGGAATCGTCTATTCTTTACCCGCGATCTATCTCTTAACAAATAGTTGGTCGACCTTCATCAAAATATCACTCGCTTATATTTTCTTTAACTTGATTGCCGGTTTAGTGACCTATCATCTATTGGCGGAGCTACGACGACACTTTGAAAATATTCAGTATCAGCAAAAGCTGGCCATGACCGATGCTTTGACCGGACTTGCCAACCGTCGCCGGCTCGATGACTCCCTGTCTCTTGTCGGTTCAGCGGAAGATGGCTATTCTCTTATCCTGATTGATATTGATTTCTTTAAGCATGTCAACGATACATATGGTCATGACGCCGGGGATGACGTCTTACGCCAACTCGGGACGACCCTCGCGTCACTAGCTCGTCCGGACGACTTGGTTGGACGGTACGGCGGCGAAGAATTTTTAATCATCTTACCCAGTAAACCTGCCCTCGACGCCAAAAAAATCGCCGATCTGGCTCGGACGACCGTCGCTCGAAATCTTTTCCCGACGACAATGGTTCCCGATCTGCAAATCACGATTTCACTAGGAATTGCTCACTCGAGTGGTTCCCATACTTCCCTCGAAGCCTTACAACAAGCCGATAAGGCGTTGTATCATTCAAAAGATACAGGTCGCAATCGAAGTACTGTTTACACTAAACAACTGGAACTCGAACAAGCATAAGCAAACCGCCCTTACCTTCGTGGTAATCGGGCGGTTTTTAAATACCATCCTCTTCTTGATTCGGAAAACCGATACTTTCGACCGTGCCGAAGACGATCATCCGACTCAGTTGATCCGCCATATACGAAGCAGAATACGGCCGGTCATTTCGGAGCCACGATATCAATAAACCAAGTTGTCCACCAATGACATAATTCAACAATAAGTCCCGGTCGACTGTTTGACCGATTCGGAATTCGACCGCTCGCGATTTTTGGACTGACGCTGATGACGTATGGGACATGGGAGTTGACCCCACTCGATATGGAAACGTCTTATACTTCCATCATGGGTATCTATATGCTTCGTTCGTTCGGAATGGCCTTCATCATGATGCCAATCATGACGGCAGGTATGAATGCCTTGACGATGAAGATGATTCCCCACGGAAATGCGACGCAAAATACGTTGCGTCAAGTCGCTGGTTCGATCGGAACGGCCATTCTCGTGACGGTCATGACACGTCAAACGACAGCACACCTTGCGGATGACGCCAATCAGTTCACGACACTTGATCCGACACTTTCGCAACACTTAGGCGATCTTGGTCAACACTTAGGCAGTTCACAAGCCGCTTCGCTCAGTTGGATTTCCCAATTGACGAAACAAGCGACGATCAACGGAATCACGGATGCCTTTTGGGTCGCGACCGTCTTATCGGCGCTTGCCTTGCTTCTATCCTTTTTCCTGCATGGCAAAAAAGAACCCAATCTGGATTAAGACCTTTTAAACCCGTTGACGGCACATCGTCGACGGGTTTTTAATCGTTCGTCTTTGCACTTCCTTCATAAAATCGCTACACTAGGTTCATTGAGTTTCATATCCAAAAGGAGATGCTTTATGGTTGCCTTTCTGCAGTTTTATGCGTTTATCTTTGCTTGTTGTTTTGCGTGGCAAGTCGGACGCCCTTCATCCTGGTCTCAAAAGGTCACACGTGCCTTTTTAATCAGTATCAACAGTCTGTTCATCTTTTTCCGAGCCTCCGTGTCCATCTTTCTGTTGATTGGACCGTTACTGCTCGTTTCTTACGTTTTATTTCCGAACTTATTATACTTTGCAGGACCTTTGTCCATCATCATCAGCATACTTGTGATTGGTTTGCTCGATCGTCTCGTCAGCTTCGTCATCTTACCGATTGTCCGTTCATTCTTCCTGAAGAAAAGCCGGATGATGCCGCAGATACTTGAAGCCGCACTTTATACCTTCTCGATGGGTGTGCTCCTTTATGTGAATTTGACGGTCGTACCCGGCGTACAGATTAACGTGATGATGGCGGTTTTCTTCGGCTTTACCCTTTATTTTGCACACTACTTGTTTGCCTTGTTCCGAATTCGCCAACTCAAGAAAAAAATAGCTTCTTCACCCGAAAAACGCTGAATCGATTCAGCGTTTTTTTAATTAACCATTGACAATGATAATCGTTATCAATTATATTCTAAGAGTACTTACGTCAGGAGATGATCAACATGAACGCCCGACAACTGATTTTAGAACGACGGTCAGTCCGTGCCTATACAGATCAATCGATTCCAAACGAGATGATTGAAGAAATTCTCGAAGCCGCTATTTATGCACCGACTCATAAATTGCGTGAACCTTGGCGATTTGTCCTTGCCAATGCAGATGGACAAGTCCGGTATGTCGACCAATTGATGACGTTGCTTGCTAAACGGGGGCAACTCGATCAAAAAACAGACGAACAACGTCAAGCGATGCGTCAAAAATTTGCTGATGTTCCTGTATACTTGACTGTTTTGTATGAAGTAAAAGGAACAGAAGATCAGCAGATGGAAGATTTACTTGCGACCGCTGCCATGATTCAAAACGTTCAACTCCTAGCGACTGAACTTGGTTTAGGGTGTTGTTGGAAAAGCGGAAAACATTGGTTCACGGATGAATATGCCGAAATGATCGGTGCTTCAGAAAATGAACGTGTTGCAGGAGTCATTCAATTCGGATGGCCTGCCTTGATTCCCCCGCTCAAAAAACGAACGGCTGCACGTGACAAGTTAACGCACTTCTAAACCGGTGCGCATTCTGCGGGCTACCCCTGCTCGCGCCAATCAAGCCCCATTAAATCATCTAAAGCGTCCCTCTTTCCATTCCCTCCCCAAACGGAATCGTAAAAGATGGACGCTTTTTTTGTTTCCTTTGAATCAAAAACAGGTTCATTCCCCGGATGAAGGAATGAACCTGTTTGATCACGCATAGATGTTTTTTTGAATTAGACGGTTTTCATCTTCTCTTGATGCGCAGGCGCCTCCGGGAGTGCTCCCGTCAAGACATGGTCGACGATGCGTTTCGTCGCTTGTCCATCCTGATACGTAAAGAAACGTGCGGCAAAACGTTCAATTTGCTCCGGTTCAAACTGATTCGCTTTGATCCACGTAATGACGTCATGGAATGACGACACGATGGGTCCCGGCACAAACGATTCGTACGGGAAGTAAAAATCACGTTCTTCCTTATACGAATTCAAATCGTTGACCAAAAAGATGATGGGTTTTTTGAGCAAGGCAAATTCGAAGATGACGGAAGAATAATCCGTCACCAAAATATCCGAAATTTGCATTAAATCATTGATGTCAGGATAATCCGTCATGTCAATGATTTGATCGGAAAATTCTGCCGGAACGACCGGACGATTCAAGACAAACGGATGCATCCGTAACAGAAGAATATGATCCGGTCCAAGCTGTTCGCGAAATTGCTGAAAATCAAGCTCCTGATCGTAATGGGCGGTCGTCTGTCCATTCCCGCGAAACGTCGGTGCCAGCAAAATCAACTTTTTCGAACGCCACTCGGGATGACTCGCATATAATTTGTTCTCAATCTGAACCTGTCGCTCTTGATTCAACAACTGATCCGTCCGGGGAACACCAAATGGGTGAATCCGTTTTGAATCCATCCCAAACGCTTCTGCAAACGGTGCGACACATGCTTCTCCCGAAACATAGACTTTCGAGTAGTTGCGATGAATATCGACCATTTTTAAATAATCGTCATCCGGCGAATAGGACTTATCCAGGACACTGTACCCGAACTTTTTGAACGCCCCACACGCATGCCATAACTGAACCACTTCTGTCCCTTTGCGCAGTGACGAGACGTACACAGGATAGTAGTAGTCATCGATGATGAAGTAACGAGCCGTCGCCAGTTCATACGTTGCTCGCATCATATGAAAAACGTACTTCACCTGACCGAACAGATTTTGCGGAAATCGTTTCAATAAAAACACATAGTGAAATCCAAGTTCTCGACTTTCCAGTTCATCGTAGACGGCGCGGAAGTTATCGACGAGTTTGTCCGAACGATACGTGGCGAAGACGACTTTTTTAGGTTGTACCGGAAAAAGTTTAGACATCCAGTACGTCACCACGAGCAGATAGTGGACCGTTCGTCGTTGAATCAACCGTAATTTCTGTTTCATAAAGTGATCCCTTCTCTTCCCGATCTCATGCTTACATACACCATTCCATGACGGTTTTCCCGAAACGGTTCGTCAAATCACTTTCAAATGCCTGATGAATATCTTCGATTTGGCGAATCTGGAATACGCCTGAGACAAGATTCGAGAGATAGGCTGGAATATCTGGATACAGTTGATACAATTCCATCGTCCGTGCAAAGTCAGCCGGTGTACTTCGGCTTGATCCATAGACACGAAGTCCCTTTTCAAGAATCATCCGCGTGTTGATGGCGACCGGTTCTTCTGAAACACCGAGTAACGCCATCGTTCCTTCCGGGATGATGTAGTCAATCATCTGATTGATGGCGTATTGACTGCCGATTCCACCAACACACTCAAAACCATGGTTAAACGAAACACCTTCTGGAATTTGGTCGATATGATATGTCTCGTCCGCAAATGAGAAATAATCCAGTTTGGATTGTGTTTTTCCGAACACAAACAATTTCGCTTCCGGGTATAATTTCCGAAGCATCAGTGCTGTGATGAACCCTAGATTCCCATCTCCCCAAACGCCAAATGTTTCGCGGCGTGGATGGGCGATTTGATCAAAACGAGTCATCGCATGAACCGACACACTGACAAGTTCCGTGAAGGCAGCAACTTCCGGATCGAGATCGGCTGGTACTTCAACCAGACGGTCTGATTTAATGAAAACATAATCCTGCATGTAACCATCATAGCCACTCGAACGGAAACGGCTTGTCCGCAAATAGTTTTCCCCGATGATGTCATCTGTTTCTGACGGTGTATTCGGAACCATTGCAACTAATGTACCGATCGCAAACGTTCCAGACGGATCATGGACAACTTTACCGATTCCTTCGTGAATCATCGCCATCGGTAATTTCTTCGCCAACACTTCAGCACTTCGGCTTCCCGTGAAATACCGTTGATCGGCATGACAAATCGACAGGTAGGTCGGGCGTACGACAACCCGGTCCGAATTGAGTGACCGTTCGTCATACGTCACCTCGATCTGGCGTGGCGCCACGAGTTGATAGACTTGGTTAATCATTGGTGAATCCGCTCCTTCAGAATTGCATTGGCGATCCGCAGATCATATGGCGTCGTGACTTTAATGTTAAACAATTCACCTGTCACCAGTGCAACATCTTCGCCTTTAAGCAATAAAATCTTACACGCGTCCGTTAAGATGGCTCGTTCCTCTGCTGACAACGCTTCGTAATGTTTTTTTAATTTCGTGATTTGGAAACTTTGTGGCGTTTGTCCTTGATACATCTGATCCCGAACCGGAATGTCTGAGATTGTTTTTCCGTCTGTCGATGCAACAATCGTATCGATCGCGGAGATCACGGTATCGCAAGCACCATATTCCAAAGCAGTCGAGATGTTCTCTTTGATGATCCGGTGTGTCAAGAACGGGCGGACCGCATCATGTGTGACGATGATGTCTTCGTCAGACAAACCATTTTTGTTCTCAATCCAGTTGATGGCAGCCATGATTGATTCGTTTCGATCGTTTCCGCCTGCCGTGATGACAATCCGTGTATCATTTCCGATATACTTATCTAAAATATCACGTGTATAGTTGATCCACGCAGTTGGTGTCACAATAATGATTTGATCAAAGTCTTCGTTTAAAAGAAATTTTTCGACGGTATGCACGAGAATCGGACGCTCTCCAATTGAGAGGAATTGTTTTGGACGGTCCACGTTCCCCATTCTTGTTCCTTTTCCGCCGGCTAAGATTGCTGCATAAATCATCTTGTATCGCAGAGTGATCATCCATCAACGATGGCGCTGTCATGAGTCACTCCGCTTCCCTCCCTTATAAAAAAGTTTTTTGTTTCCACTTGCCAGCGATGTGGGTATCTCTTAAAATATGGTCTAATTTTCAAAGAATCCATCAACCAAACCAAAAAAAATAGACAAAGTTCTATTTTTTTTGGTTCGTCACGATATAATGATGGATGATTTCTAATATCACTATACTATGTTCATGCTGATTTTAAAAATCTGTCATTATTGTGTAAATGCATTGTAATCATTTAAGCGAGGAGAGATTGTTTTGACAGAAGAAATACAGATGCCACTACTACAGGCACACGTTAACTATCTAGAACTAGCCGGAACAAAATTCCGCTTCGAGGCACGCCTTTTTGGATTAACTGATTTTCTTCAGGCCGAGCAGTTACTTTTTGAAAATCCAGCTACTCCTGAACTGACAGAAGAAACACAGCCGGAAGATGGTTACATCCAGTCTGAAGCTGCCGAAGAACCGATTCCACTCGAGCGGGCAATCATCTTCCGGAACAAACGAAATAAACGAACGTTCATCCTACGTTTCCCATTCGAAGGCGACTGGGCTGAGGAAACCTTTAGCGGAGAACTCGACCTCAATCACATCACACCAACCGGTCGTCCTTTACCGATGGGCTATTTTGATGCTTTCTTCGCTATCGTCCAAGGAGAATCGATTTTACATGAAGCTCCATTTGGTGATACGCGTCCTTTGATTCCTGTCATCTATCGAGTCGATACGAAACATAGTAACCTGTTGCTTAAACTAGAGTACGAAGTGGTCGTCCAGTACTCAGAATACAGTAATACTTTAAGTTTCCATTCCCTTAAGCAAGGGGAGACGAAACGTTTTATCCGGATGATTGAAAAATTCAATAAAACGAAGAAGAATTGGCGAAAACGGGCGTTCAAGTTCCGTCGTTTTACGTTTAAGGCCATCTACAATGTGACGAAGTGGACACAGCCGATCCAAGAGAATAAAGTCATTTTTGCTTCCGACTCTCGGAGCGATGTCAGTGGGAACTTCGCTTACATCTTAAATGAAATCGAACGACGTGACCTACATTTAGACGTTAAAACGTTTTTCAAACCGAATCTCCAATCACGACGCGATTGGCGCGATAAATTTACGTTACCGTATCATCTCGCGACGGCAAAAACGATTTTAGTCGATGATTTTTATCCGATGATTTATCCGCTCAACATCCGTAAAGGAAGCGATCTTGTTCAGGTCTGGCATGCTGTCGGAGCCTTCAAGACATTCGGCTACAGCCGTCTCGGAAAACCAGGCGGTCCAAGTGCCAACTCGCTCAGTCACCGGAACTATACGAAAGCCATCGTCAGTTCGCATAACGTCGCACGTCATTATGCGGAAGGATTCGGCTTACGCGAAGATCAAGTCGTCGCAACCGGTATTCCACGGACCGATATGTTCTTTGACCAAGACTACATCGCCGAGGCGAAGGAACGGATTTATGAAGAATATCCGATTTTCAAAACTAAAAAAGTCATCATGTTTGCGCCGACGTTCCGAGGAAATGGGGCGAAGAGTGCGCATTATGATTTCAGCCAACTCGATTTGGATGCCTTGTATGAAGCCTTCCATGAAGACTACGTGTTTGTCTTGAAGATGCACCCGTTCGTCCGACGCCGGATGGAGATCCCGGAAGTCTATGCCGACTTCTTCCTTGATCTGACGGATCATCGAGAAATCAATGAGTTACTGTTCGTCTCTGACATTTTGATTACCGACTACTCATCGACATGTTTTGAATTTTCACTGCTCGACCGACCAATGTTGTTCTTTGCCTATGATTTAGAAGATTATATCTCGAAACGTGACTTCTACTATGACTTTGAAGAATTTGTCCCTGGACCGATTGTTCGAACATCTGAAGAATTGATTGAGCGGATCAAAAACGAAGACTTCGAGATGCAAAACGTCAAGGCCTTTGCTGAATACTTCTTCGAACAGCAGGACGGGAAATCCAGTCAACGTTTTGTCGATCAAATCATTCTTGGAGAAAACAAATGAACCAAACACCAAAACCAATGACCTTTTCATACGATCATTGGCTCGGGAACTACAAAGTATTACTGATCTTCATGGTCGTGTTTGGTCATCTGATTGAAACGTTCCGTAACCTGGATGGCAACGACTCCGTTCAAATCGTCTACAACATCATCTACTTGTTGCATATGCCGGCGTTCATCTTCATGAGCGGTTACTTTTTTAAGGAAGTCCGACCCAAACGGATCATTTCGTTCGTCGTGCTTTACTTGATTTGGCAATCGATTCATGAAGTCTATCTTGCCTACGTCAATGAAAAGACGGTCGATGGATTGATGGACGGGCTACTTCACCCGCTCGTCCCGAGTTGGACATTATGGTATCTGCTAGGCATCATCATCTGGCAGATCGTGACCCCTGGTTTCCTGACGCTTCGGTATCCGCTGTTAATCAGTGTGCTGTTTGCCTTACTGATCAATGCCAATCCGGGTTCCATCACGAATTTCCTGTCCCTCCAAAAGGTCGTCAGTTTTTATCCGTTCTTCTTGATGGGGTATCTCGTCAAAGAACGGGGATGGCTCGCTGATGGGCGGATTCGCGATTGTCTGACATCACCAATCGGTCGTTTGACCGGATTGATCGTTTCCGTGTCCATTGCCATCGCTATGGCAGTTTGGACAAAAAACGGATTTGACACCGTCTGGCTGTTCTACAGGGATACCTATGGGGAGTTTGACGTCCCGGTACTGAAAGGAGCATTGATTCAACTCTTTTTATATGCGGTCAGTACCGTGATGATTTTCTCCGTATTAATGATGATTCCACACCGTTCGTTCGGTGAACGGTTTGATCAAATCGGGATTCAGACGTTGGCGATTTATTTGTTACACTCATTCATCGTCCGACTGTTTCGGGATTCCGTTCCACCATGGATTGCCGAATCGCCGGTGTTACTGATTGGTTCCTCCTTCTTGCTCGCTTTGTTCTTCGTTTGGATTTTATCAAGTCGTCCGGTCGTCCGACTGTTCCGACCGCTACTATCACCAAACGTCAATTGGCTGTTCAAGAAAACACTTTGACGCTTTGACTCCCATTGATATGCTCCCTTCAAAAGTAGACAGTTTAGTTATTTCAACTGCCTACTTCTGAAGGGATTTTTTTTATGATCAAGGAAGAACAACGACTAAACGGCCTGAGTTTCCTTGATTTCAGGGTTCAGGCCGTCAGACTATTTATTATTATTATTTCACCTGTCTACTTGACGGACAGCCGTTCAAAGAAGAGACGGCCTTCTTTTGTATTCCGGTCATTCCTTCACAAAAAAGTCCGGCTTTCCGATGATCAGATGCTTCGCACTGAAGCGGATGATGTTGTCCTTGCGCAGCTTCGACAGGACGCCGGACACCGTCTCTCGCGACGTCCCGGACAGACGCGACAGTTCGATCGTCGTGAACGGACAGCTTACGTGAATCCCATCCTCCCGCGTGTCCCCGAGGTCCTCCATCAGGAAGTGGATCGTGTTGATGACGCGCACCGTCGCGTTCGGCGTGATGATCTCCTGGACGCGCCGCTCGTGCAGGTCGAGCAGACGGTTCATCTGCTTGATGATATGAAACAACATGGCCGAGTGCCGCTTCGCCATCTGCTCAAGCTGGTACGTCGGGACATAGTAGACCTCGATGTCCGTCAGCGCTTCCGCCGTGTACCTGTAGAATTCGTCCTCGAATATCCCGCTGTAAGGGAAGAGCTGGCATGGCTTCAGGTAATCGGAATACTGGAGCGTCCCGGCGAGATTCAGCCGCTCTAATCGGACATACCCTTCGAGCAGGAAGTAGATTCGCTCGCGCGGGTCCCCTTCCATGAACAGCAGTTGCCCTTTCCGGTACGTCCGGTGGAAGACGTGCGGCAGAAGCTGCGCAAGCTCCCGTTCCGTACATGTTTCGAAGATGTCGAGACCGCGCAGTTCTTCCGTCGTCACGTTCCGTTTCATCCCGTTCCCTCCTTCACTTGTTCTCCTCACTATCATACATTCCCTCATCGAGCCGTGCGTATGCAGGATGTCACGGTTTTAAGGCAATCGAAAAGGAGCGGCCGCAGTCGCTCCTTTTCCTTCAGACGAGCTGGTTGAACGAGACAGCGATCATCGTGCCCGTCTCACCGGCAAGCGCCTCCTTCACCCGGTCGAGCGAGGTGATGACGGCTCGGCGTCCGTCCTTCGAACGGACGAACTCGAGCGCGGCCTCGACCTTCGGCAACATACTGCCGGGCGCGAACTCCCCGCTTGCGATATATCGCTCAAGCTCCGCGGCGGTCACTTCCCGAAGCGCCAGCTCGTCCGGCTGATGATAGTGGATCGCGACATGTTCGACCGCCGTCAGGATGACGAGCGTGTCGGCCTCGATCAGCTCAGCGAGCTTCTCGGCCGCAAAGTCCTTGTCGATGACGGCCTCGACGCCGACATATCCTTCTCCTGTCTCAACGACGGGGATCCCACCACCACCCGAGGCGACGACGAGATGTCCCCGTTCGACGAGGTCGGTCAACACGCGATGCTCGATGATCGACTGTGGGCGTGGGCTCGGGACGACACGTCGGTAGCCGCGCCCCGCGTCCTCGCGGTAGACATATCCGTTCATCGTCAGGGCGTTCGCCGCCTCCTCGCTATAGAACGGACCAATCGGTTTCGTCGGATTCAGGAAGGCCGGGTCATTCGGATCGACGACGCAACGCGTGACGACGGTCGCGACCGTCGGCGGACTTTCTCTGTGCAGGAACGCATGGTCGAGCGCGTTCTGAAACCAGTAGCCGATCATCCCTTGTGTCATCGCAACACAGACGTCGAGTGGCATCGCCGGGATTGCTGGGATCGACGACGCCTGCTGAAGTAGCAGGCTCCCGACCTGTGGTCCGTTCCCGTGGGTGACGACCATCTCATAGCCTTCCGAAACGAGCCCAGCGAGCGCGTCTGCTGTCCTTGCAACGGCCCGGATCTGCGCCTCAGCCGTCGCTTCCTTCCCTTGCTGAATCGCGTTCCCTCCAAGCGCGATGACGATTCGTTTTCCTTTCATGTCAAACTCCTCCTAGATGGATAAATTGCCATTCCACATTGCGATGAGCGCAGCAAACGCGAGGACCGTCAGTACCGCAGTACCCGTCCATTCCCATTTCGTCAGTCCTTTGATGCCTGCCTCCCGTTGTGCCTTGACGTACAGAAGCGTACCCGGTGCGTACAGGAGCGTCGTCAGCAGAAGATAATCCATACCTGCCGCGTAAATTAGCCAAATGCCGTAGGCGGAAGCGACGAGCCCGAGCATCAGGTCGCGCGTCCGTTTCTCACCCGGCGCATAACCGATCTCACCGCGCGACACCTTCACCTGGAAGAAGGCAGAGACCGCGTAAGGGATCAGGATCGCGCTCGAAGCGAGCGAAAAAGCGAACGTGTAGGCGGCGTCCGAAATCAGGAAGGTGAACAGGAAGAGCTGAATCAAGCCGTTCGTCAGCCAAAGGGCATTGACCGGTGCCTCGTTCTTGTTCTCTTTCGCAAACCATTTCGGGAAGACCCCATCCTTCGCTGCGATATACGGAATCTCGGCCGCAAGCAGCGTCCAGCCGAGCCATGCCCCGAGCACCGAGATGACGAGCCCGATGTTAATCAGGACGGCACCCCATTGCCCGACGACGCTCTCGAGGATATACGCCATCGCCGGACGGTCGATGGTGGCAAGATCCGCATTGGACATGACACCGAGCGACATGACGGAGATCAGGACGTAGATGATGAGTGTCCCAATCAGACCGATCACGGTCGCCTTTCCGATGTCAGAGCGTTTATTTGCGCGCCCTGACAGGACGACCGCCCCTTCGACACCGATGAATACCCAGAGCGTGACGAGCATCGTCGAGACGACTTGCTCCTTGACCGAGCTGAAGTTGAAGCCACCTTCACCGAAGAACTGGAACGTGAACTGGTCGAGGTTGAAGGCAAACAATATGAGCGTGATGAAGGCAAAAATCGGGACGAGCTTCGCAATCGTCGTGATGATGTTGACGAGCGAGGCCTCATGGACGCCGCGCAGGATCAAGGCGTGGACGAGCCAGAGAAGAACGGATGCCCCGAGGATCGAGGCGAGGTTCTGCCCGCCCTCAAAGACGGGGAAGAAATAACCGACCGAGCTGAACAGGAGCGTGGCATAGGCGACGTTGCCGAGCCAGGCCGACAGCCAGTATCCCCAAGCCGAGTTGAAGCCGACGAACGGACCAAACCCTGCACGGGCGTAACTGTAGATGCCGCCGTCGAGGTCCGGCCGACGCATCGTCAAGTTTTGGAAGCTGAGTCCGAGCGCGATGATCCCGATGCCGGTGATCACCCATCCGATCAGGACAGCGCCGGCGCTCGCGCCGACCGCCATGTCGGCGGCGAGGTTAAACGCCCCGCCCCCAATCATCGAGCCGACGACGACTGCCGTCAGTGCGAAGAATCCTAATTTCTTCTGTTGTTTCGCTGGCGACGTACCTGATGTGCCGGTCGTGTCATGCGGTTTGGTAACCATAACTCTCATCCTTTCTGGTGTGAGAAATCAGTTCCAAATGTCAGAGCAGTCCGTCATCGTCGCCGCCATCACGGCCTTGATCGTATGCATCCGGTTCTCTGCCTGATCGAAGACGGAGGAATGCGTGCTTTGGAACACCTCATCCGTCACCTCCATCTCGCGCAGTCCGTATTTCTCAAAGATGGCGCGCCCGACCTCCGTCTCCTGATCATGGAAGGCAGGCAGGCAGTGGAGAAAGACGACATCGTCGTTGCCTGTCTTGCGGATCATCTCCATATCGACCTGATACGGTGTGAGCAGCTTGATCCGCTCCTCGAATTGAGCTTCTTCACCCATCGAGACCCAGACGTCCGTATAGATGACGTCCGCCCCGTCGACGGCGGCGTCGATGTCTTCCGTCACCATGATCCGTCCGCCGTTCTCGGCAGCGACCGCTTCCGCGTAGTCGATGATCGAGCGTTCCGGCCAGAGCGATTCCGGCGCGCAGATCCGGATGTCCATCCCGACCTTCGCCCCGCCAATCAAAAGGGTATTGCCCATATTATTCCGGCCGTCACCGACATAGACGAACTTGATGCCTTTCAGATGCCCTCTCTGTTCCTTGACGGTCAGGAAGTCAGCGAGGATTTGCGTCGGATGGTACAGGTCGGTCAAGCCGTTCCAGACCGGGATGCCTGCGTCCTTCGCGAGACCTTCGACCGTCGCGTGGCTGAAGCCGCGATACTGGATGCCGTCGAACATCCGGCCGAGGACGATCGCCGTGTCACGGACCGATTCCTTCTTGCCGAACTGGATGTCGTTCTTACCGAGGTACTCCGGATGCATTCCGAGATCGATTGCAGCGACTGTGAAGGCGCAGCGCGTCCGAGTCGACGGTTTCTCGAACAAGAGCGCGATGTTCTTACCACTAAGGACACGGTGCGGAATGCCTTCCTGTTTCTGCCGTTTCAGTTCTGCCGATAGATCAATCAGGTAATTGATCTCACTTTCTGTAAACTCATTCAATGAAAGGAAGTGACGATTCCGGAGATCAATATGCGCTGTTTTCGACATGATAGGTTCCTCCTCTTGGTTTTAGATATCTTCTCGTACCAACGGACAACTCATACACCGCGGACCACCTCGTCCACGTGACAGTTCGCTCGACCCAATCTCGATTACTTCGATTCCGTGTGACCGTAGCAGCTCGTTCGAGACGTAGTTTCGGTCGTACGTGACGACGACGCCCGGTGCGATTGCGAGCGTATTCGATCCGTCGCTCCACTGCTCGCGGGCCGAGGCGATCGCGTCCCCTCCGCCGCACGGGATGAGGACAAGGTGGTCGAGATGGAGCGCTTCCTTCAACGTCTCGAGCAGGTCGGTCCGTTTCGTGATCGTAATGTCGTCCGCACCGCGCGTCAGCTCAAAGATGTTCATCTGCCCGCCCGATCCCTGTATCGCCGAATGGATCGTGAACTTGTCGTAGTCAACCATCGTGAAGACGGTGTCGAGATGCATAAATGCGCGGGATTTCGGAATTTCAATCGCGATGACCTTCTTGAACTCGCTCCGCTCGAACAGGTTGCGTGCGAGCCGTTCGATCCCTTGTGCCGTCGTCCGTTCCGAGATACCGATTGCGAGCACTTCTTTCGACAGAACGAGTTCGTCGCCCCCTTCCATCGAGAAGCGGTATTCACGGTCCGACCAGACCGGGATGTCATGCTTCGCGAAGCGGGGGTGATATGTGATGATATAGTGCATGAAGAGTGATTCACGCCGCCGCGCCGGTTCCTTCATCCGGTTGATCGTCAGGCCGTCGCCGATCGCAGCTGCTGGATCACGCGTGAAATAGAGGTTCGGCATCGGATCGAGATAGAACGGATATGTGTCCTCGATCATCTCATGCAGGTGCGTCCGCTTGCTGTGCGGAATTTCCGTCTTGCGGATACCCGCCATGACGGCCTCGACGAGCTGCTCGTTGTCGAAGCTGAGCAGATAATCGCGAAGCTTCTCGTACGATCCATTGATGTTCGACTTCGATTCCTCGAGGACGTTGGCGACGAACTGTTCCCGCAAGTGAGGAATCGCGAGTACCTCCTCCATCAGCTTCTCGAGGTAGAGCACCTCGATTCCTCTGTTTCTCAGGACAGCGGCAAAATAGTCGTGCTCCTTTTGGATGACGGGCAGGTGTGGGATATCGTCGAACAGCAGACGACCGAGATGGTCTGGTGTCAAGTTCTCGAGCTCCCGGCCCGGCCGTTTCAAGAGTACCGTCTTCAATTCACCGATCTCGGACGTGACGTGGATTGGTAAATTTCGTATCGCCCCAGTCGTCCGTTCATGTCCATCTAGTGATTGTGTCATGATGAATCCTCCTTTAGGGATATCATTCCTGCTTACACCCTTAGTTTATGCTCACTGTTGAGCATATGCAGCGGGCTTCCGTCCCTAACTATGTAAGCGTTTACACATATGACCAGAACTTTTATGCAAGTGAACGTATCCCCATGCAATAACATTCTGGTCGCTCCCCAATTGCACCCCGAATCCTTGCATTGTTTTTGCATGAACGATTCTTTTTTTTTTCAAAAATATGTAATCCTTCATTTAATTGATGAGTCTGTTAGCAAAAATAAGAGAACTGGCGGATGGACACAGACAAACCTAGACTACGAAGTGAAGCATGGGGCGTGAGTCAGACAAATCGAAAAACTGTAACCTTTTTTGTGGGAGCAGTTCAGAATCACTCCTTTTTACTTTAAATCATCGTTTGTCTGTTTTAAGCTTTTTCAACGCTCTAAATTGACACGGTCTTTCCCTTGAAACTAAGATAGTAAAGGTACATACACTAAACGCTGACAGTAGCGTCCAGAAAGAAGGGATCCCCTTGCAAGCGGATCAACGTAAAAAATTAACGGTCCTGATGATCAATATGTTCATCGCCGTCGGGAGCTTCGGGATCATCATTCCGATTCTGCCCGCTTATTTAGCTTCAATCGGTCAAGGCGGAACCGCTGCCGGTCTGATGATTGCCATATTTGCCGGAGCACAGCTCATCATGTCACCCGTCGCCGGAAAATGGGCGGATCAATACGGTCGCCGGAAGATGATCATTTATGGTTTGATTGGGCTGACGTTATCGATGTTCGTCTTTTACTTCTCGAATTCCGTCACGATTCTCTATATATCGCGGGCAATCGGTGGTGTCGGTGCGGCATTATTGATTCCAGCGATCTTTGCTTACGTCGCGGACATCACGACGATGGATCAGCGCGCAAAAGGGAATAGTTATGTCTCTGCAGCGATGTCACTCGGAATCGTCATCGGTCCCGGAATCGGCGGTTTTCTTGCTGAATTCGATTTGAAATTGCCACTGCTCATCTCAGCACTCGTCTCGTTACTTGCTGTTTTGTTCAGCGTTCTGTTGCTTCAAGAAAGTGACGTCCATGACGCAACGGCGATGGCACCGGATGAAGGTTCGATGTGGAGCAAACTCGGCGCGTCGTTCCATAAACCCTACTTCGTCCCGCTCGTCATCACGCTTGTCATGAGTTTTGGGTTGATGGCCTATGAGTCTGTCCTCGGTCTGTTCGTCGACAATCAGTTTGGGGCGTCTCCAAAAGACATCGCCATCATGGTGACGTCGACCGGAATCATCAGTGTCATCGCCCAAATTTTCGTCGTCGACAAGTTGTCGCGCAATCTCGGCGAAGGAAAAGTCTTGAACATCTTCCTGTTGATTGCGACACTCGGTTTCTTGTTGTCGTTACTGACAGCGAGCTACGGTGGATTCTTTGCCGTCACACTCGTCATTTTCCTTGCGACATCCATCCTACGTCCGGTCTTGAACACGATGATTTCCAAGCTCGCCGGAAACGAACAAGGTTTTGCGATGGGCATGAACAATGCCTACATGAGTATCGGAAACGTCCTCGGTCCGACACTTGCCGGATTGTTATATGACGTCAACATTCTCTATCCGTTCGTACTCGGACTTGTTTTCCTCGCTGTGACCTTGATTGGTTCTGTCATCTGGCAACGCCGTCAGTCCCGGCTGATCAAAAAAATCGAACAAACGTCTTAATACCAGACAAAAAGCAACTCGCTTCCGATATCACATCCGGAAGCGAGTTGCTGTTTTTATTCACTTGTTGCTTTTAATTCACCCGTTCCAAAATCAGCATCAAAGGCGCGACACCAGATGACGACACGGCTATGTTGCGTCAAATCCACTTCTTTCGGGAGGACGTAGTTTTGGTCTCCCTGATTCCCTTTTAGCGCCCCGAGGCGGATCCCGTCTGCCGTTTCTTTGCCTGGCTCCACCAAGTAAACAAACAAGTCCGGTCCGTTCATCGTTTGAAAATCTTCGAATCGCAGATATAACACATCGTCGTCTGCCGTTACCGTTTTAATCTTTCCTGACGTTTGATAATTTTTTTCACCGTCCACAAACGTTCCGTAGAAGTCAGCCTGTGCTTCTTCGGGAGCCGGTGTTGTAGGTTCCGACTGGTCCGTCTCGGATGCTGTTGTCTCATCTTCTTGTTCTACCGTCGAAGAAGCGGGAGGCAATTTCTCATCCACGGCTTGATGCAAGAACAGCGGCGATACGAGCCACCAACTCAACGCCAGTACACCGACGACCACAATTGCCAATATGATTTTTGATCCGTTTCGCACCGTCTCCACTCCATTCCTCCGCTTGTAGAACTCCTGACCGTTCGTTTAGCCATATTGTTTTTGATGCGCCTTTTTTAATGTTAAATACTCTTCATCCGCCCGGATCAGATTCCATTTTTCTCGGAAAATTTCAGCCGACTTCGCTTTTTCCGGATCGATTTTCCGCTCGTTCAACTCGCCCGTCTCTTTGTTTTTATATTTCCGTCCGCCTTTGTAATTCGTGTACCGGCGTGCCCGTGTGTGTCCCATCTGAATAAATTTCCGCGCCATGTCCATCCCGACGAAGTCTCCGGCTTCTTTGTAATCCAAATACATCTGATAGATTTTTTCAGAAGATTCCGTTGCGATTTCCGGCGTCTTGAATCGCCAGTGCGGCAAAATTTCTCCTTTATACGGTTCAACGAGCAGGACGCCCTGCTCCCCCCGTCCGACGCGGTACTTTTCCGGTTCTTTCCGAAAATCCGTCGTCTCAAAATCTAAATCGTAATCAAATGCCATGCTTATCGCTCCCTTCCCCTAAAGGATTCCCGGGAACAAGCGGCTTTAATCGTGTTCGTACAGTCCGGTCGTATAGACCGCCGTCAAGGTTTTCGCGATTTCTTCAATCGACGCTGTCGTCTCTTCCCGGATCACTTCGAACAGATACATTTCGTTTGCAAAAAACCAGCCGCGTGCAACGAGTGTCGGATTGAGGTCCGAACGGGCGAGTCCACTGCCCTGCGCATAGCGGACGTCGCGGCTGATCCGTTCAATGAAGCGTTCGCGGATTTGTTTCCACTTGGCCCGGATGATATACGACACGCCGATTGCCTGTTCGACGATTCGGAGCATCTCCCGTTCTTGTTCGGCGAGCCGCAGGAAAGCCGTCGCCTGTTGCTCGATTTGTTTTTTAGCTTCTTCAGCTGTTCCTGGCTCAAACGGTTGTTCCGCCACTTGATGAAAACGATCCATGACGTCTTCCATCAGGACGATTAACAGTTCATCTTTTCCTTCAAAGTGAACGTATGCCGTCCCGTAGCCGACACCTGCCCGCTTGATGATTTGTGAAATCGTCGTCGTTTGAAAGTCGTTTTCGAGAAAAACTTCCCGGGCTGCCACCAACAGTTTTTCCCGTGTCCGGATTGTCCGAAGATGCCGTTTATCGATTTTCATGTCGTCTGATTTCATGATTTTCCCCACCTCTCCTGCTTCTCTATCCGATAATATTGACACAATGTCAATTTGTTTGCTACGCTTTTGTCAAAATTGATTACGGATTCATTTTGAGGAGGAACGGACATGCCATTGACCGCTAAGCGTGCGGAAGCAATCGAACGAGACGAACAGGATCGACTGGCCCCTTACCGGGACGAATTTTATCTCCAGGAAGGCTCGATTTACATGGACGGCAACTCACTTGGGCTGTTATCGAAACGGGCGGAAACCACGTTGCTCGAATCACTCGCCGATTGGCGCGAACTCGGGATTGACGGATGGATGAAAGGACGCCATCCGTGGTTTGAACTGTCTGAAAAACTGGCTGCCTTAAACGCACCCCTCGTTGGCGGAAGTGCGGATGAAGTCATGGTGACCGGTTCGACGACGGTCAATCTGCATCAACTCGTAGCAACGTTTTTTGCCCCATCCGGACAACGGACAAAGATTTTAGCCGACAGCTTAACATTCCCGTCTGACATTTATGCGCTTCAAAGTCAGCTGCGGTTGCGCGGACTCGATCCGGCAGAACATCTCGTCCAAGTCGAGAGTCGTGACGGACGGTTTCTCGATGAAGCGGATATCATTGCCGCGATGACGGAGGAGATCGCGTTGATTGTCTTACCGACCGTCCTGTACCGGAGTGGTCAGATTTTAGATATGGAACGTCTGACACGGGAAGCCCATGCCCGCGGTATCTTGATCGGCTTTGACGGCTGTCATTCCGTCGGTGCGATTCCGCATGCCTTTCATGACTGGGGCGTCGACTTTGCCTACTGGTGCAACTACAAACATTTAAATGGCGGTCCGGGAACGGTCGGCGGACTGTTTGTCCACGAACGGCATTTCGGCACGTTGCCGGGTCTGACCGGCTGGTTCGGCTCCCGTAAAGATAAACAGTTTGATATGGATCATACGATGACTCCTGCCGAAAACGCCGGTGCCTTCCAGATCGGAACGCCGCACGTCTTGAGCCTCGCCCCGCAAATCGGTGCACTCGAGCTGTTTGCAGAAGTCGGGATCGACGCAGTCCGGACAAAGTCATTGGCACTGACGGACTACATGATGACGCTCGTCGATCAGGAATTGACGCCGTACGGCTTTGTAATCGGGAACCCGCGTGACGACAAACGACGTGGTGCTCACTTGAGTCTCGAACATCCGGAAGCGGCACGGATCTGTAAAGCATTGAAGGCGCATCACGTCATTCCTGATTTCCGGGCACCGAATATTGTCCGGCTGGCCCCTGTTGCCTTGTATAATAGCTTTGAAGATGTCTATGAGGTCGTCTCGATTTTGAAAACGATCATGGACGAAAAACAATATGAACAGTTTAAGAACGAACGCGAAGTCGTCGCGTAAGGAGGAATTATGAAAGAACACCCTACTGAACTACGGCGTGACTTAAAAACACGCCAATTAACAATGATTGCGATGGGTTGCGCGATCGGAACGGGACTTTTTCTCGGGAGCGGTCTCGCCATCAGTCTCGCCGGACCAAGTGTCCTCGTCAGTTACGCGATCGGTGCCTTCATCGTCCTGCTCTTGATGGGTTGCCTCGCGGAAATGACCGTCGCCCACCCGACGTCCGGCTCATTCGGAACGATTGCCGAACAATACATCAGTCCATACGCTGGATTTCTTGTCCGCTATTCTTACTGGGTCGCGAACGTTCTTGCAATCGGTGTCGAAGTCAGCGCCATCGCCATCTACATGAAATACTGGTTTCCGGACGTTCCCGGTTACATCTGGATTTTTGTCTTTGCGATTGCCTTGATTTATATCAACGCAACGACCGTCAATACGTTTGCGACATTTGAATACTGGTTCTCCGTCATTAAAATCAGTGCGATTTTAATGTTCATGATTCTCGGCGCATACCTGGTCTTCGGGAGTAACTCTCCGGACATCGGTACGCAAAACTTTACGAATGACGGTGGCTTCCTGCCGTTTGGTTTTTCCGGTCTCTGGATTGCCGTCTTCATCTCGTTATTTAGTTTTCTCGGGACGGAACTGATTGCCGTCACGGCCGGTGAAGCGAAAGATCCGGATGTCGCGGTGCCAAAAGCACTGAAGGCCACCGTCTTCCGCTTATCGACATTTTATGTCATCACGATTGCCTTGATGTTGATGATCGTGCCGTGGCAACAGGCGGGCGGTGTCGATCAAAGCCCGTTCGTCAAAGTGATGGAGATGTTATCGATTCCCGGTGCTGCCGGCATCATGAACTTCATCATCCTGACGGCTGCCTTATCCGCGATGAACAGTCAGTTGTATGCGTCGACGCGTATGATGTACTCGTTGTCGAAAGCAACGTACGCACCGCGGATTTTCAGCCGATTGAATACGAAAGGTGTTCCCTTGTTTGCACTTGCCGTCTCGACGCTCGGGATTTTCCTTGCCGCTGTCATCAGCAGCCAGTCGAGTGTCTCTTATCCGTTCATGATGGGGATTTCGATGTTCGGGGCAATCTTCACCTGGTTCATGATTTTCATCTCCCACCTCTATTTCCGGAAAGCCTGGGAACGGGACGGTGGACGGAAACTGCCGGTCCGCATGATGGGCTATCCGTACTTGACGGCACTCGGGGCCATCCTGCTGTTTGCCCTCGTCATCACGACCTGGTTCACGGATTTCCAAATCGTCTTGAAATTCGGAGTTCCATGGTTACTGTTCTTGACGATTGCCTATGTGTTTTGGAAACGCAACAATCCGCCGCAAGCGGATCAAACAAACCGTTCACAATCACTTTGACGTAAAGGGGATCGATTGGAATGAAACAGACGGATGCGACGCAAATCGAAGAAACGATTCAAACCGACTTCAAAAAAGATATGTCTTACGGGGATTATTTACAGCTCGACTCGCTTTTGACGAGCCAGCAACGCTTATCGGACCATCATGATGAGATGCTGTTCATCGTCATCCATCAGACAAGTGAGCTTTGGATGAAGTTGATTTTGCATGAGATGTCGGCCGCCACTAAAGCGATTGCCGACGATCAGCTTGAGCGGTCGTTTAAGATGCTCGCCCGGATCTCGAAAATTCAACAACAATTGATTCAATCGTGGAGTGTCCTCTCGACGCTGACACCGGCTGAGTATCTGGAGTTCCGTGATTCGCTGGGACATTCATCCGGATTCCAGTCTTACCAAAACCGGCAAATCGAGTTTGCCCTCGGGTTTAAGAATGCGCAGATGCTGCGGGTCTATGAGCACGAAACGGCGCTGTTCACTCAATTAACGGCAGACTTGAAGACACCGAGCATCTATGACGAAACCGTCCGGGCGATGCACCGGCGCGGCTTACCGATTGACGAGACGATCCTCAACCGGGATGTCACGCAAGACTGGGAAGCTGACGCGAGTGTCGAAGCCGCCTGGGCCATCGTCTATCAGGACGTCGAACAGTACTGGGATTTATATGAACTCGGTGAAAAGTTGCTCGACATCGGCAGCCAGCAACAGATGTGGCGCTTTAATCATATGAGCACCGTCGAACGGATCATCGGTCAAAAACCGGGAACGGGTGGTTCGTCCGGCGTCAGTTATCTGCGCCGTGTGCTCGACCACCGCTTTTTCCCGGAACTCTGGTCGGTCCGGACAAAACTTTGAGGGGGAATCTTCTATGAACCGTTGGATCGATGTCTCACAACCATTAACCTCGTCCGTTACGACATGGCCGGGCGATACGAAGTTCAACTACACGATTAATTGGAGTAAAGCCGACACCGGTTCCGTCAACGTCGGTCAAGTCACGATGAGTCTGCACACCGGCACCCACATCGATGCACCGTTTCACTTTGACGATGCCGGTCAAAAAGTGATTGATCTTGATCCGGACCTCTACATCGGTCATGCCCGTGTCATTTATCTGCCCGGTCGGACCGAACTTGTCGCAAGTGATCTCGAGGCATTTGATTTAACCGATGTCCGCCGGTTGATCATCAAAACGGACGGCTGGGTCGATAAATCCGTGTTCCCGGAGACGATTCCGGTCCTGACACCGAGTCTTGCCGAACGTCTCGGAGCACTGGGTATCGAATTGATTGGTCTTGATTTACCGTCTGTTGACGCAATCGACAGTAAAGAGATGAGTGCCCACCATGCCCTCGCAGCACACGGTGTCCACATCTTGGAAGGGCTCGTACTCGATGCGATCACACCAGGTGACTATCACTTAAACGCCGTTCCGCTTCCGCTCGTCGACGGTGACGGCAGTCCCGTCCGTGCGTTGATGCGACCGTATTAAAATCAATAGATTTGACTTACACGAGAAATAAGACTCGATTTCCTGTCTAAAGACAGAAAATCGGGTCTTGTTTGTTCCTGACAGCGCAGCTGAATTGTACTTTTTACTTTCAGAATCGTGAAACAAGGCGGCTTTTTGATAGCCTCAAAAGGGATGGTTTCAAAAGCAATCACTCTTTTCTCACGCGCTTTCCTCAGGCGAGACACAAGCCAGCTGTCCTGCCTTATTGAATTCTCTTCATAGTAAACAGCCCCCTCCAACGCTTTGGTAGCGACGGAGGGGGCTGTTGGTTTAACGGACCAGTTGATCCGGTGTAAAGACTGATTGTTCGACTTGTTTTAAGGCATAAAAAGCACCTTGTCGTGCCATCAAATCAGCATACGTGCCAACTTCGACGACTTGACCTTGCTCCATGACAACGATTTGGTCCATCTTCTCGAGTCCTGCGAGACGGTGACTGACCAGCAACAGCGTTGCATCCGTTGCACGTGCGAATAAGTGCTGCAAGATCGTCTGTTCCGTCAAGGCATCGACTGATGAGGTCGGTTCGTCGAGCAGGTAGAGCGGAGCTTGCCGTAAGAAAATCCGGGCAATCGCCAGCCGTTGTTTTTCACCGCCGGACAGGTTTTCCCCTTTTTCGAGCACCCGGTCGTCAAGAGCGAGCAACGAAAGGCCCACTTGATTCAGTGCTTCGATCATCTGATCATCCGTTGCCTCGCTACTAGCAAGCTGCAGATTGTCGCGGATCGTTCCGTAAAAGAAATGGTTTTGTTGCAAGACGACATTCGACTGTCGCCATACCGCTTCCGGATCGATCTCTTGACCGGGGGTTCCCTCAATCCGGATCCCGTCTGCCGGATACATCCGCAACAACAGTTGCAGTAAGGTCGATTTCCCGGAGCCGCTCGCTCCGACAATTGCTGTTTTGCTGCCGGCAGGAAACGTCACGCTGACGTCTCGTAAGACCGGACGTTCCTGATCGGGAAACGCAAACGTGACCTGTTCGGCCCGGAGTTCCGGTGCCCGCGTCAGCTCAAACGAACGATATTCCGGTTCCGCTGTCGCTTCGACCACATCATCGAGCCGTCGCGCCGCATGGCGGCTGTCTTCAAAGAAGCCCGGCAAAATCGCCATTGGGGCTGCATTTTCAAACACCGTCAACGAGGTCATGACGAGTAAGGCCAGGAAAACACCGTCGAGCTGACCGTCGGCGACCAGATAAGCACCGAGACCCAACACAATCCAGGAAATGATCAAGGTGGCGAGTGTATTCCATGCAAGATTCGAGACGGCGTGCAGCCCGTTGCGTTTTTCTTCCGCCACGTACCGCGCTGCGACAGCATTCAGTTCTGCTTCCTTGTTTCCGAGTTGTTGATAAATCTTTAAATCCCGGTAGCCCTGGAACAATTCCGTCACTTCCGTCGACAGTTCCCCCCGCCGTGCCCGAACGGACCGGGCAAAGCGTTGTTCCCGGTAGGCAAACCAGCCGGGAATGACGAATCCCGTCAACAGAAGACCAATCACGAGGACAAGCGCAACACTGAGTGAAAAGAAGCTGACGAAAAAGATCGTACAAAGAAAAACGAGCACTAAGATGATCGGTGGATAGACGACCCGTAAAAACGTATTTTGGAGACTTTCGACGTCACCGACAATTCGTGCGAGCAGGTCACCACTCCGGTACTTCGCAAAGATCCCCGGTGCAAGCGGCTCGAGTCGTTTATAAAACGTCGTCCGTAAGTCACTGAGAATCGTAAACGTCGCCCGGTGTGAATAATAGCGTTCGGCGTAACGACTCGCCGCCCGCGTCAAGCTCGACAGTTTCTGTAAGGCAATCAAGACAGCCAGTGTCTGGATCGGTGGCAATAAAGCGGCTTTTGAAATCAGAAAGCCGCTTGCCGCAAATAAACCGACCGCTGTGACTCCAGCCAGAACACCGAAGACAATCGAGAAGACGATGTCTCGTTTTTGGTGCAACATCAAGCGAAAAATTCCCATCAACTCTTTCATCGTGTCTCCTCCCCTCGTTGAACGGCACGCATCATCGCATACTCCGATTCACGTTCGAGTAATTCTTCATGTGTTCCCCGGTCGACAATCCGTCCTGCTTCCAGAATGACGATTTGATCCGATTGTTCAATCGTATGCAATCGGTGGGCGACCGTGATGACCGTTGCTTCACGTCCTAAAACAGTGATTGCTTCTTGCAGCAACCGTTCCGTCTTGACGTCAAGACCGGTCGTCGGTTCATCAAACAAGATGATGTTCGGTCGTTTTAAGAACGCACGCGCCAAGGCAACGCGCTGTTTTTCTCCGCCGGATAATCCGCGTCCGCCTTCCCCGATCACCGTATCGAGTCCGTTCGGCAACTGCTGAATCAGTTCTGTCAGACCGGCGTCAGATGCGGCCTGTTCAATCGCTGAACGTGATGCCTCGCGTAATTCACCAATTGCAATATTCTCCGCAAGTGTCCCGGCATACAAATACGGATGCTGGGAGATATAGCTCAGTTGGCGGAACCAGCTTGCTTCGGTGATCATCTGACGGGGTTGAGCGTCAAGTAACAGTTGTCCGTCCTGCGGATCGGCGAGACCCGCCAATAACTGAAGGACCGTTGATTTGCCGGCTCCGCTGCGACCGATCAACGCGACCTTCTGATACGGTTCGATCGCAAGATTCAGTTCGGTCATCGCAAACCGGGCATCGCGGTATGAAAAAGCGACGTCCTTTAATTCGATCCGTGGTGGACGGGCTGCCGGTAGTTCCGTCTGTCCGAAGACGACGCTCCGGTCATCTTCCGTCAGTTCCGCTGCAATCTGTTTCGCGGCCGCGACACTGCCCCGTCCCGTATGGAAGGCTGCGCCCATTTCCTTTAACGCCAGATAGTATTCCGGCGCCAATACCAACATCAAAAAGGCCGGGACAAAGGTGATACTTTGGAACAGAATCAAACGTAAGCTGACTTCAAGCGCAATCATTCCCATACTGAGCATCGAGATGAATTCGAGCATCAGTGATGACAAGAAGGCAAGTTTCAACACCGTCAATGTCGCATCCCGAAAGTCGAGGCTGCTCCGTTCGATGACGTCCTGTTGGGCCTTCGCCCGACCAAATAATTTCAACGTCGTCAGTCCCTGTAACGTATCCAGAAATGTTCCGGAGAAGGCATTCATCTTCTCCAGTTGCGTATCGGCCCGATTTTGGGTCATGATCCCGATGACGATGTAAAACAACGGAATGAACGGGGCTGTAATCATCATGACGAGTCCCGTGACCCAGTCATAGCTGAAGGCTGCAATCAGCACCATCAGCGGGACGATCGACGTCTGGATGACTTTCGGCATGTACTGACTGTAATAACTGTCCATCTCATCGACGGAATCCAGTAGGACACTGACCTTTTTTCCGGATTGTCCTTCGAGCATCGATTCAACGGAGTTTTTCGTATATTTCGCGACAAGTGCCTGGCGTAAGTCTTGTTTGACCCGTGCCGCAAGATTCGTCCCGAGACGTCCGTTCCAATACGTGACGCCGACGCGCAGGACAAGCATCAACAATAGGACACCAAGCAACGGAATGACTGCCGCGAACGGATCCCCTTGCAGGAAAATCCGATCGACGATGATGACGATTAAATAGGATTGACCGATGACGGCAACACCCATTAAGACGGCCGCCAGCATCAGTTGTATTAAAATTGAACGCGGAATCGTGATGATTCCTTTAAGTGGATTCATAATCAAACGCCCTTTCACAAAGTGTGAACGACTTTTAGTGAATATTTTCACATATCGTACATTTAGTATACCGAATCCATTCTGTTGATGCCACGGGTATGCTGCCGAAAAGGTGTGACGGTTTTGTGAGAGACATTTTACTGGACAATTCATTGATCCGGTTGTATCGTGGACAATAGTTATCCACGTTATACAAAAAGGAGAATGTTTTATGCAAATGAAAACCGGTGTTGAGCAATCCATCTATGCCATGCTGTTATTGACGTTTTTACCGGATAAAGGGGTCCTGCCGGGCGAATTCATCAGCCAACAACTCGGCGCTTCCCCGACCTATTTTCAAAAACTGCTCCGGAAGCTCGTTCATGCGGATCTGTTGATATCCGTTCCCGGAGCCAAAGGCGGATTCCGTCTGAAAGCTTCCCCTGAACAAATTCGTGTTTTTGATGTCTATGAAGCGATTGAAGGGAAACAATCGTTGTATGCGTCAAGCGGAGTCTTTGAAGATTTGATGGGCATCCAAAACCAAAACATCTGCTTATTGTCCGACTTGATGACAGAAGCCGAACAGTCGTGGCAATCGACGCTCAAACGCGAAACGATTGATTCGATCCGCCGCGAAATTTATTTGAATTGTCCGCCTGACCATCTGACAAAACTGCAAAGCTTAATCGAAGAAAAAATGATTCGCAACTAAAAGGAGATTATTATGATGAACACTACTACACTTGACCGTTATTTTGATTTATTTGACGCTTCCCGGACCGACGAGCAAGCCTTTACGGATTTGATTGCACTATTTTCGGATGACATCACATTCGTCCTCAACGGACAGGGACAACACGGAATCGAAGCGTGGAAACAGTTCGTCCGGATGGTTTTTACGGCCAATCAAGACATCAAGCACATGTACGCCGGCTGGGTTCCTTCAGAAACAGGGGATACGATGGAAACACGCTGGGCCGTTTGCGGTAAGCGGGCGGACGGATCGGTCTTCACGCAAGACGGAACGGATATCGCCCGACTGGATGCAGACGGAAAAATCGTCTACCTTGCCAATGTCCCGGACGATACAGCGATGTTCAACCAATACAACGATTAATCTAAAACAGGCATCACTTCGTTATGAAGTGGTGCCTGTTGCTCATGCTTATAAGTTCTTCGCCTTGAAGGTGTCGCCGCCTTCAATCGTTCCGTTGTCGAATCCTTTTTGGAACCAACGTTCCCGCTGTGCGGAAGTACCGTGGGTAAAGCTTTCCGGCACGACATAACCTTGTCCTTTTTCTTGTAACGTATCGTCCCCAACTGCATTCGCAGCACCAAGCGCCTCTTCCAGATCCCCTTCTTCAAGCAAGTTTTGTCCTTGCGCATGGTGCGCCCAAACGCCGGCATAATAATCCGCCTGCAACTCAAAACGAACGAGGTATTTGTTAAACTTCTCTTCACTCATCTTTTGACGGAGCGGCATGATTTCGTCCGACGTACCGAGCAGTGTCTGGACATGGTGTCCGACTTCATGGGCGATGACATACGCCATCGCAAAATCGCCGGGTGCGCCGTACTTCGTTTGTAACTCATCATAAAAACTAAGATCGATGTATAATTTCTGATCACCTGGACAATAAAAAGGCCCGACAGACTTCCCGGCTTGTCCACACGCTGAACTGACCTGATCCTTATAGAGGACGAGCGTCGGTTCTTTATAGGTCATCCCGTCTTGTTTAAATTCCTTTGTCCAGACTTCTTCCGTGTCGGCTAAGACAACAGAGACAAAATCAGCCGCTTCTTTTTCTTTCGCCGTTTCTTGGTACTCTGTCTGGCTGCCGTTATCCGATTCTGTTAGTCCCCCTAACAGATCAGCCGGATTGCCTCCCATCAAAGTAACAACGATTAGAATAATGATTCCAAGGCCACCACCAATCCCAGCGACTCCTTTTCCACCCATCCCCCGTCGATCTTCGACGTTTGAACTTCTTTCTCTACCCTTCCATTTCATACGCGTTCCTCCTACAAGTCTCAATGCATTTCTATACCCCACATCGTGTTTGTTTATCCTTGATTTCCTATTTTAAGATTTAATTTTATTTTAAACATCTTGAAGCTAAACAATCTGAAATGGCCAACCGATAGTGAGATACATTCAGCGTGTGCATTCGTGCTTTATTTCAGCTGCAACTAAAAATTGGAGGAATTTTATTTTATGAAACGCCGGAATCAGCTTATGCTTGGGATTAGTTCATTTGTTGTCATCTTGTCACTCATCGTTCATGTTTTACACCGATTCACCACTTTTGCTGACGGCTATCAAATCATTCGTGGAAACGTCAGTGCCGCCTCACCAATCGCTCTGACTTGGATTGCTTTGTTACCGGTCATTTGTTTGCTTGCTGCTACAGTCTTGTACCGAATGCGCCCGCGCAGTAAAAACGTACCGCTTTTGTTGACGGTGACGTTAACTTTCTCCAGTATGTCGATTGTCGCCGGCGGAAACGGACTCGTCGAATACCATTTCTCAATTTTTATGGTGTTGGCCTTGATTGCCTACTTCCGTCGGATTGATTTGATTCTTGTCAGTACCGTTCTGTTCGCCGTTCAACATTTTGCCGGATTCTTTTTTGTACCGGCGTTGATTTGCGGTACAGCCGGTTATCCGTTCAGTATCCTGATGATTCATGCTGTCTTCCTGATTTTGACGAGTGCTGCGCTCATCATTCAAATCGCTGTTCAGAATAAGGAACGTCAGGCGGCATCACGCCGCGAAGCGGATGCGACGAAACTGATCACGAATGTCAGTCAGCAGATTGAATCCCTGGTCGGTAGTTTAAAAACCAATACGAGGCATTTACAACAAGCCGCTGTCCAATCGGTCGAAGCGACCAATCAAATTGCGACTGCGATTGCGCCGATTGTTGACTCTGCCGACGGACAACACCAATCGATGCAACAAGGAACAGATCAATTGCATCAGGTCAATGCGGCTATCGCAACGATTCAGGCGAAAATGGCACGGACGGCCACAACGACGGAAAATATGACGAAAACCGCTTTGACCGGAAATGAAGAAATGCATCTGATGGATCGCCGGGTCGAAGCGATGGTCGAATCGACGAATGGTCTGCATACTTCCATCACCGCCATGGCCGGTCGGTCCGATAAAATCCAAAAAATCCTGGCGAATCTGGAAGCGATTGCCGGTCAGACGAACTTGCTAGCGTTAAATGCAGCCATCGAAGCGGCACGTGCCGGTGATGCCGGACGTGGCTTTGCCGTCGTCGCGACGGAAGTTGGTCACCTTGCCGTCCAGTCGCGCAGTTATGCCAATGAAGTGACGGAAGTTTTACAGGCATTGATTGCGGATACCGATCAAATCAAGGAAACGGCAGCCAGTTATACGACGACACTGTCGGAAAACCGACAGATGACCAAGCGTGTCCGGCAGACATTTTCTGACATCACGCAACTGGTACAGGAGGTCGAACAAAGCATCAACTCGATTCAAACAGCGCGTCAAGGAGTCGGTGTCCAGATGCTCGATATCGAACAACGGATGGAGACGACCCGAGCCGCTTCGCTTGAAGTCCGGTACGGCATTGAGTCGACTGCCGTCTCACTCGAACAGCAAACGACCGTCCAACACGAATTTGAAACGATGACCCAATCACTCGGTCAGATGACAAGTTCGTTGGAACAATTGGTTGATGAATTGACCAATCATATCGATCGGTAACCTAAATCAAGCAGGCTCCTCCTTCAGACGGAGGAGCCTGCTTGCATTTTTGTTAAAATTAAGTGGAGCCGTTCTAGGAATCATCCCATCATATCCCGAATAGTAAGAGAATTGACCTTTTTTTGAGAGAGGAGTTCTTTGATGCAGACCTCACTACAATCACTACTCGATGTTGCCCGCAGATTTGGTCGAACCTATCACAAAGATGCTCTCGTGTTAACCGGCGTTCTCGTTTTGATTGTTTTGTACGGCGCCCCCCTGCTGAAACCGGGAATGGTCGTCTTCAGTGATATGTCATTTGGTCTCTCGTCCAATCGTTATCTCGAGGAAATTTTTGGCGCCTGGAATAACCGCTGGAGTACGACGACCTTGTTGAATGTCGCCCGTCTGATTTACATCTTTCCCTTTTATCTGCTCAGTTTACTGTTTGGTGCGTCCGGTCCGATTTTGATCAAGTCGTTTATTTTTGGCTTGTTGATCGTGTCCGCTGTTTCGATGTTCGCTTTAACAAAACGGTTGCATTCGGTCTACGTCTCACCTCACTTTTCTTTTTTATCACTCGTCGCTTTTGGCATCGCCGCTTTGTTTTATGCCTTGAATCCATGGGTCATCACGCGGATCCAGCACATTTATCTCTTATGTGGCTACTCCGTCTTCCCACTCGCCTTGTTGTTGTTTTTTAATATATTTGATCCCAAGTTCCGTGAACAATTCAATCCGAACTTTTCATTATCCGACCGGCTGTCGCGCCGGACATGGATCGACATTACCGGACTATCCGTCGTCTTTGCTTTCATGGCAGCCGGCATCCATTACTTTTTCTTCTCCTTGATCTACATGGGCATCATGGTCGCCCTGATTTTTGCGAAGACCTTTTGGACACGTCGGAAAGAGCAGATCATTAAACCGTTGATTGGTTTTTATGTCCGCTCCACGATTGCCTTTTCTCTTGTTTTCCTATTGTTTAATTCATACTGGTTTTTCATGTATGTCGGTTCCATCTTGACCGGATCGCAAGCTTCGCAACACAACATCAATGTCTCTGATACGTTGATGTTGTTCAGCCGTCATTCTTCGTGGACGAATGTGTTTTATTTAACGAGCTACTGGTGGCCGATGTTCGATCTGACGACGTTACCGCTCAGTTTCTGGTTAGGCGGCGGCGTTATTCTGTTGTTGATTTCGTTTGGTGCGTTTGTCTCCTATCGTCAGCCAATCCTGTTATTCTTCACCGGTCTCAGCATCCCGTTGATTGTTTTTGCGACAGGGACTCACGAGCAGGTCGCCGACCTCTTTGTCTTGTTCGTCACGAAGACTCCGCTGATCGGCGCCATGTTTCGTGACCCCAACAAGTTAGTCGGATTGCTGATGGTCAGCTATAGTTTGTTGCTCGCTTCAAGCCTCGCGACCGTGTTCAACCGCCCTTCCAAAACGTTGCCGCTTCCGGTTTACCGCCTGCTTGCGATTGGAACGACTGTCATCGCCCTCGGGTTGTTTTTCTGGCCGTATCGCGCCGTCTACATGGAAGGTTTTTATCATCCGGTGAAGATGCCGAAAGAATATACCGTCGTTCAAGAACTGATTGACGGGAAATGGCTTCAGTTTCCGATTGCAGATGAAATGACACAACCGAGTACGGGGGTCGCGACACCGACCTGGAATAAAAATCCGCATCCGGACGGCGAAACCAAAGCGACCGGGGACGTCCAAGTCTACGGTTCGCAGGCAAACACGGTTTTTCATCACGAAGGTACCACCCAGACGGTCCGCTACATGATGACGTTCATGCAATATTTGCTCGATACGGGCCGCTCCGATCAAGCCGGGCAAATTGCACAGGCGTTTGGTCTGCAACAGTTCGCGTACCGGACGGAATATACGGGCATGAAGGAGCGGCAAGCCTTCAATAAAAAGATTCTCGCCACCCAACACGATCTGCTCGCGACAAAACAAGTGGGGCTGTTTACGTTATTCGATTTAATCGAGCCACTTGACAGTCGGACTGTTCCACAGTTGATTCTGACCCCATACGGTCTCGAACGGTCAGTCACTTTCTCGACTTTGGATGATTATAAACTTGGTCCCCAATCCATTTTGTATGCGACCCAAGCCCATCAAGACGGCTTATCGTGGTTAAAGAAAGACGACATCATCGAGATGGCGGAAGAAAACGATGTGTTACTGAGTCAGGTACCGGAACAATACTTCTGGAAACCGTTTGACGCGATCGACTCCGCCAACTCGTTCCTGAACTGGGGCAAAACGTTTTTGGCAAACAGTGATTGGCGCTGGTATTTACGGACACAAGGAATCAGCAATCCATCATTCGATCTCGACTTCGGGGATGGAATCGGCTTGTCTTTCGCCTCGGCAAAGATAGATGCCCCCGTCTATAAACTCGATCAGTTGAAGACGAAACAAGTCGCGTCGTTCAACTCGATGCTTGAGGACGAGACATTTTTCAAAGCGGATAATCCGGACATCGTCGACTTATCCCCTAATCCTTTGTCAAAGGAAAATAACCTGCCTGTCCTGCGGGCGGAAGTCGCAGAGGGTGATCCGAAATACATTTGGCAGGTCGCGAAATCCGGCAAGCTGGACGCCTTACCGAACAATGCGTACCGGTTTGACATCACAGCGTCCGGTCGTGGTGTTGACCGGTTGCACGTCAAAGTCCGGTTTTACGATGCCAAAGATCGTGAACTGAATCAGACGTATGTCGTCGCTCCCCGCGACTCCGGTGATCTTGACGCAATCCATCTTCAAGGCGAGTACGTCACCCCGAAAGACGCCAAGACGATGCGGATTGATTTGCTGAGTTTTCAGCGTCCGGAACGGAAGACGTATTGGTGGGTCCACGATATCAAGATTTTCAGTTTCGAGGACTATATGGTACCGAACACGATTGAGATGACAAAAGAGACTACCCGAGGTCGTTATGCCGGTTACGCACGTGTCTTATTGAACCAAAACGGCGGCCAGCTTGACTTTGAATTCAACGACCAAACATTCTCTGTCAAGACGAAGCAAGCGGCAGGCGCAAAACTCGTTTGGGTGCCTCTCGGAAACTTCGTCGCAGACAACACAAGTTCGACACTCCGCATCACGAATACGTCCGGCTTTAATGCCGTTCAAAACATCGTCTTGATTCCAAAAACAGAATGGACGAAAGTTCAGGAACGACTGGAAGAGAAACTTCCAATCACCAAAACGTTGATGGTGCTCGAAGCAGAAAACGCCTTTGATTACGAGGGACACCTTCAATCCGAACGTAACTATCCCGGATTCAGTTTCGGAAAAGGTGTAGCTGCTCAAAAAGGAACGTTACGCCGAACGATTGATGTTGCTGAGGATGGAACCTATGACATCCAGCTGAAAGCGACACGACCGACGAACACAAATGGCCGGTTGACCGTCTTGCTGCGCGATGGGAAAAAAATCATCTACCGGCGTGTCTTGACAGCGCAGGATTTCAAGACGCCGGACATCCGAAAACAAGCGATTGGTCAAGAAACCGTGACCTTCGATCCGTTGCACCGGGATTTTCCGTATCAACTCGAATCTTTGCCGGATGTCTACTCGGCACTTCATCAGATTACGCTGGAAGACATTCCGTTGATGGGCGGTCGTTATGAGATTGAACTGGTGTATGCGAGTGCCGTTCCGTCACTCGTTACGATGGACGATCTGCATCAGTTTGATCCGAGTGAAATCGTCACCGACAAGCCACTTACGGAACCGGAAGCAGCCGCCAATTGTGCGACATGTGTCTCGATCACGGACGATATGTTTAGCGGGAGCGAAAAAGACGGTACGTATCGAATGGAATATGAAGCAACTTGTTCGTGTGACTGGTATATCTTCGCCTCTCAAAAAATCAAGGCACGTCCGAACCATGAATACTTGTTGCAGTTTGATGCGGTCAGTAAAAACGTGCGGCAACGTCACTTGAAAGTCTTTTATCTGGATGAAAAAGACCGTGTCATCGGGACCGATTTCATCAATGAAGTCGAGGAAGACAAAAAGAGCCGCTGGAATCATTACGAACAGATGATCATTCCTCCGAAAAAGGCGGTGCGGATGCAACTCCACATCTGGACACGCGGTAATGAGAAAAAGGCGGGCAGCTTACAGCTTAAAAATCTGGAGTTTCTCCCTTACGATCAACTGATCCTCGTCGATCAGTTTGTGATGGCGGAGCAGACCGGAAAACCGCTGTTCGCTCAAACACCAGCCGAGAAACTTGGTGTCACCCCGTCGTTGATGAATCGACATATTACGAGTCAGGAGCCCCTTGGTCGTTTTACGGTCAACGATTCGCCGACACCGCTCTTTGAGTTGCGTGACGGTGTCGCGCCGATGCGGGGTAACATCGCGCTGAACGGCGTCAGTCAGTTGTACCGGTCCACTCAAGCAACCGCCGATGTCACTGTCGTCTTACGTCCCGTCTATTATGTCGGACTGACCGTCCTGCTGCTCGCGTTCCCCTTGAGCGGGCTGCTGATCTGGTGGATGACAGGTCAACGGTTCGGAGCGGTTCGTCAGCGGTTCCGCGAGAAACTGTCCTCAACGATTCGTCGGCCTAAAAAATCCAAGACATGACAAATACCCTGTACCGACTCGATATGCAGCGGGTCGGTACAGGGTATTTAACGATGCCGTTGATACAAGGCAACCATCGTCTTTAAAAAAGCAATCGAGTCCTTGACCAGATTGACGTGTGATCCTTCCCGCTCGATACAGGTCACGGGCTGTTGGAACACACGCAACCGTTCTTTTTTCGCGGCATACATCAATTCAAGATCAATCGCCAGTCCACTCTCGACGTTTAAATACGGCAGGATCCGCGGGACGACACGACGATTGATGATTTTTAGACCGGTCTGCGAATCGGTGACCCCTTTCGGTAAAAAGGTCCGTGTCAGATTTCGTTTGGCGAAACTGAGCAGACGCCGGACAAGTCCACGGTCTTCAATCGTCAAATCTTTTGTCCCAATGACGATATCATAATAATCATTTTGGGCAATCGTCAGTAAACGGGCGATGTCTTCCGTCTTAAACGAGTTATCGGCATCGACAAATACATAATAATCACTCGAGATGTTTTTCATCCCTTCGATGAACAACCCGGCTTTCCGGGTATTCCGTTCCACCTGGTGGACTTCGAGATACCCGACCGTGAACAATGTATCCGTCGCGTCCATGACGATGGAACGATAATCCTGCAACAACGCTTTCGATTGATCGGAAGACGCATCATCAAAAAAGTTGATCGAAGCATGAATGTAATCTTCACTGATTAGTTCCGCTAATGCTTCTAAAAATTGTTTTACATACATAAAACGTTTCTCTTCGTTAAATATTGGTAATATAAAGGCTATAGTATCTTTTAAAATGGGATATTCAGGATGGATGATATGTTGGATTTCAGCAAACAATTCATTCGGATAGCTCGCTCGATAGGAAAAGGTACGGAGAACCCCATCCCCTTTTACCGCTTCATACGGGAAATCGCCTTTCATCCGTACGACATCCTTGATCAGCAAAATTTTTGCCCGTGAGCGGATACTACGGATTTGATTTAAGATTTTCAACTCGTCTGCACCCATCTGATAGTCGACGATATACAGCTTGATATCATGTTCTTCTTCCGCACTCTGAACTTCTGTAATAGCGATTTGTTCGAAGGAGGCAGGACATTTACCCGGTTGTGTGTAAAAGAGTATTGGATAATAAGGAATCAGAGTTTCGTAGGAAATTTGTCGTCCATGATCCGTGAAAATAGCGATGTGACCTTGGTTCATGCTGATTCATCCTTTCCGTATCATTCAAACCGATTGATGGGAGGTGTTCTGATGACTGGTTTTCTAAACCGTCATGCAGTGATTTTAATTTTTCCAATTCTAGACATTTTATTGAACATCGTCAACTATGCCTACCACTTGTTGTTAGCCCGTCAATTATCGAGTGTCGACTATGGATTTTTAAACGGTTATCTCGCTTTACTGGGTCTGCTCCTTATCATCGGAAGCGCCTTGCAGTGGACGGTCACACGCGACCTCAGTCAACATTTAACGAATCATTATCGTGTTTTACGAAACCGGTTGCTTGCTGTCGTCGGAGTCATTTTACTTATCTTACTGTATGTCTTACCTATCCTTCTACCTTTTACCAGAATAAACCTTCTTCTTGTTGTGCTTACAGTCTTTTTCCATATCTTATTATCTTTCAGGCGTGGTGTCATTCAAGCACAAGAACGTTTTTACGCGCTGAACCTTTCCTATTATGTCGAATCGTTAACGAAAGTGATCGCCACCTGGCTTTTGCTTCAGTATACGAACGTAACCCTTGCCTTAGCCTTTATCTTGATCGGGATGCTAATGGCTTATCTTGTCAGCCTTCTTCAGACACCATTCCCAGAGAGTACCGGTCCAACCCGTTGGAACGGTCTGACGCATTTGATTCACACCCAAGTCGTCATGACCCTTTTCTTTACACTAGACAGTCTTCTTGTAACACGATTTTTCCCGACATTTGCCGGAGACTATTCCGTTGCGTTGCGGTTCGGTCAATTATTGTTGTTCGTCGCACTCTCCTTATCCCAACTGTTGTTGCCGCGTCTCAGCAGTTTCAATCACCAACAGTCCTTTCACATTTGGGAACGTAAGTTGTACCTGTTTCTATTGAGTGGGCTCGCCTGTGCCGTCATCTTTTACGTCACGATTGTCCCGTATCTCATTCCCTGGTTATTCGGAGACGGCTACGATTTAGCCGGACAGTATGTCAAATACATGGTGCTCGTCTACGCCGGCATCACGCTGATCCAGTACGAGGCACTTGTCCAATTTTCGCTACACCGGACAAGCTATCTGAAATGGTTTTGGGGGATTCTCGTCTTATTGGTCCTCTCCCTCTTGTTCGTCCGCCAAACGGTTGAAATTTGGTTGACCGGGCAAGCGATCGTCTTGTTAGGAAGTGCCTTTGTCCTGAGATTCATTTTGCCAAAACAGCGATTGATTGTGAAAAAGGAGGAGCTTTTATGAAACCCCGTCTCTTATTCTTATCGTGGCGTGACATCAAACACCCGAAGGCCGGTGGTGCCGAGGTCTTTACACACGAAATGCTTCGCCGTGTCGCGGATGACTATACAATCACGCATCTATCCCCCGCCTTTGAAGGGGGGCGTGACGTCGAATTTTTAGACGGCATCACGTATGTCCGCCACGGTACGCTCGCAACCGTCATTCCGTATGCGGCATCTTACTATTACAAACACGCCTCTTCGATCGATCTCGTCGTCGATCAGGTCAACACGCATCAGTTCTTCACGCCGTTGTATGTCCCACGCGCTAAGCGTGCCCTGTTCATTCATCAGTTCACGCGTGAAATCTGGCAGATCAACGTCAAGCGCCCGTATGCCTGGCTCGGTGAACAGACCGAGACGCCCCGGCTTCAGCTGTACCGTCACGGACGTGCCTTGACGGTCAGTCAGTCGACGGCGGATGACTTACGCTCCATCGGTTTTTCTAAACCACAGATTACGATTCTGCCCGAAGGACTCGATTTCATTCCGTGGAAAGAAGAGGAATGGCAACCAAAAGAATCGGTCCCGACCTTTTTATACGTCGGACGGATGTCTGCCTATAAAGGAATCGACGATGCCATTCAAGCCTTCGTCATCTTGAAACAAGAATTCCCGACAGCGAAGTTTTGGGTCATCGGTAAAAAAGATGCGCGCTATGTTCAACAACAGCTGGACCCGCTTGTCCCGGAAAAAATCCGGGGAGATATTACGTACTTCGGCTTTGTCAGCGCAGAGGAAAAGCTTGAACGGATGAGTCGTGCGACCGCACTCCTCTTCCCTTCCAAACGCGAAGGCTGGGGCTTGACGGTCAGCGAAGCGGCAGCAGTCGGCACACCGACGATCGTCTATGACGCCCCCGGTTTACGAGATGCCGTCCATTACGGGATGGCGGGTTATATGACAGTTGCCCAGTCGCCCGGTGCACTCGCTTCTGAAATGCGTTCCTGCATTCAAGACACCGAACAATACGATACGATTCGTTATGCTGCACATCGCTTCGCCCAGACACTGCACTGGGATAACACAGGTCAACACTTTCGAAATTGGCTCCAGAACGAACTTCCACTAGTTGATGTGAAGGAGGAGTATGTATGATTGGAATCGCAATGTCGACGTATCAAAATCAAGCCATTATTGAGGAAACGATTCGTTCGCTCCAAGCCCAAGCTTCACCTTTTCGTTGTATCATTGCCGACGATGGATCGACCGACCAAACGGTTCAGACGATCAGACGATTAACACAACACGATGAACGCTTTGAGGTCATCGCTTTACCGCATGGTGAACGCGGGATTGCGCGAAAAACGGCTATCGATCGTCTAAAAGCACTCCACGTCGAGTATCTGTACATCATCGATTCGGACATGGTGCTTTCGGATGACATGCTGAAAAGTTGTTTGTTGTACCTCGAAGCCCACCCGGATATCGGAGCACTTGTCATCCCGGAACAGGCATACAGCGACCATTCGAATTTTTTCAGTCAGGTCAAGGTGTTCGAACGGAATTTGTTTAATATTCCGACGGATCAGCTCGATGCCAATTCGATTGAAGCCGCTCGTTTTTGGCGGCTCGACGCCTATGTGACTTCAGGTGAAATTGATCCAACGCAAATCAGTTTTGAGGAAACACAACCAACCATCCGCTATTTGGAGCAAGGGGGACAAATCCGGCGGGCGACCTTCACTTTCGTCCGGCACAATGAAAAACAGGTCGAACTTACCGACCTGCTCCAAAAGAAACGCTATTACTTTGACGTCATGCCGAAGACGCTTCAAAACGAAGACGGCGGACTAACAAAGGCATTACAGCGTTGGTACTTTTTCCGACCGGTCTTGTATCACAAAACAAATCTCAAAAAATACGTTCGCCATCCGCTTCTTGCTGCTGGTGTGATTTACATGTACATCCGCCTCAGCTTCATCGGAGTCGAGTCGCTTGTCTTCAAACGTGTTTCATGACCGTCCCATTCATTGATTGGTACAAGATATAGGTTCCGAATTGCGTCGGAAACTCAAAACGGTGCAAGCCGTTCATTTCATCATCCGGCGCTTCTTGATTCGGAATTTCCAACGCACGGCGGCCAACAATCGTTCCATCTTCAAAAAATAAACAATACGGACGATTCGCATTGGTCAAAATCCCATTAAACATGACGCCAATATTTTTCTTTCGATGTTTCGTCTCAACGACTTCGGCTCCGACCTTTTCCATGATGCGAAGAATCGTTTCATCAATTTTCAATGGTTTTGTCATCAAACGACTGATGTTTCCGGAATTGACGGCAGCGAGTAACGTATGCAATTGCATGTAGTCGGTCAGAACAATCTGTTTCGTTAACGGGTACAATTGCGTGACCTTTTTCAGCAGTTCGACACCGTCGAGTTGTGGCAACCGCAATTCTGTCATGATGACATCAACATCTTGTACTTCGAGTACCGATAAGGCCTCTTCTGCCGATTCAGCTTCCAGTACTTCCTGATTTCGTTCCAGTAACTTTCGTTGCAAAATCTTTCTTGTCGGCTCATGCGCATCAACTAATAAGTACAGTGCCATCTTTAAAACCTCCAGTTCAGAAAGGGTGTTGGATGATGTATATTCTCTTATTATCAGGTGGATCCGGAAAACGACTTTGGCCGCTGTCGAACGATTTAAACTCCAAACAATTCCTGCGGATTCTTGAAGATGCCGACGGACAAAAACAATCGATGATGGAGCGGGTGTTTCAACAGTTAGAAACAAGTGGTCTAGCGGATCGAACCGTCATCACGACGACCGAAGCCCAGCTCGATGCAATTGAACATCAGCTTGGCACAAAGGTGTCCGTCATCCACGAACCGTCTCGGCGGGATACGTTTCCTGCCATCATGCTCGCAACAAGTTACTTGGCAGAACGGATTGATCCAACAGAAACAATCATCATCATGCCCGTTGACCCTTATGTCGATGCTTCTTTTTTTGAACGATTTTCTATGCTCGATGAGGCCGTTCAGGCTCATCCCGATGCCCTTCACTTGATGGGGGTCGAACCGCTTCATCCGACGTCGAAATACGGCTATATTATTCCTGAATCTACAAGTCCGATGTCTACGGTTCAACAATTCCGTGAAAAGCCATCCTTGGAGACTGCAGTCGAGTTGATTGATCAAGGAGCGTTGTGGAATTGCGGGGTATTCGCCTGCCGGCTTGACTTCTTAACGGAACGACTGAACGAGCAACAGGTGCCTGTGACGTATCAGGACTTACGAACGGCGTATGACTTGCTTGAGAAAACATCGTTTGATTATGCCGTCGTCGAGAAAACAACCAACCTGTTTGTCCACCGGTATGACGGATACTGGAAAGATCTCGGGACCTGGAATACTCTGACGGAAGAAATGCCGAGTTCGATTCATGGCAATGCGCGATTGATCCATTCCACTAATACGCATATCGTCAATGAAATGCAAGTGCCTGTCCTCGGAATCGGCTTGACCGATTTAATTGTTTCGGTCAGCCCCGACGGTGTCCTCGTTTCATCAAAAGATGAAACGCCTCATCTTAAAGATTATCTTGTCGATCAAGAACTGCCCCCGCAATTTGAATGGAAACGCTGGGGGTATGCGACGATTCTTCATCAACAACAACTTGAAGACGGACGGTATGCCGTGACACGTCGTCTGCATATCCAAGCCAACCACCAGATCAGTCATCATTACCATGCTCAGACAGACTCGACGTGGAGCATTCTTCAAGGACAAGCCGAAGCGATCATCGACGGGGAACATCAATTGCTTGGTCCCACTTCCGTCGTCCACATTCCACGCGAGGTGCCGCATACATTAAAGACATTGAGTGACTTGATTATGATCGAAATCAAATACTCCATCGACTGGACGGAGGAAGACAACTATCCGCTTCCGATCTCACTCGGTTCGAATTAACGGCGGCACGTATCGCAAAAGCGATACGTGCCTTTAACTTGGAAACACCTCACTTGTCACGCACTCCAGTTGTCCGGAGATGCGGTATTCCCCCGCTGAACAGGGAATGAAATACTGATCCCCTTTTTGCAAGAGACGTTGTTCAGAATGATTTGCCGAACGCAATTCCCCATGACCTGACACGACGGTGAGCAGCCGAAACGTCGGACTGTTGGATAAGCAGTAGTCCGCCCCCTTGATGTCATGATGGATGACCGTGAAGAACGGGACTTCCAGTAACGTCGTTTTCGTCCCAGAAGTCGTCGTCTCCTGAATCGGTCGGATCGTCAACGGTTCATCCGGAATCGTCGTGACAGCGATTGCTTTTTCGAGGTGTAGTTCACGTCGATTTCCATCCGCATCAAGACGGTCATAATCATACAGTCGATACGTCCGGTCACTCATCTGTTGAATTTCGAGCAACACGATTCCCGGACCAAGCGCATGAATCGTTCCACTCGGAATGTAGATGAAATCTCCTTTGCGGACAGACTGATGACGAAGACAGGCATCCCACTCCTTCCGCTCAGCACACGTCACGAGTTCTTCGCGACAGGACAGATGGTGACCGACGATGACTTCCGCCCCTTCCTTCGCCTCGAGGATATACCAACATTCATTTTTTCCGTACGGTTCCCCTTCCAGTCGTTTGGCGTCCGCATCATTCGGATGGACTTGAACGGATAAATATGACGAGGAATCGAGCAGCTTGACGTGTAAAGGAAAAGCATCCAATGCGTATGGACCAAACAAACTTGTCCGGTGATTCTGCCATAATTGATCTAACGTCTGTCCTTGATAGGGACCATCCGCTAAAGGAGTTCGTCCGCTCGGATGTGCCGAAACCGTCCAGCATTCTCCGATTGATCCTGCCGGTAAATCGAAATGAAACAACTCTTCAAGACGACGACCACCCCAAATCCGTTCTTTGAATACTGGCTCGATTTTATACATAGACACCGCGAACTCCTTGATTGAAAAAGGAGTAACGCCCACCTCCATTTCTTCAATTCGTTACCTTTATATACCCATTTATATACATTTATCAACAAAAGAATGGTACGCCACAGAAAAAAATCCCGCCTGAATGAAAGGCGGGATTTCGTTCTCAGTTCATAGCGTTTCGATGATTGTGAGCGGATCTGTCCGTTTTGTATAATCCGCCGGGACGTCAGCAATTGAAACTTTACCGGACGGCTGAATGATGAACGTTGCCGGTTTCGGCAACTGCCAGTCCTCGTTACCGTTATGGCCGGCAACGTCAAGACCGGATGCCTTGTACACGTCGATTAAATAGTCCGGCATGTCGAACACAAGGTCGAACTGACGGGCGACGACGTTATCGACATCACTCAACACTTGAAATGCCAGGTCATTTTTTTCCTGCGTCGAGAGCGAGTGATCCGGTGTTTCCGGACTGATCGCTACTAGCGTCGCTCCTTTTGCCTCAATTTTTTCTAATTCCCGTTGGTAGGCCCGGAGCTCCAAATTACAATACGGGCACCAGCCTCCCCGATAAAACGTTACGATGACCGGACCATCTTGCAGCAGTTCCTCTAACGACACGGACTGACCGGATGCACTCGGCAACGTGAAGCGGGGTGCCTCATCTCCGACGCTCAATCCTTTGGCACCATCTGATGCGGCTAACTCGTTTGTCGCTTGTGCCATCAGTCGTTGTTTTTCCTGCGGCGCCTTTTGACGAAATTGTTCTTGATACGCGCGGATTTCTTCGAGCAATGTAGACACGATGTGTCCCCCTTTATGTTTGTCTTACAGCATAGCAGGGACTTCCGCAATCTGTCCGTTATTTTGCTCCGTCCGGTTTTTTGCGGAATTTCTTAATGAAGCCCATCAGACTTTCCGGTGTCAGTTCGAGTTTATTTTCATAAGCGTATTTCGTCCCGTATCCGAGCGCGATTGTCGCCGTCGAGGCGACACCGGCCCCAATGATTGCTCCGTATCCTGGGACCATCTTCGCCAGTTGCCGGAACGCTGTTTTCCCGGAGTTGCCGACAATCGTCACGACCAATAACTCCTTCGCACTTTCCTTCGAGAGATTCCGCTCGTACAAATTTGACAGCTTCAGCATCAGTCCGATTTGAATCGATGTTAACGGAATGATGTCGGCTCCCGGAAACGGTACCGCTCCAATTGCTCCAGCTGCTGTCCCTGCTCCGACGATCCAGTTGTTCGCAATTTTCCCCCGCAACGCCGGATCGATCTCGCGAACAAACAGATTATCCTTGTTGAACTTTTTTAAAATGTCGAGCACCTCACGCCGCAGACGGTCAATGTTCGTCCCGTCCATCGCGGAGACCGGCACGACTTTCGGTCCCGGTAACTTCGATTCGATATGCGACAAAATCGTCGCGAGGTCGTTCGTCGCATCGATTTTCGTGACGACGATGACGATGTTTTTATTGTGGGCATAAATCTTCTTGAAGTTTTTTGTTTCCGTTTCCGATAAGACGGTCCCGGCGGCGTTCAAGAAGTAGAGAATGACATCCGCGCTTTGGTAAAACTTCCATGTCGTGTCCGAGTTTAGGCTGTTCGCATCGTTCAGTCCCGGCGTATCGACGAAGACGACCTTATCTTCCGGATGTTGCCGGATTTGATCGATCCGTGTCGTCTCCCCCGGTTTTGCTCCAACGGTCGCAACTTCCCGACCAAGGATCGCATTCAGCGTCGAGGATTTGCCCGCATTGACGTCCCCGATTAAAGCAACAGTCACTTCTTGTTCAAGTGACTGGTTAAAGTCGCGGCGTTCTGACTCAAACGATTGGTCAAACACTTCTTCGAGTTTTCGTTTGCGTTTCTGCTCATTGGTCTCAAGACCTTCTCCAAAAAAATCATCCATCTTTATCCCTCCTGAAAATACCTGCTGTCGGTCTTTTCCCGTTCTCCATTGAAATCATCCTTGAAAAGAAGGTCTATTTTCATCCGTTGGTGAATATTACCAGTAACTACTTACGAGATGAGGATCTGATCATGAAAACATACAGCGTCTTTTTGCTGACGGCTACCTTCTTATTGAGTGGCTGCACATCACCAACAAGTGATACATTGACCGTATCTTCCATTAAATTAAAAGCCGGTGAAAAAGTTTTTGCGGAAATCAATGATCAAGATATCGCTGCTTATCACTTAAAAGGTAAGCTGAACAAAAACTATCTGTTAAAAGGCGTGGAATATTTGCCGAACCACAAAGAACGGACACTCTTTTCCATGGAAATTGAACCAAAGAAATACGATTCGACACTCCGAGTCCTTCAATCCTCTTCAGCGAAATACATTCACTTTGGCGCGAATCTAGAAGGCGGAAGTATTCGTGCCCATGAAGCGTTAAAACAAAAACCAGTTGCCTTCAGCACTACGGGTCCTAGCTCGAACTTCACGCTGAGTGATTATGACGTGCTGTTGCTTCGTCATGTATCAACAAGTGGTAAAATCGAGACGCATTCACTCGAAGATATCCATGGTCCTGAGGATATTGATGTGAAGAAGGACGAACAGATTTTTGCGCTTGTTTTAAAAGCAAGTGAATGACTTTAATTTTTAAGACACAAAAGGGAGGCGGACACTAACATCCATCTCCCCTTTTCATATAATTCGCTTCGTTTTAAATCTGACTTCTGCGTTCCAGTAAAATCGTATCCCGCCAGACGCCGGCCAATTGTCCGATCCGTTCCCGCCGGCCGACTTCCCGGAAACCAAACCGGTGGTGCAACTTCAGACTGACCGTATTTTCCGGAAAGATTTGTGAATGCAACGTCCAGATCCCAGCCGCTTCACTCGCTTCGATGACAGCATGCATCAATGCGGTGCCGACTCCTTTGCCACGGGCATCTTCGTCAATATAAAGACTGACTTCCGCCACGCCCTGATAGGCGGGAATCGACGAAAAGGGACTAATAGCGACCCATCCGAGCATCTTCCCGTCTTCTTCCGCCACCAGCCGGCTGTGTATGTGATGATGGGCATCCCAGTAGTCAAACGACGGTACTTCCGTTCGAAACGTCGCATTCTGCGTCTTTATCCCCTGTTTGTAAATCCGACCGACTTCCGGATAATCGGCTGCGGTCATTGCCCGTACATTCATACTCTCCCACTCCTTGTTAAATCGATATCCGTTTGGAGTTCGACGTCCGGTTCGGTTTTCCTGTTAGTTAACCGTAAACGGGATCGGTTGCAAGGCCAGTGGTGTATTGAGCACAGTATTGCTGTACCCAGTTTCGAGATAATATTCTTCCCGCGTGTGTTCGGACGGTTCCGGCAGGCGGAACGTCGACCGGAACCTCTGTTTATTCGCATCTAGAACGGTGACTTTCGGCTTAATTTCTCGAACGTCCGGCGGTTCTGTTCCTTCAAAAAAGACCTTATCCAGGCTAAGATCTTGTTGCTTAAAACGTATATCGGACCGCCATTTCCTTTCCGAAGCGGTCGCCGTAATCAACAAATCCGAGTCGTTCGTACAGACGGTGCGCAACTTGATTGTCCAGATGATAACCGACTACAATGCATGCCACTTTCGGAAGCTGTTGCATTTCTACAAGCAACAACCGCATCGCTTCCCGTCCGATTCCTGACCCTTGATGACGGCGGTCAACCATCAAGCGGTAAATCCAGTAGCCATCCAGTTCTTCCCGCTCCGTATTGTACATCAAAAATCCGACCAACTCATCCGCTGCATAAATCGCCTGCATGACGAGCGCCGGCTCAAAACCGGCCTGAGCAATCGAGTAGACGTTCGGTTCTAAAAATCCCTGTTGTTCTGTTGTTAATTCGAGTGCACAACAGGCTTCCCAGTTCTCGTTCGTGACTGGTCGTAATTCAATCTGCATATCCATTCCCCCCGTTTTTTAGAAAACGGGTTACGCATCGCGCCCCGTTTCCTGTTTTGTTTGCGTCATGTTCACCATGATCGCCTCCTTTCGTAATCTTTTAATTATTATCGGATGGTATCCAGGATATGTTAAATCCATCTCATTACTTAGATTTTATTTCGAGGTTGTCCGAACTACCTCTTTCGTCCCAAGCAGCGTCACAAGCTGATCAAGCCGCTCGATCGTATAGGTCGGCATCAGTTCTGCCGGCGCCGCGGCATGAGTAGGATTAAACCAACATGTCGCAATCCCTGCCATAATGCCGCCTTGGATGTCTGCCGTCAACGAATCGCCGATAATCATGGTCTGTTCGCGCGTCGCATCCGGGATCCGGTCAAACACATAATCAAAAAAGGCCGCCATCGGCTTTTGATAACCGGTTTCTTCTGAGACAAAAACCCCGTCAAAATAAGGCGCGAGACCAGATCCTCTAAGTCGTGCCCGTTGTGTCACCGCGACACCGTTCGTCACGACATACAACTGATACTTCCCTTTGAGCACATGGAGGAGTTCGATCGCTCCTTCGATTAATTCTGTTCCACGGCTTAAGTAGGTCCGGTATCGTGCATCGATTTGACTGCCGTCGACCGTCCGGCCCTGCTCGGCAAAAAACGTCACAAAACGTGACGTAATCACTTCATTCCGTGTTACTTCTCCCCGTTCAAGCGCTTTCCATAAAGATTGGTTAATCGTCCGGTAACGGGCTTCCCGCTCTTCTGTCCACTCGAGCTGCTCGTCTTCAAACAATTGTCGTAAAGCAGAGCGTTCCGTCGCATCAAAATCAAGCAAGGTATGATCGATATCAAATAACAATGTCGTGTAATTCATTTATTAGGCTCCTTTTCGTAACATCCGTCGTTCAGTCAATTTGCCGCCGAGTTGGAACAATAAAACACCGCCGCCGATCAGAACCACACCGACAGCTTTTGTCCAGGTGAACGCCACTTGATCGAGTCCGAACCAGCCAAGTGTGTCCCAGAGTAAAGCAAACAGGATTTGTGAGACCATGACGATTGAGATCGCGTAACTCGGTCCGAGCTGTTGCACTCCTTGCGTCACACACAAAACGACGCCGACGCCGATAATCCCGCTGAACCAAAACCACGGTTGCATCCCGTTCATCGAAAAAAGTCCGCCGCCTTCAACGATCAATCCGATCGTCAGGGAAGCGAGGAATCCGAGACCTAACACGAGTGTCGTCGTCGCCCATGCCCCGACCCGTTCCTTGACCTTGGCATTAAATGTATTTTGGATACAGACCATCATCCCGCCGAATAAGGCGAGGACTATTCCAAGCGTCATCTTGTTTCCTCCTCACTCATAGATACTTTCGCCGACCCGTTCCGTCAGACCATTCCGGTCCACGATCGTAATCGTCCGGTTCGTCCGTTCAATCAAGCCGTCCTGACTGAATTGCCGTAAGACACGGTTGAGGTGACGATAACTCGTCCCGATCAAATCCGCCGCATCGACCAGATCACTGACCGGTAACGTCGGTGTTTCCGGTGTCATCGACAGGAGATAACTGGCGAGCCGGACCTCGACCGGATACAGCAGGTTAAAACTCATCGAATGCGACTTCAATTCAAACTTCATCGTAATCGTCTCGAGTAAAAACCGAAGCAGTGCCGGATTGTCCGTTCCCTTTTGCTCGAGTGCCGCATAGGAAATGCTGACTGCCGTGACCGGTGTGACGGCTTCGACTGTATTCATCAACGGGGTCCGGCGAACGTATTCGATGTCGCCGACCAGATCAAACGGATGCTTAAACGATAAGACGAGCCGTTTTCCAGTCGCCGACATATGGGTGATTTTCAGTTTCCCCTCGAGCAACAAGTACATCCGGTCCGCCGCATCCCCTTGACGGCACAACCAGTCTCCTGCTTGAAAAGCGACCGGTTGTAAATGCTCACGCAACCCGCCGGCAAACACTTCCGTCAATTGAAACCGTTCCAAATACTCGTCCAGTTGCGCTTGTTCCACGTTGTTTCCCCCTTACCACTTTAAGATCAGCACGCCGCCAATCATCATCAAGATTCCGATGACTTGCGGCAGCTGGAGCCGTCGTTTGATCATCCCGAACCAGCCGTTCCAATCAATTACCAAAGCTAATCCAAGCTGAGCAATCAGGAATAAAGAAATCGTCAACGTCACACCCATCAAATGAACGGCCGTCATGTTACTGAATAAGACCGCTGCCGCTAAGGCACCACCGGACAGATACAGCAATTTGACCTCTTTCATCTGCCGAAAGGTCCGGTCGCGTAAGATCAGTGTAATCAATAAAGCGACGATAAAACCTGTCATCTGAGTCAATGTCGCCGCTTGCCACGTGCCGATGCCGTTACTGATCCGGGCATTGGCAACGCTTTGGAGCGTCAGAAAAAAACCACCGCTGATTGCAAAAAGAACTCCCCGCATCCGTGTTCCTCCTCTCCTGATTTTTCTTATCTTCATTTAAACGGAATTTGAAAAACTGTTAAAGGACATTTGTCCTGAACAATCATTCATAACCTCTCCATGAAAAACCGCCTCATCGTGATGACAGGCGGCATCTCAATTAAATTTTTTTGACGAACTCCGACTTCAACTTCATCGCACCCAGTCCATCAATCTTACAATCGATGTCATGGTCCCCATCGACGAGGCGGATTCCTTTGACGCGTGTCCCTTGTTTGACGACAAGTGATGTGCCTTTCACTTTTAAATCCTTGATGACGGTGATCGTATCGCCGTCGTTCAGTACATTTCCGTTCGCGTCGCGGATGACGTTGGTTTCTTCTGCCACTTCCGTATCCGCAGCTGTCCATTCATGGGCACATTCCGGGCATACGAACAGGTTACCATCTTCGTATGTATACGTTGAACCGCAGTTCGGACAATTTGGGTATTCATTCATATCTCATTCCTCCAATACTTGATTGATTCTTTCACTTGAGTATAGCAAAAGAACAAACAGCTTGTTGCAGGAAAAAAGAGTTGGTTGGAAACAGACAAAACGGGAGACGGATGTTGGAATCCGTCTCCCGTTAGCATCTGAAACTGACTTTCGTGTCAGCCCCTGCGTTTATTCACTTTCCAGCTTTTTGATCGCTTCGTCGAGTTTTTCCTGATCCTCATCCGTCAGCTTCGGATACTGCGGGTCGATCTCACGCAGGACGTCGTTCATGACTTCCGTCACGATATAGCGTGTGAACCACTCGTCGTCTGCCGGCAGGATGTGCCACGGCGCGTGTTCCGTCGATGTATGTGAAACGAGTTCGGCAAAAATGTCCTGGTACTCGTCCCAATGTTCCCGTTCTTCGACGTCGCTGAACGAAAACTCGAAGTTCTTCTTCGGGTCTTTGATCCGTTCGAGCAACCGTTTTTTCTGCTCGTCTTTTGAGACGTTAAATAGAAACTTGACGACGCGGAAGCCGTTTTCGACGAGATACCGCTCAAAGTCATTGATTTGACGGTAACGCATCTTCCAGACATCTTGATCGTCCGGCACTTCTTCTTCTTCCAGTAAATCATGAATCCGCGGTGCGATAACTTCTTCGTAATACGACCGGTTCAAAATACCGACTTCACCTTTTTCCGGCAATCCTTCATGGATCCGCCAGAGATAGTCATGTTTTTTCTCCGTGTCGGATGGTTTCTTGACCGAAATCGTCCGCAAGCCTTGAGCATTCAAGTTCGAGAAGATATAACTGATGGCTTCATCTTTCCCGCCGGCGTCAATCGCCTGCAGGATGACCAAAATCCCGTTTTTCTCTTCCGCATGCAGACGCCAATGGAGTTCTTTTAACTCCTCGACGCTTTTTGGAATATGTGTTTCCAGTAATTCGTCTTCCGCAATCCGTTCTTCATCCGATGTCGGATAGTCCGATAATCGGATCGATTCACCTGGTGCCACACGATATTTTTTGATGTTCATGATAGTCCCCCTTGTTTTAAGTACGTAAGGGATATTTACCCAAAGCGTCTGAATCAGAAACGTTCAGATGAACTTATCTTTATCATAATCGCTGGGGCTAAACGTTCGTCAATTGTTTAAAATGGGTATCGAGCGCTGCTGCGACACGCAGACCAGAGATGACGGCACTCTCGACCCGTGTCCTTCCGGACGTATCTTGCGGGTCAAGGAAGGCATCTCCCGCGAGCCAAACAGGGTGCCGATCGAGCTTCAGATAAGGGGTATGGAAAACGTCCCGCGCCTGTGCATACCGCCAACGTTTCAGCTGTTTTGAAATTATTTTGACTGGTCCAAGTTGCTTCTGCAGTAACTGTTCGATTTCCGTAAGCGTCTTGTCTTCCCCTTTGTCATACCAGGCTTCACTCCAATCACCTGTCATATAGACGCTCAGGAGTGGGGTGGTTGAGACTTCTTTTTGCGCATTGTTGACGATTTTCAACATTCCGGATACGAGACCCTCGTCGAGTAGACCAAATTCGCCAATGTCGAATGCCTCTTGAAGCTCAAACAGCCCCACGAAAGTCGGCTCAAACGTCACTTTTTCGAGACGGGCGTGATCGGTCTCAACGAGCGTCAGTGGTGATGCCTTAAATAAATCATAGGCTTGCGGAACGGGTGCCGTTACGAGAATCGCATCATATGTCCGTGTTTGTTCAGACGAGATGGTCTGAAGACCGGGCTCATCCGATATGATTTGTTCGACTTGTTCGTTCAAGTAGACCGGAATCCCGTTGGCAATCGATTGAACGAGCTGATTCATCCCGTTGACTGCGATATAGCGTGGAAAATCATCGCCGAACCACTTCCGGATCCATCCTTTTTCGAGCCATTCGTCGACTTCTTGCGCGAGTTCGTCCGTCCGGACCGTAAAGAAGACGGCGCCATGGTCCGCTGTCCCTTGATTAATCCGTCTCGTCGCCATCCGTCCCCCGACACTCTGGCTTTTTTCGATGACCTCGACCGCATATCCTTCCGCCAACAGTTGACGTGCCGCAAAAATCCCGGCGAGTCCGCCACCAATAATCCCAATCCGTTTTTGTTGTTCCATCCAACTTCCCCCTCTACTTGCTTCATTTTTCCAAGTATAACGGTTTGCCGGTCAAACAACGTCTTTTAACGTTCTTCGAATATGCTCGTCCGTTCCAACTCTACCAGTAAGCGGGCATGGTTATTGTTAAAAAACTGTTGATGGTGTTCCAGTCCGCGCTTAACACACCAGCCGATTCCCGTCAGTGCTTCAAAGAGACGGTAGTACGGCAAATAGACTTCGATTGGTTCCGGTGTCCGGACCTGTCCGTATCCGTCTTGATAGGCATCAAGCAAGGCTCTTCCCCCTTGGAACACATCCCGATCGAGTTTCGTGAAGTCGATTTCCGTCGCCCCGAAACGTGCTGTCTCGAAGTCAATCATCCCCGTCAATGACTCGCCGTCTGCGAGCAGATTGCCGAGTCGAAAATCCAGATGAACGGCAACGGAGTCTGACGGAGTTGGTAACTCACGTTCACGCCGCTCTAATTCCGTAAAGGCGGCGTGATACAGAGCGGGTGATAAAACGTGTTGGATGGCCGGTTGGAACGAGGTCAATTTCGCGTTCCGAAAAACATGCCAGTCCTGCGAAGGAAACGCTGTAAATCCATCCTCGCTAAAATCGCCGTAGGCATCGCGTGTACAATTGTGGAGTGTTGCGTGCAACCGTCCGATTTGTATTGCCAGTGCCGGTGTCACTGTCTCGATTGTCGCACCATTTAATGCTTCCAGCACAAATGCACCCGTCGTCTGTCTGGTCGGTCGCGCCTCCATGAGAATCTTCGGCACAGCGACTCGATTGGCTAAATACGTCAACCAACCGTGTTCCCGATACCATTTGTCGGCAGTATAAGGTCGCTTTAAAAACACGGTCCGTCCGTCGCGCAGTAACAGCCGGTCGACGTCTGAACTGTAGGAATCGGTGACGGGAAAACTGTCTGCAACATCGAGGTCAAACCATTGGATCCATTCTTCCCGGGTCATACCGGATCCCCCAATCGTTTTTCGAGAATTTCGCCGGGCAACCCGTCAATTGGTCCCACATACGTCGAGTGGAATCCAAGATTCGTTAATATCTTTCGTGACGCCAGGTGATTTGGATCAATCGTTGCCGTGACGACGGTCAATTCATGTTCCGTTGCCAGTTCGAGCAATCGTGAGGCGAGCAATGATCCATACCCATTGCCCCATTGTTCCGGTAATAACATATACCCGAGTTCTGCTTCAAACGGTTGTCGTACGCTACGTGTGACATGACCGATGCCGATCCATGTTTCGTCCTGATAGACCACATACGTTCCGAGACGATCATGCCGTTGTCGTTCGATGATTGACGCAAACCGTCGTTTCGCTTCGCTTTCCGTTAAGGCGTGTTCCGTCCGCATGACCCGCTCATCCATGACGAGTGTCGCATAGGCGGGATAATCCGCTTCGTCCATCTTTCGCAGTTCAATCATGACTTCACTCCTTTTACATTCTATATTGATCGTGGATCGGTTCAAACAACTTCTCCGTTGAAGGACGGACCATCGCAAAATGTTCGACATTGTAATGACCATGCAAGACCTGGTTATGATGGGCAATCATCTGCTCTGCCGATAAAACAACGGATCCGTTTGTCGTATGTCCGTCGGCGACAAGTGTCACATCAAAACCGTTGACCGTTGCACTGCGGACAGCCGTGTCGATACAGTGTTCCGTCTTGCAGCCAAGGATGACCACATGTTCAATTTGTTGCTCTTTCAGATAACCGAGCAACGGGGTCCCATGGAACGAGTTGGTTGCGGCTTTATCGAACGTGACGGCATGATTCGGGATTTGAATCGACGGATGGACCAAAAAACCAGCTCCTTGTCCGTTCGCGACATCGAGATCCCGAATAAAGACAATGGCATGATGATCGTTGTGTGCTTCTTGCACGACCTGATTGATGACCTCGATGACGTTTTCCTTCGCATGCACACCGGATTCTTCGGGTGTACCTTCGACGAGATCGTTTTGAAAATCGATGATGAGTACCGCTTGTCGCATCGTAATGTACCTCCTTTTAGTTTCTTTGATACTCTTTTCCTTTTACCCCTGGAAAATCCTGTTTTTGTGAGCGAATTCAATCCTTCCTGAAACTTTTCGACTGTCTGATGCCTTAAGTAAAACGATAGGAAGGATGTTATGTCTGGAATTGTTGCAAGGTCTAACCCAAAAAACCGTACTCCCTCTATCGGAAGTACGGTTTTTTTGTGCTGGTGATTTACTTTAGCCTAAAATCAAACATATTCTTCAAGAACGAACTCCCGGACGACGTTTCAACCGATAATATTCTCCGATTCGGAACCCTACATACGAGGAATCCCACAAAATCGGATAGGCTGTCCGCTGATGTAAGTTCCAGTAACTGATAATCCGCTGCTCGATGCGTGCCATATAGACATCATCGGTTTGAACAAAGGAAGACAGTTGCATCTCTGACCAGTCATGTAACATCGGTTCAATCCTCTCGAGAATCTCGTAGACGTATTCTCCGGTCAATTCAATCAGATAGGGCAGCACCCAGTCCGCATCCGCCTGCTCTGCTTCCAGCCGTCGCACGTATTTTTCACGGATATACCCATCATGATGGCGCGTGTACAAACAATACAGCAACCACCGTTGTCGTTTCGTTAATGCTTGGATTTTTTCCTCTGGTACTTCCTCGAAGTACACACGGGACGGAAGAATCAACCGTTCTTCCCCACATGCGATCTCAATCGTTCCAGAAGTCGTTGTTCTGAATAATCGGCGTGGCAAAAGACGTGTCACGAGCCGTACATCGACCGCGCAGGACTGCGGAAAGGCTTGGACCCAGTTCCATTTTCTATTCATCTGCTCATTCCTCCTTTCCTCGCGCTGTCAGTCCATCAATTTTCCAACTGTTTTTCATCACTTCTTCTCCATGCCAATAGACGATGGCGTATCCGCTGTCTATTTGTTTCTTTTGTTTTGGATGCAGTTCGATTTCGCTATCGTAATCACAAAAAGCATATTGAAAATGAGTCACATTGGTTAGCTGTCGCATGAACTGAATCGCGATGTCTTCTAGTCGATCGATTCCTACTTCTTCAAAACGTATCTCGTCAAAAGACAGAACAAATCCAAAAAACTGCTGTTCTTTTTGAATACTAATCTGAATCGGAATCTCTTTCATTCCATGACAAACTTTGAGACAGACGGAAACTTCTCCGTAGTAATAACGGGTGAGCAGCGCATAGTCCAGTTCTTTCTGATTGTTTCCCACCCACTTCTCCCCGTCTTCGTCCAAAGAAACGCATGCGTCGAGCACCCACGCACCTTGCTTTTCAAGATAGTGAAGGAGTCGCCCCAGTTCCTTGTCGATTTTGTTCGTTTCGTCATAGACCAATCCGATATTGATCATAGGATGTCCCCTTCCCTTTTCAAATACGTTCCGGCATATAAAAACACCCTTCCAGATGGTTTCATCTGAAAGGGTATAGGATGAGTCAATTATTCGACTGTTACCGATTTCGCCAAGTTACGTGGCTTGTCGACGTCGCAATCACGGCCAAGTGCCGCATAGTATGAGATCAACTGAAGCGGTAAGACAGACAAGAGTGGTGACAAGAGCGGCTCGACTGCTGGGATGACGAACGCATCCGTCGGCAATTCGAGACCTTCCGCTGCGATGACACACGCGTTAGCGCCACGTGCGACGACTTCCTTGACGTTACCTCGGTTGTTGAGGTGAACGTGTGGTTGTGTCACGAGGGCGATGACCGGTGTGTTGTCTTCGATCAAAGCGATTGGACCGTGTTTCAATTCGCCGCCGGCGTAACCTTCTGCTTGGATATACGAAATTTCTTTGAGCTTGAGCGCCCCTTCCATTCCGACATACGCATCTTGACCACGACCGATGAAGAAGGCATTGCGTGATTCAGACAAGTATTCTGTAGCGATTTCCTGGAACCGTTCTTTTTGTGACATGACGGATTCCATCGCACTTGAGATCTTGCCGAGTTCTTTCATAAGATCGAAGTTGACGGCGACACCTTTTGCTTGAGCGAGGTCAAACGCAAGGACTGCGAGAACAGCGATTTGTGCTGTGTACGCTTTTGTTGAGGCAACCGCGATTTCAGGACCTGCATGCAACAAGAGCGTTGCGTTTGCTTCACGTGACAGGGTAGAACCTGCAACGTTTGTGATGGTGAGTGCCGGGTGACCGAGTTTTTTCGCTTCGACGAGAACCGCACGGCTGTCCGCTGTTTCACCTGATTGTGACAGGAAGAGGAACAATGGTTTCTCCGTCAAAAGCGGCATGTTGTAGCCGAACTCAGACGAGATGTGGACTTCTGTCGGGATACCCGCGATTTGTTCGATCAATTGTTTTCCGATCAATCCCGCGTGGTAGCTTGTTCCGCAACCGATGATGTAGACACGATCACGTCCAAGGACTAAATCACGGACTGACTGATCGAGTGTGATTTCGCCTGACTCGTTTTGGTATTTTTGAACGATGTTCCGGATAACTGCCGGCTGCTCATCCATTTCTTTAAGCATATAGTGTGCGTATGTGCCTTTTTCGATATCTGATGCATCGATTTCCGCTGTATACGCGTCACGCTCTTTGACGTTTCCGTCTAAATCCTGGATCGTGACACTGTCACGCGTCAAGATGATCATTTCGCCGTCATGCAACTCAACGAACTGATCCGTTACTTGAAGCATGGCCATCGCGTCAGACGCGACAACGTTGAACGTACCGTCACCAAGACCCACGAGAAGTGGTGATTTATTTTTTGCGACATACAAAACATCCGGGTTTTCAGCATCGATTAATGCAAGTGCATATGAACCGTGAAGGACACGAAGTGTTTGGCGGAATGCTTCCGTCACGTCACCTGTTGTTTCAAAGTTCTTTTCGATCATCTGAACGATGACTTCTGTATCCGTGTCGCTGAGGAGATCGACATTGAGTTCTGCTTTTAACTGCTCATCGTTTTCGATGACACCGTTATGCACGAGTGTGAAACGTGATGACGCACTTTGGTGTGGATGGGCATTCGGTACGCTTGGGACACCATGTGTCGCCCAACGTGTGTGACCAATCCCAACGAGACCATCTGCTTCTGCAGGAACGACTGCGCGTAGCGCGGCGATGCGGCCAACTTCTTTATGGACTTGAACGCCGTCGTTGACGAACGCAAGACCAGCCGAATCATAACCACGGTACTCGAGTTTTTCGAGTCCCTTTAATAAAATTTCTTTTGTGTTAACCTGTCCGATCATACCTACGATACCGCACATAATGTTTTTCTCTCCCATTTACAAGTATTTCCCTGAAGAGGAAACGGCTCTTGTCGAGAGTTGTCATGACACATCTGTTTGTCCGTCTAATCACTTAAACGATTTCAGATGAGTTTTTCGGTACTGACATGGTACCGGGAGGCATCCGCCGAATGATTCGATAAACCCCCACCTCGTCAGCTGCCTATCACATAGACAGCCCTGGCGCTTTTTGATTCTGTCTGACCCCGTTTCTGTCCGACTTTACAATCATACGAACTTTATTTGGAAAAAGCAAGAAAGGTAACGTATTTGTAACTATTCCCGATATTTTTCTAAACGATACCTCTAATACCTAGATTTTGTAAAAAACTCTTTTTTTATTTTTGCTCTGCTTTTTTGTCTTTTGTCTGTTTGATGATGCTTTTTTATCATGTGACACAGAAATGCATTTTTCATGCGACTTCTACAGGAAGAGGAAGCTCCGCTTCCGCCAGGAACAGGCAAGACCCGGTTGTCAAAGACGACAGCTAGCTTGCGTTCCGCCTGAGAAAAGCGCGTGAAAAAAAGCATTTTGACAGAGTCAGTTTGAAAGCTGTCATAGTCCCTCTGACAATCCGTCCAACAAAAAAAGGAGCGGATTATTCATCCGCCCCTCCGATTCACTCAGTTTTCTTGTAACGCGTAGTTTTCACGGACGACGTTCGCAATCCGTTCGACATACATGTCACACGCTTCTTGCGAAGGTGCTTCCGCCATGACACGGACAAGTGGTTCTGTTCCGGACGCACGGACGAGAATCCGACCGTTGCCGGCCATTTCCGACTCGACTTCCGCAATGATCGCTTGAACGGCTGGACCGTTCATCGCACCATTTTTATCCGACACGCGGATGTTGACGAGACGTTGCGGGAAGACCGGCATCTCGGCTGCCAGTTCCGACAATTTCTTGCCCGTCGCCTTCATGATTTGCAGAAGTTGGACGCCTGAAAGCATGCCGTCTCCTGTCGTCGAATAATCCATGAAGATGATGTGCCCTGACTGTTCGCCACCGAGTGTATAGTTGTTTTTACGCATTTCTTCGACGACGTAGCGGTCACCGACCGCTGTTTGTAATGCTGTCATACCGTGGGCTTCAACTGTTTTGTGGAAACCAAGGTTACTCATGACCGTCGCGACGATCGTATTGTCTTTCAAACGACCGATTTCGTTGAGGTATTTTCCACAGATGAACATGATTTTATCGCCATCGACGATTTCACCGTTCTCATCGATTGCAATCAAACGGTCACCGTCGCCGTCAAACGACAGACCAACGTGAGCACCTTTTTCAAGGACGAATGCCGCCAAGTGTTCCGGATGCGTCGAACCAACACCTTCATTGATGTTGAGACCGTTTGGTGTCGTACCGATCGTCGAGACTTCCGCTTCCAAGTCACCGAACAGACGTGGCGCAAGACTTGAAGTCGCTCCGTGCGCTCCGTCGATTGCGACATGGATGCCTGAGAAATCTTCATCCGATGTCTGACGTAACATATGAAGGTACTTTTGTGCCCCTTCATAGTAGTCATGAACGAATCCAAGTTCTTTGCCTGACGGACGTGGTAACGTATCTTCCACTTCATCCAGTAAACCTTCGATTTCAAGTTCTGTTGCGTCATCAAGCTTAAAGCCGTCTGACCCGAAGAACTTGATTCCGTTGTCTTCAACCGGGTTGTGTGACGCGGAAATCATGACGCCTGCAGTCGCATCCATTGTTTTCGTCAAGTAGGCGACGCCGGGTGTCGAGATGACACCAAGACGCATGACTTCTGCTCCGATCGATAGGAGCCCTGCGATCAACGCGCTCTCAAGCATTTGTCCAGAGACACGTGTATCGCGACCGATCAAAACTTTCGGACGTGTACTTTCGTGTTTCGTTAAGACATATCCACCTATCCGACCAAGACGATATGCCAGTTCAGGTGTCAATTCTACGTTTGCGACGCCGCGGACGCCGTCAGTTCCAAAATACTTACCCATGTTCTATTTCCTCATTTCACAAAGTTGATTTAATTGGTTTGGACCGATGTCCGGGGAATCGCTTTTAGTGTGATATCCATATTATCCGGACGCAAGACGTCAAAGGCTTTCGACGTCTGGTACGAAATCGGTAATCCGTGTGTTCCTTCTTTTAAACCGGTCACATCGATGACCGCTTTGATATCCGTTGCATCAATCGACGCAAGATCCGCTTCACTGCCACGGACGACAAGATCAATCGTCTGTTCATAGTCAATCGTATACTTCGCCTCGTCAAATCCGTTCAGCGTGACCGGAATACCGGAAATCGTTTTTTCGGCCCGATCTTCGACTGTTTCCGTCGTCGCTTTGGCATTTTCCTTTTCGACGACGATGCTGACCGTGATCGATGTTGGTTCCATCGCTGTCACGTTATCCGGTTCGACCAGTTTGACCGTCCGATCCACCGTCTTCGTTAAACCTTTTAAGGAGACTGCTTCCGTATTGACGGAACCAATCCGGGATAACTCCTCTTTTGTTCCGTATAACCGCGCTTCCGTGATGACAGGAACGATTTTGACGACTTTATAACCCTTTTTGACCGCATCTGTCGTCTCGACATTGATCGGAACGGTTTTGCTTTCTTTATAGACCGGCACCGTGACATCCAGTTGTTCTGGGTCATAGGTCGCGCTGATCGTATTTCCGTTCGCATCCGTCGCTTTGACGTTAAACGATTCCGTAAAGGTCTCCGCTCGTCCCGTCACGTCAATCGGAACTTGAATCGCCGTGATGGCTTGAAGTTTTTCTGCCCCGCCCGTCACAGACACCGTTTGCCGCGTCGGCTGTGCTTCGCCGACGACATATCCTTCGGCAATCTTGTTTTTATTTAAGAGTGCGACTTGGACCGGGACTTCTTTTGTGACTTTTTTATCAAGGAAAACTTCGATCGTTTCTTGTTTTGGGGTCACTTCGACGTCCTTGCCAAATCCATTCGCCGCTAAGCGGACACGATGATACCCGGGATCAAGTCCCGTCAAATCAATCGATAGACCAAAGTCTTTGACGAGCCGTAACATCGTTAAGCTGCTGGACGGTCCTTTGACCGTCGTTTCAATCGTTTCTGGAATATTATAGGCGACCCACTGCGTTTCATCATAATTGACGGTCACCGGTACGTCAAACTTTGCTGATCCTTGACCGGCAATCGGTAACAGACTGGCGGCATCACTTTTTCCGGTCGAATTCGACCCAGCCACCATCAAATACAGCATGATGGCGAGCAAGACGGCAACGATTCGAAGGAACCAGCGTTCATTGAACCATTTTTCGAACATTATTTTTTCGCCCCCATCCAGTTCAAGAAGGAAGTATTCGTCGGTTCGACTTTGACGATCGTCTCAAGCAGCTTCGTTCGGAGGGATTCTTCATCCAGCTCTCGGTAAAGACGACCATTGATCGCAAGTGAGACACCACCTGTTTCTTCCGACACGACCAGTGTGACACTGTCCGTCACTTCACTGACACCGATTGCTGCCCGGTGGCGTGTCCCAAGATCCTTTGAGATATGTGCACTCTCAGAAAGCGGCAAGTAGCAAGCTGCTGCTGCGAGTTTCCCTTGTTGGACGATGACCGCTCCGTCATGGAGTGGTGTGTTCGGGATGAACAGGTTGATCAGCAACTGACTCGTGATTTGTGAACCAAGCGGAATGCCCGTTTCGACATATTCACTGAGCCCCGTCTCCCGCTCGATCGTGACCAGTGCCCCGATTCGACGTTTTGACATGTACTGAGCCGACGTGACTAACGCGTCGACGATCCGGACTTGCTCGTCTTCATCACTGATGGCGCTGCGCGAGAAAAATTTGCTCGTCCGTCCGAGGTGTTCGAGTCCCCGGCGTAACTCCGGCTGGAAGATGATGATGATTCCGAGCAGGCCGTACGTAATGATTTGGTTCAGCAGAAATTGTAACGTCTTCAGTCCGAAGAATCCGCTTAAGAACCAGCTGATCAAAATGACAGAAATCCCTTTGATCAATTGGACTGCTTTTGTTCCTTTGACAATGATCATCAAACGGTAAATGACGAATGTCACGACCGCGATATCGATCACATCATTAATATAATCGTACCAATGTACGTTTTCTCCCAGTTTCAACAATTGAAATTGAAGTGGTTGCCAGTTGAAGTAATTCACCAACCGTGCCCCCTATCTCATCTGATTTAAACAGCTTTCATTATAGCACAAAGGGACGAGTTAGACTCGTCCCACCTGATTCATTCAAAGATTCGTTTAATTCCGTACCAGACGCGTTCAAACAGCTGATCGATCTGCTTGATCTCGCCCGTGACGTTTCCGGCGCTTGCTGTGTAGGCTTTCCCGTCTACCGTCGTCACGTTCCCGTTGACTTTCCCTTCGATGCGGACGTTTCCACCTTCGACGTAAAGGTCTTGGTCGACCGTGACCCCTTCCGGTACGACGACCTCGCCATTTTCAGCGACGATTCCAGGGACGTTCGTATAGGACAAGTCCTGTTCTTCTTGCGTCAAGTATCCACCGAGACTGCCGACGGATAACAGCATGAAGACAGACGCTGCAGCCAGTAACGGATACTGTTTCATCTTGCCGCCGAAGCGAGATGATGAGCGAAGCGGAGTTACATTCGGATGTTCCACCTGTTCGGGCAATTGTGCCAGCACGCGGGATGTAAAGTCCGCCGAAAGCTTGGGTGCTGGAAGCGTGCGTAACTCTGCATCGAGGAGCCGATACTCTTCGAACTCGTTCATCGCATCCGCTTCCCGTAACTCCGCTTCAAGTCGTTTGAAGTCTTCTGGGGGTTGATTCTGATCTAAATAATCCTGTATCCGTTCGTACACTTTTTCTCGTGTCATGGTGAGTGCCTCCTTCTCATCGTTTCCCAAAATGCTTTTTCAATGCTTCCCGTCCACGATGAATTCTAGTTTTGACAGTAGCAACAGGTAAATCAATCAGTTCGCTGATTTCTTTGAGCGATAAATCTTCAATGTATTTCAAGACAAGCGGAATCCGGTATTTTTCCGGTAAACCGGCAATCGCTTCCCCAACGTCTTGCCGTTGTTCAGAATCAATCACTTGATCTTCGGGGAGCTGGTCCTTACTTTCTAACTGGGAGTACAAAGTCAGTCCTTCTGTTCCTGACATTTCAGCATCAAGCGAATAGTCGGGACGTTTTTTTCGAAGTCGATCAATCGAGACATTCGTCACGATTCGGTACAACCACGTCCGGAACTTCCATTGGGCATTGTAAGAGTCAATTTTCGTGAATACCCGAATAAAGGCTTCCTGTGTCGCATCTTCTGCTTCCATCCGGTCACGCAGGACGCGGAATGCAACTAGAAAAGCACCTTCTTTATATAGATCAACAAGTGCCGCAAATGCGTCACGGTCTCCCTGCTTCACCCGTTCAATCAAACGTAGTGTTGTTTCTTCCACTTTCAAATACCCCCCGCTCTATGCGGTCAATCTCTTATACGGAGTCGACCTACATAATGTTTCATCTCAATTTGAATTGTAACAAAAAAAACTTGAACTCTGACGAAAAGAGTTCAAGTTCCATCCATTATTTTACTAAACGGTGGTTCCGCATATACTGGAGTAAGTTTCCAATCAATTCGTTGGCAAGGAGTGCCGTCCCGTTTCCTTCTTCCAACAACGGATTAACTTCGACGAATTCAGCTGCGATGAAGTCCTCTTGTTCCGCACAATGACGTAAGACCGTTTTCGCGTCATCCAGTAGGATTCCGTCTGCGACACGCGTCCCTGTCCCTTCGACCAGACTCGGATCGAGGCCGTCCATGTCGAAGCTGAGATAAAAGGCATCCGTCGTCTCTTTCAGATAGGCGATCGCTTCTTCCATGATCGTATCCATTCCCCGTGTCCGAATCGCTTCCATATCGTAGACGCGGATCCCAAGACGATCAATCAATTCCTGTTCCCCTGCATCGACATCCCGTAAGCCGATGAACACAAGGTGTTCCGGTTGTAGTTTGACGTCACTGCCACCAATCTCCGTTAAACGTTGATGCCCTTCCCCTAATGCGACGGCAAGCGGCATCCCGTGAATGTTACCTGATGGTGACGTATCGGGTGTGTTTAAATCACCATGCGCATCAAACCAGATGACTCCAAGACGTGGCACGACTTGTTGGAGCCCGGCAATCGTTCCGATCGCCATGCTGTGATCGCCACCGACAAGTAATGGAAAACGTTGCTCCGTCAGCGTATCACGAACGATTAAATGTAAATCGTTTGTCGTATGGACAACACCTTCTAGGCGTTTCAGTTGCGGATCTTCTTCCCGGACTGCATCCTCTGACAAGACAGCCGCTTCCCCGTAGCGGACCGCTTCTTGACCGTGTACTGCCAGTGTCTCAAATAACCCCGCTTGTTCGACAGCAGCCGGTCCTTGTTCCGTCCCCGGTTTTCCTTGACCATAACGATACGGTACGCTGATATATGCAATGTTCATCACGTATTCCCCTTTACTCAGTAAGTTATCTCAATTGTAAGCGGTAACAACCAAGTGGTTCAACTCGACATGATGACGCATGATTATACAGAACCCCAACAAAAAAGCACCGTGAGTAAACTCACAGTGCTTTCGCGTACGTACTTTAAGTGCAGGCATTTCAAGTATAAAAAAACTTAAGACGAACGAAACTCGCTTAAGATCTTTAAGCAAAATTGGTGGAGCCTAGCGGGATCGAACCGCTGACCTCCTGCGTGCAAGGCAGGCGCTCTCCCAGCTGAGCTAAGGCCCCTCAAAAACAAAAAGCGGAAGACGGGATTCGAACCCGCGACCCCGACCTTGGCAAGGTCGTATTCTACCACTGAACTACTTCCGCAAAATATGAGCCATGCAGGATTCGAACCTGCGACCCTCTGATTAAAAGTCAGATGCTCTACCAACTGAGCTAATGGCTCGACATGGTGGGGGGGGGCGGATTCGAACCGCCGAACCCGAGGGAGCGGATTTACAGTCCGCCGCGTTTAGCCACTTCGCTACCCCCCCAGTTTGTCTAGGAACTTATACAATTGAAAAAAAACAGTGCCGGCAACAGGAGTCGAACCCGCGACCTACTGATTACAAGTCAGTTGCTCTACCAGCTGAGCTACACCGGCAAAAAAAGAAATGGTGACCCGTACGGGAATCGAACCCGTGATACCGCCGTGAAAGGGCGGTGTCTTAACCGCTTGACCAACGGGCCATTGGCTCCGCAAGTAGGATTTGAACCTACGACCTACCGGTTAACAGCCGGTTGCTCTACCACTGAGCTATTGCGGAATAAGTAAAATAAATGGCCTGGCAACGTCCTATCCTCACAGGGGGAAGCCCCCAACTACTTTCGGCGTTCAAGTGCTTAACTTCCGTGTTCGGCATGGGAACGGGTGTGACCACTTGGCTATCGTCACCAGACGACAGGGCTCGCGCCCTCAAAACTGAAGTCATCAACAAGATCATCTGCTAGAACAAGGCCTCGACCGATTAGTATCACTCAGCTCCGCATGTCGCCATGCTTCCACCCGTGACCTATCTACCTCATCGTCTCTGAGGGGTCTTTCTTGATTACTCAAAGGGAAATCTCATCTTGGAGGGGGCTTCATGCTTAGATGCTTTCAGCATTTATCCCGTCCGCACGTAGCTACCCAGCGATGCTCCTGGCGGAACAACTGGTACACCAGCGGTGCGTCCATCCCGGTCCTCTCGTACTAAGGACAGCTCTCCTCAAATTTCCTGCGCCCACGACGGATAGGGACCGAACTGTCTCACGACGTTCTGAACCCAGCTCGCGTACCGCTTTAATGGGCGAACAGCCCAACCCTTGGGACCTACTCCAGCCCCAGGATGCGATGAGCCGACATCGAGGTGCCAAACCTCCCCGTCGATGTGGACTCTTGGGGGAGATCAGCCTGTTATCCCCAGGGTAGCTTTTATCCGTTGAGCGATGGCCCTTCCATGCGGAACCACCGGATCACTAAGCCCGACTTTCGTCCCTGCTCGACTTGTAGGTCTCGCAGTCAAGCTCCCTTCTGCCTTTGCGCTCTACGAATGATTTCCAACCATTCTGAGGGAACCTTTGGGCGCCTCCGTTACTGTTTAGGAGGCGACCGCCCCAGTCAAACTACCCGCCTGACACGGTCCTCCAGCCGGATGACGGCTGCGAGTTAGAGACTCTATGCATGAAGGGCGGTATCCCAAGGGTGACTCCTCCGAAGCTGGCGCTCCGGTCTCGACGTCTCCCGCCTATCCTGTACATCATGCACAAAGCCTCAATATCAGGCTGTAGTAAAGCTCCATGGGGTCTTTCCGTCCTGTCGCGGGTAACCTGCATCTTCACAGGTACTATGATTTCACCGGGTCTCTCGTTGAGACAGTGCCCAAATCGTTACGCCTTTCGTGCGGGTCGGAACTTACCCGACAAGGAATTTCGCTACCTTAGGACCGTTATAGTTACGGCCGCCGTTTACTGGGGCTTCGGTTCAAAGCTTCGCTTGCGCTAACCCATCCCCTTAACCTTCCAGCACCGGGCAGGCGTCAGCCCCTATACGTCATCTTGCGATTTAGCAGAGACCTGTGTTTTTGCTAAACAGTCGTTTGGGCCTATTCACTGCGGCTCTACTCAATGTAGAGCGTCCCTTCTCCCGAAGTTACGGGACCATTTTGCCGAGTTCCTTAACGAGAGTTATCCCGCGCGTCTTAGAATTCTCATCCCGCCTACCTGTGTCGGTTTACGGTACTGGCACCTTCCACCTCACTAGAGGCTTTTCTTGGCAGTGTGAAATCGTGACCTTCGTCCCTACGGGACTCCGCATCGTTCCTCGACTTTGATGCCTGACGGATTTGCCAATCAGACGGTCTCGAAACTTACACATGCACTTCCATCCGCATGCGTCACTATCCTCCTGCGTCCCCCCATTGTTCAAACGGTGGATCGGTGGTACAGGAATATCAACCTGTTATCCATCGCCTACGCCTTTCGGCCTCGGCTTAGGTCCAGACTAACCCTGAGCGGACGAGCCTTCCTCAGGAAACCTTGGGCTTTCGACGGAGGGGATTCTCACCCCTCTTTTCGCTACTCACACCGGCATTCTCACTTCCAAACGCTCCACTGCTCCTTACGGTACAGCTTCACAGCGGTTTGGAACGCTCCCCTACCATTCCTTACGGAATCCGCAGCTTCGGTGGTATGTTTAGCCCCGTTACATTTTCGGCGCGGCGCCACTCGACTAGTGAGCTATTACGCACTCTTTGAATGGTGGCTGCTTCTAAGCCAACATCCTAGCTGTCTAGGCAGCGCCACATCCTTTTCCACTTAACATACACTTTGGGACCTTAGCTGGCGGTCTGGGCTGTTTCCCTCTTGACTACGGATCTTATCACTCGCAGTCTGACTCCCGAGTATAAGTTGCCGGCATTCGGAGTTTAACTGAATTCGGTAACCCTGTGGGGGCCCCTAGTCCAATCAGTGCTCTACCTCCGGAACTCTCAACCTCGAGGCTAGCCCTAAAGCTATTTCGGGGAGAACCAGCTATCTCCAGGTTCGATTGGCATTTCACCGCTACCCACACCTCATCCCCGCACTTTTCAACGTGCGTGGGTTCGGACCTCCAGTCAGTGTTACCTGACCTTCATCCTGGACATGGGTAGATCACCTGGTTTCGGGTCTACGACAACGCACTATGGCGCCCTATTCAGACTCGCTTTCGCTACGGCTCCGCCTCATCAGCTTAACCTCGCGCGCTATCGTAACTCGCCGGTTCATTCTACAAAAGGCACGCCATCACCCATTAACGGGCTCTGACTACTTGTAGGCATACGGTTTCAGGATCTATTTCACTCCCCTTCCGGGGTGCTTTTCACCTTTCCCTCACGGTACTGGTTCACTATCGGTCACTAGGGAGTATTTAGCCTTGGGAGATGGTCCTCCCGGATTCCGACGGGGTTTCACGTGTCCCGCCGTACTCAGGATCCACTCTGGAGGGAAAACAGTTTCAGCTACAGGGCTGTCACCTTCTTCGGCCGACCTTTCCAGGTCGTTCACCTACTGTCTTCCTTTTTGACTCCGTATAGAGTGTCCTACAACCCCGGAGAGCATGCTCTCCGGTTTGGGCTGTTCCCGTTTCGCTCGCCGCTACTCAGGGAATCGCATTTGCTTTCTCTTCCTCCGGGTACTTAGATGTTTCAGTTCCCCGGGTCTGCCTCACGCTACACTATGTATTCATGTAACATGTCCCATCCCATTACGGATGGTGGGTTCCCCCATTCGGAAATCCTCGGATCAAAGCATACTTACTGCTCCCCGAAGCATATCGCTGTTCGTCGCGTCCTTCATCGGCTCCTAGTGCCAAGGCATCCACCGTACGCCCTTCATACCTTGATCTAGCAT
>NZ_JMKS01000003.1:1442500-1552500 GCF_000685865.1 Exiguobacterium antarcticum DSM 14480 | reverse complement strand
GCGACAAAAAACGCAATGATTAATAACACGACCATTTCCCCGATGTATAGATTCGTCTTTTCGAATCCGAATGCCAATCCCCGTAAATAGATCCCGTCGAATAAGGCAAATGCAATCAAGACGATTTGGACCCGATCCCAGAGCTTAGCCCCTCGGAAGATATCCAGTCCGACCCGGTGAAGGATCAGGTATGAAAAGAATCCCATCAAGCTGATTGCAGTCCATGTACTACTGTAAGCCAGTGCTGTGACATATCCGCTAATCGATTGATTCCGGACATATCCTGGTTCAGCGACAAGGTTAAACACGAAGCCGGCGAGCGTCCCGATCAGGAGCGTCATCCAAAACAGCTTCAAAAATCCTCTAGTCTTCATTTTTATCCCTCTACTTTTTCGATGACACGCGTTGCGAGTTCATTATAGTGTGTTTCAAATGGATGACCGTCACGATAGATCGACGGTGCGAAGTCCGTCTCATTCGCATACGGCTGACCAAGTGGAATCTTAGCTAGAATATCTGTTTTTAACGCTTCTGACAACTTCTCTCCGCCACCTGAACCAAAGACATACTCTTTTTCACCTGTCGTCTTGCTTTCGAAATACGCCATGTTCTCGATGATACCGAGCAGGCGGTGGTTCGTTTTGATTGCCATCGCCCCGGCGCGTGCTGCAACGAATGCTGCGGTCGCGTGTGGTGTCGTGACAATCAGTTCCTGACAGCTCGGCAACATCGAATGGATATCGAGCGCCACGTCGCCTGTGCCTGGAGGTAAATCAAGCAATAAATAATCCAGTTCGCCCCACTCGACGTCTGAGAAGAAATTATTTAACATCTTCCCAAGCATCGGACCACGCCAGATGACAGGTGCGTTGTCTTCGACGAAGAAGCCCATCGAAATGACTTTGACCCCAAAACGTTCAGGCGGCACGATCCGGTCATTGACGACAGTCGGACGTGTTTCGATTCCCATCATATCCGGAACGCTGAATCCGTAGATATCCGCGTCGATCAAGCCGACCTTCTTCCCTGCACGTGCCAAGGCAACCGCTAAGTTGACGGATACCGTCGATTTTCCGACGCCCCCTTTACCGGAAGCAATCGCGATGAACGTCGTCCCTGAGTCTGGTTTGAGGATCGATGGTGTTGTCGCGGCTTGGATGCCGTGATCACCGAGTGCCTCAAAACGTAAACCAACTGTCTTGAATCCTTTTTCTTTTAACTCTTTGACGATCTGTTGCTGTAACGTCAACTGTTCACCGGTTCCTGCTTGTGCTAGCGCAATCTTGAGACTGACATAGTCTCCCTTGATGCGGACATCCCGAATCCCGTTCGTATCTGTAAGCGAGCGGTCAATCGTCGGATCGACGAGCTTACCAACCACCTCGCGAATTTCTTGTTCATTCAACATAGTGCCTTCCCCCTGAGAACGTTCGATTTAATCCATTTCAGTATAACAAAAATAAGATAGCGCTTGCACATTTCGACTCGGAAAGGATGACATTTCCTTGTCGACTTGGAAGAACCTACGTTGACGATGCCTAAAAAAAGAGATCGTCCTCTTCGCTACCGCAAAAAGAAGATCCCTTGTCTTTAAAACATACGATTCCACGTTGCGGGGCCGACGACCCCGTCGACTGCTAATCCTTGACGCGTTTGATAGGCACGGACCTTTTCAACCGTCTCGGCGTCAAATCGTTTTGTGACCGTCGCTTTGACAGCGCGTTGAATCCGCTCGATGTCCCGACTGTTCATGTTGACCGCCCCTCTATAAAGGGGTTGACCCGGATACGGAACTAAGGCATCCGTCGTTGATTTGTTTAATTCAAAGTGTGGATAATCCTTAAATCCGTCCCAATCCCCGCCCCAGGAGAAACCTTGTCGTTTCATCGCTAGGACGATTTGTTGAAAGTTAGCATCGGTATTAAAGATCGCCTCTGCCCCGTCCATCGAATACTGAAACAGATCAACAGCAATGCCCCGGTTATGATTCGATTGTCCGCCGCGGGCATTCGTGACGATTGCACCCGGAGCCGTGCGTCCTTGCGCATAGAGCTTCTCCTGCTCGGCATAGGAACGGAATCCTTGGGCGACGCCGACATAAATGCCTTTGACATGGAGCTCCCGGATGACTTGACGTGTCTTTCGGGCGACTTCCGGCGAGAGTCCCGGAACATTTAGTTTCCGATTGGCTCGTTCAAGCAACCAACTGACTGATACTGTCATCTTTCACCACACTCCTTTCTCATCTGTTCCCGAAAACGGAATCCGGTATACTTGACGGTGGACTTGTTCTCACAATTCATTCGGAAAAAGGAGTTTTTTGATGAAAAAGATTTTAGCCGTTGCGGGTGTCTTGACCGTTCTCTTACATATGGGTTATGCGATCTACTTTTATGCGGTCCATGAAGCGAACGCGACTTATCAGCCCGCTCTCCCTGAGAACAGCACCGTGTTAAGTCAGGATACATCATTTGTCGGTCAGGTCGGTTCACAAACGGAGTACGATCCTATTTCTTTTTTAAAGGATCTTTTCCTGTGGAGCATTCCGCTGACATTCATTGGTTTGATGGCACTTTTATTCCTCATCCGAACCATCCGACGTCGTACATCCTGAACAATAGACCGTTTTTTGACCATTTCCGGTCAAGAAGCGGTCTTTTTCAAACGACGGTTTGTCAAATTAAGTGCAACACTTCTTCCGAGAAGACCTCGTATGCAGTTTTCCAGTTGAGACATTTCCGTGGTCTCCCATTGATCCAGGCGAGCGCTTGAGCGAGTTCAGAACGACTGACCTTTCCGAAATCCGTCCCCTTCGGGAAAAATTCACGGAGAAGACCATTGGCGTTCTCGTTACTTCCACGTTGCCAAGAAGAATACGGATCCGCAAAATACATCGGTACGCCTAACGTTTCACGAATTCGTTCATGACAGCTAAACTCTTTTCCACGATCTGTCGTCGCGGTTTGAAACGTTCCCGACGGGAAGTAGAGATGCAATGCTTTAATCGCTGACTCCATCGAGGCAGCGGACCGATCCTCCATCGGCACAGCGAGATAGAAACGGCTCTTTCGCTCGACGAACGTTGCGACACATGCCTTGGATTTCCCTCTGGCTGAGACGACAGTATCCAGCTCCCAATGTCCAAACGTTTGGCGCCCTTTGACGTCGGCTGGACGTTTACTGATTGGTAATCCGACATTGAAGCGTCCACGCGTCTCACGTGGTTTCTGACGCTTTCCCTTTTGGCGAAGAAAACTAGAATTGGCCTCGACGAGGCCCGTATAGATCCAGCGATAAATTGTCTTGAAGGATAGTCCTTCTTCTTGGAATAAACGTCCGGCAATCTGTTCAGGCGACCATGTCTCGCGTAACTTTTCGAGGATACGAACTCCTTTTTCTAGCGTGAACTTCGTCCGTGCACCGCACTTCTTTTTGCGCTCAACATAACGCTGGTCAGCACAGGAAGCATCATAGTAAGGGTTTCGTTTTAATTCTCGTGAAATCGTAGAAGGTTGACGCCCCAGGCGTCCCGCAATCTTTCGGACGGATAAACCTAAATCGAGATACGTTTCTATTTTGACTCTTTCTGATGTGGTAAGATGAATATAGCTCATAATGAATCCTCCGTTGAATGTGGTGTGGTAACTCCATTCTACACGAGGCCGTTATGGGCTTTTTGTGTTTTCCGTCAGGTGTTGCACTTAATATTACAATTCGTCAAACAAAAAAACCTCCCACCCGTAAGGATGAGAGGTAAAAACGATTAACGTTTTGAGAACTGAGGTGCACGACGTGCTGCTTTAAGACCGTATTTTTTACGTTCTTTCATACGAGCATCGCGTGTGAGGAAACCTTTAGCTTTAAGTGTGCCACGGAAGTCTGGATCCGCTTGAAGAAGAGCACGTGAGATACCGTGACGGATTGCGCCTGCTTGACCAGTGAAGCCGCCGCCTTTGACCGTTACCATGATATCGTATTTGCCTTCTGTTTCTGTGAGTACAAGTGGTTCTTTTGCAGTCATGATTAAAGTTTCATAACCGAAGTATTCGCTGATATCGCGCCCGTTAACTGTGACTTTACCGTCTCCAGCAACGAGGAAAACGCGAGCTGCCGCGCTTTTACGGCGACCAGTGCCGTAGTAACGTACATCTGCCATCGTGTAGTTCCTCCTAAATTCGTATTAACCGCGAAGTTCGTAAACTTCTGGTTGTTGTGCTTCTTGCTTATGAGTATCTCCAGCGTAAACGTGGAGTTTGTTGAACATTTGACGACCGAGGCTACCTTTTGGAAGCATCCCTTTGATCGCGAGTTCAAGCATACGCTCAGGTTTGTTAGCGAGTAAGTCGCGTGCGACAGTCTGCTTCAAGCCGCCTGGATGACCAGAGTGACGGTAGTAGACCTTTTTGTCGAGTTTGTTACCAGTTAATACGATTTTCTCAACGTTGATGAGGATAACGTGATCCCCACAGTCAACGTGTGGTGTGAACGTAGGTTTGTGCTTACCGCGGAGAAGTGAAGCCACTTCGCTCGAAAGACGACCGAGTGTTTTGCCTTCTGCGTCGATAAGGAGCCATTTGCGTTCTACATCAGTAGCTTTCGCCATGAAAGTTGTGCGCATGTAAAATACCTCCTAAGGAATTTAAAAATTTCTTTTTTGATTTTTCATTTATTCACTGTTTGAATCTATCAGAATCTTAGGTGTACGGGGCTAAGATTGTGGTTTCATAATAAATGAAATGCCAATAAACATTGTATGTTTTTTAGCGGCTAATGTCAAATGCCTTTTTTAGACTCTGGGTAGAAAACTTCCCAAAGGTATAACCCGTGCGGTGGTGCCGTCACACCAGCGACGTTTCGATCCTTCGCTTCGAGCATTCGTTTGATGTCTTCCGGAGCAAAACGCCCGCGTCCGACATCAAGCAACGTGCCGACCATGATCCGAATCTGATTGTAGAGAAAACCACTTCCGTGAAAACGGAAAATCAGTTCGTCTCCTTGCTCGATCAGTTCCGCCTCATAAATCGTCCGAACACGATTGTCCGTCTCTGTCTTCGCGACACAGAACGAACTAAAGTCATGAGTCCCGACTAAATACGCTAATCCCAGACGAATTTGCGCCACGTCGAGTGAATACGGAATCAAGACCGATTGATGACGCCGAAACGCATCTTCCGTCTGACGCACGAAGTACCGATATTCTTTCCCTACTACATCATACCTTGCTTCGAAGTCAGAAGCGACCTCTTTACAATCACGAATTCGAATATCGTCCGGTAATAACGTATTTAATGCCTTCACCATGCTGGCTGGAGCAATCGATAACTCCGTATTAAAATGAATGACCTGTCCCTGAGCGTGTACACGGGCGTCTGTACGTCCGGAGCCGATGATCTTGACCGGATGCTTGTGCATCCGCTCCAGCGTCTTCTCGATCACTTCCTGGATCGTCAGACCGTTCGGTTGGACTTGATACCCGGAATAGTCCGTCCCATCATACTGAATCGTACATTTAAAACGTCGCATCAAAACCCTCCTCGTAAATAAACTAAAAGGAGTCCGAGTGCGACAAGGAGAATCATCAGACCCGTATCTCGCCCTGTCCACTTCGACTCGCGGAGCCGTGTTCGGCCTTCACCACCACGGTACCCCCGCGCTTCCATCGCTGTCGCGAGATCCTCGGCCCGTTTAAAGGCCGAGATGAACAGGGGAATCAGCAGAGGAATGATGGCCCGCAACCGTTCCTTGATGGGTCCTGCCGATAGATCGACGCCACGTGCCTGTTGCGCCTTCATGATCTTCTCCGTCTCTTCTGCCAGGGTCGGCAGGAAACGGAGCGAAATCGACAGCATCAAGGCAATTTCATGCGTCGGGACACGGACGACCTTAAACGGTTTGAGTAACAACTCAATCGCATCCGTCAGTTCAATCGGTGACGTCGTCAGCGTGACGAGTGTCGTGATCGAGACCAGATAAAAGAATCGGAGCGAGACGATGATCGCAAGACGTAACCCTTCTTCGTAGATCTTGAACCAGCCGAATTCGAGCAGTACCGCCCCTTCCCGGGTAAACAGCAGCTGAATGATAAACGTAAAGACGATTAAAAATAAAATCGGCCGTAGTCCTTTTAAGACATAACGGATCGGTAATTTACTGCTCGCGAGCGCCAAAAATGTAAACACGAGTAAAAAAAGATTGGTTGCTGCATTGTTGGCCAAAAAGACGAGCGGAATGAAACAAAACGCAAAAATGATTTTAGCGACAGCAGACGAACGGTGTAAATACGATGTTCCCGGTATATGTTGGCCAACGATCATCGTCTTCCCTCCCGTACATGCAAAATCCACTCAATCAATTCGGCTTCTGTCTGAAGGGTCGGCCGGTTGATGTTCAACTGATCCGCCATTTGCCAAGCGAATGCTAAGACATGGGGTAAGTCGAGATGGAATTGACGCAATAACGTTTCTTGACGGAATAGACCCATTGGTTCTCCATCATACGCCACTTGCCCATCTTCCATGACAACGACCCGGTTCGTATATTCGAGCACTTGGTCCATATCGTGTGTGATTAACAGTAACGTCATCCCGGATTGTGCATGAAGCTCAGCGAACAGACGAAGCATCTGCTTACGTCCTTGCGGATCGAGTCCTGCCGTCGGTTCATCGACGATCAACACGTCTGGTTGACTAGCGAGTACGCCCGCAATCGCAACACGCCTCATTTGCCCACCAGACAGGTCAAACGGTGAACGTGACCAGAACACTTCATCCAGCCCGACGGTACGTAGTGCGTCCTTCGCCAAACGTTCAGCTTCTGACGGTTCGTGTCCGAAGTTCATCGGACCAAACATGACATCCTTCAAGACGGTTTCTTCAAACAGTTGATATTCCGGATACTGGAAGACAAGCCCAACCCGTTTCCGTAACGCTTTTAAATCTTGTTTACGTTTTGGTTCAATGATGATGTCATCGACCTGTACTTTTCCAGCAGTCGGTTTTAACAATCCGTTGATATGTTGAACAAGTGTCGATTTCCCGGAACCGGTATGTCCCACAAACGCAACAAGCGCCCCTGACGGAATCTCAAGATTCACATCACGCAGCGCGACTCGTTCAAACGGACTATTGAGTTGGTACGTATAATTCAATTCCTGGATTAAGATTGGCATAAGCGGTTCACCAAGTCTCTTTCATCTAGTATCGTGTCCTCATAAGTAAGACCACGTGCCGAAAGTTGCTCCTGCACCCGGACGACAAATGGAACATCCAGTCCAATCTGCTCAAGAAACGCGGATTGTGCAAACACCTCTTGCGGTGTTCCTTCTAATACGATTTGACCCGCATCCATGACAATCACACGACTTGCCCGTAAGACTTCGTCGAGTTCATGCGTAATGGCAACGACGGCCATCGGATGTTGTTCATATAATTCTTGAACGGTCGACATAACCTCAGTTCGTGCAATCGGATCAAGCATCGATGTTGCTTCATCGAGCACGAGAACATCAGGGCGCATCGCAAGCGCCGAGGCGATTGCGACACGCTGCTTCTGTCCGCCGGATAGTTGATGGGGTTCCCGATCAACAAAATCCGTAAGGCCAACGCGCGCTAGACTGTCGTCGATACGACGAACCATTTCCTCGCGTGGCACACCCCAATTTTCGAGGGCAAATGCCACGTCGTCGCGCACGGTCGTGCCAACGAATTGATTATCCGGATTTTGAAAGACGATACCGATTGCGCGGCGCATCTCCCACAGTTGCTCCGGCACTGCACTCGAGAACATCTCGTTGACAGTGACCGTTCCTTGTTCAGGAAGCAACAATCCGTTAAACAGCTTCGTCAGCGTTGATTTTCCAGAGCCGTTGTGTCCAACGATGGCGACCCATTCCTGCGAACGGATCGTCAGAGAGACATCTTGCAACGCTGGTTGTTCTTGTTCCGGGTAACGATAGGTCACCTGTTCCAACTCAATCAGCTTTGCCATGTCTGCTCCTCCTTCATCAAATCAAAATAATTTCATTTGTAACAAAAGGGCAGAAGCGAGTTACGCACTGCCCTTTTATCCGAATCATTTAAAAATTAAACGAGTTCGATGATGACCATTTCTGCGCCGTCACCACGACGTGGTCCCATTTTCATGATACGTGTGTAACCACCTTGACGCTCAGCAAAACGTGGAGCAACATCAGCAAACAATTTTTGGATTGCATCTTGTGTTTTACCAGCTTCGTTTTGACCAGCAGCTTCGCGACGAACGAACGATGCAACTTGACGACGAGCGTGGAGATCACCGCGTTTACCTAAAGTGATGAGTTTCTCAACGACTGGACGAAGTTCCTTCGCTTTTTGTTCTGTAGTTTGGATACGCTCATTGATGATGAGATCAGTCGCAAGGTCACGCAAAAGTGCCTTACGTTGTGAGCTTGTACGGCCTAATTTCGAGTATGCCATGGATGGATTCCCTCCTTCGTGCAATTAATAGTTTTAGTCTTCTTTACGTAGGCCCAGTCCGAGTTCATCGAGTTTCGCTTGAACTTCTTCGAGTGATTTACGTCCGAGGTTACGAACTTTCATCATCTCGTCTTCGCTCTTGTTCGCGAGTTCTTGAACCGTATTGATGCCGGCACGTTTCAAACAGTTGTACGAACGAACTGAAAGATCGAGTTCTTCGATCGTCATTTCAAGTACTTTTTCTTTTTGATCTTCTTCCTTTTCGACCATGATTTCGGCATGGAGCGCTTCGTCCGTAAGACCAACAAAGATGTTTAAGTGTTCTGTCATGATTTTTGCACCGAGTGACACTGCTTCTTCAGGGCGGAGTGAACCGTCCGTCCAAACATCAAGTGTCAATTTATCGAAGCTCGCATCTTGACCGACACGTGTTTTTTCAACTTGATAGTTTACACGTTGAATTGGCGTGTAAATGGAATCAATTGGGATGACGCCGATTGGCATATCGTCCCGTTTGTTATCTTCAGCCTGAACGTAACCACGACCACGACGAGCGGTCAGACGCATATGAAGTGATGCACCTTCTGCAAGTGTTGCAATGTGGAGTTCTGGGTTGAGGATTTCGACGTCGCTGTCATGCGTAATGTTCGCAGCCGTGACAACGCCAGCGCCTTGGATATCGATCTCAAGTGTTTTCTCTTCTTCCGAGTAAACTTTGAGGGCGAGTTTCTTAAGATTCAAGATGATTTGGGTAACGTCTTCTACAACGCCATCAATTGTCGAGAACTCATGAAGAACGCCATCGATTTGGACTGCAGTGACTGCAGCACCCGGAAGTGAAGATAATAGGATACGACGCAAAGAGTTACCAAGCGTTGTACCGAATCCACGCTCAAGCGGTTCTACCACGAATTTACCAAACGTAGCGTTGTCGCTTAATTCGATCGTTTCAATCTTCGGTTTTTCGATTTCGATCATCTGAACCCCTCCTTGAATATCGTCATGTTGGCCATCGCGTTCAATCGCCAACCGTCTTGTGTACGTGTCTACTGCCATGCTTGGTCAAACGATCAACGAAAGTCTACTCGAATTTCCGCTTTGCAGTACAAGACGGGTTACACGCGACGACGTTTTGGAGGGCGGCAACCGTTGTGTGGAACTGGAGTTACGTCACGGATCGCTGTTACTTCAAGACCGATTGCTTGGAGCGCACGGATTGCAGCTTCACGACCTGCACCAGGACCTTTAACGTTAACTTCTACAGTACGCATACCGTTATCCATCGCTGTTTTCGCAGCAGTTTCAGAAGCGAGTTGCGCAGCAAATGGAGTTGATTTACGTGAGCCTTTGAAGCCCATGTTTCCTGCAGTTGCCCAAGAGATTGCATTCCCTTGCATGTCAGTGATCGTAACGATTGTGTTGTTGAATGTTGAACGGATATGAACGATACCAGACTCAATATTCTTTTTGACTTTACGTTTACTACGAACATTCTGTTTACGTTTTGCCATCTTAGTTTACCCTCCCTTACTTCTTCTTGTTCGCTACTGTACGGCGTGGGCCTTTACGAGTACGCGAGTTGTTTTTAGTGTTTTGACCACGAACTGGAAGACCACGACGGTGACGAACACCACGGTAGCAACCGATTTCGATCAAACGTTTGATGTTGAGTGAGATTTCACGACGAAGGTCACCCTCAACTTTTACTTTATCTAATCCATCACGGAGTTGGTTGAGTTGTTCTTCAGTCAATTCACGAGTACGAGTATCTTCAGAGATACCAGCTTCTTTCAAGACTTTCTGAGCAGTCGTTTTACCAACACCATAGATGTAAGTGAGTGAGATAACGATGCGTTTCTCACGTGGAATATCTACACCAGCAATACGTGCCATGTGTGCACCTCCTTGTTTAATTACCCTTGTTTTTGTTTATGCTTAGGGTTTTCGCAAATAACCATTACTTTGCCTTTACGGCGGATAACTTTACACTTTTCACAGATCGGTTTAACCGAAGGTCTTACTTTCATTGTGAATACCTCCTCCTGAAAAAATCGGAGTTTTTATTTGAAACGGTATGTGATCCGTCCGCGAGTCAAGTCGTATGGTGACAACTCAACTGTTACTTTATCTCCTGGCAGGATCCGAATGAAGTGCATCCGAATTTTCCCTGAGACGTGCGCGAGGACCGTGTGGCCGTTTTCTAACTCCACCTTAAACATCGCGTTTGGAAGCGGTTCGATAACCGTACCTTCCACTTCGATTACATCTTGTTTCGCCATCAATTATACCCCTTTCTCTATAAAGTTGATTGGGAGCCCAGACGATTTGTAGCGCTTAGGGGCTTTCTACAGTAGCCGTGAGAGAATCATCGGTCACAAACACGAGTGGATAGCGGCTTATAGAAAGGTGACACCAATAACGCGCACAGCTCACTCTGCATCGACCGTTAAGATCTCGTAGCCTTCGTCTGTGATGGCGATGGTGTGCTCAAAGTGGGCGCACATGCTACCGTCCACTGTCACTACCGTCCAATTGTCGGATAGCGTGCGAACATAGCGTTTCCCGACATTGACCATTGGCTCAATCGCCAAAGTCATGCCGGTTTTCAGGCGCGGCCCTTTCCCCGGTGGTCCATAATGTGGGATTTGCGGATCTTCATGCAAATTTTGTCCCACGCCGTGGCCCACATATTCGCGGACTACAGAAAAATTCGCAGCTTCAACATGTGACTGGATCGCATGCGAAATATCTGTCAGGTGCACGCCAGCTTTGGCGCGCTCCAATCCTTTATACAGAGATTCTTCAGTTACGTCAAGTAACCGCTTCGTCTCTTCAGAGATTGTACCTACCGGATATGTCCAGGCTGAATCTCCGTGATATCCGTTATACTCCGCCCCGATATCAATCGAGATGATGTCTCCATCGTGGAGTACGCGGTCACCCGGAATACCATGGACAAGTTCTTCATTTACTGACGCACAAATGCTCCCAGTAAATCCATTATAACCTTTAAACGATGGTGTTGCCCCTTGACTTCGAATATAACGTTCAGCAATCGCATCGAGTTGCCCCGTTGTGACCCCTGGACGAATATGAGCTTGAAGCTCTTTATGCGTCCGGGCGACGATTTGTCCTGCCTTACGCATGATGTCGATTTCACGCGGCGCTTTCGTAATGATCATTACTGACCACCAAGAAGTGCTTGAACATCGGAGTAAACTTCATTAATCGGACGATCACCGTCCAAATTACGAAGATACCCTTTTTCAGCGTAAAAGTCAATCAAAGGTTGCGCTTGAGCGACGTTGACTTCAAGACGACGGCGAACCGTCTCTTCTTGATCATCTTCACGTTGAACAAGTGCTGACCCGTCGATATCACATACTCCGTCCACTTTTGGTGGGTTGTAGAGGACATGATACGTTGCTCCACATGTTGGGCAAATCCGGCGACCTGTCAAACGAGGCACAAGTTTTTCTGGATTCACACCGATGTGAATGACGTGATCGATTTGTTTGTTTAGATCCGCAAGCAACACTTCAAGTGCGTCTGCTTGTTTCACTGTGCGTGGGAAACCGTCAAGAAGAAAACCATTTGCACAGTCTTCTTTGGCGAGACGTTCACGTACGATGCCGATTGTGACTTCATCCGGAACGAGTTCCCCTTTATCCATGTACGATTTCGCTTCCTGCCCGAGCGGTGTTGAATCTTTAATCGCCGCGCGGAACATGTCGCCTGTCGAGATGTGTGGAATGGCGTAGTCTTCGATGATTTTCGCAGCCTGCGTCCCTTTTCCAGCACCCGGCAAGCCCATCAATACAAGATTCATGTCGGTAGCCTCCACTTCTATAGACTCTATAGACACAACAGAAAGGAAAGGGATGGTCCCCTTCCTCCCGCCTTATCGGATAAAGCCTTTGTAGTGTCGTTTAACCAGTTGACTTTCAATCTGTTTCATCGTCTCAAGACCTACACCGATGACGATCAGTAAGCTTGTTCCACCAATCTGGACCGAGTTCGGTAAGCCAGCGAACTTAATAAAGAACGTTGGCGTGACCGCGATCACAGCTAGGAAAAGTGAGCCGAAGAATGTCAGACGATATAGGATCTTCGTGATGTATTGTTCCGTTTGCTTACCAGGACGAATACCAGGAATGTATCCGCCTTGTTTTTGAAGGTTCTCTGCCATCTGTTCCGGATTAACCTGAACAAATGTATAGAAGTACGAAAATGCGATGATGAGCGCTACATAAATCGACATACCGATTGGACTCGTATAGTCGAAGATGTCACGAATCTTCGTCGCGTTTTCCGGACTTGCCAAGAAACTTGCAACCGTTGGTGGAGTCACCATAAACGATACAGCGAAGATAACTGGGATAACCCCAGCAGCGTTAAGCTTAATCGGCAAGTGTGTCGATTGGCCGCCAACTGGAGCACGGTTCACCGTACGCTTGGCGTACTGAATCGGAATCTTCCGGGCAGCTTGCTGCACATAGATGACACCGACGATGACCGCGATGATGATTAAAAGCAACAGTACGATATAAAGCACGTTGACAAACAAAGCATCCCCTGCATTTTGGAGCTTTGTTTCGTAAATCTGACGGAATGCGTTCGGGAAGCCCGCGACGATCCCAGCGAAGATGATCATTGATATCCCGTTACCAATGCCCTTCTCCGTGATGAGTTCACCGAGGAACATCAAGAATGCGGTACCCGCCGTCAAAACAAGTGCAATCATAACGTACGTCCAGGTGCCAAAATCTTCATTGACAAGACCTGGGTAGATACGGTTAAATCCAAGCGCGATTCCAAACGCTTGGACTAAGCCGAGTACGATCGTTCCATAGCGCGTTACCGTTGCTAACTTCTTACGGCCCGCCTCTCCTTGTTTTGCCCATTCGGCAAACTTTGGAACAACGTCCATCTGTAAGAGTTGGACAACGATCGAGGCCGTGATATACGGCATGATTCCCATCGCAAAGAGTGAGAAATTCTGCAAAGCATTCCCGCCGAAGGAGTTCAAGAAACCAAGAATACCATTCTCATCGATCTTGAATACTTCAGTGTTTACCATTGGTACTGGGATATGTGCTCCGATTCGGAAGACGATAATCAGGGCCAAGGTAAAGAGAATGCGCCGACGGATGTCGGCTACGCGCCACATATTGGAGATCGCTTGAAACATTAGATCACCTCAACCGTACCGCCGGCAGCTTCGATCGCTTGCTTCGCAGCTTCGGAGAACTTGTGAGCTTTTACTGTCAGTTTCTTTTCAATCTTACCGTTTGAAAGGATCTTCACGCCATCTTTCATACCTTTGACTGCGCGAGTCTCGATAAGAAGTTCTGGTGTTACTTCCGTTCCATCTTCAAAACGGTTAAGTGTGTCAAGGTTGATAACCGCGAACTCTTTACGAGTCGGGTTGTTGAAGCCGCGTTTTGGTAAACGACGGAAAAGTGGGTTTTGTCCACCTTCGAAACCTGGACGAACACCACCGCCTGAACGAGCTTTTTGACCTTTGTGACCACGGCCAGAAGTCTTACCGTTACCAGAAGACATACCGCGACCTACACGGTTGCGTTCTGAACGTGAACCAGCAGCTGGTTTCAATTCATGGAGTTTCATAGTGGGGCACCTCCTCATAAAATTATATCGAACTATTACTCTTGAATTTCTTTTACTGTCAATAAGTGTGACACGTGGTTAATCATCCCACGCATAGCAGCGTTGTCAGGTACAACAACAGTTTGGTGCATCTTATGGAGACCAAGCGTACGAGTAGTAACGCGTTGGTTCTCCGGACGACCGATCATGCTGCGTGTGAGGGTAACTGCGAGTTTCGCCATCTGTATTCCCTCCCTTTCTTAACCGCGAAGTTCTTCGACGGTTTTACCGCGGAGTTTCGCAACGTCTTCAGCACGTTTAAGTGATGTGAGACCTTTAACAGTCGCACGAACCATGTTGATTGGAGTGCTTGATCCAAGTGATTTCGAAAGAATGTCGTTGATTCCCGCTAATTCGAGAACCGCACGAACTGGACCACCAGCGATGACTCCAGTACCTTCAGAAGCAGGTTTCAAGAAGACGTGACCTGCACCGAAAATTCCGTTGATTTCGTGTGGAATTGTAGTGTTAACGATTGGAACGTTAACCATGTTTTTCTTAGCATCTTCGATTGCTTTACGGATCGCTTCAGGCACTTCCTGAGCTTTACCCGTACCGAAACCTACGTGACCATTCTTGTCACCTACGACGACGAGTGCAGCAAAACGGAAGCGACGGCCACCTTTTACTACTTTCGCGACGCGGTTTACAGTAACAACGCGTTCTTCGAGTTGATCCATGTTAATTTCTAACTGGCGCATGTAGAGGTTCCCTCCTTTTCTATTAGAATTTGAGACCAGCTTCACGAGCTGCTTCAGCTACAGCTTTGATACGTCCATGATAGAGATATCCTCCACGGTCGAAAACGACTGTTTCAATACCTTTTTCAAGAGCGCGTTCAGCTGCGAGCTTACCAACTGCTGTTGCAGCGTCAGTCGTGTTGCCTTTTTCAAGGTCGAGTGATGATGCAGATGCGAGTGTTGCATGTGTTGCATCGTCAATGACTTGTACGTAAATGTTCTTGTTCGAACGGAATACATTCAAACGTGGACGAGTTGCCGTCCCGATGATTGTACGACGTACACGACCATGACGCTTTTTACGCGTAGCGTTTTTGTCTGCCTTTGAGATCATTTATGCCACTCCTTTCCGGTCAATTCGTATCAACGAATTACTTACCTGTTTTACCTTCTTTACGACGAACGATTTCATCACTGTAACGAATTCCTTTACCTTTGTAAGGCTCAGGTTGACGGTACGAACGAATCAATGCAGCAACGTGTCCAACACGCTCTTTGTTGATACCGCGAACGATGATTTGCGTATTCGTAGGAACTTCGACTTCAATGCCTTGTTCCGGAGTGTACTCGATTGGGTGTGAATAACCGAGGTTGAGTACGATTTTGTTACCTTGCTTTTGAGCACGGTAACCAACACCTTGGATATCAAGTGTCTTAGCGAAACCGTTGTTTACACCTTCGACCATGTTCGCGATAAGCGCACGAGTCGTTCCGTGGATTGTACGGTTAGCTTTCTCGTCGTTTGGACGAGTGACAGTCAATTCATTACCTTCTACGTTGATAGCCATAGTCGGGTTGAACTCACGAGTGAGTTCACCTTTAGGACCTTTTACTGTAACTGTGCTGTTTTCAACTGTTACTGTAACGCCTGCTGGGATAACGACTGGCTTTTTACCAATACGTGACATTTAAGACACCTCCGTTCTTTTTATGCGTGAATTACCAGATGTATGCGATCACTTCGCCGCCGACTTTTTGTTGGCGAGCTTCTTTGTCTGTCATAACACCTTTAGATGTTGAAACGATAGCGATTCCGAGACCACCGAGTACTTTCGGGATTTCATCAGCTTTCGCGTAAACGCGAAGACCTGGTTTCGAGATACGTTTGAGTCCAGTGATGACGCGTTCGTTGCTTGCGCCGTACTTAAGGAATACGCGGAGCGTACCTTGTTTGCTGTCCTCGAGATATTCAACATCGCGGATGAAACCTTCACGTTTGAGGATTTCAGCGACTTCACGTTTGATTGTAGAAGCTGGCATTTCCAACTTCTCATGGCGAACCATGTTTGCATTACGAATGCGTGTAAGCATATCTGCAATCGGATCTGTCATAACCATGCGATGTACCTCCTTTCACAACTTTAATGAATTACCAGCTTGCTTTTTTAACACCAGGGATTTGACCTTTATGAGCAAGATCACGGAACTTAATACGGCTGATACCGAATTTACCAATGTAACCGTGTGGACGGCCAGTGATACTGCAACGGTTGTGTAAACGAACCGCTGAAGAGTTACGTGGGAGTTTGCTCAAGCCGATGAAGTCGCCTTGTGCTTTCAATTCTGCGCGTTGTTCAGCGTAGCGCTCTACGAGTGCTTGACGTTTTACTTCACGTGCGATCATTGATTTCTTAGCCATGTTGTCGGCCTCCCTTATTTTTGGAATGGCATGCCGAGTGCTGTGAGAAGCTCACGTGACTCTTCATCCGTATTAGCAGTTGTTACGATAACGATGTCCATACCACGGACTTTCGATACGCGATCGTAGTCGATCTCTGGGAAGATCAATTGTTCCTTCACGCCTAGCGTGTAGTTACCACGGCCATCGAATGATTTCTTCGATACACCACGGAAGTCACGTACACGTGGAAGTGACACGTTGATCAACTTGTCGAGGAACTCATACATGCGCTCTCCACGAAGTGTTACCTTCGCGCCGATTGGCATACCTTCACGAAGTTTGAAACCAGCGATTGATTTCTTAGCTTTCGTGATGAGTGGCTTCTGACCAGTGAGGAGCTGAAGCTCTTCGACTGCCATGTCAAGTGCTTTCGTGTTCGTAACAGCGTCACCAACACCCATGTTGATTACGATCTTATCGACTTTCGGCGCTTGCATTACAGAAGTATAGTTGAATTTCTCCATCATTACTTTGACGATTTCGTCTTGGTATTTTACTTTTAAACGGTTCATCAGAAAGTGGACCTCCTTTCTTTAAATCTTCTTATTTATCTAAAGCTTCGCCCGATTTTTTAGCGATACGTACTTTCTTGCCGTCAACCACAGTGAAACCAACGCGTGTTGGGTTTCCTGTCTTAGGGTCGATAAGCATAACGTTCGATACGTGAATCGGTGCTTCTTTCTCGACAATTCCGCCTTGCGGGTTGAGTTGAGAAGGTTTTGAGTGTTTCTTGATCATATTAACGCCTTCGACGATAATGCGATCTTTTTTAGGCATAGCAGTAAGGACAACACCTTGTTTGCCTTTATCTTTACCAGTCATAACCTGAACTTTATCACCTTTTTTGACATGCATCGTTAGAGCACCTCCTTGTAGGAATTCTTTGGAATTAAAGTACTTCCGGTGCCAACGAGACGATCTTCATGAAGTCTTTTTCACGAAGTTCGCGTGCGACTGGTCCGAAGATACGTGTGCCACGTGGGCTTTTATCATCTTTGATGATGACTGCTGCGTTTTCGTCAAAACGGATGTACGAACCGTCTTTACGACGAACGCCACGTTTAGTACGAACGACTACTGCGCGTACAACTTCACCTTTTTTGACAACGCCACCTGGTGTTGCTTGTTTAACTGTGCAAACAATTACGTCACCGATGTTAGCAGTTTTGCGACCAGATCCACCGAGGACTTTGATCGTCAAGACTTCACGAGCTCCTGAGTTGTCTGCTACTTTCAAGCGAGATTCTTGTTGAATCATACGATTGTACCTCCCTCCGGATGTTTATTCATCCGAACTAATTAGAGTTTAGATGATTACTGCTTTTTCGACGACTTCTACGAGACGGAAACGTTTGTCTTTAGAAAGTGGACGTGTTTCTTGAATGCGTACGACGTCACCGATTTTAGCTGTGTTACTTTCATCATGCGTTTTATACTTCTTCGAGTAGTTTACGCGTTTGCCGTAGAGCTTGTGCTTTACTTTTGTCTCAACTGAAACCACGATCGTTTTATCCATTTTGTCAGATACGACGCGTCCAGTTAATACTTTGCGGTTGTTAGTGCGTTCCATTGAGTGTTCCTCCTCTCAGAATCCGAGTGAATTATGCGTTGTTGATGCCGAGTTCGCGTTCACGAAGAACGGTTTTCGCGCGTGCAATCGACTTGCGCACTTCACGGATACGAGCAGGGTTCTCAAGCTGACCAGTCGCGAGTTGGAAACGAAGGTTGAACAACTCTTCTTTCCACGAACCGACTTTACCGTTGAGCTCTTCTGTAGTTTGCTGACGGAGATCAGTTGCTTTCATTCGTATCACCACCATTTTCTTCACGTTTTACGAACTTACATTTTACTGGAAGTTTGTGTGATGCAAGACGGAGAGCTTCGCGTGCGATCTCTTCCGATACTCCTGCGATTTCGAACATTACTTTCCCCGGTTTGACGACTGCAACCCAGCCCTCCGGAGCACCTTTACCTGAACCCATTCGGACTTCAAGAGGTTTTTTAGTGTATGGTTTGTGTGGGAAGATCTTGATCCACACTTTACCACCACGTTTCATATAACGAGTCATCGCGATACGCGCTGATTCGATTTGACGGCTAGTGATCCAGCTAGCTTCTTGAGCTTGGATACCGAACTCGCCGAAATGTACTGTAGTACCACGTTTCGCTTTACCACGCATGTTGCCGCGGTGAACACGACGATATTTTACACGTTTTGGTAACAACATGTTGTGTTGCCTCCTTCCCTAGACGGATGTGGATTATTGTTCGTTAGCTGCTGCTTTTTTCGTAGGAAGCACTTCACCGTGGTGGAGCCATACTTTTACGCCGATTTTGCCGTAAGTTGTATCAGCTTCTGCAGTACCGTAATCGATGTCTGCACGGAGTGTATGAAGTGGAACTGTTCCTTCTGAATACTTCTCTGAACGAGCGATATCAGCGCCACCAAGACGACCAGAAACTTCAGTCTTGATTCCTTTGATACCTGAACGCATAGAGCGTTGGATTGATTGCTTCATTGCACGACGGAACGATACACGGCCTTCAAGTTGGCGTGCGATGTTCTCAGCGACGAGTTTAGCAACTGCATCCGGGTTTTTCACTTCAACGACGTTAACGTGAACGCGTTTGCCTTTTGCAAGGTTAGTGATGTCTGTACGAAGTGTTTCGATTTCCGAACCGCCTTTACCGATAACCATACCCGGTTTAGCAGTGTGAAGTGAAATGTTCAAGCGGTTTGCTGCGCGCTCGATTTCAACTTTAGCAACACTTGCATCTTTCAGACGTTTTTCGATATATTCACGAACTACGTAGTCTTCATGAAGGAGATCAGCATAGTCTTTATCTGCGAACCAACGTGATTCCCAGTCTTTGATGATACCTACGCGAAGACCAGTTGGGTTAATCTTCTGACCCACGGTAATCCCTCCTTATTTTTCAGATACCACGATATGAACGTGGCTCGTACGTTTGTTGATGCGGCTTGCGCGACCCATTGCACGTGGGCGGAAACGTTTGAGCGTTGGACCTTCGTTGACGTAAGCCTCTGTTACTACGAGGTTTTCGATGTTCATGTCGAAGTTGTGCTCAGCGTTCGCGATTGCCGATTTCAATACTTTCTCAACGATTGGCGTTGCTGCCTTGTTCGTGTAAGCAAGAATCGAAAGTGCTTCGCCGATTTGCTTCCCGCGGATTAAGTCTACTACTAGACGTGCCTTACGAGGAGCAATGCGAACCATGTTAGCCGATGCTTTTGATTGCATAATGAGTACCTCCCCTCAGATTAACGTTTAGTCTTCTTATCGTTTCCAGCATGTCCTTTATAAGAACGTGTTGGCGCGAATTCACCAAGTTTGTGACCGACCATATCTTCTGTCACGTAAACCGGTACGTGTTTACGACCATCGTAGACAGCGATCGTGTGACCGATGAACTCTGGGAAGATTGTAGAACGGCGTGACCAAGTTTTGATAACATGCTTGTCACCAGCTTCATTGGCTTTGTCAACCTTAGCAAGCAAATGGTGATCTGCAAATGGACCTTTTTTCATGCTGCGACCCATAGTTGTACCTCCCTTTGGCATGATTCAGGAACGGTTCCTGCGAACCGTTCAGAAATCACGTAATTATTTTTTAGAACGACGGACGATATATTTATCGCTCGCTTTGTTTTTCTTACGAGTTTTGTATCCGAGTGCCGGTTTACCCCAAGGAGTAAGTGGGCCCGAACGACCGATTGGAGCACGTCCTTCACCACCACCGTGTGGGTGATCGACTGGGTTCATAACAGAACCACGAACTGTAGGACGTTTTCCGAGCCAGCGTGAACGACCAGCTTTACCGATATTGACGAGCTCATGCTCTTCATTACCGACAGCGCCGATTGTTGCACGGCAAGTAGCAAGGATCATACGTGTTTCGCCTGATTGGAGACGAACAATCGCGTATTTACCATCTTTACCGAGAAGCTGAGCAGAAGTACCAGCTGAACGAACGAGCTGACCACCTTTACCTGGCTTAAGTTCGATGTTGTGGATCAATGTACCAACTGGGATGTTTGAAAGTGGAAGAGCGTTACCGACTTTAATATCAGCGTCAACTCCTGACATGACTTGCATGTCAACTTTCAATCCTTTAGGTGCGAGGATGTAGCGTTTTTCACCATCGATGTAGTGTACAAGAGCGATGTTTGCAGAGCGGTTCGGATCGTACTCGATTGTAGCGATACGGCCAGCGATGCCATCCTTGTTACGTTTGAAGTCGATGATACGGTATTTACGTTTGTGTCCGCCACCTTGGTGACGTACTGTCAAGCGACCTTGGTTGTTACGTCCGCCCTTTTTCGTAAGCTTTTCAGTTAACGATTTTTCAGGACGTGAAGCCGTAATCTCAGCAAAGTCAAGCGCAGTCATATTACGACGACCGTTAGTGGTCGGTTTAAACTTTTTAATTCCCATCGAGAGTTCCCTCCTTTTCTACAGAGTACCGATTAACCGAGGTAATCGAGTTCTTTGCTATCTGCAGTAAGCGTGACGACCGCTTTTTTGCGGCGTGCTGTGTAACCAGCGTGACGACCTACGCGTTTTGCTTTTGGTTTTGAGATTAGTGTGTTGATTTTTTCAACTTTAACGCCGAAGATCGCTTCAACTGCATCTTTGATTTGTGGCTTAGATGCCTTTACGTCTACTTCGAACGTGTACTTTTTCTCAGCCATTTGGTTCACTGAGCGTTCAGTAATTACAGGACGTTTGATAATGTCGTGTGCGTTTGCCATTATGCAAGCACCTCCTCTACTCTCGCAACAGCATCCTTCGTGAAGATGACTTTGTCGTGTGCGACAAGATCAAGGACGTTTACTCCAGCAGCGTCAACGACTGTGACACCTGGAATGTTGCGTGTTGAAAGAACGACTGTCTCGTTGTAATCAGCTGTAACGACGAGGACTTTACGTTCGATTGAAAGAGCAGCGAAGACCGAAATCATGTCTTTTGTTTTCGGAGCATCGATTGTCAATCCTTCAAGAACGATGAACTCGTTGTTAGCGACTTTCGAAGAAAGTGCTGAACGTAATGCGAGACGACGAACCTTTTTAGGAAGTTTATAAGCGTACGAACGTGGTGTTGGACCGAAGACTGTTCCACCGCCAACCCATTGTGGCGAACGGATCGAACCTTGGCGTGCACGACCAGTACCTTTTTGTTTCCATGGTTTACGGCCGCCACCGCGAACTTCCGAGCGACCTTTTGTATCATGTGTACCTTGGCGACGTGAAGCTTGTTGCATGACGATTGCATCGTATACGACTGCTTCGTTTGGCTCGATTCCGAAAACGGCATCTGCGAGCTCAATATCTCCAACTTGTGTACCTGTTTGGTTAAGCAAAGCTACTTTAGGCATTCGTTATTCCTCCTTTCCTTGCAAACAAATTAGTTGCCTTTTACCGCAGTTTTGACGACAACTTGGCTCTTACGTGCGCCCGGGATAGCACCCTTGACGAGGAGTAAGCCGCGTTCTACATCAACTTTTACGATTTCAAGGTTTTGAACAGTGACTTGCTCTCCACCCATGCGTCCTGGGAGCAATTTCCCTTTGAATACACGGTTTGGAGCGACAGGACCCATTGAACCTGGGCGACGGTGGTAACGCGAACCGTGAGCCATTGGACCACGTGATTGGTTGTGACGCTTGATTGCTCCAGCGAAACCTTTACCTTTCGACGTACCTGTTACATCAACCATTTCGCCTGCAGCGAAAGTATCTGCTTTCATCTCTTGACCGATTTCGAAATCTGCTACTGATGTACGGATTTCTTTAATGAAGCGCTTAGGTGTCGCACTAGCTTTCGCTGCGTGACCTTTTTGCGGTTTGTTTTGACGACCTTCTTTAATATCACCAAAGCCGAGCTGGACTGCTTCGTAACCGTCCACTTCCATTGTCTTCAATTGAAGAACAACGTTACCTTCTACTGAAACGACAGTAACTGGTACTACTTCACCTGATTCGTTAAAGATCTGTGTCATACCGAGTTTAGTTCCTAAGATTCCTTTAGCCATGAGATACACCTCCTAATATTGAATGATTTTGATCTTCTGGCTAGTATCAACTATTTATAGAAGAAAAATTAAAGTTTGATTTCAATGTCAACGCCCGATGGAAGTTCAAGACGCATAAGCGCATCAACTGTTTTCGGTGTTGGGTTAACGATGTCGATCAAACGTTTGTGTGTACGCATTTCGAACTGCTCACGAGCATCTTTGTACTTGTGAACGGCACGAAGTACTGTGTAGATCGCTCTCTCTGTTGGGAGTGGGATCGGACCAGATACAGTAGCACCAGAACGTTTTGCTGTTTCGACAATTTTCTCAGCCGATTGATCAAGCACGCGGTGATCGTATGCTTTCAAACGGATCCGAATTTTTTCATTTGCCATGTTGTTTCCCTCCTTTTCGCCTATTTTGTAAATAGACATTCTCCGCGGAAATTTCCACACTAGCCATGGCAATGCCGCCTGGTGTGTCATAACCTCCCGCTTCATCGCGTTGTGTTTGTGACCAACATATTCTAGTGTACTTAATTCCAAGACGGAAAGCAAGTAAAATAAAATAGAATTTGTTTTCAAGTCTCTCACCACTCGCACAAACACTTTCCTCAGTATATAAGATGTCAGACCATGTTGCAAGACTGTTTTCAAAGAAACAAAAAAAGGTCTTCCGTCACGGGAGACGGAAGACCTTTTTGCTTAAAAATTACTCAACGATTTCTGTAACTGATCCAGCGCCTACTGTACGGCCACCTTCACGGATTGAGAAACGAGTTTCTTTTTCAAGAGCGATTGGCGCGATGAGTTCAATAGTCAATTCGATATTGTCCCCAGGCATAACCATTTCAGTTCCTTCAGGAAGTTGGCACATACCAGTTACGTCAGTTGTACGGAAGTAGAACTGTGGACGGTAGTTACCGAAGAATGGCGTGTGACGGCCACCCTCTTCTTTTGAAAGGATGTAAACTTGCGCTTTGAAAATTTTGTGCGGTGTGATTGTGTTTGGTTTCGCGAGAACTTGTCCACGCTCGATGTCGTCACGTGATACACCACGGAGAAGAGCTCCGATGTTGTCGCCAGCTTCAGCATAGTCAAGAAGCTTACGGAACATCTCTACACCAGTACATACTGATTTTTTAGTTTCTTCGTGAAGACCAACGATTTCAACTTCGTCGTTGACTTTAAGAACTCCACGCTCAACGCGGCCAGTAGCTACTGTACCACGACCAGTGATTGAGAAAACATCCTCAACTGGCATCATGAAGTCTTTTTCAGTGTCACGAGTTGGCTCAGGGATGTACTCATCAACAGCTGTCATGAGTTCCATGATTTTTTCTTCCCATTTAGCTTCGCCGTTAAGCGCGCCAAGAGCAGATCCTTGGATAACTGGGAGGTCATCGCCTGGGAAATCGTAAGCAGAAAGAAGTTCACGGATTTCCATTTCAACGAGTTCAAGAAGCTCTTCGTCGTCAACCATGTCGACTTTGTTCATGAATACTACGATGAAAGGAACACCTACTTGACGTGAAAGCAAGATGTGCTCACGTGTTTGTGGCATTGGACCATCAGTTGCAGAAACAACGAGGATCGCGCCGTCCATTTGTGCAGCACCAGTGATCATGTTTTTAACATAGTCAGCGTGACCTGGGCAGTCAACGTGTGCATAGTGGCGTTTTTCTGTTTCGTACTCGATATGAGCTGTTGCGATCGTGATACCACGTTCGCGCTCTTCTGGAGCACCATCGATTTGGTCAAACTTAGTAGCAGTTTTCCCTTGTGATTTTGCAAGTACAGCTGAAATAGCAGCTGTTAAAGTTGTTTTACCGTGGTCGACGTGACCAATTGTACCAACGTTAACGTGCGGTTTAGAACGGTCGAATTTTTCTTTACCCATTCTGAATTCCTCCTCTATATGTCTGATAATATTTTATAACTAGGAAGGTGAATCGTCGAATAACGTACACCTTCCTTAGCTTACACTAATCAAATAAGCGTGACAACCTGTGAAGGATTAGCCGTTTGCTTTTTTAATGATTTCTTCAGCAACTGATTTCGGTACTTCTTCATAATGATCGAAGTGCATCGAGTACGTACCGCGTCCTTGTGTCCGCGAACGAAGTCCTGTTGCATATCCGAACATTTCTGAAAGTGGAATCATCGAGCGAACGACTTGTGCGTTCCCACGTGCGTCCATACCTTCAACGCGTCCACGGCGTGATGTAACATCACCCATGATGTCTCCCATATATTCGTCTGGGATGACGATTTCAACTTTCATCATTGGCTCAAGGATAACAGCGCCGCTCTTATCTTTAAGTTGTTTGACGGCCATTGAAGCCGCGATTTTAAATGCCATCTCGTTTGAGTCGACATCATGATACGAACCGAAAACGAGTGCCGCTTTAACGTCAACTACTGGATAACCAGCAAGGATACCGTTTTGAAGTGCTTCTTCGATTCCGTGTTCAACCGCTGGGATGTATTCACGTGGAACGACACCACCGACGATTTTGTTGTTGAACTCAAAGCCAGCACCTTCTTCGTTTGGCTCGAATTCTACGACGACGTGACCATACTGACCACGACCACCTGATTGACGAGCAAACTTAGAATCGATTTTCGCCGCTTGGCGGATCGTTTCACGGTAAGCTACTTGTGGAGCACCAACATTTGCTTCGACTTTAAATTCGCGACGCATACGGTCAACGATGATGTCGAGGTGAAGCTCACCCATACCTGAGATGATCGTTTGACCAGTCTCTGGGTTTGTTTCAGTGCGGAACGTTGGATCCTCTTCAGCAAGCTTAGCGAGTGCTTGACCCATTTTATCTTGGTCAGCTTTCGTTTTTGGTTCGATTGCGACCGAGATAACTGGTTCTGGGAATGTCATTGATTCGAGAACGACGTTGTCTTTCTCAGAACAAAGCGTATCACCAGTAGTAGTATCTTTAAGACCTACAGCAGCTGCGATGTCACCAGCGAAGACCATTGGGATCTCCTCACGGCTGTTCGCGTGCATTTGAAGGATACGTCCAAGACGCTCACGTTTCCCTTTTGTTGAGTTCTTGACATATGATCCTGCCGTAGCTGTACCTGAGTACACACGGAAGAATGTCAATTTACCAACATACGGGTCAGTCATAACTTTGAATGCGAGTGCAGAGAATGGCGCTTCGTCAGTTGACTCACGAATAACCTCTTCCTCTGTATCCATGTTAATCCCTGTGATTGCTTTTACGTCGACTGGTGATGGGAGGTAGTCAAGAACTGCGTCAAGCATAAGCTGAACACCTTTGTTCTTGAATGCCGAACCTACGAGAACTGGGTAGAAATCAACTGTAAGAGTCGCTTTACGGATACCCGCTTTAAGCTCTTCAATCGTGATTTCCTCGCCCTCGAGGTATTTCATCATCATTTCTTCTTCGTAATCCGCAACGGCCTCGATCAATGATGCACGAAGTTCTTCAGCTTCTTCTGCAAATTCTGCAGGGAACCCTTCAGTTTCTTCGATATCTGTACCAAGGTCATTTCCGTACATGTATGTTTTCTTTTCAACGAGGTCGATGATTCCTTTGAATTCATCTTCCGCGCCGATTGGAATTTGGATTGCGTGTGCGTTTGCTTGAAGGCGATCGCGAAGCGTTCCAACCGAGTACAAGAAGTCTGCACCGATTTTATCCATTTTGTTAACGAAAACGATACGTGGTACGCCGTAAGTTGTTGCTTGACGCCATACTGTCTCAGTTTGTGGCTCAACACCAGACTGAGCATCAAGTACTGCAACGGCACCATCAAGTACACGGAGTGAACGTTCAACTTCAACAGTGAAGTCTACGTGTCCAGGTGTATCAATGATGTTTACGCGGTTCCCTTTCCATTGAGCAGTTGTTGCTGCCGATGTAATCGTGATTCCACGCTCTTGCTCTTGCTCCATCCAGTCCATCTGTGAAGCACCTTCGTGCGTTTCACCAATCTTGTGGATACGACCCGTATAATAAAGGATACGCTCAGTCGTTGTTGTTTTACCAGCATCGATGTGGGCCATGATTCCGATATTACGGGTGTTCTTAAGGGAGAATTCTCTTGCCATCTTTAAACATTCTCCTTTCGCATTTTAGTTTAGTGTCCGTGTGTTGCCACACGTCATGACTATACCCGAAAGCCACCTCATATTTCCATACAAAATGGCATAGATGAGGTGGTTGATTCCGGATTTACCAGCGGTAGTGAGCAAACGCTTTGTTCGCTTCCGCCATTTTGTGCATATCTTCGCGCTTCTTAACTGAAGCACCAGTGTTGTTTGCAGCGTCCATGATTTCATTCGCAAGACGAGCATCCATTGTTTTTTCGTTACGGAGACGTGAGTAGTTCACGAGGTAACGAAGTGCAAGTGTCGTACGGCGCTCAGGGCGGACTTCGACAGGAACTTGATAGTTAGCTCCACCTACACGGCGTGCTTTTACTTCAAGAACTGGCATGATGTTGTTCATCGCCTCTTCAAAAACTTCCATTGCGTCGCGACCTGAACGTTCAGCGACAGCTTCAAAAGCTTTGTATAAGATTTGTTGAGCAGTACCTTTTTTACCATCTAACATAAGACGGTTGATAAGGCGGGTAACGAGTTTAGAGTTGTAGATCGGATCAGCCATTACATCACGGCGTTCTACTTGACCTTTACGTGGCATTCCGAGTCCCTCCTTTCATATAGTGAGGTGATATCTTTTGATATCTAGATTATTTTTTTGCTGCTTTTGGACGTTTAGTACCATATTTCGAACGACCTTGCATACGGCCGTCAACTCCAGCTGTATCGAGTGCACCACGAACGATGTGGTAACGTACCCCTGGTAAGTCTTTTACGCGACCGCCGCGAATAAGAACAACACTGTGTTCTTGCAAGTTGTGGCCGATACCTGGGATGTAAGCTGTTACTTCCATTGTGTTCGTTAAACGTACACGTGCGTACTTACGAAGAGCCGAGTTCGGTTTCTTCGGAGTCATTGTACCTACACGAGTACAAACACCACGTTTTTGTGGTGAGCTGATGTCAGTACGAGCTTTGATAAAGCTGTTGTACCCTTTGTTCAGCGCTGGCGAATCTGATTTCACAACTTTTGATTGACGTCCTTTACGGACTAATTGGTTGATAGTAGGCATCTTTGAGATCCTCCCTTCCTGAATTCATGACAAGTTTCAAAACCACCGAGCCGGGTGGTTCATCGAAAGTCATAATGAAACGTTTTGCGTGGCTCAGGCATTCCATCGCCACACAAAACGTATTATCAAACTTTCTTAATAGCAACGGCAGTTGCCGCAACGTCGATTCCACAAGCCTTACCAAGCTCAAGCTTAGAAGGAACGCTCACGACTGGAACGTCTGCTTGTTTCGCCGCGTCGAGCAATGCTTGCTTTACGTGTTCATCTGCGTCATCTGCAATGATCACTTCCGACGCCTTGCCAGAACGCAATGCTTTGAGCGTTTGTTTTTGACCAACAAACTTCAAATCTGCGCCGACTACTTTTTTGTAAGACATGAAGATATCCTCCAAAATAACACAGCCGGTTGGCAACACTATATCATAGTAGCACCGCCATACCGACGTGTCAAGGCGTTTTATTCTACAGGAGAATCTGCTTCTACAGGTGTTTCGCCTGCTATCTCGAGACCGATTTGACGGTAACGTGTCATTCCTGTACCAGCTGGAACAAGTTTACCGATAATAACGTTCTCTTTCAAGCCGCGAAGGTAGTCGCTCTTCCCTTTAATCGCCGCATCCGTAAGGACACGAGTAGTTTCCTGGAACGAAGCAGCTGATAGGAATGAATCCGTCTCAAGCGACGCTTTTGTGATACCAAGGAGAACTGGTTTAGCGGAAGCGAGTGCTTTACCGGCACGGAGCGCTTCTTTACATGCTTCTTTAAATGTGCTGATATCGACAAGCGAACCTGGTAAGAGTGAAGTCTCACCCGACTCGATGACACGAACGCGACGGATCATCTGACGTACCATGACCTCGACGTGCTTATCACCGATCTCAACCCCTTGCATCCGGTATACTTTTTGAACTTCTTGGAGAAGATAGTTCTGTACGCCAGATACACCTTTGACGTTCAAGAGTTCTTTCGGGTCGATTGAACCTTCCGTGAACACTTGACCAGCAATGACTTCTTCACCGAGTTGAACACGTAGACGTGATCCGAAAGGAATCGTGTATGTCCGTGTTTCGCTCAGACCTTGAATCGTCAACTCACGCTTATCACGCGACTCTGTAAAGTCGATGACTTGTCCATCAATTTCCGAGATGACCGCTTGACCTTTCGGGTTACGGGCCTCGAACAACTCCTGGATACGCGGGAGACCTTGTGTGATATCATCTCCGGCAACACCACCTGTGTGGAAGGTACGCATTGTAAGCTGCGTTCCTGGCTCACCGATTGATTGTGCCGCGATGATTCCGACTGCTTCGCCGACTTCGACGTCGTTACCAGTCGCAAGGTTACGTCCGTAACATTTCTTACAGACACCATGACTTGTGTTACAAGTAAAGGCTGTACGAATCTCAACATTGTCGATACCGGCGTCCGTAATCGCACGTGCGATATCTTCGTCGATGAGTTCGTTAGTTGAAACGAGGATTGCTCCTGTTTCTGGGTGGACGACTTTCTCGAACGCCGTACGGCCGACAAGTCGGTCGTAGAGATTTTCGATTTCTTCCGTCCCTTCACGAAGTGCTGTGACACGAATACCACGATCCGTTCCACAATCATCTTCGCGAATGATAACATCTTGCGCAACATCGACGAGACGACGAGTCAGGTAACCTGAATCGGCAGTCTTCAAGGCTGTATCGGCAAGACCTTTACGCGCACCGTGCGTCGAGATGAAGTATTCCTGAACCGTCAGACCCTCACGGAACGAAGATTTGATCGGGAGCTCGATGATCCGTCCACTTGGAGCGGCCATGAGTCCACGCATCCCTGCAAGCTGCGTAAAGTTTGATGCGTTACCACGGGCACCAGAGTCACTCATCATGAAGATCGGGTTCAGACGGTTAAGAGATTTCATCAGACGAGACTGAATTTCATCCTTCGCGTCATTCCACGATTTAACGACACGCTCATAGCGCTCTTCTTCCGTGATGAGACCACGGCGATATGACTTCATAACGCGGTCAACATTATCTTGTGCTTCGACCAGGATTTCCTGTTTGTCCGGAAGTACGATGATATCCGCGATACCAACCGTAATACCCGCACGTGTCGAGTGTTTGAAACCAAGGTTTTTCATGCGGTCAAGCATGCGGCTTGTTTCAGTCGTTTCAAAACGCTTGAAGACTTCCGCAATGACATTTCCGAGGAATCCTTTTTTGAATGGTTCGATGATCGGACGGCTCTTGATTTCAGCAGCGACATCCGTTCCTCTTTCAAGGAAGTATTGATCAGGCGTTGCTTCCTGAAGATTGTTCATCGATGGCTCATTCAAGTATGGGAACGTCGTTGGGAGGATCTCGTTGAAGATCAACTTACCGACCGTCGTAACCAATAACTTCTCGTTTTGCGCTTCCGTGAATGTCGGGTTTTTGAGAACACCGGCCGGAACAGCAACACGTGTGTGGAAGTGGACATACCCATTTTGGTAGGCAATCAACGCTTCGTTCACCGTCGAGAATGTTTTCCCTTCGCCGATTGCGTTTTCACGCTCAAGCGTCAGGTAGTAGTTCCCGAGGACCATATCCTGCGATGGTGTAACAACAGGCTTACCGTCTTTCGGGTTCAAGATGTTTTGTGCAGCGAGCATGAGAAGACGTGCTTCTGCTTGTGCTTCTGCTGAAAGTGGTACGTGAACCGCCATTTGGTCACCATCGAAATCGGCATTGTATGCCGTACATACGAGTGGGTGAAGACGGATTGCGCGACCTTCGACGAGTGTTGGTTCGAACGCCTGGATACCGAGACGGTGAAGGGTCGGAGCACGGTTCAAGAGAACCGGATGCTCACGGATGACTTCTTCTAACACGTCCCAAATTTCAGGTTGGACACGTTCGATTTTGCGTTTCGCACTCTTGATGTTTGGTGCGATGCCACGCGAGACAAGCTCTTTCATGACAAACGGTTTGAAGAGTTCAAGGGCCATTTCTTTCGGAAGACCACATTGATACATCTTCAGGTTCGGACCAACGACGATAACCGAACGACCTGAATAGTCGACTCGTTTACCGAGTAAGTTTTGACGGAAACGTCCTTGTTTCCCTTTCAACATATGTGAAAGAGATTTCAACGGACGGTTACCTGGTCCCGTGACCGGACGACCACGACGGCCGTTATCGATCAAGGCATCAACCGCTTCTTGCAACATCCGTTTTTCATTCTGAACGATGATGTTCGGAGCGCCAAGGTCAAGAAGACGCTTGAGACGGTTGTTACGGTTGATGACACGACGGTACAAATCGTTTAAGTCAGACGTCGCGAAACGTCCACCATCAAGCTGTACCATCGGACGAAGTTCCGGTGGAATGACTGGTAATACTTCGAGAACCATCCATTCCGGATTGTTGCCTGAGTTACGGAAAGCATCTAAGACTTCAAGACGTTTGATCGCACGTGTACGACGTTGTCCTTGGATCATTCGAAGATCTTCACGTAAACCAGCTACTTCTTTTTCGAGTTCGACGTCACGGAGCAATTTACGAACCGCTTCCGCACCCATTTCAGCCGTAAACGAACTACCGAATTTCTCACGGTAAGCCCGGTACTCTTTTTCTGAAAGGAGTTGCTTCTTCTCGAGTGTCGATTCGCCCGGATCCGTCACGACGTACGACGCGAAGTAAATGATCTCTTCGAGTGCACGGGGTGACATATCAAGGACGAGACCCATACGACTTGGGATTCCTTTGAAATACCAGATGTGCGAAACCGGTGCAGCAAGCTCAATGTGACCCATGCGCTCACGACGGACTTTCGACTTCGTTACTTCAACACCACAGCGGTCACAAATGATTCCTTTATAACGGATTCGTTTGTATTTCCCGCAGTAACATTCCCAGTCTTTTGTTGGACCAAAAATCCGTTCACAGAACAAGCCGTCTTTCTCTGGCTTGAGCGTACGATAGTTGATCGTTTCCGGCTTCTTCACTTCCCCGAAAGACCACGAACGGATCTTTTCAGGGGAAGCGAGGCCGATTTTCATATATTCAAATCTATTAACATCTACCAAGGGGTGGACCTCCCTTTCGCTTATTCCTCTTCAGTAACAACTGGTGCGACAGGCGCTTGAACTTCTTCGAGTGCTGGAGTCGCGTTCGGGATATTGTCATCGTCATCGTCTTTCATTTCGATCTCTTCATCTTCGGCAGACATCATCTTAACATCCATACCGAGGGATTGAAGCTCTTTAATGAGGACTCGGAACGATTCAGGTACGCCCGGTTGTGGTACGTTTTCACCTTTAACGATCGCTTCATATGCTTTAACACGACCGATTGTATCATCCGACTTGATCGTCAGGATCTCTTGGAGCGTATAAGCGGCACCATATGCTTCCAGTGCCCATACTTCCATCTCACCGAAACGCTGTCCACCGAACTGGGCTTTACCACCGAGCGGCTGTTGCGTAACGAGTGAGTAAGGACCCGTCGAACGTGCATGAAGTTTATCATCGACCATGTGGGCGAGTTTGATCATATACATGACACCAACCGAGATACGGTTATCGAAGGCTTCACCAGAACGTCCATCATAGAGGATAGTTTTAGCGTCACGGTCCATACCGGCTTCTTCAATCGTTGCCCAAACATCTTCCTCACGCGCACCATCAAATACTGGCGATGCGACTTTGATTCCGAGTTGGCGTGCAGCCATACCAAGGTGAAGCTCGAGCAACTGCCCGATGTTCATCCGCGATGGTACACCAAGTGGATTCAACATGATGTCGATTGGTGTGCCGTCTGGCATGTACGGCATGTCTTCTTCTGGCAGGATACGTGAGATAACACCCTTGTTACCGTGACGTCCCGCCATTTTATCTCCTTCGTGAATCTTACGCTTCTGAACGATATACGCACGGATCAACTGGTTGACACCAGGTGACAGTTCGTCGCCGTTATCACGATCAAAGATTTTCACGTCAAGGATGATACCGTCGCCGCCGTGTGGTACACGGAGTGAAGTATCACGGACTTCACGTGCTTTTTCACCGAAGATTGCATGAAGCAAACGTTCTTCAGCCGTCAATTCCGTTACGCCCTTAGGTGTAACTTTACCGACTAGGATATCCCCGTCTTTCACCTCAGCACCGACGCGGATGATTCCGCGATCGTCGAGATTTTTCAAGGCGTCGTCGCCGACGTTCGGAATGTCACGAGTGATCTCTTCCGGTCCGAGTTTTGTATCACGTGACTCACACTCATATTCCTCAATGTGGATCGACGTGTAGACATCATCTTTCACAAGACGTTCGCTCATGATGACGGCATCCTCGTAGTTGTAACCATCCCATGTCATGAAACCGACGAGTACGTTACGACCAAGCGCAAGTTCCCCACCGTCCATCGATGGACCATCTGCAAGAATCTCGCCTTTGTCGACTGGATCGCCTGCTTTGATGATTGGTTTTTGGTTATAGCACGTTCCTTGGTTGGAACGAATGAATTTTTGGATCTTATAACGATCGAGTTCGCCTTGAACGATGTTGCCATCGACTTCCGTCGTACGACGGACAAGGATTTCACGCGCCGTTACACGCTCAGCGATACCTGAATGTTTTGCAACAACGGCAGCACCTGAGTCTTTTGCAGACACGTACTCCATCCCAGTCCCAACAATCGGTGATTCCGGGTCGAGAAGTGGTACGGCCTGACGTTGCATGTTCGCTCCCATGAGGGCACGGTTCGAGTCATCGTTCTCTAGGAACGGGATACATGCCGTCGCTGCCGAAACAACCTGTTTCGGTGAAACGTCCATGTAATCGACACGAGGTGGTTCAACAGACAAGTTTTGTCCGCGGAAACGAGATAAGACGTGTGTATCTTGGAACGTCTTCTCTTCCGTCAATAACATGTTTGCCTGTGCGACGACGTAGAGATCTTCTTCGTCTGCCGTCATGTAGTGAATCTCATTCGTGACGACACCCGTTTCCGGATTGACACGACGGTATGGCGCTTCAATGAAACCATACTCATTGACCTTCGCGAACGAAGACAGTGAGTTGATCAGCCCGATGTTCGGACCCTCAGGCGTTTCGATTGGACACATACGGGAATAATGCGAGTAGTGAACATCTCGAACTTCAAAGCCGGCGCGCTCACGTGTGAGACCACCGGGTCCAAGTGCAGAGAGACGACGTTTGTGCGTCAACTCAGCAAGCGGGTTCGTTTGGTCCATGAACTGCGATAACTGCGAGCTACCGAAGAACTCTTTAATCGATGCAATAACCGGACGAATGTTGATCAATGCCTGTGGCGTGATCGCATTCTGATCCTGAATCGACATCCGCTCCTTAACGACACGTTCCATCCGGGAAAGACCGATCCGGAACTGGTTTTGGAGCAATTCACCGACTGAACGGAGACGACGGTTACCGAGGTGGTCGATATCGTCTGTCGTTCCTACTTCATGCAACAAGTTGAAGAAATAGTTGATCGCAGCAATCATGTCAGCAGGCGTAATGTGCTTGATGTCACGATCGATGTTACCGTTACCGATGATATTGATGATGCGTTCACCTTCAGCATCGTCCGGTGCGAACACCTTGATCGACTGTAAGTTGAAAGCTTCACCTTGTGTCACGCCGCCAGTTGGCGTCGCTTCGATGTAACCAACAGATCCTTCAAGGAATGGTAAGACTTTGTCGAGCATACGACGGTCAAGTACTGTTCCTTCTTCTGCGATTACTTCCCCTGTCTCAGGATCCACAAGCGTTTCTGCAAGTTTCTGTCCGAACAGACGATTCTTCAAATGAAGTTTTTTATTGATTTTATAACGACCAACGTTTGCCAAATCATAACGTTTCGGGTCAAAGAACCGTGACACGAGAAGTGCTTTCGCATTTTCGACAGTCGGTGGTTCTCCCGGACGTAGACGCTCATAAATCTCGATGAGGGCTTTTTCCGTTGTTTCTGTATTATCTTTTTCAAGGGAGTTACGGAGGTATTCATCATCTCCAAGAAGATCGATGATTTCCTGATCCGTACCGAAACCAAGAGCACGTAAAAGAACCGTTACTGGAATCTTACGCGTGCGGTCGATTCGGACGTATACGATATCCTTCGCATCTGTCTCAAGTTCGAGCCATGCTCCACGGTTCGGGATGACCGTTGCCGAAAATCCACGTTTACCGTTCTTATCTAACTTATTGTTGTAATACACACTTGGCGAACGAACAAGCTGAGAAACGATGACTCGTTCCGCACCATTAATAATGAATGTTCCCGACTCCGTCATAAGCGGGAAGTCACCCATGAAGACTTCTTGTTCCTTCAATTCACCCGTCTCTTTGTTTTGAAGACGGACTTTTACGCGTAGTGGTGCCGAATAGGTCACATCGCGTTCTTTTGATTCATCAGTCGAATACTTTGGCTCTCCGAGCGAGTAATCGATGAATTCTAATACGAGATTTCCTGTGAAGTCGGAAATCGGCGAGATATCACGAAACATCTCACGAAGACCTTCCCGCAGGAACCATTCATATGAATTCGTTTGAATCTCAATAAGGTTTGGAAGTTCTAAAACTTCGCTGATACGTGCATAGCTTCTTCTCTGACGGTGACGACCGTACTGAACAAGTTGACCAGTCAACTGATTCACCTCTCAGACCCAGTTCTTCTTCTAGAGAAGGACGGGTGTAATATCGAACATTGAAGCCATTTTTTGACCGATAAGCGCAAAAAAAGCGACGTCTTGTCTACTCAATCATCTGTAGTCGAGAACGCCAGCTGCTTCAAACTGCTTATCCAAAAATCACTCCAATGGCATTTTATAATATTATCATAGACACTAGACAAGGTCAACGACAAATCACTCGATTTGTCAAGACCGAATTGATTTAAATATCGAGTACCCTTTATCCCGGGTAATCGTCTCACATGAACCGAAGACTTCTTCCATCAATTTTTTAGCTGACGGTCCGCCTTGTTTTTTCTGAATGACGACCCATAAGGCACCGCCGACTTCCAAATGATCATACGCTTCTCGTAAAATACGGTGGACAACTGTTTTCCCTGCCCGAATCGGTGGATTCGTCACGATCGCTGCAAACGTCTGATCAGCCACGCCAGCATATCCGTCACTTACACCGGTCGTCACGGAAACACCATTCGCGCGTGCATTTTCAGCAGCAAGCTCAAGTGCTCGCTCATTCACATCCACTAAAACCACATCTCGTCCTGTCGTCTTCGCAAGCGAAATCCCCATCGGTCCATACCCGCAACCCACATCCAGAATCGCACCCGTTATGTCCGGTTCGACAAACGCTTCAATGAGTAGATGTGACCCAAAATCAACGCCACCCTTCGAAAAGACTCCATGATCGGATGTAAAACGGAACGTTTCACCACGCAAGATAAACTCCCACGACTTCGGATCCCGTTTCGAGGAGGGATCATTTGTATAATAATGATCTGCCATGTTTCCTTCCCCTCTCTGCATTAAAGTTGAAAACAAAAGAAGCCCGCAAAGCGAGCTTCTTTTGTTTTTTAAGGAAGAAGAAAATTACTTAACTTCTACGCTTGCGCCAGCTTCTTCAAGCTTAGCTTTGATTGCGTCAGCGTCTTCTTTCGAAACGCCTTCTTTAACTGGAGCTGGAGTTCCGTCAACGAGTGCTTTCGCTTCTTTAAGACCGAGGCCTGTCAATTCGCGAACTGCTTTGATGACGTTGATTTTACCAGAACCTGCGCTAGTAAGGATTACGTCGAATTCAGTTTGCTCTTCAGCTGCTGCTGCGCCTGCACCTGCTGCTGCTACTGGAGCTGCTGCTGATACGCCGAATTCTTCTTCGATTGTTTTTACGAGTTCGTTAAGTTCAAGAACAGTCATGCCCTTGAGGTCTTCGATAAATTGCTCTTTGTTGAAAGCCATTATGGTTTTCCTCCTTTGATTTAGCCCACGTTGGGGTTTGAAAAATTGTGTGTTTGCCTATCCCGCTAAGCGGACATTAAGCAGATTGTTCTTCTTTTTGCTCTGCAATTGCGTTCGTTGCCACCGCAAGACCGCGGATTGGCGCTTGAAGCACGCTGAGAAGCATCGAAAGGAGACCTTCGCGTGACGGAAGTTCCGCAAGGGCTTTGACATCTTCTACTGAAGTGACTTTGCCTTCGATGATACCACCTTTAAGCTCAAGAGCTTTGTGTTCTTTCGAGAAGTTGTTTAAGATCTTAGCTGGAGCGATAACGTCTTCATTGCTGAAGGCGATCGCAGTAGGACCTGTAAAGACTTCCTCAAGACCTTCAAGATTGCTTTGAACTGCTGCACGGCGGAGGAGACCGTTTTTGTAAACTTTGAATTCAACGCCCGCTTCGCGGAGTTGTTTACGAAGTTCAGTTACTTCGTCTACTGTGAGACCACGGTAGTCGACGACGATCGTTCCAGCACTCGCTTGCATTTTCTCAGCGATCTCAGATACGAGATCCGCTTTGACAGCGATAACTTTTTCGTTTGCCATTTCTGTTGCACCTCCTGGTAAATGGAATGTACCGGCGCGAGGGGCTGCTCGATTTCAAATAAAAAGCCTCCGTCTGCAAAGCAGAGGAGGCGTAATCGTCAAAAAGGATACCTGAACAAACAGGCTCTCTGAGCAAGAACACCTCGGAAGGGTTTATGCTCAATCGATGAGCACCTTCTGTCTACGGTATGTCGAATATATCAACGTTTTATACTGTAACAGCGTTCTTAGAACGTTGTCAAGTTCGTTTTAGACGAAATTATTTCGCGAAGTCAACCGCAGATACTTTTACACCAGGACCCATTGTTGAAGCGATCGCGATGTTCTTCAGGTAAACACCTTTAGCAGTAGCTGGTTTAACTTTGACGAGAGTTTCCATAACGGTCGTGATGTTTTCAATCAACTTCTCGTTATCGAATGATTTTTTACCGACTGGAACGTGGATGTTACCTGATTTGTCAACGCGGTACTCAACTTTACCAGCTTTGATATCGTTGATTGCTTTTGTGACGTCAAATGTAACTGTTCCTGTTTTCGGGTTAGGCATGAGGCCTTTAGGTCCGAGAACACGGCCGAGTTTACCAACTTCACCCATCATGTCAGGTGTCGCAACGATAACATCGAAGTCGAACCATCCTTGTTGGATTTTAGTGATGTACTCAGAATCACCAGCGAAGTCTGCTCCAGCAGCTTCCGCTTCTTTTAATTTCTCACCTTTAGCAAAGACGAGAACTTTTTGTGTTTTACCAGTACCGTGTGGCAATACGACTGCTCCACGGATTTGTTGATCTGCTTTCTTCGGATCGACTCCGAGACGAACAGCAAGTTCGATTGTTTCATCGAATTTCGCAGTTGCAGACTTTTTAGTAAGATCTACAGCTTCAGCGAGTTCGTATGAAACCGTACGATCGATAAGTTTAGCAGCTTCTTTATACTTCTTACCCATTTTAGGTTCCTCCTTTGTGGTTGTGCGGAAAATCCTCCCACATAATGAAAGGGTAGCAAGGCTTCAAGTAACTATCCGCCTGCGACCCTCATCGTTGTTCATTGTAATCAAAAGACTTAGTCTTCGATTACGATACCCATAGAACGTGCAGTACCTTCAACCATCAACATCGCTGTTTCAACAGATGCTGCGTTGAGGTCTGGCATTTTCGTTTCAGCGATTTCGCGAACTTTGTCACGTTTGACAGTCGCTACTTTCTTACGGTTAGGCTCGCCTGAACCGCTCTCGATTCCAGCTGCTTTCTTCAAGAGAACTGCTGCTGGTGGAGTTTTAGTAATAAACGTAAATGAACGATCTTCAAAAACCGTGATGACTACAGGAATAATCAAGCCGGCTTGGTCTTGTGTACGAGCGTTAAACTCTTTACAGAAGCCCATAATGTTCACACCTGCTTGACCGAGTGCCGGTCCAACTGGTGGAGCTGGGTTTGCTTTGCCCGCAGGAATTTGAAGTTTAACTAGTTTCATAACCTTCTTCGCCACGAGACACACCTCCTTAATTCTTTAATGTGGTTTAATTGGACGTTGCGCGTCCTCCCACTCATTCTATTCGACGAGTAATTTATCGAAATAAGCACAACATCAAACAGGAAAAATTGTACCATTAAAACAAAAGTTTCGCAATAGGAAACTTAATCTATTTTCTCAACCTGCGAGAAATCAAGCTCCACTTTCGTTTCACGACCGAACATATCGACAGAAACCTTCATTTTTTCCGTTTCCGTGTCGAGCTCTTCAACCGTTCCTTCTAGGTTCTCAAACGCACCTTCTTTGATCCGAACAATTTGTCCCATCGTAAAGTCATAACGACTCTTCATGTCGACAAGTCCCATTGATCCAAGAATGTTTTCTGCTTCTTCAGGAAGAAGTGGTGTCGGTTTTGAACCGCCGCCGACCGAACCAAGGAATCCTGTGACGTTCGGCGTGTTACGGACGACATACCAAGAATCATCGGTCATGACCATTTCCACAAGGACATACCCTGGGAAGATCTTGATTTCACGTTCCTTGATTTTCGTCTCACCTTTTTTATTTGTTACTTCTTCCTGTACCGTTTCGATCGGAACGAGTACACGGAAGATCTTCTCGTCCATGTTCATAGATTCGATCCGACGTTCAAGGTTTGCCTTGACGTTGTTTTCGAATCCAGAGTACGTTTGGACAACAAACCACTGCTTATCCATGGTACGTCACCTCTTCTTTTTACTTAATCAACCAACTCATGAATGCGCTGAGCCCAGAATCGATACCGAAGATGAAGACACCCATGAAAATGACCATACCGATTACGGTCAGCGTATACTTCGTCAGTTCTTTTCGTTTTGGCCAGCTCGTCTTTTTCAGTTCATTCCATACGTCACGCAAAAATTTCATCGTACTTTCCCTCCAGGATGTATTAAATCGGGACAGATGAAGCCTTATTTCGCTTCTTTATGAATCGTATGCGCGTTACAGCGGCGACAGAACTTTTTTAGTTCCAAGCGGATGCTGACATCCTCTTTTTTCATCGTCGTGTAGTCGCGGGCACCGCAAATATCACAAGCAAGGCCTACTTTCTTAGCCATCTCAAACGACCTCCTTCTTTGCCACTCCTTCTCTTCAAGAAGAGAACCCTCTCTCCAAAAAAGAGCGTAAAAAAAAACGCCTCTGAGCGGCGTCTCGCTAGTAAGGCGCTATTTATACAGTAGCACACCGGGATGAGGTGGTCAATCCACCTCTCGATCATACGGTCAGTTTCCGTGCCTCGAGGTACCGTTCTAATTTCTTCTTGACACGTTGAAGGGCATTGTCGATTGACTTGACATGACGATCGAGATCATCCGAAATTTCTTGATACGTTCTCCCATCGAGATAAAGAGCAAGGACTTTACGTTCGAGATCACTCAAAATTTCATCCATCTTACTTTCGATGTCCGCATACTCTTCCCGGTTCACAATCAGAATTTGTGGATCGGAAGGGACCGTCGATGTGATGATGTCGAGTAACGTCCGCTCTGATTCATCATCGTAAATCGGCTTATCAAGCGAAATGTATGAATTGAGCGGAATATGTTTTTGCCGTGTCGCGGTTTTGATTGCCGTGATCATCTGTCGTGTGATACAGAGTTCGGCAAATCCTTTGAAAGAAGCGAGCTTATCCGTCCGATAATCACGGACTGCTTTATATAGTCCGATCATTCCTTCTTGAATGATATCTTCCCGGTCCGCCCCAATCAAGAAATAGGACCGTGCCTTTGCACGCACGAAGTTCCGATACCGCTCGATCAGAAATTCGAGCGCATCACTGTTGTCAAATACCTTCGCTTGTTCCACAAGCGCCTCATCGGTCATGCACTCAAACTGGTCGAACGAAACCAAACTCATCCTTCATCCCTCCAAGCTTCTCTGACAAACTAATCGATTGTTTCTAATTATACAATAATTTCCTATCGTACGACAATAAAAATTGGCATGACCTCTTTTTTCTTCCATTTTGGCACATGGTGATCTGACAGATGATTTAAAGACAAAAAACGAGATCCACGATTTACTCGTGAATCCCGTTCGTCCAACCCTGTCATGAATCCGAGTTTTTACGCCGGCGTATTTGTTCGAGACGTTCGATGACATCTGCCGGCATATCAATCGTCGACCGTGGTTTTTTGCTTGTCTTCGAAACCGACGTCTGTCCTCGAATGACCACGACAGCTGCTTTCCAATCGCGGCGTAACTCTTGTGCCGAGATACGAAGCGCCCCCAGCGTAAAGATGACCCATTGCTCCGTAAAATCATTGGTCGCAACGGTCAACTTGACCCGGATATCTTGTAACCACTCTGCTGCTGTTTTCTCAATCCATTCATCGGCCGTTTCATTTTCACGGGTATAAATGACTTCAATCCCACTTTTCTTGATCCGGGATTCTCGTCCCGGTTGGAGATAGGCATCGAAGACAATCGTCACGCTAATTCCTGTTACAGCTTGGTACTCGGCCATCGCATCGACCAATCGTTCCCGTGCTAATTCAAAATCCTGCTCCCGCAATGTCCGGAATTCCGGCCATGCGCCAATGATATTGTAGCCATCAACGATCAGACGGTCATATTTCATCGCGAATACGGCTTTCTCGTCCGGTAGACCTCATACAACAGTAAAGAGGCTGCGACGGACGCATTCAGCGACGTGACGTGCCCTGCCATCGGGAGATGGACAAGAAAATCACATTTTTCGCGGACGAGCCGGCTCATCCCTTTTCCTTCACTGCCGATGACGATCCCGAGTGGCATCGTCCCGTCGAGCGTCCGGTAGTCGTCACTTTCACGTGCATCCGTTCCGACAAACCAGATGCCTTTTTTCTTCAAGTCTTCCATCGTCCGGGTCAAGTTCGTCACACGGACGACCGGTATATGTTCGATCGCACCGGTAGATGCTTTCGCGACGACCTGCGTCAATCCGACGGACCGGCGTTTTGGGATAATGACGCCGTGAGCACCGACCGCATCCGCCGTCCGGAGAATCGATCCCAGATTATGCGGGTCTTCCAGTTCATCCAGCAAAATCATCAATGGGGTCTCGTCTTTTTTCTCCGCGAGCGCAAAAATGTCATCGAGTTCCGCATATTCGTAAGCCGCGACGGCCGCGACGACTCCTTGGTGGTTGTCACTCCCCGTCAGGCCATGGAGCTTCGAACGGGGAACGATTTGCGTCTGGACACCGGCTTCTTTGGCCATCGCGTGAATGACCGCGAGTGGTCCTTTCTGTTGCCCTTCTTGAATGAACAGCTTGTTCATCTCACGTCCCGTCCGTAAGGCTTCAAGGACCGGGTTCCGTCCGTATAAGAAATCTTGCCCTTCTTCGAGCGGCTCAATCACGATCGGGTCTTCCTGTTTCTTTTCAATCCGTTTCTGTTTCTCAACACTCGGCTTATCGCCTTTTGGTTTCCGTAATGGGTGGCCTGATTTATTTTCCGTCCGTTGCTTCGTTTTCGAGTAATGTGAACGCTTGTCCGATGAGTTCTTCAAGACGATTCCCTCCTTTTGAAAGATAAACATATCCTAACAGGGCTTCAAATGCCGTCGCGTAACGATACGTGTGGACATCCGTACTTTTAGGTACAGAACCTGATTTCGCATTTTTACCACGACGGACGACAGCCTGTTCTTCTTCCGTTAACGTGTCCGTGTTCAGCCAGTGGGTGACGACTAAGGCCTGAGCTTGCGCCCGGACATATCGGATCGCCGCCTGATGCAGGTCTCCCGGTTTGACGAACCCTTGATCGAGTAACCGTTCCCGGACATGTAATTCATACACGACATCCCCCATATAGGCGAGTGCCAAGGCATTTAATTGTTTATAATTTTTCATCCGCGCTTCCACCGCATCCCTTGCGCCGTGTCTTCAAGTAAGATGCCCTGGTCACGCAGTTGATCCCGGATTGCGTCAGCCCGTGCGAAGTCACGGTCTTTTCGTGCCGTGTCCCGGTCACGGATCAATTGTTCGACTTCTTCGTCGAGCAATCCTTTATCGACCGTGAGTGTGACACCAAGAACGGTCGACAATTCATCGAAGACGGCTAAAAATCGTTCAAGGACTTCCGTTGCGACTTGGTCCTCTCCGAGATACAGGTTTGCTTCTTTGGATAAATCAAACAAATCCGTTACCGCATTCGCCGTATTGAAGTCGTCATCCATCGATGTCACGAAATGTTGTTTGATCGCTTCAATCCGTTTCAACCACTTTTCATTTGATGTGCCCAGGTTCGCCGTCATCGTCAGACGATGTTCGACGTTTGCGACCGATTCACGGATCCGCGCCAGACCATTTGCCGCCTGATCGATCAGTTCACGGCTGTAGTTGATCGGATGACGGTATTGGACCGATAACATGAAGAAACGTAAGACCATCGGATCGACCGCTTGGATCGCTTCGTGGACCGTCAGGAAATTCCCGAGTGATTTTGACATCTTTTCATTTTCAATATTGAGGAATCCATTATGCATCCAGTAATTGGCGAACTTTTGCGAGTTACAAGCTTCCGACTGAGCAATCTCATTTTCATGGTGTGGGAATTTTAAGTCTTGTCCTCCCGCGTGAATATCAATCGTATCGCCGAGATACTTTTTCGCCATCGCCGAGCATTCGATGTGCCAGCCGGGACGCCCTTCGCCCCACGGACTGGTCCATGCCGGCTCACCTGGTTTTGCCGCTTTCCATAACACGAAGTCGAGTGGATCTTCTTTTTTCTCACCCACTTCAATCCGGGCGCCGGACCGGAGCTCATCGATCGACTGTTGGCTCAATTGCCCGTAGTTCTCAAAGCTGCGTGTCCGGAAATAGACATCGCCACTTGATGCATAGGCGTTTCCTTTTTCGACGAGCACTTCGATGAAGGCGATGATATCGTCCATCGTTTCCGTGACGAGCGGATGGATATCTGCTTTTTGGACATTCAACGCGCCGGTATCCGCATGATACGCGTCGATGAAACGTTTCGTTAATTCGTGGTAATCTTCTCCCAGTTCATTGGCCGTCCGAATGATTTTATCGTCGACATCCGTGAAGTTCGAGACGTATTTCACTTCATATCCACGATACGTGAAGTAGCGGCGGACGGTATCAAACACGATGGCCGGACGGGCATTTCCGATATGAATGTAATTGTAGACAGTTGGTCCACAGACATACATCTTGACCTTGCCTTCTTCTAACGGTTTAAATGGTTCCTTTTTTCCGGTCATGCTGTTGTAAAGTTGTATCATGGCGGCGTCCTCCTTTTATTCGTTCAATCTCACGTTTTAGTTGTTCGAGCTCTAGTTCAATTCGTTCTTGGCATTCACGGACCGGGTCCGGTAACTGATGATCTAATGGCGCATCGACTTTGATCCCGTCTTGGACGACGACTCGACCAGGAATCCCGACGACTGTTGCGTTTGCCGGCACATCCTTTAACACCACGGAACTCGCACCGATTTTGGAGGAATCTCCTATTTTAATATCTCCGAGCACGCGGGCTCCCGCTGAAACGAGGACCCCATTTCCGAGTGTCGGATGCCGTTTCCCCGTCTCTTTCCCCGTTCCGCCAAGCGTCACACCTTGAAACAGGGTGACATCATCCCCGATGATCGCCGTTTCACCAATGACGACCCCCATACCATGGTCGATGAAAAAGCGTCGTCCGATTGTTGCTCCAGGATGGATTTCAATCCCCGTTAAGAAACGACTGAATTGAGCGAGCATCCGGGCAGCCAGATGCAGATTCATCTTCCACAAACGATGAGCGAATCGGTGCATCCAGACGGCATGGAGTCCAGGATAGGTCAATACGACTTCGACCGTACTCCGTGCTGCCGGATCTTGCTTAAATACATTTCGGATATCTTCACGCATCCGTGTCATGTTCGTTCTCCTCTCCATAAGAAAAAGCGCCCCCGTGCATCGCTGCACAGAGACGCTAATCAGCGCGGTCCCACTCTGTTTGGATGAAAAACTTCATCCCTCTCCGATCCGTTAACGCCGGAGATACGTCTACGCCTACTCTCACTGATTTCGGGTAGCACTCAGAGGGGCATTTCGAAACGCGTCTGTTCAAGCTCTCTCATCACGCAAGCTCGTCTCTGTACAACAGGCATCGTTCCTACTTTCCTCATCTACGCTTTATTTATGCGTCCAGACGCGCGAGTACGCGGTCTTTTCCTAATAGTTGAATCGTGTTCGGAAGTTCTGGTCCGTGTGTCTGTCCGGTCGTTGCGACGCGGATTGGCATGAACAAGTTTTTTCCTTTTTGTCCAGTTGCTTTTTGTGTCGATTTAATCGCACCTTTGATGGCTTCCGGCGTCCAGTCTTCAAGTGTCCGCAACTGAGTCGCGAACTCACTTAAGACGGTAGGAACCATTTCTCCTGCCAAAACAGTGTTTGCCTCTTCATCATACACCAGTTCTTCTTCAAAAAACATCTCTGAAAGCTCAACGATTTCTGCACCATGTGTCATCTGTTCCCGGTACAGTCCGACTAGATCTTGTGCCCAGATTCGTTCTTCTTCCGTCGGCTCACTTGATACACGACCCGCTTCTTGTAAAAACGGTAAACTGGCTTCGAACACTTCTTCAAACGATTGGTGTTTCATATATTGTCCGTTGATCCAAGCCAATTTCTGCTGATCGAAGACAGCTGGACTTTTCGAAAGACGGGAGGCATCGAAGATTTCAATGAACTCTTCCTTCGTAAAGATTTCTTGTTCACCAACCGGCGACCAACCAAGTAACGTCACGAAGTTGAGTAACGCTTCTGGCAGATATCCGAGATCTTTATACTGCTCGATGTATTGAATGATCGATTGGTCACGTTTTGACAACTTTTTATGCTCTTCATTGACGATCAGCGTCATGTGACCGAACGTTGGATATTCCCAACCGAACGCATCATAAATCATCATCTGTTTTGGTGTGTTCGAGATATGATCGTCACCACGAAGCACATGGCTGATTGCCATCAAGTGATCATCGATGACAACAGCAAAGTTGTATGTCGGGATACCGTCCTTCTTGACGATGACCCAATCTCCGAAGTCTTTTGACTCAAACGAGACGTCTTCTTTAACGATATCATGCCATGTATACGTCACATCTTCCGGTACACGAATCCGGATCGATGGTGTTCGTCCTTCTGCAACAAATGCCTCTTCTTGCTCTTGCGTCAAGTTACGGTGTGCACCAGAATAACGTGGCGCTTCACCACGGGCGATCTGGGCTTCCCGCTCTGCTTCGAGCTCTTCTGATGTCATATAGCAGCGATACGCAAGCCCTTTTTCAAGCAACTCGTCCGTATACTTTTTGTATAGATCCAGTCGTTCCATCTGGAAGTAAGGACCGTATTCGCCGCCACGACCCGGACCTTCATCCCAATCGATGCCGAGCCACTCCAGATACTTCATCTGACTTTCGACACCGCCGTCAATGTTTCGTTTCTGGTCCGTATCCTCGATTCGTAAAATCATTTTCCCGCCTGCATGTCGTGCGAACAGGTAGTTAAACAACGCTGTTCGTGCGTTTCCAATATGAAGATGTCCCGTTGGACTTGGTGCATAACGTACACGTACTTCTGCCATTACCGATCCACTCCCTTAGTCTAAAATTCGCTTACCTAGTATACCTTATTCTTCGATTCGTTTCAGCAAAATCACAGCCTGGCATGCGATTCCTTCTTCACGTCCCGTAAAGCCAAGCCATTCTGTCGTCGTTGCCTTCACATTGATTTGTTCAATATCTGCTTCGAGCAGTTCTGCGATCCGGGCACGCATCGTATCGATATATGGACGTAATTTCGGCGCCTGTGCAATCACCGTCGCATCGAGATTACCAAGTTCATATCCCTGCTCCTTGACGAGCGCATACACATGTTGCAACAGTTTTGCGGAATCCGCATCTTTGAATTCCGGATCCGTGTCCGGAAAATGTTTCCCGATGTCGCCTGCTGCGATCGCTCCAAGTGCCGCATCGGCAATCGTATGTAACAAGACATCCGCATCGGAATGACCGAGTAATCCTTTTGTGTGCGGAATTTCGATTCCACCTAAAATCAGTTTCCGATCCTCTGCAAACGCATGTACATCAAATCCTTGTCCAATTCGAATCATCATCATTTCCCCCGTTTCGTTAAAATCGCTTCACCAAATACTAAATCGTCGGGTGTCGTTACTTTAATGTTCTCGTATTGTCCGGTCACCTGAGTCACCGTACCTCCGTCCCATTCTATCAAACTTGCATCATCCGTACCTAAAAATTCTGTGGCTGCTTTTTCATGGACCGTCCGAATCGTCTCGAGTTGAAACGCTTGTGGGGTTTGAGCCGCCATCAACTGCTCCCGTGGAACGGTTTCGACAATCCTATCCTGCTCGACCCGTTTGACGGTATCTTTGATAGGGACGGCAAGAATGGCCGCACCCGTTACTTCAGCTGCTGCGACGACACGGTGAATCGCGTCGAGTGTCACGAATGGACGTGCCCCATCATGGATCAGGACGATGCCGGGCTCGGTGATCACGGCTAATCCTCGCCGGACACTCTCCTGCCGTTCGCGTCCACCTGGAATCAGTTGGATTGTCGTCTCGTACTGCGCCGTGATCGATTCAAACCAAGTCTGTTCTGCTGGATTGATTGCAAGGATGATTTCAAGACATTGATCGTCTTGTTCGAAGACATCCAGTGTCCACTCGATGATGGAGCGGTTTCGTAACAACAACATCAATTTATTTCGATCGGCTCCCATCCGTTTACCTGCTCCGGCAGCCGGAATGACAATGCGATAAGTCTGTTCTTTCATCTAGTTCCCTCTTTTCCCATAAGTAAAGACTGCCAAAACGAATTTGGCAGCCTGCTGTTTATTTTTCTTGAGGTTTTGCAAAAATCATCCGTCCAGCAGACGTTTGAAGCACACTGGTCACGACGACACCAATCGTCTTCGAAATCAGATGTTTTCCTTCTTCGACGACGACCATCGTTCCGTCTTCGAGATAAGCGATCCCCTGCTTTTGTTCTTTTCCTTCTTTGATGACAAGAACCGTCATCTCTTCACCGGGAATGACCACCTGCTTGACGGCATTCGCTAAATCATTGATGTTGAGAACAGGAACATTCCGGACTTCGCAGACCTTATTTAAGTTGTAGTCATTTGTGACGACGATCCCTTTGATCAATTCGGCGAGCTTAATCAACTTGATGTCCACTTCCGACACGTCTTCAAAATCACCATCATAAATTTCGACTTCCATTCCGGGAATCGACTGCAATTCTTTTAAGACATCCAGTCCACGGCGTCCACGGTTCCGTTTCAGTGTATCCGATGAGTCCGCGATATACTGTAACTCTCCGATGACGAATTGCGGAACGATCAATTTCCCTTCGACGAAACCTGTTTTCGCGATGTCGGTAATCCGACCGTCGATGATGACACTCGTATCGAGGACTTTACTGTTCGATTTTGTGACGACGACAGGTTCTGCCACCGCTTTTTTCTCTGCTTGATTACTGTTATTGCGCAAGAAGACTTTTGTCAGTTCGTGACGTTTCCGGTAACCGACCGTAAATCCAAGGTACCCGAACAGTGCCGTGACAAAAATCGTTAAGACGTTGCTGAGTAGCGGAATATCAACGAGTTCGATTAACATGCTGACGAGAAAGGCCATGACGAGACCAATCAGTAGACCGAATGTGCCGAAAAATAAATCAGCGACAGGTGCTTTGACTAACTTTTCTTCTAAAAACCGGAGAAGTCGAATCACAGAATCCGTAATGAATAATCCAATTAATAAAAATATGAGTGCACCAATCGTTCCTGTTACATATGTGGTCATCAACCAGTCCGGGAAAGCCATCTTCGTCGCGGCTTCAATCAGTTGAAATAATTCAGGAAGCAACAAGATACCAAGCGCAAGACCTAGTAACGCAAAAAAGATCCTGATGACGATTTTCAATCTCCCCACCTCCTTTTATTATTTTAAGTTCATTGTAACATGTATTTATTTGAATCACCTACGCCTTAGGAAGGGGATACTGTTTACAGGTCTGTGACAGTTGCCCCTTCCTTTATCGTAGTTGCACTGACTTAAAAAGGAATCGTTTCGCGTAATGCTTCATCCACACTTTCGACACCAATCACTGTGATGCCTGGAGGATACGTCCATCCACCTAAGTTGTTTTTCGGAATGATGGCACGCGTGAAACCAAGTTTTGCAGCTTCCGCGACCCGTTGCTCGATCCGTGACACCCGTCGGACTTCTCCTGTCAAGCCGACTTCGCCGATGACGACGTCGGTCGGTCGTGTCGGTTTATCCCGAAAACTCGAAGCGACGGCGACACAAATCGCTAAATCAATCGCTGGTTCATCCAGTTTGACACCACCCGCTGCCTTGAGATATGCATCTTGTGTCTGAAGTAATAAGCCGGACCTTTTTTCTAAAACCGCCATCAACAGGGCCACTTTATTCTGATCGATTCCGGTCGCCATACGACGTGGGTTTCCGAATGAAGTCGGTGAAATCAAGGCTTGTAATTCGACAAGAACCGTTCGTGTCCCTTCCATCGAAGCAACGATCGTCGAACCGGACACCCCGGACGTCCGTTCTTCCAAGAAGATTTCTGACGGATTCAAGACTTCTTCGAGACCTGACTCCCGCATTTCAAAGATTCCAATCTCATTGGTCGAGCCAAATCGGTTTTTGACAGCCCGTAAAATCCGAAACGTATGGTGACGTTCCCCTTCGAAATACAACACGGCATCCACCATGTGCTCAAGCAGACGTGGACCGGCAATCGACCCTTGCTTCGTCACGTGACCAACGATGAAGATGGCAATCCCACGACTCTTAGCAATTTTCATCAACATGGCTGTACATTCACGAACTTGGGTCACACTTCCTGGTGCGGACTGAATCTCATCAATATAAACCGTTTGGATCGAATCGATGATTAAGAAAGCAGGATTTTCTTCATCGACGACCCGCTCGATCATGTTCATGTCAGTCTCACTGAGGACAAATAAATCCTGAGTCGGTAAGCCGAGTCGCTCCGCTCTTAATTTCGTCTGCTTCAGTGATTCCTCACCGGAAATATAAAGCACCTTTTCACCACGCTGTGCGAGACGAGCACTCGTCTGGAGTAAAATCGTCGACTTCCCGATTCCGGGATCACCTCCGACGAGCACCATCGAGCCTGGTACGATTCCGCCACCGAGGACACGGTCAAACTCACTACTCCCTGTGAAGACACGACTCTCTTCTTGCGATACGATATCCGACAGTCGCTCCGGTTTTAATTGTTTAGTTGTCGTATGGACAAAAGCCGATCCACGCCGTGCCTTTTTCTCCTCGATGACTTCCTCCACCATCGTATTCCACTCACCACAGCCGGAGCAACGCCCCATCCATTTTGGAGATTCCGTCCCACAGCTTTGACAAACAAATTTTGTCTTCAGTTTAGCCAATCGATTCATCCTTTCTCTTTATCAAGAAAAAAGTCCAGCTTTCGCCTCATACTTGCGAAAGCTGGACCCTGTTGATCACTTATTCAGTGGTTGCTGGTTCAGCTTGATGACGGCGGACGATGAATTCGCCATCTTCGACATCAAGTGCTACACGTTCACCTTTTTGGATGTCTCCCGCAAGCAAGGCTTCCGACAAACGATCCTCCGCTTCACGTTGAAGCGCACGGCGAATCGGACGCGCTCCGTACTCTGGATCATATCCGATATCCGCAATTTTCGAGAGCGCAGCTGGCGTCAACTCGAAATGCACTTGTTGTTCAGCAAGTCGTTTTTCAAGCGTTTTAGCCATCAATTTAACGATTTCTTCGATGTGTTTCTTCTCAAGTGAGTGGAAGACGATCGTTTCGTCGATCCGGTTCAAGAACTCAGGGCGGAAGGCTTTTTTCAACTCATCCATGACTTTACCCTTCATGTCTTTATACTCACGATCCGTGTCATCTGATACGGCAAATCCAACATATTTATTTCGTTTGAGTGCACTTGCTCCGACGTTTGATGTCATGACGATGATTGTATTCCGGAAGTCGACAGTGCGACCTTTTGAATCCGTCAAACGTCCGTCATCCAGCACTTGAAGTAAGATGTTGAAGACTTCAGGGTGCGCTTTTTCGATCTCATCGAGCAAGATGACAGAGTATGGTTTGCGGCGAACTTTTTCTGTTAATTGACCGCCTTCTTCATACCCGACATATCCCGGAGGCGAACCGACTAGGCGACTTGTCGCATGTTTCTCCATGTACTCAGACATGTCGATTCGGATGATGGCATCCTCGTCACCGAACATCGCTTCCGCAACCGCTCGTGCGAGTTCCGTTTTACCGACACCAGTCGGACCGAGGAAGATAAACGAACCAATCGGACGTTTTGGATCTTTGAGTCCAGCCCGAGCACGACGGATGGCTTTTGAAATGGATTTAACCGCTTCGTTTTGACCGATGACGCGACCATGAAGAATTTCTTCGAGACGCAATAAACGATCTGTTTCTTCTTCCGCGATTTTCGTGACGGGAACACCTGTCCAGTTGGCGACGACTTGTGCGATATCGTCTTTTGTGACTTCAAGTTTTTCGTTGCCTTGCTTGTTCTGCCATTCCTCTTTCAAACGCTCCAGCTCGTCGCGCAATTTTTGTTCCGTGTCGCGAAGACTTGCTGCCTTTTCGAATTCCTGACTTTGAACGGCTTCATCTTTATCTTTACGAATACCTTCAAGCTTTGCTTCGACTTCTTTTAAGTTGGGTGGTGCTGTATACGAACGAAGACGGACTTTCGAAGCTGCTTCATCAACCAGGTCGATGGCTTTATCCGGTAGGAAACGGTCCGAAATGTACCGATCCGAAAGTGTAACCGCTTCGTGAATCGCTTCATCCGTGATGGTGACACGGTGATGTGCTTCATAACGGTCACGAAGACCAAACAAGATTTGTGTTGCTTCATCCGTTGTGGGCTCAGCAACTTGGATTGGTTGGAAACGACGTTCGAGTGCCGCATCTTTTTCGATGTATTTCCGGTACTCATCAAGTGTCGTTGCTCCGACACATTGAAGTTCCCCACGTGCGAGTGATGGTTTCAGGATGTTCGACGCATCAATCGCACCTTCTGCTCCACCAGCACCGATCAACGTGTGCAGTTCATCGATGAAGAGAATGATGTTACCAGCCTGACGAATTTCGTCCATGACCTTCTTCAACCGATCTTCAAACTCACCACGATACTTCGTGCCCGCGACGAGTGTCCCCATGTCGAGTACCATGACGCGTTTATTCCGTAACGTCTCCGGCACTTCATTATTGACGATTTGTTGCGCTAGTCCTTCGACGACAGCTGTTTTACCAACACCTGGTTCCCCGATTAAGACGGGATTATTTTTCGTCCGGCGGCTTAAGACTTCAATGACACGTTGGATTTCTTTTGCACGACCAATGACTGGGTCAAGACGTGTCTCACGAGCTTGCTGTGTCAAGTCACGAGCCAGACCATCAAGCGTTGGTGTCGCGACGCCTGATCCAGCTTGTGAGGCGTTTGCTGTCGTTTCACTGTTGCCTAACAGTTGTAATACTTGTTGACGCGCTTTTGAGAGACTGATCCCGAGGTTGTTTAAGACACGTGCCGCGACACCTTCTCCTTCACGGATCAAACCGAGCAAGAGGTGTTCTGTTCCGACATACGAGTGACCCAGTTTACGCGCTTCATCCATCGAAAGTTCGATAACCTTTTTCGCACGTGGTGTATAGTGAATCGTCGTCGCACCATCTTGACCACGACCGATCAATGCTTCGACTTCCATTTGAATCTTATCTGAACTGAGTCCGAGTGCCGTTAATGCTTTCGCCGCAATCCCGTCTCCTTCACGTACAAGTCCGAGTAAAATATGTTCTGTCCCGATATTATGGTGACCAAGACGTACCGCTTCTTCTTGAGCAAGTGCGAGTACGCGTTGAGCACGTTCTGTGAATCGTCCAAACATCATTACGCAAAACCTCCTTGTGTGTGATCCCTTTTTGTCTGCTCGGTTAACATCTCGCGAATGACAGTCGCTCGTTCGATGTCCCGTTCTCTTGATGTTAATTGTTTCCCGAAATGCTTTTGTAGAAAACCTGTTTGTAACGATACGAGTAAATGATGGAACAAACTTGGCGGAAGTTCGACTGCTAAACCTAAGCTGTCAGCCAACCGAACATCGGATAACCGTTCCGTCGCTTCTCGCGCCGTAATCAAACGCGCAGATCTTAGAATGCCGTACGACCGATACAACCGGTCCTCTAGTTCTTCTTGATACATCTCCAATAATCCTTTTCTTGCGGCTTGTTCCGCCTCAATTAATGCTTCGACGGCGAATTGATAATCGGTAATCAGCATATCTTCACTCGCTCCAAGCGTCCGTTGATTCGACAATTGAAACATTCTTCCAGACGCATCGCTACCTTCGCCGTAACGTCCACGAATCGCAAAACCCAGCTGTCGCAAGTGTTTGATATAGCCTTGGATTTGATTCGTTAGGACAAGACCAGGCAAATGTAACATCACAGACGCACGAAGACCTGTGCCGACGTTGCTCGGACAAGTCGTCAAGTAACCAAGTGTATCGTCAAAAGCGATTTTAAAGCGTTCACTAATCAACAGATCGACTTGTTTCGCTACCCGAAAAGCCTCTTCTAGTTGCAGGCCGGGTAACAATGTCTGAATGCGGAAATGATCTTCTTCATTCACCATGACACTAATTTGTTCATCTTCACTCACAAAGAGTCCTGTGCGTGGATGAGTTGCGAGTGCCGGACTGATTAAATGTTTTTCTACTAAAGCAGTTCGTGTTAAAGCATCGACTTGGTCGACCCGTCCGAATTGAAACCCTTTTAACCCCGATAGCTGTCGCTCAGTTTCATCAATCAAGGCAGCAGCCTGCGTTTCTGTCAATCTTGTCGAGAACGGATAATGGGTGACATTCCGAGCTAAACGAATCCGGGTCGAGACGACGATATCATCGTAGGGTGCTTGTTGATTCATCTTTTCGCTAAGAGGTTGCGTCAATAATTTTTCAAACATGGCGCAAATCCTCCTCCACATTTAAAATTTGTTGTTTCAGGACCTCGGCTTCTTCATAATCTTCTGATAAGATCTTACGATTCAACTGTTCTTTGAGTCGACTTAATTGTTGCGATAAACGTCTTTCGACCGACTCTTCTTCAGGCCGTGAACCATAATGTTTCGTATGACCGTGTTGAAATTGGCGAATCATCCCATCGACTTCTTCTTTAAAAAACGAATAGCATGTCGCACACCCAACTTTTCGTAAATGTAATACCTGTTGACGTGTCATTCCACATGAAGGACAAGCTGTTTCTTGATAGGCTTTGGCCATTTCCTTTACACAAACCGAACAGAGTACTTGTTCGGTTTCCTCTGTATCTTGTGGAAGTTTGACACGGACAACGGCTTCACGTTCACCACACCGTTGACAACGCATACACATTCCTCCCGTGTCAAAGTCGTTTGATTGTTTTCAAAAGTGTCTGCATCAAATGAGCCCGCATACGACGTTGATCTTCAAGTACCATCGGCAAACTTTCTTTTTGTAACAAGGATTGGACGACAATGGCTTCACGTCGTGTTAAAAGTTGTTCATTCACTAAGCGAATCAAATAATCTTCCGCTGCTTGTTCCGTCAAGTCATTCCCAATCCATCGGCTCATCTCGTCTAACAGATCATGGCTATCCAAAATTACGATTTTTTGAATCCGGATATAACCGCCACCACCACGCTTACTTTCAACAAAATAACCTTTTTCAATCGTAAAACGGGTATTGATGACATAGTTGATTTGTGATGGTACACAATCAAAACGTTCAGCAATTTCTTGACGTTTGATTTCAATTTTTTTCTCATCATGTAAAATCTGCTTTAAATAGGCTTCGATGATATCTGTGATGTTTTGCATGGGCACCACCTCTCTGACCATCTTTGACTATTGTTTGATTTAATAGTAATCATCTTAAAAGTGAAATGCAACCATTTAGTCTTTTCATTTGGTATACACAAAAAGGACCGATCTGCATATGCAGATCGGTCCTTTCAATGGCCTGGCAACGTCCTATCCTCACAGGGGGAAGCCCCCAACTACTTTCGGCGTTCAAGTGCTTAACTTCCGTGTTCGGCATGGGAACGGGTGTGACCACTTGGCTATCGTCACCAGACATCTATCATCTTAACATTATGTTTCCATAACGTCAAGAACTTTTTTGAAAAGCTCGCGCCCTCAAAACTGAAGTCATCAACAAGATCATCTGCTAGAACAAAGCCTCGACCGATTAGTATCACTCAGCTCCGCATGTCGCCATGCTTCCACCCGTGACCTATCTACCTCATCGTCTCTGAGGGGTCTTTCTTGATTACTCAAAGGGAAATCTCATCTTGGAGGGGGCTTCATGCTTAGATGCTTTCAGCATTTATCCCGTCCGCACGTAGCTACCCAGCGATGCTCCTGGCGGAACAACTGGTACACCAGCGGTGCGTCCATCCCGGTCCTCTCGTACTAAGGACAGCTCTCCTCAAATTTCCTGCGCCCACGACGGATAGGGACCGAACTGTCTCACGACGTTCTGAACCCAGCTCGCGTACCGCTTTAATGGGCGAACAGCCCAACCCTTGGGACCTACTCCAGCCCCAGGATGCGATGAGCCGACATCGAGGTGCCAAACCTCCCCGTCGATGTGGACTCTTGGGGGAGATCAGCCTGTTATCCCCAGGGTAGCTTTTATCCGTTGAGCGATGGCCCTTCCATGCGGAACCACCGGATCACTAAGCCCGACTTTCGTCCCTGCTCGACTTGTAGGTCTCGCAGTCAAGCTCCCTTCTGCCTTTGCGCTCTACGAATGATTTCCAACCATTCTGAGGGAACCTTTGGGCGCCTCCGTTACTGTTTAGGAGGCGACCGCCCCAGTCAAACTACCCGCCTGACACGGTCCTCCAGCCGGATGACGGCTGCGAGTTAGAGACTCTATGCATGAAGGGCGGTATCCCAAGGGTGACTCCTCCGAAGCTGGCGCTCCGGTCTCGACGTCTCCCGCCTATCCTGTACATCATGCACAAAGCCTCAATATCAGGCTGTAGTAAAGCTCCATGGGGTCTTTCCGTCCTGTCGCGGGTAACCTGCATCTTCACAGGTACTATGATTTCACCGGGTCTCTCGTTGAGACAGTGCCCAAATCGTTACGCCTTTCGTGCGGGTCGGAACTTACCCGACAAGGAATTTCGCTACCTTAGGACCGTTATAGTTACGGCCGCCGTTTACTGGGGCTTCGGTTCAAAGCTTCGCTTGCGCTAACCCATCCCCTTAACCTTCCAGCACCGGGCAGGCGTCAGCCCCTATACGTCATCTTGCGATTTAGCAGAGACCTGTGTTTTTGCTAAACAGTCGTTTGGGCCTATTCACTGCGGCTCTACTCAATGTAGAGCGTCCCTTCTCCCGAAGTTACGGGACCATTTTGCCGAGTTCCTTAACGAGAGTTATCCCGCGCGTCTTAGAATTCTCATCCCGCCTACCTGTGTCGGTTTACGGTACTGGCACCTTCCACCTCACTAGAGGCTTTTCTTGGCAGTGTGAAATCGTGACCTTCGTCCCTACGGGACTCCGCATCGTTCCTCGACTTTGATGCCTGACGGATTTGCCAATCAGACGGTCTCGAAACTTACACATGCACTTCCATCCGCATGCGTCACTATCCTCCTGCGTCCCCCCATTGTTCAAACGGTGGATCGGTGGTACAGGAATATCAACCTGTTATCCATCGCCTACGCCTTTCGGCCTCGGCTTAGGTCCAGACTAACCCTGAGCGGACGAGCCTTCCTCAGGAAACCTTGGGCTTTCGACGGAGGGGATTCTCACCCCTCTTTTCGCTACTCACACCGGCATTCTCACTTCCAAACGCTCCACTGCTCCTTACGGTACAGCTTCACAGCGGTTTGGAACGCTCCCCTACCATTCCTTACGGAATCCGCAGCTTCGGTGGTATGTTTAGCCCCGTTACATTTTCGGCGCGGCGCCACTCGACTAGTGAGCTATTACGCACTCTTTGAATGGTGGCTGCTTCTAAGCCAACATCCTAGCTGTCTAGGCAGCGCCACATCCTTTTCCACTTAACATACACTTTGGGACCTTAGCTGGCGGTCTGGGCTGTTTCCCTCTTGACTACGGATCTTATCACTCGCAGTCTGACTCCCGAGTATAAGTTGCCGGCATTCGGAGTTTAACTGAATTCGGTAACCCTGTGGGGGCCCCTAGTCCAATCAGTGCTCTACCTCCGGAACTCTCAACCTCGAGGCTAGCCCTAAAGCTATTTCGGGGAGAACCAGCTATCTCCAGGTTCGATTGGCATTTCACCGCTACCCACACCTCATCCCCGCACTTTTCAACGTGCGTGGGTTCGGACCTCCAGTCAGTGTTACCTGACCTTCATCCTGGACATGGGTAGATCACCTGGTTTCGGGTCTACGACAACGCACTATGGCGCCCTATTCAGACTCGCTTTCGCTACGGCTCCGCCTCATCAGCTTAACCTCGCGCGCTATCGTAACTCGCCGGTTCATTCTACAAAAGGCACGCCATCACCCATTAACGGGCTCTGACTACTTGTAGGCATACGGTTTCAGGATCTATTTCACTCCCCTTCCGGGGTGCTTTTCACCTTTCCCTCACGGTACTGGTTCACTATCGGTCACTAGGGAGTATTTAGCCTTGGGAGATGGTCCTCCCGGATTCCGACGGGGTTTCACGTGTCCCGCCGTACTCAGGATCCACTCTGGAGGGAAAACAGTTTCAGCTACAGGGCTGTCACCTTCTTCGGCCGACCTTTCCAGGTCGTTCACCTACTGTCTTCCTTTTTGACTCCGTATAGAGTGTCCTACAACCCCGGAGAGCATGCTCTCCGGTTTGGGCTGTTCCCGTTTCGCTCGCCGCTACTCAGGGAATCGCATTTGCTTTCTCTTCCTCCGGGTACTTAGATGTTTCAGTTCCCCGGGTCTGCCTCACGCTACACTATGTATTCATGTAACATGTCCCATCCCATTACGGATGGTGGGTTCCCCCATTCGGAAATCCTCGGATCAAAGCATACTTACTGCTCCCCGAAGCATATCGCTGTTCGTCGCGTCCTTCATCGGCTCCTAGTGCCAAGGCATCCACCGTACGCCCTTCATACCTTGATCTAGCATTTTGGTATTCTAAGAACACACGTCTAATGACATGGTTATAAAAAGTTTGATGTCTTGTTGATGTCTTCAGTTTTCAAGGTGCGAGTGTCTCTTATCGAGACTGAGAGACGAGCTCTCAAAACTGAACGATGGGCATGTCCCTTACGGGACGTTTTCCTTAGAAAGGAGGTGATCCAGCCGCACCTTCCGATACGGCTACCTTGTTACGACTTCACCCCAATCATCTACCCCACCTTCGACGGCTGGCTCCTTGCGGTTACCTCACCGGCTTCGGGTGTTGCAAACTCTCGTGGTGTGACGGGCGGTGTGTACAAGACCCGGGAACGTATTCACCGCAGTATGCTGACCTGCGATTACTAGCGATTCCGACTTCATGCAGGCGAGTTGCAGCCTGCAATCCGAACTGGGAACGGCTTTCTGGGATTGGCTCCACCTCGCGGTCTCGCTGCCCTTTGTACCGTCCATTGTAGCACGTGTGTAGCCCAACTCATAAGGGGCATGATGATTTGACGTCATCCCCACCTTCCTCCGGTTTGTCACCGGCAGTCTCCCTAGAGTGCCCAACTAAATGCTGGCAACTAAGGATAGGGGTTGCGCTCGTTGCGGGACTTAACCCAACATCTCACGACACGAGCTGACGACAACCATGCACCACCTGTCACCCTTGTCCCCGAAGGGAAAACTTGATCTCTCAAGCGGTCAAGGGGATGTCAAGAGTTGGTAAGGTTCTTCGCGTTGCTTCGAATTAAACCACATGCTCCACCGCTTGTGCGGGTCCCCGTCAATTCCTTTGAGTTTCAGCCTTGCGGCCGTACTCCCCAGGCGGAGTGCTTAATGCGTTAGCTTCAGCACTGAGGGGCGGAAACCCCCCAACACCTAGCACTCATCGTTTACGGCGTGGACTACCAGGGTATCTAATCCTGTTTGCTCCCCACGCTTTCGCGCCTCAGCGTCAGTTACAGACCAAAGAGTCGCCTTCGCCACTGGTGTTCCTCCACATCTCTACGCATTTCACCGCTACACATGGAATTCCACTCTTCTCTTCTGTACTCAAGCCTTCCAGTTTCCAATGACCCTCCCCGGTTGAGCCGGGGGCTTTCACATCAGACTTAAAAGGCCGCCTGCGCGCGCTTTACGCCCAATAATTCCGGACAACGCTTGCCACCTACGTATTACCGCGGCTGCTGGCACGTAGTTAGCCGTGGCTTTCTCGTAAGGTACCGTCATAGCATGAGCATTACCTCTCACGCCTATTCTTCCCTTACAACAGAGTTTTACGATCCGAAAACCTTCATCACTCACGCGGCGTTGCTCCATCAGACTTTCGTCCATTGTGGAAGATTCCCTACTGCTGCCTCCCGTAGGAGTCTGGGCCGTGTCTCAGTCCCAGTGTGGCCGATCACCCTCTCAGGTCGGCTATGCATCGTCGCCTTGGTGGGCCATTACCCCACCAACTAGCTAATGCACCGCAAGGCCATCTCAAGGTGACGCCGAAGCGCCTTTCATCATCAGACCATGCGGTCTGAAGAACTATCCGGTATTAGCTCCGATTTCTCGGAGTTATCCCAATCCTTGAGGCAGGTTCCTTACGTGTTACTCACCCGTCCGCCGCTCATTCCGCTCACTTCCCTCCGAAGAGTTCCGTGAGCTTCCTGCGCTCGACTTGCATGTATTAGGCACGCCGCCAGCGTTCGTCCTGAGCCAGGATCAAACTCTTCATAAAGTGTTTGACTTGCTCGTTTTTGTGACCGGAGTCACGTTGACGAAGCTTGCGCTTCATTCATTGTTTGTATCCGAAGATACGTTTTTTGCCTCATCGTTCAGTTTTCAAAGTTCGTCATAAAGATAATTTGGTGGAGCCTAGCGGGATCGAACCGCTGACCTCCTGCGTGCAAGGCAGGCGCTCTCCCAGCTGAGCTAAGGCCCCATTAAGGGATTAAATTGAAGATGGTCGGGAAGACAGGATTCGAACCTGCGACCCCTTGGTCCCAAACCAAGTGCTCTACCAAGCTGAGCTACTTCCCGAAAAGTGCACCCTGAGAGATTCGAACTCCCGACCCCTTGATTCGTAGTCAAGTACTCTATCCAGCTGAGCTAAGGGTGCGGGGTATATAATCAAACAGTTACATTAAAAAATGGTACCGAGGGCCGGAATCGAACCGGCACGGGGAAACCCCCGCAGGATTTTAAGTCCTGTGCGTCTACCAGTTCCGCCACCCCGGCAGGGTGATAAAAGGTAGCATCTAAACTTTTTTAAGTTTGATGATATTTAAGATGAAAATGGTGCCGGCAACAGGAGTCGAACCCGCGACCTACTGATTACAAGTCAGTTGCTCTACCAGCTGAGCTACACCGGCAAGTGTAATAAAAATTAAAAATGGTGGAGGATGACGGGATCGAACCGCCGACCCTCTGCTTGTAAGGCAGATGCTCTCCCAGCTGAGCTAATCCTCCATATTTATCGCCTGGCAGCGTCCTATCCTCACAGGGGGAAGCCCCCAACTACTTTCGGCGTTCAAGTGCTTAACTTCCGTGTTCGGCATGGGAACGGGTGTGACCACTTGGCTATCGCCACCAGACATCTACCATCTTAACATTATGTTTCCATAACGTCAAGAACTTTTTTGAAAAGCTCGCGCCCTCAAAACTGAAGTCATCAACAAGATCATCTGCTAGAACAAAGCCTCGACCGATTAGTATCACTCAGCTCCGCATGTCGCCATGCTTCCACCCGTGACCTATCTACCTCATCGTCTCTGAGGGGTCTTTCTTGATTACTCAAAGGGAAATCTCATCTTGGAGGGGGCTTCATGCTTAGATGCTTTCAGCATTTATCCCGTCCGCACGTAGCTACCCAGCGATGCTCCTGGCGGAACAACTGGTACACCAGCGGTGCGTCCATCCCGGTCCTCTCGTACTAAGGACAGCTCTCCTCAAATTTCCTGCGCCCACGACGGATAGGGACCGAACTGTCTCACGACGTTCTGAACCCAGCTCGCGTACCGCTTTAATGGGCGAACAGCCCAACCCTTGGGACCTACTCCAGCCCCAGGATGCGATGAGCCGACATCGAGGTGCCAAACCTCCCCGTCGATGTGGACTCTTGGGGGAGATCAGCCTGTTATCCCCAGGGTAGCTTTTATCCGTTGAGCGATGGCCCTTCCATGCGGAACCACCGGATCACTAAGCCCGACTTTCGTCCCTGCTCGACTTGTAGGTCTCGCAGTCAAGCTCCCTTCTGCCTTTGCGCTCTACGAATGATTTCCAACCATTCTGAGGGAACCTTTGGGCGCCTCCGTTACTGTTTAGGAGGCGACCGCCCCAGTCAAACTACCCGCCTGACACGGTCCTCCAGCCGGATGACGGCTGCGAGTTAGAGACTCTATGCATGAAGGGCGGTATCCCAAGGGTGACTCCTCCGAAGCTGGCGCTCCGGTCTCGACGTCTCCCGCCTATCCTGTACATCATGCACAAAGCCTCAATATCAGGCTGTAGTAAAGCTCCATGGGGTCTTTCCGTCCTGTCGCGGGTAACCTGCATCTTCACAGGTACTATGATTTCACCGGGTCTCTCGTTGAGACAGTGCCCAAATCGTTACGCCTTTCGTGCGGGTCGGAACTTACCCGACAAGGAATTTCGCTACCTTAGGACCGTTATAGTTACGGCCGCCGTTTACTGGGGCTTCGGTTCAAAGCTTCGCTTGCGCTAACCCATCCCCTTAACCTTCCAGCACCGGGCAGGCGTCAGCCCCTATACGTCATCTTGCGATTTAGCAGAGACCTGTGTTTTTGCTAAACAGTCGTTTGGGCCTATTCACTGCGGCTCTACTCAATGTAGAGCGTCCCTTCTCCCGAAGTTACGGGACCATTTTGCCGAGTTCCTTAACGAGAGTTATCCCGCGCGTCTTAGAATTCTCATCCCGCCTACCTGTGTCGGTTTACGGTACTGGCACCTTCCACCTCACTAGAGGCTTTTCTTGGCAGTGTGAAATCGTGACCTTCGTCCCTACGGGACTCCGCATCGTTCCTCGACTTTGATGCCTGACGGATTTGCCAATCAGACGGTCTCGAAACTTACACATGCACTTCCATCCGCATGCGTCACTATCCTCCTGCGTCCCCCCATTGTTCAAACGGTGGATCGGTGGTACAGGAATATCAACCTGTTATCCATCGCCTACGCCTTTCGGCCTCGGCTTAGGTCCAGACTAACCCTGAGCGGACGAGCCTTCCTCAGGAAACCTTGGGCTTTCGACGGAGGGGATTCTCACCCCTCTTTTCGCTACTCACACCGGCATTCTCACTTCCAAACGCTCCACTGCTCCTTACGGTACAGCTTCACAGCGGTTTGGAACGCTCCCCTACCATTCCTTACGGAATCCGCAGCTTCGGTGGTATGTTTAGCCCCGTTACATTTTCGGCGCGGCGCCACTCGACTAGTGAGCTATTACGCACTCTTTGAATGGTGGCTGCTTCTAAGCCAACATCCTAGCTGTCTAGGCAGCGCCACATCCTTTTCCACTTAACATACACTTTGGGACCTTAGCTGGCGGTCTGGGCTGTTTCCCTCTTGACTACGGATCTTATCACTCGCAGTCTGACTCCCGAGTATAAGTTGCCGGCATTCGGAGTTTAACTGAATTCGGTAACCCTGTGGGGGCCCCTAGTCCAATCAGTGCTCTACCTCCGGAACTCTCAACCTCGAGGCTAGCCCTAAAGCTATTTCGGGGAGAACCAGCTATCTCCAGGTTCGATTGGCATTTCACCGCTACCCACACCTCATCCCCGCACTTTTCAACGTGCGTGGGTTCGGACCTCCAGTCAGTGTTACCTGACCTTCATCCTGGACATGGGTAGATCACCTGGTTTCGGGTCTACGACAACGCACTATGGCGCCCTATTCAGACTCGCTTTCGCTACGGCTCCGCCTCATCAGCTTAACCTCGCGCGCTATCGTAACTCGCCGGTTCATTCTACAAAAGGCACGCCATCACCCATTAACGGGCTCTGACTACTTGTAGGCATACGGTTTCAGGATCTATTTCACTCCCCTTCCGGGGTGCTTTTCACCTTTCCCTCACGGTACTGGTTCACTATCGGTCACTAGGGAGTATTTAGCCTTGGGAGATGGTCCTCCCGGATTCCGACGGGGTTTCACGTGTCCCGCCGTACTCAGGATCCACTCTGGAGGGAAAACAGTTTCAGCTACAGGGCTGTCACCTTCTTCGGCCGACCTTTCCAGGTCGTTCACCTACTGTCTTCCTTTTTGACTCCGTATAGAGTGTCCTACAACCCCGGAGAGCATGCTCTCCGGTTTGGGCTGTTCCCGTTTCGCTCGCCGCTACTCAGGGAATCGCATTTGCTTTCTCTTCCTCCGGGTACTTAGATGTTTCAGTTCCCCGGGTCTGCCTCACGCTACACTATGTATTCATGTAACATGTCCCATCCCATTACGGATGGTGGGTTCCCCCATTCGGAAATCCTCGGATCAAAGCATACTTACTGCTCCCCGAAGCATATCGCTGTTCGTCGCGTCCTTCATCGGCTCCTAGTGCCAAGGCATCCACCGTACGCCCTTCATACCTTGATCTAGCATTTTGGTATTCTAAGAACACACGTCTAATGACATGGTTATAAAAAGTTTGATGTCTTGTTGATGTCTTCAGTTTTCAAGGTGCGAGTGTCTCTTATCGAGACTGAGAGACGAGCTCTCAAAACTGAACGATGGGCATGTCCCTTACGGGACGTTTTCCTTAGAAAGGAGGTGATCCAGCCGCACCTTCCGATACGGCTACCTTGTTACGACTTCACCCCAATCATCTACCCCACCTTCGACGGCTGGCTCCTTGCGGTTACCTCACCGGCTTCGGGTGTTGCAAACTCTCGTGGTGTGACGGGCGGTGTGTACAAGACCCGGGAACGTATTCACCGCAGTATGCTGACCTGCGATTACTAGCGATTCCGACTTCATGCAGGCGAGTTGCAGCCTGCAATCCGAACTGGGAACGGCTTTCTGGGATTGGCTCCACCTCGCGGTCTCGCTGCCCTTTGTACCGTCCATTGTAGCACGTGTGTAGCCCAACTCATAAGGGGCATGATGATTTGACGTCATCCCCACCTTCCTCCGGTTTGTCACCGGCAGTCTCCCTAGAGTGCCCAACTAAATGCTGGCAACTAAGGATAGGGGTTGCGCTCGTTGCGGGACTTAACCCAACATCTCACGACACGAGCTGACGACAACCATGCACCACCTGTCACCCTTGTCCCCGAAGGGAAAACTTGATCTCTCAAGCGGTCAAGGGGATGTCAAGAGTTGGTAAGGTTCTTCGCGTTGCTTCGAATTAAACCACATGCTCCACCGCTTGTGCGGGTCCCCGTCAATTCCTTTGAGTTTCAGCCTTGCGGCCGTACTCCCCAGGCGGAGTGCTTAATGCGTTAGCTTCAGCACTGAGGGGCGGAAACCCCCCAACACCTAGCACTCATCGTTTACGGCGTGGACTACCAGGGTATCTAATCCTGTTTGCTCCCCACGCTTTCGCGCCTCAGCGTCAGTTACAGACCAAAGAGTCGCCTTCGCCACTGGTGTTCCTCCACATCTCTACGCATTTCACCGCTACACATGGAATTCCACTCTTCTCTTCTGTACTCAAGCCTTCCAGTTTCCAATGACCCTCCCCGGTTGAGCCGGGGGCTTTCACATCAGACTTAAAAGGCCGCCTGCGCGCGCTTTACGCCCAATAATTCCGGACAACGCTTGCCACCTACGTATTACCGCGGCTGCTGGCACGTAGTTAGCCGTGGCTTTCTCGTAAGGTACCGTCATAGCATGAGCATTACCTCTCACGCCTATTCTTCCCTTACAACAGAGTTTTACGATCCGAAAACCTTCATCACTCACGCGGCGTTGCTCCATCAGACTTTCGTCCATTGTGGAAGATTCCCTACTGCTGCCTCCCGTAGGAGTCTGGGCCGTGTCTCAGTCCCAGTGTGGCCGATCACCCTCTCAGGTCGGCTATGCATCGTCGCCTTGGTGGGCCATTACCCCACCAACTAGCTAATGCACCGCAAGGCCATCTCAAGGTGACGCCGAAGCGCCTTTCATCATCAGACCATGCGGTCTGAAGAACTATCCGGTATTAGCTCCGATTTCTCGGAGTTATCCCAATCCTTAAGGCAGGTTCCTTACGTGTTACTCACCCGTCCGCCGCTCATTCCCCTCACTTCCCTCCGAAGAGTTCCGTGAGCTTCCTGCGCTCGACTTGCATGTATTAGGCACGCCGCCAGCGTTCGTCCTGAGCCAGGATCAAACTCTCCATAAAGTGTTTGACTTGCTCGTTGTTGTGACCGGAGTCACGTTGACGAAGCTTGCGCTTCATTCATTGTTTGTATCCGAAGATACGTTTTTTGCCTCATCGTTCAGTTTTCAAAGTTCGTCGTGTCGTTTTCAGCGACTTTAATATCTTACCAAGTCACCGACACGATTGTCAATAACTTTTCTCGATATTTTTTTCGGTGTGTCACAACCATTTGCGGCACAAGAAATAATATACCATGGAGTTTTTGTTTAGACAAGTGTTTTATTAGAAAAACATTTAAAAGTTTATTTTCCCCGTTTTCTCCAAAAGATATTCTAGCAAACCTCTTATCAGATAAAGGTTTTTTGATGACCTGATCACTAACAAACCCCCCCCGCTTTCTTCTATTATGAAGAAAAACGGGGGAGAATCACTTTCGATGAGTCCTTAGTTTTGTTGATGGCGCATCGTTGGGAACAGGAGTACATCACGGATCGACGGTGCATTCGTCAGCAACATGACGAGACGATCGATTCCGATTCCGAGCCCTCCAGTTGGTGGCATACCATACTCAAGTGCTTCGATGAAATCATTATCCATTTCATGCGCTTCATCGTTCCCTGCTTCTTTTTCAACAAGCTGGGCTTCGAAACGTTCCCGTTGATCAATCGGATCATTCAATTCCGTAAAGGCATTCGCATGTTCCCGACGGACGATAAACAATTCAAAACGATCCGTGAAACGTGGGTCTTCTGGATTTTTCTTCGCAAGCGGTGAAATCTCGACCGGATGTCCGTAGACAAATGTCGGCTGAACAAGTGACTCTTCAATCTTTTGTTCAAAGAATTCATTGAGGATATGTCCAGTTGTCATATGGGCTTGAACTTCAACACCATGTTCATGCGCCAACTCATGGGCACGTTCTTTTGTAATCTCTTCAAAGAAATCAACACCTGTCGCTTCTTTAACAAGGTCCGCCATATGGGCACGTTTCCATCCGACAGACAGATCGATGACATCTTCACCATATGTGACTTGTGTTGTGCCAAGTACTTCTTGCGCGACATGCGCAATCAGGTTTTCTGTCAAGTTCATGATGTCATTGTAATCCGCGTATGCTTCATACAACTCGATCATCGTGAATTCAGGGTTATGACGTGTCGAGATTCCTTCATTTCGGAAGACACGACCGATTTCATAGACCTTCTCCAGCCCACCGACGATCAAACGCTTAAGATGCAATTCGATGGCAATCCGCATATACAGCGTCATATCGAGTGCATTGTGATGTGTGATGAACGGACGTGCTGATGCACCACCTGCGATTGTATGCAACATCGGTGTTTCAACTTCCAAGTATCCGAGACTATCGAGGTACTGACGGATGCCACGAATGACTTTACTACGTGCGATGAATGTCTCACGTGATTCATTGTTCGTGATCAAATCGAGATACCGTTGACGATAACGCTGTTCGACATCTTTTAGTCCGTGGTATTTATCCGGAAGGGGACGTAGTGCTTTTGTCAGTAATGTAAAGGATGTGACGTGAACCGATAATTCACCGACGTTCGTCTTGAAGACGTATCCACTGATTCCGACAATATCGCCCAGATCACATGTTTTATAAATTTCATAGGCTTCTTCACCTACATCATCTTTACGCACATACAATTGAATTTGGCCTTTTACATCTTGCACGTTCGTAAAGCCAACTTTCCCTTTACGGCGTGTCGTCATGACGCGACCCGCAATCGCAACGTCCGGTTTCAGTTCTGCCAATTCTTCTTTTTCGTGTTCGCCGTAAGCGGCACGAATACTGGCTGTATCCGTTGACCGTTCGAAACGAGCACCAAACGGATCAAGTCCTTGTTCACGCATGGCATTCATCTTACCGAGACGCACCTGCATTTGATCATTCATTTCCATGTCCTGACTCACTGTCTTCACTCCTTTTATAATGGTTCACGATGGTTTTCACCTTCTTCGATGAAAAAGCTGCCGGTATGACCGACAGCTCTTAGAAAAACCGATTCGCTCATCTTCAATGGCATTAGCGTACCATAAAACGGGCAAGCCCGACTATACTTTACCTGTTACGCATGTACTGCGTTCGTTTCCAACGTTTCGACGTACTGATGGAGTAAGCTTTGCAGACCGGCATGCGTATCGATATCAAATAACGCTTTACGAACCTGTCCGTTCCCACTTAGTCCTTTTAAGTACCATGCGACATGCGTCCGCATCTCACGGACGGCAAGTGCCTCACCCTTTAACGCAACGAGACGCGCTGCATGCAACAGACAAATATCGATTTTTTCACGTGCTGTCGGTTCAACCGGGAGGGTGCCCGATTCGAGGTACTGGATTGTTTGATACAACATCCAAGGATTGCCGAGTGCCGCCCGACCAATCATCACCCCATCAACACCGATTTCATCAATCATTCGTTTAGCATCTTGCGGCGTTTGAACATCCCCATTGCCGATGACCGGAATGCCGACTGCACGTTTCGCTTCCCCAATGATGTTCCAATCCGCTACCCCTTCATATTTCTGGGAACGGGTTCGTCCATGAATGGCGACGGCCTTCGCACCACCGGCTTCCGCCGCGCGGACATTATCGACACAATAAATATGATGACTGTCCCAGCCGGTCCGCATCTTGACCGTGACAGGTTTATCGACCGCTTGCGATACCGCATGAACCATCTCGTAGACCTTGTCCGGATCAAGTAACCACTTCGCACCGGCGTCACACTTCGTCACTTTCGGTACAGGGCACCCCATATTGATATCAATGATATCGGCATTCGTGTTGGCATCGACATACTGAGCGGCTTGAACCAGTGTTTCCTTTGAACCGCCATAAATCTGTAAACTAAGCGGTTTTTCCCGATCGTCGACATATAACATCTGCATCGTTCGTTCATTTTCATACAGAATTCCTTTATCACTGACCATTTCCGCACAGACGAGACCTGCCCCGAATTCTTTTGCAATCAAACGAAACGCAGGATTACAGACGCCCGCCATCGGTGCTAAAATGACACGGTTATTCAGTACGACTTCACCAATTTTAAAACCTGCCATCCTTCTCATCCCTTCTTCTGTCTGAAACTGTTCCCTACTCGATGCGTCTAACGTCAGCTCGTTCTGCTTCCGGTAACGCAACATACAACTGTCCGACGGTCTGATCTACTCCCGGCACAATGTGAGATGCATTTAATTCACGTAACGGGGCTAATACGAATGCCCGATCTTGCATCCGCGGATGAGGGACCGTCAACCCTTCCGATTGGATCATCTCTTCGTTGTACAAGACGATATCGAGATCAAGGGTCCGTGGTCCATTTTTAAAGAGACGTTTCCGGCCTTCTTGCTGCTCGATTCGTTGGAGTTCTTCCAGTAACATTTCTGCCGATAATGTCGTCTCGAGCTCGACGACCATATTATAAAACAGGTCCTGATCGACATAACCGACGGGAGCCGTCTCATAGATGGATGAAGGACGGACGGTTTTGGTCGTCGGCAGCAAACGCATGGCATCAATCGCCGCTTGTAAATGCCCCGCCTTATCCCCGATGTTCGACCCTAATGCAATGTAGGCACGGTTCATTGATCATCCGCTCGTTTCCGGTGAATTTCAACAGCGACATGTTCATAGTGCCCGGCAATCGGAGGATCGGGTTTGATGACCTTGATCGTCGTTTCAAGAATTCGTGAATCCAGCAACAGGACGTGCGCTGCGATCCGCTCGGCCAACGCTTCGACGAGCTGTAACGGTGCCCCTTCGACGACCTGTTTTGTAACATTGTACAATTCCGCGTAATTGACGCTTTCCCGTAAATCATCGGTCTTACCCGCACTTGATAAATCCAGACCAATCGATAAATCGACGTTAAAGCGTTGTCCTAACTTGGTTTCCTCTGCAAACACACCATGGTAGCCGTAAAAACGCATACCGGTCACTTGTATTCGATCCATCGTCATTCCCCTCCCGCTAGTTCCGCTGCCAACATCGTATCCATCATGACGGCTGCTCGTTTAATCGCTTTGACGTCATGGACCCGCATCCATTCACACCCTTGCTGAATGCCGTAACAAACCGTAGCAATCGTCCCTTCGACGCGTTGATCAGCGGGTAATCCGAGCGTCAGACCAATCATCGACTTGCGTGACGTCCCAAGCAAGACCGGGTACCCAAAATCGGTCGTGATTGACAAATGACGCATTAAAAACAAATTTTCTTGATGCGTCTTCATGAAGCCGATTCCCGGGTCCAGCCAAATCCGATTTTCCGAAACTCCTGCTTGTTTTGCCAAACGAATCGAATCCTCTAAATCTGCACGTACTTCTGCTAACAGATCTGGCCCATGGGGTTCTGAACGGTTATGCATCAAGATGATCGGGACTTTGTGCCGCGCTGCGACATCGACCATCGAACAATCGCCCCACTTCGATCCCCAGACGTCATTGATGATGTCCGCACCCGCTTTGACTGCCGCTTCCGCTACTTCCGGTTTATACGTATCGATTGACACGAACACATCCAGTTCTCGTTTCAAGCGACGAATGACCGGCACGACACGTTCGATTTCTTCCTGAGCCGAGACGAACGTCGCACCGGGTCGCGTCGATTCGCCGCCGACATCGATTGCATCCGCCCCATCCGCCACAAGTTGTTTCGCATGACGAACGGCTTGTTCGACATCCACATAGTTTCCACCATCGGAAAATGAATCCGGCGTCACGTTCAGGATTCCCATAATCTTCGTCATTCTCGTTCCCTCCTTGACCATTTCGTCTGGACCGCTTGATCAAACAAGGTCTGCACTGACTGATACCCGTGTCCTGCAAGACCCGGAAATGCTCGTCCGTCAAGTGACGAGACCGCGACCGCTTCCTGGATCGAATTCGTATAAAGGATTTCATCCGCTTCAGATAATTGGGGCAACAAGGCCAATCGTTCTTCGACCGGCATCTGTTCCATGAGGAATTGGCGGGTGATTCCGTTTAAGGCCCCTGTCTCAAGTGGTGGTGTATACCACTTGTCTCCATACCGCCAAAAGATATTCGATGTGATACCTTCACAGATAAATCCTTCTTTGGTTAAGAACAATCCTTCCGCTTCTTGATTAAACAGTTGCCGTTTGGCGACAAGATTGTTCATATAGTGATGCGACTTCAGACGGTAATTTGTTTCCGGTGTACTGCGCGCAAGACGGATCGTCTCCAGTGCTCGTTCTGAATTCCGTCTTGGCCCAACCGGTTTCGCATACATCAAAACAGTTGGTGTGGCATACGGTTCACTCGAGAGCCCGATTTCCCGTTCTCCAGCCGAGACATTCAGCCGAATGTACACGTCCGATTTTTCATGTATTCGATAAAGTTCTTCCACTGCCGCTAACAACTCATCCCGTCCATACGGTAATTTGATCCCAATCGCGGCACAACTCATCTGAAGTCGTTCGATATGATCGTCAAATAAAAAGGGGTGTCCCCCGTAAGTCCGAAACGTCTCAAATACACCCACCCCATATAAATATCCGTGGTCAAACGGCGAGATCCGAATGTCTTCTTCTCGTTTTACGTGTCCATCATGCCAAAGATACATAGTGTGTCAGCTCCAAAAAGTTTTTTAACATCTGTTTCCCATCGCGTGTCAAAATCGCTTCCGGATGAAACTGGACCCCGACGATCGGCCAGTCCTTATGGCGCAGTGCCATGATTTCACCATCTGCTTCTGCCGTGATCGTCAAGACGTCCGGAAAACTTTCCCGCTCGACGACTAATGAATGATAACGCGTGACGGGTGTCTGTTGTTCGATTCCGGCAAACATCAACGAGTCGTCATGCGACAGTAAGGATACCTTCCCGTGCATCAACGTTTTCGCGCGGACGACCTTTCCGCCAAAGACTTGACCGATCGCTTGATGTCCGAGACAGACACCAAGTATCGGAATCCGTCCGGCAAAATAACGGATCGCTTCTAAACTAATTCCCGCCTCGTTTGGGGTACAGGGTCCGGGTGAGATGACTAAATGATCAGGGGCAAGCTGTTCGATTTCTTCGATCGTGATCGCATCATTTCGAAACACACGAATATCTTGTCCGAGTTCCCCCAAATACTGTACTAGATTATACGTAAATGAATCATAATTATCGATTAATACAATCATGTCGTTTCCTCCGCCATTTCTTTTGCCACCCAAAGGGCTTTCGCTTTACTCAGCGATTCTTCATATTCACTTTCCGAATCTGAATCGGTCACGATGCCGGCACCAGCCTGAATATAAGCCATCCCGTCTTTTGCGACTAACGTCCGAATCAGGATGTTGAAAATCGCTTCATCCGCCCAGCTGATGAATCCTAAGGAACCCGTATAGATCCCCCGGCGAACCGGCTCCAGCTCTTCGATGATCTCCATCGTCCGGATTTTAGGTGCGCCTGTGATCGTGCCCCCTGGAAACATCGCTGCGAGGACACTACTGGCCGTTTCCCCGTCCGCAATCTCTCCTCGGACATTCGAGACGATATGTTGGACATGCGAATATTTTTCGATGACCATCAGTTCGTCGACATGAACGGATCCATACCGGCTGACGCGTCCTAAATCGTTCCGTTCGAGATCGACAAGCATGACATGCTCTGCGCGTTCCTTTTCATTATCAAGCAACGTTTTCGCTAAAGCTAAATCTTCTTCTTCATCTTTTCCCCGCGGTCGTGTTCCGGCAATCGGACGTGTCGCCAGCGACGCACCAATTTTTTCGACGAGCAATTCAGGAGACGCCGAGACGAGGACTAGGTCTGGATCCGCGAAGTATCCCATATACGGGGAAGGATTCACCGTTCGCAAGACATCATAGATATGAGCAGGTGTCGTCCGTAACGGTTCCTGTTGACGGACGGCGAGGTTGACTTGAAACACATCCCCGGCTTCAATATATCGTTTCACGCGATCTGCCGCCTGGACGAAGTCCGCTCGTTCAAAGGAACGTCCACGACGCACGGTGACTTCCTCCGGTGTTGGAAACGTCGGGACCGGACTTGTTTGACACCAAGACGCCACTTCTTTTGCCAGGTCGAGACGTGCTTCTGCTTCGGTCTCCCGCGTGACGGCGACAAATAATTGCTCGGTCTGGTGGTCAAAAACGGCTACTTCATCATACCAATAGAGGGAGACGTCAGCTGTCGCCAAGTCATCTTCCGCTTGTTCAGGCAAACGTTCGAGATAACGGACCGCGTCATAACTGACATACCCCGCCAATCCACCAAAAAACGGCGGCATGCCTGCCGGGCGCGCCGATGCGTACCGGGAACGGATTTCGTCTATGAGTATAAACGGAGCATCCGTCCTCTGTTCCTGTTCACCGGAAATCGTAATGGTCGTGATCCCGTCTTTTGTCCGCACATGTCCGACAGGCCGAATCCCCGCCATCGTATAAGACCCGATGCGCCCACTTTCAAGCCAGACATGTCCTGTTTGTCCTGTTGTCAATTCGACGTACCGGTTATAAAACTGTTCTTTTGTCCACGTAAATGATTCATATACTGTCTGTCGCACTGTTGTTCCTCCACTTCCGAACTATATTCTGTCCTCATTATACGCAAAAAGCAGACAGACGGACGACTCAAACGTCAGTCTGTTTCTTTGTTAGTAGTAAAAAAGAGGTCCATTCCATAAAATCGGAATGAACCCCTTGACTGAAAAGATTATAATTTTGAACTGTCTGCTTCTTCTTCCACTTGATACAGCGGTGTACTGAGGTAACGTTCTCCGTTCGACGGGATGATCGCCAGAACAGTTTTTCCTTTTCCCAGACGTGCGGCGGTCTTCAAGGCAGCCGCGATCGCCGCTCCAGAAGAAATCCCACCGAGAATCCCGTTCGTTTTAGCGGCACGGCGCGCATGATCAAACGCTTCTTCCGTCGTCACTTGCTCGACGCCATCGTAGATCTTCGTATCAAGAATCGATGGGACGAATCCAGCTCCGATTCCTTGTAACTTGTGCGGACCCGGTTTCCCACCCGAAAGTACAGGGGAATCCGTTGGTTCAACGGCAATGATTTCAATTCCAGGGAAAGCATGACGTAACACTTTTCCAGCACCAGTAATCGTTCCGCCCGTTCCAATTCCAGCGATGAACGCATCAAGCGTCAATCCTTCAAACGCCTCGACGATTTCAGGGCCTGTCGTTTGTTCATGGACGACCGGATTCGCTTCGTTGTTGAACTGTTGCGGCATGAAATAACCGTGTTCTTCGGCTTCTGCCGTTGCCCGAGCAATCGCACCCTTCATTCCTTCCGGGCCTGGTGTTAAAATCAACTCCGCACCGTACGCACGAAGAAGAGTTCGACGTTCCATGCTCATCGTTTCCGGCATGACAAGAATCGAGCGGTACCCTTTTGCAGCAGCGACCATCGCGAGTCCAATTCCGGTGTTTCCACTCGTGGGCTCAATGATCGTATCTCCTGTTTTCAGATGCCCTGCCGACTCAGCCGTTTCGATCATCGCTAAGGCGATTCGGTCCTTGACGCTTGAACCTGGATTCATATATTCCAGTTTCAAATACACGTCCGCATCTTCCGGTCCTGTCAAATGATTCAATTTAACGATCGGCGTGCGGCCGACTAAATCCAATACTGAATTCGCAATGCGCATGACCATTCCTCCTCATAATGAAAAACTTCAATTCCAAGTAATCCGATAGATCAATTATCGATGGACTGGATGAAAATTGTCAATCAAAGCGCTCTACCGTCGGCTTTGATCCGTTTTTTGATTGTTTTTCGACTGCTTCCGCAATCAAACGGTCAATCGTTTCCTGCTCATGCTCATTTCGCATGACTTGATAGACATCCGCCCGTGTGATTTCTTGATCACCGACTTGCGCGACGACCTCTTCGAGCGGTCCACCGATACTGTCCTGGACAATCTTCGGTGAGTCAACTTTTGGCAATTCACCCATGAACGCGTAAGCACCTGTCAAAAAGTTCGTCAATAACAAAATGAAAATCAACATCCACAAGTACTTAGAGTTTACAGTTCCCATTTTCAGACCCTCTTATGCTCTTTCGAGTGATTTTTCGCGAAGTGATTGTAATTCTTCGACACCATACTGATAATGTTCTGAACAAAAATGACAAACAGCTTCTGCGCCACCATCTTCATCAATCATCGCTTGAATCTCGTCCGGTCCGAGCGCGACGATCGCTGTCGCTAATTTTTCACGCTCACACGTACATTTAAAGGCAACTGGAATCGTATCGAGGACTTCAAACGAATCCCCTAAGACAAGACCTAACATCTCTTCCGGCGTTTTTTCTTCTCCGACCAGAATCGAAATCGGTTTTAACGCAGCGATTCGTTGCTCGAGTGCCGCAATCGTTTCTTCTGACGCATCTGGCATCAATTGGACGATCAAGCCGCCTGCTGCGATGACAGACTCATCTTCTGGATAGACGAGGACACCGGCACCAACGACGGATGGACTTTGCTCTGAAACAGCAAAATAGTATGTGAAGTCTTCACTGATCTCACCTGTTTGGATCGGCGACTGTCCGCCGACGAAGTCCCGGAGACCTAAGTCTTTGATGACCGAGATATTTCCACGACCAACGGCGTCGCCGACTTTCAGTTTCGTCAGACCATCGCCATTGACATACGTATCCATCTCAACACGCGGGTGGGTGACGTAGCCTCGGACTTGTCCTTTTGCATCGGCATCGACGATGATTTTACCGATTGGTCCGTCCCCTTCGACTTTCAGCGTCACACGTGTGTCTCCTTTTTGCATCGTTCCCATCATCGCCCCGATCGTCAATGTCCGACCAAGCGCTGCTGTCACAACGGGTGTCGTCTGGTGACGCAGTTGTGCTTCATAAACCGTTTTTGTCGAACGGATGGAAAAGGCGCGGACTTCCCCATTAAAACCTAAGGCTCTTACTAAATAATCATCTTTTAATTGTGCTAATAATTCTTCACGTTTCATTATTTTTCCCTCACTTATTTCGGTCGTAGATAATCCGCAACCCGTCAAGCGTCAAAAATGGATCAACGATTTTGATCGTCGCGGATTCCTCACTGATTAATCGGGCAAGTCCTCCTGTCGCAATGACAGTAGCTTCACCCATTTCTTCTTTCATCCGATGAACGAGTCCATCGACTTGCGCGACGTATCCGAAATAGGTTCCGGATTGCATCGCATGGACCGTATTGCGACCAATCGCTGACTGCGGTTTCGCAATCTCGATTCGTGGTAATTTCGCTGCTTTGTTATACAGTGCCTCGGTCGATACCATGACACCCGGTGAGATGATCCCACCGTAATAGCGTTTTTGTGAATCGATATAACAATAGGTCGTGGCCGTTCCAAAATCAACAATGATCAAAGGACCATCGTATTTGACTGTCGCAGCGACCGCATTGACGATTCGATCCGCCCCGACCTCTCTTGGATTGTCGACTTTCAAATCGAGTCCCGTCTTGATTCCCGGTCCAATCACAAATGGACGTCGGTTGAAGTAACGGACGCACATGTTTTCGAGCGGAAACACGACAGGGGGTACGACAGATGATAACACGATTCCCTCAATGTCTTCCACGTTTAAGTCTGCATCCCGAAACAGAGCTTTGACCAACATCCCGTACTCGTCCGTTGTCCGTGTACGATCCGTCGCGATCCGCCAATGCTGAACAAGTGTCTGTTCATCATAGACGCCAAGCACGATATTCGTATTTCCCACATCAATTACTAAAATCATCTGATTCCCCACTTTTCTCTGACGATAGCTGTTGCATACGTTGTGATTATACCACGCACGTCTGGCTTCACCTATTGAAGTGCGCCTTGTCAAACAGAACAGAAAAGGTCAGCATCCCATTTGGAATACTGACCTTCTTTGTTCGCTAGACACCGTCTAGTCTCTTTTAGTCCATACGTACTTAAATTTGATCATCCCGACGTGGTTGATCTGGTTTTTCCGTATCGACATTTTCCCCTTCTTCGATGACAGAGCCACGTTGCGTCGGAGATTCTGTCGGTTGATCGATGACAGGTGTCGTCGATTCCGGCGTTTTCTCGTCCACTTTTGGTTCTGCGATCACTTCAGGTTGGTTTTTCTTGTATTCGCCCGTCTCCAAGAGATGGTGAATTTGTTTCTGGTCAAGTGTTTCCACTTCAAGTAACGTCGTCGCAATCAAATCAAGCTGATCGCGTTTTTCCGTTAGGATCGTTTTCGCTTTTTGGTAACACTTGTTGATGATCGCTTGAATTTCCATATCGATTTCATGGGCAATCGCATCAGAATAGTTCTGTTCGTTTTGGAAGTCACGTCCTAAGAAGACGTTTCCGCTTTGACCGGAACCAAACTGAAGGGGTCCGAGTTTTTCACTCATCCCGAACTCCATGACCATCTTCCGTGCTAATCCTGTTGCACGTTGGAAGTCATTACTCGCTCCAGTCGATGCTTCACCAAAGACGATATCTTCCGCGACACGACCACCAAGTAATCCAGTGATCTTATCTTCAAGTTCTGGTTTCGTCATGAAGTAACGATCTTCTTTCGGAAGCATGATGACGTAGCCGCCCGCATTTCCACGAGGAACGATCGTAACTTTATGCACTTCATCCGCATCATCGAGTGTGACACCGATGATCGTATGACCCGCTTCATGCCACGCGACAATCTTTTTCTCTTTTGGTGAGATGATCCGACTCTTCTTCGCCGGCCCAGCGATGACACGGTCGATCGCTTCTTCGAGATCGACGATTGAGATCTTGTCACGGTCGGTACGCGCTGCAATAAGTGCTGCTTCGTTCAACAGGTTTTCAAGATCGGCACCAGAGAAACCTGGTGTACGTTGTGCGATGGCTTTTAAATCAACCGTTGCATCAAGTGGTTTATTGCGTGCGTGTACTTTCAGAACCGCTTCACGTCCGACGACATCTGGACGCTCGACCGTGATTTGACGGTCAAAACGGCCTGGACGAAGTAAAGCAGGGTCCAGGATATCGGCACGGTTCGTTGCTGCGATCATGATGATACCTTCGTTTTCACTGAATCCATCCATCTCAACAAGAAGTTGGTTCAATGTTTGTTCCCGCTCATCATGTCCGCCGCCAAGACCAGCTCCACGTTGACGACCGACTGCATCGATCTCATCGATGAAGATGATACATGGTGCATTCTTTTTCGCATTTTCGAACAAGTCACGTACACGTGATGCCCCAACCCCTACAAACATCTCAACGAAGTCAGAACCTGAAATCGAGAAGAATGGGACGCCGGCTTCACCCGCTGCCGCACGGGCTAACAATGTTTTACCTGTACCTGGAGGACCTACAAGGAGGACACCTTTTGGAATACGGGCACCGAGACGGGCAAACTTACGAGGATCTTTCAAGAATTCAACAACCTCAACGAGTTCTTGTTTTTCCTCATCTGCTCCTGCGACATCGTCAAACGTAATCTTTTTCTTTTCTGTATCGTACAGGCGCGCCTTCGATTTTCCGAAGTTCATGACGCGACCACCGCCGCCGCCGCCTTGTGCTTGATTAATCAAGAAGAAGAACAGGATGAAGATGATGATGAATGGAACGATGGTCGTCAGTAACGCGATCCAACCGCCATTTGTTTCTGCTGCCTTAAAGTCCAACTTGACGTTTTGGCTACGCAATTGCGTATACAAATCCGTCAGTTCTGTATCGACAGCCGGTACGACGGTTTCATATGTCGTATCCTTTTCACGTAATTCACCTGTGACGTTATACGTCTGTCCCTCATACTGGAACGTCGCCGTCTTGACATCACCTTTTTCAACTGACTCGACAAACTGTGTGTAATTGATTTCTTTGCTTTTGTTCACTGGACTCTGCAAGTATTGCAGAAACAAGATCAAAGCTAGAAAAATGACCCCAAACACGAGGGTATTCTTCACTGCTCGGTTCATCGTAGGCCTCCTCTCCGCACCAACTGATTGAACTTACTCAATCGATACGAATCCTAACGCGGCAAAGCGCGCTTTGTAATTGGTTTCATCTTATCATGTGACAGTCAAGATTAAAAATAATTAGCCGCCGTAGACTGCTGGTTTCAATACACCAACATAAGGAAGGTTACGATATTTTTCTTCATAGTCAAGACCATAACCGACAACGAACTCATGTGGAATGACAAAACCGCTATAATCGGCGTGTAAATCGTTTTTACGACCACTTGGTTTATCGAGCAATGTCACGATTTTGACTGACTTTGCTTTCCGATATTTAAAGAGATCCACGAGATAGCCTAATGTTAATCCACTGTCGATGATATCTTCGACAATCAGGATGTCACGTCCTTCTACTGACGTGTTTAAATCCTTCTCAATCTTAACTTCTCCCGTCGATGTCGTCCCGCCGTGATACGTCGAGACATCCATGAAGTCCATTTCTAAATGCATATCCATCTTTTTGACAAGATCAGACATGAATGGCATTGCCCCTTTGAGCACACATACGAGTAGTGGGAAACGATCTCCATAATCCGCTGTCAGTTCACCCGCGAGTTCACCGACTTTATGTTGGATCTCTTCTTCCGAAATCAGTACTTTTTCCATATCATTCATTAAGGTCATGCTAGGTATTCCTCCTCCATTTTAAACACTACATTACCATTCTATCATTAAACACGATTGTGCGAGGAGTTCAAATGACCCGAATATTGCAATTCGATGTCCGATGACTGCCAGAACTTGACCTGTTGCATCGACGACGACCGGAATTTCTGTCCGCAATGCCCGCGGTACCTTGGCATCAATAAGAATTCGACTGACTTTTTTTGTCCCGATGGCCAGTTGAATCCGGTCCCCCGGTAACGGTCGTCGAATCGTTAACGGGAAACGGATTGCCCCGACAGGAATCCCTGCTGAGGCACGGAAAAACCTAATCCGATGGTCACCATAGTGATAGGTACCCAAATCAGGACCGATTTCAAGTGGTTCAGATGCAAAGTTTCTCACAGGACAGCGGTCACATGTCAAAAATCCATATGTGCGCTGTATCCTCCAGTTTCCATAATACACTTCACCGGACGGCATATCTACTCGTAACCATGTCAAAAATCGATTGTAATCATTTGAGGAGAGTTCGCTGCCAGGTAACAGAACACGTAAGACGAACCGTTTGAAGTCGGAAGGAAGTCGCTGAACGACTTCGAGGGGAAGTCCCCGTTCTGTCATCTGCGACTTGACGAGTTCTGCGACATATGTCAGATGTTCTTGTTGTTGTTCATCCCGCACCATCGCCGCGCGCGCCGTCGCTTCCTCATAACCGGGGCGTAATTCCGCCAAGAGTGGCAACACCTGATGCCGCATCTGGTTTCGAAGGTACTTTGTTTCAGCATTTGTCGCATCTTCAGACCACTGAATGCGTTGTTCCTTCGCATAGTCATACAGTTGTTGTTTCGTATATGCCAATAACGGACGATGCATCTGACCATTCGCAAACGGCCGGAGGAGCGGGATTCCGTCGATATGTGCTTCCCCGCGAATCAATTGAATCAACAGCGTCTCCAATTGATCGTCTCGGTGGTGGGCTAGAACCAAATGGTGCCGTCCGGTTTCTGCCATGACCTGTCGAAAAAACGTATACCGTCTGTTTCGGCATGCTGCTTGACTTGGTGTCTCCCCTTCCCAATCGAGACGCGTCATCCGGAACTCAATTTGACGTGCTGCGGCAAAGTTGCGGATCGCCTCCGCTTCCTGATCTGATTCTTTCCGAAGACCGTGATGGACATGGACAATCAAAATATCGTAATCTGCCTCATGTAAAACATGCGCTAACACCATTGAATCACAGCCACCCGAGACCGCGACGAGTAAGGGTTCCTTTGGAAGATTCACGTCTAATCGCATATCTTGACCTCCTTCATTTGATGATTGAAACGAAAAAAGCTACCTCTATATAAATAGAGATAGCTTTTTTACAGAATGACCCGTACGGGAATCGAACCCGTGATACCGCCGTGAAAGGGCGGTGTCTTAACCGCTTGACCAACGGGCCAAAAAAATATGGTAGCGGCGGAGGGAGTCGAACCCACGACCTCACGGGTATGAACCGTACGCTCTAGCCAGCTGAGCTACACCGCCATATTTTGAACGCGTGCGTCTTAAGCACATTTTCTATAATACTTGGGAGTCAAATGATTGTCAACGCTTTTTGTAAAAATAATTTCAAAAAAATAAAAGATGGAATGAACAGCGTCATTCCATCTCTATTCTTATAAAGAACAGGTCAGCAAGTTATTGACGTTTAGCACCACGTCCGCCACGTTTTGAATCCGTTTGACGTTTCAATGTAGCAAGACGATCTTCACTATCTTTGAGGAAACTAGTCATCAACGTATCGAACGTTTGCTCTTTACGTGGAGCTGGTGCGCCACGGCCACCTTTGTTAAAGCCACCACGGTTTCCACCGCCGCCACTTCCACCACGTGGACCTTTGTTATCGAAAGGACGTGGTCCACGGTCTTGACCTGCTGGACGTGGTCCGCGATCAAACTGACGAGCAGGAGGACGTGGACGTTCGCCTTCTGGGCGATCGACGGCTTTCTTAATTGAAAGACCGATCTTTCCGTCGTTCTCTACACTCAACACTTTAACCGTGATTTCTTGTCCGACTGTCAAGACATCATTGATATCCTTGACGTAAGAATCTGCTACTTCACTGATGTGAACAAGACCTGTCTTCCCCGTCGGTAATTCTACGAACGCGCCGAAATTGGTGATGCCTGTAACTTTCCCTTGTACTTTGCTGCCTACTTCAATCGACATAAATTGTATTGCTCCTTTTTAGTTGATTCATTTCTTATTATACGAGTGATTCTACATTTTTTCAATCAATCGGCAAGCTTCGTTTAATCTTCCGGTGAAAAATAGAAAATCGTTTCGCCTTTTTTCGAGTACAGCAGTTCACTTCTCGCTAAGTTCGCAACATATTTCTTATCATTCAATCGTTCAATTTCTTCTTTCAGACGGGCTGTTTCTTTTTCTGCTTTCGCCTGTTCTTGATTCGCAACCTGAAACGACTGTTTCTGTTCAGCAATCAATTGTTTCTTTTCGATATATGACCACCCCATCAGGGACAGGACAATAAGAAAGATCGACATACAGACTAAGAAGCGCCTCTTCAGACGTAAACGGTTTTCGATTGCATTTTGACTTAACTGTTTTTTCCGGTCATTGAGCGGTTTGATCTTGGGCGGTGTATCACGCCCTGATTCCAACGGTGCTGGCATATCATCCCTCCTTATCCGAGTGGTCATCTCTGACACTCTCTAGTATACTTCCTTTTTCAACCAAATCACATCGATTCTTCGGAATTCACTTTTTCTTCACGAATGATTTGATACATATCTGAAGCTTCTTCTTTTTTGGCATGTTCCTTAATGCTATCAATTTGTACGGTGACGATCTTATTTCCAAACCGGATCGTCATCTCGTCTCCAACTGACACTGTACTGCTCGCTTTAGCGACAAGACCGTTGATTGTAATGCGACCTTGATCCGCGACCTCTTTCGCAAGTGTACGGCGTTTGATCAAACGGGATACTTTTAAAAATTTATCAAGTCTCATCACTGTTCCTCCTGCTTTGATTGATTCCATAAGGCGTCTTGTTCCGATAACGAAAGTTCCGTCAACGGACGATCTGCCAATTGTTCCATTCGTCTGAAACGGCGGATGAACTTATCATTCGTCTGTTGCAACGCTTCTTCAGCAGATAACTCCATGTACTTCCCGACAAGCGTTAATGAAAATAGGATATCACCCAACTCCCCTAAACGCTCTGCTGCCGGTGCCTCCTGCAATTCCTGGATTTCTTCCCGCACTTTATCGAGTGCTCCAGCGACGGTATCCCATTCGAATCCGACCTTCGCGACCTTTTTTTGAATCTGTTCTGCACGCATTAAAGCGGGAGCCCCTTTTGTGACACCATCTAACAGATGGATCCGTTCCGGTTTTTCCTGCGCTTTGATGTCCTGCCAGTTAGTGACGACGTCTGCGGTCGAGTCGACGGTCACATCTCCAAATACATGCGGATGACGGCGAATCATCTTGTCGCTGACGCTACCGATGACGTCTCGCACATCAAAATACCCTTCATCCAGACCGATTTGGGCATGAAGCATGACCTGAAGGAGGACATCGCCTAATTCTTCAATCATTAAGTTATCGTCCTGAAGGTCGATTGCTTCCAGTAATTCGTAGGATTCTTCGATTAAATGTTTTTTTAACGACTCGTGTGTCTGTTCTTGATCCCACGGACAGCCACCTTCTCCACGCAACCTTGCGATGATTTGTTTTAACGTCGTAAAATCACGGTTCAAGATCGTTTGATCCGTGACGGGCGGGACATAGACCGTCGTCAGGTTACTTAATGTCGTCACGTGATCGAGTTCATAAAGCGGAACCGTCGTGACCTGTTGCTGACTCGTCCCAGCTGCCGTCACTAGTGTCACGTCATGTTCATCGGGATAACGTTCCATCAACATGACTTTTAAATCCCCCGCGACCAACTGATCGTACACTTGCCCGATCAATAGATGCTGTCGAATTTGTGCTTCGTCAATCTCAAACGCAGTCGCATCCAACAACTGAAATCCTTCAATCGGATCCACACCGACCGCAGCAAACATCGGGTCGAGAAAACTTTGACCACCAACGATGTTGATGTTTTCTGTCTGTGCGAGTAATTGTTGTACGGTACTTTCGGCGACGAGTGGATGACCCGGAACGGCATAGATGATTGGTTCTGTCACAGCTTGCTCGAGCAACGTTGCCACAATCTCACCGTACACACCCTCGAATTGGTCATGCTTCTCATAAATGAAATCAAACGATGTAAATTTCATTCCCTCTGCCATCAGTTCTGAAACGACAGGATGATCTGCCGTCCGTAAATAGACCGGTTGCTTCGTCTCTTTTAATAACTTATAGATTCCATACGGTAATTGTTCCAGTTCACCGACTCCTAGGCCGACGACTGTAATCTGATGTGTCATATGATCCCCCTACGTTGATGAATACGATATAGTTTTTCTCCAAATGGCAACAACGCCCATTCCCGTTCCGATAAGACGCCGGTCCGTAATGCAAAGACACAGAAAACACCGGCTCCACCAAGTACAAGTATACCTACTTCAAGCATCGCTCCGAACCGGCTTTCCCAGCCGGATAAACGAAACAGTTGCTCGATGATATACAAGAACACGGCCATCGGGACAACCGCTTTCGATAACCGGACATAAAAGGAACGTCCAGCTGTCACTCGGCCAAACTTACGATTGAGCAACACCAATTGAGCTGCCGCCATGACGGCAAATCCACCAAATGTCGCCATTCCAGCACCTAACATGCCATATGCCGGAATTAAAGTGATATTGAGCCCTAGCTTGACTGATAGACCGACGACGACTCCGACGAACGCATATTTTTCCGCATCCACCGATTGGAGACAGGAGACGATAATCATTGATAAGGAGGCCGTGAATGCTGTCGCAGCCAACCAACTGAGTGCCACCGTCCCGTTATCGTCCTGATACAAGGCGATGTTCAGTGGCCGCATGACTCCGACTAGACCGACCGTTGCCGCTGCCGCAATCAACAAACCCGACCGTAACAACGTCTCGAGGTGCTGTTTCGTCGCTGCATCATTTCGTTTCCTGTATTCCATCAATAATGTCGGGACACTGGCGAGACTGATCGATGTCGCAAACAAGATGGCGAACTGGAGTAATGGATACCCGCGATCAAAAATTCCTTTTTCGACTTTCGTTTCAAGCGAATCTCCAAGTAAGTTGACGAAGGTCAGTCCATCAATCAATTGCATCAACAACAACGCGAGTGAGGCAATACTAACAGCTAGACCACTTGTCAACAAAACACGTCCGACACGTCGAATATGTCGTTTCGAGACGACGGGACGACCGATCCGTCCTTTAGCGAAACGGACCAATAAAATCAATGATGCAATACTTCCACCAAGGGCCGTCATGTGCGCCGCTGCTCCGACTTGATACGGATTGGCGCCCATTTGAACGCCGTAGTAGGTCACGAGTAGTAACAGGCAGACACGAACGGCATTTTCCGTAATTTGCGAAAAAGCCGTCGGACGCATCTCAAGATCCGCTTGGAACATCCCTCGTAAAACAGCGATGACCGGCAGCAGGTAAAACGTAAGCGTCACTGCCCGGAGCGGTTGGACGAGCTGGGCATCCCCGAATAATAACGCCACTTCCGGAGCGACCCACCAGCCGAGTGTACCGAGTACAAAAGACATGACTAACAAAACAAAAAAGATGGACCATAAGACTTCCCGTTTCTCTTCCGGGTGATGTAACGTCAGCTTGGCGACGACGACGGGCAATGCATAAATGCCAAGTGCTGCCGCAATCGCAAACACTGGATAAACGGTTTGATACACATATAATCCGAAATCTCCCGCCATGTTCTGATAAGGAATCCGGTAAAAAAAACTCAGCAATTTAGACACATAACTTGAGATGGCCAGGAGAGCTGCCCCCTGAGCAATCGTCATCCGTTGATTCATTGCATGATCCGACGATCAATCTCAGCGAGTAATCGTTCCGCCTGCTCTGTTGTCTGTTGAAGCGTTTGTTTGCCACGATTGAGCGTCAACACCAATTTCCCGTCTTCTTGGCCCATACCAAGACCACGACCGATCGGGACGGTCCATTTGACGAAATCCGCAACGTCAAGCGTCTGTGTCGTCTGTTCGGACAAGACGATCTCGATTTTCGGATCCGTCTGTTTGACACGTTCGACGCGAGCCCGCTCAGCGAAAATCCGCATTCGCGTCAACTGGATCAATCGAGCGACTTCGCTTGGGAATTCTCCGAAGCGTTCTAACATCTCGGATTCCAGTGCTTCGAGACTGTCCGGTGTATCGACGTACTTCAATCGTTTATAAAACTCGATTTTTAATTCAGAGTCTGCCATGTAATGACTTGGGATATACGCATCCAGACTAAACGTGAAGTCCGGGACGAATTTTTGGATTTTCCGTTTCCCTTTCATCCGTTCTTTTCGTTCTTCGACCGCTTCCGACAACATCTGGGAATAGAGATCAAATCCAACCGAGTCGATGAAGCCTGACTGTTGGGATCCGAGTAAGTTTCCAGCCCCGCGAATCGATAAATCACGCATCGCAATCTTAAAGCCGCTACCGAGCTCCGTAAACTCCTTGATGGCCTGCAGGCGGCTTTCCGCAACTTCCGTTAATCGTTTTTGCGGACGATACGTGAAGTACGAATACGCGACCCGGCTCGAACGTCCGACACGTCCTCGCAATTGATACAGCTGGGACAGACCCATCTGATCGGCATCGTTGACGATGAGTGTGTTGACATTCGGAATATCGATTCCGGTTTCGATGATCGTCGTACTGACCAACACATCGGCGTCCCCTTCAAAAAAGGCGATCAATTGGCTTTCGAGTTCACTTTCCGTCATGCGACCATGAGCCGTCACGACACGTGCTTCCGGAACAAGAGCACGAATTTCTTCTGCTTTCCGCTCGATTCCTTCGACCCGGTTATAAAGGAAAAAGGCTTGTCCCCCACGTCCAAGTTCACGCTCTAACGCTTCGCGCATGACGATTCCGTCATACTCCATGACATAGGTCTGAACCGGATAACGATTTTCTGGCGGTGTCTCAAGTACTGACAAATCACGGATACCGATCATCGACATATGCAACGTCCGTGGAATCGGTGTGGCCGTCAATGTCAGGACGTCGACGTTCGTTTTCAACTGTTTTAAACGTTCTTTATGCTTGACGCCAAACCGTTGTTCTTCGTCGATGATGAGTAACCCGACATCCGCAAACTGGACATCTTTCGATAAGACACGATGTGTCCCGACGACGACATCTACCGTCCCTTCCTTCAGGCCTTTTTTCGTTGCTTTTAACTCTGCCGCTGAACGGAATCGACTCATGACGGACACGTTGATCGGCCAGTCGCTGAATCGTTCGAGCATCGTTTCATAGTGTTGCTGCGCAAGAACAGTCGTCGGAACAAGCAACGCCACTTGTTTTCCTGCCATGACGGCTTTAAAGGCAGCTCGAATCGCGACTTCCGTTTTCCCATAACCGACATCACCGCATAAGAGACGATCCATCGGGCGTGGACGTTCCATATCTTTTTTGATTTCTTCGATCGAACGTAACTGATCGACGGTTTCCTCATACGGGAACGAGGCTTCAAAGGCCTGTGTACTATCATCGTCTTCCGGAAATGCAAATCCGACCGCCGCTTCACGTGCCGCATAGAGTTTAATCAGCTCGTCCGCGATGTCTTCGACCGATTTTTGGACTTTCGCTTTGACTTTCTTCCACTCCATACCGCCAAGTTTATAAATCTTTGGTTCCTTGCCTTCCGCGCCGACATACTTTTGGATCAAATCGATTTGGTCGACCGGTACGTACAACGAGTCTTCACCGGCATAAATCAGATGGAGATAATCCTGGTGATTGCCCGCGACATCAATCGTCTTGATGCCGTGATAACGGCCGATCCCATGATGAATATGGACGACGTAATCGCCTGTCTTCAATTCCTGGTAACTTTTGATACGCTCGGCATTCGTCAGCTTAGTCGTTTGTTTCCGGCGGCGTGCCGGTTGCTTAAAGACTTCTTCTTCCGTGATGACGACAAGACGGGCATTCGTCATCTCGAAACCGCCGTGAATACCTCCGATTAAAATCGAGGGATGTCCTCGTTTGATGTCATCTTCCGTCGTATGCAACGAGGCTTCGACCCCATAATCGGATAACGTTTGCCGCATCCGCTCCGCCCGTTCGCGATTACTCGCTAAAAAGACCATCCACATGTCCGCCCGGCCGTACCGATCGACTTCTTGCTTCAACCGTTCCATCTGTCCGTGGAACGGAGCAATTGGTTTGATGCTGAAGTGAATGGCGGCACTCTCCGGCACACCACTGCGTCGTGTCGGGAGTAACGATAAATACAACAGTTGACGTTGCTGGAAGACTTTCATCATCGGGACCGATAACGTATAGTCACTGATGCTTTGTCCCCGTTCAATCAATGAAGCCATCCATTCCGCTTCTTCTGTATCCTGGACTTCGGCCGCTTCTTCAATCCGGGCGACCTCATCGACGATCAAAACAGTATCCCGAATATCATCAAGCAAGGTGGTTTTGTACAGTAACGGCGCATATTTAGGAAGTTGTTTCGGACGTTCCCCGTTTTCGAGCAATTCGACATCGTAAGCGATTCCTTCTTCTAAGGCAACCAACACTTCCGTGCTCTGCACACGTTGCTTCGTCGCTTCATAAAGACCACGCAACTGTTCACCCGCTGCACGCAATCCGTCATTCGTCGCAAAATGTTCCGCTGCCGGTGGCACCAATGCTTCCGCAACGACACCAAGCGAACGTTGTGTCTCTGCATCAAACGTATAGATGGAGTCGACTTCTTCATCAAATAAATCAAGCCGGTAAGGACGTTCCACTGTCAACGGATACAGATCGATGATGCTCCCGCGGACGGCAAATTCGCCCGGTGTCGTAACCGTAGCTGCCCGTTCGTACCCGGCATCCACCAATTCCTGAATAAAATCCGGAATCGACAAAACATCCCCCGGTTTAATCCGGTGCGTATGCCCTAAAAAATCAGCCGCGGTCGGGACATATCGTCTGAGTCCGACGAGCGGAATGATTAAAATCCCATCGTCCGTCGTCAGTAGACGTTGCCGTGTCTCGATTCGTGTCGCCCGGAGTTCCGGGCTTGCCCCGTACGATAATTCTGCAGCAAGTGTCTCATCGACCGGATACAACATCACGTCCTGCTCGGGAACGAGTTCAATTAGATCATCATATAATTTTTGAGCCTGGAACATGTTGTGGGTCACGATGACGAATCTTTTTTTCGTCTCTTGGTAAATGCCGGCGATGAATAATGCTTTTCCGCTGTTCATCAGTCCCGTGATTAGTTGGGCATTGACCCCGTCACGGAAACGTTCCCGGACGGTTTTGATCTCCGGAATGCCGAGTAACAGATTTTGTAGTTGTTTCATTGTTTCCCCTCCTAGGACGACAGCAAAAACGCTTTGGACATCCAAAGCGTTTTGTTCAGTTATAACGATTCATCAACGCTAAAAATGGCGTATCGATGAAATCCGTTGCGATGTTTACAGAATCAGCCAACACATGTTGCAACGTCACCTGTTCTGATTTTGCAAATGGCATCAAGACCCAGTCAATGACTTGGATCGGTGCCGGCGGACGCCCGACCCCTAACTTCAGCCGTTTGATGTCTTGTGTCCCTAAATGTTGAATCAATGATTTGACCCCGTTATGACCACCAGCACTTCCTTTAGAACGCAGACGCATCTTCTCGAGCGGAAGATCCAGGTCATCATAGATGACCAGTACGTCCTCGACCGCGATTTTATAAAAGTCGAGTAACGGTCGCACGGCTTCACCGGACAAGTTCATATATGTCAATGGTTTGACGAGAAGGACCCGTTCCCCTTTCATCATTCCCGTTCCGAAGACTGCTTTAAACTTCGACTCCGTTAATTTTATACCATGTTCTTTTGCCAAGGCATCAACCGCCAAAAATCCGATGTTGTGGCGGGTATTGGCATATTTGGCCCCTGGATTTCCTAAACCGACGATACATTTCATACCGTCACCTCCTTAAGTTCACAGACAAAATCACATCTCGCCTGGATGATGAAAAACACCAACGCACAAGGGTCCGATTTCTAAAAACCGGACCTTGGCGTGCATATCTGTTTAAAATCAGCTAAAGAGCGGGCTGATTGATTTTTGTTCATGGACACGGATGATCGCTTCTGCAAGCAACCGTGCGACTGAAATTTGTTTGATTTTGCTTGCACATTCACGTTTCGTCAAATCGATTGTGTTTAAGACAACAAGCTCTTCGATTGCCGAGTTTTCGATTCGCTCCATCGCTGGACCTGACAGAACCGGGTGCGTACAGCAGGCATAGACTTGTTTTGCTCCGTTTTCAATCAACGCGTTGGCAGCAAGCGTGATCGTGCCGGCTGTATCGATGATGTCATCGATGATGATGGCGATTTTCCCATCAACTTGCCCGACGATGTTCATGACTTCCGCGACGTTTGGTTTCGGACGGCGTTTGTCGATGATCGCGATCGGTGCTTTTAATTGTTCTGCTAATTTACGAGCCCGCGTCACACCGCCATGATCCGGAGAAACGATGACAAGTTCGTTCGGGTCGATATTCTTCTTCTCGAAGTAAGAAGCAAGCAAGGGAACACCCATTAATTGATCTACTGGAATATCGAAGAAACCTTGGATTTGGGCAGCATGGAGATCCATTGTCACGACGCGTGTCGCCCCTGCGACTTCAAGCAAGTTCGCGACGAGTTTCGCTGTGATCGGCTCACGCGAACGCGCTTTACGGTCTTGACGCGCATACCCGTAATACGGAATGACGACGTTGATCGTCCGAGCAGAAGCTCGTTTTAACGCATCGATCATGATGAGGAGCTCCATCAAGTTTTCGTTGACCGGTTGGCTTGTCGATTGGATGATGTAGATATCATCACCACGGACGCTTTCTTCGATGTTCATTGAAATTTCGCCATCACTGAAGTGTTTGACTGAACTTTCGCTGACAGGAATCCCGATGACTTTAGCGATTTCCTCTGCCAGTGGTTTGTTCGAGTTAAGTGCGAAAATACGAATTTCATGTTCTAAGACAGTAGACATGGTTAGGTGGCCTCCATTTGTTTGGTTTAGACGAGTAGAGCGACAGGTAATGAACGAATAAAATTAACGGTAATCCGGTTTGGTCGTCTGACGCTCCCGTGCGATCGCGAGACCATTGTCAGGAACATCATCCGTGACGGTCGATCCTGCTGCGACAAGCGCATTTTTACCGACCGTGACAGGGGCGATCAAATTGACGTTACAGCCGATGAAGGCGTCGTCTCCGATGACCGTTTCAAACTTATTTGTTCCATCATAGTTGACCGTGATCGAACCACACCCTAAGTTGACGTTTTTGCCGATCGTCGCGTCGCCAACATAACTTAAGTGTGCAGATTTGCTACCTTCTCCAAACGTTGATTTTTTCACTTCAACGAAGTTGCCGACACGGGTATTTGCACCGAGGATCGCTTGTTGGCGTAGGTGAGCAAACGGACCGACTTGTGCTGCTGGTCCAATTTGACTATCCGTGACAACCGATTGACGGACAACCGCGTGATCTGCAATCGTACTATCGCGAATATCCGAGTTCGGTCCGATGATGCATTCCGAGCCAACTGTTGTGTTACCAAGCAATTGTGTCCCCGGGTACAAGACGGTATCAGAACCAATCACCACATCTGGTCCGATGTACGTTGAAGCAGGGTCGACGAACGTGACACCTTGACGCATCCAATGTTCGTTTGTCCGTTTCCGCATCGATGTTTCTGCTTGCGCAAGCGCTACCCGATCATTGACGCCAATCGTCTCTTCGAACGTCGATGCTGCGTAGGCGGCAATCGTTTCGCCGTCGGCTTTCGCGATTTCGATGACGTCGGGTAAATAGAATTCACCTTGGACGTTATCGTTTTTGACTTGTTTTAGCGCTGCGAAAAGCATTTCATTATCAAACACGTACGTGCCTGTGTTGATTTCTCTGATGAGAAGTTCTTCTGCGTTCGCATCCTTATGCTCAACGATTTTCGAGACGTTTCCGTCTTCACCACGGACGATTCGTCCGTAGCCCGTTGCATCATCGGCATGTGCCGTCAAAACAGTCACTTTCGCGCCTGTTTCGGCATGATGTTGCAGCAACGATTCTAACGTCGCACTTGTTAGGAGTGGGGTATCCCCACACACGACGAGAGTCGAACCCGTTTCGTGACCCAGTACAGGTTCCGCCATCTGAACAGCATGACCCGTGCCAAGCTGCTCACTTTGAAGTGCATATTCCACCGATGTGCCGAGCACTTCTTTGACAGCCTCTGCACCGTGACCGACGATGACGACTTGACGTGTGACACCGAGTGTCGTCAATTGATCAACGACATGTTGTACCATAGGCTTCCCAGCTACTGGGTGAAGTACTTTATAGAGCTTTGATTTCATCCGAGTGCCTTTACCCGCTGCTAGAATTACCGCGAAATGATTCATCCTTGTCGCTCCTCCATATAAATTAGTGATGATTTCGTTCTGAAATAGTCCACTCGTTCCCACTATAACGAAAATGGCGCGACGAATCAATCACAGGGGAGAGCAGAAATCACGAAAATACGCAAAAAAAGACAGGTTCTCCCATCGCTAGGGACCTGTCCGTTGAATTACGAATGATCGGTGACTTCGAGCACCGTCAGTTCACGCTCTGACGTCTCGTCCTGATCCTCGCGTACCGCATATGCTTCTAATACTGAATCTTCGACCTTTTTTCGCATTAATGCATTGATTGGATGGGCGACATCACGAAAGATGCCCTCCTGTGTTCGTTTACTCGGCATCGCGACGAAAAGACCGCTGTTCCCTTCGATCACGCGTAAATCATGTACCACGAATTCGTGGTCGAGCGTAATCGAGGCCAGTGCTTTCATTCGACCCTCAGCTACGACGCGACGAATCTTGACGTCGGTGACATTCATTTTGTCCGCACCCCTTTTATAACCGTTGTCACAACTCTTCGTTGTCTACTTCTACTTACGGCTTAAAACATTCAAAGGTTTAGCTTTTGCCAATCATTTTACGCATAATTTCCAAAAGTTTGATAATTACAGTATAGTTACAAAAAAAATGTGTGTCAAATTTAGATATTGTCACCATCTGTGAAATACTGGTCGACGTTCCCACGCTTCACTTGAATCTGTCCAAGATCGACATCGACGTCGGCAAGCTTCATCAGACTGACATACTCATTGACCATCTTTTTCTCGGCACCTTCCGCTTCAATCAGTACACCGACTCCGGCTACGTTCGCTTCGAACTCACTGAGGAGGCTCATCATGCCGCGAATCGTTCCGCCGGCCTTCATGAAATCATCGATCAGTAAGACATTGGCACCACGGGGCAAACTGCGTCGTGCGAGCGCCATCGTCCGAATTGCTTTTGATGAACCGGACACATAGTTGATGCTGACGGTCGAACCTTCCGTGACCCGGCTATCCGAGCGGACGATCACAAACGGCACACCTAACTGTTCGGCGACGGCGTAAGCTAACGGAATTCCCTTTGTCGCGATCGTCATGACGACATCGACCTTTTTCTGGCTGAAGACAGAGGCGAACACTTGCCCCATCTGTTTCACCATTCGTGGATCTCCGAGCAAGTCTGTTAAGTAGAGATACCCACCTGGCAGTAATCGATCCGGCCGTGCTACACGTTCACATAACTCATCGATGAACGGTAACGCCTTTGCGCTACTCCATGTCGGAATGAACATGACCCCTCCGGCAGCTCCCGGGACCGTCACGAGTCGCCCTGTGCCTTCATGCTCTAACATTTCACTGACAATATCTAAATCTTCACTGATCGAAGATTTCGCAGATTTGTAACGCTCCGCGAATATCGTCAATGAGACTAGATGATGCGGATGGTCCAGCAGGTAACGTGTCATGTCTACCAACCGACCACTTCTCCGAATTTTCATCTAAATCGTTCCACCTCTCCGTAATTCCGAATATTCACTAGTGAATATATCATTTTCATACGGAATTTATCAATGATTTTCCCCTAAAAGACGAACGACGTAGACTTCATTACAAAAACCTCGTAAGCCATTGTACAGACGTTGCGCTCGGTTTTCGTGTTCCGTCAGCGCAAAGACAGTAGGACCACTTCCGCTCATCAAAACACCTTCCGCCCCGCAACTCGTCATGAACGCTTTGATCTGTTCGACTTCCGGATGCATCGGTAACGTCACCGATTCCAACACATTTCCGAGTGCGTCACAGATGCCATTGAAATCCTGCGCCTTGACGGCTTGGATCATCGCCTCGACATCCGGTCGCTCCGCTGTCGTCAGATCAAGGGCTCCATAGACATCCGCCGTCGACACACCAATCGTCGGTTTCGCAAGGACGACCCAACAGGGTGGAGGGGATACTAATTTTTCAAGCTGTTCCCCGCGTCCCGTCGCGATCGCCGTCCCGCCCATCACACAAAACGGAACATCCGATCCGACTTCAGCCCCGATCTCTGCTAACTGTTCGAGCGTCAAATCCAGTTTCCACAACTCATTCAAGCCACGTAACGTCGCGGCCGCATCGCTTGAGCCGCCGGCCAGACCGGCTGCGACCGGAATATGTTTTTCGAGATAGATTTCAACTCCACTTCGGATGTTAAACCGTTCCTTTAAAACCGCCGCCGCTTTATACGCTAAATTCCGTTCATCGTTCGGTACATACGCATGTTGCGCATTCATCCGAATTTCACCAGAAGGTAATTCCGTCAATTCCAACCGGTCTGCCAAATCAACTGTCGTCATCACCATATGTACATCATGATAACCGTCCGGACGTTTCGCCGTCGCATCCAATACTAAATTGATTTTTGCTGGAGCTTTTACAATAATCGTCATCGTGCCGTTCCTCCTCTAGTACGTATCCTGTACGAATTGTATCAACCTTTGCACAAAAAAAGAAGCGAACATTTCTGTCCGCTTCGGAAGGTAAGTTTACGAATTCGCAAATTCGATTTGTACGGAGTCTGTTAACACGTCGGCATAGCTATAAGAAACTCGCTCGACATTGTGGCGCTCTGCGTCTAGCTTGACTACAAACACCGATGGATACGTCTCAACGAGCGTTCCGATTCGGGTTACGACCTTTTTACGACCGCCGCTTGCTTTTAGCGTCAGTCTTTCACCAACATGTGTTTCAAACACATGTCTGATTTCGTTCAACGTCTTTGGCATACGCTTCACCTCACTAATATTTATTATAGCATATGAATTAAATATTAGAAAGAGCGAATATTATATCCGTTCTTTTGTCTACCGTCAACGTTTTTTAATCGGTAAAAGTGCGTCGGCTAGCTGTGCGAATTCCTGCAGGCTCAGTGTCTCACCACGGCGGCGGGGATCGATCCCCGCTTCATGTAACGCTGCTTCGACCGCTTCTTTTTCTGCTTTTCCGAAATGACTCGACAAGTTATTTAAAATCGTTTTTCGGCGTTGCGCGAAACTCGCACGTGTCACTTCAAAGAACAATTTCTCATCGAGCGTCTTGACGGCGGGTTCTTTTCGGATATTCAGGCGAATGACAGCTGAATCGACGTTCGGTGCCGGTATGAACACATGTTTCGGGACGGTAAAGCAGACTTCTGCCTCCGCATAGTATTGAATCGCAATCGATAGCGAACCATAGGCTTTTGTCCCGGGTTTCGCGCCAATCCGTTCAGCCACCTCTTTTTGAATCATCATGATGAGCGTCCGGAATGGAGTCCGCGCTTCAAGAATGCGCATGATGATTGGCGTCGTCACATAATATGGAAGATTGGCGACGACGGCAAGATCGGTAATGCCTTGTTGTGTGAACTCTTGATCGACGATTGTCTCAAGATCGAGCTCGAGCGCATCGCCGTGGATGACTTTGACATGGGGATACGGGGCGAGCGAATCTTCGAGAATCGGTAATAACCGTTGATCGATTTCGAGTGCGACGACCTTTTTCGCCTGTTTCGCTGATTGTTCCGTCAACGAACCGATACCGGGACCAATCTCAAGCACTCCACTGTCAGGTGTTAAGTTGGCGGCGCCGACGATGTTACCGAGTACGTTTAAATCAATTAAAAAGTTTTGCCCTAAGGACTTTTTGAATGAAAATCCGTGTTTCGCCAGGATTTCCTTAGTCCGGTGCAATGTAGCGATGTCTTTCAATCTTGTTCCTCCTCTATCTGTTTCAACGCGTCTTCCCATTCTTGTTTGGTGATCCGGATCGATGCCACCCGTTTGACCAATTGTTTGGCATTTGGCTCTCCGATCGAAAGCACCTGTCCAAGTCGTTTCCGACGTTTTGAGGCGGCCGGTCCACCAATCAAATCGGCTGCAAGAATCATCTCCCGCGTCACTTCCGCGATATGGTGTTCTTCTGTTTCGTAGACGGCTTCCAGTGCCCGTTCAATCGCTTTCGGTGAAGCGTGTTCGACTCCGATTTTCCCGCGTTTGTCTTTCGCATCGGCCCGTGGCAGGTAGGCTTGCTTGCAGCCCGGCACCCGCTCGTTGATCCGTGCCCGAATCCGGTCTCCTGGAAAATCAGGATCCGTAAAGACGATCACACCACGACGTTCAAGCGCTTTTGCGATCCGTTGTAACGTCTGCTCGTTGACGGCAGACCCGTTTGTTTCGATTGTATCGACATCGAATACTTCTTGTAACCGTGTCGTATCATCGCGTCCTTCGACGACGATGACTTCTTTTAAGCGTTCCCGCATCATGTCTTCTCCACCTTCTTCAAACACTTCCGTAATTGTACCTGTTTTGATAAAAAAAACAAGGAAGCGTCAATTGCCCGCTTCCGCTGTCGTCTCGTTAGGAATGACCCAGACTTGGATCGTCTTTCGACCAAACTGTTTAGCGGTCGTCTCTCCATCAACGAGGACATCGATTTTATTCCCTTTGATGGCACCACCGGTATCGAGGGCAATCGCAAGACCTACCCCCTCGACATACACTTTTGTCCCGAGCGGAATGACTTTTGGATCAACGGCGATGATCGGTAATCCTTGATAGGTGATCGTATCCGTCACGTCATACCCCGTCGCCGTCAAGGCGCGTCCATCATACAGCCGACTCCCGTTCGAAGCAGGATCGTTCGTATAAGCGGTCGCCTCGACCATCAGGGTTTTCGCTTTTTTAAAGTCTAGATCCGTGGCTGCTTTAGGTGCTTCCGCTAAAGGTACCGTCGCTTTTTCAGTATCAAAGACCGGAGCCGGTGTCGTTTCGACTGCCTCGACGGATGCGACCGGCTTCGTCCCGACTTTGACGACTTGCTTGACCGGCTGGCTCGTGATTTTGTTTGTGATCAATTTCTTTTCTTTACTCAGTCCGTCAGCGAGCGTCAACTGATACTTTTGTGTCCGGATGCCGGGACGCCCCGCTTTTGTCACCAATTGCTCACCGGCCGGTAACGTCTCGTCTTCAATCGTCTCGACTTCAAACGGTAACAATTGTTCTTCCGTCAGAACGGCGCGTCGTGTCGTATTGACCGTGACGAGCATGTCCTTTACGACGACCGTATCAAGACCCGGAGAGACGTTGTCTTCCGGTTGAAGTTTGATCCCTTGCATCGCGAGGAGCTCACGTACCGTCGTCTGATACGTATACAGTGAACGAGCCTTTCCTTCTACGATCAATTCAAGTGGGAACGCCTCACGGTATCGGACCGTCATTCCAGTCGTCAAGACGGCATCCTTCGACGGATAGATGTCATCCGTCTCCATCTGCTCGATCCCACGTTCTTTTAATAGATCATCGACTCGGCGTGCTTGCGTCCGGATGGTTTGTGCTTCTCCATATCCCATGATCAATGTGATTTCTTTTGCGGGACGAATGACAATCAACTCATTGTCCGGAAGATCCGCACTGAGTGCCGGTTCGATTTCATCTTGTGCCCGAACTGAAATGCCGGCTTCCTTCAAGACACCATAGACCGACGTCTCGAGCGTCTCGATCTTCGTTTCCCGACCATCCACCATGATCGTGATGTCACGCGGGTGGTCCATCGCCAAATACAATACACTTGCGATCAGAAGCAATGTACAGCCGATCGTCATATACGCTATCGATCGAATCATGGAAGCCGGAAGACGCGCTTCGCGTTTTCAGTGGTCGCTTGTTCGATATCGGCATACATCATACCACGCAGCTGTGCGATCTCTTCTGCCACGAATCGGACATACGCCGGTTCATTACGCTTTCCCCGGTACGGTGTGGGTGTCAGATAAGGACAGTCCGTCTCGACCAACAAACGATCAAGTGGCACTTCCTGCGCCACACGTTTTGGTGTCTTCGCATTTTTAAATGTCACCGGTCCGCCTAACGAGATGTAGAAGTTCATCGCTAAACAACGGGGGAGTAATTCTGCACTCATACTATAACTGTGAAGGATTCCTCCCACTTCTTTTGCGTCTTCTTCTTCCAAAATCCGAAGTGTATCCTCCGTCGCTTCACGGTTATGGATGACGATCGGTTTATTTTTTTGTTTTGCCAAGCGAATCTGTTTTCGGAACGCTTCTTCTTGAACGTCTTTCGGTGACGTATCCCAGTGATAGTCAAGACCGATTTCTCCTAATGCGACGACTTTCGGATGGTCCATCAAACGTTCGACTTTCTGATAAGCGGCGTCATCAAAATCAATCGAATCAACAGGATGCCATCCGATGACTGCGTAGAGATCATCATAGTGTTCGACGAGCTCCATCGCCCGGTCGATCGTCTTGTGGTCAAATCCAACGACGATCATCGGTGAAACACCATTGGCGCGTGCCCGCTCAATCGTCTCATCAACATCTCCATCAAACTGATCAGAATTCAAATGTGTGTGTGTATCAATCAACATAAAGTTCGACTCCTTTTTTCAAAAAAATGCCTGTGACATCAAGTCCACAGGCATCTGAATTATTTTACACTTGCCCCGTTCGCCATCGTCGATGGTACCGTGGCTAGTTCAAGCTTACCTGATTTTTCAGCAGCTAGCACCATACCTTGTGACAATTCGCCACGTAACGTAACCGGTTTTAAGTTGGCGACAACGATGACTTTACGCCCTACTAAATCTTCCGGCTCATACCATTCGGCAATCCCCGACACGATTTGACGTGTTTCTTTGCCCATATCGACGGTTAGCTTCAGCAATTTTTTGGCCTTTTTGATTTTTTCAGCCGTGACGACCTCACCGACCCGTAGTTCAATCTGATCAAACACATCAATCGTCGTTTCTGGGCGGACGTCAGCATCCACTTCTTCTTCGACTGTCTCTTCTTCGACACGAGCAGCAGACGCCTGTTTCATCATTTCAACGATGGCTTCGACTTCCTCTTTCATGTCACGACGCGGGAAGATCGGTTGAGCGACGCCGACTTTTGTTCCTTCGTTGATTGCAGCGAACTGTTCAAGTGCTGTCCAGTCCATCGGTTGTCCTTCGAGTCCAAGCTGACGGAACATCTCTTTTGGTGACCGTGTCATGAACGGTTGGAGCATGATCGCAACATGACGTAATGCCCCTACTAAATGGACCATCGATGAAGCGAGTTCAGCTGTTTTCGTTTCATCTTTCGCGAGTACCCATGGTTGTGTCTCATCGATATACTTGTTCGCTCGGCTGATCAGTTGCCAGATATGCGACAAGGCGACTGAAAATTCCATGTGTTCCATCGATGCTTCGACCTTCTCGACCGTTTCTTGTGCTAGCGTCGACAATGTCTCATCAAATGGTGTGACGTTTCCAGCATACGTCGGAATGACGCCATCGAAATATTTTGTGATCATCGCGATCGTCCGGTTCAGTAAGTTCCCTAAATCGTTTGCGAGATCAAAATTCATTCGCTCGACGAATGCTTCCGGTGTGAACATACCATCCGATCCGAATGGAACTTCACGTAACAAATAATACCGTAACGCATCGAGTCCGTACCGGTCGATCATCGGAATCGGATCTACGACGTTCCCTTTGGATTTCGACATCTTTCCGTCCTTCATTAGCAACCAGCCGTGTGCGAAGACTTGTTTCGGAAGTGGTAAGTCGAGCGCCATCAGCAGGGCCGGCCAAACGATTGTATGGAAACGAACGATTTCCTTCCCGACCAGATGAACGTCGGCTGGCCAATACTTGTCGAAATTGCCTTGGTCATCCGTTCCGTAGCCGAGTGACGAGATATAGTTCGTCAATGCGTCAACCCAAACGTAAACGACATGTTTCGGGTTCGATGGGACCTTGACACCCCAATCAAACGTCGTCCGCGAGACGGCGAGGTCTTGGAGACCGGGTTTAATGAAGTTATTGATCATCTCATGTTTCCGGGATTCTGGTAAAATGAACGAAGGGTTCGCTTCATAGTACTCAACTAGGCGATCCGCGTATTGGCTGATCCGGAAGAAATAACATTCTTCGCGAACGAGTTCGACCGGGTGACCACTGTCAGGACTTTTTCCATCCACTAACTGCGATTCCGTATAATACGTTTCATCCGGAACAGAATACCAGCCTTCGTATTCGCCGAGATAAATGTCCCCTTTTTCGAGCAATGTCTCAAATACCCGTTCGACGACTTCTTTATGGCGCGGTTCTGTTGTCCGGATGTAATCGTCATACGAAATATCGAGCCGATCCCATAACACTTTGATCTGTTCGACGACTCCGTCAACGAACGTTTGCTCGGATACACCGGCTTCTTTAGCTTTTTCTTGAATTTTTTGTCCGTGCTCGTCCGTCCCCGTCAAGTAACGAACATCAAAACCTTGAAGCCGTTTGTAACGAGCCATCGCATCTCCCGCGACCGTCGTGTAGGCATGACCGATATGTAGCTTTGCGCTAGGATAATAAATCGGTGTTGTGATATAAAATGTTTTTGCCATGATATTCCTCCGTTCTGTATTTCATTCCATTATTATACGCTGTTCTAGCCCCCATGTCGAAACTCGTTTTTTGTCGAATCCAAACATTTTTTGACATCAGACATCAAATTACAAAAAAACACACTCAATAGTTTGATTTCCTTTAAAAAGGGAAATTCTATTAATAAATCGTTTCAGATATGGTTTTTTTGAGAAATAAATGACATTTTGATTTCAAGCTATTCAGATTGGTTGACTACTTTTGGAAAGTTTAGTATTCTACATTCTATAGAAGTGATGTCGAATTTTGACGATTTTCCAAAAACAAAGAGAACCTAGACATCAGAGGAGGAACAACAAAATGAAATCAACAGGTATTGTACGTAAAGTAGACGAGCTTGGCCGGGTAGTTATTCCAATCGAACTTCGTCGGACACTTCAAATCGCAGAGAAGGATGCTCTTGAGATTTATGTCGACAACGAGCAGATCATTCTTAAAAAATACAAACCAAACATGACTTGCCAAGTAACCGGTGAAGTATCAGATGATAACTTCAAATTGGCAGACGGTAAATTGATTCTCTCTCCAGATGGCGCACAGCGTGTCCTCGTTGAGTTAAAAGATTTCCTCGATCGTCATTACGCAGGAAACGAATAAGTAAAAAGAAGCGATTCCAAGCGGAGTCGCTTCTTTTTTTTAGGATTCATGATAACGTAGATACAATTCCTGACGATCGAGTCCCCGCTCCTTGGCAACTCGTTTCAGGGCAGCATTCGGTTTTTCGCCTTGTTCGATGTACCGTTCGATTTGTTGCAACGGATCCGCTTCTTGCTCGATGTCGCTTGGACGTTCTTCCGTTGATCCTTCGACGATGACGACGAATTCACCGCGTACGTCTTCTCCGGCCCAGTCCAGTGCTTCCGTGACCGAACCACGAATGTATTCTTCATAGCGTTTCGTCAGTTCGCGGGCTAACGTCAGCTGGCGGTCCCCTAATACATCCCGTAACGCCCCTAACATCTCTTTTAAGCGATGGGGTGCTTCGTAGAAGATTAGCGTTCCACTTTCATAGCGAACTGTTTCCAGGGCCTCGCGGCGCTCTTTTTTCTTCCGTGGTAAAAAACCATAATACAGAAAACGTTCTGTCGCAAGACCGGATGCGACGAGTGCCGTCAAGGCTGCATTCGCGCCCGGTAAGACGACGACCGGGATATCCGCTTCAATCGTAGCCCGGATCAAGTCACTTCCTGGATCAGAAATGCCTGGCATTCCGGCATCCGAGACCAGTGCAACTTGTTTTCCGGCTTGTAAGTCTGCCAGTAGCCGTGCTCCACTGACTTGTTTATTGTGTTCGTGATAGCTGACGAGTTTCGTATCAATCTCAAAGTGATTAAACAACTTTATCGTCTGGCGTGTATCTTCTGCCGCGACGAGATCGGATTCTTGTAAAATACGAACGGCCCGGTATGTCATGTCCTCTAAATTTCCGATCGGAGTCGGAACGATATACAGACCATTCGTCTGTCCTTTAAAACTACTGGTCGCTTTCATGAGACGACCTCCCTTCTTGAATCAGTTGTTCCTTTTTCGTGCGCGTCAATTGTTTAATCGCATATTCCCGCTTCAAGGCTTCCGACTTCGTAGCACACGTTTCTGTATAAATCAAAACAACAGGGAGCCGTGCCCGGGTGTACTTCGCTCCTTGTCCCGTGTTATGCGTCGCGAGACGTTTCGTAACATCGACGGTATATCCTGTATACAACGTACCATCTTGGCAACGGACGATATAGACCGTATGATTAGACATCGAGATGCTTCCGCATCTGTAGCGTGTACGTATCATCTTGTTCATAGACGATGAACGGAGGCAACACCTTTAGACCTGGTTTAGCATCCTTGATCCCTTCGATCAATAACATGTTGGCCTCCTTACCTTGTTTCGGATAAATCCATTGCATCCGTTTTGGTTCAATCCGGTACTGGCGCATCAAGGTGACGATATCGAGCAAACGTTCCGGTCGATGGACAAAAGCTGTCTTGCCCCCTTGTTTGAGTAAATCTGCCGCTGATCGAATACAGTCTTCGAGCGTACAGAGTACTTCATGACGCGCAATCGTATAATGTTCACTTAGGTTTCGATTAGACGATGCGTGCGCTAAAAAATACGGCGGATTACAGGTGACGACGTCATAAAGACCATATCCGAGCAGTTTTCCTGCTTCCTTGACGTCCCCTTCCACCATCTTCAGTTGATCTTGTTTGTCATTCAACTGAATACTCCGTCGCGCCATCCCAGCCAGACGAGGTTGAATTTCAAGCCCTGTGATCGTCCCTTTCGTTCGGTATGACAAAAACAAAGGAATGGCGCCATTGCCGGCACATAAGTCGACTAACTGCCCTTGTTTGATTGGAACCCAGACGAATTGGGAAAGTAACGCCGCATCGAGGGAATAGGAAAACACGGTTGGACTTTGGATGATCCGCCCTTCTTTTCCGAGCAGATGGTCCAGTCGTTCATCCGGTAATAATTCAGTCATCTTGTTCTTCCTTTCTGAAAAAAAGACTGACTCCTAGGAAGTCAGCCTCTCAATGTTTCGTTAACATGGACAAGCAGAACAGACAGTCTCCGTCTTTACGGACTTGACCATAATGCAGGTTACAAATATGGAATCCTTCTTGATACAATCGTCCTAGATTATCGTACCCCGCACCGATGCCTGCTTCAGCCTGTGCTTCTTCTGTAACCGGTTGTTGTTCGTCACGCTCTACCTTCTCGCGGAGGTGGTGATTCTCAAGATACAGGTGTTGGTTCTCCTCCATCATGTAAGCAAGCTGATCCTTTAACACGCTCAGATGCTCCGTCAGCAAATGAATCTGTTGCTCGATCGCATCGACACGCGTAATGATTTCTTTTTTATCGACTCTCTCCACGCGTATGCACCCCGTCATTCTTTTGGTCGTTTTTGTTTTACGGCACCGACAGATAATAATTCTTCCATCGAATATGTGAGGACCCGGGAACGGTCTTTTAGTTCGATTTGAACGATTTGATCGAGGATGTTCAGACCAACGACCCGTCCTTCCCCTTCAGGAACGGTCAGACGTTTTCCGTAATCCGGTAGATCCCGTCGCATTTCTTCATACGTATCGTTTTCGTATTTTAAGCAACACATCAAACGACCGCAGACACCAGAAATTTTTGTTGGATTCAAGGATAAGTTCTGATCTTTCGCCATCTTGATTGACACCGGCTCAAACTCTCCTAAAAACGAAGAACAACACAGCACACGACCACACGGACCGATTCCGCCAAGCAGTTTCGCTTCATCGCGTACACCAATCTGGCGTAATTCAATTCGTGTCCGGAAGACAGCCGCTAAATCTTTGACGAGTTCACGGAAATCGACACGACCTTCCGCTGTGAAATAAAAGATGACTTTATTTCGATCAAATGTATATTCGACATCGACAAGTTTCATATCGAGTTTGTGCTCCCGAATTTTTTCGACACAGACAGCGTGCGCATCAAACGCCGCCATTTTATTTTCACGGACAATCATCGCATCTTTATCATCTGCGACGCGAAGGATGGCTTTCAGTGGCAAGACCACATCATCTTCGTCCATTTGTTTATCGGCAATGACAACTTCACCATATTCAATGCCCCGTACCGTCTCAACGATGACTGCCTGTCCTCGTGATAATGACTCTTGTCCAGGTGCAAAATAATAAATTTTGCCCGCTTCTTTAAAGCGAACGCCTACTACTTTTAGCATATCGCTCTACCCTTTCTGTAAGTCAAACATGAGACGCTCAACTGTTAATTGAGGATTAACATTTGCTTCGATCCGTTTAACGGCTGCGAGTACTGCTTGTAGCCACCGTGTGATCGTCGTCTGACTTTTCCCACCCATCTGTTCCAGTAATGGTCGGCTGTTCGCATAGGTGATCATTTCCCATGACGGATTTAGTTTGAGATGTAGAACATCTTCAAAAAAACACGTCACAAGTTCTAGACCAATCCGAGCATCTTGCCGGTTCTTGAATTGACTGATCCATTTTTCCTGGACAAACAAAGGTAAATCGGCCGGACGATTCGCTAATTCCTCCATCAATTGTACCACTGTCCCTCGCGCATTTACAAACCAGTCTTCGATTAATGCCTGCTCTGCATCTTCTATTTTAGGATAAACACGTGCTGCCAGTTGCGTTAATTCGCTGTCCCGTCCTGTTTTTTCAGACAAGACTTGACCAATCAACAAACGATCTGCGGGACGAAAACTCAGTAATTGCCCCCGCGAACGAATCGTTGGTAACAAAAGCTGGGGTTGATTCGTAATTAAAATTGCCACTTTTCCAGCACCCGGCTCTTCAAAAAACTTCAATAAGCTATTTGCTGCTTGTGGTGTCATCTTATGCGCTTGTGTCACGACATAGATTTGTCGATCTCCCTCAAGCCCCCGTAATGAGAGGTCATGCATCAGTTGCTGAATCTGTTCTTTTTTAATGGTCGCTCCGTCTGGCTCGATTTGATAATAATCGACGAGATTCCCACTGTCCATCCGGCGGCAACTCCGACACGTTTGACACGGTTCGATTTGATCGCGATGTTCACAGAACAGACTTTTGGCGAACAACTGAGCCGCCTCCAAAAGAAGCGGCTCATAGTCTCCAGTAAAGATATAAGCATGATTAATCCGATTCGCACGTAGTGAATTTTGTAAAATCGTCGCGATGACGGATTGTGTTTGTCCTAGTTCATGGAATGTCTGCATCAGAATTGATGGAACCCTTCGATCGGTAAGACAAAGACAGTTGCCCCGCCGACTTGAACTTCAACCGGATATGGAATATATGAATCGGCATGACCACCCATCGGTGAGATCGGTGAAACCATCTGTTCGCGGCTCGAGCAGTTTTTTTTGATTAACCGCATCAAGTCGTCTAAACGTTCGCTCTGAACACCAATCATGAACGTCGTATTTCCTTCTTTTAGAAATCCACCGGTCGTCGCTAGTTTTGTCGCTCGAAAATCATTTTCCACCAGTGCTTCTGCTAGACGTAAGCTATCTTTATCTTGAACAATCGTAATGACCATTTTCATGATAATCTCTCCCTTTTCTCTAGATAAGTCAGTAGATCCTGACATAAGTTGTTTTGTAAGACTTCGATTGATTGGTTGGCATTGACTAGCTGAATCCGTTCCGGCTCCTGCTCTGCTAATGTCATGAAACCTTCATACACCCGTTGGCGGAACAAATCGTCCCGTTGTTCGATTCGATCGAGTGCTCCTCGTTCCATCATCCGTTGCTTGGAATCTGTGACCGTCAAGTCAAACAGATAGGTCCGATCGGGTTCTAATCCATTTGTGGCTTGATGATTGATTGTCCGAACTTGTTCGATGGAATAACCAAGCCCATAACCTTGATAGGCAATCGAAGCATCGATGAAGCGATCACATAAAACGATCTTCCCTGCCGCCAAGGCCGGACGAATCAATTCATTGACATGTTGCGCCCGTGAGGCGGCATATAACAAGATCTCAGTCATCTCATCCATCTCACTGAATGCAGGATTTAAAATCAAGGAGCGAATCTCATTTCCAATTCGTGTCCCACCTGGTTCACGTGTCATCACGATATCATATCCTTCGGCTGTCAACCGTTCTGCAAGTAATTGTAATTGCGTCGTTTTTCCGGCACCATCCGGACCTTCGACAGTAATAAATGTTCCTGTCATTCCATAATTCCTTCCTGTATCACACGCAATTTGCCTTCATGTAGAAGTTCTCCACCTTGTAGATGAATCGATGCGGTTATATACTGCTCAATCAGAGTGATATGTTCCAACGTCACCCGTTCTCCACGTAGGATTAGCGGAACCCCCGGCGGATAGGGAATGATAGTTTCCAGTGCTATCGAACCCACTGCTTCTTCAAAAGATTGTTCGACTCCTTCAAAACATTCCAACTGATCGAGTGGGCATGCCAGTGACGATACTTTTATTTTACCCATAATGGGTTGTCCGATATACCTTTTATCTGGAATTCCTTTTGCTTTCATCGTATCGAGTGCTGTTTTAATTTGTATGATCCAAACCTCACGTTCTAATTTTGGCAAGATTCGCAATGGCAAAATACAAACAACATGATCGCCAAGTGCAAATTCGGCATCAAGTCCCTGTTTCTCCAAAGCATCCAATAATTCTTTCCCGGAATGATTGGAGTGGGATAGAATCATTCGTGACCAATCTTCAAAGGTAAACGCCTTTAAACCATCAAGTTGATTGATTTGTTGATGAAACAATTCATGACTAAAACGAACTTCTGCCATCTGTTGACCTGTCCACTGTTGTCGGTGATTACGAGCAAAATCGAGCGAAGCCATCAGCAGATAGGACGGACTTGAGGTTTGAAAAGCCTGGAGCGCATGCTTTAATTTTCTTCGTTCGTTATTCGTGAAACGTTCATGGATCCAAGCAGCCATTGTTAACGCCGGTAACGTTTTATGTGCCGACTGCACGACGGCTGTTGCACCTAACTCAAATGCGGAAGAAATACCAAACGCTTCACCAAAATGAGCCCCATGTGCTTCGTCAACGAGTAAGGGTAAGTTGTGCGACTTCGTCAATTGAACCAGTTCTTTGATCTGTGCGGTCTCTCCATAATAGGTCGGCGACGTCAAAAATACCGCTGTCCCCCCCGGATAAAGCTTTAATGCTTCTTCCAATGTTTCACGTGAAACATTACCACTGATTCCTGTTGTGTGATGGTATTCTGGCTCCATTAAAATAGGTGACAAACCTAACCATTCTAATGCATTAAAAACAGATTTATGTGAATTACGCTGAACATATATACGATCGCCACGACTCGCAACAGCCGCTAACATCCCCCAATTCCCGACAGTCGATCCATTCACCAGAAAATGGCTGTCTGAGGCGTCATAGATTTGACGTAACAAAAGTTTTGCCTCATAAATGGCTTCTTCGGGATGATGAAAATCATCTAAACCACTCAACTCTGTTTTATCCCATTCCAAAAAAGAAGGTAAGTCTTTTAGTAATGTTCCGTTCTTATGACCAGGAACATGCCAAGAAGTAGCTTTTCTTTTTACATGAGCATACAGTGCTTCGACAATCGGCATCCGACCTTTCATATCGTACAGTCCTTCCTGATTTAAACTACAAAAAAACCGACCTGCTGTATGCAGATCGGTCCTTTCAATGGCCTGGCAACGTCCTATCCTCACAGGGGGAAGCCCCCAACTACTTTCGGCGTTCAAGTGCTTAACTTCCGTGTTCGGCATGGGAACGGGTGTGACCACTTGGCTATCGTCACCAGACGACGGGCTCGCGCCCTCAAAACTGAAGTCATCAACAAGATCATCTGCTAGAACAAAGCCTCGACCGATTAGTATCACTCAGCTCCGCATGTCGCCATGCTTCCACCCGTGACCTATCTACCTCATCGTCTCTGAGGGGTCTTTCTTGATTACTCAAAGGGAAATCTCATCTTGGAGGGGGCTTCATGCTTAGATGCTTTCAGCATTTATCCCGTCCGCACGTAGCTACCCAGCGATGCTCCTGGCGGAACAACTGGTACACCAGCGGTGCGTCCATCCCGGTCCTCTCGTACTAAGGACAGCTCTCCTCAAATTTCCTGCGCCCACGACGGATAGGGACCGAACTGTCTCACGACGTTCTGAACCCAGCTCGCGTACCGCTTTAATGGGCGAACAGCCCAACCCTTGGGACCTACTCCAGCCCCAGGATGCGATGAGCCGACATCGAGGTGCCAAACCTCCCCGTCGATGTGGACTCTTGGGGGAGATCAGCCTGTTATCCCCAGGGTAGCTTTTATCCGTTGAGCGATGGCCCTTCCATGCGGAACCACCGGATCACTAAGCCCGACTTTCGTCCCTGCTCGACTTGTAGGTCTCGCAGTCAAGCTCCCTTCTGCCTTTGCGCTCTACGAATGATTTCCAACCATTCTGAGGGAACCTTTGGGCGCCTCCGTTACTGTTTAGGAGGCGACCGCCCCAGTCAAACTACCCGCCTGACACGGTCCTCCAGCCGGATGACGGCTGCGAGTTAGAGACTCTATGCATGAAGGGCGGTATCCCAAGGGTGACTCCTCCGAAGCTGGCGCTCCGGTCTCGACGTCTCCCGCCTATCCTGTACATCATGCACAAAGCCTCAATATCAGGCTGTAGTAAAGCTCCATGGGGTCTTTCCGTCCTGTCGCGGGTAACCTGCATCTTCACAGGTACTATGATTTCACCGGGTCTCTCGTTGAGACAGTGCCCAAATCGTTACGCCTTTCGTGCGGGTCGGAACTTACCCGACAAGGAATTTCGCTACCTTAGGACCGTTATAGTTACGGCCGCCGTTTACTGGGGCTTCGGTTCAAAGCTTCGCTTGCGCTAACCCATCCCCTTAACCTTCCAGCACCGGGCAGGCGTCAGCCCCTATACGTCATCTTGCGATTTAGCAGAGACCTGTGTTTTTGCTAAACAGTCGTTTGGGCCTATTCACTGCGGCTCTACTCAATGTAGAGCGTCCCTTCTCCCGAAGTTACGGGACCATTTTGCCGAGTTCCTTAACGAGAGTTATCCCGCGCGTCTTAGAATTCTCATCCCGCCTACCTGTGTCGGTTTACGGTACTGGCACCTTCCACCTCACTAGAGGCTTTTCTTGGCAGTGTGAAATCGTGACCTTCGTCCCTACGGGACTCCGCATCGTTCCTCGACTTTGATGCCTGACGGATTTGCCAATCAGACGGTCTCGAAACTTACACATGCACTTCCATCCGCATGCGTCACTATCCTCCTGCGTCCCCCCATTGTTCAAACGGTGGATCGGTGGTACAGGAATATCAACCTGTTATCCATCGCCTACGCCTTTCGGCCTCGGCTTAGGTCCAGACTAACCCTGAGCGGACGAGCCTTCCTCAGGAAACCTTGGGCTTTCGACGGAGGGGATTCTCACCCCTCTTTTCGCTACTCACACCGGCATTCTCACTTCCAAACGCTCCACTGCTCCTTACGGTACAGCTTCACAGCGGTTTGGAACGCTCCCCTACCATTCCTTACGGAATCCGCAGCTTCGGTGGTATGTTTAGCCCCGTTACATTTTCGGCGCGGCGCCACTCGACTAGTGAGCTATTACGCACTCTTTGAATGGTGGCTGCTTCTAAGCCAACATCCTAGCTGTCTAGGCAGCGCCACATCCTTTTCCACTTAACATACACTTTGGGACCTTAGCTGGCGGTCTGGGCTGTTTCCCTCTTGACTACGGATCTTATCACTCGCAGTCTGACTCCCGAGTATAAGTTGCCGGCATTCGGAGTTTAACTGAATTCGGTAACCCTGTGGGGGCCCCTAGTCCAATCAGTGCTCTACCTCCGGAACTCTCAACCTCGAGGCTAGCCCTAAAGCTATTTCGGGGAGAACCAGCTATCTCCAGGTTCGATTGGCATTTCACCGCTACCCACACCTCATCCCCGCACTTTTCAACGTGCGTGGGTTCGGACCTCCAGTCAGTGTTACCTGACCTTCATCCTGGACATGGGTAGATCACCTGGTTTCGGGTCTACGACAACGCACTATGGCGCCCTATTCAGACTCGCTTTCGCTACGGCTCCGCCTCATCAGCTTAACCTCGCGCGCTATCGTAACTCGCCGGTTCATTCTACAAAAGGCACGCCATCACCCATTAACGGGCTCTGACTACTTGTAGGCATACGGTTTCAGGATCTATTTCACTCCCCTTCCGGGGTGCTTTTCACCTTTCCCTCACGGTACTGGTTCACTATCGGTCACTAGGGAGTATTTAGCCTTGGGAGATGGTCCTCCCGGATTCCGACGGGGTTTCACGTGTCCCGCCGTACTCAGGATCCACTCTGGAGGGAAAACAGTTTCAGCTACAGGGCTGTCACCTTCTTCGGCCGACCTTTCCAGGTCGTTCACCTACTGTCTTCCTTTTTGACTCCGTATAGAGTGTCCTACAACCCCGGAGAGCATGCTCTCCGGTTTGGGCTGTTCCCGTTTCGCTCGCCGCTACTCAGGGAATCGCATTTGCTTTCTCTTCCTCCGGGTACTTAGATGTTTCAGTTCCCCGGGTCTGCCTCACGCTACACTATGTATTCATGTAACATGTC
>NZ_JMKS01000003.1:0-1440000 GCF_000685865.1 Exiguobacterium antarcticum DSM 14480 | reverse complement strand
TGGAGCGGAAGACGGGATTCGAACCCGCGACCCCGACCTTGGCAAGGTCGTATTCTACCACTGAACTACTTCCGCATACATATAAATGGTACGGGTGAAGGGACTTGAACCCCCACGTCAAAGACACTAGATCCTAAATCTAGCGCGTCTACCAATTCCGCCACACCCGCATAAAAAAATGGTGTGTCATGCAGGATTCGAACCTGCGACCCTCTGATTAAAAGTCAGATGCTCTACCAACTGAGCTAATGACACGAATAGTATTAAGTTAAAAAATAAAATGGGGCGACTGATGGGAATTGAACCCACGAATGCCGGAATCACAATCCGGTGCGTTAACCACTTCGCCACAACCGCCATATTAAGATGGTGCCGGCAACAGGAGTCGAACCCGCGACCTACTGATTACAAGTCAGTTGCTCTACCAGCTGAGCTACACCGGCAGGTGTAAATGGTGGCTTTGGACGGAATCGAACCGCCGACACGAGGATTTTCAGTCCTCTGCTCTACCGACTGAGCTACAAAGCCATAATTAAAAATTCGGTAAATAAAAATGGCGGTCCTGACGGGATTCGAACCCGCGATCTCCTGCGTGACAGGCAGGCATGTTAACCGCTACACCACAGGACCGTGGTAACTTGACGACTTCTATAATAATATATCAATCCGTCAAAATTGTCAAATACTTTATTAAAAAAGTATGCCTGGCAACGTCCTATCCTCACAGGGGGAAGCCCCCAACTACTTTCGGCGTTCAAGTGCTTAACTTCCGTGTTCGGCATGGGAACGGGTGTGACCACTTGGCTATCGTCACCAGACGACGGGCTCGCGCCCTCAAAACTGAAGTCATCAACAAGATCATCTGCTAGAACAAAGCCTCGACCGATTAGTATCACTCAGCTCCGCATGTCGCCATGCTTCCACCCGTGACCTATCTACCTCATCGTCTCTGAGGGGTCTTTCTTGATTACTCAAAGGGAAATCTCATCTTGGAGGGGGCTTCATGCTTAGATGCTTTCAGCATTTATCCCGTCCGCACGTAGCTACCCAGCGATGCTCCTGGCGGAACAACTGGTACACCAGCGGTGCGTCCATCCCGGTCCTCTCGTACTAAGGACAGCTCTCCTCAAATTTCCTGCGCCCACGACGGATAGGGACCGAACTGTCTCACGACGTTCTGAACCCAGCTCGCGTACCGCTTTAATGGGCGAACAGCCCAACCCTTGGGACCTACTCCAGCCCCAGGATGCGATGAGCCGACATCGAGGTGCCAAACCTCCCCGTCGATGTGGACTCTTGGGGGAGATCAGCCTGTTATCCCCAGGGTAGCTTTTATCCGTTGAGCGATGGCCCTTCCATGCGGAACCACCGGATCACTAAGCCCGACTTTCGTCCCTGCTCGACTTGTAGGTCTCGCAGTCAAGCTCCCTTCTGCCTTTGCGCTCTACGAATGATTTCCAACCATTCTGAGGGAACCTTTGGGCGCCTCCGTTACTGTTTAGGAGGCGACCGCCCCAGTCAAACTACCCGCCTGACACGGTCCTCCAGCCGGATGACGGCTGCGAGTTAGAGACTCTATGCATGAAGGGCGGTATCCCAAGGGTGACTCCTCCGAAGCTGGCGCTCCGGTCTCGACGTCTCCCGCCTATCCTGTACATCATGCACAAAGCCTCAATATCAGGCTGTAGTAAAGCTCCATGGGGTCTTTCCGTCCTGTCGCGGGTAACCTGCATCTTCACAGGTACTATGATTTCACCGGGTCTCTCGTTGAGACAGTGCCCAAATCGTTACGCCTTTCGTGCGGGTCGGAACTTACCCGACAAGGAATTTCGCTACCTTAGGACCGTTATAGTTACGGCCGCCGTTTACTGGGGCTTCGGTTCAAAGCTTCGCTTGCGCTAACCCATCCCCTTAACCTTCCAGCACCGGGCAGGCGTCAGCCCCTATACGTCATCTTGCGATTTAGCAGAGACCTGTGTTTTTGCTAAACAGTCGTTTGGGCCTATTCACTGCGGCTCTACTCAATGTAGAGCGTCCCTTCTCCCGAAGTTACGGGACCATTTTGCCGAGTTCCTTAACGAGAGTTATCCCGCGCGTCTTAGAATTCTCATCCCGCCTACCTGTGTCGGTTTACGGTACTGGCACCTTCCACCTCACTAGAGGCTTTTCTTGGCAGTGTGAAATCGTGACCTTCGTCCCTACGGGACTCCGCATCGTTCCTCGACTTTGATGCCTGACGGATTTGCCAATCAGACGGTCTCGAAACTTACACATGCACTTCCATCCGCATGCGTCACTATCCTCCTGCGTCCCCCCATTGTTCAAACGGTGGATCGGTGGTACAGGAATATCAACCTGTTATCCATCGCCTACGCCTTTCGGCCTCGGCTTAGGTCCAGACTAACCCTGAGCGGACGAGCCTTCCTCAGGAAACCTTGGGCTTTCGACGGAGGGGATTCTCACCCCTCTTTTCGCTACTCACACCGGCATTCTCACTTCCAAACGCTCCACTGCTCCTTACGGTACAGCTTCACAGCGGTTTGGAACGCTCCCCTACCATTCCTTACGGAATCCGCAGCTTCGGTGGTATGTTTAGCCCCGTTACATTTTCGGCGCGGCGCCACTCGACTAGTGAGCTATTACGCACTCTTTGAATGGTGGCTGCTTCTAAGCCAACATCCTAGCTGTCTAGGCAGCGCCACATCCTTTTCCACTTAACATACACTTTGGGACCTTAGCTGGCGGTCTGGGCTGTTTCCCTCTTGACTACGGATCTTATCACTCGCAGTCTGACTCCCGAGTATAAGTTGCCGGCATTCGGAGTTTAACTGAATTCGGTAACCCTGTGGGGGCCCCTAGTCCAATCAGTGCTCTACCTCCGGAACTCTCAACCTCGAGGCTAGCCCTAAAGCTATTTCGGGGAGAACCAGCTATCTCCAGGTTCGATTGGCATTTCACCGCTACCCACACCTCATCCCCGCACTTTTCAACGTGCGTGGGTTCGGACCTCCAGTCAGTGTTACCTGACCTTCATCCTGGACATGGGTAGATCACCTGGTTTCGGGTCTACGACAACGCACTATGGCGCCCTATTCAGACTCGCTTTCGCTACGGCTCCGCCTCATCAGCTTAACCTCGCGCGCTATCGTAACTCGCCGGTTCATTCTACAAAAGGCACGCCATCACCCATTAACGGGCTCTGACTACTTGTAGGCATACGGTTTCAGGATCTATTTCACTCCCCTTCCGGGGTGCTTTTCACCTTTCCCTCACGGTACTGGTTCACTATCGGTCACTAGGGAGTATTTAGCCTTGGGAGATGGTCCTCCCGGATTCCGACGGGGTTTCACGTGTCCCGCCGTACTCAGGATCCACTCTGGAGGGAAAACAGTTTCAGCTACAGGGCTGTCACCTTCTTCGGCCGACCTTTCCAGGTCGTTCACCTACTGTCTTCCTTTTTGACTCCGTATAGAGTGTCCTACAACCCCGGAGAGCATGCTCTCCGGTTTGGGCTGTTCCCGTTTCGCTCGCCGCTACTCAGGGAATCGCATTTGCTTTCTCTTCCTCCGGGTACTTAGATGTTTCAGTTCCCCGGGTCTGCCTCACGCTACACTATGTATTCATGTAACATGTCCCATCCCATTACGGATGGTGGGTTCCCCCATTCGGAAATCCTCGGATCAAAGCATACTTACTGCTCCCCGAAGCATATCGCTGTTCGTCGCGTCCTTCATCGGCTCCTAGTGCCAAGGCATCCACCGTACGCCCTTCATACCTTGATCTAGCATTTTGGTATTCTAAGAACACACGTCTAATGACATGGTTATAAAAAATTTGATGTCTTGTTGATGTCTTCAGTTTTCAAGGTGCGAGTGTCTCTTATCGAGACTGAGAGACGAGCTCTCAAAACTGAACGATGGGCATGTCCCTTACGGGACGTTTTCCTTAGAAAGGAGGTGATCCAGCCGCACCTTCCGATACGGCTACCTTGTTACGACTTCACCCCAATCATCTACCCCACCTTCGACGGCTGGCTCCTTGCGGTTACCTCACCGGCTTCGGGTGTTGCAAACTCTCGTGGTGTGACGGGCGGTGTGTACAAGACCCGGGAACGTATTCACCGCAGTATGCTGACCTGCGATTACTAGCGATTCCGACTTCATGCAGGCGAGTTGCAGCCTGCAATCCGAACTGGGAACGGCTTTCTGGGATTGGCTCCACCTCGCGGTCTCGCTGCCCTTTGTACCGTCCATTGTAGCACGTGTGTAGCCCAACTCATAAGGGGCATGATGATTTGACGTCATCCCCACCTTCCTCCGGTTTGTCACCGGCAGTCTCCCTAGAGTGCCCAACTAAATGCTGGCAACTAAGGATAGGGGTTGCGCTCGTTGCGGGACTTAACCCAACATCTCACGACACGAGCTGACGACAACCATGCACCACCTGTCACCCTTGTCCCCGAAGGGAAAACTTGATCTCTCAAGCGGTCAAGGGGATGTCAAGAGTTGGTAAGGTTCTTCGCGTTGCTTCGAATTAAACCACATGCTCCACCGCTTGTGCGGGTCCCCGTCAATTCCTTTGAGTTTCAGCCTTGCGGCCGTACTCCCCAGGCGGAGTGCTTAATGCGTTAGCTTCAGCACTGAGGGGCGGAAACCCCCCAACACCTAGCACTCATCGTTTACGGCGTGGACTACCAGGGTATCTAATCCTGTTTGCTCCCCACGCTTTCGCGCCTCAGCGTCAGTTACAGACCAAAGAGTCGCCTTCGCCACTGGTGTTCCTCCACATCTCTACGCATTTCACCGCTACACATGGAATTCCACTCTTCTCTTCTGTACTCAAGCCTTCCAGTTTCCAATGACCCTCCCCGGTTGAGCCGGGGGCTTTCACATCAGACTTAAAAGGCCGCCTGCGCGCGCTTTACGCCCAATAATTCCGGACAACGCTTGCCACCTACGTATTACCGCGGCTGCTGGCACGTAGTTAGCCGTGGCTTTCTCGTAAGGTACCGTCATAGCATGAGCATTACCTCTCACGCCTATTCTTCCCTTACAACAGAGTTTTACGATCCGAAAACCTTCATCACTCACGCGGCGTTGCTCCATCAGACTTTCGTCCATTGTGGAAGATTCCCTACTGCTGCCTCCCGTAGGAGTCTGGGCCGTGTCTCAGTCCCAGTGTGGCCGATCACCCTCTCAGGTCGGCTATGCATCGTCGCCTTGGTGGGCCATTACCCCACCAACTAGCTAATGCACCGCAAGGCCATCTCAAGGTGACGCCGAAGCGCCTTTCATCATCAGACCATGCGGTCTGAAGAACTATCCGGTATTAGCTCCGATTTCTCGGAGTTATCCCAATCCTTGAGGCAGGTTCCTTACGTGTTACTCACCCGTCCGCCGCTCATTCCCCTCACTTCCCTCCGAAGAGTTCCGTGAGCTTCCTGCGCTCGACTTGCATGTATTAGGCACGCCGCCAGCGTTCGTCCTGAGCCAGGATCAAACTCTCCATAAAGTGTTTGACTTGCTCGTTGTTGTGACCGAAGTCACGTTGACGAAGCTTGCGCTTCATTCATTGTTTGTATCCGAAGATACGTTTTTTGCCTCATCGTTCAGTTTTCAAAGTTCGTCCGCGCCTGTTTTGGCGACTCAATTAGAATACCAAGTCTGAAACAATAAGTCAACAACTTTTCAAAAGAAGTTTTTTTCTTGTTTCCCGCAGTGCGCTCGTCCTCTTAAGGACAAGAATTAATATACCACGATAGTTACATCTTGACAACTCTTTTACTAAAATAATTTCAAAAAGAATAAAAAGAGGCGATCGCCTAGAAATAAAGGCGATCGCCTCTTCGGTTTCTTTATGATCGTAAAGTCGTTAATGAGACACGTCTTTTTTTCGCTTCTCTGATATAGAAGTAATATAGAGATTCAGCCAGTTTCATTTGAGCTTCGAGCTCACCATGATCATCATAACTGATTTCAAGCAAATGACGTTTCATAAGATAGTTCTCTTTTGCTTGAGACAGTTCCCGAAGAAAACGTTCATCATATTCGTTTCGGATTTTTTTTCGAAACCAGCTCATAACTCCCGTCTTCCCTCCATAGCACGAGACAACGTGACTTCGTCCGCATACTCTAGATCGCCACCAACAGGAAGACCATGTGCAATCCGAGTGACGCGAATGCCCGTTGGTTTCAATAATCGAGAAAGATACATCGCAGTCGCTTCCCCTTCGATATTCGGGTTCGTCGCCAATATGATCTCTGTAATCTCTTCGTCCGCTTGGAGACGTGTCAATAAGCTCGACACATTGATGTCTTCCGGTCCGATTCCTTCCATTGGACTGATTGCTCCATGTAGGACATGATACAACCCTTGATAATCACGCATTTTTTCCATTGCGATGACATCACGTGAATCTTGAACGACACAAACAATTGTCCGATTACGGTGTTTGTCGGAACAGACGTAACAGGGATCTTTATCTGTGATGTTTCCACAGATACTACAATAAGAAATATCTCGTTTCGCACTCACCAGTGCTTTTCCGAACATCAACACATCGTCTTCTTCCATATCTAAGACATGGAAGGCAAGACGAACAGCCGTTTTCGGACCAATCCCTGGTAACTTCGTGAAACTTTCAATCAAACGGCTGATTGCTTCAGGATATTGCAATTCATTTCCCCCTACAGTTTAAAACATTCCCGGCATGTTCATCCCTTGTGTAAATTTACCCATCTTACTTGAAACGAGTTCATCCACTTTCTTCAAGGCATCGTTCGTCGCAGCAAGAACCAAGTCCTGAATCATTTCAACATCATCTGGATCCACGACTTCTTCTTTGATGATGACATCGATGATATTTTTGTGTCCGTCAGCTACGACTGAGACCATTTCGCCTCCAGCTGTTCCCGTAACCGTCAAATCCTTTAACTCTTCTTGAGCTTTCGCCATATCTTTTTGCATCTTTTGCATTTGTTTCATCATGTTGTTCATGTTTCCCATACCGCGCATAATTGTTCCTCCTCAAGTAAGATTAGTCTTCAAATTCTACGATATCACCAAATCGTCCGAGCGTCTCGGACAACAGCCGATCTTCTTCCGATTCGACGGCTACTTCTTTCTCTTCTATATTACTACTATTTCGTTTCGCAACAAACTCTGCTTTTAGTTCTTTCCAGTCATTATCGAGAATCGCAAGAATTTGACGTTTGACGCCACAGACTTCAAACAAGGCTTCTTCGATGACGAAACGTGTCCGCTCATTCGTCATGACCTGTTCAAAATGCCACCCTTTACCGTTATCGAATTCAATCAACAACGTATCCCCTGAACATAAAACCGGTTTACTTTCGTGGACTAAGGAATAGATCGGTCCGTCCTGCTTCAAGATTAATTTCAAAATGGCATCCCAACGTTCCTGAATTTCAAGAAGCTGCGCCTTTTCCGCTCGGCTCAACATTTGTCTGATCCGTTCCTTGGCAATCCGGACAGTCGGTCGTGCCTGCTTTCGTTTGACCGGTTGAGCAGGTGTATTTTCAGCAGCAGGTACACCCGATACTTTCAATTGATGCATCTGTTCTTTTAGTTCCCGGACTTCTTGTTGTAAGGTCTGAACGATTTGTCCTGTCGTTCGCCCCTGTTCAGCAATCTGAATGAAGGCAATTTCAACTAGAACACGTGGATGGTTCGTTAAACGCATCTGTTGCTGACAATCATGCAGCTGTTCGATGATGTGGAAACACGTTTCCGTCTCAATCGTCTCGACAAATGTTTTAAATGCTTCCGTCGGACGGGCTCGCTCTAGGAGGTCAACTGCCGTCGGTGACGTTTTGAGTAACAGCGTATCCCGGTAGAAGAATACCAAATCTTCCACAAATCGTTTTAAATCTTTCCCGGCCCGTTGCATTTTTTCAAGTATTTGTAGAAGTTGATCGACTTGATGTGCCTGTAAGGCGTTTGCGACAGCAAGCAATGCCTCGTCCTCCACTGCGCCCGTCACTTCGAGTACAGCCGCATCCGTTAGATCACCATTCGAAAAAGCGACGGCTTGATCCAGTAAACTTAACGCATCCCGCATCCCACCATCCGCGGCCCTAGCAATTAAGCGTAACGCCGTTTCGGTATAACCAATCGTTTGATCCGATAAGATGTACTGCATCCGTTCCATCAATTGATCAACTTCATGACGCTTGACGTCAAAACGTTGACAGCGCGAAATGATCGTCGCCGGTATCTTATGCGGTTCTGTCGTCGCCAAGATGAAGATCGCATGGGCAGGCGGCTCTTCTAACGTCTTTAGTAAAGCGTTAAAAGCACCGGTCGATAACATATGCACTTCATCGATGATGTACACTTTGTAGGCTGCTTCGGACGGTGGATATTTGACCTTGTCCCGGATCTCTCGAATCTCATCGACACCGTTATTCGATGCCGCGTCAATCTCAAAGACGTCCGGACTTGAACCTTCCGTAATCGCTCGACACGTCGGGCACTCGTTACATGGTTCATTTACAGGTGCTTGTTCACAGTTGATTGCCTTGGCAATGATTTTTGCCAGGCTCGTTTTCCCCGTCCCACGTGGTCCGGAAAACAGATAGGCATGCGACATCCGTTGTTCCATCAAGGCGTTTTGAATCGTCCGGGTGATATGAGCTTGTCCCACGACTTCATCAAAACGTTGCGGCCGGTACACACGATATAATGCTTGATAGGCCAAATTTGCGCCTCCTTTTTTTATGATCCTGACTCTATTCTACCTAAAAAAGTCTACAACCGGAACCGGCTGTAGACTTGTTATCTAAAATTAAACTGCCGCGCACCATATTCTGAAATAGGTTCAACATGCGTTACTCACGCAGCCTGCTCAGTCCAAGCACTCCCGCGGCACACAGAGAGCACCACTTAAGGCTGCTTCCTTCCGGACCTGACCTGGTTCATGGGTATCTGTTGCGCAGGACTCAGACGTCAACGCTACTTACGTAAGGCAGACCACACCAATCCTATCCCTCGATATGGAATTCAGTCTCGCTATAGCGGATTGCGAGTGACAGGGAACCGCTACATCCCCACCTAGCACGGCAAATGGTTTATCGTATTTTAGTGGCACTTGTTTCGAGTGCTTTTTCATTATACTGTTTCATTCGTTGCGTTGCAACCCATTGCCCGTTTCTGTTGTTTCTTTTTCGCCCGGAGCTCCCGGAAAAACGAGGTCAGCATCTCACCACACTCCTGTTCAAGGATACCACCGGTCAACTGTGAGACATGGTTGAATCGATCATCCTGCACAAGATTCATCAATGTTCCACAGCATCCTCCTTTAGGATCGACCGCACCAAAGATGACATGTTCAATCCGCGACAGCATGATAGCTCCGGCACACATCGGACATGGTTCGAGTGTTACGTAAAGCTCACACCCTTCCAGACGCCAGTTGGCGAGCTTCTCGCATGCTGCTTCAATCGCCAATAATTCTGCATGAGCCGTCGCTTGATGATTCGTTTCACGGTGGTTGTAACCGGAAGCAATGACCTCGTCTCCTTTGACGATGACGCAACCAATCGGAACTTCACCGATTGCTTCCGCTTTTTTTGCCTCCTGCATTGCAAGACGCATATAGTATTCATGCCGTTCCATCTTCACACTTCCTATCTTTACAAAAATTCTCTCCTTGAAACTTCGGCAGGTGCCGCTTCTTTGTGCTAAAATATAAATTGCACTTTGCTGAACGGAGGGTAATTGAATATGTTCATAACGGTTGAAGGACCAATTGGTGTTGGCAAAACTTCACTTGCAAACGCCATCAGTCACCATTTCTCATTTTCTATGTTACGCGAAATCGTCGAAGAAAATCCCTTTCTTGGAAAGTTCTATGAAGACATCGAAGAATGGAGTTTCCAAACGGAAATGTTCTTCTTGTGTAATCGCTTTAAGCAACTCGATGACATCGACCGTCACTATCTTAGCAAGCAACGCTCTGTCGTCGCTGATTATCATATCTTTAAAAATCTCATTTTTGCCCATCGTTCTCTAAAAGTCGAACATATTGATAAATACGAACAAATTTATTCAATCCTGACGACGGATATGCCAAAACCGGATGCCGTCATCTATCTAGATGCGAGCATCGATACGTTGATGAAACGTGTTGCGTTGCGAGGGCGTGAGATTGAAGAAAACATGTCACGTGCCTATCTCGAACAACTCGCAGCTGACTACGAAACGTTCGTCACAGACTATCAGTTAAAACATCCAGAAGTAAAAGTCATTCGATTTAACGGAGATGAACTCGACTTCGTCAAACGTCCGGAAGATTTAGATTACGTCCTGACAAAGATCCGCAATGAATTATATGAAGGAGCGAACCACGCATGAACTCGAAGTTACGCGAAAAGTATAACATCCCGGCAGATGCCGTCATCACGATTGGTGGAATGGTCGGTATCGGTAAATCGACGATCACGAACGGTCTAGCAGACTCACTTGGTTTCCGGACATCTCTTGAAAAAGTCGATACAAACCCTTATCTCGATAAATTCTACCATGATTTCGAGCGGTGGAGCTTCCACTTGCAGATCTACTTCTTGGCAGAACGGTTTAAGGAACAAAAGAAAATCTTCCAATACGGTGGGGGTTTCATTCAAGACCGTTCGATTTACGAAGATACAGGCATTTTCGCGAAGATGCACTTCGAAAAAGGAACGATGTCACCAACAGACTATGAGACCTACTCAAGTCTGTTTGACGCGATGGTCATGACGCCGTTTTTCCCGCATCCGGATTTGTTGATTTATCTCGAAGGTTCATTCGAACAGGTCTTGGAGCGCATTCGTCTCCGTGGACGTGAGATGGAGCAACAGACACCAATCGAGTATTGGGAAGAGATGTATGAGCGGTATACAAACTGGATCAACAACTTTACGATCTGTCCTGTCCTCCGTTTGTCGATCGATGAGTACGATCTGTTAAACGAACCGGAATCAATTGAACGGATTTTATCAAAAATCGACAAGCAACTTGAAGTTGCACGGATTGCGAAGATCCGCTAATACAAAAGCCCGTTGACGAATCCGTCAACGGGCTTTTGTTGTCAAGCGGTGACTTGTTCAATTTGTGCTTGATGATGAAGGTCGTGTTGCATCATTGCCCCTAAAAAATCAAGAAGTGAAATCGTTTTGCCTTTCGACGTAAACGTATCCGTCAAACGGTCTTCCGGAATCAAGTCGACGGCAACACGCAAGCGATCGCGGCTGACTAAAAATTCATCAATCGTTAAAATCCGTTGCTGTTCCCGGCTCATTTTTGCCGCTTCTTCATTGACCGCCTGACTGTCCGGTGTCACCTCGAACGATTCATTCGCTAGTACATACGGTAAACGTTCCGCGACGATGAAGCGATCCCACGGTGATAAGTGTCCAACGATCTCAGCGACCGTCCATTTCCCTTCAGCGTAGGGTGTCCGCCATGTTTCTTCCAGTATGTGGTCAAGCTCACGAACGAAGTCAATCGTTTCTTGATAGTGGGTGAGTAAGGTTTGTTTTGTAATCGTCATGATAAGTTCTCCTTCTGCTATTTGAGATGTAGGAAAACATAGCACGCCCCTCTCCCTTGAAGCAACAAAAAAGCATCTCACAAAAAACGTGAGATGCTTATATATAAGCGGAGTCGGTGGGATTCGAACCCACGCGGGCCTTACGACCCCTAACGGATTTCGAGTCCGTCCCCTTCAGCCGGGCTTGGGTACGACTCCATATTAAATGTAATTTTAGGTAAAAAAAAAGAAATGGAAGAGGCGGTGGGATTCGAACCCACGCACGGCTTTCGCCGCCTGACGGTTTTCAAGACCGTTCTCTTAAACCACTTGAGTACGCCTCCAAGTTAAATGTAGTTTTCAGATAAAAAAAAATAAATGGAAGAGGCGGTGGGATTCGAACCCACGCACGGCTTTCGCCGCCTGACGGTTTTCAAGACCGTTCTCTTAAACCACTTGAGTACGCCTCCATACTTATAATCGAGCGTTGTGTTGCACAAGCGCCTTCCTGACATAAACTATGATAGCATCTTGGTTTTATTGTGTAAAGTCTTTTTCTAAAAAAACTTTTTTAAAAATTAGAAGGGGAAAATCTCCCCTCCCTGACTTATGCTTGAATGACTTCAAGTCCACCCATGTATGGACGAAGTACTTCTGGAATAACAACTGACCCATCCGCTTGCTGGTAATTCTCAAGGATTGCTGCGACTGTCCGACCAACGGCTAAGGCAGATCCGTTTAACGTATGAACGAATTCTGGTTTTCCGTTCGCTTCCCGGCGGAAACGAATTTGTGCCCGACGTGCCTGGAAATCTTCAAAGTTTGAACAAGAAGAAATTTCACGATAGACGCCTTGACTTGGCATCCACACTTCGATGTCATATTTCTTCGCTGCCGTGAAACCAAGATCCGCTGTACACATGCTGAGCACTTGATAAGGCAGTTTAAGTAATTTCAAGACGTCTTCTGCTTGCCCTGTCAATAACTCAAGCTGTTCGTATGATTCTTCTGGTTTGACGAAACGAACAAGTTCCACTTTATTGAATTGGTGTTGACGGATCAAGCCACGTGTATCACGACCGGCAGAACCTGCTTCAGAGCGGAAACATTGGCTGTATGCGGCATAACCAATCGGTAACTGGTCGGCTGACAAAATTTCTTCCCGGTGCATGTTCGTGACCGGTACTTCTGCTGTCGGAACGAGGAAGTAGTTCGTGTCTTCGACTTTGAACGCATCCTCTTCGAATTTCGGAAGTTGTCCGGTTCCTGTCATAGAATCCCGGTTGACCATGAGTGGCGGCAAGATTTCCGTATACCCATTTTTATCTTGATGGAGATCCATCATGAAGTTGATCAATGCGCGTTCGAGGCGAGCACCGGCTCCACGATAGAACACAAACCGGCTTCCCGTCACTTTCCCTGCCCGTTCGACGTCAACGATTTTCAATTGCTCCATCAAATCCCAATGGGGAACCGCTTCAAAATCAAAGGCTGGTTTTTCACCGACTTCCCGAATGACGACATTATCATCTTCCGAAGAACCAATCGGAACGCTGTCATGGGGAATGTTCGGAATACCTAGCAATAACAAGTTAAGTGTTGCTTCGACTTCGCGTAACTCGTCATCGAGCGCCTTGACTTCTTCCCCGACTTGACGCATCGCAGCGATGGCCTCATCTGCGTTTTCTTTGTTCCGTTTGAGTTCTGCGATTTTTTTCGTCGCCTCATTCCGTTCGGCTTTGAGGACTTCTGTTTTTGCAATCAGTTCCCGGCGCTTTTCATCGAGTGGGATAAAACGATTCATGTCCGTCAAATCTTCACCTCGGTGGGCGAGCTTTTCTTGAATCGCATCAAAATCCTGACGTAACCGTTTAATATCAATCATGTTTCTTCCTCCTTTTTTTCAATAAAAAAAGGCAATCCATCCCTCTCCGGTTCAAAAACCGAAGAGGGACGAATCACCTTGGATCCGCGTTGCCACCCTCATTGCTAGTTTCACTAGCCAACTCTAAAGACGCGATAACGGGCGTACCCGCACCTTGTTCGCAAGGTGTGTGATCCGGCTCGATTCGAAGTATCCTTCTGACTAGTTCGCACCATCCACTAGCTCTCTTAACAGAATAAACACCTTTACTTGGTCCGTTCATGACATCATGTATGAGATTAGCTTTACTTTACACTATCTCCTTTAAGATTGACAAGGGTTGGTTTATGAATCGCTTGGCTTATTTTTTCAGACCAAGCAGATATCGCACGGAATAACCGGGTCTGAAAACTCGCTAACTCGATTTTCTCAGCACTGTATAAAACGGTCTGCGGTACAGTAAAACCTGGTAGATACAATCCAGTATCTTCAACCTGAACCGTACCAATCGCTTCTCCCTGTTTGACTGGCGCATCTGTTTTCGAGAAATGAAAGACCGGTGGATGTTGTCCTGCCTGCTTTTTCGAAACCGTGACGTATAACGACGTTTCTGTCACGACATCATGGTTCAATCGTTCTGCCCCTTTGATTGGTAACACACGTTTGATGGATTCCCCTTTTCCGTAATACGTCAGCGGTTCAAAAGAGGAAAAACCGTAATCGAGTAATTTTTTTGTTTCTGTAAAACGAGCTTTGTCCGATGTCGTGCGCATCACGACCGACACCAGTGTCAAATTCCCTCGTGTCGCGACACTTGCAAAACAGTAACCGGCAAGATCCGTCGTCCCTGTTTTCATACCACGCATGCCCGTATAGGCATATGGTTGGCGTGCCAACATCTTATTCGAATTCTCGATTTTCGTCCCGTTGATTATCATCGTAGAACGTTTGGTGACATCCAGTACGTCAGGATATGCTTGAATGTAGCGGATGATCAAAAGTGCGATATCCATCGCCGTCATCAGATTCGCTCCGGGTAACGTCGCATCGACAGCGTCTAATCCGGAGGCATTGGCATACTCGGTATCTTTCATCCCGAGCGACCGGGCAGTCGCATTCATCTGTTCGACAAACTTCTTTTCCGTTCCGCTGACGACTTCTGCCAGCAAAACGGCGGCATCATTGGCCGATTTAATGAAGGCGGCGTCATAGAGTTCACGAATCGTATACGAGGTCTTTTTTACCGGAAGACGGGCAATCCCTTCCGTTTCTGCCAGTTTCAATACTCTGGCACTTGGTTTGACAGTCTGACTCCACGATAATTTTTTTTGTTCAATCTGTTGACGGACTAAATAAAGTGTCATCAACTTTGTCATTGAAGCCGGAGGTAACGACAAATCGGCTTCTTCCGCTAATAAAACCTTCCCTGTCACGGCGTCAACCATTATGTAGGATTCTGCCTTGATTGCCGGAGTATCGGCATAGCTTGTCACAGGAAACAAACTTGTCGTCAGTAGCAGGGCACTCAAGAAGAGTGTGAAAAAACGTTTCATCGGTCCTCTCCTTCAACTGATGTTATGTCTTTTTAGTGTAGCACAAAAAAAGGAACCGACAGTTGAAAAACTGTCGGTTCCTCTTAGGGTTCTTCTCATACAGAAATAGTTTGACGCTGTTTGATTTTTTGAATGAAATAACGGTGAAGCCGTGTATCTGTCGTCAGTTCAGGATGGAAGGAGCAGGCCAGGTGCAAATCCGTTTCAACGGCGACAACTGCATCCGAGACTGTTGCCAGTACCCGAACACCCTCTCCAATTCGTTCCACATAAGGAGCACGAATGAAAACCGCTTCGATATCGCTCCCGATCCTTTCGATTGGAAGCCGTGTTTCAAAACTATCGACTTGGCGGCCAAAAGCATTTCGTCTTACCGTCATTGGAATCCCTTTGAGATGAGCCGTACCTTGACTTAGTTCGGTCGCCAGTAAGATCATCCCGGCACATGTCCCGAACATCGGTAACGTCCCAACTTTTTCGCATAAGAGGTCAAACAGATCGTATCGATCAATCAATCGTCGCATCGTCGTCGACTCACCACCTGGCAAAACTAAACCGTCGATTGTTTCTAGATCAGTTGCCGACTTGACGATGACCGTGTCGACGTCGAGTGCCTGAAGCATTTCTTGATGCTCCCGAACAGCACCTTGGACACCTAATATACCGATCACCATCCGCGTGGTGCCATCCGTTCCTCGAATGGCATCGATGTGACGTCGATGCCTTTCATCGCTGTCCCGAGCCCCTTCGATAAATAAGCGATCCGTTCGAAATCATCCTTATAGGTAACGGCTTCGACGATTGCTTTCGCAACACGTTCCGGATGCTCCGATTTAAAGATACCTGAACCGACGAAGACACCGTCTGCTCCGAGGTGCATCATTAATGCTGCGTCAGCAGGTGTCGCAATTCCACCTGCTGCAAAATTGACGACAGGAAGGCGACCGGCTGCTTGAATCTGTTGCAAGACTTCGTAAGGCGCTCCCCACTCTTTCGCTCGTGTCATCAGCTCATCTGGCTGTGTATGCAAAATCTGATTCAATTGACTTTGGATCTTTCGCATATGGCGGACGGCTTCGACAACGTTTCCCGTGCCAGGTTCCCCTTTCGTTCGGATCATCGCAGCACCTTCTGCAATCCGTCGTGCCGCTTCCCCTAAATCGCGGGCTCCACAGACAAAAGGAACGGTAAACGTTGATTTCAACAGATGGTATTCTTCATCGGCTGGTGTCAGCACTTCACTTTCATCAATGAAATCTGCCCCTAAGGATTCAAGAATCCGGGCTTCGACGATATGTCCGATTCGGCATTTCGCCATGACTGGAATCGATACTGCATGTAAGACCTCTTCCGTGATGCGAGGATCTGCCATCCGTGCCACTCCGCCATCCCGGCGAATATCGGATGGCACCCGTTCGAGCGCCATGACAGCGACGGCGCCAGCAGCCTCTGCGATTTTAGCTTGTTCCGCGTTGACGACATCCATGATGACGCCACCCTTCTGCATTTCTGCCATTCCCCGCTTTACACGATCTGATCCTTGTTGTCGTTCCATCATGTGTAATTCCCCCTTAAAAAGTATGTTGGTTTTAACCGGTGATACTTCTTAGTATATTCTCGGTTGACTATTTTAAAAGTATCAGTTTATGATGAATTGACAAGGTCAGTTAAAAAGGGGATACATCATGGACATGTTATCGTTTGAGTTGGTCCGCGACGGTCATCGTCCGTTGTATGAACAGCTCTATCAACAAATCCGTCAGGAAATCATCGAAGGACGTCTTGCTTACGGGACAAAATTACCATCCAAACGAAAGCTCGGTCAGTTTTTGAATCTCAGTCAAACGACGATTGAACTCGCTTATCAACAACTCGTTGCCGAAGGATACGTCGAATCGATTTCACGAAAAGGTTACTTTGTTTTGGCATACGAAGAACTGGCTTATGTCAAAACGGCACCCTTGATGACGAGCCAACGTGTGAGCGAGCAACCCGTCATGCGGTACGATTTCCATCCAAGTAAAATCGATGGTTCATCGTTTCCCTTCTCCCGTTGGCGAAAACACGCCAAGGATGTCATTGATGAACAGCATCAATCGTTAGTATCGCTCGGACATCCTCAAGGTGACTTATCGTTACGCATTGAAATTGCGACCTATCTCTATCATTCGCGTGGTGTCGTCTGTTCTCCAGAACAAATCATCATTGGATCGGGTGTGGAACAGTTATTGCCTCAAATCATCTTCTTATTAGGAAAAGGGACCACATACGGTATTGAAGATCCGGGGTATCATGCGACTCGACTGATTCTTGAAAGTCATGAACGGATAACCCTACCGATTCCTGTCGACCAAAATGGCTTGACGATCCGGGCACTTGTTGAGAGTAACGCTGATATCATGTACGTGACACCGGCCCATCAATTTCCTTCCGGCAGTATTTTATCGGTTAACCGACGCCGTCAATTACTCAACTGGGCGTCTGAATCCGATACACGCTATATCATTGAGGATGACTATGATAGTGAATTTCGATATAGCGGAAAATCAATTCCCTCTTTGCATAGCATGGACAGCGAGCGGGTGATTTATGTCAGCACGTTTTCGAAATCGTTAATGCCTTCTTTGCGGATTGGATACATGGTTTTACCCCGTCTTCTCTTAGAACGGTATCAGACGGAATTTCCTTATTATACGTGCAGCGTATCGCGGTTTGATCAGACGATTCTGACCCGTTTCATGAAAGAAGGCGACTTTGAGAAACATTTAAATCGGATGCGAAAAATCTATCGCCGTAAACTTGATGTTGTTGTCCACTCGTTACGGGATATTCCGTTTTTGCGATTAACCGGTGAAAGTGCGGGACTTCACGTCGTCGTTTCCGTCTCGAACGGGATGAGCGAACAAGAGTTACTCCAACGTGCGAAGGACGCATCCATCCGAGTCTATGGTTTATCCGATTATGCCCAATTACCGTTATCCACAACCTATCCACAGATCGTCTTAGGATTTGCAAGCTTGACCGAACAGTCGTTAGAACGCGGACTGGCTGAACTCGTTGCTGCGTGGCAGTTGCGATAAGGTTATCCACAACCTTATCCACAAAAAAACCCTGTGACCAATTTTGGTCGACAGGGTTTTGAATTATTGACGTGTATAGTTGGATGCTTCTTTTGTGATTTGAATATCGTGGGGATGACTCTCTTGTAAGCCGGCTCCCGTCATACGGATGAACTGTGTTTCTTCACGTAACTCTTCGAGTGAAGCAGAACCACAATACCCCATACCTGAACGAATCCCTCCGACGAGTTGATAGACAGAGTCTCCTAGTTTCCCACGATACGCGACACGACCTTCAATTCCTTCTGGAACGAACTTCTTATCCGCTTCTTGGAAATAACGATCCTGACTTCCTCGTTTCATCGAGGCTTCCGATCCCATACCACGATACGTCTTGAACTGACGCCCTTGATAAATTTCCATTTCTCCCGGGCTTTCTTCCACACCTGCGAGGAGGCTACCTAACATGACAGCATGTCCTCCTGCTGCAAGTGCCTTGACGATGTCACCGGAATACTTGATTCCACCATCTGCAATGATCGAGATACCATGTTTACGAGCTTCTGTCGCACAATCAAAGACCGCTGTGATTTGTGGAACACCTACTCCAGCAACGACACGTGTCGTACAAATCGACCCTGGTCCAATACCCACTTTGATGACCGATGCACCGGCTTCGATCAAATCACGTGTCGCTTCAGCCGTTGCCACGTTTCCAGCGATGATTGGCAAGTTCGGATACTCATCACGAAGTTCACGTACTTTAACAAGAACCCCTTCTGAATGACCATGTGCTGTATCGACGACCAATGCATCCACACCAGCATCCACAAGAAACTTCGCACGAACCGAAGCATCTTTTGTGACACCAACAGCCGCTGCGACAAGCAGACGACCAAATGGGTCTTTGGCAGCATGTGGATATTGTTCCACTTTTTCAATATCCTTTGTTGTAATCAATCCTTTTAAAACACCGTTCTCATCAACGAGTGGTAACTTTTCGATTCGATGCTTATGGAGAATTTGCTCGGCTTCTTCTAGTGATGTGCCCACTTTAGCCGTCACCAGTTCCTCTGTCGTCATGACCGTTTCGATAACCGTCGAGTAATCTTTAACAAAACGAAGATCGCGGTTCGTTAAAATCCCGACTAGTTTTCGTTCTGTTTCGTTATTGACGATTGGAACACCTGAAATGCGGTATTTGCTCATTAAATACTCAGCATCGTATACTTGCCGTTCTGGTGTGAGATAAAACGGATTTGTAATGACACCATTCTCAGAACGTTTGACACGGTCAACATGCTCTGCCTGGTCTTCCATCGACATATTCTTGTGAATGACACCGAGCCCACCCTGGCGTGCCATCGCAATCGCCATTGGTGCTTCCGTCACAGTATCCATTCCAGCACTGATTAAAGGAATGTTCAACGTGATCCCTTCACATAATGTTACAGATAAATCTACATCTCGCGGTAAGACACTTGAACGACGTGGTACGAGCAAGACGTCATCAAACGTCAAGCCTTCTTTAGCAAATTTGTTCTCCCACATGTTATCCACTCGCTTTCTCTTCTATAAAAGAATATTGATGTTATGGTAACAAGCTAGAGGTGTCATGTCAATGACTCCACCAATAATCAGAACAATCAGAAGTTTTACATAACACAAAAAAACCGACCTGCGTATGCAGATCGGTCCTTTCAATGGCCTGGCAACGTCCTATCCTCACAGGGGGAAGCCCCCAACTACTTTCGGCGTTCAAGTGCTTAACTTCCGTGTTCGGCATGGGAACGGGTGTGACCACTTGGCTATCGTCACCAGACGACGGGCTCGCGCCCTCAAAACTGAAGTCATCAACAAGATCATCTGCTAGAACAAAGCCTCGACCGATTAGTATCACTCAGCTCCGCATGTCGCCATGCTTCCACCCGTGACCTATCTACCTCATCGTCTCTGAGGGGTCTTTCTTGATTACTCAAAGGGAAATCTCATCTTGGAGGGGGCTTCATGCTTAGATGCTTTCAGCATTTATCCCGTCCGCACGTAGCTACCCAGCGATGCTCCTGGCGGAACAACTGGTACACCAGCGGTGCGTCCATCCCGGTCCTCTCGTACTAAGGACAGCTCTCCTCAAATTTCCTGCGCCCACGACGGATAGGGACCGAACTGTCTCACGACGTTCTGAACCCAGCTCGCGTACCGCTTTAATGGGCGAACAGCCCAACCCTTGGGACCTACTCCAGCCCCAGGATGCGATGAGCCGACATCGAGGTGCCAAACCTCCCCGTCGATGTGGACTCTTGGGGGAGATCAGCCTGTTATCCCCAGGGTAGCTTTTATCCGTTGAGCGATGGCCCTTCCATGCGGAACCACCGGATCACTAAGCCCGACTTTCGTCCCTGCTCGACTTGTAGGTCTCGCAGTCAAGCTCCCTTCTGCCTTTGCGCTCTACGAATGATTTCCAACCATTCTGAGGGAACCTTTGGGCGCCTCCGTTACTGTTTAGGAGGCGACCGCCCCAGTCAAACTACCCGCCTGACACGGTCCTCCAGCCGGATGACGGCTGCGAGTTAGAGACTCTATGCATGAAGGGCGGTATCCCAAGGGTGACTCCTCCGAAGCTGGCGCTCCGGTCTCGACGTCTCCCGCCTATCCTGTACATCATGCACAAAGCCTCAATATCAGGCTGTAGTAAAGCTCCATGGGGTCTTTCCGTCCTGTCGCGGGTAACCTGCATCTTCACAGGTACTATGATTTCACCGGGTCTCTCGTTGAGACAGTGCCCAAATCGTTACGCCTTTCGTGCGGGTCGGAACTTACCCGACAAGGAATTTCGCTACCTTAGGACCGTTATAGTTACGGCCGCCGTTTACTGGGGCTTCGGTTCAAAGCTTCGCTTGCGCTAACCCATCCCCTTAACCTTCCAGCACCGGGCAGGCGTCAGCCCCTATACGTCATCTTGCGATTTAGCAGAGACCTGTGTTTTTGCTAAACAGTCGTTTGGGCCTATTCACTGCGGCTCTACTCAATGTAGAGCGTCCCTTCTCCCGAAGTTACGGGACCATTTTGCCGAGTTCCTTAACGAGAGTTATCCCGCGCGTCTTAGAATTCTCATCCCGCCTACCTGTGTCGGTTTACGGTACTGGCACCTTCCACCTCACTAGAGGCTTTTCTTGGCAGTGTGAAATCGTGACCTTCGTCCCTACGGGACTCCGCATCGTTCCTCGACTTTGATGCCTGACGGATTTGCCAATCAGACGGTCTCGAAACTTACACATGCACTTCCATCCGCATGCGTCACTATCCTCCTGCGTCCCCCCATTGTTCAAACGGTGGATCGGTGGTACAGGAATATCAACCTGTTATCCATCGCCTACGCCTTTCGGCCTCGGCTTAGGTCCAGACTAACCCTGAGCGGACGAGCCTTCCTCAGGAAACCTTGGGCTTTCGACGGAGGGGATTCTCACCCCTCTTTTCGCTACTCACACCGGCATTCTCACTTCCAAACGCTCCACTGCTCCTTACGGTACAGCTTCACAGCGGTTTGGAACGCTCCCCTACCATTCCTTACGGAATCCGCAGCTTCGGTGGTATGTTTAGCCCCGTTACATTTTCGGCGCGGCGCCACTCGACTAGTGAGCTATTACGCACTCTTTGAATGGTGGCTGCTTCTAAGCCAACATCCTAGCTGTCTAGGCAGCGCCACATCCTTTTCCACTTAACATACACTTTGGGACCTTAGCTGGCGGTCTGGGCTGTTTCCCTCTTGACTACGGATCTTATCACTCGCAGTCTGACTCCCGAGTATAAGTTGCCGGCATTCGGAGTTTAACTGAATTCGGTAACCCTGTGGGGGCCCCTAGTCCAATCAGTGCTCTACCTCCGGAACTCTCAACCTCGAGGCTAGCCCTAAAGCTATTTCGGGGAGAACCAGCTATCTCCAGGTTCGATTGGCATTTCACCGCTACCCACACCTCATCCCCGCACTTTTCAACGTGCGTGGGTTCGGACCTCCAGTCAGTGTTACCTGACCTTCATCCTGGACATGGGTAGATCACCTGGTTTCGGGTCTACGACAACGCACTATGGCGCCCTATTCAGACTCGCTTTCGCTACGGCTCCGCCTCATCAGCTTAACCTCGCGCGCTATCGTAACTCGCCGGTTCATTCTACAAAAGGCACGCCATCACCCATTAACGGGCTCTGACTACTTGTAGGCATACGGTTTCAGGATCTATTTCACTCCCCTTCCGGGGTGCTTTTCACCTTTCCCTCACGGTACTGGTTCACTATCGGTCACTAGGGAGTATTTAGCCTTGGGAGATGGTCCTCCCGGATTCCGACGGGGTTTCACGTGTCCCGCCGTACTCAGGATCCACTCTGGAGGGAAAACAGTTTCAGCTACAGGGCTATCACCTTCTTCGGCCGACCTTTCCAGGTCGTTCACCTACTGTCTTCCTTTTTGACTCCGTATAGAGTGTCCTACAACCCCGGAGAGCATGCTCTCCGGTTTGGGCTGTTCCCGTTTCGCTCGCCGCTACTCAGGGAATCGCATTTGCTTTCTCTTCCTCCGGGTACTTAGATGTTTCAGTTCCCCGGGTCTGCCTCACGCTACACTATGTATTCATGTAACATGTCCCATCCCATTACGGATGGTGGGTTCCCCCATTCGGAAATCCTCGGATCAAAGCATACTTACTGCTCCCCGAAGCATATCGCTGTTCGTCGCGTCCTTCATCGGCTCCTAGTGCCAAGGCATCCACCGTACGCCCTTCATACCTTGATCTAGCATTTTGGTATTCTAAGAACACACGTCTAATGACATGGTTATAAAAAGTTTGATGTCTTGTTGATGTCTTCAGTTTTCAAGGTGCGAGTGTCTCTTATCGAGACTGAGAGACGAGCTCTCAAAACTGAACGATGGGCATGTCCCTTACGGGACGTTTTCCTTAGAAAGGAGGTGATCCAGCCGCACCTTCCGATACGGCTACCTTGTTACGACTTCACCCCAATCATCTACCCCACCTTCGACGGCTGGCTCCTTGCGGTTACCTCACCGGCTTCGGGTGTTGCAAACTCTCGTGGTGTGACGGGCGGTGTGTACAAGACCCGGGAACGTATTCACCGCAGTATGCTGACCTGCGATTACTAGCGATTCCGACTTCATGCAGGCGAGTTGCAGCCTGCAATCCGAACTGGGAACGGCTTTCTGGGATTGGCTCCACCTCGCGGTCTCGCTGCCCTTTGTACCGTCCATTGTAGCACGTGTGTAGCCCAACTCATAAGGGGCATGATGATTTGACGTCATCCCCACCTTCCTCCGGTTTGTCACCGGCAGTCTCCCTAGAGTGCCCAACTAAATGCTGGCAACTAAGGATAGGGGTTGCGCTCGTTGCGGGACTTAACCCAACATCTCACGACACGAGCTGACGACAACCATGCACCACCTGTCACCCTTGTCCCCGAAGGGAAAACTTGATCTCTCAAGCGGTCAAGGGGATGTCAAGAGTTGGTAAGGTTCTTCGCGTTGCTTCGAATTAAACCACATGCTCCACCGCTTGTGCGGGTCCCCGTCAATTCCTTTGAGTTTCAGCCTTGCGGCCGTACTCCCCAGGCGGAGTGCTTAATGCGTTAGCTTCAGCACTGAGGGGCGGAAACCCCCCAACACCTAGCACTCATCGTTTACGGCGTGGACTACCAGGGTATCTAATCCTGTTTGCTCCCCACGCTTTCGCGCCTCAGCGTCAGTTACAGACCAAAGAGTCGCCTTCGCCACTGGTGTTCCTCCACATCTCTACGCATTTCACCGCTACACATGGAATTCCACTCTTCTCTTCTGTACTCAAGCCTTCCAGTTTCCAATGACCCTCCCCGGTTGAGCCGGGGGCTTTCACATCAGACTTAAAAGGCCGCCTGCGCGCGCTTTACGCCCAATAATTCCGGACAACGCTTGCCACCTACGTATTACCGCGGCTGCTGGCACGTAGTTAGCCGTGGCTTTCTCGTAAGGTACCGTCATAGCATGAGCATTACCTCTCACGCCTATTCTTCCCTTACAACAGAGTTTTACGATCCGAAAACCTTCATCACTCACGCGGCGTTGCTCCATCAGACTTTCGTCCATTGTGGAAGATTCCCTACTGCTGCCTCCCGTAGGAGTCTGGGCCGTGTCTCAGTCCCAGTGTGGCCGATCACCCTCTCAGGTCGGCTATGCATCGTCGCCTTGGTGGGCCATTACCCCACCAACTAGCTAATGCACCGCAAGGCCATCTCAAGGTGACGCCGAAGCGCCTTTCATCATCAGACCATGCGGTCTGAAGAACTATCCGGTATTAGCTCCGATTTCTCGGAGTTATCCCAATCCTTAAGGCAGGTTCCTTACGTGTTACTCACCCGTCCGCCGCTCATTCCCCTCACTTCCCTCCGAAGAGTTCCATGAGCTTCCTGCGCTCGACTTGCATGTATTAGGCACGCCGCCAGCGTTCGTCCTGAGCCAGGATCAAACTCTCCATAAAGTGTTTGACTTGCTCGTTGTTGTGACCGAAGTCACGTTGACGAAGCTTGCGCTTCATTCATTGTTTGTATCCGAAGATACGTTTTTTGCCTCATCGTTCAGTTTTCAAAGTTCGTCCGCGCCTGTTTTGGCGACTCAATTAGAATACCAAGTCTGAAACAATAAGTCAACAACTTTTCAAAAGAAGTTTTTTTCTTGTTTCCCGCAGTGCGCTCGTCCTCGTAAGGACAAGAAATAATATACCATGGCTTTTATTATTGTACAAGTGTTTTTTATAAAAAAAAGAAAAACTCTTTTTTTCACTCATCATACGATGAACAAAAGAGTTTTTCTTCTATAGAAGAACATAGTACTAAACAGGTTTTAAGACAATTGTTTCAGTCCATGAGTTGGATGATGTTCAGCTGACGTTCTTCCATTAAATCTTTGACAACTCGTTGGTTATGTTCTTCATAGGCAATCACCGGGCGATCAAAAACCGGATTCTTTCGAAGGACCGTCGCGATTTTACCGTTGCTGATCAACACACGGTCCCCAATTTCGATCGGCAGCAACAGTTGTCCGAGCAGTGTGACGTATTTCGAATCGTATTGCATCGGTCGCGATTTTAAATGACAGTAGGCATCATACACAGTATATGCTTCACGGTACGGACGCCAACTGGTCATAGCGGCGAATACATCTGCAACGATGAAGAGTCGGGTATGATCCATGATTTTATCGCCTTTGACTTTTAACGGGTAACCCGATCCATCTAACCGTTCATGGTGTTGGACAATTAATCGTTTGACCGTATCTGAAATGACACTTTCTTTTTGTAAGGCTTGAAAAGCCATTGCTGGATGACGATGAAAAATCTCTTGTTGCATCGCTTCATACCGTTTTGTATGGCGCCACTCCATGATCCGGGCCAACCCACAATCTGCAAAATAGGACGCAACCCATAAATCATGAAGCATCTTCCGTTCTTTTCCTACTTCTTCTGCTAGTAGCTGGGCAATCGCCCCACGGTAAATCGCGTGCCGGACTGTGTAGGCTTCTGTTCCCCGTTCTAAGAAGTACGGTAAGATATCTTCCCGACGGACCATTTCCGGCATCGACTCCTTGACCCAACGTAACGCATCATAGACGTTCGGGACTAATCCTTGTTCCCACGATGTAAAAACGTGATTGTACGTATCGATCAATTGATCAAATGGACTGCTCTCTGTCATGTCGCCTACTTCGACATCCATCAACGGATCCTCGTTCATCCCTTCTGGTCGTTCCTCGATGTCGACTTCTTTTATCAAAAACCGTTTGATCCGTCTTAATTCATCTGCTCCAAGTTTTTTTCCTGCTTCAACGATCGGGATATCAGTATGTAAAAAAAGAGATTCCGTTATTCGGTCACCAAGGATGAGCCGCTCACTTGCCACACGCATCTTTGTCTCGTTCCTTCCTCATAATGATTTTTAGAAAAACAGCAGAGTAAAGACAAAACTGTCCTCACTCTGCTGTACCTCATTCTACTCGGTTTATTCTTCTGGCGCCTGTTCAGATTCCTCACTTACTTGAGAAGCAGCGTCATCCTGTTCATCTGAAACAGTGACTCCTTCTTCTAAGATAGCGAGTTCTTCCTCGGCAACATCTTCTTTTTTCAGTTTTGCAACGGTCGCGACACGGTCACCTTCTTCGATTCGAATCACTTTCACCCCTTGTGCGTTACGTCCGACACTTGAGATGTTTTGTGAATCCGTCCGAATGACGATTCCGCTTTCTGTCATGATCATGATGTCATCATCCACATCAACAATCCGAAGCGCAACGATTTGACCAACACGTTCCGTCACTTTACTCGCGATCAGTCCTTTACCACCACGTGATTGCGTCCGGAATTCGGTCATTGGCGTCCGTTTCCCGAACCCTTTTTCCGTGATAACAAGTACGTCCTGGTCGTCTCGGGCAAGCTCCATCCCAATGACGATTGCGTCTGCTGACAGGTTCATCGCTTTGACGCCTCGTGCACCACGTCCCATCGAGCGGACATTCGTAATGGGGAAACGGATCGCTTTCCCACTATTTGAGACCGTAAAGACTTCATCTTCCGTTGAAGCCAGTCGAACGGATGTCAGTTCGTCGTCTTCGAATAGACGAATCGCAATCAGACCATTTTTATTGATACGAGCGTAGGCAGATAACGGTGAACGTTTGACACGCCCTTTACGGGTCATGAAAATCAACGACTTCTGCTCGTCTTGCATCACTTCTTCTGTATCTAAGACTTCTTCCGGTTCTTCCAGACCTTCTGAAGATCCAACCGTCTCATCCGACTCAACCGCAACATCGATGACCGTTTCCGTCTCTTCCGTTGCTTGTTGTTCTTCGAGATACCGTTTGAAGTTGACCGGAATCATCGTTTCTACTTTTTCATCGCGCTCGATTTGAATCAAGTTGATGATTGGTACACCTTTTGAGGTCCGGCTCATCTCCGGTACTTCATATCCACGAATCCGGTAGACTTTACCACGGTTCGTAAAGAACAAGATCGTATCATGCGTCGAACATGATAAGAGACGCGTCACGTAATCGGCATCATTCGTTCCGATGCCTTGGACACCGCGTCCTCCACGACGTTGAGCACGATATGAATCCGTCGTCAAACGTTTGATGTAGCCGCTGCTTGTCAACGTGATGATGATGTCTTTTTCCGGAATCAAATCTTCATCTTCGAATTCGATATGGTCCATCCGAATTTCAGTCCGACGTTTATCGTTGAAGCGTTCTTTTACTTCTTCGAGTTCTGTCCGAATTAATTCGAGTAACTCTTCATCACTTTCGAGGATGGTTTTGAGTTCCGTAATCAACTGCATGATTTCATCGTACTCAGCATCAATCTTCTCACGCTCAAGACCGGTCAAACGTTGGAGACGCATATCGAGAATCGCTTGTGATTGTTTCTCTGATAACGCAAAACGTTCCATCAACTGCTCGCGGGCAGCATCTGCCGTCCGGTTCGCACGAATGATCCGGATGACTTCATCCAAGTGATCCAACGCAATCCGTAAACCCGCTAAGAGATGTTCACGTGCTTCCGCCTTCTCAAGATCAAACTGCGTCCGGCGACGAACGATTTCTTTTTGGTGCTCTAAATAGTGATACAACATTTCCTTCAACGTCAACGTACGTGGACGACCATTGACGATCGCAAGCATGTTGACCCCAAATGTCGTTTGCATCGACGTTTGTTTGTACAGGTTGTTGAGGATGACACTTGCATTCGCATCACGACGGATTTCCATCACGACACGCATACCACGGCGATCCGACTCATCCCGTAAGTCGGTGATGCCTTCAATTTTCTTCTCCCGGACGAGATCGGCAATTTTTTCAACGAGACGGGCTTTATTGACCTGGTACGGCAACTCCGTCACGATGATCCGTTCGCGATCTTTTTTTGTCTGTTCGATTTCCGCTTTGGCTCGGACGATGATCGATCCGCGACCTGTTTCGTAAGCACGACGGATTCCACTGCGTCCTAAGATTTCACCGGCTGTCGGGAAATCAGGTCCTGGTATATGTTGCATCAGTTCCTGGATCGTGATGTCCGGGTTATGCGAAAGAGCTAACACGCCGTCGATGACTTCACCGAGTTGGTGAGGTGGGATGTTTGTTGCCATCCCGACCGCGATCCCACTCGAACCGTTGACGAGTAAGTTCGGGAAACGAGAAGGTAATACTTCTGGTTCCCGTTCCGAACCATCGTAGTTGTCTTTAAAGTTGACGGTGTTTTTATTGATATCGCGGATGATCTCCATCGCGATTTTTGACATACGAGCTTCCGTATACCGCATGGCTGCGGCCGAATCCCCATCAACGGATCCAAAGTTTCCGTGACCGTCGACGAGTTCATAACGGTAACTGAAGTCCTGCGCCATTCGAACCATCGTGTCGTAAACGGCAGAATCACCGTGCGGGTGATACTTACCGATGACTTCACCAACGATACGGGCGGATTTTTTATGTGGTTTGTCGGCGCGAATACCTAAGTCGTTCATCGCGTACAAAATACGACGATGACCTGGTTTCAAGCCATCACGGACGTCCGGTAAGGCACGTGCGACGATGACACTCATCGCATAATCCATGAAGGACGTACGCATTTCTTGACTGATGTTGATATCTTTAATGATCCCTTGTTGATCGGACATTCGTATGGCCACCCTCTCTATTCAACGTTAAATATCCAAGTTCTTCACATAGTGTGCGTGCGACTGGATAAAGTCACGACGTGGTTCTACCTGGTCTCCCATCAAAATATCAAAGACCTCATCTGCTTCGATCGCATCTTGAAGCTCGACACGGAGCATTTGGCGACCACTTGGATCCATCGTGGTTTCCCACAGTTGCTCCGGATCCATCTCACCGAGACCTTTGTAACGCTGAATGTCGTATCGTGCATTTTCTGGAAGTGCTGCTAATGCTTCGTTCAGTTCACGTTCGTTATGCACATACGTGATGTTTTTCCCTTGTTTGATGCCGTAAAGCGGTGGCTGAGCGATGTAGACATACCCATGCTCGACAAGGGGACGCATGTAGCGATAGAAGAATGTCAATAAGAGTGTCCGGATGTGGGCACCATCGACATCGGCATCGGTCATGATGATGACTTTATGATACCGGGCTTTCTCGATGTTGAATTCAGAACCGATACTCGTCCCAAGCGCCGTGATGATCGTCCGGATTTCGTTACTGCCAAGAATCTTGTCGAGACGTGCTTTTTCGACGTTCAAGATTTTACCTCGGATTGGTAAAATCGCCTGGAAGTGACGGTCACGTCCGGATTTTGCCGAACCACCCGCTGAGTCACCCTCAACGATATAGATTTCAGAGATCGTCGCATCACGTGACGAACAGTCGGCCAGTTTACCCGGAAGTGAGCTGACTTCGAGAACGCCTTTACGCCGTGTTAATTCACGCGCACGTTTCGCAGCCATTCGGGCGCGAGACGCCATCATTCCTTTTTCGACGATTGCACGGGCACTCGTCGGATTCTCCATCATGAACTGCTCGAATGCCGAAGAAAATAGCGTGTCCGTAGCAGTCCGCGCATCGGAGTTGCCGAGTTTCGTTTTCGTCTGTCCTTCGAACTGTGGATTCGGGTGTTTGATCGAGACGATCGCTATCATCCCTTCACGCACATCTTCGCCAGACAATGTGCCGTCTGCATCTTTCATCAAACCAAACTTTTTCGCATAGTCGTTGACGACACGTGTCAACGCGGTCTTAAAACCGGTTTCGTGTGTCCCACCTTCATGCGTCGGGATGTTGTTCGTAAACGAGTAGATGTTTGCTGCAAATCCATCGTTGTACTGTAACGCCACTTCGACTTCGATGCCGTCGCGGTTGCCGTGTACATAGACCGGCTCTTCGTGAACGACTTCTTTCGAACGGTTTAAATGCTCGACATATGACTTGATTCCGCCTTCGTAATGGAAACTACGCGTAATCGGTTCATCAGAACGGTCATCCGTGATCTGAATCGTCAGTCCTTTATTTAGGAATGCCAGCTCACGTAAGCGTGTCGCAAGCAGATCATAATCGTATTCGAGTGTTTCTTGGAAAATCTCATCATCCGGGAAGAAACGAATCATCGTTCCTGTCTCTTCTGACGTACCGATGACCGCTAAATCTTCAGCCGGTACACCACGGTGATACGCTTGGTAGTACAACTTTTCATTCCGCTTGACGAAAACTTCCAGTTTCGTCGAGAGCGCGTTAACGACGGATGCCCCGACACCGTGTAGACCACCGGATACTTTATATCCGCCGCCGCCGAATTTACCGCCCGCATGAAGGACCGTCAAGATGACTTCTACTGCCGGACGTCCCATCTTTTCTTGAATATCGACCGGGATGCCCCGTCCGTTATCCTCGACTAAAATCGAATTCCCTGATTCAATCGTCACTTTAATCGTATCGCAATACCCTGCGAGTGCTTCATCGATCGAGTTATCGACGATTTCCCAGACTAAATGGTGAAGTCCCTTCGACGCAGTCGATCCGATATACATACCCGGACGTTTCCGAACGGCTTCTAGACCTTCAAGCACCTGAATCTGATCGGCACCGTACCCTTGTTCTACTTCCATATCTTCATGATTACTCATCGGTTTTCTCACCTACTATTTCTTTGTATGATGTCTCTTCCAAAATGACAGCCCCCTGTTTCACGTGGAACAACTTTGCCTGTTTGATCGTTTCGTGTGCAATTCCATCGACGCTTGTCGTCGTCAGGATCGTCTGCACTTTTTGTTGCATCGTATCGAGCAAATGGGTTTGACGATGATCATCGAGCTCGGATAAGACATCGTCTAGAAGTAGCAACGGATATTCCCCCACTTCTTCATGAATCAATTCAATCTCTGCTAATTTCAAAGAGAGTGCCGCCGTCCGTTGTTGTCCTTGTGAACCGTATGTCTGGACATTCCTTCCGTTGACTTCCATTTCAAAGTCATCGCGATGGGGTCCGAACAGCGTCACACCTCTTCTAATTTCGTTTGTCTTCATTTTACCAAACTTCTGCGTATAAGAAGCAGTCATTCCTTCGACATCGAGCAAATCATTGCTAAATGTATCGGAACGATAGATCAAGACGAGCTTTTCCTGTCCGCGACTGATTCCTTCATGAATCGGACGTGCCCATTTTTCAAGCTGGGCAATGAAGTGATGGCGGCGCTGGACGATTTTAACGGCAAGCGTAATCATCTGCTCCGTCAAGACATCGAGGAACGTCTCATCTCCACCTTTGATCGACAACTGTTTCAACAGCGCATTACGTTGTTTGAGGACTTTTAAATACTGACTTAATTCATGTAGATAGACCGGACTGACCTGACCAATTTCCATATCCAAAAAGCGACGTCTGATTTGCGGGCTACCTTTGACGATGTGTAAGTCCTCTGGCGCAAACAACACGATGTTCAATGCCCCGACATAATCACTCAGGCGGCGTTGCTCGAGATGATTCAACTTCGCCTTTTTCCCACGACTTGAAATGACGATTTCCTGTGAATGGGATCCTCTACGTTTATGAATCCGTCCTTCCACCCGCGCCGTCTCCGCATCCCACTGGATCAATTCCTTGTCGTGCGTCGTCCGGTGGGACTTGGCGAGAGCCAGTACATAGATGGCTTCAAGCAGATTCGTTTTCCCTTGGGCGTTTTCCCCAATCAGAACGTTCGTCTTTTCTGAAAAAGATAATTCCAACGACTCGTAGTTGCGATAATGACTGAGTCGGACCGAATCGAGTCGCACGTTAGTTCCCCTCGTTCTTAATGATGAACTGACCGTAATCTTCTACGTCAATCACATCTCCATCCCGTAGTTTACGACCACGTCGCTGATCGACTTCACCGTTGACGAGAATGGGTACCTCAGCGAGAAATGGTTTGGCTTGTCCACCGCTCGATATGATATCTGAAAGTTTCAGGAACTGACCTAATGTGACGTATTCTGTTGAAATCTTGATTTGATTCATGGTTTGACTCCTCCTACCTACATATTATAAATGACGTACTCTTTATTGTACTAAAAAACTCGCGATTTGGCAAAATGAACGAACGTATATACGGATTTCAAAAAAAGCCCAAGGAACAGAGGCTGTTCCTTGGGTGCAAATCATGCCGTTCGAACCGGTAAGATCAGCTGTAAGACATTGTCTTGATCGACAGGGTGCAAGATGAACGGTCGAATCGAACCGGTGAACTGGATTTCGATATCCGTCGCATCCAGTGCCTTTAAGGCGTCCATCATGTATTTCGAATTGAACGAGATTTTTAACTCTTCTCCTTCAAGTGACAAGATGCTGACCTGCTCCGATACTTTACCGACTTCTGGTGAATGAGACGAGATTTCAACAGCCGTCGTCCCTTCCGCCGCGAACTTGATCACGTTGTTGCGGTCTTCACGTGCGAGCAAAGATGCGCGATCGATCGCTTGCAACAAGTCTTTTGCGTTCATTCGGACAGCAGTCCGGTACTCTTCCGGGATCAGACGGGACGTATCCGGGTAATTGCCGTCAAGCAGACGCGAGAAGAATAGGACATGTTTCATCTTAAAGAGGATCTGTTGATTCGTAATCGTGATATCGACATGACCATCACTAAGTAATTTCGATAACTCGTTTAAACTTTTCCCTGGAACGATGACGTTCTGGAACGAGATTTCATGATCCGTCTCAAATTGTGCGCGGCGTAACGCCAGTCGGTGACTGTCCGTCGAGACGCACGTCAAGATGTCTTTATCCGCCGAGAAATTGACACCTGTCAGTACGGGACGTGTTTCCTGTACTGCGACGGCAAAACTCGTTTGACGAATCATTGACCGCAATAAGTCTGCTGGTAAACGGAACTGTTGTCCGCCATCGACTTGCGGAAGACGCGGGAACTCATCTGGATCGAGTCCGTTTAAATGGAATTCTGCCGTACCGGACTGAATCCGTGTCATGAAGTTCGGTGAGACTTCGAGGATCACTTCATCCGTTGGTAACTTTTTCACGATATCTCCAAAGAAGCGGGCGTTTAAGACGACGCTTCCTGCACGATGGACCGTGACGTACGACGTACCGTTCTCTTCCGCATAAATCGTCCGTTCGATCGAGATTTCTGTATCGCTTCCTGTCAGCGTCATACCATCTCCATGAGCCTCGAGTTTAATTCCTGTCAGGATCGGAATCGTCGTTCGGGATGAAACGGCTTTTGCTACATCTTGAATTGCTTGGATTAAAGTATCACGTTGAATTGTAATATGCATATTGTCGTTAAGCTCCTCTCAAAATGGGCGTTACATCATCATAACATAATAATATATTTTTTTAATAATAGTATTAGGGGCTGTGGATAGTGTGGATAAGTCGGTGGATAACTTGGTATAGAGCCAAAACGCTTGTGGATAACTTGTGGATAACTAGCCTCTTTTATCCACAGCTTATCCACAGGTTTAAGAATGTTTCAATTCATGCTTGATTTGTTCGATGACTTTTCCCGTTTCTCCGTCTGATTTGACGAGTGTACTGATTTTCTCATGGGCATGGATGACGGTCGTGTGATCACGCCCCCCAAACTCTTCACCGATTTTCGGCAAGGAGCTTTCTGTCATTTCCCGTGACAGGTACATCGCAATCTGACGGGGGAAAGCAATCGACTTCGTTCGCTTTTTAGCTTTTAAATCATCAAACGGCAGATTAAAGTGTTTACTGACCGATTCTTGAATGTCACGAATCGTCACTTTGCGGGGTTCACTCGCAGGCATGATGTTATGCAAAGCTTCGGCAGCAACATTCGGATCAATCGTTCGCCCGACAAGGTTCGCGTAAGCAATGACACGGGTTAAGGCGCCTTCAAGTTCCCGGATGTTCGTATCGATCTGGCTGGCGATGTAGAGCATGACTTCATTGGAAACATCCAATTGTTCCGCATTGGCTTTTTTTCGGAGAATCGCAATCCGTGTCTCAAGATCCGGTGGCGTGATATCCGTGATCAGTCCCCATTCGAAGCGTGAACGCAGTCGATCTTCGAGCGTCGGGATTTCTTTAGGCGGACGATCACTTGAGATGATGATTTGTTTCTGATCGTTATGCAACGCATTGAAAGTATGGAAAAACTCTTCCTGCGTCTGTTCTTTTCCGGCAAGAAACTGAATATCATCTATTAATAGAACATCGATGTTCCGATATTTGTTCCGAAACTGAACCGTTTTGTTATCACGAATCGAATTGATGAAGTCGTTTGTAAACTGTTCCGATGAAACATAAGCAATTTTGGTACCGAGTTTTTGATCTTGGACGTACTGACCGATCGCATGCATCAAATGCGTTTTTCCAAGTCCGACCCCACCATAGATGAAAAGTGGATTGTAGGCTTTAGCCGGTGCTTCTGCCACGGCCAAAGAGGCAGCATGGGCAAAGCGGTTGCCCGACCCGATGACGAACGTATCAAAGGTATATTTGGCATTGAGTTGTCCCAGCTCACTCATGACGAGCTCATCCGTCGGTGTACGTTTCTTTGGGACTTTTGTTGGTGGAGCTGCTTCGATTACTTCCTCATTTTGACGATCGAGCATATGTTTTGCTTGACCTTCCTCGATGAATTGAATATCAAGCCGGCTTCCTGTCACTTCTTCGACGGTATCTTCTAATAGAGATAAGTACTGACGTTCTAACCAAGTTACTGTAAAAGCTGCTGGTGCGGAGACGATCAAGGTCGTTCCATTCAGCGTGACTCCTTCTGTAGACTTTAACCACATGTCGTAACTGGCTTTTGGGGTACGTTGTTCTTCCTCGATTACAGATAATACATTGTGCCAAAGTTCGGCAGCGTTTTTCATAAATACCCCCCTTTTTCTATCATAATATAAAAAATTATACACAGGTTTATACACAGGACTAACTTAATGAAGAAACACGACTTATCCCCAGAACATAAAAACTGTGGATAACGTTATCCACAGGGGTTGATTTCTGTGTATAAAGTTATCCACAGGCTGTGTATAACTTGAAGAATCAATTTGTCTTACGTTCATGTTATGCACAATTAGTGTATCAAATGAAATGGGGTCTGGCAATGGTTAGAACGATTTATCCACAAGTAAATCAACATATACACAGGCAGTTACCCACAGGCTGTGGATAGTGTGGATAAGTTGTGGATAAGATGTGTATAACTTTTCGAAAGAGGAAGCGTTCAAAAAAGTTATACACAAAATCAAAGAAGTTGTGCAAAAAAAATCCGGAAACAGACCTTGACGTTGATTTTAAAAAATACTATTGTAGACAAAGTGATAAGTTATCCACGGAACATGTGGATAGTGTGGATAAGTCTGTGGATAGTTTAAACGAGGAAGTTCTTGATCCGTCTTACGAAGCAAACGATATCGTATGATATGAAACAGGCTGGTGAATTCTATTTCCATGAATCGCGTTCATGATTGCTGAAAAGGCTCATGATAATTCTTATGAACTTTCATTGACAAGGTCACTTTTGATTTATATAATATACAAGACTGCCTTAAAGTAGAAAACGATGATTTTTATAGAGTATTTTTAAAGGAGGTGCAGACTAATGAAACCAACTTTCAACCCAAACAACCGTAAGCGCAAAAAAGTTCACGGATTCCGTGCGCGCATGGCAACTAAGAGTGGCCGCCGGATCTTGGCTGCTCGCCGTCTTAAAGGCCGCAAAGCCTTGACTGTATAATCGAGCGATGATGAGATCACTTCTGGCGATGCCTGGAGTGATCTTTTTTTTGTTGTTTTTTAGGATGTTCGTGTTTTTGTCACAAGACGACTCTCGCAGAGCAGGTTTATTCTATGATATGATGAAAGACGACGAATTTTCGTGATGTCAGGATGGGGTGTGATCAAGGTGAAAAAGGAATACCGCGTCAAGAAAGACAAGGAGTTCCAAGCGGTGTTTACTCGAGGAGCCTCTGTCGCAAATCGGCAATTTGTCGTATATGCACTAAAAAAAGAGCAGCAGACTCACTTTCGGATTGGTTTATCGGTGAGTAAGAAAATCGGGAACGCCGTTGTTCGCAACCAAGTCAAACGTTACGTTCGCGAAGCCTGTCAGCTTCATGAAGCGTCGCTTGCCCCGAATTATGATTTTGTGATCATCGCGCGCAATCCGGCTGCGAAGATGACTGCTCAAGAAGTCGCGGACAGTTTGCGCCACGTCTTTAAACGTTCTGGTGTCTGGAAGCGACAAGTTAAATAAACGTGCAGTATATCCTGTTGATTTGTAGCGGCCGCTCGCCTACTTCTATCATATAGAAATACGAGGACCGACCACGTGTAAACATTACTAGGAGGAATTATGAACAAGAGAACTAAGATTTGGCTGACGCTTGGGCTGATGTCCGTACTCGCAATCGTTCTATCTGGTTGTACCCCTGGAACATACGGGACCGGTGAACCGATTACCGCTGATACAGAAGGTTTCTGGAAACACTACTTTGTTTGGCCGATGGCATGGTTGATTGGTAAATTTGCTGAGTACTTTAATGGAGATTACGGGATTGCGATCGTTATCACAACATTGATCGTCCGTCTGGTCATCTTACCGTTGATGATTAAACAAACGAAGAGCATGGGTGGTATGCAAGTCATTCAGCCAGAAATGATGAAACTTCGTGAGAAATATAGTTCGAAAGATCAAGAAACACAGCAAAAATTGCAACAAGAAATGATGAAGCTGTATCAAGAACACAACGTCAATCCGCTTGCCGGCTGTTTACCAATCTTGATTCAGATGCCGATTTTGATTGCTTTCTACAATGCGATCATCTATACGCCGGCGATTTTCCAACATTCGTTCCTCTGGTTCGATCTCGGAAAACCGGATCCGCTTTTCATCCTGCCGATTTTGTCAGCCGTCTTTACGTACTTGCAACAGAAAATCTCGATGGCCGGTCAAGACGATAATCCACAGATGAAAATCATGTTGTATGTCTTCCCAGTCATGATCTTCGTCATGGGTGTGACGTTACCATCTGCCTTGTCTCTCTACTGGGTCGTTGGTTATATCTTCTCCATTATCGTGACAATCGTCATCATGAAACCGATGCGCGAGAAGATCAAAGTGCAGACGGAAGCAACAATTGCTTCAAAACGTGAAAAAGAAGCGGCTGAAGCAGCTCCTGCTCCAAAGAAACCGAAAAAGAAACGTTAATCACAAATGAGGGCGATACTCCGTTTTTACAGAGTGTCGCTCTTTTTCTTTTGGGCTATTTCGTGTATAGTTGTCACGTTATACCCATTTATATCATTCCTGAACATTAACTATAGAAAAGCTTGCAGAAAACGAGGTGTGAACAACAGATGATGGAATTTGATACGATAGCCGCGATTTCAACACCGATGGGGGAAGGAGCGATTGCGATTGTTCGCTTGTCCGGTCCACAGGCGGTCGCAACAGCCGATCGTGTCTACCGTGGCGCGAACCGCTTGAACAACGTCCCGACGCATACGATCCATTACGGTAAATTGGTCGAACAGACGACTGAACAAGTCGTCGATGAAGTGATGGTCAGTGTCATGCGGGCTCCGAAAACCTTTACGCGTGAAGATGTCGTGGAATTGAACTGTCACGGAGGCATCGTCGCCGTCAACCGTGTACTCGAATTGATTCTGGAGCAACCAGATGTGCGATTAGCAGAACCCGGCGAATTCACGAAACGTGCCTTTTTGAACGGACGGATCGACTTGTCACAGGCGGAAGCCGTGATGGACTTGATTCGTGCCAAAACAGACCGGGCGATGACCGTCGCCGTCGGTCAAATCGAAGGACGTCTCTCGAAACTGGTCCAAGATTTACGGGAACAATTGTTACAGACGATTGCTTCGATTGAAGTGAACATCGACTATCCGGAATATGATGCGGAAGAGATGACACAACAAATCGTGCAAACGAATGCAGGAGAAGTACGACAGATCTTAACGGAATTGCTCGCAACGGCGCGCCAAGGAAAGATCCTCCGAGAAGGGTTATCGACAGCGATCATCGGACGACCGAACGTCGGGAAATCGTCCTTGCTCAACACATTGGTGCAAGAAGCAAAAGCGATCGTCACCGACATCGCCGGGACGACCCGCGATACGATTGAAGAATACGTCAATGTCCGTGGTGTTCCACTAAAGTTGATCGACACGGCCGGGATTCGGGAAACGGAAGATATCGTCGAACGGATGGGTGTCGAGAAGTCAAGGCAGGCACTCAATTCCGCCGATCTGATTTTACTTGTCCTGAACGGGAACGATGAACTGACAGAAGAAGATGTTCTGTTATTCGAGGCGATTCGTGGGATGAACGCCATCATCATTGTTAATAAAAGTGATTTACCGCAACAGATTGATCTCGAGCGCGTGAAACAGTTGGCAGATGACCGTCCGATCGTGACGACGTCCCTGCTGGAAGAAGCAGGGGTCATGGATCTTGAAGCAGCAATCGCGGCCCTCTTCTTTGAACAAGGAGTCGAGGGGCAGGACATGACGTATGTCTCGAATGCCCGTCATATCCAGTTGATCAAACAAGCAAGTCAGATGATCGAAGATGCCCTTGGTGCAGCGGAAGCATCGATGCCAATCGATATGGTACAGATCGATTTACGCCGTGCGTGGGATACGCTCGGAGAAATCAATGGCGATACGGCGCAAGACAGCTTGCTCGATAAATTGTTCTCACAATTTTGTTTAGGTAAATAATAGATAGTAGGTTGTTGATTTTTAAAAGGAGGAACCACAGTTATGGCTTATCAAGCAGGTGAATTCGACGTCATCGTCATCGGAGCGGGTCATGCGGGAATTGAAGCATCCCTCGCTGCCGCTCGAATGGGTTCGAAGACTGTCATGTTGACGATGAACCCCGATATGGTCGGATTCATGTATTGTAATCCGTCGATCGGCGGTCCGGCAAAAGGAATCGTTGTCCGGGAAATCGATGCACTCGGTGGAGAAATGGCACGTGCCATCGATGCGACGTATATTCAAATGAAAATGCTCAATACTTCAAAAGGTCCAGCCGTCCGCGCACTGCGGGCACAAGCGGATAAGTTCGAGTACCAAAACCGCATGAAGAAGGCACTCGAAGATGAACCGAATCTCTTGTTGCGTCAAGCCCTCGTCGAACGACTATTGATCGAAGACGAGACGTGTGTGGGTGTCGTCACGAATACAGGAGCAGAGTACCGGGCGAAAGCGGTCATCATTACGACCGGGACGTTCATGCGCGGAAAAATCATCATCGGCGAATTGTCGTATGAGAGTGGTCCGAACAATCAGATGCCTTCGGTCAATCTTTCGAAACATCTGGAGGAACTCGGATTTGAATTAGCCCGTTTCAAAACAGGAACACCACCCCGAATCGACGGCAAAACAATCGATTATTCGAAAACCGAGATTCAACCAGGTGACGCGGTTGCCTTGCCGTTCAGCCATGAAACAACACAGATGATCACAGAACAGATTCCATGCTGGTTGACGTATACGACCGAATATACGCACCAGTTGATTGATGCGAATCTTCATCGGTCACCGATGTTCTCCGGGATGATCAAAGGAACGGGTCCCCGTTACTGCCCGTCGATCGAAGATAAGGTCGTTCGGTTCAGTGATAAACCCCGTCACCAGATTTTCTTAGAACCAGAAGGTCGTGACACGGAAGAAGTCTACGTCCAAGGATTATCGACGAGTCTGCCGGAAGACGTCCAGCACGATATCTTACGGTCGATTCCAGGTCTTGAGAAATCGGAAATGATGCGTCCCGGTTATGCAATCGAATATGATGCGGTCGTGCCGACACAACTCTGGCCGACACTTGAGACGAAACGGATCGCCGGATTATTTACAGCCGGACAAATCAACGGGACAAGCGGATATGAAGAAGCAGCCGGACAAGGTATCATGGCGGGTATCAATGCGGCACTCAAGGTCCAACAAAAAGACCCGCTCATCCTGTCACGTTCCCAAGGCTATATCGGCGTCATGATTGATGATCTCGTGACAAAAGGAACCAATGAACCATACCGTCTGTTGACATCACGTGCCGAATACCGGTTATTGTTACGTCATGACAATGCCGATTTACGCTTGTCGGATATCGGTCACGAACTGGGACTGATCACTGAGGCCCGCCATGCGAAATTAGCGGAGAAAAAACAAGAAATCGAGCGGGAAATGAAACGTCTTGAAAAAGTTGTCATCAAGGCAACGAGTGACGTCAATGAACAGTTGACGGCAATCGGCGTCTCCCCGTTAAAAGAAGCATTGCATGCCATCACGTTACTGAAACGTCCAGAAATCACATACGCGATGATTGCCGAGATGACGCCAGCACCAGTCGCACTTTCACCGGAAGCAGCCGAGCAAGTCGAAATCCAGGTCAAATATGCGGGTTATATCGACAAGCAGCTGGATCAAGTCGAGCGGATGATGCGGATGGAGAAAAAACGGATTCCTGAACGTCTTGACTATGATGTGATCAGTGGTCTTGCGATGGAAGCGAAACAAAAACTAAACCAAGTGCGTCCGCTCTCGATTGGACAAGCCTCACGTATTTCAGGCGTCAATCCGTCTGATATCTCGATTTTGCTTGTCTACATCGAACAAGGCCAATACGCATTGACTGCGGAGTGAATCAGATGAATCAACAGCAATTCGTAACAGCATTAGCGGAACAAGGGCTTGACGTCTCGGAGCACCAATTGAAACAGTTCCAACGGTATTATGAACTACTCGTCGAATGGAACGAAAAGATGAACTTGACGGCGATTACGGCGGAAGAAGATGTGTACCTGAAACATTTTTACGATTCGATCACAGCGGCGTTTTACTTTGATTTTACAGAAGTCGAAACCGTCTGTGATGTCGGTGCCGGTGCCGGATTCCCGAGTCTCCCGATTAAAATCATGTTCCCACACCTCAAAGTCACCATCATCGATTCGTTGAATAAACGAATCGGATTCTTGAACATGCTGGCGACGGAACTGGGTCTTGAAGGAGTTGCCTTCCATCACGGTCGTGCGGAAGAATTCGGTAAAAATAAACAATTCCGGGAACATTTTGATGTCGTGACGGCACGTGCCGTCGCCCGGATGTCGGTCCTTGCGGAATACTGCTTGCCCCTTGCCAAAGTAGGCGGACAATTCGTCGCCTTGAAAGCCGCCAAACTGGGAGAAGAGCTGGAAGAAGGCGCAACTGCCTTGAAAGTGTTGGGTGGGAATTTGCGGGAAAGTTTCCAATTCCAATTGCCAGGTGAGGAAAGTGAGCGTAATATCGTTATTGTCGACAAAAAACGATTAACACCCGGGAAATATCCGCGTAAAGCAGGTACACCGGCGAAAGACCCACTAGGTTAACACACCGTTTCACGTGAAACGATGACTGATGAAGGCGAGGTACACCAACGTGAAGAATGCAATTGCCAAACTGCTCGGTAAGGGAGGAACCGTTTCCCTAGAGCTAGATCCACAAGATACCGTCCGTGAGTTGAAGTTAACGGAATTGGTCGCCAACCAGTTCCAACCGCGGACCGTCTTTGACGGGGAACGGATTACCGAACTAGCGACCACGATTGAAGAACATGGTTTACTGCAACCGATTGTCGTCCGAAAACAAGGCGAAGGGTATGAAATCATCGCCGGGGAAAGACGTTTTCGGGCTGTGCAATCGCTCGGATGGGACACGATTCCCGCCATCATTAAGCAGATGACGGACGAGACGACGGCTGCCCTCGCACTCATCGAAAATCTACAACGTGAAGAGCTGACACCAATCGAAGAAGCAGAAGCCTATGCCCGCTTACTCGCGATGCAAGACATCACACAGGAAGTGTTGGCGAGAAGACTCGGACGTAGTCAGTCCACGATTGCGAATAAACTTCGCTTACTCCGTTTGCCGGACGTCGTCCGCGAGGCACTCAAACAGCGAAAGATCACAGAACGGCATGCCCGTGCCCTTCTGCCATTAAAAGCAACGGATTTACAGACCCAGGTCTTACTTGAAATCATCGAACGGGAATGGAACGTCAAGGAGACGGAACAACGTGTCGAACGATTACTGACCCCGAAGGTCCCTAAAAAGCGTCATAAAAGTTTTGCGCGGGATACACGGATTGCGTTGAATACGATTCGGGATTCGGTCGATATGATTGAACGGACCGGATTGCTGGTCGAAAAGGAAGAAGTAGATTGTGAAGAATATGTCGAGGTGCGGATCCGCATCGTGAAGGCACGTCCGTAAACAGCGGTCGTGCCTTCCGCTACGTTTAGGAGAGATTAGCATGAATGAAATACCCATTGGAGCGATTCGCCCCAATCCGGGACAACCTCGGAAACAGTTTCATGAAAAAGCATTAGAGGAATTGGCGAATTCCTTAAAACGGCATGGGATGATCCAACCGATTGTCGTCCGTCCACGCGAAGGGTTTTATGAAATCGTTGCCGGTGAACGGCGGTATCAAGCGGCGAAACAGGCGGGTTTTACACGTGTCCCCGTGTTGATCATTGAAGCGAATGAGACCCGTGTCATGGAACTGGCTTTGATCGAAAACATTCAACGAGCCGACTTGAGCGCAATCGAAGAAGCGATGGCCTATGCCGAGATGTTAGAGGAATTTAACGTGACGCAAGCCGAACTCGCCGCACGTGTCGGGAAAAGCCGTTCTCATATCACAAACAGTCTCCGGTTGTTGCAGTTACCGGTCAACGTCCAGCAAGCGGTGATGGAAGAACGGTTGTCGATGGGGCATGCCCGTGCCTTATTGTCTTTAAAAAACCCACTGAAAATTGAACGGATGGCAGAACGCGTCATGCATGAAAATTGGAACGTCCGGCGTCTTGAACAAGAATTACGGGAAAAAAAACAAGTCCGTCCTGCGACGAGAAGATCGACCGAACTTGATTTTATCGAAGAAACTTTACGGGAACGAATCGGTGCGACCGTCCGGATCAAAACGACGAAACAGGCCGGGAAACTCGAAATCGATTTTACGGATGAAGAGGATCTGAATCGGATTCTCGAGCTCCTCTTGCCGGAAGACGACTGACTGTTAAAAAGGATCCACTCCGCTGTTTTTCGGAATGGATCCTTTTGTTGTATCAGGATGACCAAATGGGGAGGCGCATCGATTAGATCGAGCGTGGTGTGAAGGAAATCGTCGTACGTGTCGTCTCAGCGACCAACTTCGTATCGAGTAATGCAAAACTGTCGGCGACGAGTTCTGCTAGCTCATAGACCAGGTGAAGACGTGTATTTTGGAGAATCATCATTTCCATGAACCCACTGACGTTGACGACGGCTTTGATATTAAAATCACCGACAGCCGGAAGTTCTTTTTGGACACCAGCGCCAGGCGCAAGTGGTCCTTCGGAGAAAAAGACATGACCGACACTCGATAAGCGACCGAGGCAAGCATCGATGGCGATGACGAGTGGACGATAATGGGTCGTTTGAATCGAGTGGATCGTCTCAGCCAAATTCAAAGCATGGACAGGCTTTGCTAACGTCCCGTAAACATGCATGTTTGCCGGACGATTTTTTTCTAAAAATGTACCGACGAGTGGTCCAAGTGAATCTCCTGTCGAACGATCGGAACCGATGCAGACGAGAACGACAGGTCGATTTTCTTTTAGTGCACTGACCTGTTCATGTAATTGTTCGGCAAGTCGTTCTTTCGCGAATGGTTCTGTATATTCTAGAAAGAAGGAATAGGGCTTTTTTTCGTGGGAATGGAAACGGAAGTTCATCTAGATCATCCTTTCTTCTCCTGGTGTCAGCGTCCTGGTGTCATGGTGAGAGTGAAGGCGTTCTGTAATGATTTTCCTTTCCCGGTTTTTAAGGAAATCTAACGTCAAAATCGGTTCTTTAGTTGAAAGTCATTTAAAATCACGTATACTGTCGTAATAGAGAGAACTGAAAGGATGGAGAGAATGGCTACCAATCAAGATGTACAAAATTCAGTCGCCCAGGTCGATCGAATTCTGGAGCAAGTAATGGACGCAGACATGTGGATTCGTTTTGGACTCAAATTGTTGATCGCCCTGATCATCATCGCCGGGTTTTATATATTGACACGTGTTTTGACAGGGGCGGTGTCGAGGTTATTTACGATTCGAAAGATTAATGAACACGACTATTTGGCGCAACGACAAAATGAAACGTTGTTGAAATTACTCCAAAATGCCATTCGTTATGTCTTAGGAATCGTCATGTTGTTGACCGTGCTCAGTCAGTTTGGAATCAATATCACGGGACTGGTCGCAAGTGCCGGTATCGCGGGTCTGGCGATTTCATTTGGTGCCAAAAACTTAGTCCAGGACATCATTACGGGAGCCTTCATCATCTTTGAGCGTCAGTTCAAGGTCGGAGATTTTGTTCGTGTCGGTCTGATCGAAGGGGTCGTCACAGAACTTGGGATTCGAACAACGAAGTTGAAGGGATTGAATGGAGAAATTCATATCATTCCGAATGGTCAAATCTTACAAGTGACGAACTTTTCGGTCGATAACAGTTTCGCTTTGGTCGATGTCCAAGTGTCGTATGAAGAAGATTTGGAACGCGTCGAACGGGTCTTGCACCAAATTGCCGATACGACGACTAAAAAATATGAAGACATGTTCGTCGAACCGATTGAAATGCTGGGTGTTCAGACGCTTGGTCCTTCTGAAGTCGTCTACCGGCTGATGGCGGAGGTCCCACCGATGCAGCACTTCCAGGCAGGACGCTTAATCCGGAAAGAACTGAAGCAAGGACTCGAAGTGGAAGGAATCAAGATTCCATATCCACGGATGGTCATGATGAATACAGAACAAGGGAATGGTGGTCAAGCCGATGATGCCAAAAACGTACAATCTTCATGATTATGTCGAAATGAAAAAACAACATCCATGCGGCACAAACCGCTGGCAGATCATTCGGGTCGGAATGGACATCCGGATCAAGTGTCAAGGGTGTGGCGCAAGCATCCTGATGCCACGCCGTGACTTTGATAAACGTTTAAAAAAAGTCTTACCAGAATGAATTCGGATCAAGCCCTTGACGATGAAGCATGTCGTCAGGGGCTTTTCGTTGGATCCACACGTATAAAAAAACCGATGGCTTGCTTCGAATTACAGAAAAACGTACATCAAACAGCCATGTCTTTAAAAAAGAATTCGCATCTCCTTGCTTAAAAAAATTGAACTATCTATAATTGTGAAAGATGTGCTGACGTGGTGTAATCATTCTACCCACTGCGGCCGCTAGCACGGATTTCCTAGGAAATACCGAAAAGGAGGAATTCCAAGTGGGATTAACAGCCGGAATCGTTGGCTTACCAAACGTAGGAAAATCAACACTTTTTAATGCAATTACACAAGCAGGTGTCGAGGCGGCGAACTATCCGTTCGCAACGATCGATCCAAACGTCGGTGTCGTCGAAGTACCAGACGCACGCTTGCGTAAATTAACAGAACTCGTCAACCCAAAGAAAACGATCCCGACGGCATTCGAATTCACGGACATCGCCGGAATCGTCAAGGGTGCATCAAAAGGAGAAGGGTTAGGAAATAAATTCCTCGCCAATATCCGTGAAGTGGATGCAATCTGTCAGGTCGTCCGTTGTTTCATTGACGAAAACATCACACACGTCTCAGGAAAAGTCTCACCAATCGATGACATCGAAACAATCAATCTCGAGTTGATTCTTGCCGATCTCGAATTGGTCGAAAAACGGATCCAACGTGTCCAAAAACAAGTCAAGTCGCGTGATAAAAATGCAGCAGGTGAACTCGAAGCACTCGAAATCATCCTTGCTCTATTAGAAGACGAAAAACCAGCCCGTCTCGCTGAACTAAACGAAGATCAAGCAGCAATCGTCAAACACTTCCAGTTACTGACGATGAAACCGATGCTTTACGTCGCAAATGTCGGCGAAGATGAAGTCGCGGATGCGGACAGCAACGAAAACGTCCAGCTCGTGCGCGAATTTGCGGCAAAAGAAGGCGCAGAGGTCATCATCATCTGTGCCCGCATTGAAGAAGAAATCGCAGAACTCGAGCCGGAAGAACGCCAAGAGTTCCTGGTTGATCTCGGAATCGAAGAATCAGGTCTCGATCAACTGATTCATGCTGCGTATAACACGCTGGGTCTCGCAACGTACTTCACGGCTGGTGAAAAAGAAGTCCGTGCTTGGACATTCAAAAAAGGCATGAAGGCCCCACAATGTGCGGGTGTCATCCACTCTGACTTCGAACGTGGTTTCATTCGTGCTGAAGTTGTCGCATACGATGACTTAGCAGCAGCTGGGAACATGGCGACGGTCAAAGAACAAGGACGTTACCGTTCTGAAGGAAAAGAATATGTCTTCCAAGATGGCGATGTTGTCACATTCCGCTTCAACGTTTAAGAGGAGCGAACGAATCGTTATTGCATAAACCAAAATACTTTGATAGTATTAACAAATGTGAGTAATGAATTATTGCTCCTTGCTCGATGAATCGAGCCGCCAGTCCAAGAGGAGGTGACAGATATGCGTAAATACGAAGTACTTTACATCATCCGTCCGGAAGTTGATGAGGAAGCACGAAAAGCTCTAGTTGAGCGTTTCAACAAAGTCCTCACTGACAACGGTGGTACAGTTGAAAAAACAACTGAAATGGGTAAACGTCGTTTTGCTTACGAAATCAATGATATGCGTGAAGGTTTCTACGTTCTTCTTAACGTGACTGCTGAACCAGCAGCTACAAAAGAACTTGACCGTCTCATGAAGATCAGTGACGATATCGTTCGCTTAATGATCACAAAAGACGAGAAATAAGCTGAAACAGGAGAGTGATTCTGATGATTAACCGCGTCGTTTTAGTCGGTCGGTTAACTCGTGACCCTGAAATGCGTTATACGCAGAGCGGGATTGCGGTAACGCGATTCACACTCGCTTGTGACCGTCCGTTTACAGGACAAGATGGGAAGCGAGAAGCTGACTTCATCGATTGCGTCGTATGGCGCAAGCAAGCAGAGAACGTTGCTCAGTATTTGAAAAAAGGGAGCCTCGCAGGTGTTGAGGGTCGCCTTCAGATTAGTAGCTATGACGATAAAGATGGTCAACGTCGTTATCGTGCAGAAGTCGTCGCGGATAGTGTTCGATTCCTAGAATCACGCAATGCAAGCCGTTCTTCCGATAGTGATAGCTACTCTTCAACTTCAAATACAGGTGGAAACGGAAATGCTGCAGGATGGGGTTCACAGCAACAGCAGAACAACTCTTCCTCGCCAGCACCCGCTTCATCTTCATCGAATTCGGGCTTCGGCGCTGATCCGTTCAGCGGCGGCAGTTCGATCGATCTTTCAGACGACGATCTCCCGTTCTAATCGGGAACGTCGGACTGAAAAATTTACTCTAAAAAGGAGGTTAATCACATGGCACGTCGTCCAGGTGGAAAACGTCGTCGTAAAGTATGTTACTTCACGTCGAACCACATCACTCATATCGATTATAAAGACGTAGAACTTCTTAAACGTTTCATTTCGGAACGCGGTAAGATTCTTCCACGTCGTGTGACTGGTACTTCAGCGAAATACCAACGTCCACTTACAATCGCAATCAAACGTTCACGTCAAATGGCTTTAATTCCATACGTAGCTGACTGATTACGGTCTAGCGCTTTTCCTTTTCGAAGGGAAGGCGCTTTTTTTCGCTTCGCTTTCAACCTGTCCTGCTTTTCGGTTATAATATACAAGTTAACGAATTTTTTAGATGAGTATATTCAGTATACAAGGAGGACGCGATGGGGTTAGGTCAGCAAGTATCACCCGAACGAGAACGGCGATTCTTTCGTTTCGTTCCGTATCTATTAATCGTGGCTCTACTTTTTGTCATTGCCGTCGATCACCCCGTTATCGCGGCCATCGGTGCCGTCTTGACGATGGGTCTGTTCGCTCTTCATATCCTGGAGGAGCGACGTGGGCGTAAGTCGTGGGAAAGTTATGTCGCCGGCATATCGATTCAGGTGGAAGACACCGGTCAGGATGCGCTGACGAACATGCCAATTGGTATTTTACTTTATGATGAAGAAACACGCGTCACCTGGTTTAATGATCCGATGCGTGAGATTTTTGATGATTTGGCAATGGGACAGGTTTTGACGGATCTTGATTCTCTGTTCGTCGAGATGATTGCGGTCGATGAAGATCAAGCGACACTCGAGATCGGCGAGTCCGTCTATCGGGTGTTTTCAAACAGTGAGAACCGGACGTTTTATCTGTTTGATATGACAGAAGAAGCCCAGGTCGAACAGCAACTCGTCGATAATCAAACGGTCATCGGTGTCATTTATCTCGATAACTATGATGAGATGACACAAGGGATTGAAGATCAGCTCCGGAGTGAGTTGAACAGTCGCGTCACGCAACTGTTGAACCACTGGGCAGCCGATCATGGTACGTACATCAAGCGGACGGCTTCCGATCGTTACTTTATCGTGACGACGGAAGAAAATTTACGGGTCTTGGAACGATCGAAATTTACAATCCTCGATACCGTCCGTGAAGAGACGAGCCAACGCGGTGTCCAGTTGACCTTGTCGATTGGGATCGGGTGTGGAAGCGATCCAATCCCAGCGCTTGGTCTGATGGCTCAATCAAGTTTAGACTTAGCATTAGGACGTGGTGGAGACCAGGTCGTCATCAAACGGGATGGCAAAGTTCGCTTTTACGGTGGAAAAACCAATCCAACGGAAAAACGTACCCGTGTCCGCGCGCGGGTCATTGCCAACTCCCTGCGTGATTTAATGCAGGAGTCGAGTCGAATCCTCATCATGGGACACCGGAATCCGGATATGGATTCACTGGGATCCTCGATCGGAATTCTGAAGTTGGCTGAAATGAATGAGAAAGAGGCACACATCGTCTTGCCGGAAGCAGAAATCGGACAAGGTATTCGACGGATGATGCATGAAATCAGTCAAGAACCAAAACTTGCGACCCGTTTCGTCAACGCGTTCCAGGCCGATCAGTTGATTGATGATCAAGCTTTACTGATCATCGTCGATACACATAAACCGTCGCTTGTCGTCGTGCCCGCTCTGCTTGAACGGTTTGAACGGATGGTCGTCATCGACCATCACCGACGGGGAGAAGACTTCATCGAAGAGCCAGTCCTCGTTTACCTCGAACCGTACGCGTCGTCGACTTCGGAACTGGTCACGGAATTGATTGAGTACCAACCGACGAACGAAAAACTGGCGATGCTTGAAGCGACGGCGTTACTCGCCGGCATCATCGTTGATACAAAAGGGTTTACGTTACGGACCGGTTCGCGGACGTTTGACGCGGCGTCCTACCTCCGCTCCCAAGGGGCGGATACGGTCTTGGTCCAAGAGTTTCTCAGCCAGGATCTTGAGACATATGTCGAACAGTCGCATATCTTAGAACGGACGGAAGTCTATACGGCCGGGATGGCGATTGCGACGGCAGAGCCCGGTGTGATTCATGATCAAGTCTTGATCGCTCAAACGGCGGATCAATTGTTATCGCTCCAAGGTATCCGAGCCGCTTTCGTCATCGCGGAATTACAGGATGGTCGGACGGCGATCAGTGCCCGTTCACTTGGTGAAGTGAACGTCCAGTTGATCATGGAGACGCTCGGTGGCGGCGGTCATTTAACGAATGCTGCGACTCAGATGACAGAATCGGTTCTGACCGTCGCAATTGAATTACGAAAAGCGATTGATCATTATTTAGCAGATGAAACAAAAGGAGAGGAAACAGAATGAAAGTTATTTTCTTGCAAGATGTAAAAGGTCAAGGTAAAACAGGGGACGTCAAAGAAGTCGCCGATGCGTATGCGAACAACGTGTTGTTCAAACAGAAATTAGCACGCCCGGCAACAACCGGAAACCTCAAACAACATGAGGCCCATGAGCGAAAAGCGGCAGAACAAGCGAAACAGGTGTTGTTAGACGCACAAGCGTTAAAAGAGAAGATTGAAAAAGAAACGATCGTCGTCTCAACGAAAACAGGTGAAGGTGGTCGGGTCTTCGGATCGGTCACAAGCAAACAAATCGCCGATGAGCTAAAACAGATGGGCTACAAGATCGATAAGCGTAAAATCGAACTCGAGCACCCGATCAAAACACTTGGCGTAACGAAAGTACCACTCAAATTGCATAACGAAGTCACAGCAACGTTAAACGTTCAGGTCAAAGAAGCGTGAGTAGAAAAGGGGACCGGTGATGAGTGATGTAATGCAAAATACGCCACCCCAAAGCATTGAGGCGGAACAAGCCGTCCTTGGGGCGATCATGATCGATGCGGATCGACTGATCAGTGCGTCCGAACGATTATTACCACAAGATTTTTATCGTGCGGCCCACCAACGGATTTTTGAAACGATGCTGGTGTTATCTGACCGTGGCGAAGCGATTGACTTAGTAACGGTCACGGCGGAGCTGAGTACGCTTGGCATCTTGGAGGAAGTCGGTGGACTCCCGTACCTCGGTGAGCTTGCGGAAGGTGTTCCGACCGCGGCGAACATCAACTATTACGTCAATGTCGTCGATCAAAAATCGACACTCCGCCGCCTGATCCGGACAGCCAATGAAATCGTCACGGATGGATATGAACGACAAAATGAGGTCGACGTTTTGCTCAACGAAGCAGAACGGAAGATTCTCGAAGTGTCACAAGGAAAAGGGAGCGCCAGTTTCATTCCGATTTCTGACGTCTTGACGAGTGCCTATGCAACGATCGATAAATTGCATAAGCAAAGTGGCGAAACGACCGGGATTCCGACCGGGTTCCGTGATCTTGATAAGGTGACGGCCGGATTCCAACGAAATGATTTGATCATCGTCGCGGCCCGTCCATCCGTCGGTAAAACAGCGTTTGCCTTGAACATCTCCCAAAACGTCGCGACCCGTGCCGACGAAAATGTGGCCATCTTTAGTCTCGAGATGGGTGCAGAACAGCTCGTCATGCGGATGTTGTGTGCGGAAGGGAATGTCGACGCGCAGCGCCTCCGGACCGGACAACTCGAAGATGAGGACTGGGGTAAGTTATCGCTTGCGATGAGCAGTTTGTCGCAAGCCGGAATCTATATCGACGATACACCAGGAATTCGTGTCAATGACATTCGGGCGAAATGCCGTCGTCTGAAGCAGGAACATGGTCTTGGTATGATCATGATCGATTATTTGCAATTGATTCAAGGGAATGGTCGTTCAAGCGATAATCGCCAACAGGAAGTCTCAGAGATTTCCCGTTCCCTGAAGTCGCTTGCCCGTGAACTTGAAGTCCCGGTCATCGCGTTATCGCAGCTGTCACGGGGTGTTGAGAGTCGGCAGGATAAACGACCGATGATGTCCGATATCCGGGAATCCGGAGCGATCGAGCAGGATGCGGATATCGTCGCCTTCTTGTACCGCGATGATTACTACAACAAAGAAACGGAAGATGAGAATACGATCGAGATCATCATCGCCAAACAGCGGAATGGTCCGACTGGTACCGTCAAACTCGCTTTCCGGAAAGAATTCAATAAGTTCGTCGATCTTGAACCAAGTAATTCCTATGCACCACCCGCTTGAACAGGTTCAAAACTCCTCTGTCGATTCCGGCAGAGGAGTTTTTTGAATCGTTATGTTTGAATATCTTGAAGAGAAAGGAAAAAAGTGAATTAAAACAGCGAATTAAACGAACGAAAAAGAATTGTAACAATTAATTGTTCGGTATTTGGTTGACTTCTGTTTTTTTCCGCGTTACACTTAGTCGTGGTTTTGAATCGTACGTGGAGGTGGATGAGAATATGTCATCAGTAGTAGTAGTCGGAACACAGTGGGGCGACGAAGGAAAAGGAAAGATCACCGATTTTCTTTCGAAAAAAGCCGATGTCGTTGCACGTTATCAAGGTGGAGACAACGCAGGACATACGATCGTATTTAATAATGAGACGTATAAGTTACACCTGATTCCTTCAGGGATCTTTTACTCAGACAAGAAATGTGTCATCGGGAACGGTTTGGTCGTCAACCCGAAATCGCTCGTCAAGGAATTGAAGTATCTGCACGATCGTGGTGTTTCAACAGATAACTTACTCATTTCAAACCGGGCACATGTCATCTTGCCATATCACCAACTGCAGGATCAGCTCGAAGAAGAAGCAAAAGGCGATGCGAAAGTCGGAACGACGCTGAAAGGAATCGGACCGTGCTACATGGATAAAGCGGCACGGATCGGAATTCGGATGGCGGATTTACTCGACAAAGAAACATTCGCAGAAAAATTACAGATTGTTCTCGAACAAAAAAATCGGATGTTCACGAAGATGTACGACGCTGAACCGATTGCGTTCGATGATATTTTCGAAGAATATTATGCATACGGTCAAGAGTTCGCGAAATATGTCTGTGACACATCGGTCGTCGTCAACGACAGCCTCGATAAAGGCGAAAAGGTATTATTCGAAGGCGCACAAGGTGTCCTGCTCGACCTTGACCACGGGACGTATCCATTCGTCACGTCATCGAATGCATCAGCGGGCGGTGTCGCATCAGGTGTCGGCGTCGGACCAGCTCGGATTGATCACGTCGTTGGTGTCTGTAAGGCCTACACGTCACGTGTCGGCGATGGTCCTTTCCCAACGGAACTGTTTGACGAAATTGGTCACCACATTCGTGAAGTCGGCCGTGAATACGGTACGACGACAGGTCGTCCACGTCGTGTCGGTTGGTTTGACTCGGTCGTCGTCCGCCATTCACGCCGGACAAGTGGTTTGACGGATCTTGCATTGAACTCAATCGATGTCCTGACAGGGATTGAAACGCTTAAAATCTGTACGTCATACGAGTTTAAAGGCAAACAGATTGACGAGTACCCAGCAAGCTTCCGCGATCTTGAAGCATGTGTCCCGGTCTATGAAGAGTTACCAGGCTGGAAAGAAGATATCACGCACATTCGGAAGTTTGAAGATCTTCCACTCAATGCCCAAAATTATGTAAAACGAATTGCTGATTTGACGGACATTTCACTCGTCACGTTCTCAGTCGGACCAGGACGAGAACAGACGGTTGTCCTGCGTGATCTGTACGAAGAAGCATAATTTTTTTCAGAGGAGCGGATCCAGATATCAAATCTGGATCGGCTTCTTTTTTGATGAGGAATCAAGCGAAAACATTCACAACATGAATCAAAAGAGCGTATACTAAAAGTAATGTTTCACGTGGAACGATGGACGTGAACGGGTCATGTAGTCAGCAGAGTGGCGTCGGGAGTTTCCGTCGCCACCTTTCTATATGCCTCAAAAACAGGTAAAATAGATTGAATAGAATTTTTTAAGGGGGAACACCCAGTGACGGAACGTAAAATCCTCGTCGTCGACGACGAGCAGCCGATTGCCGATATATTAAAATTTAAATTAGAAAAAGAAGGTTATAGTGTTGCAGTAGCAAATGATGGTGTCGAAGCACTAGAGAAAGTCGAGGAGTTCAAACCCGACCTGATCTTACTCGATATCATGTTGCCATTGATGGACGGAATGGAAGTCTGCCGCGAAGTCCGGAAGACATCAAAAGTCCCAATCATCATGTTGACGGCAAAGGATTCTGAAATCGATACGGTTTTAGGACTTGAGCTTGGCGCAAACGATTATGTGACGAAGCCATTCAGCTCACGTGAACTATTAGCGCGAGTCAAAGCACATCTACGAAATGTCAACGCAGTAGAGGCAACTCCTACGAACGCCGGTCCTGGTCCGTTAAAAGTGGGAGAACTGTATATCGATACAAATTCTCATACCGTGACACGGAAAGATCAAAAAATCGAACTCACCCAACGTGAATTCGAGTTGTTGCATTATTTAGCGAAAAACATCGGACAAGTCATGACGCGTGAGCACTTGTTACAGACGGTCTGGGGTTACGACTACTTTGGAGATGTCCGGACGGTCGATGTGACGGTGCGCCGTCTGCGTGAAAAAGTCGAGGATAACCCAAGTACACCGATCTATATCATGACCCGCCGTGGTGTCGGCTACTATCTCCAAGACGGGGAGAATGAATAACGATGTTAAAAGGAACGAACTTTTTTAAATCGATCCAGTGGAAGCTTGTCGTCATTTATGCGTTGTTGATTTTAGTCGCGATGCAAGTCATTGGTGTTTACTTCGTTCGTTCTCTTGAAAAGCAGTACATTACGAACTTCTCAAAATCTGTCGAAGACCGGGCCGGACTTGTTGCGTACAACGTCGGGAAGGAATTTGATAAGACAGGCGATGATGAAGCCTCAAAACGGCAGTTGTCTGAATCTCTTGGACAACTGCTGTCTGAGTTTAGTAGTGGCTCCACTTCAAGAAACGATATTCTCGAGGTCCAGATCATCGATCAGGACTCGATCATTCAAGCGACATCTGATGAAGACAATCAGTCGGCCGTCGGACAACGGGCGACGAATTCACTGATCAAAAAAGCCCAAGCGACCAGTTCCTCACGTGTCGATACGGTGCTTGATCCGGGGACGGAAGATAAGATTCGGATCTTTGCAGTACCTGTCACATCGGAACGGACCGGTGCGACGACAGGGATGATTTATGTCCGGGCTTCGATGGAGTCGATTTATGCTCAGATGCAACAAGTCACACGGATCTTAGCGACGGGGACAGTGATCGCACTTGTCATCACCTCGATCCTCGGTGTCCTGTTATCGCGGACGATCACTCGTCCGATTTCCGATATGCGGCGTCAGGCCATCGAAATGCGGCGCGGGAATTTCTCGCGTAAGGTCAAAGTCTATTCGGATGATGAGATTGGACAGCTCGCGCGGTCCTTTAATGAATTGACGGATGAGTTGCTCGAAGCCAATGCGACGACGGAAGCCGAGCGGCGGAAGTTGACGAGTGTCCTCGAAAACATGACGGACGGTGTGATCGCGACCGACCGGACGTTACGGGTCATCTTGATGAACGATCAGGCGAAAGATATCGTCGGAGTGGATGACGCGGGAATCGTCGGGACGAATCTGAAGGATTTGCTTGCGCTAGGAGACGACTTCATGATTCCGGAAGACGGAACGATGCCCCCTCGTTTACTTGATTTCAGTAGCGAAGACGAACTGTTTCTCGTCCGGGCCTTTTTCTCTCCGGTCAAAAAACACAGTGGACCGATTACCGGGATGATCATCGTCCTGCATGATGTCACGGAACAAGAACAAGTCGAACAGGATCGCCGGGAATTCGTGGCGAACGTCAGTCATGAACTCCGGACACCGCTGACGACGATGCGCAGTTACCTCGAAGCGTTAGCAGAAGGGGCCTATCAAGATGAGGAACTGGCCCCACGTTTCCTGGAGACGACCCAAAACGAGACAGAACGGATGATTCGTCTTGTCACCGACTTGCTCCAACTGTCGAAAATGGACAGTAAGGAATACAAGATGAACAAAGTCCGCTTTGACTACATTCAATTCTTAAATGAGATTCTCGACCGGCATGATATGACGAAACCGGAACGGATTCGTTTCCGCCGGAAGATCATGAAACGGAGAGTCTACATTCGAGGCGATCAAGATAAATTGATTCAGGTCGCGGATAATATCTTGACGAATGCAATCAAGTATTCACCGGAAGGCGGAACGATTACCGTCCGGACGATGTTGCGGGCGAAACGAATCGTCATCAGCATCAAGGATGAAGGGGTCGGGATTCCAAAAGCCAACCTACAAAAGATTTTCGAACGTTTTTACCGGGTCGATAAAGCCCGGGCACGAAAGATTGGTGGAACCGGACTGGGTCTTTCGATCGCCAAAGACGTCGTCTCGGCGCACGGTGGCGACATCTGGGCAGAAAGCGAGTGGGGACGCGGTACGACGATTTACTTTACGTTACCGTATGAGGTGATCGAAGAGGTGGATATCGGATGACGAAACAGCGACTGAAAACCGTCCTCTTGATTTTGCTTGTCAGTGGCTCGATAGTTCAGACAGCCATGCTGTGGACGTATCATCCGAGCAGTGAATCGATCGAACAGGAACAGGTGTCGTTTAATGAGATCGATGCCTCGAAGACGGTCGAAGGGAATCAGCTCGTCAATCCGGAGCTCGTCGTCTACTCGAACGGTGAAACCGCTTATCAGACACAAATCATCGGCCGGACGATCTTGAACCGGATCGGGGCTTCCTTTGATGTTGGTGTTTTAGTCTTGACGGATAAGGCCTCGAACATCCCGGCGAGCAAACGAAGTGTCGAGATGATTTTCCCGACTCCGATCAGTGCAAAGATGCTGGAGGAATTGCTCGGAGAAGACCAGATTGCGATGTCAGAACCAATCAAACGGTTGTATCTACTGGACTATGAGGGTCCGATTCTGCGGCTCGAGTCAACGACAGGACGGTTCAAGGACTTTAAATTGATTGGTGACGAGACGGTCTTAAAACGACTGTTTGCCTACGATAAGAAAAAAACGATGACGAAAGTCGAGCTGAAAGGTGGCGACTATACGTATGTCCCAAGTACGACACCTAAGCTCGAAGAAGTATTCGTCTACGATGATATCGCGCAGGATCCGAAACCACTCAGTCGGATCGAAAGTGCCTTCTTTACGGAAAATTCGAACGTCCAACAAATCAAGAGTCGGGATGACCTCGACGTCTTGACGGACGGAGTCAGCGTCTCGACGTACGACCGGGATTACAACGCGTTTCGATTCAATACGTTATCACCGAATACCCAGACGTCTTCCGTCGATTACAGTACGATCGTCAGTTACATCAATATTCACGGCGGCTGGCTTGATCAGTTGACGCAACGTAGCGGTTTCCGCTATTACTTCGATCAGATGTCGAAAACGGATGAAGAACAGGCAGCGACGTTCCGTCTGTATCTGAATCGGTATCCGGTGTTTGGCGAAGCCGGACCGTTGCTTGAGCAACCGGATTTTGATTTAGCGACAATCAAGGTGACGTTCGAGGAAAATCAAATCCGTTCGCTCAGTCGGAGCATGCTCCGGGCAGACCGGAAGCTGTTGCTTCGGGAATCCAGTTTGCCATCCGTCGAACAAGTCCAACAACAACTGCAGGCAGCAGATGTGCTGGATGAGATATCGGGCATTCGGATGGGATACAAGATGACCTACAAGATTTCAACAAGCCGCTACGCCTTGTTTGAACCGGCTTGGTTCATCAAACGGAACGGGAAATGGACCACGGTCAATCAAGCTATCGGAAAAGAGGGATAAGGTTTCATGGATTGGAGTAAAGCAAAAACATTACTGATTCTGACTTTTCTGATCCTGAACGTCTATCTTGCCGTTCAATTGATGGATCGAATGGTCGATCCCCGAGTTGTCACGACCAATGCGGATGGGAAAACCGTATTGAAGGAACGAAAAATTGATGAGAAAAAACTACAATCCGTCTCAAAAGAGATTGGATATTTGACGGCAGAAGTCGATGCCAGTTCGCTCGCCCCAAAAGCGGGTTCTTCGATTGAAGATGCGATTATATCGGTCAAAAACCAAATTGAATGGTCGGTCCGTTTGACGAAATCGTATCCGCTCGAAGCCAAAGCGATGCGTGATTCCGCGACATCATTTGTCCGGTCTTCCGTCGCATATGGTACGGATTATACGTTTTGGAAGTATGACAGCAAACATAATGAGATGACGTTTGTCCAGACGTATAAAGAACAACCGCTCTATTCGACGCCACAACAATCGCGTGAAGACGATGCGATGATTGGTCCGTCGTTGCTCGTCCTTCAGTTAAACGAACAAAAGGAAATCGTCAGCTATAAACAACGTCACTTAAACAAGGTCGTCCGTCAGGCACAAGATGTCACGTTGTTGTCGGCCAGTGAATCCATCATTCAACTGTCAGAGCAGGGATTGTTCCGAGCCTCAAAACGAATGACGAGCCAGCAGCTTGGCTACTTTTGTCTCGTGACAGAAGGAACGACGTCGGTCCAGATTTTACCGCCGACGTGGCAGATTGAACTGAATGGAGAAGAACTGTATTTCGTCAATGCGATCGACGGCGGAGTTCAGACCATCGAACGGCTTGATACCGTTTCAGAGAAATGAGGAATGCACGATGAGCCTACACTATAGCGTCCTTGCCAGTGGCTCGACGGGGAATGCCCTCTACATCGAAAGTGAACAGACGCGCCTGCTCGTCGATGCCGGATTGACTGGTAAAGCGATGATCGCCCTGTTTGATCAGATTCACCGGTCGCCGGAAAAAATCGACGGGTTGTTCGTCACCCATGAACACTCGGACCATATCAAAGGCGTCGGGATTTTAGCACGTAAATATAAGATTCCGCTGTATGCGAACGAAAAGACATGGGCAGCGATGGAGACGAAGATCGGGAAGATTGATCCCGCCCTCAAGTTCCTCTGGGAAGTCGGCGAAGTGAAACAGTTTGGTGACATCGAAGTCGAATCGTTTAACGTCAGTCATGATGCGGCCGATCCGATGTTCTTCCAGTTTGCCCACGACGGGAAACGCCTCGCCCACATCACAGATACCGGCTACGTGTCGGACCGGATGAAAGGGGTCATCCGCGGTGCTGATGCCTATATCTTCGAAGCGAACCACGATATCGGGATGCTCCAGATGGGACATTACCCGTGGAGCGTCAAACGGCGGATCCTCGGTGACTACGGTCACGTCTCGAATGAGGATGCGGCGATCGCGATGAGCGAAGTTTTGGATGATCGGACAAAACGGATCCACATGGCCCACTTGAGCAAGGACAACAACATGAAGGAGCTGGCCCGCATGAGTGTCTCGCAGACACTTACGAGCCGAGACGTCGATCTCAGCAAGATCCAGTTGCTCGATACGGATCCGGTCATTCCGACGCCGCTCTTGAAGCTCTGATTATGGGAAATTACTGAATATGCTCAAAAGACCCCCACATTTGGCTAACTCGTCACGTGATGGGGGTATACTTGTGTAAAGAGAGTTAGAAGGAGGCGTGTGTCGATGGATCGACCAGAAGAACCACGGAACGAATCGGATCAGCCTTACGCATCGACCGATGAGACAAACGGCTTTCCGCCGCGACGACCAAGTGAAGACGAGCCGGTCAGTCCTTATCGTGAATCATATGAAGAAGAACCACCCGTACCAAAACGCCGTGGCGGCGGGAAAGCCTTTTTTGTCGGCTTGATCGGCGGTATCATCGGTGCCTTGTTGATTGCCTTGATCGCCTGGCCGTTCGTCCGCGACGAGATGACAAGTGCACCGGTCTCGACCGCGATGCCGGAACAAGCGGCGACGAGTGCGACGGAATCGGAAAATGATATCGTCAGTGCCGTCAGTCAGACGAAGGAAGCGGTCGTCAGCGTGACGAATTTACAAAGTTCGTTCCAAGGTGCCGATCAAGAGACCGGTGCCGGGTCCGGGGTCATCTATAAAAAAGACGGCAATAAAGCATATGTCGTCACGAACTATCACGTCGTCGAAGGGGCAAGCCGTTTGTCGGTCACGTTATCCGACGGGACAGCGCTTGAAGCAAAAGTGCTCGGAGAAGATCCGACGTATGATTTAGCAGTCCTCTCGATCGATGCCTCAAAAGTGACGCAAGTCGTCAAACTCGGTGATTCGGATACGTTACGTGCCGGGGAGACGGTCCTTGCAATCGGGAACCCGCTCGGGATTTTTGCGAACTCGGTGACGCGTGGTGTCATCAGTGCCCAGGAACGGACGGTGCCGGTTGATACGAACAAAGACGGTCAGCAGGACTTCAATACGGAAGTCATCCAGACGGATGCGGCAATCAACCCGGGTAACTCAGGCGGAGCACTCATCAATACGTCCGGTCAATTGATCGGGATCAACTCGATGAAGATCGCCGAAGCAAGTGTCGAAGGCGTCGGTTTTGCGATTCCGATCAACGAAGCCTTGCCGATCATGCGTGACCTTGAACAAAACGGTGAAGTGATTCGTCCGCAACTCGGCATTCAGATTCGGGATGTCCAAGAGTTTCCGAGCGGTTTCCGGGAAGATCGTCTGAAGTTACCAAATGACGTCACACGCGGAATCGTCGTCGTCGGTTTGACCGGCAACAGCGGAGCGGAAAAAGCAGGAATGAAAGAAAATGATGTCATCGTCGAGATCAACGGCAAGGACATCAACTCGTTTGCCGATCTAAAAAGTGTCCTGTACCGGGATGCGAAAGTCGGCGATAACGTCAAGGTGACGTTCTACCGTGGCGGCGAGAAACAGACACTTGATGTCAAACTGTCGGCGCAAGCGGCGACAGTACAATAACAGATTCAGATCGACTACTCGTATACGTACGGGTAGTTTTTTTGTGCACAGAAAAGATAGTGTCTCTGGTTCTCATCGTATCTTGCTGACATGCGCTTTCCTCAGGCGAGGAACAAGTCGCGGGCTGCTTGCCTGTCGGCGTCGATGCCCGGGTCTCGTTTTCCTCTGACAGCGCGGACGAGCCGCGCTTTTTCCTGTAGGAGTCGCGTGCAGCGGACACGATGAAGGGATTGGTGGTGAAGGGGGAGCCGATCAAGGAAGTAACTCCAAAGAAGAGGTGTGGATAACTTTTTCCGACCGGAGAAGTCAATTTTTGTTATACTGGTAGCGGATAAATGTGGATAACTTAAAAGGAGGAGAAGACCTGTGGATAAATATGTCTGTTTGGAACACGTCGAGTTAGCACTTGACGAAGTAGTCGATGAAACGGAACAATACCCGATTTTGGAAGAGGTATCGGCAGAGAAAAACATGACCTGTGAGTACTGTGACCAGCCTGCGACATATCTTGTGTCAAGCAAAAAATAATTATCAACATGTGGACATGTGGATAACTCTGTGGATAACTCCTGAATTTTCTGTCAGAAAGCGAGAAAAATGATGCAAATTACCATTATCACGGTCGGAAAGCTAAAAGAGAAGTACTTGAAGCAAGGAATTGCCGAATATACAAAACGTCTCGGCGCCTATTGTTCGATTCAAGAAATCGAGGTGCCGGACGAAAAAGCACCGGAACAATTGAGTGATGCCGAGATGCAACAAGTGAAGAAAAAAGAGGGCGAACGGATTTTAGCGAAGATTGGACCGGATGTTCATGTCTATGCACTTGCTATCGAAGGAAAGCAACGGACGAGTGAACAGTTTGCGACAGAACTTGATCGTCTGGCGACGTACGGCAAAAGTAAAATCGCGTTTGTCATCGGCGGATCGCTCGGTCTGGCGCCGGAAGTCATGCAACGGGCGAACGATACAATTTCCTTCTCGAAGATGACGTTCCCGCATCAATTGATGAAAATGATTTTGTGTGAGCAGATTTACCGGGCGTACAGGATTAATCGGAATGAACCGTACCATAAGTAAATGCGGTTGCTCAAAAAATTTCCATGACAATAAATAGTGAGTTCCAAAAGTCAGAAAAGACGACTTTTGAGGATGGCCCTTTCTCCACCTTAAATATAGTTATAACGAAGAAGCACCAAAAACTATACGATAGCTTTTGGTGCTCTTTTTTGGTGCCTAACACCGATTTTAATAGCCTGTGAATTGGAATCAGAGAGGAAGAAGAAAAATATAGATATACAATGGTGTGAGGTGGAAAATGGACGCAATTATTTCTTTCGTTATTCTAGTTTAATTCTATACATAGTACATACTTTAAGAGAGGCATTATTTTAACTCAGCTGCCCAGCCGCCAATTTGGTATGCAGAGTAGAATTTGACAATGCTCTGGAACCCCGCCTCATCCAGTAATTCTAATATCCTTTCTTCTGGAATGAGGGGCATTTTAAGAATTCTTTGTACGTCCTCACTCTTCTCGGGGTCCACCCCGTTACTTCGAAAACGCTCTTTTCAGGCAGCAAAATTTTTGTGGAATTCAGCAGATTCTTTATCTCCAAATATACTCACAAGAATAAAGGGAGCCCCATGTTCCAGCCGTTCAGCCACGCTCTTTAACAAGTTGAGTTTAGCATTATCATCCGGCAGGAATTGGAGAACTAGGATGCAGGTAGCCATATCAAATTTACTATCAGTTGGCAATTCATGAACAAACCCTTGATGCAGTTTGACACGGTTCTCTGTACCTACCTGCCGTATTTTATGCGAAGCAATCTTCATCATTTGGTCGGAAGGGTCCACTCCTGTAAGAAACCAGCTAGGGTGGGTTTGACTAAAGTAAAGTAACTCAGCTCCTCCTCCGGCTCCAACAACCAGGAGATTTGGAGACGTTTTTTTCGGTTGATAAAAAAAAGAATCAGACATCGAAAATAATTGATCATAGGCAGGAACTGCTAAACGAATAAATGAATCATATTGTAAAGCAAAATCAGAGTTAAAATCGGGCTGGCCATTATTCATGATTAACCTCCTAAGATTTCAGATGTTGTTCATGATACCAAGGAAACTTTATCCACCCCCTTTAGAAAGAATCAAATCATTCTCTTGTTCAGCACACGTTGCAATAAATCCACTGATTGCGATAGAGTCAGATGCTCGAATCAATTCATGGATCATGGCGTTGCCTCCTTATAGATAACGGTCAATCTACCTTCTTCTTTTTCGTTAACATTGCTAGGGCTACACCAAAAGTGACCGTAACCAAACCGATAAAACCCTGTGGGATATGTCCATACAACAACATGAAAATACCGGCACTACTCAGCGCTACACCTGATCCAATCAAAATTTCTCTCATACAGAACTCCCTTAAATAAATTATTTGATAAATAATTCTCATCATGAATCAAATGTATTCGATAAATAGGAGCAACATCAATCGACGTATTTTTAATCTTTAGTAACGAGTAAGTGAAAAATGTATAACGACCTGTAGATTATTTAGGATAGCGTATGTATTTTCGCTGCCCTTCAATTATTGGTTTATTTTCTTCTATCATTTTATTGTAATTCAAGGTTATCATGGTTTCAAAATCGTCATCTATGATAAGGTTCAGATTGTCCATGCTCTTACGCATTTTCCCAGGATTACCACTAATTCCTTGAACGAACTTTTTAGATTGTCGATCAAGTTTCCTCCATTGTTTCGTTGTCTTTAAAAAAGAAGAGAAAGCATGTATTTCATCATTGTTATCAAGTAAAATTTTTAAATTTAAGTATTGATAAAGTGTCAATAAATTTGCTGCTTCCTGTGTTTTAATAATGTCTTTCATAAAGATTTCCCGACGTATTAATATATCGCTCTCATAATATTGCTTATATTCAGTTACTAACGAAAATATTTTTTGCTGATTTTTCCAAAGCTCTGAAAATGCTTCTTTTCCAGTCAATACAGACAAATTAGCGTCATCAACAGGTATACTGAGCGGTTGTGTAAAATAGTTTGAATTAATTTTTAAAAAAACTGTTCCGATATCAAATATATTATTATTTAAGTCGGCAAAAATCGCCAAGTGTCTTTGAGCCTCTAATGCCTCGTCTAGCTTTTCATCACCGATGGTCAAATATGCTGTTGCCACAGGAGCATTATTCTTAGTAAATCCAGCCATATAATAAGGTGTTCCATTTACCATCCAATACACCGGATTGACAAACCCTTCCTCTGTCCATTTCTTATACTTTTTTACTTTTTTCATGAGCAGTCGAGTAACTGAATCATCCATTTCTATATCGCCTCCTTTAAACATTATTACCAAATAATAGCACTATCTAAACTATGGGTATGTAAATTCCGTGTTTAAGAAATGAGATAGCATTTCTAAAGATGTGTTGTAATGAAAAATCCCTTTATAAAGATAAGCAGATTCATTGAACTGCTTATCTTTATAAGGGAGATATCAAAAGAATTATATTGTTTTATACTTTTTATGTCCGTTCCAGCACCGTCGCGAGCATCCGGTGCACGACTTCGTGGTCGCGGACATCATGCAGCTGATAATCCTTGCCGGGTAATGTGTAAACGTCGGTTGAGCCGACGTAGGAGATGGCGAGTTCGAGTTTGCCATCTTCTTGGCAGGTCGTCCGTAATTCCAGTTCGCCGCTGATGACGCCGACTTCATTCGTCATCACGCCATGCGTGGCGGTGAAAGTAGAGGTTTTCGTTTCCATCGAATCGACTCCTTCTTAGTAAGTACACGTGTTCAGCATCGTTTGCAGTGCTGTTTTTTCAGAGGATTGGAGACTTAAGCCCCAACGGCTTTTCGTGTTGATCCACATCTTCGAGTACGCACAGCTTGCGCCGGCACGGGTTGGTTTCCATGTTGACGGATCCTGGTCACCTTTTGAACGGTTCGAACTTGCGGAGACTGCAATCAATTGCGGACCGTTGAGGTCGTTTGCGAACGCCTGACGTGTCGTTGTCGTCCAACTGCTTGCACCTGACCGCCATGCTTCCGCGAGCGGCACGACATGATCGATGTCGAGATCGGACGGATTCGTGAATGTCAGTCCATCATAATAACTGTACCATGAGCCGGACGTGACCGGACAGTTGCCGACATAAGAATCCGCATCACGTTTCAAGACGACTTGTCGGGTATCACAGCCGCTTCCTTGGCTGCTCCAATGCGGGAAGAGATCACGGGAGTAACCGATCATCGTGCTTTCGGTCTTGACTGTCAACGCGTTGAGCTCGGATTGCGCCGTCGCTTTTGACGGAATACCGGACGGAAGGGCGGAAACGGGTGAGAGGTCGAACTGAAATGCAGTGAGGAACAAAACAAACGATACGGCGAGTAACTTGAGTTTCTGGAACATGAACTGCCTCCTCTTATGTATGGTCGTGAAAGAAATCTCTCACATCTCCCAGTATCCCATTGAACATTTTGGATAGGGTTAAAATAATGTAAATATTATAAAAGTTGAATACTTTTTATTAAAAATATTTTTTTGGAATTAGGTCCAAAGTAATAGAGAAAGGAATTACTTAAAAAAATAAAATCAATATTAGACAAAAAACAAAGTGAATGATTTAAAATTGCTGGGACTTTCAACATAAAAAAATTCAACTCTTGTATAGTAAAGGGGTACCTCTGTTCGATTCGGACATGAGTTGAGAAGTTATCAGGAATTCAAACGCCAAGGAGCTGAGACCGTACCATGAACAAACAAGACATCAGTGATATCCGTCGCCATTTTAAGGTCGACTCGGAACTACTTAAAATCAACGAAATTTATAACGTATATATCCGCAAGGAAACGAGTGAAATATTCTACGAAGAAAGCCGACCGTTCGCTTTTCTCGAACTCGAGCAACAGGAGCTGTTCCTCGCGAACTTCAAGAAAGTCCTGACCGGGAAACTCGACATCAAGCTGTTTGAGGTCAAGTTCCAGCAACCGGAAGAAGGGGCGACCGGACATACGCAGCAACTGCTGTATGAAGGATTGTACACGGAAGAGACGGAAGACTGGACGGAACAGATGCAACAGATTGCATTGAAGATGGTCCAGGACGTCCAGTACGACAACGATATTGTTGTCACCTTCATCCGCGGACAGTATTACAAGACAACGAAACGGCAGGCGGACGAGACGGAAGTCGATAAGAACGATGAAGTCTATACGACACCGTTCATTCTCAGCAGTCTCAATCAGACGGAACTGCCGAAACAGTCGCTTGTCTTTGACTATGTCGATCTCGAGTTCAAGTCGAACCTGCTGATCAATCCGGTCATCAAACTGGCTTCACCAATCGGCGGCTTTTTATTCCCGTGTTTTACGGACAACGCGGCGGACGTCAACCGTGTCCTCTATACGGCAAGCAAACCAAACAAACCGGACCTTCTGTTTATCGAAAACGTCTTGAACGGTGACCAGATCGTGACGGCGGAAGAAGACAAAGCCGTGTTTGAAGAGATCGTCAAACTCGTCATCGGCGAATCAGTTGATTCGAAAACACTGGCGGGTGTCTACGAGGAAGTGAATCATCTGCTCGTCGTAGAAGACGAGAAGGAAGATGAGGCGGAAGACATTCCGATGCTTAACGTCAAAGAAGTGGAACGGGTCTTAAAAGCAAGCGGCATCGAAGACATCAGCACGGAACAGGTCGAACAGGCCTTCAAGACGGTCATCGATGATACGGCATATGAGATGAAGGCGAGTAACATCGTCCCGAACTACGAAGCAAAATCGATCAAAATCAATACAAAAGTCGCGAACATCTCCGTCAGTCCACAAGACTTGAAGTACATCAAACAAGTCAATTACAACGGGAAACAGTGTCTCTTGATCGAAGTTGAGGAAGACACGATCATCGACGGTTTCAAGCTTGTCTCGGAAGAAAATATTTTAAGTTAATTAAAAAAGGCACTCGTTTCGCGTCATTCCGACAAGGAAAGTACACGAAAGACGGGTGCCTTTTTTTGAATCATCCAGAATGATTGATTAATCGGATGAAGATGCGTATGATTGATTTTGTAAGCGGTATCTTTTTGAGAAAAAAAGATATCGAACATTTTTTTTAATTATTTACGAAAGCGGTTTCGATACTTATTTTGACAAATGAGATATCTCTGATAAGCAGGAATATGATTCGGTTGAAGGAGGAAGATTCATGGCGCAGGACTACAATAAACTGGTTGATCTTTTAGCGACGGACATGACGAGTGAGCTGCAAGACGGTGTTCAAGTCGTCATCAAACCGGTGCCCGACCGAAAAGAACGTGGGGTACTTGATCCGCGTGTCTTAGCAGTCACGCTCAAGCAGCAACAAGAGCACCTAGCTGAATCTGTCCCGTTTTCACTGGAAGCAGCGCGGGCCGGGATGGGCTGGGTCAATACAGATTTAACGACGACGGTGATCACGACAGAAGAAGTGTTGATTCCAAGCGTCGCGCAACCGATTCTGGCGCGGGTCTATCGTCCCCAGTCGACGGAACTGCTACCGGCGGTTGTCTATTTTCACGGCGGCGGCTTTTTTGGTGGAACGCTTGAACCGGTCGAACATCCGTGTCGGCTTTTAGCGGAGCGGGCGAACGTCGTCGTCATTTCCGTCGATTATCGCTTAGCACCGGAACACCCATTTCCAGCCGGTCTGAACGATTGTTTCACTGCCGTCACATGGGTTTACGAACAGGCGGAAGAGCTCGGAATCAACCGCACACAACTGGCTGTCGCCGGGGACAGTGCCGGTGGAAACTTAGCGACCGTCTGTGCCCTGCTTGACCGCGAACAGCAGACACGGATGATCCAGTATCAAGTCCTGCTCTACCCGGTCGTCAATCTCGCCGCTTTGCCGACAGATGATTTCGAGTGGCGTCTTGATGACTATGAAATGAACGAGAATCGGGAACTCCTCGAAGGCATCGTCACAGCTCTTGCAGACACGGATGGCTTGTTGAACCGCCTATACCTGCAAGGGACGACGGACGTCCAGGATCCGCATGTGTCCCCGCTCTTCAGCGACAAGCTGGCAGGACTACCGGAAGCATTGATCATCACGGCGGAATATGATTATCTCCGTCTCGAAGGCGAAGCGTATGGACGGAAACTCGCACGTGCCGGCGTTAAAACAAAACGGATTCAATATAACGGCATGGATCATGCTTTTATCGAAAAACTCGGACAGTATCCGCAAGCGGAAGACTGCATCACGGAAATCGCGAACGGTCTGAAAGGCCGGTTTGCTGTAATGAAATCTGATACAAAAACCATAGGGAGATGAGCAGATGACGACATATACATTAGATTGGAACGCTTATACGGCACTGGCCCGGCAGACGGTCGCAGAAGGTGCGGTCCTTCTGAAAAATGACAAACAGACGTTGCCGCTCTTAGCGGGGACGACGATTTCGGTCTTCGGACGCAATCAGTTTAATTATTATAAAAGCGGAACGGGATCGGGTGGGATGGTCAACGTGTCGCACGTGACAAGTCCGCTGGAAGCCCTGCAGCAACACCCGGACCTGACGGTGAACCAATCATTGCTCGACGTCTACGAGGCATGGCTCAAGGACCATCCGTTTGATAAAGGCGAAGGCTGGGCGGCGGAACCATGGTCGCAGGAAGAAATGTCCGTCACGGATGAAGTCGTCACTCAGGCAGCGGGGCAGTCGGATGTCGCCATCGTCATGATCGGTCGGACGGCGGGTGAAGACCGTGACAATACGGCAGACCCGGGCAGTTACCTGCTGACGGACGTCGAATTGACATTGATCGAAAAAGTCTCGCAGACGTTCCCGAAGACGGTTGTCTTGTTAAACGTCGGCAATGTCATCGACATGCAGTGGGCACTTGATTTTAACCCGAGTGCGATTTTGTATGGATGGCAAGGCGGAATGGAAGGCGGCAATGCACTAGTCGATCTCTTGACAGGTGCGGTCACACCATCCGGGAAACTGCCGGATACGATTGTCCGTTCCCTCGACGCGTACCCGTCAACACCGTATTTCGGCCATGAGGACCGGGCGATTTACAAGGAAGACATCTATGTCGGATACCGTTACTTCGAGACGTTTGCGAAGGACGACGTCCTCTATCCGTTCGGATTTGGCTTATCTTATACGACGTTTGATGTCGTAACAAATACGGTCGATATGACGGAGCAACAGGTGACGTTAACGGTTGCCGTCACGAATACAGGGACGCGCAGCGGGAAAGAAGTCGTGCAGGTGTACCTTGAGAAACCACAGGGACAACTCGGCAATCCGGTCCGCGGACTCGTGACCTTTGCGAAAACGCAGCAGCTCGAACCGGGTCAACAGGAGACCTTGACGTTGACCGTTCCACTGACGGAATATGCAAGTTACGATGATGCTGGTGTGACCGGCCATAAATCATCTTACGTCATCGAAGCAGGGGCCTATCACCTGTACGTCGGCACGGACGTCCGGACAGCGGCGCACGTGGCGACGCAAACGATCGATACGTTACGTGTCACCGAGACGTTAAGCGAGAACATGTCACCGGTCACGGCATTCGACCGGTTAAAGCCGCAACAGACAGAGACCGGGTATGACGTCACGTACGAAGCAACACCGCTACGGAAGATGGATCCGGAAGCCCGTCGCTTAGCCGAGCGACCTGCTGATCGAACGTACTCGGACGATCAAGGACTGACACTGAAAGATGTCTACGAAGGCAACACATCACTCGACGTTTTCCTCGATCAGTTAACGGATGAGGATCTCGCGGCGATCGTCCGCGGTGAGGGGATGAACTCACCGCGTGTCACTCCGGGCACGGCGGCTGCTTTTGGCGGTGTCACCGATCGGTTGACGGCCTTCGGTATTCCGGCAGCCTGCTGTGCCGACGGCCCGTCCGGCATCCGGATGGATATCGGAACAAAAGCCTTTTCGTTACCGAACGGGACGCTTGTCGCCTCGACGTTCAACGTGGATCTCGTAGCGGACCTGTTTGAAATGACAGGACTCGAGCTCCGGAAAAACGGCATTGATACATTGCTTGGACCAGGGATGAACATTCACCGTCATCCGCTCAACGGCCGGAACTTCGAATACTTCTCGGAAGATCCGCACCTGACAGGAATGATGGCCGTCGCCCAGCTCGACGGCATGCACCGGGTCGGTGTGACCGGAACGCTTAAACACTTAAGTGCCAACAATCAGGAATTCCATCGCCATGATCTCGATTCGATTGTCTCGGAACGGGCTTTGCGTGAGATTTATCTCAAAGGATTTGAGCATGCCGTCAAACGGGGACAGGCCTATGCCATCATGACGACATACGGTGCCGTCAACGGACTGTGGACCGCTGGATTGTATGATCAGAACACGCGGATTCTCCGTGATGAGTGGGGCTTTGACGGTGTCGTCATGACCGACTGGTGGGCGAAGATTAATACGGAAGAAACGGAAGCCAATCGTCAACAGACGGCGACGATGGTCCGTTCGCAAAACGATCTCTACATGGTCGTCGGGGAACCGGGTGCGAATCCGTTTGAGGATGATACGTTGTCGTCGCTTGCAGACGGTACGTTGACACGGGCGGAATTGTTACGGAGTGCGGCGAACATTTGTCAGTTCATCTTGCGGTCACCGGTCATGGAACGGACGCTCGGTCAAGAATCGACAGTCGACGTCACCGGATTACCGGAAGAAACAGATGAGCTCAACGAACAGGCGGTGACGCATCAGCAACTTCAGAGCGGCGTCCCGATCGTATTTGATGAACTCGATACGTCGACTGGAAGCAGTCATGTCTTTGCCGTCACGGCAGAAGAAACGGGAATGTATCACGTCACGTTCGAGGCCCGGTCATATGCCGGTGAACTGGCGCAGATGCCGGTGACGTTGTTTGCGAACAATATGCCAGTCGCAACGTTTACATTCAACGGGACAAACGGCGAATGGGTGACGCAGACGAAAGACGTCTTCGTCTTTAATCCGCACAACTACTTCAAGCTGTACTTTGCACTTGGCGGGCTTGAGCTCAAAAACATTACGTTCACGTTAACAGAGTCATTCCATATGAAAAACGGGTAAGTGTGTCACAATATCTAAAAAACAGGGACGACAAAAAGAGAGAAGCGATGCCTAAGCTGCTTCTCTCTTTTTGTGCTTCTATTTTTTTCTTAAATCGAAAACGAATTAACAGCGTGAATGCCTTCTTGTTCGACGAACTCGTCAAGGAGTGCGCGAACGTCATCCGTTGAATTCGTGTCCATCAAACGGGCACGCAATTCGCTGGCGCCGCGGAAACCACGGACATAAATCTTGAAGAACCGACGCAGCGGCTTGAAGAGACGGGGTTCGAATTCAGATGAATACTGATCGTGTAAGTCGAGTTGCAGACGTAACAGATCAAGTAATTCTTCACTCGAATGGTCTTTCTTTTCGACTTCGAACGCAAACGGATTATGGAAAATCCCGCGTCCGATCATCACACCATCAACACCGTACTGCTCGACGAGTTCAAGACCGTGTTGCCGGTCGTTGATATCTCCGTTGATTGTCAAGAGTGTCTGCGGCGCGATTTCATCCCGGAGTTTCTTGATTTCCGGAATCAGTTCGAAGTGCGCCGGGACGGCACTCATCTCTTTGCGCGTGCGTAAGTGAATCGAAAGGTTGGCGATGTCTTGCTCGAGGATGTGGCGTAACCAGTCGTGCCACTCCTCGACTTTCGAGTAACCGAGACGTGTCTTGACGCTGACCGGCAGACCGCCGGCTTTTGCTGCTTGAATCAGTTCAGCGGCGACATCGGGACGGTTGATCAGCCCCGATCCTTTTCCGTTGACGGCGACGTTCTGAACCGGGCAGCCCATGTTGATGTCGATACCCTTAAAGCCCATTTCCGCCATCCCGATACTCATCTCACGGAAATATTCCGGTTTGTCGCCCCAGATATGGGCGACCATCGGCTGTTCATCTTCCGTGAACTCAAGGCGTCCGCGGACACTCTGTTTGCCTTTCGGGTGACAATAACTTTCGGTGTTCGTGAACTCAGTAAAGAAGACATCCGGTCGTGCCGCTTTCGCGACGACGTGACGGAAGACGACGTCCGTGACATCTTCCATTGGTGCAAGTACAAAAAATGGTCGTGGCAGGTCCTGCCAAAAGTTGTTTTTCATCGTATATAAAACCCTTTCCTTAAGGTAATTCGTTTTGCTCAATTAAAATTTCATCAACTATACACTTTAAGCGTAATAAAGAAAAAGTGCAAGTGGATGGTTTAGGAAAGGGGGGGTGTCGGATAATGAATCAAGGCGGTGGCGGGTGTGACTTGTCCGTTTGATTGTTTATAGATGATATGTGCTGCCGATAACTCGGTCGGAGAGGTTAGTCCGGCAGCGGCGGTCAAGTTATACAAACCTTCCCGCAACGAGATGATGTAGTTCGTCACCCGAAAACTTTTTTCATCGACGATCAACGCTTGCTGGAGTTTCGGATCGGTCGTCGCGACCCCGACCGGACAGTGGTTCGTATGACAGACCTGTGCTTGAATGCAGCCGACGTTAAACATCAATCCGCGGGCGATGTTGACGAAATCAGCGCCGAGCCCTAAGGCGACGGCAATCTTATCGGCACTGATGAGTTTTCCGGAAGCAAACAGTTTGATCCGGTCACGGATGCCGTGAGCGACGAGTAACTGATGCAGGTACGGCAAGGCCGACTTGAGTGGTAAACCGGCTGCATCCGCGAGTTCTTGGAACGACGCCCCCGTCCCGCCTTCGCCCCCATCCACGGTAATGAAATCAGGATGTTTTCCGGACTCCGCCATGTAGGCGACAAGTTCGTGAAGATCATGAAGGTTACCGACGACGAGTTTGATCCCGACTGGTTTGCCGCCTGTTTCGCGCAACAGTTCAACAAAGGCGAGCATCTCTTCTGCTGTCTTGAATTCGTTGAATCGGTTCGGACTATCGATACTGACGCCGACTTTGACGTTCCGGACCGCCGCGATTTCAGCCGACACCTTTTCTCCCTCGAGGTGTCCACCGCGTGTTTTTGCACCTTGGGCGAGTTTCAACTCAAACGCTTTGATTTGTGTCAGCTCACTTTTCTTTTTGAATTCCTCGAGCGAAAAGGTCCCGTCTTCCGTCCGGACACCAAAAAGTCCGGGACCAATCTGGAAGATGATGTCGACGTCCCCTTTTAGATGATAGTCGGATAATCCGCCTTCCCCGGTATTCATCCAGGTCCCACGTGCGCGTCCGAGACCGATTGATAGAGCTGTGATCGCCCGGTCCCCGAGGGCGCCAAAGCTCATCGCGGATTGACCAATCAATCCAAACACTTGAAACGGTTGACGACAGGTATGTTCACCGATAATCGGAGCATCACGTGCCGGGAGTAAAAAAGGAGCGATTTGTTTTTCGACCAGATGTTCTTTTCGTGTCAACAGATTATCTTGATCGAGCTGATACAAATGCGTCGAGACCGTATACTGATTGTCGACCCGCAATTCCTGCCGATTGGTCGGGAAAAGCGCATTTTGGAGATAAAAACCCGCTTGTTCAAAATCCCGTTCGGAACCAAACCCCATCGTCCGCGTATTATATTTACCGGATAATACCGCTGTTTTGTAATCATTCCGGGAAAACGGTTTGTCTTCATTGTTGTTGAGGAACAAATATTGCCGGAGTTCTGGACCAATCTTTTCGAGAATATAACGGATTTTCCCGAGAACCGGGAAGTTCCGTAAGATGGAATGTTCTTGTTGTCTGTGATCGATGTTCCAGAGATACAGACCAAGTGAAAGCGGGACGAAGAGGATGAGCGAAATCAATGTCAGGATGATCGTCAGAATGATTGTATCGGTCGACATAGGAGTGCCTCCTTCAAAGGACAGAGCGGCGGAGTGATGAGGATGGGAAGGGATGGAAGGGCATATCTGTCGGATAGGATACGTTGAACTACCCCCACCTACGCCTTGCTTAGAGGTGGGGGATTCCTGAGTTATTCGACCTGACGGTCGAAACCTGATCAGGCTAGCCCCGTCGTCCCGACGGTTGAAGAAGCCAAGATGCGTTTAGCTTCTCGTTTAAGATTCAGTCCTGCGTTCACATCACGGTCGTGGTGGATCCCGCAATTCGGACATGTCCATTCACGCAAGCCAAGATGTTTCACGTCTTTGTGTTGATGTCCGCAACTGGAGCACAGTTGGCTGGAAGCAAAGGTCTTCCCGACCTTCACGACGTTCTTCCCGCACCAGTCCGCCTTATATTCGAGCATGCGGAAGAACTCCGACCAACTGACCTCGGAGATGGACTTGCTCAACTTGCGGTTCTTCTGCATGTTCTTCACCTGCAAGGTCTCGATTCCGATGACGTCGTGGTTTTTGACGATCTCGGTGGATACCTTGTGAAGGAAGTCGGTTCGCTTGTTGTCAATCTTTTCGTGGATGCGGGCGACCTTTCGCTTCTGCTTCTGGTAGTTCTTCGACTCGGAAAGTTTCACTTTCTTGTCCAAGGCCATGCGCTGACGACGAGAGAGCTTGCGTTGCTCGCGCGCCAGCTTTTTCTCGAGCGAACGGAAGTAGCGGTCGTTCTTGTATACCGTACCGTCCGACAGGATGGCAAAGTTCTTCAACCCGACGTCTACGCCGACGGATGAACCGGTCTTCGGCAGTTCGTGGATTTCCTGCTCGACGAGCAGGGAGACGAAGTATTTTCCTGAAGCGTTACGCCGGATGGTCGCGTTCAAGATGCGTCCTGCGACCTGCCTCGAGTTGGCGAAACGCACCCACTTCAGCTTAGGAAGTTTGAGCTTGCTGCCGACGATTGAGACCTCGGGAAGCTGGTTCTTCTTCTCGATATTTGTCTTGTATGATTGGACGGGATTGCGCTTCGATTTGAATCGAGGCCGTTCGTTCTGCTTCTTGAAGAAGCGGTCATACGCATCGGTCAGGTGTTTGACACTCGATTGAAGCGAATGGCTATCGACTTCTTTCAGCCAGTCGAACTCTTGCTTCAGCATCGTGATTTCTTTCGAACAAGAACCGTAAGACAGTCCTTTGCCTGTCGCTTTATACGTCTCATCCCACTTCGCTAAAAAGTGGTTGAAGACGAAGCGCGAACAACCAATGGTCTTCGCGATCAGGATTTCCTGCTCTTTTGTCGGGTAGATTCTGAATTTGTAGGCCTTATGCTTCAACATGATTTTCACCTCCTTGAAAGGTATTATACCCGAAAGGGAGGGGGGCGATTCACCTCCCACTTTCACTTCGTTTAGAAGTGGGAGTACTCTCGCCTAATTTTGATAGAGAGGACTGTTGTATCTCGATACCACTTGTATATGGAATGCAAACCTAACTACCGGGGGTGCCGGAAGAGAATCGGGCAGGCTGATTGGACAGACGAAAGGATGAAGTCGGATGCATACACTGTACATGAAACAGAAAGCACTGAGTTTACGAGGCCGTTTTTCGATTAAGGATGAACAAGAACAGGATCAGTATCTCGTCGAAGGCAGCTTCATGAAAATTCCGAAGTCGTTTTCGATTACGACGACGGATGGGGAAGAAGTGGCGACGATCACGAAAAAGACGTTCAGCCTCCGACCGAAGTTTTTTGTTGAGGTCGATGGACAAACGATGACGATCGAAAAGGAATTTTCGTTGTTCAAAGCCCGTTATACGATTGACGCAGCTGGAATCGAGATTGACGGAAACTGGTGGGACATGGATTTCCAGGTCAAGCGGCAAGGGGAAGTCGTCGGACAGGTTGAGAAAAAGTGGTTGTCGTTTGGCGACAGCTACGAAATTCAGGTGATTGATGCCGCGATGGAGACGATTCTGATTGCGCTCGTCGTTGCGATTGATTGTGTGAAGGCAGACGATGCGGCAAACGCGTCGTCTTAACAGAATAGGAGAGACGGATGAAGCAACTTTTGATGAAACAGACGTTTGAGTTAAACAGGAGATTCACGATTCAAGATGAAGCCGGACAGATTACGTATGAAGTGACGGGACAAGTATTTCAAATGCAGAAAAACTGGCAACTCCTTCATAAAAAAACAAAGGTCGGTCGTGTAACGAAACAAACATTCAGTATGTTGCCGCATGTCCTCGTGGAAGTCGACGGACGTGTCATCGCGACGATCCAAAAAACAGGTGCTTTTATCTTTTCAGATTACCGGATTGACAGCCGTGAACTAAAAATCGACATCAATTGGTCGACGATGGCATTTAGCGTCATGTACCAGGGAAACAAAATCGGGCAAGGCAAAAGACGGTGGGTCCGCTTCGGAAAACAGTACGAACTGACGGTATTCGATGACGCAGCAGAAGTACTGTTTTTAAGTGTCGTGCTCGGACTGGACCGGGCGAAAGCGGATAAGACGGTCTCCACGCTCTTTTCTGACAATTGGACAGGGAGGAAGAAGTGAATGGAGCAATGGGATATCTATACAGCCGACCGTCAAAAGACCGGACGGACATGGCCGCGTGGGAAAGAGTTGCAGGACGGGGACTACCATCTCGTCGTTCATGTCTGTCTCTTCAACCAACAGGGACAGATGTTGATTCAACAACGCCAACCGTTTAAGTCAGGCTGGCCGAATATGTGGGACCTTAGCGTCGGTGGCAGTGCGACGACGGGAGATACGAGTCAAACGGCAGCAGAGCGTGAATTGTTTGAGGAACTGGGACTATCCCTGTCATTCGCAGGACGGCGTCCGCATATGACGATTCCGTTTGAAGTGGGGTTTGACGACTATTACTTAATCGAAACGGACGTTGATCTGACGACACTGACGTTGCAGGAAGAAGAAGTCCAAGCCGTCAAGTGGGCGACGGAAGACGAGATCATTGCCGGCATCAAGGAAGGTACGTTCATTTCATACCATGAACCGTTGATCCGGTTACTGTTCATCTTACGGCATCAATACGGTGCCCATCGAAAATAAACAATCCCCAGGTCGCGAACGACTCTGGGGATTGTTGCGAATCAGGCTGTTTTTTTCGAAGCCGGAACCGCCTGTTTTGGTTTGGTTTCCGGTAAGAAGACACTGAAGAGCAGATACGTCGAACAGCAAAGGAAAAAGACGACCATCGAAGCCGTGTATCCCATTTGTCCGAGCGTATAACTCCAAAGAATCGTAAAAAGTGTCTGCGTCGCATAGGCAATCGCCCAGAACAGACCGAATAAGACGGTGATTTTTTGCGGTGTCATGCCCTTCATCTCGTGGGCCAGATTCATGAAAATCGGATACTGGATGTACATCGCAAACCCGGAAACGAAGGCAAAGACATACGAAACGAGTGGCGAAATGTTGCCGAACGCGACCGTAACGATGAAACTGCCGATCATCACGAATCCGCTGATCAGAAGAATCGGTTTTCGCGGTGTACCACGGCTTCCGATTTTCAGACCGACAAACGTCCCGATGATGCCGGCACCGGAGACGAGCAGATTGACGAGTGATCCGTTTAACTCCGTATACGTATCAAACACCGGTTTGAGTCCGACGAGCGACAGGATATAGAGCGTTAAGAAACCACCAAACGCTAGAGCATACTTCCAGAGGAACCGATCTTTGATCGCATCCCCGTAGCCGTAGGCCGTGACGACTTCGTTTTGATCACTTGCCGTGTTCAAATCAAATTCTTCACTGAAGATCAACCAGGCAAGGAACAGGACGGCTGTCAAAGCAGCAAAAATCGTCAACGTCAGTTGCCAGTTGTTCGTGAACTGTGTCGCAAAAAACGTAAACAGTAACGAAACGACGAACGCTCCGACATTATAGGAGACGGTATTCAGCGCATTGATCCGCAGTTTTTCCGTCGGATCACTGATGTAGCGGGTGACGACCGGATTCATGTAGACGATGACCATCGAACCACCAAGGCCCATGACCATCCGTGCTGCTGTGTAGGCCCAGTAGTTCGGCAGATAGATGGCAACGATCGACATCATCAAGAACAACAAGGCGAGCATCGGTGCTTTTTTCGGTCCAAGCTTCATCAGGATGAGTGCTGCTAAGATATTCGCAAAAACGCGTGCTGTCGTGATTGAATAGTTGACGAGTTGTGAGATCAATGGATCGACGGTCCGGTCTCCGAAGAAATGAGCCGTAATCTGTGGTGTTAATGAGGATCCAGCGACCCAGTTCATGGCGAACGTCGCATACGCGAACCAGAGAACGGCCATCATCAAGTAACCTTTACGTGCATGATTGGATTGTGTAGACATAAGATACCCCTTCTTTTCCTAAGCCGAATCTCCGCGTACACGGGGATTCGAATTACTTCATCTTGTTATCAATTCGTTAAATGTAGCGGAGTTCGAAGGGGAAGTAAAATAGATAATTCTTATGTTTTCCATAAGTTAAAAGAATAGGTTAAAAGTATTCGTATGCGTTTGTCGAATACATGAAAAATACCTTTCACCTTTTTACTGTTCTGTTCAGCCGAAGTTCAACCGTTCGTAAATCAGAGTCTCAGACGTCTGGACGAGACGATACACTTCGGGATTGCGTAGCCGATTCCAGTCCTCGTAACTAAAGGTCGAATCGATTGATTTCAATAATAAGGCCATCGCATTTCCGTGCGTGACAAGTACAGTATGACGGGCGGGATAGAGCAACGCTTCTTCGAGTACAGACGACATTCGTTCCATCGTCTCACGACTTGATTCACCACCGGGAAACCGGAGATCTAGGTCGACGAATGTTTGCTGTAAGGCAGTGCGCCAATCGCTTAAAGGCGAGATGCTGAGAATCCGTTCTTGAAGCTGATCCTCGATTTCAACCGGACAATCATGAAGAGTGGCGAGAGGTAAAATCGTTTCCCGTGCCCGGCGAAACGGACTGGATACAATCCGGTCGACCGGGATGGTCTTGAAAAAGTCGGCGAGTGCGTCTGCCTGGTTTTGACCTTGTTTCGTCAAAGGAGCATCGGGAGCTTGCCCGGTTGCTTCACAATGGCGGACGATATAGTATGTTTTCACGATCAGTTCCTCCTCCTGCTGTAGTCTTGTAGGAGACTTCTGGAAATGGAAGGGAAAGTCCTGTTTCACGTTATGAAAGAAGAAATGAAAGAATTACATAAAACGGTTGACAAACGATCACAAGATTACTAGTATTAGAAACAATTCAGGTGATTATGTCACCTCAGCAACCGAATAAAAAAAGAAAGCTATGATTGTCATGGGTCACACTATGGCAGGAGCAGCTTCTGGAGAGACCGTGTATACGGCGCCGAAGGGTTCACAATCTCAGGCAAAAGGACAGAAGAGTACTGAATTTTGGTTTTTTGTATTGGCATCGCTGATACGGAAAATGATTATTTGCTATTCTGATGATTTTTTTGAGATTGGACACCCGTCCAGTCTCTTTTTTTGTTGGACTGACAGAACAGTCTGACCGAGGGAAACAGAGAGATCATCAAAGGAGGAGTTTTGGTTTGGAACAGCAAGGATTAAAACGGGATTTATCGAATCGTCATGTCCAATTGATTGCGATTGGTGGAACGATCGGAACAGGGTTGTTTTTAGGATCGGGGAAAGCGATTCAACTGGCCGGTCCGTCGATTGTATTTGCCTACCTGCTTGTCGGGATTGCGATTTTCTTCGTCATGCGGGCACTGGGCGAATTGTTATTGTCAAAAGCCGGTTATCAGTCACTGACGGATATCGCGGAAGATTATCTCGGTCCGCGGGCCGCGTTCGTGACCGGCTGGACATATTGGTTCTGTTGGATCATGACGGCGATGGCAGATGTCATCGCGGTCGGTGTCTACGTGAAATATTGGTTTGATATCCCGCAGTGGATTCCGGCCGTCATCGCCTTGTTGATTTTACTCGGTTTTAACCTTTTGACGGTCAAACTGTTCGGGGAACTCGAGTTTTGGTTCGCGTTGATCAAGGTCATCACGATTTTAGCCTTGATCGGCGTCGGGATCGTCTTGCTCGTGATTGGCTTTAACACCGACGCCGGACCGGTCACGGTCAAGAATCTGTGGCAGCACGGCGGGATGTTCCCGAACGGCATCACCGGGTTCCTGTTATCGTTCCAGATGGTCGTCTTCGCTTATGTCGGAGTCGAGCTCGTTGGTGTCTCGGCAGCAGAAACGGCCGATCCGAAAAAGAATATTCCATCAGCCATCAATAAAATTCCGTTACGGATTCTATTTTTCTACGTCGGTGCCTTGCTCATTCTCTTGATGATCAACCCGTGGACAGGACTGAACGCAACGGAAAGTCCGTTCGTCAAGACGTTTAGTCTGATCGGGATTCCGCTTGCTGCCGGAATCATCAACTTCGTTGTCCTGACGTCGGCCGCTTCCGCTTGTAACAGCGGAATGTTCTCAACGAGCCGAATTTTGTATAATCTCGGGAATCAAAAGCAAGCACCCAAATCTTTTTCGAAGCTGAATAAAAACCACGTGCCGGCAAATGCCTTGTTCATCTCGACATTGGTCGTCTCGGGTGGTGCGTTATTAAGTAAATTAATTCCAGGACAAGCGTTCAGCATCGTCACGACGATCAGTGCGATCTGTTTCATCTGGGTCTGGGGTGTCATTCTCGTCTGTCACTTGAAATACAAGAAGACACAGCCGGAACTGCATGCGGCGTCGACATTCAAAGCACCGTGGACACCATTCGTCAACTACCTCGTGCTTGCGCTGTTTACGCTGATTCTAGTCGTCATGCTCGTCGCGGATGAAACACGTCCGGCCTTGCTCCTGACACCGGTCTGGTTCATCGGATTGTTCGTCTTGTACCAGCTGCGGACAAAAAAACATCAAAAAGCAGAACGGCATAGTGCGTGATTGGTGAAGAATACAGAACAGAGTCTGACGAAAAAGAAATCCTTTTTCTTCACTCGCGTTCCTGAGATGAAATACAGAGACCCGATTTCCTGTCGAAGAAGACAGGGAATCGGGTCTTATTTGTCGAGCTGTCTTAGTGACAGACTCAGCGGTGAAATTCTCCGTCCGCCAACTGCTGTTTCAATACGGTCGCTTTTTTACGAATCGCCTGCTGACCCGCTTGATTCCGTTTCGCCCATTGCCGGTACATCATCGTCATCCGTGGGTTGCCGGCAAAACGTTCCTCATGCCGGGCGATGAAGTCCCAGTACAGGGCATTGAACGGACAGGCATTTTCACCGAGTGCATCCTTCTGATTAAAGGGGCAATTCCCGCAGTAGTCACTCATCTTGTGGATGTAGTTTGCCGATGCGATATACGGTTTCGTCGACAGGAGACCACCATCCGCGTGCAACGCCATCCCGAGGACATTCGGGAGAACGACCCAATCGTAGGCATCGATGTACATCTCGTTGAACCAGTCCGCTGTCTGTTGCGGGGAAATCTCAAACAGATTGGCAAAGTTTCCAAGCACCATCAGCCGCTGGATGTGATGGTTGTGCGCATTTTCGATGACGGGACGTAACGACTCTGCGACACACGTCATCGTTGTCTGACCATCCCAGAAGAAATCAGGTAAATCACGGTTATGTTGCAGGACATTGACCTGTTCGTAACCCGGCATCTGACTCAAATAGACGGCCCGCATGTATTCGCGCCAACCGAGAATCTGCCGGATGAATCCTTCGACAGCATTGAGCGGTGCGTCCTGGTCTTCCAGTGCGGCGGCGACAGTTTGAATGACTTCGTCCGGTGACAGCAAGCCGATATTAATCGATGAAGAGAGCAGGGAGTGCGATAACGTATCCTCTCCCGTCAGCATGGCATCCTGATAGGTCCCGAACGTCGCAAGCCGTTCGTCGATGAAACGGGCGAGCGCCCGCTGTGCCTCTGCTCGCGTGACCGGCCAATGAAACGCATCGAGCTGACCCGGATGGTCGGCAAACGACGTCTCGACTTTTTGGATGACGTCACGCGTGATCTGATCCGGGCGGAACCGGATCGGTGCTTTAAAATCAACGCCGTCCTTCGCCGGTTTTCGGTTATCGGCGTCAAACGACCACTTTCCGCCGAGCGGTTTGTTTCCGTTCATCAACAGTCGGCGGTCCTTTCGAAGCTGCCGGTAAAAGCGGTCCATCTTCCACGGTTGATCTCCGAGCATCGACACCGCTTCGTCTTGCGTCAATAAAAAGAGCGGAACATCGGAACAGACATCGACGGTGATCGTTTTCGGGAGAGTATCCTGAAATTTTTGCATGACACGGCGCATCGGTTCTTCTGTGATGGCTGTATACAGGAGATGCGTCGGTTGGTACGTCTTCTGGTGCTGCTTCCACGCATCGTCAAACGAGTCTGCTTCCCGGTAATCGACCGTGAATCCTTTGTCCCGAAGTTCTTCTGCGAAATGACGCATCGCTGAAAAAATCAGTACGAGTTTTTGTTTATGATACGCTTTCCAGGTGGAGCGCGACGTCGCCTCCACCATCAGGATAATATCTTCTTTCGGATCCGCTTCCGTCAGAAGCGGTAAGCTGTGACTGAGTTGATTGCCGAAAATCCAACGCGTTGCCATGCACGTTCCTCCTTTTTCTTCTATATGAGTATATAGCCCGTTTATCCGAAAGTATGTCTTCGGATGTGTCGCCTTATATCAGGAAGTGGATTTTTTTTAAGTGGAGACACCCAATATTTTAATTTATGAATGACCTGTGATAGGGTTATACTGGAAAGGTAAGTTGTCGTCATACGAGCGCTTTCAACTGGTATGACAGGTCCATAATATCAAACGGGGATAGGAAGGATATCATGAGCAGTATGCCTAAACAAACAGATGTTATTTTGATTGGTGCCGGAGTCATGAGCGCAACACTAGGGGTCTTATTAAAAGAGCTTGCGCCAGACATGAACATTAAAGTATTCGAGAAATTAGCGAGTGCTGGGGAAGAAAGTTCAAATGAATGGAACAACGCGGGGACAGGTCACGCAGCACTCTGCGAACTGAACTATACGACGGAAAATGCTGACGGAACGATTGATATCAGCAAGGCGGTCAAGGTCAACGAACAGTTCCAACTGTCACGCCAATTTTGGTCGCACCTCGTCAAAGAACAAGTCTTGCCGAATCCGAAAGAATTCATCATGCCGATTCCACATATGAGTATGGTCGAAGGAGCGGAAAACGTCACATTCCTGAAAAAACGATTGGAAGCGCTCTCAGCTAATCCGTTGTTCAAAGGAATGGAATTTTCGGAAGATCCGGAGCAACTGAAACAATGGATTCCGTTAATCATGGAAGGCCGGACGTCACCGGAGCCGATCGCAGCAACTAAAATCGATTCGGGTACAGACGTCAATTTCGGAGCACTGACACGGATTTTGTTTGATCACTTAAAACAACTCGATGTCGAGATCAATTATGGTCACGGTGTCGAAGACTTGAAACGAGTCGACGGTGGTTGGGAAATCAAAGTCAAAAACGAACGCGACAACCGGATCGAACACCATACAGCGAAGTTCGTCTTTATCGGCGGCGGCGGCGGAAGCTTGCCGTTACTTCAAAAAACAGGGATTCCGGAGTCGAAACAGATTGGCGGATTCCCGGTCAGCGGCTTGTTCCTCGTCTGTAAAAATCCAGAAATCGCCGAACGTCACCATGCGAAAGTCTACGGGAAAGCCAAAGTCGGTGCGCCGCCGATGTCTGTCCCGCATTTAGACACACGTTACATCGACGGTCAGAAGTCACTCTTGTTCGGACCGTTCGCTGGTTTCTCACCGAAGTTCCTTAAAACCGGATCGAATCTTGACTTGATCACATCCGTCAAACCAAACAATGTCTTGACGATGCTGGCGGCAGGCGCAAAAGAGATGGGACTGACGAAGTATTTGATCGAGCAGGTCTTACTGTCGACAGAGCAACGGATGAACGAACTGCGTGAGTTCATTCCGAACGCGAAGACCGAAGACTGGGATGTTGTCGTTGCCGGTCAACGGGTCCAAGTCATCAAGGATACACCGCAAGGCAAGGGGACTCTCCAGTTCGGAACGGAAGTCGTCAGTGCGGCAGACGGTTCAGTCGCAGCGTTGCTTGGCGCTTCACCAGGTGCGTCAACAGCCGTACCGGTCATGCTGGAAGTGCTCGGAAAGTGTTTCCCGGATCAAATGCCTGAGTGGGAATCGAAAATCAAAGAAATGATTCCGTCGTACGGGACGTCACTCGTCGCGAATCCAGAGCTCTTTGATCAAATCCATGCCGAAACCACGAAAACGCTCGAATTGACGGAAGCCCAACCGATTCGTTAAGAGTATTTATTGGCAACAAAAAAGCCCCGTCCTCTTGAAGAGGACGGGGTTGCTTGTGTAAAATCAGCCGCGTTGACGGAAGAAACGTGTTTTCTTCAAGGCAATTCCAACTGGAATCGCGACGAGAATACCGACGACGTTTTGCGTGATGTTTCCCGGGATTGAAGCAAGTGGAGCCGCCCAACTGCTGAAGGCAATTCCTTCATGAACAAAGTAGACGAGCAACATCACCGGTACGGAAGCGATCATCCCGATCAAATTGAATGCGACATTCGTTCCTTTTCGACCACCGGACCAAGCGATGTAACCAACGATCAACCCTTGAAGTCCACGAGCGATAATGGTACCAGGTGCCCAAATGGTATAGCCTAGCAGAATGTCAAATAACCCCATTCCAACGGCGCCGGCAATAAGTGCTGTACGTGGACCGAATAAAATCGCAATCAGGAACAACATGGCTGTTCCCATGTGGATCAGTCCACCATTCGCTGCGATGGGCAATTTGATATTGATGAACATTGTTGCGACAAGAACAAGTGCAATCGACATCGAAGTGATGACGAGTTGCCGGGTACGAGTGCTTGAATACGGTGCTGCTTTTTGCATGTGCCTGACCTTCTTTATGATAGATTTTGAATACTCTCAATCTATCAGATAACTGGTCTAGCTAAAAGTGTCAATTTCGAACAATTTATAGAGGTCAGTTTAAATCTGAATCTTTCATAATGAAAGCGTAGACCTAAAAGATGATTTTCCGTGACTTCTACGGGAAAAAGCGCGTTTACGCGCTGTCAGAGGCAGGCGAGACCCGGCTTTAAGACCTGTTGGTCGTAAAAAGCCGCGGCTTGCGCCTCGCCCGAGAAAAGCACGGAAAGAAACATCTTTTGTGAAACATACCTTTTTTCTAATCAAAAAAACGCCTTGCCGAAGCAAAGCGTTTCGATAATCAGTTACGAATCATGTAATCGAAGGCACCGAGTGCAGCTGTAGCACCTGATCCCATCGAGATGATGATCTGTTTGTAAGCACTGTCCGTACAGTCACCGGCTGCGAAGACACCCGGGATGTTCGTTGCGCCATGACGATCGACAAGGATTTCACCGAACTTGTTGCGTTCGATCGTTTCGCCGAGCCAGTCTGTGTTTGGCACAAGACCGATTTGGACGAAAACGCCTTCGAGCTCGACATGATGCTCAGCACCTGTTGCGCGTTCGACATACGTGATGCCGTTCACTTTATCCGTACCTGTGATTTCCTTCGTCTGGGCGTTGGCAACGACCGTGACGTTCGGAAGACTTGCCAGACGGTCTTGTAAGACCGCGTCTGCTTTCAGTTCCGGTGCAAATTCAAGCACCGTCACATGTTTGACGAGACCGGCAAGATCGATCGCAGCTTCGACACCGGAATTCCCGCCGCCGATGACAGCGACACGTTTTCCTTCGAAGAGTGGACCGTCACAGTGGGGACAGTACGCAACCCCTTTGTTCTTGAACTCGAGTTCGCCCGGTACACCGATGTTGCGCCAGCGTGCTCCTGTTGAGAGGATCAGACTTTTCGTTTTCAAGACCGCACCGTTCTCAAGTTCCAGTTCGACGAGGTCTTTTTTCTCAAGACGTTTTGCCCGCTGGAGGTTCATGACATCGATGCCGTACTCTTTGACGTGTTCTTCAAGACTCGCAACGAGTTTCGGACCTTCCGTATACTTCATGCTGATGAAGTTCTCGATGCTCATCGTATCCATGACCTGACCGCCAAACCGTTCCGCGACGATCCCGGTCCGGATGCCTTTACGGGCTGCATAAATCGCGGCACTTGAACCAGCAGGACCTCCACCGACGACAAGGACGTCGTACGGATCTTTGTCCGCAAAGTCAGACGCATCGACACCTGTGCCGAGTTTCGCAAGAATTTCTTCGAGCGACATCCGACCGTTTCCGAACGCTTCGCCGTTGACGAAGACCGTTGGGACAGCCATGATTTCTTTCGCTTCGACTTCTTGTTTAAACGCGCCACCATCAATCATCGTGTGGCTGATATTTGGGTTCAGGACACTCATGACGTTTAAGGCTTGGACGACATCCGGACAGTTGTGGCAACTGAGACTGATGTAGGACTCGAAGTGGTATGTTTCTTTGATGCCTTTGATCTGATCGATCAGTGAAGCATCGACTTTTGGTGCACGACCGCTGACTTGGAGTAACGCCAAGACGAGGGACGTGAACTCGTGACCGAGTGGAATCCCGGCAAACGTGATTCCGCTCTCTTCACCGACACGATTGACGCTGAAGCTTGGTGTCCGAGCCAGTGACGCCTGCTCGATGCTGATTCGTGGTGACATGCTCGCGATTTCTTCGACGAGCTCGCTCATCTCAAGAGAAACGGAGTCTGTCCCGGCGCTGACCGCGAGGACAAGATCTCCTTCCAATAACTCCAGGTATTGAGCGAGTTGTGCTTTAATATCTGCTGCTAAAGCCATCTCAAATCCGCTCCTTAAATTTTTCCGACGAGGTCGAGGCTCGGTGTGAGTGTTGCAGAACCTTCTTCCCATTTCGCTGGGCAAACTTCGCCTGGGTTGTTGCGTACGTATTGTGCTGCTTTGATTTTGTTAACGAGTGTGCTTGCGTCGCGACCGATTCCGTCTGCGTTGATCTCAACCGTTTGGATGACACCGTCTGGATCGATGATGAACGTTCCGCGGTCTGCAAGTCCGTCTTGTTCGTTCAAGACTTCGAAGTTACGTGAGATGACGTGTGACGGATCACCAATCATGACGTACTCGATTTTACCGATTGTTTCTGAAGTTTCGTGCCAAGCTTTATGTGTAAAGTGCGTATCTGTTGAAACTGAGTAAACTTCAACGTCAAGCGCTTTGAGTGCTGCGTATTGGTTTTGAAGATCTTCGAGCTCAGTCGGGCAAACGAATGTAAAGTCTGCTGGGTAGAAACAAACGACACTCCATTTTCCACGAAGGTTAGCATCTGTAAGATCGACGAACTCTCCGTTATGGAATGCTGATGCACTGAATGGTTTTACTTCACTTCCGATTAAAGACATGATAAAAATCCTCCTGTTGGGTTCTATTTAAGAATCTGTTCTAGTGAAAAGAAAAAGCTGTATCTATCACACTAGAATAATTCTAATCTAATACTAATTTCATATAACCGCTCTGTTTTGTCAAGAGATAACCTGTAATTTCCTATTCTGATAAACAAAGTGTGAACAAAAAAAGAACTCCCGTTTTCCTGAACGAAACAGGAAACGAGAGCTGTATGAGTTACTGCCAGTCCGTATGGAACGTCCCTTCGCGATCGGTTCGGGCATATGTATGTGCACCGAAATAATCACGTTGGGCTTGTAAGATGTTGGCGTTAGAACTAGCAGTTCGGTAGCTGTCGTAATACGTCAATGAGGTGCTGAGACATGGAGCAGCGAGTCCGGACAAGAAACCTTCTGCGACGACTTGGCGCAGTGACGTTTGATAAGCCTGAACCTTCTCGGCGAAGTACGGCGCGAGCATCAGGTTCGCCAGTGACTCGTCCTTGGCAAAGGCGTCACTGATGACGTTGAGGAAATCGGCCCGGATGATGCAGCCGCCGCGGAAGATCAAGGCGATTTCTTCGAGGCGTAAATTCCAGTCATACAGTTCGGACGACGCCCGGTACTGGGTGAAGCCTTGGGCATAGGCTGCAATTTTCCCCATATAAAGCGCTTGGCGGATTCGCTCGATCCAGACGTCTTTATCAAGCGTTTCACGGGCGTCTGGTCCGCCGAGGACAGTAGCCGCTACGACACGTTCTTCTTTGACGGCCGAGAGATAACGGGCGAACAAGGCTTCGGTAATGATCGAAGAGGCGATCCCATTATCAATCGATTGCATGCTCGTCCATTTGCCTGTGCCTTTTTGACCGGCTTGGTCCAAGATGACATCGATCAATGGAAGACCGGTCGCATCATCTTTTTTCCGGAGAATATCCGCTGTGATTTCAATCAGGTAACTTTTCAGTTCGCCTTCGTTCCAAGACGAGAAGACATCAGCGATTTCTTCAACGTCGAGTCCAAGACGGAACCGGAGGAAACTGTACGCTTCTGCAATCAATTGCATGTCCGCATATTCGATGCCGTTGTGGACCATTTTGACGAAATGACCGGCCCCTTTTGGTCCGATGTAGACGCAACACGGCTCGCCGTTCACTTTGGCGGCAATCTTCGTCAAAATCGGTGCAACTTGTGCGTAGGCTTCTTTTGTTCCACCCGGCATGATGGCAGGACCGGTCCGGGCACCGACTTCACCGCCGGAGACACCGACGCCGATGTATTCGATCTTGTGTTGTTGCAATTGATCAAAACGACGTTCTGTATCGAGGAAATGAGAATTCCCGCCGTCCATGATGATATCGCCTTCTTCAAGATGCGGAATGAGTGATTCGATGACTGAATCAATCGCGCTTCCTGCCGTGACCATCACGAAAATTTTCCGTGGACGGGCAAGGGATTGAACAAAATCTGCTACTTCGTAATAAGGATGCAGCGGTAATCCTTCGTTATGTGCCATTAAGTCATCTGTTAAATCACGTGTGTAGTTGTAGACGGCGACGTCTTCTTGATGGCTCGCCATGTTGAGGGCGATGTTGCGCCCCATGACACCGAGCCCGATGACTCCGATTGAATGTAGCATATAGATCGACTCCTTTTTTTAGACGACGAGACTGAGTAAGAGGACGAATCCAAGTCCGAAGACGGAAATGATTGTCTCAAGCAAGGTCCACGTCGCGAACGTTTCTTTCATCGTTAATCCAAAATATTCTTTAAACATCCAGAACCCGGCATCGTTGACGTGGGAAGCGATCAAACTGCCGGCTCCAGTCGCCAAGACGACGAGTGCGAGGTTGACGTCCGATTGACCGAGCAACGGAATGACGAGACCGGCTGTCGTCAGTGAGGCGACCGTCGCCGAACCAAGTGAAATCCGTAAGATGGCGGCGATGATCCAGGCAAGTAAAATCGGTGATAATGTCGTTCCGTCAAAGATTTCAGCGACGTAATCACCGACACCACCATCAATCAGCACCTGTTTAAAGGCACCACCACCACCGATGATCAATAACATCATCCCGATTTGGGTGATCGCGGTCGTACATGAATCCATGACCGTTCTGATCGGAATCTGGCGAGCCAGTCCCATCGTATAGACAGCGACGAGCAAGGAAATCAGCATCGCCGTCGACGCGTTTCCGATGAACTGAATGGCAGCTAAAGTGGGGTTGTTGTCCCAGCCAAGCGTCTTTTGTAATAACGTTAATACGGTTGCGATCGACATCAGGAGGACCGGTAACATCGCCGTGAAGACACTGATGCCGAACCCTGGTGTATCATTTAAATCAAATTCCTTCTGTTCCCCGAGTGACGCGATGTTGCCTGTTTTCTTGAATGATTCCGGTACGATACGCTTCGCGATTTTCGTGAAAATCGGACCGGCGATGATGACCGTCGGTACGGCAACGATAAAGCCGTATAAGAGAACTTGACCAAGGTCGGCGCCGTACTCGCCGGCAATGACAGTTGGGCCCGGATGGGGCGGCAGGAAACCGTGTGTGACCGATAAAGCGGCGACCATCGGAATCCCGAGATAGAGAATCGAGACCCGTAACTGACGTGAAATCGCGAAGACGATTGGAATCAATAAAACCAATCCGACTTCAAAGAACAAGGCAATCCCGATGATGAATGAAGCGACGACGACGGCCCATTGGATATTCTTTTCCCCAAATTTCGCGACAAGCGTCATCGCGATTCGTTGCGCACCACCAGCGTCGGCAATCAGCTTTCCGAGCATCGCACCAAGTCCGAAGATCAAGGCGAGGTGACCAAGCGTTCCGCCGAGACCGGCTTCGATCGTCGTGACGATTTGATCAAGCGGCATTCCAAGCAGTAACGCGACGACGAATGAGACGATGATCAGTGAAACGAATGTATTTAATTTTAACCCCATGATTAAGACGAGTAATAAAACAATCCCGATGGCAACAATGACTAATGGCATGTGACTTCCCCCAAAAAACGTTAAGTTAAATTTCTTTTTGAATCAAACCCCGTTGATACGTAGCGATGCGTCGATAGTCGTTTTCAAGAACGCGCGCTAAACTGATGAAGATCGGTAATAACTGACGATACTCGTGCATCGCTTCTTCATTTGGTACATGACGATGTGTATCACCGATCATGTCGGCTGCCACCTCAAATGAATCGACTTCCCCCGTCGCATACAATCCGAGAATACAGGCCCCAAGACATGAACTTTCAAAACTTTCCGGAATGACGACTTCTGATTCGAAGATATCCGCCATCATCTGACGCCACACTTCAGAACGGGCGAACCCCCCGGTCGCCTGAATCCGTGTGACCGGACCATCCATACATTCAATGAGCGCAAGGAAAACGGTGTACAAGTTATAGATGACACCTTCCAGGGCTGCCCGAATCATATGTTCCTTTTTATGCGACAATGTCAGACCAAAAAATGAGCCGCTGACGTCCGGATTCCAGAGCGGCGCCCGTTCGCCGGACAGATACGGATGGAACAGTAAACCGTCCGAACCGGGGCGGACCCGTTCCGCGATTTTCGTCAAGACGGCATACGGATCAATCCCGAGTCGTTTCGCCGTTTCGACTTCAGACGATGCAAGCTCGTCGCGAATCCAGCGTAAGACCATCCCTCCGTTATTGACCGGACCACCGATGACCCAATGGTTTTCGGTTAAGGCATAACAGAAGATCCGGCCTTTTTCGTCCGTTTGCGGCCGGTCGATGATCGTCCGGATGGCACCACTCGTTCCGATCGTAATCGCGATTTCGCCTTTGCGGATCGCATTGACGCCAAGATTCGACAGGACGCCGTCACTGGCTCCGATCAGGAATGGTGTAGAGGAATCTAGTCCAATTTGTTTGGCGTATTCCGGTGCGAGATTCGTAAACGAAGTCGTCGTTGAAACCGGTCGTGACAGTTTGGATGCATCGATGCCGGCGACGTGCAAGGCTTCTGTATCCCAGTCGAGTTCATGAATGTTGAACAAGCCGGTTGCGGACGCGAGTGAGTGGTCGATGACATATTCACCGAACAAACGTTGGAAGACAAATTCCTTGATGCCGATATATTTTTTTGTCCGGGCGGCGATGTCGGGATGTTCTTCGACGAGCCAACAAATCTTGCTGAGTGGTGACATCGGATGGACCGGTGTTCCTGTCCGGTGATAGATCGAATAACCATACTGTTCTTTGATCTTGTTCGACCAGGCCTCGCTTCGGCTGTCCGCCCACGTGATGCAGGCAGTCAACGGTTGATCGTGTTCGTCCATCGCAATCAGACTGTGCATCGCGCTGCTGAAGGCGACGAACTTGGGATGTTCCGTCGGATGTTGTTTCGTCATCAACCGGATGCTTTCCAACACAGCATGAAAAATCTCTTCCGGATCCTGCTCCGCCGTCGAACGGTTTGGTGTATGAAGCGGATAACCGACATTCGTTTGTCCGACGACTTCCCCTTTTGTCGTGAAGAGCACTGCTTTTGTACTTGTCGTTCCGATATCGATTCCTAACATATATTCAGTCATGCGGCTCTACTCCCTTCGTCATCAGTTGTTGCGATTTCCATAAATCCTCAACTTCCTGTACATCATCAAAGTTCTGGTGCAGGGAAGCGATCATCCGTTTACGATCGCCGGTCTCGATGGCTTCGATGTAGAGCGCGTGGTTCTCAAGAATCCGCTCGAAATCTTCGATATCATCATCCAGACGCTGACGCATCGACAATAAGATGAAGCTTTCCATGACGGGCTTGAGATTCTGCCACATCATGCTGACATAGCCGTGATCAATCGATCGGATGATCGTTTCATGGAACAGGACGTCTTGATAAGAAAATTCATCCGCATCCTTATACTTGATGGCAATCTTCATCATCTCGAGAATCTTGCTCAATTCACGGACAAGATCCTGGCGATCCATCCGGACGATACGTTCGAAGACGAACGTCTCGATTAACAGACGGACATCGTAAATTTCCTGGATGTCTTGCTTCGACAGTCCGACGACGACGGCACCCATCCGTTCCAACCGGATGATGCGTTCTGACGCCAACACCTTCAGGGCATCCCGGACAGGCGACCGACTGACGGAAAAATCAGCGGCTAATTTGTTTTCAGATAAGACTGTACCGCTCTCGATCTTGCCGGAAATGATCCGCATGCGCAGTTCATAGGCGACACGATCACCGGCGGATGCTTTTGATAACCACTTAATCGGGTATAAAAGATCAGACATAAAAACACCTACTTTGTTTGATGAGTATACTTGTATACAAGTAGTATAAACGACGGAAACTAAAATGCAAGCGCTTTAATTAAATTGTCATCTTTGTCCAATTCGGTCTGATCTGTATGATAGGCTAGACAAAGAACAGGTACTAATGGAAGAAAAAAATCAGAGATCCGGAGGGATGAAAATGAAAATTCTAGTTGTCGGAGCAGGGGCGGTCGGCGGTTATTTTGGAGGACGTTTGGCGGAAAAAGGGGAGGATGTCACGTTTTTAGTCCGTAAACGCCGCATGCAGGAGTTAGAAAAATCCGGACTCCAGATCAGCAGTCCGCACGGTGATTTTGAGATGTCGCCACGTGTAATCGAAGCTGGAACAGATGAGACGTTTGATCTGATTCTGCTTTCGACGAAAGCCTACCACCTGAATCAAGTCGTACAGGATATCGAACCGTTTGTCGTGGAACATACATACATTCTGCCATTGTTAAATGGAATGGCACATCTGGAGCGGTTAACTGAAACATTTGGTGAACACCGTGTGCTCGGCGGACTATGCTTTATTGAATCGACACTGGATGAACAGGGACGGATTCTTCAAACCAGTCCTTCCCATCATCTGTTGTTTGGTCCATTAACGGGGGAACGGACGCAACGCTTGGCAGAACTGGAACGGCATCTGACCGGGACAAAATCGCCGATCAAGTATTCGGAAACCATCATCCGTGACATGTGGAACAAGTATCTTTTCATCACGACGTTTTCCGGTGTGACGTCGCTCTTCCGTTCGGCGATTGGTCCGATCCGAGAGCAGGAACAGGGGATGGAGCTGATCCGTCAATTGACGGCTGAAGCAAAACAGGCGATGGAGCAACAAGGTGCTGTCTTCAGTGACGAGATCGAACAGGTTCAAGAAAAACAGATCGTTCAAATGACCGACACGATGAAATCCTCCCTGCAACGCGACATGGAAAAGGGACAGGATGTCGAGGACGATCATCTCTTCGGAAGTCTGCTCATGACGGCGGATCAAACGAGGTATCCGCTGTTACGAGCTATTTATGCCAACTTACAGGTCTATCGAGCCACACGCACCTCCTGAAAATCAAGTAATGGGTTTATTATATTGGAAAAATTACCATGAAAATCGATCATTTTCAGGTCTGTTTGAAAACGGATCTGCTCGGCTATACATTGACTTTTTGAATCAAACTCCTCTATTCTTAATGAGATTGATAAAAACCGTTAATATATTTTTTGACGTTAATTTAATGATAAAACAAGAACACCAGATGTGAGAGGGGATTTACTTTACATGACACGTATTATTATTCGCGCAGGTATGACACCGTTTGAACAGTTTGACGCAGAGTATCTCATGAAACACAATTCAATCGGAGGAAATGTTGGGAACTTGATTTATCAATACAGCATCTTCCGTACATTGATGACAGAAGGTACGACGATTACACCGGATTACTACTACTATGAAGAAGAGCGTGCAGATGAGATCAACGCGAACTTTGATTTGTATGTCATTCCGCTCGCTGACGCATTCCGTAAAGAATTCGTCCCGACACTGCGTAAATATACGAAATTAATTAAAAAACTCAAGATTCCAGTCGTCGTCATCGGCGTTGGTTTACGCGCACCATTTGAGCCGGATCTAAAAGAAGGTTTCTCATTCGATGAAGATGTGAAAGCTTTTGTCAGCGCAGTTCTTGAACGCTCAAGCATGCTTGGACTTCGCGGCGAAATCACATCAAAATACTTGACGCGTCTTGGTTTCCGCGAAGGAATCGATCACAAAGTCATCGGTTGCCCATCGATGTATGCCTTTGGCCGTGATTTAAAAATCCGTGAGACGAACATCACAAAAGATTCGATGATCGGTGTCAACTCGTCACGTCTTGCACCACAAAACGTCCTCAACTTCATCACACGTGGAATGGAAGAGTACCCGAACCACTACTTCATCCCACAATGGATGAAAGAGTTACGTTTGACGTACACAGGAACACATCCGATTGCTGACTTATCTGTAACGAACTATCCGGTTAAAATGTCGGATCCGACTTACATGAACGACCGTGTCCGCTTCTTCTTGAACGCACAGACATGGATCGACTTCTTGAAAGAAGCTGACTTCAGCTTCGGAGCACGTCTTCACGGTAACATCACGGCAACACTTGCCGGAACACCAAGTATCCTGATTCCAAAAGATGCACGGATGCGCGAATTAACGGATTATCACCAATTGACACACATCTGGGCAAACGACATCACAGACAGCACACGCTTGTCAGATGTAATTGAGTCGGCTGACTTCCAAAGCCCGACACGTGTCCAAGCGCGTAACTTTGATAATTTCGTTGAATTCTTGAACACAAATGATTTAGAGCACATCTACAAAGAAACGAACTACCCAGAGAACGTTCCGTTTGATCGTGAAATGGCAAAAGCAGAGTTGCTTCCAGTCGTCAAACCGATCACAGGAATCAGTATTGAAGAAGCCGTTTCACGTTTTGAATCGTACTTCCCAGAAGAAGAACAAAAAATCGTCGCAGCTCAAAAACGCGATAAAGCAAAAATGGCTGAAAAAGATAAGAAAATCAAATCGCTTCAAGGCAAGTTGAACAGTCAGACAAAAGAAATCAAGCATCAACAAGGCACACTGAACCGGAAAGCGGTTCGGATGGCATTGAAGACAGCTGATTTGTTTGCGAAGAAATAAGCTACGGACGTCTTATACCATTTTGGTGTAAGGCGTTTTTTTGTGTAATGAATTCTGAATTGTTTTGACAATTCAAAACAGGGTTGGTACTGTTATGAAAAATTACATTCTTATCCAGAGAGGTGGAGGGACTGGCCCTTTGAAGCCTCAGCAACAGGTCGAAAGATACTGTGCTAATTCCTGCGGGTGTCGTACCCGATCGATAAGCTTCTTTTTATTGTCGACCGACGCACCCATGTATGTGGGTGCGTTTTTTTATTTTATGAGAAAAAGAGGAGTGTGGAGGAGTAATGAAAGAAGGAACATTTCGCCGGAAAATGGAATCCCGGCATATCGTCATGTTGTCACTCGGCGGCGTCATCGGGACCGGATTATTTTTAAGTACAGGTTACACGCTCGAGCAGGCAGGGCGGGTCGGAACGATTTTATCGTACTTGGTCGGAGCACTCGCCGTGTATCTAGTCATGCTCTGCTTAGGAGAACTGGCCGTACATATGCCGGAGACGGGTGCCTTTCACAGCTACGCGACGAAGTATCTTGGATCCGGAACAGGTTATACCGTCGCTTGGCTCTACTGGCTGACGTGGACGGTGGCGCTCGGTTCAGAATTTACGGCAGCCGGTTTATTGATGCAACGGTGGTTTCCGGATGTCCCGGTCTGGCTGTTCAGTGCCTTGTTCGTCGTCATGATTTTAGGCATCAATGTCTTGACGGTTCGTTTGTTCGCAGAAGTTGAATTTTGGTTTTCGGCTGTCAAAGTATTAACGATTTTAGTATTCATCGTCTTAGGGACAGCAGCGATTGTCGGATTTCTGCCACTCGCGGACGGATCGCAAGCGCCGCTTCTTGCCCCGTTGACGGATGGCGGATTATTCCCGAACGGAGCATTCGCCATCCTGATGACGATGCTCGCCGTCAACTTTGCCTATTCCGGAACAGAGTTGATCGGGATTGCAGCAGGTGAGGCCGTCGATCCGAAACGGACGGTTCCGCTGGCCATTCGAACAACGGTCTTCCGGCTTGTCTTATTTTTTGTCGGGACGATTATCGTTCTCGCGATTCTGTTACCCAACGATTCAAAAGGAGTGCTCGAAAGCCCATTCGTTGCCGTATTCGAACGGATTGGTCTGCCGTTTGCTGCAGATATCATGAATTTCGTCATCCTGACGGCGATTTTGTCAGCGGCGAACTCGGGTCTGTACGCCGCTTCACGGATGCTTTGGTCACTTTCCGATCAACGGATGATCACGCCGTTCTTTTCTAAATTAAATGCAAGCGGAGTCCCGACACGTGCCGTTCTCTTCAGTATGCTCGGAGGTCTACTCGCCTTATTGTCCAGTGTCTATGCACCGGGTTCCGTTTACATTGCGCTCGTTTCGATTTCCGGACTGGCAGTTGTCGTCGTCTGGATGAGCATCAGTGCTTCCCAGTTCATGTTTCGCAAGCGCTATCTGCAAGAGGGACATGATGTAAACGATTTGGTTTACCGGACACCTTGGTATCCATTTGTCCCGATTCTGTCATTTTTAATGTGTTTGGCTTCACTGATCGGGATCGCCTTTGATCCGACACAACGGGTCGCTCTGTATTTCGGGGTGCCGTTTATCGCCGTCTGCTACATCGTGCATCATCTAACGAAAACCTCATGGAAACGGAGTGAAGAAGATGTCAAAGAACAACAATCCAGTTGAACAACTGTTAAAGGAAAAGCCGTATCTTTTATTGGACGGCGCATTGGCGACGGAACTCGAGCGCCACGGGAGCAATCTCGAGGACCCGCTGTGGTCGGCTCGGGTATTGCTTGAGGAACCGGAGCAGATTCACCGCGTCCATACGGATTATTTTAAAATTGGGGCAGATTGCGCCATCACGTCCAGTTATCAAGCGAGTGTCGCCGGTTTTAGCAGCCGGGGAATCAAAGAAGACGAAGCGATTGAACTGATGAAACAAACGGTTTATCTGGCGCAACAGGCGCGTGCGGAAACCGGACAGGCGGCAAGTCACGCCCTGATTGCGGGATCGGTCGGTCCTTACGGTGCGTATCTGTCAGACGGTTCCGAGTATGTCGGTCATTACGGAGTCGACGATGCACAACTGGAAGCATTCCACCGTCCGCGGCTTGAAGCGTTGATTGCAGCAGGGGCAGACGTGTTGGCGTTTGAGACGATTCCGTCCTTACAGGAAGCAAAAGTACTGTTTCGACTGCTCGAAGAATTTCCGGAACGATCTGCGTGGCTTGCCTTTTCTCTGCGTGACGCAACACACATCAGTGAAGGAACACCGTTAAGTGAATGTATCGAGTCCTTAGGGGAGCATCCGCAACTGGCGGCAATCGGCGCCAACTGTTTTCCGGCGTCGATCGCGACCGACTTCATCACGACATTAAAACAACTGACGGATGTGCCGATCATCGTCTATCCGAATTCTGGGGAACAGTATGATCCGGTCAGCAAGACCTGGTCCGGTGAAGCAGTCTGTACCGCGTTTGAAGACGTTGCCCCCGAATGGTATGCCGCAGGTGCCCGGTTGATCGGCGGCTGTTGTCGGACGACGCCGGAGCAAATCGAACGGATTCAACAGAAGGTGACAATCGGTTAACAGGCGACAATAAAAAACAGAGGGCGGATGGAAATCCGTCCTCTGTTTCATATTCTAAGGAGTTCACCGTTCCCGTAATGCTTGGTTGAACTTCTTCAGCAATCGCCCAAATGACTCGGCATCTTCATCCGGCCAGTCTGTCAGCAACCGTTCGATACTCGTCAGACGGGCCGTCCGGTAAATTTCGAGCTCCTGTTGACCGTAATGGGTGATGTTGTAAAAGAAGGCCCGGCCGTCTGTCGGGTCTTTTATTTTTTCGACTAATTTTTTCTGATCGAGCGCAGCAGCTTGCCGGCTGACGGTCGACACATCGAGTTGTAATTCGCGTGCCAGTGTCTTGACACCGACCTGACCGGAATCGGACAACTGGCGCAAGAGTAAGTAGGAAGCGCGATCCAAGTTACGGTTATCGGCCGTCGCTGTCGTCAAACGACGAATTAAAATCGCCAGTTGGAGCTCGATCGTTTCCAGGGATTGATTGGACATGTTGTCACCTCTTATTTGCATTCATTGCCCTCATCATTACGCACACACTGTCCTCTGTCAATCAAAGGCAGGCTTCTTGACAGGGTTATAGTTGTATTATACAATCATAAATGTCATTTAATTGTATCGTGCAACTTATTAATAAGAACTCATCCATTACAGCATGTTACGAAGGAGAATTCCGATGAAAGCTTATCAATCGATGAAAGAGACGGTCATTACCGTCAACGAACAAGATACAATCCGGACGGTTGTTGAACGTTTTATCACGTCTGGAATCAGTGGGGTCCCGGTCGTCAACGACCAGCAGGAAGTTGTCGGCTATATCAGCGATGGGGATATCATGCGAGTAATCGGCAAACATAAAGATATCATCGTCGATACGTTTTTGTACGTCGACGTCATCAAAGGCGATGACAAAAACTACGAAGAACGGGTCCGTCACATCTTGACGCGTCCCGTCATGGACATGGCGCGCCGGAAAGTCGTCACAGCCAACGTTGAGACCGAGATGGAAGAAATTGCGGCTACACTTGGCGCAAAACGAATCAAAAAATTACCGATTCTAAAAGACGGAAAGCTCGTCGGAATCATCAGTCGCGGTGACGTCATCCGTCACTCCTTTAAACAGTTTATTTAAGAAAGAAGGATTTATATGGCTTTTGCTGAAAAAACAACGACACTTGCGCCTGAGACAGTCTTAGAGGAAAGCAAACATGGTTTACTGCATCAACCGATTGCTGTATGGGCAGTATTTTTTGCCAGTATCACGGCTTTCATGGGAATGGGACTCGTTAATCCGGTCTTACCGACGATTGCCGAAAATCTAGAAGCCTCTAAAAGTGAAGTGACACTCTTATTTACGAGCTATAATGCCGTCATGGCGTTTGCGATGTTGATTACCGGTGCGATTTCGTCTCGGATCGGTCAAAAGGGAACACTGATGCTTGGGATTGCCGTCATTGCGGTTGTCGCCGGTTTTGCATCACAAGCAGATAGTATCTGGACACTCGTCGCCTTGCGTGGCGGTTGGGGGCTCGGAAACGCCTTGTTCGTCGCGACGGCACTTGCTGCCATCGTATCCCTCTCATCCGGCGGAACGGCGAAAGCCATCATCTTATATGAAGCGGCAGTCGGTCTTGGTATTTCGATTGGGCCCTTGCTTGGTGGAACACTTGGTTCGATCACCTGGCGTGCCCCGTTCATGGGTGTCGCGACGATCATGGTCATCGCGTTCCTCGTTTTGTTATTCTTGATGCCAAAACCAGTCGCAACGGCGACACCAGCGAAAAAGATTTCGTTGATTGCCCCATTCCAGGCGATGAAGCACCGTTCGCTGTTGACACTTGGGATCGTCGCAGCCTTGTATAACGTCGGATTCTTCACGATCATGGCGTATGCACCATTTGTCATGAAGTTGCCGGCGCAAGGACTCGGCTTCGTCTTCCTCGGTTGGGGAATGTTGCTCGCCTTGACGTCTGTTCTGACCGCACCGAAATTAAAACAATGGCTCGGCACGATCAAAGCAATGGTGCTGATGCTTCTCTTGTTCGCCGTCCTGTTACTGTTAATGGGAATCTTTACAGAAACACCGGCTGTCGTCATCGTTTGTGTCATTCTTGCGGGAGCCGTGCTCGGGAACAATAACACCTTGATTACGACGGCAGTCATGGATGCAGCACCGGTCGAACGTTCGACGGCGTCAGCGGCATACAGTTTCTTACGTTTTCTCGGGGCAGCCATCGCGCCATTCATGGCCGGTAAATTGGCTGAGATCTATAACGCCAACCTCCCGTTTTATGTCGGGAGTGCATTCGTTCTTCTGTCTGTCGTCATCATCGGGGTCAATCTCAAACATATTCGTCATATCGACACAGCAGACAGTGGACATTGATTTAAGCAGCAAGCGTCCCTTCTTTCGCAGTCAGCGGAAGAGGGGACGTTTTTTAGTGCCCTCAGGATTTTGGATACGTCTTTTCGAGGAAAGCGACCGAATGGACAATCAGTTCCCTTAAGACAAGCAGATCGATATCTGCTAGTTTATTGATAGAGATGCAACTTTTTCCACTCTTGTGTTTGCCGAGACGTACCAAGAATTGCTCCCGCTCCGGACCTGTTGCGAAATACAGACTGATGTTCGCTTTGCGGGGCGAGAATCCGACAAGAAATGAATCTCCTTCGTGTCCGGAGGAATAACGATAATGATAGTGACCAAATCCGATCATCGTGTTCCCCCATATGACGGCCGGATAACCCGTCATTTCTTCAAAAATCTGCCGTAATTGCTCACAATCCGTCCGTTTCATCGGTGGCGTGATCGTACTCAAAAAGGCATCGACGTTTTGATCTGTCGGTAAGGTCTTTTGCTGATCGGTCATAAGAAAACTCCTTTCGTGAGTCGATAACGGTACCCTGATGTCTATAGTAAGAAGATTCCCGATTTCTGGGATGTTCACTCCAAAGAAAAGAGGTGAATGAGTTGAAACACGTGATTTCATTTGTAGGATACGATGAGACGCTTGTCTGGCAAATCGTCGAGGTCAATCCAATCATAGAGACACTGCAGATCGAAGTCTTGTATCAGGATATGCTTATCCATGAAATGATGCTGTCCTTCTCCGAGTATGATCAATTTGCAAGCCGGTTTCGGCGGGTGCATGAACAGTTGCCGGGTGTCGTGTCGTTTCAAGATAACGGCTTTTTGTTTAAACTCGTATACGACCGACTCGGTCATGTCCGGATCGAATGGTGTGTTGCCGGTGAACCGAAACACGTCCTGCCGTCTGATCAGAGTTATATTGGGCAAGCGCTCGCTTTAATGGGTGTCTACACTTAAAAATCCTCCATCTGTCCCTTAAACAGATGGAGGATTTTTTCAGTCATAGGAATGTAGCGCAAGACGCATACACAACTCGATCGTTTCCGCATATTCCGACAGGGGAATCGACTCATCGATTTGATGGGCCAGCCGGAAATCGTGGAACGAAGCCACCGCAATCGGGAAGCTCCGGGCGGCCTGGCTGAACATGGCACCGTCTGTCCCGCCAGGAATCGCGACGCGCTGTGTCGGCTGCTGCCGGATTGATTCCATCGTGTCCGCAACAATTTGTAAGAATGGATCGTCACGATCGGTCTCACAGGAGGGGATGTCCTTGATGATCGTGACTTCCATCGAGAAGCTGTCGTCCTGTTGACGCAGCCGTTGGTTAACTTCTTCGAGCGCCTGCAAGACCTGTTCCCGTCCAAATCCGGGAATCGTCCGGATGTCCAGATAAAAAGCAGCATGGCTCGGAATGACGTTGGGACCTTCCCCGCCTGTGATTGATGTGATGGAAGCGACGACGGGTCCAAGTTCCGGATGACTATGATTGGTGATCGCAAAACGATCGGATTTGATTTCTCGAATCACACGATACAGATCATCAATCGCGTTTTTGCCGAGTTGGGGCGAAGAACTGTGGGCACTTTTTCCCGTACACGACACTTCCACGCCGATGACCCCTTTTTGCGCGTAACCAAGAAAACCGCTTGTCGGTTCTGTGATCAACAGAGCGTCTAAATCATCTGCGTCACCACGCTCGGTCAAATGGCGGGCTCCGGTCATCCCGTTTTCTTCATCCGACGTAATCAATAACTTCAGGTGATTTGGTAAGTCGGTCCGTGTATTTAAATCAAGCATCATACTGACAAGCGCCATGACACCGGACTTCATGTCGGAGGCACCGCGTCCGTAGATCCGTCCGTCCTCAATGTTGCCTCCGAACGGATCTGTCGTCCACTCGCTGATTTTGACCGGGACCGTATCGAGATGACCGGAGAAGCCGATCGTTTTCGGTTCAATGGCAGAAGCACCGGCCTGAATCGTAGCAACAAGGCAAATCCGTTTCGGTGATACCTCGATCCATTCGGTCTCAACCCCGTGAGACGTCAAGAGATCATAGACGTACACGGCGGAGTTCTCTTCCCCGTCGAGTGGATTGGTGCTTGGGATCTGTAAACAGCGTTGCAAATAAGTAATCGGTTCTGTCAGCATAGATTCTCCCCCTTTGCTTTATTTTTCCCATTCAAAAGTAGTTCAGTGAGGTAAACTAATTCTCAAAATATTTAAAGGAAATGAATTTCTTAAACTTCAACCGTTTGAAAATGAACAAAAAAAGCACGGCTCCACAAATGGGGGCCGTGCTGAACGGAAAACCATCGCTTATTCGGCGTCTGTTTTCCATTTATCGTCGATCAACATCTCTCCCGGCCACGTATACGCCATGATGCCGCCGTCAGCCGTGATGTCTTCACCCGTGACGTATGAACTGTCATCTGACGCGAGGAACAGGGCGACTGTCGCCATCTCGCGCGGTTTACCGAGACGGCCGAGTGGTGTAATCCAAGCATTGGCGTCGCGGAATTGTTTCCCTTGCTCGTCTTCTTTCCCGCCGACGAGTGTATCGATGAGTGGGGTTTCGATTGTCCCCGGGGAAAGCGAGTTGACACGGATGCCGTCGCGGGCATAATCAATCGCCATCGCCCGCGTGAAGTTGGCGATTCCGCCTTTTGCCGCGTTGTATCCCGAACGGTTCAAGTCAGCAGCCCGTCCCGACATCGATGACGTATTGATGATCGATCCGCCGTTTTTCAGCATTAACGGAATGACGAACCTACTTGTCAAAAACGTACCGCGTAAATCAACGGCGATGATTTGATCAAACAGTTCGATCGGATATTCATGGACTTTTCCGCCTTGTTGATCAATCCCGGCATTGTTGAACAAAACATCGACCGTCCCGTATGTAGACTGTAGATGGCCTGCGAGTTGTTTGACGCTGTCGACTTGTGAGACATCGACGTGAACGGCTTCTGCTTTTCCACCGGCCTGCTCAATCTGTTTTACGGTCGCTTGTGTTTTTTCAAGATCGATGTCAGCACAGACGACGGTTGCCCCTTGCTCCGCAAAGACAAGTGCCGTTGCTTGACCGATTCCTGTGGCCGATCCGGTGATGACTGCTACTTTGTTTTCAAGTCGTTTCATAAAAAATCTCCTCCTGATAAGTAATGTCCGATTTTGTACTTCACCTTATGAAACATTCCCTGAGCAGATGCGGATAAACCCATCGAAGTGTCTAACGTTTTTCTGGAACGGGAACAGGTAAAACAGAAAAGCGCAAAGTGAAAGGGATGAGAACGCTGATATCAGATCAATGGAAGTATGCAAAAAAATTATTGGCGGAAGCCGTTCAGCATCAAATCGAGTTAGAGAATGGACCGATGAAAAACGAATTGATTGAGGGGACTACTCCTGTCTTATGGTTTGGCGACGCGACGAAAACAAGCTGGTTGACGGTGGCGACCAATCCTTCGGCGGGACAGTTCTTAAAAAAAGACGGGACGATGCGTTACGATACAACCGGTCCCTTCTTTTTACGCGAGTCGGGAGTATCCTTAAGTACTTACCAAAACGACAGATATTATGACCAAACCATCGGGAACTATAACCGTTATTTTCAGCAAAAGGACGTCTACAAGACATGGTTCGGAAAAGAACAGGGTGGCAAACTGGAAGGTTTTCTAAACGGGTTTGGTGCGTCCTTGTATGACACGTCCCTGCTCCCCGTGATCCACACGGATTTTTTCCCGTTTCCGACAAGACGCTACATGGGGACGATCGCGATGCGGCAGGATCTCGAACAGACAGCATTCGGTCAAACCTTTTTCAAGAAGTTGCTGCATCTGTTTTCTCTGCATGGCATCATTTTATTAGGACGTGAACACACGGAGAGGTTTCGGAGTTTGGATCCAAGCATCACGTGGCAAGCACCGGTAACCGTCACCAATTATCCGGATGCAATCGTCGAATTTGGTTATTCGGCTGAATTATGTATCCCGGTCATCGGACTACACTTTAAACCGAGTGAACAGTTTATAGGTCTGGGCAGTCGTGTCGATGAGAAGGGGGTCAGTCACGGAACATATGGGTCGACGAAAGGATTACATGAGATTGGACGGGAGGTACGCAAAAAATTGAATCAATTCTATGAGGTGAAGGATTGACAGCCTTTTTCATATCCGTAATAATGGAAGTGAATTAGCACTCTAATGACTTGAGTGCTAAAAACAACAGGGGGTATCGAACATGAAAACGAAACAATTCAAAGCAGAATCTAAACGATTGCTCGAAATGATGATTCATTCCATCTACACACATAAGGAAATCTTTTTACGTGAGTTGATTTCGAACGCCAGTGATGCAATGGACAAGATTTATTATAAGGCGTTGACGGACGAGACGATGACGTTTGACAAAGAAGCCTACAAGATTACGATTGAGCCGAACAAAGAAACACGTCAACTGATTTTACGTGACACAGGAATCGGGATGACAAAAGAAGAGCTGGAAGAAAACCTCGGAACGATTGCGAAAAGTGGTTCGCTTGCCTTTAAAGCGGAAAACGAATCAAAAGACGGCCATGACATCATCGGGCAGTTCGGAGTCGGTTTTTATTCCGCCTTCATGGTCGCTGATACCGTGACCGTCGTGACGAAACCGTTTGGCAGTGACGTCGCCTATAAGTGGGAGTCGCACGGAATAGACGGGTACACGATCGAAGAGGTCGACAAAGAAACAGTCGGAACGGACATCACACTTCATATCAAAGCAAACGAAGAAGAAGAGAACTACGATGAATACTTAGAGCCGTACCGTCTTCGGAGTATCATCAAAAAGTACTCGGATTTCATCCGCTATCCGATCGAGATGGAAGAAACGGAACAGCGCCCGGTCGAAGGATCGGACGAAACAGAAGACGTGACGGTCATGAAGACAGTCAACAGCATGATCCCGATCTGGCGAAAAAACAAACGGGAACTGACGGATGAAGACTATGTCAACTTCTATCAAGAAAAACGGTATGGATTCGATACACCAGTCAAACATATCCATATTAGTGCGGATGGCGCCGTCCGGTATCAATCAATTTTGTTCATTCCCGAGCAACCGTCGTTTGATTACTATTCGAAAGAGTTCGAAAAGGGACTCGAACTGTATGCGAACGGTGTCTTGATCATGGAAAAATGCAGTGATCTGTTGCCGGATCATTTCAGTTTCGTCAAAGGAATGGTCGATTCAGAAGACTTGTCGCTCAACATCTCGCGCGAAATGTTGCAGCACGACCGTCAGTTAAAATTAATTGCGAAGAACATCCAAAGCAAAATCAAAACACAACTCGAGGCATTACTTCGTGACGACCGGGAGAAATACGAGACGTTTTACCAAGCCTTTGGCCGTCAACTGAAGTTTGGCATCTATAACGATTACGGAATGCACAAGGACAGCGTAAAAGAACTCGTCTTGTTCCATTCGGCAAAAGAGAAAAAATTAGTGACGCTCGCAGAATACGTCGCAGCGATGCCGGAAGAGCAGAAGTATATTTATTATGCGTCAGGAGAAAGCACGGATCGGTTGGATAAGCTGCCACAATCAGAGCTCGTCAAGGACAAAGGATTCGATATCCTCTATTTTACGGAAGAGATTGATGAGTTTGCGATTCAGATGCTTCTCAACTACGACGGAAAAGAATTTAAGTCCGTGACGAGCAGTGATCTTGGCATCGAGCAAACGGACCAGGCAGAAACGACAGAGACACAAGTCGAGATGTTTACAGCGATGCAGGACGTACTGGCGGGACAAGTCAAAGAAGTCAAAGCATCGTCGCGCTTGAAATCACATCCGGTTTGCTTCGCGACAGATGGTGCCGTATCGATTGAAATGGAGAAAATCCTTAAGGCGATGCCGAACAATCAAGATGTCGCAGCGGTGAAGATCCTCGAACTGAATACGTCACATGACGTCTTCAAAGCAATCGAAGCAGCGTATGCAGCAGATCGTCCGAAATTCGAACGGTATACGAAATTGATGTACCAACAAGCGTTATTGATGGAAGGATTACCAATTGAAGATCCGGTCGCGTTTGCGAACGAAGTCTGTGCGTTGATGGTTTGATCCGGTTCCAGCAATAACCAAAATTCATGTAAAAAAGCCGGATCCGATTTTTTAATCGGGTCCGGCTTTTGAATGGAAACAGTTTAACAGGCTTGGTTTATTCAGAACGAAGTTGCGACGGGACTTCACCGCGTCGTGACAGCACGTTCAACATGACGAGGAAAATCATGAAGGCGACAAGCGCACCGATGAATCCGAAGACAGACGAACCGGTGACACCGAGCATAAGGTACCCGACAGCCGACGTTGCTGCACCAATCAACGCATACGGCAATTGTGTCGTGACGTGATCGATGTGGTGGGATCCGGCACCGGTCGAGCTGAGAATCGTCGTATCGGAAATCGGCGAACAGTGGTCACCGAAGACTGATCCGGCAAGGACAGCTGCAAGCGTTGGTAGCAACAGACTCGGCTCAACCGCCATGATGAGGTCAGCACCGATCGGTAACATGATACCGAATGTTCCCCAACTCGTTCCGGTTGAGAATGCCATGATACTCGCGATCAAGAACAACAGGAACGGCAGATAGGAAGCAGGAATTGATTTGCTGACGAAACTTGCGAGATAGTCGCCGGTCTTCATGTCACCGATGACGGCAATGATGGTCCAGGCGAACAACAGGATGACGACGGCTGGCCACATGGATCTCATTCCAGCCCAGATGCTGATGCGATACTCACGTGCCGGAATCTTCCGGCCGATCAACATCAAGAAGGCAACCACTAAACTGATGACGACACCAGCAACGAGCGAACGTGTGACATCGGTCGCTTCGAACGCACCGATCAATGTGAAGGGACGATCGTCAGCAGCTAAGGCTTGAGCACCTGTCCACAGAAGAGCAGTGACGGTTGCGATGACTAACACGACAATCGGAACAACTAAGTCACGGACTTTTCCACCATCGTGTTCCTTGACTTCTTCTGCCATGCCCATCGGTGTTCCTTTGTTTGTATCAAACAATTCACCTTGAAGTGCACGTAACTCGTGCGTCCGCATCGGTCCAACAGCAATCCCGGTATAGGCGATGTAAAGTGTCAGTAATAAAGCAAAGATGGCATAGAAGTTTAACGGCACGATCATCATGAAGGCACTAAACGCCGAATAATCAGTGATCGAATGTGTCGTTAAGATCCCGGCGATGATCGAGATGATGAACGCACCCCAACTCGATAATGGACTGATGACACAGACCGGTGCAGCAGTGGAATCGATGATATAAGCCAGTTTGGCACGCGAGACACCACGACGGTCCGTCAACGGGCGACTGACGTTTCCGACAGCAAGACTGTTGAAGTAATCATCAATAAAGATTAAGATCCCTAAACCAAAAGCGGCGAGACGTGCACCACGTGCCGTCTTGACGTGGGTCGTTGCCCATTCGCCGAAGGCACGAGCACCACCGGATGTTTGAATCAATGTCGATAAGACACCCAGTAAAAGTAAGAAAACGAGTAATAAGACGTTCCATTCATTTAATGCACCATCTGCCCAAAACAGACTGAAGATGTTTTTGCCGAGATAAACGACCGTGTCGATTGGATTAAAACGATGAAGCAGTAACGCACCGATTAAAATCCCGACACCGAGTGAGATGACGACCTTTCGTGTGACGATCGCCAAGACGATGGCGATGACCGCCGGCGCAAGCGCGACGATGGAATCTGAATAGTTGACCATGGTTGTGGTTCCTCCTCTTTTTTTAGAAGATGAGACCCATTGCATACAAAAAAGCAAGGGCACCGGCAACAAAGCCGACACCCTTGCTGGATGCGTCTTTCTTAGCCGAATTGGAGCGCTCCATACAACATACGTATGGCAATCGAACGGGTATTTCCCAATTCGACCAGCATCGTCAAGTCTGACACATGACGATACTTCGGCGGCATCACCTTTCTTTGATCGTCTTTGTTGTCATCCTCAGACCAAATACTTTTTGAGACCGCGCCTCTACCTCATCGATAGAATAGTCATATTCTTTTCATAAGAAAACTTTATCATATTTCAGAAAATAGTTTCAAGTCTGTTTGTTAAATATTGAAGTAGGACGTCAACTGCTTCAGTAAATAATCTTTATTTTCTTCAAACTGTCGCTTTCGGTGTCCGTTTGCACCGGAAGGGTGAGGGAAACCAAATAATACGGTATGTTTTTTGATGCGCCCTTGATGCAGTAATGTCCGGACCGTAGACTCGACAACACGTCCAAACGGAACGAGGATGACCGGATGGGGTAACTGATTCAGCTCAGCGGCAAAATGTTCATACGCGTAATGTTGCAGAAGGGGGGTCCGGTCGATTTTCGGTTGATGTCCCGTATAATTTTTATCCCGGTAAAAAACAGGATGTCTCAGAATCGAAGTCGTGTGCAACAGTTCCTGATCTGTATGAAATAAGGTTGCTGTGGAAGGAATCTTTAGTAGACGATTTAATTCGAGCTCATCCAACATCATTGTCAAATTACGACGCATCGGACCAGCAAAACTGGCACTGTATTTGACGATTTTCGACGTTTCCTCGATTGTCGCACCATGATGAAAGGCGTCAGCGGCTTCTTCGTAAGCAATTCGCATCTGTTCAAATCCGGGTGTGATTCCAATGAAGACGATTTTCGCAGAATGATTGATGTATTCGCCGATCGGTGAATAATAGACGGATAAACCCTGATCCTGTTGTAATAAAAAACTGTCCACGCATAAATCCTGACGTGTCAGAGGGCGGTCAATCGGTAAAGTCCGAATGGCCTGTTCGAAAATAGACAATGAATTCAGCATGATAAGTCCTCTCTCTTTCTGTGTTGGACTTATGATAACAAATAATGGTATTACATACAATTTACACCCATATCAATATAGTGGAGGGTCTTTTGGAGTGAAGACAGAAAAACCCTGAATCCAGAATGGACGCAAGGTTTTCAGTAGGTGGGATCAAGAAGAAGCAGAAGTCCGTTCTTTGACGGAAGCGACTTCGTAGGTGATGATTTCACTTCCAAGCATCGGAGATTCTTCTTGTTTGCCGTCTGACGGAGCAGGACGTTTATGGGACTCTTTAAAATCATCACTGTTCCGCCATGCTTCAAAATCCTTCATGTCTTCCCAGTACATGTTGACGTTCATTTCATCGTGTTCTTCGAGACCTTGAGTCAGTAAAACTTCGACACGAACAAATCCCTTCATCGAGTCAAGACCACTTGGGCGAGTAAAGCGTGGTGCGAGTGCAGCAGCCATTCCTTTTTTGACTTTGATCCGGTTCGTCACGACGATCATAAAAACATCCCCTTTTATCGAATTGTGTACCTTTTAAGTATAGTACGATGGAAACAACAATGCTTGAAAGAAGGAATCCATCATTATGAATGAACAAGATTATGAAGCACGTCTACACATCAAGACGATCGAAGTCCAACATCTCTATAACGCCTTCAGCCACTACAACCGTTACGAGCCGACTCCTTACGCGGCACTCGAGGAATTATGTGCCGTCTATCCGTTTGACCAGACCGATACGGTGATTGATTTTGGGTGCGGAAAAGGACGGTTGAATTTTTACTTGCATGATCGGTTTGATTGTTCCGTCATCGGAATTGAGATGAATGGTCAGTTTTACGAGGATGCGCTTGCGAATCAGATGGCGTACACGAAAAAGATGAAAAAGCGGCGGGGGAGCATTCGTTTTGAACATACGTATGCGGAAGCGTATTCGATTCCGGATGACGTCACGACATGCTATTTTTTTAATCCATTTTCGATTCAAATATTTATGAAGGTCGTCGACCAGATTCTGATGTCTGTCGAGCGGCATCCACGTCCGGTCGATCTTATCCTTTATTATCCGGCAGATGAGTACCGGTATTATTTAGAGCATCAAACGGTATTTGAACAAATTGAAGAAGTTCGTTTAAAGGAATTGTTTGAAAAAAATCACGACGAACGATTTGTCATTTATCGGACCGGTCTGTCCCAAGAAGTGCCAAAACGGGTATAAGGTACTAACGGTGATCTCCCAAAAAAGTGAGGCGATTCGGATGATTCATTTGGAACATGTGACGAAGGAATTTGCACCGAAACGAGGTTTGTTTGATGTCAGTTTTTCGGTGGAACCGGGGATGGTATTTGGTTTCATCGGACCGAACGGAGCGGGGAAGTCAACGGCGATCCGGCAACTGATGGGTTTGATTCGAGCGGACTCCGGTCACGCGACGATCGGTGGTTATGATTGCTGGAACCAAACAGAAGATGTAAAACGAATCGTCGGTTACTTACCAGGAGAAATCAATTTACCTGGTGATTTTACAGGCGAGCAAATTCTACACTTGATGCAGAAATTACATCACAGTAAACCGGAACGTCAATTGGAATTGTTGGAACGTTTTCCGTTTGAGACGAAAACGAAAATTCGAAAGATGTCGAAAGGGATGAAACAGAAACTGGCATTAGTCGGCTGCTTCATGAAAGATGCACCGGTCTATCTGCTCGATGAACCGACGAGTGGACTTGATCCGTTGATGCAGGAACGTTTCTTAGCCTTGATTGATGAAGAACGACAACAGGGGAAAGCGATTTTAATGAGTTCACACCATTTTCCGGAGATGGAAAAATCGTGTGACCGGGCTGCCCTTATCAAAGAAGGACGACTCATCATCGAAGCCGATATTCACGAGCTTGTCCGGTCGAGTCGAAAACAATACACGATTGAATTTGGGTTAGGGGCACATGCGGAACAATTCGCCAGACAAATCGGAAGTGAACGGATGCAGAATCAGGTGTCTTTTGTGACGACGAAGCAATTGACCTTAAATCAAGTCATCCGTTTCTTGACGGAGTATGATGTGCGGACGATTCACTCTTCCGCGGATGACTTGGAACACGTCTTCTTACATTATTATAGTGAGGAGGAATCACCATGATGACCATCATTTGGTCGTTATTGAAGCATAACGGAAAACCGATTACAGCGTATGCCATTGGAACGAGTCTGTATTTATTGATGCTTGCGGCACTGTATCCATCGATGATGAAGAGTGGTCTGCTCGAAGCGAAACTTCAAGCGTTGCCACCGGAAGTCTTAAAAGCCTTTCAGTATGACAAGGTGACCGGGTTTGATAACGTCCTGGATTTACTGGGCGGTAATTATTACGGATTGATCTTTCAAATCATTGCCTCCCTGTTCTTGTTATCCCTTGCGGCGCGCCTGCTGGCCCGACCGATCGACAACGGGGAACTGATTTTATACTTGGCTGCGCCGATTACACGCCATCAATATACTGCGTCTGCGATGATCGTGATGATGATTGCCAGTACATGCCTTGTATTATTCAATACGTTTGTCTTGCTGCTAGCGGACTGGTTCGTTGCCGGTGTTTCGATTGATGGGATGACCCTGGTCCGCTTTCAAGTGAATGCGCTGTTCTTGCTCTATGCGATTGGTGGCTTCACCCTGTTCGTCGCGACCTTGTTTGACGATGAGCGGCGTGCCTTTTCGATTGCGGGTGGTGTGCTTGTACTATCGATTGTCTTGACGATTGGGGCAGGATTGAGTGAAAAAATGGATTGGATGCGCTATGGTTCGATTTTCAGTCTTTTTAATACACAGCAGTTATTAGAAGGGACGGGTGATTTATTTCTGCACCTGTCGATCCTTACGGGAATCAGTCTGTTTTTTAACGCAAGTGCGTTTTTGGGTTTTCGGAAACGAAGTTTGTCGATCTGACACAATCGAATCAGAAAACAAGCAAAAGAGAACGTGGAAATCTACAGAAAGTGAACATTTAGGATTTGAACGTTGCGTAAGTGCTCGATTTTTACTAAGATAAAGGAATGTTATAGTTCTGGAAAAAGAAATGAGGTCTCACTAATGAATAAACCGTCCATTTATGGATTAACAATTGAGCAGATGACAGAATGGTTATCGCATCAAGGTCACAAACCGTTCCGTGCGAAACAAGTATGGGATTGGTTGTATCGTAAACGTGTCACTACTTTCGCTGAAATGACGAATGTCAACAAGGATTGCCTTGAGTTGTTAGATCAGAGTTTTGCGATTAATTCGATGACAGAATCCGTCAAACAGGAATCGGCAGATGGAACGATCAAGTTCCTCTTTAAATTGTACGATGGTAGTTTGATTGAAACAGTCTTGATGCGTCACAAGTACGGCTTGTCTGTCTGTGTCACGACACAAGTCGGTTGCAACATCGGCTGTAGTTTCTGTGCCAGTGGCTTGATCAAGAAGAGCCGCGATCTCTCGGCTGGAGAAATCGTCGAGCAAATCATGAACGTCCAACATCATCTCGATGCCGTCGGTAAAGAAGAACGTGTCAGCCACGTCGTCGTCATGGGTATCGGTGAGCCGTTCGATAACTTCGACAACATGGTCGATTTCTTGAACGTCATCAAGGACCACAACGGTCTTGCGATCGGTGCGCGTCACATCACGGTCTCGACAAGTGGACTTGCAGACAAGATCTACAAATTCGCCGATTTAAAACTTCAAGTCAACTTGGCGATTTCGCTTCACGCGCCAAACAACGAACTGCGGACACAAATCATGAAAATCAACCGTGCGATTCCGCTCGAGAAATTGATGCCGGCCATCGATTACTACGTCAAGACGACGAACCGGAAAATCACGATTGAGTACATCCTCTTACGTGGTGTCAATGACCAAAAAGCCCAAGCGATCGAGCTTGCGAAACTGTTCGAAGACAAACGTCATTTGACGTACGTCAACTTGATTCCATACAATCCGGTCGACGAGCATGGTCAATACCAACGGAGTACGTCGGAAGACATCTCGGCGTTTTATGATACGTTGAAAAAGAACGGTCTGAACTGTGGGGTACGTCTTGAGCACGGTACGGATATTGATGCTGCCTGCGGTCAATTACGTAGTAAACAGATCAAAAAAGATACAGTCGCAGCAAAATAAGCAAGTCGAGCTTCCCGTCAGTTGACGGGAAGCTCTTTTGACGTCCTGTCGAAAGTAGCGCATAATGAGAGGTCACGTCTAATGCCTGACACATCATTCTACATTTCAAATTAAACTATAAAAATAAATGAGGTATTCTTATGTCTAAAAAACCATTCACCGATTTTCAACTCAGTGCACCCATCCTAGAAGCAATCGAACAGCTCGGTTACCATACACCGACCGATGTCCAGCAAGCGGTCATCCCGGTCGCCTTATCCGAAAAAGATATCATCGTCAAATCACGGACCGGTAGCGGGAAAACGGCATCGTTCGGGATTCCGCTTTGTGAACTGATCGAGTGGGAAGAAAATAAACCACAAGCGTTGATTTTGACACCAACCCGCGAACTTGCGCTGCAAGTCACGGAAGACGTCATGAACATCGGACGTTATAAACGCATCAAGGCGACGGCTGTCTTCGGTAAACAGCCATTCCGAGGTCAAGTCGCGGAACTCAAACAAAAGACGCACATCGTCGTCGGTACACCAGGTCGTGTCCTCGATCATTTAGAGCGGGGGACATTATCGCTTGAGAAGGTCAAATACCTCGTCCTTGATGAAGCGGACGAGATGCTTAATATGGGCTTCCTCGATCAAGTCGATACGATTTTGAAGCAATTACCGAAGCAACGGACGACGATGTTGTTCTCAGCGACGTTCCCGCAAGATATTCATCAGTTAAGTGACCGCTACATGCAGGCACCAAAGGAAGTCGAAATCATGACGAAGGCAACCGAAATCGCAGAAATCGAACACAGTTATATTTCTGTGACCGACAAAACGAAGTTCGCCATCCTGAAAGATGTCACGGTCGTTGAAAATCCAGACCGTTGCATGATTTTCTGCCGGACAAAAGAACATGTCGATTTTGTCGCACAAGGATTAACCGCGATGGAGTATCCGGTCGAAAAAATTCATGGTGGTATGGAACAGGATGAGCGTCTTGCCGTCATGAAAGCGTTCCGAGCAGGTGAATTCCGTTATCTCGTCGCGACGGATGTCGCAGCACGGGGGATTGATATCGAAAACATCACCCATGTCATCCAATACGATATGCCGGTCGAAAAAGAAAGTTATGTTCACCGGACAGGTCGGACAGGGCGTGCCGGTGCACTCGGAAAAGCCATCAGTTTAGTGACAGAGTCGGACATGCGTCGTCTGCGTGAAGTCGAACAATACCGGGGTGAGGCGATTGAAAAACGCCAGGCACCGACTGAACGGGAATTGATTCGGACGGCAGATGCCTTTGAAGAAAAAATCACGACGGCAGATGTCCGGGCGTCAAAAACAGAGCAGCTTAATGCGGATATCATGAAGCTGTATTTTAACGGCGGGAAGAAAAAGAAACTGCGTGCCGTTGATTTTGTCGGAACGATTGCGAAAATCGAAGGCATGACCGCTCAAGACATCGGAATCATCACGATTCAGGATACCGTCACGTACGTGGAAATTCTGAACGGAAAAGGCCCGCTCGTCCTGCGGGCGATGAAGACGACGAAAGTCAAAGGTAAACAGTTGAAGGTGTATGAAGCGTTTAAAAAATAAAGTACCCTACACGTTCAACCAGCCGTCTCAAGAGAACTTATCTCTTAGGACGGCTGTTTTTGTGTCAGGTGTTGTCCGAGGTGGAGTCCGCTCGCAGCGGCTTGCGACAGCGAGTGCGTCACACCGGAACAATCGCCGATTGCATACAGTCCCGGGATGTCCGTCTCAAAGGTAACGGACGTCGACAGCATCGGAGCATAAAATTTTCCGTCCATTCCATACAGCAGTGTGTCGTTTGAGAGAGGCGTCTCAAGCAACTGCTCAAGTCGTTTCAGGAACTCCAACAAGACCGTGATGTCTGTGCCCGGGACTTCCTCGATCAGATTACCCGCTGTCGCTGCAAGTGTCGGGCGCACTTTGTTTTCGGTGAGAGCACCTGACTGCGTCGAACGACCGGTCCGCAAATCCCCGAGTCGTTGCACGACAATCCGGTCCGTCCCTTGATTGATTTTTCCAATGACGGAAGCGGCATAATGATTCGCTTCTTCGAGTGTCGCAAAATAGCGGGGTAAAAACAGTGTAAAGTTCAAGTTGGTCGTACCGGAATCCTGTTCGCGGAAGTTTTGCCCGTCCGGCATGATCAGACCTTCCTGATGTTTTCGGATGATCCGTCCTTTCGGATTCATGCAGTATGTAACGGCGGTCCCTGCTGCTGACGCATAAGCCAGTTTTGTTTCGAACGTATCCTGTAACAACGTTCGGAATGCCGTTTCTTCCATCTCGATCCGGATGCCGAGGTCGAGACGGGTTTTGCTTTGAGCCAGACCTAATGCCTGAAGTTGCTCCTGCATCCACGCAGTACCGGAGCGTCCGGTCGCGAAGACGACGCGTTGACTCGAAAATGTTTCGTGTTCAGTCGTGAGCAAAAATCCGTCCGCTTGTTGTTCGATTGTCGCAACAACCGTCTCAAAACGAAAGGTGACGTGTTGGTGAATTGCGGCTTCGAGCCGTCTTAAAATCCGTTCCGATAGTGCGCTTCCTAAATGCCGGACCGTCGTTTCGATCGTCTCAAGACCGGCCACTTTTGCCCGATCAGCTAGAACGGGATTGGACGTGGAGTACAATTCAACTTCATTTGCCCCGTAGCGACACAAGAGTGCATCGACTTGTTGCATCAAGCGGAGCGTTGTCTTCGGTCCAAGCTTTTCGGCAAGTTCGCCTCCAAATCCAGCAGAATAGTTGTATTTCCCTTCCGATTTCCCGAGACCGCCAAAACCAAGATAGGCTTCTTGCTTGGTCCGTTGTTCAAGTCGTTTTCCGGCATCAATCAACAGGACCGTCTGACCCTGTTCCATCAGTTCATGTGCCAAAAAGATGCCAGCGACGCCGGCACCGATAATCGTCACATCATACATCATTTGACCAGCTCCTTTTCGTCAGTATACAAAAAAACGGATTCCTGTTGAGGAATCCGGAGTTCGAAAACGATTATTTCCAGTCTGTGATGTCGTTGATCGGCAGACGAACCGATGGGTAACCAGCGTCAACTGCTTTTCCGATGGAAAGGAGCATGACAGGAAGGTAACGGTCTTTATCCATACCGAAGGCTTCAGCGATTTGATCTTTTTCGTAGCCGCCGATCGGATTTGTGTCATAGCCGTGCGCACGCGCGACGAGCATCAATTGCATCGAGACAAGACCTGAATCGATCAGGATGCTGTCACGAAGTGTATCCGTATCTTCCGGGCTGTAGAAGCCTTTGATAGCCGGTACTTGGCGATCGCGGACATCTTGTGGCATTAAGCCTTTTTCAACTGCCATATCGTAGATGGTATCGATGCTGTCGACGGCATTCATGTCACCGAAGACGGCGATGACAGCAGATGACGTCTCGACTTGGACCTGGTTGAACTTCGCAAGTGGAGCGAGTGTCGCTTTACCTTCTGCGCTGTCGATGACGAGGAAGCGCCATGGCTGCATGTTGACAGAAGATGGAGCAAGTGTCGCTTCTTCAAGGATGTGTGTCATCTCTTCTTTTGAAATCTTGACGTTTGTGTCGTAGTTACGGATTGAGCGGCGTCCTTTAACGATTTCCATAAAGTCTGTAGTTGTTTGAGTTGTCATAGTAATAATCTCCCTTTTATCTGATCTCTATTTTTTTTGAGTTACGTCGTACTTATTTCCAGTCTGTGATGTCGTTGATCGGCAGACGGACTGATGGGTATCCTGCGTCGACGGCTTTCCCGATTGATAAAAGCATGACCGGTACGTAACGGTCTTTATCCATGCCGAATGCTTCTTCGATTTGCTCTTTCTCGTAGCCGCCGATTGGGTTCGTATCATAACCGTGTGCCCGGGCAACGAGCATCAATTGCATCGAGACGAGACCTGAGTCGATTAAGATGCTGTCTCTCAGTGCGCTGGCTGGTACACTTTCATACATGCCTTGAATCGCAGGTACTTGACGGTCGCGGACATCTTGCGGCATGAGTCCTTGTGCGACGGCTGTATCATAAATGTTTTCAAGTTGGTCGACCGCATTCATATCACCGAAGACAGCGATGACGGCAGACGACGTCTCGACTTGGACCTGGTTGAATTTCGCAAGTGGAGCGAGTGTCGCTTTACCTTCAGCACTGTCGATGACGAGGAAACGCCATGGCTGCATGTTGACAGAAGATGGAGCAAGTGTCGCTTCTTCAAGGATTTGTGTCATCTCTTCTTTTGAAATCTTGACGTTTGTGTCGTAGTTACGGATTGAGCGGCGTCCTTTAACGATTTCCATGAAATCAGTCGTAGTTTGTGTAGTCATTTGAAAGTCTCCTTTTTAATTAACGGTTGTTTTAGGTAAAGTGAGGGCATTCGTTTCAATCCGTTGCATCATCTGTGTAAGCTGGTGTTGTTCGTCTGCCGTGAATCCTTCAAGCAACTGCTCGAGGAAGTCATCTTTTTGCTCACGTAACCGGGTGATCCGGGTTGCGCCTTCTGGCGTCAACGAAACGAGAATGACGCGGTTATCTGTTGCGGAACGGACACGTTCAATCATGCCGTTCGTTTCAAGATGCTTTAAGTGTCGTGTCACAGCTGCATTATCGACGTTGACCCGTTGCTGTAACTCTTTTTGACTAATCGTCGTGTCGACCTCGAGTTGGGCTAATAAGTCCATCCGGGTTTGGCTAAAGCCGTCCGTACAGAGATCGAATTTTTGAGCAATCGTCTTATTGACGGAGACGAGTGCATAAATCAGCCGTCCTTTTTCAGTACAGGAAATACTCAAGTTCATCACATCCTTCCCTTCGTTCGAAAAATCCTTGACGTATCAAAGATTGATATGTAAACGAATATAACGCGTCTGTTTCACTGTTGCAACGAATATGCTTGATCGACGCAAAAAAGATACCGTTTCAAGTGAAAGGGTATCCGAGTCAACCGACTTAACTGATTTTTTGTTGTTTCCGAGGAGTCGTCCCGGCATCAATCGCGGCAATCATCCGCCGGAAATGACCTAACCAAAACTGCAGGAACGGACCGATCAAGAAAATGGATAAGATCGTCCCGAAGAAAACCGGTCCACCGAGTAACCAACCGATTCCGCAGGCGGTGATTTCCATGAACGTCCGCATCATCCGGATCGACGTTCCAAAGCGTTCAGCAAGCGTCAAGGTCAGTCCGTCACGGGGTCCGGCGCCATACCCGACAGCGACATAAAGCCCCGCACCGATTCCAATGATGAAGATACCAGTGATCAGCCAAAGCGTATTTTGCCAAACGGATGAAAAGGAGGGTAAGAGACCAGAACCGAGGACTAAGTTCATGAACACCCCGACGAAAATCGCATTGACGAGTGTGCCGACCTGTGGGGTGATCCGGTCGAGCAAATACTTGACGAATACCAACAACAAGCCGACAAGGAGGATGATCGTCCCGACGGAAAACGGTGTTTTATTTTGGAGACCAAGGTGAAGAACGTCCCACGTCGAGACGCCAAGTTGTGCCGTGATCATCATCGATGAACCGACGGCAAGTAGAAAAAGACCAAATAAGAACAATGCCCATTTTAAGACGGAACGTAACAGCCAAGACGTTTGAAGGGTCTGCATCATTTACGGATAACACCTCACTTCTAGATTAAAATTGATTCATTAACTGTATCATGTTTGTGAACAAAATCGAAGCGAATCCGATATTTTCCATCTTTAGATGGAGGGAATGGGGATGTCGTATCCGTATACTAAGGAAAAGGGGGCGTCGTCTTGCAGAAAATTCGGCATTTCATCCGTTTTACATATCTTGAAGCCATCTGTTGTGTCTTCCCGGTCGCGATTTTCTTTGCGCTTGCAACATCCCGTTATCTGCCGTCTGAACCGATTGCCCGTTATGATTTGTTGCTGCTCTGGTGTCTCATCGTGCAAATTGTTTTGCTCGTGACACGGTATGAAACAAAAGAAGAGTTTAAACTGATCTTAATCTTCCATGCGATTGGTTTAGGTCTTGAATTGTTCAAGGTCCAGGTCGGTTCCTGGAGTTATCCGGAAGAAGCGTGGAGCAAAGTTATGGGTGTTCCGCTCTATGCCGGCTTCATGTATGCCAGTGTCGCGAGCTACATCTGCCAAGCTTTCCGCCGGTTTGATCTCCGTGTCACCGCGTTTCCACGTCCTGCACTCGCCTTAGTGATAGGTCTCTTAGTCTACTTGAATTTTTTTACCCATCACTGGTTACTTGATTTCCGCTGGATGTTGATGGGACTGGTTGCACTGGTCTTCTTAAAATCCTGGGTCTATTACCGCCTGAATGAGACCGTCTACCGGATGCCGCTTGTCCTGTCGTTCGGTTTGATTGCCTGGTTCATCTGGCTGGCAGAAAACATCGTGACGTTTTTTAAGGGATGGGTTTATCCGAATCAGGAGGAAGGCTGGGAACTGGTCGACTTCGGTAAACTCTCCTCCTGGTTCTTACTTGTCATCATCACGATTTTGATTGTTGCCGTCGAAAAATACCGCCTGGGTGATCCGTCAATCGAAATTAAACGTGAACCTTAAACAAAAAAATACCGGGTCATTTTTAGACCAACCTTGGCTAAACTCACTTGCTATAGTTGAAAAAAAGCAAAGGGGTTGTTGAAAATGATGCAACAGATCATGGAACGAGCGAAAGATTTGGTCGCAAGTAAATTACAGATTGTTGAAACGGCAGAAGACTGGGAGTTGCTGCTCGAGGAAATCCGGGGAATCGACGAATGGATCCAACTATCGCGTTATTACACACCACGCAAGAATCAATCCGGACTTGTCGAACCGGTAAAGGATGAACCGGCACCATTACTCAGTCAGAAGCGGGAAGTAGCGGAACCGACCTTCGAGCAACGATACGCGTACACGTTTGTCCGTGAGCTGAAAGGAGGCTCGTTACGGGAATGGCCGAACAGTCATATCTCCGAAAAAGAGATCCGTCAGTGGAATCTTGAGCATGGGATGGAAGTCCGTGTACAAATCAGCCATCAAGATCACCGCCGGACGTCACTGGAAGTGCTCGCCGTCATCGCAACCGATCAAATGAAGACGCTTGAGGAACGAATTGTCTTCGAGAAATGTATCGTCAAGAATCACGGTATCATCGAGTCGACAGTCGAAGGACCGTTGAAGGATGAGACGGGGAAACCGTTTTATTACGCAACACCGGTGGAAGACATGCGATACTTTCAATTGAAGGAAGGACAACTCGTCGATCTTGTCATGTGGAAAGGTCATCCGGAAACGCTGACGATTGTTTGGAAGTATGCCTTTCAATATGAAGAACCGATCGTCCAGCCGTTGAGCTCGTCACAGGATACGAAACGAGCAGGTTCAACCACCGAAGTGATCGTGACACCAGAATCAAAGAAATCTACCGGTCGTTACGCCAAACAAATGAAACGAAAACCAAACATCAAAAAAGCACGACAAGTCCGTCAGATCCGTGAAAAAAAGCAACAATCGATTGCGCCACTCGTCACGACTTCTTTACCGGGACAACCAATCGACTTCATCGATAAGAAGCCACTTGATTTTGCATCTTTTGAAGGAATGCGTCTCGTCATCGTCGGGAATGAACAACAGGCGCCCGTCTACCGGACCTTTTTCGCCGAGACAGGAATCGAATTGATTCATCTTGCGGGAGACGCCCAGTCGGCTAAGAAAATCGCCAGCCTGGCTAAAAAGACCGATGCCATCGTCGTTATCACGAGTCGTGTCTCCCATGCTGCGTCAGCACATGTCATTGCGCAAGCGAAAAAATATAATATTCCGTTTGCGATGGAACGACTGGACGGTCGCCGTTCACTTTATACGGCCTGTCAGCGTCAGCTTGAGAAAGCCCGCCTGAATCAGTTAAAAACAGGGAAATCCTGAAAATAACTGAAACTCCTTGTGCGATTAGCCGTAAATAGGAGTAGAACTTATTTTGAGGAGGATCTTATTCATGTCATCACAATTAAAAAAATCTGCGAAAGAAGCGCTGAGTGGTCGCTGGGGATTTACGATTCTCATGTTCGTACTGTTTTCTGTACTTCAAAGCATTCCAGGAAGTTTTGCATCCGATACAAATGATTCCTTTACTGCTGGTGATGGGGTTGCTTTTATCTTGATGATTGTCGCATTACCACTTTCAGTTGGTTGGACATGGATTACAATGTCGATCGCACGCAAAGAACAAACGAAAGTGACTGATTTATTTGAACCATACAAAATGTTCTTAAAAGTAGTCGGTCTAACCATTGTTCGCTCGCTTTTATTAGTTTTATGGTTCATGTTGTTAATAGTTCCCGGAATCATCAAGTCGTTTTCGTATATGTTAACGTTCTATATTCTACGTGATGAGCCGTCAATCGGTATTTTGGATGCGATTACGCGCTCACGCCAAATGATGGATGGACACAAGATGGAAGCGTTTCTACTGATTTTGTCGTTCATCGGTTGGTTTTTACTTGGTGTGATTACCATTGGAATCGGGTTCTTATGGATCATTCCTTATTTCAGCGTCACTCTTGCGAAATTCTATGACCGCATCCGCGGCGAAGAAGCACCCGTCGAACAATCGACGTTTGTAGCTCCGTATTAATTAATCAGGAACAGGATGAGAGCCCAGCTCTCGTCCTTTTTTATCGCTGTTTTTAATTCCGATTGGAAAACAAGGTTTAATGGTTGCTTTACTCTGCTAAAAAGTGTACGATAATTCCAATAATTCTTATCAAGAGAAGTCGAGGGAATGGCCCGAAGACACTTCAGCAACCCCGCAAGCAGCGGAAGGTGCTACTTCCTAAAGGAATCTTTTCCTTTACAGATAAGAGCAGACACGATCAATCCGTCGCTCTTTTCGATTTTCGAGAAGAGCGACTTTTTTAATGAGGGGGACATAGCGGATGGAGTATGGATTTTGGTTGCCGATTTTTGGAGGATGGTTACGGAATGTCGAGGACGAACAGATGCCGGCGACATTCGATTATGCGAAACAGGTCGCACAAACGGCTGAACGAATCGGTTTTTCGACGACGCTGATTGCGGAGTTAAATTTAAATGATATTAAAGGACTTGAAGCACCAAGCTTAGAAGCCTGGACGACGGCAGCGGCGATTGCCGCAACGACGGAACGACTGGAAATCATGACGGCCGTCCGCCCGGGGTTCCATAATCCGGCGACGACGGCGAAGATGGCAGCGAACATCGATCAACTCAGCAACGGACGATTTACGCTAAACGTCGTCTCGGCCTGGTGGGAAGAAGAAGCCCGGCAATACAACGGCATTTTTACGGCCCATGATGAACGGTACGCTCGGACCAAAGAATTCGTCACGATCATGAAAGGGTTATGGGCAGACGCCTCACCGTATAGCTTCGACGGCAACTACTATACGCTCGAGCAGACACAACTGCATCCGAAGCCGGTTCAACGACCGGGCATCAAGCTGTATGCCGGTGGAGAAAGCGAAGCCGGAAAGCAAACCATCGTCGAACAGTGTGATGCCTATGTCATGCATGGGGGAACGGTTGAGGAAGTGACCGTCAAGATTGAGGATATGAAAACGCGTCGACATGCAACAGGGCAACCACCGCTTGAAAGTTTTGGCCTTGCTGCCTACATCATCTGCCGGGATACAGAAGAAGAAGCGGTTCAAGAATGGCAACGGATCACGGACGTCAAAGAAGACAGTGCCGGTTACGTCGGCTACGACGACTTTGTCAGTAAATCGCAACTCGAGCAACAGGTAAAACGGAATGATTATTCGGTCTCAAACCGCGGACTCCGTCCGGATTTAATCGGGACACCGGAACAGATTGCCGAGCGGATTCTCGCCTTTGAAGACGTCGGTGTCACATTGTTGCTCCTGCAATTCTCACCGCAACTTGAAGAAATGGAACGCTTCGCACGCGACGTCATGCCGCTTGTCGAGGAAAAACGAAAGGTAGGTCAAACCAAATGACAAAAATTCATATCTTACACGAAAATCAGGAATGGACGGATCATCTGATTAAACGACTCGAGGAACTGGAGTTGCCGTATGAACAGTGGCATCTCGACGAAGGGCAAGTCCCGCTTGATGAAGTCCCGCCGGAAGGCGTTTTCTACAGCCGAATGAGTGCGTCGTCACATACGCGTGGTCACCGTTATGCACCGGAATTGACGGAAGGAGTGCTCGCTTGGCTTGAAGAACATGACCGGACCGTCTTCAACGGAACGCGTGCCCTACGTCTGGAAGTCAGTAAAATCAATCAGTATACGGCGCTTCGAAAAGCCGGTATCCGGGTCCCGAAAACAAGGGCTGCCGTCGGTCGCAATCAAATCGTTGAAGCGGCAAAAAATATTGGTGTGTCCTCGTTTATCACGAAACACAACCGTGCCGGAAAAGGACTGGGCGTCCAGCTGTTCCATTCGATTGAAGCGCTCGAGACGTATCTCGATGGTCCGACCTTTGATGAGCCGGTCGACGGCATCACGCTGATTCAAGAGTATATCCAGGCACCGGAACCATATATCACCCGCTGTGAATTCGTCGGCGGAAAATTCGTTTACGCCGTCCAAGTCGATACATCAGAAGGCTTTGAACTGTGCCCGGCGGATGCCTGTGTGATCGATGACTTGTTCTGCCCGGTCGGGGAAGAAGCACCGCAAACTCCGATGAAGTTTAAAGTCGTCGACGGATTTAATGATCCGATCATTAAAAAGTATGAAGCATTCCTGCAAGCGAACCAAATCGCGGTCGCCGGGATCGAGTTCATCAAGGATGCAGACGGAACGATTTATACGTATGACGTCAATACGAATACGAACTACAACTCGGATGCGGAAGCGGCTGCCGGTAAGTTCGGCATGTTGGAACTCGCGAAGTTCCTTGGGCATGCGTTAGAGCGTCAAACTGTAAAATAAGAACCATTCACCGATTGAAATGAGCCAAATACCCTGTATGTGACGTAGTCTGAAGTTAGAACTACACACATCAGGGTATTTTTTAATAAAAGGAGGTGTTGGGATGGTGACGTGGCACGAAGAAAAAATCCTCGACGTTCCGATCGAGGAAGCCTGGCATATCTTTGATCACGATCGGTTGCAACGCCTGATTCCGGGTGTCGTCCAGCACGAGGTGATTGAGCGGAAACCGGGTGTCGTCGGTTCGACGTACCGGCAAACGTATATGCAGGGGAACCGCCTCGAGACATACATCGTGACGGATCTTGCCTATACAAATCAACCGGACTTCAAGCAAAATACGATTGGCTTTATCCTCGCTAAGATTTTTAAGCTCGAGATGACGTTTACGTTAAAGCGGCTTGACGAAACAAGTTGTCAGCTGATTTATACCGGGAAAAACGAAGGGGCTAATTTTGTTGGACGAAGTCTGCTGTCGCTTGGAGGCGAACGGGAGACGGAAAAAATCGTTCAAGGATTACTCCGGCGTGTGGAAGAAGAGGCCGGTCAGTTGCGTGCGTGAGCAACAAAGAATCATTCTTTCACGCGAGACACAAGCCACCTCCCTTCATTCCTTTTAATCGAGAGACACCCTCATTTTTGAGTCAGCCTCTTTCGTTGTCTTAACGATGAGAATACGATTTCTGACCTGTCGGCAGACCAGACAAGTAACCGACACCACCTGTTTTTTGAATGCCAATTCCTTCTTGCATCGCTTGTTCCAGTTTCTTCGGATCAACGGCTGTGATCTGCTTCCCGTTTAACCCTTCACCCGGATGTTGGTAGTTACTGAGCAGGTAGCTGTATCCACCGACACGGTCAAGTGACCGGAGTCCTGTTGCTTCAGCACCGACCGGGACGGACAGAATCCGTGACAATTTCTTCGTTTTCAAGTTGTACGCCCAGACGAAGTTATTCGTATGCAACGAGCTGTCTTCACCGATGAAAAGTGTGTTTGATGTTGCCGAATAGGCCAGATTATCCGGATTTGCGACGAGATTCGGGTTCGCCGTATTGCCGTATGCATCCGGCTTCGCTAAATCCTCACCGATGACGAGTGCCTGCATGTTCGTTGGCACATAACGGCTGTCGATTCCTTTGGCACGCCCGAGATCGATTTCAAAGGTCGCACCGGATTCGCGTTTCTCAAGCTGGATATCGTCTTGAACGGCACCGTCTTGTTTTTCCGTACTGCCGGAAACATACGAAAGAGCGATATAGGCTTTTTTGTCCTCAGCGTTGACGGTGATGCCTTCCATCTTGTTGAACTCAGACGTTGCTCCGAGCAACGCACCGTAACGACGCGATTCGAGGAAAGCCGCTTCTTTTTCCTTGCCTGGTTTTAACTTCAGATACTCGACCTTTTTGCTGGCAGCTGTCTTGACTGCTTTAAAGCCAGGTGCTGGAGCATCAGCCGTCTCAAAGATGTCACTAAACTTAGTTCCTTTATCGATTAAACGTTTCACTTCTTTATCGGATGCATGTCCGAGCTTGATCCATTCAAGATCTCCGGCGCCGCCTTCTGTCGCCTTTGTTTGATTGAATTTAGCCGCGTACAGTGTTCCTTGTGAGAAGTCTTTCTTTTTATCGGCGACGTACATGAACATCATCGTGTTGTTGCCGTCATCGCCGAAGATGGCCGTTTTTTGGTCCGGCAGAATCTGCATCATCTCGTGTGAGAAACGACCCGTACTGTAGTGTTTGACGACCGACGATTTTCCTTTGCGGTCCACCGAAATTTCCGGCGTGAAGCCATAGAAATAAGGGTTCGCTTTTTCTTTTGTTCCGAAGTAACGTTCAGCAAAGGCGTTAACTTCTTTATAGGCAGAAGATGTCGGATCCGACTCGAAAGCCCGTGCGTCCGGTTCGTATTCTTCTGAGCCGAGGTGCGTGCCCCACGGCGTCGTCGAACCGTTACATGGTGTCCAAAGACCGTTGACGTTCTTGAAGTCGATTTTACTCGCTTTCTTGACCGCAAGTTTCCCGGTCTTTTTATCCTGTACGACTTCTGTCAAGGTCATCGAAGCGGGCAGTCCCTTGACCTCATTTCCGGCGTTATCGATTGAATCGTACTCGAAGTGGGAGACCATGTACTTTTTACCATGGACTTCAAGCAAACTGTTTGAATCCGGTGCATCCGAGACGAAGGCTTCCGGCTTGTCCGGGACGCTCCGGTCGATGATCGGATCGCCGTTGACATCGATTGGTGTTCCGGCGGCAATCATCGCACCTTTATTTTCGACGATCTTATCTTGTGATAAGAACAATTGGTTGTAGTTCAGTGGCTTGATTTCTGTTTTACCGTTTTGATACGTGACTTTAACCTTGGCTTCCGTATACGTTTTGACCATTTGATTGACTGTGCTTGGTGCATCCATCGATAGAAACTCAACTTTCTTGATATCGTGTGCTGCACGGGATGTATGGGCATCAGCGAATGTTGGAATCAGACTCGATGACAGGACAGCTGCGGATAGACCGACGATCAGTGTTCGTTTCATAGTGATTTCCCTCCAAGTTGTTTGTTGTCTTGCTACTTTCTCATTTAATCAGTTGATTATGAAGAGGATGTAAACATAACAGGACAGTTGTATTTCACTTGGTTAAGTTTCTATTTACAAGAGATGACGAGATCTTTGCTTTCAAAGTAGCATAGGTACGTGACGTTTTCTCCAATGATTTACTTCAGTTTACAAAAAAGAGACCCGATCCGCTAGGACAGGTCTCTGTTCACTGATTAGTTCGTTGCGTACAACGTAGTTAATTGCTGTTGAACGGATTCGTTGTTGAGGTATTCATCATACGTCGTTTCTTTGTCGACGATACCGTTTGGCGTCAATTCGATGATCCGATTCGCGATGGTTTCGACGAACTGATGGTCATGCGAGCTGAACAGCATCGCACCTTTATAAGTGATCAACCCATCGTTGAGTGCCGTGATCGATTCAAGATCCAAGTGATTCGTCGGATCATCCAAGACGAGAACGTTTGAACCGCTGAGCATCGCTTTCGATAACATACAACGGACTTTTTCTCCCCCGGATAAAACAGAAGCTTTTTTCATGACTTCTTCGCCTGAGAAGAGCATCCGGCCGAGGAAACCACGGAGGAACGTGTCGCTCTCATCGGCTGGTGAATACTGGCGTAACCAGTCGAGGATCGTTTTGTCTGATCCTTCGAAGAAAGCAGAGTTATCTTTTGGCAAGTACGATTGTGACGTCGTGACGCCCCATTTGAATGTCCCGCTGTCTGCTTCGACTTCACCCATGAGGATTTTAAAGAGTGTCGTGATGGCAATGTCATTTTGGCTGATAAAGACGACTTTATCTGTTTTGTTTAATGAGAAACGGACATTGTCGAGGACTTTGACACCATCGATCGTCTTCGAGATACCATCGACGATCAACAGATCATTTCCGATTTCACGTTCCGGCGTAAAACCGACGAACGGATAACGGCGTGACGATGGACGGATATCATCGAGTGTGATCTTATCGAGCAACTTCTTCCGTGATGTCGCTTGTTTCGCTTTTGAGGCGTTCGAGCTGAAACGGGCGATGAAGGCTTGAAGTTCTTTGATTTTTTCTTCTTTTTTCTTGTTTTGGTCGCCGGCCATACGTGAAGCAAGCTGACTTGATTCGTACCAGAAATCATAGTTTCCGATATACAGTTGGATTTTCCCGTAGTCGAGATCGGCCATATGCGTACAAACGTTGTTGAGGAAGTGACGGTCGTGGGAAATGACGATGACCGTATTTTCAAACCCGATTAAGAACTCTTCAAGCCATTTGACGGCTTTCAAGTCAAGACCGTTGGTAGGCTCATCGAGCAACAGGATGTCTGGTTTACCGAACAACGCTTGAGCGAGCAAGACTTTGACTTTCTCGCCGCCAGTTAACTCGGCCATCGTTTTCGTGTGCAGGTTTTCTTTGATGCCGAGACCCTGTAAGAGCATCGCCGCTTCCGACTCTGCTTCCCATCCGTTCATTTCTGCGAACTCACCTTCGAGCTCAGCGGCACGCATGCCGTCTTCGTCCGAGAAGTTTTCTTTCATATAAATCGCATCTTTTTCTTTCATGACTTCATATAGACGTTTATGTCCCATCATGACCGTTTCGATGACTTGGAACTCTTCATACTCATAATGGTTCTGACGAAGGACACCAAGACGTTCGCCCGGCGTGATGATGACGTCTCCTTGTTGCGCTTCGATATCACCGGCAAGAATTTTAAGGAATGTGGATTTACCGGCACCGTTTGCGCCGATGAGACCGTAGCAGTTACCTGGTGTGAACTTAATGTTGACGTCTTCGAATAATTTGCGGTCCGCAAAGCGGAGACCGACGTTTTGTACTGTAATCATATAAAGAAGAACCCTCGTTTCTAGTGTGTGATGTGCTGTTACGAGTGTACCACAAAATGATACGTCTCGTTTCAAGGACAAAGTTCTTTACATCTTAGACCGGATTCACCAAATTAGCAACCTCACTTTTTAAAAAATGAAACATTTTCCAATCTGAGGCGTAAGAGTAGTTAGAACATTCATGAAGGAGGAGGACGGCATGGCAGTACTTTTCACGTTGTTATTTTTTGCACTGATCGTCTTGCTGGCCATTGAACTGTATAAGTATATTCAGGATAAAATTGATAAAGGAGACTCCAAATGAGAGAAATTAAACCGAAAAAACGTATTAGGCCGTCGATGATCATCGCAGGTGTGATTGTCGTCGCACTTCTTGCGATGACACCATTCATCGTCGAACAAATCGAACCGGGACAGGTCGGGGTCGTCTACAAACCGTCAAGTGGTGTCCAGGATGAGACACTCTCGCAAGGATGGCATATCGTTTCGCCGATTACACGCGTCACGGAATATCCGATCCGGACACAGACCAAGTCACTCGACAACATGACACTGGCAACAAAGGACGGTAAAAACATCGTCGTTGACTTTACGTACAGTTTTTCTGTCTCGCCTGATCAAGTGACGGAAGTATTCAATAAATTTGGTCCTGTTGAAATTGATGAGATTGCAGCCGGTTACTTAAAACAGCGTCTTTATGATGCGTCACGTGAACAGATTTCGAAAGTCACCGTCCTCGAATTATTCGGAGAACAGTCGGGTAACGTCTCAACAAGCATTCAGACACAATTTGCCGAAGATGTGAAAAAGATTGGCTTCATCATCGAAGACGTCGCACTCGGTGCACCAAAACCAGATGTGAAAACGCAGGAAGCAATCGATGCACGGGTGAAAGCTTCACAGGAACTCGATAAAAAGAAGACGGATCTTGCGATTGCGAAAGCAGAAGCGGAACGTCTGCGGGTCGAAGCGAAAGGGGCAGCGGATGCCCGACTCATTGAAGCACAGGGGCTCGCGAAAGCCCAAAAAGAATTACAGAAAACGTTGACGGAAGAAATGATTCAGTATGAAGCCGTCAAGAAGTGGGACGGAAAATCACCGCTCGTTAGTGGATCGGGCAGCATGGTCCAACTACCGATTCCGGATCAGCAAACAACAACAGAAGAAAAGTGAATCCATTTGGTTTCATAACGCGTATCTATCTTCTGGAGAAACCATATGGACCATGAAAAAAAGCAGATTCTCATATCGAGAATCTGCTTTTTTTATGTCATCTTATTCAGCTGACTGCGCGAATCGTTCAGCAATTGCCACAATGACTTCCGTTGCTTTCACCATATTGTCGACAGAGATGAATTCAAACTTTCCGTGGTAGTTTTCGCCACCCGTGAAGATGTTTGGTGTCGGGAGTCCCATATACGACAGTTGCGAACCGTCCGTCCCGCCACGGATTGGTTTGATAATAGGTGTGATACCACGTGACTCCATCGCCGCATGTGCGATATCAACGATTTCCATGTGCGGCTCGATTTTTTCGCGCATGTTGTAATATTGATCATTTAGTTTGATTTCGACACTGCCTGCCCCGTATTTCTTGTTCCATTCTTCGACTAAAGCCGTCAGGAAGTGTTTCCGGGCTTCGAACTTCGTCCGGTCAAAATCACGGATGATGTACTGGGCAGTCGTTTTTTCGACCGAACCTTCAAACGAAATTAAATGGTAGAATCCTTCGAAACCATCCGTAAATTCAGGTGCTTCATCACCCGGTAACCGATTTTGGAAAGCCATCGCGTGTTTTTGTGAATTGACCATCTTATCTTTTGCCGTACCTGGATGAACGTTTGTTCCGTGAAAGATGATTTTTGCAGCTGCCGCATTAAAGCTCTCATATTCGAGTTCACCAAGTGGTCCACCGTCGACCGTATAGGCGAACTTGGCATCAAATGCTGCGACGTCGAAATGATGCGGACCACGTCCGATTTCTTCGTCTGGTGTGAAGGCAACACGGATCCGACCGTGTTGGATTTCCGGATGGGTGATGAGGTGATGCATCGCCGTCATGATTTCTGCAATACCGGCTTTGTTGTCTGCTCCGAGCAACGTCGTACCATCTGTCGTCATCAACGTATGACCGACGTAGTTTTTCAGTGCCGGAAAATCGTTTGGTGACAAGATGACAGGAAGCGTCGCGTTGAGGACTAAGTCTTCTCCGTCATAGTCTTCGACGATTTGCGGATTGACGTTTGTTCCCGTGAAGTCGGTCGCCGTATCAAGGTGTGCTAAGAATCCGATCGTTGGGACGTCCGCATCGGTATTCGCAGGGAGAGTAGCCATGACATATCCATTTTCATCGACGGTCACATCACTCATGCCAATGTCGTTCAGTTCATCGACCAGTAGTCGTGCGAGTGTCCATTGTCCTTCGGTTGTGGGGACGGTCGTGCTGGCATAACTGGATTGTGTATCGATTTTCGCATATGTAGTCAGGCGACGAATCAAATCATGTTTCAAGAAAAAAACGTCCTTTCTGAGTTAAGGTAGTTTCATCATAGCATGAAGCAGGAAAGTTAGAGTATTCTGAGCCATGGTAAACAAGGCTTCAAAAAGGGGGAGTTTTGCATGAAAGCATTTGTCGTCGAACAGTACGGAAAAGACGCTACGTTAACGGAAAAAGACGTCACACTCAATCAAACGGGGAACTACGATGTAAGGATTAATGTGGAAGGAACGAGCTTGAATCCACTGGACACAAAAATGTTTTTTGGTCATGTGGCAGCAGCGCCGTCAACTGGAATTCTCCAGGGCGATGTTACGGGGACAATCGTTGAAATCGGAGAGAGTGTGACGTCTTTTTCCGTCGGCGATCACGTCATCGCATTTGGTGGTGGACTCGGAAACCGGTCCGGTGCACTGGCAGAAGAGATGTTAGTTCCGGAGAACATGGCTGTCCACAGACCGGACAATCTGGACATTGCCGCAGCAGGTTGCCTGCCGGTCATCAGTCTGACGGCGATGGAAGCACTGAAAGAACGGGCAACCGTTCAGCCGGGGATGCGATTATATGTAGCAGGGGGAACGGGTGGAGTCGGACATCTTGTCGGACAACTTGCCAAACATTACGGCTGTGACGTAACAGCGAGTGCTGCAAATGATGAAAAAGCCGCATGGTTAGACAAACATGGCATTCATCCGCATCGGTACCGGGAGGAATCGGCTGAACAATTGCTAACACGTCTCGGTCATGACGGATTTGATGTCATCATTGATACAGTTGGTGGCGATCACCTCCAAGAGTCCTTCATCCTTGCGAAAGAACGTGGAAAAATCATCTCCATCGCGACGCGGACGACACAAGATTTGACAATGATGCACAGTAAGGCGTTGACGCTCGAAGCGGTGTTCGTAGCTCTCCCTTTACTCAAAGGGAAGGAACAAGAGATGATCCGTCAAAGAGAGCATTTGGCAGAAGTCGCAAAACTCGTCGCAGATGGAGTCATCGATCTCGTCATCGAAGAGCACGTGCCGCGCCAGGTCGATGCGTTGAATGCTGCCTATCAGACATTTGATCGACAGTCACATTTTGGAAAAGTAAGTATCACTAAGTGACTGCTCATTTTTCCTAAGAATAGTGATTCGCTATTCAGTATACTTTTCCTTTTAATCCAAAAAAAATTCTGCTGATGGTTTTTTCATCAGCAGAATTGTTGGATTATCGATTATTTACGTCGGACTAAGACGGATTTTGATTCGACTTCCTTTAAAGAAGGATGTTCTGGGAAGTCAGCTAACGGCGTACTTTCCCAAACGATTTCGTACGTTTGGCGAAGCTTTTTGAAGGCTTGATCGACCATCTTCATAAAGCGGACTTGATCAAACAGAGGACAATCCGTCGTAATCAGTAATAACCCTCCGCGATGCGTCATATGGATCGTTTGTTGAATCAATGCCGGTAAATCGACCTCAGCCCGGAAGTGGCGTGCCTGTGTTTTGACGAGTATCGGTGGATGGATGATGACGAAGTCGAACCGTGTTTTTTTATCCGCATGATCGATGTAATCAAAGGCATCTTGGACAAGGATCATCTGCGTCGCTGCATCCAGTTGATGCAGTTCAAGTTGTTCAATCGTCTTATTGCGGCTCCGCGTTGAGAAATCGACGCTTGTCGTCTCGACTGCACCACCAAGTAAGGCAGCTGCCGTTAACGTACCGGTATCAGAAAACAGATTCAGGACACGTCGATCTGCGGCATGTTGTTTGACGACGGAACGGAGTTCGCGTTGGTGGATATCGAGTCCTGTTCGCATACCGGCATCGAGATGGTACAACAGCGGTGTGCCGTTTTCTTGTAAAACTTCCGGGAAATCACCGCGTTCACCGGCTAAGAAATCGTCTCCCTTGACGGGTTGACCATCGATTTGGAACGTTCGTTTTTCGTAAATGCTCTTAAAATGAATGAGTGACTCGAGCGCCGAGACGATATCGGATTTAAACGAGTAGATGCCTTCGTTCTCGAATGTAATCAAGTAATGGTGATCAAAACAATCGATGGTCAATCCGCCGATGCCGTCACCGGAACCATTAAAGACCCGGAATGTATCAATCAAATCGTTCTCAAAAAAATCATTTCGACGATCGAGGGCAACCTCGATTTTTTCTTTGAAAAAGATATCATCGATGTCTTGCAGTTCATCGGTTGAGAGTAACCAACCGAGTCCTTTTTCCTGCTTGCCAAAATAACCGGTCGCAAGGTATTCTTTATCTTCTGTAATCAATCGAAGCAACGCGCCTGCTTCTTTTAAATGATTACTCTTTTGGAACAGCTCTTTATATAGAAGGGGTTGTCTATTTTTAATTTGTTCGATGGCCATCGCTTTGACGACGACGGGATAGATTTCACGTGGCACATAAGTTCCTCATTTCTAGTTGTGGATAAGTTCAGTTATTATACCATAGGGTAAGTTATCCACATGTGGATAATTTGAATTAAAATAAGATCGAGCCAAATGGTTGTAAATATGTGGATAACTTTTGAAAAATGAAAGAACAAAAAAGAATCACTTCTTCTTCATGCGCTTTCCTCAGGCGAGACACAAGCCAGAATTCTCGATTCAATGGAATCGAGAATCGGGTCTTGTTTGTCTCTGACAGCGCAGATTCCTGCGCTTTTTCCTGTAGGAGTCGCATGAAAGAAGTGATCCTTTTTCACGAGTCATCGTGCAGGGGAGAAATAAGTGATCGATTAAAGAGAGGATGAACATGATGTCAAAAAAGACAATTCCAGTTGTCGGTGCAGTCATTACCAATTTAAACCATGAAGTATTGTGTGCTCTTCGAAGTCCCGTCATGTCATTACCGAACCTCTGGGAGTTTCCAGGTGGGAAAATCGAACCGGGTGAACGTCCTGAAGAGTCTCTCTTCCGCGAAATTCAGGAAGAATTAAATTGTACGATTCAAGTAGGCGATCACATTGAAACGACACGGTACGAATATGAAAAAGTGATTGTCGAGTTATCGACTTTTCAATCAACGATTGTATCAGGTGCACCTGAAGCACTGGAACATGCCGAACTACGCTGGGTACCCGTCAAACAGTTGGATTCTTTAAACTGGGCGCCAGCTGATGTGCCATCTGTTGAAAAAATTATGAAAGCTTTTTCCACGAAATAAATTCTTCACTAGTTAAAGGTTCTTTTAAAATCCATTCAACATTAATCGGTTTAGATCCGTGACTGTGTTTATGAATCAGTTCACCGAAGTACGTAAACGGTAAGGACCGGCCTTGTTCTTTTTCAGCCTTGCGGATAAACAGATGAATCTTGATTCCGAGTTCTTCGTGGTGGCGGTACAGCTCCCCTGCTTTTCCGTGAGCTGTAGCAATACTTTGGGATTGCCAGTGGAAATGATCTTTATCAATAAAGTAGTCTTGGTAATTCAACTGATCTTCAATCGATTCATTTTTGTGTAAATTAACGAATAATACATAATCATTTCCGGCCTGAGCGACACCTTCACGCCATGAACCTTCCTGGCTTGGAGATTGTAATAATCGCTGGATGACAGACCGACTGTATGTCATTCTCGAAATCAGCGATTGACGGCTAGTCAACCAGTTTTCACCTCCAGAAAGTTGCTCAAATGAGTGGAGACCAGCTTGAATCAGCTCCTGCAAATAGTCGACTAACTCTGGTGACAAGGCTAAAATCCGGGTCATCTCTTCCGAGAATGTATATTCACCAGTGGCAGATTCCACGAGCAAAATAATCCGATCATGTTTTAAAGAAGTAGACCAGCGATTGAATAAATGTTGAATCAAAGGCAAACGATGTGTTAAGGCTTCCGGTGAAACGGCAAAGCGGCTTGCTGTCGCTTGAATGACATCATCAGCGGAAATGGTTTGCTGGTTGAACAGCAATTGAACCATCAACAAGCTGAACGGTTCGCGGATCGGGAACCAACTTTCGAGATGTTGAAGAACACGTCGTGTATCCGGATTAAGCAACAAAGCAACTTCTTCATCTGTCGCTACTTTCTCCAGTTGTTTTAATCGCAGGACACTTTTCCATTGTTGAATAATCGTTTCAATGGCCGGTGCATCCGGATGTGTCACCAAATCGTTTAGTGATGGCGTGTCGCCGATCATGGTCATAAGACGCTGGTAACTTTCACGCAACTGTTTACTGGCCGAGAACTCAATTTTTTTCATTTGTTCAATGATAAATGTTTCTGTCACACGATCCAAAATCGCTAAAGATCCTTCAGGCAAAATTGGAAAATGATTTTGAACAGCATTCGCTACGTGATACCGGTCGATCGAATGGAAAGATTGCTGACCGGATAACACAAGCGGTGCGACAAAAGCACGTTGACTATTGCCGATAAAATCTAAAATTGTGACGTATTCTTTGGATTCATGTTTCCGTAAGCCGCGACCGAGTTGCTGAATAAAGATGGTTGGAGATTCTGTTGGACGTAAAAACAGCATGACATTAATTTTGGGAATATCGACACCTTCATTAAAGAGATCGACTGTAAAGATAAACGATAACGGATCCCGATCATCTTCCAGCCGTTGAATGGCTTGTTCCCGTTCTAATTCCGTTTGTTTACTTGTGATGGCCAGTGATTTAATCTGGTGTCGGTTAAACTCAGCAGCCATGTATTCGGCGTGATCAATATTGACACAAAAACCAAGACCAACTTGATTTGCGCCGCTGTGACCAAACTTAGTCATCATCTCAAGAATATACTCTGTTCGAGATGAACGTTCGAGTGCTTCCACTAAATCTTTTTCAATGTATAACCCGTTTTTTTGCGGAATGGCTTCATAATCAATGGCTTCATCATCTTGAATACCAAAGTAATGGAACGGTGTTAATAAGTCTTGGGCCAGAGCATCATATAATCGAATTTCATACGCGATATTGTGGTCGACCAACTTAAAGATATTTAATCCATCCATTCGTTCCGGCGTTGCCGTAATCCCGAGTAAAAATTGTGGTGTGAAGTAGTTGAGAATTTTTTGATAGGATTCGGAAGCGGCATGATGGAACTCATCGATGATGATGTAATCGAAGGTGTTTGGATCGAATTGTTCCAAATGAACTTCTTTTGAAAAGGTTTGAATGGTCGCAAACGTAAATTGTTTATCGAGATCTTTTTGATTTGCCTGATACCGACCAAAAGTGGCATGAGCATCCGTAAAGATCTTCTTAAATGTTTCTTCAGCTTGAGACAAAAGTTTTCCGCGATGGGCGACAAACAAAACACGTTTAGCTGCAAACTGTTTGACGTCGAAAGCAGCCAAATACGTTTTTCCTGTTCCGGTCGCTGCAATGACCATGGCTTTGGTTTGGTGCTTTAATCGCAAGCGGTGTAATTGCTCCAAAGCTGGAAGTTGCATTTCATTTGGTTGAATCACTTCGTATTCAACAGTTGGTTCTGCGACTCGATCATTCACAACAAACTGTTTGATTTTCGGAGAGTCTAAGTGATGTTGTTCATATTGATCTAAAATAGCTGAGGTGCAGGAAATAGCTTCGTCACTGTTCCAGAGATTGTTAAATAACATTTGTGCTTGAGAAACTAAAGACGTGAGAGGAGAATGGGGAATTCGCACATTCCATTCTAATCCATTTGTTAAAGCAGACTTTGATAAATTGGATGAACCGATAATCGCACTATGTAAATTGGCTTCCCGTGTAAATAAATACGCTTTTGGATGGAATGCTTGATTTTTTTTGATTGGTTCATAAATTTTAATCTCGATATTTTTAAACTGCATCAGGGTGCGTAATGCCTTGGCTTCTGTAATGTTCATATAAAATGAAGTCAAAATACGAATCGGCTTATGTATACGTTCTGCTTCTTGAAGAGAAGGGACCAGAGCTTGAATTCCGGAATGGCGGGTAAAACTGACCATCCAGTCCGCGGATTGAGCTGTCGATAGTTCATCAATCAAGTGATGCAACAGTTTTTCTTGATTTTCTTGACCCGGTGCAATTAAGTCCCAAGCTCTCAGTGATCGTTCATATTGTACAGGCAGAGCTGCAGACGAAGTTAATTCCCGGTGCAGGGGAGCGGCTAAAAGCGGTTCGTTTAATGCAGAGAGCCAATGATTTGTTGTTTCAATCATTTCTCCTGTCAGTTGATTTTGTTGAAGCTCCACAATCGATTTATAGAAGAGTTCATTTAAATGTGTGAGTAATTCGGCTGTGTAATCGGCTGGCTGAACCGGTGAACTTTTTCCAGATAATGAAGCTGCGGTATTTTGACTGCGTAACTTTTCTTGAAACGATGACATCTGATGACCTCCAATAAATTCCAAACTAAGTTCAGTATACGAAGGAACGGAAAATCGTGCAGCAAGAATCGAATTAAACTACAAAAAACTTCATTTCCAATTAGGAAATGAAGTCAAAGGTGTCATACTGCGTAAACATGGAAGATTAACCTGCCAACTCCACGACTGCTTCTAACGAAACGTTCACATTACCCGCAAGTGCCCGGGTAATCATACACGATCCTTCCGCTTTTTCGGCAAGACGGCGTGCTTTTGTCAGGTTCGCTTCCGTTGTGTCCGCTGGAAGAATCAAGGTCGGTCGATGAATGATGGCGTCATAAGTAAAGACACCATTCGTGACGTCGACGATTCCTTCCGATTCCATTGTCAGTGACACTTTCGGAATGTTGTTGCGTTCAAGCATCGCGGCCAGCGTGATGATGTAACACGTTGCTGCCGCACCCAGTAACATTTCGTCCGGATTGGTTCCGACACCGGGACCGTCCATCGCGTCCGGAATCGAAATTTTCGTTTTCAGTTCACCTGTCTCGATCTGTCCGACATCATTCCGATTGCCGGGCCAGTCGGCTGTGAGATGAAAATGGTGTTTCATAAATAATCGCCTCCTGTTTCTTTATCATACGAGCGTTCCCAAAGATTTTCGCTTAATTTGCTCAAAGCAACACCACGCCAAGTCAAAATGGCGTGGTGTTTTTGTGTCAGCTGAAGATTTGATCAATTTGGCGGATTTCCTCTTCCATCAATTCTACATCAAGTGTTCGGATTGTATCCGTGACTTGATCAGCTCGTTTCGCACCTGGAATGATGGCGTCGATGCCGTCCTGTGCTAAATACCAGGCGAGGACGATGTGGGCGACTTCGGCATCTTTTGCTTCCGCAATCGGACGCAACAAGTCGACTTTTGCCAGATTGTCTTTAAATACATCCTCTTGGAACAACGGATCATTTTTCCGAAGGTCATCAAATTTCGTTTCGGCATCGTATTTTCCGGCAAGCAGACCGGCTGCGAGCGGGAAGTAAGGCACGAACGAAATGCCGTGTTCCCGGATGTACGGGAGAATCTCTTTTTCAGCGTCACGTTTAAAGAGATTGTACTCTCCTTGATAGACGTCGATATGACCGTCTTTGTTCGCTTCTTTTAATTGTTCGAGCGAAAAGTTCGAGACCCCGATCGCCCGAATTTTTCCTTCGGCTTTCAACTCGGCAAGCGCGGCGACCGCTTCGTCTTTTGGCGTCTGCTCGTCCGGGAAGTGAATGTAGTAGAGGTCGATATAGTCTGTTCGAAGACGTTTCAGACTGTCTTCGACCGCTTGTTTTAAAAATTCAGGTGAGTTGTTCATGACGACATTGCCGTCGATGAGTTGGTGTGCCCCTTTTGTCGCAAGAATGACTTCTTCACGCTCCACCGTTTCACTCCACACTTCTCCGACCAGTTCTTCTGAACGTTCCGGACCATAAATGTAGGCGGTATCCAAAAAATTGATGCCGTTCATTAAAGCAACGCGGACAAGATCACGCCCGGCCTGCTCATCGAGATTCGGATAAAGGTTATGTCCACCGACAGCATTCGTTCCAAGACCGATTGGGTTGACCATTAAATTGGATTTTCCGAGTTTGACTGATTTGTTCATGACTGTACTCCTCCTTAGACGATATCGAGTGGTTCTTTTTTCGTTGGTGCCGGGAACGCTTCGTCGAGTGCGGCCAATTCTTCTTCCGTTAGATCAATCAAAGCCGCCTTCCCGTTTTCTTCCACATGTGGCGCTTGTCCGGCTTTTGGAATCGCGATGACATCGCCGCTTCGGATGGCCCAGGCAAGCAGGATTTGTGCCGGTTGGACGCCGTGTTCTTCGGCGAGTCGTTCGACAGTCGGATGGTCCAGCAACTGATCCCGTAAACTGCCGCCTTCGGCAAGCGGACAGTACGCCATAACCGGTATACTGTGTTGTTTGAGAAGCGGCATCAGCTCATACTCAATCCCGCGTGAACCGAGGTGATAAAGCACTTGATTGACGGCACACTGATCGCCTTTGTCGAGCGCGAGAAGTTCCTTCATGTCCTTGACGTCAAAGTTTGAGACGCCCCAACGGCGAATTTTTCCTTCGGCTTTCAATTGTTCCAGTCCATCAACTGTTTCCTGTAACGGAATGCTGCCACGCCAGTGCAACAAGTAGAGATCGAGATAATCCGTGCCGAGGTTTTCGAGTGTCCGCTCACATGCGGCGCGCAGTTTTTCGCCGCCTGCATTATGGGGATAGACTTTCGAGACGAGAAACACTTCGTCGCGTCGCTCTTTGAGCACTTCACGAATCAGCTGTTCGGATGCACCTTCCCCGTACATTTCCGCGGTATCGATCAGCTCCATCCCGCTGTCCAGTCCGACATGTAAGGCGTCGATCTCAGCCTGACGTTTCGTTTGATCTTCTCCCATGCGCCATGTTCCTTGACCCAGTGCACGAACATGTGTCTGATCCGGAAGCGTGACGGTTTTTTGTTTCAGTGCCGCCAGTATGACGGTCCGTTCTGTCTCATTCATTTTTCTTCCTCCTTTTAAAAACACAATAGTAGGGTTTACCACTGATGGAGCAGAAAAAAACGTTCGCTTTCCAATGGACGGAAAGCAAACGTGTCTACCAGTGTTCAAATAAGGGGCCTTCTTTTCCGTAAACGGGATCCGTTTGCGGCCGTTCCACTTTTACAATCCGTTCCAGATTATCCGGGCGTTCACACGGATCACCCGTCAACGTATCGTAGTCTTGACCATTTGGGTATGCACCAACGACTTTGAACTGCCGGCTCGTGTGTAACGCCTTATGTCCCGTGCCGGCAGGAAGGATGACGACATCACCAGCCGTCAACGTGAAGGTCTTCCCGAGTGGTCCACCGAGTTGGATACTGGCATGTCCTTCAAGAATACCGATGACCTCATGGGCGACGCTATGATAATGATGGAAATCAAATATGCCGTCGATCCAACTATTTTGCCAATTGTGGGCATGAAACGTATCCTCGATCGATGAAGGGTCGTCAAAGACATGACGATAAACAAGTACAGGGAATTCTGGATGATTCGGAATCTCGCCATCATCCTCGAAATAAAAAATTTCGACCGTCATGTGAATCGACTCCTCTCTGTTGCCAAAATGATATATTTTTTTACCCGAAATATAACTTCCTTAATCGTACAAGCATCTTAATGGAGAATGGGAAGGGAAGGTGCTACGATACTTGCGTTAATGAAATTTTAGAGGAGGCTTTCCAATGATCGCCATTGAAGCAAAATTAGAAGTACAACCTGCCAAACGTCAAGAATTTTTAGAAGCAACAAAAACGTTGATTGAAGGATCACGCATGGAAGCGGGCAATATCAGTTATGATCTCTTTCAAAGCATCGAAGACGAAAATGTCTTCATGATGATTGAGAAATGGGAAGATCAAGCAGCGATCGAATCACACAACACAAGTGCGCATTTCGGTCAGTTCGTAGCATTTGCTCAAACAGCGCTTGCGAAACCGTTAGATGTTCAATCATTTAATGCATAAGTTTTAATGTATAAATAACGAAGAAAACCTGACAAGCGGTCGGGTTTTTTTGTTTTTCTGTAGAGGAAGCAGTCATTGATATATTACAAAAAAATTAAATGACGAAATACGCTGTTATTTTTTCCATAAATAGGGCATTATCTCTTATGAGAGTAAAATTTTAAAAGTCAGTCAGGAGGCAAGCGAATGAATGAACGGAAACCACAGACAGATGCTTCTGCCCGGTCTTTCTTCAAGATGCCTCACACATATGCTATCATCATGGGAATTTTACTGATTGCAGTCATCTTGACGTATACGTTACCGGCAGGACAGTTTGATCGGGAGAAACAAGACGGACAAACGGTCGTCATTGATGGTACGTATCGTGCGGTTGAGTCAGCACCCGTTAACTTATTCGGTTTATTTGAAGCAATCCCGAAAGGAATGGAAGCAGGCGCAGCCATCATCTTCTACATCTTCCTGGTCGGAGGTGTCTTCGGAATCATCCGGCAAACGGGTGCGATCGAGTCGGGCATCAATCAACTAATCAATCGTTTTGGTCAAAAGGGACATATCATGATTCCGATGACGATGTTTGTCTTTTCGGTGGCGGGCGCAACGATTGGGATGGCGGAAGAAACCATCATCTTCGTTCCGATCGGCATCATGCTGGCACGTGCGCTTGGGTACGATGCGATGACGGGTGCGGCCATCGTCAGTCTCGGGGCAGCCGTCGGATTTGCCGGAGGGATGCTGAACCCGTTTACGGTCGGTGTCGCTCAATCGATTGCCGAAGTACCGCTATTTAGTGGACTCGGTTATCGGACAGCAGTCTATCTCGTCTTTTTAGTCGTCACGATTGTATACGTGATGAATTACGCGCAAAAAGTAAAAAAAGATCCGACAAAGAGTCTGGTTCATGATCTGGAACAACACCGGAAAGAAGAGACGACAACGTTCTCACGTTTTTCGAAAAAACACCTCTTTGTCCTTGTTGTATTGGTGGGTGGAATCACGCTGAACGTCATCGGTATCTTCGAATGGGGTTGGTATTTGACGGAACTGACGGCGTCATTCCTCATCATTGGTCTCCTTGCCGGGATTGTGACGATGGGCGTCAACCGGACGTTCGAGAGTTTGATTGATGGGGCGAAAGCCGTCACATTTGGTGCTTTAATTGTAGGATTCGCCCGAGCAATCGTCGTCATCTTAGAAGATGGTCGTGTCATCGATACGGTCATCTACGGCTTGTCGAATGCCGTCGGACAGTTACCGACATCACTTGCGGTCATCGGGATGTACATCGTCCAACTGATTACGAACTTCTTTATTCCGTCTGGTAGTGGACAAGCGGCGACGACGATGCCAATCATGGCGCCACTCGCTGACTTGCTTGGAATCGAGCGCCAGGTCGCCGTTCTTGCCTTTCAGTACGGTGATGGACTGACGAATATGATCTTCCCGACGAGTGCCCATTTGATGGCATTCTTAGCGATTGCCGGTATTCCTTATGACAAATGGTTACGGTTCGTTTGGAAATTATTTGCGATTTGGATTGTCCTCGCTTGTGGGGCATTGTTACTTGCTGTTTTCTTAGGTGTTCAATGAAGATCGACCTTCCGTTCCAAGTGAACGGAAGGTTTTTTACATGCAGGAAACGGGAACTTGTACGACGAACGGTTAGTTATGACAATAAGGGGGATTTTTAGAACATGACATATTCAATCGTTGGTTATTGTGAAAAAGAACAAGCTTGGGGTGTAGCGGTTCAATCTAAATTTTTAGCAGTCGGCAGTGCGGTTCCATTTGCGAAAGCCGGTGTAGGTGCCATTGCGACCCAATCCTTTGCGAATACAGCTTATGGACCGGACGGACTACGAATGATTACAGAAGGCAAGTCGGCGGATGAAGTCTTGAAACGTCTGACGGAAGCGGACGAAGGGCGAGCGGATCGCCAGGTCGGAATCGTGGATGCCTCCGGTAAAAGTGCGACGTTCACAGGTGAAGGTTGCAACGACTGGGCGGGCGGGATTGCCGGGAAACACTTCGCAGCACAGGGAAATATTTTGGTCGACGGGAACACAGTCAAAGAAATGGCTCGTGTGTTCGAGACGACGGAAGGACCGCTCGCGGAACGATTGTTGCGGGCGCTCGCAGCCGGTCAAGCAGCGGGAGGGGATTCGCGGGGGATGCAGTCAGCCGCCTTGTTAGTCGTCAAAGAAGGTGGCGGATACGGCGGATTCAATGACCGGTACATCGATCTGCGGGTCGACGATCATACGAGTCCGATTCAGGAACTGGAACGGATTTATCAATTGCATACTCTCTATCTACAGCCAAGTAAACCGGAAGAAATCAAGCCGATCGATGATGCGCTGGAGTCAGAAGTGATGGATAAGTTACTCGAACTCGGCTACCGCGGCTCGTTCGACGAAGCATTCCGGACGTATCTGCATACCGAAAACTTCGAGATGCGGGAACAACCAGATCGTTCGATTGATACCCGGGTATTGGCGTATCTTCGCGCACAATAAGATAAATAAGGCTGACTCGACATGCGTCGAATCAGCCTTATTTTGTGTTCTGAATCATCCGGAAACCAGTTATGTCGAATGCGTGCGGACCGGTACTTTATAGCCGGTCGCGATAAACCGTTCGAGTTCAGGTTCGGACTTGGCATTCAGACCAACCGTCCCATCCCCTTTGATGGCGACGTTCGCTAAACGGACACGTTCGATGCTTGGTCCAATCGTGATGCCGTGTTTGGCAGAGTCCTCGATCCGGACATCAAGCAAGCGCACATCCTCAGCGCGATTGTTTCCGCCAAAGACTTGAATGTCCGTTTTGGCCTGCCGGAAACCACTCATCTTGACTTGGCTTAATGTCACGTTACGTGCTTTGTACTGAATCCCAATCATGGGTTGTTCTTGATAGTCATAATAGGGGTCACCGAGCACCGTGAAGTCGTGAATGACGACGTTCCGGTACGCGGAGACGATGAGTGCCCGCGGCTTTGAATTTTGATACAGCGCCGTATATTGCGGTGTCTGGGCGATCAAACGGGTCGCGACGATGTTGTATGCGGTTTGCGATGTCGGGTCCGTTGCTTGATGATGGCCGATGTGACGGAAGTTGAACGACCGGTGATCATCGACGGACAAGTGACCGACGATTTTAACGGTCGATGCAGCAGACGATGTTGCATGGGCTTTGATTTCAAGCCCCCCGAAACAACGGGTCGTCGCATTGTTGAACAACCAGACATCACGTGAACCGTCATCAATCTCAATCCCGTTTGAGTTCGAGAAACCAGCGGCATGGGCACGCCCACTTGGATCCCGCATAAAACAGTTCGAGATGAACAAGTGATCACTGTGGTGGGTCGTGATGCCGTCGTCACCGAAACCGGATCCGGTCAGACCATCAAACCAGATGAACGAACTGCTGAGGTTGGCACGTGCACCGTCCCCATTATAGTTGTAGTAAGGCGTCGAGATATCAAAGCAGTGCAGACCCGGGTTGACGGCATCGACGTCAAAGACCCAGCCGTACGTGACATGGGCATAGGTCAAACAACTCGAATGATTGCCCCACGTGCTGCTTTTTTTAGCGTCCCCGATCCGCTCGATGTTCCAATCAAGTGTCATCCGTTCGACGAGCAGATGATGATTACCGAGTAAGTAATTTTGATTCGTGATCAACCGGCGTCCTTTTGGTGCCGCATCATGAAGTTTTAAAATCGTTTGTCCTTTGCCGTCACCGGTCAAAATCGTATAACTCGGCAGACGAATCCCTCGGACGAGATACGTACCGGCCGGGACATGGACTTGGCGGTGTCCGTCAGCGAGTGCTTCCTTGAAAGCGAGTGTATCGTCCGTCACACCGTCCCCGACTGCTCCATACGTCCGGACATCGACTTTTTCGACCTGGCTGATCAACTGTTCGAATTCATACGTCAGCCGTCCGAACCAGCTCGGACGGACTTCATCCTGTTCACTGACAAAGGCTTTCGTCAACGGCAGAATATGTTTATCCCGATCCGTCAAAAAGAGCGGTGAAATCAAGGACCGGAGATAACGGCTTGGATGCGGTGTTCGGCGCGGTGCAACGAACGGACTGTCTTTCATCAGTTGCTCCGCCCGAAGGACAGCCTCTCCGTTCGACTTCGTTTCGGTATATTCTGCGATCAGTTGCCCATTCTGATACGGATCATGTGTTTCATCTAATCTCAACATCTAGAAACCCCTCTCTAAAAATCACTCTTTTCCTTTTCCCGTCCCCTTCCGTATTCAAGCCCCTTTCTGTCAAAAACAAAAAATTCCGATAATTAGGTCGTGTTTCGGATATAATGGATAAAAATGACATTATAGAGGTGGGGACATGCGCTTTCGAAGTCGGTTGTTCATTTTGATTGGTGTGGTCATTCTAGGGCTGGGCATCATGAAACCGTTAGTTCAGGCAGGATACAAGACGTTACAAACCGTTGAAGTATTTCCGGGGGGCGGTGCACAACAAAAGTGTGTAAGAGAGTGTGAATCCGAACCATTGACGTTTTGGTGGTCGAACTTGTTTAAGAAAAAAGAGCCGCCAAAGGAAAAAATCATCTATGGATATGAGACGGGCGAAAAGGGAGAAAGCGGAGGAACACCACGGAAAACAAAGTTTATTTCACTCGGATTCCATCCATTTTCGAAAGAGAAAGGCGAAGAGGGCGACAGCGGCTTTCCGTATCTGCTGGTCGCAACCGGTCTCGCCGGTTTAATCGGACTGATTCTGATTGTCCGTCGTCTTCGTAAGCGACAGAAGCGGAACGGAACGTTCAGGGAGTCGCAGCAACGCCCGGTTGGAATCAAGAAGCGGATGCGCGAAACAAGTATGGAAGAGGAACTGCCGCCATTACCGGTCGAGCAGGTCCGGCAACAGGTTGTCTTGTTTAACCGTCATCTCCCGCAGAAACTGAAACGACGGGAGACCGAGTCGTTCCGGGAATGGTTTGCCCGAATTGGTTTTCAGCCGTCACCTGAATTGCAACGGTTGTATGAAACGGTCCGCTATGATCCGAACCAATCAACCGATGTGACGGCAACGGTATTGGTGGACATCGAAAATGATTTTTCCAAGTATCTCGGGCAACTCAAATGAAACCTTTCATAATCTCAGGACGTAATAGACACTAGAGCAGGATTAGGAAACGGGGGGACTGAACAATGTACTTAGCAGATGCCGTGAAACTTAAAAGTATCTTACGGAAACAACTCGAACAATTAGTCGAAGAAGTGGACCGGATTGCGTTCATTGATCTTGAAAAGGGAGAAGCCTTACCGACCGGTCAAGAGCGGACGTTACTGGATGTCGAATCGGCAATGGACGAAGTTCGCCGGGATATGCGGATACTGGACCGGCTAGTCTACGCTGCGAACTTGTCGACAATCATCGAGACGACAGAAGGTGAAGTACCGCTCGTCGAAGCGATTGAACTGGCGACCCAGCTCCGGGCAAAAGCCACACAGTTCCAGGAACTCGCTGCCCGTCCGAAACGCGAATTCCAATATGGATTTGAAGGAACGACGGTTATCCGTCATGCCTTGTACGACCCGGATGCGTACCGGATCAAAGCGCAGGAGATAGAGCGGGCGGCGCACCGGATTTCGAATGCGATCAATGCCGCCAACTATCGGACGGAAATTGATTTTGACGGGACACGTTACATGTAAGACCCTGGTCAGGTGAGACTCCTGATCAGGGACGGCGCTTCTGACACAAAACCTCTTCCAATAGGGAATTTCAACGGCCACGGCACACCCATGACCACTGACCGATGACGTTCTGACCTGTCACCAGTGACTACCTGCGGAAAAACGTTTCTTTTCGTCAGACGCCAAAAACCGTGAGTGCTTCGGCATTCACGGTTTTTTTGTGGGAACAAAACTCGAATAAAGGGTATGCCGACGACTGTGTTCGGGTATAGTTTACTGGAAGTTATTCATGAAGGAGGACTTGGATATGAAAAATACATTCAAAGCATTTGTTGTCCGGGAACAGAATGGTGACTTTACTGGAACACTCGAACAGAAACAGGTCGTGGAGTTGCCGGCAGGAGACGTGTTGATTCGCGTCGACTACTCGTGCGTCAACTATAAGGATGCGTTGTCCGTCGCGGGAAACCGGGGGGTGACGAAACAATATCCGCATACGCCGGGTGTCGATGCAGCAGGTCATATCGTCAGCTCGACCGATGTACGGTTTCATGAAGGAGAGGCAGTCGTTGTCAATGGATTTGATTTTGGCATGAATACATCTGGCGGCTTTCAAGAATACATACAGGTTCCGGGCGACTGGATCACACCATTACCGGACGGACTCACGACGTTTGAAGCGATGGCGTACGGCACGGCCGGTTTGACTGCCGCGCAATCAGTGGATGAACTGTTGCGACGGGTGAAGCCGGAAGACGGTCCGGTTCTCGTCACAGGTGCGACGGGTGGAGTCGGAAGTATTGCTGTCGCACTGCTTCTTAAACTGGGATTCACCGTTCATGCCGTCACGGGAAAAGAAGCGGAAGCGGATCGTTTGAAACAAGTAGGCGTGACGGAAGTCCTGTCCCGGCAATCGTTTTTGGACGAAACGACACGTCCATTGAAAAAAGGAAGTTATGCCGGCATCATCGATACGGTCGGTGGACCATTACTCGCGTCCGTCATTCGGTACGTACAATATGGTGGATCGGTCACGACATGCGGCAATGTGGGAGGGGCTGAAATGACACTGACCGTCTATCCGTTCATCTTGCGTGGTATACGCCTGATTGGAATCGATGCCGTCCAATTGCCGATCACGGAGCGTATCCGCCTCTGGCAACTGCTTGCAACCGACTGGCGGTTACCGGTCCTGAAATTGGTCGAAACGAAAAGTTTACATGATCTTCCGGACGTCGTGGCTTCCCTGCTCGACGGCACCCATCAAGGCAGAACTGTCATCGAAATTTAACCACTGTCGAGACGCTAATCGATGGTATAGTGGTTAAAAAGTGTCTAGGTCAATTCAGGAGGAACAATAGATGGATCAACATGAACAACAGAAAGAACAAGAACGATTGTCCCGGAAAGAGCGCCGCAAGCAGAAACGCAATCGGCGTAGTGTCGCCCTTGGTGGTGTCTTAGCGACGGTCCTGATCGTTGGTAGTTGGGGTTATATGGTGTCGACGAACGATGCGAGTCATGCGACATCAACAGTGGAATCACCTAAGTCCGTCGACGGCGAAAAAGAAAAAGAGCCAAAAACAGAAAAGTCAGCCTCGACTGATCAAAAGAAAAAAGAACCAAAAGCGAAGAAGAAGGCGGATAAACCGGAAATCAGCCAAGCCGCATGGGTGACACGTCCCTTTGTTGATGTGTATCAGGATGCCAATCGGAGTAGCGTCATCTATAAAGCCGATTTAGGAGACGTCTACGAAATTCTGGATACAGAAAATGGCATGCTTCACTTAAAACTAAGTGACGCCGTCGAAGGATATATCCCGGAAACGGACGTCCGGATGGATGTCCCGTCAGCGGTTAAAGATAAGACACTTCTTGCGACGTTGCAACAGGTTGTCGCGAATCAACCAATCGAGAAGCCGGAGCAATATCTTGGTCAACCGCTTGAGAAATTTGAAGCGAAGTACGGTGCACTTGGAAACACGCAAAAGGATGCCGTCAACACCTATCACTTCTCGAATGCCGGGTACCTTTTAGTCGTATCAGACGGAATCGTCGAGGCGATCGACTGGACGAATGCGTCGGCTTCCGGCTTGTCCGCCCTGGGAGAACCGGTCGTCGAAACGAGTTACGGTACGTGGTACCAAGGTGAAAAATTACAACTGAAAGCTTTCCCGGACAATGGATCAACGCGATTGCGTCTCGCGCGTGATCCCGGAAAATAAGTAAAAGCGGTCTGTCTTTGACAGGTCGCTTTTTTTTTTACGACGAATTGTAATATTAAGTGCAACACCTGACGGAAAACACAAAAAGCCCATAACGGCCTCGTGTAGAATGGAGTTACCACACCACATTCAACGGAGGATTTGTTATGAGCTATATTCATCTTACCACATCAGAAAGAGTCAAAATAGAAACGTATCTCGATTTAGGTTTATCCGTCCGAAAGATTGCGGGACGCCTGGGGCGTCAACCTTCTACGATTTCACGAGAATTAAAACGAAACCCTTACTATGATGCTTCTTGTGCTGACCAGCGTTATGTTGAGCGCAAAAAGAAGTGCGGTGCACGGACGAAGTTCACGCTAGAAAAAGGAGTTCGTATCCTCGAAAAGTTACGCGAGACATGGTCGCCTGAACAGATTGCCGGACGTTTATTCCAAGAAGAAGGACTATCCTTCAAGACAATTTATCGCTGGATCTATACGGGCCTCGTCGAGACCAATTCTAGTTTTCTTCGCCAAAAGGGAAAGCGTCAGAAACCACGTGAGACGCGTGGACGCTTCAATGTCGGATTACCAATCAGTAAACGTCCAGCCGACGTCAAAGGGCGCCAAACGTTTGGACATTGGGAGCTGGATACTGTCGTCTCAGCCAGAGGGAAATCCAAGGCATGTGTCGCAACGTTCGTCGAGCGAAAGAGCCGTTTCTATCTCGCTGTGCCGATGGAGGATCGGTCCGCTGCCTCGATGGAGTCAGCGATTAAAGCATTGCATCTCTACTTCCCGTCGGGAACGTTTCAAACCGCGACGACAGATCGTGGAAAAGAGTTTAGCTGTCATGAACGAATTCGTGAAACGTTAGGCGTACCGATGTATTTTGCGGATCCGTATTCTTCTTGGCAACGTGGAAGTAACGAGAACGCCAATGGTCTTCTCCGTGAATTTTTCCCGAAGGGGACGGATTTCGGAAAGGTCAGTCGTTCTGAACTCGCTCAAGCGCTCGCCTGGATCAATGGGAGACCACGGAAATGTCTCAACTGGAAAACTGCATACGAGGTCTTCTCGGAAGAAGTGTTGCACTTAATTTGACAAACCGTCTTACAAAAAAACCTCCCGAGCTATCGACTCGAGAGGTCAAAAATCCTTGGGAGGAAGTTTTCTTAGTAGACGCCAACTGCATCAAATGATTTTGCTGCTGCTGTTGCTTCTGCACTTGTTGAACCGTAAAGATCTTTTGCTGACTGAATGACTGCCGCACGAAGTGAGCTGAAGTTCGAGTTCGGAGTCAAGTAGACGTTAAGCGCACGGTAGTAGATCGCACCAAGTTTCGGTACACCGATTCCTGTAACGGATACATTGTAGAATGTGCCGCCGTTTGCAAGGAGGTACGCTGATTTGTTGACGATACCAGAGTTGGTGTGGACACCACCGTTATCTTGCGTTCCTGTGTAGCGTTTTGAGTAGTGGTCTGGATCACCGTAAGCTGCCGGGTTCGACATTGAACGGAGTGCGTCACCGCTGACACCTGGTGTATAGATGTCTTCACCAACGAGCCAGTCGAAGTTTGATCCGACAGAGTACTCGGCAACCGTACCCATGATATCGGAAACCGCTTCGTTGATCGCCCCAGATTCATTTTGATAGACGAGACCAGCTGTGTATTCTGTGACAGCGTGTGTCAATTCGTGCGCAACGACGTCAAGTGCACCAGAGAGAGCGACGAATGTTGTTCCGTCTCCATCACCGTAAACCATCTTCGTTCCATCCCAGAATGCGTTGTTGTAGCTTGTTGAGTAGTGGACGGTAGAGTTGAGTGCAGCACCTGCGTTGTCATAACTGTTCCGGCCATATGTGTTCTTATAGAAATCATATGTTTTAACAGCGTTAACTTGTGCACTGACAGCAGCGCGGTCATACGTCGCATTGAAGACGTTATCAACATCAGACCAGAGTGTACCTGGAAGTGAGGTCCGATTTTTCGCATCGTACGTGTAGATGCCTTTACCACGTGTCGAATCTTGAAGATAGTAATAAGAACCGCTCTTCACTGTATTGAATGTCGCGCTTGTTCCAAGAACTGTCGTACCTGTACCTACTGAAGTTGTTCCTGTGACAGTGTTAACAGGTTTTGCATGCACAAGTTGATCGTATTTATTAAGTACTTTTCCTGAATTCGCATCGATGAAGTACGTCCAGCGTGACGGCTCTTTGCCGGCGAGGACAGTTGATGTGACTTTGTAAGCATAGACTGCGTCATTTTTTACAGGATAGATGACGAGTTCAGCTTTTGGAGCCACTTCGAATTCAGTTGCCTTGATTGCTTTTTTGTATAGTTTGAGTGCTTTCTTTTCAGAGATGGTAGCTTTTTTAGCAAGACCTGGTTTCCCTTTGACGTCAACGGCGTCGTTGACGACTGCTTTTAATGTACCGTCTTTCGCAACGTTACCGACGACGACACTACCGAAGACCGGGACGCCATCCACTTCTTGTTGGAGACGTACGATGTTAGAAGATCCATCTTTTTGGACATCTTGGACAGAGAAATCACCTTTTTTGTTGACGTACTTTTTAACGATCGATGCAGCGGGTTCTGATGAAGCTTTCGTCAGCTTACCAGATTGAAGACCTTCTGCTCCGACGACTGTAGGAACGACAAGTACACTTGCGACAAGCGATGTAGCGAGAAACTTTTTCAAAATAAATCGCCTCCTTGTTTGGGTTGAGTCTAACTATGCCAAAGAAAAGGAAAAGCGAGAATAAGCCGTTCGTATTAATTAGAATTTTCTGAATATAGTACTTAATACCTGCACTGAATAGTTAAGTGACAGAAAAACATGGAAGATGACATCAAAAAAACCGCTTCAGACAGCGGTTTTAGAGAATTCTTTGATAGAGATGATGTGTCTTGTCACGTGTCTCGTCGATCTTGAAATCAAGAGGATCGAGTGTGATTCCTTGTTTTTGAGCAAACCGTTGAATCTTTTCAAACGACTTCCAAATCTCAATATCAGGACCTTCATGTTTCCAAAACACATAACGGGCCGACGGAACATGGTGTCCTTTCATCCCTTTTGGCACACGGTCGAGTGAAGCGACAGGGAGTCCAATACATTGTGTGTGTGTCGTTCCACGTTGACCAAGTGATACATCGAGCGGATAACTACCCGGCTCAGCAGGAATTTCATGTGAGCGACGGGAGAACTCACGCCATAGTTCCGGCATCAATGTATGCAATTCATTTTCTTCGCAAGTCAGACCAAGACCGATGACATATAGTTCGTGACGATCCACAATTTTTGGATGCATGAGAAACTCCTTTCGTGAAAATCAAGAGGCTGTGGTGATGGAACGTCTTTTCAAGTCCAGAAACAGTTGGGTAAAGGAAGCGTCCCACTGCGTCCCACTACCTTCTTCTAAGATGGCCAGTGCGCGTTCGACAGGCATTCCTGTACGGTAGGGACGATCGGATGTCATGGCATCATACGCATCGGCAATTGCCATGATGCGTCCGAAGACGGGAATCGCTTCACCGGCTAATCCTTCTGGGTATCCTTTTCCATCGTAGCGTTCATGGTGATACTTTACCCCAGGAAGAATCGGTTGTAACTTCATCGGGAGATGAACTTGCGATAAAATGTGGACACCGATGACGGGATGTTGTTTGATTTTGTCGAATTCTTCCTCGGTCAATCGTCCTTCCTTCAACAACACATCATCCCGAATCCCAATTTTCCCGATATCGTGCAAGAGTGCTGATTTACGTAACAGCTCGATCTGCTCGTCGGGTAAACCAGCAGCACGGGCGATTTCAACCGAATATTCGGATACACGAAGAGAATGCCCGGCCGTATAAGGATCACGTGCATCGAGTGTGGCGGCAAACAAGGTGAACAGACTATCGAGCAGCTGCTCGTTTTCTTGATCGCGTCCTTGAATCCCTTCAACCATCAAGTTAAATCCGCCGATCAGTTGAGAGAACTCGTCAGAAAAAGGATTGGCGATCGTATTCAATCGTCCGGACTCGATTTGTGAAACACCTTCCTGTAAAGCCAATATCGGTTTTTGGATATTTTCATATAGAAGCAGGCTGCAAAATGTCGCAAGACATAGAATGACGATCAAGATCAGGGTCGACCAACTCCAATAGGACCGTAAACTCTCATTTTCCGTCAACTGGACAGCAGAGGCGAGAACGAACAATAAAATTGGAAAAACACCAATGATGAGTGTGCTGATCAACATTTTTTGACGGAGACTGACGAAGTCTTTTTTGGTCAAGATAAGCTCACCATAACCACGTGCCTTGGTTTGAGTCGTTAACTCGGCTAACATTGCTTCCGTCACACGATACGTCAGGAAAAATTCAATCAAGGCATGCAAAATCGCAACGAGTATCGCGCCGAAACAAGCAAGCCCGATTAAGTAATACGGCATATCGAGCCAACCGAAGTAAATCGAAAGAGCCGTTAATACCGATGAAGGAATCGATAAGCCCAAAAAGTGAGGACCGAGAATCCGCTTGATCGTCAATAATGGAAAACGATGCGTCGTCCGAAACGCAGCAGACAGTTGTTCCTGACTGGGGACGGATGTCTGAAAGACGTGATACAGCGGACGCATATGTTTTCGATAGACCGTATATTCGAAGCTGAACATCAAAATGACGGAGAGGGTCATGATGGCCAGCAAAATTACGCGCTCCCGTATATCAAATGTCAGTGTTTCAAAAATGAACAGACAACCGACACCAAACACGGCGACGAATGAGCCGATCAGATAGTTCTTTAGCAGTTGTCGTTCGAATTTTTGTAGCGGTGTCATAAGGTTCCTCCTTTAGGGATAAGTGATGTTTTTAGCGTATCGCGGTAGCAGGATGCAATCTTCTTTATTTTAGAAATAAGGGCAAGGATGAATGAACGTTTATTAACATTATCGGCAAATTTCCGTATAAATGAACTAAATTCCAAAAATAGGTATAGTTACAAAGTACTAATTGTTCAAAAAGTAATTGATTAACCAACTAAAACAACATATGATTTGAATATTCAGAAAAGTTATCTCAGTCATGCTTTTCACTACTACATAGGGGGTCAGTTCACGTGGGAAAAAAGAAACAGCTTAGCTTAGCCGTCTTGTCCGGAATTACGGCAGCCGCTTTTGCCGTTGGTCCAGTTTTACCTGGTGGGAAGGTAAAATCTGTTGAAGCTGCTGAAAAATCAGTAGCCGGCGCACCGATGGATTTAAATACGGTTGATCAGGAACGTTTATTGAAAGTATTGGAAAAACGTGGGGTCGTCTCAAAAGCAGCATCTGCAGCTGAAAAACAAAAGGCGGTTCAAAAATATCTTGATAAAAAGGCAAACGGGAAACCGGAAGCAGATCATGATCATGAGTCGGAAAAAGAAGCGAAATTTGATCAAAAAACAAAAGACTTCTTGACGAAACAAAAAGAGCAGCTCGCAAAACAGCTCGCTAAAAATCATAACAATTACAAAAAAGGGAAAAAAGATGGGTTTGTCAAAGTCGATAAAGCCAAACAAGCGACTTATAATGGCTCTACTCGGACAGATGAAGTACTCGTTCTACTCGTTGAGTACAATGACTTCAAGCATAACAACGTCGTCCAAGAAGAAGGCTACATGTATTCAAAGGATTTCAACCAAAAACATTATCAAGACTTAATGTTTGGTGATAAAGAATTTGAACTATTTAATGGCGACAAGGTCAAGACGTTCAAACAATACTATGAAGAACAGTCTGGTGGTAGCTACTCTGTTGATGGTACCGTCTCGAACTGGTTGACGGTTCCAGGGACGGCAAAAGACTATGGTTCAGATAATCCTAAAGGTGGTAACGATAACCTTCCGGGAGCAAAAGGACCACGGGGTCTCGTCAAGGATTCATTGAATGCAGCGGTCAAATCAGGAATCAATTTAGCAGACTACGACAAATTTGATCTATACGATCTCGATGGAGACGGTGAATTGAACGAACCGGATGGCCTTGTCGATCACTTGATGATCATCCATGCGGGTACGGGACAGGAAGCCGGTGGTGGTACGCTCGGTGACGACGCAATTTGGTCACACCGCTGGACACTCGATGGTGTTTATCCGGTTGCGAACACGACTTCAAACTCGACGAACTGGGGCGGCAAGATGGCAGCCTATGACTACACAGTTCAACCAGAAGATGGAGCAGTCGGAGTCTTCGCACACGAATTCGGTCATGATCTTGGGCTTCCAGATGAGTACGATACACAGTACACAGGTCAAGGCGAGCCGGTTGCCTCATGGTCGATCATGAGTGGTGGTAGCTGGAACGGAAACATTGCCGGAACAGAACCAACCAGTTTCTCACCACAAAACAAGGAGTTCTTCCAAAATGTGATGGGCGGAAACTGGGCGAACATTCAAAACGTCGATTTTGATTCGCTCTCAAAAGCAGGAACGGCTTCATACCTGGATCAAAGTGTCACGAAATCTAAAAATCCAGGCATCATCAAAGTGAACTTGCCGAAAAAACCGGTCAAAGGGATTGCACCGGCATTCGGTAAAAAATATTATTACAGCACAAAAGGGAACGATCTCCATACGTCCATGACATCACCTGAATTCGATTTGACGGCAGCAAAAGCTGCGAAATTTGATTACAAAGCCTACTTCGATGTCGAATTTGACTATGACTTCTTGAAAGTCACGGCAACAGCTGACGGCGTATCAAAAGTTATCGATGTGATTGGTGACGAAGATACGGATGGCGATCAACGTGCCGAATCTTCAAAAGGTGCATGGGTCGACAAATCATACGACCTCAGTGAATTTGCCGGCAAAAAAGTCACATTGACGTTTGACTACACAGGGGATGCCGGTCTTGCCCTTGACGGTTTTGCGCTTGATAACGCAAAATTGACAGTCGACGGAAAAGTCGTCTTTGAAGACGATGCAGAAGGCACACCGAAGTTTAAATTAGACGGTTTTGTCGCTTCGGATGGTTTCAGCTATGCAGATAACGCCTACTACCTCGAATGGCGGAACTATGCAGGCTCAGATAAAGCACTTGAGCATGCACGTGGTGTCAAATACAACACAGGTCTTGTCGTCTGGTATGCTGATAACAGCTTTACGGATAACTGGGTTGGTGTTCACCCGGGTGAAGGATTCCTCGGTGTCGTCGATTCGCACCCTGAAGCAATCGTTGGAACGCTCAAAGGACAACCGGTCGTTGCAGGAAGCACACGTTACCAAATCGCGGATGCTGCTTTCAGCTATGATAAAGCACCGGCTTGGGTCATCGATTCTCCGACACGTGGTCTGTATGACTACAAAGGACTTGCTGGTGTCACGACGTTTAATGATTCAAAATCGTACATCAATCAGTTGATCCCGGATGCAGGAAAACTGCTCCCGAAAAACGGTCTTCAAATTCAAGTCATCGGTGAAGCGAAAGATAACTCTGCTGGAGCGGTCTGGATCCATCGTTAAGTAAAATAAGCAGATTCGGAGTGCTCCGAATCTGCTTATTTTTTTTGTGTGTGAAGTGGTATGAATTGGGAAAAAACTGGTCAGACAACTTGACTTTTAAAGCGCAATCATTTTATACTAACGGTAGCTTAATATTGTTATTGTCACTACTGATTCACATCGCGTCACGAACAATCTTTTCGTCGCTCCATGTATTTCGGGACAATAATGAATTTCTTTCATATGCCTTGCATATGTATTAAGTAATTTATTTTTGGAGGTTGTTCCCATGAACACAGGTAAAGTAAAATGGTTTAACGCAGAAAAAGGTTTCGGTTTCATCGAAGTTGAAGGCGGAGAAGACGTATTCGTACATTTCTCAGCAATCACTGGTGAAGGGTTCAAATCACTTGACGAAGGTCAAGAAGTTGAATTCGAAATCACTGAAGGCGCACGTGGAGCACAAGCTGCTAACGTCGTAAAACTTTAATCTTAACTATTCAATCGTCCTTTTTCGGAAGGGCGATTTTTTTTAATGATTTAATATCTTGAATTCAAGATATTTGTGCGTTATACTGACGATACAAACTACAAATCAAGAAAAGGACGTGGCAACTATGGAATTACTTGGTATTCATCATGTGTCGATTTTAACAGGAATGGCAGAGCGGAATTATCAATTTTATACACAAGTATTAGGGATGCGTCTTATTAAAAAAACGGTCAATCAGGATGATACGACGTCATATCATCTCTTTTACGGCGATGCAGAAGGGAATCCGGGAACGGACCTGACGTTTTTTGATATCCCACATCTAGGGACGGGTGTTCCGGGTGCATCGAGTATCTCTTCAACCTCCCTCCGTGTCAAAACGACGGCATCGCTCACATTTTGGGCAGAACGTTTTGAACAACAAGGTATCGATCATGATGGCATCATCGAACGGGCAGGTCGACAGACGCTGGCGTTCCGCGATCAGGAAGGAACCCGGTTGATTCTCGTCGCAGAAGACGGTGAAGAAGGCGTAGCGGGCGGTGTGCCTTGGAAACACGATGAGATTCCAGTAGAACATGCCATCGTCGGATTAGGTGCCGTGACGTTGACAGTCAATGATCCAGCACCAACAGCACTCGTCTTGACAGAAGTGCTTGGCTTTAAAAAAATCGGAAGTTATCCTTCACTTACCGGTGATTTTGCAGAAATCGAAGTCTATTCGACGGGTCAAGGCGGAATCGGAGCGGAAGTCCATCTCGAAGCGCGACCGGACCTTGACCGGGAACGACTCGGACGGGGCGGAGTCCATCATGTCGCGTTCCGTGTTCCGAACAGTGAAGAATATGATTTGTGGGTGGAACGACTGAATCAGTATCGTCTGCCGAACTCTGGAAAAGTCGATCGTCATTATTTCCAAGCGCTCTATTTCCGGGAACCGAACCATATCTTATTTGAGTTATCGACGGATACACCAGGATTCGCAACGGACGAATCGGTCGAGATGCTGGGTGAGACACTGGCTCTTCCACCGTTCCTCGAACCAAAGCGTCAAGAAATCGAAGCGCGACTCCGCCCACTCGAAATCTGACAATCCTGTGACACCGCTCACAGACCGAGTAACGTCCCGTATACTAAAGACAGTAAAGAGGAAAAAGGAGTGACGGGATGTTAGGAACTACGTTAGGTCAATTTCGATTGATTGCTGTATTAGAGGGGATTTCATTTTTAATCCTGTTGTTGATTGCGATGCCGTTGAAGTATATGGCAGGCATTCCTGAAGCTGTTTCAGTCGTCGGTGCGATGCATGGTGTATTGTTCGTCATGTATGCGTTATGGCTCGCCGTCGTTAAGTTTAAGTACCGTTGGTCATTCCTAAAGGCTGGAATTGCTTTTATCGCATCGTTCATTCCGTTTGGTACGTTTGTACTCGATCGAAAGTTAAAACAGGAAGCAACGAACGCGTAAATTGTGTATACTAGTAAAAGCACGGCTGTGGATAACTGTTTTTGTCTATTCGAAGCAGGTTATCCACAGCTTTTTTCTGTGGATAATTTTTAGGAGGATACTATGTCAACATTTGAAGCGTTACACATTCAAGAACTATGGGTTAAAAAATTACAAAAACAAGGTATCAAGCAACCAACACCGATTCAGGAACAAGCTATTCCGCATTTACTGGCGGGACGTGATTTAATAGGAAAAGCACAGACCGGTACAGGAAAGACACTTGCCTTCTTGTTACCGATTCTCGAACAAATCGATTTAGACAACAAAACCGTCCAAGCCTTGATCGTCGCACCGACACGAGAACTCGCACGCCAGATTGCGGATGAGACACACAAGTTGATCCGGAACATGGAAGACGTACGTGCCCTTGCCGTATATGGTGGGCAAGATGTCTTTAAACAAATCCAACGTCTCGGCCGGATGCCACAAATCATCATCGGGACACCTGGACGAATCTTGGATCACGTCGGCCGGGGGACACTTGATTTGAGTGACTTGAAGACGCTTGTCTTGGATGAAGCCGATCAGATGCTCCAAATCGGATTTTTACCGGAAATCGAAGATATCATCGCATCAGCACCGGTTGATCGTCAGTTCGTCATGTTATCGGCGACGATGCCACCAAAAGTCGAACAGCTGGCGAAAACGTATCTCCGTGATCCGATTGAAGTCCAAGTCGAATCAGAAAAAGTAACCGTCGATGCAATCGAACAATTTGTCGTCGAGACGACGGATCGCCGGAAACAGGCGACGCTTCGGACGATGCTTGACGAGATGCGTCCCTATGCGGCGATCATCTTCTGCCGGACACAACGCCGGGTCAGCAAGTTGAACGAAGAATTACAGATGCAAGGATATCCGACGGATGAATTACATGGTGGATTGACACAAGGTAAACGTGAAAAAGCGATGGCAAAGTTCTATCAAGGCAAAACACCGTTCTTGATTGCGACCGATGTCGCCTCACGTGGTCTGGATGTAACGGGAGTCACGCATGTCTTCAACTATGATCTACCGGACGACGCGGAAAGTTATGTCCACCGGATTGGTCGGACAGGACGCGCCGGCAACGATGGTGTCGCCATTTCGATCGTCACACCAAAAGACGGACGGACCTTCCGTGATATGGAACGGGAACTTGGTGTCGACGTGACACCAATCGTCGTCGAATTATCAGACGAGATGATTCGTGCGCAGCATGACCAAAGCAAAGGGACGAAAGAACCGGCTGAAGGTCGTGGTAATACACGCCGTTCGACTAATCGTCGCCCGGGACGTACGCACCGTAAATAAGACGAGAAATGCCCTCTTATCCACAAGCTTCATGGATGAGAGGGCATTTTTTTATTTGGCATAGACCATCTGTCCACCGAGATGACCCGTATAGGCAAGCAAGCCGCTTCCGACGACCGCTATGAGCAAACTCAGCATGAGCATTGTTTTTTTGTTGGAGCGGTAGCCGAGCAACAGGAGAACAAAAGCGGCTCCAAAGGCAATGAGGCTGAACAATGCGAAATTTTCATGATTCGCGATGGCCGTATGCGTCGCACTGCTGAGGTTGGCTTCTGCATATTCTTCTGCTCCGTCGCCAGATAAATAAGCAGCGACGCCGGACAGGAGACCGGCAAATAAAGTAATCAAGGCAAACAGTTTAGCTTGTACCCATTTCAGACTGAATACCAACAGAATCGTTGCAAATAATAAAAGAGCGATTGGCGCATGTACAAGTAATGGATGAAGCGGTACACCGGCTAACATAAAAAGACCTCCTCGGTAAGTATTAAGAACATACTGTTACTTTACCTGAGCTATCTGACAGTTAGCTGACGGACAATCAAGGAGTTGGAAAAAGAATCGTAAAACGAGTTCCTTGGTGCAGGGTCGACTCCAAGAGAATCGTGGCTCCGTGCGCTTCAGCAATGGAACGGGCAATCGCAAGACCGAGACCCGTACCTGATCCGTGTCGCGCATGGTCTCCACGGAAAAACCGTTCAAACACCTTATCCTGATTTTCTGGGGGAATCCCGATTCCTTGATCGGCAATCATCAACCGGACATCGGATGGCGTTTGTTGTAGCGTCACCTCAATATCGGCATCACTATAAGCGACCGCATTTTCCAAAAAGATGGTCAACAGACGGATCAACTGGTTCGAATCCCCCTTTACTAATAGGCCTGGAGCGACGTCAAGGTGGAGTGTACGACCGACTACTGTATGACGGAACCGGTCAGTGGTTTGTGTAACGAGTGTACTCAAATCAAGTGATGACATCGGACCCGGGTGACCTTCCCGGGCAAGAAGCAGCAAGTCGGAAACTAAGTATTGCATCGATGCCGTTTCTGCTTTTAAATCCGATAAAATCGTTTTCCCTTCCGTGCTCAGTGGTTCTGTTTCAAGCAACTCAATTCCGCTGTATAAAATCGTCAACGGTGTGCGTAATTCATGCGAGGCATCCGACGTAAACCGTCGTTGTCGATCAAACGCCTGCTGGACCGGTAGAACCGAACGGCCGGCCAAGACATAACTGATGCCCATCAGAACGAGTGTAGAAAGAACCGTAATACCAAAAAGCATCGCGATTAAACGTTGCAGCGTATCTTCTGTCGCGGAGATATCCTTCATCAAGACAATCAAACCGTTTTCATCCGTGTTGCGTTGATACAGCAAAAAATGTCGATCTTCTAGTTCGAGCTTTTGTGTTTCCGTGTCAGAAGAAACGAAGCGGTCAATTGTTTTTTTAGAGAGATCATCCGGGAGGCGTGCATATCGTTCTGTGCCGTCGGAATCAAGAATTTGAAAAAAGATGGGATCACGAATCAACCGATCTTCGCCATGTTCGATTCGTTCAAACAGTTCCCGGTCGGAAACCGATTTTAATTGATTCAACTCGGTCTGATCCAGCAGGCGAGCCGTCGTGAAATAAACACCTAATAAGATCAAGATCAGCAACAGCAAAAACGTGCCACTGAACAATAACGTCAGACGTTTTCGAATCGTCTCAAGCATGGGGACCACCAAGGCGGTAACCAAAACCACGGACCGTTTTGATCAGCGAGGGGGCACCAACAGCCTCTAATTTTTTTCGCACAAGTCGGACGAGTGCATCGAGGGCATTATCGGTAATGTCAGCCCCGATTCCCCAGACGACCTCGATGATCAATTCACGTCCCATGACTTGTTCCGGACGACGGAGGAGCAACGATAAAAATTCGAACTCACGTCGCGTCAAGTCAAGGGGGTGCTCGGCATACGCAATCGTTTGTGTCGTAATATCGAGTTCAAGTCCCTGATAGGAAACAAGCGAGACAAATGCTTTTTTTTGACGGCGGCTCAGTGCCCGGAGTCTGGCCAAAAGTTCGTTTGCCTGAAACGGTTTAACGAGGTAGTCATCGGCACCGCTGTCAAGACCATGGACCAAATCAATTTCCGTATCGCGTGCCGTCAGCATGAGGATCCCGCCTTCAAAGCGTTCTCCACGTAACTCGGTTGCGACTTCGATGCCACTTTTGTACGGCATCATCCAATCGAGGACAAGTAAGTCATATCGAAACGTCTGGCATTGTTCGAGCGCCTGGATTCCGTCGTGTGCGACATCGACTTGATAACCGGCACGTTCGAGATGGAGGCGTAACATTTTAGCGAGACGCTCATCGTCTTCTGCAATCAAAATCCGCATCTTGATTCCTCCCGTTCTGTATTTTTTCTTATTATCCCATAGTTGGTATCAGCTAGTTGTCAGTTTTTATCGTTACAGTAAAGATAACAGGAAACGAGAGGAGAGGAAAAAGGTGAAACCAAAACCAGTTGCAAAATGGATTGTTGGGTTAAGCAGTAGTATCTTTTTAGGTCTTGCAATCGGACAGTTGAGTGTCGCTTCGGGTGACCAACCAACGAATCCGGTGAAGACCGGCGATTCGTATTCCGATGAGACGACGATTCCGACTCAACCCTCTCAAGGCGATGACGATGAGTGGGGAGAATCGGAGGATGAGGATGGATATTACGAAGCGGAAGATGAGGATGAAGCATGGCAAAGCAATGACACATCCGGATTTGACCAGCCGAGTGGTGGAAGTGATGGACAATCCAGTCATTCGAAATAGGAGGTGAACTATATGGATCGTCAATTGTACTCGATGCACAATATCATTCGTTTCGTCACCGATCAACCGATTTTAGATAAGGAGTGGCAAGCCATCCATCACTTTTTTCAATATGTCGATCGTCAGTGGTCCCGCTTTGATCCGGCAAGTGAGATCAGCCGGTTGAACCGACTGTTGATTGGTCAATCGTTGACGGTGTCCTTACCACTGGCGCGCTTATTACAACGTGCGATTCGTTATTTTGAGCAGACGGAACATTACTTTTCGCCCTTCCTACTGGAACAACAATATGCCAATGGGTATGATCGATCGTTTCCCTTCCACGCTGCGACCGAAATCGAAGGAACGGTCCCGCCTGACATCAGCCCGTTTCTGGTAGAAGGATGCGAAGTGACACGAGTCGGTGGTGGTTCGATTGATTTAGGCGGAATCGGAAAGGGCGCAGCAGCGATGATTGTTGCACAACGTCTTCGAAAAAGTCATACACGTGGTTTGATTGAAGCAGGAGGAGACGTCATCGTCTGGTCTGATGCGCATCCTTGGAAAATCGCCATCACGGACCCGCAGACAGAACAGGCCATCGCAGAAGTTCGGCTACGGCAAGGAGCAGTCGCGACATCGAACCGGATTTACCGTTCGTGGAAAGTAGGCGAGCGGACGAACCATCATCTGCTGAGTGGAAAGACGGGACGACCGATTGAAACACGGTACGTTCAGATCACGGCGTCAGCACCACAACTCTATGAGGCAGAAGTCATGACGAAGCTCGCTTTTCAAATGACCGAGACAGAGCGGCAAGACAAATTATTTAAATGGTTTCCAAACGGACGACTCTTGTTGATGGATGACTCAGGAAAAATGGTAGCAGAAGAGAAGGGAGGACAATCAATATGGACTGGATGAAGTGGTTATTTTCGACATGGACGATGATCCGCTTAAGTGGACTGACCGGTCATTTTTTTCTGACATTATCCGTTTTGGCCGGATTGTTGGGCTCTTTCCCACAGCTCAAAAAACAGAAGGCACGCCTCCACAACGTTCACCTCTACAGCGGCTGGGCTGGATTGCTGGCGATTGTGCTACACGCGACGTTAATCGTCGTCGATACGTACGCACCGTTGACGCTTCTTGAGATCTTGATCCCAGGCAAGGCCTCATATGAACCACTTTGGAACGCCTTCGGAACCATCAGTCTCTACCTGTTTGGTTTTGTCTTGGTCACTTCTGATTTCCTGAAAGAAACATTAGGAAAAACGTTATGGAAATTAACACACTGGTTAGTTTTACCGGCATGGGGCTTGATGACACTCCACGGCATCTTCATCGGAACGGATACGGGGACGCTCTTCACGACCGTTTGGTATGCGTGTTCGACACTCACCTTGTTCACCTTCATTTTGTACCGGATGCAGCTGCGCCCAAAAGTAAAGACACCCCAAAAACAAGCATCCTCACGGGCAGAATGAGGATGCTTGTTTTAACGTTGCTGTAACCAAGTCGTCCAAGCCTGAAATGCCGTTTCTCGGTTGTCGATATAGTTATGGTCACTGTCAACGATGATTTCTTCAAACGTACTCGCGTCCTGCAGTAAATCATGATGGAGTGACTTGATCGACGTCTCGTCGCGCTCAGACGTCACGAGTAAGGTAGAGCGTGTACGGAGCTGCTCTTTTAGAGCGAGTAAATTCCACTCGGCGTGGTGTCGTTTCAACTCTTCGAGCAACGTGTCGCCATCGGTATCCGATAAGAACGTGGCACCCCGACTGAGAACTCCACGTAAAGCGTCCTCATGTTCCGGATAATCGAGGACCAGTTGTCCGACTAAGCCGAAGTTAAAGGGAGAGATTCCGATGTAATGGGCGATGTCCGGTACATCCGCAAAGGCATGTAGTCCGGCGAACCCGCCCATGCTATGTCCGACGATTGTAATCTGGTCGGCTAAGATATCATGTGCTTGCGTAAAAGTAGAGGAAACGACATGTTTCATGATGGCTGTCGCATCTTCGAGAGTATGCCGAAAACGAAACGCACCCGGGCTACCCATCGTTCCACGATAGGAGGTGACAAGAACATGAAAGCCAAGTTCTTGCAGGCGGACGGCCCAGTCCATGTTCAATTGTTTCCCCGGGAACCCATGAAACAGGACGACCAGTGGAGCCGGACTTGCTAAAGTTGGCGAGTAGAGACGACAAAATAAGGATTCTTCCCCGCCGCTTGGGAGCTCAATCAGTGAGAGGCTCGCTTTTTTTGTGATGGTTTCCATGACATCCACTCCTTTTATTGAACTACCTCTACCTACGCTTCGTTTAGAGGTGGAGGATTCCTGAGTGATCCGACCTAACGGTCGAAACCTGATCAGGCTAGCCCCGTCGTCCCGACGGTTGAAGAAGCTAAGATACGTTGGGCTTCTTGTTTGAGATTCAGTCCTGCGTTCACATCCCGGTCGTGATGGATCCCGCAACTCGGGCATGTCCATTCACGCAAGCTGAGATGAATCGCCTAATTTTGATAAAGTTTCTTATGATATAGTCTGATACAAATTCATGAACAAGGCAATTGTTAAGTCTATGAATTAAAAAAGATTAAAAAAATGACGGATTGTTTGATTTCGATGAGACATCGAAATCAAACAATCCGTCTTATGCTCGTCCGCATTTAGAAGACTTTCGTCGTCCATGACTCACAATTCCATAAATCCGTCGCAACGGCTTCATAAAATTCAGGTTCGTGCGAAATCAAAAGGACAGTTCCTTTATAGGCTTGGAGTGCCCGTTTGAGTTCTTCTTTGGCTTCGACATCCAAGTGATTCGTCGGCTCATCGAGAACCAGAATATTCGATTCCGTATTCATCAACTTACAAAGGCGGACCTTCGCCTTTTCGCCACCACTGAGGACTTCGATTTTCGATTCGATGTGTTTCGTCATCAGTCCACATTTCGCGAGCATCGCTCGGACTTGTTGCTGTGTCAGGGACGGGAACGTGCCCCAAATCTCTTCGATACACGTATTCGAATTCTTTTCCTTGATCTCCTGCTCGAAGTAGCCGATATGAAGGTTCTCTCCACGTTCGACCGTTCCTGAAACCGAAGGAATCTCACCGAGCAGGCTTTTTAGAAGCGTCGATTTCCCGATCCCGTTTGCCCCGTGTAACGCGATTTTTTGCCCACGTTCGATCATCAAATCAAGTGGACGAGATAACGGTTCGTCATACCCGATGACCAGTCCTTTGGCTTCGAACATCAGTTTACTTGGTGTCCGTGCTGTCTGGAAATGGAACTCTGGTTTTGGGCGTTCTTGTGCCAGTTCGATGACATCCATCTTGTCGAGTTTTTTCTGACGGGACATCGCCATGTTACGTGTCGAGACCCGTGCCTTGTTCCGGGCGACAAAATCTTTGAGTTCAGAAATTTCCTGTTGTTGACGTTTGAACGCCGACTCATGTTGTTTCTTTTTCGCTTCATGGACAGTCAAGAAATTGTCATAATCACCGACATAACGGTTAAGCCCCTGATTTTCCATATGGTAAATCAAGTTGATGACGCTATTTAAGAATGGAATGTCGTGCGAAATCAGAATGAAGGCATTCTCATAGTCATTGAGGTATCGTTTCAACCATTCGATGTGCTGGACATCCAAATAGTTGGTCGGCTCATCGAGTAGCAGGATATCTGGTTTTTCAAGCAATAGTTTTGCTAACAGAATTTTTGTACGTTGCCCACCACTGAGTTCTTGCACATCACGATCGAGCCCAATTTCGTCGAGACCTAATCCCCGTGCGATTTCTTCGACTTTCGCATCAATCGTATAAAAATCATTGTTCGTCAGGATGTCCTGTAAGACCCCGACTTCTTCTAGCATTTTTTCGAGTTCATCCGGTTCGACTTCACCCATTTTCGTATAGAGGTCATTGATTTCCTGTTCGATGTCGAACAGGTATTGGAATGCCCCTTTTAAGGCGTCGCGGATCGTCACTCCCTTAGCGAGAACTGCATGCTGATCCAGGTAACCGACACGGACGTGTTTCGCCCACTCGACTTTTCCTTCGTCCGGCTCGAGCTGTGAAGTGATGATGTTCATGAACGTTGATTTTCCTTCACCGTTTGCGCCGACGAGACCGATGTGTTCTCCTTTTAATAAACGGAAGGACACATCTTCGAAAATCGCTCGATCGCCAAAACCATGGCTTAAGTTTGATACCGTTAAAATACTCATAACTACTCCCTTATTTCACGAATTCAATTAGACACCTGTCCGTTTTTTCTGGTTGTTCGTTTTTTTCGTTTTTTGGCTTGTCATTTGTTTTGTTTCTGTTCCGCGCAAACCAGTCGGACGTTTTGTTTGTGATTGTTTTTTTGCTTTTAATTGCTCCATCATTGCTTCTTGAAGAGACAATTTTTTTGGTTGTTCGCTCATGTGTGTTCACCTCGATTAATTCGTTCTTACCATCTAGTATGCCAAAAAAAACGTGTCTTGAAAACGAACTATGCTTATTTCTTTCGTTAGACGACTTCTTCGCCCAAATAAATGACGTAACAATTCCGGTCTAAATCAATCTCACAGCTGTCTCGTTCGAAGACGCCGGTGTCGGGAACGTTTAATTTATCTTTAATCAAAAAGCGCATCGCCTGGATATGATTCGGGACGGTCACTGTTTTGATGACAGGGTGTGGACCACTGTCTTGATACCGTCGAAATTCCAAATGAATCTGATGGGGGGGATAGACGCGGTCACTTGGATCACGCGGTGAAGCTTCGACATGGTCGACGATCAACTGATCGTATTCGCCCTCCATTTCATTGGAACGTAATTCATAGAGGTGACCTTCGATGATATGAAATTCACATAATTGGTGGGCGATGATTTCGTCCGGTTCAATCGCAAAACGGCTGTATTGATAAATCGATTTGAATTCATTTTGGTCTTCGACATAATAGGCAAGTGACATCTGATTTCCTCCTTAAGTCTTCTTAGTTGTTCTACTGGATTAAGCAAAAAAAGTTCCGATAAGACTTAGAAACTTTTTTGGTGGAAAAAGCGTATACTTAGAATAACAAATTGTCACGAAAGGGGTATGAGATGTGAGTTGGATGAAACAGGCATCACTTGCGGCAACGTTATTGATTGGGACGACGCTCAGTGGATGCGGATCAGATAATGCCAAGGCGGAACGTCCGGACGATCCGGATTGTGACGATTATGAATACGATAATGATGAAGGTGTTTGGTATTGCGACGATGCAAACTCGACACATTCCGGTTTCTTCTATTGGGGAGGCAGTTATTTTGCGTCGCGTGCCCTGATGCATAGTGCGATGCGAACAAAAGGTTACACTCCTAAATCAAAAGAGGTCAAAAGTTACAACGCGAAGACAAAAGGGTTTGGGACGGGGTCGTCGTCCGGTTTCTTCGGCGGATGAACGAACGTCAGAAACTGTATGGTGATATCGAATCGTTTTGGGATTTGCTGGATGGCGACATCTATGCATTGACAGAAGTGATGCCGGTTTCCAAGGAAACAATCGAAAACTTACGGGTGGCGGCACGGGATGCCTATTCGATTTTTGAAAAGGTGATTCCGATTTTGTGGACGATGGATGATCAGGGATTACTTGAACTTGGTTTTCCGGAAGCAGCTGTACCGTTTTTACGGTTACAGACGATGCGCCCCTTATCCGTCATCAGTCGGTTTGATTTTATCGTCACCGGTGAAAACATCTCCGTCATGGAGTGGAATGCGGATACACCGACGTTCATCAAGGAATCCTTTGAGGTCAATGACCGGATTGCTAAAAAAGTAGGACTTCAGCCGATCAATCCAGGGCAAGCGACGCAACTCGCTGAAAGTGTTTGTCGTGCCGTCGAGGCGGCGGCACACCGGATCAGTCAGCGGCCGCATGTCGTCTTCACGTCACACGGTGACAACATCGAAGATCGCTTGACGACAGAGTATTTGCAACAGTTTGTTGCCGGTGCCGGATATTGCCCGCTGGATGAGTTAGAGATTCGTCCGGAGGATGGACTGTACGATCAAGACGGGAAACGGATCGATATCTTATACCGACAGACTTTTCCAATCGAAATGGCGCTTCTCGATCGCGATGAAGACGGGAAAGAATTAGGTGCATTATTGCTTCAACTCGTCGAAATGGGTTTGCTTGAGATCATCAATCCACCGTCTGCGTTCTTGATGCAGGCGAAATCGGTCTTGGCGTTGATTTGGCTGTTACATGAATCAAACCACGCCTACCTGACGGACCAAGAACACGAGATCATTGAACGCTATTTTCTACCGACCTACTTAAGTCCGGCATCCTTTTTAGAGCGACGTCAAGCGTTCGTCGAAAAACCGATTTTCGGAAGAGAAGGAGATACCGTGACGATCCATCAAGGGAATGGAGACGTCATGTATAGCAACGAACAACGTTCATTTGTTGATCAATCGGCCGTTTATCAACGTTATCAAGAATTACCGACCTGGCAGTTGGAAAACGGAACCGAAGTCGCATATATGTTCGGTGTATTTGTCCTCGGGGGACGGCCGAGTGCTATCGGCGTGCGGGCGGGTGAGCGAATCACAGGGAACCGCTCTTATTTCTTACCCATTGGACAACAGGAACATCAAGAGGAGGATAAATGATGAAGGCAGCTATTTTAGGGGCGACTGGATTAGTGGGTCAAGAGCTCGTCGATCAACTACTGGCGCATGAAGACTATCAGGAAGTACACGTGCTTGTCCGTCGTCCGATGAACCGGTTTCATCCGAAACTGGAAGAATGGGTGATTGATTTTGACCGGGTGACGGAAATTGAACTGCCGGAAGTGGATCATGTCTACTGTGCACTCGGAACGACGATCAAACAAGCCGGATCACAAGAAGCCTTCCGGCAGGTGGACTATACGTATCCGATCGAAGTCGGTCGTGAACTCATGGATTTAGGTGCTACACGATTTGCATTGATCTCTGCCCTCGGTGCCCATCCGAATGCCAAGACGTTTTATAACCGTGTCAAAGGCGATACGGAAAACGGTTTGCGTGTACTCGGATACGATGCCTTACTTATTTTCCGACCATCGCTATTGCTCGGGGAACGGGATGAGTTCCGGTTCGGAGAACAGGCGGCAGCGCGTGTCTCGACCGTACTCCGTCCATTACTAAAACGCAGTACGTTTGCTCCGATTGAAGCGGAGAAGGTCGCACAGGCCATGATTCATCATACATTACACGCACCACCCGGGGTGACGATCATTGAATCAAAAGAAATGCAGACTTGAGCGAGCGACTTTTCGTATCGCTCTTTTTTTGTAACAAAATTAATATTTGACTCATCAAATGATTTACGGTTGAATGATATAGTGCTGTCTCACAAACAAAAAAAGAAGTGAGACAATTCAGGCAAAACAGTGTATTTACGTTCAATCGGTTGGTTCACGCTTATCGTTTGGGGAAAGCGGGAAAAAGATTGAACAATGTGCACATATTGAAGGTAGACGAAAGGAGCCGATCATATGGCAGAGTTTGATCGCGATCAGGTCTATAAGACTGTTCCGCAAAAAGGATTCTTCGGGAATCCGAAAGGGTTGTTCACCCTGTTCTTCACCGAGTTTTGGGAACGTTTTTCCTACTATGGAATGCGTGCCATCCTCATCTTCTATATGTACGATTCTGTCGCAAATGGTGGTCTTGGCATCGATAAAACGACGGCAGCGTCGATCATGGCAGTTTACGGATCACTTGTTTATATGTCAGGGATCATCGGAGGATGGGTCGCTGACCGTCTGTTAGGCACCTCACGAACCGTCTTTTATGGTGGGATTCTCATCATGCTTGGTCATATCGTGTTGGCATTGCCGGCAGGGATTACAGCCTTGTTTATCTCGATGGGACTAATCGTCATCGGAACAGGGTTCTTGAAACCCAACGTTTCGAACATCGTCGGGGATCTTTACAGCAAAACCGATAATCGTCGTGACGCGGGCTTCAGTATCTTCTACATGGGGATCAATGCCGGAGCATTTTTAGCCCCACTCATCGTGGGTGGTGTTTCGGATCGCGCTGGTTACCACGCTGGTTTTGCGCTGGCCGCTATCGGAATGTTCGTCGGTCTTATCGTGTTTGTCTTGACGAAGAAAAAGAATCTGGGTCAAGCAGGAACATATGTCTTGAATCCGCTCGAAGGAAATGAACGGAAACGTTTCTTCACGATTGCATCCGCTGTCGTTGTTGTCGTAGCCATTCTTGGGACGATTGCAGCATTCACAGGATTGTTGACGATCGATCGTTTTACGTTGATGGTGACGTTCTTTGGAATCCTGATTCCGATTGCCTACTTCACATTCATGTTACGGAGTCCGAAAATTACGGATGACGAACGTTCACGTCTACTCGCATACATCCCGCTCTTCATTGCGGCAGCGGTATTCTGGGCAATTCAGGAACAAGGTTCGTATGTCCTCTCGATTTTTGCCGATGAACGAACAAATTTATCATTCCTTGGTTTTAGTCTTGAACCGGCATTCTTCCAGTCACTTAACCCGCTCTTCATCATCGTGCTGGCACCTGTCTTTGCAAGTTTTTGGGTCAAACTCGGTGACCGTCAGCCAACGACGATGCAGAAGTTTTCGTTTGGTTTGATTTTCGCTGGACTTTCATTCATCGTCATGATGCTACCAGGAATATTGTTCGGAACAGATACGACGGTCAGCCCACTTTGGCTCGCCCTTAGTTTCTTCCTCGTTGTTATTGGTGAATTGTTCTTATCACCTGTCGGATTATCCGCGACGACAAAACTTGCCCCAGCTGCATTCTCCGCACAGACAATGAGTCTGTGGTTCTTGACGAATGCGACAGGACAGGCGGTTAACGCCCAAATCGTAAAATATTACGGAGCAGATACGGAAATCGCTTATTTCGGAATCACCGGCACGGTTGCCATCATTCTCGGAATCATTCTGTTTGCTTTCGCACCAAAACTTCAGAAGTATATGCGTGGTATTCGTTAAGAATATGACACGAAAAAAGACAGCTGGCTTGGATGAGTTCATTCCAAGAGCAGCTGTCTTTTTTTAATCATTCGTTCGGATGTGACGCAGTGATTCAGCGAGCAAAGCGACAAGCGTCCCAAGTACGAGACCATTCGACATCAATGTCGTGACGAGTGGAGGTAAGTCAGCCGTCGCGCCTTTTGGGAGGAGTAACGAACCGATTCCGACGAGTAATGGAAGTCCGACTGTAATCATCGCTGTCTGTCGATTCAGTTCTCGCGAGGCTTCCGTGACACCAATGATCGCCATTCCTGCAACGATCGGAGCGACCATCGCATATCCGACCGCGACCGGAATCTTCGCAATCAGTCCGACGAATGGTGTGACGATACTGAGAAAAAGACAGATGACATTGGCGACCGCAAAGGCTCTACGGTCCGTGTTATCCGTTGAAGCGATAAAGCCAGCTGTTCCGGAAATCGCGACCGGACCAACTGTTCCGAACATTCCGGCGAAAATTTGTCCGATGCCGGCTGTGACACCCGCTGTCGCGACTTGCCCTTTGACCTGTTCGCCACGTTTTGCACTGATGATACGTTCAATGACTTTGATATTTGCCAGAACGTTTGTCATCAGTAACAATGAGATGATCAATGCTGTTGGAAGCAGGCTCCAGTCGAGATGAATGCCACCAAACGGCATCAGGTCTGGGAACGTAAAGAATGGACCGTCGAATGTTGGCATTTCGGCCCGACCGATCAAGGCGAACATACTCCAACCGACGAGCAAGGTAATCAATAACGCATACTGGCGTAACCGGTCACTGCGTTCAAGATACAGGGAGATGACGACAGTCAAAACAGAAATGATAGCAGGAAGTACCTGAATTTTTCCGTCTTCGATGTTGAGTAATCCCTTCATGACGGAACCGGATAACTGAGCAGATAACAGTAACATGTAAACACCGATGACTTGGGGCGTGAACAACGGAACAAGTCGACGCAGCACACCGGTCAGGGTTAGGATGATACAGATGATTCCGCTCAAAATCAGTAGAAAACCAAGGGATTGTAAAGTGTTGGAATAGCTGCCGTATAACGTGATTCCAATGGAGGAGTAGAGGGCAAAGACTCCCCACCAAATGCCGGCAGGTCCTTCCATGATCGGCAGACGGTGACCAAACAACACTTGAATGAGACTTAAAATCGCAAAAACGAATAAACAGCGTGAGAGGAAAGCGAGTGTATCTGCACTTGACAGTTCAAATGCGGCAGCAATCGCAAGCGGCGGGGCAATGTTAGTACAGATAATAAACAAAAACCACTGAATCGTGGAGACAACAGTACGTGGCAAAACAGATGATTCCCCTTTCGAATAACCGATACTTTTTTTATCTTAAACCAAATATTGAAAAAGAGATAGAGACGCTTACATTAACTGAAAATTCAAAAATTGTTTTTCATATGTGATTTAGCACATTTGATGGGGTACTGTAAAGAGAGGAGGGATGGCTATGAAAAAGTGGTTAAAACGGATTAGCATCGGACTCATCATTGGTTTGGGTATGCTAATTGCCGTCTTTATGATTTGGGCACAATTCGATTATGGTCCGACAAATGAAGCAAAACAGTATACCGGTGAGTCGGTGGGACAAGGATATCAGTTTGGGGATCCAGGAAGTGAAACCGGTTTTATATTTTATCAAGGGGCGAAAGTCGATCCTGCAGCGTACAGTTACATCGGTCATCAGTTAGCAGAAACAGGATACTTTGTGGCAATTCCCAAATTACCGTTTAATATCGCCTTGCTTGATTCAAAAGCCGGCTTATCCATTATCGAAGATCATCCCAAAATCAAACGTTGGTATCTGATGGGGCATTCGTTAGGCGGAAGTGCTGCTTCAACGATTTTGGAGGATAGTCCGAAAATCAACGGGATGATTTTTTTGGCTTCCTATCCGATTGACGCGATTGATACACCTTCGCTGACGGTGTATGGTGGGCGCGATGGAGTTTTGCCCGTAAAGGATATCGAAGCGAGTAAAGAAGACGTCCGGTCTGACGCAACGTTTCATTTGATCAAGGACGGAAACCATGCAAACTTCGGCATGTACGGCAAACAAAAAGGGGATATCACGAGCCCGTTGACGGCAAAAGAACAGCAGGATGAGACGATAGCGGTCATCGAAGAATTTTTGTCTGCCCAGTAAAAGGGGGGCCGATCGTTAAAAAATGGTTGAGTCACTTGACTCTTACAGGGAAAACGTTAGTTCCAGCATTGCGAGAGACAAAGTAGACCCTCTGTCTTTATCCATTTCCGGATAAAGCAGAGGGTCTACTGTCTCAAATGAGGAACGTACATGAATGTGTTAGTTACTTTGATGATACAACTGCTGCTCGGTTCAAGTGGAGTTTAAGTCAGTCGCCGTGATACTTCGTCAAGCGTCGGCAAGGCGACCATCGCTCCTTTGACGGATGCAGCAAGACCACCAGAAATCGCAGCAAAACGACCGATGTCCTGCAATTCATCTTCACCCCAATCAAACGAAAACGACCGGATGGCACACTGATGCAATAGACCAGACATAAACGCATCCCCTGCGCCTGTCGTATCGATGGCATCGACGGAAATAGCTTTGATTTCCGCCATCGACCGGTCCGTATAGAGAAGGGAACCTTCCGCACCACGTGTCACGGCGAGTAACCGAATTGGATATTCCGCTAATAATTCAGCGGCCCCTTCGTCGAGATTGGTTTGCCCCGTCAAAAAAGTCAGCTCTTCTTCTGCCAGTTTGACGATTTGCGCATCTGGTAAGACAGAACGAATCGTCGAACGGGCGGCATCTAAATCAGCCCATAACGATTCCCGTAAATTGGGATCGTACGAGATGGGGACATTCTGTTCTTTAGCCATCTCGATCGCGCGACGCGTGGCTTTAACCGAATCACCGGAGATCAAGGAAATCGACCCGATGTGTAACAAGTCGGCCTCGTCAAAGGAAGCAGGTAAATCTTTTTCGTGAAAACTCATATCGGCGCGATACGAATTGATGAATTCAAATGATCGTTCACCATCCGTTGCATTCGTGACGAGCACAAGTCCTGTTTTGTTCGCCGAATCAAAGACAAGATGGTCCGTTTTGACCCCGTAATGATGCAGGGTATCTTTTAAGAAATGTCCCATCGAATCGTCACCGACAGATCCAAGGAAGTAACTGTCTGCACCGAGCCGCGCTAAACCAACGGCGACATTTGCCGGAGCGCCACCTGGATTTTTTTGAAAGGTCAGATTGTCCGCATCTAAGGGGATTAAATCAATCAAGGCTTCGCCTAAACTAAAGATTTTCATAAGAATCGCTCCTTTTCGAAATCAGGTCGGATCCGTTCGACATGAAGGGCCATATAGCCGACTTCAGAAATCGGAACCGTCGTCTGTAATTCTTGCTCGAGCCAGCTTGCCATTTTTTCAGCACACTGAAACGCGTCGGTGTATCGTGTTTTGACCGCTTCTAAAATGACGTCGTCCATGTCGTGTAACGTTTGTCCTTGTTCAATCCGTGCCAAGACAAGTTTCATGTGGGTAAAAAAACGATAGTAGGTCATCGAGGTCGTCTCGATGGTCTGACCAAAAAAAGCTTCAATCTGTTCACGGAGTTCATTTAATAAGGTAGCCGTCTGAAGAGCCGTTGCCATATTCGGATGACGCTGACGGGCATTGTACAGGTGCAGGGCAATGTTTGCGGCTTCTTCTTTTGGCAAAGAAACAGCAAGTTGATCTTCGATGTGGGAGACCGCCCACTCCCCAATCTGGTACTCAGCGGTATAAAGCAAACGGATTTCTTCCGCTAACCGGTTGTGGACGACTAACTCTTCTCGAGCCAGACGGACAGCATGGGCGAGGTGGTCGGTCAGACTGACATGAATGTAGTCATGAAACGGTGTTTTGAGTTCCCCTTCTGCATAGGAAATGATCTGCTCCGACAAATCGATGATGTCGAGTGGGGTCGTCGTCAAGATTTCTTTGAACTGCTCTGCATTTTCAAAAGAAGGAATAAACATTTTTTCGATTTTCATCGGATCAACGGGATCCTTTTTCTTTTTACCGAAAGCAATGCCTGCTCCCATGATGATTCGTTCCTGACCGTGTTCTTTCGTAACGATGGCGTTATTGTTGAGGACTTTATAGATGATCAGTCTGCCCACCTCCTTTCTCTTTTCATTATAATGGTAATCCATGAATTAAGAAAACCAACAAATGCGACCCGAAGAGGACGCTCGACGGGTCGCACCATATTCGATTAGGCAGCTAAATCGGTTTGTTTTTGTTTCCGAGCATCAAGACGCATCAAGATGACTGTCGCGACAAACGCGGTTGCTACAGCGATTGCAAAACCAACCAGATAGTTGATTAAATTCGAAGCACCAAGTGGAGCGACGATGGCGATCATCGGAATACCCGTCAGACCGTAGGCATTTGCTGCGACTTGCGTCAAGACGACGTAACCACCGCCGATGGCACCACCGATCGCGCCGCCGATAAATGGTTTACCAAGTCGAAGATTGACCCCATAGATGACCGGTTCCGTAATCCCGAGGAAAGCGGAAAAAGCAGATGGCAGGGCGAGTGCTTTTAACTTCACGTTTTTAGTCATGAAATAGACAGCAAGTCCGGCGCCACCTTGAGCGACGTTTGCCATCGACCAGATCGGGAGCAAGAAGTTTTTACCGATACTCTTATCCGCGAGTAGTCCGGCTTCAATCGCGTGGAAACTGTGGTGCATTCCTGTGATGACGATCGTCGAGTAGAGACCACCAAACAACAATCCAGCGAAAACGGAGAATTGTTCGTAGAAGAAGACAAGAATGAATGAGATCCCTTTTCCGAGCAACGTACCGACCGGACCGATGACGATCAACGCGAGGAAACCAGTCACAAGAATCGTGACGAACGGCGTCACGAGTAAGTCAAGCGTTTCAGGTGTCCGTTTGCGGACCTGTTGTTCGATTTTTGCCATGACCCAAACCGTCAGGAGAACAGGGAAGACCGTTCCTTGATACCCGATCAATTCGATGTTCATTCCAAGGAACTTCATCACTTCCGGTTCACTGTTTCCGAGTGTCCACGGGTTCAGCAACGACGGGTGCGTCATGATGCCACCGATGACGGCACCGAGGTACGGATTCGCTCCGAACTCGCGTGCTGCCGAGAAACCAATCAAAATAGGTAAGATGATAAACGCGGAAGACGAGAACATATCGAGCAATTGAACGATGGCGGAGTCACCGCTGACCCAACCAAATGCTTTGATCATTCCGAGTAGCCCCATTAACAGACCGGCAGCGACGATTGCCGGAATGAGCGGCACGAAGACATTGGATAACGCACGGGCAAGCCGGGCGAATGGATTTAATTTTTGAGCAGCCGCTTTTTTGACGTCGAGCGGTTCTTCACCGTCTACCTGGACGCCCGCAAGCGGAGCAAATTCAGCAAAAACCTTATTGACGGTCCCTGTCCCGAAGATGATCTGGTATTGACCGGAACTGGAAAAGGCACCACTGACGCCGTCTAAATCCTCGAGGGCTGCTTGATCGACTTTTGATTCATCATGTAAGACAAGACGAAGACGCGTCGCACAATGGGCTGCTGTAATGATGTTTTCTCGACCACCGACTAACTCCAACACACGTGCCGCTGTTTGTTTATAATCCATGCTGATTCCTCCTTCAGGAAAGGTGTGCAGAGAGGACAGGTCACAAAAAAAGGCAAGACCGAACAACACCTCTAGAAACGAGATGCTGAATCGGTCTTGCCAGCCGTACTGTCACAATCCGCACTATTTACTTGTTGCCCTCATCATAAGGAGAAAAGAAAGCGTTGTCAACCGTTAAATCGGTTCTTTTTGAATGGAAATATCGACTTCGACCCCAAAGTGATCGGAAACGACAGGGGCGAAGACACCGTCAAAGACGACACCGACCCGGTCTACGTCAATTTTTCGGTTCGACAGAACTAAATCAATCCGTAACCCTTTTTGATTTTCTTCCCAACCATCGATTTTTCCTTCGACGGTCTCGACGCCGACCGTTTCTTGTGCCAATAAAAAGACATCATGAAGTCCACGCTGCATCATATAATCGTACCCTGTCCCACGCTCGAGCGCATCATTATTGAAGTCCCCTAAAAACAAGGTCCATTCGAGGGGATCCATCCGCGCAATCAGATGATTGAATTGTTCGCTGAACGGTTCATCCGCATCTTCCCACCAACCGAGGTGACACGAGTTGAATGTAATCTGGGTGCCTGCGACATCGATCGTCGCCCGGACGATTTTTCGGGATTTCCAATCCATCGTATCTTGACTCCGGCTGATATAATACGTATCGGATTTTAAAATCGGATGTTTCGTCAGGATGGCGAGACCTTCCTCGTAGGCATCATATCCGATATGCGAAAAGTCCCAGACGAAGGAATAGTTCATCCCTTGCTCGAGCAGTGCCTGCTGAATCAAGTAGACGAAATTATCTTCTCGAACGTTATCGTAGAGAATCGGGGTATCCATCAGCTGACTGACTTCCTGTAAGGCAATCACATCGTAATCCTGTTGAATGATTTGCGTGACGATTTGATTCAATTTATCGAGTTGCTGTTCTTCTTGCCAAGAATGGCAATTTAACGTGAGTAATCGCATCTGTTGTTCCTCCTGATTTTCAATAAAGAAAGGTGAAACTCATGATGAGCTTCACCTTTTCTTATTTACCCTAATTGTTTTGGTTTATGCGCCGATTCGATCTTGGATATCAGATTTCAAGACATCCGCTTTTGGACCGTAAATGGCTTGCACGCCATTATTTTTCAGGATAAGACCCAGTGCACCATTTGATTTCCAATCGGACTCAGGTGCAACGAGGTTTGGATCTTTCACCGTGACACGCAAGCGTGTCATGCAGGCATCCACTTCCTCGATGTTTGCTTGACCACCCAGTAACCCGATGATGCGTGCTGCTTGTGATTGATCCGTCGTTGCAGCAGCTTCGTTCGAAGCTTGAGCACCGTCAGCCACAACTACGTCATCGAGGTAGTTTCCGTTACGCCCCGGTGTCGCATAGTTGAACTTTTTGATGACGAAACGGAACGTAAAGAAGTTCAAGAAGAAGAAGAAGATACAGACACCGATGAAGCGGATCAGGTCACCCATCAGACCGGCTTTCGCAATCAGCGGAATCCGTGTCAACAATTCGATTGCCCCGAATGCATGGATCCGAAGATGCATGACGTCAGCCAGCGCAAAGGCGACTCCCGTCAAGACAGCATAGACGACGTAAAGGACCGGTGCGATGAACATGAACATGAATTCGATCGGCTCTGTGACACCCGTCAAGAAGACAGCAAGACCAGCAGATAAGAAAACCGGTTTGTATGCTTTCTTTTTATCTTCGTCAACAGACATGTACATGGCAACCGCGACACCGATTAAAGAAGCAAGTGATGTGACGACTTGGCCTTCTTTGAAACGAGCTGGAACGACACTGTTGATTAAGTCATTGTAACCTTGTGTGTTGCCCGCTTGTTTTAAGTTGACGAGATCGGTGATCCAGGCAAGCCAGAGCGGGTCTTGACCAGCGACCGTCGAACCTTGTGCAGCACCAGTTAAAATTTTATACGTACCACCAAGTTCCGTGTAGTTCATTGGAACTGTCAACATATGGTGGAGACCAAACGGTAAGAGGAGACGCTCAAGCGTTCCGTAGACGAATGGTGCAAGGATGGGAGCTGTATCACGTGAAGTGGCGATCCAGCGTCCGAAGTCATTCAGTAACCCTTGAACGAACGGCCAGACGAGTGATAAGGCGAATGCTGCAACGACTGATCCACCGATGACGACAAACGGGACAAACCGTTTTCCGTTAAAGAAGGCGAGGGCATCCGGTAATTTACTGAAGTTATAGAACTTGTTAAACAGTACGGCTCCGAGGAAACCGGAAATGATCCCGACGAATACTCCCATATTCAGAGCGGGTGCACCAAGAACAGAAGTGAAATAATCTTTCACGATTAAGTCAGAACCAAGCAATGAAGTGACGGTTGCCTTTGGATCAGCAAGCATCGTTGAATTGACACCAAAGATCGCACCTGTGACACGGTTGACTAAGATGAAGGCGAGCAAAGCAGCAAAGGCTCCACCAGCCCGTTCTTTTGCCCACGATCCACCAATGGCGACCGCAAAGAGCACATGGAGGTTAGTGATGATGGCCCAACCTAAATCCTCAACGATTCTTGCAATCGTTTGCATCAATGCAAGATCACCGCCGTACATCCCGATCAGCTTCCCGATTGAAATCATGATTCCAGCAGCCGGCATGACTGCTATGACTACCATTAGTGCTTTTCCTAGCTTTTGCCAGAAATCAAATGAAATCTTATTTTTCATGTGTCTCACTCCTCTATGTAGCTATTATTTATCTAATTAGTGCAAACAATGTAAGCGATTAATGCAACCGCTTGCACTTAGAATTGTAAGCGATAACTTTTTAAAAAGCTAGTCCTTTTTTATGATTTATCTGAAATAATATTTCATATCATGAATAGTACGAAAGAGAGAGGTGTTGAAAAATAAAAATCGGGAATAAGTTAACAGGAACAAAAGCGGAGAAGGGTGTGCTTAGAAAAGGAGACGGAATCATGAGTGAAACGATAAGTCCGCTTGCGAATTATGGAGAACGGATTCGCACATTACGTGAGCGACAGGACATCGATCTCGAGCAGTTGGCTGAATTGACAGAGACGACACCGGAAATGATGGAACGGATTGAGCGGAGCATCGCCCATCCTTCATTCGCGATGATCGAACGGCTAGCAAAAACACTTAATGTCCCTTACGATCATTTACTGCGACATATTTGGCCCGCAAAGATGATCCGTCAGCAGGAAGAACGGACAAAAATCATTGATTTACCGTCTAGTTAACGAATCAAAAAATCCTCCTTTGCCATACCGGCAGAGGAGGATTTTTGAGGACTTAACGGTTGTCGATCGTTTCTGGATATAAGTCGTGATTGAAGAGGCGATGTTCTGCCATCTGCTCATATTTCGTATCAGGTTTTCCATAATTGTAATACGGATCAATTGAGATGCCGCCACGTGGTGTGAACTTACCCCATACTTCAAGATAACGGGGTTCCATCAGTTTGACGAGATCTTTTCCGATGACATTGATACAGTTTTCATGGAAGTCGCCATGATTACGGAAACTAAATAGATATAGTTTCAGTGATTTCGATTCGACCAATTTTTCGTCCGGGATATACGAGATGTAGATCGTCGCAAAATCCGGTTGGTTTGTAATCGGGCAAAGGCTAGTAAATTCAGGTGCATTGAATTTGACGAAATAATCGTTTTCCGGGTGACGGTTCGGGAACGCTTCAAGCACTTCCGGTTGGTATTCAAAAATGTACGGGACGGACTTTTGACCAAGTAAGGACAAATCGTTTAAATCTTCTGGACGCATAATTAATCTCCTTAGACGCCACGGTCGTTCGCGAAAACGAGGGCATGTAGTTGGGGTAAGACGCGGGCATGATTAAATCGTTCATCGTCTGCAACACGTTCCCATAAAGTTTTTAAGCCGGATAACATCCGTGGTGCAATCGTACCTTGTTCCGCCGGATCCGGATTACCGAGTGATAAATAAAGGGTCTTCAAAGCATAACGTTCGGAAATGGCAGCAGCAAAATCGAGATCGGACTCATCGAAGATCACGATTTTGACCGCACGCTGTTGCTCCGGTAAACGTTTAAAGAATACATCAAGACGATCATAATCAACCGTCATCCCACTCGAAGGGGGTTTTGGACTGATCGTGACGTCTTCGATATCGAGGACCCAGTTTTGCCAATACGAGCCTTGTGTTTCGACGGACATCGTGATGCCACGTGTCTTCAGGGCATCAACGAGTGTTCCGATTGACGCGTGCAGTAAGGGGTTACCGCCCGAAATCGTCACATGACCGTAAGAACCGAGAGCGTCGAGTCGTGTGAGGATCTCTTCTGCCGTCAGGAGATCAGGTTTTTCTGATCCGTCCCATGTAAAGGCAGAGTCACACCAAGCACAGGAATAATCGCAACCACCCGTTCGGACGAACATCGTTTTTTGACCAATCGATCGTCCTTCCCCCTGAAACGTCGGACCAAAGATTTCAAGGACTGGCATCTTTGGTGTTTTTTTTAGTTGAGTCATGACTCAAGCATCCATTCCCGGCGGACTTCGGCAAAAGCAGTGGGTGTTTCATACAACTTGACGAACTCGACACGCAGACCACGTTCGTCCGGGAGATGTTTTCCGAGTGTCTCGAAGATCCAAGCCGACATATTCTCAGCCGTCGTATTCATGTAAGGGAGAGACTCGTTCAAGTACCGGTGATCGAGTAACGGTTCAAGGTGTTCCTTAAAAATCTTTTTCAAGTCCCCAAAGTCGAGTGTCATCCCACGGTGATCCAAAAATCCGCTGATTCCAAGATCGACATGGTACGTGTGACCATGGAGGGCACGGCATTTTCCATCATAGTCATACAGATGGTGTGCTGCATCAAACGTCAATTTTTTGACGATCATGACACGTGATGTTGTATAGATAAGCGAGTCGCCCGTCGGACGCTCGACCGTTTCCGGTGCTTCATAGTTGAATTTCATGTATGTTGAACCTCCTCGATGTAGGCATCTAAGCCTTTTTTCCGTAATTCACAGGCTGGGCAATCGCCGCAACCATCCCCGATGATTCCGTTGTAACACGTCAATGTCCGCTCGCGGACAAAATCAAACGCGCCGAGTGAATCAGCTAATGCCCATGTTTCTTTTTTATCGAGCCACATGAGCGGAGTATGAATCACGAATGGATAATCCATCGCGAGGTTAAGTGTCACGTTTAGTGACTTGATGAAGGCATCACGGCAGTCCGGATAACCGGAGAAGTCGGTTTCACACACACCCGTAATGATATGGCGAATCCCACGTCCTTTTGCGAGGACAGCAGCGAAAGACAGGAATAGATGGTTCCGTCCATCTACAAACGTAGAGGGCAGTCCATCTTCGTTTGTCGTGATCGATTGTGAGTGGTCAGTCAAAGAATTACTCGTTAATTGACTGAGGAGCGAGAGGTCGAGCTCATGGTGTTTGACACCGAGTTCAGCTGCGATGGTGCGGGCGACATCAAGTTCTGCCGCATGACGTTGTCCATAGTTGAAGGTAACGACTTCGACTTCGGAATAATCCTTGATTGCCTGAAACAGACAAGTCGTCGAGTCTTGACCACCACTAAAGACGACAAGAGCACGTTCATTTTTCATAGTTTACACTTCCCATTCCTAGTTTTTGTGACGGAGGAGGTTACGAACTCCGGAGACATAGTCTCAACTATTCACACTAGCAGAAGCTGTCTGAAAAGTCGACTGACAATCAAGGGTTTTCTAAGACAAAAAACACCCTTGAACGAAAACCGTCCAAGGGTGGAGAAATCATAAAGGATAATGGTAATACCGTTCTTTGACAAGCAAGTCACGGATGTTGGAGTCTTCCGAGATGACTTTCATCAAACCACCTGTTTGTGAAGCGTGCGCGTGGAGAGCTTCGATTTTTTGATCGGTGTAAGCACTGACATCATGGATGAAAGAACCTTCGCCGAGCTCATCTTTTGTATTGTTGGCGAACGCAACCGCTAAAAATTCCGGACGGTCTGCCTCATCGATTGCCCGTAGTGCCCGAACGACAGCACGTGCTGTCGCTTCATGATCCGGATGGACAGCATATCCCGGATAAAAGGAAATCAAGCGAGTGGGACGAGTTTGCTCAATCAAACGACCGATGCGTTCCGCAAGCATCGCTTCATCTTCGAATTCGACCGTCTTGTCGCGTAATCCCCACATCTGCAAATCAGAAATCTTCATCTTTTCGGATGCAGCGATCAATTCACGTTTTCGGATCGTTGCCAGTTGTTCCCGATTGGTAAAGACGGGCCGTCCCATGTTGCGTCCCATTTCACCAAGTGTCAAACAGGCATATGTGACGGGGCCGCGGTTTTCAGCATGCTCGATAATCGTTCCAGCTGAGCTGAACGCTTCATCATCCGGATGAGGGAAGATGACGAGGAGATGATCCTGTTCATTATAAGCCATCATTCTACCTCCTCTGCGCCTTGCGCGAATGGTGTCGGGCTGAGTTCAAAGGCGATTGCGAGACGTCCTTCGATATCATGTCCCGCAATCAAGAGCTGATCACCTGCGAACTCATAATCGGTCAATCCTTCTCCGTACAGCCAACCGTGCGCGAGTTTCAACCCGATTCGGTACGGACCGTTTCCGGTGATCAATCCACGTTCATAGATGATTTCAGCATTACGGAAAAACATGCCGGCGCTGTGGAACGTCGGATCCTGGTGCGTCGCGTAAGCCCCGTTCGTCGTTTCGACGTGTACGTAAAGTGGTGTGTTGGCGTACTTGTCGATGTAGTCTTGAACAGCTGTTAAATCAAGTGCTTGCATAGTGTTTCCCCTTTCGTATACAGAAAGAAGTCCGCGAATGGTTGCGCGGACTTCTTGAGCGATTAAGACGTTACTGTACGATGAGCAGCGTGGTCAGTCGGACCGACATATTCATTCAAACGGAATGAATGACGAATCGCAGATGTGATAAACGATTTCGCTGTGCGGACCGCTTGTTCCACAGAAGCTCCTTTTGCGAGTTCAGCCGTAATCGCAGCAGAGTAGGTGCATCCTGCTCCGTGCGTGTACGGTGTCTCAATGCGCTCGTCCTCAATTAGGATAAACTCTTTTCCATCATAAAGCACGTCAACTGCTCGCGGATGATCAATCTTGCTGCCGCCTTTGACAAGTACATATTGTGCCCCTTTTTCATGAATCCGAGCAGCTGCTAGTTTCATCTCATCAATCGTCGAAGGAGTTTTCCCGAGACCGGATAATTGACCCGCTTCGAAGACATTCGGTGTCACGACTGTTGCGAGTGGTGTCAGGATGTCGCGTAGCGCGTTAGCCGTATCCGGGTTCAAGACTTCATCTTCCCCTTTACAGACCATGACCGGATCGATGACGATGTTTTGAACACCAGATGATTTGATTTTCTCGGCAACGACTTCAATGATTTCGACAGTCGGGAGCATACCCGTCTTCATCGCATCTACACCAATTCCTCCAAGGACCGTATGGATTTGTGTCCGGACGAGTTCGGCATCGATTGGGTAAACCGCATGGTGCCAAGCGTTGTCAGGATCTTGAGCAACGATGACGGTCAACGCATTCATTCCGTAGACTTCAAGTTCTTGGAACGTCTTTAAATCAGCTTGAATACCCGCGCCGCCACTCGTGTCAGAACCGGCAATCGTTAAGGCTTTACGTTTTGTCATGTGGAATTCCTCCTAAATAAAATCAGCATGTCTTCTTGCCATCAATCATAGCGAATTATGGACAAAGCGACAACTCCAGGAGCTTAATCGCTATGGAAAAATCCCCATCTAGTCGTGCTAGATGGGGAGTGGGTATTATTTAATGAAAAGGAAATCGAGGATGTAGTAAATGAGCGCCGCTACTGCCATTGAAATTGGAAGAGTGATGACCCATGTAATCAGCATCCGTTGTGCGGTACCCCATTTGACACCTTTTTTCCGGTGTGATGTACCAACACCAAGAATGGCGGAAGAAATGACGTGTGTCGTTGAGACGGGCAAGTGAATTGCTGTTGCACCAAAGATGATGGCAGCAGACGTTAAGTCGGCCGCAACCCCGTTGACAGGACGGATTTTCATGATCTGTCCACCGACGGTTTTAATGATACGCCATCCACCAACTGATGTCCCAAGACCCATCGCGATCGCACATGATAATTTAACCCAAAGTGCTACGTCGTGATCTGTTTGGTAACCGGATGAAATCAGAGCGAGCGTGATGATTCCCATTGCTTTTTGGGCATCGTTCGTTCCGTGTGTATAAGATTGAAGGGCTGCTGTCGCAATCTGCATATGACGGAAACGACGATTCGTCTTCGCCAGATTTCCCTTCTTAAAGACCACTTTAAAAATACCGTAAACGATAAAACCAAGCGTAAAGGCAAGAATTGGTGAAAGGATTAAAGCTTGAATAATTTTTAAAATTCCTTTTGCTTCGATACCACCAAAACCAACAGAAGCGATTGCAGCACCGGCGATTGAACCAATCAACGTATGCGAAGAACTGGACGGGATACCGAAGTACCAAGTCAAGAGATTCCAGGCGATGGCTGAGAGTAAAGCAGCGATGACGACATAACTACCGTGCTGAAGTGTTGACGGATCAACAATATCACTAGAAATTGTTTTGGCGACACCAGTAAACGTAATTGCACCTAAAAAGTTCATCGTCGCCGCAAGGATGATGGCGTGACGTGGTTTCAAAGCACGAGTCGACACCGAAGTCGCAATCGAGTTCGCTGTATCGTGGAAACCATTAATGAAATCGAAGCTAAGTGCGAGAATCACGATTATGGCGGTGATGATAAACAGACTATCCATCTCGTTAGCTCCTCACTTATGCGTTTTTCATGATGATCGTTTCAATGACGTTTGCTGCGTCTTGGCAGTAATCGGCAATTGACTCGAGCGACTCATAAATTTCTTTATATTGAATGATTTTAATGGGGTCGGTTTCAGTAGCAAACAAGGCTTTGATTGATTTACGACGTAAGTTATCACAAATCGTTTCTTGTTCTTTTACTTTAATGACATGTTCGCGCATCGGTTGAAGTTTACGTGCGACCAAAAGATCCATCGCTAACGCAAGTTCGTTGACAGCGAGATGAATTTCGTCAACAAATCGAATCATATGTTCATCTGCACGAACGATATTATAAATTTCGAAAATCGCTGAGCATTCTTCGAAGCCATCCAGAACGTCGTCGAGAGAGTTAGCAAGCGCTAATAGATCCTCACGGTCAATCGGTGTGATGAATGCATTGTTCAAGTCGATGATCAGTTGGTGCATCAAGTCATCACCAGCAGTTTCAAAGTCTTTTACTTTATGGGCGAATTCTTTGACATCTGCAATTCCATTAATTTTAAAGTCGACAAAAAATTGTGACGTTTGTTGCAGGTGTCCTGCAATCTCGGATAATTTCATTGCGAATGGATCTTGTTTTTTATTGAACATTTCTTCTGCCTCCATATTAAGAACGAGAATAGTGAAGTGACTTCACGAGTTCGATTGTATCAGACGCTATTGTAAAAGAATACAACTATACCCGGTCTTTACGAAATCTTAATAAATCTTAATATTAATCAGATTGATGATTTAACAAAAGATTCAAATTCGTGAAAATAATGTGGTTTTTCTTATTTTTACAGAGGGAAAACGTGTTTTCACTTGGGTTTGAGAAGGGAATAGAAGAAAAGCAGGAAAAAAGAACAGAAAAAGCGAATAATTAGTAAAGTAAAGAACAGGCAAGTCAGTTAGAATGATGTAGTGGAAAGAGGAGGACGTTTTGTATGCTCGTTCAAAGTTTATGTATTCCTAAGCACCAATGTGTCAAAGTTTCGGAGACGGCAACGCTTCGAGAAGCTTTACAGACTTTAGAAGAGACCGGATACCGGTGTGTCCCTGTCCTTGACCAAACGGGTCAACAGTTTAAAGGGAACATCTATAAAATGCACATTTATCGTCACGGGATGAATGGTGGAAGTCTGGACGACAATGTCATGACATTAATCAAAAACACCTCTAAGTTCATCTATACGGGCAGCAACTTCTTTGAGGTATTCTTCTCGATCAAAGAACTTCCGTACATCGCGGTCTTAAATGATGACGGACAATTTTTCGGGATCTTACCGCACGGGAAAATGCTTGGGATGCTCGAAGAAGCATGGAACCGTGATTCAGGTAGCTACGTGTTAACGGTCGCGCTGAGTGAACAAAAAGGTGCACTCGAGAAAATCGCGAAAATCGTTAATAAGTATTCGACAGTCGCGAGTTTAATGACACTCGATGCGAAAAGTAGTGTCATGCGCCGTGTTTTGATCACGTTACCAACAGACTGTGATGAGAAAACGAAAAAGAAGATCGTCAAGAAGTTAAATGAAAAAGGACTCCGTGTCGTAGCTGTTGAAGACTTGGCAGTTCGTGTATAATCAGTAATACATTCAAAAGGGCCAGTGTCGACTGGTCCTTTTTTTGTTGGGAGGAAGAGAAATGAAAATTTTAATGGTCGGTGCAGGTTCGATGAGTGAATCGTTAGTCAAGGGATGGATTGATTCCGGAATTTCTCCACAATCCATCACGATGACCAATCGGGCAGATCGGTCGCGTCTTGTCACGTTAGCTGATCAATATGGAGTTCAGACGACGACGGATGAACAGATTGAACAGTATGATGTCGTCGTGTTAGCGATGCAACCAGAGGGTGTCCTTGGTTACGTCAGTCAGAAAACATGGACAAATCAATTGGTGATATCGGTTGCAGCCCACATTACACCGCTAGAAATCGAGACGGTTACAAACTGTGGAGCCGTTTCTGCCATGCCCAATACGCCCGTTGCGTTTCGAACAGGTATGACTGGACTTTGGTTTGGTGAACAGTTATCCGAATCCCACCGACAACAGACGATCGAGTTGTTTGAGCGGGTCGGCGAAACCGTCGAAACCAATCACACGACCATGCCATATTTGATGGCAGCAGCAGGATGCAGCCCGGCTTTTTTCTATGAAATCGTTGGAGCGATGACACCAGTCCTGACGGGAGCCGGTTTTGATGAACAGGCGGCACGTCGGATCATTGCCCAAGCGATGAAAGGATCGGCAGAACTGCTTCTGCACGAAGACCGACCAACGGCGGCATTAATTGAAGATGTAGCGGCTCCGGGAGGTCCGACCGATCGCGGGGTGCACGTTTTACGTGAGCATCACATATCGCAGGCGATGTATGCGGCATTGATGGAAAGTGCACGTGAGGAAAGCTGAGCAAACATATTTCAAACGTCCACATGAACAAAGAATCATGTGGGCTTTTTGTTGTCTAGACCTCGGTTACGGTCAAACCAATGGGGTTCAAGAAGTGCTGTTTCACGTGAAACATCGATTTAACCTTGCATTATCAGTGAAGAATTCGTATATTTAAAAAAGAAACCGTCCAGACGGTACAGTAAAATAGAAAGGAGAAAGATGATGGTCAGTGCAAAAGCGTTAGAAACAAGACGTCGGATCACGGATGCGACGGTTCAAATCATGTTGACCCGGGGTTTTCCACAACTGACGCTCGAAGAAGTGGCGAAACAGGCGAATGTATCAAAAGGTGGACTGTTGTATCATTTCGCTTCGAAAGAGGAACTGTTGATGGGTGTGATTGAAGAACAAGAAGCACGCCAGTTTCAGCAGTACCAAACGTACCGCGAACAAGGTCTCGGTCAAATGGAAGCATTCGTCATGTTACAAGCGCAACACGAGGAAGAATTTTGTTTAGACATTGATACCGTCTTGTTTTTATTGTCTCTTCTAAAGGAAAACGCAGCATTCGTAGAAGAACGAAAAAAACAAGTCCATCAATTTTTCAATCAGTTGATTGAAAACATGGATCCGGTCGAAGCGATGATGATTCGTTTTACGTTAGATGGCTTAAAGATGTCGGAACACTTTCAGTTCGGACAACCAGCACCAGACCTTCGACACGCCTTGATTGAACGTTTACTTCGACAAGCGCGTACGATTGATCAGGCAGCAAAAAAACAGAATTAAATTGAAAAAGAAGAGAGAGAAGGCGAATCCTTACCATGAAGCGTATCATTCAATTTTCAGTCAATAACAAGTTTGCACTTTGGTTGCTGACGATTATCATCACAGTTGCCGGAATTTATGCCGGAACGACGATGAAACTCGAGACGTTACCAGACATCACGACACCAACTGTCTCGGTGACGACGATTTATCCAGGTGCGACACCAGAACAAGTCTTGGATGAAGTCAGTCGTGAACTCGAAAGTAAAGTCGAGAATCTAAGTGGTGTCGACACAGTTCGTTCGTCATCTTTCCAAAATGCATCGAATCTTCAAATCGACTACAGTTTCAGTACCGATATGGATGAGGCGGAACAAAAAGTCAAAGAAGCTTTAGCGAACGTCGAGTTACCGGAAGGGGCGCAAGAACCACAAGTGTCTCGCATCTCCTTTGATGCGTTTCCTGTCATCGGATTTGCTGTGTCAGACGAAAAACGTTCCCTGTCTGAGTTAACGAAATTGGTTGAAAATGAACTGCAACCGAAGCTCGAAGGAATTGACGGCGCACAGACGGTGCAAATCGCCGGGCAAGAGATCCGTCGCATCGAGATTCAGTTCGATGACGAAAAATTACAGCAGTATGGATTGACGGAAGATAACGTCAAGCAACTGATTCAAGCCAACGATTCACGATTGGCATTAGGACTATATGAGTTAGGGGATACAGAACAAGCGGTTGTCCTAGACGGAAAAGCGACGACGGTCAACGAATTGAAAAACCTTCGTCTGCCGTATACACCGCAACAATCGCCTACATCAGGTCAGGTACCTCCTGGAGCGACAGAAACACCAACACAAGCACCAAACGCGGCAACGACGAATCCTGCCGCTTCAACACCAAGTACGCCGACACAAGTGCCGACTGTCAAATTGTCACAGCTCGCGACAATCGAGGATAAAGGAATCGAAGAATCGATTTCCCGTTCGAATGGAGAACGTTCGATTGGTGTCCAGGTGACGAAAGCGCAGGACGCAAATACGGTCGAAGTCGTGAGCGCGGTAAAAGAAACGATCCAAACATTTGAAAAAGAAAATGATTCGGTCCAAGCATCCGTGACCTTGGACCAAGGAAAACCGATTGAAGAATCAGTTTCGACGATGATTAGCAAAGCGTTGATTGGTGCCTTATTTGCGGTCATCATCATCTTATTGTTCTTGCGTAACATCAAATCAACGGTGATTGCTGTCATCTCCATTCCGTTGTCACTCTTGATGGCCATTCTTGTCCTGAAACAGTTGGACATCTCACTCAACATCATGACGTTAGGTGCGATGACTGTTGCGATTGGTCGTGTCGTCGATGACTCGATCGTCGTCATTGAAAACATCTATCGCCGATTGACCGATCCGTCTGAGCCGTTAAAAGGCAAGGCACTGATCATCGACGCGACACGTGAAGTGTTCATTCCTGTTGCCTCGTCGACAATCGTCACGATTGCCGTGTTCTTACCACTGGGCTTCGTCACAGGATTTGTCGGTGAACTGTTCCTTCCGTTTGCCTTAACGGTCGTCTTCGCGCTGTTTGCGTCCTTAATCGTTGCTGTGACGGTAGTTCCGATGTTTGCCGATTCATTATTCAAACGCGGTAAAGCACCGAAACCAGAAAAAGAGGATGGAGGCAAATTAGCGAATTGGTATCGAGGTGTTCTCAACTGGTCGTTAAACCATAAGATTGTCGTGTTTGGTCTCGCAGTCTTATTGCTGATGGGTAGTTTTGCGCTCGTTCCTGCAATCGGAGTCAACTTCTTGAATCAAGAGAGTGAAAAAACGTTTTATGTCACCTATAATCCGAAGCCAGGCCAAACGTTAGAAGATTCATTACAAGCAGCTGATCAAGCGGAAGCTTACTTCGATCAACAAAGCAATGTCGATAATCTTCAGTTCACGGTTGGTGGGGAAAACCCGTTAAATCCGGGAAATACAAAACAAGCCGTTTTCATCGCCCAGTATGATCCGGATACAGCAGATTTTGCGGATGTGAAACAACAAGCGATTAAACAATTGAACAAAGAGATTCCGACTGGAGAATGGAAAGAGCAAGACTTTAGTGGCGGCGCCGCTTCGTCCGGTGTCTCGTATTCGATCTATGCCAACTCGATTGAAGATTTACAAACGATGACACCGAAGTTCGTCAAAGCAATTGAAGGCGAATCCAAATATGTTCGGAAAGTCACGACCGATTTAAAAGAGTCATATACCCAGTACACGTTTGAAGTCGATCAACAAAAAGCGGCGGAATTCGGGGTCTCGACTGCTCAGTTGGCTCAAGGAATCGCTAACGTGCAAGGAGAAGAAAAACCACTTTCTACTATAAAAGTAGACGGGAAAGAGTTAGACGTCATCGTTCCAAACGAACAAACGACGTATGATTCAATCAATGATTTACAAAAAACCGATGTCACGACGCCACTTGGTGTCCGAAAACTGTCGGATTTCGTCTCGGTCAAAAAAGGAACGACACCTGACTCGCTCAGTGAGCGGGACGGCAAACTCGTCGCGACCGTCACAGCCGAACTAAAAACCGATAAAGCAACAGAAGCGTCAGAAGCCATCGATCAAACGGTCAAAAAAATCGATCTTCCAACAGGCGTGTCGTATGAAGCAGGTGGGGTGACGGAGCAGATCCAGAAATCCTTCACACAACTCGGACTTGCGATGGCAGCAGCAGTTGCAATCGTCTATCTGGTCTTAGTCGTGACATTTGGTGGAGCATTGACACCGCTCGTCATCTTGTTCTCGCTTCCGTTTGCGATCATCGGTGGATTACTTGCCCTCTTGATCACAGGCGAAACGATTTCCGTTTCTTCCTTGATCGGTGCATTGATGCTGATCGGTATCGTCGTAACGAATGCGATCGTGCTGATTGACCGCGTCATTCATAAAGAAAAGGAAGGTCTTGCTACACGTGAAGCATTACTTGACGCGGCAGGGACACGACTTCGTCCGATCTTAATGACAGCTCTTGCGACGATTGGCGCCTTATCACCTCTGGCACTCGGACTTGAAGGAGGAGCGTTGATTTCGAAAGGACTAGGTGTGACCGTCATTGGTGGATTAACGAGTTCAACGTTATTGACACTGTTGATCGTACCGATCGTTTACGAATTCTTCGCACGTTTTCGGAAAAAGAAGTCAATTGATTAAGTAGAATGAAAAGAAGGACAACGAAACAGGAATCATAAAATGGCTTCAGATTGCCGTTTTATGACCTGTTTTTTTATTTTTCAGAAAAATATTACTTGGTATGTCTACAATGCATTAGGAAAGTCCTTACCACGAACAGCTTCTGCACAATACGGGGTAACGAAACGGACAGCACCGACCGCTGGGGATCTTGTATTTTTCACACACGGCAGTGGGATTCAGCATGTCGGAATCGCTGTTGACGGATCAACGATGATCAATGCCAACTCGTATTATGGACAAGTCGTCAAGGAATCTTTCCGGAGCGGGTATGGGGGTTCATGTTACGTCGCTGCCGGATCGTTGTAAAAACTGTACGCTCAAAAACCCGCTCTTGACGCATTTGCGAGACAAGAAGCGGGTTTCGTTTGTTATTTCACACAAAGTATAGAGGCGGTCGTCCCATTTTTGAGTGTAGTCGGGATTTCCGTTTGAGGATGTTGCTGCCAACTATCACTGATGGCGATCGAAAAGGCATGCCGCCCGATTGTCTCGTAAGGAACAGCGACCGTCGTCAGATTCAGGACGACAGCCAGGTCACTGCCATCAAATCCGATTACGGCTAAATCCTCCGGTATCCGGTATCCTTGTTCACGAAGTTCTAAAATGATGCCGGCAGCGACATGATCACTTGCCGTCAAAATGGCTGTTGGACGCTGAGACTGATTCAGCCAGGCTCTTGCTACGTGTGCACCGTCCTCGATCGTCAATGCCTGTTCATAAATCCACTCCGGTCGTGCGTCGTCGCTCACGGTATCTTGATAGGCTTGTTTTCGGGCCAAACTATTCGTACTGTCCGGTCGTCCGAGACAGATACCGATTTCTGTATGGTGAAGAGACTGTAATGCCTTCAATCCTTTTTGGAATGCCGTATAGTGGTTGATGTAGACGGAAGAAGCGTGGGGATGGTATTCACAAAAAACAATCGGACCATATTGTTCGTACTGGAGAATCTCGTCCACGGACAGACTGTGTGAGACGATAATCAATCCGTCAACCTCACGTTGGGCCAGCGCCTTTAGAACGGTATGTTCATGTGACTCGACATAGTTCGTCTGCCAGGTCAAAAACCGATATCCTTCTTCAAAGGCACATCGCGCAATCCCTTGCAAGATGGCGGCATGATAAGGATGATCGACGAAAGGCAACATGACCCCGATCGTATGGGTTTGACCGGTCGACAGATGGACGGCCGTTTGATTTCGGATATAACCGAGTTTCTGAATGGCAGCCTGCACGGCCTGGCGTTTGTCATCCGCGACATACGGATGATCATTTAAGACACGCGAGACCGTCGTCACTGAAACATGTGCTTCACGTGCCAAGTCACGAATGTTCGTCATGAAAAGTTCCCCCTAAAGATCGTTGGATAATTGTTGGTGGATTTGAATCCAATTTTGTTTTGTGATGGTTTCTTCAAGTCGCGTGGACCGTTCGATTTGTTCTGCAATTTTTTGAAGAAGCATGACTTGTTCTGTTGGCAACAAATCTGGATATTGATCAATTAACGTATGTTTGCAGAGATAATAACCGGTCGGTGTATAAAGTTGTTCAATTGCTAACTCAAAGGCCACATTGTTTTTCACAAGACGCTGTAAGGATTTTTGAAATGACATGATTAGACCTCCCTTGTAGTGTATATCAAGACCTTAATCTATGGAACGCGTTTCACGGCAAGGAAAAAGTGAACGCCACGTCGAAAGTAAGTAAAATTCGGACTGGAATTGACCAATGGAAAAAAGAGGTCTATGATTGTTTCGAATCAAGATAAAGAGGGGCGAACGTAAAATGGAATCGACAGACTCGAAGCTGGCATTAAAAATGCTCGTTGTTCTATCTCGTACGATGCACGCAGTAACGGAACAAGTGAAGGTCGACATCAAGACACATCAGTTGAACTCATCCGAATTTGGTGTTCTTGAATTGTTGTACCACAAGGGAGATACACCGCTTCAACAAATCGGTGATAAAATCTTATTAACAAGCGGCAGTGTGACATATGTCGTCGATAAATTAGAAAATCGTGGGCTTCTCGCGCGGCGCTCCTGTCCGACGGATCGCCGAGTGACCTTTGGGACATTGACGGAAGCAGGACAAACGTTAATGGAAGAAACGTTCCCGAAACATGAAGCGTTTTTGACAGATTTATTCAGTGATCTTTCGATTCCAGAAAAAGAACAGTTGATTGAGCTACTGAAACGGGTGGGTCATAGAGCCGATCACTATACACATGTGGAAAAAACCTAATCGTCAATGATTAGGTTTTTTTTTGAGCTTATAGTCAAGGTGATTCGGTTCGGGGGCAGTTTCTTTTTGATTCTTTGAAATCAAACTAATTGACAAACGAAAACCCTGTTGGTATATTTACTTACAGAAATTACTTTAGATAAAAAGGGGAAATAAAAATGACTAAATTACTTTATGTAACTGTAAACCCGAAATCGACAGAACACTCGTTTAGCCTTCAGGCTGGTGAAGCTTTCCTTGAGAGCTACAAAGCTGCTAACCCGAATGCTGAAGTACAAGTTCTTGATCTTTATAATGAAGACGTCCAAGAAATCGATACAGACGTATTAAGCGCATGGGGCAAATTCGCAACAGGCGAAGCGCTTTCGGAAGTTGAAATCGCGAAAGTCGGGACGATGACGAAACACCTTGAGCAGTACATGGAAGCAGACGAATATGTATTCGTTACGCCAATGTGGAACTTCTCATTCCCGGCACGTCTCAAAATGTACATCGACAGCGTTCTTCTTGCGGGTAAGACATTTGCTTACACAGCAGAAGGTCCTAAAGGATTGATGGAAGGCAAAAAAGCACTCCACATCCAAGCAACAGGCGGTGTCTACACAGGGTCAGGTCTTAACTTCGGTGATGACTACCTCCGTCAAGCACTTGCTTTCACAGGTGTAACGGATTACAACTCATTGTTCATCGAAGGTATGGCAATGAACCCTGAAAAAGCAGAAGAAATCAAAGAAGAAGCAATCGCGAAAGCAAAAGAACTTGGTCATTCGTTCTCAACGGTCAACGCATAAGAAAATGAAAAATCCTGCTTTCCATTATGGAGAGCAGGATTTTTTTCGTCAAAGATGCGATTTTTTTCGGAAGACAAGCAACACGAACAGCAACAAGTCTTTTAACTTTTCGAATCCACGTGGATGACTGGAGATTCGGTAGAGCCATTCCAGTTTGAGTGTCCGAAACAGCTTTGGTGCTCGTTTACTATGACCGGACCAGACATCAAAGGCACCACCAACACCGATGAAGAGACCGTGATCGACTTGATCATACACGGATGCAATCCATTGTTCCTGTTTGGGTGCCCCAAGTGCAACCAGGATTAGATCCGCTTGAGCAGCTTTAAGGGCTGTTGCCGCTTCTGCTTCTTTTCCGAATCCATGAAATGTCCCGACGAACTGAATGTCCGGGAAGCGGATGGCTAGTTGTTTGATCAATGATTTCATGACTTCCGGGCGTCCCCCAAGTAAAAATACACGTTTTTGCAGTGTATCCGCCGTGCGCAACAGCTCTCGGGCGGTTTCGATACCGGGTAACGTGGCCGTCAAGGGTTCGCCCATTCGTTTGCTTGCCGCCGTCACGCCAATCCCGTCAGGCGTAATGAACGTCGCCTGTCGCAATATGCGATTGTAAGCGGGGTCACGTAACGAACGTAAGACAAGTTCCGGGTTGGCCGTCACTAGAAAGGCTTTTTCATTATTGTGTAAAAGGGTTTTAATATGGGTATACCATGTCGACGGTGTTGCGTTGACAAAAGGTAAACCAAATAACTGGATTGTTTGAATCATCTTTATTCCACCTCATTACCCATCATAGCAGAATCAAGCGGAAGGAACAGAGGCTTGAGACTGAAAAAGGAGCGAGTCACATGCACCCAGCCTGGCAAGAAATCTTAAAAGAAGAGAAAGAAAAAGAATATTTCCAGCGATTATGGGACTTCGTCAAAACGGCGTATCACGAGACGACGGTTTACCCGCCGAAGGAACGGATTTTTCATGCGTTCGACGCGGTGGCACCGGAAGATGTCCGCTGTGTGATTTTAGGACAAGACCCTTATCACGGACCGAATCAGGCAAACGGACTAAGTTTTTCTGTGAATGACGGAATCGCGATTCCGCCTTCCTTACGTAACATGTATAAAGAACTCGTATCTGACCTCGGGTGTCCGGCACCGACGACAGGGAATCTTGAAGCGTGGTCAAAACAAGGTGTCTTTTTACTGAATACCTCTTTGACCGTGGAAACGGGGAAAGCGGGGTCACATGCAAAAAAAGGATGGGAATTCTTTACCGATCGTGTCATTGAAGTATTAGGGAAACAAGACCAACCGATCGTCTTCATCCTCTGGGGAAATCATGCGAAAAGTAAAAAAAGTTTAATTGATACGACACGTCATCTTGTACTCGAATCCGTTCACCCCAGCCCACTTTCAGCGAGTCGCGGATTTTTCGGAAGCCGACCGTATTCGCAAACCAATGACTGGTTAAAACAGCAAGGGAGATCTCCCATCGACTGGTGTATTTCTTGAAACACAAAAAGAGACTGACTTTTAAGTCGGTCTCTTTTTGCCGTTCCAGAAACTTAATCCATCATGAATTTTTCGACGACGAGGGCAATCCCATCTTCGTCATTCGAAGCCGTCATGTACTGCGCTTTTTCTTTGACGGTGTCGGCGGCATTCGCCATCGCAACACCTAGTCCGGCCCACTCGATCATCGATAAATCATTATTGCCGTCACCACACGCGATGACATCAGCACGTTTGATTCCGAGGCGGTTTGCGAGCAGTTCAAGGCTTGTCCCTTTTGTGACGCCGGCTTCTGTGAATTCTAAGAAAAATGGTTTTGACCGGGCAACAGCAAGTTCCCCTGCGAGTTCGAGCTGAAGTTTTTGTTCGACTTCCGCTAAACGGTTTTCTTCCGCTAGCATCAAACATTTTACGACCGGTTCTGTGACCGCGGCCTTGAAATCCGGTACCGGAATGACTTCCATCCCTGTGATTTCCCCTTCGAGCGTCGTATACGGGTTAGGCGTTTCCGTATAAATTTCATGCCCGACGTACGTATGGATATGAATGTTTTCCCGTTTACTTAAATCGTATAAACGATGTACCGTTTCCGGAAGAAGGGTACTGGAGAAGAGGGCTTCATTTGTTTTGCAGTCGATGATGGAAGCACCGTTAAAACTTAAGATATAACTGCCATAACGAGCGAGTTCGAGTTCTTTTGCCAGATCGACCATCGCGTAAGTCGGGCGACCGCTGGCAAGAACAACTTTTTTTCCACGACGCTGGGCATCGAGCAGTGCTTGTTTCGTTTTCGGAGAAATCGTGTGGTCACTCGTCAACAACGTATCGTCAAGATCAAGTACGATCATTTCATAAGCCATGAATATAAACCCCTTTCGAATATCTGTTACATCTTAACAAGTTGGCTCCTCTTCCACAATATACTCTCCTTGGAAAGAGTGTGATAAAGTTTGAGGAGAGCACGTATGGAAAGGATTTAAGTCTGATGAAATATTTTGTTATTTTCTTATCGACCCTATATTTAGCGGGATGTGGTCTTACCTTGCCTCACCCTGCGTCGTTACTCGAACACCCGGCTTTGCCCGAATGGGAAAAGTCGTTAAAAACAAAAATCGATGAAGATCTTCCGGCACAGGCGGAAATCGTTGCCCCTCGTAATCAATCGATTTCGAGATTATATGAATTGATTGATTTAAATCGGGATGGACGCGAAGAAGCGGTCACCTTTTACCGGATGCAGGATCAGGGAACGTTTCAAATCAAGCTGTTGGTCCATGAACGGATGAAGAAGAAGTGGGTGTTACGAGTCAGTCAGCCGATCGCGACCGGTCGATCGATCGATCAACTTCATGTCCTCACCGATCCAACGAAAACACGTAATCAATTGATGATTGGCGTGACGAGTCTGGAAAAAAATACAGTATATCTGTTAAAGGATTTGATGAAGTCGTCGATTGACGTCACTAAAATCGATACATACGATCGATTGACGATTGCCGACTTGAATCAAGACCAACGTCAGGATATGGTCTTGCTAAAAAAAGGCCAATCCACGGAGCTGGTTTATTATGAAGAGGCCTTGACGCCTGCTGTCCGACAAACAACGTTACTTCCGATACGGGAAGGCGATTTATTTGCGGATCATGATCTATTTGAAATCGATACGATCAATGCTGCGAAGAAAAAGGGTCTACTGGTGTCGTTTACACGTGATGCGACGATGCATTTGCTCGTGTTTCAGCTCGATCAAACGAAACTCACCCCAGTCGATTTTGCGGGAACATCAGAAATCATCGAACCGATGTATACATTTCCGAAAGATGTAGATCAAGATGGCATCGTAGAATTTGCCCATCAATACACACCAAAGGGCAGTATCGGACGGTCGATGGAAGAAAAACCACAAATCACAGCCTACTACGCATGGAATGGTGCAAGCGTACAACCGTTTCTCGAAAGTGGTTTTGAACTTCGCGAAGAACAGTACATTGATCTCGAATACAATTTCGTCATGCGATTCCCCGCTAATTGGGCGACACGTGAGACGATTGAGAAAAAAGACAATCGAGTGCGTTTCATTAATCGCGAGACTGGAACGATTGATTTTGAACTCGAAATCATTCCAAAAAATCAATACATCGCCAGTCATCAAAAGAAAAAAATCAAAGAAGGCATTGATTACGTCTATGTCATCACTGCCAACCAATCCTATGAAAAGTACGCAACGAATGTAGCACTTGTGGAATAAAGTAAAAGCAGGAGGAAAACAAGATGACAAAAATATTAGTGGCTGAGGATGAACATGCGATTCGTAGTTTCATCGTCATTAATTTAAAACGCGCCGGGTATGAAGTGATTGAAGCGGAAAACGGACGTGAAGCATTAGAACAGTTCGCACAACAGACATTCGATATCTTATTACTCGACATCATGATGCCGGAAGTCGACGGGTTTGCGGTTTGTGAACAAGCACGCTCCCAAGATGAAGTCGTCGGAATCATCATGCTGACGGCACGGACGCGGGAAGAGGATAAAGTCATGGGACTCAGTGTTGGGGCTGATGATTACATCGCAAAGCCGTTTAGTCCAGCCGAACTGCTGGCACGTATTCAATCGTTATTGCGGCGAGTCGAGACGTTGCGTCGCCGCAAACAACCCCGTGAGTTGCTTTCTGGTCCGTTTCGCATCGATCTTGGAGCGAAACGGGTTCAAAAAGCTGGCGTTGATGTGGAAGTTACACCGACGGAATATGATTTATTGTGTCACTTCATCAAAAATGAAGATCAAGTCATGTCGCGTGACGAATTATTAGATGCCGTCTGGGGTGAAAATTATTTTGGTGATCGCAAGACGGTTGATGTCAACATCCGTCGTCTTCGTCAAAAAATCGAAGAAAACCCGGCTGAACCTCAATTTATCGAAACGTTGTGGGGACACGGTTATAAATGGCGTAATGAAAAATGAAACGACAGATTTTGATGCGGTTCATGACGATTATTACCGTGACCGTCTTGCTTGTAATCGGTATTTTATCGTTCGTGACGTATAACTACTATTATGTGACAGCGACAGACGTCTTGAAACGACATGCGAATGCGAGTGCAGTTTTATTTGCGAACAGTGGTCTTGCGTATGACTTTCAAGATTCAGAAGCAACGATTCATGATGTGCTTGATTCATATGCCTATACAGATGCTGAAATCGAAGTCTTAGATGCTAAAGGAATTCCACGCTACTCGTCAACCGGATTCGTCTCGAAGCGGAATATGACGAAACAAGAAGTCAGTCGTTTATTGGCAGGAAACACGATTACGAAACGGTATGATGATCCGGCAACGGAGGAACATTTGCTCGAAGTGACGGAACCCGTCGTGTCGTTTGGACAGACGACCGGGGCACTTCGTTATACGACATCGCTTGCTAAAATTGATCAACGCGTCGTTGAAATCTGTTTAGCGATTCTATTGTTGGGTGTCGTCATCTGGGGGCTGGCGTATATCTATTCGTCCCGTCTCGTTTCGTCCATCGTTCGTCCGATTCAAGAAGTCATCGGTGCGTCCGATCAAATCGCGAAGCAACATTATGATGTCAAAGTCAATGAAGAGTACACGTTTGAATTAGGCGAACTCGCCCGGACCATCAACTACATGGGGCAACAAATCAAACAACAGGAAACGCTGAAGGACGAGTTCATTTCGGGAATCTCGCATGAATTGCGAACGCCGCTCACTTCGATCAAGGGCTGGAGTGAAACATTACTGGCAGAACCAGAACGTTTACCGGAAGAGGCTTCGCTCGGAATGGGCATCATCCACTCGGAGACGGAGCGTTTGATTTCGCTCGTCGAACAGTTACTCGATTTTTCGAAACTCGAAACAAGTCGTTTGGTTTTGTATCGGCAGGAAGTGAACATCACCGAAGTCATTGAAACGGTGACAGCCCAGTTACGTCAGAAGCTGGAGGAAAAAAACATCCGGATCGTCCGCAAGCTCCCGGCTCAGGTCGTCGGATTATACGATGAGAACCGCTTGAAACAAGTCTTTTTGAACTTACTGGATAATGCAATCCGTTTTTCACCAATCGGCGGTGAGATTACGATTCGTCTCGTCCGCTCGGAACGGGTCTTGTTCTTGTCCTTTAGTGACGAAGGACCCGGTATTCCAAAAAATCATCTCCGGCACGTAACGGAGAAGTTTTATCAGGTCCAAAAAGGAAAAGGAGGGACGGGGTTAGGGCTTGCCATCTGCCGTGAACTCGTCGAAGCGCATGAAGGAAAGTTATTCATCGACAACCAGCCGGAAGGAGGCGCAATCGCGACCATCCTTTTGCCGGTCACAAAAGCATAACGAGAAAGTCAAATGAGAAGCGCTTTCCAAACCGAACTGGTAAAGTAAAATGAGAATAAGGATTTACTGTAAGGCAAAACGAATGGAGGAATCAGTCATGGCACTTGGCGTATCGAATGGAACATTAAGTCCGCTCACTGGAAAACCAAACGCGGTATCGACACAGACGGATAAAGAAGCGTTGAAAATGGCACCTTTACCGTTCAAAGGAACTTTAGCAGAATCGAAGTTTCAAATCATGCGAATTCTTCAAAGTCTTGATCGGGTAACGGTCGTCAAAGAAGATTCCGATTACATTCATGCTGTCTTCTCAAGTAAAGTGTTTCGTTTTAAAGATGACGTCGAATTTTATTTTGACCAGGCATCTCAGACAGTCCATTTCCGGTCCGCTTCGCGCGTCGGTTATTCAGACTGGGGTGTCAACCGGAAACGGATGGAAGAGGTTGCAGCACGCTATAAGGAGGCTTCACGATGAAAAGTTATCAGTTGGTCGTTATTGGTGGCGGAGCAGCGGGGATGACGATTGCAGCGGGAGCGGCCAGTCTTGGTGCGCACGTCGCGTTGATTGAACGACATACACATTTAGGTGGAGACTGTTTACATTATGGTTGTGTCCCGTCGAAGGCCTTGATCGAAGCGGCACACGATGTACATGTCATGAATCAGACAGCGGCGAAATATAACATCACGTTGAACGGCGACGCCGTGTATGCGAAAACGAAAGCGAGTGTCGACCGGGCACGTAACATCATTCAATCCCATGATGGCACAAAACGATTTGAGGATTTAGGTGTCGATGTCTACATCGGGGAAGCCAGTTTTTTGAGTGCCAATGAAGTGGAAGTGGCAGGAGAACTCGTCGTCGGCGAGAAATTTGTCATCTCAACAGGTTCGCAGCCGATCATTCCACCGATTGACGGACTCGACACGATTTCATATTTGACGAACGAAACGATTTTCGAGCAGACGGAGCGACCAGAACGATTACTTGTCATCGGTGGTGGCGCGATTGGTCTCGAACTGTCTCAAGCCTATGCCCATCTCGGAACAGAAGTCACGGTCATCGAAGGAGCAACAGCGCTGATGTCGAAAGAAGACAAAGGCATGGTCGAAGTATTGCAACGGCAAATCGAGCAGGAATTGACGTTACACTTGAATACGACGGTCACAAGTGTCCGAAAAGCAGCGAGTGGGATTGAAGTGACAGTCAAAACAGGAGACGAATCACGTGTCATTGAAACGGATGCCGTCCTCGTCGCTGTCGGACGGAAACCACGGATCGAAGCGTTACGTCTCGACCGCGCGGGTGTTCGCGTCGAAAAAGGATATGTCCAAGTCGATGCGTCGCTTCGAACGAACCAACGCCACATCTTTGCCGTCGGCGATACGATCCAATCGTTACCGTTTACACATGTTGCCGGTCTTGAAGGGAAAACGGTTGTCACGAACGCCTTGTTCGGTTTACGCACAAAACCGGATTACCGAGCGGTACCATGGGTGACGTTCACGACACCAGAACTTTTCCACCTCGGATTGACAGAAGAGGAAGCGCGCCAGAAATATGATGATATCAAAGTCTATCAAACGGGTCTTGATGAAGTCGATCGGTTTGTCATCAATGGTCGGACCGAAGGACGTGTCAAACTGATTGCCGATAAACGTGGGAAATTGATTGGTGCCCACGCAATCGGTGAACAGGCGGGAGAATGGATGCAGGAAGTCGTGTATGCGATGGCGCGCAAAGATAAAGTCGGACAACTGTCACGTGTCGTCCATCCGTACCCGATTCGTGGAGCGGCCGTCCAACGTGCAGCGGATCTGTACTGGCGTGAACGCTTGTTTGATGGTCCATTACCAAAATGGTTAAAACGATACTTTGATTGGAAACAAGGAGAATGATGCATGCAGCAGTCTGCTAAAAAACGTAATTTCGTCCCAGTCGTCATCATCTTGACGCTTGTCATCAACCTGTTGGTCGCACTGTTATTTTTTGCGCCGCCCTTACAGGTCGGTGATGGGTTCGATTGGACACTATTGCCTTTTCTGAACGCAATCTTCAATAGCTTTACGTTTATGTTACTTCTCGGAGCATGGATTTCAATCCGCCGGGGAAATCGGGTCAACCATCGCCGTTTCATCGGCGGTGCGATGACGACGACGACCTTGTTCCTGATATCGTACGTGACATATCATGCGGTCAGTGAATCGACCAAATTCGGAGGAGAAGGGTTTGTCCGTCCCTTGTATTTCGTTATCCTGATTTCGCATATCATCTTAGCAGCGGTCATCGTTCCACTCGTCTTGATGTCGCTTGCCCATGCGCTGAATCAGAATTTCGAAAAACATAAGAAGTGGACACGCTTTACGATGCCGCTTTGGTTGTATGTCAGTCTGACTGGTGTCATCGTCTATGTGATGATCCGTCCGTATTATTAAATAAAAACAGGTCCATTCCGAACGCTTCGGAATGGACCTGTTTAAGTATATAAGCTGAGTGATCGGTACCTGAACCTATAGTTAGTTGTGGTAGGAGTGGACTGTCAAGGTGTGGCATTCTGATCCTCTAATACGTTTTGTGCTTTAATATCGATCAACGGACGAATCAAGACTTCGACACGCCGGTTTTGGCTCCGGCCGCGCTCTGTCTGGTTCGAGGAAATCGGCTGATACTCTCCGTATCCACTTACCGTAAAGCGTTTTGGTGCCAGTTGAGGATTACGTTGGAGTGCCCGCATGAAGCTGATTGCCCGTTCGGCACTGAGCTCCCAGTTCGATGGATACTGCGCCGTATTGATCGGAATGTTATCGGTATGACCAGAAACCTGAATTTGACGCTGGCCCGCTTTGACGAGTAGTGTGCTCATGCCTTGAGCGATTTGAATCGCATCTCCCTTTACGTCGGCTTGGGCAGGGGAGAAAAGAGCCCGATCCCGAATCGTGAACACCAGGCCCTCGTTCGTGACTTCGACTTTGATGTCTTTTTCAAGCTTCTGTTTTTTGATGTAGTCATTCGCTTCTTCTTTGATTTTTTCGAGCTCCGCAATCTCATAGCTCTGAGCTTTCGTGCGCGCATCCGTCTTTTTCGAATCCTCTTCTTCCTGTGAGCTCGACAAGGAACTGTTCGTAATCATGCCGGACCCGCCGTTGAAGACGGAACTAAACGATTGAGACATCGCTTTAAGTTTTACGGCATCAACGTTACTTGATGCAAAAAGAACGATGAACAGAGCGAGTAGTAAGGTAAGTAAATCCGCATAAGGGATTAACCAGCCTTCGGAAATGTGTTCGTCATGCGGCTTCTTTTTCCGTTTCATACGTCGCACGCTCCTTCGGTGTCAGATAGACAAGTAATTTATCCTCCAGGTTTTTAGGAGATTCTCCGTTCTGGATGGATAAAATACCTTCAATCATCATTTCATACAGTTGAATTTCACTGGCTGACTTTTGCTTTAACTTGGTCGCAAACGGAAACCACAAGACGTATCCGGTAAAAATCCCGAATAGCGTCGCGATGAATGCACCGGAAATCGCATGACCTAATTTTTCGATGTCCGATAGATCAGACAAGGCCGCAACAAGTCCGATGACGGCTCCAAGGACGCCGAGCGTCGGAGCATATGTACCCGCTTGCGTGAAGATGTTTGCGTTCGCATGGTGACGTTCGGTCATGTTTTCAAGATCACGGGTCATGACGTCTTCGACATATTCTGACGGTTGACCGTCGATGACCATCATGACGCCGCGTCGCATGAAGGCATTGTCGACTTCTTCGAGCGCTGTTTCAAGCGACAGCAAACCTTCTTTTCGGGCTTGCGTCGAGAGTGTTAAAAACTGTTGGAGTAACGTTTGTTTTGTCATCAGTTGTTGCTCAAAGAAGATGACTTTAAACAAAGCAGGGATGATCTTTAAACGTTCCTTTGGAAAGGAAATCATGATTGCTGCCGCAGTACCGGCAAAAATAATGACGAGCGCCGCCGGGTTCAGCAACGCGATAGGAGAAGCTCCTTTTAAAAACATTCCTCCGACCAGGGTGATGAGCCCTAGTATAATACCAATAATCGACACGATATCCATTTCAGTTGTGCCACCTTTCCCCATGTTGTCTGATCGTGAACGAAAAATAAAAAGAGCAGAAGAGGCGTCTTCTGCTCGGAAATCCAAAAACCGAGAATCACGCGCCGTTTTCGTCGATAAGCAATTGAATGCTTTCGTTTCGTTCGTCACGCTCTATATCGGTTAATACATCGTATTTTTTTAATGCAATATACAATTCATTTAGAATTGATTGATCTACATGTAGCGATAATAATTCCTCGAATTGATAATACAACTGTGCGGGCATCCATTGTGATTGGCGTTCTAGCCTTCGCCAGACGTCCTCAATCGTATGGTCAGCCGTCCTAGGGTCCACTGTTTCCTTCAACCTCCTTTTCTGATTAAACGTCGACTTTTATCTATTTTACCAAAAAAAAACGAAAACGTTTAGCGGATTGCAGATTTAAATAGAACAAATGTTTTTGAGGGAGTATGATAGATGCGATTGGGTCATTTCATCTAGGAGGAGTATGAATATGTTTTCACATAAAAGACGGTCGCGATTAGCCATGTTCGGGCGGTTTGGAGAAGTGGTGTATCATCAATTATTTGATAAACCAGCTCGATTTATTGCGATGGGTTTTACATTAACGATTTTATTGGGCGGCTTTTTATTGTGGTTACCAATCGCTCAACAGGCAGGTCAAGATGTCTCGTTTATTGATTGTCTGTTTGTCGCGACGTCTGCCGGTACAGTAACTGGTTTGTCGCCGATCAACATCGCGGAAGCCTATAATCTGTTGGGGCAGATTATTCTGATGCTGTTGATTCAGATTGGTGGACTGGGCTTCATGACGATTGCACTTGTTCTGTTGAGTGTGACAGGACGAAAAATCGGAATTCGTCAACGGATCATCATACAAGAGATGTTTAATCTCGATAGTCCGGGCGGCACGATTCGTCTTGTCCGCAACATCATTTTGACGACGGTCGTCGTTGAATTGATTGGGATGTTATTGATTGCCCTCGACTTGTTCATTCAATACAAGTACACGCTCGGAAAATCATTATATTATGGATTGTTCCATGCAGTCTCAGCATTCAATAATGCTGGTTTTGCCTTATGGGGCGATAATCTGATGGGGTTCCAGCAGGATACGACGTTCATCTTGACGATTGCAGCGTTATTGATGATTGGTGGACTGGGTTTTACGGTCATCGCCGATTTGTCTGCGAAACGCAGCTTTAAAAAAATTTCACTTCACTCGAAATTGATGGTCTTGTCATTGCTTGTCATCAACGGTCTTGGTGTCATCGCGATGATGATTTATGAGTGGCTCTCGCATCTTGGTTCACTCCATGAAGCCTCTTTTTCTGAGGCTTTGCACATCGTATTTTTCCAAGTCGTCACGACGCGTACCGCAGGTTTTCAGACGATTGATTTGACGACGATGGTCCCGCTTTCGATTGGATTGATGATGGTCCTGATGTACATCGGGGCGGGTTCCGCTTCGACCGGGTCCGGTATCAAGGTGACGACCGCGGCCGTCATCTTGAAAAACGTCTGGACCTATCTGCGTGGACAACGAGAGACAGTCTTGATGCGACGGACGGTTCGGCCGCAGGCAGTTCAAAAAGCGTATGCGATTGCTGTCTTCAGTCTCTTGTTCATTGCCTTGATTACGACGTTACTCGCATTGTCGCAACCCAACATCTCGTTCGTAGGATTATTTTTTGAGACTGTCTCGGCATTTGGGACAGTAGGGTTGTCGTTGAACGTGACGGCAGAGCTGAATGGTGTGGGGAAGGGGTTAATCATGTTCATGATGTTACTCGGACGCGTTGGCTCGTTGACGATTCTTTTCACCTTTGCTGCGCAACATGACCGGACGATTCGTTATCCAAAAGAAAATATGTTGATTGGCTGATTCTCAGGAACAGCATAAAAAAATGTCGTTTGATCCCGTTGCTTAGCGGAATCGAACGACATTTTTTAGGAAGGCAAGGAGAGACGCTCCGTAATCGGTCGGAGAACAACCCGGTAATCACGCATACGGTCGTCGCGTGTAATCGTGTTGTCTTCTGTGATCGACCACTTCGAACCATGTAACGTATTAAGGGCGGTTGCAATATCGAAGAATGAATGATCTCGATTGCCATTGGCGAGATACAGACCAGGTCTCTCTGATGTGATGAGTGTATATAGCGTACCCGCCGTGTCTTCCAAGAAAGCGCAGGAAGGATACCAGTTTGTACTGGCAGGAATCTCTCCTGACGCAGCATGACGTTCTAAGTAGTCGATCATATTATTCGAACCTGCCGCTTGTCCGATTTGCCAACCAATCCGGACGATGTAGGCATCCGGATTGACAGCTTGGATGAGTCGTTCACATGTCCGTTTGTAAAAACCGTACTCATCTTCTGCTTCAGGGGCGATGGAAGGGTCGTGAGGACCCTGTTGATGATCAGCATAGACAGATGCCGTACTTGTGAAAAGGAACGGGATGTTTCGTTCGAACGACAGACGTGCAAGCGTCTCGGCGAATTCAGCCGATCCCATGCCGATATGAAGTAACAGGTCCGGTTGAACCCGGTCGATGAACGCTTCCATGAGGGCAAGGTCCGTCGTCGAGACGACGGAGCGATCCCATGCCGTCACGTCATAGCCGTGTGTCCGGAAGACATCTGCTACGACGGGAGCGACCGTTCCGTTCATGCCAGTAATCAAAACATTCATGTCGTCTCCTCCATCTGTGGGTGGTTTTTTTTATAATAGGTGACTAGCCGAGGAATGAGTTCTGCTAAATCAGGACAGATGATACCGGTCCCATCGAGATCGCGTAACGTATTACTTGTGTCATACCGTACCGGATGCACAAAATAATCAAGCGTCTGTCGTTGCATCTGCAGTCGCTTAGTGACACGCGGCGTCAAGACCGATGTGACGAGACGAAACGGGACGACACCACGCGGATACGAACCGTAGTAGACGACATGCAACATCTCGTAGATGGCTCGGGCACCATGGGGGAATGGATCCGTCAGATGATACGTCTTCTGAATGCCTGACGGGGCATGACTGAGATAGGTGGTCGCATTGACGACATAATCATAAGGAACCAGATTGACGAGTGCGTTCGCACGTCCTGCATAGGGTAACGGCGAAAATTTGTTCAGCAGTCGTAAGGCGTTTAGGACGAAGTAAACGCCATCCCATTTAGGTGTTTCCCCCGTCTGGGAATGCCCGACGACGATACCGGGACGGATGATCGTATAGGGCAATGTCCCGACTTCTTTTCGGAACCGGACCTCTGCGAGATATTTTGTTTCTTCATACGCATTTTTAAAGGCCGTATGATGGGTCAGTTCGTTTTCGAACACGGTTCCCGTCCGTAGACCAGACACATAGGCGGTACTGAAATAAACGTATCGTTCTAAGTGAGTGAAGGTATGGGCGAGCCGTGTCACGTTAGATGTGCCGATGACGTTGATGCGAAAAGCCGTATCGTAGGAAGTCGCTAAATCATACAGTGCCGCAAGGTGAAATACGTGGGTGACACGAAACGCCAACTCTTGCCGAATCTCGTTTGGCAAACCCAGTCCGTCCTTTGTAATATCACCTTCGATTAAGATCAGTTGCTCATCCTGTAAGGCAGTCGTTTTTAAAAAGTGTTTTTTTTGAGCGACGGCGCTTGTATGCTCATGTTTGAGATGAAGCAAATAAAAACACTCAATCTGTTCCGGAACAAGCGCCAGTCGTTCGATGAGCTTCGTGGCCAAAAATCCAGGGAAACCGGTCATAAGATAAGTTCGTTTCATTATTTTTCAAAATCCTTTCGTGGATCAAGTTCCAACACGATTGTGAACGTGGATCCGTGATTTAGTTCTGATTCGACGGAGATGGCGCCACCATGGGATTCGATGATTTCCTTACAAATCGCAAGACCTAAGCCCGTCCCGCCAATCTTCCGGACGTCCGAGTTATCGACCCGGTAAAATTTCGTGAACAGTTTATCAAAAGCATTTTGAGGAATTCCAAGTCCATAATCCCTTACGTTCAAAATCGCTTGATCCGCCGATTGTTCGAGTCGAACATCGATATGGTCTGATGAAGGTGAATACTTGATCGCATTCGATAACAAGTTGATGATGACTTGTTTGACCTTATCCTCGTCTGCGAAGATCAGGATCGGATCATCGTTCAGATGAACATGAATTGTATGGGTCTCGGCCGTCTCACCAAAGTGTTCAATCGTTTCGAGCAGAAGCTGGCGCAATGAAAACGGTTTGAAGGCATATTCCTCTTTGCCACCTTCCATACGTTGGATGTCTAAAAAATCATTCAGTAGGGTGGTCAGTCGTTTGGCTTCGTCATGAACGATTTGGATATACCGTTTTGTCTTCTCCGGTGTTGGTTGTCGATAACGTAACAGTTCCATGAAACCGAGGATCGAGGAAAGGGGGGTACGCAATTCGTGCGACACGGTACTGACCAATTCATCTTTGACTTGATCCATTTTTTGTTCTTCGGTCCGATCGCGGAAGACGAATAAAAAACCATGTCGGGAAAAACGACTTTTTTCCTTTTTGATGGACGTCGCATAAAACTCAAAATAATGATTACTGGACTCATCCGGTTGTTGTAACGTGAAACGGAAGGAAATTTCAGAATGTTTTCCTGCAAATAATTCTTCGACTTGCTGCAGCATGGCATAACGGGTCGCTAAGTCTAAACTTGGTATCATACTGATCCGTTCTTGAATCTTACTTGGAGCGATACCGGGGACATCAAGCAGTTTGCGTGCCTTGACATTCATATAGATGAAACTGCCGTCTTCTTCCGTCAATAAGAAACCTTCGTTCGAAGCTTGAAGAATCGACTGGGTGATATCCCGTTGCCGCATGATGGCATTTTTTTCACGCTCTAACATTTTTTCGATTTTTTTTCGTTCACTGATGTCGCGGACGACGGCGACACGCATGCGTGTTTTATCGTACGTGATTTCACGTGGGAATACTTCGATTTCGACGGATGTTTCATCTGCCCGTCGTCCGATGACTTCGTAAGGTTCTTCGTAATGGGCAGTGATTCTTCGAATGACGGACTCTTGAAACTCAGGTTGGATAAAGTCGAGGATCCGGTGACCTTTCATCAGCTCAAGTTTAGTCCGGAAAATGATCTCGGCTGCCCGGTTAGCATCAAGAATGATGCCGTTATCGTGGAAAATGACAGCTTCCAGAACGGATTCCGCAATCAATCGGAACCGACGTTCACTTTTGGCGAGGTGTGTCTCGACTTGTTTTTGAGCACTGATATCCGTGATGAATAAGAAGAAGCCACCTTCCGCAAGCCGGGTCATGTAGAGGCGCCCATGAAAATGAGAACCATCTTTTCGATGATACGTCCATTCATTTTCCGTATCTCGTCCATGTAACAGAAGAATATCCTCGTCTGTCAGATTTTTTAAATTCAATTGTTCGAGATGTTGTTTTCGAAGTTGGAACTCGTTCCGATCGTGTAAGGAGATTGGCGTCATTTTATGGAGAAGCTCCGGATTATCAAATCCGAACATCGTGCTCGCCGTTTCATTTAAGGCAGTGATGAGAAAGTTGGAATCCGTCACGAGAAGACTCGCATCGAGCGTTGAACTCAACAGTTGGTTGAGATCAAGGGACTTGATGGTCACTAAAAAGAAATCCGTCTGTTCGACTGGAGAAATCGTTAGGGTATAGGGTGGTGCGACGAGTTCGGTACGGTCAGAAATCGGGAAAGTTGTTTCGTCGACTCCGAAAAATGAACTTAAGGAATCGTCAGTGGATGAGGTCATGAATTGTTTATGGAATGCAGGATTCGCAAAGTCGATCACACCTCGTCGATCAACTAACACGACAGGTTCTTCGAGAGCGCGTAACGTTGCATGGATGACTTTGCTGGAAGAAGGAGATGAATGTTCTGCCATGAGCTGCCTCCTTAAAAAAGATAAGCGATAGGTTTGTTCGCATCAAAAAGTCACTAGCGATAGAGACGTATTCTCTATATATTCTCCGTCGATTGACGACGTTCCTTTTGAATGAACCAGACAAGCGCAAATTTAGTATGATGAGGTCAAGGCAATAAACATATTCGGTTTGCTGTACATAAGTCACATGAAATCAATTTACAGACAGGAGAGGGAAAGGGAAATGATGCAGAAACGGACGAAACGAAGAATGATCGCCTTGCTGTTTGCAGGGAGCGGAGCAGTTGGCGCTTATTTTTTTTCGAGTTCTTGGGAACCTTTAATCTTGATTATCAGTATAGTAGGGTGTACACTCTTTTTAATCCTTTCCTTCCTGACACCGTCGCTTGCGAATCGCTTGGACCGGATGGAAGGGCGCGAGTTTGAGGAATGGTTAGTCGAGCTTTTTGAAACAGCCGGGTATCGTGTCGAGTTGACACCGGCCTCACGAGATTTCGGAGCAGATTTGTTGATTGAAGACGCACAAGGGTATAGGATTGCGATTCAAGCGAAACGATACGGGTCAGCCGTTGGTCTTGAAGCGGTTCAACAAGTGGCAGCCGCCGTCCCGTTTTACGAAATGGACGAGGGGTGGGTCGTGACGAACTCGACTTATACGGAAGCCGCTTATCGCTTAGCTGAACCGAACCGGATTCGCTTGATTGATCGAAACGAATTACTGGAATTTGCCCATGAGAGTGGCTTTCGCTAACATTGTCGAATGATTGTCGACAAAAGGGGGTTGTCAATTTGTTCAAACGGTGTAATAATCATTTTCGTTAACGAAATATCAGTCAGATAAAGAAAATCAATTTATTCGGAATGTCTAAATATACTGGGGACGAACTACCAGCACTTTTTAGCAGTGAGAGGAGAATTTCTGTTGCGCAAAGTTGTCTATGTGCAGGGTTGCGTTTTTTCGCAAGGTCATGCCGCGATTTATGATGAGTCCCACCAAATGATTGGTGCGGTTCAACACGACGAAACAGGTCGTGTCCAAGTAATGAATGGTGAAGGTAGAGGGGTAGCGTTTGGTAAGTTCATCCCGACATGTAAGAAATGGGTCGTGATGAACCACGATGGTCAAGAAGTAGGTCAAATGCGTGAGAAATTTTCACTCTTCTCGAAGAAATGTGAGTATAACGTGTATGAACGTGGCACGTATACCATTTCCTTCGACCTGACAAAAGGAAAATTCTCAGTACGGAGTTCAGCGGGAGAAGTCGTCGCAGAATTGCTGCAAGACGGCGATGAATACCGTCTCGTCAAAGATGCGGACAAACTTTCGATGTACGAACTGCTCTCTGTCTTAAAAAGTCTAACGAATACCGTCAACTATAAATCGCTGACAGCGGTTTAATCCCAAAAAAAGATGCCCTTCCGTGAGACGGAAGGGCATCTTTTTTGATTAAGTCTGCAAGACTTGCTGGAGGCGTTGCTTCGCTTCGTGCGTCAGATGCGAGATACGGCGTGCGTAGAGGCAGAGCTGAAGCACGTGGACCGTTTCAGGGCGATATGCGTTGATTCGTTCTAACGACCGTCTCAGGCGTTTTTCCGTCAATTCAATCGGACCGCTTGTTTCCGAATGTTGGGTATAGACGAGATAAAAATCAAGCGGACTGATCAAGTCATCTTCATCGATGTTTGGGTTCTTAAAGACAATCGTCAATAATTCCCGTGTTTCTTCTAATGAAAAGAGATGCTTCAAATCATCGAGTAAGTAAATGATAGCTGCTTGATTGATGGAATACTTCTTACCACGGTGCGGAACACCGATGATGTCACGGACTTCACGTTTCGTCCAGTTTTGAATCGTTGTTGCCGACATATGTTCCCCGATCAAGGCGTTGGCAAGATGAACGATCTCATTGATGGACAAACCATTTTTAGTGGAATCAAATTGTTTAAGGCGGGTTATTACTTTCGGAAGCTCGGTTTCTTCTTCCGAAACGAGCGGACCGATTCCTTTACCTTCTTTTAAACGAAGTAGGCAGCTGGATAACGTTTGAACTGCTTGAGCATCATACATTCAGAATACTTCCTCTCTAGAACGTCATTTGACCTTATGTTAACAAATGAAGGTTCGAAAGAGCAAACGCCAATCGAACACAGTACAATAGAAGTAGCAGAAAAAGGGGGATTCGCATGGAGTGGATTGCTGCAATTGGAACAGTCGTCATCGTTGGAATCGTCTTAATGCTACTGGAATGGATCGGGCGAAAAAGACAGGCACAACCAGAAACGATTCGAAAATGGATTCATATCGCGGTCGGACATTGGGTCTTTTTGGCACTAGCTTGGATCAATCATTGGTATATCGCGATTGTCCCACTACTCTTTTTTATAATTGTTAATCTTGTGACCTTAAAACGAGGGACCGGGCAAATGAATCAGGTCGAACGGATTTCCTACGGGACAGTCTATTACCCGGCATCACTAGCAGTATTAGTCTTCCTGTTTTTCGAACAGGAACCGATGGCTCTTGTCGCGGGGAGTATGGTTCTTGCCTGGGGAGATGGATTAGCCGCACTCGTCGGGAAAAAAATCGGAAAGACATTTTATACCCGTGGACAAATCCAGCGCTCATTTGAAGGGAGCATCGCGATGTTTCTCGCGTCATTCCTCGTCCTGACCGTGACGTTCTTATTTTATGAATTACCGTCTTGGCTCGCCGTCAGCTACGGATTTTTACTTGCCAACATCGCAACGTTGATCGAAGCCGTTTCGTACCGTGATACCGATAACTTGCTGATTCCGTTGACGATTGGTGCTCTCGTCGCGTTCGCTCTTTAAGTCATCTGCGGTGCAGCAGACGATTGACCCAGTACCGTGACCGGATGGATAGATACAGTGGGATGGCGCGTAAACCGCCGTGACGGAACGTCAGGTCACGACAAATGTCAGTGAAAATCTTGTGGTACATCCGTTCGTCGGATTGATCGTAGATGGCTGCCCACATACTGTGTTCGACCATCAAGGAAAGAAGTGAATCAAGCTGAGCTGTAGTCACTTCGTCCGGTTCACCGTCAAGTCTCTTACAGAAGAGGTCATACCGCATTTCGGTATTGTTGGCGGCAATCGCGTGAAACACCATGTCATGTCGATGTTCAGGAATTTCAATGAGTAACGCATAGAGAGATTCCAAGACATACTCGTCATGACCTGGCATCGACTGCATCATATCGATGGTCATCAGTGTCCCTTCTCCGCCAGGTCCGATTTTTTTCAAATACTGCAGAGCGTGATGCGCAGCCTCACCATGAAATTCACGGTCGTAATAATGAACGGCAAGGTGGCGGTGAACAATCGGTTCGTCAGGGAAAAGCTTGAGGGCAGTCAAAAAATGTTGTTCCGCCTCGTGCTGAAATTGCTCTACTTCGCTCATTAAACCAAGAAGCAGGTGGGCCCGAACATGATCTCCCGTCTTGTCACGTGCTTGGTCGATTTGTTGACGTGCTGCTGAAAATTTTTTTGCATGAAACAAATCATAAGCAAGTGCGATGCCCGGAAGGGGATGAGTCGGTGATACATTCTGAAGGTATTGAATTTTTTCATGCAGTCGATCCACTTCGATTTCAGAAGTCAGATGATTCAAGAGGTCAAGTTCCGCAAACGGAATCGTGATGTCGTTTGATTGTGCGTGTAACGTATGTGTCATATCTAATCCACCTTATGTCTTGTTATCTTTTCATCATATAGGATATCTGAGACAAGAAACAGTCCGTTGCTTCGCGCAACGGACTGTTTCTTGTCTGCATGTTATGACATTAAGCGTGCAAGTGTAGGACATCCTCAACCGATTTATACGTGTAACCTAAGTCGCGTGCAACGGCTTCGTACGTGACGAATCCTTGTGCGACATTCAACCCTTTTTCGAGGGACGTATTCTCGGCAAGTGCACGGTGTGTTCCTTTGTTTGCAAGTTCAAGCACATAAGGAAGCGTTGCATTCGTCAAGGCGAGTGTCGATGTGCGGGGAACCGCACCCGGCATGTTGGCGACGGCATAATGGACGACACCGAATTTTTCGTACGTCGGATCGTCATGTGTTGAGATCCGGTCGACCGTTTCGAAAATTCCACCTTGGTCAATCGCAACGTCGACGATGACCGAACCTGGTTTCATTCGTTCGACCATCTCAGCCGTGACGAGTTTTGGCGCTTTCGCTCCAGGAATCAAGACAGCACCGACGACAAGATCACTTTCAGCGACTGCTTCTGCAATCGTATACGGATTTGAAATCAATGTGTTGATTGAATTGCCGAAGATGTCATCGAGTTGACGGAGACGTTCCGGACTCACATCGATGATCGTAACATCGGCACCAAGACCGACAGCCAGTTTCGCTGCGTTTGTTCCGACGACTCCACCACCGATGACCGTGACCTTACCGCGACGGACACCTGGTACGCCAGCTAACAGAATGCCCATGCCGCCGTGTGGTTTTTCAAGGAACTGGGCCCCGATTTGTGACGCCATCCGACCAGCCACTTCGCTCATCGGCGTCAGTAGTGGTAACGTCCGGTTCTTTTCGACCGTTTCGTACGCAATCGCTGTGATTTTTGAATCGACGAGTGCCCGTGTCAATTCAGGTTCTGCTGCGAGATGCAAGTACGTGAACAATGTGAGTTCCGGGCGGAAGTATTGGTATTCAGAAGCCACTGGCTCTTTGACCTTTAATGCCAGTTCAGCAGTTGCCCAGACTTCAGCCGCTGTCTCGATGATTTGCGCACCGGCTTGCATATATTCCTCGTTCGTAAAGCCGCTTCCCATACCAGCTGCTGTTTCGATGATGACCGTATGCCCTTGACCCGTTAAAGCCGCTACCCCAGCAGGCGTTAACGCGACACGGTTCTCATTATTCTTAATTTCCTTTAATACTCCGATGATCATAAATGCGATCCCCTTTCGCGAATAAACAAACAATGTATCACTTCCCCTTCAGTATACGAGAAATGAAAGCGTACGACTTTATCGGCGATTTCAAAAATACAAGCAATCCTTTGTGAAAAATCACAAAGGATAACGGTCTGCTTTTAGATACAAGTAAAGGAGTGCCCGTTCCGGCAGGGACTCCATCCGGATGCCGGCCTCTTCTTCAATCCGGCGCATCCGATACAGGATCGTATTTGGGTGGACGTGCAGATGGGAAGCCACCTGCTTGACGTTCCCGTCGTAGTGTAAAAACCACTCTAATGTTTCACATAAAGAAGCCGCATGTTTCCCGTCATATGCACGGAGACGTTCGATTTCTTCGAGACGGACGGTTCGTCGGCGCAAGCGCTCGGAAAAGATCGGCAACAGTTGGAATAAGCCAAGTCGTTCATACCGGGTCACCGCATCCAACTCAAAGGGAAAGGCATCCTTCAACCGCAAGACGATTCCAGTTTCTTCGTAACGCTCGGGAATCGACTGAACACCGGTAAAGACCTCACTACTCGCGGAAATAAAATTCGTATAACCGAAACGTTCCGCAAGCATTTGGCGAAAGGAGTGGATGAAGGCATCAAATTGAAGCCGTTCGTGTTGGACGTCTTGATCGTTTGTGCTGATCCACAAAATGAAATCTGTTTCATCATACGCATAGAGGAGCGGTCGAACCGTTTGCTGAATCGTCAACAAATAACGAAGACGATCAGCAAGACGCGGCGTGATGGCTTCCGAAAAACGAATCACCATCAAACGACTGATGCCGGGTGGTGCCAGGTGGAGTTTCGAGAAGGTTTTTAAGATTTCTGATTCTGGCATTTCTTCATGAAGCAATTCAAAAAAGAATTGTTCTGATTTTTCTTCTTGGCGTTTTTTTTGCATATCGATTGCAAGCAACTGCCGTTGGGCAAGTAAGGCGCCTGTCTTTAAATCAGCTAATTCTTTTGTGGAAAAAGGAGTGCTTCGAGCGATTGACCAAATGTAGCCGAGAATTTCAGCATCTTGTTTAATCGCAATCGCCACACGGTCATTCAGACCAACACCGGTCCGAGCTGAAATGATGAGGGGTTCATCTTGTGCAGCCAGATTTTGAATGACTTCATCTTTCCAAAGCTGATCGATGACCGACTCTGGAACCCGTCGACCGATGATGGTTGCGATCCGGGCGGGATCCGTATCGACCGTATGTGTACTGTAGGCGAGCAGACGATGATTTCGATCTTCAATCGTAATCGGTGCATTGAGTGCAATGCCGATGGCCTCTGCTAAATCATCAAGCGAATGATATGTCGCTTCTAGCATAAAAGCATTCCTTCTTTCTCTCTAAAACATCTGATGTAGTTAGTATATCTTTGTTTGTGTGAAATCACAAAAATTTTCGATACGGATTGTAAGAATAAACAAACTTGTGATAAGGTGAGCGACAGAGTAGAGGTTAAGAGAGAGAGGATCAAAAAACATGGATGTGTTACAACTGATTTCATCATGGATTTGGGGGATTCCCAGTATGGTCTTGTTGGTCGGGACAGGACTGTACTTTACGATTCGTTTACGTGGATTACAATTTCGGCGGTTAAAACAAGCGTTTCAACTTGCTTTGACCAAGTCAGAACAAGGAGAAGGAGAAATCAGTAGCTTTCAAATGTTGATGACATCGCTTGCTGCGACGATCGGAAACGGGAACATTGCGGGAATCGCCGTTGCCTTGACGATGGGAGGGCCGGGGGCCGTCTTTTGGATGTGGATCATCGGACTGATCGGAATGGCGACGAAGTATGCGGAAAGTTTACTGGCGATCATTTATCGCGATCGAAATGATCGTGGTGAAGTCGTCAGTGGACCGATGTATTACATCGAAAAAGGACTTGGAAAAGGATTCAAACCGTTAGCGGTTGCCTTTGCTATTTTCGGCTTAATCGCATCGTTTGGTGTCGGGAACACGGTTCAGGCGAATGCGATGTCGACCGTATTGAATCAAACCTTCCAAGTGCCATTACTCGTCTTCGGGATCGTATTAGCGATTGCGGTCTATTTTTCGATCCGTGGTGGTCTAGAACGTGTCAGCGCCATCTCAACGGTTTTTGTACCAGTGATGAGTCTGCTTTACATCTGTGCGGCATTATTGATTCTGTTCATTCAGGCGGATCAAATTCTACCGGCACTTGGATTGATCGTTCAATATGCGTTTGAACCGCTTGCGCCGGCGGGGGCGTTCACGGGTATTTCCATCATGGTTGCGATGCAAGTCGGAGTCGCGCGCGGAATCTTCACGAACGAAGCCGGTCTTGGGACGGCTGCCCTGATTGCGGGATCGGCTAAGAGTGAACGTCCTGCGGAACAAGGATTGATTTCGATGACCAGTACGTTCATCGTGACGATCATCGTCTGTACGATGACGGCGCTTGTTTTGATGACGACCGGATTTTGGGATCCTTCCGGCGGGGAGTTGTCAGGTGTAGTCCATGATGCGTCCTTATCGGGTGCTGCGTTGACATCGGCAGCATTTACGAGTGTCCTCGGTGCCAGTGGAGCCTGGATTGTTGCATTTTCGGTATTTTTCTTTGGGTATTCGACGATTATCGGATGGTACGTCTACGGAGAAAAATGTTTGGAGTATTTGAGTGGTGCTACACGGTTTAACGAAACGTACCGGATCATCTTTGCGGTTGCTGCCTGTTACGGTGCGATTGCAAATCTTGAGCCGCTTTGGCTGGTTGCAGACATCGCCAACGGGCTGATGATGATTCCGAATTTAATTGGTATGTTGTTGCTTTCGAAAGTCGTCATTGATCATACAAAACTGTATGAGGCAGGTACGATTCGAAACGTAGCGTAAAAAAAGGAGGCTGGGACATAACTTAGTTGCGTATACGCCATCACGCTTCTCTCACGCGCTTTCCTCAGGCTAGAAACAAGGCCCGGCGATCTGCCCATTCGGACAGATCGCCGGGCCTTGTTTGTCTCTGACAGCGCAAGTCACCTTGCGCTTTTTCCTGTAGGAGTCGCGTAAACGCGTGATTTCGTCTTAAAAAAATGTCACGGAAACATGAATGCGGCTGACTCATAAGTCAGACCAAAATCAATCGTTCTAACGGTCATTTCGATGCAAATTCTTATTGTTCACGAAGAAAAAGGGAGGTGGATTTCCGGATCAAACACCGAAAATCCACCTCCCTTCATTCCTTTTAATCGAGAGATGTCCTCACGTTTGAGTCAGTCCCATTCGTTTTTGTAGGGAATGTTTTTTTTCTGACACGCGCTAGGTGGCGAGGTTAGTTAAGGTTTTGTCGAGCGTTTTCTACTATAGACGACCAACGTCATCAAAAAGACGAGACTGAGCGTCACGAGTACGATCAGCGAAGCCGTATTGAAATGAAGTACTTCAAGGAGCACGCTTAAGGCGACGGTCAAATAGAAGATCCCCAAATATTTTTTGACGAATGGACTTTCAAAATGAGCTAATTGTTTCGCACCGATCGGCGCACCGAGTAATGCCCCGATGATCAACATGATGCCAACGACAAGGTCAACATCGGTACTTGCAACCGTATAGTTGACGAGTCCGGACAGGACGATTAATAAAGCCGAGGCGATACTTGTCCCGACCGCACGTTTGAGTTCATACCCGGCAATCCCGACGAGCAACGGCGTGATGATGAATCCACCACTGACTCCGAGTAAAGACGAGATGAATCCAGCAAATAAACCGATGAAGCCGAGGGCGAGGTAACGATTTTTCCAACCGGTCTGTATACCATCAGTGGACTTCGGATGTAAAAACTTGTTGGCGAAGTATAACAACAATCCGATGTAAACCACTGAAATGACGAGATGCGCCCCATTGACTTCTTCTAATTGAAGGACGATGGGGGTAGCAATCGTCGAACCGATGATACCGACTAAACCGACAACCAGACTGTCACGCCAAACGACATTTTTCAAACGAAGATGGGATAACGTCCCCGACACTGTTGAGCCTAATGTCAGCATCAAACTCGTCGCGATGGCGACACTTGGTGCAAAACCAAGAATTAACAATAACGGAGTCAGAATGATTCCACCGCCGATTCCAAAAAAACCAGAGATGATGCCAATGAAAAATCCGAGAGGTAAAAAATAATAAAAGTCCATCTATGCCATTCCTTTCACGATCTATAATACGGTAAGTATGGCAATCTACCTGCAAAATGTAAAAGGGAACGGCTCCTTCAAGGGGGTTGAAGGAGCCGTCGAGGGGATTATTCTTTGGATGCAGCCACTTCCGTCGCTGTATCGATGCCGGTATTGGCTTTAACGAGAATCCGTTCGAAGTTACCGGCAACCTCGTCGGATTTTGTAACAAGCGTCCCGATGATCGCACCTAGAAAACCAAGTGGAATCGAGACGATTCCTGGATTCGCCAGTGGGAATAGGGCTTCCCCGACGAACAAGGCTGAACCGTCGACTGCCCAGATATTAGGACTGAGCGCAACGAGAATCAGAGAAGAAAAAAGTCCGACGATCATTCCGGTGACGGCTCCGCCAGTACTGAAACGGCGCCAGAAAATCGTAAGGAGAATGACCGGCAAATTGGCACTTGCCGCAACAGCAAAGGCAAGCGACACCAAAAAGGCGACGTTCATGGATTGGGCAAACAGTGCCAAGACCATCGAAACGAGCGCGACGGCAATCGAGGCCAACCGAGCAGCCGTCATCTGTTCTTTTTCCGTCGCCTGTCCTTTACGTAAGATGTGACTGTAGAAGTCATGGGCAAAGGCGGAAGCGGCAGACAAAACCAGTCCGGCAACTACGGCGAGAATCGTCGCAAAGGCGACGGCAGCTACGAAGGCAAAGAGTAAGTCGCCGCCGAGTGCTTGAGCAAGCAAGGGGGCTGCCATGTTTCCAGCAGCGTTTGCGGCAATGATATCTTCCGAACCGACAAACGCGGCAGCTCCAAAACCAAGGAAAATCGTTAAGATATAAAACGCACCGATGATCCATGTTGCATAAACAACGGATTTACGGGCAGTTGGTGCATCCTTGACGGTGAAAAAACGAATTAAGATATGTGGCAGTCCGGCTGTTCCGAGGACAAGCGCCAAGTTCAAGGAAATCGTATCGAGCGGTAACTTAAACTTATTACCTGGATTTAAGAACGAATCGCCGAGTGGTGTCGCTTGTTTGACTTCAGAAAACATCTTCATGATTGAAAAATCAAACTTCGCAAATACCATAAAGGAGATGACGGCTGTTCCGGCCATCAAGAGCACGGCTTTGATAATTTGCACCCACGACGTCGCGGTCATGCCACCGAAGACGACGTAGACCGTCATCAGGATACCGACGATGATGACACTCGTTGTGTACGGGATACCTAGCAACAGCTCGATCAAGGCACCGGCTCCGACAAGCTGGGCAATCATATAGAAAATCGAGATGACAATCGAGTTCATCGCGGCGATACCACGGACTTTTGAAGCGTTAAAGCGAGCAGCAATCATATCCGCCATTGTATATTTCCCTAAATTCCGCAACGGTTCTGCGACGAGATACAGCACGACGAGATAAGCAACGAGGAAACCAATCGAATAAAAAAATCCATCAAATCCGGCTAAGGCAATCATGCCGGCAATTCCTAAAAAGGAAGCAGCCGACATGTAATCACCAGCGATGGCCATTCCATTTTGGGCTCCGGTCAGCCCGCCGTCCGCTGTATAAAAGTCGTTGGCTGTTTTGGTTTTACGGGCAGCAAAATATGTAATGACGAGTGTCAAACCGACAATCGCTACAAAAAGGACGACAGCTGTATAATTCATCGTGACTCCTCCTTGATCTGTTCGACCAATCGATCAAACGAACGGGCTTTTTTGTTATAGAGGGTACAGAACGTCCATGTCATGATGAATTGAAGGAAAGCAAATAACCAAGCACCCGTGATATCTCCGATCAACGGTTGATTTAAAAATGTAAAATAGCTTGTCATGATGGGAAGGGCAAAATAAAAAATAAGACAAAACAGAATCGCAGGAAGGATAAAGCTGTTTTTTTCGTGCATCAGTTGTCTAAATGAAGCACTTTCGACAATCGTCTGTGCGGAGCGTGTCGTCTCCGTCTTCGTCGATTCCGATACTTGGTGCATAGGGACGCCTCCTTTAAAAATGAATTTAAATTCATTATAAAGACAGTCTTGTTGGAAAATCTATCCTAATTTAATGAAGGTAAAATCTGAAATTATACTAGTATTGGTCTTACCAATTTAATGTAAGCGTTTCCAATGTTGAACAAAGTGTGAACGGTATTTTTATATAATAATCAGTTGCGAAAATGATTCAAAAGTCCTGTGTCTGAAAGGACTCGAAAATCTGACAGAAAAAGAAGAATCAAAAAGCGACAGATCTCTTGATGGATGAAAGAGGTCTGTCGCTTTGGCGGATAAGTTATTTATTATTGTGTTCGATGTCTTGTTCAATCTCACGGAGTACTTTTGAACGACGGGCAAGGGCACGTCGTTTAATGATTTCTTCGACCCCACGGCTGACTCCCCAGATGGCGAGTAAAATCAGGAACAGGAAGACAAGTCGAATCGGTCGTTCCAAAAAAGTGGACCATTCTTTACCGATTAAGGAAAAGATAATGACGACAATCAATCGACCTGCTCCGGCAGCAATCAAGTACGTCCGAAGCGATAGCTGAATCATCGCCGAAATGGATGTAATGATGAATGCCGGCATGAACGGGAGTGAAAAGAAGAAACCGAGTGAAATCGGACTCATATGCCGGACACGTTCAATCCAGTGTTGTGCGCCTTTATGTTGCTCAAGCCACCGTGTGACGGGACGGCGAAATAAATAACGAATACAAGCGAAAACGACAAGTGAACCAAGCATACTTCCGACCCACGAGACGAGTACACCCATCCAAAAACCATATGTCGCTGCGTTAGCAGAAATGATCAAGACTAACGGAAGGAATGGAAACAAGGATTCAAGAAACGGGGCGATTAATCCAGTCGAAGCTCCACCTGGAAGATCCTGAAGAAACGTAATCATCTGTTCGATCCACTGACGGACGGTTTGGAGCATTCGGAATCCTCCTTACAAAATAAACTACTATTTTCTATTTTAACTCTTTCGTCGTCAGAAAGGGAGAGGCTTTATGTAATCGTTATTGATAACATAGCAATTGTGCAATTCAAATGAAGTTGGTATCATACTTAAATGGGTGCGTTTTGCAGGCGTTCCCAGCTAGCTAATAGCTATGACGCTTCGTTCGCCAACGTTCGTTTTACTGCAAAAAACTGACATGGGGGCCAATGAGGATTATGAAACCTTATCGCGTACTATTATTTTATAAGTATGTTCCAATCGACAATGCGGAACAAGTAACAAAGGAGCACCTTGCGTATTGCAAAGAGCTCGGCATCAAAGGAAGAATCTTGATCGCACCGGAAGGCATCAACGGAACGTTGTCCGGAACAGTCGAGCAGACAGAACAGTACATGCAAGACTTGCTTGCGGACCCACGGTTTAGTGACATCGAGTTCAAAATCGATGAGGTCGACGAGCATGCCTTCAAAAAAATCTTTGTCCGTTACAAGAGTGAGCTCGTGACATGGCGTTTTGAAGATGAATTCAACGTGCCGGAAGAACACGCGACGTATCTTGAACCTGCAGAGTGGAAAAACATGATGCAAAACGAAGATGTGGTCATTCTCGATGTTCGAAACAACTATGAATACGATCTCGGTCATTTTAAAAATGCGGTCAAAGTAGATGTTGATGCATCACGTGAATTTCCACAATGGCTCGACGAAAATGAACACCTGTTTGAAGGGAAAAAAGTCCTGACGTATTGCACGGGCGGCGTCCGTTGTGAAAAATTCACGGCTTATTTCCGGAAACGTCAAAGTAGTGATGACATCTTCCATCTGAAAGGTGGCGTCGTCATGTATGGGAAAGACGAAGCAACGCGTGGAGAAGATTGGGAAGGCGAACTGTATGTATTTGATGAGCGCATCCAAGTACCTGTCAATGAAGTCAATCCAACGGTCGTCTCGACGTGTTACTACTGTGGAAAAGATGAAACACGGTATGTGAACTGTGCAAATCCAGAATGTAATCGTCAACACTTCTGTTGTGAAGAGTGTGAACCTAAAGTCATGCGCTCTTGCTCAGATGAATGCCGGGAACACCCACGGAATCGTTACGTAAAAGAACAGACGGAAGAACTCGTCAACTAAGTGGTACGTCATCAAAACAGACTGTCCGGACCCGATCGGGTCCAGGCAGTCTGTTTGTCGTTTAGGAAGAAAATAAGAACCGGAGTATGTCCGGCATTCGTTTTGCCCACTCCGTTTCATGATGGATGGCGTCCGGGATGACTTCATATCGTGCCGTTTCTACTTTTCGCCGGACAGCCTGAGCGAGCACGTCATTTGTGTGTAAGTAGTCGATTTCGGTCATCGGTCCGCTGATTTCTTTTGTTCCGACATCCATATAACAACGATGTTGCTCCGACAAATTTGGACTACGTTCGATGAATTCAAGAAGGGAGGAAAAATTAGCCCATCCTGCAGTCGAGAGAGCCGCGACACGTGTGATGATTTCCGGATAGGCGAACAAACCATAAAGCGAAATGACCCCGCCCATCGAACTGCCGATCATGGTCGTATCCGTCGGAACAGTAGCATAGTGTTCATCGATATAAGGTTTTAGTTCGTGAACGATCCAGTCCATGTATCGTTTGCCATGCCCTCCGATTGTTGTCCGGTGTGAAGGATAAGCGGTGCGCATCAATAAGGCTTCATCGGTCCAAGGTGCATATTCGTCGTAGCGGTCCATCGCGTCATCCGGGCTATCGATGGCGACGATCATCGCATGGAGCTTCACGGCGTGCAGGGCATGATGTACTTCCCAACCTTTTCCGAACGAAGCGGTTTCACCACTGAAGACATTTTGCCCATCGTGCATATAGATGACCGGAAGTGCTTCGTCAGCCGGCAACTCTGTCGGGCGATAAATCCGAATCGTCCGTGGGAGCTCAAGTGTCGGGAGTGTACGTTCAATTTCAATGATTGACAAGGTGTTCACGACCTTTCAGAGATTCGCGTAATGTGCAGTACAGTTTCGACCATTGTGTTTTCCACCTACATAAAGAGCATGATCGGCCTGACGGAGTGATTCTTCAAAAGAACGTTCATAGGGCTGGTTGACCGTATCGACACCAAGACTGATCGTAATCGATAGACGGTGTCCCTCGACGACGAAAGGCCGATCAAGGACAGCATGCCGAACTTGTTCTGCTAAGTCAATCGCTTGATTTTGTGGACAATGATGAATCAATAAGACAAATTCTTCACCACCGTAACGGGCAGCAAACATCGCCGGTTGTTTTTGCTGTAAGGATAAGATGCGCCGGCCGAGTTCACGTAAGACCAAATCCCCAACTTTATGACCATACGTATCATTTACATATTTAAAATGATCGATGTCGAACAAGATGATCGACAACGGATAATGGTCAGCAGCAAATTGATGCGCCCCTTCTTCATAAAAAGCCCGGCTGTTAGCGAGTTCCGTTAAAGCATCCGTCCGGCTTTCAGCATACAGTTGATACGTTTCCTGTGAACGATGCAACACACGGCAAAAGATACGGAGCAGGCGTGCTAGTTCATCGGCGTTCGTTTCATCATACGCATCTGCTACTTGATGGAACAAAACGATGGAGACATCAACATCCTCGCTTGTGATGGAAGGAATCGCAAGCATCGAGTGACGGTCGACCGGTAAGGCAATCTGGATATCCTTTCCCCAGTCAAATCGTAGACCATGGATGATTGGGGTCTGCAGTTGTTCCGCGGATAACGAGTGAAACAATGGAAGGACATCGATGATGGTTTTTGTCCGGATATTATAGATGACCTGTTTACGTTGTTGCTGAATCGAGATCCATCCTTCTGAAAAATCAAGTAAGTGGGGTAAATCAAGTAGTAACGAGTCGATGGCCTCGCGTTCAAAACGGGAAATCAGCAGATGTTCTTTGGCGTCATCAAACCGTTTGGCATTTTCCATTGCTTCAAGTGTCATGCCACGCTGTTGCAGTAATCGTTTGAATAAAAATAGGATCAGTGTCGAGACAGAGGCAGCGATGAGGGGGTTCTCATCATAAAACCAGATGCCAAGAAAGGCACTCAGCATACTGATACCGTAGACAAGTGTCTGTAGGCGAACGAGGCGAGTCCAGTCGTATCTTAAGAAGAGAACGCGGTTGACGAAACGGCACTGCACGTAAGAGACGGTCAGGACGGTCGCCAAATAGCCTGAAAATGGAACTAAGGCTTCCGAGTAGGTAAAACCGGTTCCAATCGGTCCGCCGAGAGCTAAGTAAACGAGTGATGGACAAGCGAGATAGAACAAATCAAACAAGACATTAATCGGATACAAATATAAAAAGCGTTTTAAGCGAATTTCTTGTTTGTGCGAGAAAAATTGAAAGATTAGAATGCCAATCTGACTGAGAAGGATTGATGGCAATAAGCCATAGTTGAGGAAGATGAATAAGATGATCCCTTCTTGAAATGTATAATAAATGCCGCCGCGACGGACATTATCGAATTGAAACAAGATGATCAGTGCCAGTAGATAGGCCGCATTTCCGAACGAGAGCGGAAAGTCGAGAAGTGTCGGGTACATCCATAAAGTGAAGGTAAGGATAATCACGACGAGACACAAGACAAGCCAACCAGTGCGCGCCACTTTTTGATAGTAGACCATAGGGCGTCCCCTCCTTTAGCAGTCCTTTCCTACTTATACCCGTTTTGTGGAAAATATGATGATAGATTTACAAAAAAAATAAGGTTGAGAGAATGAGAGGGATTGCGTATAATGTGAAAGATATCAACAATCGATGACGAAGAAAGTAACGGGATGATTTGATCAGCCAGCGAATCAGGGAATGGTGGAAGCCTGAATGAAACAAAAACCGTGAAGCGCACTTCCGAGATGCTATCCGAATCAATCTGATCAGGCGTAGCCGGGGGATCCCCGTTATCACCAGTTAAAGTGGGTGTCACATGTTTGACACCAAGAAGAGTGGTACCGCGGTCATTCCGTCTCTTTGCGTGTTGCGCAAAGGGCGTTTTTTATTGGAAAAAATAAACTGTTGGAGGGAACGAAATGAGTTATAAGCAACAATATGCCAAAGTATTACATGACGTGATTGGTGATGCGTTATCGCAAGAAGAGATTGAACAATTGATTGAACAACCAAAACACGAAGATCATGGGGATTTAGCTTTCCCTTGTTTCCAACTCGCTAAAGCGTTCCGCAAAGCACCGATGATGATTGCGACGGAGTTGGCTGAAAAAATCGATAATCCATTGTTCTCAAACGTCCAAGCAGCAGGACCATACGTCAACGTCTTCTTAAATCGGGAAATCGTCTCACGGGAGATCGTCAAACGTGTCTTGGAAGAAAAACAAGCGTACGGATCAAGCGAGCCGACCGGAAAAACGATTGTCACCGACTTCTCATCACCGAACATTGCGAAACCTTTCTCGATGGGTCATTTACGTTCGACGGTCATCGGGAATGCCTTAAATCAGATTTCACGGAAAAAAGGATACGACGTCGTCGGCATCAACCATCTGGGGGACTGGGGAACACAGTTTGGTAAGCTGATGGTCGCTTACAACATGTGGGGCAAAGAAGAAGACGTCCGCGCTGAGCCGATCAAGGAACTGCTTAAATTGTACGTCCGTTTCCACGAAGAAGCAGAAGAGAACCCGGCTCTAGAAGACGAAGGGCGTGCTTGGTTCAAAAAACTCGAACAGGGTGACGAACAAGCGACGGCACTTTGGACATGGTTCCGTGAAGTGTCGCTCGTCGAGTTCAACCGCGTCTATCAAATGCTTGGTGTCAGCTTCGACAGTTTGAACGGAGAAGCGTTCTATAACGATAAGATGCAACACGTCATTGATCTGCTCGAAGAAAAAGAATTGTTAGTTGAATCGGAAGGCGCAATGGTCGTCGATCTCGAAGCAGAAGGGATGCCTCCGGCCTTGATCAAGAAGAAAGACGGTGCGACGTTATATGCGACACGTGATTTGGCGGCTGCGGTCTACCGTCTTGAGACATACGGTTTCGAGCAAGCCTTTTATGTTGTTGGTGGGGAACAAGCACTTCACTTCAAACAGCTGTTTGCGGTCTTGAAAAAACTTGGGTTTGAAAATGTGTATGGCATGCACCATGTGCCGTTTGGTCTGATCATGAAAGATGGCAAAAAAATGTCGACACGTAAGGGACGGATTGTCCTCCTGGAAGAAGTGTTACAAGATGCGATCAATGTTGCGAAGCAAAACATCGCCGAGAAAAATCCAAACTTGGCGAATGCCGAACAGACGGCACGCGAAGTCGGTGTCGGCGCCGTCATTTTCCATGATTTAAAAAATGAGCGGATGAACAACATCGAATTTGATTTAGAACAAATGCTTAAATTTGAAGGAGAAACGGGTCCGTATGTCCAATATACGAATGCGCGGGCAAATTCCTTACTTCGTAAAGGGGAATACGATGGATCGGCGTTTGTCGGAAGTGCGGATGATTACTCGTGGGGCGTCGTATCGATGCTGAACCAGTTCTCAACTGTGATCGACCGGGCGTTTACACGTCGCGAACCGTCAATCATCAGCCGGTATGTGCTTGATTTAGCTCAAAGCTTCAACAAATATTATGGACAAGTCCGTGTCCTAGAAGAAGATGCAGAAAAACAATCTCGCCTTGCACTCGTGAAATCGGTTACGATTGTATTGATGGAAGGATTACGCCTGCTTGGTGTCGGTGCTCCAGAAGAAATGTAATATAAATCAGATTAAAGATGGGGTTATTATATGAACAAAGAGACAATGGAACGGTTACAGCACGCATCTACACAAATGAATCAGGAAGACTTGGCTGAATCAGTTGCCTTCATCGCTGACTTCCACGGAAAAGTTGCCGCATGGCTTCCCGGTGAATCGGTCGATTTCGTGTTTGATTTCGTCACAGCACCAGGAGCGGATCAAATCGCTCCAATCGGTGGGGATGCACTCGAAACAAAAGGAAATTTTGAATTCTTCATGGTGAAAAAGCAGACACGTAAAAAATTAGGTGAACTGCTGGCATTATGGAAAGCACCACGGACAAAAGAGACGCTCAACCAAATCGATGCGATTGGTCTGAAGAAATGGTTGGCACGGAACGAGTTCCGCTCAGAAGATAAACCATGGGATTACTTGAACCGTCTGCATGTCTTGTTGTTCCTTGATCAAATGACAACAGTCATCGATGATCATCAATTGACGACGTTGTATGAGCAACTCGTCCGGAAAACGCCTGTACCGACAAGCTTCGTTCGTCGCCAAGGTGAAGTGCGCCGTGTCGTGAATCAGTTTGCCGATAAAACGGAGTTCACGCAAGTGGATTTAGTCCGTGCTTCACTCGTTCGCCACCTGTAAGAGTCGGTGAGATACGAAACACACAACAACCCCCTGTTCTGTTCACGTGATGTGAGTAGAGCAGGGGGTTGTTCGTCTAGAGACTTATCTCGTTTGATGGAACGTGATGGTTTCGGCCGTCGTATCATAAAGCAGCCATTCCCGCTCGACGAGAACCGGTCCGACATTGATGGCATAGTATCCACGCTTGGTGGAAATCGGAACACCCAGTTGAATTTTCAGCCGTTTTCCGTCTTTGAACAGTCCGCGGACATGACTGTGACCGAAAAACAACAGACGCTCTTTATAGGGAGACGTATCTGGTGTTAAATCGTAACTCCACTTCAATTGGTCACCATGAAGGAACAAGGCAGACTCGGTTTGTTTGAGGCGGTCTGAGGAACGGAGTTGGTCAAGCGTACTTGACGCCCCGACCGGAATCAGCGACAGCAACCGTTCTTCTTGATTACCGAGTAATGTCTCAAAAAATAATAACTTTAAAAAATCTGGATCGAGCGTCACGATCTGTTCGGTTTCTTCGAACGTGTATCGTTTCGCCCGTTTTTTCCCGATATGGCATTCATGAACATCCCCCAGTGAAAAAACGATGGCTTGAGGAGCGGTCTGTTGAATCGCCGTCAATACGGCGCGGGTATCGGGTAATGAACTGTGCAAATCCGTAATGAGTGCATACTGCATGAGGCATCACTCCCTTGTAATAAGAGTATACCCTGCGTCTGCTACATCTCATCCTATTTCCAATTAAGCCGGATCGACCGTGACACCACGCTCAGCGAAAACGACTTTGGCTACTTCAAGAGCATTCAAGACGCGTGGGAAACCTGTATAGGGAACAAGGTGCATGATGGCTTCGACGATTTCATTTCCAGTCAAGCCAGCCGTCAGACCCGTATTGATATGAAGAGCAAGCTGCGGTTCTGTCCCTTGTGTGACAAGTGAAGCGATCGTGACGATTGCACGGTCCCGATTCACAAGACCATTCCGGCTATAAACTTCGCCATATGCAAAATCCGTGATCCATTCGCCGACAGCCGGTGCAATATCTTTTAAGGACTCGGCAATTTTTTCATGGGTCGATTGAGCAGAATTTGTATCTGTAAACTCGTTTAATTTTTTCATCCCGACTTCGTGTCGGTTGTCTAAGTGCGTTGCCATAGTGAATAACTTCCTTTCTGTTGTGAACGATACAACTTATCTTAAAGGAAGAAAAACCATGCTACAAATACATGGTTTTTATACATATCATTCATTTTTAGAATGGATTTCTTGGACGAATCGGATCCATTCGCGGGTGACATACGATTGATATCGACCGGTCGGAACGGCGACACCCAGTTGCCAAGGAACACGTACCGTTAATGGAATCGTCTTTACACCTTTGATCGTCATTTGTTGGGCAAGCGAGCGGGGAAGCAGTGTCACCGCATTTCCTTCCGCGACGAGTAGGCAAAGGAAGTCCCACTGTGAACTGACGTGTGCGATGTTCGGTTGAAAACCGGCTGCTTCACACGCCTGTAAGACGACATCATGGAGCGAAAACGTTTCATTGAACAAAACGAAAGGAAGGTCTGCCACTTGATCTAAGGACAAAATCGACTGACGCGCTAACGGATGTTGTTCGGGTAAAAACAAATGAAGTTCTTCTTCGATAAATGGAAAGACGGTCAAATGTTCGTCAGCTGGAAAAACCGTCGCAATCAAATCGACCTCTCCGGCAACGACGGCTTTTTCGAGCGCATGTCCGCCGGCTTCCGTTATCTCGATCGCAATCATCGGATACCGTTCCTTGAACTGACGTAAGAGACGTGGAAAAAATAGCGATCCAATCAAAGGTGGGACACCGATCCGAATCGTACCTTTCGTCAAGTGCATGACGTCATAGAGATGAGACGGTAAGTCGGCCAATTGATTTAAGATCTTTTCGCCTTCTGTCAGTAAGGTCGCACCGGCATCGGTCAAGACGATTTGCCGCTTGCTCCGGTCAAACAGTTCGATGTCGAGTTCTTCCTCTAAGTGACGCACCATCTTGCTGAGCGTCGGCTGAGTCACATGGAGATGGTCGGCCGCCTTCGTAAAACTTTTAAATCGGGCGACTTCCGTAAAATATTCCAATTGGCGAAAATCTATTCTCTTCACTCCTATTCGTACAGGTTATATATATCATAACAAGTATTCATTTTTATTATTCGTTGTCTAAGCGTACAGTAAAGGAAACAAACGAGCAAAGAGGAGTAGATGAAGATGAAACAACTTGAAGGAAAAGTAGCCTTGATTACGGGAGCAGCGAGTGGGATTGGTCTTGAAATCGCGGAAGAATTTGCCCAAGAAGGCGCAAAAGTCGTCATCGTCGATTTACAAGAGGACGCTGCGAAACAAGCGGCGGAGGCACTCCAAAGTAAAGGATTCGAAGCCTTTGCCGTAGCGGGGGATGTGACGAGCGAAGTCGCCATCCAGTCGAGCATCGAACAGACGATGAGCCATTACGGACGCATCGATATCGTCATCAATAATGCCGGGATGCAACACGTCTCACCAATCGAAGAATTCTCGACTGAAAAATTCGACTTACTGCAAAGCATCATGTTACGGGCACCGTTCCTTTATACGAAATATGTTTTCCCGATCATGAAAAAACAGGGATTCGGTCGAATCTTAAATATGTCATCGATTAATGGACTGATCGGATTTGCCGGTAAAGCGGCTTACAATAGCGCAAAACACGGCGTCATCGGCTTGACGAAGGTCGCAGCACTGGAAGGTGCAACGTCCGGCATTACCGTCAATGCGATTTGCCCGGGTTATGTCGATACGCCACTCGTTCAAAAACAATTGTCTTCTCTCGCAGAGACACGCAACGTGCCACTCGACCGTGTACTTGAAGAAGTCATCTATCCGTTGGTGCCACAACACCGCTTATTACAAGTAAAAGAAATCGCGGACTATGCGATCTTCTTAGCAAGTGATAAAGCGGCGGGTGTGACCGGTCAAGCCGTTGTGCTTGATGGTGGTTATACGGCTCAATAAGTATAAAAAAATCCCTTTTCTCCAGCTTGGAGAAAGGGGATTTTTCTGGTTAACGGAAGTTGATGAACTGGACGTCAACCGATAACGATAACTCACGGACGATTTGCATGACTTGTTGCAGGTCATCACGTGATTTGGCCGTGACACGGATTTGATCGTCTTGAATCTGTGTTTTGACTTTGAGTTTCGATTCCTTGACGGCGTTGTTGATTTTTTTCGCATCATCGCGGTCAATCCCACTTTTGAGGATGACGCGTTGACGAACGGTATTACCAGCGGCCTGTTCGACTTTTTCATACTGCAGGTTTTTTGTCGGTACTTCACGTTTGATGAGTTTTGCTGTCAAGACATCCTTCACTTGATCGAGTTTGAAGTTGTCATCCGAGATGAGGATCAAATCCTCTTTCTCTAGTTTCATATCACTTTTAGAGCCTTTAAAGTCAAAGCGGTTCGTGATTTCCTTCAAAGCGACTTGCATCGCATTTTTGACTTCCTCGATGTTGATTTGTGACACGATATCAAATGAATTATCTTTTGCTGCCATTTAAATCTCCCCTTTCGTTCCACAACCATTTTAGCATATTTGTCCGGAAATGCTCTGTCTTCTCAATGAAGTTACAGGAAAAGAACGACAAAGGTGGACAGTCGAAACGTTCACCCGTGTGAAATTTTGCTATAATAAAAACCATGAAATGAAAGGGGTGCATGGCTTTGAAACAAACAGCAGATATGTTGACGCTCACACCAGAAGAGTTGGATGAGCGATATGCCTATAGAGGAACGGATCTAGGAGCAACGTTTGACGAGACGATGATACGGGTCCGCCTGTGGGCGCCGACGGCAGAACGTGTTGCGATTCGACTGTACCGGACATTACGGGCAAGAAAAGTCGAAGAAATCGAACTGACGCCAGATACGAAAGGGACATTCGTCGTTGAACTGGATCGTGCTGTGTATGAAGGTTACTTTTATACGTTTCAAGCCAGCATCAACGGACAAAAGATCGAAGCAGTGGATCCCTACGCAAAAGCAGTCGGGACGAATGGCAAACGGGGGGCATTAATCAATCCGTCCACGATACAACCGGACCGTTGGATTGAAGAACGCCCGTTGTTCCATTCCTCACAAGATGCAGTCATCTATGAACTACATGTCCGAGACGCGACAAGCCATCCGGCGAGTGGTGTCATCGAACGAGGCACGTTCCGCGGATTGACGGAGGCAGGCACACGGACGCCGACTGGTGGCTTGACCGGGCTTGATTATTTAGCAGACCTGGGAGTGACCCATGTCCAACTCCTGCCGATCTATGATTTTGGTTCAGTGAATGAATCGGTCATGAATGATCCGGACAACTACAATTGGGGATATGATCCCGTCAATTATTTTGCGCCGGAAGGTTCGTATGCGTCAAACGCGGACGATCCGACAGTCCGGATCCGTGAGCTGAAAGCGTTGATTCAGGCTTTGCATGACCGGGGGATCCGTGTCGTGATGGATGTCGTCTTTAATCATGTGTATGACGCGGAAACGGCACCACTTGGTCAGTTCGTACCTGGATACTTTTATCGTCACGAAGCAGATGGTACGCTGTCGAACGGCAGTTTTTGCGGAAACGATACGGCATCAGAACGTTTCATGATGCGGAAGTTCATCCTCGATTGCGTGACCTACTGGGCAAAGGAATATCACCTCGACGGATTCCGATTTGATTTGATGGGGTTACATGATGTTGAGACGATGAATCAAGTGCGTCACGCCCTCGATCGGATTGATCCTTCGATTTTGATTATCGGCGAAGGGTGGGATCTCGATACGCCACTAGCACCGGAACAGAAAGCCAATTACTTTAATGCACCACAAATGCCGGGAATCGCGCACTTCAACAATGGGTTACGTGACGGGATCAAAGGAGATGTCCAGACACCGACGGATCGCGGATTCATCAGTGGTGCTTTCGAGCGGACAAGTGAAGTCAAACGCGGTATCGCTGGTAACGTATCTTCACAAGGATTCGCGGAGGAACCGAACCAAGTCGTTTCTTACGTCGAAGCACACGATGATTTAACGATTTGGGATAAACTGTTGATCTCACGCCCGGAAGATACGGATGAGATTCGCAGGAAGCGACAGATGCTTGCAAATGCCATCATCTTGACAGGACAAGGCATTCCATTTTTACACGCAGGACAAGAATTCTTCCGGACGAAAAACGGGATTCGCGACAGCTTCAATGCGGGTGAAGTCGTGAATCGACTGGATTACGAACGGGCGGATCAATTCCGTTATAGTGTCGAATACGTCAAAGGGTTGATCGCCATGCGTCGTCAATATCCGATGTTCCGGTTAGAAAACACCGCGATGATTCGTAAACATCTCCGTTTTCTTGAAGAGGGAGAAGGCATCATCGCCTACGAACTGAAACGGACGTATGAAGGATATGTCGAACGGCAACGTGTCTATCACAACGCGACAGAGCAGGATGTGACAATCACGTTACCGAGCGGAGAATTTGAAGTCCTCGTCGAAGAAGGCACCGTGAAAATCCATGCACCCCGTCTGCATGAAGAAAAAGAAATCGTCGTCAAAGCGTTGACGACGACGGTGATTGCAGAACGGAAGTCGGACTATAAGAAGTATGCGGTCGCAGGTGGAGCCGCGCTGACGGTTCTTGGTTTATTGTATGCGGCGAGCAAACGACGAAAGAAACAAAACTAAATAAAGCACAATCTGTTTGAGACAAATGGGATGCTGGGGAAATCGAGGTTCACTTTAAGTGGACTTCGATTTTTTTGTTGAAATGAATAGGTGGACGAAAAACATGACAGTCGTGTTGCATTGTCATCGAATTGATTTAATGATTTCAAGTGGTTTCTGTTTCATTTTGGGACTTCGGGGAACATACTATAAAAGTAGTATCTAGAGTGTTGGTTTTTGAAAGGATGTACGTCTTATATGTTTGGTTTTAATGATATCTGGAAATTTTTCTTCTCGTTTTTTCTGTTATTACCGATTGTCACATTGATCCATGAAATGGGGCATTACTTTTTTGCACGTTTGTTTGGCGGTAACATGGAAATCAATATCGGATCCGGAAAATCCTTGTTACGGGTCGGACCGATCCGTCTGAATCGTGTCTACTTTTGGGACGGATGGTGCCAGTACGAGGCGCTTCGTCATGAAAATAAATTTACGAACATTACCGTTTATGCCGGTGGCGCGATTTTTAACTTAATCAGTATCCTCATCGTCAATGGTCTGATTTATGCCGGTGTGTTCGAGGCTTCGATTTTTACGTACCAATTTGCCTACTTCTCGTTTTACTTCATCTTCTTTTCGCTGTTCCCGATCGATCATCCAAACGGATATCCGAGTGATGGGAAAGCAATCGTCAACGTCTTCCGTTACGGAAAATCGAAGTACAATCCACAAGCTTAATCGGATGAATAGCAAATGCCCTTCTTTTCAAGCGATGATCGCAAGAGAGAAGGGCATTTTTTAGTCATAGTTCTTTTGAGGGTGGTGTTTCCTCTTCAGTGGATGATTTAGATTGTTCACTTTCTAATTCGACCAGTTTTTGAATCAAGATATGTCGTGGCATGTGCATCAACTGTTCGAGTGGCACATTGAGACGTTTTGAAAGTTCGACAGCGGTATCTGCTGATAGTTGTAGGGGTTTCATGATAAAGGTTCCTCCTTTTGGTTTAGTTTTAGTATACAGGACGTGCTCGCCGAGCGCATCGACAGTAGCTAGAAACAGCGAAGGTTGATACCGTAAGAAGTAGGAAGTGATGCGTATGTATAAACCAGCCGCTGAGCTGTTGCTCCATGAGTCTGTTTCACTATTCGATCGGTTTGGTGATGATCTGATTTTATATCGAGATCAAGGCGGATTTACGAAATGTGATTCAGACTTGAGAATACGATGGGAAACAGCATGTGCGTATATTCCCTTTACCTGGTATTTTGAACCAGACGGATACCGTGTGTTCATCGTTTTTGAAGAAACATCAATCTTTGGTTTACTTGATTTAAGAGACGGACGTCTTCAGTATATGGATCGCCCCGCCGTTTTTGCAGATGCGTGGTTCAGTAACCTGTATGAATGGCAAGATGACAGCATTTTTATGTATTCAGCTGAGACCGATGTCGTGCGATATTGTTTTGAAAAACAGGAAGGAACATTTTCTGATTACGATGAAGCTCCTTTACTGGGACGCCTGATTGAGCGTGGATATGATCCACGGTTTGCGTTTGAACGTCTGATTGTGCCAGGGACGATGATTTCCTATGACCTGACACAGTCGAGATATGTCATTTGGGATGCTGTCACAGAACAAGAACAGATTATTCCGTTTTCGGAGTATGATGAATATTTGCTTGTGGACAGTCGACAGCATCTCTTTTCAATTACGGATGCGACTCGTTTTTATCTATATGAAAAAGACCAGCTGAAATTCAAATTTGATGGTTGTCAATCATCGGTGCTGCTCAAGACGGTATTGTTGGATGAAGCAGCACAACGGCTTGCAATCGTCTCGACCTCGTCGAATTTCGGAAATACGTGGCTACAGATTTTTCAAAAGACGTAAACACATCCTTTGTCATATCAGGCGAAGGATGTGTTTCTTGTATGCGAAAAGAGGGGGAGCGATGAACGATGGAACGGTTTGGCCGACAAGTAGTGCGTTTTCGAAAAAGTATCAGTGTGATCTGGTTGATCGTCTTAATCGGACTCGGTTATTTTGCAGTTCAACTTCCGGATCAACTCAAAGGAAATGGTTTTACACGGGACGGTGAATTTCAGCAAGTGGAACGGGTATTGGAGCGTGAGTTCAATCAAGACCCCCATCAAATCATCGTGTTGTTTGAAGGCGAAGAGAACACGATCCGAGAAGACATGGACCGTCATGTCGCGATGTTTCGAACGATTCAAGGGGTCGGGCAGGTCGTTGGATTAAAGGAGAATCCGGACGCCTTGAAGGACGGGAAAGGATATGTATCGATTGGTATACCCAACATTGAACCATCGTGGGTGAGCGCGGTGCAAGAAAAACTTGATCCGCGTAACGGCAGCTCCATCCGGCTAACCGGGGAACCGTTGATCGTCGATGATTTGAACACAGCTTCGAAAAATGATTTAGTCCGAGCGGAATTGATTGGTGTTCCTGCAGCATTGCTCGTGTTACTTGTTGTGTTCGGAACACCACTTGCTGCCATCTTACCGCTCATCATGGGACTCGTTACGTTCATCTTTGGTGCAGGAACACTTTATTTTATTGCCGGTCAACAGGAATTATCGATCTTTGTCTTAAATGCCGTCGCCATGATTTCCCTCGCACTGGGAATCGATTTTTCCTTGCTGTACGTCAATCGTTTTCGGGAAGAACGAGCAGGCGGACGGTCCATCACGACATCGGCTGAAGTGTCCGTTGCAACAGCCGGACGATCGATCCTATTTTCGGGGATTTGTGTATTCGTAGGTCTGGCAGGACTACTTGTGATTGATGTCGATGTTTTTCAAGCTGTCGCGATCGGAACGTTAGTGTCGGTACTCGGAGCAGTCGTCAGTGCAGTCACATTACTTCCCGCCTTGCTGGCCCTTTTAGGTAAATGGCTGGAAAAAGGACGGATTTTTAAAACGGATTCGGAACAAGGAGAAGTCAGATGGCGAAAGCTGGCCCGTTTCGTGATGAAGCGTCCCGTTGCGATTACCTTGTTTTCGTTACTCTTACTGTTACCTTGCTTAATCCCACTCCGTGACTTGGAACTGAATATTCCACAAGCGAGTGCTTTACCAGAAGACTATGAATCGCGCCTTGCGTTCGAAGCTTGGGAAAAAACGTTTGGCAATGATGGGACGGATGCCGTTGTTTTGCTAAAAGCTGATTTTCAAACAGAACAAGGACTTGAGCAGCTGGAAGCATTGACGACACGTCTGGAGGCAGACGAAGGCGTACGCGGTGTGGTATCGGCAGCATCACTCGCAGAAGCAAGCGGGCTAGATGTCTCCCAAATCGTCGCTAGTGATCAAGGAAAACAACAACTCGCTTCCTTGATCACCTTCGACAGTGGAGTCGCCCGGGTGAATGTCAATTTAACAGGGGATCCTGGAGATAAGACGTCCCAGGCCTGGGTCCGCGAAATCCGCGAGCAAGGATATCAAGTCGGAGGACCTGCAGCCTTTAATCAAGAAATTTATGATGAAATTTATTCGAAGATGCCACTCGCACTTGGAATCGTTTTACTGGCGACATTCATCATCTTGTTGATTGCGTTCCAATCGATTCTGATTCCGATCAAAGCGATCCTGATGAATTTGCTGAGCCTCGGAGCAACGTTTGGTCTACTCGTCATCATCTTTGAATCAGGTCTCGTGTTCCCGGCAGAAACGATCGGGATTTTAACACCGGTCTTCATCTTTTCACTCGTGTTCGGTCTCTCGATGGATTACGAAGTCTTTCTGGTCTCGCGGATGGAGGAGTACTATGAAGAAACAGGCGATAACGATCTTGCGACGGAAATGGGGCTTGCGAAGACAAGTAAAATCATCACATCTGCTGCCTTGATCATGATTGTCGTCACCGGGGCATTTGCCTTTACAGGAGTCAGTCCGATCAAGCAACTTGGCGTCGGTATCGCGCTTGCGATCTTCATCGATGCGACGATCGTCCGGATGTTCCTCGTTCCGGCGTTGATGAAACTGTTTGGGCATTGGAACTGGTGGTGGCCGGGTGGACGGAGAAAACGTAAACATCGTATTGGATGATCTGGCTGAGCATCGGCTAGGCACATCATTAGTCATTTGACGGAACACGGGCGTATACTGACGATATTCAAGTTAAGATTTCAGAGGAGGATATGCTTTAATGGCTACTAAAAAGATGTTTGATACGTTTACACTTCCAAACGGAGTGACTCTAAAGAACCGGATCATGATGGCGCCGATGACGAACTATGCGGCTGAAGAAAACGGTGAGGTCTCGGAAGCGGAACTCGCTTATTATGCAGAACGTTCAGGTGGTGTCGGTGCTGTCATCACAGCGTGTGCCAACGTCACGGCAGACGGTCAAGGATTCCCGAATGAATTTGGGGCAGAGCGCGACGAATTGATTCCGAGCTTAAAACGTCTCGCAACAACGATTCAAGATCAAGGCGCAAAAGCAATTCTGCAAATTTTCCATGCCGGTCGTATGGCACCGCCAGAACTCGTCGGTGGACAAACAGTCAGTGCGAGTGCCGTTGCACCAGAACGTGAAGGCGCAATGACACCGCGGGCACTTGAAGCGGAAGAAGTCGAAGCCATCATCGAGGCGTTTGGTCAAGCAACACGTCGCGCGATGGAAGCCGGCTTTGATGGAGTGGAGATTCATGGTGCGAATACGTACTTAATTCAACAATTCGTCTCACCGCATTCAAACCGTCGTGACGACAAATGGGGGGGCAGTCTCGAAAAACGCCTTGCGTTCCCACTCGCAGTCGTCGATGCGGTCGAAGCTGTCGCAAAACAAGATCCGTCGTTCATCGTCGGTTACCGCTTCTCACCAGAAGAAGTCGAAAACCCAGGGATTACACTAGACGACACGATGCAACTCGTCGACGCACTTGCGAAAAAAGACCTCGACTACTTGCATGTGTCGGTCATGGACTTCTTTGCTGGATCGATTCGTGATCAAAACGAAACTCGTTCACCGATCAGCCTTGTGCAAGAGCGTGTAGGGCAACAGGTTCCTGTCATCGGTGTCGGTTCACTCCATACACCGGAAGAAGTCGAGCGTTCGCTTGAAGTCGTGCCACTCGTCGCCCTTGGTCGTGAGTTGATCATGGAACCGAAATGGGTCGAAAAAGTCGAAGCGGGCGAAACGGATTCGATCCGGACTGAACTTGATCCGTCGACACAAGCAGAACTTGTCGTACCGGATGCACTCTGGGCTGGAATTACAGGTCGTCCGGGCTGGTTCCCGATCAAACAAACAACGAAATAAACGATAAAAAGACTAAAAAAGTCGACTTAAAAGGTGGCAGATTTCAAATCTGCCACCTCAGACTGAAGACAAAATGCGATTTTTCTCTTAAACGAGAAGAATCGTTTTTTTTCGCCTCGAATCGTTTTCCTGGGACAAGCATCGCGCCTCTTCGCTTCGCTGCAGGGTCGCTCCTGCTTGTTTTTCCCTAGGAAGCGATTTCGAGCGAACAAACGATTCTTTTCTGCAGGAGTCGTCGCGTGAGGATATAAGTCATCCCAGAGTAAAAAGCTTTATTAGTAGGCGACTTCGCCCATCCGGACACCACAAAAGCGATGCAATTCGACCGGATGTTCGATATTTGTCCGGTCCAGCATATCCTGCAGCAACAAGGCACAGATGTAGGCATCTTCTTTGGCATCATGGTGCTTAAACGAGACATTTAAAAACTCCGCCATCGTATTTAACTTGTGGTTCGGCAACCACGGATACAGTTTGCGGGATAACTTGACCGTACAGCCGTACTGAAAAGACGGCATTTGATACAAGTCGTACTTTTGAATCGCTTTTTGGAGTGCACCCATATCGAACGAGGCGTTGTGGGCGACGACAAGCTCTGCGTTCTCAATCAATTCAAATAGGCCGTGTGTTGCCATTGCTTCCGGTAAGGCCGGCGCATCCCAAACGTTACTCGGTCGAATGCCGTGGACCCGGATGTTGCCGGCATCAAAATCTTCCTCCGGATTGATTAAGACTTGTTGGCTCGTCACGACTCGTCCCGCGGATAAAACAGACCATCCGAAGGCACAGATGCTGCGGCTGTTCCGATTGGCCGTTTCAAAATCAATCGCGAGTGTATACGGTTGTGGCATACCATCCCTCCTTTTTTAACAGCATACCGTATTTCGCTTCGGAATGCATGTTCGCCTTTTGATAAACATAACCAACAACCCGTCAACGTGTAGGTTAACGGGTTGTTGGTTATTTTGCTTGAATGGCTTTTGCTTCCGGTTCCGCGTATTCGTCCGGTTTAAAGAGCATGATCCGGTCACGATAGGCAAACACGACGGCGGTCAAGACGGCCATCAGATCGGCGATCGGGAAAGCGAACCAGACCCCTTGCACTCCGAAAAAGAGGGGCAAGATCAAGACGAGTGGAATCGTGTATAACGTTTGCCGAGAGAGGGACAGGAACAAGGCGACCCGGGCCTTGGCGAGCGATTGATACATCCCGTTGATGATCATCTGAATGCCATAGACAAACGAAATCGCAAAAAGAATCCGCATCGCCGTCGAACCGTCGTTAAGTAACGTCGTATCTTCCGTGAACATCCCGACCCAAAAACGGGGGAACAGTTGAATCAACAGCCAGAGCGTGATCGATAACGTCAAGCCGTAGCGGATGGCCAGTTTGATGGCTTGTGACATCCGGTCAAACTGTTTTGATCCGAAATTGTAGCCGACAATCGGCTGCATCCCTTGGACAATCCCCATGATCGGCATGCCGACCAGTGCCATGAATTTATTGATGACGGCAAATGTCGCCAGTTCCGTCGTCCCGCCATAGCGAACCAACATATGATTGACCGTGATGAACAAAACGGACTGCGAGACTTGCATGATGAAAGAGGATGATCCGATTTGACCCATCCGGACAACCAGTTTCGGATCAAAGCGGAATGCTTCTCGATTCAATATCAAACTCGTCTTTTTTGCCTTTGTGAAAAAGAACCGGAAAATCAAGACGGAACCAACGATTTGGGCGACGACCGTCCCGAGTGCTGCTCCTTGAATCCCCCAGTCGAGTCCGAAGATAAACAGTGGCGTCAAGACGATATTGATGGCGACCGTCGTCAGCATGACACGCATCTGATAACTGGCGCGGCCTTCCGCCCGCAACATGGCGCTTGATGCCATCGTCAGCATGAAGAACGGGGACCCGAGTAACAGGACACGTAAGAAGTCGATGCTGTACGGCATGATTTCAGGTGTCGCTCCGAACAGACGCAATAACGGTTCAACGAAGATGAAGGCAGCTACGATCGCGAGCATACTGACGACGAAGACAACCATCAAGACGTTGGCATAGGCGCGACTCGCACCATCCAGATTTTTTTGACCAAGCCGCTGGGAAGCAATTGCCGCCCCACCGATTCCGACCGAATTGGAGATCGCCATCAAGACGAGCTGGACGGGAAAGGCGATTCCGACGGCAGCGACGGCAACAGTCCCGATGCCTTGGGCCACAAAAATCGTATCGACGATATTGTAAAGTGCTGTCACGAGCATACCAATCATCGCCGGCAGCGACAGCCCGATCAGAAGTTTATTAATGGGTGCTTCTCCTAGTCGGGCTGTATTTTTATTCATCATATGAGGAGAGCCTCCTTTTTTTAAAACAGGTAGATTGATTTTCATTCAGATTAGTCGCTTCGATGAACGGATGCAAGCAATCGAATCAGGCAATGTGCAAAATGATTTTTTTATCCAAAAAAGCATCCCACCCACAACTGGAGGAATGCCTGTTTCACAGAGTTGCTTTTTAAGACGGAGTCGGAAGATATCCTTTTGAGTATTCAAAGGCAATGAAGAGAATTGCGCCAAGCGCCAAGTAAGCGACTAACGTAATTGTCTGTTGTTTTTTCGGCATCTGATGATATTCGACCGATTTTTCAGCTTCGATCAATGGTTCGATCCGTTGATCAAGCCGGCGTAGTAACGCATCATAGTCATTGGCGGAATCATATTGATAACGTAACAAGTCGTCAGCAGCACTTTTTGCTTCTTCCGGACTGGCACTACGTAAATCTTGGAGATCGTGCCGGAGTGACCAGGCAATCGGGTCATACGTGGAACTCGGTGTGTCGTCGATTTCATCGATTGTCGGTTCGGCAGCCGTTTCCGTTGCCGCCAGTTGTTCCTGCTCGACTTTCGCTTGAAGGACACGACTGCGGGCGGCACGATACAACATCAGGACGGATTTATTGTCTTCGTATTGTTTCGCGAAACGGTATCGTTTCCAGACGGCACTGCCGCCTAAGAAGGCGATGAGTAACAGGATGATGCTGAAATGCGTGATGCCGTAGGCAATCAGTGCAGCGAGACCCGCTACCCAGACGACGATCGGCAGACCAGCTAAAATCCGTCCACCGTCAAGCGGACTGACCGGCAACAGGTTGAACAGGTTCAACAAAGCCCCCAAGTGGAAAATGACGAGCCAAAACTCGTTTCCCGTCAACGCATAACCAATCAAAAGCGGAATCAGGGACAGTAATCCGGCAAGCGGACCTCCGTAAGCTAAAATCGCTTCTTGTTTTGGTGTCCGGAACGTATCCTTGATACCGATGACAGCACCCATGAACGGAATAAAAATCGCCGGTCCCGTCTTGAAGCCAAGCCGTTTTGCAGCAGCTAAGTGCCCCATCTCGTGAATGAACAGGAGGTACAGCAAACCGATACCAAACCAGACGCCAAAAATTTGTGCATAAAACAATAACGAAATGCCGAACGAGATTAACGTTCCGCCAAATTTAGAGAACTTTAAGAGAGCGAGTAGGACTTTACCTTTCGAAAGCAAAAATGCACCTGCGACGGCTAGGCCTCCCCAGCGTTTTTTATCCATCGTTCATAACCTTCCTTCATCATCTGACTACTACCTCTAGTGTACGCTAAATGACAAAGGAAAGTTTCGTTTCAGGTGTCAATGGAACGTAATGTAGAAACAACTTCCACCGCCAGAACGTGCTTCACTTCCGACGGATAGATGATGGTGCTCCGCTAACGCGGCGGCAATCGAAAGTCCAAGACCGCTGCCAGAGCGGTCGCGTGCTTCATCCAGCCGGTAAAATCGATCAAACAGACGTTTCCGTTGTTCAGCAGATAAGTTCGTTCCGCGATCACGAACTTCTAAGCGGTCCGGTCGGAGATGGAGTTCTGGATCCTTCGCATATTTAATCGCATTGTCGATGAAGATCGTCAAAATACGGACGAGTGCTTCGTGGTTCGCGATGACGGTACCGGTTGCATCAACTCGAAGGTCGACCGCATACGCATGGTGCATCCGGTCAGCGACTTCCGTTCCCAGTTGTTTGAGATCAATGGTTTCCGTCGTCGTTTCTCCGTATCCGAGTCGTGACAATTCGAGCATTGGCTCGATCAGTCCGCTCCGCATCGTATGCGTTTCGTTCAGGATGTTACTGATCGATTCCTCCAGGACATCCGGATTCGTTTTGCCCCAGCGTTTCAGTAATTTCGCGTATCCTTCAATCACGGTCAGCGGCGTCTTCATCTCATGGGAGACGTCGGCGACGAACTGCCGTTGCTGCTCCATCGTTTGATCGACCCGTCCGATCATCCGGTTAAAGACTTTACCAAGTTGGCCGATTTCATCATTTTGTTGTTCCGGAACGGTCTCGAGTGTGCCCGAGTCAGAAATCCGTTCCATCGTCTGACTGAGTTGACGAAGTGGGCGTAACGTCTGATAGGCAATAAAGAAACTGCTGAGAAAGGCGATGATGAGAGCGACGAGCAAGACGATCGAGAAGGCGAAGATCAAGGTTGAAATCGTATCATCGACCGTATCATCTTCAAACAGATAGGCTTGATCTTGGTGGACAACACCAAACCAGTTTCCAGATTTAAACGGTTCGTCTCGTGTCGTCGGAATTCCGGGAAGATCACGCGCCTGGACGTCTCCATTGACCGTGGCAGAATCATCATCCTCTTCATCGTTCGTGATGACCCAACGTCCATCAACGCGTGACAAAACAACAGAGTCTTCATGTAATGTCAGCAAGGCACGGGTCGAGGAATCATCCTCCATCAGCTCTTCTGCCTGCTCGAGTTGGGTGAATCGAGATTCGATCAGATGATCCCGGACGACGTAAGTGACGACTAAAAAGGACAGGAGTAACAGAAGCGTCGTAAACAGCGTGACCGATAACGCCAATTTTGTCCGTAACTTCATCCTGTTTCCTCCCTTAAGACATAGCCGATTCCACGAACCGTCTGGATCAGAGGCGATCGACTGCGATCGATTTTTTTACGTAAATAGCGAATGTAGACGTCGACGATATTCGTTTCACCGAAATAATCATACCCCCAGACACGGTTCAGAATTTGTTCGCGCGTCAGAACGTGTTCCTTGTTTTCCATCAAGTAGGATAACAAATCAAATTCGCGCGGAGTCAAATCAAGTGGGACGTCGTTGCGAAACGCTTCATGCCGGTCCAAATCCAGTAAGACATCGGCATAATGCAACTGATTGGATTCGACGGCGGCACGTGTCGTCAAGCGGAGTAAGGCCCGGATCCGGGCCAACAATTCTTCGATTTCAAACGGTTTCGTCACATAATCATTGGCGCCGAGATCAAGACCAGCAACCTTGTCATACACTTCGCCTCGTGCCGTCAATAAGATGACGGGAACCGGATTACCTTTTCCGCGAAGCCGTCGAAGCACCTCGAAGCCGCTGAGCTCCGGCATCATCACGTCAAGTAAGACGAGATCGATGTCGTTCTCAGCAGCTACTAAGCCATCTTTACCGTTGAAGGCGACCTGCGTCGCGTATCCAGCGTGGTTTAACTCCAGTTCAAGTAGGCGGGCGATTTTCGAATCGTCCTCGACGATTAAGATGGTCGGTGCCATAGACTTCCTCCTTACGACTGTTCGTCGATTTCTGTCACTTGCTTAGATCCGTTCAACTCAAGTTCGACTTGTGAATCAACCTGTACATCATTATCCTGTTCCATGTTTTGCGCACGTTCAAACGTCACGTTTTTACCGTTTTGTTCAATGACGACTTGTGTGTCCGTCACACGGACCAATGCACCACGGATGTCTTGGTCTTCAGCTGCATCGTCTTCTTGACGGTCATCGTTCCGGTCGTCTCGATCATTTGCATCTTCCCGGTCGAGCTCTCGGACGAGACCGTTTTGAGTCAGTTCAAGTTTGACGTTGTCACCGGCTTGCGCTTGGTCGATCTCTGCTCGCTCGATGAAACGGTACGTTTGATCCGAACCATTTTGAGTCAAAACGATTTGTTCATTGGACAGTTCTTTGACGACACCGGTGACTTCATTGCGGTCATCGTCGGATGAATCGTCATCTCGACCATCACGATCCTCTTCCCGTTCGAGTTCACGGACAAGACCATCTTGCGTGAGCTCAAGTTGAATCCAGTCACCAGCCTTAGCTTGTTCGATGTCAGCAGATGAGGCAAACGAATACGACTGATCCGAACCATTTTGTGTGAGTGTCACTGATGTATCAGATACTTCTTTTAACGTTCCTTCCACTTCTTGATCGTCCTCACGAAACGCGCTCGGAAGTGATTGTTTGACGTTGCTCGAGACTTTTGTCGAAGCCGCTTCGACTTTCTGTTCGACTTGCCCGGAAGTCGTGACCGTTGAATTGACGAGATTGTGTCCTGGACCGGTGAATAGTAAGAAGGCTCCGGCACCTGTTAACACCGTTCCTGTGATGGCGATTGAAGCGAGACCGCGTTTTACAAAATTCTTTTTTTGCTTATCCGTACGTTTTTCGTTTGTCATGATGATTTCCTCCTCAGTAGTGGTAGCTGCTTTTCTTATTCTTAGAATAGCGCCCGCAAGTGAGAGGAGACTGAGGATTAGATTAAAATTTGATGAGAAATCAAATCGGTTTGATGAAACGGGCCGGATTCCCGCCGACGACAGTGTTCGGAGCGACATCCTTGACGACGACACTTCCGGCCGCGATGACGGCATTGTCCCCGATCGTCACACCCGGAGTGATGACGGCACGTCCGCCGATCCAGACGTTGTTTCCAATGACGACCGGTTTTCCGAATTCATAACCGCTGTTGCGTTCAACTGGATCGAGCGGATGAGCCGCCGTATAGATGTGGACGCCCGGCGCAAGCATGCAGTTGTCGCCGATCGTAATCGGACAAATGTCGAGCAGGACACAATCATAATTGGCATAAAAGCGGGCACCGAGCGTGATGTTATAGCCATAATCACATTTAAAAGACGGTTCAATGTAGAAATCCGTTTGCTCCGTCTGGAACAGTTGCTGGAGGAGAAGTTTTCGAGCAGGTAACTCTTCGATGCCGAGTTGGTTGAATTGATGGCAAAGCTTCTGAGCGCGCTTTCGATCAGCGACAAGCTCGGCATCCCCAGCTAAATACAACTGGCCTTGAATCATCTTTTCTTTTTCTGTCACATGAATCATCTCCTAATTATATGTATACCTTCATTAGACTAAATCAGACCGGCAGAAGCAACTCATACAAAAAAACGATTTTGATGTCGCCATCAAAACCGCTTTTTACTCTAGCATTCAATTAAGCGAGTTCAATTCCGCCTGTGACACCATAAATTTGTGCCGTCACATAACTGGCGTCATCTGAAGCGAGGAACACATAAACGCCCGAAAGCTCGACCGGTTGTCCACTCCGTTTTAGTGGTGTGTCTTGTCCGAATTCCGGAATATTTTCGCTCGGTTGGCCACCTGAGATTTGTAGGGGCGTCCAAATTGGACCCGGTGCGACGGAATTGACACGGATGCCTTTTGGCGCAACTTGTTTCGCAAGTCCGCGTGTAAATCCGTTGATCGCAAACTTCGTAGATGCATAATCAAGCAGGTTTGCACTTGGATTGTATCCTTGGACCGAAGTCGTCGTGATAATTGAAGCTCCTTCTTTTAATAGCGGCAGAGCAGCTTTGACGACCCAGAACAGCGAAAAGACATTGATTTCATATGTTTTGCGAAGTTGTTCCGTCGACAGGTCCATGATGTCCTCGACGGCTTGTTGTTTGCCGGCGACAAGGGCAAGAATATCGATTCCGCCAAGTGATTCGTGTGCTTCTTTGACGAGTTGCTGACAGAATGTTTCATCACTGAGGTCGCCCGCCAGTAAGTATGCTTTTTGACCTGCTGCTTCGACAAGTGCTTTAACTTCTTCAGCGTCTTGTTGTTCTTCCGGTAGATAGTTGAGAAAAACATCTGCACCTTCACGTGCATAAGCAATGGCAGCTGCGCGCCCGATTCCGGAGTCGCCGCCTGTGATCAAGGCTTTTTTCCCTGTTAATTTGCCTGATCCTTTATAACTTTCTTCACCACAATCGGGGACCGGTTCCATTTTTGCCTGAACAGCCGGTGCATCCTGATATTGTTTTGGGAAATCATCGTTGAAATACTGTGTAAGCGGATTGTTAGACTGTGACATGAATTGATTCCTCCTAGATAATGGTTTCATTTGCATAAGTAATATCTTCCCTGTCAATTCACGTCTAAACGTCAATTGATTAATCAAGTGAAGTTTTCAGCAAATGGAAAAGGGTCTCCAACAAGGCTGTAGCAACAGATTGTAGGGGACGATTGCATGACAAATAAAAAAATCGAAGTCCACGTGTGTGAACTCCGATTTTTAAAAAGATTGAGTCATTGATTAATTAGACACGTTCCGATGTCAGTTCTTTCATCCCTTGCAAAGCCGCTTGATTCAGTAAGTTCCACGGTTTGTTGTAGTGCGGTTGGAAGAAGAAGTCGACGAAAGCGAGTTCCTCGAGTGTCATCTCGTTTTGAATCGCGACGGATAATGTGTTCATCGCTTGTGTCAGGTCGACTTTTGAGATGATCTGCGCACCCACGACACGATGTGTTCCTGTTTCGTAGACAAGTTTCAATTGGACATCTTCAGCTGTCGGCATGAATTCAGGACGATAGGCATCTTTGACCGTCGTACTTGCTACTTCAAGACCAAAGAAAGGAGCAGCATCTTCCGTCAGACCGGTCGAAGCGATATTTAAATCGTACAACCGAAGACCGGATGTGCCTTGTGTTCCTTGATAACGAATCGTTGGGGCAAGTAAGTTTTTTCCGACGAGTGTTCCCATCCGGACGGCATTTGTGGCAAGTGGAATATACGCGTATGTCCGGGCCGGATTGTAATAGACGGCACAGCTGTCACCGGCAGCGAAGATGTTGGGATTACTCGTCCGCATATAGTCGTCGACGATGATGGCACCGTTCGGCAACATGTCGATTTGTCCTTTTAACAATTCCGTACTTGGTCGGAAGCCGACACAGAGAATGACGAGATCCGTCTCAAACGTTCCTTTATCTGTGACGACTTGTGTGACGTTGCCATCGACACCTGTGAAACTTTGGACGGTTTGGTTCAGTTCGAGGCGGATTCCACGATCTGTCAATTCGGTTTCAATGATGTCCGTGAACGAACGATCCAGGTATTTATTTAAGATACGATCGGCACTATCGATGAACGTGACGTCTTTACCGTATGCCTCGAACGCTTCAACGAGTTCTGCTCCGATGTAACCCGCACCAACGACGGTGATCCGCTGGGCATCCGTTGCTTTTTTAATGATCGTTTGCGCATGGTGGTAGTTTTTACAGAGTTCGATTTGGTTGAGCTCGATGCCTGGTAACATCGGAATGATTGGCCAAGAACCGGTCGTCATGATCAATTTGTCATACGTATCGTGAACGGTCTCACCGGTGACAAGATCTTTAGCGAGAATCGTTTGGTTAGTACTATCGATTTCTAGGACATCATGTTTTAAGCGCATATCGGCACCTAGTTCAGCTAATTCGTCTGGTGAAGAGTAAAACAACGATTCAGCATGTTCGACGACACCGCCGACATGAAGCGCGATACCACAAGAAAGGAAAGACACGTTATCGTTTCGTTCGTAAACAGTGATGTCCAGTTGTTCGTGTTGGGAAGCCAATTCTTTGACTGCTGCTGTTCCTGCGTGTGTACATCCGATGACTGCTACTTTCATGAGTAAAGTCCCCTTTTTGTTTGTTTGTGATTAATATCACATTCATTTGATAGTCTTAGTGTATTACTTCACAATGTCGTTTTCAAGTACTTTGTTCAGCGTTGAGCATAATAATGTCTAAATTGTGAATGAGTGAGCAAAAGTGGATATTAGGATAGATGTATCCGTTCATCTGTATCGTTTCTGTTAAAAACGTGTAAAACTGTTTCAGTTTCTGAAGTTCGGGTTATAATAAAGTGGAGAACAAAAACGAAACGAAAGGGTGGAAACCGATGGATACCGAGAGGACAAATCATCTATTCAGCTTACCTGATTTTTAGCAGTGCCAATCTTCATGGAACAGGAAGGTAATGGCTTGAAAAAAATCAGGGAGAGCGAAAATAGATGAATACCCAAACGGAACAACTACACCCTCTCCCATTTAAGATACGGGAGAGGACACTAACACATGAAACGAATCATCACCATCTTAAGCGGGACGCTACTCATGGCATTCGGCTACTATACCTTGAATGAACAATTTGGCTTGGCAGAAGGCGGATTTATTGGTCTGTCGTTACTCGGACGTTATTTTTTTGACATCAATCCGTCCATTTCAATGATCGTGCTCGATATTCCATTTTTCATCGGCGCCTTGTATTTTAAAGGCAAACGGTTTGTCAGTGAAGCACTCGTATCAGCCGGAGCCCTCTCATTATTTTATGAGATGTGGTACCGTCTGGATCTGTTTCATTTTCCGGAACAGGCTTGGCCGGCAACACTGATTGCGGCTGTCGCCAGCGGAATCGTGACAGGATACGGTTTAGGACTTGTCTTGAAAAGTGGCGCAGCGACCGGAGGAGACGATCTCTTGTCGATGGGACTTAGTAAGTTGACGGGGTTATCAATCGGAACGATCTTATTTGGATTAGATGCCATCGTCCTCGTCATCTCACTCGTCTATTTACCGCTTAGTCTGACGTTATACACCTTACTTGCCGTTGCAATCGCAGGTCGTGTTGTTTCCGTCATGACACGTGAACCAGTCGTTGTACCGGTTCCAGTAGCTGAACTGAAATGAAATGAACAAATCCCTCCTGACGTCAGGAGGGATTTTGTTTTACGATAAAAGAGTGTAGAAGAAAGGGGCCAAATAAATGATTAGACAAGCAACTGCTAATGACGCGGATCAAATCGCACCGTTGATTGAACAGGCGATTCATGAAATTGCTGAAACGCTGACCGGAACACAGGAAAAGGAATTAATTTTGGAACGGCTCGCGCTGTTCGTTACGCAAACGGGAAACCGGCTCAGTCACGAGAATATTCTCGTCAAGGAACTCGACGGGCGTGTCGTCGGCATCGTCATCGCATACGCGGGAGTGGATGCGGCACAGTTGGATGAACCGATTAAACGTCAGCTGCTCGCGTGGACAGGACAAGAGGTGCAGATTGATCAAGAGACGGAAGGAAACGTCTTTTATCTGGATACGTTGTCGGTTGATGCGGCATATGGTGGAAAAGGAATTGGGTCTGAGCTGCTGCAGGCAGCGGCGGATGAAGGGGAACGGCGTGGATTACGGGCGTTTACGTTAAATGCCGATCAGACGAATGCTGGTGCGCAACGCCTGTATCGGCGTCTTGGATTCGTCCCGGTCAAGACGATTGAAATCAGTGGCGGACAATTTGATTATATGGAACGACCGTATGCAACTTGAATGATGAGGGAAGTACTTCGAATTCGGTTCAAGATTCGTTGATACGCAGACAAGACTTCGCTTTCCGCGGGCGAAACGTGAGCCTCCGCGTCGCCTGCGCGACTTACGGGGTCTCATCTGTTCCGCTTTTCCCGCAGGAGTCTTCGTCTTGTCTGCTTCTCAACGACGTTTTGTTAAGCTGTTAAGATCGACACATTAAGAACCTGGATTCAAAAAATCACTCGCTTCACGCGACTCCTACAGGAAAAAACGCAATCGACTTGCGCTGTCAGAGACAAATAAGACCCGATTTTCTGCCTCATGGAGGCAGGAAAACTGGCTTGTATCTCGCCTGAGGAAAGCGCATGGAAAAGAGTGGTTTTTTATGTTCACTTCAACTAATAAGTTGAGAAGTGATAATTTGCTAATCATCTGAAAAAAATAAGGAAAAACAGAATCTTTATCTCGGAACTTCTTCATTCAATTTCAACTTGTATAACCGCGCTTCCGCATCCTCCGGTTCGAACCGGGGATCGCTCGTAAAGCAGAAAACTTCCGTCACTTCGATCGATACATCTGCCGCCCGTAACCGTTCGAGCAATCGTCCGGTCAGGTAGACTCCCTGTGATTTTGGTTCCGCCCGCCATTTGCTGACGGATCCAATCGGGACGATCGTAGCGTCAGGACGCGCCATCAAAAACTGACGTTCTTCTTCATCCGTAAAGATGGTCGCGGACGCCGGTAAACCGGTAATGGCTTCCGCCAGCTGAATCGTAGCCGGTTTGGTAGTCGCTTGTTGATACAAAGCGGTACTTCCGATCAGCAATTGAATACATAAAAACGGAACGAGCCAACGGACCGACAGATGTCGAACGAGTAAAACCACAAGCAGTAAGACGAGTGGTAAGACATGCCGCGGTTTATCGATGTTTTGGGCAAACCAGACCCAGAGAAAATAACCGGCTCCTGTAACGCTCCACCAGAGCGGGAACGAACGGAAACGTTGGCAAAACAACAATCCCGATCCGAGACCAATCCAAGTGGCAAATCCAAGACCATGCCAAACCATTTGTTTGATTGTCAATCCAAGTCGTTCCAACAGGGTGGCTTCATCCGTTTGCGCCGTGCCTCCCCAGTCCGAGAAATGACCCGTCACGAAGCTGAGTGACAATTGGGCAAAGGAAGCTGGTCCGCCGACAGAGAAGGCGACCGGTAACAGCCAGGCGAGTTGGGCGAGGAGCAGGACTGCCATCTCTGACACCACTTGCCAAGCGTCACGCCGCACTTGCCACAGTAAAAACAAGAGGATGATCCCAAACGGTGCATAGGATAAGCGGGTCGCCATCAACAGTCCGAACAGGATATACGGCAGGAGACGGAAATGATGATGCCGGGCGCGTTCGACACTCCAGAGAAACCAACAAAGAACACCGAGTGCGAGACCGTCCGACATCCCGGTCGCGGACAAGACGACAAGGGAAGCCGTCGACACGACCGTAAAAGCAGCCAGCAGACGAACCGCATCGAATCGTCTGCGTTTGAACAGCAGGTACAGCGGAATCAGTCCACTGGCAAAGCCGAGCGTCGAGACAACGCCAAGGGCACGGACGGGATCAAGTCCGAGTCGTGCGAGCCCCGTCGCAAGCAAAATAAAAAACGGATACCCGGGGAAGTGCGGCTGTAAATTGGCTAAATCGTATTGTCCGACCGCTAAGGTGAAGTTTGCGATATCGTAGCTGGCAACGTAAGGGCTGACCCAATAGAGGCGTCCTGCGAGACAACCGAGTATCAGCAAGACAGCCATGAAAAAAAGCGATCGTCCACGTCGTTGTGGATGACCGCTTCGAACCGTCACGAGACCTCCTTCAGTTTCTTGACGGTTTTTGGCGCGCGATTTTGACGCATCAACATGAAGCCGGCGAAAGCGAAGTATCCCCACCAGGCGAAAACTTGTTCGATGGACGGATTATGACTGTAGCCGAACATCGCAGCCATGAACGTACCGATTTGACCGCTGATCAACGTCGTGTTGCCCGTATCCCGCAAATACTGGACCTGATCAATGTAGTGTTCCGGCATGAAGGCGACGATGTTGTAGAGGGCAGCCGGTGTACCGTCCGCATTCGTCAACAGACTGCCGAGTAAACCAAGATCTTGGAACCGGCCAATCGTCTGGACGAGCATGCCGGCAGCAATGAACAGAATCAAGACGCCGGTCACTTGGAAAAAGCGTTTGACGGGAATCTTCATCGTCCCAGAGACGAACAAGTAACCGAAGATCAAGGCGAGCAGGAGACCGGAGACGGCACCATAACTCGTTAAGACTTTTTCGATTTCTCCACCCGAGATGGCGGCGAAGAAGAAAACCGTTTCAATGCCTTCACGGACGATGACGAGGAACGAATGGACAATCATCGTGATCGCACTACCCGTCGAGACGGCAGCCGCGACTTTTGCTTGTGAGGCCTTCTGATTTTCCTTTGCTTCTTTGCCCATCCACAGCACCATGTGGGTCAAGAGGAAGACAGAGATGATCATGATCCCAAGACGTAAATACGTATCGCTGCCGAAACTGGCGAAACTCGTAAAGACGACTTGGAACAGGAAGGCGACACCTAAACTCGCGAGTAAGGCAAGTCCGACACCGGCGTAGACCCATTTTTTATATTGTGGTGCATTGAGCCGATCGAGGTAACCGAGAATCAAGCCGACGATCAAGACGGCTTCGAGACATTCGCGAAGAGTGATTAAAAACGCCTGAAAATCCATGTATCTTCCTCCTTATTGAGCGCGTCGTTTCTTACGCTGACCGATGATGACGATGACGATTAAGATGATGACGAGACTGATGGCGACCGTTTTCCAAATGTCATCCGTCCCAAAGGATTGACCGAAAATCGAATCCTCTTCATCGAAGACACCGGTCTTCTCCTCACCCGGCAAAACGAACAGCGGGGTGACCGTATCTTCAATCTGTTTAATGTTTTGATCAAATGTTTTTCGATCGCTTGCTTTTTTCCCGACCCCGAACAAACCGGGGTTTCCAAGAGCGGCAAGTGAATCATCAAAAGCAGTATACAATGAATCACTTGTCTTTGCACCCTCACTTTCCTTGACGTAAGGCGCAAGTACATCGTACGTGCCACGCGCTTTGGCAAGCAATAACTTCGCCTGTCCAAAATCATCGAATTGTTCCTGTGCGAAGTGAAGGCGACGTTCGATGTTTTGGCGCAGGGCGACCCGATAGGCTTGTTTTGCTGAATCGGCATCTTTCTCTGCTAAGGCTGCATCGATTTTGTCTTTTGCTTCCGGGAAATAGAGCGTAAACTCCTTGTCGTAGGCATCAATTGTTTCTCTGGCTAACGTGTAATCGTTTTGGTCGAGCTGTTCTTCAAACTGCTTATAGGCTTCCGCGAACGCTTCCTTTCCGGGATCGCCGTAGCTGTAGGCGAATGCCGGCAACGGGGTGATGATCAGGAACAAGAAGGCAATGACGGTGATGAAAAGCGGTTTTCTCATCCGAGATGCTCCTTTCGTTCAAAACGTTCTTCAGACGACAGTGGGACGATCGGGCGACGCCACTCCCGGTAAATCGCAGGGAGGACACGCTGGATATAATTCAAGCGAATAAAGGACTTTCCGGCTTCCCGCACACGGTAACGAATCGGGACTTCATGCAGCCGGAACCCTTTTCGAACAAGATTCAATGTCAGCACTTGGGCATAGTTATAGTCGTGGATGATTTCCGCGTGTTTACACGCCGCACGGGAAAAGGCACGCATGCCGCTTTGTCCATCGTAAATCCGACGTTTTAATAAGACACACTGTAACCAGGTAAAGACATGATTGCCGATATACCGATACAGGCGCATGCCGTCGACGGTTCCAAGAAAACGGGAACCAAACACGTAGTCTGCCTCGTCCAAAAGGATCGGCCGGACGACATCCGGAATCTGATCGGCCGGATATTCGTTATCCGCATCAATCATGACGGCGACAGTCGCCCCGTGTTGGTAAGACTGGCGAAGTCCTTCGCGGACGGCGGCACCTAAACCATGGTTGTGTTCAAAGCGGTAGACGATTGCTCCGTGTTGCCGGGCGATCTCGGACGTTGCATCGGTTGATCCGTCATCGATGACGATCGTTTCAACAGGAAGTCCATCGATGTTAGTCGGGATTCGTTTAAGCACAAGCGGTAAGGAAATTTCTTCGTTATGTGCCGGTAAAAAAACGACGATTTTTTTCATGAGGATTCCTCCTTAAAGGCTTCCGTAAGCAAGACACCCCGGCTGTCGTGCGGGATATCGGCACCAAGCAGCTTCGAAACAGTGGGTCCAAGTGACAGGATATGCCGGTGCGTATCCACTTTCAGACCGGCATGGATGTGTTTGCCGTACATCCAAAACGGAACAAACCGTTCGCCTTCATCGAGGTGACCATGACCGCCGATGCCGTCGGCTTGTCCATGATCCGCCATGACGATCAGTGTCGCATCGTCGAGCTTCCCGAGCCGATCGAGTTCCTCACAAAATTCAGCCAGTAAGGCGTCCGCTTCTTCGATTTTTTGGACATATTCGGAGTAAAGTGTTCCGCGGCTGTGCCCGGTCTGATCGGTCCCGATCAGTTGAATCGCCAGTAAGTCCGGATCTTCTTGGTGGACGATTTGTTTGGCCCGGTCGATGATGTTCCGATCCGCGACATCATTATGCATGACGGCTGTCACCGTGTGGACGTCCTTCGCACCAAACGCATCAACGAGATGAGCGATTCCGAGAATCTTACCGGTTTTCCCGACGTCGCGCAACCGGTCAAAGACAGTATCGGTTTTGACACCCGTCGTATTCCAGACCATGTTCGAATGGATCCCGTGTTCTTCCGGGCGGGCACCGGTGAACATCGAGCTGAAACAGACGACTGTTCGAGCCGGATAGACCGTCTCCATGTTCGTGTACTCGGTGCCTTCCTGCCGGAGGCGTTCGAGGAACGGCGTGTCTGCTGCCATGTACCGATCTTTTCGCATCCCGTCGACAATCAGGACATAGACTTTATTAGATGTCGGAATCGGTGCATCGACGGTCGTTTCGGTCGGGAGCTTTGGTTTCCAGTCAAACAGGTAATGATGCAAGATCCAAGCGAACACGAACAGCCCAAGTGGGAACCAAAGATAAGACCAGTCGAGGGTCTGTTCGATTGAGGCGGTTTGCCAATAGGCGAGTAACAGACCGACTTTCGGTAGTTGTTCTTGGGCATTCCCACTCGTCGAGTCACTGTTTTTGAGGACTAACTTCCAGAAACGAGTGAAGTTAAGCCAATCTGTCCCGATCCGGAGATGGTAATAAATCGTTCCCCAGAAAAAGACCGTAAAGAAGAAATAGAGACCTGCTCCATACGCGAACAAGGGGAGTAGTCGAGAGTCGGTACCTTCGATAAAGAACCAGACAATCAACGGAAGCCACAGGTAATTCCGTAGAAAGAGCGGGAAATCAAACTTCCAATATAAGAGCAGTAACGGAAGTGTCAGCAAAAAGCCAAAGCCAACACCACTTAAGGTCTGTTGGAACAACAAAGTGTAGCTGAGGAAAACACCGATCGTAAAAATGGGAGTGAACGGTTTTCCTTCATTCAATAAGTTCCACATGCGTGCAGCAATTTTTTCAAAACGGGAAGCACTTTTCATCAATGTCATCCTTTCTGATCGTGCTCCTTAAACTGGTTGAAGAGTTGTTTCACGATTTTGAAGTGTCGGACACCTACATAAAGAGGGGCCAAAAAGGCAAAAGCGTATTTAAAGACATGTGTCATCAAGGCAAGTTCATAGGGATGTGGAACATCCGCTAACTGCAAGACGGTCCCCATCGCAAGTTCATACGTCCCGAGTCCACCCGGCGTAAACTGGGCAATCCCGGATAAGACGCCCGCACTCATTGCGATTAGAACAATCGGAAAAGCGACGGTGACGTCAGCACCTTGAAAGAGGCAAAAAACAGCGCCGGCTTCACACATCCAAGCAAGTGCACCATAGCCGATCAACGGATAAATCGTTTTGATGAATCGACGGACCAGCAGTAGTGCGAGTAGACCGAGGATACAGGCGACCCCGGCCACCCATACCGTCTGTCCTAATAATAACCCGGTAGCGACGAAAAGACCGAGTACGGATAGGTCGATGCCGCGTTGGGCGACAAAAATCGCCGTTGTCCGTTTCATCGGACTACCGATGGCGCGTGCGGTCAGCAAACGCACTGCTTCCCCGAGTTTGACGGGGGAGAGGTGATTGATGGCGAGTCCCAGATAGAGACTCGTCAGATAGACCGCAGTGGGACCTGTTTTTTCATCGGCGTTTCGCCAAGCAAGCGCCCGTAAATAAAAGGCGAAAGCATAGGTGACGGTAGCGGCAACTGTCCAGGAAGATGTCAACAGGGTTTGGAGATCGTCGTAAACAACAGGCAGTTCCAGTCCAAAACGAACGAGTAAAAAAAGAGCTGCAAACGTCAGAAAGACGCCCGCAGCCCCACGTATCACAGGCGATCGAGATGCCATGTGATCATCCGTTCAATTCCATCAGCGAGCGTGACGGATGGAACATAACCGAACGTCTGCCTTGCCGCATCGGTGTTACTCCATGTCATTGAAACATCTCCCGCCCGTGCGGGAGCAAATGCTACCGGCACGTCAAACCGTTTACCGAGCATTGCTGCAACGTCTTGAACTGACTCCGGACGGTTGGCACCTAGATTGAAAATACCGGTTGCCTGTGCTTCCAGCGCTTGTTCCATTCCCCGTGTGATGTCGTCAATATAAGTGAAGTCTCGAACCGGTTTACCGAAAACCGTCAACGGTTGACCGTGTAAGGCGTGTTCGATGAACCGATACAGCGCCATATCCGGTCGGCCGTACGGACCATAGACAGTGAAGAAGCGGAAGATGCCGATTTGTAGACCGTACAGATTCTGATAGGCCTGACAAAATGTCTCAGCACTGTATTTCGCTGCCGCGTAGGGACTCATCACTTGTCCGGTTGCTTGATGTTCAACAAGTGCACCCGTCTGTTCACCGTAGACGGAGGATGAAGAAGCAAAAAACAGATGCGGAATGGAATGTGTGCGCGCTGCTTCAAGAACGGTCACTGTCATCGCGATATCATCCTCGATGTACCGGTGCGGTTCCGCCAACGAGCCGGGTACACCGGGCAAGGCGGCGAGATGAAACAGGGCGGCAAAGGAACGGGAGGCGCACCAAGTCGCCATATCCTCATGCACGTTCCCTTCAATGACCTCAATCCCGTGCTGTTGCAAAAGATGAGCCCGTTCCAGTTTCAGTTTAACGTCATAATAATCTGTGAAAGCATCGATGACACTAACGGTATGACCACTCGCTTGAAGGCGAAGCGCGAGGGCCGCTCCAATGAAACCTGCGCCACCTGTGATTCCAATTTGCATGTCGCGCCCCTCCATTTCCAGTCGTTTAGTTAAGCGGCTCTAAAGCGTCAATGACTTTCTTGCCTGTCTCTTCAGCTTTCACGTCGCCTTTTTCAACCATTGCATACCAGTCATTGGCGTCAGACAGCACTGTGCTGGCTTGTTCTTTTCCGAGACGACTCTCAAGTGTCGGTTTCATCGCAATGACGAACATGTTTGCTTCCATCGCTTCGACCCGTGCCGTATCAACATCTTTTTTCTCAAGTGCTTCTTGTGTTTCTTCGTGGTATCCGTCAATTTTTGCAGTTAATGCTTTGGCAAATAAGCTCTCCACTTCTTTGTACTTAATACCTTCAGGTTTTGTTTTTGAGAAATCATAAAGATCTTTTAGTTTAGTGACTGCTTCTTCATCTCCACCAGCCAGTGATTCCTCAATAGCAAGCAAGAAACCATATCCTTCGGCTTGCTCCATCTGTAATTCCTTCTCATCTGTACCTGCTTTAACGCCTTCTTCTACTTTTTGCGCATAACCGAGAGATGCAAGGTAGAACGACCGGTAGATTGATTTATCCGTTAGCTGTTTAGCCACGTTGAAATCGGCAGGCTTTTTCGCCGTGATCGCTTCTTCCTGTGCCGTCAACCCAGAATTGATGGCTTGAGCGATGGAGTCTTCGTTTTTAAAGCCGTAACTTGCATCCCGTTTTTCGGCAGTCGGGATGAAGACCGTTTCTGACATGTCTTTAATATCGTTCAGTGCAGCTGTCGCTTCGTCCGTTTTGCCGGCCGCAACGGCTTCTTCTGCTGTCGCTTGTGTTGATTTTTGGAGTTTATAGAAGTAAGACTGAATGCCTTTGTCGACAAGTTGACGGGCAACGTTCTCATCCAGTTCTTTTGATTCGACACCCGCCAATGCGGAACTGATGACTTCTTCGATTTCAGGAGCAGCGGTCGAGACGCCGCCTTTTAATTTTGAGTCATAACTCGTCGTAACCATTTTCCAGTCGATGGCTTGACCTTCTTTTGCTTTGTCGAGCTCCGCCTTGATAGAACTGAAAATCGTCAATTCATCTTTTAAAGTCGTTGCCGCAATACCGGCGTTGGTTTTCGTCTCCGATGTTTGCTCTGTTTTCTCTTTTTTCGGAGCCGTCGTCGTTTCTTCGCTGTTGCCACAAGCAGCAAGTAATCCTGCCGTAATGAAGAGTGATGCTACCTTAATTCGTTTTTTCATAATCGATTCCCCCAGAATATATAATTAGTTGATAAAATGATGTTGTTTTCACAAATCTAACTATAGCGAGAATAATTCTCATTGTCAATTGAACTTTAAAATGAAAAAAATGGCTCTCGAGAAGCCTCGGAAGCCATTTTAAGGTGATGTTTTACTGAACTTGGTCATACAGTTTCGTGAGATACGCAAATACTTCGTCAGAAGCTTGGAACATCATGACCGAGTGACCAAAGATCGCTGCCGGATTAAAGCCATGATCCAAGTCGATCGTCGAAGCAATCGTCACATCACGGTCGCTGTCGAGAACGACACGGAAGTATTTGAACTCTTGGTTAAAGTCGTTGATAGCATTTAAGATAGGTAAATCTTCGACACCGTCTGGTACATGTGTAATCGTCCGAGCGAACAATTCGACATCCGTTGCTGTTTTGCTGAAGACGATCATCATCATCGGTTCAGCACCAGATGGCGTTTTTTCTTGTGTCATGAAGAAGACATGTGTTTCGTTCTCACGTGCTTCCATCGGGATGCCTTTTTCGACTAAGAAAGCTTGGAACTCTTCCAGATACTGTTGCTGAACAGCTGTGACGCCGTTCTCATTTGTTTCTGGCTGACTGTTTTGGTTAATCGGTGTGACTTTGTTATCGTTCGTGTCTTTTGAGTTACGATCCTGGTCCATTTAAAAATCCCCCTTATAGATACTGTAATCTCAGTTTCAAGCATTTCAGATGGAATTGCAACTAATGTCCGTTATCCTCAAAGGAACATTTTCATTTTAAAGCAAGACATCTTTGTGAATGAACGAACAGATAACTTGAAAAGGTATACCTGAATGGGTATATTGGTACACATAGACAATAATGGATTCTACTCAAGGAGGAAGACAAGATGAAAACAATCATTGTAGGTGGAGTAGCAGGTGGGGCAACTGCAGCAGCACGATTACGTCGATTGGATGAAACGGCAGAAATCATTCTATTAGAGCGGGGTAAGGAAATTTCTTTTGCGAATTGTGGTCTACCGTATTATATCGGTGACGTCATTAAAGACCGAAATAAATTATTGGTTCAAACTCCTGAAGGCATGAACGCACGATTCAATCTGGATGTCCGGAATTTGTCTGAAGCAATCCGAATCAATCGTGAGCAAAAAACCGTAATCATTCGTAAAGTGGAGACGGGAGAAGAATATGAAGAAACATACGATCATCTAATCCTGTCACCAGGAGCAAAACCAATCCGGCCGGGCATCCCGGGGTTGACGGAAGCGACGAACGTCTTTACGTTACGGAATATCCCGGACACTGACAAGATGCGTCAATACGTCGACGAAACCCGTCCATCCCATGCGACGGTCATCGGTGGTGGGTTCATCGGTCTTGAGATGGCGGAGAACTTAGTCGAGCGCGGTGCACGTGTGACATTGATTGAGATGGCGGATCAAGTCATGGCACCCGTCGATCCGGAGATGGCTGCGATTGTGCATGAACATCTACGTGCCAAAGGGGTTGATCTGATTTTAGAGGATGGTGTGGAACGGTTTGAGCAAGCCGGTACACAGGTCGTGCTGACGAGTGGGAAAATCATTCAGACGGAGATGAACATCCTGTCGATCGGCGTCATGCCAGAAAGTAACTTGGCTTCAGATGCCGGACTTAAGCTCGGAATCAAACAAACGATTCAAGTCGACGAGACACTCCGGACTTCAGACCCTTCCATCTTTGCGATTGGTGACGCGATTGAAGTCAAAGACTATATTACGGGTGAACCGGTCCACGTTCCGCTTGCTTGGCCGGCGAACCGTCAAGGGCGTCTCGTCGCCGATATCATCACGGGTCGAGATGTCCGGTACACAGGGACACTCGGCACGGCTGTCGCAAAAGTGTTTGATTTGACGGTCGCTTCAACCGGCGTCAATGAAAAACGCCTTCGTCAGTCTGGACGCCGCTACGAAGCGGTTCATCTGCATCCGGGTTCCCACGCCGGTTATTATCCTGGTGCCAGTCCGATTTCGATGAAACTACTGTTTGATCCGGTCGATGGAACGATTTTTGGTGCACAAGCCATCGGGATGACGGGTGTCGAAAAACGAATTGACGTCCTAGCGACGGCAATTAAAGGCGGGCTGACGGTTCTTGATCTACCAGATCTTGAATTATCGTATGCCCCTCCTTATAGTTCAGCAAAGGATCCGGTCAATATGGCAGGATACATTGCCTCGAACATCGTGCTTGGGGACAGTGAAAACGTTCATTGGCATGAAATTGATCAGATTGTCGCAAATGGCGGACTGTTGCTAGATGTTCGGGAACCTTCCGAAAATGAACTCGGCTCGATTCCGGGATCTGTTAACATCTCGTTACCGACGTTGCGTCAGTCGCTGGATGAGTTGCCAAAAGATCAACCGATTTACGTGACCTGCCAAGTCGGATTACGTGGATATGTCGCGAGTCAATTGCTTAAGCAAAACGGATTTACTGTCAAAAACTTAAGTGGCGGTTACAAGACGTGGGCGACGGTACACCGTGACCGCGAAGCGAGAAGCCAAGTACGGGAGGAAACAGCTGTGACGATTACGAAAAGTGAGCCGAAACGAGCAACAAAAGAGCAGATTACGTTACTGGATACATGCGGTCTCCAATGCCCGGGCCCGATTGTGGAATTAAAAACGAAGATTGATCAACTGCAAGACGGCGATCAAGTTTTCATCAAAGCCTCGGATCCAGGATTCCTGCCGGATGTTCAGGCGTGGGCGCATAAACTGGGACACACTGTCCACACGGCGGAAATGAACAAGGGAATCGTCGAAGTCCTGCTCGAAAAAGGGAATACGACGACACAACCTGTCCAATCGACCGTCACGAAAGCAGATGATGCGACGATGGTCGTCTTCAGCGGCGAACTCGATAAAGCACTCGCTTCGTTCGTCATCGCGCAAGGCGCACAGGCGATGGGGAAACAAGTGACGATGTTCTTTACCTTCTGGGGACTCAATGTCATTCGAAAACCAGATGCACCGACCGTTGAGAAGGCACCGATGGAACGGATGATGGGCATGATGATGCCGAAACACGCCGGCGATCTGCCACTCTCGAACATGAATATGGGCGGGGCTGGTCAAAAAATGATGAAAAAAGTCATGAAGGACAAACAAGTGGATGCGCTTGAGACGATGATGGCGAAAGCGCAGGCCGCAGGAGTTCGGATGATTGCCTGCACGATGTCGATGGACATCATGGGAATCAAAAAAGAAGAGTTACTCGATGGCATCGATTACGGAGGTGTCGCGAGTTATCTAGGTGCGACGGACGACGCAAACTTGAATCTGTTCATCTAAGTATGATTGACACGACAAGCCTCAGTGGACTGGGGCTTGTTTTTTTATGTAAAACCTCACATCTGATGTGAGGTTTTACATAACTTATTCAAGGAAACTACAGAACAATAGATAAAATGAATTTGATTTTCTGAAATTATTTTCGTATCATAGAACACATGTGAAAAAAGGTTACATGAAAGAACTTATAAATAAGGGGGATCACCTGTGGAGAAACAACTAGTGGATTTAGCCGGCGGTATTAACGACTTATTGTGGTCAAGCGTCTTAATCATCCTGTTAGTCGGTTTAGGCATTTATTTTACGATTCGCATGGGCTTCGTCCAATTTCGGATGATTCCGGAAATGTTCCGGCTTCTATTCGAAGGAACGGATAAAGGAAAAGATGGGGTTTCACCTTTCCAGGCGTTTGCGATCAGTACGGCAGCACGTGTCGGAACGGGAAATATCGCTGGTGTCGCGACAGCGATTGCCCTGGGTGGCCCGGGTGCCGTCTTCTGGATGTGGTTGATTGCTTTAATTGGTTCGGCATCAGCGTTCGTTGAGAGTACACTGGCTCAAATCTATAAAGTACGTGATGAAAAAGCATGGCGTGGCGGTCCGGCGTATTACATGGAAAAAGCACTCGGACAACGTTGGTTAGGGATCGTCTTCAGTATCTTGATTACGATTTCCTTCGGATTCGTCTTCAACTCGGTTCAATCGAATACGATTTCGTTGTCGCTTCAAAGTCAGTATGGGATCGATAAGACATGGATCACAGTGGGACTTGTTGTATTGACCGCCCTTGTCATCTTCGGTGGTGTCCGGAGTATCGCGACGGTTTCGGCTTTCCTCGTGCCGATCATGGCGGGGGGCTATATTTTGATCGCCCTCTATATCATGGTGACGAATCTTGAAGTTTTACCAAGTGTTTTTGGTCTGATTTTCCAAGAAGGGTTACTTGAATTCAAAACGCTTGCGGGTGGAGCGATTGGGGCAGCTGTCCTCAACGGTATCCGTCGTGGTCTCTTCTCCAATGAAGCGGGCATGGGATCAGCGCCGAACGCTGCTGCGACGGCAGAAGTCTCACACCCGGTCAAACAAGGATTGATTCAATCGTTTGCTGTATTCGTCGATACCTTACTGGTATGTTCGTCGACTGCGATGATCGTTCTGATCAGCGGCGTCGCGACAAAAGATGCGAGCGGAGAACCTGTTGCTGGAATCGAATTGGCACAAGGCGCGTTGTCTTCTCAAGTCGGCTCGTTTGCGACAGGATTCATGGCGCTTGCCATCTTCTTGTTTGCCTTCAGTTCGATTGTCGGGAACTATTATTATGGTGAATCAAACATCAGCTTCATCAATGGCAATAAAAAGTTGATGACGATCTACCGTGTGATGGTTCTTGGGATGATCGTGTTTGGTTCGCTCGTTCAAACGGCAGGTCTTGTCTGGGCACTGGCCGACATATTCATGGGTCTGATGGCGATCGTCAACCTGTATGCGATTTTCCGATTATCTAAAATTGCGAAGTTGGCACTCGATGATTATTTGGCGCAACGAAAAAACGGGCAGGATCCTCGTTTCTATACAGATTCGATTCCGAATCTGCCGGGGAAAGAAACGCTCGAAGCGTGGCAGGACGATGATTCAAAAGAAAAAGCGATTTAATAGAGGAGGATCAGAGCAATCTGGTCCTCTTTTTTGTAGGGGAGATTTCCGGAATCATCATTAAAGAAGTCCGAAAATGGGAATACTTAAAAAGGATAACGATTGAAAGGAGGGGAAGGATGGAAAACGTACATTATGTCCGGGTTGCTGACGCGGTCTGGGATTCGTTTGGAAACGACCCGCATATCATCATGGACTGGATTTTATTCATTCATGAAACACAACCGGATCAGGAGCAATTGTTTGCGCTGGAAGAAACAGCAACGCTGTATCATGTGATGAGTCAAATTGATATCTTCATTGATCAAGAAACACATTATAATCTTGGACGGGCGATTGTTGGAGAAGAATTGATCGTCAACGAAGATCGTGCGGCGATCGTTGGTATCCTTCCCTTACCTTTACTCATCATCTCGACGGAAGTCATGCGTAATTTTGATCGGCAGGCACTGGAAGTGATCTATCAGGAAGTGGGGCGATCAGGAGATTTTGACGAAGTATGGGACCAGTTTGGTGACTTGCGTGCCTATTTCCGCAAAGCGGAAGAAGCAGAAGAAACGATTTTAATCTATTATGTCTAAAATAGATCCATGACAACGAAAACACGGACCCGACGATCGCCGGATCCGTGTATTTTTGATTGTAATGCTTAAAAGTCGATTTCATCTGGATCTGGTCCAAGACGGACATCCGTTGCCAGACGATCAATCTTCTCTAAATCATCTGCATCTAGTTGGAAATCAAACACATCGAAGTTTTCCGCAATCCGTTCTGGTGTGACTGATTTTGGAAGGGCGACGATTCCGTTATCCAGATGCCAACGTAACACGACTTGTGACGGAGACTTACCATGTTTTTCGGCAATTTCCTTAAAGTCGTTGATTTCAAGGAATTTCCCTTGCATGAGTGGACTCCATGCTTCAACTTGAATGCTGTTGTCCTGTAAGTACTCATGCAGTTCATGTTGCGGAAGTTGCGGATGGAGTTCCACCTGATTGATCATCGGTGTCATCAGTCCTTCTTCAGCAAGTGTATCGAGGTGGTGTTCTTTGAAGTTCGAAACACCAATCGCTTTGATTTTTCCTGCTTCGTACAGCTCGATCATGGCTTTCCATGCTTCGATATATCCTTCAACCGGCCAGTGAATGAGATAGAGATCCAGGTAATCCGTCTCTAGTCGTTCGAGTGACTCAGCGAAAGCTTCTTTTGTGCGTCCGGCACGAATATCATCGTTCCATACTTTAGACGTTAAGAAGAGATCTTCACGGTTCACGCCGCTTTCTTTGATTCCTTTAGCGACACCACGTTCGTTTTTATAGACGGCAGCCGTATCGATATGACGGTAACCGACACGAAGGGCTTCTGCGACGGCAGCCGGTGCTTCCGTCTCTTCGTCAACTTGCCAGACACCGAAACCGATTTGTGGAATCGTGATACCATTTGAAAGTTTTGTGTATTGCATGTGTATACTCCTCCTTCAATAAAACTAGAATATGGATTTGCTCGTTTAGTTTAGCATGAACGAGCAGGAACGTCTGTTTCAACGCTCAAAGCAGGAAATGAACGGTTAGAAAGAGAAAAAAGGGGGGTAAACCTTAAAAGAAATGAGGTGTAAATCATGGCACGATCCGTTAAAAACGTACCAAAAGGCGTTTGGGCGGGCATTGCGGCACTACTGGGTGCTCAAGCGACCTTCCTGTTCCTCGGTGCCCGCAAGACTGGGCGTAATCCGTGGGTCTGGGGTGGAGCAGGACTCGTTCAGTTCCCACTTCCAGCCATCGCGTATTTCATTCTAAACCGTCAAAATCAGAAAAAATAACTGAAAAACAAGTCCGGTCGCGTTGCAGGCGGCCGGACTTGTTTGTTTTTACGAAACGTTTTTCTTTTGCGTAGCAGATGTCTTACGACGCGGGAACCCGAAGACAATGGCAAGCGACCCGCAGATGAAAAGAAGGAACGGATAAAACAGATACGGAATCAGCTCTGGTGAAGCGGTTTTTGTCAGTTCAGCGGCAATCAGCAATTGGGCACCATAAGGGATGATCCCTTGAATGCCGCAAGAGAAGATGTCGAGAATACTGGCTGACTTCTTCCGGTCGATGTCATACGTATCCGCAATCTCGGCGGCGAGTGGACCGGCAACAAGGATCGAAATCGTATTGTTGGCTGTCGCAAGGTTCGTTGCACTGACGAGTGCGGCCATGCTGAACTCTGCTCCACGACGTTGCGTGATTTTTTGAGTCAGTGTTTCTTTCAGATAAGCAATCCCGCCATTAAACGTGATCAAGCTGACGAGACCACCCATCAGTAACGTCAAGATTGAAATTTCAGCCATTCCCATCAATCCTTCTGACATCGACAGGACAAATCCACTCAATCCAAAACTCCCATCGAGCATACCAATGATCCCGGTCAGTAAGGCTCCACCGAGTAAGACAAGGATGACATTGACACCAAACAAGGCGAGGATGATGACAGACAGATACGGAATCAATTTGTAAAACTCAAACGCTTTAGCCTCGACGACATCTCCGGCACCTGAGACGAATGCTAAGATGATGACGGTCAGAATCGCCGCGGGAAGGACGATCAGGAAGTTCGTCCGGAATTTATCACGCATGTTGGTTTTCTGCGTCCGGACTGCGGCGATCGTTGTATCGGAAATGAACGACAAGTTATCGCCGAACATCGCTCCACCGACAACAGCTGCCGCAGCAATCGCGACATTGACACCGGTTGCTTCATGAATACCGAGTGCAATCGGTGCGAGTGCCGCAATCGTACCGGTTGAAGTCCCCATTGCCATCGAGATGAAGGCGGCAATGATGAACAAACCGCTCATTAAGAGCGACGGTGGTAAAAACGTAAGCGCGGCATTGACCGTCGCATCAATCGCACCAATCGCATCAGCCGTTCCGGAAAATGCACCGGCAAGTAAGAAAATAAAGACCATGATCATGATGTCCGGATTCCCGGCACCCGTCGCAATCCGTTCAACGGTTTGATTGATACTACCTTTTGTTGTTACGGCGGCAAACACCAAGGCAATCAGAGCTGCAATCAAAATCGGGAACTTGTAAAAATCATCATAAAAGATACCGGCACCGATAAAGAGGACCAAAAAGACAAGTAATGGTAGAAGGGCCCACTTGTTTGGTGTAATCGTCTCGTTCATTGTCTATCACTCCTTTTCTGCATCTGCAAAAAAAAGACCCCTTCGCAAGAAAGAAGGAGGTCTTTACTGAAAAAGACGCTCTTCTTATCTCTCAAGCCGTAGCTTGCTGGATTTGGCACAGTACGAATCAATCGTCCGCTGCCGAAACATCATTGGGCCAGTCCCTCCGTCTCTCGCGATAAAAAGAAGTCATTTAATTGTCTGAAACACGTTTTCTACCGTAACGTATCTTTTAATGCATGTCAACAGTACTTCACTGCAGTGCTTTTTTTAGTGTCGTCACATTTTCATTCATCAAGTCAAAATAAGACGCATCCTGCTGTGCTTTCGTGACGGACTCCAAGTTGTGAATCGTAATCGCTTCAGCGCCAATTTCCTGCTGAATGACACGGGCGACTTTTGGTGAAACCGTCTCTTCAAAGGCAATATACTTCAAGTCATGTAACTCCGCTTCCTTGACGAGTGCCGCCAGTTGTTTTTGGGAAGGCTCGTCCGATGGAGAAATCCCGGCGATCGGTAATTGGGAGAACCCATACCGTTCAGCCAAGTAGCCATAAGCGGCGTGCGTGACGAGCAGTTCTTTTTTAGATCCGGCGTCAACGGCTTGCTGTAAGTTTTGGTCGAGCGTGTCGGCTTGTTTATTAAATGCCGCCAGATTTTTTTCGAACGTTGCTTTTTTATCCGGTACTTCTTTTGCGAGTGCGGTCGTGATCGACTCTGCCATCAATTTGGCATTGTTTGGATCGAGCCAGACGTGTGGATCATATTTTCCATGATCCTGCTCCTCTTCCGCATGTTCGTCATCATGTCCTTTTTCCTCGTGGTCATGAAGCGTTGCGCTTGCTTCGAGGAGATCGATGCCTTTACTCGTCTCGATGAAGCGAACATCATTTCCTTTAAGGCTCGCTTTGATTTTTTCCGAATACGGCTCAAGCGTGGTACCCGTTAAAAGGAACAGGTCGCCTTTGGCGATTGCCGTCAGTTGTTTAGAAGTCGGCTCATAGGAGTGGGGATCGGCACCAGGTGGGACGATCATTTCGACGTTGACGTCGGAACCACCGATTTCTTTGGCGATTGCCGCCGTTGCGAACGTTGACGTATACAGTTGCAGCCGATCGTCCGCAGCACCTTGATTGGAATCGGAGTCGGATGATCCGCAGGCAGTTAGGAACGTTGCACCGGTTAAGGCGATAGTTAAGGCAGGGATGAACTTTTTCATATGAATAAAACCTCCAGGAAGTATTAAAACGTAATTATTCCGATTTGAACCTTTTCACTATAACGAATCAAAAACGAAGCGTCAAGCTTGACACTCCCACGGCTAAAGCCGCAAGCTCACCCTTCGGGATGAGTGGGATTCTGAAGTGCTTGTGCGAGCGCAGTCCATTTCTGTTTTGCTCAAGCCTTCAGATGAGGGTGTGCCATCACCCCTCCTGAGACAGACCCTAAAGGTTCTCAGGCTGATTGACTATTACCATCAACCACAGGTGCATATCTAATATTCATCGCACCGACTAAATCTCTGTGCTTTTTGAATCCACATGGACAAAAATAGGTTCGATCTTTCGCTTTGTTTCTTTTACCGCAAGAAGGGCATGTCTGAGATGTATAGGCCGGATTGACATACTCGACCTTGATTCCGTCCAGACTTGCTTTGTATTCAATGAATGTTGCTAGGCGATAGAACGACCATGTATGCAGATTCTTATTGTTTTTACGGCTTGTTCTTGCCGTCTGCCGGATGTTCGCCAGTCTTTCTAGGCGAATGACAGAAACGTTATTCTCTTTCGCAAATGAAACGATCGCACGACTTACCTTGTGATCTTTGTCTCTCATCCAGCGTTGCTCTTGATTATTTAGTTTCTTGATTGCGTTCAGCTTCTTCTTTTGACCGAGCTCTTTCCGTCTCGTACGAAACTTGCGTTTCATGTATTTGTTCTCGCGTCCGTTCCCGAAGAACCTCGCCTTGTCGCCATCATTCGTTGCGACTGCCGGGACTTTCAAACCCAGATCCACACCGAGAACCTTGGAGCCGGTCTTCTCGGTCGTGAGAAGCGTGACAGCGATCTGGGCAATCCATTTGTTCGACTTCTTCGTGATGCGTAGCGTTCCCAACTTATTATTCAGGAGTGAGAAATTGCGATTGTGTTTATCGACCATTTCTGCTTTGATTGCCATCTTCTTTGCTTTACCGTCCATCATGATCGGGAGAGAAATCGACTCGAAATCGAACGAATAGTTCTGGTTGTTCCATGTGCAGTAGGGTTTCTTGAGAATAGGGATGATTTTGAATTTGGATTTCTTGACTTTCTTGAAGAGGCTTTGGGCGTCTTTGATGACTTGGTTCTTGACGGCGCTAGGCAAATGAGACTGGACATTCTTGCTCGTCAGCTTAAGCATCGTTTCTGCCTCTACCATATCTGAGACAAGTTGGTTGGCCGTGTGGATATAAGTTCCCATCATACGCTTCAAAATAGATTGTTGTACTTTGGTAGGACGAAGTTTGATGTTCACCGTTAATGTCTGATTCAAGGTGTCACCCCCTTGTTTTTTGTTGCTCGACATAACGCTTGATTGTTTCGCTCGACACATTTCCGGCGGTCGAAACGAAGTAGGAACGCGTCCAAAGACTTGGCAAGTGTTGAAGATGAGGAAATTCCGCTCTTAATTTTTTAGATGTCACGCCTTTGATTTTTGCCATAATATCAGCAGGACTGAGTGTTGGTGGGGCATTGAGGAACAGATGTGTATGATCTTGATCGCATTCTAAGGCGATTGTATTGATTTCTAAGCTTTCACATATCTCATGCACCAATTCTTTGAAACGTCCTTCTACATCGTTTCGACGGAATATTTTCCTTCTATATCGAGGGCAAAAAACGAAATGATAATTGATCAGAGAAACGGTGGTCTGGGTTCTTCGATAGTTGTTTTTCATATTTACAATGTATCATTTCAAATAACTTACTGCAACGCAAAAAAAGATTTTCGGATACATGAAGTGCCAGAACCTTCGGCTTCTTTGTGGGCACTCCGTATCCGACCGAGCTTTCATCCCACCCCTAAAGGAGTGGGCTTTCCCGCTCAAAAATTCTGTAATCAGGCAGAAGTTCGACTTCTAAAAAAATGGGGTAAAAGACTAATAAGAATTAAAAATTGGGATCATGTCTGGGAGGTGATGAGGTGAAACGGGAAACAGCGTGGTTGATGGGCGGTGCCGCAATCCTGACGACGGCAGCAGCCGGTGCAAGCATCTGGAATAACTATGGGGCACTTTTACGGTGGACGGAACCGGCACTTCCGCTTGCGGAAGCGCAACTTGCTCCTCGCACCATTTTGTATAAAACAATTGATAAACAGGAGCTCAAACTGGATCTGTATTATCCACCAGGCGACGGACCTTTTCCGGTAGCGATTTACGCACATGGCGGCGCATTTGTCCGGGGAAGTCGGGATGACATCTTTTGTTTTACACCAATCGTCGAGCGTTTTTTAGAACTGGGGATTGCTGTGTGCAGTATCGACTATCGGCTGTTCGAGGACGGAAGTTATTTTCCGGATAACTTAGAGGATGTCCGAGATGCACTCTGTTTCTTGAATCAGGAAGCGGATGACTTACGGATTGCGCGTGGACGAATGCTTCTTTGGGGAGATTCGGCAGGAGCGGCACTGATGCTGACGACGGCACTTGCCCCAAATGCGTTCATCGGTGAACAAAAAGCCGAGCATCTCCCGTTGGTCAGCGGTATCATCGCCTTATATCCACCTACGAATTTCTTGTTATTTAAGTTCATCCAAACGTGGATCGCGCACATTAAATTTTACGGCGGGGGACGAGACGAGTGGCGTGATTTGATGACACGAGTCTCTCCTGCAACACATTTGACAGCGGATTCACCTCCAGTCATGTTGTTGCACGGAAAAAAAGATCCGATCGTGCCCTTTGCGCAAGCGCTGTATTTCGTTGGAAAAGGAGCAGATGTCGGAGCAGATGTCCGCCTGTTTTCCTTCCCGAACGGAACCCATTCACTTGCCAGTTTTGCTCAAACCGAGAATCCGCTAAAAATCGAGCGTTTACTTGAACGGATCGAAGCATTTAGCTGTCAAGTCCTTGTCCTGCCACCTCGTGAGACTCTTCACTAAACAAGAAAACATGATACAATCAGTCATATTTCTTTTGAAGGAGACAGCGAGATGACAGAAATTTGTTTAGTGCGTCACGGTCAAACCGATTGGAATTTAAATGAACGGATTCAAGGACGAGAAGATATTCCGCTGAATGAGACGGGCAGATGGCAGGCTGGGATGAGTGCCGCATATTTGGCACAAGAGAAGTGGGATGTCCTGATTTCAAGCCCGTTGTCACGGGCTGTCGAAACGGCAGAAATCATCGGGCGTTCGATTGGGCTGGACGTGACGGAGAAGGATGAACGGTTGGTCGAGCGGGAATTTGGTCTTGCGTCCGGTCAACCGGTCGCAGGCATTTATGAAGCGGTCCAAGCCAATGATACGACACGCGTGCCGGGACTTGAAACCGAAGAGGAAATCCAGGAACGGGTATTTTCAGCGGTCGAAGAATTGACCAAAAAATATCGAGGCAAACGCCTGCTGATCGTCTGTCATTCACATACGATCAAAGCAGCGTTATCCTCGATTGATGATAGCTTCAGTTACCGGACACCGCTCAAAAATGCCTGTGCCAACTACATTCGTTTTTCCGACCGGTACGAGATTGAACGCATCAATGTAGCGGACCATATCACAGACACGACAAAACGCCCTTAAGGAAGGGTCGGATTTTCCTGGAGGTACTGTTTGAATGTTTCTTTAGCGATGCTCGTGATGTGTGCTCCACGTTTGGAACGACGGTCTTTGTACTCTTGAATCAAGGCTTCACCGGTAAAGTGGTCTTCGACGACTTCACGTAAGATGGATTCGGATAAATCATTTTTCATCATGACCATCTTTCCTTTGAACAAGTAAGAAACGCCTTCGCTTAACGGTGTGGATTCGAGTGGTGTTACAATCATCGCGGCGGGGTCATTATCGGGTCGAGAAATCGTAATTTCAATCAGCGCCCGTAATTTTTTTATGAAGAGTTCCTCGATGATCGGTTGATCGTTTTTTAAGACGACGATTTCTGCGACCCATTGTGCCGTCTGATCGGTACTGACGGTCAGTCCATCTTTAATCGCAACCGGAATCGTTGTATCTCGGCCGGACTCATCCATTAAAATACGTAGTGTGCACAATTTAAAGGTTTTCAAGAAAACGCCTCCTTGTTGAATGGACAACAGATTTTCTCCAGTATACCGTGACCAAGCAGACGGTGGGAAAGTTTTAGAGAGGATTTTTTAGTGAACTGTGTTTAAATGAAAGTAGAAATCAGAAACAGGAGGACCGTTCATTATGCCGCAAGCACTAATAGGAGTATTAGGAATCATTGGAATCATCTTACTTGCCCATTACATCATTACGTATTGGCATGCTGAACCAACCGATCGTCCGACGCTTGCTTATCGCATAGCGCTCCTGATTGCCTGTTTGCTTCTCATCAGTGGAAGCGACCACTTGATCAGTATTTTTTATGCGGATTCTTTGGCTGAATTTGGTCAACGCATTACGTATATCGTCTTGATCGGAGGTGCGCTTGGCTTCGCGTGGTACTTTCGTCAACAAATGGAACAAGCGACAATCCAAATGACACCGACACCAAATGAAACAGCCCACTTCAGCTGAAGTAGGCTGTTTTTTTATTTGATGCCGCTTGCGGTCCGCGTATCGCGAATCATATCGAGTTTCAGCTTCCAGAGACGATCGCTGAATGTGATGGCGTACACTTCCGGTAGACGAAGACGTTTATATTCTTCCCATAGACGACCGATTTGCTGTTCATGGAACTGGCGGCTTTCTTCGATGGTCGGAACGGAATAGATGAGCTCGCCATCAACGAAGACTGGTGTCAACAGGCGCTCGACGTTAAAATTCTCGATCCGGTTTCGGAATGAAGGATCCCGGACATCAATCAAATCAATCGAATCCAGATGAGTCGGATCTTCATCGAGCAACGTCACGTAGTCGCCCTTGAACTTATTCGTCACCCGGTCGACGATTCGGTAAACTTCCTTGATATGCGGAGTCGTCGTCTTCGCTTTAGACGAAGAAACTTTAATGACAGGAACAAGTGCTCCGTCGACTTCACGCGCAACCAACTTGTAGACCATCCCGAGGGCTGGTTGTTCATACGCTGTGATACCGCGTGTCCCGACGAGGAATGTATTGGCTTGTGCCCCTTGGATACGTAAATCTTGGATGACGTATTCATCCAGATCACCCGACAAGACGATATCGACTTCGGGGAAACCAGCTTCGTCAAGCATCGTCCGAGCACGTTTGGATAAGTAGGATAAGTCACCGGAATCAATGCGGATGCCGCGTAATTTATGCCCTTTTGCTGCGAGTTCTTTGGCGACGATGATGGCGTTCGGTAAACCACTTTTTAACGTATCGTACGTATCGACGAGCAACGTCGCTTGATCGGGATAATACGCCGCAAAGGTCCGGAAGGCTGTCAGTTCATCGTCGTGGAACTGGATGTCGGCGTGTTCCATCGTCCCACCGCACGGTATGCCGAAGTCGCGTCCGGCAGAAGCAAGACTCGTGACGTCGAAGCCTGCTAAATAAGAAGCGCGTGTCCCGAAGTAAGCGGCGTCAATCCCTTGCGCCCGACGCGCACCGGCTTCGAGGAATTTTGCTCCCGGCGCTGATTGACGAATCCGCGCATATTTCGTTGCGATGAGGGATTCGTGATTGGCGATGTTCAAGATGGCTGTTTGTAACAATTTTGCTTCGAAAATCCGTGCTTCGATTCGAACGAGTGGCTCATTTGGAAAAACGATTTCGCCTTCTTTGACACTTGAGATCGAACCGGAAAATTTAAAGTTTCGTAATTCGTCTTTGAACTCTTCCGGAAAACCAATCATTTTTTGGAGATAGGTGATGTCTTCTTCCGTGAAACGAAGCGTTTGGACGTACTCGATGATGTTTTCAAGTCCAGCGAAGACGACATAGCCCCCTTCGAACGGATTCGTCCGGTAATAGACATCAAAAACAGCACGCTCATTATGACGTCCTTCCTGCCAATAAATGTACATCCACCGTGGAAGATAGAGGTCAGTATGAAGTGCGAGGTTACGTTGTAACATGAAGACAGATCCCTTCTTATTCGCCGACGACGTCTGCGCCGAGCGATTGTTTGAAATGTGTGAGTGCCCAGTCATGACCAATCGCATTGAAGCTTGCGACGGCATCGGCATGAACGACAATTTTATATCCTAGATTGTAGGCGTCGACGGCTGTATGCAGCACACAGATATCGGTGCAGACACCAACGAGATGGACTTCGTGAATCGAACGTTCGCGTAAACGTAAATCAAGATCCGTTCCGGCAAAGGCACTGTACCGCGTTTTGTCGATGACATGATCCGCAACACGCGCCATTTCGGCAACTTGTCCAAACAGGTCTCTGCCATGAGTGCCACGGATGTTATGTGGCGGGAAAAGGACCGTTTCCGGATGGAAGGTGTCTCCTTCTTCATGGATATCGTTTGCGATGACGACATAATCCGCGGATGAAAATTCATCCATTAACGAAGCAATCCGTCCTTCGATCGCCTGGCCTGGTTTTCCGCACGTCAACTTTCCTTCGTCGGCCACAAAATCAAATGTATAATCAATGACGATAAGCGCACGCATGAGCGTCTGCCCCTTTCTTTTATGGAAGATAGTGTTCTCTTTCACATTGTACTCTATCTGTATCCGAAGACAAAAGGAAGAAATCCGCTAGTGATAGGTATAAGAATGTGGAAAAGTAGGGTATAAGGTATAGGACGAAAATAATTGTGGAGGAGGAAAATGGCATGAAGAGGTTGAATGAGTATGAAGTGGAAGAACGTCTGGAAGGACTGTCCGAGTGGCGTGTCGTCGACGACGAAATCGTCCGGGTCTACACACTGGTTTCATTTCCGGCAGCACTTGATTTTGTACAGGAGGTTGGTTCGGTAGCAGAACACTTAAACCACCACCCTCGTATCATCATCGATTATAAAAATGTTACGCTTGCTGTGACGACGCATGATTCAGGCGGTCTGACCGGCAAAGACTTCGAACTCGCGGAGGCCTGTGATGCCATCTAAACTTTCCATAACATTCGGTAGCGGTAGTTTTGTTGATAAAATTCGAGCACGTGATTCACACATTCGGGCAGGAAGCGGGAGTGGGGAAGCTCTTTTGTTTATCGAAACAGAAGGGAAATCCCCTTTCCAGAGTGGTAATACGTACACGTTGCTTGAAACACGCGGTAATTTTAACGAAGAAGGCAGTCTGTTCTATTGGTCGATTCCGGCAGATCAGAACAGTGGTGATCTATTTGTGCATCAAGTCATGTCAGACCCAAAAGTACTTGGGGCAGAATATGCTAGTTTTCAAGCGGTACGGATTGCTCGTGTCGAACGGGGCACGGATTTAGTCTTGTTGATTCAGTTCAACCATGAAGGAGACGCGACGCGTTACGCGAAATCAGTTGAACGACTGACCGTCGACCAGTATGCTGAAGAAGCAGGGAAGTCGTTTGCGCCTTCCCCAGTCATGAAACGGTATCAACTTCTACAACCACTATAATAAATAGTCAAATTAGTCTAGGGGGAAAAAACAGATGAAAAAGAATTACTTTGTAGTAGCAACGCTTGGTGGAGCCCTTGTCGGAGCAACGTTGTCGATGCTTCATAAAGATACACGTCAATCGCAACTCGCTGCCGTCAAACGGACGTTTGGTGGAGCAAGCACACAGCTTTCTGCCGTCAAACAGGATCCAAAAGGACGTTTTGAAGAGATTCGCGCCCTATACACGGACAACCAAGAAACGATTCATAATTTGATCGATGACTTAAAGGACTTAGCGGAATCATTACGTAAATAAGGTTAAAAAAAGCGACCCCTCCTGAATTCCGGAAACGGAAAAAACAGGAAGGTTCGCTTTTTTTGTAGCGTGCGTCAGATGAATCGTGCGAGTAAACCGAAGACGGCAAAGGCGACGATGACATAAAAGATGATCCGACCCATTTGACCGGAACCACTCGTCTGAACGACACGTCCACCTGTAGCGGGACGTCTTCCTGTGTTGAACGGGCGTGTAAAAGGAACCGCGCTTTTTCCGAATATGAATCCGGCGAGAAAACCAAGGACAAACCCATACAAGTGACCAAACACGGATACGTTCGAACCAAGAAGTGTAAAGATTGCCGTGATCGCACTGAAGATGTAGACCAGGCGTGCATCATCGGCTGAGATGACCGTCCGCTTGAATCGACCGAGATACACATAAAAACCAAGCAACCCTAAGATGGCACCGGAAGCCCCGGCCTGTCCGTAAAACGGTTCATTGATTTTCGTGAAATACGTCAAGACATTGGCGAGTGTACCGACGAGGAGATAGAAGGATGCGAACTTCGCATGACCAATCATTCGTTCCAGTGCAGGCGCGAAAATGATCAAGGCAAACGTGTTGAACGCAATATGCCAAAAATCATAATGGAGGAAGGTCGCCGTGACGACACGCCACCATTCCCCATTTCCGATAAACAGGTTGATGGCTGCCCCGTAGCTGAGTGGTGAAAAGCCAAAGTTGAAAAAGGCGTTTAACTGTTCGATGACAAACAGGGCGACTTGGATTAAAATGAACAACGAAACGACCGGATAAGAACGTGTGAACGTTTGTAGGTTTTCCGTTCGACTAAACATGACAACACCTCGCTTCCTCTTCATTCTATATGAAGATGGCGAAGAATAGAACTGTGGAGGCGTCAGAAATGATTTTCGGAATAGGACTCGATCTCGTGGAACTGCAACAAATCCGACGGACACTCGAGCGTCAGCCACGAATCATCGAACGGATCTTGACAGCAGCAGAACAAGAACGGTTTCATACCTTGTCTGAAGGACGACAACTGGAATATCTAGCAGGACGGTTCGCGGCAAAGGAAGCATTCGTCAAAGCATTCGGGACGGGGATTGGAGCTGATGTCTCTTGGTTAGATCTCGAAGTGCTTAATGAAACATCAGGGCGACCGGTCATGACGGGTCCGTTCGAAGGAACGATTCATGTATCGATTACGCATTCCGATCATTACGCGGCTGCACAAGTCTTATTAGAAAAGAGGAGTTTAGATGTATCGACCAACTTGGATAGAAATTGATCGCGAGGCAATCGCCCATAACGTACGAGAAATCAAGGCGCGGATGGGGCATCAATCGATGATGGCTGTCGTCAAAGCCGATGGATATGGACACGGAGCCATCACTGTCGCAGAAATCGCTTTAGCAAACGGGGCAGAGATGCTTGCTGTCGCTTTATTGGAAGAAGCCATCGAGTTGCGAGAAGCGGGCATTCAAGCGCCGATTTTGATGCTCGAGGCACTTTTACCCGAACATGCACCGATTGCCTCGAATTATGATGTCGCCGTTCCTGTGTTCTCAGCGGAGTGGTTACGGGAAGCAAAACAACATTTGACGGAAATCGATCACTTGCGTCTTCATATCAAAGTCGACAGCGGGATGGGACGACTTGGCTTGCAGACACTGGACGAGCTAGATGCCGTTCTCAAAGAACTGGACCCGGATTTGATGGAACTGGACGGGATTTACACACACTTCGCGACGGCAGATGAATTGACGAGTCGTTTGTTTGAGCAACAACAAACTGTTTTTCTGCGTTTTGTTGAACGTGTGCCGGGTATCCGCTATATTCATGCCTCCAACTCAGCCGCCGCCATCCGTCTTGCCGGTCAAGAACCGTGTAATGTCGTCCGGATCGGGATTGCCCTTTATGGCGCATTGCCATCGGACGAGATGAGTTCCTATTACGATTTTTTACAACCGGCATTTTCGTTAAAAAGTCGTCTGATGCAAGTCAAGCACGTCGAGCCGGGTCAGACGATCAGCTACGGTGCGACCTATACAGCGCCGACGGATGAATGGATCGGCACCGTCCCGATCGGGTATGCCGATGGGTGGTCACGCAAGTTTCAAGGATACGCGTTGATCGTCGATGGCACTCCTTGCGAAATCGTCGGGCGCGTCTGCATGGATCGGTTGATGATTCGTTTGCCACGCGCCTATCCAGTCGGAACGGAAGTGACGTTGATTGGGCGAGGCGCTCCGATTGATGAGGCAGCCCATTGGTTAGGGACGATTAATTATGAAGTACTCTGTCAGTTTTCGAAACGTGTACCCCGAATCTAATTTTCAAAAGACATCAATATGATGGCAAAAAAATGTTATTTGTTTGAATTTTGATTGTATTTTCTGAATTTGACTGATATATTGAAGTGGAAGTGAGTCGTTCGTTAAGGTTTCAGTGAATCTGGAGGTGCCATTATCTTGGTCCAACAACGGGAAAAGCAATTTGTTGAGCGAAATGTAGCGAAGGAGACGATTGGGATGAAGTCGAACCATACGACGGAAGAACGCAAGCGTCAGCTACGTGAGGAATTGAAACGTGGTTACGAAGAAATGGCAGCGATCAATTTATCAATCGTTGGCGAAATGTTCCAGATTGAAACGGAGGCGGAGTTCTCGCTCCTACGTCAAGTAAGCGGGGTGTAAGCTTTGATAGTCAAACGTGGCGACGTGTTTTATGCAAATTTGTCACCTGTGGTCGGATCGGAACAAGGAGGCGTTCGTCCTGTCCTTGTCCTACAAAATGATATTGGTAACCGATTCAGCCCAACTGTAATCGTGGCTGCGATCACGGCACAGATCGACAAAGCCAAACTACCGACCCATGTGGAAGTATATCGAGAGCGACACGGATTAGAACGTGATTCGGTCATCCTACTTGAGCAGGTCCGTACAATCGACAAACGCCGTCTAACGGATAAAGTCACGCACCTAGATCCTGACACGATGATGAAAGTAAATAGTGCCGTCGCGATCAGCCTAGGCTTGATTGACTTTTAGGCACTTACATAGAACAGCGAGAAGAGTCGATACATTTGTATGCGACTTTTTTTTGAACGATTTTTAAAAAAAGTGGTTTAGGAACAGTGAAATCGGGGAATTACATCAGAGTGACCTTTTATTTAAAGTGGTTCATTCAGATGATAGAGATAGAGAAAACACATAGTAGATTTTCCTTGAGGAGGAACTTGAAGATGGATTTAACAATTAAAACAGAGCAACTAGATGGTCAGACGCATCTCTATATCGCAGGAGAGATTGATACGTATACAGCACCGAAACTTCGTCAAGAATTAGTACCGGCAGTCGAAACAAATGATGTCGTCGTCCACTTGGATGAAATTCATTATATGGATTCAACAGGTCTTGGTGTATTTGTCGGGGCGCTTAAAGCCTCAAAGAAAAACGGAACGACGTTCACACTCGTCGGGGTATCCGAACGGATTCGTCGTCTATTCGAAATCACAGGTCTTTCAAGCATCATTACAATCGATAGTGGTGTACGAGGTGGGACACAATGAAGAACGAACAACTTGAAATGACGCTTCCGGCAAAACCGGAATACGTAGCAATCGCTCGACTAACGGTTTCTGGTGTCGCGAATCGGATGGGCTACACATACGATGACATCGAAGACATCAAAATCGCTGTTTCTGAAGCATGTGCGAATGCCGTTCAGCATGCATATGAAGGAGAAAAAGATGGATCGATGGCATTGACGTGTAACGTCTATCCGGATGACCGTCTTGAAATCATCGTCAAAGACAACGGTGTGACATTTGATAAAGACAGCGTCAAACGCCAAAGTGAACCGATTACGGACTCACATGATCTAGACTCTCTGCATGAGGGGGGACTAGGGATCTTAATGATTGAAGCACTCATGGATCAAGTCACGATCGAGAAAGCAAACGGCGTCACTGTCCATATGACAAAATATATGAATAGAGATGAGGTGGGTCAAAGTGCCAGCAAAGTCTCAACAACGCCATCACAGTGATGACGAAGTCCTTCGACTAATTGACCTATACCAACAAGATGACCAAGATGAGGAAGTCCATGCTGCGTTACTCGCGCGTTACTCGGATCTCGTCGAGGCACTCGCCCGTAAATTCTCACGTGGCCGCCCGATTCATGACGATCTCGTTCAAGTCGGCATGATCGGTCTACTCGCGGCACTTCGTCGCTTTGATAAAGAATTTGGTCGCAGTTTTGAATCGTTTGCCGTCCCGACCATCATCGGTGAAATTAAACGATTTATCCGCGACAAGACATGGAGTGTACACGTCCCCCGTCGAATCAAGGAGCTGGGTCCAAAAATCAAGAAAGCCGTCGAAGAATTGACGACGGAACTGCAACGGTCACCACGGATTGATGAAATTGCAGCCCGTCTAGAAGTGTCGGAAGAGGAAGTGCTCGAGACGCTCGAAATGGGTAAGAGTTATCAAGCGTTATCCGTTGATAGTTCGATTGAAGCTGACCAAGAAGGCAGTACGGTCACGTTGCTTGATTTAGTCGGGAACCAAGAAAATGGTTATGACTCGGTTGATCAAAGGTTGATTCTTGAAAAAGCTTTTGCGGTTTTGACGGATCGGGAACGTTCGATTTTAGAATGTGCCTATTACCGGAACATGAGTCAAAAGGAAACCGGGGAATTACTCGGTATTTCGCAGATGCATGTCTCGCGCCTGCAACGCCGGGCTCTTCAAAAGTTACGCGAAGCGATCAAAGTGGAACCAAACGAAGTATTCTCAAAAGACTGATGCTTAGGCATCGGTCTTTTTTTTGTGTCCGATCGATTCTTCGGTATAATGAAGGAGAGGTGAAGAAGATGGAGAAGAGAATCGCAACAGAATTGAATTTACGACTAGCACAAGTGAAAGCCGTTTTACAACTGACGGAAGACGGGGGAACGATTCCGTTTATCGCCAGGTACCGCAAAGAACAAACCGGTGAACTCGATGAGGTCGAAATCAAAGCGATCCTCGACCGCCATAAAAGTATCACGCAGCTCGAAACGAAACGAGAAGACGTCCTGCGTAAAATTGAAGAACAGGGCGTCATGACGCCAGAGTTGAAACAAAGCCTGAATGCGGCGACGACGCTGCAACAGATTGAAGACTTATACTTACCGTTCCGTCCGAAACGACGAACGAAGGCGGAAATCGCACGGGAAGCCGGACTGGCACCGTTCGCCGACTTTTTACGTTCCCCGAAATCGTATGACGATGAACAGTTTAATCAGTTTATCGCAGCGCATGAAGAAGGGGAAGCGGTTGCTGGGGCGCAAGCGATCATTGCTGAGGAATGGGGAGAGCAGGCAAGTGTCCGTGATCATATCCGCAAGACGGCGTATCGCTTCGCGGACATCGTCACGAAGTTAAAAAAAGACGCAGTCGACGAGAAACGTGTATTCGCGCAGTACTATGAATACAATGAACGAATCCGTCAAATCGTGCCGCACCGGATTTTAGCGATCAATCGTGCCGAATCGTTAAAAATCGTTTCGGTCAAAGTAGTCTTGGATGATCAACACGTATTGCCGTACCTGTTGCGCCCGTTTAGCCGGTTAGCGGATGAAAAACGGCGTCTGGTCGAAGAAGCTGTCCAAACAGGCTATAAAAAATCTGTCTTTCCGGCGATCGAACGGGAACTTCGCAATGAATTGACGGACAAGGCGGAAAATCAAGCGATTGAAGTATTCGGAAAGAATTTACGACAACTCTATATGCAACCACCGATGAAAGGGAAAGTGATGTTAGGTCTTGACCCTGCCTACCGGACCGGCTGTAAATGGGCGGTCATTGATCCGACGGGAGAAGTCAAAGAAGTGGGTGTCGTCTATGTCACGATGTCTGAACAAAAAGCACAGGAGGCGCGTCAGGTCTTGACGAAACTCGTGAAACGGTACGGTGTTGAATTGATAGCGATCGGAAACGGAACGGCTTCCCGTGAGACGGAATCGTTTGTCGCGAATTGGATCAAGGAACATGATGACATCGCTTTCACAATCGTCGATGAAGCGGGTGCGAGTATTTATTCCGCATCGGAAATCGCACGGACGGAGTTTCCTGACCTACAAGTCGAACAGCGGTCGGCGATTTCGATCGCAAGACGATTGCAAGATCCGTTGGCAGAACTCGTCAAGGTCGACCCACAATCGGTGGGTGTCGGACAATACCAACATGATGTCACACAAACGAAGTTAAAAGAAACACTCGACTTCGTCGTCGAGACGGTCGTTAACCAGGTAGGTGTTGATGTCAATACGGCATCGGAGTCACTCCTCGGTTATGTCGCAGGGATCACAAAAGCCACTGCGAAAAAAATTGTCGAACGTCGATCGGAGCTGGGTGCCTTTGAATCCCGGAAAGAACTGTTGAAAGTACCACGCTTAGGAGCAAAAGCCTATGAACAGGCGGCAGGATTCTTACGGATACCGGAAGGCAGTCATCCCCTTGACCGGACACCGATCCACCCGGAACAATATAAAACCGTCGAACGGTTGTTTAAGCAGCTCGATTTATCGTTACAGACAGTAGGGACGGAAGAGTTGCGGACCCGACTCGACGGCTTATCCGTACAAGAGACGGCGCAGTTGCTTGAAGTTGGGGAACCGACCTTACGCGACATCATTGAAGCGTTACAACGTCCGGAACGCGATCCGCGTGAAGCGCTTGATAAACCGTTGTTGCGCCAAGATGTATTATCCCTCGACATGATTCAAGTCGGAATGGAGTTTCAAGGCACGGTGCGCAACGTACTCGACTTTGGAGCATTTGTAGATATCGGCGTCAAAGAGAGTGGACTGGTGCACATCTCGAAACTTAGTAAAAAACGGGTCAAACATCCGCTTGATGTCATCGCGGTCGGGGACATCGTCACAGTGTGGGTGACGAGTGTCGAACCGGAACGGGGACGCATCGGATTAACGATGGTCAGCCCGTCATGACGAATGAACAATTACAGCAATACGTCGAGCGGTTATCACTCGACGTGTTTGCTTTACCTTTTGCGCACAGAGCGTTGTTTAATGATCGCTTACGGACGACAGGCGGTCGCTATTTTTTGACGGATCACCATCTTGACTTCAATCGGCGATATCTCGAAGACCCACATATCTTTCGCGGAATCGTCATTCACGAGCTTTGCCACTATCATCTTCACCTGCAAGGGAAAGGGCACCGGCATCAAGATCACGACTTCAAAGAGTGGTTATCCCGGTATGGAGGCTTACGGTATAGTCCGCGTTTAAAAGAAAATGAAAAAAAGACGCATCTCTATGAATGTAAAAAATGCGGGACATTATATAGAAGGAAAAGAAAGATGAATCCAGAGCGATACCGGTGTGGACGATGTCGTGGAAAGATTTTTCACAAAAGTAGTTGACGTTCATTTCGGAGCATGATAAATTATAGAAGTCGTCAAAACGACCGCAACTAAACAACTTCTCGTCATTAAAAACTTTTTTAAAAAAGCATTGACGAAGAGAAAGAAAGTTGCTAATATAGAAAAGTGTTCTGAAACGAACGTCACGTTCCGCAATAGCTCAGTGGTAGAGCAACCGGCTGTTAACCGGTAGGTCGTAGGTTCAAATCCTACTTGCGGAGCCATTATTTTTGGAGATGTACCCAAGTGGCTATAAGGGGCGCCCCTGCTAAGGGTGTAGGCCGGGAAACTGGTGCGAGGGTTCGAATCCCTCCATCTCCGCCAGACCTCTTATGTGAATTTGTTACTTGAGAATAATTATCGATTTTAAACTGGCCCGTTGGTCAAGCGGTTAAGACACCGCCCTTTCACGGCGGTATCACGGGTTCGATTCCCGTACGGGTCACCATTTCGGAGGATTAGCTCAGCTGGGAGAGCATCTGCCTTACAAGCAGAGGGTCGGCGGTTCGATCCCGTCATCCTCCACCATTTTTAATTTCATACTTAAGTTTCACAAAAATGTGGTCCTGTGGTGTAGCGGTTAACATGCCTGCCTGTCACGCAGGAGATCGCGGGTTCGAATCCCGTCAGGACCGCCATTTTTGGGCTGTGGCCAAGTGGTAAGGCACTGGATTTTGATTCCAGCATGCGAAGGTTCGATCCCTTCCAGCCCAGTTTTCTCGTGTCATTAGCTCAGTTGGTAGAGCATCTGACTTTTAATCAGAGGGTCGCAGGTTCGAATCCTGCATGACACACCATTTTAATTTTAACTTTAATTTCAATTTTATATTTGCGGTCGTGGCGGAATGGTAGACGCGCTAGGTTGAGGGCCTAGTGGTGGCAACACTGTGGAGGTTCAAGTCCTCTCGACCGCACCATATCGCACCCTTAGCTCAGCTGGATAGAGTACTTGACTACGAATCAAGGGGTCGGGAGTTCGAATCTCTCAGGGTGCACCACATTTTGTTTGCTTTTGACGGGCCTATAGCTCAGCTGGTTAGAGCGCACGCCTGATAAGCGTGAGGTCGGTGGTTCGAGTCCACTTAGGCCCACCATTTTTCAAAACAAACGATGACGAACTTTGAAAACTGAACGATGAGGCAAAAAACGTATCTTCGGATACAAACAATGAATGAAGCGCAAGCTTCGTCAACGTGACTCCGGTCACAACAACGAGCAAGTCAAACACTTTATGGAGAGTTTGATCCTGGCTCAGGACGAACGCTGGCGGCGTGCCTAATACATGCAAGTCGAGCGCAGGAAGCTCACGGAACTCTTCGGAGGGAAGTGAGGGGAATGAGCGGCGGACGGGTGAGTAACACGTAAGGAACCTGCCTTAAGGATTGGGATAACTCCGAGAAATCGGAGCTAATACCGGATAGTTCTTCAGACCGCATGGTCTGATGATGAAAGGCGCTTCGGCGTCACCTTGAGATGGCCTTGCGGTGCATTAGCTAGTTGGTGGGGTAATGGCCCACCAAGGCGACGATGCATAGCCGACCTGAGAGGGTGATCGGCCACACTGGGACTGAGACACGGCCCAGACTCCTACGGGAGGCAGCAGTAGGGAATCTTCCACAATGGACGAAAGTCTGATGGAGCAACGCCGCGTGAGTGATGAAGGTTTTCGGATCGTAAAACTCTGTTGTAAGGGAAGAATAGGCGTGAGAGGTAATGCTCATGCTATGACGGTACCTTACGAGAAAGCCACGGCTAACTACGTGCCAGCAGCCGCGGTAATACGTAGGTGGCAAGCGTTGTCCGGAATTATTGGGCGTAAAGCGCGCGCAGGCGGCCTTTTAAGTCTGATGTGAAAGCCCCCGGCTCAACCGGGGAGGGTCATTGGAAACTGGAAGGCTTGAGTACAGAAGAGAAGAGTGGAATTCCATGTGTAGCGGTGAAATGCGTAGAGATGTGGAGGAACACCAGTGGCGAAGGCGACTCTTTGGTCTGTAACTGACGCTGAGGCGCGAAAGCGTGGGGAGCAAACAGGATTAGATACCCTGGTAGTCCACGCCGTAAACGATGAGTGCTAGGTGTTGGGGGGTTTCCGCCCCTCAGTGCTGAAGCTAACGCATTAAGCACTCCGCCTGGGGAGTACGGCCGCAAGGCTGAAACTCAAAGGAATTGACGGGGACCCGCACAAGCGGTGGAGCATGTGGTTTAATTCGAAGCAACGCGAAGAACCTTACCAACTCTTGACATCCCCTTGACCGCTTGAGAGATCAAGTTTTCCCTTCGGGGACAAGGGTGACAGGTGGTGCATGGTTGTCGTCAGCTCGTGTCGTGAGATGTTGGGTTAAGTCCCGCAACGAGCGCAACCCCTATCCTTAGTTGCCAGCATTTAGTTGGGCACTCTAGGGAGACTGCCGGTGACAAACCGGAGGAAGGTGGGGATGACGTCAAATCATCATGCCCCTTATGAGTTGGGCTACACACGTGCTACAATGGACGGTACAAAGGGCAGCGAGACCGCGAGGTGGAGCCAATCCCAGAAAGCCGTTCCCAGTTCGGATTGCAGGCTGCAACTCGCCTGCATGAAGTCGGAATCGCTAGTAATCGCAGGTCAGCATACTGCGGTGAATACGTTCCCGGGTCTTGTACACACCGCCCGTCACACCACGAGAGTTTGCAACACCCGAAGCCGGTGAGGTAACCGCAAGGAGCCAGCCGTCGAAGGTGGGGTAGATGATTGGGGTGAAGTCGTAACAAGGTAGCCGTATCGGAAGGTGCGGCTGGATCACCTCCTTTCTAAGGAAAACGTCCCGTAAGGGACATGCCCATCGTTCAGTTTTGAGAGCTCGTCTCTCAGTCTCGATAAGAGACACTCGCACCTTGAAAACTGAAGACATCAACAAGACATCAAACTTTTTATAACCATGTCATTAGACGTGTGTTCTTAGAATACCAAAATGCTAGATCAAGGTATGAAGGGCGTACGGTGGATGCCTTGGCACTAGGAGCCGATGAAGGACGCGACGAACAGCGATATGCTTCGGGGAGCAGTAAGTATGCTTTGATCCGAGGATTTCCGAATGGGGGAACCCACCATCCGTAATGGGATGGGACATGTTACATGAATACATAGTGTAGCGTGAGGCAGACCCGGGGAACTGAAACATCTAAGTACCCGGAGGAAGAGAAAGCAAATGCGATTCCCTGAGTAGCGGCGAGCGAAACGGGAACAGCCCAAACCGGAGAGCATGCTCTCCGGGGTTGTAGGACACTCTATACGGAGTCAAAAAGGAAGACAGTAGGTGAACGACCTGGAAAGGTCGGCCGAAGAAGGTGACAGCCCTGTAGCTGAAACTGTTTTCCCTCCAGAGTGGATCCTGAGTACGGCGGGACACGTGAAACCCCGTCGGAATCCGGGAGGACCATCTCCCAAGGCTAAATACTCCCTAGTGACCGATAGTGAACCAGTACCGTGAGGGAAAGGTGAAAAGCACCCCGGAAGGGGAGTGAAATAGATCCTGAAACCGTATGCCTACAAGTAGTCAGAGCCCGTTAATGGGTGATGGCGTGCCTTTTGTAGAATGAACCGGCGAGTTACGATAGCGCGCGAGGTTAAGCTGATGAGGCGGAGCCGTAGCGAAAGCGAGTCTGAATAGGGCGCCATAGTGCGTTGTCGTAGACCCGAAACCAGGTGATCTACCCATGTCCAGGATGAAGGTCAGGTAACACTGACTGGAGGTCCGAACCCACGCACGTTGAAAAGTGCGGGGATGAGGTGTGGGTAGCGGTGAAATGCCAATCGAACCTGGAGATAGCTGGTTCTCCCCGAAATAGCTTTAGGGCTAGCCTCGAGGTTGAGAGTTCCGGAGGTAGAGCACTGATTGGACTAGGGGCCCCCACAGGGTTACCGAATTCAGTTAAACTCCGAATGCCGGCAACTTATACTCGGGAGTCAGACTGCGAGTGATAAGATCCGTAGTCAAGAGGGAAACAGCCCAGACCGCCAGCTAAGGTCCCAAAGTGTATGTTAAGTGGAAAAGGATGTGGCGCTGCCTAGACAGCTAGGATGTTGGCTTAGAAGCAGCCACCATTCAAAGAGTGCGTAATAGCTCACTAGTCGAGTGGCGCCGCGCCGAAAATGTAACGGGGCTAAACATACCACCGAAGCTGCGGATTCCGTAAGGAATGGTAGGGGAGCGTTCCAAACCGCTGTGAAGCTGTACCGTAAGGAGCAGTGGAGCGTTTGGAAGTGAGAATGCCGGTGTGAGTAGCGAAAAGAGGGGTGAGAATCCCCTCCGTCGAAAGCCCAAGGTTTCCTGAGGAAGGCTCGTCCGCTCAGGGTTAGTCTGGACCTAAGCCGAGGCCGAAAGGCGTAGGCGATGGATAACAGGTTGATATTCCTGTACCACCGATCCACCGTTTGAACAATGGGGGGACGCAGGAGGATAGTGACGCATGCGGATGGAAGTGCATGTGTAAGTTTCGAGACCGTCTGATTGGCAAATCCGTCAGGCATCAAAGTCGAGGAACGATGCGGAGTCCCGTAGGGACGAAGGTCACGATTTCACACTGCCAAGAAAAGCCTCTAGTGAGGTGGAAGGTGCCAGTACCGTAAACCGACACAGGTAGGCGGGATGAGAATTCTAAGACGCGCGGGATAACTCTCGTTAAGGAACTCGGCAAAATGGTCCCGTAACTTCGGGAGAAGGGACGCTCTACATTGAGTAGAGCCGCAGTGAATAGGCCCAAACGACTGTTTAGCAAAAACACAGGTCTCTGCTAAATCGCAAGATGACGTATAGGGGCTGACGCCTGCCCGGTGCTGGAAGGTTAAGGGGATGGGTTAGCGCAAGCGAAGCTTTGAACCGAAGCCCCAGTAAACGGCGGCCGTAACTATAACGGTCCTAAGGTAGCGAAATTCCTTGTCGGGTAAGTTCCGACCCGCACGAAAGGCGTAACGATTTGGGCACTGTCTCAACGAGAGACCCGGTGAAATCATAGTACCTGTGAAGATGCAGGTTACCCGCGACAGGACGGAAAGACCCCATGGAGCTTTACTACAGCCTGATATTGAGGCTTTGTGCATGATGTACAGGATAGGCGGGAGACGTCGAGACCGGAGCGCCAGCTTCGGAGGAGTCACCCTTGGGATACCGCCCTTCATGCATAGAGTCTCTAACTCGCAGCCGTCATCCGGCTGGAGGACCGTGTCAGGCGGGTAGTTTGACTGGGGCGGTCGCCTCCTAAACAGTAACGGAGGCGCCCAAAGGTTCCCTCAGAATGGTTGGAAATCATTCGTAGAGCGCAAAGGCAGAAGGGAGCTTGACTGCGAGACCTACAAGTCGAGCAGGGACGAAAGTCGGGCTTAGTGATCCGGTGGTTCCGCATGGAAGGGCCATCGCTCAACGGATAAAAGCTACCCTGGGGATAACAGGCTGATCTCCCCCAAGAGTCCACATCGACGGGGAGGTTTGGCACCTCGATGTCGGCTCATCGCATCCTGGGGCTGGAGTAGGTCCCAAGGGTTGGGCTGTTCGCCCATTAAAGCGGTACGCGAGCTGGGTTCAGAACGTCGTGAGACAGTTCGGTCCCTATCCGTCGTGGGCGCAGGAAATTTGAGGAGAGCTGTCCTTAGTACGAGAGGACCGGGATGGACGCACCGCTGGTGTACCAGTTGTTCCGCCAGGAGCATCGCTGGGTAGCTACGTGCGGACGGGATAAATGCTGAAAGCATCTAAGCATGAAGCCCCCTCCAAGATGAGATTTCCCTTTGAGTAATCAAGAAAGACCCCTCAGAGACGATGAGGTAGATAGGTCACGGGTGGAAGCATGGCGACATGCGGAGCTGAGTGATACTAATCGGTCGAGGCCTTGTTCTAGCAGATGATCTTGTTGATGACTTCAGTTTTGAGGGCGCGAGCCCGTCGTCTGGTGACGATAGCCAAGTGGTCACACCCGTTCCCATGCCGAACACGGAAGTTAAGCACTTGAACGCCGAAAGTAGTTGGGGGCTTCCCCCTGTGAGGATAGGACGTTGCCAGGCCATTGAAAGGACCGATCTGCATACAGCAGGTCGGTTTTTCTTTTAAAAAGCAGTCAAAAAAATGATGTTACTATAAGTTCTTTTAGAAAAAACAACAAAAAAATGAAATAACGCTTGTATTTTTTAAAAACACATGTTATATTAATATCTGTCGAAACGTTATATCATCGCGGGGTGGAGCAGTCTGGTAGCTCGTTGGGCTCATAACCCAAAGGTCGTCGGTTCAAATCCGGCCCCCGCAACCAATTTTTATAATTCAAATCCGAAACGTTTATCGTCGCGGGGTGGAGCAGTCTGGTAGCTCGTTGGGCTCATAACCCAAAGGTCGTCGGTTCAAATCCGGCCCCCGCAACCAATTTTAAACTTAACTTCAACTTTACTACGAAACGTTCAGCGTTTCGTATTTTTTTTTGCCTTTTTTGTTCGGTACAATGGAGTAAGAGAAAAGGAGGAGGGACACAGATGATGAAACTTGAATTGACGAATCTCGAACAGACGACGGCGCTTGCCGTTGAACTGGGACACCGTGCCTTCAAAGGGATGGTCGTGACGCTGGACGGGGACTTAGGGGCAGGAAAGACAACCTTCACCCAAGGATTCGCCAAGGGGCTGGGTGTTACCCGAAACGTCAACAGTCCGACGTTTACGATCATGAAGGTCTATACTGGACGATTGCCGCTTTACCATATGGATGTTTACCGTCTCGAAGGTGGAGATGACATCGGTCTTGAAGAATATTTGAATGGAGATGGTGTCGCTGTCGTCGAATGGTCGGAATTGATTGCTGATGTCCTTCCACCCGAACGCCTTGCGATCACGATTGAACGGACGGGCGATGACTCACGTCGTTTTTTGCTTGAACCGATCGGTGAACAGTACATCAAGATATGTGAGGGGTTAAATCCATGAAAATCGTAGCGATTGATACATCGACGAAACAACTGTCTGTTGCGTTATCGGACGGGAAACAGATCTTGGCAGAAGCCTCTTATGTGACCTCGTTGAACCATGCGACGAAACTGATGCCTTTGCTTGAGCGCATGATGCAGGAAGTCCGCTGGTCACCGCGCGATTTGACACGTGTCGTCATTGCCGATGGACCGGGTTCTTATACCGGTCTTCGGATTGGAGCAACAACGGCCAAGACATTAGCCTATACATTAGGAATCGAGCTTGTTCCCGTCTCGACACTTGAATTGATGGCGGCATCCGCCGGCTCAACCGGTCGCATCGTAGCGATTCAAGACGCCCGCCGCGGAACAGGATTCGTTGGTCTCTACGAAAACGGTCAGTTGGTCGGAGAAGAGCAACATACATTGGTCGCAGATTTCGTCAAGAACTTGCCGGTGGATACGAAAGTGACGGGGGATACGGACAAGTTCGTATCGGAACTTCAACCGTTCACAATCGTTGACCCGGCATTCCGCGCACCACGCGCCGGTGTGTTGGCGATGCTTGGCGCAACACGTCAGCCGGTCGATGTCCATTCGTTTGAACCACGTTACCTGCGTCTCGCGGAAGCAGAAGCCAAATGGATTGAGGCACAACGTCATGAGTAACGTCTTGATTCGAAAAATGACGGTCGCGGACGCACCTGGCGTTCATGCCGTGGAACGCGAATCCTTTGCGACGCCGTGGACACTGGAAGCATTTGTTGCGGAGATGACGCAAAATCCGAATGCCTATTATTTGGTCGCAGAGACCGAAGAAATCATCGGATTCGCGGGACTCTGGCACATTGCCGATGAAGGCCATATCACGAACGTCGCGGTGAAGCGGGGAGCACGAGGGAACGGAATTGGTGAAGCGTTGCTGATCGCATTGATCGGACAGGCACAACAGCTTGACTTACGGGCGATGACTCTTGAAGTCCGTGTCTCGAATACACCAGCTCGGACGTTATATGAAAAACTGGGCTTTTTGTATGCCGGAACACGAAAACGATATTACCAAGATAATAATGAAGATGCAGCCATCTATTGGCTGGAACTAGAAGGAGACGAGCTATGACACAACCGTTGATATTAGCGATTGAATCCAGTTGTGATGAGACAGCCGCTGCTGTCGTGCGAGGTGGAACAGAAATATTATCGAATGTCGTGTCGTCTCAAATCGAGAGTCATAAGCGTTTTGGCGGGGTCGTGCCGGAAGTCGCTTCCCGTCATCACGTGGAACGGATCACATATGTCATTGATGATGCTTTGACGGAAGCAGGCGTCACGATCGATGAGATCGATGCGATTGCCGTCACGGAAGGACCGGGTCTTGTAGGTGCCCTCCTCGTCGGTGTCAGCGCGGCAAAAGCATTGGCTTTTGCTCATAGTAAACCATTGATTGGTGTTCACCACATCGCGGGTCATATTTATGCCAATCGTCTTGTGCAAGAACTTCAGTTTCCACTCGTCTGTTTGATTGCTTCAGGGGGACATACGGAATTGATTTATATGCCGGAAGACGGCGTCTACGAAGTAATCGGGGAAACCCGTGATGATGCAGCCGGAGAAGCGTATGATAAAGTGGCGCGGACCTTGAAGCTCCCGTATCCAGGTGGTCCCCGGATTGATCAACTGGCACAGACGGGACAGGATACGTTCCATTTCCCACGGATTTGGCTTGAGAAAGAGTCATATGACTTTAGTTTCAGTGGCTTAAAATCCTCTGTCATCAATGCCGTCCACAATGCAGAACAACGGGGAGAAGTCATCATCCCGGAAGACTTGGCAGCCAGTTTTCAAGCAAGCGTCGTCGAAGTCCTCGTCACAAAAGCAATTCGTGCGGTCAAAGAAAAAGGCGGAACACAGCTGCTCGTTGCCGGCGGAGTTGCGGCGAACCAAGGGTTACGCAAGGGTTTGACGGAGGCCTGTCAACGGGAAGACATCGAGTTAGTCATTCCACCGATGCACTTATGCGGTGATAATGCCGCGATGATCGGAGCAGCAGCGATTCATCCATATCGTGCCGGTCGCCAATCGACACTTGCCATGAATGCCGAACCTGGGCTAGATTTAAAGTAAGGAATTCGAGAGACATGGGGGAAATGGAATGAAAAAAGTCATCATCGTGTTATTAGGTGTGCTCGTCATTGTCGCAATCGGCTTACAGATTCGTGAAATCGTCGATGCGTATCAAATCGCCTATAAAGAAGAACTTGTACCAGATAAAAAAGCAGTCGAAGCGAATACGAAACTGCAGCCCCTGTACGAAATTGGTCGGGCGGAAGGGGAACAGACACGGATTGAGAAGCTGTATGCGTTTGATCAGACCGTCAACGGTGAATTAAAGAACGTTGTATTGGTAGACCGGAAATACGGTTTGACGAATAAGGCAAGTGATGACTTCTTTACGATTGCACCAGGCAAGCCGGCAACGGAGCAAGAAAAGAAATCCTTCCAACCGATGATCGACCGACTCGATGCGGAACAAATCCAAGCGGAGGTCATCTCGAAGCACCAGGTTATGGCCAGTGAAAACAATAAAAAACGGACGTTGACGCTTTACAAAGTCTTTTATAAAGATACCGATCAAAAAGAATACCTGTTTTTCATCGAGAAAGACGGCGGCTTGAAGCTGGATCTCTTTAAAAAAGGGTACTCCCGTCTGTCCAATTATTAAATGAAAAGCGATGTTCGCCTAGAGTCTAGGTAAACATCGCTTTTTTCATTTCCATTCGAGCAAACCGGTTAGATCATCATAAATACTGTCCGGATCAAGGTTCAACTCTTCGACAGGCAGACTCGACCGGTTGATCCAGGCCGTCCGAAACCCAAAACTTTTGGCGCCGGTGATGTCCCAACCGTTTGACGACATGAACAGGACCTCTTCTCGTTTCAGACCAAGGGTGTTGAGGGCATGCATGTATGAGGCCGGAGTGGGCTTGTATTGTTTGATGTCATCGACACTGATGATGTGGTCGAACCGGTCTGCTAGTCCGGATTGTTCGATCAAGGGATCGAGCATATCGTGTGAGCCGTTTGAAAAAACCGCCAGTTGTTTATCCCCCATCTGTTGCAACACGGTATCGACTTCCGGATAGTGGTTGAGTTTCAGATACACATCCATCAGTTCCGTGATATTCTCTTCCGTGATATGCAATTTTAATTGTAAGAGCGCATAACGGAGTGCGTCGCGCGTGACTTGGCTGAATGGAACGTATTGACCGTTCAACTGACGTAAAAACGAGTACTCGAGTTGCTTTTGGCGCCAGGCCTGGCTGATCGCTTCCCCATGTCCCGGGTACAATTCTTCTGCTTTTACTTTGACGGAATGGACATCGAATAAGGTCCCGTATACATCAAAGACTAGTGCTTTAATCGATTGTGTCATAAGTATCACCCTTCTAGTTGAGATAGTCTCTTTTACGTAGTTCCCGCAAACCAACTTCACTGAAACACATTCAATTAGGAGAAGAAGGCGTGACGCGAGCCGGATTCGGGAACTGATAGATAAGACCAGGGTCTACTGGAAAGGAAATGAGACATTTTATGACACGCCAACAAAAAATTATTCGAATTCTTCTGCTGGTCCTGATCATCAGCGGACTGATTTGGTTCAGCCGTGCCTATCTCGATATTAACCCGACGGATATCAAAGAATGGATTTTATCGTTCGGAATGTGGGCACCTATCCTCTACATTCTGCTTTATACGATCCGTCCACTGATTTTTTTCCCGGCTTCCGTCTTGTCGATTACAGGCGGACTGGCTTTTGGCGCTCTTATGGGGACCGTTTATACGGTCATCGGGGCGACACTGGGCGCCGTCGTCGCATTTCTCGTCGCCAAAAAACTGGGCACCGGCCTGATCAAGCAGAAGGACAGTGCCGGTAAAGTCGAACAAATTCAGCACCAACTTGAGAAAAATGGATTCATCTATGTGTTGATCTTCCGTTTGCTGCCGATCTTTAACTTTGATTTGATCAGTTATGCCGCCGGGTTATCGAAGGTCCGGTTATTGCCGTTTTTCCTCGCGACGTTGATCGGCATCATTCCCGGAACGTTTGCCTATAACTTTTTAGGGAGTAGTATCGTTTCGAAGGATCCACGCATCATCATCGGAGCCGTCACTGTTTTTGTTGTGTTGACGATTGTTCCGTGGTACATCCAAAAACGCTGGAAAGCAAAAAAGAACCTCGGCTGATGTGAACTGCCCCATAAAAGTTGGACATAAAAATCCAACTTTTATGGGGTGTTTTTTATGGTCAAATATACGAAGGCGTTTAAGATCAAGGTTGCTGAACATTACCTGACGGGACGAGACGGATACCAGATTATGGCGGAGGAATTCGGGATAGCACGTGAACGAATCCGTGAGTGGTCGCGTCTCTATGAGCGATGGGGAGAGACGATCTTCGATCCTTCCTATACAACACACTCGCCGGCATTTAAACTGGAGGTATTAAACGACATGGCGACCAATGAGCTGTCCTACATAGAGGCGGCCATAAAATACAGAATCTCCTCCCCAGGGATGATCTCGAACTGGCGAGCGACGTATGAACGGAAAGGGACCGCAGGTCTGGTCGCCAGACCGAAAGGACGTGCCCCGATGGCGAGACGCAAGAAGAAGGATTTTGAAGAAATGACAGAAGTCGAGAAGCTCAAGGAGCGGGTCGAGTATCTCGAGATGGAGAACGCTGCGTTAAAAAAATTGAGAGCCTTGGTTCAAGAAGAGAATGCGCGACGAACCGGATCAAGGCGCAAGTAATCGACGAGTTGCGGGCGGTCTATCCCGTCCTAGGACTCCTCCGCGTGCTCGGTATGGCCCGGAGCGTCTACTACTATTGGCGGACGCGCCTGACGGGCGAAGACAAGTATGCGGAGGTGAAGGCTGCCATCCATACCCTCTTCCACGAACACGAGGGTCGATGTGGCTATCGTCGCATCCACGCACTTCTCGAACGCCAAGGCTTCCGGCACGATCCGAAGACCGTGCGCCGTCTCATGGACGAGCTCGGGCTCAAGTGTCTCGTTCGCATGAAGCGATATCGCTCTTACAAGGGACGGATCGGAGAAATCGCACCGAATCTTCTCCAACGTGACTTCAAGGCCTCCGGCCTGAACCAGAAATGGGTGACTGACGTCACTGAGTTTCACCTCTTCGGGGAGAAGCTCTACCTCTCGCCGATGATGGACTTGGGAAACCGTGAGATCATTGCCTATACGATGTCGGACCGCCCTACATACCGATTCGTCGGCGAAATGTTGGACCAGGCAATCGGGAAGCTCGACGGGAAGGAACGGCCAATCCTCCATTCCGATCAAGGTTGGCATTATCAGTACCGAGCGTTCATCGGTAAACTCCACGAGCACGGCATCACGCAAAGTATGTCCCGTAAGGGCAACTGTCTCGACAACGCAGCCATCGAAAGCTTCTTCGCCGTGCTCAAGTCAGAGCTCCTGTATCTCAAGGAGTTCGATGACATGGACCACTTCAAATGTGAGCTCAAGCGTTATATCGAGTACTATAACCATCGTCGTATCAAGAGACGCCTAAAAAACCTGAGCCCGGTGGAATACCGGACTCAGGTCCTCAAGGTCGCCTGACAAATTATTTATTGTCTAACTTTTTTGGTTCAGTTCAATGTCAGCCGGGGTCTTTGGTTTAGGCATGCAAGCGTTGTGACCGCAAGAAAAATTCTTCGGCAAAGGTGTGACAGGCGGCCTGTTTCTCCGGTGTATTCGGATCGAATTCAATCTTCAGTCCAGGAACGACGACTGTCGCGCCGGCCGAAACAAGCGTCTGTTCGAGCGTATCAACGGCTGCACAATATTTCGGATAATCGAGGTCACCGGAACCAAAGGCGGCAGCGGCTAAGCCGTTTAACGTACTTTCACCCAACTCGTCGACGAAGTTTTCTGCTTCGTACGGCAAATCGCCGTCCCCCCATGTGTAGGAGCCGAGTAAAACGGCATCATATTTGGAAAAGTCGGACGGGTATAACTGATCGAGCTCTTGTATATGAACCGTACAGCCCTTGCGCTCGAGTTCCGACTGCAAGATCTGCACGATGTCTTCTGTGTTTCCGGACATGCTGACAAAACCAATCATGATGTTCATGTGAATCATCCTTTCTCCAAGATGTGAACCTCTTTAGTTTAATTGATAATCGTTCTCAATGCAAAAAGAAGAAATAAAAAAAGGCTCTCCACACGATAGGGAGAGTCTTTTTTGTGTCAGTCTTGGAGCTCGGCCCATTCTTCGATTGAACGAATGACAGGTTCAAGCTGACGACCTTTGTCAGTCAAACTGTATTGAATTTTAATCGGACGTTCCGGAATGACGGTCCGGATGACAATACCTTCCGCCTCAAGTTCCTTCATGCGCTCCGTTAACATACGACCAGATAACTCCGGAATCGCATCTTGAATTTCGTTGAAACGACAGGTCTTCGTCATGAGATGACGTAAAATCAAGCCCGTCCACTTCTTGCCCAAAATTTCAAAGGCATGTTCGACTCGGGGACAAAGGGCAGTCGGAATTAATGTCTCTTCCATCAGCACTCATCCTTTCTATAGTATTAGTATACCCACTTTAACATCAAAATACGAATTATTTTACTTAAAGTAATAAAATAAACAAAAACAAATCTATTTACTTTTAGTAAGTGATGATTTATAGTCGTATTTAGGTTACGAAAAGTAATTAAAAAACATTAAGTAAAAGGGAGATTGATCAAGATGATGGATTTAGGATTATTTCTTATTCGATTGGTGATTGGATTAACATTTGCGGCACACGGGACACAAAAACTATTTGGTTGGTTCGGAGGGCATGGCATTGCAGGGACAGGCGGCTGGTTCGAGTCGATCGGGATGAAGCCGGGTAAAACACTTGCTTTAACAGCCGGTCTGGCGGAATTAGCGGGAGGTCTCTTGTTTGCGAGTGGACTATTCTTATGGTTCGCAGCAGCACTGATTATCGGGTCGATGCTTGTTGCCATCATCAAGGTCCACGGTCAAAATGGTTACTGGGTCACGCAGAACGGGTACGAATACAACATGGCACTGATCGTCATCGCACTAGGTGTTGCGTTGATTGGTGCCGGAGATTATTCACTCGCCGCCTTAATCGGGTGATCAGAGAAAGTAGGTAATGAAAGATGAAGTTTGATGCACAGTCACTCAGTCCAAAGGAAAACTACAAGTTATTGATTGGGAGTATCATCCCGCGACCGATTGCCTTCGTGACGACCAAAGGGGCGGACGGAACGATTAATGCCGCTCCGTTTTCGTTTTTCACGGTCGCTTCGAGCCATCCACCGCAATTATTGATCGCAGTCCAAAAGACGGATCAAGGGGAAAAGGATACGGCCAAAAATATCTTATTAAATAACGAGTACGTCATCCATATCGTCAGTGAAGAGATTATCGAAGCGGTCAATGAGACGGCAGCCCCGCTTGCTTACGGTGAAAGTGAACTGGAGCGGACGAACCTGACGTTGATCGAGAGTGATCTGATTGATGTTCCGGCAGTTGCGGAAGCGAAAATCCGGTTTGAACTGAAACTGACGCAACACGTTGAACTGGACGCAGCCGATCTGTTGATTGGGGAAGTCGTGCGTTACCACGTCGCGGATGAACTGGTCGACTCGTTCCGGATTGATGCCAACGGTTTAGGCGCCATTGCCCGTCTTGCCGGCAATGATTATGCCAAGATTGGCGACATCTTTACGATTGCTCGTCCGACGAAATAAAAATAAGGCGGATAAAGCCACGCCGAATAGACGAGAGCAGCGGGTATCGTATCCGCTGCCCTCGTCTATTTCAATTCAATGGAGTTGCCCGGCTGGAAAGATCACTCGACGTTGTGACGCTTGCTGTACTGGAAGCCGTCGAGGAGATAAAACAGGACAGCGAGGGCCCAGATGCCGACACAACTGATCAAGAAGGCGACGAGTGGCGAAACGGCACCATAATACATGACGATCATCGGATCGTTGAGCTCGACGAAAAGTTGGGTTGTCAGTAACGTACAGCATAAGCCGGACAACAAACTGATGAACAATCCGCTCCATGTCTGAATGACGAGACCGATCATACAGGAAATCAAGATGAATAACGGATACACGGCATTAAATGCATCCGGTCGGATGAAGGCCGAGACATAATCGGCGTACATCGGGACGAAGTACAAGACACCGGACAATAACCCCTGGATCAGGTTGATCAGATAACTTTTCGAACGCATCAGTGGAACGACTCCCACTGTTCCATCAGCTCAAGTAAATCGACATCAATCTGGTCGCGTTCAGTTGAGAGGGACGTTGCTTTTGGAATGTCATTAAAGACTTCCGGTTCACACAACAGCTGTTCGATTTCGACCGACCGGTTCTCTAACCGTTCGATTTCCTGTTCGAGCTGTTCGAGTTGCTGTTTCTTTTTCCGTGCCTCTTTCTGGGCTTCCTTATCAATCGTCTTCGTCGAAGCGACCTTGATCGCTTTTGCTTCTTCTGCTTCGAGCCGGGCAATTTCTTCCTTCTCGGCTTTTTTCTCCGTATAGTACGAGTAATCGCCGAGATAATCAGTCACCCCGTCAACACTCATCTCGATGACGCGTGTCGCGACACGGTCGATGAAGTAACGGTCGTGGGAGACAAACAGTAAGGTTCCTTCATAATCGACGAGCGCATTTTCAAGGACCATCTTCGAATCGAGATCCAAGTGGTTCGTCGGCTCGTCCAGAACTAACAGATTCGTTTTGCGTAATTTCAGCTTCGCAAGGGCGAGTCGTCCCCGTTCACCACCGGACAATTCATGGACGAGCTTAAAGACATCGTCTCCGCTGAACAAGAATTGACCAAGCACGGACCGGACTTCCTGCTCGCGCATCAACGGCCACTCGTTCCAAATCTCATCGATGACCCGGTTGCGGTCGTTCAGTTCCGCCTGCTCCTGATCGTAGTAGCCGATTGAAACGCCGGTGCCGAAACGATAGTCACCGAACAGCGGTTTCAGACGACCGACAAGGACTTTCAGTAACGTCGACTTGCCGATTCCGTTTGGACCGACGAGTGCCAGAGACTCTGCACGTTGGAGACGGAAGGTGATATTTTTCGAGACGGCTTCTTCGTAGCCGACGGCGAGTTGATTGACTTGCAGGACGTCGTTGCCGCTTTGTTTTTCAATCGGGAATGACAGGACGGTACTGCGTTCATCACCATCCGGTCGGTCGATCCGGTCGACTTTTTCGAGACGTTTGCGGACACTTTGCGCCCGTTTCGTCGTCGTCGCCCGGGCGATGTTACGTTGGATGAAGTCTTGCATCTTCGCAAGTTCTTCTTGTTGCTGTTCGAACTGCTTCATTTCCTGTTCGTACAAGGCTGCTTTTTGCTCGAGATATTTTGTATAGTTGCCGGTAAACTTCCGGGACACGTTACGTGACAACTCATAGACGACGTTGACGACTTGGTCGAGGAAGTACCGGTCATGGGACACGATCAAGACAGCGCCACGGTAACCGGATAAGTAACTTTCGAGCCAAGACAGTGTATCGATGTCGAGGTGATTCGTGGGCTCATCAAGAATCAACAGTTCCGGTGCCTGCAGCAACATCTTCGCCAAAGCGAGCCGGGTCCGCTGTCCACCGGAAAGCGTCTGAATCCGGCGGGAATAATCGTCCGGATAAAAGCGCATCCCGTGTAAGACGGAGCGGATGTTGGCTTCGAACTGATAGCCGCCGGCTTCCGAGAAGTCATGTTGTGCTTGATCGTACGTCTTGAGCAGACGGTCATAGGCGACGGGATCATTTAATATGTGCTCCATCCCCATCTCGATTTCCATCCGGCGTAATGCACGTTCTTGATCCTGAAGGTGTTCGAAGACGGTCAGCATCTCGTTCCAGATCGATTCGTTGGATTCGAGTCCACTGTCCTGAGCGAGGTAACCGATCCGGACTTCCTTACTCTTCATGATTTCCCCGGAATCATGTGACAGTTCTCCGGCGATGATTTTTAAAAGTGTCGATTTTCCGGCACCATTTCGACCGACGAGTGCAATCCGGTCCCGTTCCTGTACTTCGAGTTTAATATTTTCTAAAATCGGCTCCACGCCGAATGATTTTGAGAGTTGGTTTACTTGTAAGAGAATCATATCCATCCATCCTTCCACCCTTTAGTCTATCACGAAAAATCCTGCCGAATATAATATTTGTTACTCTATGTGAAGTGGTTTACAATCAAGAAGAGTAGAATTCTTTGCATTGATTTGGGTGCCACGTCAGAACGTGGCCGAAGGGGGAACTGCAGTATGAATGGGCCAGACACAAAAATACCACAAGCAACGGCAAAACGGCTGCCGTTATATTATCGTTTTATCCAGAGTCTTTATAACTCCGGCAAGCTGCGCGTCTCGTCAGCAGAGCTCAGTGAAGCAGTCAAAGTCGACTCGGCGACGATCCGTCGTGACTTTTCCTACTTTGGGGCGTTAGGGAAAAAAGGATACGGTTACAATGTCCAACATTTACTGACATTTTTCCGAAAAACATTAAACCAAGACGAAGTCACGAATGTCGCCCTCGTTGGGGTCGGACATCTCGGAACAGCGTTTGCAAATTATAACTTTTTAAAGAATAATAGTACTCGTATCGTCATCGCGTTTGACGCCGATGAGGAGAAGGTCGGAACGACGACACAAGACGTTCCGATTTATCACGTGTCTGATATGAAAGAACAAATCGAAGCGAACAAGGTTGATGTTGCCATCTTGACGGTACCGTCGCAGTTCGCGCAGTCAGTAGCGGACGAGTTAGTTGAGTATGGTGTGACCGGCATTCTGAACTTTACACCGGCCCGGTTGAACGTACCGGCTCACGTTCGGGTCCATCACATCGATTTGTCGATCGAGTTGCAGTCGCTTGTTTATTTCATGAAGCATTATTCGCAATCAGCTGAAGGAGTGAAATCATAATGGAAAACCTTATTCCGTTAACAGTCGGATTTATGGGACCAGGGAGTATCGCCTTGATCGGTGTCGTCGCCTTGATCATCTTCGGACCGAAGAAATTACCGGAGCTCGGCCGCGCCGCCGGTCAGACATTAAAAGAGTTCAAGAGCGCAACACATGGCATCATGGACGATGATAAAGACAAAAAGGACGAAACGAAAGAGAAGTGAGTGAATCATGGCGATCGATCAAGAACAGAGTATGACGACGCATTTAGATGAACTGCGCAAGCGGATCGTCTGGTCGCTCATCATCGTGGTGGTCATGTTCGTCGCAGCCTTTCCGCTTGTCCGTCCGCTTGTCCGATTTTTGCAGGCTGACTTAAAAGAACTTGGAATCGGGCTGAATGCCTTTAACGTGGCGGATCCACTGATGTTGTATCTGAATCTTGCGTTCATCATCGCAATCGTCTTGGCGTCACCGTTTTGGATGTATCAGCTTTGGGCATTCATCCGTCCCGGCTTGCATGACCAAGAACAAAAAGCGACGTTGACCTATATTCCGGTAACGTTCTTCTTATTTTTAGCCGGCATCTCGTTTTCTTACTTTTGGCTGTTACCGTTTTTACTTGAAGTATCGACGGAGCTCGGACAAGAGCTTGGCATCGAACAAGTCATCGGCGTCGAGAACTATTTCAGTTTCCTGATTCGATTGACGATTCCGTTTGGTGTCTTGTTTCAACTCCCCGTCGTGACGATGTTTTTGACACGTCTCGGACTGGTGACACCGTTCTTCATGCGGAAGAATCGGAAGTATGCCTACTTTGCATTATTTGTCGTCGCGGCGTTGATTTCACCACCGGACGTCACCTCGCATTTAATGATCTCTGTCCCGTTGTTCGTCTTATATGAAATCAGCATCCTGATTTCAGCGCGGACGTATAAAAAAGTCCTGATCTTGGAGCAACAGGCAGAACTGGAGCGACAGGCGGATTTGATGCGTGACTTAAATAAATAAGTAGTGAAACTCTCTTTGTCCAGGCGACAAGGAGAGTTTTTTTGTAAGCGGTCTAATTTTATATTGAAAAAATGTACAGGACTGGTTATACTCTTAATAGAAACACACGGGGGCTTAGCTCAGCTGGGAGAGCGTTTGGCTGGCAGCCAAAAGGTCGTCGGTTCGAGCCCGATAGTCTCCATTCCGTTTTATCGATCAAACCCTTGGGAAACCAAGGGTTTTTTTGTGTTTCCTTATCATGATTCCTTTTATGAAAAAAGGTAAATATAGGAGTTATTTGATTTTCAGGTGACATAAACAAACAAATACTTTTAAAAAGCACCAAATTTAAATTGTATATTAAGAGAAAATTAATTAAACTGAAAATACAGAATTTTAGTTTGGAATGATTTTCGGTCACATTACATCTTTCGGAAAAGGGGAAAAAAGAATGAAGAAGAAGATTGCACTGGTGGCAGCAGCCCTCATGACATCTTCCAGCCTAGTTCATGCTGAGGGACATGTGTCATCACAAAAAGTGGATGTACAAAAACCACAAGCGCTCTCACTCAAGAAAACGGGTCAGGAAAAGTCATACAGCCAAAATGAAAAAGTCCGGATCGTCGTCGAACTCGATCAAAAAGCAGCAATCGAGCACGCACAAGCCCAGAATAAACGCTACAGCGCGTTAAGCAATACGGAAAAAATCATTCTCAAGAATCAAATCGTCAACAAACAGAAGGAAGTCAAAGCAGCGATTGCTCAAAAAGACATCGCGGTTGCCTATAAGGAAAGCTTCACGACCGTCTTGAACGGGTTCAGCGGGGAAGTCAAATATGGTGAAATCAAGGAACTGAAGAAATTAAGCGGCATCAAAAATGTACATATCGCACACGAATATGCGCGTCCGGAAGTCGAAAAGGGCGCGACGCCAAACATGTTACATAGCAAAGACATGGTCAATGCGAAGCAGACGTGGCAGGACTACGGGTATAAAGGGGAAGGGACGATCGTCGCCGTCATCGATACGGGAATCGATCCGACGCACAAGGACATGGTCCTCAGTCCGGAGACAAAAGTCGATTTGACATCATCAAAAGTCGAAGGCTTTAAATCGTCAAAAGGCCTAAAAGGAAACTACTTCACGGAAAAAGTACCGTATGGCTATAACTATGCGGATCACGACAGCGAAATCCGTGATCTCGGGCCGGGCGCTTCGATGCACGGGATGCACGTTGCCGGTACAGTGGGTGCCAATGGCGATGAAGCGAACGGTGGCATCAAAGGGGTTGCACCTGAGACACAACTTCTTGCGATGAAAGTATTCGGAAACGACCCGGGGATGCCGTCGACATTCAGTGACATCTACATCAAAGCGATTGATGATGCGATTGCGCTTGGAGCAGACGTCATCAACATGAGTCTCGGTTCAACGGCATCATTCGTCCAAAAAGATGATCCGGAACAAAAAGCAATCGTTAATGCGATGAACAACGGCATTTTATGTGCGATTTCAGCCGGAAACTCGGCATTTGCCGGAAGTGGCGCCGGAAACCCCTACGCGTCGAATCCGGACGTCGGTGTCGTCGGTTCACCGGGCTTGATCAGTGAGTCACTACAAGTCGCATCGGTCGAGAACACACAGCTGACACTCGAAGGAATGGCGTTGACGGTCGACGGGCAGGACGCCGGTTACCTCGCCTATCAAAAACAAGATTCACCGAATCCGATTGCGGTCTTCGATAAAGAGAAGATGGATGTCGTCTATGTCGGTGATGGCAGTGAAACGAATTATGCGGATAAAGACGTCAAAGATAAAGTCGTCTTCGTTGTCCGGAACGGCAGCTTCAACTACGGGATGATTCAGGCGGAAGCCGAGAAACAAGGCGCAGCCGGTGTCATCGTCCGCGGTCGGGTCGATCACGGGGATTACGTCAGCATGGCGCTCAATAAACCAACGATTCCGCTCGTCTCGTTAAGCATTGCCGACGGAAACGAACTCGAAGCGAAAGCAAAAGACGGCAAAGCATTGACGGTGACGTTCGACGGAAAAGCGGTCTCCAGTCCGAATCCGGTTGCCGGCGAAATGTCTGACTTCACGTCATGGGGTGTCACACCGAACCTTGACTTCAAGCCGGAAATCACGGCACCAGGCGGAAAAATTTATTCGACGCTCAACGATAACGAATACGGCGTCATGAGCGGGACATCGATGGCGGCACCACACGTCGCCGGTGGAACGGCGCTTGTCATGCAACGGATCGACAAGGACTTTAAGGTCAGCGGTGCGACACGTGTCAAACTCGCGAAGACGATCTTGATGAACACATCACGTCCGCAACTCGATAAAGGGAAGTACAATGCGGAAGCGAAAACCGGCAATTATTACTCGCCGCGTCGTGAAGGAGCGGGTCTGATGGACTTGCGTGCGGCGATGAAAACACCGGTCGTCGTGACGGAAACGAAGTCGGGCGAAGGAAAAGCAGCCTTAAAACAAGTCGGTGACAAGTTCACCTTCACGTTAGACTTGAAGAACTACAGCAATGAGAAGTTAACGTACAAACTGGCCGGTACCGTTCAATCGGATCTCGCAGTTGAAGGTCAGAACCTGCTCGAGGCGAATGGTATCTTCAAAAAAGGAACAGTGGATGCGGTCGATGCCAACAAAGGCACGTTCCCGATTTCCTTCACGGTCGGCTCGAAGAAAGCAAGCTCGGTCGCGATCAATGCGAAGAGTACGACGAAAGTTAACGTCACGGTCGACTTAAAAGACACGGTTGATTGGGCGAACGGTGCACCACTCGACACGATCTTCGAAAACGGCTACTTCGTCGAAGGATTCGTCCGTCTCGTCGATGCAAACAGCAAAAACCCGGAGTTGACGGTTCCGTATGTCGGCTTTAAAGGGGCATGGGACAAAGCACCGATCGTGGATGCGCCACTCTATGACGGCAACACATTCTACGGCATCACGGGTCTTGCGACAGAAGTGAAGGATGACTTTAACTTCCTCGGTACGAATGCGCTCGGTAAAGTCGTCAAAGAAAAAGTTTCGTTCTCTCCGAACGGCGACGGCAGTGCGGATGAGGCATTCCCGGTTCTCTCGTTCTTACGGAATGCGAAGAAAGTCGAGTATTCGATTCTCGACCGCAACCAGTCACCACTCCGTAAACTCGAAACCCAGTCGGATGTCGTCAAGAACTACTACGATGGTGGAGCGGAACCAGGCTTTACGCCGGTGACGAACGCCGCGTGGGATGGAACGATCAACGGTTCAAAAGTCAAAGACGGTCTGTACTACTACCAAGTGAAATCAGTCGTCGATTACCCGAATGCGAAATGGCAGACCGCGACATTCCCGATCTATGTCGATACGAAAGTACCGGCTGCGACCGTCAAATGGGATGCTGACAAGAAGGCCGTCTCATGGACAGCCGGTGATCAAGGAACAGGTATCGCTTCATTTGATCTTCTCGTTGACGGCAAAAGTGTCTTGAAACAACCGCTTGCTCCGTCTGCTAAAAATTACACGCTGACGGATCTTCCGAGCCGCGCGAAAGTCACGTTCGTCGTCTCTGATTACGCGGGCAACATCGTCAAGAAAAACGTCAACACGACAGGCGTCGACAAAGCGGTGCCGAGTGTCCAAATCGACACACCGGAAGCACTTGCCTTAACGACGTCGCAACAAGTGACCGTAACAGGTAACGTTGCCGACGAGTCAGGCGTGAAGTCATTTAAAATCAACGGCAAATCCGTGAAATTACGCTGGGATGCCGCGCAACAACACTATGCGTTCAGCCAGAACATCACGTATACGACAGACGGCGTGAAATCGTTTAAAGTCGAAGCGTACGATGGAAAAGGCAACCGTGTCGCCTTCAGCCGTCAAGTCATCATCGATTCGGAACGTCCGACGATCCGTGTGACGGCACCAACAACGGTTTCAAGCAAAACCAAAACAGCGAAGATGACGATCGTCCTGCGCGACAACTACGATGAGTTACGCTTTGATCTGAACGGCAATGCCGAGTACCGCCGTTCGTTCAAAGAACCATACGAGATGCGTGCATTCAAGAAGACAATCAACAAAACCGTTACCTTGAAAAAAGGTCAAAACGTCTACAACCTGAAACTGACTGACTTAGGCGGCCATGTCGTCGAGAAAAAAGTTGTCATTACGAAGAAGTAATTCTTTTATGAAAAGTGCTTGGCAGGGTGGAATTCCGTCCTGTCCGGCACTTTTTTTTGTGGTCGGACACAAAACGTTTCCGTCTGAACGGCTGAGACAACGCTTTAGGTGTTTATCAAGTTCCGGGAATGGGAAATTTCTTAATAGGTTATTTTTGAGGGGGAATTAGTATGAATCCATTCACAACGTTGATCGCCTTCATCGTCGGCTGTCTTGTTCTGTATCTCGGAATACGTGATAAGAACGGCTGGTTGATCGGTGTCGCAATGATTCCGTTAGCAATCGTTGCCTATAGCGTCATTTATTTAATCATTCAAGTCTCGTCGTAGAAACTTCTTTTGTAGAAGTTTCTTTTTTTTTGAAACGTAACTGGTAAACTGTAAGTATATGACAGTAAAGAGCAAACGAAAGGAACGTGCCCGGATGGAAATTGGAACAGTTCAACAAACCGAATTAAAAGCGCTTTATCAAGAGATGCATCAACGAACGACTGCTAAAGTATGGGGTGTCCTGGCACTCTTTTTATTCGTCAGCAGCATGATTGAGCAACCGTTGCTGGCCTTGATCATTCCAATTTTGTACTTCGTCTATGATGCCACGGTGCAACACCGGCGTTTTCAAGTGGTTGCCCGTTATACGACGGAAAAATCGGCAAGTCGTCTGTTCCGTCTGCATGTCGGAGTCGGCCTGTTTCAATATGGAGCGTTGGCTGTTTTGATTGTTCTCACGGCCAATCGTTCGAGCACGGTCTTTTTGCTCGGACTGTGTCTTGGCGTCATCCCGTTTTACTGGCTCTGTCGACGCTTTTTGATCTATCGTTCAAAACAGATTGATCCGACTTATATCAGTGAAACAGACATCCAGCAAGGATAAAGGGGGATAGCCGGATGCAAACGGCAAAGGACGAACGACTACATGAACTGACGCTTGCCTATATCGACAAAAGTCAATTTCAAAAAAAGGGCTGGGTGATGGCGGCAGTGGCTGCGATGCTTGGAATCTTTTCGGAAACGATGGATTCAGCACTTTACTTCGGTCTGTTGCCGCTCGTCTATCTGATTTTTGATTTCCCGTTCCAATGGGAAAAACGCAAAATTTTAGAACGGTATCTCTCAAAAGATCAAGTGATGACACAGTGGATGCTGTGGCTTGGAATTCAGTTTGTGTTATATTCGTCGCTGTTCATCGTAGTGCTCGAAACAAAAAAACTGTCTTGGTGGAAGATGACCTTTTGGATGGTTCTGGTTCTGGTGCCACTCTACTTCGCAACCGACTGGTTATTTAAGACGATGGCGCGGTCAGGCGATCCCGACTTCGTCAGTGATCAGGAAGTGCACAAGCACGTCAAGTATCTGGAAGAATGACAGGGTTAAGTTAAAGGAGAGAACATCATGCGCACGGCACGGGACGAACGGTTACATGAGTTGACGCTTGCTTACATGGAGAAAGACCTTTTAGGAACGAAGTGGTTATGGACAGCTCTACTTTTGATGGGTATCGGAATTTTAATGACACTGTTTGATTCGGTTCTATTGACGCTGTTGTTTCCGGCTGCTTTCCTTGGATCCAATCTTCGTTATCAAGTCAAAAACGTAGGATTCTTGAATCATATATCGGAGAAGAATTGGCAACCAAACAGTGGCGTTTTTGGATCATCTATCAAGTCATCCTGTATGCGATCTTCGTTGTCCTGATGGTAGCGACGATGGATCGTCCGTTTTGGCAGATGTGGCTGAGCCTGATGCTCATTCTGATTCCGCTATATGGGTTGTTCAAGAAACTGCAACTGAGTGATGATCCGGATTTTGTCAGTGACCAGGAAGTCTATAAAAATGTATAAAAAAGTAGGAGAGAAAATTAAATGAATACATTGCTTGAAAAAAATGCACGGTTAAACTTGCTCGGACCGCCTATCAAAAAAGTCCAGTATCTAATGCTGATTCCCGTATTAGTGCTGGCAGTCATCGGGTGGTTCATCCCGAGCTTTTGGGAAACGGGTTTATTCACCTTATTTGCGTTAACTGCACTTTGTCTCGCAGGGGTCGTCCGTGAAATCATGCGTTTGCGGATTCTAAAAAAACGCTTACCGGCCGAACTGTATCAACAGACGGTTTTGAAAGTCAGCCGTGCTTCCATCATCGGTTATCTCGTACCAGTGATTTTAATTTATGCGGGAAACGTCTTCCCGCAATATTATGGTGTCACGTTTGCGATGCTTCTGATCTGGGTGCTGGTGATTACGCTATTTGTTTCCAAACTAAATACGACGGCGAAACAACTGGATCCCGCTTTTGTGACGATGCGGGAGATTGAACAGTACCGGAAAAAGTAACTGGTGACTCTTGCAGAAAAGGGAGGGATAAGTATGGAAAAGATTGAGCGGCAACGAAAAATCGATTATATCCGATTTACGAAACGCGCTCGTTATGTGCAAACGGGTTTGTTTGCAGCCGTCTTGGTACTGTTTCTTTTACTAGCCGACGATTGGCATCTCAGTGAGTCTTCATTTCATTATTTTTTATTGATTCCGGTGCTTGCTTATCAATGGATCGTTCGTGTCTTGAAATATCGTTACCTGACGAAACGATTTGATCGGACAGATGTCTGGGACCATCTTGGACTACCATACGTCTTGATTACGCTCAGTGAGCTGTTGATCGTCGTTGCCGCTCAGGTTCTGATTCCGTACGTACCACGTCCTGAATACATCGGACCGTTCGTCGTTTTCTTACTTTCGGTCTTATCGCTCGACCGTCTCGTCGATTCGCGGATCAAACGTCTTGATCCGACACATCTGTCAGAGCGCGAGCTGATTGAGGCGGAACGGGAAGCGCAACGCGTTAAATATTGAACAACAAAATCACTAGTCTTTAAAAAAATAGACTGGCTCAAAGTACGTTTTCTAAAAAAACAAGGAGGGGACTCAGGTCCACCTCCTTGTTTTCGTTTAAAACATGATTCGATTCACGAGACTCCTGCAGGAAGAAGCGCAAGGCAACTTGCGCTGCCAGAGACAAACAAGACCCGCTTTCCTGTCCAACTGGGCAGGAAAACTGGCTTGTGTCTCGCCTGAGGAAAGCGAGTGAAACAAGAAATCATTTCTTGTTGGTTGATCAGTTTTCTTACTTCTTCAGCAGCAGATAAATAAAGTACGGGGCACCAATCAGCGCAACGACGATACCGGCGGGAATACCGTCCGGATCGGCGATGTTCCGTCCAATCGTATCCGCCAAGACGAGTAACCAGCCACCGATCAAAAGGGCAATCGGCAAGAACCATTGATGACGTGGACCGACGAGGGCACGGGCGATATGCGGTGCCATCAAGCCGATAAAGGAAATTCCACCGGTGACGGAGACGGCGGACGCCGCGAGTGCGACTGCTGTCAGCAACAGTTGAATCCGTTCCTTCTCAATCGCGACCCCGACACCAATCGCAATCGGTTCGTTTAAAGCGAGCAGATTGAGTTTATTGGCTTTATACAGCGTAAACGGAATCAAGACGATCAGCCAAGGCAGCAAGGCGTAAACGAACGTCCAGTCCGTGCCCCAGATGTTACCGGCGAGCCATTTGGCGATGAAGTCGACTTTCTCGCGTTTTGTCGACGAGATCAAGATGACCATGATACCGGATAACGCCATCGAGAAGCCGACGCCGGTCAAAATCAGACGAATCGGTTGCAAGCCGCGATTCCGGTCGTAAGAAAGCGCGTAAATGGCTACGGCCGTCACTAAAGCACCTAAGAATGCAGCAACCGGTAATCCGTAGATAAATGAGCCGACATCAACCGGGAAATAGAGGAAGAAAATCGCCACCGCAACACCGGCTCCTGTGTTAATCCCGATAATGCCGGGATCGGCCAGTTCATTCCGAGTGATACCTTGCAAAATCGAACCGGACAAGGCGAGCGCCATTCCCGCAAGTAAGGTAATGATAATTCGTGGCAACCGCAGGGAGAACAAGACGAAGTCTTCTTTGAACGTCCCTTGACCGAATAACGTCGGCAACAGACGATCGTATGAGACGGATGCCGGACCAAGACCGATACTGATAACGATCGTGCCGAGCAATAGCACACTTAAAATGAAAAAGATCAAGCGTTGACGGTTGCGTAAACGAGTTTCCATCATGAGAAAACGTGACCTCCTTTACGGACAATCAATAAGAAGAACGGTAAACCGAGCATCGAGACGATCGCGACGACCGGTGTCTCGTACGGTGCAAACAGCGTCCGACCGATCGTATCAGCAAGCAACATGAACGTCGCTCCGAATACGGCCGTCATCGGCAGAATGTAACGGTAATCGGTCCCGACGATTGCCCGGACGATATGCGGAATCATCAATCCGATGAACGCCATGTTGCCGACTAAGGCGACGGCAGCACCGGCAAGCAGGATGACGACGACGTACAACACAGCTTTGATCCGGGTGATGTTTTGACCAAGACCAAGTGCGACTTCTTCCGACAGACTGAGAATCGTCAACTGGCGTGAGAAGATCATCGCAATCAATGTCCCGATGAGGATGACCGGTGTGATCGCTTGCAGTTGTCCCCACGTCGTCCCGACAAGCCCGCCTGACGTCCACTGGGAGACGTCCTGAGCAATCTTAAAGTAAAGCCCGATTCCTTCCGCAATTGCGTAGAGGAAGGCAGAAATCGCCGAACCGGCGAGGACAATCCGCAGTGGGGAGAAGCCGCCTTGACGGGAAGCGCCGATGCCGAAGACGAGTGCTGCACCAAATGCTGCACCGATGAAGCAGGCGAGCATGATGCCGTAATAGTTGATACCGGGAATGAAGACGATCGCTAAGGCAAGCGCCGCATTGGCACCGGCGGTCAAGCCGAGCAGACCGGGATCTGCCAGGGGATTGCGGGTCATCGCCTGCATGATGGCACCCGAGACGCCGAGCGCCGCGCCGACGAGAATCGCGGCGAGTTCCCGCGGGAGGCGAATTTCTTGAATGATTTTTGCTTTATCGTTGAGCGGACCAAACGTCAAGGCGTTCCAGACTTCACGGATTGACGTATCAGCAGCACCGAACGTCATCGAAATCCAGAACATGACGACGAAGAGGACCAGTCCGAATGAAATTTTTAATCCAAATGGTAGTCGAGCGGATGACACAGGTATCGCCTCCAGTTTGTATGAATCCAAAAAAGGAGGGAGCATTGAGGCTCCCTCCTTTAGTATACGTTACGCGCCAAGGAAACTTTTCTTGAAGAACTCCAGTTGACGTTCCAATGTGAGTGGATCGTTGAAGTAAAATTCTTTTGAATCGACTTCGTAGACTTGCTTGTTCTTAACGGCAGGGATATTTTTGTATGTGTCCGTTTCCGTGAACGAGTTATCCGCTTCTGCTGTCTTGCTGAAGATCAGGTAATCGCCTGCATATTCAGGTAAGACTTCAGGTGATAACGCGTAGTAGCCGTCTTTTAACGCCATCTCTGTGACTTTTTTCGGCATTTTCAATTTCATCTCTTGGTAGAGGATTTCTGTGCCGCGGCCCCAGTTGTCGCCGAAGACGTAGAGTTGTTTGTCGAAGCTTTCGATGACAGAAACTGTCGCATCGTCACCGATTTTCGCTTTGATTTCTGTTCCAGCGTCTGCTGCACGTGTTTTGAAGTCTTTGACCCAGTCGCGTGCTTCTTGTTCTTTGTTGAGCAATTTCCCGATTTCGATGTGTTGCGTCAAGTAGTCGACTTTGCCGTATGTGTACGTGACAGTTGGTGCGATTTCTTTAAATTTATCGATGTTTTTTGTCGTATCGTATCCGATGATGAGATCCGGCTCGAGTTCGATGACTTTTTCGACGTTTTCTTCTGAGATTTCTTGGACGTCTTTCAGGTCAAATTTCGGATTTGATTTTGACCACGAGTCGACACCGACGAGCGGGACGTCGAGCGCCATGACGTTACCGGCGAAACCAGCCAGGACGACGACACGTTTTGGATCAGCCGGGACTTCGACGTCACCTTTTTCGGATTTATAGGTAATCGTTTCTTTTTTTGTATCGGCAGACGATGTCTCTTCTTTTTTCTCCGTATTGCCACATGCGGCAATCACAAGCGTTAACAATAAAAGAACCGGTAATAAAAGCTTTTTCATGATTCAATCTCCCTTAATTAAGTTGTAGGTGACACACATCGGTTTATGCGTGCGCGGATCACGACCGATTTCGGCATCGATATGGAATACATCTTTGAGGACGTCTTTTGAGATGACTTCCTCACACGTTCCGGCTTTGACGACTTCACCATGTTTCATAGCGATGATGTAATCGGCGAAACGTGCCGCCTGGTTCAAATCGTGTAACACCATCACGATTGTCCGACCTTCCGTCCGGTTGAGTTGTTCGAGCAACTCGAGGACTTCGAGCTGGTGCGCGAGATCAAGATAGGTTGTCGGCTCATCGAGAAAGATGATGTCCGTCTCTTGCGCAAGCGCCATCGCGATCCAGACGCGTTGCCGCTGACCACCGGACAAAGCGTCGACCGGACGATGTTTAAACGCCATCGTATCCGTTGCTTCGAGCGCCCAATCAATGATCTCGTAATCGTGTTTCGTTAAACGACCAAACCCTTTCTGATAAGGAAAGCGACCGTATGAGACAAGCTCTGCGACCGTCAGACCACTTGCGCTTTCCGGTGTCTGGGGCAGAATAGCCATTTTCCGGGCAAGCAGTTTTGTACTTTCCTTGGCAATATCGAGACCATCGAGTAATGCGCGTCCCGATTGATGGGGAATGATCCGGGTCATCGCCTTGAGTAAAGTTGATTTTCCGCAGCCGTTCGCCCCGATGATCGTCGTGATTTGTCGATCGGGAATCTGAACCGTCAAGTCTTTGACGATGGTACGGTCTCCGTAACCGATGCTGATTTCTTCTGTTGCTAGACGTACCATACGCACAGACTCCTTCTCGGTTAAAACCGTTTTCATTGATAATGATTATCACTATCGTCCACCTAACCATACCAGTTTCATAAAAACGCTGTCAACATTTTTTCTTGTCTTCAAGACATGTTCACGTTATTATTGGGAATGAGAATGATAATCAGTCGTATTGAATCGTGAGGGAGTGATTGAGATGGAGCAACAGGAATTGTTTGATGTAACGGTAATTGGTGGAGGCCCGGCCGGGTTATACTCTACTTTCTATAGTGGACTACGCGGAATGAAGACAAAATTGATCGAATATCAGGCAGAACTGGGTGGCAAGATTCACGTCTATCCGGAAAAGATGATTTGGGACGTTGGCGGTCAGCCGCCGATTACCGGTGCGAAGTTGATGGCACAGCTCGTCGAACAAGGACTGACGTTTAATCCGATGGTCCATCTCAATGAAAAAATCATCTCCATCACAAAGGACGCTTTTGGGAACTTTGTCTTAGAAGCAGAATCAGGAATGATTCATTATTCGAAAACGGTGATTGTCGCGGTTGGCGGCGGAATCCTCAATCCGCAGAAATTGAAGATCGAGGGCGCGGAACGGTATGAAGTGTCGAACTTGAACTACACCGTCAAATCGATTGAACGCTTTAAAGACAAGACCGTCATCATTTCCGGCGGCGGCAACTCGGCGATTGACTGGGCGAATGAACTCGAACCGGTCGCGAAAAAAGTCTATGTCACCTACCGGAAAGACTGCTTCGCGGGGCATGAAGCGCAAGTCGAGCAACTCGTGAACAGTTCCGCCGTTTGTCTCCTGAATACGACGATCCATAAATTAATCGCCAGTGACGACCATCACCGGATCGCTTCCGTCGAACTGATCGATTGTGCGACGAATGAAACGTTGGCCCTTGAGATTGATGAGGTCATCATCAACCACGGCTACGAACAGGACGCCGAGTTACTGGCGAACTGTGAACTGGAGTTGAAGCAGGTCGATGACTTCTATATTGAAGGAACGGCATCGAGTGAATCGAGTGTTCCCGGCTTGTATGCGGCAGGTGATATCTTGTCGCACGACGGAAAAGTCCACCTGATTTCCGGGGCGTTCCAGGATGCGGCGAATGCCGTCAACCGGGCGAAAAAGTTCATCGAACCGGACGCAGCAAAAGTCGCGATGGTTTCTTCCCATAATGAAGTCTTTAAGAAACGGAACCGGGAACTGATTCAGGAAATGGTCAATCAGAAGTGAAAAAATAAAACACCTGTCTTTCAGTTCGACCTTGTCACATGGACATCGGTTTTCTGAAAAGCAGGTGTTTTTTGGTTCGTTCAGTCGTTAATCGTCATCTTCCTCATTTTCGTCTTCATCGTCTTCATCGTCGTCCTGGTCATCGTCATCTTCGTCTTCGTCCTGACCCTGATCATCCTGATCCGTATCTTGATCATCTTCGTCGACATGACGATGCTCGGATTTCGTTTCTGCACGATTGAAATACTCGAGTTCGATTTTCAATTGATAAGAACCTGAAAGTGCGAACAGGCTGATGAGCTGTGCGCGTAATTCTTCTTCCGTCATTTTCGGATTCGATTCAATGAACTGAATCAATTGACGCACACGGGCTTCATCGACCGTGGCATCATTCGTTTTGACACGCAGATGACTCTTTTTCTTTTTGAAGTGGTACTCGATCTGACTTTCTGTTGTCTCTGTTGCGAGTTTGATCTTCATTTTTTTCAACATGTCTTCGTACCGATGACCGGCCTGATTGCGCTCTTTGCCATCGAGGATACCATCGCGATCGGAGTCACGTGTATAGGGTTTCGTTCCAAGTTCGAGTTCAATGGTGTTACTTAAGCCATCTCGGTCCGTATCTTCGTTCGCGTCACTAATACGGTCCCGGTCGCTGTCTTGATTTCGTGGACTAATTTCGAGTTTATATTCTGTATAGTTACTTAACCCATCATGGTCTGTATCTTGCTGGGCCAGTTTCTTTCCTTTGAGCTTGTACTTCTTTTCCCAGCTGTCATGGATCCCATTCTTGTTGCGGTCATACTTCGATGTCTTACTCTTGGCGTCGATTGAGCCGAGCGGAGTGAGCATTAAAGTACAAGCAAGACCGGCAGTTACTACATAATTCATTTTTTTCATGTTGTGTAGTCTCCTTTTTTGAATTTCGGTAACTGGCAAGCATAGCTTGAAGCGGTAGCCCCTATAGTTTTGCGCCACCACATTTCTGTGGGTTTGCCCGTTCGATTCCAGTGAAGAACCGTACGTTTAGTATAAGTGATTCGTTTTTATAGAGAGGGGAGGGTTTTAAATAACGAGTCAGTAAAATATATAATCAGCTCGTGGGTTAATTAAGATTCAGGAAAGGGTCAATCAAAACCATTAAAATGAAATGAATACTGTTTAGATGGTTTCTGTTTTTCAAATGAAAGCTATGTCTTTTTTGTATTGTGCTATAACAGATAGGTTTGACAACGCTCTGTCTTTAGGACAAAATGCTCTTATTGTGTTTTTTTTGCAAGAGAGTAGGAGGAATTTATATGGTAACAACAAAACGCAAGCCCATTGGTCTTGCTTGGCAGATTTTAATCGGATTGATTCTCGGGATCACTGTCGGCGGTGTCTTTTACGGGAATCCATACGTTGCGGAGTGGCTGAAGCCAATCGGTGACATCTTTATCCGGATGATGAAAATGATCGTTGTTCCAATCGTCTTTACGGCAATCGTTCTCGGTGTTTCGTCGGTCGGTAGTCCGAAAAGTCTTGGACGTCTTGGCGTCAAGACACTCGGTTACTTTACGATCGTCACGATGATCGCGATCTTTACCGGCTTGTTTGCAGCAAATCTCGTCGAGCCGGGTGCCGGCATCAACATGGCGACACTCGACAAGACGGACATCTCGACCTATGTCGAGACGGAAGAGACGACTCAAGATCAGGGACTCGTTGAAAAAATCGTCAACATCGTTCCGACGAACATCTTGGACGCGATGGTGCGTGGGGATATGCTTGCGATCATCTTCTTCTCTGTCCTGTTTGGACTCGGTGTCGGATTTGCGGGAGAAAAAGGGTTACCGGTCGTCCGCTTCTTTGAAGGGGTTGCAGCAGCGATGTTCAACTTGGTTAACATCGTCATGAAGTTTGCGCCGCTCGGTGTCTTCGCCTTGATTGGGGTGACCGTTTCGACATTCGGAATCGAATCACTTGGTTCGTTGTTCAAACTGATTGCTACTTTATATGTGACAGCACTGTTGTTCATGGTCATCGTCTTTGGATCCATCATGAAATGGGTCGGGATCCGCGTGTCGGATTTCGTCCGTGTCTTCAAAGATGAGTTACTCCTGACGTATTCGACGGCATCGTCGGAAACGGTCTTACCACGCGTCATGGAGAAACTTGAGAAGATGGGTGTTCCGAAATCGATCGTCAGTTTCGTCGTTCCGACCGGTTATTCGTTTAACCTGGATGGATCAGCACTTTATCAAGCAATGGCTGCCTTGTTCATCGCGCAGATGTACAACATCGATTTATCGATCGGCACACAGTTGACGCTCGTCTTCGTCTTGATGTTGACGTCAAAAGGGATGGCAGCTGTACCTGGGGTTTCGTTCGTCGTCTTACTGGCAACGCTCGGGACAGTCGGGATCCCGCCTGAAGGTCTGGCCTTCATCGCCGGAATCGACCGGATCATGGATATGATGCGTTCTGTCGTCAACGTAACAGGCAATACGCTCGCTTCACTCGTCATCGCGAAATGGGAAGGGGTCCTCGACTCCGATCAACTCGATGAGTTCATGTCGACGGAAGGTAAGAAGGATCAAATCAAGAGTGCATAATATTAGGACAGCAGACCAGATGACTCGTCATCTGGTCTTTTTTTGTGTTCACTGGATACAGTGTCGTGTCTGTCACGCCCGCTTTTCTCGGGCGGAACGCAAGCCGCGGTCGTCTCTGACGACCGGGTCTCGCCTGTTCCTGACGGAAGCGGTGCTTCCTTTTCCCGTAGAAGTCGGGCGATGAACACACGACACCTTACTTTTATCGCATCGTTACATTGCTTAACGTGATCAGTAAAACAAAAATGAGATCCCCGATTTTACTCGGCGATCTCATTTTGCATTATTTCTTGTCGTCCTTTTTTTCCTGTTCTTTCTTGATTATCTTTTTTGCTGCCATCCGGAAGCGGAAGATGAGGTACAGACGGTAAAAGTCGACCGCTGCGAACAGCGTCAAGAGGATCGTCCAGAAGTTGAAGACCGTTCCTGCCTCGATGGAATTACTGTAAGCGAGGTACATGAACAGAATACCGAAGATGGCATAGAAAACAGCCATGAAGTTTGAACCTTGTCGCATGAAAACACTACCTTTCGTTAATTAAGTCGTTGCGTAAAGGGCAAGTACAACGATCCCATTATTAAATACATGAATCGCGATCGGAGCAATGATACGGCGGGTCTTGACGAAGACAAGTGAGAAGACGAAACTCATCGCGACGTAAATCAAGAACTTGTTGTCGCCGTGGATCAGACCGAAGATGACGCCACTGAGAACAAAGCTGAAAATGAAATTCAATTTCGTCGACAAGTTTCCGAACATGATGTGGCGGAACAGAAACTCTTCCATGATCGGACCGAGCAGGACGACCATCACTTGGAGAATCGGAATGACTTGGATCGCTCTCATGATCTCATCCGTATTCTGCGATTTCGCGATATTCTCAATCCCGCCTGACAGCCAGGCGTCCACCAAATTGACGCTGATCAGAGAGACGTACAACAGGACAATCCCGATCCCGATCCACTTTAACGTATCCATCGTATCGGTTTGGTTGCCCTCTGCTTTCCACTTCTGCCAATCGGGACGTAGACAATAGAAGGAAACAATCACGGCTACGGTAAAACCGATCGCAAGCCACCAGCCGAGCACACTCGGGATCTGGCTTTTTGACAGGAAACTCGGGAAGGTTGCTGGGACAAGTTGAACGATTAAATAAATCACAATCGGAATGACGTGACGGATTTGCCACTTCTCTGCCATGTTGAACGGCAGATTGACGGAATTTTTCATCGGTTAGGACACAGCTCCTTTGTAATGAAGGTACTGTCCCGATTGTAACAAACAAACCGACCGGGCGCACGAATGGTGATGGTTCAAAGATGTCGATTTCGGGAAAACGGATAAGGGTTCGGGCTTGAATTCCAACCGAAAACCGTTTAAGATAAAAATATGTTAGCACTCCAATTAAGTGAGTGCTAAAAAACAGTCATGTTCAAGGAGGATGTTTCGCATGTTAAAACCACTTGGTGATCGCATCGTGATCGAAGTCGTTAAAAAAGAAGAAACAACACTCGGAGGAATCGTTCTTCCTGGGTCAGCGAAAGAAAAGCCGCAAGAGGGTAAAGTCGTCGCTGTCGGTACAGGCCGTGTGACGGAGCAGGGTGTCCGTGTACCACTTGAAGTGAATGTCGGGGACCACGTCATCTATGCGCAATACGCAGGGTCAGAAGTGAAAGTCGATGGCAACGAATACTTAATCTTACGCGAAAGCGATATTTTAGCAGTAGCAAACTAATCAAAGGGGGATTTCAGTCATGGCAAAAGATATCTTATTCAGTGAAGAAGCACGCCGGGCGATGCTTCGTGGAGTAGACGCATTAGCGGACGCAGTCAAAGTGACGATCGGACCAAAAGGACGTAACGTCGTTCTCGAACGTAAATTCGGTTCACCACTCATCACGAATGATGGTGTGACGATCGCAAAAGAAATCGAACTGGAAGACCACTTCGAAAACATGGGAGCGAAGCTTGTCGCAGAAGTGGCATCGAAAACGAACGAAATCGCAGGGGATGGTACGACAACAGCAACAGTCCTCGCACAAGCGATGATCCGTGAAGGACTCAAAAACGTCACAGCGGGCGCAAACCCGATGGTCATCCGTAAAGGAATCGAAAAAGCAGTCCGTCGTGCCGTCGAAGAACTTCATGCCATCGCAAAACCAATCGAAAGCAAAGAAGCGATCGCACAAGTTGCGGCGATTTCGGCTGCTGACGAAGAAGTTGGTCAATTGATTGCGGAAGCAATGGAACGTGTTGGTCAGGACGGTGTCATCACGATCGAAGAATCACGCGGCTTCACGACGGAACTTGATGTCGTCGAAGGGATGCAGTTTGACCGTGGATATGCATCACCATACATGATCACGGATTCCGATAAGATGGAAGCGGTTCTTGAGAACCCGTACATCCTGATCACGGACAAAAAGATTTCGAACATCCAGGAAATCCTGCCGGTCCTTGAGCAAGTCGTCCAACAAAACAAACCACTCTTGATCATCGCGGAAGACGTCGAAGGCGAAGCACTCGCGACACTCGTCGTCAACAAACTCCGTGGTACATTCAACGCCGTTGCGGTCAAAGCACCAGGCTTCGGAGATCGTCGTAAAGCGATGCTCGAAGACATCTCGATCATCACAGGCGCAGAGTTGATCACAGAAGAGTTGGGTCTTGATCTCAAAGAAACACAAATCACGCAACTCGGTCGCGCGTCGAAAGTCGTCGTCTCAAAAGACAACACGACGATCGTCGAAGGAAACGGACACAGTGATTCGATCACAGCCCGTGTCGGTACGATTCGTTCACAAATCGAAGAAACGACAAGCGACTTCGATCGTGAAAAACTGCAAGAGCGTCTCGCGAAACTCGCAGGCGGCGTAGCTGTCGTCAAGGTCGGCGCAGCAACAGAAACGGAACTGAAAGAACGCAAGCTCCGGATTGAAGATGCGCTCAACGCGACACGTGCAGCCGTCGAAGAAGGAATCGTTGCCGGTGGCGGAACAGCCTTCATCCACGTGACGAAAGCCGTCGAATCGATTCTTTCGGTAACGACTGGCGACGAAGCGACAGGTGTCAACATCGTTCTTCGTGCGCTGGAAGCACCACTTCGTCAAATCGCGGAAAACGCGGGTCAAGAAGGTTCAGTCATCGTCGAACGTCTCAAGCATGAAGCACAAGGAATGGGCTACAACGCCGCGACAAACGAGTACGTCGACATGATCGAAGCTGGAATCGTCGACCCGGCGAAAGTGACGCGTTCAGCCCTTCAAAACGCAGCGTCTGTTTCAGCGATGTTCTTGACGACAGAAGCGGTCATCGCTGATAAACCGGAACCAGCCGGTGCACCTGCAATGCCTGATATGGGCGGCATGGGTGGAATGGGCGGAATGGGCGGAATGATGTAAAAAAGCATCATAAGTCATTTAAATAGAGAAGGTCTTTCATCAGTTTAGTTAGCTGATGAAAGACCTTTTTCATGTATATGTTACAAAAAAGGATGATTAGCGTATTCATTTTAACAAGTTAAATAGTTTTGACCCAAAAAGAAACGTGGATTTTCTTGAACTAATTAAATCCATAAAAAGTATAAAAATAGGTGGTGGATTTATTGACAATTATGAATTCAAAAGGATACGTTTTACGTGCAAATTACAATAGTTCATAAAAGGGGGAATCACCATGTTTGTTGGGTTTAACTTGCAGGGGTTGGACGATAAAATTCTTTCGGTCTATAAGGGCGCAGGAGAAGCGAATTTTAATATTCAAAAGAAGCAAGTCCAAAAGAAATTGGATTGTTTTGTACTAGATGACGGGAGTCTGGACGGATCGGCGTTACAAGATGATTGGTTTCCAGAGATAAAAGCAGATATATTTCTTTCTCACTCCCATGGGGATCGAAAGCTCATCATGGCATTTGCGGCCATGTTAGAGGATAAATTCGGACTGACTTCTTTTATCGACTCGTGTGTTTGGGGATATGCCGATGAACTTCTGAAAAAAATTGATGATAAGTACTGTAAAAATGAAACAGGTGATACGTACAATTACAATCAGAGGAATTTTTCGACCAGCCATGTGCATATGATGCTATCATCTGCATTGACAAAAATGATGGATAAAGCTGAGTGCCTTATCTTCGTTAATACACCAAACTCTATCACAACTCGTGATGCTGTCGAGGACAAAACGAAATCGCCATGGATCTATAATGAGATTGTGATATCGCAAATGTTACGGAAGAAGAAACTAGTGCGATCTGAGGAGATAAAGAAGTCTCGGGAGTTTGAAGCCTCTCGTAATAAATTGAACATCGTTTATGATGCAGACCTCGACCACCTGACACCGCTATCCACGGATGACCTTCTGGATTGGGAAAAAAAGTACAGTGAAAACCGGATACTGTTTGCGTTCCGTAATCAACCAAATCATTATCCACTCGATAGCTTATACGAGATTAAGGATTTGCTAAAATTTAAGACTTATCATAAATAACTATCACAGGAGATGAATGCAAATGGAAGAGAAAATGAAGCATCTTGAAATGATTCAAAACGTCATAACACGCATGGCATCGAATTCGTTCTTACTGAAAGGATGGACAGTGACGCTTGTAGTTGGATTATTGGCTTTTGCTAACGTCAAGGATATGAACATCGATTTTATGCTCCTGCCTCTGGTATCAGCTCTATTCTTTTGGGTTCTGGACGCATTTTATCTTCATGAGGAACGAAAATATGTCAAAATGTACGAACGAGTGGCCAGACTCAACAATGAAGAAATTAATTTTTCGTTAAATGCCCGCCAATATGAAACGGAAACTGAGGGCATAAAGTCGGTATTTTTATCGAAGACTTTGGCTTTGTTCTACTCGCCGATTTTAATCCTTGTCATAGTGGCAATTATCGCTTATCAATAAGAGAAATGGTAGACAGAGCAATTTTTTCACTGGACTATTCAATTGTGTCATTTAGTCGAGGTGCAGTGTCCTGTTTAACAAAAAAACGCAGTGGTTAGATGAGCATCTCGAATTTGGCGTTTGATCTGTACAATTCAAATGCATCAACAGTCAAAAGAAAGACGGAGCCGGACTTTAATCCGGTTCCGTCTTTTTTTACTCCAATCCGTTCTTTTCAATGATCGCATCCGACAGACGCAAATCTTTTCGTACTTGTTTCGTTTGCGACTGGCACATCTTACGGTCGACCTGTTTTTTCGTCGAGACGTCATAACAGATACCGTTGCCGGCTTTTTCCGTCAGGTTCGCTTCGTAATAGTAGTCCTTGTAACGGAACGAACCGTCGCGGAAAGCGGTCAGATTCGGTTCGTCATCAAGCAGGGAGTTGCCCATCATATACGGGGACTCGAGATTGAGTAAATCGACGATCGTCGGGGCGATATCGATTTGTCCGCCGTTCTCCTGAATGACTTGTCCCGTATCTTGATTTGGTTTTTTGATGAACAACGGGACTTGGCGGTCGAGTGCAAAGGATTCCACGGCACTATCGACACCGAGTTCCCGTTGCATCTCACTGCCTTCGTTCGTCAAGCCGCTATCATGATCCCCGTAAAAGATGACGAGTGTCTCGTCCCACATATCTTTTGCCTTCAACTCCTTGACCATCTGTCCGACGGCTTCGTCGACATAATGGACGGTCTGGTAATAACGTTTCAACATGGGATCCTCGTAACCGGACAGATCAAGCTCCCGTTTGTCTTTTGGAATCTCATACGGGGTGTGACTTGTCAGGGCGACGAGGAACGAGAAGTACGGTTCCTTGAGTGTTTCCATATGCTCGATCGATGTCGTCAAAAACTGTTTATCGTTTAACGCCATCCCGATTTCTTGTTGATCGGGATAATCCTTTTGGCTGAAGAAGTGATCAAAGCCCAGATTCTGATACACTTGATCCCGATTCCAGAATCCTTTTTCATAGGCGTGCATGGCAGCGGTATCGTATCCGTTGTCGCGCAACAATTCAGGCAACGCTCCGAATTCATTATCGGGGAACCGGGTGTAGACCGAACCCGATTTCAACGGATAGAGAGACGTGTTCGTGATGAATTCCGCGTCCGAAGTCCGCCCTTCATGGGTCTGATGATAAAACGACGGGAAGTACAGCGATTCTTGTTTCAACTTATTCAGGTTCGGTGTCAACGTTTGACCGTTCACGGTTTGGTCGATGACCGATTCTTGGAACGATTCCAGTTGGACGAGAATGATGTTCGGTTTTTTCGTGACGCCGTTTGCGGCTGAAGTCGAGTTGTCCTCGATTCGTTGACGCTCAGACGCGGTCAAGGCTTCGTCCGGAGCGATTGCCTTTTGGATTCCGCGGAGCAGATCGAGTCCATGGTACCCCCAGAAACCGAGCTGATAATAGTCCCGCATGTCAGAGACTGACTGGCTGAGCCGTTGGTCTTCTTTGACGACGCTGTAGGTGACTGGCGCAGCAAACAGGATCACACCCGTGAGGAAGACAAGACCTGCTGTCTTTTGGCGTTTGCTTTTCGTGACGGCAAACGTCTTGTTACGCGTAAAGAAAAGAATCGCTAAGAAGATCAGACTGTCCGCAAACAACAGGAAGTCGGTCGGCACGATCAAAGCGGCGAAACCGCTGCTGACATCACCCATCTGCAACATCTGCGACATCAACGAGACTGACAGGAAATCTTCGAAGTAGCGGTAGTACCACAGATCGGAAATCAAGAGAAAACTGTGGGCGATTAAAAGACCGAGCCAAATCCAACGGCGTTTTTTCCACTGGATCAACAGTGTCCAACTCGACAGCACGAACATCCCGCCGAGGTTCATCAAAAAGAGGTCAACCGGAAAAGCGGTGTTGGTATAAAAGCTGAACAGCACGAATTTTAACGTGCCTAACAATAAGTAGAGGGCGTAACCAAATACGATCATAATATTCTCCTAACGTTCGTCATTGTTGTGAAGTAGTCTATACCCTCAACTAAATGAGAACGAACGTTTGAATCGGTTAGGATGTGTTTGTCATTGACCTGATGTATCAAAAAACATCTGAACAGTTAAAATAAATGGAATAAAATAGAATTAATCACTGCATTTTGAAAGGATGTTCTACATAGATGAACTGGAAACATTGGATGGGGAGTGCCGCACTGGTCTGCGGAACCTGGTTGACGCTGACGACACTGACTGAAGCTGCCCCGTATGACATCAAAAAGAATGATCAGGCGATCATCGGATTTTATGATTTGGAAACGAAACAAACGACGCCGTATCCAAGTGGTGTATCGCCGTATATGTTCCTTCGGGCGAACTCTGCTGACAAGACGTTGTTCTTATTCCAAGACTATTACAATGAAAACATTAAGCCATATTACTTCATGAACGCCAAAACCGGGACATCAGAACAGATGGATATCCCGAAAGATCTGGAGTATTTACGGGTTCTCGATCAAGATCATCTCGTGGCACGGTCAGGCTGGGATACGTTTCATGTACTGGAGCGACAGGGAGACCAATTCGTCATCCGTGATACGTTGAAGGATGAACGCAATCCGTCCGTTCAGTGGGTTGGTCCAAACCGCTTTTCCTTGATACGGGAAGGTGTCGCGGACTGGTATGATGTGCAGGCAGATGGAACGTTTACGAAAGTTCGGTCCATCGATGTAATTGAATTTTATCCGCTGACAGGGGACTGGATGCTTGATGTCAGCAAGACAGCCGTGATCCGGAATGTGGAAACCAGTCAGACGTATGCCTTACCGAATAAACGGACGGATCAATTTGTCCATGGAGCCTATGAGACGGCAGACGGTTTGTATATGCAACTAACGGAAGAAGATGAGACGAAAGACGATAACCGTTCGTCTTCCCTGTATTATCTGGACAAGCAAACAGGACAAGTCAAGACACTGGTCGACTATTCCGATGAGTTAGCACAAGAAGTCCTGACCGACGGACGTGCCATTTACCGGGCGAACGGACAAACGACGCTACTCGACTTTAAAGAGTACTTACGCCAACCGATCGCGATTGATGATCGGACGAAAGCGGATACCGTGTTTCTGGAGAAGACGCCGTTGACGCCGGATATTCAGCTGACAAGAATCGACGGGACGACGGAGCCGCTTGCGCTTCAGAATGTTACGTTTACGGGAGACGTTGACCAGGAGAACGGTGTCCGGATTCCGACAAGTCAAAAGCGGATTTATAATACGGAGTATACCGTCGCTTATACGACAGAAACAGGTGTCGTACTGAAAGATACGACGCGTTATCAACACAAACGATACCTGACGGCAACACTCAATCAACTGAAAGAAGTCAAAGAAGGTCTCTATACGTACCGGATTGATCTTGGGCAGGCCGATGTGCCAGTCAGTGTCTTCCGCAAGGACGGAACACGCATCAACGGTGTGGTATCGGATGAGAAAGGGATGCTGACCCTTCCACTTGGCACGACGGGACTGCTCGGGCAACCAATCTCGTTTACAATCGGTGGCGGCAATGTATTTGATAAGGAAATGACGGTACAACGGACGGTCGTCGGATACGAAGTACCGCGTGTGACCCAATCGACAAATACGAATTTCAAAACCTTCACGTACCGTTTGGAGAGTAAAACTGACGGCGGAACGTATACCGTCTACTACGGAAAGAAAAAAATCACAGCCGTGCCGGCAATCAAGAAAACAGAAATAACGATTCCCTATACAGATCAACTGGCGGAGTACCGGATTGTCCGCTCCGGCAGTTACGTCTCGAAATCACTTTCTTTAAAAGACAGCGTGATGTTATTTAGTACATTAAATAACCCGTTAAATGACGAACAGAAGACGATTGACGGTGCACTCGATTGGGGCGCTTCCTACGGAAAACTCTACATCGACGGCAAATACACAGCGTATATCGACCGGAAGAAAACACGGATGTTCGCCATCCCGACGAAACCGTTAAAAGTCGGTCAAGTCGTCAAGCTGGTGACGCGGAAAGGAACGCAACTGCAAGTTTCCGAGCAACGGGTCGTCGCTGCTAGTAATCCGACACTAAAGTCGTACACGACGGCGTTAAGTCCGGCAAGCACGGCATGGAAAGTCAAAGCGACCAAGGGCAAGACGATTGTCGTGACGATCAACAAGAAGCGGTATACGAAAATCGCAACCGGAAAAACACAGACGATGACGTTCCCGAAACAAAAACGGGGAACACGTGTGACGGTCCATGCGGAATCCATCAAACTACGTAAGAGCAAGACGTTTACGTTAACCGTGAAATGAGCTATATGCAAACACGACCCTTCGTTGTCAGAAGAGTCGTGTTTGTCGTGGCCGATGATAAAAGAAACGCAAAAGTAATTACTATTATGATGGATTTTATTAGTATTTTACTTTAGGATGAATTGGTGTGTGTTTAATGTTGGAGGAATTTTTTTCAATTCCATTCGTCTCGTCGTGAGAAAAATAGTATAGGAGCTAACGTAAAATGAATCAACTGAATCAAAAAGAAGCACCGCCTCAAAAACTCATCAACACCAAAAGTCAGTTTCGACCGGAAATCGAAGGGTTACGTGTCGTCGCCGCGTTACTCGTCGCGGTTTATCATATCTGGTTCAATCGTGTCTCAGGCGGCGTCGATGTCTTCTTCGTCATCTCCGGTTTCCTGATTACGACATCGATCATCTCGACAATCAACCGGACCGGTGAGTTTCGTTTCTTACCGTACGTCACGAAGTTGATCAAACGGTTACTGCCGTCGGTCTTGTTCATTTTGTCCGTCGTGCTTGTTTTAAGCTCATTTTTATTACCGCAGTCGATTTTAGAGAAGACGATTCGTGAAGTCGTTGCCTCGATGTTCTTCTACCAAAACTGGCAACTGGCGATTTCGAGTACGGATTACTTGGATGCGAGTCAAATGAAGTCGCCGGTCGAACATTTCTGGGCACTGTCGATTCAAGGTCAGTTCTATATGATTTGGTTTGTTCTGTTCTCATTCATCTTATGGATGGTCAAGAAGTATACGATCAAAAACGTCAAACCGATGATCAACACGATTTTAGGAGTGTTGTTCGTTACGTCGTTAAGCTATTCGATCTATTTAACAGAAGTGAATCAGCCGTGGGCCTATTTCATCACGATGACGCGTGTTTGGGAATTTGCCTTAGGTAGCCTGCTCTGCATCAACTTGTCGTCGATTTATATTCCGAAATGGATGGCGACTTTGATGGGCTGGCTCGGATTAATCGGTCTTGTCCTGACCGGTATTCTCTTTAACGTCTCTCAAATGTTCCCGGGCTACATCGCCCTGTGGCCGATGACGTGTGCGTTGTTTATCGTCTTGTCAGGAACACGCGAGACGACGTTCGGCATCAAACGTTTCTTAGGTTCGAAACCGATGGTCAAGCTCGGTGGAATCGCGTTCGGGATTTATCTCTGGCACTGGGTCCTGCTCGAGTTTTACCGCTACAACGTCCAGCAAACACCAGGTTTCTGGATGGGTACGTTGATCATCCTGTCGTCGATTCTGTTGTCTTACCTGATGACGGAATACATCGAAAAACCGATCCGCAGTGCGAAAGTCGACCGGTCGGCCTTCAAGAAGCTCGGTCTCATGATGAGCATCAATGTCTTGTTGATCGGGTCACTCTTCGGACTGAAATATTTCGAAGAACAGGAATTAAAGAACGGGGTCAGCGCAAGCGATTATCCGGGAGCAATGGCTGTCAAGAATCCGGACAAAATGCCGGAGCACGATCCGTTCCCGTCCTATGCGAACGTTTTTGACGACTTGCCGCTCGTCCATGTCGACGGCAGCAACCAAGGATTGAGTAAAAGTGATGTTAAAGTCGGTGAGTACGGTGAAACGAAAGACTATATCGCAACGATTGCTCTCGTTGGCAGCTCGCATTCGGAGCAATGGTTCGGAGCGATTCACGAAGCCGCAAAAGGTGAGAAATATCGTATCCTAAACATCACCCGTTCCGGGACACGCTTCTCGACCGGCTATGATGATAATGTCTTAAAAGGCATCTGGAATCAAAACGTCCTCGACTATTTGAAGGATGCCGATATTGATCTCATCATCTCGCACGTCACGGCGGCGGATGCGACGAAAGATAAGATTCACCAACAGATGGTCGATCAAATGCAGTACGTCAAAGATGAGTACGGCATCGACGGCTTGGCTCTACGGGATAATCCCCGTTACAGCTTTAACGTCCTCGAGTCGCTCGAAACGACGAGCATCGAAGAAACGACGAAGAAGATGAATGCCGAAGTCAACCAGCGTGATGAAGCGTACTGGAAAAACTTCGAAAAAACGAACAAGTCGCTCTACAAACTCGACTTGACGGATTACTTCCGCGTCGACGGTGAATTCCGTCCGGTCATCGGAAATGTCGTCATCTACCGTGACGTCAGTCATATGACGAATACGTATGCCGAAAGCTTTGGACCGGTCTTCAAACAGAAACTGAATGAAGTCGTGACGGATATTCTTAAGAAAAAACAAGCCGATTAATTGTCAGACGAACTCTTCCCCTGTTTCAGGCGGAAGAGTTTTTTGATGGGGAAAACAGGAGTTTGGAATAATTTAGGGGATATGGAATAAGGAACGTTAAAGGGGTCATCATTCATTCGGACCAAGGAAGTGTCTATACGTCATATGCCTTTCAAGATTTCGTCCAGAAGAACCATCTAACAAGCAGCATGTCTCGTAGAGGAAACTGTTGGGACAACGCAGTCATCGAATCGTTCCACTCAAATTTGAAGTCCGAGGAGTTCCAGTACGTCAAATTCAATTCGCTAAGAGACCACGAGGTCTATGAACGAGTTATGAATTACTTAAATTACTATAACGAAGAACGAATCCAAGAAAAATTAGGCTACCTGACACCTAAAAAATACGGTGTACTGGCAGCCTAATCAAGGTGTTTTATATGTGTCTCATATTGCTAGGTCAGTCTAAACAGCGCGGTTTTTTGGTCATCAAAAGATTTTATTTTGTGACTTTTGTTGTTTTGTATGTTGTACCATATTGGTTTGTAGAATAAATTTTAATCTGAGTGCCGGCTTTTTGTTTACTGATTTTAATATTAAATTGTCCCTTTGCATTCGCCTTTGTTTTATACGTCTTTTTACCGATCTTAGTTGTCACAGAAGCATTTTTTTCAGTTGCTCCACTGACAGTCGTTGAACTTGTTTTAACAGGCTTAACGGATAGCGTCGGCAGTAAATGGCTGGATTTGACTTGGAACTGATAGATTCCATTATAATAATTGTTATGAACACGTAGATAATAAGTTCCTTTATTCAGAGACCATGTCTGAATCAACCGTCCGGGTGTGTTGATTTTTCCCCAGACATCTTTGTAGAATATATTTTCATTCTTGGCGTTTATTAATTCAACGGTAGCATTTACATCAATATAGGACGAAAAATCCAATGTGACATTACTCTTTTTAGGAATCGTAATTTTGTAATAATCGTCCGTGTCATTCCATGAGAGCAATCCTGTTATTTTTTTATAAAATGCGAGATTTTTTGCTTCGATACTCCCGTTGTTTGGTTCTACCTCGTTATTATTTGCGGCTTTAAAGGTTGCATTCACCTCGTATATTCCGGTATAGCCAGGATAACCGCGATCAACGAAGAAATAGTAGTCTCCTTTTTCCAAGTAAATGGATTGATTCTCTTTTCCGGGAGTCAACTCGGTACTTCTTAAGTATTTATTCCAAATCTCTTCATTGTAAGCATCCACTAAGCTAAGATTTGCACCTTCTTTGACGTATGAAGAAGTATCTAGAGTCAGTCTTCCTCCGCGCGGTACACTGATCTTATAAACATCACGATCATCCTGTTCGGAAATAAAGCCGCGTGTTTTCTTTCCGAATGTCAGCAACTGGGCTTCACTTGTTCCATTGTTCGGCTCGATGTCGCTTGCGTTAGATTCTTTAAAAGTGGTTGTAATCACAAAACTTCCTGTACGGCCTGAATAGGAATCATCTTTAATGAATAAACGGTAATTGCGTGGTTCCAAATGATAATTCTTCACTTCCCGTGTCGCTGTTTTCCCATCGCTTTGCAGAGTCAAATCCATGATCTCGTTTTCCTGATCATCAATCAATTGAAAGTCTGCTTCTTCACTGAATGATTTCAGATCGAGTGTCAATTTCCCGGATTTCGACAAGGTAAATGCGTAAACCAGTTCTTGATGTGCTGTGAGTTTTCCGTTCGTGGTTCCATTCAACGGTAATTTACTTTCTGCGTTAACGGAATTCGACGGCAGGATTAACCCTATTACCAATAGACAAATTATTGTCATTATTTTCATCATGTATTGAATAGCTGGCTTCATGTTCATATCCTCCTTCGTTTTTCTATCGTGTTTAAGTATAACGAAAATGAGAATAAATATTTTTGACGTTTACATATAAAGGGAATCGTTTTTTGAGATAATTTGACTTTGAAGATAATTTTAATTTTTTCAACGTATAGTAATGATGTTTTTAGTAGTGATAATTCATGGTAGATTGCAATCAAAAAAACGCGTCAGTCCCATCAGGAACTGGCGCGGTTTTGCTTATAGCGGTGGTGGAGGATTCAGAGGCAACTCAACCGTAAACGTCGATCCTTGTCCTTCGATGGATTCAACATGAATCTCGCCGTCGTGGGCCCGGGCGATTTCACGACAGATCGAGAGACCAAGTCCTGTCCCGCCAATCTTACGGGTATCGGAATTATCAACCCGATAAAACTTCTGGAACAGTTCGCTCATCGCGGAAGCGGGAATCCCGATTCCATGATCGGTGATGGCGACTGTCATACGATCATGATGTTCTTCCAATCGAATCTCAATCGGACCTCCTGCCGGCGAATATTTAATGGCATTGTTGATCAGGTTTCCGAACATCTGCCGGATTTTCTTCGAGTCCCCCTGGAGGATCTGGACCGGGATATCTGAGGAAATCTGGATGTCATGATCGGACGAAGACAGGCTATGGAGTTGTCTCAAGTCCTGCATCATCGGAATCAAGTCAAAGGATTCGAACGTATATTTTTGGTGATTCGCCTCCATGCGTTGGAGGTCAAGGAAATCGTTGATCAAAAGTGATAATCGTTCCGTTTCCGAATGGACGGCTGCTAAATATTTCTTTTGCCGATTTGCTGGTAAATCACGCTGGATCATCAGTTCCGTGAATCCGTAAATCGAGGAAAGAGGTGTCCGCAATTCATGCGAAATCGTCGAGACGAGTTCATTTTTGATGCGATCGATTTCGACTTCATTTGTCACATCACGCAAGACAAGGAGAATGCCTCGGAATTTTCCGCCGTAGTGGATTTCTTCCGAATAGGTCTTGATGAACCGTGTTTCATGATCAATCGAAAACGTAATGCCTTCCCCTGTTTCCCGATGGACAAAGGTTTGACGTAAATAGCGTTCGAACTCAGGCAGTTGATCGACTTGATATTTTAAACTCGTAATGGAGTCGTCGACTTCAATCAACCAATCTGCTTTGGAGTCCGTTGCAGAAGGATGATTAAATAAATCGAGCAGAGGACGATTGATCAGTTGCATCGGTCCGTCCGGTTCGATATAGAGGATGGACTCCCGGATGGAGTTTAACAGACGAGCCGATTTTTCACGTTCCCGGCCAATCTCGTCAAACGTCCGCATCCGCAGTAATGATAACGCAAGCTGCCGCGCGAAGGCGGCCAATTCTTCCTGTTCTTGACGGTCAAACGGACGATGGAGACGCATCAGATAAATATACGCAATGATTTCATCCGTACTGGCGTCAAGCACGGGTGTGACGGCAAACGATCGTTCCGCAAATTGTGCGGTGTGCGGCACTCTGTCTTTTCGTGCTTTACGGATCACGGGTTCAATCGTAGAAATCAGTTCATCCTGTTCCTGTTCCGTCATTGCATGTGAAATGATATTCGTGACCGTCGTACCTTCTTTAAAGATCAACGACCCATTCGTCGAGTCGGTGATTTCGACCATTTTTTCGATGACGGCCGGGTAAGCCGTCACGGTATCACGGGATGCAAGTGTCTCGGTCAGTTGATTCCGGATTTTTAAATGTGCCTCGTTGCGTAACGTCAACTGCAGGGCTTGTTCCAGATTATCATTCGACGACATCAACCGGTGTTTGTTGTCGGTCAGGGCTGTTGCCATCTGATGGAATGATTTACTCAGTTCTCCGATTTCGTCTGTTCGACTAATCGGAATCAATGGAGCCGTATGTTGTCCTTGCGCTAATAATTTACTTTCCTTGCTAAGGAGTTGGATTTGACGTGTCGTTCGCTCGATGAACGGACGGATGATCAACAGGATGACGAAGAAAAGGACCAGGAGGTTGATGAGCCAAATCCATTCCGCATATTTCGTTTGTTTGACCAGCTTGTCCTTAGCCATCATTTCTTTTGCTTGCAGATCAGTCCGATAATTCGTAAACACACTCTCCATCGTATTGACGTTTTGGCGCATCGTCTCACTATCGGACGCATTCATCTTAAACTTTCGATTCGGATCGCGTTTCACTTGTGGCATCATCGAGGTCAGACTAGGCATTTGCAGGAATGCTTCGTCGACGGTCCCGTCTTGCTTGGCTTTGACATATTTGATCAAGCTTGGCATCACGAACGTCGTGTAGGACGTATAAAGTGCACGGACATCGGACGCATAGAGTTGATCGGCCCGGTAAGTACCATTTTGTTCGAACCACTTCGTTTCTTTTTCAAGAGCCGCCGTTTTTTCCTCAACGAGATCAAGCACGGCATCGTCACCAAAGACGATGTACCCACGCATCTCATATTGTAAGGACTGCCAGTTATCCCATAAGGTCGTAGCGCGTTCTTGTCGTTCGCTGATGGCATCTAAACTTTTTTTGGCATCCATTACTTGATGATTCGTATAAAAGTATGCTGCGATCGAAGAAACAGAAAGCGTAATCAGTATTAGGTAGAAAGCAGACATGATTTGTCGACTTATTTTTTGATTAAACCATTTTCTCATATAAATTATGGATACCCCTTTGCTTCAGCGTGCTCAATAATAGATGTAAGTACTATACCTATTTCTTACCGTAATCGTACATTTTTTAGACTTGACGAATTGTAATATTAAGTGCAACACCTGACGGAAAACACAAAAAGCCCATAACGGCCTCGTGTAGAATGGAGTTACCACACCACATTCAACGGAGGATTTGTTATGAGCTATATTCATCTTACCACATCAGAAAGAGTCAAAATAGAAACGTATCTCGATTTAGGTTTATCCGTCCGAAAGATTGCGGGACGCCTGGGGCGTCAACCTTCTACGATTTCACGAGAATTAAAACGAAACCCTTACTATGATGCTTCTTGTGCTGACCAGCGTTATGTTGAGCGCAAAAAGAAGTGCGGTGCACGGACGAAGTTCACGCTAGAAAAAGGAGTTCGTATCCTCGAAAAGTTACGCGAGACATGGTCGCCTGAACAGATTGCCGGACGTTTATTCCAAGAAGAAGGACTATCCTTCAAGACAATTTATCGCTGGATCTATACGGGCCTCGTCGAGACCAATTCTAGTTTTCTTCGCCAAAAGGGAAAGCGTCAGAAACCACGTGAGACGCGTGGACGCTTCAATGTCGGATTACCAATCAGTAAACGTCCAGCCGACGTCAAAGGGCGCCAAACGTTTGGACATTGGGAGCTGGATACTGTCGTCTCAGCCAGAGGGAAATCCAAGGCATGTGTCGCAACGTTCGTCGAGCGAAAGAGCCGTTTCTATCTCGCTGTGCCGATGGAGGATCGGTCCGCTGCCTCGATGGAGTCAGCGATTAAAGCATTGCATCTCTACTTCCCGTCGGGAACGTTTCAAACCGCGACGACAGATCGTGGAAAAGAGTTTAGCTGTCATGAACGAATTCGTGAAACGTTAGGCGTACCGATGTATTTTGCGGATCCGTATTCTTCTTGGCAACGTGGAAGTAACGAGAACGCCAATGGTCTTCTCCGTGAATTTTTCCCGAAGGGGACGGATTTCGGAAAGGTCAGTCGTTCTGAACTCGCTCAAGCGCTCGCCTGGATCAATGGGAGACCACGGAAATGTCTCAACTGGAAAACTGCATACGAGGTCTTCTCGGAAGAAGTGTTGCACTTAATTTGACAAACCGTCACTTAAAAATACAGCGTTATTAGAAAATTATCTTAAATACAAGAAATTCATACCAAAAATTGCTCCATGTGTTTCATGAATAAATGTCGTCAGAGTGTGAGTGGTAAGAAATCAGGGGAAATAAGAAAGAAGAAAAATATTCAAAGGGGGAAATTTGAATGAACTTTCGGTTTTTAGCCGTATTGTTTGCAGCGGATGCTGCGATCCTGATTGTCGGTGGGATGTTGTTGCGGGATACGTTTTCATATGCGCCACTGATCGGTTGGGCGGGAGGGTTATTGTCCTTGTTTGCAGCAATCGTTTTTTCAATGAAACGCCGAAACACCCGTTAACTTAAAAAACAGTTCTTCCTTCTGATGTATTCATCGAAGGAAGAACTGTTTTTAGTTACTGTTGCTCGACGACGATTTTCCCGATTGTCTTGCCACTCTCGACAAGTCGGTGGGCTTCTTTTAAGTTGGCTGCATTCAGACCGATTAATGTCTGGGTGACGGTCGTCTCAAGGGTTTCTTCATCAAGCCAGGTCGCGACTTGTGTCAGAATTTCATGTTGCCGGATCATGTCCGGTGTCTCGAACAAGGAGCGGGTGAACATGAACTCCCAAACAAATGTCGCACTTTTTTGTTGCAACGCACTCAAGTCGAGTTTCTGGTCCGTTTCGACGATACTGCAAATCATGCCTTGCGGTGCGATGACATCGACCATCGCCTCAAAATGCTGATCGGTCGCGTTCAGACAAAAGATATAGTCGACATGATGATACCCGAGCTGCTCGAGTTGCTGGCGGAAGTCTTCGTGGTGATTGATCGTGTGATGAGCTCCATGGGCTTTTGCCCAGTCGATGGTTTCCGGTCGGGAAGCCGTCCCGATGATGGTCAGACCGGCCTTGTTCGCGAGTTGTGTCGCAATCGATCCGACACCGCCTGCTGCCCCGATGATCAGCATCGTCTTCTCGAGATTTGATTTGGCATCAAACGTCAGGTGGAGACGATCCGTCAATGCTTCATACGCCGTCAAGGCCGTCAGTGGAAGGGCTGCTGCCTCACTAAATGTCAGACGGCCTGGTTTTTTCGCGACGATGCGTTCATCAACGAGTTGAAAATCACTGTTCGAACCAGGGCGGTTGATCGCACCGGCATAATAGACTTCGTCACCAACGGAAAAAAGCGAAGCCTGATCGCCGACTTCGACGACGATACCGGCTGCGTCGTAGCCGATGATTTTAGGTTCGCTCTCATCCGAACCATGAGCACGGACTTTCGTATCGACCGGATTGATTGAGACGGCTTTGACTTCGACCAGTACATCTTGTCCTTGTGCAACGGGACGCTCGATTTCGAGATCGATTAAACTGTTGGCTTCTTTGATGGGTAAATGTTGCTGGAAACCGATTGCTTTCATTTGCGACACGGATCATCATCCTTTCAAAAATAAGTATCTTTGAAACTGTTCCACGCGCCAACAAAAACGAAACCCGGTCTAAAACTTGAAAACTGATTTCCTTCCTGAGGCATACGAAAATCCAGTTGGGAAATTGTAGTAAACTAGATTGCGTATATTCTATGAAAAAGGAGTCGAAACGTATGCATGATATCATTTCTTTTCCGGCCGCCCCGACCCAATCAATCATTGAACGGTACCTGGTCCACGCGCATCCCTATCCCCGCTCCTACCAACCCGCCAAGTTGATTGCCTTACGACGGGAACACGGGGTCATGAATCGACTTTATCGAACAGAACGGGAACTGATCCTTCATCCGGGTGAATTGATCGCCCCGCAAGTGCAACGCTTGTCGCTCGAACAACAACGACGTTTGCTGGGCTACATAGAAGCACGGCGGATCAGCTTTGGTTTTGAAGAAGCCGAGACCTATAAGTTTTATCTTTTGGAAGTGGCATATGAATTGCGCCATCTTCCTCGAACGAGTCAACCGATCCGTTCGCATACGTATTATCAACTCGAGGAATTGCTTTCTGGGAAACCACTTGTCCTTCATGCGACAGCTCGTTCCCGCAAATAAGTCTGACCAAATCAATCTTTGTGACGGACGGTTCGACATCCTCGCTTTCCATGGGCGGAAGGTAAGCCGCGGCAGCCTGCATTCCATGCGGTCATGCCGGGTCTTACCTATTCCTGACGGAAGCGCTAATCGCGCTTCCTTTTCCCCTAGGAGTCGAGGATGAACGTTTCCGTCCTCCATCAATCAAATGGCCGATGATCCCATCTTTTTACGGGGGCACCTCCCTTCATTCCTTTTAATCGAGAGACGGTCCTCACTTTTGAGTCAGCCCCGCTTTTTGAATCAGAGAGCGGGAGTGGGAGTTGGTGTCGCACCCGTCTTGGCATACGCCGTATCGATGTCATCCCGAATCTGTTTGATTGGTGTGCCTTGTTGATAGGCGACGATGGATTGCGCGGCAATATCGAGGCATGTTCCGCACGTGATGCCGTGAGTCGTCCACGTCGTCTGGCCACTTTCCGTCTGGTCCGCGATGAAACAGTCATAGTTACTCGTATGTCCAGCTGACTCGCCACAGCCACAGTAACAGGGCATCTTCTCGAGAAGATCCTGATGTTTTGCGACAGACAGATAAATCGTCTGGGTCGAAGAATCTGTTTCTTTTAAGAACGACGGGGCAAGCGTTGGGGAGCTTGTCTGTTCCAACTGATCGGTACCCGCATGTGTCGTATGTTTTGCATGATCGGTGTGTGATGCCGTTTTTTGCTCCGCCTGTCCGCAGGCAGCAAGCGCAAGACTGGCTGAAAGCGTGACGATCATCCATCCTGTTTTTCTTGGCATAGCCATTCCTCACCCTCGTCGTTTGATGTCGTTCTTTTAGTATACGTCGGAGTAGGGGGGAATCGAAAAGAAACGAATGGCGATTCGATGACAGTTCTCAGCGTGTCAATTGTTGTTCGATCGTATCGAAATTGGCTTCCATCATCGTCAAGTACGTCGAGCCGTCCTTTCCTTTTGCACCAAGGGAATCCGTGTAGAGTGTGCCGCCAATCGGGACACCGGTTTCACGGGAGACGGTCTCCATGCTCCGTCGGTCAACGCTTGTCTCGACGAACAGAACCGGGATGTCCTGTTGGTTGATCAGATCGACGATGCGCCGGACTTGGTCCGGTGTTCCTTGATTATCAGAATTGATTTCCCAGATATAATCGGCTTTAAAGTCATAGGCGGCACTGAAATACTTAAAGGCGCCTTCACTCGTGATCAGATGCCGTTGTTCTTTCGGGATGTCAGCAAAACGTTTTTTCGCTTTTGTATCCAGTGTTTTGAGTTCTTCGATATAAGTGGATGCATTTTTTTCATAGTCCGCTTTATTTGCTGGGTCCTCTTTGATCAATCCGTCTTTGACGTTTTCGACGTACTGGATGCCGTTGCTCAGATCAAGCCAAGCGTGCGGATCGGTTTCTTGTTCTTTCCCTGCCGCCGTCAGATATTTCGGATCGACCCCTTTACTCAGTTGATAGACCGGAGCGTCTTTCCCGTCTTTATTAGTACTCGAACGTAGTTTGTTGAACCACGATCCACCGGCTTCGAGGTTCAAGCCATTATAAAAGACGACATCGGCGTCCGCCATCTTCCGGACGTCCGTCGGAAGCGGATCGTATTCATGTGGATTGGCACCGATCTTGACCATGCTGTGGACGTCGACGTGCTCACCGCCGACGACACGTGCCATATCTTCTAAAATCGAATAAGTCGTGACGACCTGCAGTTTTCCATCGTCCGCAGAATCCGGAGAACAGCCGGCCAGTAAGACGGCGAGACCAGCCAAGGGGATGAATCGTGTAAACGTCATGTCGTAAGCTCCTTTTTAGGTGATTTCCACTTCCGAAGCAACCCGTGGCGTGGGGAAAAGATGAACACAACTGCAAACAGGGCAGTTGCGACCAGGACGATCGAGGCGCCGGAAGAGAGGTTATAGGTAAAACTGAAATATAGACCAATGATTGAAGAAAGCGTCCCGAAACCAGCCGACAGGAAAATCATTCGGGATAGACGATTCGTTAACAGATACGCGGTCGCAGCCGGTGTAATCAGCATGGCGACGACGAGGATGATACCAACCGTCTGGAGCGATGCGACCGTCACGAGCGTCAGCATCGTCATCAGCAGGTAATGGACCAATCGTGTCGATAAGCCGTAGGCCGCTGCCATCGTCGGATCAAACGAGGTGACCAATAATTCTTTATAAAACAGATAGATTGCACCAAGGACGATGATGCCGATGACGAGTGTCATCCACATGTCACTCGGGCGGACCGCAAGGACGTTTCCGAATAGGATATGGTACAGATCGCTGCTGCTCCGCAGAAACGAAATCAGAATGATGCCGAGGGCGAAGGCCGACGTAAACAAAATCCCGATGGCGGTATCGTTTTTGATCCGGCTGTTTTGACTGACGAATCCGATTCCGAGCGCCGTCAACAATCCTGTCGCGACGGCACCGATAAAGAAGTTGATGCCGAGTAAATAAGAAATCGCGACACCGGGTAAGACCGCATGCGAGATCGCGTCCCCCATCAAGGACATACCACGCAGGATGATGAAGCAGCCGATGACGCCGCAGATGATGCCGACCATGACCGAGGTCACGAGGGCTTTTTGTAAAAAGTCATATTCGGTGATGGCTTGGATGAAATCGATGAAATTCATGAGGAGACCTCGACTTTCTGAAGGAAGGCGAGCGGGTTTCCATACGCGCCTTCAATCGTTTTGGCCTGTAAGACATCAGTGGGTGATCCGACGGCAATCATTCGTCGATTGAGGAGCAACAGGGTATCAAAGTAATCGGCAGCCTTACTTAAATCGTGGTGGACGACGACAATCGTTTTGCCTTCGTCACGCAACGTGCGTAACAAGTCGATGATGACCCGTTCGCTACCGGCATCGACACCGACAAATGGTTCGTCGAGCAGTAAGAGTTCTGCTTCTTGTGCTAAGGCGCGGGCTAAAAAGACGCGTTGTTGTTGGCCACCCGACAATTCTCCGATTTGACGGTTCGCATAATCTTGCATTCCGACCCGTTCGAGGCAAGACATGGCGAGTTGCCGGTGTTGCTTACGTGGTCGTTTGAACAGCCCCAGTTTCGGATAACAGCCAATCAGGACGGCATCGAGGACACGAATCGGGAAATCCCAGTCGATGGCACTTCGTTGTGGTACATAAGCGACACGCGTTCGAGCCTCTTTGGTCGATAAACCAAGCAAGGTGATGGTGGTAGCCTCTGACGGAATCAATCCCATGATGGCTTTGATGAAGGTTGATTTTCCGGCACCGTTCGGACCGATGATCCCTACGAGTTGTCCCATCGTGAAGCGGGCGGAGAGCTGTTCGAGTGCGGTCGTCTCGAAATACGAAACGGATAATCCTTCTACTTCTACTGCATACATACAAAAAGCTCCTTTCCTTCGTGAATTTTAGTGGGAAAACAAATGTTTCCCTAAGGCAAGAAAAAGACTAAAAAAATAGTTTGTCTATTGTCACGGATTATTCTTCCGACTAATAATGTTTCCTTAAGGCAAATTTTAAGGTGCAACGAAAGAAATGTCAACTGCTTTCGTAGAAGTGCTTTTGAAAGCATCGTGCTAAGATGGAAGAGGAGAAAACGTGGGGGTGGTAGGATGAGTCAGTCAGAGGAACAACAATGGAAGTTGCTGTTACTTGAGGCATTAATGAAAGAGCGGCGTGAAGAGGCGCAGCAAGTGATTGAAGAAGTCTATCCATATGACTTAGCAAACTGGTACGGTGAACTGGGACCGACCGAACAAGAACGTCTGCTGCGTTATCTCGATCATGAACGTCTCGCGGACGTCATCGAGGAGTTAGAACTGGAGCAGCAACTTGAAGTGTTGCGACGTCTTGACGTCGAACATGCAGGTCACGTCATGGACTTGATGGAAAATGATGATTTGGCGGACATACTGGAAGAATTACCAAAAGAAGAAGTCGATCGGTTACTGTCCGGTATGCGTCAGGACGAGGCATTGATTGTTCGAAACTTACTGACGTACCCGGCAGAGACGGCAGGCCGCTTGATGACAAACCGTTTCATTTGGGTAACGGATGAGTCGACGATCGGCGAAACGGTTGAGAAGATGCGGGACTATATCGAATACTCGGAGACGATCAATTACGTCTATGTCGTCAATCAGCTGAGTCAACTCGTCGGAGTCATCTCGTACCGTGATTTGATTCTCGCGAGTAACGAGGAACGGATTGCGGACGTGATGGACCGGAAAGTCATCAGTGTCTCGTCTGAGACCGATCAGGAAGATGTCGCGAAGATGTTCGAGCGTTACGACTTGGTGTCGTTACCGGTCGTCGAAGGTCAAGTCCTGGTTGGGCTGATTACCGTGGATGATGCTCTTGACGTCTTGCGGGAAGAAGCAAACGAAGACATCGAAAAATTATCGGCGTCCGGTAAATCGATTGATTTTGATACAAAACCCTGGACGGCGGCGACACGTCGTTTGCCCTGGCTGATTTTGCTGTTATTCATCGGACTGGTCTCGGGATCGATCATCAGTCAATTTGAAGAGACGTTATCAAAAGTTGTGGCGTTAGCCTTTTTCATGCCGATGATCGCCGGTATGACAGGGAATACGGGGACACAGTCGCTTGCAGTCGTCGTTCGCGGATTGATCACGCGCGAAGTCGATAAGAAGGTCGTCACCCGACTGATCATGCGGGAACTGCGTGTCGGTCTGATCATCGGTGTGACATGTGGGATTTTGATTGCCATCATCGCCTATGTCTGGCAAGGCGATCCGATTCTCGGTCTCGTCGTCGGCAGTTCACTGATCATCACACTGATTTTTGGAACGCTTGCCGGAACGATCATCCCGCTGATTCTGCACCGTCTGAACATCGACCCGGCGATTGCGTCGGGTCCACTCATTACGACATTAAATGATATCTTATCGTTACTCGTCTATTTTGGAATCGCGACGGCGTTTATCAGTCGCTTGATGTAAAAAAAAGTATCGTTCTGCCGAATCTGTTGAGATACGGCGAGACGATACTTTTTTTGAACAATTATATAGGGGAACGTAAAGCATCAGACCATGGATGAGTCGAGTTTGTCTAACAGGTTCACCCAGTTGGTTTCGTACTGTTGATCGGAGAACGGTTCAAGTGCTCCAACTGCGCGTAATCCCATCGTTCGTCGTGTTTCAGGATGCTCCATCAAGTCGATGGCGGCTTCAGCCAACTGTTGTGTCTCCCGTTTTGGAATCAGGCGTCCGGTCACGCCATCTTCGATGATTTCTGCCGGACCATAACAAATATCGTAAGCAATGACGGGAATCCCGTAGCTCATGCTTTCGAGAATCGCCATACCGAACCCTTCCGATTGGGAAGTGAAGAGTGTTGCGACTGCACCTGCATACGCTTCCTGCATGTCGGTCACAAAGCCTTTAAAATGGATATGTTCCGTTAATTTCAGTTCTTTGATCAACGCATGCAGTTCTTTTTCGAGCGGATCATTGTATCCAAAGCCATAAAAGTCCAGGAACGCATGCGGATTACGGTCAACGATCTGCCGCATGACCCGGATACTTTCCGCGACATCTTTTTTGACTTGAATCCGTGAGACGACAACAAACCGATTTGGGTTCACCGCATCCGACACGATGTTGCCTGCTACCCGATTCGTAAAAGCGTGCGGAATCGAGTGAAACAGGGAATCGTGTCCAAACTTTTGAGTCATGTGAGTCGCTTGTCGTGTCGTCGCCGTGATGATGGCGCTCCATTCACCGAGTCGTTCAAACAAGGTATTCCAAACACCACTGATGGAAGTCGTCTCATCAAAAGGCGCAACAAAATGATTGCTGTGTCCGAATGCGATTTTCCGAATGTCAGAGTGTGAGACATCTAATACGACTGCATCCAGATTTCGTTTAGGAAGGTTTGGTAGACGATCCCTGAATTCGGAGGACAACAAGACGGCCGGATACTGTGCCAACAATTGATTGAGCGCAAACGTATAAAAAGCAGCAGGGTCATTGAATTGGAGCTGTTCGTTTTTTCCGAAATAAAACAGATGACTCCAGTCCACGGAATTCATCTTGTGCCAAAGCGTTAAATAACAGGTGCCGTTGCCGTGAAGAAACTGGCGTGAAACGGGTTTGTTCGTCGTCGTGGAATAATGAATGATCTGGAACAGTTGTCCGTTTTCAAGATATTCTTCCCGTTTTAGTCGATGACGTGTATCTGAAAAATAGTCGATGAAAACAAGACGATCCATTGCATCAAAACGGACATATTGGACGTAGACGCCATTGTCAAAGACACGGTAGGAATCATTTTCCGACCGGCTTACGTCATCAAAGACGATGAAGTGCCGATTTAACCGTTTCAAGAATCGGGATTTTGTCTGCTTCTCGTTTGCCTTCTGTTGTCCTAACGTATGGATCAAGTTCGTGACCTGAACACGCGGATTCAGAAGATCAAGCTGTATCATCTCTTCTCGGACACTATCGATCTGAGTCTGGAGACCAAGTGTCAGAAGATGGACAGCCCGGTCTGGTTCAGCGGCGGCAACCGCATTTGCTCGTTTGATGACGGCTTTGACCAGACCACCGCGTTTCGCCCCTAACGTATTTAAAGTGAAAAAAGTTGTTCTTTTCATGAATTTTGGTTGTCGGATAAACAATATTTTTTAGTGGGATAAAAGACAACCCTCACCTCCTGTTTGTCTTTTTGAGTGATGCCAACCTTAGCACATCTATCGAAGACAAGGAAATAAGGGTTCCTACATATACTCTCAAAATGGAATCGATTTAGATTGATCTTATCCACACCGCAAGCGGACCGATATCATCAAACCCGGCTTCAAGGGCAGTAATCAGCTGATCACCGTATTCATACCCGACGAGCGGCTGTCCCGGAAAGTGGGCGGAACTGAGACGAATGACGTCATCCCAAAGTCGTTCATCGAGATAGTTTGATGTCAGGTGGGACAGACCGGTCGTCTGTCCGTTCGAGTAGGCGATAAAACCCGCCTGTTGAGGCTCGGAAAAAAACAGCCGGACATCGGAGCGTTCAAACAACGTCTTCGGGACATCATCCGTATCGATGATGTTGAAAAAACGTGTCGATTCCTTCAAGTCGGTCACGACGGTCCAATCGACGGGGAGTGCCCGGCGATCAAGGATCGGGCGGCGCGTAATCCATTCCGCCGTGAACAGGTGTGTCAGTCCAGCGCGTGAAAAATCGTAACTGGCGGTACAATCCTTGACGCTCGTAATCCCGGACAGGTCCAGTTGTTGCTGGTGAGAGCGGACCATCATTTCCGGATAAAGAGGCGGAACGTTACCTGTCGCTTTCCAGCTGTCGTGTGTTTCCGTGACGGTACATCCGTTTAGTTCGCAAATCAGACGACACCAATCGAAATTATTTTGAATGGCTGCTTGCCGCATCCCGCCATCTCCTTTCAATCTTCTTGTTCCTTAATCAAGACATAGGCTAGTGTGGCAATCAACGTCAGGAATAAACCACATCCGATTGTGATGTAGGCCATCGTAAAGACTTTTCCGAGTGTCGTGACGGGAGCGAACGTCGGATGACCGACCGTGCTCAGCGTCGTGATACAGAAATAAAGCGCGTCTACGACAGTTAAATTTTCTTGAGTGCTGTAAAAAATCGTTCCGGACAGTAACGTCAACAGACAAAGAATCAATAAGCCGCGGAAATAAGATAACTGAAACGCGTGCCGTAATCCTTTGAATAAACGTGAAAAAATCGCAAGCATGGAAATCATCGGGTTCCTCCTTCATACGGTCGTTGGACCGGGTCCAGCGTATCATGAATACGATAGCCGTTTTTACCGTTGTACTTAATGTGATACATCGCCTGATCAGCATGATGAATCAATGTATCGAGGCTGATTCCATGATCGGGTGAATAACTCAATCCGATACTCGTCCGAATCTCAATCAACTCTTCGGCTAAAACAAACGGATTGTTTTGGAAGGTCGTTAAGAGGGACGTCGTGAACCGATGGAGCTGATCAGGTGTCTGGTCATACAACAGTAAAAAGAATTCGTCGCCACCGACCCGTGCCGCAAACCCGAGCGATTCGACCTCCTGCTCGAGCAGACGTGCCAAATGAATCAAAAAGGCATCACCAATCTGGTGTCCGTACGTATCATTGATCCCTTTGAAACCATCGAGATCAACGACAACAATTGTGATGCTGTCCCGTTCTAAGATTTCCTGTCCGGCTTTTTCGTAAAAACTTCGACGATTGGCAATTTTGGTTAACGGATCATGGTAGGCGAAAAAGCGGATCGTCTGCTCGGCTTCTTTGAAGGACTGAATGTCCCGGATCAGTAACATGCCATGAAGTTCCTGTTCGATGAAAACGAAGTCAGCGTCCATCACGACATACCGTTCCTGCTGTTCCCGTGTGACGACTTTCGTTTCGTACTCATTGAATTTGCGCTGAGACTGGAAATGGACCTCGTAATGAGCCGTCCAGTCCTGCTGTTTTTTCTCCGGCAGATAATCGGCGAACGGGTGACCCAACAAGTTTTGTTCCTTCAGTAACGTAAAAGCGGCAGGATTCGCACTTTCAATCCGTCCGTGACGATCGAGTAACAAAATTGCGGACGGATTCAAGTCATAGAGGGTCGCAAACCGTTTTTGATAGGACGCCAAATAATCAAACCGACGCATTGCGATCGTCAAGGCTGCTGCCCAAAACAGACCCCCGTATATATAAGCATACGGTGGCATGACACCATAAAACGAGTTGTAGCCGAATATAATGTCCCAAGCGAGGACGATCAGCGCAACACCAAGCAAGACGTTGATGATGCCACGTCGTGCGTCACGCAGTTGCGTTCGGGCATACACCAAGAGAACAATCACGAGCACATGGAAGACGTTCCCGAATGTCATCGTGATCAAATAGGACGTATTGAACTCCGGATAGATGAACAGCCCGATCTGGTTGAACTGTTGACTGTTGATGACGTTCGTCTGAAAGACATAGGTGAACAAGACGATGACCATCGGCAGGTAAAAGATGCCCGGATAAAGCAGGCGGGGCATCTTTTTCCAAAGATTCGAGATGCGGAAGATGAAATGCAGGGATGTACTAAAGACAAGTAAGCCGGCATTTCCGAACCAATACGTCACAAAAGCGGGACTCATCGAAACCGGAGCTGTATTTCGGAAAAACTCACCGAGGAACAACATTCCGTAGGCAAAGGTAAACAAGCTCAACAACCGGTGTTGCGAACGTCTCGGATTCCGTAAAAAGATATCGACGGCCATGTAAAACATTATGAATGTCGGGATCAGATAGACAGCAGCGTACAAAAATAAAGACCTCATGAAAACCCGTCCTTCTTAATAGATTGAGTGATAGTCCCATTATAAGAAGAAGAAAAGGATGAATCTATTTTATTTTGAACAAGAGGGGAGTCAATCTAAATTTAATGTCAGTTGCCGGGTTTTGAGTGTCCCGACGAGACCGGATGGATCGTTCGCTGTTTTATGGGCGACAAACGCCTCGTCTTCCGGAGCCGTCCGGACGCGTAACGGTTTCTCATCAGACTGGACCAAGTCAAAAATCAGTTCGGCAATCTCACTGGCGGCTTGCCGGTTTTTATGACGGATCCGGTACGTCTTCAAATACCGTTCGACGATTGGTTTGAAGTCATCGTCGTGTAATCCGCCTGTCTGTTCCAGGCGATCAAGGACGTTTGCCGTAAAATTCGTTTCGACGGCAGCCGGTTCAATCAGTGTGACATCAATCGAGAAAAACGGTTTGTAATAGGTCGCGAGACTCTCGAACAGTCCTTCGAGTGCGAATTTACTGGCACAATAAATTTCGTTCATCGGCTGACCGACCAGTCCGCTGATACTTGATGTTGCGAGCAGATGACTCCCCTGCGGAGCGGCTTTTAGAAGCGGTAAACAACATTCAATCGTTCGCATGACACCAAAGACATTGGTGTCAAACAGTTGCTTGATCTCATAACTTGTCGCTTGTCCAAGCGCCCGCAACAGACCTTGACCGGCATTACAAAATAAAGCGTTTAAGTGTCCGGCTTCCTGTTCAATCACAGAGACGGCTTGCTTCAGACTCGTCAGGTCCGTCACATCAACTTCAAGAAAATGTAAATGAGGTAAAGTATGCTGCTCGAGTTCAGGTGTCACTTGTCGAATCCCGGCATAAACGGTCCATCCTTCATCGGCAAAACGAGTCGCCGTCGCAAGACCAATTCCGGATGAAGCACCAGTAATGAAAATCGTCCGCATGATAGATTCCTCCTTAATGAAAGTCGGGTCTTTCTCATTCTTTACCCGAATCTCCTAAAGTTATTTTGCATTAAAATTGCATATATTAATTAAAAAACTTAAAGTGGAAGGGAGAGACAAGGGGGAATCCGACATGGCACAACACGAACGATTGCAACAGATGCGGGAGTGGATCAAGACGACGCCCGAAATTTCACTTGATCAGTTGATGGAAGAGTACCGGATTTCGAGGGATACGGCCCGGCGTGATTTGATTCAATTGGAGCAGGAAGGGAAAATCATCCGTGTCAAAAACGGATTGATCCGTGTCGGTACGAACACGACCGTCCAGTATGACCGGCGGACGGAGCAGCCGGAAAAAGATCGGATTGCACAACGTGCGATCACCTATATCACTCCACATCAAAAAATCATTTTGGATGCTGCGACGACGGTTGCACGGATGACCGTCCATTTACCGGTTCAACCGGTTCAAGTCATTACGAACTCACTTGCGGTCGTAGAGCAGTTGGAAGCACGACCGGAGATCGAACTATATGTGACCGGCGGGAAGCTCGATCGTCATGCCCGGAGTTTAGTCGGGATTAAGACGGCGGACGATATCCTGAATTATCAAGTCGACCGTGTGTTTCTTGGTGCGTGCGGACTGACCGAGCAAGGGGTCTTTGCAGAAAATCTCGAGGAAGCCATCGTCAAAAAAGCGATGATCCGCAGTAGCGCGGAAATCATTGTCCTTGCGGATCATACGAAGTTCGAAAAACGTTTTCTGCACAAAGTCTGTGATCTCGATCAAATCGACGTCTTAATCACAGATCAAACACCCGATGGCACGTGGCACGATTGGTTGACTCAAGCAGACGTCCTGCTTGAAACAGCAGAGGAGGAATAACAATGACAACGATTCAAACGATGCTTGTCGGATTCGGATTTTCAGCAGTGACGTTTCATGCGCCCCTTTTACAAGCCTTACCACAATTTACGGTCCGTCAAGTCGTGTCGAGCCAACAGGATAAAGTCGCGACCGTTTTTCCGGAAGCAAAGGTGATCGGGACACTCGAAGAGGCATTACAAGACGAACAGACGGAACTCGTCATCATCACGACACCGACGGCCTTACATTTCGAGATGGCGAAACTAGCCATCGAAGCAAAAAAACATGTATTACTTGAGAAGCCGGCTGTCGTGACGATTGACGAAGCAGAAGAACTGATTCGTCTTGCAGACCGGCATGGTGTTCAAGTCGCAGTTTATCAAAACCGCCGTTTTGATGGCGATTTCCTGACGATCGAACAGCTGATTGAGATGAACGAGATTGGGGATTGGCAATTGCTCGAATCACGGTTTGACCGGTATCGACCGGTCGTTCGAAACCGGTGGCGTGAACAGAAAGGACCGGGCTCGGGCATTTTATTTGATCTCGGCTCGCATTTGATTGACCAGGCGCTTGCTCTATTCGGTGAACCGGATGCCGTCGTTGGAGATGTCTTGTTCCAGCGTGACGGAGCGGAGACGGATGACGGATTCCACGTCACGTTATGTTACGGCAAGCGCCGGGTCATCTTACGGTCCAATTCCTTCATTCAAGGATTATCCCCGCGATTTGAGTTGCATGCTACACGCGGAAGTTATATCAAATACGGGATGGATCCGCAGGAAGCGCGCCTGGCCTCCGGGCATCCCGTCGATGCATCGATCGGTCAAGAGGAAACCGCTGATTATGGATATCTGCAAATTGCCGATCATCCGGCTGAACGGTTGGCGACACTTCCAGGGAGCTATCTCGGTTTTTATGAGGCACTGGCAGCAGGGTTAGTGACGGGAGCGTTACCGGTTGATTTGACGGACGCATTGAGAACGATGCAGGTGCTCAACGCGGTCCGTCTCAGTAGTGAGACGGGGCGGAAAGTCATGCGCAAGGAGTGGGATGGATGGAACTGACGGAATTGTTGGCACAAGAGCAGACGTTGACGTTAAAAAGTTTTACGAATCAGGAAGCACTGCAAGCCGGACAATATGTCATTAATCGGGCTATGCAAGAGCAACTCAGCGTCGCCGTCGAACTGAAACGGAACGGACAACGGCTGTTTTATGCGGCACTGGACGGGACGGCACCGGATCAGGAAGAATGGATCCGACGAAAATCGAACGTCGTCCTCCGGCATGGCCACAGCTCACTTTATATGCGGCTGTACAACGAAGGTAAAAACCGGTCGTACCACACGATGTATGCTGTCGATCCGACCGACTATGCCGATGCCGGTGGTTCATTCCCAATCCGCGTCACAGGAGTCGGAGTGGTGGGAACCATCACCATATCCGGCTTGTCGCAGGAAGCGGATCATCAGCTGGCGGTTGATGCCTTGACGTATTTGAACGTGCAATACAAGTAAACAGGATAGGCTCAAAAATCGATTTCTATACAAACAAGGGAGGCAGATTATATTCTGCCTCCCTTGTTTGTCTCATTTAAAGGAAGCACTCGCTTCACGCGACGCTCGCCTGAGGAAAGTGCGTGAAAGAAAGCGTGCTTCCTTATCGACTTGGTTAACCAACCATTTTCATAATCAGGAAGCGATCGAGTCGGAGGCAGGTGTCTCGACACGTCGTTTGTTGCCCCGGTAAATAAAGAACAAGGCAGCAAGCATAAACAAGAGACCGGCAAATCGTTTGACATCAAAAGCCACTTCGACGCCACCAAATGTCCCGAAGTGATCAAGTACCATTCCGGCTGACAACTGTCCGATGACGGTTGCGATACTGGCAGCAGTGACGCCAATTTTTGGAACGGCAAGAATGGTCAGAAACAGATAGCTGACACCGAACCAGACGGCACTGAGCTGCCAACGTGGTGCGTCGAGAATCAACAGCACATCGCCTTGTCCGAAAAAGAGGACGGCGAGTGCGAGTAAGAGCATGCCGGTGAAAAAGGTTGAAAATGTACTTTCGAGGGCGCCTGCTTTTTGACCAAAAGCGCCGTTGATCGAAGACTGGGCACTGAGGAGAACGCCTCCAAGCAGTGTCATTCCGAGTAATGCGATATTCATCGATGTTCCTCCTTAAAAAATCAAAAATAGGGCAATGACCATCAGACCGGATGCGATCAGTTTGTCCTTATTGATGGCAATCCGGGGACTTCCGAGCCATCCTTTGTGTTCGATGATCATACTGGCGACCATCTGACCGATGATGACGCTGATCATGGCAAGTCCGACACCAACAAGCGGAATGCTGATGATCAGGATCGTTAAGTAGATACTCCCAAGCAGTCCACCAAGTAACGTCCACTTCGGTGCCTTGAACGTATAACCAAGCGAACCTTTTCCGAAAAACAGTGTAATGATGCCGATGATGATCGTTCCGGCAAAGAAGTTATAAAAACTACTTTCGAGTTTACCGATACTGTTGCCAAGCTCCCCATAAATCGCACCTTCGATACTCAGGGAAATCCCGGCAAGTAAAGCCAACAGGTAATAAATGAATTTCAAAATCCGTCACTTCTTTCTTTGATAAATCTATATATCGAGAAATGTCGATACATGAACAAAGGAAAACCCGTTAGAGTTCTCCTTGTAGGTATTCTGTCAACTCTTTGATCTTCTGTTCATTTCGACGGTAATACGTCCATTTGCCATGACGTTCGGATTCAAGTAATCCGACTTTTTGTAGCATCGCTAAATACTGGGATACCGTAGATTGGGACAAATTTGCCTTCTCTTGGATATCACCGACGCAGACGCCTCCTTTTTCAGCAGAATTCGTTGACAAGTGGGCAGCCGGTTTGTTGAAATGAGTTTGCGGATCTTTGAGCCAACGTAAGATGTCGAGCCGTACTTCGTTCGACAGAGCTTTAAAAAGATCAACTTGATGTGTCATGCCATCAATCTAATCGATAATTCTCGATATGTCAATTCATTGCGTTGCATGTGAAAAGGGTGTTTTGTCCAGCATATGGGTTACTTTTTCACCAGAAGCAGGCACGAAACCGAGACCTTGATAAAACGGATCCGCCTGTTCGCTGTAGAGCACCAACTTTTCATACGACAAGAAGGCTTCTGAGATGATTTTTTCGAGCAAGGCCGTCCCGATGCCCTGCGACCGGACTTCCGGTAAGACATAGACATGGCGAATCCGGCCGGTTGCCGGTTGCCCCACTTGTTTCATATATCCCCCGCAAGCGAGGACTTGATTGGTCGTCGACAAGACGACGAACATCGCTTCACCGGTTGCTTGAAATGTTTCTTGCCGGCGATTTCGTAACATGTGTTCAACGAACATAAACCCTTCCTGCGAACTTTTGGCGAGTAGAGGAAGCCAGTTGTAGCCGTCAAAATCGTTCACCCGTTCGATTGTCATTTCCATCCGTGATTCCTCCTTCTTCTCTTTTGCAGTATTCCTTTTTCAGCGTCACGAAAAACCCGATTTCCTTTGTAAATAATTTTTTTTAGCAAGGGACTGGATTTTTAAAAGCCATTTTGCGTATAATGAGAAGTAATGGATTGAACGCAAATGAAAGGAAGTGGCCGTCACAATGAGCCTCAGCCGTTTAAGTAAAGAAGAAATTACTGATCTTTCACTGATTAACTTCGTCAATGAAATGTTACAAGAAGCGGGCGAACAGCCTATCACTTTCGATGACATCATAAAAGAAATCGAAAAATTTCATACGTTTACAAATGAAGAGGACAAGTTCGAGAAACTTGCCCAACTTTATACAGACATGAACATCGATGGCAACTTCGTTAACGTCGGAGCTAACCGTTGGTCCCTTCGTGCATGGTATCCGTTTGACAAATCAGATGAAGATTTGGTCATCGAAGCACGTCAGCGCGGAGAACTCGACGAATTCGAAGAAGAGTTCAACTACGATGCGGAAGAAGATGAATTCGAGACGATCGAAGATGATCTTGATACATTCGCGAAAACAGCCGATTACGATGCAGCTGATGATACCGAAGATGATACATTCAAAAAAGTGGCGGTCATTGATGACCTCGAAGACGATTTGGATGAAGAAGACCTCGAAGATTTCGAGGAAGATGAAGAAGAAGTTTAACAACCGCAACCTGCCATTTTTGAACATGAAAATGGTAGTTTTTTCGTTGACGGCTGACGATAGCACACTTGATTTTTGTCTCTAAAAAATCTGCTTGACGAAGTTTTCGGAATGACGTAAGTTAGTCATGGGCTTCTTTAAGCAACGTGCTTAATTTCAGCAAAAGTGTCTCCTGTGAATGGGGGCACTTTTGCTTTTTTATTTTTAACCGACCTCTGACAGAATTTTGGACTCGAGAAGGGAGCAATTAATCATGACAAAGTATATTTTCGTAACCGGTGGGGTAGTATCTTCACTTGGTAAAGGGATCACGGCCGCATCACTTGCCCGTCTTCTAAAAAATCGTGGCCTCAACGTCACAATCCAAAAATTCGACCCGTACATCAACATCGATCCGGGGACGATGAGCCCGTATCAACACGGTGAAGTATTCGTGACGGATGATGGTGCTGAAACCGACCTTGACCTTGGTCACTACGAACGGTTCATCGATATCAACCTCAGTCAGAATGCAAACGTCACGTCTGGACGGATTTACTCGACAGTCCTCAAAAAAGAGCGTCGTGGCGATTACAACGGGGGAACGGTTCAAGTCATTCCGCACATCACGAATGAGATCAAGGATCGTGTTTTCCGTGCCGGGAAAGAGACAGGCGCTGACGTCGTCATCACAGAGATTGGTGGAACAGTAGGGGATATCGAATCGCTTCCGTTCATCGAAGCCATTCGTCAGGTGAAGAACGATATCGGGAAAGAGAACGTCATGTACGTTCACTGTACGCTCGTTCCGTATCTGGCAGCTGCAGGCGAGCTGAAGACGAAACCGACGCAACACAGTGTCAAAGAACTCCGCAGCTACGGGATTCAGCCGGATATCATCGTTTTGCGTGCCGAGCATGATGTACCGCAAGAGATGAAAGATAAAATTGCCCTCTTCTGTGACACACGTCCGGAAGCGGTCATCGAAGCGAAGGATGCGTCGACACTGTATGAGGTGCCGCTCAACTTGCAACGTCAAGGCATGGATCAACTTGTTTGTGATTACTTCAAGTTCGATACGCCGGCAGCCGATATGACGGCGTGGAAACAACTGGTCCATACCGTGACACACCTCGAGAAGAAAACGAAAATCGCACTCGTCGGGAAGTACGTCGAACTCCGTGATGCGTACATCTCGGTTGCAGAAGCTTTGAAACATGCCGGATTCGCCTTCAACAGCGACATCGAAATCGACTGGATCAATGCAGAAGATGTCACACGTGACAACGTTCAGGAATTACTTGGTTCAGCAAACGGAATTCTCGTTCCAGGCGGATTCGGAGAACGTGGCATCGAAGGGAAAATCGAAGCAACACGTTTCGCCCGTGAAAACAATGTACCGTTCTTCGGAATCTGTCTTGGTATGCAACTGGCGACGGTTGAATTCGCGCGTAACGTCTTGAACTTAGAAGGGGCACACTCAGCAGAAATTGATCCGGCGACACCGTACCCGATCATCGATTTACTGCCGGAACAAAAAGACATCGAAGATCTCGGCGGAACACTTCGTCTTGGACTTTACCCATGTAAGCTCGAAGAAGGTTCAAAAGCGCGTGCGGCGTACTCAAGTGAACTCGTGTATGAACGTCACCGTCACCGTTATGAGTTCGGCAATGAGTTCCGTGAACAGTTTGAAGCGAACGGGATGATTTTCTCCGGTACGAGCCCGGACGGCCGTCTCGTTGAGATCATCGAGATTCCAGAACATAAATGGTTCGTCGCGTGTCAGTTCCACCCGGAATTGATTTCACGTCCGGAACGTCCGCAAGCCTTGTTCCATGACTTCATCCAAGCATCACTTGGCGAGTAAACGTCAGTGATTGGAATCGAAAACCCGTCTCCCGTGTGGAGATGGGTTTTTTTGTCTGTTTGATTGATAGAAGTGACGAATGCAGAATAAAGCAGGTACAAAATGCTGTCTCTTCAAGGATTGTAGAATTCAAAGACGTTTTAAAAACTTATCTGCTATAATGATAGCGAATTCATTCCTACAAATTTTTCGTGGAAGGTGTAGATCTTGATGGCTCCTAAGTATAAACAAGTGGCAGAACAAATCGAGGCGGATATCATAAATCACGTCTATCAACATACAAACAAGTTGCTAACAGAAGATGAGTACGCAACGAAATATGAGATCAGTCGGAACACCGTACGAAAGGCAATCGAAATTCTTGTCAACAAAGGGTATGTGTATCAAGTGCAGGGCAGTGGTGTCTTTGTCCGTGACCACTATAACAGTGATTACGTCAATCTGGAGAAGCTACAAGGATTGACGAGTGACTTCAGTGGTCGTAAGGTCGAGACCCGTGCGCTTGCATTTGAGCAGACGACGGCAAATGAAGAAGTGGCGGAACGCATGAAGTGTCCGGTCGGAACGCCTGTCTATTACGTCAAGCGTCTACGGTTGGTCGACGATCATCCGTTTTCGGTCGAGGATTCGTACTTCCGTAAAAATCTTGTCGTCTATCTGGATGAGAACATCATTCAAAAGTCAATTTACAACTATTTACGTAATGACCAGAAGCTTGCGATCGGCTTTGCCGATCGTGTCATCTATGCGGACTTTTTGAATGCGGAAGATGCGGTTTTACTCGAGTTAAAAGAAAACGATCCGGCGTTGCTCGTCGATAATACGGTTTATCTGACGAACGGTCAAATCTTTGACGTCTCGCGGGCGACCCATCATTTCCGGCACGTCAAGATGTTGAAAGTCTCGAATATTAAATCTTGAACGCAGGCGGGAGGATTCTCTCACCTGCGTTTTTTTTGTTCACATTTTCGTTAAGAAGAAAGGGTTTACATCCGTTTTCGTGCATGCTATTATCAACTCATGGAATTTGTACCTATGAATTTTAGTTATCCATACAAAAAAGGAGAGAGATTATGGTTTCTGAAACGATTGAAATTACACCAGAAGATATCTTTGGTTTGATTGCCCTCTCGGGTGACGCCAAAGCAAGTTATCACCAGGCCATCCTGTTAATGCAAGAAGGTAAGGTCGAGGAAGCGGATGCGGCCGTCAAGGCAGGCGATGCGACGTTAAAAGAAGCGCACAGCATCCAAACCAAATTCGTCACACTCGAAGCACAGGGGAAAACGGCGACAGTCGGTGTCCTGATGGTACATGCGCAAGACCATTTGATGAATACGATTCTTGTTAAGGAATTGCTTGGATACATGATGAACATGCAAAACGAAATCAACCAATTGAAGGGAATGGATCAAAAATGATGAAAATCGGACTTTTCTGTGCGGCAGGTATGTCAACGAGTATGTTAGTGGAAAAAATGAAAGCGGTTGCCGCTGAACGCGGTCTTGAAACGGAAATTGCAGCCTACCCGGAATCGGAAATGGAAACGTACGTCGACAACTTGGATGTCGCGCTGCTCGGACCACAAGTCAAATACTTACTTGCAAAAGGCAAACAGATCTGTGAACCAAAGGGTGTTCCGATCGATGTCATCAACACGATGGATTACGGCATGATGAACGGAACGAAAGTACTCGACCACGCACTGAAGCTCGCAAATAAATAAAACGGGGTGACGACTTTGAAAATGCCTAAAAATTTCTTGTTCGGTGCGGCTTCCGCTTCTTATCAAGTCGAGGGTGCATGGAATGAGGACGGGAAGGGCGTCTCGAACTGGGACGTCTTCTCGAAAATTCCGGGAAAAACGTTTGAAGATACAAACGGTGATGTCGCGATCGACCATTATCACCGGTATAAAGAAGATATCGGGCTGATGGCGGAGATGGGGCTTGAATCATATCGCTTCTCCATCTCATGGCCACGTATCTTTCCGAACGGGACAGGTGAAGTGAATCAGAAAGGTCTTGAATTTTACAACAACGTCATCGACGAGTGTTTAAAACACAACATCATTCCGTTCGTCACACTCTACCACTGGGATCTTCCACAAGTACTCGAAGAACAAGGAGGCTGGCGAAGTCAGGCGACAGTCGACGCCTTCGTCCGTTTTGCAGAAACGTGTTTCGAAGCGTTTGGCGACCGGGTCCGCAACTGGATCACGTTTAATGAGACCGTCATCTTCTGTTCGCTCGGCTACTTGTCAGGTGCTCATCCACCAGGAATCGAAGGGGATGCAAAAGCCTACTTCCAGACGACCCACAACGTGTTCGTCGCCCATGCCCGTTCGGTTGAACTGTTCAAAAAAGCGAAGTATGAAGGTGAAATCGGCATCACACACGTCTTTAACCCGGCATTCAGCATCGATGATGAGGCGGACAACAAATTTGCCGAGATGCATGCGAACGAATTTGCGACACACTGGTTTTATGACCCGATCTTAAAAGGGACGTATCCGGAATATGTCGTTACGCAGCTCGAACGACAAGGTCTCCTGCCGGACTGGACGGAAGACGAACTTGATTTGCTCAAACGAACGGCTCCGATGAACGACTTCATTGGTCTCAATTACTATTGTCCCCAACGTGTCATGAAAAACGATACAGCACTCGTCATGGCGGGTGGTCGTGAGAATTCGACGGGACGTCCGGGGAATCCATCGTTTGATGGTGTCTACAAGACGGTCTTGATGGACGATAAAGTCTATACGAAGTGGGGCTGGGAGATTGCACCGGATGCGTTCCTCGAAGGCATGCGGATGCTCAAAGCCCGTTATGGTGATGTCAAAATCTACATTACAGAAAACGGTCTTGGTGATGTCGATCCGATCGTCGGCGAAGAAATCCAGGATACACCACGAATCGAGTACATTGAAAGCCACCTACGTGCCGTTAAACATGCGGTCCAGGAAGGCATCAACGTCTCCGGTTATTATGCGTGGTCCGTCATCGATCTCCTCAGCTGGCTCAATGGTTACAAAAAACAGTACGGTTTCATCTATGTCGACCATGCGAACGGTCTTGCCCGTAAAAAGAAACAGTCGTTCTATTGGTATCAAGAGATCATCGCCACGCGCGCTGAAGACCTGTAAGGAGGTTTCCGAATGAGTCGCCTAGAAACCGTATTCGAAAAAGTTACACCGGCATTTGCCCGTTTTGCGAATGCCAAGCCTGTTCTCGCCATTAAAGATGGATTCATCTTGACGATGCCGATGACGATCATCGGTTCGTTATTTCTACTGATCTTAGCCTTACCGATTCCAGGGTGGGAGAAGTTCATGTCAGGTCTCTTTGGAGCCGACTGGACGTTACCACTGACGCAAGTCGTCGGAGCGACGTTTGATATTCTCGCCTTGATTGGGGTCTTCGGCATTGCCTATTCCTACGTCAAAAATGAAAAAATCGAAGGGGTACCGGCTGGCATCCTTGGGATCATCTCGTTTTTGATCATTACACAAGCTTCCGTCCTATCGGAATCCGGAGAGGTCGTCAAAGGCGTCATCCCGAAAGTCTGGACGGGTGGACAAGGGGTCATGGCGTCGATCGTCGTCGGCTTAGTCGTCGGCTTCATCTATTCGCAGTTCATCAAACGCGGTATCAGCATCAAGATGCCGGCTGGTGTTCCACCAGGTGTTGCGAACTCATTTTCGGCACTCGTACCGGGATTAGCCGTCATCACGCTGTCTGTCGTGACGTTCGCCGTGTTCCAAGCCTTTGCGGACCGGACATTCACGGAAGTCATCTATGACGTTCTCCAAGCGCCGATTCAAAACTTGACCGATACGCTGGCTGGCGCTGTCCTCATCATGGTCCTCATGTCCGTCATGTGGTGGTGCGGGATTCATGGTGCTGCGATCATCATGGGCATCATGGGACCACTGTTGACAGCCAACGCACTGCAAAACCAAGCAATCATCGACTCAGGGAAGGAACTTGTCGTCGGTGGGAATGCGAACATCGTCACGATTCAATTCCTTGATGTCTTTACAAAACTCGGCGGAACCGGAATCACGATCGGTTTCATCATCGCAACGTTGATGGTTGCCCGGTCGGCGCACTTGAAGCAGCTGGGTAAACTGTCGCTTGCACCTAGTCTGTTTAACATCAACGAACCGGTCATCTTCGGAATGCCGATCGTCTTCAATCCGATCATGTTCATCCCGTTCGTCATCGTTCCTGCAATTGCTTCGTTCATGGTCTACTTCACGATTCTGTGGGGCTGGGTCGAACCGTTTAATGCCTTGCAGGTCCCGTGGACGACACCACCGATCATCTCCGGTTTCTTGATCGGCGGATGGCGCGCGGCACTCTTACAGATTGCGACGATTGCCATGTCGGTTGCGATTTACCTGCCGTTCGTCCGGATGCAAGATCAGCTTTCGTATGGGGAAGAAGTAAAAGCACAAGAAGATCAAGCGTCAGCTTAATCGTCAAAAGAGCTATCGATTCAAAACAAAACCGAGTGATTTCTCTCATGTGGAGGGAAGTCACTCGGTTTTTGGTTGAAGGCGGTGGAGTCGAGGTTGTTGTATTACTAATTATTATAGAAGAAAAGAGTCATTCCCACTCTTCCGTCATCTCCTGTAACTGCGTCAAGATGTGCGTCAACAGGAACGCACCTAAGGCGAGACTCGGTAAACCGTGACGGGAGCCGTCTTCAGCCGGAAGCAGTCCTTTGTTGAATTTAAGGGCAAGCGGCGCGATGGAACGTTCGAGTGTCTCCGTCACGTCACCAAGCGTAATGATGGAGTAGGGGGTATGCCACGCATCATAACGGGCGAGAGACGCAAGCAGGTCGGAGCGTTCTGTGTCCGGTGTGAAGATCAAGACACGGTCGACGGCATGTAACGTTTTATGATCCTTGATCTTCGTGACCCGTTTCATTTGATCCGGACCATCGGACAGCATCGGATAGAGCCCTTCGAATTCACCGTAGGCATCAAGATAGACTTTCCCTTGCCCGACAAGTGCTTGGGCGAGCAGACGGACGACGTCAAATAATTCGTCTTCCTGTTTTGTAAGCGTTTGTAATTTTCCGTTGAATTGCGTCGCTAATATTTTCATCATAAAAAGAACATCCTTTCTAAATTTCTCTCAAGGATAGTATAAAGCAAGTTTTGCTTTCATGTAGAATGGAAATAACTAGAGGAGGAGTGTGGGAGATGAAAGGGAGATTACTGATCGCGGAAGATGAACCGGGGATTCGCAATTTATTGGCGCAATTGTTTCGCGCGCAAGGCTATACGACTGACGTTGCCGTTGATGGCTTGGAAACGATTGAACGACTGAAAAAGGCAGATTACGATTTATTATTGATGGATGTCAATATGCCGGGACGGACCGGTCTGGAAGTCTTGCGTCATCAAGATGAGGTCGGACGACGGGTTCGGACGATTTTGATGACAGCCCTCGGGGAAAAAGAGGCGATGGAAGAAGCGAAACGACTGGGTGTCGTCGCCTTCTTCGGAAAGCCGTTTGACATCTTTGAATTAAAAAAAGAAGTGACTGTGCAAATTTCGAGCGATGTAAGCGGTTAATCCTTCACGTCGTCGTCACAATCCTAAATTCGGAGTGAAATGCTGTACGTTCAAGCGAATCAGTGTGTTATAATCAGTCTGAAAATGCACGTCTACGTGTAAGCAGCGATCAAAACAGAGGAGGATGTCATTATGCCATTAGTATCTATGACAGACATGTTAAACAAAGCTCTCGAAGGTAAGTACGCAGTAGGTCAATTCAACATCAACAACCTCGAGTGGACTCAAGCAGTACTCGGTGCGGCTCAAGAAGAGCAGTCACCAGTCATTCTTGGAGTATCTGAAGGTGCAGCACGTCATATGGGCGGATTCTACACAGTTGTTAAAATGGTAGAAGGTCTCGTTCATGACATGAAAGTAACAGTTCCTGTTGCAATCCACCTCGACCACGGTTCTAGCATTGAAAAATGTAAAGAAGCAATCGATGCTGGATTTACATCTGTAATGATCGACGATTCACATAGCCCGATCGACACGAACATCGAAACAACAAAAGCTGTTGTTGAGTATGCTCATTCTAAAGGTGTTTCAGTTGAAGCAGAAGTTGGTACAGTTGGCGGACAAGAAGATGACGTCGTTGGTGATGTCATGTACGCGAAACTTGACGAATGTGTTCGTATCGTCAAAGAAACTGGAATCGACACGCTTGCTCCTGCACTCGGTTCTGTCCACGGACCATACAAAGGTGAACCAAACCTTGGTTTCGCTGAAATGGAAGAAATCCGTAACGCAACAGACCTTCCACTCGTTCTTCACGGTGGAACAGGAATCCCGACACATGATATCGAAAAAGCGATTTCGCTTGGTACTTCGAAAATCAACGTCAACACAGAGAACCAAATCACATTCGCGAAAGTAGTTCGTGAAGTCTTGGCTGAAAAACCAGAAGCATATGACCCACGTGTATTCATCGCACCAGGTCGCGAAGCAATCAAACAAACAGTCATCGGTAAGATGCGTGAGTTTGGTTCAAGCAACAAAGCTTAATTTTGTATGTCCAAAGCACGGTAGACACTCGTCTATCGTGCTTTTTTTCATCCAAATCACCAGAATGTTTCGGAAAACGTTAGGACTTCTCGTTGAAAAAATTTATAATGGAAGAGTAAGCGTTTTCAAGGGATATCTTTAGGGATGAAAGGGGAAAGAGAAAAATGAGATTTTTTATCGACACAGCCAACGTAGAGGACATTAAAAAAGCACATAAAATGGGGATTTTAGACGGGGTCACGACGAATCCGTCACTCGTCGCGAAAGAAGGCGTCGATTTCCATACCCGACTACGCGAGATTTGTGAGATCGTCGGAGATGTTTCCGTCAGTGCTGAAGTCATCGCACTGGATGCAGAAGGAATGATTCGGGAAGGGAAGGAACTCGCCCAGATTGCACCGAACATTACTGTAAAGGTTCCGATGACACCAGCTGGTCTAGAAGCTGTCGCAGCACTTTCAAAAGAAAACATCACGACGAACGTCACATTGATCTTCAATCCGAACCAGGCCTTGCTCGCAGCACGTGCTGGGGCGACATACGTATCACCGTTCCTCGGACGTTTGGATGATATCGGTCAAGATGGTATGGGACTCGTCGAGACGATTGCCCAAATCTTCGTCATCCATGACATTCCGACACAAATCATTGCGGCGTCTGTCCGTAATCCAGTTCACGTCACGAATGCAGCCCTCGCTGGTGCTGACATCGCGACGATTCCGCTGAATGTCATCGAATCACTGACGCAACATCCGCTGACGACCCAAGGCATCGAGCGATTCCTTGCTGACTGGGAAAAAGCGCAGCAATAACAGATTGTACAGAAAGGTTGATGGAATGTGGACATTTTGCATATCGTAGGACAACAACGTCTTGAAGGGACCGTCATGATCAGTGGATCGAAACAGAGTGCGATTCCGTGTCTCGCGGCAGCATTACTGACCGACCAACAGGTTATTCTTGAGGGGGTGCCGGACATTGGCGACGTCGCGACGATGATCCAGATCATTGAGATGCTTGGAGCTGTCGTGACACGTCAAGGCGATATGGTGACGATTGACCCGAGTCATGTCGAGCCGATGCCACTTACAGGGACGGATACACGAAAATTACGTGGATCGATTTACCTGATGAGCGTTCTTGCGGCACGGTTCAAACAGGGGGTCGTTGGTCTGCCCGGTGGTTATGCCATCGGTCCTCGACCGATTGATTTACACATCAAGGCACTGGAACGGTTAGGGGTCTCGATGCGAAACGAACAAGGGGTTTACTACATGCATGTCGAAGAGTTGAAGGGGAACCGGGTTTATTTGGATCTTCCTTCCTTCGGTGCAACCATCAGTGCGTTACTTGTCGCTGTCATGGCGGAAGGGACGACCGTCATCGAAAACGCGGCATGTGATCCAGAAGTCGTCGATGTCAGTACGATGTTGACGAACATGGGTGCGAGTGTCAAAGGTGCAGGGACCGATGAGATTCGAATCAAAGGAATCAAGACGCTTCAAGGATGTCGGCATACGTTGATTCCGGACCGGATGGAAGCCGGGACGTTCCTGGCGATGGGCGCTGTCCTTGGTCGAGTGACGGTCGACAACGTCATTCCGTTACACCTTGAAAGTATCATTCAAAAGCTGGAACGGTTTGGTGCGAAAATCGACATTGCTGACGATTCAGTCACGGCTTCCGTCGATATGGCGAAGCCGATCGACATTCGTGTGTTTCATTACGGTGGTTTCCCGAGTGATCTTCAACCGATCATCTCGGCTGCCTTGCTCAAACCGAAAGGAGCGAGTGTCGTCGTCGATAAACTGTATCCACAACGGTTCCGGCATGTTCAGGAAATGCGGCGACTCAACGCACGCATCACCCATGAAGACGCGTCCATCATCATTCGTGGTGGTGAAGCCTTGCGCGGAACCGAGATCGAAGCACATGATCCGCGTGGTGGAGCAGCACTCGTTTTAAGTGGAATGCTTGCTTCAGGCGAAACCCTGTTGCATCATGCGGAAATACTCGATCAAAGTTATGAACGATTCGTCGAGAAGTTAAAAGAACTAGGGGCTCTTGTATGGCGTGAAACGGTTTAAGATCTTCAGCTAGGGAGAGGGGATTATACACATGGAAAGAAGTTTATCAATGGAACTCGTACGGGTGACGGAAGCAGCAGCACTTGCTTCTGCGCGCTGGATGGGGAAGGGCATGAAAAACGAGGCGGATGACGCAGCAACAAGCGCCATGCGTGATGTGTTTGATACGATCCCGATGAAAGGGACGGTCGTCATCGGCGAAGGGGAAATGGATGAGGCACCGATGCTTTATATCGGGGAAAAACTCGGAAATGGATACGGACCACGTCTTGACGTCGCCGTCGATCCACTCGAAGGGACGAACATCGTCGCCAAAGGGACATGGGGCGCACTTGCGGTTCTTGCCGTAGCCGATGCCGGAGATTTGTTACATGCCCCGGACATGTACATGGATAAAATTGCCGTCGGACCGGAAGCAGCAGGGCACGTCAGCTTGGACGCGACGATTGAAGAAAACATCGCTGCTGTCGCCAAAGCAAAAAACAAAGAAATCGAAGACGTCGTCGTTTCGATTTTGGACCGGGAACGTCATGAAGAAATGATTCAACGAATCCGTGCAACAGGGGCACGAATTCGTCTGATTGGTGACGGTGACGTCGCAGCAGCCATCAATACGGCTTTTCCGCATACGGGAATCGATATCTTGCTTGGTTCAGGTGGGGCACCAGAAGGTGTACTTGCAGCGGTTGCGTTGAAATGTTTAGGTGGAGAACTCCAAGGACGACTCTTGCCGGCAGATGAAGCAGAAGTCGCACGATGCAAAAAGATGGGGATCGAAGACCCGTCGAAAATCCTGATGATGGATGATCTTGTCACGGGCGATGATTGTATCTTTGCCGCAACAGGCGTTACGGACAGCGAGTTGATGAAGGGTGTTCAGTTTACAGCCCAAGGCGGTCAAACACATTCTGTCGTCATGCGTGCGAAGTCGGGAACGGTTCGTTTTGTAGAAGGAATTCACTCGTTCAAGAAAAAACCAAAACTCGTTATTAAGTAATTGGCATAACAGTCTTACAGAAAGAAGTTACGTTTTCTTCACTCGCTTTCCTCGGACGAGACACAAGCCGTGCCTACTTTGTCCGCTTGGACAAGTAGTCGGGTCTTGTTTGTCTCTGACAGCGCGGAACACCGCGCTTTTTCCCGTAGGAGTCGAGTGAAAAACGTAATTCTTTTAAATCGATCATGCATTGCTCAAAGGAGGCAGATTTTTGGTGATTCGAAAATCTGCCTCCCTTTTTTGCATACAGAGAGTAAGGGAATTGATTGCGCATTAAACTTTCATGAACGGGAAACATGAACAGACAAATGGAGTTGACTCAAATGTCAGTCTCTACAAAGATGAGGGTGGCAGAATTATAATCTGCCACCCTCATGACGTTTATAAAAGGATCACTCGCTTTGAACTGCTCCCCGTCAAGTAGACAGTGTAAATAATTAAAACTCACTCAAGCGGCTTTTGTCCTGAATTCAATAGGACTCAAGCCGTTTAATCGTTTTTGGAAACGCTCGTTGTTATAGAAATATATATAAGCTTCGATGTACGATTTCAGCTCTTCGTAGGCTTGAAAATCACGCAAATAATACATCTCTGACTTCAACGTACCCCAAAAACTCTCGATTGGGGCATTGTCGAGACAACGTCCCACTCGGGACATGCTATGTGTCAGATTTGCGTCTTCAATCATTGTCTTAAATCCTCGTGATGTATATTGATTGCCACGATCGCTATGAATCATTGGAATTGCCCCTGGCGGGAGTTGGGTGATCGCTGGAATCAACGTCTGAAAGACGAGTATACTGTTGTTGGACTTTCCAATCCGATAGGAGACAATGGAACCGTCATACAAATCGATAATGGCACTCAAATAGGCCTTTTTTCCAACTCCATATTTGAACTCGGTGATATCCGTACACCATTTTTCATCTCGCCTAGAAGCACTAAAATCACGATTCATCAAGTTCTCTGCTGTATGTTGTGGTGTAGATTTCTTATGACCCTTTCGCTTCTGTCGGATGATCGACTTGATGTCATGAATACGCATCAAACGATGGATCCGTTTTTCGTTGTAGACAGGAAGATTATCTTCTCGGCGGCGGCGATTGATTGTCATCGTGATCCGACGGTATCCGTAGATCCCTCTCACTTGATCGTACAGTACTCGGATATCCTCTAGGAGGGTCTGGTTCTCTCGGTCACGCACCGACACGGTGCGTTTCAACCATTTATAATAAGCGGCACGTGAGACCTGTGCGATTTCACAGAGTAACACGATGGATGATGCTTCTTCTATCGCTAGTTCGTAGATGGCGACATATCGTCGTTGTAGCCGAATCTGACTGATTAATTCCTCCTCTCGATCTCCTTCAACTTTTTTAGGAACAGATTTTCAATACGAAGACGTTCGATCTCCCGTTCCATCTGCTGGAGACGACGCGTTAATCGTTCCGCCTCAGTCAGCTCTTCCTCCTGCTTCGTCCGCCCGCGTCGATCTTCGAGCCCCTCCATACCGTCGACATCATATTTTTTCATCCATCCATAGACTTGATGATAGGCGACATCAAATATCACGGATGTCTGTTTGTAGTTTCGTCCGTTTTGGAGACAATATTCGATTATTTCAATCCGTTCCTCTAAAGTTGTCTGTCTGCCTTTTGTCATAGCTTTAACCGCCTCTTTTCTAGAGTCTTTTAATTCGCTATGACTAGTATACTTTTTGATCCATCCATAAAAAACAGATGTGCTACTAATTTGATATTTTGAGAGGACTTCAAGCGCTGTAAACCCGTGTTCGAGATAATCACGGACAGCTGCTTGCTTTAGCTCTTTCGTATAGATTTTCAATGAAGAAGATTCCTCGAAAGAAGCCACTCCACCTGAATGCAACCGTGCCTTCCAACGCTCTAACGTACTCCTAGAGACCCGATGGGTCTTACACACTTCCTGGACCGTATACTTATTGGATGCAAGCATTCGGAGTGCCTCTAATTTTTGTTCAACGGAATGCTTAGTTCTTGTCATAAAAAAGACCCCCCTAATAGAAAAACAGATTGTTTATTTCATCTGTCTACCTATTGGGGAGCATATCACTTCACGCAACTCCTACAGGAAAAAGCGCAAGTAGGCTTGCGCTGCCAGAGACAAACAAGACCCGGTTTCCTGCCTGAATGAAGGCAGGAAAACTGGCTTGTGTCTCGCCTGAGGAAAGGGCGTGAAAAGACGAGTGATCTCTTTTTGAGTCAACCCTGTTTGATTAATGGATACCAGAACCGTTCGTTGCAAGAAACTCTATTAGCGATCTGTCGGAGCTTGTAGCTGATGTGTCATCTGGACGAGTTTACGACGTGTGAAAAAGCGTGTCATGAAGACATACATCGCATTGCTGCGACCGGGTATGACAAGCGTTTTTCCTTGCATATACCCGGTGAACGACAGCTGAGCAACGGTCGGTGCGTCCATGATACCCGGTCGTTTGAACAGACCAGACGTCGCAAGATCGGCCGTCGCGGCGAAGTCGGTATGGGTTGCACCGGGACAAACCGCTGTCACTTGGATGTTGTATGGTGCGAGTTCTTCGGCGAGTGCCTCTGAAAAACTGAGCACGTAGGCTTTTGTCGCATAATAGACAGTCATCAAAGGACCACCATGAAAAGAGGACGTTGAAGCAATCTGAATGATGCGACCTCCACCTTGTATTGTCATCCGCTGGGCGAACATTTTAGTGAGATACGTCAGCGCACGAATATTAACATCGATCATGTTCAATTCACGCGAGAGATCCGTTTCGAGAAATTCACCGTAAAGCCCAAATCCTGCATTGTTGATCAAGATATCGATTTGGAGGTGTTCGGTAGCACGTAACAAGGCTTGGATGTGAAGTGTTTGACCAATGTCATATGGAAAAACTGTTGCCGAACCACCGCGTTGTTCGACGAAGTGTTTGGTTTCAAACAGCTGTTCGACGTTTCGTCCGACAAGTAACAGGTGGTGTCCTTGTTTTGCGTGGAGATAAGCCAGTTCCCGCCCAATTCCGGCGGAAGCTCCGGTAATCAATACATTCATGATCAAATCCTCCTTTTTGTGTAGAAAAAAAGCGATTGAGCCGATGCTCAACCGCTTGGTCATTTGAATTATAGGTATGAACCCGCGCCGACAAGGCGTGAACCCCAGTAACCTGATTTGAAGCTTGAGTATTTAACGCCACCCGTTTCCGAGTTGACCATACTTGTTTTGTTTGTTGCCATTCCGACGTGCTGGATGCCGTTACCGTGTGAGAAGAAGACAAGATCTCCTGGTTGTACGCTAGAAACACTGACTTTTTTAGACGATGCGTATTGTGAAGAAGACGTACGTGGTAATGTTTTACCTGTTGCTTTTTTATAGACATAGCTTGTGAAGCCAGAGCAGTCAAATCCACGAGTCGTTGTTCCGCCCCAAACATAAGGAGTTCCTTTATGTTTAGCAGCTTCGCTTAGAAGGCGTGTACGTGTTGATGAAGAAGTCGTTGATTTTTTAGCTGTTGCAGTAGAAGCTTTGTATGTTTTCGTGTACTGCGTAGACACATAACGTGTTTTTCCGCCGTATGAAATTTTTGTCCAGCTGCCTGATTTACCTTTGTATGTAAATGATTGGCCTGCGTTTACTTTACCGACGATGCTTGCTTTTGTAGAAGGAGCTGTACGAACGCGTAATCCGCTATCTGTGATCTTGACTTTCGTTACTGTCGAAGCTGCCTCAACTTTACCTGTTCCCACTGATGCAAATCCTGAAACCACTAATGCTGCTGCCGCGACCGATGCTAGAAAACGTTTCATATGTGAAATCCTCCATGTCATTTTAAAGTAGTTTTGAAAACCGGGTTATATGATCAATCTCATTAAGTGTTTGTTTAAGCAGTTTGCCTTACAACTGTGTAAGTTTTTCTCTGCACGATTATCTTAGCATGCGGAGACATGAAAACGTTTTTTCAGTTCCGCTACAAAACATGACGTTTTTGTAACATAACTGCAATAATATGCTCGAATATTACAAAGAAGAAATTCCCATTCTTTAAATCACGACGAAAGAGGTGCAAATGTGATACCTTTAATGCACGAAGAAATTATTAAGCTACACTTGTAAAATAAACAGCGAGATCTTTGCAACTGAATTTATATGAAGAATAGGTGAATGCATATGCCAACTGAAAAAACCGACAAACCAGAACGTTCCTATACACTTGCTCAATTGAGTAACCTGACATTAAAAGACTTATATGAAATCGCAAAAGCAAAAAATGTGCCACAGTACCGAGAAGCCCGTAAACGTGAATTGATGTTCAAGATTCTGAAAGCGCAAGCGGAATCGACAGGTCTTTATTTCCTCGAAGGGGTATTAGAAGTCATCCCCGGTAACCCACAGATGCAAAATGATGGTGGCTTCGGCTTCCTTCGTCCTATCAACTATTCGCAATCCTCTGAAGACATCTACATTGCCGCCTCACAAATTCGCCGTTTTAACCTCCGTAATGGAGACGTCGTGACCGGAAAAGTTCGTCCGCCAAAAGAAAATGAGCGGTTCCAAGGTCTTTTAAGTGTGGAAGCCGTTAATGGAGAAGCACCGGATACGGCACGAAATCGGTTATTTTTCCCGGCATTGACACCGATCTATCCGGATCGTCTGATGCGACTCGAAACTGAACCACGTCATCTGTCCGTTCGTGTCATGGATATGATTGCGCCGGTTGGATTCGGACAACGGGGATTGATTGTCGCGCCGCCTAAGGCAGGTAAGACATCTCTATTGAAGGAAATCGCCAATTCGATTCAAGTCAATCATCCGGACGTCGAGCTGATTGTTCTTTTAATTGATGAAAGACCGGAAGAAGTGACGGACATCGAACGGTCCGTACCGGGAGCAGACGTCGTCAGTTCGACGTTTGACGAAACACCGGATAATCACGTTCGGATTTCAGAGCTCGTACTTGAACGAGCGATGCGTCTTGTGGAACATAAAAAGGACGTCGTCATCTTAATGGACTCCATCACACGTTTGACGCGCGCCTATAACTTAACCGTCCCGCAAAGCGGTCGGACGTTATCAGGTGGGATCGATCCTGCTGCTTTCCATAAACCAAAACGCTTTTTCGGTGCCGCGCGTAACATTGAGCATGGTGGCAGTTTGACGATTCTTGCGACCGCGCTCGTCGAGACGGGCTCACGCATGGATGATGTCATCTATGAAGAGTTTAAAGGGACCGGTAACATGGAACTTCATCTAGACCGGAAACTATCCGAGCGTCGGATTTTCCCGGCCATCGATATTCGGAAATCCGGAACACGGAAAGAAGAGTTGTTGTTACCGCAAGATCAACTCGATGCCTTGTGGACGATTCGTCGGACGATGAACGAATCAAACGAGTTTGTTGACAGCTTCTTACGGAAGATTCGTGACACAAAAAACAATGAAGAATTTTTTGTGGAACTGAACAAAGAAAAGAAGAAACCGGTCCGACGCGCACCTGTCAAACCGCGTGTGACGAAAACAGACACAACGACATGAAAATAGGTATTGCGGGTCGTCAAAAAATCGTTTAGTATAGGAAGGTAACTTACTCTGGCTCAGCAAATGAACCAGGGCGGAAGGAGAGAAAACAACCATGAAACAAGGAATTCACCCAAAATACAACAAAGTTGTGTTTATGGATTCAACTACTGAGTACAAATTCTTGACTGGTTCTACACGTTCTTCGAACGAGACAATCACTTGGGAAGATGGAAACGAGTACCCACTCATCCGCGTGGATGTGTCTTCGGACTCGCACCCATTCTACACTGGTCGTCAAAAGTTCAACGCTGCAGACGGTCGTGTCGATCGCTTCAACAAAAAATACGGCCGCAAGTAATTGCGACTTCTGTATACAAAAACAGCCTGTCTCCATCACTGGAGCAGGCTGTTTTTGTATAGGCTGAATTGAGCACGGTAAGCGAGATAGGTTTTAAGCACAAAGGACAGACCGATTGCTCCAGCAGCCCCAACGAGGTACGGCAACATATCCGGGTTGTTCGCAAAATGTGCAACCAGCAAACCGAAAGAAAAGTGACGACCCAGAAAATAACCAGCTCCTAAAAAGAGACTGATCCAGATCAAGGCGCCTGTGTAGGCATAGGTCGCGAAAACTTGAAACGGCATCTTCGAGACACCGGCGAAAAAAGCAGACAGCTGACGTAATCCGGGTATGTAATAGCCGATGATCAAAACGGATTTTCCATAACGTAAAAATCCGGCCTCTGCTTGAAAGATATGTTTTTCGGAAATTCGTAATTTAGGGGCAACCCGGTGCAGCAACGGCATACCAAGTTTCAGACCTAACAAATAGCTGATCGTCATACCGATACAACTCCCGGCATAGGCTGCGAGAATCGTTCCGATCAGAGGTAAATCACCGCGATGCATCCAAAAACCAGACATGACGAGTAACGTCTCATCAGGAACAGGTAAACCAACGATACCACCAGCGAGTAGAACGGCGAGTCCGAACGCTCCATATTGATGGAGGACTTCATGTAGCATGTGATGAATCGGAGTCACCTTCCTTCAAAGAAACTTCTCTTTTATTGTACAGGAAAGAGATACCAGTTGAAATGACAAGATGAAGAATGAGGGAAATCGGAAATAGGTTTTTGATTTTGAGAAGTCAACTCTTTTTCTCAATTTAGATTCGGGCTATACTCGTTAAAGTGACTAATTTAGAGGACGGTGTTTTCGATGATGCATGTGATCAATCAATATGGTTGGATCGAAGTGATTTGCGGGAGTATGTTTTCCGGAAAATCAGAAGAGTTGATCCGTCGTGTCCGACGGGCACAGTACGGCAAGTTACCGGTCCAGGTCTTTAAACCGGCGATTGATGACCGCTACCACGAAGAACATGTCGTGTCGCATGGTGGCAATTCTGTCATCGCGATTCCGATGGCGACGAGCCGTGACGTGTACGTGGCGGTAGCAGAAGAGACGCAAGTTGTTGCAATTGATGAGGTTCAGTTTTTTGACGATGAGATCGTCTCCGTCATCGAGGCGCTTGCGCAAGACGGCAAACGCGTCATTTGTGCGGGGCTCGATCAGGATTTCCGGGCGGAACCGTTCGGGAAGATGCCAGAGTTGCTCGCCCGCGCCGAGTTCGTGACGAAATTGCAGGCGATTTGTTTATCGTGTGGTGATCCGGCTTCGCGGACCCAACGCCTGATTGACGGTCAACCGGCAAACTATCATGATCCGATCATCTTAGTCGGTGCTTCTGAGTCTTATGAACCACGTTGCCGTCATTGTCATCAAGTGCCGGGTAAACCCCAACCGTTACAAGAGTGGAAAAAACAACAACAAAACTAATCCTTTCTTAAAAAGGATAGCGCAACAAAGCTGACAGGACTGTTAGCTTTGTTTTTTTGTTAGCTGAACGTTCAACCCGTCTCGGTCAACCGGCTGAACTGTTCGACGAATCGGATCGTCTCCTCCACAATTGCCTCTTGATCGTAATCGAGCGTCGCGACATGATACGAATTGAGCAGACAATACGTACGTTTGTCGACAGAGCTGATTGTCCGGTGCAGGTAATCGGAGCAACTGGATGGGACGACGTGATCTTCCACAGAATATAAAATAAGGGTGGGAATTTGAAGTGTAGGTAAGTCGGGAACCGTGTCCCGGATCAAGCGTAACAGTTCTGCTGCACACGTGGTCGGGACGAAATCATAAATGATTTCAAAAGCCGGACGTTTGATATCGGGGGCGCTTTCAGGCAGTTGGTCCGGACAATCATCGAACGATAACGCTTCGTACGCTGGGACGGACAGGGCTGCGTTGATCGTGATGATGCCATCGACCGGCAATCCTTCGGTGGCGAGTGCTAAGGCGAGCGTCGCCCCCATCGATTGACCGACGATGAAGATGGATGGACACTGTTTGGCTAACAGGTCAAATCCTTCGCGGACACTTTGTTTCCAGTCTTCAGCAGTCGAAGCGGCAAAGTCACGGAGGTCGGTTCCGTGACCCGCTAAGCGAGGTGCATGGACGGTGAAACCATGTTCTGCGAAGCGTTCGCCTACAGCACGAACACTTTGTGGTGTTGCGTTAAAACCATGACACAACAGAATCCCGACGGATCCACGTTCTAATAAAAAGGCATCAGCCCCTGGTAAAACAGGATAAAGCATACTCATCAAGGTGTCCTCCATTTCAAAAATAAAAAAACTCGTTTGGCTTTGGACGGCAAACGAGTTTCTCGTATGTATCATCCAAAGCGGTTGCTTTGCTGGTCGGAGCACCTTGCGAATTGCAGGTTGCCGTGGAGTCCTAGAGCCAGTTCTCTCGTCCACTCTTGATATATCGTATAGGAATTGTCGGATTAATCATTGTGAAGATAATAGCACTGACGCGAAAGAGTTGTCAATTCGTCTTTGACCGCTATCCGGAACGCTTCTATGATGACGCACAACCCAGGATCTCAATCGATATGGGTCATATGGTTTATTTTTGAAAATATGGTTGACCTTTAAAAGATATACCTGTAATGTAAAAATTAGTTTTACGACATAAGCTTGATTCGAAACAACACACATATGAATTTCATACTGCAACACTTATCCAGAGAGGTGGAGGGACTGGCCCTACGAAACCTCGGCAACAGACTCATTATGAGCACTGTGCCAATTCCATCAGACAGTTGTCTGAGAGATGAGTCGAGTGGATTCTGCCTTTGTGCGGATCCAGGTCTCTTCTTGTTTCTTAAGAAGAGGCCTTTTTGTATTTTTAAGGGGGGAAACGTGGTGATTACATTCAAAAATGTAAAAAAAATCTATCAGACACAAGATCAGTCAATCGCTGCACTAGACGGTGTCGATCTTGAAATTAAAAAAGGTGAAATCTTCGGGGTCATCGGATTTAGTGGGGCCGGAAAAAGTTCGTTGTTACGCTGTGTCAACCTTCTCGAACGTCCAACATCCGGCAGCGTGACAGTCGATGGGCAAGAATTGACGAGCCTCTCGGCAAAACAACTCCGCGAAGCCAAGCAACAGATCGGGATGATTTTTCAACATTTCAACTTGCTGGATTCGAATACCGTCTTTGCGAACGTCGCGAAACCACTTGTCCTGACAGGTGTCAAAAAGGCTGAAATCCATCGGCGTGTCCATGAACTCCTCGCGTTCGTCGACCTGGCCGATAAAGCCGATCATTATCCGGATCAGTTGTCGGGTGGACAGAAACAACGGGTCGGAATCGCCCGGGCACTCGCGACCCAGCCGTCGGTTCTGTTATGTGACGAAGCGACATCGGCGCTTGATCCGCAGACGACACAACATATCCTGCGTTTACTGAAACAGATCAACGAGGAATACGGCATCACGATTTTACTGATTACACACGAGATGGGCGTCATCCGGGAGATTTGTGACCGGGTCGCCGTCATCGAAGCCGGCAAGCTGATTGAGTCGGGTACCGTGTTCGATGTCTTCTCGAACCCGCAGACGGCGACGGCGAAAAACTTCGTCCGGTCCGTCATGCAGGATGAAATTCCGGCGTCCGTTCAACAGTTGATCGAACGACGTGAAGCCAACCATCATATTTATAAGATCAACTTTCTCGGAGCACATACCGGGCAACCGCTGTTGTCACAAGTCGCAAAACGGTTTGACATCGATCTTAACATCCTGCACGGGAGTATCACGGAACTGCAAAACATCCCGTTTGGCAGTCTGCTCGTCGAACTGATTGGTGAAACGGCAGAAATCAGCCGGGCCTTGCAATACATCGACGAAGCCCAAGTCACGGTCGAGGAGGTGCTCGCAGATGCTGGTTAACTACACGGATATTTGGACCGCCTTCCTGCAGACCTTGACGATGGTCGGTCTGTCATTACTCTTTTCGACCTTGATTGGTTTACCGCTTGGGATTTTGCTCGTCGTCACACGAAAAGGGGCGTTGCTCGAACAAGTCCCGTTCTTCAACGTCTTGAGCAGTATCGTCAATATCTTCCGGTCGGTGCCGTTCATCATCTTACTCGTCGCGATCATCCCGTTGACCCGTCTGATTGTCGGTTCATCGATCGGGACACAGGCGGCAATCGTTCCACTCGTCTTTTATGCGGCGCCGTACATCGCCCGATTGATCGAAAGTTCGTTGCTTGAAGTCGACACGGGGGTCCTCGAGGCAGCAAAGGCAATGGGAGCGACACCGTTGCAGACGATTTTCCGTTTCTTATTGCCGGAAGCACTCAGTTCATTGGTCCTGAACTTGACGATTGCGACGATCGGCTTGATCGGAGCGTCGGCGATGGCCGGTGCGATCGGCGGCGGAGGCCTCGGGGACTTGGCGATCACCTACGGCTACCAACGGTTTGATACGACCGTCATGCTCATCACGGTCGGGATACTCGTCATCCTCGTCCAAGGTTTACAGACGATGGGCAACCTGTTGGCACGAAAAATTCGCAGACACTAAAAAACATAGAGAAGATAAGGGAGAGATGAACGATGAAAAAAGGATTAGCGATTGGTGCAGCATTAACGATGGTATTATTTGCAGGGTGTGCGGCGTCCGGGGAAGAGGATCAAAATACGGTCAAGCTCGGCGTCAGCAGCTCGGATACGCAAGTTTGGGAATACGTCGCGAAAAAAGCGAAAAAAGAGGGCATCACGATTGAACTCGTCAAATTCTCCGATTATGTGCAACCGAACCTGGCACTCGCAGAAGGCGAAATCGATGCCAATTCGTTCCAGACGATTTCGTACTTCAATGCCTTTAAAAAAGAACATAACTTAAAGCTATCGCCGATTGCGACGACCGTCATCGCACCGATGGGGATCTATTCGGATAAAGTCAAGGACGTCAAAGATATCCCGGTCGGTGGAAAGATTGCCGTCCCGAACGAGGCGACGAACATGGGACGGGCACTCCTGTTGCTGCAGGAAGCCGGCTTGATCAAGCTACCGGACGACTTTGACGGAAACGGAGCCGTCGACAAAATCGTCGAGAATCCGAAAAAGCTGAAGATTGTCCCAGTCGTCGCCGGGCAGACGCCACGTGTTCTGCCGGATGTATCGGCATCAATCATCAATAACGGGATCGCCGTGGATGCCGGCTTTAATCCGATCAAAGACTCGATTCTCCATGAAAATGCAACAGCGAAACCCTATATCAACATCATCGCGACACGAACGGAAGACAAAGACAAAAAGACGTTGAAGAAAATTGCTTCACTTTACCAACAGGATGATGTCGCGGCCTTCATCAAAAAAGAGTACAAAGGAAGCACGATTCCGACGTTCGTCCCACTCAGTGACATTGGCGAATAATTAAACATCCAAAGGAGCGTGACCCAAATGACGGTTCAGACAAGACGGGAAAACTTGATTCAAACGATTGAGCAGGATATTGAACAAAAACGCGAGTCGTATCTCGAGACGAGTCACCGGATTCATGCGACACCCGAGATTGGGAACGAGGAATATTTTGCCTCGCGCCATCATGCGGAACGCCTGACGGCAGAAGGGTTCGCGGTTGAGCTCGGGGTCGCGGGACATGACACGGCGTTCCTGGCCCGGAAGACTTCGGATAAACCGGGGGCGACGGTTGCCTTCCTCGCTGAATACGATGCTTTGCCGGGGATTGGTCACGCCTGCGGTCACAACATCATCGGCACGACGAGTGTCGCAGCGGCGATCGCGCTCAGTAAAATCATCGATGAAGTCGGGGGCAGTGTCGTCGTGCTCGGAACACCGGCAGAGGAAGGTGGACCAAACGGCAGTGCGAAAGGCAGCTTCGTCAAACATGATCTCCTGACGGGGATTGATGCGGCACTGATGATTCATCCGTCCGGACAAACGCGGATCACCGGTTCCTCGCTTGCTGTTGATCCACTGGACTTTGCCTTTACCGGCAAGCCGGCTCACGCGGCAGCGTCACCGGAAGAGGGCATCAATGCACTCGACGCCGTCATCCAACTGTTTAACGGCATCAATGCCTTGCGTCAGCAATTGCCGAGCGACGTCCGGATTCACGGCATCATCACGGATGGCGGTGATGCGCCGAACATCATTCCGGAATACGCCAAAGCACGCTTCTTCATCCGGGCGACGACGCGCGACCGGCTGAATGCCGTGACGAAGAAGGTTAAGGCCGTTGCCGAAGGGGCAGCGCTTGCGACCGGGGCGACGCTTGAGATCATCGCGTTCCAAAATGAGGTCGACAATCTGCTGTTCAACCGGACGTTTGACGAGATTTTCCGGGAGGAAGCAGTGGCGCTTGGGGAAGACGTCAAGACGGATGAACGCCCGGGTCTCGGTTCGACCGACGCCGGCAATATCAGCCAGGTCCTGCCGACCATCCATCCGTACATCAAGATCGGAGCGGACGATTTGGTCGCCCACACGGAAAGTTTCCGGGAAGCGGCTCGGTCGGAACAAGGCGACGAAGCCTTGATCACCGGCGCAAAAATCCTGGCTCGGACGGCGTTACGTCTGTTGACGGACGGACAGTTGCTCGGGACGGTCAAACAAGAGTTCCATGACCGGAAAAACGGTTATTTGGCGTAACAGTCAAAATAAAAAGTATGTGTCCATCCGGCAGATGTTGCTTTGATAGTCCGCTGAATGGGGCATATTTTTTCGGAAATGGATGTAAAAACAAATTCTTTTTTGTATTTTAAAATAACCTGTGCTAGTCTTGAACTGCACAACTGAATAACCAGTTCTTCGGGGTAGGGTGAAAATCCCAACCGGCGGTGATGCGATTTTCGAATCGACGAGCCCGCGACCCATAGTGTACGCACTATGGCTGACTTGGTGTGATTCCAAGGCCGACGGTAAAGTCCGGATGGGAGAAGAACGAAAAAATGTGCTTGAAACCATTTTCTGAAAAATACATTCAGAGAAAGGTCTATTTCTGTATGCTTCAAAACAGAAAAACAAGACGTTTCTTTCGTGACCCTTCAATCATGACGCCCTGCAAATGCAGCGGCGTCTTTTTCTTTTGAAAGGAGCGAAAACATGAATAATAGAATGCATCAGGCGATGCAATTGGCAGAGATGTTAGACGGACAAACGAGTCCAAATCCAAGTGTCGGCTGTGTGATCACGAAGCACGGACGGATCATCGGCTTTGGCGCGCATCGGTTTGCCGGGGGTCCCCATGCCGAAGTCGAGGCGTTACGGATGGCCGGAGAAGCGGCACGCGGCGCCGATCTGTATGTCACGCTTGAACCGTGTAACCATCACGGGAAGACACCACCCTGCACGGAAGCAATCATTGCTGCCGGCATCAAACGGGTGTTCGTCGCGACGGAAGACCGTCATGCGATCGTCGCGGGCCAGGGAATTGTGCGTCTCCGTGAATCCGGACTGACGGTCGAAGTCGGATTACTGGAAGACGAAGCAGTTCGTTTTTATACACCGTTTTGGCAAAGTCTCAAGCGAAAACGACCGAATGTCACCGTGAAAGTCGCTCAAAGTTTAAACGGGATCGTGACGACAGGTGAGCAACGCTGGATTACGTCAGTTGCCGCGCGAGCGGCGGGGCGTGAGCTACGGGCAACACACGATGCAATCCTGGTCGGAAGTGAGACGGTTTTGATTGATGATCCGGCACTGACGTCACGATCGGAAACGGGAGCTGAACCGATTCGGGTCGTCGTCGACCGTCGCGGACGTTTGACGGAAACCGCCCAAGTCTTTCGGGACGGCTTGAATCCGACGTACTGGCTGACGGAACAACCACGTGTCTCAGATCAATCGAACGTCACGGTTCTCGTCGGTACGTATGCAACACCAAATCAGATTTTAGACACATTGTATGACCAGGGTATCCGCAGTTTGTTGATTGAAGGTGGACCAACGATTCAGTCGGCGTTTTTAGAAGCGGACCTTGTCGATCGTCTTGAGATCTATCAAGCACCGTCTGTCTTACAAGGCACGACCGGATTGACGAGTACAATCGAGGTTGAAGACCGGTTCGATTTAACGGACGTCGCGCAAATTGGACAGGATGTTCATCTAGGCTATACGCGGAAAGGAGACGGCTCATGTTCACAGGATTGATTGAAGAAGTCGGGACGATTAAACGGAAAGTCCCGCGTCCGAACGGTCTGGCGCTGGAAATCGAAGCGCGACATGTTCTTCACGGAACCAAAATCGGTGACAGTATCGCGGTCGACGGCATTTGTTTGACCGTTACGGCGATGACGGCGGCGGGATTCACGGCGGATGCGGTCCATGAAACGATTCGGGCGACGGCACTTCAAACATTGCGCGTCGGCACACCGGTCCAACTCGAACGGGCGATGCCGGCGAACGGACGATTCGGCGGTCATTTCGTTAGTGGCCACATTGACGGGACAGCCCGGTTGTTAAGCCGTCGACCGGACGGTGAAGCGATGGAATATCGGTTTGAGACCGCTGACTGGCGCAAATACTGTATTCCGAAAGGGTCGATTGCGATCAACGGAACCAGCTTGACGATTCAACACGTCCAAGCGGACAGTCTGACGATTTCGCTGATTCCACATTCGCGCCAAGTGACGACGTTTGATCGTCTGCAAAGCGGAACCCTCGTCAACATTGAGTGTGACTTGATGGCAAAACACTTGTATCACTTTACGCAACAGGAACAGAAAACGGATTGGTCGGCATTTTTAGGAGGCGGAGCAGGATGAACGGATTTGATCTCATAGAAGAAGCCATTGAAGAGTTAAAGCAAGGACGTCCGATCATCGTCTGTGACGACGAAAATCGGGAAAACGAAGGCGATTTGATCCTTCTTGCGGAACACGCGACACCGGAACAAATCAACTTCATGATCACTTACGGGAAAGGACTTGTCTGTGTCCCGGTCAGCCCGCAACTGGCAAAACGATTGGAACTGAACCCGATGACGGACGTCAACACTGATCCGCACGGAACAGCCTTTACCATCAGTATTGACCACGAAGAGGCGAAGACCGGTATCAGCGCGGCGGAGCGCGCGTTGACGATCCAACGGATGCTGACGGACGGGGCGAAACAATTTAAGCGTCCGGGGCATATCTTCCCCTTGATCGCGAAAGAAGGCGGTGTCCGGGAACGACGTGGTCATACGGAAGCGGGTGTTGATCTGGCGCGCCTTGCCGGAAGCGCAGAAGCGGCCGTCATTTGTGAAATCATCTTAGAAGATGGGACAATGGCGCGTGTTGACGACTTGCTGGCATATAAAGAAGTCCACGGATTGAAGATGATTACGATCGATGCCCTCGTCACGTACCTCGAACGTCCCGTTCGGCGTGAAGCGGACGTCTTGCTGCCGGCGACGCATGGGGCATTTCGTATGCTTGGTTACACGACTCCGGATGCAAAGGAACATGTCACCGTCTTGTCCGGTGAGGCAGAGGATGGCATGCTCGTCCGGCTTCATTCGGAATGTCTGACGGGAGACGTCTTTGGCTCCAAACGCTGTGATTGTGGACCACAACTCGACGCCGCCCTCGAACGAATCGGTCAAGAAGGAGGCGCCGTCCTGTATTTGCGACAGGAAGGGCGAGGCATCGGTTTGATGGCGAAACTCAAAGCGTATGAGTTGCAGGAGCAGGGACTTGATACGGTCGAAGCGAATCACGCGCTCGGATATGCGACGGACTTACGCGACTACAAAGTCGCAGCCGCGATGTTGCAGGATTTAGGTGTGACGAAGATCCGCTTGATGACGAATAACCCGGATAAGCAACAAGCCCTTGAACAACATGGCATCACGGTGCTCGAACGGGTGCCGCTTGAAATCGCACCGGTTCCGGAAAATAAAAATTATCTGCAAACCAAACAAACGAAACTCGGGCACTTGCTCGACATCCAAGGAGGACAATAACATGGTATTCGAAGGATTTTTAACAGGTGAGGGACTACGTGTCGCAATCGTCGCGGCACGTTTCAATGAATTGATTACATCAAAATTAGTCGGAGGCGCAAACGATGCCTTCCGTCGACACGGTGTCGCAGCTGACGCGGTCGATACGGCGTGGGTGCCGGGGGCGTTTGAAATTCCGCTCGTCGCGGAGAAGCTTGCGAAAAGCGGCAACTACGACGCCGTCATCACGCTTGGTGCCGTCATTCGCGGAGCGACGTCACACTACGATTATGTTTGCAATGAAGTCGCGAAAGGGGTTGCCACTGCGTCACGTGAGACAGGCGTTCCGATCATCTTCGGCGTCCTGACGACCGATTCGATTGAACAAGCTGTTGAACGGGCTGGGACGAAGGCAGGCAACAAAGGATATGAAGCGGCCGTTTCAGCGATTGAGATGGCAAATCTGTTACGGACGATTTAAATACGTACGACAAGTGAGACTTGAGACCTGTTTCAATCGAAAACAGGTCTCTTTTTTTGTTGTTGCGCAGGACTTTGAAGGCTCCATCCCTAATGGAAAGGGAAGGACTTTTTCATGAAGGAGGAAGAACCATGATCAGTCTCAAAAAATCGTATTATGTACCAGGTATTCTTTTATTCATCATGGGCTATTATATTTGGATCATCCTTTTTGAATAACAACCCGTCGTGTCCGCTTGGGGCAATAATGTATTTTCCATCTTCGGTTGTATCATCGCAACTGTCCTGTTATTGCAGGCACATCAAAAATTCCGTCAACACGAAGGACGGTTTTTTCTTTATTTGGCATGTGGGACAGGAAGTTATCTGATTGCCGAATTGATTTGGATGTCGTATGAGAATATCCGTCAAGTCGAGGTCCCGTTTCCGGGAGTGTCAGATATTTTTTATGTTTTTCAATCCGTTTGGTTTTTAGCGGCGTTTTTACATCTGATCCGCAGACATGTCACGAAAAACCGGTTGATCAGTTTTATTTTTGATATTGCGATCGTCATGACGGTTGCGGTCACCTACAGCTGGTTTTTCTTGATCCGTCCTCTATTTGATACACCGTTTGTGTCACGCGGGGAAGTGATCTTAGCGTTTGCGTATCCGATGTGTGACATCGTGTTGCTGTTTTGTATGATCAGTATCTATTATCTGTTTGAGAAACGGGAGTGGCAGCAACGTCTCCGGTTGTTTCAATTTCTGTTTATCGGTCTGTTGCTTCAGGTCGGAGCGGATACACTGTTCGTCTACATGACGACGGTCAGCGGCAATGAAGCCGTCCGGCTGATTGATCCGTTATTCATCCTTGGGTTGTTGATGATAGGTGTCGCAGGGCACATCGGTAGTCCGGTCGCTGAAGAGCCACAGCAGGAAAGATTTTCGAGTGGGACGATGCAATTAGGAAAGTTGTTTCTACCGTATGTATTGGTGATTCTCCTGTTTTCGACGATGGCGTTGTATGCGCGACGGGATGAGGGCTTAACAGGATTGATGCTCGGTTGTGCGATCACGATTCTTTTGATTTTGATCCGGCAGATTTTGATGATTTTGAGCAATCACGAGTTAATAGAAGAAATTCATCATAAGGCGGACGAACTGGAAGTGAGCGAAGAACGTTACAAGTCCTTGTTCACGTATCATCCGGACGCGGTGTATTCGCTTGACCTGACAGGACGGATCGAGAGTGCCAATCCGTCGTTTGAAAAATTAACGGAGCAAAGTGCAAACGAGTTAGTCGGTCAGTCGTACCGTCAGTTGATGGAACAACAGGCGGCGACCGATAAGACGACCGCCCATCAATTTGAAACGATTTTTCGGAAATCGGGCGGGATGGACGTGTTGCTGAACGTGACGAACATCCCGATTCGTGTCCGGGACCGCTTCGTCGGCATGTACGGGATTGGTCAGGACATTACGACCGTCCGCGAAAATGAATTAAAGATCCGCCGTCTTGCCTATTACGATCATTTGACCGGAGCGATCAACCGGACGTACTTTGAGGAAGTCTTACACCATTTGGTTGAAGGGGAACAAGACGATGAAACGATCATTCTCTGCTTTATCGACCTTGATGATTTTAAGCTCGTCAATGATTCATTTGGACACCATGTGGGTGATCAGCTGTTGATCCAAGTCGTGCAGCGGCTGACAGAGACCGTCGATCCGGAGGACATCGTCGCTCGTCAAGGCGGCGATGAGTTTACCGTCATCCTGCGGAAGGTCACGTCAGACGAACAGGGACGAGATCGAACGGCCCGGTTGCTCGACTGCTTAAAGAAGACATATTCGCTTGACGGGATCGAACTGATCTCAAATCCGAGCATCGGAGCCGTCAGCTGTCCACGGACTACCGGTAAACATGTCGTGACCTTGCTGAAACAGGCGGACCTCGCGATGTATCAAGCCAAGTCAAGCGGCGGTAAATCGATCGTCTTTTTCGAAGACATTGCCGAGAAGGCGTCATACCGCCTGCGGTTGGAGTCAGAGTTGCCGATTGCAATCGAAACGGACCAATTGATTTTGTATTACCAACCGCAAGTCGATACTCTGACGTATCAGATGGTCGGGGTCGAAGGACTGGTTCGTTGGAATCATCCGGAACTCGGGATGATTGCACCCAATGATTTCATTCCGATGGCGGAAGAAGCGGGAATGATCATTCGTCTCGGAGAATGGGTGTTACGCGAAGGTTTTTTACAAGCCAAACGCTGGGAAGAGGAGGGGCTCCTCTTAAAGGTCGGATTGAACGTCTCGATGCAACAGTTCCATCATCCGACGTTTGTCCTGACACTGATCCGATTAGTGGAAGAAACGAAGGTTAATCCGAACCGAATCGACCTCGAGATCACGGAAGTCTCGGCGGTTGAAGATATCGAAGAGACGGTCGAGACGATGAACCGACTGAAGGAGCTCGGTTTTACGATTTCCATCGATGACTTCGGGACCGGGTACTCTTCGTTGTCGCGCTTAGCCGATTTCCCGATTGATACACTCAAGATTCCACGTGAGTTCGTCGAAAAAATTCAACCGGCGACGACCGGGTATTCGATGATCTCGTCGATCATTCATTTGGCGAAATCGCTTGAGCTCGAAGTCATCGCCGAAGGGGTCGAGACGTTAGAGCAGGTGAATGTGTTGAACTGGTTGGAATGTTCACGGATGCAAGGCTACTACTTCGGTCGTCCGATGCCGGCAGAACATATTCCGGCTCTGTACCAAAAATAAGCGATTCATCCCGTGGCAGTGGGAATGAATCGCTTATTTTTTGTCGATCTTCCGTTAGAGGTCCGTCGAGAAAGAGATTCCTTTTTCGACGACGTCACGATTTTCGTTCAAGACGTCACTCGTCAACAGTTCAACCGACGTGAGCGGTTGTTCGAGGATGAAGCCAAAGTTACCCCTTCGTGTTTCGGACGGAGCATATGTCGTCGCAAGTGATTCGAGATAGACATCGTCCTCAAGTGTTTTCTCAGTCTTGGCACCAAGCTTGAAGTGAGCGACCGGATTGAACGTGACCGGTTCCTCACCCGTATTCGTGATCGTCACCCGTGTCTTGACGAGATCAAATGACTCGTCGTGTGTGAAACCGTGGAAAAAGTCGATCATCCCGTAGCTCGGACGGGCATGGAAGACTTTGATTTCTTCGATTTTCATCTGAATCGGTCCGATGGTGCGTGTCACGTCGGGACGGACGATCTGTTTTAACGTCAATTCCCCTTTGTCGTCGGAGACCGATTGGTTGACGGACGTCAGTTGGCGATCATCTGGTAATTGTGGATTCGGAACGTAAGCGGCAGTTTTTTCAATCGATACCGGCGTCTGCGTCTCCTGTTTCGGGGACGACTTCTCTTGTGTGACATCTGGCGCATTGCCACAACCGGAAAGGATCGTCCCGAGCATCAAGGCAGCAAGTAGCTGTTTCATGGAAAGTCTCCTTATTTCTTCGATTTCAACAGGTCGAAGATGATTTTCGCGTGATCCGTATTATCGACTTGACCGGCGAATCGTTCTTTCGCTGGACCGAAGGCATAAACAGGGACGTCTTCACCGGTGTGACCACCTGTCGTCCAGCCCGTGTGCGACCGTTCATTGAAGATGGCTTCGATCGCATTATCGACGTCGAGGACTTTCTTTGATTCCGCGGCACGTGAGACCGACTGGATCTCTTCCTCCGTCAAGGCGAGTCGGTTTTGGTCGATGTACGTCGTTAACGTCTGACGGACATCCGCTCCACCAACGATTTTCGCTGCCATGAAGTCCGGCGTCTTTTTCGCTGCCTTGATCGGCTCGGCGAACCAGTTGTAGATGCCGTCTGCTCCGATTGAGTAACCACCGGTCGAGTGATCGGCTGTCGCGACGACGAGCGTGTGTTTATCTTTTTTCGCGAAAGCGATCGCTGCTTTGAAGGCACGTTCGAAGTCTTCCATCTCACTCATTGCTCCGACGATGTCGTTATCGTGACCCGCCCAGTCGATTTGGCTTCCTTCGACCATCAGGAAGAAGCCTTTTTTGTTCGAATCGAGACGTTTGATGGCCGAGTTCGTCATCTGCTCGAGAGACGGGACGGTGTTCTCGCGGTCGATTCGTTTTGGCAGTCCGCCGTCCGCGAACAGACCCAGAACTTGTTTGTTCTTATCCGCCTGCATTTGATCAAGATCCGTGACGTAGCTGTAACCATCTTTCTTGAACGATTTCGTCAAATCGACATCCGGACGGACGAAGTTCGATTTCCCGCCGCCAAGGAGGACGTCAATTTTGTGTTTGCCGTTGACCCGCTCCTTAAAATAATCGTCAGCGATGGCGTTCATGTTCTTGCGGTTCTCATCATGCGCACCGAACGAGGCCGGTGTCGCATGCGTGATTTCGGATGTTGCGACGAGACCCGTTGATTTCCCGCGCTCTTTCGCCGCTTCAAGGACCGTCTTGACTTCTGATTTATCGTTGTCGACAGCAATCGCCGCATTATATGTTTTGACACCGGACGACATTGCCGTCGCGGCAGACGCCGAGTCGGTGACATTTTGCTCCGGGTCTTCCGGATAGGTCATCTGTTGTCCGACGAGATATTGATCAAATGCTGTTTTTTCAGCGAGTGGCGTCGAAGGATCATTTTTTAAGTAGCGGTGGGCAGACGTATACGAGACGCCCATTCCGTCCCCGATCAAGAAGATGACGTTGCGGATTTCAGGTGATTTGGGTTGTTTCGTCTTCGCCTCGGCCTCGTTCATCGAGACCATCGTGCTGAGGGACAGTGTGGATAACGCAAGAATAGGAATGATTCGTTTTAACTTCATGGATGGGTCCTCCTTAAGGAACATAAATATTGTTTAGTATCGTATCAAATCTACAGGACTAACTTTAGCGCTGGAGTGTAAAACGAACATTTGAGGGATGTAAAGTTTTGTTAAGAATCAAACAGAAGACTTTACGTTGGACAGTAAGTTCCATGAGTAAAAAAGAGTCAGAACGGTAATAGAGTAGGAAATGGGTTTGAAACATTTTCCAGTGACAGGTCGTAAAGAAAGATAATCTGCTTAAAGGAGGAATGACGGTGAAGAAGACAAGGTGGGTGACAGTCGGGCTCCTCACAGCAACGATTGGACTGGCAGGGTGTAATGACCAGACGATAGAAGACGGTCAAGGGGAGAACGGTTCCAAACAGCTTTCGAATACGGAGTTGCTGAAAAAAGCGACGGCTGCGCAGGAAGAAATCAAATCGTTTCATATGGAAGGTGACATGACATCGGACGCCGGAGAGATGTCGGTGAATCAAAAGGCAGCGGTCGATATCATTCAAAAACCGCTGGCGATGCATCAAACCGTCAATATGAAAAATCCACAGGACGGAAAAGACATTCGGGTGGAAAACTATATCATGGATGATAAATTGTATATGTCGCAAAATAACCAATGGTTCGTCCAGGATATCTCGGAGCTTGGCGATATGATGGAAAGCATGAAATCAAATGCTTCAATTGAACAAAATCTACAGTTGCTCAAGAAATATAAAGACAACTGGACGGTTAAAAGAGAAGGAAACGTCTATCAGATTGACGTTGATTTAAAAGGAGACAAGTTAAAAGCGTTCATGAAAGATTCGCTCGAACAAACCGGACAGCTTACTCCGATGAAGGATGTCATCGATCAAATCGATTACAAAAAGATGGAATACTCGATGACATATGACGCCAAGACATATTATCCGAAAACACTGGATATGGAAATGGCGTTCGAAGTGGATGGACAATCGGAATTTACGATGAAAAACGAATCGACGTTCTCGAAATTCAATGAGATTAAATCAATTGAGTTGCCGGCGGAAGCAAAAGACGCACAGGAGTTGCCGAGCAGCAAGCAATAAGAAGAAACTGATTGACCTGAAAAAGCGACCACCTTCCGGAGTACTCTGGAAGGTGGTCGCTTTTTAGTGAGCAGTAAAAAGAATACAACAATATAAGCTAAGCAATCGTCTGCACAGAAAATTAACCATTGACAATAATCTGTAAATTCTGAAAAGATAGAAAAGTACATACAGAATTGAAGGAGGGGAAACAGAATGGGTACATCGTTCAGTGATTGGATCGGCACGGTATCGGATTTCGTTTGGGGACCGCCGCTGCTTATCTTTTTGGTCGGTACGGGGATTTACTTGACGATACGACTCGGATTCATTCAGATTACTAAGCTTCCGTATGCCTTAAAACTCGCATTCACGAAACATCAGGACGATACGTCGGAAGGTGACATCAGTCATTTCCAGGCATTGATGACAGCACTTGCGGCAACGGTCGGTACAGGGAATATCGTTGGGGTCGCAACAGCCGTCGTCCTCGGGGGACCGGGCGCACTCGTCTGGATGTGGTTGTCCGGATTATTCGGGATGGCGACGAAGTATGCGGAAGCGATCCTCGCCGTCAAGTACCGGGTTGTCGATGAGAAGGGACAGATGGCCGGGGGGCCGATGTACTATCTCGAACGGGGATTAAAACAAAAATGGTTAGGTGTTTTGTTTGCCGCCTTTGCATCGCTTGCCGCATTTGGGATTGGAAACGGCGTTCAGACGAACTCCGTTGCCCTCGCGATGAAGTCGACGTTTGATGTTCCACTTTACGTCACGGGCATCGTCTTGATGGTTGCGACGGGGATCGTCATCATCGGTGGGGTCAAATCAATCGGGAAGGTCGTCAGTTATTTCGTGCCGTTCATGATTTTCTTTTATGTCGGAAGCGGTCTCTTGATTCTGATCATGAACTACGAATTGATTCCAGGCGCTGTCTCGACGATCTTCAGCAGTACGTTCTCAAACGAAGCGATCACAGGCGGAGCGATTGGTGCCGCGATTCGTTACGGGGTCGCCCGTGGGGTGTTCTCGAATGAAGCGGGTCTCGGTTCAGCGCCGATTGCTGCCGCTGCTGCGAAAACCGATTTTCCGGGACGGCAGGCCCTTGTCTCGATGACACAGGTGTTCCTCGATACACTCGTCGTCTGTTCGATCACAGGATTGACGCTCGTCATGGGTGGCCAACTGGATAAAAAACTCGAAGGCGTCGAGTTGACGACAGCAAGTTTTGAAGTCTTCCTCGGACCGGCCGGAAAATACATCGTGACAATCGGACTCGTCATGTTTGCCTTTTCAACCGTCCTTGGTTGGTCGTATTACGGTGAAAAATCAATCTATTATCTATTTGGTCAAAAATCCATCTTACCGTACCGTGTCCTGTTTGTTCTCGTCGCCGGTCTGGGTGCGATGACGACGAACTTGAACATGGTTTGGGCGATCTCGGATGTCTTCAATGGACTGATGGCGATTCCGAACTTGATTGGGCTGATTGGTCTATCCGGTGTCGTCATTGCCGAGACAAGGTTGTTCCGCGAACAGCTGAAACGGGAGGAAGCGAACCGGCGTGTCTCGTAGTAAATCCTTGAAAAATCCCCGCCTTCTCCGAGTGAGAAGGCGGGGTTTGTTTGGTCAGACTGTTCGATACAGCATGATGGATTCATATGGTCGTAATGTGACTTGCCCTGACGTCTCTAAGAAATCCGGATAGTTCTGAATCAAGACCTGATGATCCAGCCAATCATTCGGTAACGTGAACGAAGCTGCCGTACCGTAAAAGTTCGACAAGACGAGAACTTGTTCATCGTCGTTCGTCCGTTCGTACGCCCAAAGTGCAAGATCGTCAGGTGTCAGAAGCCGGTAACTTCCGTTCGTCAGGACATCGTACTGCTTGCGTAACTGAATCAGCTTCTTGTAATGATAGAAGACGGAATTCGGATCAGCGAGCGCTGCTTCGACATTGATTGTCGTATGATTCGAAGCGACCGGAATCCATGGTGTCACCGTCGAGAATCCGGCGTGCGGCGAGGCATCCCATTGCATCGGTGTCCGGGCATTGTCCCGGGATTTTTGACGGATCGCAGCGAGAATGTCAGCTTCCGTTTCACCAAGTGCTGTTTTTTCAGTGTAGGCGTTCAGCGTCTCGACATCCCGGTAATCCGTCAAATCGGTGAAGTCGGGATTCGGTGTCCCGATCTCTTCTCCTTGATAGATGTACGGTGTGCCTTGCAGTCCGTGTAACGTTGTCGCGAGCATCTTCGCACTTTCAACCCGGTAGACCGTATCGTCACCAAACCGGCTGACGACACGGGGTTGGTCATGGTTACACCAAAAGATGGCGTTCCAGGCATTTCCCTGCATCCCGACCTGCCAATCTGACAGGATCCGTTTTAGTTCCAGGAAGTCGAACGGCGCGGCTGTCCACTTTTGACCGTCCGGATAATCGACCTTCAGATGATGGAAGTTGAACGTCATCTTGAGTTCCTGCTCGTTCGTGTTCGAGTAACGTAAACAATGTTCGAGTGTCGTCGACGACATCTCACCGACCGTCATCAGGTCGTGACCGTCAAACACCCGTTGATTCATTTCCTGCAGGTAGTCATGGACCCGGGGACCGTCCGTATAGTATTTTCGTCCGTCACCGGTCGGATCATTCGCGAAGCTGTCGTCTTTTGAAATCAGGTTGATGACGTCGAGCCGGAAGCCACGGACTCCTTTATCACGCCAGAAACACATCATCTGATAGATGGCTTCCCGGAGTGCCGGGTTTTCCCAGTTGAGATCGGCTTGTGTCTCGTCAAACAAATGCAGGTAATACTTACCGGCGACATCATCAAATGACCAAGCCGGTCCGCCGAATTTTGACACCCAATCGGTTGGCTGATCGCGCCAGATGAAGTAGTCATGGTAGGGACTTTCCGGATGCCGCCCCTGCTTAAACCAGTCGTGATCGGTCGAACAGTGATTGACGACGATATCCATCATGACAGAGAGTTGTCGTTTGTTCGCTTCAGCAAGCAACTCCTCGAAGTCTGCCATCGTGCCGTAAGACGGGTCGATCGCGTAATAGTCACTGACATCATATCCGTTATCGCGTTGGGGAGAGGCATAGACCGGCGTCAGCCACAAGTAGTCGACGCCCAGTTTCGCCAAGTAATCGAGCTTCGCCGTCACACCGCGAAGCGTGCCGGTCGCCTTGCCTTCCGGGCTGTAAAAACTTTTCGGATAAATCTGATAGACGGCGGATTTGCGCCAGTCGGTTGTCGTAAGGGTCATATCAGGTCACACCTTTCTAAAACTTATCAAAATTAGGCGAGAATACTCCCACTTCTAAACAAAGTGAAAGTGGGAGATGACTCGCCAGCCAGCCTTTCGGGTATATTCACTTTGAGGGAGGTGAAAAATGGTGTTGAAGCACAAGGCCTACAAATTCAGAATCTACCCCACAAAAGAGCAGGAAATCCTGATCGCGAAGACGATCGGGTGTGCGCGCTTCATCTTCAACCACTTCTTGGCGAAGTGGGATGAAATGTACAAGACCACTGGAAAAGGACTGTCCTACGGTTCTTGTTCCAAAGAAATTCCTTTGTTGAAGCAGGAGTTCGACTGGTTGAAGGAAGTCGATAGCACTTCTGTTCAAACGAGCGTCAAGCATCTTGCTGATGCGTTTGACCGCTTCTTCAACAAGCAGAACAAACGCCCTCGATTTAAGTCGAAGCGCCATCCCGTCCAGTCTTACAAGACCAACGTCTAAGGTAAAAACCAGCTTCCTGAAGTGTCAATCTTCGGAAACAAGCTCAAACTTCCGAAGCTGAAATGGGTTCGTTTCGCCCATTCGAAACAGATCACAGGGCGTATCTTGAACGCCACGATCCGACGCAACGCGTCATGCAAATATTTCGTCTCCCTGCTCGTCGAGCAGAAGATCCACGAACTGCCGAAGACCGGTTCATCCGTCGGCGTCGACGTCGGACTCAAGAAATTCGCCATCCTGTCGGACGGCACGGTCTACCAAAACGACCGTTACTTCCGTTCGCTTGAGAAGAAGCTGGCGCGCGAACAGCGTAAGCTCTCCCGCCGTCAACGCATCGCCCTCAACAAAAAAGTCAAGCTGTCTGAGGCACGGAACTATCAGAAGCAGAAGCAAAGGGTCGCCCGTATTCACGAGAAGATCGCCAACAAGCGCACTGACTTCCTGCACAAGGTATCGACCGAGATCGTCAAAAACCACGACATCATCGGCATCGAGACCTTGCAGGTGAAGAACATGCAGAAGAACCGCAAGTGGAGCAAGGCCATCTCTGATGTCAGTTGGTCGGAGTTCTTCCGCATGTTGGAATACAAGGCAGACTGGTACGGGAAGACCGTCGTGAAGGTCGGCAAGACCTTTGCTTCGAGCCAACTGTGCTCGAGTTGCGGACATCAACACAAGGACGTGAAACATCTCAGCTTGCGTGAATGGATATGCCCGAGTTGCGGGATTCATCACGACCGTGATGTGAACGCAGGACTGAATCTCAAACAAGAAGCCGAACGTATCTTAGCTTCTTCAACCGTCGGGACGACGGGGTTAGCCTGATCAGGTTTCGACCGTTAGGTCGGATAACTCAGGAATCCTCCACCTCTTAGCGAAGCGTAGGTGGGGGTAGTTCAAGCAGCCTCTTTGAGTGCCGCTTTTCGGGCACGTTTCGTCGAGACATAATGGAACAGGAACGTACAGACGATCGGAACGATGACCGCAATCACCATCCCGATGATGAACGACAGAATCGATCCCGGAACAATCGAGATGAACGCCGGAAGACCGCCGACACCGATCGCCGGTGCGAGTACACCGCTGACGGCGATGAACGAAGACGCAATCGCTGATCCGACAAGTGCTGCGTAAAACGGATACTTGAACCGGAGATTAACGCCGAACATGGCGGGTTCGGTGATACCGAAGTAAGCCGAAATCGCAGAGGTCGACGCCATGTTTTTATCATTGACGTTTTTCGCGAGGAATAACATCGCGAGTGTCGCCGAACCTTGGGCGATGTTCGAAATCGCGATCATCGGCCAGATGAAGGTCGTGCCGCTTTGGCCAATCAGTTGTAAGTCGACGGCGATGAACATATGATGCATCCCGGTGATGACGAGTGGGGCATACAGGGCACCAAACAACAAAGCACCAAGTAACGGGACGGCTTCAAACGTATTGACGACACCGATCGTGATCCAGTCACCGATTTGACGGGTGACGGGACCGATGACGGCAAGGGCGAGGAACCCGGTCAACGTGATCGTCGTAATCGGGACGACGAGGAGCTGGATCGCATTCGGGACCCGGTCTTTTAACCAACGTTCAATCGTACTTAAGACATAAGCGGCAGCGAGGACCGGTAAAATCTGTCCTTGGTAACCGACTTTCTCGATTTCAAATAAACCGAGGATATTGAATGTCGGAATGTCACCTTTTAAGGCACTTTGTCCGTAGTTCCAAGCATTTAAGAGATCCGGATGCACAAGCATCAACCCCATGACGATCCCGAGGATTTCACTGCCGCCAAACCGTTTCGTGGCGGACCAACCGACAAGTGCCGGTAAGAAGACGAAGGCGGTATTCGCCATCATGTTGATCAAATCCCATAACCCTTGGAGATTCGGGTACCGTTCGATCATCGTTTTGCCACCGAATTCGATGCCAAAGAGATTGTTGATCCCCATCAAGAGACCAGCGACGATGATAGCCGGAATGATCGGCATGAAGACATCGGAAAATACTTTGATCAGTTTTTGGAACGGATTCATTTTTGACGCACCGGACGATTTGACATCGGCAATTGTCGTTGCCTGTAAACCGGTCAATTGAATGAATTCAGCGTAGACACGGTCGACGTCACCGGCTCCGATGACGATTTGATAGACACCTGCGTTCAGGAAGGCACCTTTGACAAGCGGGACTTCGAGTAATGCCTCCTGCTCGACCAGACTTTGATCTTTAAGTGTTAAGCGAAGGCGGGTGACACAATGAGCGGCTTGTTCGACATTGTCTTTGCCGCCGATCCGTTCGATGATTTGTTCTGCGATGTGCCGGTAGTTGGGTTTCATCTCACATTCTCCTTTTGGATTGAACTGAAGACATCCTTTGAAATGAAAACGTTTTCTTATCTGCGCCCATTCATCTTAACTTATCTATATAAGTTAAGTCAATCACTTATATAGATAAGTTTATCCGGGTTCAAAATGAAGGTTTGGAAGGAACGGAAAGTAGGTGTGCGCTACAAAAAGCCGCTCTTCCGATTCACATCGAAACAGCGGCTTTTCATGAAGGAAATGAGTCAACGATTAAGAGGACTGCAGGGCTTGAAAGACAAGGTGGGATTGGGTCAAATCGAGATACTGGCATTCGTACTCCATCAAGCCGTTATCGAGCTCAATCGTTTGAGTCGGTCGGACCGGAATCGGCTGTTGGTTTAAAATCAAAACGAGTTCAATACCTTCGTGGACGGGAAGGTGTAACGTCGAATAAAAGGAGACACTGTGCATCGTGCCTTTCGAGACGGAGATGTCCGTCCGCCCTACGGTGATGTCTTGTCCGTTTAATCGTTGGATCGTGATGGACGCATCAATCGTCCGATTGTTCGTGGCAATCGTCATCGCCTCCGTCGCACGGATTTGCCGCGCTTGCATCGTCCGTTCAAAATCGGCCTTCGGTAACGGTTTACTGAACAAGTAACCTTGGATCGTCGTACAGTGTAACTGCCGCAGGAAGTGCAGTTGTTCCATTGTTTCGACACCTTCTGCGACGACATCCATCCCGAATTCTTTTGCCATGAAGAGGACACTGCGGACGACGGACTGGGTTTTCTTGTCTTGAATGAGCGTCGTCGCGAACTGACGATCGATTTTGATCGTATCAATCGGGTATTGTTGCAGATAAGAAATCGATGAATACCCTTTTCCGAAATCATCCAAAGCAATTTTGATGCCCATCTGACTGAGTGTCTGAAGCGATTGCTGGATTTTACTGTTGTCGAACAAGACGTCGGTTTCGAGAATCTCGATTTCGAGCATACTCGGTGAAACACCAAACCGATTGAGCGTTTCCTGACAGGTCTCGGCAAAATTTCCGTGAATCAATCGTTTGGGTGAGACATTGATCGAAATCGGGACAATCGGCAGACCGGCAAGAATCCATTGATTGATGTTCCAGCACGTTTCTTCGAGCACCCAGTCGGCGATCAAGATATGCATCTCGCTTTCTTCTGATAGCGGGATGAAGTCATTAGGCGGAATCCGGCCCCATACGGGATGTTGCCAGCGGATCAACGCTTCCGCACCGATGATCGTCCCGGACCAGGCATTGACCTTTGGTTGGTACTCAAGAAACAGTTCATTACGCCGGATCGAGGTCCGGATGCTTTTCTGAAGCTGATGACGACGGTAGGTCTCGATATTGAAGGTCGACGAGTAGACACTGTAGTCATTTGCCCGTGCCCGCCCGAGTGCGATGCTCGCTGCCTTGACGAGTTCCTCCGCTGAATCGGCATCTTCCGGGAAGCGGCTGACGCCGATGGCGATCGACGGATACCATTCGTACGAATCGATGATGATTTTTTGTTTGGATAGTTCGAGTAACTCCTCACAAATCTTGTTGATGGAACATTCCGCGACGACGTTCGGAAAGAGGATGATGTACTCGTCACCATAGAGATGACCGAAGTAAGAAGCAGTCGGTAGATGATACAACAATTGTGTCGCTGTTTTCGACAACCACTTATCACCAATCGAATATCCGAAATCATGGTTGATGTCCTGGAGGGTGTTATAGCTGACCGTCAGGACACTGAACGTCGGATACGTCGCGATCCATTGCGCCATCTGTTCGAGGACGAGGGTCCGGTTCGGCAGTCCGGTCACCCGGTCGTGCATCGCGAGCTGAAAAATTTTTTCTTCCTGTTGTTTTAATTGGGTGATGTCCTGGATGACACTTTGAAAGGCGAATACCGCACCGCTCGGATTGCTGATCGGTGTCCGGTTTTCTAAAATCCAGTGAATCGCACCGTCATGCTGAATGCGGTAAGAGACTTCGGTTTCATGATGAGCAAGGATCCGCTCGTAACTCGCTTCGACTTTCGGTTGGTCTTCCGCGAGAATCAATCCCTTTTCCCAAATGCCGTCCACCTGTTCATGGCGGTGGAGTAACCCGTCGAAGATGTTTTCAAATCCCCGGGTATGAAAGTCAATTTTGTGTTGTGTGATGTCATAACGGTAGATGGCACTCGTCGAAACTTGTTGGAACGACAAAAACTTTTCTTTTTCCGCATGAAGTTGCTTGTCCAACGATTTATGCTCGGACAAGTTATAGAGGACGCATGTCAACTCCGCCTGAGGCTGATATTCCGCTTGGTGGAACGCGCAGCGGCACAAAACATCCTGATAACCATGCTGTCGATGAAGCAGACGGGTTTCGATATCCAGTGACGACAAGCAACGATTGGTTTTCAACAACTCCAGATACTCACGGAACTCCTGCTGGTCGGCAGGATGAATCCGCTGTAACAAGTCTTGGTTCGATAATGTTTTGAGCTGCTCCGGTTGTAAGCCAAACAGTTCGGCGAAGGACTCGGACGAGCGGACTAAGTGTCCTTCTTCGCTGAAGGCGGCGAGGGCGATGCCGGGTAACGTCTCGACCAACTGTTGATCAAACTGGATCGAATCCATCTGTTGTTTCATCAACCGGCTCGTCGTCAGATCCCGGGCAATTCCATAAGCACCCACAATCAAACCGTTCGCAAAGATCGGAATGTTGACGATCATCAGCTCCAGATACTGTCCTTTTGAATGTCGGATCCGTGCTGTATACGTTTCGCTTTTTCCTTGCATGACCTGTTGGAAATGGTCCACCGTACTATCTTGATCGTCCGGATGGACAAAGTGTTTAAAATGATTCATTAAATCCTGTCTCGTATAGCCCAGTAACAGGGACGTTTTATCGTTTAGACGCGTGACACGTCCTAATAGATCAAGGGTATAAATCGCATCTGGATGGTTTTCCACAAAATGTTCATCAATGACGGATACATCCTGACCACGTTTTAGTAGGGCTTGTAGTCCTTTCTTCAATGGCAACAGCAAAACCTCCAGTTAAAAAATATCAAAATAAACCTAAAATTTGGTTCGTGTTTTTATAATATAACATTGAAATGAGAGAATAAACGATTCGTTTTCAAAAAAGGAGAGAACGGAATTTGAGTTCCATTCTCTCCTTTTCTTGTAAGGATGCTCTTATCGTTTGAGCCGTCAGCGGCGTGCGATGTCGGTGAATTGAAACTTGTCGAGCCGGTGGCGCGACTGCGTCCGCTCGAAATGTTGCCCTTCATAATAATACGTATCGTTCGTGATGACGATGACATGCGTCGTCCCTTCAAGATCGAGGTGCTGTTGATCATCAATCGTTGCGGGTTGCGCCTCGATTTTCCGTTTCGCGTAACTGATCTGCCGTCCTAACGTCTGTTCGATGTAGGCATAAATCGATCCGCCGGCAATTTCTGTAGTCAGACCGGGAACAAGTGACGTCACGAAAAGATTAATATCGTAGATGACCCGCTCTCCGTCAATCGTCCGGACGCGTTTGACTTCTGTCAGAGACGTCCCGGGTGCGACATGAAACTGGTTGGCCAGTTCAGCGGTCGCTTCGATCGTCGTACAGGAGAGGACATCAGTTTTGACGTCATGTTGTCCCATTTGACGATGCGCTTCCGAAAAGCTGACGATTCCGTTGAACTGAAAAGCGATTGCGTCTTGACTGAGGACGAAGACGCCTTTTCCTTGATGTTTGCGGACAAACCCTTTGTCTTGAAGAGCATCGATCGCTTTTCGGACGGTCCCGCGACTGGCTTCGAATTCGTGCATCAACTCCGTTTCAGACGGCAGTTTTGTCTCGGCAGGTAACGTGCCGTCTTGAATCCGGCTGACGAGTTGGTGATAGATGTGTAGATATTTTGGCATCATACATTCCGTCCTTTATCCAAGAGTTTGGGCATAGTGTAGCACGGAATCAACGTTTCCACCCAATCATCCGGCGGTAGGAGCTGAACGCCGGCCAAGCAAGAATCGCGACAGCAAGCCAATATAGAAATTGATTTTCAGACGAGATGATGCCGATGACGGCAGCGAGTAAAATCGTCGTATAGACGGAGAACACGATGATCAAGAACGGATGGATCTTCGGGAAGACGGTGAAACGACCGAGTCGTTCATTTTCGCTCCGCACATACAACAGACTGCCAAAGCTGACTAAAATCACAAGTAACACGGCATGGAATAAGAGGGCACTCGTTAGTTGTTCACCTTGGAACAGTAACGTGAACGGTGAAGCGGTCGTCATCAAGACATCAAACAAGGAACCGTCTTCTTCAGTCTGTCCTAGTCCAAGCGTCACGACCGCCATGATGGCGAAAAACGTTAGGTAGTTCAAGAACAGGAAAAAGAGTCCGAGCAACAGTTGTCCGATGACATCGCCAGCAATGGTTCCTGCCAAAAGAAAGATACTAAAGACGACGAGATCAAACAAGAAGTACGAGAGGAAGTCGAAAGCCAGGTCAGTTAACGTCACATAGTCAAACGGATTGATACCACCGAGCCCCTGTAAGATGAGCCAACTGACAAAAAAACCAAGCAATGGAAGAACCAATAAGACAACGACACCAAGTCCCCATTTGACCCAGTAGAGCGTCTTCTTATTAATAGGTAAAGCGTGTAACATCAAGCTCCGACCGCTGCCGCGTTCTTGTCCGAGCATCAAAATCGCGAAGACGGCAATCAAGATGGCACCGAATCCCGCAAAACTTGGACTGACGAGAACGGATTGAATCGCTTCTGTCTCCATCCCGTTATACGTACCGAAGTTATCGATGACGGTATAACTGCCGAATCCATAACTGAAGACTGCCAGTAGGAAAAACGAGGCGAGGGGCCAAATCCCTTGTTTGATGTGATACCGAATCAATTGTTTATACATGATGATCGCCTCCAAACGTGCCTAAAAAATAATCTTCCATTTGAACCGGTAACGCATCCTTAAGTAGCGGAGAGGTCTCTTCGACGTACTTTGCGCCTGCCTCCGAACGGATGATCAGTGTGACGACACGTCCGGTCTGCGACAAGATGTGAACGTCGTTATGTTGGAATTCGGGAATGACTTCATAGACGACTTGCCATTTTTGCATACTTGATTTTGCTTCATCTAATAACTTCGGTTCCTTGACGAGATGGTGTTCGATCGTCATCACCCGGTCGGCTAATGAATCCAGTTCCTCGAGTTGGTGGGAAGCGATTAGAACAGCCGTCTGACGTTCCGCAAGCAAGGCGACCAGTTGTTTCAGATAATCCCGTTTGTTGATCCGGTCGAGACCGTCCGTCGGCTCATCGAGCAACAAGACGGGAGCATTCGTCGCGAATGCCAACTGCAGTAAAAACAGCTGGGCCTGACCTTTCGAGAGCGAGGTCACACGACGTCCACGATCGAGATTCGACGAACGGCAGTAGTTTTCGATATAGGTCCGTTCGAAGTTCGGATAAAAGGCTTGATAAAATTCCATCAGTTCGCCGAGCGTCATCTGACGGTAGACACTGACGGAGTCCGGAACTAAAAACAGATGTTGTCGTGCAGCCGGAACATGGTGGATCGACTGCTGGTTCCATTCGACCTTTCCCCGTGACGGCTCGAGCGATCCGACTAGTGTCTTGAGCAACGTCGTCTTCCCGGCGCCATTGCGTCCGATCAATGCCGTGATCGTACCGGCGGGTAATGTAAACGAGGCATTCTCATAAATCATTTTGGAATCAATCTGTTTGGTCAGGTGAGACACGGTCAACATGATAAATCCTCCCTTGTCTGAATCAGTAACTGATACAAGTCTTCGTTTGATATCGATAGTTCGTCAGCGACGACGCACAATGTCTGCACATGGCTCTGAATGGCGGCACGTTTGACCTGTTCCAGCGGTAAGTCAGAGATGAACGAACCTTTGCCGCGCATCGTGACGATGAAATTCCGGCTTTCGAGTTCTTGATAAGCGCGGGAGACCGTGTTCGGGTTGACGAGCAGGTTGCTTGCGAGTTCGCGGACAGACGGCATCTGTTCACCGGACCGGAGCAGACCACGGGCAATCGCACGGATGATTTGGGCGACCAACTGCTCATAAATCGGTGCTGAACTTTTTGGATCGACCGTAAACATTCGATTACCTCCTTAAGTGTATTAATTCAATTAGTACACTAATTATAGGAAGTTCCGTTTCGGAAGTCAATAGACGTCCATCTGCGATCAAAAGAAGCTTGATCAGGAAGAAGAAACGGCTCTTCTGCATAACGTCCGCATGAATATTTGCTATACTGACGACAGAAGAACTAGCAGGAAGGATGACCGAAGATGTTAGAACGATTAAGTGCCCTGGAAGATCGTTATGAAAAATTAAATGACCTGTTGGCGGATCCAGCCATCATTAAAGATACAAATCAATTGCGTGAGGTGTCAAAAGAACAATCACAGCTGGCACCAACCGTCGAAGTCTACCGGATCTACCGCGACAAGATGGAGTCGTATCAGGAGGCGCGTCAGATGTTGACGGATCCGGAGATGCGCGATCTCGCGAAAGAAGAGGTCGCCCTCCTCGAGCCGGAAATCAAGGAACTCGAGACAAAATTAAAAGCCTTGTTACTGCCGAAAGATCCAAACGATGATAAAAACGTCATCGTCGAAATCCGTGGAGCAGCCGGCGGTGATGAGGCCGCATTGTTTGCCGGTGATCTCTTTAAGATGTACTCGAAGTTCGCCGAAAAACAAAACTGGAAAATCGAGATCATCGATGCCAGTTATACTGAACTCGGTGGATATAAAGAAATCATCTTCATCGTCAAGGGCAGCGGTGCCTACTCGAAGCTGAAATATGAAAATGGGGCGCATCGGGTTCAACGTGTCCCGTCGACGGAATCCGGCGGACGGATCCATACATCGACCGCGACCGTTGCTGTCTTGCCGGAAGCTGAAGACGTCGAAGTCGAGATCCATGACAAGGACGTCCGTGTCGATACATTCACCTCGAGTGGACCGGGAGGACAGTCAGTCAATACGACTCAGTCGGCCGTCCGTGTCACGCACGTACCGACGGGAATCGTCGCCAGCTGTCAGGATGAAAAATCACAAATCAAAAACAAAGAAAAAGCGATGAAGGTCTTACGGGCCCGCGTCTACGATAAGATTCAGCGCGAGCAACAGGCCGAGTACGATGAAAAACGAAAATCGGCGGTCGGGACGGGCGACCGTTCGGAACGGATCCGGACGTATAACTTTGCGCAAAACCGGGTGACGGATCACCGAATCGGTCTGACGATCCAGAAGCTCGACCGGATTCTGCAAGGCGAGATGGATGAAGTCATCGACACGCTCGTCATGGAGTATCAAGCGCGGGCATCGGAGGCGGCAAACTGATGCGGATCGCAAAACGACTCAATCAGGCACAAACGATGTTCGTGACGGCAGGACGCGAGGCCTCGAGTGCCGAATGGTTACTTATGCACGTCTTACAGGTCGACCGGACCGGATTATTGATCCGGTTATCGGATGAGCTTGAACCGGAACAGGACCTGTTGTTCAGTGAATATGTATTGGCCCATTTGAATGGTGTACCTGTCCAACACCTGATTGGATATCAGCCGTTTTACGGCCGTGATTTTCGTGTCTCCCCCGCGGTCCTGATTCCGCGACCGGAAACGGAAGAATTGATTGAATTCGTAACGGGACGGTTGCAAGGGGAATCGTTTCAAGCAGGGGAAATCGTCGACATCGGAACCGGAAGCGGAGCGATCTGTCTGACGATTGCGCTTGAACTCGGGCAACCCGTCACGACGGTCGATATTTCAGCGGATGCGATCGCCGTCGCGAAAGAAAACCAACAGGCACTTGGCGGAGAGGTCACGTTTTTAGAAGGGGATTTACTGGCACCGCTCGCCGATCATTCGGTCCGGGTGTTGGTCTCGAATCCTCCTTATATTGAAGAAGATGAATTGCTCAGTGATGTCGTGTTTGACCATGAGCCCCACCTCGCGTTGTTTGGCGGAAAAGATGGTTTAGTGTTTTACCGCCGATTGATCGAGGACAGTAGCCGGGTCTTACGCGCCGATTTTCGACTGATTGCGTTTGAAATCGGACACAATCAAGGCAATGAAGTGCAAATGATGTTAAAAAAACGTTATCCAACTGCGGAAACGGGTATTTTAAAAGATATAAACGGTAAAGACCGTATCGTGTATGCGGAACGAAAGGATTGTACGGAGTGAAGACGGAAATGATTCAGCAAGAGACATTAAATGAAGCGGTACGACTGTTACTGGAAGGAGAGGTCGTCGCGATTCCGACCGAGACCGTGTATGGTCTGGCGGGAGACGCAACGAATGAAACGGCCGTTCGGCGAATTTTCGCCGCGAAGGGTCGACCTTCCGACAATCCGTTGATTGTCCATGTCGCATCCATCGAACAGGCAAAGCAGTTCGTCACTCATATTCCGGATGTCGCAACCCAGTTGATGGATACGTTTTGGCCGGGTGCCTTGACGATCATTTTGGATTCAAACGGGAGCGCGTCCTCACTCGTCACCGCAGGACTGGATACGATCGGATTACGGATGCCGGACCATCCGCTCGCGCTTCAATTGATCGAAGCGACCGGACTGGGTCTTGCCGCACCGAGTGCCAACCGATCCGGTAAACCCTCACCGACGTCATCTGCGCACGTCGCACATGACCTCTCGGGACGCATCGCCGCAATCGTCGATGGAGGGGAAACCGGGATTGGTGTAGAATCGACGGTCATCGACTGTACAGCGAATCCACCGGTGATTTTACGGCCGGGCGGTGTGACACGCGAACAGATTGAAGCAGTGATCGGCACGGTGGCACTCGATCCTGCCTTATCGATGAAGAACCAGACACCGAAGGCACCAGGCATGAAGTACACGCACTACGCACCGGAAGCAACATTGTCCGTCGTAGTGGGCGACCTCTCATTCCTGCAACAACTCATCGATGAAGCACGCCAAACTGGACAAAAGACAGGCGTCATTCTCTTTGACGGAGAAGACATCGAAGCGGATGTCCGTTGTTTCCTCGGTTCAACGATGGAAACGGCAGCGCAACGTCTTTACGATTGTTTACGGCGGTTTGATCAGACGACGGTAGATCAGATTTTTGTACGAGACCTATCAGAAGAAGGGGTTGGGCTAGCAGTCCGAAATCGGCTCCATAAGGCAGCAGGTGGTCGGATCATTCGCCCGTAAAGAAGGAGGATACTGAGATGAGCACACGTCGTGTATTGTTTATCTGTACAGGAAACACATGCCGAAGCCCGATGGCGATGGCGTTACTTCGTTCAAAAGTCGCTGATCAAGAATTTGATGTCCGTTCGGCTGGATTACGTTCGATGCAAGGATTTGATGCTTCTGAAAACGCGTTGCAGGTCTTGCGTGAACGGGGTATCGAGCTGGAACATTATACGCAAGTGTTTGACGACGTCCTCGGACGTTGGTCAGATATCATCTTGACGATGACACGGAGTCATAAGCAAGAAGTCGGCGAGCGGTACCCGGAACTGAAGGACCGGACGTTTACGCTGTATGAATACGTGACGGGACTTGAACGGGACATCAATGATCCATACGGTGGATCGATGAATGTCTACCGGCAGGTCCGAAACGAACTCGAACCCCTCGTCAACCGTCTTGTGTTAAAATTAACGCAGAATGGAAACGGAAGAAAAGCACCGGACAACCGGAAACTTCCGAAAAAACAACCTAAACAAACGGGGGAATAGTAACAATGAAAGTAGCAATCGGAGCAGACCATGGTGGTTTTAAGTTAAAAGCAGAACTGACTGAACTCTTACAGGAGCTCGGAATGGATTATACGGACTTCGGTACCTATTCATCCGACTCAATCGATTATCCGGACGTCGCGATTCCGGTCGCGGAAGCGGTCGCGAACGGTGAATTCGACCGCGGGATTTTAATTTGCGGGACGGGGATCGGAATCGGTATCGCTGCGAACAAAGTCAAAGGCATCCGGGCAGCACTCGTCCATGATACGTTCAGCGCAAAAGCGACACGTCAGCACAACAACTCGAATATCTTGACGATGGGCGAACGTGTCATCGGACCGGGTCTTGCGCGTGATATCGCGAAGATTTGGCTTGAGACCGAGTTTGAAGGCGGACGTCACGAAAACCGTGTCTGCAAAATCTCGGATTATGAGGTGAAGTAAATGGATATAGAACAAATCAAACAAAATCTGGAGGCTTCGTTGACCGAGCTGAATGAACGTTTTCCCCTCAAAGGAAAATTGCTTGTGATTGGTTGTTCGACAAGCGAAGTCATCGGCAAACAGATCGGTAAGGCCGGTTCACCTGAAATCGCAGAAGCATTGTTTGACGTGTTCGACGCATTCCGTCGTTCGCATCAAGTCGATCTTGCGTTTCAAGGATGTGAACACATCAACCGTGCGTTGACACTGGAGCGGCAAATCGTCGAACGTTTAGGACTTGAAGCCGTGACGGTCGTCCCAGTGCCGGAAGCCGGTGGCTCGATGGCAAGTGTCGCTTATCAACGGTTTTCTGCTCCGGTCGTCGTCGAGACGATTCAGGCGGATGCCGGCATCGATATCGGCGATACGTTCATCGGGATGCATTTGAAACCGGTCGCGATTCCGGTTCGTCTGCCGCACCGTGAAATCGGTGAAGCGCACGTGACGGCCGCCGTCACACGACCAAAACTGATTGGTGGCGCTCGCGCTAAATACGAATGATTTGCGCAAGGGGTTGCACTCCCCTTGCTTTTTTAATGTGTTTTTAGAGGATGCACGTGATCAATTATTCGTGTTAAGATAGTCCTATCGAAATGAATGGGGGAATTCAGATGGAACAAACACCGCTTACGTATCTGAAACAGCAAGATGAGGAACTCTTTTCGGCCATGCGCAAGGAACTAGGACGTCAACGCGATAATATCGAGTTGATCGCTTCAGAAAACTTTGTCTCACAAGCTGTCATGGAAGCTCAAGGCAGCGTGCTGACCAACAAATACGCAGAAGGTTACCCGGGCCGTCGTTATTATGGAGGTTGTGAATTCGTCGATTTAGCAGAAAACTTGGCACGCGACCGCGCAAAAGCGATCTTCGGAGCGGAACATGTCAATGTGCAGCCGCACTCAGGTGCACAAGCCAACATGGCTGTCTACTTCACGATTCTTGACCAAGGTGATACCGTCCTCGGGATGAACCTCTCACACGGTGGTCACCTGACACACGGTAGTCCTGTGAATTTCTCCGGTGTTCAATATAACTTCGTCGAGTACGGCGTCGATCCAGAAACAGAGATGATCGATTACGATGTCGTCGCGAAGCTTGCGGAAGAACACAAACCTAAACTGATTGTTGCGGGAGCATCGGCTTATCCGCGCGTCATCGACTTCAAACGATTCCGTGAAATCGCGGACAGCGTCGGCGCTTATTTGATGGTCGACATGGCGCATATTGCAGGACTCGTCGCAGCAGGTCTTCACCCGAACCCGGTCGAACATGCGCATTTCGTCACGACGACGACGCATAAGACACTTCGTGGACCACGTGGTGGAATGATTCTTTGTAAAGAAGAACATGCAAAAGCAATCGACAAATCGATTTTCCCGGGGATCCAAGGTGGCCCACTCATGCACGTCATCGCAGCGAAAGCCGTTGCGTTCGCGGAAGCACTGGCACCGGACTTCAAGGACTATATCCAACAAGTCGTCACGAACGCAAAAGTCCTCGGAGAAGAGTTGACGGCACGCGGTCTGCGGATCGTCTCGGGCGGCACGGACAACCACCTGTTGCTCGTCGACCTGCAACCGCTTGGCATCACAGGGAAGCTGGCGGAACATGCGCTGGACGAAGCCGGCATCACGGTTAATAAAAATACGATTCCGTTTGACCCGGCAAGTCCGTTCGTCACGAGCGGCATCCGGATCGGAACGGCGGCGATGACATCACGTGGTTTCAAAGAACCCGAGATGAAACAGATCGCAGAACTGATCGAGCTTGTTCTGAAAAATCCAGAAGACAACGAAACACTGACAAGTGCCCACAAGCAAGTCGTGGCTTTGACAGGTCGTTTCCCGCTTTACCCGGAACGCGGTTAAGTTTCGGATGCCTCAAGACCACCTCGACCTTTTCGAACGATGAGAAGTGCGGGGTGGTTTTTCTGATGCAGCCGGTTGGATTCGAAAAGGAGGAACACACCATGAAAATCCTAGTAGTCGAAGATGATCCAAACATCCAGCAACTGATTTGTGAAACGCTTGAAGCGGATGGACACGGTGTCCGGGCGACGGCGGATGGCAACGAAGCAGCACGTTGGATCGGAGAAGAGGTATTTGAAGCCACGGTTCTCGATGTGATGGTCCCGGGACGAAGCGGCTTTGAATTATGCGCTCTGTTACGAGCAAGTCAGGAAATTCCGATTTTGATGCTGACAGCACTCGGCGAGCTGACGGATAAACGGGAGGGATTTACAGCCGGAGCGGACGACTACATCACGAAACCGTTTGATCCGGAAGAATTGGTATTTCGTCTTCATGCCGTCGCGCGGCGTTATCAAAAAGCGGGCATGCCCGTCATTCGGTTTGGTGACGTCACGATCGATAAACGGAGCCAACAGCTGATGATCGGCACGACCCAACTGACGATTCCCCGGCGTGAATTTGAACTGTTGCACCAGCTGGCCAGTTTTCCGGGACGGGTTTTCAGTCGCGAGGAATTGATTGAACACGTCTGGGGACTCGACTTCATGGGGGACGACCGGACGATTGACGTCCATATCAAACGACTGCGGAGTCGCTTGGAAGGAACGGACGCGATCGAGATCCGGACGGTCCGCGGACTCGGCTACCGATTGGAGACCCAGTCATGAAATCGTTATATACGAAGATTGTTGGTCTCGTTTGCCTCGTCTTGCTGGGCTCGGCCTTGATTGCTTTATTGATCAGTAATCTGTTGTATTACACCATCTTACAAGCTTCTTATAGTAAAAAGGTCGAAGAGGCGGTTCAGACGTCTTTTGCCTATTATGAACAACATGGGGACCAACAGATCGACTCGTTTTACGAAATGCTGAGTGCGACCGGCTTTCAATTATATGTCGTCTCGGATACAGGAGAAATCGAGCGCTACGGTAATCCGTTTCGGGATGAGACGATCGCACCTGACATCGTCGAGATGGTTCGGGACGGTCAAGTCTATCAAGGGATGCGGGAGTATCCGTTTCATCTGTTTTTACTCGGACTGTTTGATAACGAAGTCATCAATACGTATGGCGCGGCCTTACAAACAGACACGGGAACGGACGCTGTTTTCATCCGTCCTGATTTAAGCCGGCAGATTCGTGAGTTGCATTTGTTCGTCGGTGCCTTTCTCGGGTTACTCGTCCTGATCAGTTTTCTGCTGCTTGTCTTTTCAATTCGTTATCTCGTCCGTCCGATCAAACGATTGACGAAAGCGACACAACAGATGACGACGGGAGATTATTCCGTCGCGGTCGCGACGACGGGACAGGATGAAATCGGGGAACTGTCGCGTCGGTTTGACGAGATGGCGCAAGCCGTCGCAAAATCCGATGCGGAACGAAAAACGTTTGTCGCGAATGTCTCCCACGAATTCCAATCCCCACTGACGACGATCAAAGGGTACGCCGGACAACTTGAACAGACGGTGCAACCGGACGACCGGGCGAAACTGGTGACGATTGGTCAGGAAGCAACGCGGATGGCGGAACTGACACGGCAACTGCTTGTACTCGCCCGACTAGACGAAGGACGGCAACTGACACGGAGTCCGATGGAGCTTGGTCACGCCATTCAGTCGACGTTACAGACACTCAGCTATCAACTGGACGAACAAGGGGTTGCCGTCGCGCTGGATGTACCGGACGGGACGCGTATCCTTGCGAACGAGCTGGCACTGGACCATATTTTCCACAACATCATCCGCAATGCACTGCATGTCTCGACCGACGGACAACTGATTTCGATTCAAGCCGAGACCACAGGAAAGACGGTTACGGTCCGGATCAGGGATGAAGGACCAGGGATGACGCCTGACATGATCGAACATGCCTTCGAACGATTTTATCAGGGAGACGCGGCGCGCGGGGCGGCCGGGACGGGACTCGGTCTTGCGATCGTGCAGGAAACGATCCATCAACTCGGTGGAGAGGTCTTTATCGAGTCGACACTTGGAATCGGAACGACGTTTGTCTTAACTTTTCCCCGAGCCGAGTAACTTGTTCATGTTCCGTTCATCTTCCCCCTCTAAGATAAGACTTGTAATGAACAAGCAGGAGGGATAACAGATGAAGATGGGGTGGCGTGAATTAATTCGGATGAAACAACGGTTCACCTTGATGGCAATCGTGACGACCTTGATCGTCTTATTGATTTTAATGATTTCCGGTCTTGCGGACGGACTGGCGTATGATAACGGGGCCGTCGTCCGGAACTTACCGGTCGAACAGATGGCGCTCAGCCAAGACGCCGAAGGACAACTGACACGATCGTTTTTAGATCAAGCCGATCAGCCGTCCGGAACGGAAGCGTTAGGGGTCCAAAGTATGGTCCTTGAGAAAAAGAATGGCACAAAAGATGATGTGACGGTATTTGCGTCTCCAGCCGACACGACCTATGGACCAAGCCAATTGTCGGAATTGAAGACGAGACAAGTCTTGGTCGATACGGAGTATGCAAAACAAAGCGGAACAAAAGTTGGTGATACGATCACGGACTTCCGGACGAAGACGACGTTTGAAATCGTCGGGACGGTCAGCGATGGACGGTACAGTCATGCACCGGTTCTCTGGACGACACTCGAGACGTGGAACACATGGCAACACAAGATGAAGACAAGTTATGTGTCAGCGTTCCTCAGTCAGGTTCCGATCCAGTCGGACCTTGCGACGTACACGAAACAACAGATCGTCGAGCAAGTGCCCGGTTATGCGGCAGAACAAAATTCATTCCAAATGATGCGGGTTGCCCTCGTCTTGATCGGTTCCCTGATTTTGACCGCCTTTTTCTACATCTTGACGATGCAGAAGATGAAACAGCTCGGCATCTTAAAAGCGATCGGGATCCGGACACGAACGATCGGACAAGGACTCGTCTTGCAAATATTTGTTTTGACGGCCGTCTCGTTTTTAATCAGTCTGCTTTTGACCTGGACGATCGGTCAGCTCTTGCCGGACGATTTACCGTTCCGGTTTGAATGGGCAACGAGTTTCGGATATGGGGGTTTGATTGTCGTGACCGCCTTACTCGGTGGATTGATTCCGTTACGTGCCTTGAAAAAACTCGAGCCGGCTGATGCGATGGGAGGAATGACGGGATGATTAAGATGACGCACGTCGAACAAACGTATGGAGAGATGAAGGTTCTGCACGACATCTCATTTGAAGCTGAGACAGGTGAGCTGATTGCCCTCGTCGGACCGAGTGGAAGTGGCAAAAGCACGTTACTCCAATTGCTTGGTCTACTGCAGACGCCTTCCAGTGGTGTGATTCAGTTTGATGGCACGAATGTCAGTGATACATCGGACGAGGGACGACGTCAGATGCGACTCGAAGAAATCGGCTTCATCTTCCAAGAGTCACACCTCGTTCCGTTTCTGACGGCAGCAGAACAACTCGAGCTCGTAGCGGAAGAAGCAGGTCGAACGATTGATCCTGCTGCCCGATTAGACGTGTTTGGCTTACACGATAGACACGATCACTTACCCCACGCCTTATCCGGTGGGGAACGGCAACGGGTGGCGATTGCCCGCGCCCTCGTCAATGATCCACGCCTCGTCTTAGCGGACGAACCGACGGCGAGCCTTGATTATCAAAACGCACAACAGGTGATGGAATTGTTGCGTAAGCAGGCACATCAGTACGGAAAAACCGTCATCGTCATCACCCATGACGAACGGATGCTGACGTATTGTGACCGTATTTTGCGGATGGAAGATGGACAGATTCAAGAAATCAATTAAAACAGGATACTGCTCTGACTTTTGTTTTCACACTAAAAATAAAAGTTAGAGCAGTATTTTTGATATACTGAACTGAACACGAATAATCTAAGGGTGGATTTAAACGATGAACTTATCTAAATTCATACAGTCGGAACTAGAGACGATTAATACTGCACAAATTACGAAATGGTTGGAAGATAAAAGTTTATCAAAACGTGATTATAAACGCCTGATTGAAGATTTCAAAGCAATTGTCATCATGGAACAAGCGGGTTTTTATGAACAGGCCGATGCACGATTCATGCAATGGAAAAACCTGCCGTTACCGGCAGAAATCTACCGTTATCGATTAGCGATTGCAGGAAAAATCGGCGGGAAACGATTAATCCGAAAACGCTTCTCGACCTTTCCTGCTGCGGTACAAAACCATCCGCAACTCAAGCCATGGAAAAAAAATCTTCATTCCAATCCGTTGTGGTTAGGCGGGATCGTCGTAGCCGGTCTATTCGTCATCGGGGTCACTCAATTTGATTTTTCCGAGGAAGCTGCGCCGAAAAAAGTTTCGGAACAAACGAACGTCGAACAAAAGCTGGCGTCTTTAGAAAAAGAAGTCGAACAGTTGAAGCAAAAAAATGAGAAGCTGGCGACGTCTGAAGCAAAAAAGACGGAAACCCAAAAGCCTAAAGCCGATCAATCGAAAGAAAAGCAAACAGAGGAGCCGCAGGCGTCAACGAAGGACCCGAAGCAAGCCCTTAAAGAGGCAGTCTCTTCTGTTCAGTCCAAAGAGTATGAAACGGCGAACCAACTATTGACCGGAAATGTCCTGACGAATAAAGAGACAGCCGGTATGGCGCGTTTCTATAAGTTGATTGCAGCCGGAAAGCTGAAGGAAACAAAACAAAGTGACTACATGGCCTACCGGAATGACTTTCCGGAATCCGGTTACATGAGTGATGTCTTATGGATGCAGGCTGTTTACGAACAAAAAAATAAAGTCGGAAACTATAAAACGACGTTACAGGAATTAGCGAAACAACCGGACAACGAATGGTCTTATGCTGCGAAGGCAATCCTGGAAGGGAAGAGTACGCTAGGGGATTGATTCGAAGAAAACAGTTCCCAAGCGGTCGCTTTTTAGAGTACAATGCGAAAAGAGAATGGAGAGGAGATGCAAAACAATGAGTAAAGTACATGTATTTGATCACCCATTGATTCAGCACAAGATGACGATCATGCGTAAAGTCGAAACAGGAACGAAACAATTCCGGGAGCTTGTCGACGAAGTGGCTTCATTGATGGCATATGAACTCACGCGTGACCTTCCACTTACCGACGTTGAAATCGAGACACCGGTCACGAAAACGACGCAAAAGATGATCGAGGGCAAGAAACTGGGGATCGTTCCGATCCTTCGTGCCGGTCTTGGGATGGTCGACGGAATGCTTCGGATGATGCCGAACGTCAAAGTAGGGCATATCGGTCTTTACCGTGATCCGGAAACACTTGAGCCGACAGAATACTATCTCAAATTACCGACAGACGTCGCAGAACGCGATTTCGTCGTCGTTGATCCAATGCTTGCGACAGGCGGTTCTGCTGCTGACGCAATCTCCTCTTTAAAGAAACAAGGCGCACAAAGCATTAAGCTCGCGTGCCTCTGCGCAGCACCTGAAGGCGTCAAACGCATTCAGGAAGAGCATCCGGATGTCGATATCTATCTCGCGGCACTCGATGAGAAATTAAATGACCATGGTTACATCGTTCCTGGACTCGGGGATGCGGGTGACCGTCTGTTTGGTACAAAGTAACCGGCAGAATCAAAGGCGCTTCCTGCGAAGGGAGCGTCTTTTTTTGTAAACTCGTCACGGACGTGCACTGCGCACGTGACATGGAATATGTTTTAATGAAAACAGAAGCAAGAAGGAGGAAGTCCGTATGCCCATCAAAGTCATGCCGATTTTCGGCACACGACCGGAAGCCATCAAAATGGCACCGCTCGTCAACGTCTTAAAGAACAATCCTGCGTTTGATGTCCATGTCACGATCACAGCCCAGCACCGGGAGATGCTCGATCAAGTCTTGGAGCTGTTCGAGATTACGCCCGATTACGACTTGAACATCATGAAAGCACGGCAGACCTTGGTCGATATCACGACGCGAGGTCTTGAAGGGCTCGACGCCGTCATGAAGGAAGTAAAACCTGATCTTGTTCTTGTTCATGGCGACACGACGACGACGTTTGTCGGAAGTCTCGCTGCCTACTACAACCAGATTGCCGTCGGTCATGTCGAAGCTGGGCTTCGTACATATGACAAGTACTCACCGTTCCCGGAAGAAGTGAACCGGCAGTTGACCTCGACGCTGGCCGACTTGCATTTTGCACCGACCGAGCAGGCAGCGGCGAATTTAGCGTCGGAAAACCGACATGCGGGCGTTTTCGTGACCGGAAATACGGCGATCGATGCCCTGCAAACGACGGTCCAACCGGATTACGTCCATCCCGTCCTCGAACAGATCGGTTCGAAACGACTCGTCCTGATGACGGCCCACCGGCGTGAAAATCTCGGTACGAAGATGCATCAGATGTTCCGGGCGATCCGGCGTCTCGTCGATGACCACCCGGATATTCATGTCGTCTACCCGGTCCACTTGAATCCGGTCGTCCAGGAAGCAGCGAATGATGTTTTTGGAGGACACGACCGCATCACCTTGATTCCACCGCTTGACGTCTTTGACTTCCATAACTTTGCCAGCCGGGCCCATCTCATTTTGACGGATTCCGGCGGCGTTCAGGAAGAAGCCCCGTCACTCGGTGTGCCGGTTCTCGTCTTACGCGATACGACGGAACGTCCGGAAGGCGTCAAAGCGGGAACGTTGAAGCTGGCCGGAACGGATGAAGAAACGATTTACCGTCTGGCGAGCGAGTTGCTTGAAGACGAAGCGGCGTATAAGAAGATGGCCCGGGCCTCGAATCCATACGGGGACGGTCATGCCTCAGAACGGATTGCGGCGGCGATTTTGCAACATTTTAATCAAGGACCGGTAGTAGAACCGTTTCGGGCAAACTAGTTTGTGACACGAGTTATTCTTCATGAACGTTCATGACAGGTGAATCACTCGATGTTCTGATCTTGATTCAGTGATGGAAGCAGGATGATTTTGACCGATGCGACTTGCGTTTTGCCCGAGGAAAGCGAGATGAGAAAGCGAGGTCAAGTCACTCACCTATAGAAATGAATATATGGTTTTTGTTAAAAATAGCTGACATATGACCTCGAAACGACAAAACGACCGATGACATTTTACGCTGTGACAACGGACACACGAGACCAATTGGAAATCGTCCGCCGTAGTTGTTACAAACAGATGTCAGAGGCGTTTTTTCGTCCCGAAACGGAAGCGTTTACAATTGTGAATAAAAATTGTTTTTTCACAAAATCGACACAAATCAAATTTAGACGACTTGTTTCTCATTCCGAAACACGATATAACGTTACTGTTCAATGGTTTTGTTCACCTAGTGAACCATCTCGCTAAACGTTGATAGCACTACATATTTTCTTCACATCTTCGTGAAAAGAGTGGCATGGGATACCTCTGTGAAAACCTTATCAATTGTTGATATACAATGGTTTTGACGCTCCATTTTAATTGTGAATTCATTTGACTATGAAATGGTTCTCATTGTATTCTTGACTAGTATGAAAATCCGCAAATTGTGGGAAAGAAAAAGAGCTCACAACTGGGAAAAGGGGGTCGTCTCTAGTGCGCCAAAAAGGGCTCGCGACGAGTATGGTCATGGCCTCGCAAATTTCGACGGCACTTGCCGCACCGATCGTCATCGGCTTTCTTGTTGGGAACTATGGGGAACAGCAGGACTGGTGGCAAAAGATGGGCGCGACGTTTTCAGTGTTCATCGGGATTTTCATCGGAATTCTCTGCATGATCGCAATGATCAGGCACTTGTTAGGAGACAAGACATGAACATCATCCTTCAAGATGCGTTGTATCGTGCGTACTTAAGATGGTTCGGACTCTACTATGGAATCCTTGCCGTCCTGTTACTTGTCGGTTATCCGAGTGATCCAGTGATTTATGGGCTGGCATTAGGTGGGGCAGGTAGCTTCATGATTTTGACGCTTCAGCGATTAAGCGTCGATCGAATGTATCGTGTAATCGAGCGGGGGCGTAAGCCAATGTCTCGAGGGACCGTATCACGCATGGCGGTCGCGGTACTCTGTGTGATGATCGGTTTGAAGTATGAAACCGAATTGTCATTAACTGCGGTGGTAATAGGCCTTCTCGCCGGCCACGTCATACAATTTTGTGAGTTTTTTACTCACGAACTTAAGCGGGAAAAGAGGTGAATAGTCAAATGAACCACGAAATGCCACTTTACGAAATCCCACTCTGGGGCGACTTCGTTCTGTACGGTAGTTGGACAAACTTGATCACAGTGCTGATTGCAGCTGCTCTCGTTTTCCTGATTGCCGTGGCCGGTACGCGACGTCTTGCGATGAAGCCAACCGGTTTTCAAAACACGCTGGAGTTATTCCTCGAATTCGTTCGCGGAATCATCAGCAGTACGATGGACTGGAAAACAGGGGGTCGCTTCCTAACTTTCGGAATGACACTGTTCCTATTCATCATCGTGTCCAACTTAATGGGTCTTCCCTTTAACGTTGTGACGGGTCACTACATTTGGTTCAACTCACCAACTGCGGATCCGTACGTGACACTTGCACTTTCATCTATGGTAGTGGTCATGAGCCATTATTACGGTGTGAAAATGCGCGGCTTCGGCGCTTATGCGAAAACGTTTATGACGCCGATGTTCATCATCACCATCATCGAGGAGTTCGCAAACACGTTGACACTTGGTCTTCGTCTTTACGGTAACATCTTCGCGGGTGAGATCATGATTGGTATCATTCTCTCGATCGGAATCATCTCTGGAACGAACGATTTCCAATTCTTCGGACCAGTCGGTGTCATCCTGTCAGCGATCCCAATGATTATCTGGCAAGGATTCTCGCTCTTCATCGGAGCAATCCAAGCGTATATCTTCCTTATCTTAACGATGGTTTACATCGGGCATAAGGCAGCGCACGACCATTAATTCGAAGGTAAAGCATCTGCTTTTCCGATAACGGTACGACCAAATTTCGAACACAATCTAGGGAGGCAATTCATCATGGAACTTATTGCAACAGCGATCATCATCGGACTCGGCGCACTTGGCGCAGGTATCGGTAACGGTCTTATCGTAAACGGTACAGTATTAGGACAAGCACGTCAGCCAGAACTCAAAAACGAACTTCGTCAAACAATGTTCATCGGTATCGGTCTCGTTGAGGCACTTCCAATCATCGGTGTAGCGGTCGGTTTCCTTCTCCTCAACTCTTAATCCGTATTTAATCTTACGTACAAAGAACTGAGCTACATAGGGCGTTATTCGTTCAGCAAGAGTGAACCGTCACGGGAGCTTTGGCTCCCTTATGTAGATATTGAAGTAGGACCAACCACGAGGGGAGTGTAATCGAATGAATCTCACGTATCTTGCGGCAGAGGCAGGCGGCGAAGGCAGCCAACTCTTACTTGCCAATATGATCGTCACGATCGTCGTTTTCCTCTTGCTCCTCATCCTCTTGAAGAAATTCGCATGGGGCCCGCTCATCAACATGATGAAAGCGCGTGAAGAGCATGTGGCGAGCGAGATCAATTCGGCTGAAAAAAGCCGGAAAGACGCTGAAGTCTACGTAGAACAACAACAAGCAGAACTTAACAAGGCACGTACGGAAGCACGTGACCTTTTAGAAGCATCACGCCGTCAAGCTGAGGCAGAACAAGCACGTGCGATGGAGCAGGCACGTGTTGAAACAGAATTGAGCAAGGAAGAAGCCCGCCGTGCAATCGAACGTGAACGCGCTGAAGCACAAGCTGCTTTGAAGAACGATGTTGCTCTTCAAGCAATCGCTGCAGCACGCCACGTCATGAAAACACAGCTTGCGACAGACGAAGCAGCACAACGTGCACTCGTCGATCAATTCCTTGCTGACACTAAGGGCACGAACTAATGCGTGACCACGTAGCGGGACGCTACGCAAAAGCGCTCTTCGATCTTGCACTTGAGCACCATGTGCTCGAACAAGCAGAAGCTGATGTGCGAACGCTCGGCGAAGTGCTCCACGCAACACCAGAGCTCGCATCGGTGTTAGACAACCCATCGATTTCTGCAGAAGAGCTGAAGCAAGTACTTCATACGAGCTTCACAGGCTTCAACACGATTGTCTTGAATACGATCCTCGTCATGGTCGAAAACGACCGCGCGGCGGAAGTATTATCATTGCCGGAGCATTTCATTGCGTTGTTAAATGAGCACCGTAACGTTGCGACAGCAATCGTAACAAGTGCATACAAACTGTCAGACGCAGAACTCACGAATGTGAAAGAAACGTTTGGCCAAAAATCAGGTAAAACGCTTGAAGTAGAAAATGTTGTTGATACGAACGTAATCGGTGGACTTCGTGTTCAAATCGGTTACACGACATATGATGGCACGATCGAAACGAAACTAACGCGACTTGAGCGTGAGCTGTTAAAAGCGTAAGAAAATAGGGGTGAAACGCATGAGCATTAGAGCTGAAGAAATCAGCGCCCTGCTTAAAGCGCGTATCGCGCAGTACGGTTCTACGATGGAAGTGAACGAGACAGGTACAGTCATCCAAATCGGTGATGGTATCGCTCGTGCACACGGACTCGACAACGTCATGTCGGGAGAGCTCGTAGAATTCGCTAACGGCACAATGGGCTTGGCGCAAAACTTAGAAGAAGGCAACGTCGGTATCATCATTCTTGGTGACTACCTTGAAATCAAAGAAGGCGACTCTGTTCGCCGTACGGGCCGCATCATGGAAGTACCAACAGGAGACGCACTCCTCGGACGTGTCGTCAACCCGCTCGGTATGCCGATCGATGGTCTTGGTCCAATCGAAACAGAACACTATAACCCAATCGAGCGTAAAGCTTCTGGTGTTATGGCACGTAAATCGGTTCACGAACCACTTCAGACGGGAATCAAGGCAATCGATGCCCTCGTTCCAATCGGTCGCGGCCAACGTGAGTTGATCATCGGTGACCGTCAGACGGGTAAGACGTCGATCGCCATCGATACGATCATCAACCAAAAAGAAGAAAACATGATCTGTATCTACGTCGCAATCGGACAAAAAGAATCAACGGTCCGTGGTGTTGTTGAGACACTCCGTAAAAACGGTGCACTTGATTACACGATCGTCGTTTCGGCAGCAGCTTCACAGCCGGCGCCACTTCTTTACCTCGCACCATTCGCTGGTGTAGCGATGGGTGAACACTTCATGGATCTCGGCAAGCACGTTCTTGTCATCTATGATGATCTTTCAAAACAAGCAGCGGCATACCGTGAGCTTTCGCTTCTTCTGAAGCGTCCACCAGGCCGCGAAGCCTACCCGGGTGATGTCTTCTACCTTCACTCACGTCTCCTTGAGCGTGCAGCGAAATTGAATGACGGACTGGGTGGCGGTAGCTTAACAGCACTTCCGTTCATCGAGACACAGGCGTCGGATATCTCGGCTTACATCCCGACAAACGTAATCTCAATCACGGATGGTCAAATCTTCCTTCAATCGGATCTCTTCTTCTCAGGTGTCCGTCCAGCGATCAACCCGGGTCTCTCGGTATCGCGTGTAGGTGGTTCGGCTCAAGTAAAAGCGATGAAGAAGGTAGCGGGTACGCTCCGTCTTGACCTCGCCTCTTACCGTGAGTTAGAAGCCTTTTCACAGTTCGGATCTGACCTTGATAAAGCGACACAATCGAAGCTTAACCGTGGTGAGCGGACAGTAGAGGTTCTGAAACAGGATCTCAACCAACCGTTGACTGTCGATAAGCAAGTCATCATCATCTATGCCTTGACTCGTGGTCACCTTGATGATGTTGCCGTTTCAGATATTCGTCGTTTTGAAAAGGAACTCAACCTTTGGCTCGATCAAAACCGCAAACAACTTTGCGATGAGATCCGTAAAACAGGTAACCTTCCAGCTGACGAAGAAATCGTTACTGCAATCTCAGAATTTAAGAAAACGTTCCAGCCGACTGTCTAAGAGGTTTCTCTTAGGCTCGGCCGGACGCTCTTGATACTAACAAGGTGGTGAATCGAAATGGCATCGTTGCGCGAGATACAAATGCGGATCAACTCGACGAAAAGTACGAAACAGATCACGAAAGCGATGAACATGGTTTCGGCGTCGAAACTGAACCGCGCTCAAGCACATAGCGCGAAGTTCCAGCCTTACATGCTGAAAATGCAGGAAGTGCTCGGAACCATTGCGAATGGCACGACAGGTGCTAGCCATCCGATGCTCGAAAAACGTCCTGTCAAAAAGACAGGCTATATCGTCATCACATCGGATCGCGGCTTAGCTGGTGCATATAACGCCAACGTGCTGCGTGAAGTCTACCGGGAAATCAATGAAAAGCATACTACGGACAGTTACGTCTTGTTCGTGGTCGGTAAAGTCGGTGTCCAGTTCTTCCGTTCACGCGGAATCACGGTCACGGACGCGATCACAGGACTAAACGATTCTCCTTCGTATGTCGATGTCGCAGAAATCGTGAAGCGTACAGTGAGTGCGTTCACGCTCGGCGAAATCGACGAACTCAAGCTGTGCTACAACCACTTCATGTCTGTCATCAGCCAGGAAGTGAAAGTCGAAACCCTTCTCCCACTCGGAGAAATCGAAGCTTCGTCTTCGACGACTTATGAGTACGAGCCAAGTGAGGAACAAATCCTTTCTGAACTCCTTCCGCGTTATGCGGAGAGCTTGATTTTCGGTGCGCTTCTTGACGCGAAAGTAGCAGAACATGCGTCACGTATGACAGCAATGCAAAGTGCGACAGATAACGCAGATGACTTGATCGGTCGATTGACTCTCGTCTACAACCGGGCTCGACAAGCTGCAATCACGCAAGAAATCACAGAGATCGTCAGTGGAGCCGCTGCCCAGCAGTAATCCACTCGGCGTAATGATAGCTAGGAGGAAACACGATGAACGAACTCGGTTTAAAAGGCCGCGTCGTCGCGGTCATGGGACCTGTCATCGACGTTAAGTTCGACGGACACTTGCCGAACATCTACAACGCGCTTCGTATTCAATATACGCCGCAAACAGTAGAAGAAGTGGCTATCGACTTGACGCTTGAGGTCGCCTTGCACCTTGGTGACGATGTCGTCCGTACCATTGCGATGGATTCTACGGATGGTGTACGCCGTGGAGTGGAAGTACTGGACACTGGTGCTCCAATCTCGGTACCTGTCGGAGAAGCAACGCTTGGTCGCGTCTTCAACGTACTCGGTAACCCAATTGATGAAAAAGAACTCGATGCAAGCGTGGAACGTCTTCCGATCCACAAAAAAGCACCGACGTTTGATAACCTTTCAACAAAAGTTGAAATCCTCGAAACAGGAATTAAAGTCGTTGACTTACTCGCGCCTTACATCAAGGGTGGTAAGATCGGTCTCTTCGGTGGTGCCGGTGTAGGTAAGACCGTCCTCATCCAGGAATTGATCAACAACATCGCGCAAGAGCACAGCGGTATCTCGGTATTCGCAGGTGTTGGTGAGCGGACGCGTGAAGGTAATGACTTGTACCATGAGATGACGGATTCAGGCGTTATCAAACAAACGGCGATGGTCTTCGGTCAGATGAACGAGCCGCCGGGCGCACGTCTTCGTGTTGCCTTGACTGGTTTGACGATGGCGGAATACTTCCGTGATGAGCAGGGACAAGACGTTCTTCTCTTCGTCGATAACATCTTCCGTTATACACAAGCAGGTTCAGAGGTATCGGCCCTTCTCGGTCGTATGCCATCTGCCGTTGGTTACCAGCCGACACTTGCTACAGAGATGGGTATGCTCCAAGAGCGTATCACGTCAACAAACAAAGGTTCGGTTACATCGATCCAAGCGGTTTATGTACCAGCCGATGACTATACTGACCCGGCTCCTGCGACGACGTTTGCTCACTTAGATGCAACGACGAACCTTGAGCGCCGTCTCTCTGAGATGGGGATCTATCCTGCCGTGGATCCACTTGCTTCTACATCACGTGCCCTTTCACCGGAAATCGTCGGCGAAGAGCATTACGGCGTAGCACGTCAAGTTCAGGAAACACTTCAGCGTTACAAAGAACTTCAAGATATCATCGCAATCCTCGGTATGGACGAGTTGTCTGAAGAAGACAAATTGACTGTACACCGTGCGCGTCGTATCCAGTTCTTCTTGTCGCAGAACTTCCACGTAGCTGAGCAGTTCACAGGACAAACAGGATCGTACGTCCCGGTTAAGGACACGATCCGCGGCTTCAAAGAAATCCTCGGTGGGAAACACGATGATTTGACGGAAGAAGCATTCCGTCTCGTCGGTCCGATCGAAGATGCGATTGAAAAAGCGAAGACGCTTGTCTAAGTGACAAAGCATAAGGGGGACTTGAGATGAACACACTTCATGTCAATATCGTCACCCCGGATGGCGAAGTGTATGATGGCGATGTCCGTATGGTCGTTGCGAAAACGATATCTGGTGAGATCGGGGTTCTCCCGCACCACGTACCGCTCGTAACACCACTCGACATCAGCATCTTGAAGTTGCGCCACGAAGATGGCGGACGCACGTTGATCGCTATCAGCGGTGGCTTTATGGAAGTGCGCCAGGATACAGTGACGGTTCTTGCGGAAACGGCTGAAGCAGCGGATAAGGTCGATTATGACCGCGCCTCTGCTGCAAAAGTCCGTGCAGAACGTCGTCTCCAGGACACGAAATTATCAGATCTTGAGTTCAAACGCGCTGAGCTTTCATTGAAACGCGCAATCAACCGTCTCAACCTAAAAGAGTATGGTCGCGATTGAACCAAGTAAAAAGACCCGGTTTCCGTCAATGGAAATCGGGTCTTTTTTTTGATGACTGGTCAATAAAATCCGTTGGGACAACCGTTCTCATAAAAGAGTGAAGGCATTCAGGTTTAACAACGGTCAAAAACGTAAAAGTACACTATATGTGTCCTCTTCACACATTTTTCAATCTTATTATGCGGAATTTTCCATAATCATCTTCCAATAATATATTTTATACGCTAAAATAAATTATCTTGTGTCATTTTGTTTGCGCAATCATTCATTGTATGAAATCATGGTAAGGTTGGGAAAACCTAAAACAGAAACAGAAGAGGTGCAGGAACAGTGACGTCAATCGGTTTAAGTGCATTAGTCAGTATGCTCGTCTATCTCACGGCGATCGTCTTCGCCTGGTGGGCACTCCTTCCGGTCAAATGGGAGAAGTTCCTGCAACATCCTAAAGGACCACAGGCGGTTGCCTTGCGAGTGTCACTTGCCATTGCGCTCGGTTCACTTGTTGCCCGCTTTTTACTCGATTATTCCGGATTCGCACAGCGTCTCCAGTTCTTAGTCGGGTGAACTTGTAACTTCATTGTAAACCCTAAATTGGAAATCTGATTTAGTATGGAACAGGATAGTAATCTTATAATGAAGAAACAAAACCATTGTAAAGCTGAAAAGTCGTGTTGGATTTGGAACGAGAGATAAACTACAGTGTGTTTCTCTTCTATCATGCGTTGGTCTTCAACTATGATTCACACCAATCGCGAATTATAAATAGTAGAACAGAAACGAAAGCAGAGGAGTATGAGTAATGGAAAAAATTGTTGTCCGTGGCGGACGTAAACTAGCTGGAACGGTAAAAGTAGAGGGTGCAAAAAATGCAGTCTTAAAAACATTGGTCGCAACATTGCTTGCTTCAGAAGGAACATCAGTCCTTCAAAATGTCCCACGTCTTGCAGACGTCTATACAATCAATAATGTCCTACGTAATTTGAATGCAGAAGTGATATTTGATGCCGAAGCAAACACGGTGACGGTTAATGCGGAAGCAGAACTAAAAGATGAGGCACCACTTGAATACGTTCGTAAGATGCGTGCGTCGATTCTCGTCATGGGACCACTCCTTGCTCGTCTCGGTCGCGCGCGTGTCGCGATGCCGGGTGGCTGTGCAATTGGTTCACGTCCAATCGATTTACACTTAAAAGGTTTTGAAGCAATGGGTGCGAAAACGATCATCGGGAACGGGTTCGTTGAAGCACAAGTCGATGGCCGTCTTCAAGGCGCAAAAATCTACTTGGACTTCCCATCCGTCGGTGCGACTGAAAACATCATGATGGCAGCAACACTTGCTGAAGGAACAACTGTCATCGAAAATGTCGCCAAAGAACCTGAAATCGTGGATCTCGCTAACTTCTTGAACGCAATGGGTGCAAAAGTCCGTGGTGCTGGAACAGAGACGATCCGTATCGAAGGTGTCGAAAAACTTCATGGTGGCAACCACTATGTCATTCCAGACCGGATCGAAGCGGGTACGTTCATGATTGCAGCCGCCATCACAGAAGGTGACGTCGAAGTCATCGGGGCAGAGCGTGAACACCTTCGTCCATTGATCTCAAAAATGGAAGAGATGGGCGTCAAGATCTCGGATACAGAAGAAGGACTTCGTGTCATCGGACCGAAAAAGCTTGTTGCGATTGATGTCAAGACGATGCCACACCCTGGTTTCCCGACAGATGTCCAAGCTCAAATGATGGCATTGGTCTTAAAAGCAGAAGGTACGTCAGTCATCACGGAAACGGTCTTCGAAAACCGCTTCATGCATGTCGAAGAATTCCGTCGGATGAATGCCGATATCAAGATTGAAGGACGTTCATCCATCATCACAGGCGGCATCCAGCTCCAAGGCGCAGAAGTTCTCTCAACGGATCTTCGTTCAGGAGCAGCACTTGTCACGGCAGGATTGATCGCTGAAGGCGAAACACGTGTCGGAGCCTTACACCATATCGATCGTGGATATGTTGATTTCCACCTTAAATTACAAGCACTCGGCGCAGATGTCGAGCGGATTACGGAAGAAACGGTTGCGATTGAAGAAACAGCAGCTACGAAGCTTTAAGCTCTTATTTCATTCCCTATATTCTTGACGACTTTCTCAAAAAGAAAGTCGTCTCTTTTTGTTTTGCTGTGCTAGAATTGAAAGGTATGTATACATAAATGGGTTAGACGTCCAAACGACGCTCTATATTTTGGAATAATAGCCAGTGGATAAAGGAGATCACGCGAGATGTTTTTTACAAAGGATATCGGGATTGACCTAGGGACGGCAAATGTCGTCATTCATGTAAAAGGTAGGGGCATCGTGCTCGATGAGCCATCGGTTGTCGCCATTGATAAAGCAACAGGAAAAATTCATGCCGTCGGAACCGAAGCGCACCAGATGGTCGGTCGGACACCAGGAAACATCGTCGCAATCCGTCCACTTCGGGATGGAGTCATTGCCGATTTTGAGATGACAGAAGCGATGTTACGCCATTTCATCGACAAGATTGAAGTCCGGAGTATGTTTGGTGGCGTCCGGATGTTGATCTGTACACCAGCGAGCATCACGACGGTCGAAGCCAAAGCGATTCGCCAGGCTGGAGAAAAATCGGGTGCCAAAACCGTTTTCCTCGAAGTCGAACCAAAAGTCGCGGCAGTTGGTGCCGGAATGGACATTTGGATGCCGGCTGGTCATATGGTGATTGATATTGGTGGCGGTACGACGGATGTCGCCGTTCTTTCGATGGGAGATATCGTCTGTGGCGAAACGATAAAAGTGGCGGGTGACCGGTTTGATCACGATATCATTCGAGCGATCAAGGATAACCATAAACTCATCATCGGGGAGCGGACGGCTCAAAACGTCAAGATGACGGTTGCAACCGTTTCAGACGAAGGGCGTCAAGAAGAGATGGACATTCGTGGTCGTAATCTCGTGACCGGTCTCCCGGACAACATCACGATTTCTTCACAAGAGATGCACGAAGCGTTGGCGGAAGCGGCGATGGAAATCGTCGAAGCGACGAAACGTGTCCTCGAGAAAACACCACCGGAACTGGCAGCAGACATCATCGACCGTGGCATCATCCTGACCGGTGGTGGAGCATTGCTCGACGGGATCGATCAGTTACTCGCGAAGGAACTGGGACTGCCGGTCTTGATCGCAGAAGATCCGATGTTATGTGTCGCGCGCGGGACAGGCATCATGCTCGATCACTTAGGAAAATAAGATAAATCAAAACAAGGGGTCATTCCAATCGCGGAATGACCCCTTGTTGTATGGAAAACGTAAGAAAAAGTGATAATTCTGGAACCAATCTTTCCTGATTATTGCGTACTCCGCATGAATGCCTGATACGCTTCAAAATCATGGTAGACGATGGCACTCGGCGGCAGCGAACTGTTCATCGTCTGATTGATCAGTTGATTGAGTGTAGTCCGTGTCTTCCCATAAAAGGTGATGCTCGGTGTTTCCGGCAGTTCCGTGAATTCCAGTGCATAGGACAGACGGTGCTGATGACTCGCGGCATATAAGGCATCGGTCATCGTAATCGCGGCAAGACCATTTCCACCGCCATAGACCGTCCTGTAACTCATTAGTGTTACTTCGTCGGCCAGTTCCATCGCCCATTCACTGAGCGGGCGTCCGGAGACGTCAGTGACCGTATGGAACCAAAAGGGTAAGAACAGTTGCAACGGAAGCCCGCGAAACGCGCTGACATCATGAAAAGCAGTCAAAAGTCGTTGATAAGAAGCGATGACGGCAGATTGGTCCGTTTCCCAGGCCGGTAAGGCATACGGCTCGAGGTCGACACTGATGCCGTCCGGACGCTCCATCGTTTCCTGCAGATAGACGTTGATCCAGGCTAACGGATCTTCGACGTTCGGCCGGTTCGTCGTCCCTTCATTCGTAATCCAACTGGGCTGACCGAATAAGAAATAAACTTCGATTCCGGCAAGATGTGCTTTTTCAACGAATGTACGGTAGAGAGTTCGATCACCCTCGACAGCGACATGCAGGTAGACACGTTTCATCTGTCTGTTTGCCAGCTGTGTGACTTTCGTTGAAATTTGTTTCGCTTCAGGAATGGACCACATCACGGTATGGCGCGTGACGGTGACGGCCGCTTCGGTTCTGGCAGGCAGAAGCGTAGCAGCCATCGTAAGACAAATCAGACTGATGATGAAGCGTTTCATATCGTTCACTCCCTTATTGAGTTACCTTATTATCGGTCGTCCAGCGTGATTTGGATATAAGCCAATAGTCCGGGTGTCCTTAGGGTCAGTTCGAATACTATACATTTTACTTTATGAAGTGTATATTAGAAGTTGTTGTATTGAACCGGAATTACCATTAAAAAGGAAGTGATGCCACAATGCCATTATGGAAACGAAATTTAGTTGTCGTCTGGATCGGTAGTTTTTTGACCGCTGCCGCCTTGAGCTTAGTGTTACCGTTTTTGCCCTTATTCATCGAAGAACTGGGCGTGAATGGTCGCCAGGAAATCACGACCTGGTCCGGGGTCGCGTTTGGTGCGACATTCCTCGTCGCAGCGATCGTCTCGCCGATTTGGGGACGGCTCGCGGATAAAAAAGGACGGAAATTGATGTTGCTCCGAGCGAGTCTCGGGATGTCGATCGTCATGTTCTTGATCAGTTTCGTCCAGGATGTCTATCAACTGGTCTTCTTACGGCTTGTCATGGGTGCGGTTTCCGGATTCATCTCGGCCGGAATCACCTTGATTGCGTCACAAACCCCAAAAGAGAAAAGTGGCTGGGCGCTCGGTACATTATCAACCGGTGGGATTGCCGGTGGCTTGCTCGGACCTCTGATTGGAGGATTCCTTGCCGATATGATTGGGCTTCGACCCGTTTTTCTCTTTACGAGCATTCCGCTCTTCTTGACGTTTCTCGTCACGTATTTCTTTGTCAAAGAAGATTTCGTTCCTCTACAGACGAAGTCGATGGCGTCAGCCAAAGAAATCATTCAATCTCTGCGTCATCCAGAATTGATCCTAAGCCTCTTCTTGACGACGTTTTTGATTCAGTTCGCCGCTCAATCGATCAGTCCGATTTTGTCGCTCTACGTCCGGGAACTCAGTCCCGGTACGGAACGGCTGGCGCTGTTATCCGGCATCGTCGCGTCAGCTCCTGGGATTGCCGCCTTGCTGGCGGCGCAGCGGCTTGGTCGCCTGTCGGATAAGATCGGGGCGGAACGTGTCCTGTTCTACGCTTTGCTGATTTTTGCGGCCTTCTTGATTCCGCAAGCCTTCGTGACGGATACGAGTCAATTGATCATCTTACGGATGGGAATCGGTTTTGCGACAGCGGCGTTGATGCCGTCCGTCCAAGCGTTGCTTCGGAAACATACACCGGCGAATGCGGCAGGGCGGATCTTCGGTTATAATCAGTCAGCCCAGTTCATGGGGAATTTCCTTGGACCACTGGCAGGTGGTCAGATTGCCGGTCACTTTGGTTTTGAAGCGTTGTTCCTGTTCACGGGTCTGATCGTCCTCACGAATGCGGTCCTCGAGCGGACACAAACAGCCGTGCTCAGCAAAAAACATTCATGACGTATAGGAAAAAGGCTGTTTCGATTTTCATCGGAACAGCCTTTTTGATGTATTATCAGCGGATTGCGGGTCGTCAGGACAACATGAAGAATTCATCGAGCTTCAGTTGCTGGGACGTTTCAAGTGCTTTCATGATTTGACTCGACTGGGCCCGAATCTTATAGTCAGCCGAATAATGGAACAGACCATTATCGAGTTCGGTCAGGGCAAGGGGTTCGATCAATGTTTTGGGATGGACGACATCCGTCAGCTGTAAGGACAACTCGATTTGGTGATTGACCGGTAGACGGATCGATGCGTAAAAATGAACGGATCGGTTCGTACTCCGGGTGATCAGGATCGGGGAGGAACCGACATTGACATCCTTTCCGTTTAATCGCGTGATCGAGATGTGCCCATGGAGCGATGGTAATGGTTTTTTCGGCGATTTTTTCATCGACTCCATCGGCACGAGAACAGCCTGTTTCAGAACAACCGGTAACTGCTCGATACCAACTGGCCGGCTGAACAGATAACCTTGGACGGCGTGGCATTCGAATTCCCGGAACTGCTCGAGCTGCTCGAGCGTCTCGATTCCTTCGGCGACGACGGTCAGCTGAAACTCCTTGGCTAGATAAACGATACTTTTGATCAAGGGCGCCGGACTGTTGTCTTCTTCGAGTTGAGCGACAAACGACCGGTCAAGTTTTAGGCTGCTGATCGGATACGTACGCAGACTATTCAAGGAAGACACGCCACTTCCGTAGCCGTCGAGTGTCAGTTCGATTCCCAGCTGATGGAGCTGTTGCAACGTTTCCTTGATGAACTCACTTTCCTGAAGCAAGGCGGTCTCCTGAAGTTCGAGCTGGAGATACCGGGCGGGTACTTGATACCGGTGTAGACAAGTCCGGATCGTCTGAACAAAGTCCCGATGGAGCAACTGCTTGGAAGATAAGTTGATGGAAATCGGGACGACCGGTAACGCGTTGTGCAACAAAGATTGGAGGGTCTGACAGACGGTTTCAAGAACCCATTCGCCAATCGGTAAATAACAGTGTCCTTCCTCCGACAAAGGAATGAAATCTTGTGGGGGAATCCGTCCCCATTCTGGATGGTCCCAACGAATCAGTGCTTCGCACGTCAAAATCTGACCGCTCCAAATATCGACTTTCGGTTGGTATTCAAGAAACAATTCTTTTTGTTCGATGGCATTCCGTAAACTTTGTTCGAGTTGATGCCGCCGGTAAATTTCTAAATCGAGTTGTGACGTATAAAATTCATAAGCGGGTTGTGGTTTAAGTTTCGCCCGGGACAACGCCCGATTAGCGGTATGGAGTAGTTCGGTGGCGGTTGTCTCCTCAGTTTGAAACGGACTGATGCCGATCGCGAGTTCTGCTGCGAGCTCGTACCCTTCAATCTGAAAGCGGGTCGTGTTCACCGAGAGAAGATCAAGACACGTTTTTTTCAATTGTAGTTCATCAAACGGTTCTGTCCATAAAGCGGCGTAATGGTCGCCGGCAAGGCGGGAACAATACATGTCCGGTAACTGTTCCGTCAAGAATTGGCTCGTTTGCCGTAACCACTGGTCCCCGATGTCAAAGCCGATCTGTTCATTGATCTGGTGCAGCTGATTGAAATCGAGCGATAAAATCGTAAAGGGATGTTTTTTTCGGGTCAGGTGCTCGATTTCCTCGAGGAACAACATCCGGTTCGGCAGGCCGGTCACGTGGTCATACAGCGATAACTTCCGGATGTCCTCTTGTTGTTGCATGAGGGTGCTGTCGGGCACATCGTCCTGCTGTGAGCGGTCCGTCTTCTTCGTTCCGTCAAGCGGCGTGTGCCGGGCTGTTTCCCGGAACAAAAAGCTGAACAGTTCCTGACGCTCGTCCTCAACACGGACACCTTGACACTGCACCTGTTGCGTATAGTGTTGTTTTTGATTCATCCGTAAATGACAGGAGACTGTGGACGAACCCTCTTTTTGCAGGAGAGTCAGTTGTTCTTTGAATACCGATCGATCGTCCGGATGGATTTCGAGTAGAAACTCATCGTAATCGAGTGACGCCAATCGATGATGCGACACATCCAATAAGGTTGCGAAATGAGTCGAGAGAGACAGCCGGTCAGCCGTTGTTTCATACTCGAAAAAGGCGAGACCTGGCAGCGACGCCGTCAACTGTTCTTTTGCAGACAAACGGGTATGTTGGAGTCGGAGTTCAAGATGTTGCGAGATGTCTCGCGCAATTCCGTAAATCCCGATGATGACATGATGTTGATAGATTGGAATGTTGGTCACGTTCATCGTCAACACATGACCTTCACGATGCAAGACGTCCGCCGTGAAATGGATGGTTTCGCCACTTAAGGCCCGTTGTTTGAGTGGGGCGATCCGTTGCGCTTCTGCCGGACTGATGAAGTCGCTGAAATGCTGGTGTTGGAGTTGTTTTCCCCCGTATCCTAAAAGAAGCGAAAGTTTTTGATTATAAGAAACGATCTGACCGTCCAGATTCAACGTATAGACGGCATCCGGATGATTCTCTAAAAAATGTGTCGCGTCGACAAGCTGTTTGAAATCCAAGGAGCCATTGATGAAGGATTCTGTATTCTTCCTTTTGAAGAAGGGCATCATCTCACCTCGTTTCGTATCGTCATAGTGTGATTATAACAATTTATGGGAGTTGGAAATATCAAATCTGTTGAAAAATAAGCAAATGTTTTTGAACGAAAGGGGTAGGTCTTTCGATGCATCTACGTTTTTCATTCCCTTATTTTGAAAAAAACATCGAATTTCCAAAAAATTGACCGATATACTATAAAGAAGAGAATTGAACAATAAGTCAATGAGGAGCCAACACATATGTTACGAGGAATGTACACGGCATCCAATGCCATGCAGTCGTTACAACGGCAACAAGAAATGTTAAGTAACAACCTGGCGAATGCCCGGACGCCTGGATTCCGCGCCGATCAGGCATCCCTTCGGACATTTCCGGAGATGATGATCCAGCAGTCGGCTGTCAATGAACAGTCAGGCATCCGGTCACGCGGAACGGTCGGGAAACTGGCGACAGGTGTCTTCATGCAGGCAGCGACGCCGAACTTTGCCCTGGGGTCGATCACGGAGACGGGAAATGCGACAGATATTCAAATCAGTTCCCTCGAAGGAGCTGCCTTGTTTACGGTTCGCCATGCGGACCCGACGACCGGTGAAGAGGAAACCCTTTATACGACAAACGGTCAGTTCGCCGTCGGACAGGATGGGTTCTTACGGACGACTGAAAATGATATGGTGCTGGGTGAGGATGGACGACCGCTGAACGTCGTCAATGAAGACTTCGTCGTCAGCGCAGACGGTGCCGTCACGGACGGGAATGGGCAAGCGATCGGGAACCTGGGTCTTGTCGTGACGGATCAGCCGGAGACACTTGAACGGACAGGGAACGGATTGTTCCGGTCACCGGATGCCTTGAACGCGGGTGCCGTCAAAGTGGACCAAGGTGTACTCGAATTAGGAAACGTTGAAGTCGAGCAGACGATGACGGAGATGAACGCCGGTCTCCGCCAGTTCGAAGCCAACCAAAAAGTCATCCAGGCCTATGACCGGACTGCTGAAAGAGCTGTCTCGGAAATCGGACGTGTCCGTTAATCAAGGAGGAAATCCATGCAATCACTTTATACATCCGCCAGTACGATGGCACAGCTCCAGAAGCAGCTTGATACGACAGGACATAATTTGGCGAATGCCAATACGAATGGTTATAAACGACGTGAATCGCAGTTTAATGAACTGCTTGTGCGTAATCTCAACAACCAACCGGGAGGACTTGCAACGGGTCCGTTGACGACACCAGCGGGACTTCGCCTTGGCGTCGGCGGTTATGTTGCCAATGAAGCAACACGCTTTACGATGGGGACGTTCCAAAATACGGGTCGTAATCTTGACGCAGCTCTCAGTGATCCGCATCACTTTTTTGGTGTGATCGATGCAGATGGTGTCACGAAGTTTACGCGGGACGGCAATTTTGAATTGTCACCGCAAGCAAACGGACAAGTCCTGTTGACGGATGATGCGGGACGGTCTGTCATCAACCAGGCTAACGAACCGATCACGTTACCGGACAATGCGACCTCGATCGAACTGAACAAAGACGGGAACATCACGGGTATCCTGAACGGGGAACGGCGTGTCCTCGCCCGGATCGGCGTTGCCGATATCCCGAACCACGGTGAATTGACCGAAGCAGGAGCAGGGCTCTACACGGCGACGGGGCAATATCAGAATGCAACAGGTAATCCGTTGACCGTCGGGACCCTTGAGACGTCAAACGTCGACATGGGAACAGAGATGACGAACTTGACGCAGATTCAACGGGCGTACCAGCTCAATTCAAAAGCCTTGACGACATCGGACCAGATGATGGGAATCGTGACGTCGCTTAAATAAGTCAGTTGGATCAATAGCAAAGGGGCTGACTCGAAAGTAAAGACGTCTCTCGATTAAAATGAATGAAGGGAGGTGGATTTCCGGTGTTTGATCCGGAAATCCACCTCCCTTTTCTTTCGTGAACAATAAGAATTTGCATAGAAACGGCCGATGACCCCGTGAAAAGATGGGATCATCGGCCATTTGATTGATGGAGGACGGAAACGTTCATCCGCGGTTTACCTTCCGCCCATGGAAAGCGAGGATGTCGAAACCGTCCGTCACAAGGATTGATTTTGGCCTGACTTATGAGTCAGTCCCTTTGTCGTCTGCATTATTCTTCGTACGTCAGGATCGTCGAGATGACAGCAATCGGAAAGCGGATCGTAAAGGTAGATCCGACACCGACCGTCGATTCGACGTCAATCGTTCCGTTGTGATGTTTGACGATTTCTTTACAGATTGATAAACCAAGTCCGGTCCCACCGATTTTGCGGGTTTCCGAATTGTCGACACGATAAAACTTATCAAACAGTTTCGACATCGCTTCTTGTGGAATACCGATTCCGTGGTCACGAATCGTGATTTCTGCGAATCCATCCTGATTTTGGATCTGGATCGCGATATCCCCACCGTCCGGTGAGTACTTGATCGCGTTGCTCAGCAGGTTGTTCAGCAACTGTTTGATTTTTTCGGAATCGGCATCGATCATGATCGGACCTTCTGCCTCGAACGTCAACTGATGGGTCGTATGTGACGCATCATGGAAATCAATCAGTTCGCTGGCGAGCTGGACGAGATCGAACGTCGCCATTTGGTAACGTTGTTCGCTTGATTCCATCCGCTGAACGTCAAGGAAATCATTGACGAGAGTCGTCAGGCGTCCGGTTTCCGAGTGGATCGTCGTTAAATATTTGCGTTGTTTCATCGCATCGATTTCACGGTTCAGCATCAGTTCCGTAAAGCCATAGATGGAAGATAACGGTGTCCGGAGTTCATGGGAGACCGTCGAGACGAACTCTTCTTTCATCCGGTCCGCTTCCGTCTCTTTTGTGACATCACGCAAGACGAGCATCGTGCCGACCCAAACCTGATTGATTTGAATTTTTTCGGCATAGATTTGAATGTAGGCATTATGAGAGCGAATCGAGACGACAAGACTTTCGCTCGGCAGGTTTTGTTCGACGATCTGTTCGATGTACTGTTCGAACGGTTCCGGCTCATCGATGATCGACGACAAGGCCGACATCGCTTGACGGAACGACGACAAGTTGCTTTCGTCCTGGTACTCCGTCTGGACTTCCGGGAACAGTTTCATCAACGGTTCGTTGACGAGCAGCTCGTCGGATTCATGTTCGATATAGACGACGGCCTCGCGAATCGAGTTCAGCAGTTGGCCCGTCTTGTTTTTCTCGTGCATCATTTTTTCGTAAATCCCCATCCGCATCAAGGAAAGCGACAACTGATGCGAGAACGAGAGGATATCGCCCATTTGTTCCGGTGTGAAGGCATCGCGGTAACGGACGAGATAAACGCAGGCGATGATTTTTTCTTCGTTCGGATCAAGAATCGGAACAGCGACTTCATACATATAATATGGATACGGCAAGGGACTGTCGTGTGCGACTTGTTTCGACGAGTGGACCGGTCGTTTCAAGACACGCGCCCGGTGGAACAGCGACTGGTCGTCTTTGACCAGTTGACCGACCATCTCTTTTGTCATCCCGTATTCGATCGTCGAGCGGACATCATGCTGGTCAAGGAACAATAAGGCACCGATTTCCGAGTGGGTGATCGAGACGAGCTTCTCGATGATTTCCGGGTAAGCGGTCAGTGTCTCGCGGGAGGCGAGGGTTTCCGTCAACTCGTTTCGGTACTTCAAGTGCTGTTCGCTTCGTAACGTGATTTCAAGGGCTTCTTCAAGTTCTTCCTGCTGCGCCTGCAGTTCTTCCTGCTGGGCGACGAGTTCTTCTTGTTGTGCTTGTAATTCTTCATTTTTCGCGAGCAGATGGACCTTGTTATCGGCGATGGACGCTGCCATCTGATTAAACGAAGTGGTTAAGGTATACAGTTCATCCTGACGTTTTGGTAACGGGATGGCGGCAATGTCCTCACCGCCCGCGAGTGAGGCACTGTCACGTGATAATGTATTGACCTGCTTCGTCACCCGGCTGATGAACGGGCGGACGAGTAGGAGCAGGATGATGACGAGGACGACCAGGTTCGATAACCAGATGATCTGGGCGACACGCATCTCATCTAACAGACTGGTCTTCGCTTCGACTTCCTTTCCTTGGATCAAGGTCAGGTAGTTCGCGAGCAGCGTATCGATTCCCGCCGCATCGGCATCGGTCGTCAATTGACTGTTCGTCCCTTTTAAGGTGCCGTTTTGATTAAACAAATCGTCACCGTTCGATAAGGAAGCAAGTGTTTTAGGGTCGAGGAACGCTTCGTCGATGGCTCCCTGTTTTTTACCTGCGACATATTCCGTCAGGAGCGGTAGAGCAGTCCCAAAATAATCGTCATAGAGGGTCCGTGTTGCGGCGGCATATTCTTTTCCTTGGGTATAGATGGCATTGTCTTCGAACCACGTCGTTAAGCGATCGATTTCACGCTGATTGCTTTTGATTGTATCGAGCATTTCCGGTGTTCCGAACAGCACATACGATTTTACGTTGCTCTGCACAAGTGTCCATTCGTTGGCTAATGCGTTAGCATTTGTCCGGCGTTCCCGTAGATCGTCGAACGTCGCATTCGTTTGATCGATCTTGCGTTCGGTGTAGTTATAGACGATGGCTGATGTCAGGCTGAGTGCGATGAAAACCATATAAAAAGCGAACATCAATTGTCGACCAATTTTTTGATTAATCCATTTCACGTATTTATCCTCCGTATGTGGTTTTGTTAGGTTCAAAAAATTAATCCAGTATTTTAATAGTACTTATTAGAAGCGTCTCCATCAAACTTTAACACTTAAAGATGCAAAAAAGATATTCTAATTACTAGTTTTTGTGCAGAAGATCAAAAAGGGTGAGCAATCGAAGGGAATCAGCACTCATAGTCGCTTAACTATTTTTTGAAAATAAGGATTAGAAGAACCGGGATAAAGGGAAACTAATGAAGGAGACGCCATTATTTTAATCATAAGGAAGTGACAAGATGCAAAAAATGTTTGAGAACAAATGGTACCGTGGTGCCTGGTGGATCATGACGCTATTGATCATCGTCTGGGTCGGCAATCATGTGACGTTTTTATTCCGACCGTTAGCGATTTTATTGCAGATGGTCGTGCCCCCACTGGCGATTGCCGGTATTCTCTACTATGTTCTGCTCCCGATCGTCGAACTGCTCGAGAAGAAGATGAAGCGGCGACCAGCCGTGATTGTCGTCTTGCTCGGATTGATCAGTATCTTGACGACGCTTGGATTCATCTTTGGTCCGATGTTATCGGATCAGATTACGGAATTCGTCAACTCGATTCCGACGCTTGCGTCACAGTTCCAGCGTCAGCTTACCGATGTCCGGGACCAATTACAAAACAGTGCCTTTTTCTCACGTTTCTTAGGGGGACAGGACGATCTGTTTAATAAGTTTTCCGGAAACATTTCCGAATACGCTTCGTCGTTCCTGAAAAACATCGGAACCGGTGTCGGCGGATTCGTCAGTGTCATCACGACGACGGTCGTCACGATCATCATCATCCCGATCATGTTGATCTATATGTTGCTCGATGGGGATAAGTTAAAAGGGAACCTCGTCAAGATGATGCCTTACGAATACCATAAAGAAACGAAAAAAATCCTCAGTGACGTCCACTTGACGATCATGAGTTACATCCGTGGACAAGTCATCGTCAGTATCGGTGTCGGGATCATCGCCTACATCGGTTATCTGATCATTGGGATTGATTACGCACTGTTGCTTGCCCTGTTTGCGACGATGACGAACATTATCCCGTTCCTCGGACCGGTCATCGGAGTCGTACCGGCACTCATCGTCGGGTTCATCCAGGATCCGATTCTCGCGGTGTATGCGGTCGTCGTCATGACCGTCGCCCAGCAGATCGACTCACACATCATGTCACCGCTCGTCCAAGGGAAGACGCTGGATGTTCATCCGCTCACGATCATCATCGTCTTACTGGTTGCCGGTAACATCGCCGGTTTCTTTGGTGTCCTGCTCGGTGTACCGTTCTACGCCGTCATGAAAGTCATCATCTTGAATATCCGCCGTCTGTATCATCTGCGTTCACAGAAGAAGATGGTCGTCGCGGAAGACGAGAAGTCGTTTAGCACGATCGTAACGACAAAAGACTGACTTTGAATTTTTGGGTCAGTTCGGTCATACTGAAAAGGTAGTGTATCGTGTCACGAAAGGGGTATGCGCCAGATGGATCAACGTCATGTAGAAGAACAGGCCGATTTATTAGCACTCCAAAAGTTTCAACACAATTTCGAGAATAGTCTCAAGTCGAGTGTCATCTATGTGTTACGGGATGAAGCCTTGACGATCGGGGAGATTGAACAGCGTCTCGATCAATCCCACGGTCAGATTCTTGAGCAACTGCAGGAACTGATTGAAGATGGACTTGTCCTTCAACAGATGTCAGAAAAGGTCCAAGGCTTAGCGTATTCCTTGACGGGACCGGCGGAAGAACTCGTTCGCCAGTTCAAGGAATCGATTTCCTGGAGTAAACAGCACATCACGTACTGATTGAATTTACCCTTGAGCAGATGCTCGAGGGTATTTTTTTGTTAATGCAATTGTGAAAAAATGTATAATTATTAGATTTTAAAAGACATACTAATACTAAAGGAAAGATCTAGACGTCAAAGTAGGGGAGATGGAGCTGTAATGAAAACCATCCTGTTGTATGTCCTGATACCAGTCTTGTTCATCCTGTTGATTGTCAAATGGGTTATTCCGGCGATTAGCTGGGAGGAAGAACAACGACCTAGCGAGCAGAAACCTGCGCAAACGATTCTACAGTGGGAAGAAAAACAGCTCAAACAGTTTGATCTGGAAAATCGATTAGGTGTCCGTTACACACTGGGTGGACTGGAAATCGAGACGTTGGAAATCGAACGACGTGAGACAGTCCGAACGACACCGCTGTTGCGTGTCGCCATCTCGAAAGAAAAAACAGTCCGAATTGGCGCAGCTTCCGACTGTTTACTGGCACTGACGGTGACGATTAAAAATCAATCGAATGATCCGATTGAGCTGTCAGAAAAAATCGGAGAGTACGAAACAGGTGGAAAAACGGTCCCGGTCATGCATGAGCAACATCCCCTCGCTGGTTCTTATCGTGCTGGAGAAGAACGAACGGGAATCATGTTTATCCCGACAAATCAGAAGCAAGTGACGGCCGGACATCTTGATTTGCGCTACAAAACGATGTCGGGCGAAAAACAATTACGGATTTCGCTTCATCAACCAAAAAACTGAGCGAATCATGCAGACATCTGCACGATTCGCTCAGTTTGATTATTTTTGAACGGCACTGAAGGCTTCTTCTGATTCAATCCCGGCTTTGTTGACGGCCGTGATGATGAATCGTCCTGTAGCGTCTTTTGGTAACGGGAAGGCTTTACGTTCGATGGATTCTGTCGCACCTAACTTTTTCCGTTTCCCGTCCTGTTCCTGATACACGTTGTATTGTACGACTTCTTCATCCTTAGATGCATACCAGTTGACGAAACCGCCGGATACTCGGACGTTCGTCGCCGGTTTCGGCGGTGTTTTGACGGGATCTGAAGCCTTTTCGTCCAGTTCCGTGAAGACGACGAGACGATTGTCGTATGTGCCTTCGTTCTCATCGTAAACACCAATGCAAGTAATCAAGTTCAAGTTACGTTGATCGGACGCTCCGAAGATTTTTTCGAGTGGCGCGTCGAGGTGTCCGTATTCGACGAGTTTTTTGACACGGAAAACAAGTGTCCGTCCAGACTCATCCTTGATTTTGATCGTGTCGCCTTTTTTGAGATCGTCGAGACGGTTAAAGACGGCAGGTCCGGTCTTCGTGTCGGTATGCCCATCAATGACGGCGTTGCCGACGTCACCGGGACGAGGTCCGAACTTGTACCAACCGACTTGTTGTTCATTTTTCGGAGTTCCCATGGCGCCTTCTTTATCCAAACCAACCTGCTCGACGTTCGTTTTGACGTCGATTTTATCGATGGTTAATGTTTTTGGAAGTTCGACTTCATTGGTCGAAAGACTTTTGAATTCTTTTTTGAAGATTTCTGATGGTTTGAGTGGGTCTTCCTTTGTCTCGGAAGATGCCGCAGATTCTGTTTTTGCATCGCCTTGTGTGATAGTTGTTTTCGTTTCATCTGTGTTCCCGAACAATATAAAAATTAACGTACCGATTGAAACGAGCATCAAGAGGATGCTGACCGGTAATAACCATTTTTTCAAGACACGTCACTCCTTTCCGAGACAAAGTCTCTTACGCAGAAAAAGGATAGTGCCGAGGCGCTATCCTTTTTAGTATACCCAATTTCTTATGCGTTTTGACGTTTGCGAGCAAGTACGATTCCAGCTGCTCCGAGAGCAAGACCGAAGAGTGCGATCGCGCCAGTCGTTGCTGCTGTATTGTTGTCACTCATACCGCCGTTACCTGTGTTCGGCATTGAGCCTGGTGTACCGTCCATGAACTTCTCTGGTGATTGTTTGACGATTGCTTCACCGAGGTTCGCACCGACGCCGTACATGTAAGCGTAAGACTCACGGAACGTGTCGACCGATCCTTTGTAATCGCCTTCGGCATATTGCATGAACGTATCTTGGACGTACGTCTCATGACCAGAAACTGCTTCTTGTGCTGCTTTTGTCGGAAGGTTTTCTTGCGTCGCTGCACCGAGGAACGCGCCGAAGTCATTTGAGAACATTTTGAGCATCTCTTGTGCGTCACCCATCAATTTTTTGTCATCGTTGATCGCTGCTGTGACGAGGTTCGCTTGTGCTTCGATGTGGTTTTTCGTCCAGACTTGCTCGAACTGATCGGCACCCGCTTGACCGTAGACCGATTTCATAGCTGCTTTGAAGTCTGCTGTGTGCATGTCTTCAGCCCAGTTTGCAGCATCGTAGTCTTTCGCTTGATCGACGCCAGCTGTCATGCTGATGTTCGCAAGAGCGACGTGCTCCGCTGCGAGACTGTTAAGTGTTGACCGGAGGTCAGCTGCTTTTGTATCGGCTTTCGTGTTGTCGAACTTCTCAGGCATTTGTGTTGTGATCGCGACTGAGAGGGCTTTTGAGATGTCATACATGCGGCTGTAACCTTCACGGAACGTGTTGTACGATCCTTCGTAGTCACCGGCTGCATATTGTTGGAATGTTTTGTAGACGTCTGCTTCATGGGTACGGAGGACTTCTTCCGCTGCTGCCTTCGGCAACTTACCTTCTGTTGCTGTATCTAAGAAACTTGAGAGATCTTGGACGAACTCTTCCGTCTCTGCTTTTGACGCGTTGATGCCGTCTTGGTCGTCTGCTTTGACGGCCTTGACGAGATCTGTCGTGTATTTGTTATGGTCGACGAAGATTTTCTCGAACTGTTTCGCGCCTTCTTCACCGTAGACCGATGCGATCGCAGGTGTCATGTCGAGGGCGTTCTGTTTGAGTGCTGCTTCGTAATATTTAGCATCTTTTGATCCGTCATATTGTTTTTTCATGTCCATGACGGCGAGCACGAAGTGCTCAGAAAGTAACTGATCAAGTGTTGCACGCAGGTCAGCGGCTTTCGTGTTGACCGTGACGTTTTTCGCGTTGTCCTCATGCATCATCTTGTCATCTGACGAACCGCCGGAAGCGAATGCTGCCGTTCCTGGTAATACGAGTGCTGCTGCCATGGCTGTTGCTGCGAATTTTTTAGTATGTTTCATCTTGATATCATCCTCTCAAATTTGGGTGCATCTAACATGTATTTGGTAGTTGTTGTCTGTATCGTTCTGAACAGCATACGCGCCCGGATTTTATTTGGATTGAAAAATCGATAAAGTTTTTTTGAAAAAGGGTTCGAATCCACTTTGCTTCCTTATATAGAAATTGTGAAACTTTTTTTACAAGTTCATCGTTTGTGCATGTTACACTTGAAAAAAGAACCGATTTGTAGCTAAACTGCAACTGTTTAATACCAGGTACTAATATGCTATACTGTTCTTTAGACTGAACCAATGAAAGGTGATCAAGATGGTACAAAATCAAGCAGGAACGGACCAGCCGACCCGTGAACGTCTGAAACGTAATCAACAGATAAAGAACGAGCAACAACAAGAGCAGGAACCAAAGCAGCGTAAAAAAATACGCGAGTATTCCTCACGCCGCGTTCCGATCATTGCGCGTTTGTTGATCATTCTTCTTCTTGTCGTCCTTGCGTTAGTCATCGGTGCGATGGTTGGATATGCGACACTTGGTGGTGGCGAAGCGATGGATGTCCTCAAGCTCGACACATGGACCCGCATCACCGATTTTTGGACGAAATCTTAAACTAACCAGTGATTGGAGCTGTGTGATATGTATACGATTGAACAAATCAAGGAAGTGATTCCGCACCGTTATCCGTTTTTACTCGTCGACCGGATTTTAGAAGTCGAAGAAGGAAAACGGGCCGTCGGCATCAAAAATGTCACGGCAAACGAAGAATTCTTCAATGGTCATTTCCCGGATTACAATGTCATGCCGGGTGTCTTGATCGTCGAAGCCTTGGCACAAGTCGGTGCCTTTGCTGTCCTCAAGATGGAGCAGAATCAAGGCAAACTGGCTTTTTTTGCCGGAATTGAGAATTGTCGTTTCAAGCGTCAAGTCGTCCCCGGCGATCAGCTCAAACTGGAAGTCGAACTGACGAAACTGCGTGGACCAATTGGTAAAGGGCGTGCTACAGCAACAGTCGATGGGGAAGTCGCCTGTACTGCTGAACTGACTTTCGCGATTAAGTGAACATGTGATGAAGCGCTGGCTGATTCCATTGGCGATTTCGTTGCTTGTCATTCCTGGTTGTCAGCGTGCGGACAAGGTGGAGACCGCTTCCCCGACGGTCATCATCGATCCTGTCAAACGCGCCGGACAAACAGAAAACATCTCAGCTCAGATCTCGACGACGGAAAACGATCGGATGCGCCTGACGATCCGGACGGCAAACGATATCCGACTCGACGACCAACAAGTCGACATTCGTCTGGATGTCGCCAATCAGTCGATTCCGTTCCCATTTGTTTCATTCGAAGCGAAAAAAATGGGTGAAGTCAGAACCTATACGTCGGATACGACGATTGAAGAGCAAGTCTTTGATGAAAACCGTTTACCGGTACTCATCATTGATGCAGGTGCAGGACGTGGGATTGAAATCCCGCTCGAAGTCGTTCGCTGAACCAAAAGAAGCATACGATAGCCATGTGTTCCCCGGTTATCGTATGCTTCTTTTTTTGTCTGAACGGATTGAAATCTTGTTATTTTTTTAAAATATACTGGTTTATTTTGCCTGCTTTGTTTAAAATTTAGGTAGCACATATTTAAGGAATGGAGCGAAAACAAACATCATGCGAAAAATCGGAATGTACATACTCGCTTGTTTGCTCGTCTTTGGTGTCATCACACCTGCACAGGCAGAGACGGCATCAACATGGGACGTCAAAGGAACGGGGACGAATCCGTATACACTGACCTTTACAGGAGAAGGTGTCGTCAATCTCGAGTCGGAAACGGAACTTGTCTTCGCGGACGGTCTGACAGGACAAGCGATTGATATGACGAAAACACCAACGGTCACGTTCACGGCAGAGACGGCACCAATCGTCAAAATCATCTCGGAGGATCAAACAAAAACGGTCTTGATTGAGTTTGGCCGTGAAGTCAAAGAAGAACCGACTCTAGAGGAACCGGTGACGGCAGAACCACCTGCAGAAGAGCCGATCAAGGAAGATCCTCCTGCAGAGGAGCCCGTCAAAGAGGAGCCCGTCAAAGAAGAACCAGTGAAGGAAGAACCGAAGCCGGAGACGGAGCAACCGGTCGCAACGACAGGGACGATCAACGGAATCATCTGGTACGATGAGAACGAGGACGGCATCCGTCAGGAAAAAGAGACACGGATCAATGACGTGCCGGTCTATCTCTTGAACAAAGAATACGACGTGGTCGAAGAAGTCTATACGAAAGACGGTTTGTATACGTTTACGGATATCAAGCCAGGCACGTATTACGTCGAAGTGTATGGCATGGATATCGGCTACTACTACACGTCCCCTAAGCATCAAGGGACGGATCCAACGATTGATTCCGACCTGGATGATGAAGACCTGGCACGCGTCAAACTCAAAGCAGGTGACATCGTTCAGATCGATGCCGGTCTGTACGGTCAAGATGAGGAAGAAATGGACTTTGCGAATCTCTTGCTTGTCACGAACTTCTTAGACGCGAATGAAGACAAGATTCCGGGTTATTCGGAGCAGACGATTCCTGCGACGTACACAGTGACGGATGCCATCACCGGAAAAGACGTCTATACGGAGAAAATCGGAAAAGACGATGCTTTGATGATCGAGATGACACCAGGAACGTATACGATTAAAACGGAAGTGGCGGCCGGGTACACGGTCGAAGCGATGCACCATGTGTCACTGGACGATTTGATGGATTCACTTGACTTGGGATTGACGAAGGCAAATGTGAAAGCATTAGCCGTCGGGATGGCCGGTGAAGAGGAAGAAGAATTCCCGGAATACGATGAATTCCTCAAACTGTTTAAACGCAAAGCAACGACGGATTCGGTCACACTAACGGAAGATACGATGGGATATTTCCTCGTCGCAGAAATCGCCAAGGCGAAACCAATCGTCGAACCGAAACCAAAACCGACCCAAACGTCCGTCAAGACGGTCGCAGCACCGGAGACGAGTGTGGCCGATCAAAAAGCAACGAACACGACGTCAAACGAACGTCTCCCGCAAGCGGGGGAAGATGAACCATTCCCATATGCAGCAACAGGAGCAGGTCTTGCAGTCGTTGGACTGTGGTTGTTGTTACGACGTGCTGGATAAGACAAAAGCCCTCTGGACCGTAATGGTTCGGAGGGATTTTTGATGTGTGTATCGATTGACACACACGCACACACGTGTGTATAGTAAAGGTATCAAATGAATCGGAAAGAGGGATAACGATGTTAACGACAAAACAGATCAGTGAATTGTTACGCGTATCAGAAGAGACGGTCCGCCGTTGGATCCGTACGGGAGAGTTGCACGCCGAGCAGGATGGTAAAGGCTATTTGGTCGACGAATTAGCACTCAAACGTCTGGTCGATGAGAAGTCACAAATTCCGGGCAACGCGATGAACAAGGTCCTGCCGATCATCAACGACCTGTTTGGCCCGGAAGCGGCGAAGTTTGCCAAGTCGAACCTGTTTGACCCGCTCCGTCAATCGATGGATCAATCGGCACCGCCACGTCCGGAAGCTTCACCGGAATCGGTCGCAGAAGAACTGAGCCAGCTGAAACGGAAAAAACGTCGCCTCGAACTCGAACACGAACTGAAGCTGCTTGAAATCGAAGAGAAGATTGCTGTCCTCGAACAAAAAGCATCACGCCTCTGATTCAAAATAGTGGAACGATTCCGGTCAACTAACCGGGGTCGTTTTTTTGTAGGTTGAAACCCTGGTATAAGCAAACGAGTACGGCTTAAGGACGCGGCTGTGCGACAATAAAAATATGATAAGTAGAGGAGATAAAGAGATGTTCAAACGTGATATCAAGAACCACTGGCAAGTGACCTATCAACAAAATGGGTATCCCCATGTGCAGCAAGGCTGGGTCCTGTCACCGGACCGGAAAGATGAGTTTGATCCGTTCATCCTGATGGCGGAAGATTGGTTCAAACGCGGGACGTTTTCCGATCATCCCCACCGAGGTTTTCAGACGATTACCTATGTCATCGATGGCCGGCTCGAACATATCGATAATCATGGCGGACATTCGATTTTAGACGCCGGAGACGTCCAGTACATGAATGCCGGTTGGGCGGCGCGGCATGCGGAAGAAGCGGTCGACGACGACTTGATCCATACGCTCCAACTCTGGCTCAATCTGCCGAAACGTTTGAAGGAGACGACGACGTCGTATCAAAACGTCCTGCTGGAAGAGGCACCGGTCGTTGCGTTCGACGGGGGACAGGTCAGGGTTTATGCCGGGGAGATTGCCGGCGTGACGGGACCACTCGACAGCTTGGTTCCAATTACGATGAGTGAGGTTTCATTGGCTCCGGGAGCAACGTATCGTCATGTCTTACCGGCGAACCATAATGCTTTTTTGTATGTCTTAGCGGGAGAACTCGAAGTCGGATCAAGCCAGACGCGACTCGCGAAGACGATGGCCGCGACATTGACGTTTGACGAACAGGCAGAAAATAGTGAACTCGAATTGACCGCTGTCAGCCGGACAAAAGTGCTGATTTACTCCGGTCAACCGATCCGGGAAGAGACGATTGCCTACGGCCCGTTCGTTATGAACACGGAAGACGAGATTCGTCAGGCGTACCGGGATTACCATGACGGGAAATTTGGACCACCAGCCGTCTTATGACAAAAAAAGACCAGTCCCGCATGCGGCACTAGTCTTGTTTGATTGATGTGCGGACACCGCTCGACCTCAAGGAGAGGTAGAATCGGTCGTCCGTTTTTTTTTACGACGCCAATACCAGTAGCCAAGTCCAAGTGTAATCGGGATGGCAGCCAGGTAAGGATTGGCTTCTAGATAACTGATGATCTCAAACAGCGCGAACCATCCACTGAGTAACCCGAGGATGAGTAAGATCGTCCGAATCGCTTCAGGAAGCTTGCGGATACGATATGCGAAGAGACATACGAGGCAAAAGATGATAATCGCCACGAGCATTCCTCCCATTCCCGTATCCAGTATAGCGTATTCGAAAAGCTTTTTCGATGCACAAATCGCTTTCGCTCCCGTATAGTGAAGACAGGGAAACTGACGAAGGACGTGATGAGATGCAAGTAACAGTAATTGGAACAGGGTACGTGGGTCTTGTGACCGCGATTGGACTAGCCGATGCGAAACATGATGTGGTTTGTGTCGATTTAAATAAAGAACGGATGGAGCAACTGTCGAACGGGGTGGCTCCGATCACCGAAGAAGGAATCGAAGGGGCGTTACAACAAAATCAAAGTCGTCTGACCTTCACGACGGAGTATCCGGTGTCTGACCTGTACCTGGTAGCCGTCGGGACACCGGAACGGGCTGATGGGAGTTGTGATTTATCGGCAGTCGAAGCGGTGGTTAAGTTAATCCATTCGATTCAGCCGCATGCTGCTGTCGTCATGAAGTCGACGATACCACCGGGAACGACGGAGAAGTTACAGATGGCCTATCCATCGTTACGTTTTGCGATGGTTCCAGAGTTCTTACGAGAAGGTACAGCGATTCGCGACATGCGAAACCCGCATCGTGTCATCATCGGGACACACGATCAACAGTTAGCAAGTGATTTGACGGAGTTATTCAAGACCAATGCGCCGATCGTGCATGTCGATCCGACGACGGCCGAGCTGACGAAATATGCGGCAAATAGTTTTTTGGCCGTCAAAATCAGTTTCATCAATGAGATTGCGCGACTTGCAGATATCGTCGGAGCAGACGTCGAGGACGTAGCGCATGGGATTGGTCTCGATCCACGAATTGGTCCTGCCTTTTTAAAAGCGGGTGCTGGTTATGGAGGCTCTTGTTTTCCGAAGGACATCGCGGCGTTGACGACACTGGCGCAACAGCACGGTGAGCATCTGCATGTGATTGAAGCAGCAGACCGGACGAATGAGGCGCAACTGGAATACGTTTTACAAAAAATCGCTCCTAAACGAGGGCTTCGTGTCGCGTTACTGGGTCTTGCCTTTAAGCCGGGAACGGATGACTTACGTGATGCTCCGGCGTTACGTTTAGCGGAGCGTCTGACTAAAATGGGCGTCATCGTTACAGGATACGACCCGGCAGCCAAGACGTTGCTTGATCAAAAAGACACGATTGAAGAAGCGGTTACAGGTGCTGAGATTGCAGTCATCATGACCGAGTGGGATGAAATTAAGCATGTCACTCCACGACGACTTACGGATAACATGAAAACAGCACGTCTGATTGACGGTCGAAACTGTTGGGCATTCGTCGAAGAACCGGGGAACGTCCAATATGAAGGAATCGGTCGTCCGAACAAAACATTTTCGAACAATCCAACCTCTTGAACTGTCAAATAGGATGAGTCCACCGTGGATTCATCCTATTTTTTATACAGAAAAGGAGACGGACGTATGAAAATCGATTACTTTACTGTCATGCCAAGCGGTCCAAAAGGCGCACTTGAAACGCATTGCCTGACGAACGGAAACTGGTACCAACGGATTAGTGAAGAGTGGGAACGGGCGATTCATTACGGGGCGGGAGTGATCCGGATTAAAGACAAGGGAGCTGAATTACGGATTCCGATTGAATTCGGACTCGGCTACGTCTTACAGTACTTACGGCAATTCGTAGCAGCAGAACGACATACGATCGATCACGCAAGACGACAATTGCACCAGCAACTCGAATGGATTGGACGTGGTCTGCCGATCCAGTTGCGTCGTTTGGAAAACATGATCGAACTAACATCTGACGCCGATCATCGGTTTCAACGTGAACCGTTTTTGGAAGCCGTCGAACAAGCCAATCAAAGTGTATCTTGATGTAGAAAACCACCACTTGGGATAAAGTGTGTGGTTTTATTTTATTTCACAAAAATATTGACTTGCATGAAATTCTATATATTTGTAAGCGTTTTCTTAAAAAGGGATGGTTAGATTTTTAATTTCCATATACAACCTGTAAATATATTTTACTAGTTACTACTATTCCCCTATTTTTTACAAAAAACCTATTGTCGTTAGTTTCTGAGTTTTGTATATTTGACCTGTAGCTAAGTGCTTCACTTACTTACAAGTGAGACTTGGTACGAACCTACCACATACGGAATGTCCTTATAAATAAGGCGTTCGACAACATTTTTCTGTTCATCCCAAACTGGATACATAATGGATCACTGACGATCGTCTACTGAGCTAGGCGATGGATCGGCGTGTGAAACAGAACGTATTCCTCCGAAGAAAACAGAACAAATGTTGAATGGTTTAAAGTAAATATTTTCAAATATTTTACTTTAAGTGTAGGTCATCTGGTTGGGATTGTCGCATTTAGTTTTGAAAGATAAGAGGAGGAATTGTAAACATGGCTTACACGAAAAAATCAAACAAATTGTACGCTGCTGCAGCTGCTCTCGCAGTCACTGCATCTGTCGTCGCACCGGTTGCTGCTGACGCGGCTTCAAAGGTCTCTGTTAAATACATCGCACCAATCTTGATGAAACATGCGGGTGGTTCGAAGTATGCCGTCAAGAAATTGATGTTGCCGACAAAGGTCAAAGTCAAGCTGACAAACGGCAAGTACGAAATGCGTTCAGTCAAGTGGAGCGGGTCCGTTAAGTTTGAACAGAAGTACATCAACAAGTACCAAGTGCTTTACGGTACAGTTGCCGGAACTTCGAAAAAAGCAATCCTCAAAGTAGAACTTCAGAACTATCCAGTTGATGTCCTCGAACCAGTCCTCGAACCAGTTGCAGTCGGAGGAAAAATTGTTCTTCCAAGCACGATCAGCATTCGTTACAAATCAGGCATCGTCGTCAAACGCCCGATCAGCAAATTCAATATCAAAACACCGGACACATCAAAAGCCGGTAAATATAAAATTGCTTACTCCTATAAAGGTGCGAACTCTGTCGTGACAGGTTCGATCAACTATGAAGTCAAAGCAGCTGACATCACGAATGTCATGGGAAGCGTCGATGATCAGACACTTTCTGTTAAAGCAGACGTCATGTACGCAGCATCAGGCGCGATGGCTGACCTCTTGATCTACCCGGGTAAAGATATGTCGAAAGCACCGATCGTCGCGAAAGGAACGCTCTCAAACGGGAAATTCATGGCTTCGCAAGCAGGAATCCCTGAAGGCACACACAGCTATGTCGTGAAAGTCGGCGATGTGAAATCACCAGCAATGGACTTCACGATCGCAAACACGATGTTGACGTCTGCAAAATCCATCGGCAACAAAAAAGTCGAAGTGTCGTTCTCACGCGCGGTTGATAGCGTTTCAGTCGACAACTTCAAAATCGCCGGCGGAACAGTTACAGCTGTTAACCTCAGCCCGGACAAAAAATCAGCACTCCTCGACGTGTCTGGTCTTGACTACGACAAAGACTACACAGTGGAAGCGAAAGGTATCTTGATCGGCGGCGTCGCACGTGATCTTGGTTCAATGAGCTTCATGACACAAGGCGTCGAAAACCTCTGGATGCTTGAAGTCTCACCAAAAGCGTCGACAATCGTCGCAAACGGTGCTGACAACACAGAAGTGACGTTCTTGCTCAAGGACAAAGCAACTGGTGAAGTCGATCAGAATGCAGACGACATCGTTCTTAAATTATCGACATCATTCGGAGCGCTCGCGAAAGATCGTGTGACGATCCAAGATGGTAAAGCAACGGTCCTCCTTACTTCAGAGTTCAGCAACACGGATCTCGAAGCGATGATCAGAGCAGAAATCATCGAGACGGCAGCAGGCGATTACAAAAACCTCATCGGTAAAATTTCTGGAGAGACGAAAGTCAAATTCAGCACAATCGCTGTGACTCCGGCTCCGATCGAGATGATCAACGTCCTTGCAGCGGAATCGAATCAAGCCGATCGTGTGACGGTGTTCCTTGATAAAGCCGTTTCGCGTGAACTCTTACTCAAATCATTCGGACTCGATAAAGTCATGCAAGGTCTTCATGAAGAAGATTACTTGGCAAACGACAACATCCAAATCGAGCAGTTTGATGGTATGAAGCGTGTCATCGGGGTCAAAGCGATTCCTTCAAACCCGAAAGCGTTCGAATTGATCTTGGACAAAGAAACACCACTCCAAGACAACGCAGTCGTCAAATTGACAGCGAAAATCACGAGCAGTACGGATACAGAAGTCAAATCAAAAGCTAGCTTCAAATTGACAGATGCTCGTCCGGCAGAAGTAACGTCGGTCAAAGCAGTTGGTCTGAACCAACTCGAGGTCAAGTTCTCTGAAGCTGTCGACTCTGCGAAATTCAAAATCGATGGACAGTACGGTGAGAAGTACTTCACAGTCCTCCATTACGGATTTGACAACAAAACAGGTGTCGATCGCCGCGATACAGTCCGCATCATGTTGGATGACGACTATCCAGGCGTCAAAGAAGGCTACTTCGCTGCAGGTAAACACTCACTTCAAGTCTGGGATACAATGGACTTCGCTGCACTTTCGGATGAAAGTAACATCGGAACGACACAAAACCTCGACTTCACGGTTGCGGCAGATACAGTCAAACCGACTGCCGGTGTCGTCGTTGAGTCACCTGAACAATTCCGTGTGATGTTCAGCAAAAACCTCAAAAAAGCAGACATCGAAGATCTGCTTGGCGATGAAATGAAATTTGAGCGTTACAACTCGAACACGAAGAAATACGAAGATTTCAGTGAGTATGTCGATGTCACTTCTTACGACAAACTGACGGGCGAAGCCGTCATCGAGTTGAAACGTGACTGGACGGACCTCTACGATACGATCAACACGAAAGAAAACTACTACAACGATAAGTTCCGTATCACACTCGAAAAAGGTGCGATCCAGGCCGAAGCGAACGGTGAGAAGAACGACGCGTTAGTACTCGACCTCAACTATGCTGGTTCACCACTCAACACACCAGATCTGAAGAGTGCTGAGATCAACACGATCGACCGCGTGACGATGACGAATGACTTCGTCGTCATGATGAGCGAACCGGTTAAAATCCGTGACTTGGATCAGTACAACACGCCACTCATCAATTCAGACGGTGTCGTCTATCCACCAAAAACAACGGTTGAATTCATCGGTAAAAACAAAGATGGAAAAATCGTTACGATCGATGGTTCAGTCGTCAAGTATACAGATACGACAGACATGAACTTCCAAGTGAAGGCGAACGAAAGTCTCCAACGCCTTGTCGACTTGGAAGGATACGGCGAAGAGTGGAAAGTCGTCGTCAAATCACTTTCTGATGATGTCGGTAACACGGTCGCAACAGCGACACATGACTTCAAACTCATGAAAACACCAGTGAAACCGGTCTTGACACCGTTTGAAATCGTTAAGGTTTCAGCGAACGAAAAAGACGAAAAAGATGTCATCCGCGTCAAGTTCACAGAGGGTGTTCAATACTCTGGTATGTACGATGCGACAAGCACAGCGAACTATGTCCTGAACGGAAAAGCACTTCCGGTCGGAACAAGCATCTCGCTTGCTGACTCGGACAACAACGTATCGAACGGACTGGATATCGTCAAAATCAAAGTCCCGGCTGGTACACTCAAAACGTTGTCGAACGTCATCGTCGTCAACAAAGATCTTCAGTCGTATGACAACTCTGTCTTGACTGGCGGTTATGAAAAAGCAGTTCTTCTTGGATTAAACTAATCCATGCAAACACCTTTCGTCCAGAAATGGATGAAAGGTGTTTTTTTTGTGGTGATTAGTGCAATCGATTGCATTTTGCGAAATCTATTGACTTGTTTTATTAAAATACAGATGATGGGCATAATGGATTAATGGTAAATTATGTGATGTCGTTTAGTAGTTAAAGGGAAAAACAATCAAATACATACATAAAAAAGGGAGATTATATCGATGAAGAACACGAAAAAAGTATCAGTCGGATTACTCGCTACTCTCGTAGCAACAAGTAGCTTCGGTGTAGCACCGAAGCAAGCAGCAGCCTATACATCAGGTGAAAAGCTGGACAACCATGTCATCTTCCAAAGTTTCAGTCTGTACCAACCGTATGACAGCAACATGTACCGGACGCTCGCAAAAAAAGGTGACTTATTGAACTCATGGGGTGTGACGGACGTTTGGATGCCACCAGCTTACCGTTCGTTTGACATGGCACGTTATATGGAAGGATACGCAATTGCCGATCGTTATGATTTTGGTGAGTTCCCGCAAGGTCCAGGTGGAACGACGGCAACGAAATACGGAAAAGCCAGTCACCTCGAGATGATGGTCGATATGTTACATGACGACAACATCAAAGTTCAAATGGATTTAGTACCGAACCAAATGCTTGGTTTGAACCAGCGCGAAGCGGTCTTTGTCCGTCGTGCGACAAGCTCAGGTGAGCCGTTCGCAAATCCGTATACAGGTGGACAAACAACGAAAACGCTCGCGACACCATACCTCGCCTATACAAAAGGTGGCGGAATGGGGCAAGCGAAATACGGTTACCTCAAAGAGTGGAACAAAACCTTCTTAAACGGAACGTCATTGCAAGGTCAAGGTACAGGGCGTGTCATGACGGACAAAGCCGGTAAACCATACCGTTACTTTGGACCAAACAACGAAAAAAACTATCTTCCGGAATGGTTGGTTGAAGCGTCTAAAACACAAAGTTTGAATGTCGTCGATACATATCTTGCGGCAGATGGCTGGTATGAAGTATCACCACAAAACTGGAAACCGATGTTGTCGCAGTATGCAAAAGATCCAGGCTACCTCGCTTATATGAAAGAAAATGGTTTTGCGACAAAAGAAGCACTCCTTGCGTCAGCTGACAATGCAACGATTGCCAAGTTGACGGAAGACTACATGAAGACACAAGCTGTCTACGGATACGGATCGGAAGAACGTTCGTATCAGAATGACAACTCAGGCATCGACATCGAAGATCAGTTCCTGTTCGTCGATGAAGCAGGCTCACCACTTCAAGCCTACAACAAGACGATGACGAATAATGACGAGTTCCTGCTTGGAGTAGACTTGGCCAACTCGAACGCAGAAGTCATTAAAGAGCAAAAGAACTGGATGAAATGGATGCTTGAGACGTACAAGTTCGACGGCTTCCGGATCGATGCGGCGTCCCACTATGATACGGCGATTTTGAAGGCGGAAGCAGAAGTCGCAAAAGAGCACTTCGGTAAAAAAGAGCATTTGAGCTACATCGAAAGCTACAAGTCAGAGCAAAAAACATATATGAAGGCAAACAATGATGAACAGCTCATCATGGATTCACCGCTCTACTTTACGATGCGGAATGCACTCGGAAACGAAATGTCAAAACGTCCGTTAAGTGCCATCGCAAGTGGTTCAACCGTCAACCGGGCAGGAACAGGATCGACGGATGTGTCCGCCAACTGGTCATTCGTCAATAACCATGACCAAGAGAAAAACCGCGTCAACCAAATCATGCTTGATCTCTACGGTATCAAAACAGGCGTCCAGTACGCAGCAGGCGAAGAGCCGAAATCGTTCGAAAAAATGTACGATAAAGACACTGAGAAAAAAGCACTTAACATCTACAATGCTGAACTCGCAAGCACGAAGAAAAAATATTCGGTCGATAACGTCGTCGCACAATATGCATACTTGCTGACCAACAAAGACACAGTCCCAACCGTCTATTATGGTGACATGTATCAAACGGATGCTTCATATATGACGAAACAAACGCCGTATTATGATGAAATCGCGAACTTACTGAAAGTCCGGAAACAATATGCATACGGCGCACAAAAAGTCGTGTCGCACGCAGCGAACACGTCAAAAGTTGCTGGAGATCACTTGATTTCAAGCGTCCGTCTCGGTAAAGACCGGAATACGGGTGTTGCGACGGTCATCGGTAAAAAATCGACACTCAACACGACGATCAAAGTGGATATGGGGAAACAGCATACGAATCAAGTCTTCGTCGATGCAAGTGGTGTCAGTAAGATGAAACTCGTCACAGATAAAAACGGGATCTTGACGGTTCCGGTCAAAGGCATGAGAACAGCAGAAGTGAATGGATACCTCGGTGTCTTCGTTCCGCAAACGACAAAAGCACCAACAGCAACGATTGAAAAAGCAAGTGTCTACCAAGGAAAAGGTATCAACCTGAAAACGAAAGTCGCAAATAGCTCATCTGCTGTTTCGTCGATCCGTTACCAAGTGGCAGATGCGTCAAAAGCGACAGTTGATACAACGGGACGTCTCGTTGGTAAAGCAGCTGGTAAGACAACGGTCACAGCGACTGTGACACTAAAAGATGGTTTCGTCTTGACGACGACATTGCCGATCGAGACGAAAGTCAATAGCGTTACGCTCAAAGCAACAGGAAAAACATTGAAAAAAGGTCAAGTGACGACGATTAGTTATTCGGCAGCGACAGATAAAATCAAATCCGTCAGCTACGCATCTCTTAACAAAAAAGTCGCGACTGTCTCGTCAAAAGGTCAAGTCAAAGCAGTGAATAAAGGAACAACTTCGATTCGCGTCACGTATACGACGGTCGGAAACTACAAGGTCATCAAGACCTTCAAAGTCAGCGTCAAATAATCATCAAATCATCACCCTCGAGGTGATGGTTTTTTTTGGATTCCAGTCAATTGAACGAATTAGGTAAATACTTTTAAATATTCCACATTATCCCATAAATAAAAGGTATATTATAGGTGTATAGACCTAAGACGATTGAAGGAGTGCAGAAATGAAAAAAATTATCACAGGTAGCCTAACGGTTAGCTTACTTATAGGATTTGGTTTAAACGGAGAAGCGACGGACAAACAAAAAACGGTTAGCAGCACGCAGATCAATCAAGCAAAAGAAGTACCGACATTCCATGGTAGTTACGTCGGAGCACCGATGAAAGGACGATTTGACGAAGATGGGTTTGACGTCTGGTATATGGATTCGGCCGACTTTGTCGCAGACGGGACACATCTTGAGTTTAAGCTCGACTGGGATATTTACGGAACGGTCTTCACGAGTAAGCAGACGCCGATGCCGGCCGTGTCTACAACCGGTACTTCCAACGCAATGATGAGACGATGTACTTCCCGCTCAGCTGGAAAGGGCGTCAGTACTTAATCTTGGAAGGTTATCCGGGGGATACTTATTCCGTCCCGTTCAGTGTCTCAAGGTACGAACCGGTTGATTTGACGAAAGGTTCGTCTGTCACAACGAAGGCGAGCACGGCACTGATCGTCAAAACAAAACCCGGTAAGATGCGTGCAAGTAGTGTCGGTGCCAAGTCGGTTCAGTCATTAGCACCTGAATTACGACTCGAAAAATTGACGTATCGATCGGCCGCGGAAGCGAACCAGGCGAAACAGAAACTTGAGCAATCAAGTGCGACGGCGTACGTCGAATACGATACGCCGGTTCAAGCGTTTGGCGCCGATGCGTTCAAGCACCATCAGTGGTCACTCGTGAACACAGGACAGAAAAAAGGGCTCAAAGGAGCGGACATCGGTTTCACGGCGATGCAAAAACGGATTGCGAAAAAGAAACAGTCGACGACGCTCGTCGCTGTCATTGATTCAGGCGTCAACCCGAGTTATGCCGATTTCGCTGGCAAGGTCCGGATGGATCTCGGATACGATTTCGTCAATCGTTCGAAGACGGCTTGGGATGATAATGGACATGGTTCGCATGTCGCAGGTATCATCGCCGCCGGTAGTGACAATACGTACGGAATGACAGGAATCAGTGCCAAAGCTTCGATCATTCCGATTAAAATCTTGGACGAAAGCGGAGCCGGTTACACGTCGGATCTTGTCAGCGGCATCAATCATGCGGTCAAAAAAGGCGCGAAGGTCATCAACCTGAGTCTTGGTGGTTACGCGTCATCTAAATCGGTCGAATCGGCACTCGCTTATGCGAAAAGCAAAAATGTCTTAGTCGTCGCTGCTTCTGGTAACGAGGCGAAAAAGGCATTGTCATACCCGGCGCGTTCAAAATATGTCCTATCGGTCGGTGCGACAGGGAGGACGGATAAACGTGCCTCATTCTCGAACTATGGGACGGGACTCGATCTGGTCGCACCGGGTGTTTCGATTCCAAGTTATCTCGCAGACGGAGAACTCGCCTTTGCGAGCGGGACCTCGATGGCAGCACCGCATGTCGCGGCAGTCGCGAGTGTCTTGTACAGTCTGAAACCGACGATCAAAGCGGCGGACGTCGAAAGTATCCTCAAGAAATCAGCGAAGGATCTTGGCTCAAAAGGGTACGATACGACATATGGATCGGGTCGTCTTAATGCCGACAAAGCAGCCAGTTACATTAAATGAAGCAAGGCGAATCCGTTCTTTCAAAGGATTCGCTTTTTTTTACGATTTATTTTAAATTTCCGGAAAAAATTCTGATGAAAAATCAAAAATTAGGTGTTTATCGTAAAAATTTCCATTATACTGGATGCATAGGACAAAAGGCGGATAGAGGAGTGAAGAAATGCAAAAATGGTTAGTCGGCTTGACGGTTTTCGGTCTACTGGGAACAGCCGTACCGATTCAAACAGAAGCAGCGGGTACAGGGGCTAAAAAGTTACCATCGCTTGACTTGGAAACGAAGAAAGCCTACATCAAAGGTACGTTTGATAGCAAAGGCAAAGCCTTGTTTTACTTTGATACAAAAACCTACCTGACGGGCGGCACTCACCTCAAATTTGCAGCGGACGTGACGGAAGCGGTCACGGTCTATGATTCACAAACGAACTATAAACAACAACTGGTCTACGGACGGTACGATCAAGTCACGAATCAGTCGCTGATCTTCCCACTCAGTTGGAGCGGGCGTCAATACATAGAGATTGAAGGAAAGAAAAACACATCGTTTGTCGTCCCGTTTAAACTCGAACGCCTGCAACCACTTCGGGAGTTGATTGGTCAATCGGGTACGGTAGCAAAATCGAGTAGCCTGGTCGTCAAAATGACAGGACCAAGCAGTCAAAAACAACAGTTGTCCGAGAAAACGGATGCCGTCAAACGGGAGACGATTGACGCAGGACTAAAGCTCGAGAAGTTCACGTACCGGACGGTCATGCAGGCACTTGCCGCAAAACGTCAACTCGAACAAACACGTGGCGTCGCCTATGTCGAACTCGATAGTCAAATGCATGGACTCGGAAATGACGTCTTCAAATCGTATCAGTGGTCGTTGAACAATACCGGACAACGGGGTGGCGTCAAAGGAGCCGATATCAATTTCGAGGCGATGAAAAAGCGGATTACTTCGAAAAAACAATCGACGGTCCTCGTCGCTGTCATCGATACCGGGATCAACCCGACGTACGCCGATTTTGCCGGACGGGTCCGGATGGATCTTGGCTATGATTTCGTCAACCGCCGTCAGCTCGCCATCGATGATCATGGTCATGGTTCACATATTGCGGGGATCATCGCAGCGAACAGCAATAATACGTACGGGATGTCCGGCATCAATGCCAAAGCATCGATCATCCCGATCAAAGTGCTCGGGGAAGACAACTACGGTTCCAACTCGAATATCGCCAAAGGAATCCTGCATGCGGTGAAGAAGAAAGCCAAAGTCATCAATATCAGTATCGGAGGCGGGTTCTCGTCCCGGGCGATTGAAGATGCTCTCGCCTATGCGAAAAAACAAGGAGTCCTTGTTGTGGTCGCGGCAGGGAATGAAGGGACGAACAAGCTGTCTTATCCGGCACGGTCACAGTATGTGCTCTCGGTTGGGTCATCCAACCGGTTCGACAAACGGTCGGCCTTCTCGAACTATGGCGAAGGACTCGATTTGATTGCACCGGGACAAGACATTCCAAGTTACCTCAGTGACGGGGTGTCGGCCTTCTGGAGCGGGACATCGATGGCAGCACCGCACGTCGCGGGTGTCGCGAGCGTCCTCTACAGCTTGAAGCCGACGATCAAGGCATCAGAAGTTGAAAGCATTCTCAAAAAATCCGCGCAAGACCTCGGAAAAAAAGGCTATGACACGTCGTACGGGTACGGACGTCTCGATGCTGATCGGGCGGTTCGATTACTGAAATGAAGAGAGTAGGAACAGTATGAGATTTTTGAAACAACTGGTGTTGGTACTGGTCATCGGTGTTCTGTGCTTGAGCGGGACACTCGACGGACAAGCCGCTTCCAAGGAAGAACAGCGCGTATTAAAAGAGTACCGGTCGTTTAAATTCGGTCTGACCGTAACGCAAATTGCCAAAATCATGTACGGTACATCGTACAAACAACATTTGAAACAAACGAATGGCGCGACGGTCTTTAAGAAAAAAGCAAATTGGACTCAGAATGAACAAGGCTACCGTTCGCGGGGATATTCATTTTATGACCAATCGAAGACGTTACCACGACTGATGATGTTTGAATTCCACACGAAAAAGAATCAGAAGACGTATTTCCTGGTCCAAAAAACATTACAGTTTGCAGCGGACACGAATAGCGGATTACGGGAAAGTACCCGGACACTTAAACATGTGACGTATATTCGAGGAGATGAAACAGAAACAGAACTCGACGAGCTGTTGTCCGGTAAAGGTCTCGGTCAGGTAGCGATGCGCTGGTCCTGGGACTTTACATCCGTCCAGACCAAACAGGAACGAAAAGAATACAAATACCGTGGTCAGATCAAAATCTATACGTTTAAAAGTTCAAATCCGAAAAAGCAGATTGAAGCGACGATGAAGTTTGATCATGCGAGCAAACAGTATAAATTGAATAACTATACAATTCTACCGATTAAAACGAAGTAAAAAGGAGCAGTCTTTCATGCCAAGAGGAATGTTGAAATATATGATACTAGTGGCGCTATTGACTTCGACTGTCATCAGCAGCCCTGTCGATGCGGCAACCAAACAGGAAAAACAAGTCACGATGGATTTTACGAAATATAAGACGGGCATGACAATCGCCGAATTTGCAAAACAACGGTATGGCAAGACCTACAAAAAACACCTGACGAAAAAGAAGGGACGAACGATTTTAAAGGAAAAGTCACCAAAAGAAGAGACGTCTAAGGACTTGGACTTCGTAATTTACTTCGTTCCCGGTAAAGAGGAAAAAAACTATATGACGTTTTTGTTTGCAGCCAAGCCGAAAGATAAAGTCTACCGTTTGGCATTAAGGTCCCTTGATTTCAGCGGGAAGAATCCGATGGGCGTTCGGCAAAGTGATAAACAGCTGAAGCGAGGTAAACGAGTTGAGTACGATATGACGGAACAGCAACTCGACAAAGTACTGACAGGAAAAGGTCTGGGTGATTGGATGACATGGTCGACAACAGATTTCAGTCATAGCTTTTCAAAACAAGAGCTGAAAAAAATGGGTCTTGGTGAAGGGAAAACAAAGGTCTATATTTTCCGGACAAATCATCCGAACAAACGAGTACAAGTCAATATGACGTTTGATTCCAAGAAAAAAACCTACCGTGTCAATTGGGTGGAAAATATATCGAGTACTCAAGTACTCTACTAATCCTAAAACAGAAAAGAGTGAATACACATGACAACAACATTCGGTAAACTCACAATCGCGGCACTCATCGCCGGCTCAACACTCATCGCAGGAACAGCAGAAGCAGCAACGAAAGAAGAAACGCAAGCAACCGTCCAGTTTGAAGCTTTGAAACCAGGCATGACAATGGAGCAGGTCGCAAAAGTTCTTTACGGAAAAAGTTATAAAACACAATTAACAAAAAAAGACGGTTCGACGATGTTGAAGAAAAAACCAGAGTTCTCGGATAAAGAAGATGGACAGAAGTTTGTGGCGTATGACTTTCATGATACGAAAGTGAAAGTGGCACCAACGTATACTTCGCTGTCGTTTGTGACAAAAAGTAAGGATTCAGTCTATCGTCTGACATCGAGAATGATTGAAGTCACGGCAAAAACAAAACTTGGTGTGCGTGAAAGTAAGATGCAACTGACTAAAGGTGCCAAGTTGACAGAAGGCATGACAGAAAAACAACTCGATGCCGTCTTGACAGGCAAGGGACTTGGCGAATGGATGGACTGGGGACACTTTGATTATTCTACGGTCGCTTCAAAAGCAGATATCAAGCTCGGTCTTGCTGATCCGGTCATGATGAAGTCATACGTCTTCCAAACGACCGATCCGAAAAAACGGATGGTCGTCAGCATGGACTACAACTTCAAGAAAAAAATCTACGAAGTCTTTATGTACGAGAAAGTATCAGCAATGGAGTCATTGCTCTAATTCAACGAAACATGAACTATCTGTATTGATCTTGATCGAAAAGAGTTTACCATCTGGTAGACTCTTTTTTTCATCTTTTCCCGTTTTTGACAAATCACGGCCGATTTTCAGTATACTCGACTGTAAGATCGTTTTTATTGAACCGATAGTAACGAGAACTAATGAAGTTACATAATAAACAAGCAATGAATATAGAAGGGAATGTGGAAAAGTGGAACGTGTCAAAAAAAGAAGGAAAGTCAAAAAACGCTGGACACCGTTAAAAGTGTTACTGTTGATCGCCTTAGTGCTGGTCGTCGGAATCGGAGGTTTCATCGGCTATACGTATTACCAGGTCGACCAGACCGTCAAAAAAATTCAGTCGCCGGTTAAAAATACAGGGGATGAAGTCGTCGAGAAACAAAAACCGGTTTCCGTCTTGTTACTTGGAGTCGATCAACGTCCGGGCGAGCGGGGACGGAGTGATTCAATCATGATCATGACGCTCAACCCGACACAAAACGAAAGTCGTTTGATCAGTATCCCACGCGATACAAAAGTCGATATCGTCGGTAAGGGGACAAATGATAAAATCAACCATGCCTATTCGTTCGGCGGACCGGAGATGGCGATCAAAACAGTCGAGAAGTTCCTTGATATTCCGATTAACTATTATGCGGAAATCAACATGGAGGGATTCACGTCACTGGTTGATGCCGTTGGGGGTGTGACCGTCAACAATGACTTGGATTTCAAAGTCGGTGAGAAACAATTTACGGTCGGGAAAATCAACTTAAATGGTGATGAAGCTTTGAAATACACCCGGATGCGTTATGAAGATCCGCGTGGCGACTTTGGTCGTCAAATGCGTCAACGTCAAGTCATCGAACAAGTCGTCGCTAAATTATCGTCGGACGTCTCCGTCAGTAAGTTCAATGCGATCATGGATGTCGTCGGGAAAAACGCACAGACCAATGTGTCGTTCAAACCGATGCGGACGCTTGCTTTTGACTACATGGATGCGTTTAAAAACCAAAAGAACTTAAAGCTTGAAGGAACAGGCGGAAAAGAAGCGGATGGTATTTATTACTGGCATCCGACCGATGATTCACTGGCCCAAACGAAAACGGCCTTGCGTTACTCGCTGGGCCTGGAGTAAACAAAAAGGGACAATCCGAAAAATGGATTGTCCCTTTTGTTGTTACAGATTTTGTTCAGCCAAGCGCACACGGCTCGTACTTGTTTCTGTTTGTTCAAACCGTTGCAGGCGATAAGAATTACTTGTTACAAGACCAGTCATCTCTGTTTCGAGTTGGAGGGGAGCGAGTGTCGCCAGTTCAGCATTGGTGATGGCGGTTTCAGCCCAGTCGATCGCGATGACCTTGTTGTTTTGAAGTGTAAAAAAATGATTGCCGTAAAACAGATACGTGTTCACCTCGTCTGAAAACGTCCGTTCCGGTGGACCATAAGTACTATTTAAATCTTCTGCGGTTTTGCCGATAAGGTCAATGAGCGTCTCGGTGACAAAGCTTGTATCGAGATTGTCACTGACCCACGTCAATAAGGATTCGTCGGCAATTGCGTCTCCTTTTAGAGACTTCGTCGTATCGGTATTTTTGATATAACCCGTCAATTCATCCGTCAATTCAACCTTACTGATGGAATCGGTCGTTTCAAGAACCCGGTAACCATCGCCAAAGTCAGCTTCATATAGTAGATCGGTCAAGGCGGAGTCACTGTAGATATTGCTATTTCGACTTTTGACGTAAAGGACATTTGGTTCTTCTTTGATATCCGGTGCGGGTTCTTTTGTTTTTTCTTTTGATTTTTCAACAGTGACCGGTTGTTCGATCGTTGACTTCGGTTTGCTGGAAGACGGGCTCGCGATGTAGTTGGAATAGACATACGTTCCGCCGGCACCAAGAAGGAAACATAGGATCAATAAAGCAACCCAGCCCCAGGGGATTTTTCGTTTAGCGCGTGGTTCTGGTCTGGTTTTTACTTTTTTTCGACGGGTTGCTTCTGGTTCACGGTGCGTACGCGATAAGGATGGAGCAATTTCTTCTTGTTCTTCTTTCGATTCGACCGGTCCATCTTCTTCCAAGATGGGACGGGCGACGAGTGTTCCATAAAAATCAGCCAATTCCTCATGGTGTTTGCCGGCTAAAAAGGCTGACCATTCGTCGGCGGTCACTGTATCCTGCTTGAACGGAACGAGTGGTGTCTGGCCGGTCAAACGAATCATCGTATCCGTTAACGATTCTGTCGAAGCAAGGCTTAAACGAATCCGTTCATGAAGACGGCGGATGTCTTCTTCCGAGTGCGATGTATAGTATTGAAGGGCTTGCAGAGAGCGATGCATGAAGATCTTCCTCCTATGTTGATATCCGGAAATTCATGTAAAAAGAAACATGTCATTCTTTATTATACGCAACAAATTTCAAAAAACGTATGTTATTTCCTGAAATTTAATCAACCATTTCCCAATTTTTTGTTATACTGAGTTCTAGTTGATAAAAAAAGACACCGTATTAGACAAATAAAGGAGAATAATCAAACCATGAATGAAACGATCAGCTTACAAGAATTATTTTCAATTTTGAGAAAATCGCTTTGGCGGATTCTCGCACTGACCATCGTCGCAGCCGTCATCTCATTTGCCGTCAGTACCTTTTTGATCAAACCGACATATCAAGCCGGTACGCAAATTTTGGTCACACCGAAAAAACAGGAAAACGATGTGATTGATGCGGCACAAGTCCAATCGTCCGTCACACTTGTCAATACATACCGTGTCATCATCAAGAGTCCCGCTATCTTGGAAAAAGTTCAAGCAGAAGTCGAAAACGCACCTGACAATATCGGTACTTTGAACAATATGATTACTGTCGAGAGTGAACAAAATTCACAGGTTATCAATGTATCCGTCCAAAATACGGATGCTGCCCTTGCATCAAACGTTGCAAACTCCGTTGCAAAAGTCTTTAGTGAAGACATCACGGAACTGATGAACGTCGATAACGTCAAAGTATTATCTGTTTCAGGCATTCCGACTGCTCCGGTCAGTCCGAATATCATCTTGAATACAGCAATCGCCGCAGTGGTTGGCTTCTTATTAGGTGTAGGACTTGCTTTCTTACGTGAAGTACTTGACCGTCGAATTCGGACAGAGGAACAAGTGCAACAAATTCTTGACTTGCCTGTTTTAGGAAGTATCCCGGATATTGACAGCAAAGTCTTCAAGTCATCAGCGAAAGCAACAAAGAGAGAGGCGGCAAAACAATATGGCTAAGAAAAATAAGATGAATAAAGATGCCCGTAATCTGATTACGGTTACTCAACCGAAGTCGCCGATTGCAGAACAGTACCGGACCATCCGGACAAATATCGAATTCATGGCAGTGGATAAAGAGATTCAAGTCATGCTTGTGACATCAGCGACACAAAGTGAAGGGAAGTCGACGACTTCTTCGAATCTCGCGGTCGCCTATGCGCAACAAGGAAAAAAGGTCCTGATCATCGATACCGATATGCGTCGTCCGACGGTTCATTACACGTTCCGGGTCGCCAACGGTCTGGGATTATCGAGTTTACTAACACGACAAGCCGAGCTTGAAAAAGCGATTCTTCCGACAAAAGTCGAAAATTTATCGATCTTGACGGCAGGACCAATCCCGCCGAACCCGGCCGAATTGTTATCGTCCAAGGCGATGGAAAACCTCATCTTAAAATTACGGGAAGAATACCATGTCATCATTTTGGATGCTCCACCGTTACTGCAAGTCGCTGACAGCCGGATCACATCTAAATTGACAGATGGTGTCGTCCTTGTCGTCAGCTGTATGACATCCGATCGTCAACGTGTTCTCAAAGCAAAAGAACAGCTCGAACTGGCGGAAGCGAAAATTCTTGGTGTCGTCTTAAACCGTCGTGAACTGACAGATGATTCAGCGTATCAATACTATTATTCCTATGAATAAGGGGTGCCATCATGGTTGATCTTCATTGTCATCTTTTACCGCTGGTCGATGATGGTCCGGCGAGTGTCGAGCAAATGTTACAGCTGGCCGAGCAGGCAGCAAGCGAAGGGGTGACGCAAATCATCGCGACCCCACACTTGTTTCATCCACAGTTCGAGACGGAAGACGTCGATGTAAAACTGAACGTCGATGAATTAAACGTCCTGCTCCATCAACGAAATATTCCTATCACCGTATATCCTGGGCATGAGATTCGTTTGACGGGTGAGTTGATCGAAGAAGTTCAAAAGGGTATGGCGTTGCCACTCGCAGATTCCCGTTATCTACTGATCGAGTTTCCTTCGACCGGAATCCCGTCCTATGCGCGACAAGTGTTTGCCGAATTAATTTCTGACGGCTACGTTCCCATCATCGCGCATCCGGAAAAAAACAAAGCGATCATTCAAAATCCAACATTGTTGTTTGACTTGATTTCAAATGGGGCGATCAGTCAGGTAACCTGTGCCAGTCTGATCGGGAAGTACGGCAAAGATGTCCAACGGTTTGCCGTTGCCTTACTCGAAAACGGACTGGCGCATCTTGTGGCGTCCGACGCCCACCATACTGAAAAACGTCCGTTCTATTGGGAACAATGCCGAAAATATTTGGAGCATGAATTAGAAGACTGGTTGTATGAGGAAATTTATGAAAATAATGAAGCGGTTCTTTTGAATCAGCTCGTGACAATTAATCCTCCAAATTCGGTTGAAAAGAACTGGAAAGGTCAGTGGGTGTAAAAGAAGTCATGTCAAGAAAATGTAAAGAGAGTGAAAAGACACTCTCTTTTTTCTATGTTGACGTTTACATTATTAAAAAATGGAAAACTTTATGGAATAAATAGCAATGGATGTGTTATCTTAATTTACATAAAGAATGCCAAATTGATTATATTATGGCTCATCACCATAAGGTGTGGTTGACACATAAAATCCATCGGATTTTAAATCGAACATAGAAAAAAAGCGAAAACCCCGGTATCGTAATTGTTGTCTAGACAAACCACGATTGGAGTTTTCGCCTTGTCCCAACAGTTTATCAAATTAATTCTTCCGCTTCCAGCCCTTTTTCAAATCCAGATGTCGTCCGATGAAGAACCGCACGTATTTCCTGTCATTCCTGATACACATGAAATCCCTTGTCCGCTATGCGAAAAAAAGACCATCCTGCATTCGAAAAAACGTCGTCGTTTTCGACACGGTCATGCGTGGGGAGTCGGTGCCTTGTGGATCGAACTGGATGTCCCACGTCAAAGATGCCTCTCTTGTGATTTGACGTTCGTATATGACTACGGTCTCGGACTCGTCCGTACTTCTACCGAAGTGTTCCGAAAAGGCATCACAGAACGGTGCCATGGCCGGACAATTTCAGATGTTGCGCATGAATATGAACTTCCTTATACGACTGTGGAACGGTGGTTTTATCAGTACGCTTCAGTGGATACAGTGGGACAGGCGACACACATCCTCGTCGATGAGTTCGCCACGAGAAAAGGACACCACTATGCGACGATCGTTCTTGATGCCAAGACTGGACGTCTTCTGTCTATCGTCCCGGGCCGGGACGTATCGGCGATTACGGCTGCGCTTCAAGGTGTACTGGGAGATGTTCGTTCTGTCGTCAGTGATTTTGCACCTGCGATGGCGAAGGCAACTACTCGTGTCTTCCCGAATGCAGCGCATGTGCTGGATCGTTTTCATCTCATCCAGTTCTTTACGGATGCTCTTCGCCGCCGGCGTCGTTTTTTGAACGAGGCAAGACGCCATCATCATGTTCGTGTGATTGATCGTGCTCTCGCTTGTCGTCCGGAAGCATTGGCTCTTGAAGATCGAGAGGTCGCCCATTCTTGTATTCTAGAAGACTCGTTTACCCGGGATCTTTATCAAGGACTCCAACATATTCGATATGTGTTGAAAGCAACGTGCGACGGGCAGGCATGCCGAAGACTGAAAGACTGGCTGGAACGTTATCAATTTCATCCATGCGGACCTCTTGCGAAAATCGCGAAAGCGATTCGTGGCCGTGAAGAAGCGATGCGTCAAACCATTGTATCGACACTATCGAATGGGAAAATGGAAGGGACGAACAATAAGATTAAGCTCATTAAACGTCGTGGTTATGGCTACCGAAACCTCGAACGATTCTTTTTGAGATTGCGCCTTGAGCTTGGTCGTTAAAATAGCAACCACGTGTTATGGTGATGAGCCTATATTATGGGAATCTGAAATTAGAACTGGGAGTTGATTTCATGAATCGTGTAAAAAAGGCGGTTATTCCAGCTGCTGGACTTGGCACACGCTTTTTACCGGCAACAAAAGCAATGCCGAAGGAAATGTTGCCGATCGTCGATAAGCCGACGATTCAATATATCATCGAAGAAGCGATTGAATCGGGGATTGAAGATATTTTAATCATCACTGGTAAAGGCAAACGGGCCATCGAGGATCATTTTGATTCCGTGCCGGAACTCGAAGCGAATTTAATCGCGAAAAATAAATCGGAGTTGTTGCATCTCGTCGAAGCAACGACGAACATCAACATTCATTTCATCCGTCAATCGAAACCAAAGGGTCTTGGTGATGCGATTTTACAGGCAAAAGCATTTATCGGTAATGAACCGTTCGTCGTCATGCTTGGGGATGATATCGTTCAGGCAGACGTCCCGTGTACACGGCAATTAATCGAACAGTATGAGATTACGAACAGTTCGATCATCGGTGTCCAACCGGTTGCGGATAAAGATACGCATCGTTACGGTATCGTTGATCCGAGCACAAGCATCTCTGCGAACTTACATAAGGTAAAATCATTTGTTGAAAAGCCGGCACAAGGCACTGCACCATCAAACTTAGCGATTTTAGGCCGCTATTTATTGACACCGGAAATTTTTAAATACTTAGAAACACAAGAAGTCGGATCCGGTGGTGAAATTCAATTGACCGATGCGATTACGCGACTGAATGAAATGCAACGGGTTTTTGCTTACGAATTTGACGGTAAACGGTACGATGTAGGCGAGAAACTGGGCTTCATTCAAACGACACTCGAGTTTGCTTTGAAACGGGAAGATTTGGGAGACGACGTCGCCAAGATGATGGCAGACTTACTCGCCGAACGGGCGAAGGCCTCTTCGCTTGTCTAAATTCTTGTCTCATCGATCATAAAGAGAAAGGAGACTGTCCTTTGAAATTCTACTATTATTACCGGACTGTGACTTTAGCGTGCATTGATGCTGTCGCTTTAGGAATCGCGATGGGCTTTACCTATTTTTTCTTATACCCGAAAGAACTGTTCGATTTGATTGATAGTAAACTATTGCTTCAATCAGCTGCCGTCTTTGCCTTACTGTTTGTCTCGTTAGCCTTCTTAATGAAGCTTTACCGTGTCAACTGGAAGTATGCAAGTATTCAGGAGGCGCTGACTTTATCGTTGTCACTTGGTGCAAGTTCGATTGGCTTAATGGTCTATCAAAATTTTATCTTTGGACAAGTGCTCGAACGGATCACAATTCTTAGTTTTTGTATTTCTTTATTATTGCTCGGAGCGATTCGTGTTGCGCTACGACTACTTGGAATCGGACAACATTGGCGAAAATATGCGTTACCTCGTCGGATGGTCAAGTCACGTAAACGCACACTTGTCATTGGAGCTGGTCGAGCGGGACGTTCGTTAGTCCGTCAATTATATGCGTCACCGTTTCATGAGTTAAAGCCTGTTGCTTTTTTGGACGATGATCCTAAAAATATGCATTTTATGATTCAAGGGATTGAAGTTGTTGGAACAACAAAAAACTTAAAGTCTGTCATTGAAAAACACCAGATTGAAGCGATTGTCTTGGCAATCCCGTCATTGACACAGCAACGACGGATCGAACTGATCACGGAAGCGAAAACGCTTTGTAAAAACGTTCAGACGTTACCGATGATTGAGGAATTGATTACGGGTAAGGTTTCTGTCAGTGCGATTCGTGATGTTTCCATTGAAGATTTACTTGGTCGTGAACCGGTGGAACTCGATATTTCAGGAATTAAATCAGAGATTGAAGGACGAACAGTCCTTGTGACAGGAGCTGGCGGATCGATCGGATCAGAAATTTGCCGACAAATCATTCAATTTAATCCAACAACGATTTTATTACTTGGCCATGGAGAAAACAGTATTTACCTGATTGAACGAGAACTACGTGGACTCCAGTTTCCGATTAACTTAGTCCCGATCATTGCCGATGTTCAAGATCGAACTCGACTAGAAGAAGTATTTGCGACACATAAGCCACAGGTTGTTTTCCACGCAGCAGCGCATAAGCATGTCCCGTTAATGGAAGCCAATCCTTACGAATCAGTCAAAAATAATGTATACGGAACAAAAAATGTCGCCGAAGTAGCTGACTTATTCCAAGCAGAGCGTTTTGTCATGATTTCAACCGATAAAGCCGTAAATCCAACAAACGTCATGGGCTCAACAAAACGGATTGCCGAAATGGTTGTCCAAGAACTGGGGCGTCGTAGTAAAACAAAATTCGCTGTCGTTCGTTTCGGGAATGTACTAGGTAGTCGTGGATCGGTTATTCCACTGTTCAAGTCACAAATTTTAGCAGGTGGACCGGTTACTGTGACTCATCCAGAGATGACACGCTTCTTCATGACAATCCCGGAAGCAAGTCGTTTAGTCATTCAAGCCGGTATCTTAGCGGATGGTGGAGAAGTGTTTGTTCTTGATATGGGTGAACCGGTCAAAATTGTGGATCTTGCAAAAAATATGATTGAACTCAGTGGTTTTACAGAAGACGAAATGCCAATTGTGTTCTCAGGGATTCGCCCGGGTGAAAAAATGTATGAAGAATTACTAAAAGACGGCGAAGTGGATCCGGAAGCAATTTATCCAAAAATCTTTGTCGGTCGAACACGACAAAAAGAACCGGTCATGAACATTTTAAATTTAGTTGATCGCCATAAGAATACACCACTGCAATTAAGAACGGTCTTACTCGATATTGCGAACGATGTAGTTGTGCGTGAAGAAAATTTAGTTTGATAAACCGTATATAAAAAGGAGGAATGAAATTTGAATTACTTAAAAATCAAACGTCCCCTTGGGTTTTCGATTGCCTTTGTTGCTTGTTTAGTATTAATTCCTGTCTTTATCCTGATTATGGCTGCAATTAAGATTGAATCACGAGGTCCAGTATTTTTTAAGCAAAAACGAGTTGGTCTGAATAAAAATCATTTCAACATTTTAAAATTCCGAACGATGTATATCGAAACGCCAAATGATACTCCAACACATTTGTTGGCAGATCCAGATGTATACATTACACGTGTTGGTAAGATTCTACGGAAAACAAGCCTCGATGAATTACCACAGCTCTTTAACATTTTGAAAGGTGAGATGGCATTCGTGGGACCACGTCCGGCTTTATGGAATCAATACGATTTAATCGACGAGCGAGATAAATACCAAGCGAATGATACATTACCCGGTTTGACAGGTTGGGCACAAATCAATGGTCGTGATGAACTACCGATTGAAATTAAAGCTAAGCTTGATGGAGAGTATATTCAACGAATAGGAATCCTGATGGATACACGTTGTTTTATTGCAACAATCTTTAGCGTTCTGAAAAGTGATGGAGTAGTTGAAGGTGGTACCGGGAAAATTGCAGTAAAAGAAGCAGCTAGTGCGAAGGAGTAGTAGTCAATGAAAAGAGTATTGATTACAGGAGAAAACAGTTATGTTGGCAAAAGTCTTTTTGAATTTTTGAAACTTACTCCAGAAAAATATTCTGTAGATTTTGTTTCATTAAGAGACAACAAATGGAAAGCTAAAGTTTTTTCGAAGTATGATGTAATAATACATTTAGCCGCAATTGTTCATCAAAATGAAAAAGATAGATCTTATGAAGAATATATCAATATAAATTGCGACTTGACAAAAGAACTTGCTGAAAAATCTAAAAAAGATGGAGTAGAACAATTTATCTTTTTTAGCACAATGAATGTATTTGGAGTATCCAAAGGTAATATCGATAAAAATACACCTTTAAAACCTAAATCTTATTACGGAAAATCAAAATTAAAAGCTGAAAAAGAGCTATTAAAATTGCAAAATAATAAATTTAAAATAGTAATAATTAGACCGCCCATGATTTATGGTGAAAACTGTGTTGGTAACTTTGATAATTTATTAAAATTATCAAAAATAACTCCTTTTTTTCCGCATGTCATAAATTATAGAAGTATGATTTATATTGATAATTTAATTTTGTTTACAAAAAAGATTATTGATAATCAAGAAGAAGGAATATTTCACCCGCAAAATAATGAGTATGTTACCACAACATTTTTAGTGGGGAAAATTTCTAAATACACTGGTAAACGTATAATCTTTATAAAAGGTTTTTCACAAATTATATCCTTTCTAAATAAATATTTTAATCTTTCTCAGAAGATATTTGGAAATCTAACATATGATTTTGAATTATCAAGATATCATGAACAATACTGTATGAAGAGTTTTGAACAATCGATAGAGAAAACAATCAAAAATATGAGGTAATTTGAATGAAAAAAGCAGTTTTAGTAAGTTGTTTTAACTACTATGATAATCGTCTTAAGTTTGTAGAAGAACAATTGATTAAAAAAGGTTATGAAGTTTTTTATATCTATTCTGATTTTGATCATATAAAGAAAAAAAAGTTAACAAGCTATATAAAAAAAGAAAATCATATAATTCTTAATGTTCCTAAGTATATTAAAAATTTTTCTTTCAAAAGAATTCTTTCACATTTTATTTTTTCCAGAAAAGTGTACGCAGAACTAAAAGAAAAATCACCAGAACTTGTATATTGTATGATTCCACCAAATTTTTTGAGTTATTATGTAATGAAATATAAAAAAAATGATAAAAAAAATAAAATAATATTTGATATATACGATTTATGGCCAGAGTCTTTCCCTGTTAAAAACAATAAATATTTAATTGATAAACTTATAAGACCGTGGGGGCTTATACGTGATTTTAGTTTGGAAAGTGCGGATTACATAGTCACCGAATGTGATTATTACCAATCAATATTAAAATTCAAAAAAGAAGATAATGTGAATACGTTACATTTAATGAAAACAGAAACTGATATAGAAAAGAAAGAAATATTAAAACAATTAAACTCAGAAAAAACCACTCTTGATTACGATCAAATAAATGTTGCGTATTTAGGTTCATTAAATAACATAATTGATATCGAAAAAATTATATTTACGTTAAAAAGTTTAAATACCAAAAGAAAAGTAAGATTTAATTTGATAGGTACGGGAGAAACTAAGGAGCAATTATTAAATAAATTAAGTGAAATAGGAATAGAATATGTGGATTATGGAATAGTATATGATTTCGAATCAAAAAAAAGAATTCTTCAAGAATGTGATTTTGGAATAAATATGATGAAAGATAGCGTAACAGTAGGCTTAACTATGAAATCGATAGAATATTTTCAATTTGGATTACCCTTATTAAATAATATAAAGGGAGATTCACAAAAAATTGTATTAGAAGAAGCTGTTGGATTTAATATTACGGAAAATAATATGGAAAATATAATTAATGATATTTGTAATTTAAGTTTAGATGATTTAATCGAAATGAAAAAAAAATCTAGGAGAGTTTATGAAAATTATTTTTCATATGAAGCTTTCTCAAAAAAATTAAAGTGGATTTTAAAAGATATTCAATAGAATTACGAAGGAGAGAATAAATAATTGGAAAACCAATATGGGTTAATAGAGACTATAAAAAACGGAATATCACTAATATATACAAAATTATTTTATTCAAATGCTAGATTAATTAGACTGCCTGTATACATAAGAGGAAAGAAAAAAATAATTTTCCAAAAAGGATTAACAACTGGTTATGGATGTAGATTTGAAGCTTTTAATATAAAGGGATCTAATATTCAAAAAATATTCATAGGTTCAAATTGTAAGATGGGTGATCATGTTCATTTAGCTGCTGGTGAAAAATTAATTATAGGTGATAATTGTTTAATGGCTTCTAAAATTTATATTAGTGATATTAGCCATGGACAGTATAATGGATCATCATTTAATTCTAGTCCCAACGAATCACCGGATCAAAGACCTTTATTCACACAGCCTGTACATATCGGAGATAACGTTTGGATTGGTGAGAATGTTTCAATATTACCTGGGACAACAATTGGAAATGGATGTGTAATTGGTGCAAATGCTGTTGTGAACAGTAATATACCTGATAACTGTATTGCTGTAGGAATTCCAGCTCGAGTAATTAAAAAATATAGTTTTTCTGAAGAAAGATGGATCAAATTTTCAAATGAAGAAAAACAAAATAGCGAGGTAGCAAAGTGAAGGGATTATTCTGTTTTGACGGTCCGATGTATAAAGATGTGAATGGAGTATATTGCAACACTACAATCACTTCAGAGATGTTCAAGCGCTATTTTCATGTTGTAGATGAATTAGTAGTTGTTATAAGAACATTAAACTTAGACATAACATACGAAGAAGCAAAAATGAAAAAAGTTGAATTGGAAAATATGACTTTCGTAGAAATAGGCAATTTAAATTCTCCCAAAGGTTTTTTATTTGAAAGAAATAAGTACAAAAAAATTATTGAAACTTGTGTCAAGGAGTCAGATTTAATCTTTGCTAGGATGCCAAGTATTATTAGCGACATGACTCTTGATATAGCTAAGAAATATAAAAAGAAGTACTTAGTCGAAGTAGGAGGATGTGCCTGGGATGCTTATTGGAACCATAGTTGGATAGGAAAAGTAGTTGCGCCTTATATGTATTTTAATGAAAAAAGACATATTAAAGACGCTGATTTTTCAATATATGTGACTAAAAGATGGTTACAGAGTAGATATCCAAGCAGAGGTATTCAAGCAACTGCTTCAAATGTGTATTTGAAAAATGTGAAAAAAAATGTATTAGAAAAAAGAATTGAAAAAATAAAGCAGAAAAAAGAAGAAACTTTTGTAATTGGAACTACTGCAGCAATTAACGTGAAATATAAAGGACAACAATATGTTATTCAAGCGATTTCTAATTTGAATAATAAAGGATATAACTTTAGATACGAATTAGTAGGGGGCGGAGAAGAAAAATATCTAAAAAAAGTAGCATCTAATTTTAATGTGGAGAATAATATTCAGTTCAAAGGATTAATGTTACAAGAAGATGTAATGGATTGGCTTGAAAGCATTGATATGTACATACAACCGAGTAAACAAGAAGGGCTACCTAGAGCACTGGTAGAAGCATTAAGTATGGCTTGTCCAGCTATGGGTTCTACTACAGCAGGAATACCTGAACTTTTACAACGAGAGAACATTTTCTCAAATGGATCTGTAGACGAAATAGAAGAAATACTAATCAAGTATCATAACTCAAAAGACATGTTAATAAATAATGCTAAATTGAATTATGAGAAATCCAAAGAATTTCAGTTGGAAAAATTAAATGATTCTAGGAATAAAATATACGAACAATACAAAGAAGTGTTATTGAAAGAAAAAAGTGTAGTTTTTGAAAACCAAGGAGGTGCTAAAAAATATGGTGAGAATATTAAGTAAAATCAAAATTTATTTAACGAAATATAAAATAGGTAAATTAATTATACTTTTTTATCATTATGTTATTAGTATTCCTTTACTATGGGCATTTGCATTAAAATACTTGTTAATAAAAAAATCAATAGTAAAACCTATTTTTTATGAAAATGATTATGTGTTTAACGAAATGAAATATAATAAAAAATCACTTTCTAGATTTGGTGACGGAGAAATTTCTTGGATATTCGGAGAATCTAAAGGATCATTTAATCAAAAAAATTCAAAGTTACTAAGTGAAAGACTCAAGGAGGTTATTGAGTCCAAAAATGAGGGCATCTTTATTGCAATTCCCCATTTCTTTGAGAGTGATTTAAAACATTATTCTTTAAAAAGAAGAATATCCCGTAACGCCCATTTGGCAAGCTCAAATAAAAAGTGGGAGAAAATAATTGATAAAGAACGCAAATATGCAGATGCATTGATTACAAGAATTTACTTGGGGTTAAAAAACACAGACAGTAAAAAATTGTTTGCTTCGTGGAAAAGTGTATGGGAAGACAAGAATATTGTCATAGTCGAAGGTGAACAAACACGTTTTGGCGTAGGTAATGACTTGTTAGATAATGCGAAAAGTGTAAAGAGAATAATAGCTCCTAGTGAAAATGCATTCAGTAAATATCACTCTATTCTTGAGACTACAAAAAGACATAGTAGTAAAGATACGCTATTTTTAATCTCTTTAGGCCCTACAGCCAGTATATTAGCATATGATTTGGCAGTTTTAGGTTATCAAGCTATAGATATTGGACATTTAGACATTGAATATGAATGGTTTATAAAAAAAGCCAAAAAGAAAATAAGTGTTAAAGGAAAATATGTAAACGAAGCAGGTGGATCATCAAACGAAGAACTCTCTTCTGATCTTATCAAGGAATATAGTTTTGAAATAGTCGAAAAGATATAAAAAAATAAAAGGAGTTACTATGATATTTATATCAAATAAGATAAAAAAAAATGAACTACCAGGATTATACGTTGATATATTTGTATCGTGCTTAATGTTTTCAACAATTGTACTTTTGGATAATTCATTGTCTTCATTAAAGCCCATTGGTGTAATGTTGTTAATTGGAACTTTTTATCTTTTGTATAAAGCCAGAAAAAATTCGCAACTCTTAATTTTTTTTGGCTTAATTACTTATGTAAATGTTTCGGTTGCGTTTGGTGATTTATTACAAGTGAAAGATACACTAGGATATGAAACTTTATTTTGGCAAACGTCGTTAAGAAACTCTGAATTTAATGTTTTAGCTGCGAAAAGTTTATTGTTAGTCATATCGGTAATAAATTTATTTTTAAATTCAAAATTTATAAAAAAAATTGAAGTTGAAAGGAAAATTGAGAAAAAAGATAATAAATACATTTTTTTTGGTGGACTAATTGTACTATTTACTTTTTGGTTTTTTGGTTATGGTGGATCTATGGGGAATACTTATGAAAGTAATACTCGCACAATTTATGAATATAGTATCCTAGTGTTCATTGTAGTTTGGTTTTACAGTGGAAACTCTAAAGTACATCAGTATCTATTGTATTTTTTCGTTGCTCTTTATGTTATTCAATCTTTAATAAGAGGCGATAGATCTTCAGCATTCCCAATGCTGATTGCATTAATTTTAGTAAACAACTATAAAATTAATTTAAAATATTTATTTTTGTTAGCCTTCTCAGGAATAACGGTTTCTAATATTGTATCCGCTTATAGATTATCGTTTTCTATAAATGATTTTTTTAATGTATTCATGACTAAGTACGGATTATCTTCATTATTGTCTGATACCGTCTCTCAATCTTATTACACAGGTATAAGTATAATATTTTCTGGGAATTTAATTGAAAATTCAAGTAAATATTTCCCTAACTTCTTAGCTGGAATTGTTTTTGGTGGAGGATTTAATAATGCAGATGTTGGTGCTATTTCTTATAATTATGCAATAAATAAAGGCGGAGGATTCTTTTTTTCTTGGTTTTATTTTTGGTTTGGCATTTTAGGAGTACTAGTTGCTGCTATATTTTTAGGTTACTTATTAAGGATGTTTTTTGTAAGTAATAATAACTATTTGAAGCTTTATACTATATGTTTAATATCCATGACATTAAGATGGTATCTATATACTCCATTTGTATTATTTAGAACTGTTTTGTTTATATTTACTTTATTATTAATACTATGTTTTGTTATAGAGAAATTAACTGTAAGAAAAAAAAATAAATTTTTGAGTTTAGGTGAAGCAGGGATTAAACATGAAATTAAATAATATATATTTAAATTCTATTCTTTCTAAAGTTTTTTTGATATTTTTATCGTTCGTTAATTCTATAGTGATAAATAGATATTTAGGACCGGATTTAAGAGGAGAGTATGCTTTACTGCTAAATATTTCTAATATTTTAGCGGTGGTATTAGGATTTAATATTACCTCCTCTTATCCATATTTTTTAAGAAAATACAAAGATAATATTCTAGAGAAAATAAACAACATTGTTCTTTTTCAAACATTTAGTTATATAGCAACATTGTATTTTATATATTTATATGGATCTAGTCCTGAAGTGATGATATTACTAACGTTAAGTATAATTACTCAGCTTAGTAATCAACTTGATTTTATCAGTATCGTAAAAAACATTAATAAAAGAAATAAAATCGTTACTGTATCGGGAATAATACAAACACTATTATTAATCACGATGTACTTTCTAACTAATGAAAATTTATATTACATTGTTGGAACCTTAATTTTCTTCCACTTATTCAAAATATTTATGTATATGTTATTTAATAAACCAAAAATCACTTTAAAATTAAATTCTAAGTTAATGACCCGTGAGGTATTAAAATTCAGTTTTTTTCCTATGCTTACATCTCTACTAACAATTTTAAATTATAATATGGATGTAATAATATTAAAATTTTTTGTTGAAAACAGAGAAATTGGATTATACAGCTTGGCGGTTACTCTTGCTTCGATGTTATGGATTATTCCTGATGCTTTTAAAGATGTACTATTCAATAAGACTGCCCAAAATGACTCAATTGATGCTCTTAAATTTAGTATAAAGATAAATTTATATTTTAGCTTTATCGTGATAATAATTTTTTCTGTTTTTGGTAATGGTTTTATAAGTTTTATATATGGTGAAGAATTCTCGAAAAGTTTTTTAGTGTCTTTAATTTTAATATCAGGAACTATTCCGATGATTTTCTTTAAATTAATAAGCACTTTATATCAAGCTGTAGGAAAGCAACATTATAGTTTCTACACTTTAGCTTTATCTGTGCTCATAAATTTCGTATTTAATGTAATAACAATACCTTTTATGGGGATAATAGGCGCAGCGATATCCTCTGTATTTTCATATTTAATATGTGGTCTGATTATGTTGAGTACATTTAAAAAACTGTATAATATTCGATTAAAAGATTTTTTCATAGTGAATTCAAATGAACTAAACATATTAAAGAAAAAATTTAATAAATAATACCTAAATGGAACGGAGGATTTTTTAATGAAAGGTATCATCTTAGCTGGTGGAAGTGGAACAAGGTTGTATCCCCTTACTAAATCGATTTCCAAACAATTACTACCGGTTTATGATAAACCGATGATTTACTATCCGATGTCAACTTTAATGTTAGCTGGAATTAAAGAAATACTAATCATTTCGACACCAGAGGATACACCACGCTTTGAACAACTGCTTGGTAATGGAGAAGAACTTGGACTCTCATTGTCATATAAAGTTCAGGAATCCCCTGACGGTCTCGCTCAAGCATTTCTAATAGGAGAAGAGTTTATCGGAGAGGATTCTGTTGCTCTTGTGCTCGGCGATAACATCTATTATGGTCACGGTTTTACAGATTTACTTCAAAGAGCAGCTTCTTTAAAAGAAGGCTCAACTGTTTTCGGTTATCAGGTTCACGATCCAGAACGTTTTGGCGTTGTTGAATTTGATGATCATCAAAATGTGATTTCAATCGAAGAAAAACCTGAAATCGCTAAAAGTAATTACGCTATTACTGGACTTTATTTTTATGATAATCGAGTCGTTGATTTTGCTAAATCGTTAAAACCTTCTCCAAGAGGAGAACTCGAAATTACAGATCTAAACAAATGCTACCTTGAAGACAATTCCTTACGTGTCGAGTTACTCGGTCGTGGATTTGCATGGCTCGATACAGGAACACATGAATCGTTGCTTGAAGCGTCGACGTTTATCGAAACGATTGAAAGACGTCAGAAACTAAAAATCGCTTGTCTTGAAGAAATCTCATATCGGATGGGGTACATTTCTAAAGGACAGTTGATTGAATTAGCGCAGCCACTACAAAAAAATGCTTATGGGCAGTACTTGCTTCATGTTGCGAAAACAGTGAAAGATACTTCTGAAAAGAAAGCAGGTCTTACTTTATGAAAGCAATAAAAAGTAAATTAGAAGGTGTTCTTTTGCTAGAACCTAATGTTTTTGGAGATCATCGTGGTTTTTTCATGGAGAGCTACAATCGCCAAGTTTTTCATGATTTAGGCATTACACATGAGTTCATTCAAGATAATCATTCACTTTCTAAAGAAGCCGGTGTGCTACGCGGTATGCATTATCAGTTGGAACCAAAAGCGCAAACAAAGCTCGTTCGAGTGGGATCAGGAGCAATCTATGACGTAGTGGTTGATATGCGGATTGGTTCACCGACCTATGGAGAATGGGAGGGATTTATTTTAAGCGAACATAATAAACGTCAGTTGCTTGTTCCAAAAGGCTTTGCACATGGTTTTTGTACGCTGACTGAGGATGTCAATGTTCTCTATAAAGTGGATGAATTGTATTCGGCTGAACATGATCGTGGCATTCAGTGGAATGACCCTGAATTAGATATTAAGTGGCCAGTGACAAACCCGATTCTATCAGAAAAAGATACAAAACATCCAACGTTGAAAGATGCAGAAAATAATTTTAAATGGAGTGAATGATTATGAATTTAATCGTTACTGGTGGTGCTGGTTTTATTGGAAGTAACTTTGTCCGTCATATGCTCAATACATATCCTAACTATACAATCATCAATCTTGACTTGCTAACCTACGCAGGAAACAAAGAGAGTTTGGCTGATTTAATCGATAATCCTAAACATGTTTTTGTGGAAGGAAACATCACAGATCGTGATTTGTTAGATCAACTAATTACAGATTATAAAATAGACGGCATAATTAACTTTGCTGCTGAGTCGCACGTGGATCGTAGCATCTTGAATCCAGAAGTCTTCGTCGAAACAAATATTCAAGGAACATTGGCATTGTTAGACGCTGCTCGTAAGCACAAGTTGAAGAAGTATGTTCAAGTCTCAACAGATGAAGTGTACGGTTCGCTTGGAGCTGAAGGATACTTCACGGAAGATACACCGCTTGCACCAAATAGTCCATATTCAGCCTCTAAAGCTGGTGCAGATATGTTAGTCCGTTCATATTTTGAAACATACGGTATGGATGTCAATATTACGCGCTGTTCAAATAACTATGGACCGTATCATTTCCCAGAAAAATTAATTCCTTTAATGATTACGAATGCAATGGATCAAAAGAATCTCCCGATTTATGGAGATGGTGAAAATATTCGTGACTGGCTTCATGTAACCGATCATTGTGCGGCAATTGATTTAGTTTTCCACAAAGGTAAATCCGGTGAAGTTTATAATGTTGGCGGACATAACGAGAGAACAAACAATCAAATCGTTGATTTAATTGTTGACCGCTTAGATGTTTCGAAAGACTTGGTAACATATGTTGAAGATCGTTTAGGGCACGACCGTCGATATGCGATTAATCCAATCAAGTTAGAGACAGAACTAGGATGGAAGCCAAAATATACGTTTGATACAGGAATCGTTGAAACAATTGACTGGTACTTAGCAAACGAGGCTTGGTGGCGTCCACTTAAAGAAAAAGCAGAACTCGTGAAATGAAAAAAACTATCTTGATTACAGGTGCCAACGGACAATTAGGTACGGATTTAGTTCATTTAGTCGACTCCTCATTGTATGAAGTCGTTGCTTTTACGAAGCAGGGTTTAGATATTACGGATTATCCAGTTGTTGAAGAAACAATTCAACGAATCAAACCGGACTGGATTCTGCATGCAGCTGCTTATACAAACGTCGAAGCAGCTGAAGATGAAGGGAAGGAAATGAATTGGCTCGTCAATGCGACAGGTACAGAAAATGTTGCAAATGCAGCCAAGCAAGTTGGAGCAAAAATGGTTTATGTCAGCACGGACTATGTATTCGATGGCACAAAATCAACAGAGTATGAAGTGACAGATCAAGTTAACCCGTTGAATGAGTACGGCAAAGCTAAGTTGGCTGGAGAACAGGCTGTACAAAGTATTTTAGGAAGCGACGGATATATTGTAAGAACTTCATGGGTATTCGGTGTTCATGGTAATAATTTTGTTTATACGATGATGAAATTAGCTCAGACACGTTCTGAACTCAATGTAGTTGCTGATCAATTTGGTCGGCCGACGTTTTCAGAAGACTTGGCACGATTTATGTTATATCTTGTGGGAGATTCTAAAATTCCAGGTGGAATCTATCATTTTTCTAATGACGAATCCTGTTCGTGGTATGAATTTGCAACAGAAATTTTGGCAGATACCACTACAACAGTAAATCCATGTAATTCAGATGCCTTTCCACAAAAAGCAAAACGTCCGCAAAATTCAATCCTCAGCTTACTTTCTATAAGCAAGTTGAATTATACAGTGCCAACATGGAAAAATTCTTTAACAAGATTTAAAGAAAAAACTCTAGAAAATAAGGTGTGAAAATAGTGAATGTCACTTCGAAAATTTTAGTTACAGGTGCCGCTGGTTTTATTGGTGTGCATTTATCAAATCAGTTAACGAATCATGGTTATAGTGTAATAGGTTTGGATAATATGAACACCTACTACGACTTAAATTTAAAAAAAGACCGACTAGCTCAGCTAAACGATAATAAAAATTTTACGTTTGTTGAATGTGATTTAACGGATAGAGAGCGTATTAATAAAATTTTTGAAGAACATCGACCGGCAATTGTCATCAATTTAGCAGCCCAAGCAGGAGTCCGGTACTCCATTGAGAATCCGTATGCCTATTTAGATTCCAATCTAACCGGATTCCTTAATATCTTAGAGGCTTGTCGGAACTATCCAGTCGATCATTTGCTATATGCCTCGTCTAGTTCTGTATACGGTGGGAACAAGGTCGCGCCGTTTTCGACCAATCATAATGTCGACCATCCAGTCAGTCTTTATGCTGCGACAAAAAAATCGAATGAATTGATGGCACATACATACAGTCATCTCTACAATATCCCGACGACAGGACTTCGATTCTTTACGGTATATGGTCCATGGGGGCGTCCAGATATGGCGTACTTCTCCTTTACAAAAGATATCATTGAGGGGAATCCAATTAAAGTGTTTAATCATGGGAAAATGGAACGTGACTTCACCTATATCGATGATATTGTAGAAGGAATCGTCAAACTCATTCCACGTGCACCAGAAAAGAATTCGGATTGGGATGAAAGTGTCGACGAATTGGGTGCGAGTTTTGCTCCTTACCGTGTTTATAATATTGGGAACAATAGCCCTGTCCCATTAATGAAGTTCATTAATGTACTAGAAGAAAAGATTGGTAAAGAAGCGAACAAACAGTACATGGAGATGCAACCAGGTGATGTTCTTCGCACTTACGCAGATGTTTCAGAGTTAGAGCGTGATATTGATTTTAAACCAAGTACAAGTATTGAAGAAGGTCTTGGCAAGTTTGTTGACTGGTATAAAGAGTATTACAACGTCAAATTATAAGGAAGGAGAGACTTGAAATGAAAATTACAGTAGCAGGAACAGGATATGTTGGTCTTTCCATGGCTGTCTTACTCGCACAGCATAATGAAGTTACATCGATTGACATCATTAAAGAACGTGTCGAGCTTGTCAATGACCGGAAGTCGCCAATCGTTGATGCTGAAATCGAAAACTTTTTACAAAACAAAGAATTGAATCTTCATGCAACCACAGACAATTTCGAAGCATATAAAGATGCTGAGTTCGTCATTATCGCGACTCCGACAGATTACGATCCGACACGGAACTACTTCAACACGCGGACCGTCGAGAGCGTCATCGCGACAGTCCTTGCCATTAATCCGGATGCGACAATGGTCATCAAATCGACGGTACCGGTTGGCTACACACAAGAATTAAAGGAGAAGTTCGATACACCGAACGTTATCTTCTCACCGGAATTCTTGCGTGAAGGGCAGGCATTGCATGACAATCTCTATCCATCACGTATCGTCGTCGGTGAACAATCGGAACGAGCGCAACAGTTTGCTAATCTGCTACTTGAAGGAGCAATCAAAAAAGATGTGCCGATTCTTTTGACGGATTCAACAGAAGCTGAAGCCATCAAGTTGTTTTCCAATACGTATCTTGCGATGCGTGTCGCGTTCTTTAACGAACTCGATACGTATGCGGAAGTCCGCAATCTTGATACAAAACAAATCATTGAAGGTGTTGGGCTCGATAGCCGGATTGGAAACCACTACAATAATCCATCGTTTGGATATGGTGGGTACTGCTTACCAAAAGATACAAAGCAACTCCTTGCGAACTATGATGAAGTACCAAACAATATCATCGGGGCGATCGTTGAAGCGAACCGGACACGGAAAGACTACATTGCGGATACCATCATCAAACAAAATCCGAAAGTCGTTGGTGTGTATCGTTTGACGATGAAAACAGATTCAGACAACTTCCGCGCTTCGTCGATTCAAGGCATCATGAAACGGATCAAGGCAAAAGGAATCGAAGTGACGGTCTTCGAACCTGTATTGAAGGAAGATACCTTCTACAATTCTCGTGTCATTCGTGACCTTGAAGCGTTTAAGCAAGAATCAGATGTCATTCTTTCGAATCGGATGCATCCTGAGTTGAGTGATGTTGAAGATAAGGTGTATACGCGTGATTTGTATAGCCGTGACTAAAAGAGATTCTTTGTAGATTGTTCTAAATAATAGATAAGCCCTTATTTCGGAGACGAATGAGGGTTTTTTTATATCAGCAGATTAAATAATACCAGCATGAAGCATAAATTTCTTGAGTTGAATTTTTGGCGTTCGATTGGATATGTTTTTTTATGGATCGAATGAATAACATAAATCTTCTGTTTGATTAAAGTCAGTTCTTCAAGAAAAATAAAATCGTGGAATTTTATAACGAAATGAAGAACAGAATTGTTTTTGAAAATGCTTCGAGTCTAACGGGAAAAGTAGTTGTTCTTCTCAACTATGAGAAAAACAACTACTTTATTTTTAGTCTGAAGCCGAATTTCGATTCAACTTTTTTGTTTTATTCTGCTTCTGCTTTTGAATCATTTTAACGAGTGATAAAAATATCATCTGTCCATCTGTCGTGATCGGGAAAAAGTTAAATACATTTGCTAAACAAAGTATTTTTACCACTACCCATGCTCCGCCGTCCCCTTCGACCCATATACCAAAAGAGAAAAGAAGTAATGGTGCTGAAGCTGAAATGATCAGATTTTGCCAGTCTACATGAGTATTGTGATAACGGACCGTCGGAGTCAGGAAACGGTCGAATGTCACGCGTGGCTGACGTCGGAAGAGAAGCGCAAAACACCAATGGATACCTTCATGAATGGAAACGACTATACCAATCAACAGTACATAACTGATCAGGAGCAGCAGTGTCTCAGCTGTCATGTCGAGCAGAAGTCCGTCGTGTCTGCATGAATAATCCAACTAAAGTGAACAGTACGATAAAGGCGAGATACATGAGGAGCGCCTGTAATGTCAGTGAGAAATGTGTATTCAGTTCTTCTTTCGTCATCACAGTAGAAATTTTCAGACCAGTCATTGTTGTCACAACGCTGGTTTCATTAATTTGGAAAAGCTCATAAATATAATCAATCAAAAAGATGACCGCCCAGATGACAGTCCCTACACCAATCAATTTTGTGATTTTCATTTTGCCACCTCGTATTCTTTTTTTAGTATGAGATACAATACACCGAGCAAGAACAATAATGCAGGGTATAGCGCCCCGTCTATGCTGACAAGTACTGACAGGAGAACAATTAAGATAATTGTTAAGACAGAAGCAATCGTCTCATTGATATTGCTTTGTGATTTCGGAAACAAAAACCCTGCGATTGTTGCCGCAAAAAAGATATTGATCCCGTACAGATAGGGGTTCAAACTATTTGTTTCCACAATCCCGACATATAAGGCAGGGGCCATTAGAATGATCGACACTCCGAGGAGAGAGCCAAGCTCCATCAACGGATGGATGCGGTATAACCGATACAGTTTGCGTACCGCCAACGTCGCATCGGCGTACGTGATCGTTACGATTCCTAAAATCGGTAAAAGGAATAACCACAGTTGCATCGTTCCTGCCCAGCCGACCTGATAGAGCGCCCCGGCTGACATGACAGCTAGTAATGCCCAGAAGTAAAGGAAGTTTTTACTTCGAATAATGGCCGGCATGGTTGTTGCCAGCCCAATATTAAAAGCGGGCAAGCCCAATTTAAAGTAACTCTGACGCACGTAGAGGTGATTGCGGGAGAAGAAAATGGTTTGCAGTAGATACGTACCTCCGCCCATCAAGAGACTTCCTGCTAGTACGAATAGGGTTAGCGTAAGAATAGAGTACGGCAGCGTGCTGACCCAGACATCGATTTGAAATCGTGTCTTGATTAAATGAAAGGTCACCAAGCCGATCAGACATAAATCGAGGACGAATCCCAGGATGATGCGCTTGAGTCCGGACATTTTTTGTAATAGGGCTGCGTATAAAAAATCAAGGATCCAAAAGCTTGCGATAAACACAGTATGTAGCGTCAAGAGAACAAGCAACGCAACGCCCCATTGCATCGGAATCAACTTCAGTGCCGGTGCCACGATAATCATCAATAACTCAAAAAAGACAAGTGCGACACTCAACTTAAACAAGCGTTGACTGACGTTGACTTCCCGTTCAGAAAAAGGAAGTGTTTGGGCGAAAAATAAAGAGTTCCGATTCAATGAAACTGTTGCGTTCAATAGAATGAACATAAACGTGCCTAAAATGAAAACCACGTTGAAATAACTGCTTAATGTCATTTTTCCTGCCAACAAGAGCATCGTCTGGTCGGCTTCTTTCGCATTGGTCGTCAACGTCGAAAGTTGGACCATATTCAAATAAAAGTATCCGAGGTAGGCTGCCGTCAGCAATAGGAGTAATCCATAACGGTTCCACCGGCTACGAAAGAACGGACGATTGAACAAACCGTGAAACGTATCATTATAGAAGAACTTCAGAAGACATAAAATGTTTTTGAACGATGTCGAGCTTCTCACGCAAGACCTCCTCTTGTTTTATGACTTGTGTCAATTCTTCGGGAGTGCCATCAAAGTGGACTAGGGAGCCGTGACGCATGAGTCTGACGTCATTCGGAAAACGATCAATCGTGTTCCGTTCATGCGATACGATGATGATTTTCTTCGTCTCGCCTACCGCTGCAAACAGTTCCTGTACCAGAAGGGAGGTATCGAAATCCAGTCCGCCGAAAATTTCATCCGCGATTATATACTCAGTATTGGCAGCGAGTGCTGCAACAATTTGAATTTTTTTCTTCATTCCAAAGGAGTACGATTCGATGGTTTTATGTTGTCCATCCGCTAAATCGAGTAGTTCGATTAAGATGGGTGCTTTCTCATACTCACTTGTCTCGTATCGACTTAAAACGAACTGGACATATTCTTTACCTGTCATGTATCCAGGCAAATAAAAATCTGATGGCAGATAAAAGAACTTTGATTTATATGCTTTGCTACCTGGAGATAATTCATCAATCAAAATCTCACCACGATCTGCTTCGAGTAAGTGGGTCATCATATTTAGTAACGTCGTTTTTCCACTACCGTTTGTTCCGACGATCACAGAGACGCCGGTTTTAGAGAACGTTGTTGATAATTGATCAATAATACGATTTGTTTTAAACGACTTCGTTAACTGTTTGATTTCAATCATTTTCTCGCCTCCTAAGAAAAACGGGAGCCCGAAGAGCCCCCGCTTATTAAGTACGTTACGAGGCTTTACAGCCAATCCCCATTTGCCAAATCTTTGGCCAATTCAGCTTCACGTTTCCGTTAAAGCTGTAGCCGCGGCTTGTGCAATAAAAGGCATATGCAAAAATTCCAACTAAAAGGACTAACGCAAAAACCATCCAGAACCATTTGTTTTCGATCATGTTAAAGAATTTTTCTTCCAATGATAACTGATACGACACGAACATTGCAGACATCCGAACGCCTCCTTCCTCTGTAAAGATAGAAAGTCATTCCCCTTGATGAAACATGGCATTAGTTTTTTTGAGGGAAAACTAAAACTTTCTTCCACCTGATTGTAACAAGAATTCCAATATTAGGAACGAGTCCTTTTGGAGCATCTTAGTCAACGAATAATCATGACTTTTCTACCGAGGATTTCTCTAATACTAGTAAGTCATTAACTTGTTTTTTAAATATCTGAATGGAATGTCCTACAAAAAGTAAAGATTATTCTCATAGTAGAATTAGATATATTATGGAAAATGTGTTTGACATTACGTATTAATTGAGAAAACGATGACATAAACAAGTATAGTTTTTTAGTTTGGGTCAGATGGTCTTCAGGGGATTTTTAGAGGATGGAAAATTTGGGATGTTCCTGTGAGCTGAGGGATAGGCAAGTGTTGAAGTAGTGATCATATATTCGAAAAGACGATAAAACAAAAACGGGCTTGGATGAAGTGAAATTTGAAGAGACCGAAAAAAGCTGGACTTTTTGTTTGATTAAGGAGTTCAGCCTTTGGAGTATGAGAAGCGCATAGTTAAGCAGTTTTTAATCTATATGAGTGATACAGCCTTTACTTGATTAAAGGAAGGGCTATTTTATTACTTTTTTTAAAATGATGCATGTCAGACTCACTAGTGCGATAGAAACAAATGCTATTTACAGTTTAAACTAATTGATGAAGTTGTCCGATAATAGAGTACAAGATTAGGCAAAATCATTAATGACTTGATGAGAGGACTGTACAAATATATGCTCAATGTTTTTAAAAAATCAAGCGAGATTTTAAAACCACGTGCACACGTTGTTTTATCAGGCTCTCTGAATGAAGATATGAATTTCTTAGAAGGGCACCCTGATGCCATTTTTATATTAAATACAAAAGGTGAAATATTAACATGCAATAGTAAATTGCTTGTTCTCTTAGGGTACAAAAGGGAAAAGCTAAAAAGCTTTTTAGAAGAAGTAGTCCCACCGACTTATCGGGAAGAGGTAAAAAAGTCTTTTCAAAGTACTCTTAAAGGAAAAACGGTTCATTATTCAATTGTAATTCGTCAGCAGAATGGCCAATTGCTTACAACGGAAATCACAAATATTCCGTACTATCAAGAAGGTGTAATTAGCGGAGTATATGGGATTGTCCGTGATGTTACGGAAGAACAAACCTTTAAAAAGAATTATGCGGACTTGGTAAAACGAAATGAAGAAGAAGTATGGCGTTTAGCCACGCATGATCATGTTACAGGACTGCCGAATCGTTTTTATCTTATGAATACAGCTGAACAATGGCTTAATGAAGAGAAAAGTATGACTGTACTAGCAGTGAGTTTTAATCAAATTAACGAGATAAACCGTACTTTAGGATACGCGTATGGGGATTTATGGCTTCACGCGACGGCACAGCTCTTGAAAAACAACACACCTAAAGAGGCGTTCATCGGACAGTTGATAGGTGATGACTATGTAATTTTACTTCCCGAGTTAATAGGGTTCAATAAAGAGGAATGGATCGAAACGCTTTTATCGTTCAATAATCATAAAATTAGTTTGGAGTCGTACGAATGGTATGCCAAAGTTTCATTAGGAGTAAGTAACAGTAGTCCTGGTGAAGGCGAAAAAGCCGAAACTTTAATCCGCCATGCTAATATTGCTTTGGATCGATCTAAGAAAAGTACTACTAAAGTCCATATTTATGATGCCTATTTAGACATTGAGGCATTTAAACGTTATAAAATCTATTCAGACTTACGCTATGCGGTTTTGAGAGAAGAATTGTTTTTGGAATACCAACCAAAAGTAAATGCATGGACTGGGAAAGTAGAAGGTGCAGAAGCATTAATTCGCTGGGATCATCCGAAATGGGGTCGTATTCCTCCGAATGATTTTATTCCACTTGCAGAGGAAAGTTCTATACATCTGAAAATTGCTGATTGGGTCGTAGAAGAAACATGTAGACAACTATCGGAATGGAAAAAGCAAAATCTTTTACTAGTACCTATCTCAATAAATGTTTCACCAAAAAGATTATTACATGGTGATTTTGCAGAGGTTGTCTTTAAAAACTTAAGAAAACATAAGTTACCTTCTTCCTTGTTTGAAATTGAGATTTCAGAAACAGATATTTTATATGAAAATGTAAAAATCTCAGAAACACTTCGTCAATTGCATGATAAAGGGATAAGTATTTCTTTGGATGATTTTGGAAAAGGATATTCCTCTATTTCTTATCTACAGGACTATCCGATTGATACGATTAAAATAGATCGTAAGTTTATCAAGGATATTGATTCAGAAATTCGCGCACGTTCTATCGTAAGATCAGCAATTTTTATTGGTCAAGAGTTTAGATTGAATATTGTAGCGGAAGGCGTAGAAACTGCTGCGCAATTACAAGTGCTTCGCGGATTAGATTGTCCTACTATTCAAGGCTATTTATTTAGTCAACCTTTACTAGAACAAGATTTTGCAGAAGTACTATCACGGCAACTGTTACTACCGAAAGAAGAGATTACTAATAAAGAGATTGCTACGTTATCCTTGCAAGCAAAATTGACAATTGATCGTATTGACGAAGTGCCGGTGAAGATTGGCTCCTCTGTCATCATGATTTGCAGAACTAATTTGAAAAACTTAACGTTTTATTCTAACATTCGTTTTCCTGTTAAAGAGGAAGTGGAGTATAGATTAACTGTAGAGTTAACGGATAGATTTCAGGATGTTTCAATCCGGCTTCACGCTATGAAAGAGCTCTCCAACGGATTACTGGAATACGAAGGATACTATACAAGCATTCATCAATCACATATCGTCATCACTGCCTTTCAGAATCTTAGATGAAGTAAAGCTTTATAGTGCCGCTGACCTTTAGTCAGATCCATTTTATTGTTGTATGCAAAGTTAGTCTAATTAACGATATATATAACTGAACAGTTTTCGGATCTGAACTATATGGTATAAGATAAGCTCAACTAAAAATGAGAATGAGCGTTTAATCATTTGAGGTGATTCAGGAAACACTGAAGTCGATAGTACCTTCTAGCTGCCTTTTAGTTTAATAAAGATTAAATTGTCTGATTAACAAGATAAGAAAGAAACGATTAAATAGTGTGAACTTTCCGGGGTGTTTACATTTTAAAAAAGTTCAGGGGTAGAGTTATTATATTAATAGGATTGAAGAAAAAATGGACAGGGAATTGAGGGGAAAACACTTTATAAAAGGAGGTTCTTCTCATGACCCACTTCGACTATTTGGAACAGTATCTTGTCACGCATACCACTTATAGCAAACAGACCATCAAAGCCTATCGCAGTGATCTCCGGCAAATGAAACATCATTCCGTCGATTGGTCGGTTAAGTCTCTTCAAACGTATTTTGACCAATTGATTGGGCAATACAAACCGGCAACGGCGATGCGGCGGTACCATGCATTGACAGCACTTGGGAACGAACTCGTCCGAGCAAAACGTCTGCGGAAAAATCCTATGAGACAAGTCCATGCGATCGTTCATCAGCAAGTGACACAACGCGAACATCATCCACTTGAAGAAACGATCCAAACGATTCGTCAAATCAGTCATCCTACTTACCGTCTCTTCTTCGAATTAATCAGTCAAACGGGCCTCCGCTTCATGGAGGCCCGTTTGTTGTCGATCGAAGATATTCAATTTACGACGTTGACGTTACTCGTGCGACACGGGAAAGGGCGACGCTTGCGGACCGTTCCGCTTGGGGAAAGACTGGCTCATAAGTTAAAAGTATTTTTGGTTGGACGGACGACAGGACTTGTTTTTCGTTCTGTTCAAGGGAAAGCGATTAACGAACAGGAGGCTCGCGATACGTTAAATCAGCAGTCATTTGCTATGCGCGTGTGTAATGCAAAATAGGAGTGCAGACTTGTGCGACGGAAACGTACACAGTTCTGCACTCCTTTTGCGAAAAAAGAAAAAGACTTGCCAGCACCCACAAATTCATCCTAACGTTTAAGTTGCGAAACAAGAACGTGAAGGAGATGAAAGGAATGCTAACAATGTCTGAAATCAATTGTATCAAATTTTTAAGGAACCATAAATCCTATTCCATCAATAAGATTGCGAAAGATCTTAACCTGAACTGGCGAACTGCTAAAAAATATGCCGATGAGTCTTTTCTACCAAAAGAAAGTCATTCTTCAAAGCGTGGCATGATGTATGGCACCCGTTGGGGCGAAATGATCGAGGACTGGCTACAGGAAGATGCGATGATGAAAAAGAAACAACGACGAACCAATAAAAAACTATATGAGACATTATGTACATATGGATTTGAAGGGTCCTACCGGACCGTCTGTCAATTCATCAAAGAATGGCGCCTAGGTCGCGATGTAGAAAACGATAGTCGATTCGAGCGGTTGGCCCACCCGCCCGGAGAAGCACAGGTAGATTTTGGCGTCATGGAAGTCGTGAAGGACAGTCATGCGGTCGATGTGCATTGCTTGATCCTATCCATGCCGTATAGCAATCGAACAGCTGCGGTTGCATTACCAGCAGAGAACCAAGAATGTTTCCTGACCGGATTGAAGAGACTGTTCGAAGAAATCGGAGGCGTGCCGCAACAATTACGAATCGACAATCTCCCAGCAGCCGTCGCTAAAGTACGGACAACAAAGGAAGATGCCATTTATACGGACGCTTTTCAGCAATTCGTAACGCACTATGGTTTCCAAGTTCAAAGCTGTAATCCGTATAGTGGGAATGAGAAAGGAAGCGTCGAAAACAAGGTTGGATATGTCCGTTACAACTTCCTGGTTCCTTCTCCCGTCATGAATGACTTCGAATCATTGAACAGACGCCTCGCATCATCCCTCAGGGATGACATGGAACGTATACATTATGAAAAGAAAGTACGTATCAAGGATCTCGTTGTGGAAGAGAAAAAGCATCTCCTTCGACTGCCGGAAGAAGACTTTCCGGTGTTCAAGGAGGAACTGTTGAAGGTAAACAAATATGGAGAAGTGACCATCGATCAAACGAAGATTCTCGTTCCATCTGGTTCTCGACATGGACAAGTGAGAGCAATCCTAAAATGGGACGATATGAAAATCATTTCTCGTCACGGAGAAATCCTGTACGAAGAAAAGCGACCTTATATGATGACGAAACGGGCGTTACCTTGGGAAAGCATTCTCAACGAATGGTACAAAAAGCCGCGTAGTTATGGTCATTCACGCCACGCAGAGTACCTCCCTGGACGAATTCGAGAGTATCTGAACATCCAGAATCTGATGATACGGAGAGAAAGACTGGGATGGCTACGATCTAGATTAGTCCTGCATTCAATCACTGAAATCGATGAACGATTGTATGAGCTACTGAGCCAGAGCGATGCCTATTCTGACATCGAAGAGCATCCCTACGATGTCGACTGGAGTAAGTATGACAGTTTGAATCGACCATGGCAGAGTGAGGTGCAGCCGTGAATCTAAAAGAGATGTGCAAATCCCTTCGGCTCGCTTACGTCGCTGAAATTTACGAATCGATTCCGATGGAATCGTCCGAGACGTTTCTCACGACACTTTTTGAAATGGAGATGAGACTTCGTGAAGAAGCGAAGGCAGAGAGGCTCATAAAAAAAGCAAAATTCATCAACAATAAATCACTTGAAGACTATCGCTGGCATGACAACATCTACTTTCCTCGTCATCTCAAGAAAGAAGAATTGATGTCGCTCTCTTTCATCGATCATCAGCAAAACGTAGTGCTCACAGGTGCCCCCGGCACTGGTAAGACACATCTTGCGATTGGTTTAGGACGGGAAGCTTGTCGTAAAGGAAAAGAAGTACGTTTCTTTCGTGTTTCGGAGCTCGTAGAGCAACTCACCAAAGCATGGCGTGATGGGAAGCTGAGTAGCTTCCATACACGCCTCGATTCTGCGGATCTTATCGTCTTGGATGAAATGGGCTATCTTCCATTATCCAAAGAGTCAGCAGAGCTCCTGTTCCATCTCATTACAGACTGGTACGAAAAGAAAAGTATCATCATCACATCGAATCTAGAATTCAGTCAATGGAATCGTGTTTTCGCAGATCCTAGATTAACGTCAGCACTCGTTGATCGTGTGATTCATCATGCGCACATTCTGACCTTCACAGGCGATAGTTATCGTGTCACACATGCATTATCAAGAAATTAAATATTTACTGGCAAAGTTCTGTACTTTTTTCTGCAATTCACTGCACAAACCTATTGCAAAATACATGCGCGGACGATCGTTGCATCCGCACGACTTGCGTGTCTCCTTTGCAACGTACCTCTATCAGACAGGCAATCGTAAATTGCTTGAGATTCAGCGGTTACTGGGTCACGGTAGTTCCCGAACGACAGAAGGCTACATCATCAGTCAGGAAACCAAGCTCCAGCAAATCATCGATGCGTTGTCGGCGTGAGCTGGTTGATCGAGGACCGGGCGACTTCTGACGACGGCAGGATATACTGTTGCGTCGTCCTGACATCACTATGACCGAGCAGACGCATCACGGTCAGTAAATCGGTTTGATGCTCCCGGTAAAGCGTCGTCGCGAACGTCACCCGTAAGTCGTGTGGTCGCAGTGTGCGGTTTAGGACCCGTTGACTGGCGAGACGGAGCTGCTTCCGTGTTTGATTCGGATCAAGCAGTCGTCCATTATCGTTTTGAAACAAATGACCGTCGTTCGGTTGCTGGTCGAGATACCTTATCAGGACAGTCGTCAGCTCGTCATGGAGCGGGACATAACGTGTTTTCTGTCCTTTGCCGTGACGGACAAACAGTTGGCGTTCGGTCAGGTCGAGATCCGTCCGGTATAATTGTCGTGCTTCATTGAACCGAAGACCAGTATGTAACAGCAGGAAGTAGAAGGCATAGATCGTTTCATCTTGAATCGTCTCGATGACACGGCGGGCATCCGTGTAGCTGAAGGCAGTCCGGTGTTTCGGGAGTGGTCGGGACGGTTTTTTGATGTGGGTTAACGGATTTTTTGCCAGTGACCGTTCGGTGACGAGGGCGTCGAAGAGGGTTGCTAAGGCATGGATTCGCCGGGCGACGGTCGTTGGAGCGTAGAGTTGTTTCAAATGGGAGATGTAGCGGTGCAGGGAAGGGATATCTATGGTTTCCGCGTGGGCACAGAAATGCCGGACGTCGGCGCGATAGGCTTTTTTCGTCAGAGGACTGTAGCTGGGGGATTGGTCGATGATCATGAGTAATCGTTCCAAGTAAAACGTCATCATAGGAGGATCTCCTGAACCTTCCGTTTGAGTTCTGATTTGAGCGAACGCAGACGAGCAGGTGAGTAGCCAAGTGCCTCTTCATTTCCATGGAGCAGGGCTTGGAGGATCGTGAATTCCTTGATGGAAAGTTCCTGTTTCAGCTGGTCGAGTAAGTAGGCGAATGAGACTTGCTGCTGACGGGGAAGTTCCGGTAACGTCTCGACGGCGACTTCACCCGCCAGTGTCCGGTTACGGGTCGCCAAGTAATCGAGCATCGCCCCTTTGGCACGAATCCGGACGAAGGTGACGGTCATGACTTTGCCTTCTTCGATTGATTTCCAGAGCCGAAGTAGTGCTGCTTGGCGGCATTCATCGTGTTCATTCGGGTGAATCGAGAGACGCGACAGGAGGGAATTGACGAGGGGGATCCATTGTTTGAGAGCTTCGTTCATGAAATCGTGATCCAATCTGAGATATGCATATCTTATGTATTCCGCGGTAGTTTTAGTATAAGTAGAGTTATCCTGAAGCGAGTGGCGGAAACAGAAGGTTTTTCAAGAAGAATGATGAGTGGAATGGGGAAAATGAAGGGAATTGGCATTTTAAAAGATGAGAAAACCGTTGGCATGATTCAAAAAAGACGATTTGAAAACAGAGGATAACTCTACTTATCCTAGGGGGTGTTCGGAAAGATCATTATAGTGTCTTAGTATCTACCTGTTTTTAAAACTGATAATTATTTTTAACATCTATGTAAGGATAAACCACAAAAATTCTTATGCATGAATTACATTTTTGTAATGAAAATCCTTACGAATTTGTAATTTATGTATATATTTTATGTTTTTTTGATATAGTGACAATTGCCAAGGGAAATAAAATAGAGAAGGTGAGAATATGAAGATTAAATCGAGTAAAGTATTAGCTGGATTTTGTACGATGAGCTTATTAGCTACCTCTGGAATTAATGTGTATGCAGAATCTAACGGGAATGATTCCGATGAAAATATGCTTATTAATTCTTTTTCATTAAGTTACAATAATACAAGTGAAGATCTAAAGAAAAATCTTAAAAAGGCTTCTCTTTCTAACCAAGTAGAGAATTTAAGTCTAAATCAGAGAAAAGAAGTAATAGATGAAATCAAAGATTCAGTTTCTGAAGAAACTTTAAATGATTATAAAATAGAAATGAGAGAAGAAGCTAATTCTAGGATTACATCTACTTTGTCAAATTTAAAGGTAGGAGAAAAGAGTAATCAAACCTTGTCGGATGGAACAGAGATAGAGATTGGCTCTTCTGATATTTCAGAGGAAACGGATAACAAGGGTGGATTTAGTACGAAAGCTGTGCAACCGGGAAATACCGTAGAAGAGACTAAAAAATATGGAAGCAGACGTTATACTGCTTGGGTTAAGCTTAAAAGTTTTGGAGTTACAATTGCTACTTTAAAACTTGTAAATCATTATTCAATAGGTACATACGGTTTGAAACTTAACTCTGTAGATGCCACAGGAACTAATAGTTTTAATACTTTTTCTAGTGTAAAGGTAGAGAAATTATCTATGCCGGATCGTTATGCGAAAAAAGTTGGTGAAGATATCAACGGTAAAGGTGTCTATACTATCAATGGATACTTAAATGGAGGATACGTTAGCATAACAAGTACTATTAAATTGATTAGTCATGATAAGACATCTAAGAAAGCTCGTGTGTATCAAACTTTAAAATTTGAATCTTGAATATAGGAGGAAATATAAATGTATACTGAAGTTAATTTCATCTTTGGTCTAATTAAAATTTTATTAATGTTAGTGGCGTTTCCATCGATTTTTTACGGACTTTACCTCTTGAGAAAAATTTCGAACAAATAATAGAGTTTTAACTTATTGATAAAAATATGAATCGGATCCGAGAGAACATTCGTTAAGTATGTCCTTTTAGGATTCGATTTTTAAATTTTCGATAGAGAGAGGAATACGCTGAACCCAGTATATTTTAACGACGTTGTAGTACCTCTCAAACGGAATACGTCTTAGTGTTTCGTTGTATACGTAATGGACACTAAAGGATAATTGAAATTTTGAAACGTATTCTAATCTACTTGACTTACTTTAGTTGGATTAACAATTTTTGCGAACTATTGCATCGTTCACTTAAGATCAATCTATTTTTATTATGTAAACAATAATGAATTTACGAAACAAAGAGTTATTTAAAATAAGTAAGAGTTGTAAGAAATACATCGATGGTTATATGCCTTATTGAAAGAAGTGAGGCTTTGCTTCCACTTAATTAAAATTAGATTGTTTCCTGATGAAAGGAGCAGTTTTTTTGGATAATCGTAGATTAAAGATAGATATTCACAGTGTGAGAGTAAGGAAGAATAATTAGTGATAATGATTTCGCTATCAATCAATTTGAAATATATACTTTATGTATGTTTTAAGGAGAACAAGGGTAACTGTAACTGTTAGCTAGAGGAAGCAAAACTGACATTTACGGAGGCTGAGAAAATGAAGAAACTTGACGGATTTCCAACATCGTACTGGCGTACTTCGGTTGAAGCTTCGACGTATCCGAAACTCGAAACAAATCTAACAAGTGATGTCGTCGTCATCGGGGCAGGTATCGCCGGACTCGTCACAGCCGTTCAACTGATTGAACGGGGGTATGACGTGACGTTGATTGAAGCAGACCGGATTGCAAGCGGGACGACCGGCTATACGACAGCCAAAGTCTCATCGCAGCATGGTTTGATCTATGACGAACTAATCCAGACGTTTGGCGAAGAGAAGGCACGGCTCTATCACGAAGCGAACGAAGAGGCGATTCGTTTCCTGCGAGATCAGACGACACGTCTTGCAATAGATTGTGAACTCGAGGAACAGGATGCGTATCTGTACGTCGCGTCCAGTGGGCCAAAACACAAGCAGCTGATCAAAGAAGCGGATGCATACAGTCGGCTTGAGATCAACGGCGGCGACGCGACAGACGAGGTTCGGGGGAAGTTACCGTATCCGGTCGAACAGGCCCTCGTCATTCGCAATCAAGCCCAGTTTCATCCCGTCAAATACTTACTTGGTCTCGCCCGTTATTTCACGGAACAAGGTGGGAAGCTCTATGAACAGACGCGGGCGATGTCCGTCGAGTCAAAACGAACACCAACTGTACTGCTTGAATCCGGTCACCAAATCGAGGCGAAAAAAATCATCGTAGCGACGCATTTCCCGTTCAACGACATCAAAGGACTCTACTTCTCGAAACTCGAAGTTCATCGTTCGTATATCGTGTCTGGACTGGTACCGGACGACTTCCCGGACGGCATGTTCATGAGTGCCGACCAACCGAGCCGGTCGCTCCGGCATACGCAGACGGCTGACGGGAAACGGCTTGGCCTGTTCGGCGGTGAAAATCATCTATCCGGTCATCAGACGAATACACAACCCAACTATCAGGCATTGGCGCATTTCGCCGAAAGTGAGTTTCATGTCGCCGAGATCGACCAGTTTTGGTCGGCCCAGGATTTGATTTCGCTCGATAAGGTGCCGTACATCGGACAGATGACGAGTGACGATCCGAATATCCTGGTCGCGACCGGATTTGCCAAGTGGGGGATGACGAACGGAATTGCGGCAGGTCTGCTTTTGTCCGATTTATTGACAGGGACGCAGAACCGCTTTAGAGGACTGTTTGACCCGAACCGGTCGAAGCTGAACAAGCAGGATGCGAAACAGTTCGCGAAGAACAATGCCGATGTCGCGATTGAGTTATTGAAGGGGAAAGTGACCCGCGCCAGTCAATCGGCGGACGATCTCGGCAATGATGAAGGCGGGCTCGTCCGGCATGCCGGAAAGACAGTCGGAGGATACCGAGATGTTTCCGGCGAGTTGCATCTCGTCAAGACGACCTGTACGCACATGGGGTGCGACGTCAAGTGGAACAACGGGGAACGGTCGTGGGATTGTCCGTGTCACGGCTCGCGTTTTGATTATGAAGGGAATGTCTTAGAAGGACCGGCTGTCAAACCGTTGAAAAAATTGAATTAACCCCAAACCGTCTCTGTTACTAGAGGCGGTTTTTTGATTGGGATGGAAGAATTATCTTGAAAATTTCTTTTGTTGGAGACTTAATAGTTTTACGACCGGGTGACCATATAATTATTTACTGATATCAGAATTTAATATTCATTTCATTTTTCTATGTGCTATAATTACCTGGTATTAAAAATATTTAAGCGATTAACTATATCGGTCGGGTCGAACTTCATGTGGATGTTACGAATTCACCGTCACGGACGCCGTTTACAGGTTTCATATCAGTTTCATCATTCCATAGTAGCGTCGTGAGCGCTGTACGAATTCGAGGAGGAAGCAACACATGAGTAAAGAAAAAATCGCCCAGCTTCGCAAGACCGTTTCGCCTTTTGAGAAGGCAGACGTCAAATCCAGCGTCCGGCAAATGATCAATACGATCTTGCCATTCCTGCTCGCTTGGTTCCTGGCCTATCAGGCATTGCAGATTTCCGTTTGGCTTGCCATTCCACTTGCAATCGTCGCAGCGGGTTTCGTCGTCCGGATGTTCATCATCTTCCATGACTGTACACACGGCTCGTTCTTCAAAAACAAAAAGGCCAATGCGATCGTCGGGACGATCACAGGTATCCTGACCTTGTTCCCGTATGAGAAGTGGAAACGTGAGCACTCGATTCACCACGCCTCAAGCGGGAACTTGGATAAACGGGGTGTCGGTGACATCTGGGTCATGACAATCGAAGAATATATCGAAGCATCAAAATGGACACGTCTGAAATACCGTCTGTACCGGAATCCGCTCGTCATGTTTGGTCTTGGACCACTCTTGTTGATTCTCGTCGTCAGTCGGTTTAACCGGAAGGATGCCCGGAAGAAAGAACGCATCAATACGCATGTCATCAACGCGTCCCTGATTGTTTTATACGCGATCATGATTTACTTCGTCGGCTGGCAGGCCTTCCTGATCATCCAAGGAACAACGATGTTCACAGCAGGCGTCCTCGGGATTTGGTTGTTCTACGTCCAGCATACGTTTGAAGACTCGTACTTCGAGGATGAAAGCGAATGGGATTATGTCAAGGCCGCCATCGAAGGCAGTTCGTATTACGAGTTACCGAAAGTCTTGCAGTGGGTGACAGGGAACATCGGTTTCCACCATGTCCACCACTTAAGTCCGCGTGTACCAAACTACAACTTAGAAAAAGCCCATACGGCGACACCGCCGCTTCAAAAAGCAACGACGATCGGCTTGTTCTCAAGTCTGAAGTCGCTTCGCTACAAGCTGTATGATGCGAAAAATAAAACGTTTGTAACGTTCCGTGATATCAAGCACCTGCTTCGTGAACCGAAAACGTCGGCGATGTAATGAGCTGGACCTTACTTCTTTTAATAGAAGTGAGGCCTTTTTTTGTCGCGACACCTACGACTTTTGCCGTATGCCGCCTGCTGTGATCCGTGGTACGATGGCAAGTATTGAAGGAGGGATGATGGATGCGTCGTCTACCCATTGCATATATCCTAGCAGGAGTCATCTTACTTGGATTATTCGGATTCAGTTCGATGAGTTATCAACAACAATCCCTGATTCCATTTCTGACGAACCATATCCCACTCGGTTGGGTCTATGCCTTTTCATTCGTCTCGTTTCATTATGAAGTGCCGATCAGCGTCGCAGCACTTGGTCCGGCGGCGTTCGTCGAGTTTTTTATTCGGAAAGGGATGCACGCCAGTTTGTTCTTTATCCTCGGGACGAGTCTCGTCCATGTCTTACGGAGTCGGGGATACCGTCCGTTACCGGCCGCCTTTTTTGCGGCGACGACGGCGTTCACGGTCGGTATCTTTGATGAATTCCATCAACAGATGACCGGTGGACGGACACCACTTGTCGGAGACGTGATCATTGACGGGAGTGGCGCTTTGTTGGGAATCCTGCTCTACACCGGAATTCGTTTGTTTTTAAAAGCTGACCGCATCGTCAAGTCGGAATATCAGCAATCGAGTTGAACACAAAAATACCCGGTCGCCTCAGTTAAGTTGAGGCGACCGGGTATTTTAACGATCAAAAACGTTGGACCCATTCGATTTTGTATTGTGTCCGACCGAACTGTTTACGAAGCATCGTATCGGCTTTTTTCCGCGCTGCTGTGTGGTCACCAGCCTTAATGATTACACGGTCCGTATCTACAATTTCATCCTGCTCAAGAACTTGATATTGAATAGTATATTCCTTATTAAAAAGTCCTAATAATCCCAAGAAAATCACTCCCATATTCTTCATTCTAGTAGTTATTATATGGTATTTAAGAGGGAATAGCAATTTAAAAAAATGACTATTGTCGCACCTGTTACTAAAACGTATATGGTTCTAAAGAATCACAGGTCTAATATTTCAAATGTTACAAAGAATGTTGGTATATCTAAATAAATAGCGTTTAAAAGTAATTTTTAGCTAAGTTATTTATAACTACATTGGGTCTTTAGACATACTAAGAAAAAATATATTTTCATCTTAAAAATATATTTAAATATAATGATTCGAACGATTAACAAGAATTGCCTTGGAACTCTTATGGGATTACCGGTATGATAAAGGCAAGGAAAAAAGAGGTGAAGAGATGATGGACGAAACAGAACAAATCAAACAGGGCAACCAATCGATCTCAAAACGAGAACAACTTTATTTTTGGTTGCTGTTACTGAGCACGCTGATGACAGGGTGTGGTCTAGTTATCGGGATCCTTGCACTCGGAACGATAGGTATCGCTCTAGTCGGGATGCTCGTCCTGTTGCTGGTGCTCATCTGGATGCGTCAGTGGATCCGTGTGATGACGATACGGACAGACGGGATTTTTCTGAGTGAAAAACAACAACCGGTAGTGTATGAACAACTTCGTCAAGACGCCAAGCAATTGGGTTTTTGGAAAGTACCGGAGGTCATCTTGCCCCATCACCGGACCATCACACGACCACGAACGATGGGGTTGTTTCAAAAGTATATGCTTGTGTTACCTGCTGATTATAAGCTGGATGAAACGACACGTTTTGAAATCTTACGGGAACTTGTCCACTTGAAGCAGAACCACGAAGAGAAACGGATGTTGTTGTTACTCGGAAGCTGGGTCCCCTTTTTACGGAGTGCCTACGTACGAGCCTGTGAGGAGACGGCAGATCGTCTCGCCTTGGCGCAGCTGGAGGAAGAAAACCGGATTCCAGCCCTTGTCCGGTCGGTCGTTGGTCCGGCGATATGGAATCGGTTGGATTTGACAGACTACATAGAAGAAAAACAGCAAGCCCCTTCACTCGCGATGATGCTCAGTGAACTGTTCCGCACTCAACGATCCGTTTCACGGCGGTTAATGACGGCTGGACTAAAGACGCCGTCCCGCGCGCCGCGCCTGGCGACTGGTCTGTTCGTCAGCTTGAGTTATGTTGTGCTCGCAAGCCTCGTCTTTTTCGCAACGACGTTTGCGACACCAGGCTGGCTGACGAACTGGACAAAACCCGTCGAACAGGCAGTCGGCTCAAAACAAGACTTAGGCGAAACGAAACTGATGGCGGCGATTCAAAAAGGGACACTCGACGAGATCAACAAGCTGATTCCGACGAGTGACATGAAAGCCGTCGATGCGGACGGGGATACGGCGCTCCATTACCTCGGGTACCGGAAATCAAGTGAAGGGTTAAAAGGCGTCTTTGATGCCTTGCTCGCTGCCGGGAGTGATGTCGATAGCGTCAATGAGTTCGGAGAACGCCCGTTCATCACCGCTGTCTATAGCAACAATAAGGAGCTGGTCGAGCTTTATCTGAAACGAGGCGAAGCAATCAACCAGCAGGACGACGAGAAGTACACCCCGTTGCATCATGCGGTCGAGGGGGAAGGGACGCAGACCGTCAAGCTGTTGCTCGATCAGGGAGCAGATCCGGCGCTGAAAAATGCCGATGGGTATACCCCCCTGATGATGGCTCAGGAGTATGAACTCGATGACATCATCGTCCTACTGAAACAAACCCAAACCCAGACCCTATGAAAAAGGACGATCTCCCGCTTGGGAAATCGTCCTTTTCGTGATTATTTTGATTCTACTTTTGTATCGATGATGCGGCCTTCGATTTTGTAATCGACTTCGCCGAGCGACTTCGTGAAGTCACGGAGGTTTTCCCAGTCCGAGAGACCAAGATCCGTTACGCGGCCCGCTTTATACGCGACTTCGAACGGTGTCAGACCGTCTCCACCTTTTGCTGTGAACGCATTCGTCGCGATGACGTACGTTTTCGCAAGGTCGATGGCTTCAAGCGTTCCGTTGTTGTTGACTTCCATCTTCGTGACACGGTCACCTTTTGCGAGTTTGCTGCTGTATTCGAACTTCATGCCCGATACGTGGAGGAATCCACCGTTTTCGATCGGTGCGACACCAACACTGATTTCAAGCAGGTCTTTGATTTCCTGACCTGTCAATTTCGCTGTTGCTAGTGTGTTACCAAACGGAAGCGTCGTCAGGACTTCACCGACCGTGAGTGGTCCGGCGTTGATCGCTGCCCGGATTCCACCGCCGTTTTGCATCGCGATGACCGTTTCGGCATTGTATTCTTTTGCTTTTTGGAGCATACCATCTGTGATCAAGTTACCGAGAGCTGTTTCGCTGTTCCGGACACTGACTTCTCCACGCGGGTTGACAAGTTCGTTGACGATGTTCGCACCGACTTCCTCATTCTTCAACTCTGTGATTTGATCTGCGTATGGTTTGAGGATCTCTGCTGCTTTGACGTCTTCTGCTGCTTTTGAGACGTCGACCAATGAACCTTTATACTCCGTCAACTTCCCTTTGTAATCGAACGTCAAGTTAAGATTGCCGAGGAAATCGCCGTATTGATACGCTTGGGCGATGATCGTTGGTTCTGTTTTACCAGGAACGACCGTCTCATCGACGACTGTCCCGCTCTCGACATCGAATTTTTCGATTTTCGTATGCGAGTGACCGCCGACGATGACGTCGATCCCGTCAACGTTCCGTGCGAGCAACTGGTCGTTATCGACTGCTGGGTTGTCGTCAAAGCCGATGTGTGTCAACGCGACGATCTTGTTGACGCCACGATCTTCGAGCTTCTTGACGGCAGCTTTCGCACTGGCGATGTAGTTCGCGAACGCGACTGTACCTGGGCTCGAGATCTCAGCGGTCTCTTCTGTCGTCAAACCGAAGAATCCGATTTTTTGACCTTTGTACTCTTTGATGACACCTTGATAGATTTTTCCTTTTTCAGGACCGGCTGTGATCGTTTTTGACTGGAGACCAGCAAGTAACTCGTTTTTGCTGAAGTCGACGTTCGCTGTGATGAACGGGAACTTCGCTTTTGTGACGAAGTCTTTTAAGGCTTGGTGGTTGTCTTGGTCTCCGAGATCGAACTCATGGTTCCCGAACGTCATCAAGTCGTATTTCATGTAGTTCATGAGCTCGAGATCGGCTTGTCCTTGAAACTTGTTGAAGTAGAGTGATCCTGAGAAGACATCGCCTGCATCCAGTAAAAGGGACGGTGTACCGTCTGCTTTATAGGCAGCACGCAAGTCTTTGATGACCGTCGCCCGTTTTGGTGCTTTGTCGAGATTTGCGTGTGTATCATTCGTATGCAGTAAGCCGATTGAGAAATCGTCCTTATTGACGTCCAAGACATTGATTTTTGCTTTGAGGGTGATCGTTTTACCGAGACGCGTGTAGCTCGCGACGGCATATTTCGTTCCGGCTTCGCTCGTGTCGACCTTCGACCAGCGGACCGGTTTATCATAGACACGGCCTGTCGCATAGAGGACAGCCAGTGTTTTTGGAAGCTCGGGTTTGTCACCGACATAAATCGTCTGTTCCTTGACGCTCTCGACGAATTTCACGGCATAGTTTTGGATGAAGATTTTGATTTCGATCGGCGATTTCTTCTTGCCATACGTCCCTTTGACCGTCTGATAACGGTTGAAGATATGACGATCATAGCTCTTCCACGTAATCTTCTCGCCCTTATATGTAGCAGGTAATTTGACTGGGGCACCTTTTGTGAAGACGAGTGACTTGAGTTTGACCGTTTTGACTTTGACATGCGTTGCTGCGGAAACAGTAGTCTGCGCAACCGGCACGATTGCCGATGTCGTCAGGGCGACAGCGACGGCTGCCGCGTAAAGCGGTTTTGATTTGTACATACGTAGAAATCCTCCTTCAAAGTGGGTGTATGAATACAAGGTCGAAATGCGATCGTTGACCTCTTCTTCTACTATAAGTCGTTCTGTCCATCTGTTGCGATAAAACTTTTGTAAACTTCGTAAATTCTTAGGTCGGACGACATGACAACCTACTCAAGACGTTTGATTTCGTCCGATTTTCTAGTCAATTCGACCTAAAGTAATAAAATGATAGCGTTTTCATTATAATCTGTCTGCGGGAAAAAAGAAACGAAAATATACATCGAAACGTCAAACATTCCCATTATTTGATAATCTATTGGTGGGATTCAGAGCGGGAATTTTGTATGATGAAGAAATGAGGAAATTGCGGGAGGAGAACAACGAGACGATGAAAGAGACAATTCAAGGGACAGTGATCATAGTCATTTTATGTGTGATGAGTATTCTGTTGATCTGGGGATTGTCCTCTCCCCCGACGACGATTGAATTTCCACTTCCATACCATTCACAACCGGCGTTCAGCGATGTCTTTGACATCGTTGAAGCGCTTTTTTTTGTTACCCAGAAAGCTACAGTTTGGTGTCGGTTTGCCCAATAGATTGACACGATTTTTAACGATGGCTAGAATTGATTAAGTGTATGGCACCTGCTGCCTGCTTTTTTAATAGGAAAAGAGTGCTTTGAAGAGAAGGGAGGAATATGTCAACGTGCAGACAAGGAGTCTGTGCACGGTCCATCGTTCGTTTGAAGATTCGCGAATGGAGTCCGTCTTTTTTAGTGGATGCAACTGAACTAAAATACATGTACCTTTACAGATCGGAAGGAATTTAATTATGTGGAAAGAAATGAAAAGTATCATCCGCGAACAGGTGGAGAATTTTCCTCTGATCCGCCGTCTTGCTCGTTATGAGATCAAATCGGCGCACGCGGAACAACGGCTTGGTCTGTTATGGGAGCTGCTCAATCCCGGCTTACAAATCTTCATTTATTGGTTCGTCTTTGGGGTCGGACTGAAAGGGAATAAAAACGTCGACGGGGATATCCCGTTCATCGTCTGGCTTTTATGTGGGATCGTCGTCTGGTTCTTCATCAATGACGCCTTGCTCCGCGGATCGAACTCGATCAATAACCGGCTCGCGATGGTGACGAAGATGCGTTTCCCGATGAGTGCGATTCCGTCTTATGTGATTTTGTCCCGGATGTATCAGCATTTTGCGATGCTTGTGATTGTCTTTTTCGTCATCATCCTGAACGGAATCCCGATTACGTGGAAACTGCTTCAGTTACCTTATTATATGGCGGCGACCTATATTTTCGTCTACGCCTTCTCCCTTTGTTTCTCGACATTGATTACGCTCGTCAAAGATATTCAGCTGTTCCTGCAATCGATGATGCGGATGCTGTTTTATCTGACACCGATTCTTTGGAACATCGAACGCTTCCCGGATGTCTTACATGGTGTTCTGCGTCTGAACCCGGTCTTCTACCTCGTTGAAGGATACCGTGCCAGCTTACTCGGAGGTGCCTGGGTCTGGCAGGAGTGGCCGACCGGACTTTATTTCTGGAGCGTGACATTGCTCTTGTTCACAGCCGGAACGTTTTTACACATCAAGTTCCGTAAATCATTCACCGAGCTCGTTTAAGGAAGGAAATCGCCATGTCTATGATAAAACTCGACCATGTCACGAAACGATTTGATATGGTCACGACGACCAAAGAAAAGTTTAAGCTGTTATTTAAGAATCAAAGTAAAAACGTCAAGACGTTTACGGCGCTCCGTGATGTGTCCATCGACATCGGATCGGGTGAAGTCGTGGGTCTTGTCGGAATCAATGGATCCGGAAAATCGACGTTGTCGAACTTGATCTCGGGTATCATCTACGCGAATGAAGGAGAAGTTTCGATCAATGGGGAAGTCGCGATCATCGCCGTTTCCCAAGGTCTGAAAAATGTCCTGACAGGTCGTGAGAACATCCATTTGAAATGTTTGATGCTCGGAATGGATGACGCCGAAATCGAACGCCGGATGCCGGGCATCATCGATTTTGCGGACATCGGGGACTTCATCGATCAACCGATCAAAAAGTATTCCAGCGGGATGAAATCGCGACTTGGATTTGCGATTGCCGTCAATGTGGATGCCGATATCCTGATTGTCGACGAAGCCTTATCGGTCGGGGATCAAACGTTTTATAACCGCTGTATCGATAAGATGAACGAGTTCAAAAATGAAGGCAAGACGATCATCTTCGTCAGTCACTCGCTGAGTCAGATCAGAAGTTTCTGTGAACGGGTCATCTGGCTTGAGTACGGACAAGTCAAACAGGATGGGACGACGAAGGAAGTCGTGCCGGAATACAAGAAGTTCCTGACCGAATACAAAAAGCTGACGAAAGAAGAGCAGCATCAGTACCGGAAGGATCGTCTAAAGGAACAGGCACAACAGGCGAAACCAGGGAAACAAAACGTGGATGCGGAAGATACCGTCAAACATCCGGGGTGGATCTTGTCAGGCATCAGCCTGCTGGTCATCGCAGCCGGCAGTCTAATGGTCATCGATGAGACACCGTCCTTCGTCACTTTCAGCGAAGCGTTATCTAAATTGTTTTAATAGAGAGACCATGGACGTGATCGTTCATGGTCTTTTTCTTGATGAAAACAGGGAATAGCTACTAGAAAAAAGAAATAAGAACAAGTAGAAGTAAGTACATGAGCGGAGGGCTGTCATGAAAAAAATCAGAAAAGCCATCATCCCGGCAGCGGGACTCGGGACGAGGTTCCTGCCGGCGACAAAAGCGATGCCGAAAGAGATGTTGCCGATCTTGACGAAACCAACGATTCAATACATCGTCGAGGAAGCGGTCGCTTCGGGGATCGAACAGATCATCATCGTCTCGGGACGAAACAAACGAGCGATTGAGGATCATTTTGATCATGCACCGGAACTTGAAAACATTTTGCGAGAAAAAGGAAAACTCGAATTGTTAAAAGAAGTGGATGCCTCGACGACGATGGCTGAGATTCATTATATCCGCCAAAAAGAACCAAAAGGACTCGGACACGCGATTTGGAGTGCCCGTCATTTTATCGGTGACGAACCGTTTGCCGTCTTACTCGGTGACGATATCATCGTCTCGGAAGAACCTGGTCTCAAACAACTGATGAATCAGTATGAAGAACTTGACGCATCGGTCGTCGGGGTCCGGCACGTTCCGACAGAAGACACCCACCGCTACGGCATCATTGATCCACTGAATCAGACCGGACGCCGTTATCAGGTCCGACAGTTCGTCGAGAAGCCAGCACAAGGAACGTCACCTTCCAACATGGCCATCATCGGACGGTATATCCTGACACCAACGATTTTTGAGTTCCTCGCCAATCAGGAAGCGGGGGCTGGTGGTGAAATCCAGCTGACGGACGCGATCGAACGTTTGAATGGACAAGAAAACGTCTACGGTTACGAGATCGACGGGAGACGTTTTGATGTCGGAGAAAAGATGGGTTACGTCGAAACGACACTTGCCTTTGCACTCGAAGATCCAGAGATTCAAGCGGATGTCAGAGCCTTGTTACGTCACCACGTCGAAAGCTGGACGGACTAAAAAAACAAAAACAACAAAGCTCGTCAGTGAGCTTTGTTGTTGAGTCGACATCAGTCAGGTTTGTTTCGTATTCATGTAGGTTTTTACGTGGGGTGCCGTATACGTACGGAACCGTTCGAGTAATCGTTCCGGTTCCGATTCGACCAGCAGCATCGAAGCATGTTCTGGAATCAAAAATCCCTGTGTTTCCATCTGTTGGAACAGCGTGACGAGCGGGTCATAATAACCGTCGATGTTTAAAATACCACACGGTTTTTCATGTAAGCCGAGCTGAGCCCAGGTAAAGACTTCAAAAAATTCTTCCATCGTTCCGGGACCACCCGGTAGAATGATGAAGCCGTCCGCAAGTTCAGCCATCTTCGCTTTTCGGTCGTGCATCGATTCCACGAGATGGAGTTCCGTTAGATCGGGATGGGCAATCTCTTTTTCCTGTAAGAAGTGGGGGAGAACTCCGATTGCTTGTCCGTTTGCTGCGAGTACGGCATCGGCGACAGCCCCCATCGTTCCGACGCGTGAACCACCATAGACGAGATCGAGTTTTTGGTGAGCAAGGGCTGTACCGAGCGTCGTCGCTGCTTCCCGGAAAATCGGTGTTGCTCCGTCTTTTGAACCACAAAACACTGCAAGCTTTTTCATTCTTATGTCCTCCTTGTTAAAAATCGTCTTCTGTCAACATATCATATCAAGACAGTTCGAATAAGAGGGATTTTGTAACGTTATCACGAAAATGATTAGGTAGAAACACGTCAAAGTGAAGGAGGAAAAGATGAGACCAAAAACCATCGTATGGCTCGTATTGCTGATTGCGGCAATCAATCTTACAATCGGGATTTGGATACCGGAATCACCTGCCCGGACAACGATCAGTAGCGTCTTGCTTGGGCTGGTCGTCCTGCTGGGAGTAGGATATTTCATTGTGCTGCGCCGTTCATCAAAATAAAAAGGAACCCGTTTCGTTTGCTTAAATGCAAACAGAGCGGGTTTTTTAGGTCATGAGCCAATTAAAACGGAATGAAAGAATATTCTAAAAAATCTATTTTTATACACGCATTCGACATAAAGTCGGATTAAATGTAAAAAAGATACACGTTTAGTGACCTAAGACCTAGGTCGAAAGATACATTAAGTGTAAATAATGTGCAAAATGAGTGAAATATTCGTATTCGAATATCCGAAGGGGGTCTAAGGATATATGATGTTGTTACAAAGCTAGACAAAAAAATTAGGAGGTTGTTAATTATGAACTTAAAAAAGAAATTAATTTTATTAAGTGGAAGTACATTCCTTATGTTAGGTTTAGGAATTGCAAATACTTCAAATGTCTCATCGTTTGGGAAAGACCTTCTCCCACCAGAACATGCCGTGAAGCAGGTAGCGAAAGATCTTCTCCCACCAGAACATGCCGTGAAGCAGGTAGCGAAAGATCTTCTCCCACCAGAACATGCCGTGAAGCAGGTAGCGAAAGATCTTCTCCCACCAGAACATGCCGTGAAGCAGGTAGCGAAAGACCTTCTCCCACCAGAACATGCCGTGAAGCAGGTAGCGAAAGACCTTCTCCCGCCAGAACATGCCGTGAAGCAGGTAGCGAAAGATCTTCTCCCACCAGAACACGCTGTGAAGCAGATAGCAAAAGACCTTCTTCCACCAAAGCATTCGATAAAAAAATTAGGATGATACTCTGTGGGAGAATAGAGAATAAAAAAATTACTCCTTACTATGATAAGGCATTGTTACTTTATTATTTTGTATGAGAATCTGCTTATATTCTTCCATTCCTAAGATATCGAATAGTGTATAAGCTTTCTGGTAGGCATCATTAATATCATATAAGGTTGAACCTGACATTTCTAAAATGTACCCTTTTTGATAAAAAAGTTGGCCTAACAAAGACATATCCTTAAATCTTAAACTTAAATATATTCCTTCTTTAACATAATTGAGAGCCCTCTCATATTTAGCTAAAGAAACTAGTATCTTTGAAATGTTATATAGCAATCGAATTTTCTCTACTAACAGTTCTTCGCTGTCAAAGCTAAACGAAAGTAATTCTTCATATGTTTTTAAACTGTATAAAAAATTACTGTTTTCTTGGTAAATCGTAGCAATTGAAGATTTTATACGAAATAACATTTTAGGTGAATAATAGATCTTAATATAGTTATCTGATAAACGTTGTAATTGAATAATACAAGTTCGATAATCAATTTTACGTAATCTAAATGCACTTAAGTGTAAATAAAAAGAATACAAAGATCTCAATTCTTCGCTTTTATCCAGATGCTCTATATTTTTTTTTGATAATCGAAAAATTTCTTCATATTTTTTATTTTGAAATTTAGTTAATAATTCGTCGTCAATAATTTTGATTGTTTCAAGTGTATTAGACTGATTTAAAAACGTTGTTAATGGAACTTGTAGTCTTACTGAAAGTGCATAGAGCAAATCAACGGTCGGAGAATGTGTTCCACTTTCAATCTTACTGATTTCCGCTTGGCTGCAAATTCCGTTCGCCAAATCCTTCTGAGTCAGATTGTGTTTCTTCCGAAGGCGGCGAAGGGCAAGACCAATCTGCGGTGACGTGAATTGATCCATCGGGTTCTGTCCTTTCTGTCCAGTGGATTTGAGAAAACGATACCTTTCTTATTATAAAAGGGAAAGGTGTCCGATACCAAGTTTTTACTTCGAAAATTCGTCAACGTGTTGTCCACCATTTTATCCGAAAGAAAGGGGTAACTCCTATGAACTTCACCTTTAAAGAATCGCGCCGGACGATGACGTCTTACGGCTGGTGCTTAAATGCTGCTAACGTCTCGGTCGCACCCTTAACTAGTCGAGAAATGGACCGGATCAAACCACCGGCGAAACGCGAACTCAAAACTTCATAATAACGTCTCTCGACGACGTGGCTTCATTCCGTCAAAGGTCTGAAGCCCTTTTTTAAAATCATCTACTGAAAGGAGCATGGACATGATCGGACTAACGATTCTTTCTGAAAGTGAAGGCTGGCTCCACCAACTTGATCCTACTGATGCGCTTGTTCAATTTTGTGAGCAACACCGTTTTTCAATGGATCGTTATGATTACGATCAGCATACCTTTTTGGATTTACTCGACTATATGGACTTTCAAGAGTTTGAACATTATCTGTTCATCTTGCGTGGACCGGGTGAACGGACCTTACGACTCGTCGCCTATTTACAACAACGTATGTTACATGTCCAGTTCCATTTGGTGAATGAACGAGGCGATGTCTTGTTTGGTGATCCGTATTTCTTAGAAGGACGACAGGTCCCACTGGATGTATCCATGATTCACGAACAACCGATCGAACTGCAGGACGCGATGATGTCCTTGTTCACAGGAGTCTATCCGGATACAGCAACTCGTCAGCCACAACCGTTACGCCACGTGTATGTCGAACACACCGCATTGCTGGATTCGATTGAACCTTCCTTGTTTGATCAAATGACGATCAACAGTTTGTTGTATATCGATCAGTCGACCCGACATGACTTGCCGGTCATCGAACTGATGAGCCGGACACCGGTCCTGCTCGCGTTTTCGGATACGTTGCCGTTTCCTATCAAAGAGCGCTTGGCGACTTTTGAACGGGAGGCGTTGCAAGCTACGATGGAGCAGTGGCACGAGACGAGTGTCGTGTCTAATCCCGCGCACCATATTGGCATCCTGGATTATGCGACACTTGCCGGAATGTCCGTCTCGCACCGTTTATTCATCTGTAGTGACGGGATATTCGCGGATTACGGAAAACGGATCTCACTCAGTTCGACGTTTGATTTAAACGTCTGTCAGTTACGCGAACGGCAACAGATGCAAATGGATCCCTTGGCTCCAAACCCGGAAATCAGTCTGTATCCTGTCCTGTTTCAGCTTGCCTCGGCCTTTCAGGGGACAAGTCAGTTCGTGACACCGTACAGCGTACTCGAGTTACCCCGGACGGATGGAAAGATTGGACCATTGTCCATGATCGGCATTCAAAATTCAGAAGGGTGTTTTGCCTTCGAATTGATGACGAATCAGTTGTTTGAGACGGATGAGGTGTTCCTCGCGATACTCGAGGCAGATCAGAAGGAACGGTTTGATGTGTTGCCGGAAAGGCTCGGTGCGGACTATGAAGCAGCGATTCAGACGTACAAGGAGTTGATTTATCATGGATAACCCATTATTATTTGGCCCGTTTTCACGAAAAGGGAGCTATTCACGTGTTCAAGTCCTCAATAATCTGTTTGCTGACGATCGGTTCGTCGCCCTTTACCAAGAAACATCCGCGTTACCGGAAATCGATGAATTGATGTTGTATCGTCGTTACTTACAAAAAGAAGATCGCGTTCTGTTATATGGGGCCTTTTCACCGAATTTATTTAATACCTTATGTCAGGAAGGGTACGATCTTTATCTCGTCGAACCGGAACTGAACCGGATCGCCGGAATTTCTTCTCGTTATTTGAATCGCGTCTATGGACTGAGTAATGAGCTGATTGATGTGATGGGAAGCGGTGCCTTTGATAAAATCGTTTTACCCGGAACGACGATTGCACGATATTCACGGGGAGAACTGTTATTGTTTTTCCGAAACGTACGACAGCTGTTGACGACAGAGGGACAATTGCTCGTCAACATCCATAATGCAAACTATTTGAAACAACATGTCCAACCGATCGCTTCACGACGAATTCAAGATTGTACGTTATTTTATGGTCAGAAGGTCGACAACAATCGACTGATCTTTAATCTGTATCTGAAATCAGGAGAGGATGAGAAGGTCAGCTACATGGTCGAGCATCTGTATGAGCCGGATACATTATTTGAGTTCGCGAAACTGTCCCGTTATACTGGACGAACCTTATACGCCGGTAAAACGGTCACTATTCTGGAGTTGGATAAACTCGGGTGAAAGAAAAAGATTCTGTGTCCATCGGGCACAGAATCTTTTTTGACAAAAAAATTCCTCAAATTGGATATAAATATTTTGAATACTAGTTTAACTAGGTCTAAAGGTGGGGTATTAAAGAAAGCAGTACTTAATAGTCAGTTTTACGATGCCAACATACAAACGGAGGATAGGTAGATATTATGGATGAGAAGACGGCACAAGCAAAAACGTTACAAGCCAGTTGTTTATCCTTTATCACAGCATTGTTTCCAGAAGAAACGTTTCGGTTCATCGAGAAACAAGTTCTTCCGGACGCTTTTGGTCATACCGGAACGCATCTGACGTTCAAGTCAACCGAACGGGAACTGAAACTCAGTTTTGTCAGTCAAGCACATAGTCGCTTTGAACGCGTTTTTTTGGCAGAAAAAACATCGAAATCCCCTTTTTTTAGCCGAATGATGGAAGCGACATATGAAGAAGGACAGTTGTACATTCATCATGTCTTGAAGTCCGATTAAGGTGTATGAAAAAACACGATGAGACGTGTACAGGAAGAATCCTGTTCGCTTCTCATCGTGTTTTTGTGCTGGGATTTAAACTTTGATTGATTGTAATCCTTGTTGCAAGGCTTGATTGATCGACGTTGCCATCTGGTCCCGCACTTCTTGAGTAAGTAGACGCCCGTCAAAATAGACTTCGGTCGAAAGTGTTAGGTGGACGAGGACATCTTCTAGGACGAGTTTGAAATCAAGTGGTTGAGTCGGCTCGAGAGACTGAGCCATGAACTCCTGCAACGAAGGATGTTGGACATACTGAGGGTCAATCAGATCAATCACTGTCGTGTTCAAAGCAAGTGCAAGTCGTTCCAATGTTTGCGGACTTGGCATACGCTGACCACGTTCGTAGGCAGAAATCGATGTGACGGTTTCTCCGCATCGCTCTGCCAAATGTTTTTGGGTGTATTGATGTTGTTTACGTAATTGCATGATTTTTTTTCCGAGCGCACGTTTCACAGGGCTCAACTCCTATTCTTGATTCCTTGCATATAGTACTAAATAACCATTTTCATTATAGCGCAAACCTATAAAATGTAAAAAAAAGTTTTTATAAAAAAATAATTGCATGATTATGTATGTAATGGGTCGAAAATTCAGAAAACATTTATTGTTTTGGAGAATTTAGGAATCGCTAAAAAAAGAACATGCTATTCTAATACAAGAGAAATAAAGGAGGTAGACATATTGAAAAAAATTCCTTGGTCCGGTTATGTGACATTGTTGATTGTCATCATCTTGTTCATATCGAGTTCGATGCCGTATGAAGAGCAATCCTTAAAACCCGGTTTGTCCCGATACTTGAATTTAGATTTTGTTGAACGGTTGCGGTTCATTTCGTTTGATTATCACGGAGAGGTTAGTGTCGCAGCACTGGGGGCGTCCGGATTCGTCGAATTTTTTATTCGAAAGGCTGCTCATGTCTCGATTTTCATCGTCCTTGGGATCGCGCTGATTGATCTGACCATACGGTTGCTTCGTCCTTACCTGTTGGCGGGACTATTTGCGTACACGGTAGCCGTCACGATAGCTGTCTTTGACGAGTTCCATCAGATTTTGACAGGCGGACGGACGGGACTGATTCAAGATGTCTTGCTCGATGGAACCGGTGCCTTGGTTGGTATTGTATTGTATTTTTCATTTTGGAAAAAAAAGACAAAAAAACATTTAGCCCGGATATAAGTCTTCTGTCCTAGTTTTTTTAAAAGTCAGCAGGTGTTCACGCGGTGAGGTCGAATCATTAAGGCTAACACGATTAACAAAAGGGAGTGAATCGCATGCAAGGACCTCATCTATTAATCACGAGCGCCGGTCGTCGCGCGAAACTGGTCGAATACTTTGTCAACGAATTTAAGACGGGACGTGTCAGCACTGCGGATTGTAATCCATTAGCACCAGCATTATACATGACGGATCAACATTACATCGTACCGAGGATAGATGAGGTTGATTACATCGATCATTTATTACAATTATGTCAGGCGGAAGGTGTGACCGCGATCATGTCACTGATTGATCCGGAACTCGGTTTATTGGCACAAGCGGCTGAACGTTTCGAAGCACTGGGTGTGACGGTTGTCGTCTCGCCTTCTGAAGCGTGTCAGCTCTGCTTTGATAAATATACAATGTATGAGTATTGTCTCGGTCAAGGAATCGCCCACGCGAGAACGTATCAGGCACTGGAGCCGTTTCGCGAAGCGCTTTCTTTAGGAGAAGTCCACTTACCGGTATTCGTCAAACCGCGTAGCGGAAGTGCCAGCATCGAAGTCAGACAGGTCGAGACGTTCGAAGAGGTGGAGCAGTTATTTTTGAAGAATACGGATTTGATCGTTCAAGAACTACTGGTTGGTCAAGAGCTTGGTGTCGACGCCTATGTGGATTTGATATCGGGCCAAGTCACATCAATTTTCATCAAGGAAAAGTTGACGATGCGGGCCGGGGAGACCGACAAAAGCCGTTCGGTTGTCCGGGAAGATGTTTTCGAATGGATTGAACATGTGTTAGAAGATTCCGGGCTGGTCGGTCCACTTGATTTTGATCTGTTTGATGTTGCGGGGACGCTGTATCTGTCAGAAATCAATCCACGGTTTGGTGGGGGGTATCCTCATGCGTATGCGTATGCGTGTGCGTGTGGTGTCAATTTCCCGGCACAACTGTTCCGCAATTTACTGCACCAAGCCAACCTGCCGCAAATCGGGCAATATGCAGGTGATCTGTATATGTTAAAACATGATGCTGTCACGTTGATTTCAGCGGTCGAACTGCAACACATCAAACGGTAAGCGCCAAAAAAACGAGGCTGACTCAAAATTGAGGGCGTCTCTCGATTAAAATGAATGAAGGGAGTTGGATTTCCGGTGTTTGATCCGAAAATCCAACTCCCTTTTCTTTCGTAAACCATAAGAATTTGCATAGAAATGGCCGATGATCCCGTGAAAAGATGGGATCATCGGCCATTTGATTGATGGAGGACGGAAACGTTCATCCTCGACTCCTATGGGAAAAGGAAACACGATTAGCGCTTCCGTCAGGATCCGTCAGGAATAGGTAAGGCCCGGCATGACCGCAAAGAATGCGGGCTGCCGCGGCTTACCTTCCGCCCATGGAAAGGGAGGATGTCGGACACGTCCGTTAGAAGGATTGATTTTGACCTGACTTATGAGTCAGCCCCTTTTTTTGTGAAAACAACTACGTTAAGAAATCGAAATCCGGGCTCGTTTCAAACACTGGACCGCCGATGTCCAGCTCCCGAATAAGGCGTTGATGGTCGACGTGCTTGGGACAGACCGTCCTTCAGCCCACTTCCGGTAATGGATGATGCTGAGAGAAGGGAGCTCGCGCTGGGCTTGTGTCAACGCATCGAGCACATCCTCTTCGACCCACTTCCGGCGTGGTGGTGCAATGTCGAGGCAAGTGAGGGCATCGACCCACGACCCATACTTTCGGGCAATCGTCGCGACCGTCGGATGTCCGTTTTCCTGCGCCCAAATCGAATAGGTCTGGGTCGTTAAGCGCGGAAGGACGTCCGATGCTTCGAGGAGCGCGTTGATGATGCGTTCTTCCGTCATACAGATCGAACGAGTCATCTCGATATGTGCTTCCTCAAGGGCCCGTGACCATGACCCGAAACGTAGATTGATTAACGTCAATGAGGGACCATGTTTCGCTTTTGCCCATTCCCGGTAACTGTTGCTGTGGAAGGGATGCAGACGTTCCGATGCTTCTTTGATGAACGCAAGGATTTCCTGATCGGAATAGTACGGGCGGATCGATGACAATCCAGCAGCATGTAGCGCTTCACGCCATGAACCAAACACGTTGATGATCGTCGTGATCGACGGGATTTCTTTTCCGGTAGACCAGCGGGCGTACGTTTTTGCATCTAAGGCAGGATAGGCGATACTCGCTTCGATTAAGCTATCGATTACTTGTTGTTCTGTCCATTTCTTCATGATGTCATACCCCTTTCGTGTAGGTGTTCGTCTAGGTGTGGGTACTTTCTTGTGAGGTCGTGCGACGGCGTGTCGCATAAATCAAAAAGCTGAGCCAGATGAAATAAAATCCGCTTGGTCGAATCAGGACACTTTCTGTGAACTGCAGCAACAGCAACCAAAGGCTGAGTAACAACAAGATGACCGATAAGGAATCGTCGTGACGGTAATCCCGAATGAACCGGACAAGAATCAAGAGGAATGAAGCGAGATACAGCAACAGACCGATTAACCCGAATTCATATAGATAGACGATCGGTGTACTGTGGAACGTATAGAGTGTGCTTGGTCCGAGTTGTTGTTCGAGTCCGACGACAGAAGAACCTAGACCGTGTCCAAACCAAAGTCGATCCGTGGAAGCGCTCAGACCGGCTTGCCATAACGCACTACGTCCGTTGAGACTGATCAATTGCGCAAACAATGCATTGTTGAAAGAGATGGAACCAATCAGAATACCGGCACCTAACAGGTAAAGACCGGTGACCTGGTACCGCAATCGTTTTTCTGGAATCAGCAAAAGGGTCGTCAACAACGCGAGCAAACAAAATGAGTAAATGCCAGTCTGAGAAGCACTTAGTAATAAACCGATGAAAATCAACGACAGGACCAATCCGAAAAAGACGAGCGACCGAAGGCTACGTCGAGCGATTGCTTGTAAGACATACATCCAGGCGATCAGACCACCGGGGACGAGCCAGGCCGCAAACGCATTCGGATTATTGGTCAGACTGGCCGACCGGAGAAAACCACCTTGTTCCCCGACATAAAGCTGTGATAGGGAAATCGGACCGAGTCGTAACGATTGGATGTTATCAATCGGTACATATTCCTGTCCGAACGAAACAAGTAAGGCATAAGCTGCAAGACATAAGGCTTGGTATAAAAGAATGAGGTTCAACAGTTGAAACCAACGAGCGAATGGACGAGCCGTGAGCGATAGGACGATGATGACAAAAAGCCACGTCGTAAACAGATGGAGTAACGAAAGCGAAGAAGCGGTAGCTGGACGAAACAGAAACATGATGGTGTGAAACGTGACATACAGTAAAAATAAGGTAACGAGTCGTTGTGTCCAAGCACGTGGTGGGAAATAGATGGGACGGGTGACGAGATAAAAAACGATAAATAGAACGAGATAGACGAGTGTGATCAGTACATTCCAGTGATTCGGCAGGACTTCATCCGTGAACGATAACGGACGTGTCCATAAATCGATCGTAATCCAAAGTGTCAGGATGAATAAGCCAATCGATTCAGGTATATTGACTGATTTTAACATCATTACTAGTATTCATCCACCCTTCATATAGGACTTATTACCGATTTTACGGGTTCTTAATCATCAAATTTGTATTTACCCTCAAATTATCGAACATCATGCACATTTAGCGGATGATTTTGATGGAACGGCGATCATTTTTATGTGAATCGTCTTTTTTTCGTGAAACAATCTTTTTCGATGAACTAACGATACGCAAGCATGATGACTCCTCAAAAAAATATAATCATTTCCATCAAGCTCTAATTGTTTTGGTAGCCGTTTGGAAATAAGGTGTAACCATAACCAATGTCCAGCGAACGTGTCAGGTAACGAGAAAGAGGTGAACCACGTGAATTCCATTCATCAAAAAAAGACATTCAGCGACCATGTGACGACATTAAAAAAAGGCTGGTGGATTTTTTGCTTACTGGCCATGTTATTAGCGGGTGCCGGATATGCCGTCAGCACCTACGTGATTCCGCCGACGTATGAAGCGACCGCTTACATCCTTGTCGTCCCGCAGGCAAATGCGGAAACGACATCGACGACGACGCTCGTCAGTACCTATCAGGATATTTTAAGAAGCCCCGAAGTCATCGATCAAGTCGCCCAGAAGATGGACGTGACCGATAAACGGATCTTCGATTTGACGGATCGCCTGACCGTCGCAAGTAACTTGGATTCCCAAGTCATCGCCTTATCGGTCACCGATCGGTCGGCCGAGCAAGCGGCGATTCAAGCCAATACGATGACAGAAGTCTTTCAGGATTATGTCCCACAGTTGATCAAAACGAGCAGTACGGAAGTCTTCTCGACTGCCCGGATCCCGACTAAACCGGTCTCCCCGAACATCCTGATGAACACGGCGATCGGCGGAATCCTCGGTCTCTTATTCGGTTTATTGATCGTCTATTCTCGGGCGCTCGGAAAAAAGTCAGTCACTGAAGAAACGAAAGAAACCGCCTATCCGCAAGCTGTCAGCCGTCCGAGCCGTTCTTGACTCGAGAAAGGAGGAGCAAATCATGCAACCCCCACCGTTTCAGCAGTACCGCAGACATGTCAAGATCGGTCTGCTCCGGTTGATCGACGCTGCAGTCATCATCGCAGCGACCGTCGTGACCTTCTATTTCTTTAACCCTCTCAATCTCACGGCAAACTTTGAACTGATGGATGCCATCGAAATCGCCTTGATTCAATGGGTCGCACTGACGCTTGTCGCTCACTGGATGCGCTTTTATCAAATCATCTGGCGGTATGCGAGTCTTCGGGACTTAGGTGTCTTACTCGTCGTCGTCGTCGCGAGCAGCTTCGTCCTACTCGGACTCGAATATGCATTATTCGACTTTGCCGTCGAACGAGCCGTCTTTCTCCAGACCGGTCTTGTCCTGAATGGGATCTTGTTCGTCCGACTGTTGATCCGCGGACGCAGCCTTGAGCTGAAACGAGAAAATCGGACGCTTGGGAAACGGACCTTAATCATCGGTGCCGGTGCCTCAGGACAGATGATCACGAAAGAGTTGAAACAGAAAAAGGCGCATATCCTGAACGTCGTCGGACTCCTCGATGATTTGCCGGAACTAAAGGGGATGATGATCCATGGTGTACCGGTCATCGGTACGATCGAGCAGCTCGAATGTATCATCGAAGAATTCAAAATCGAAGCCGTCGTCCTGGCGATTCCGTCCTTGTCCTATCCCGACCGGGTCAGCCTGCTGAACCGGATCAAACAGACGAAGGTCGAAGCGCATACGTTACCGATGCTCGTCGAACTGGCCTCCGGTCAAGTCTCCGTCAATCAAATCCGGGAAGTATCGATCGCCGATCTACTCGGACGGGAGCCGGTCGAACTCGATATCACGGAAATTGAAAAAAGCGTCAGTCAGGCGACGGTCCTCGTGACGGGTGCGGGTGGGTCGATCGGATCAGAAATTTGTCGCCAACTTGTGAAGTTTAAACCGGAACACCTCATTTTACTGGGTCATGGTGAAAACAGTATCTATCTGATCCGGCGAGAACTCGAAGCAGAAACGGAAGGGATTACGTTACATTCGGTCATCGCCGATGTCCAGGATGCGGACCGGATGATGGACGTGATGCACCGCTTCAAACCGGATCTCGTCTATCACGCAGCCGCCCATAAACATGTGCCGCTGATGGAGGATAACCCAAGTGAAGCGGTCAAAAACAATGTCTACGGCACACGTAACGTCGCCTTGGCAGCAGAAGCAGCCGGCGTCAACCGGGTCGTCATGATTTCGACCGATAAGGCGGTCAATCCGACGAGTGTGATGGGGGCGACGAAACGGATTGCCGAGATGGTGATCCAACAGATCGCAAGGAACAGTCAAACGACCTTTGCCGTCGTCCGGTTCGGAAATGTCCTTGGGAGCCGCGGGTCCGTCATTCCTCTCTTTAAGGAACAAATCGCAAAGGGTGGTCCGATCACCGTGACCGATCCCGCGATGACCCGTTACTTCATGACGATTCCAGAGGCAAGCCGGCTCGTCATCCAAGCGAGTGTTCTCGCTGAAGGGGGCGAAGTGTTTGTCCTCGATATGGGAGAACCAGTCAACATCACGACCCTGGCCCGCAACTTGATTCACTTGAGTGGTTTTACGGAAGAGCAGATTCCAATCGTCTACAGCGGTATTCGTAAAGGTGAAAAGTTATATGAAGAGTTACTCGCAACGGAGGAGGTCCATGAAGAGCGGGTCTTCGAGAAGATTCTCGTCGGGAAGACATGCCCGTTCGGATCGATTGATCCGTATCTACGCAACATCGCGTCAGCCATTGATGATGAACAAGCCTTACGGACGTATCTACTAGAAGCGACGAATCGAACCGACAAGATGCCGGAAACGATTCCACCGGCGATTCGGATCGCCCGGGAATGAGGGGGAGACGATATGAAATCAGCCCGGCAACTATCACGTTTTAATCTCATCTTCATCGCCGATACCGCTTATTCGCTCCATCAATGGATGATTTTGACGCTGTTGATCAAATGGAGTACACCACTCAACATCGGTTACTTCAATTATGCGCTCGCCTTGACGGCACCGATCGTCATGTTTTGTTGGCTGAATGCCAGTACGATTTTGACAGCGGAACGGTCGGGGTTAAAAAACTTCAATTTGTTCATCAAAACACGATTTTCCTTATTGACGGTCGGCGTCTTTGTCCTTCTCGTCGTCTATTATTTCTTCGGAGAAGCCGACATTCTGTGGCTGACGTTACTCGTCTACCTGAATAAGTACATGGAGTCGTTTGCGGATCTCGCCTACGGATTCTTACAAGGACACATGGCCTTCAAGGAAGTCGCTATCTCGAAGATCTTCCGAAGTCTTGTCAACGTCTCGGGCGCGGCCTTGATTCTGTTCACGACCCATTCGATTCATGGTTTCGTTCTCGCTTTGGTCGCCGGCAACCTGATCATGCTGATTCTTTACGATTTACCGACCGTCCGGCGTGTCGGTCATGGATTCGAAAACCAGCTGATGAGCGAGCGGTATCAGACGGGACGTCAACTGTTCATCAAAGCCGTCCCGCTCGGCTTCGTTGCCTTGTTGATTGCCTTGAATGCCAACATTCCCCGCCTGTTCGTCGGCCATGCGATCGGGACGGAAGAACTGGGCTACTACGCGAGTATCGCCTATCTCCTTGTTCTGGGCAGTCTTTTCATCCATTCGCTTGTCGCCGTCTTGTTGCCAAACTTTTCATCTGAAAGTGGTGAACGGCAAAGTTTACCGGAGCTGCGGAAGCTGACCCGCTCGATGCTACTGATGACGAATACGGTCGGGATCTTACTCATCATCGGATCAATCTTTTTTGGGAAGTGGGGACTGACGATCTTCTACAATGCTTCATTCGTCCAGTACCATACGATTTTTGTCCTGATGATGATCGCGTCGCTCTTTTTCTATAACTCGACCGTCGTTCAAGCGTTGTTGACCGGATTTCAGCAATTCCGGGTCCAGACGATCGCCATCTTCGGCAGTGTCGTCGTCAACATCGTCGCCTGCAGCATCTTGATTCCGATGTATGGATTATACGGTGCGACGACTGCGTATGGTTTATGTGCCGTCACCCAGATCGTTCTGTTGATTCCGGCGCTCTATCGTTCATTGTATCCCCGGAAACTGGCACTTGCGATCGAACAAAGTAGCTAAAGGAGGAGAAAACATGCGGCCGATCCTGATTGTCGTTGTCCTTGAAGCATTGATCAGTCAACTGGTCCGACCGCTCTTTTTGACTTCTGAAGGTTACGTCGCGACCGTTCTTGCCGTCAACTCGGTCCTGTTGATGTTTTATCTGCTGAAACAGGCGGACACGACACCGCTGTTTCTGATTTTCGTGACAGCTTTCCTGCTCCGGTTGACGTTGATGTTAGTCGATTTGGAACTGTTCCGGCTCCCACCACATAGCGGTGACGATACGGAGGCATTCCATTTGGAAGGGTTGTTGATCTATACCGATCCGACGATGTTCAATGAAGTCGTTCGGGGTAGCTATTCGAAGTTTCTTGGTCTCTTTTATCTCGCCTTCGGACCGGAGCGGATGTTGGCCCAGTATTTTAATGTCATTCTCGGTGTCGTCTCGATCGTCATCTTTTCGAAAACCCTGATGTTACTGAAGTTACCGATGCATTACGTGCTGATTGTAACTGGGATGTTCGCTTTCTTCGCGCAAGGGTTGTTGCTCTCACCCATCCTCTTACGTGATCAACTGGTGGCGATCGGGATCGTCTATACCTTGTACTATATGGTGCGCTGGACGATGCACAAGTCGATGATGGATTTGGCACTCGCCTATACGGGCTATTTCATCAGTACGATGTTCCATTCAGGGCTTGCAGTCGGGATTCTGGTCCTTCTCGTCTACTTTTCCTTCTACAATCACGAGACGCAGCGGATGGATTTCGAAGCGTCGAAAGTCCAGCGTTTACTCGTCCAGGTCGTCATCGTCGGTTTTATCGTCTACAGCTTCCAGGAAGTGTTGTTCGCGAAATTCACCCATGTCTCACAAAACGGGCAACTGTTCAGCGGGATGAGTTACGACCGTGGGGGTTCCGCCTATCTGAACGGACTGACCGTGACAGGACCGTTCGACATGATCTTGTACGCACCGCTCCGGATGATCTACTTCCTGTTTTCACCGTTTCCGTGGCAATGGTCGAGCGTGATGAACATCGCGATTTTCTTCGCGGACGCGGTGTTTTATCTCGTGCTGTTTGGTCTGACGATCCTGCACCTGAAGTATCTGAAACAACATCCTTTTGGCAGTGTGCTTCTGTTCATGTTGCTTCTGTTTCTCGTCAATGCCGTCATCTTTGGCCTTGGGACGGGGAATGTTGGAACGGCGATTCGCCACCGCTACAAACTGTTTCCGATGCTGTTGATTGTGTATACATCGATTCATTACATCCGCTATCAGGTGCTTCATCACTTCGAGGAGGTCGAGAAACGTGCAGAATAAAACGATTTTAATTACCGGGATTGCAGGATTCATTGGATTTCATGCGGCACGTCGTTTTTTAGCAGAAGGGTACCGGGTCGTCGGGCTGGATGAAGTCAACGATTATTATGATCCGACGCTCAAAGAGGCTCGGTTGATCGAACTCGATCCAAGCCGTTACACGTTTTACCGCGTTTCTCTAGAAGATACCGAAGCGGTCGATCAGATCTTTGCGACAGAACAGATTGATTTGGTCCTCCATCTGGCGGCCCAAGCCGGTGTCCGGTACAGCATCGATCGGCCGGACGTCTACATCACCTCGAACATCGTCGGTTTCCTGTCGATTCTTGAAGCCTGTCGTCATCATCCGGTCGAGCAACTGATCTACGCCTCATCGAGTTCCGTTTACGGTTCGAATACGAAGATGCCGTTTGCGACGACGGATGCGGTCGACCATCCACTCAGTCTCTACGCCGCTTCGAAAAAAGCGAACGAACTGATGGCGCATACGTACAGCAGTCTTTACGGGATCAAAACGACCGGTCTTCGCTTCTTCAGCGTCTATGGACCGTGGGGACGTCCGGACATGGCCCTGTTCAAGTTCACGGAAGCGATCGCGAACGGTCAACCGATCGACCTGTACAACTACGGTGAGATGGGACGCGACTTCACGTATGTCGACGACATCATCGAAAGCATCTATCGGCTGATGCAGACGGAGCCGGTTGCGGATCCCCAATTTGATAAAGCGAATCCACTTCCCGACCGAAGTTTCGTCCCGTATCGTGTCTTCAACATCGGCAGTCATAGCCCGATCCGACTGAACGAATTCGTCGCCTTGATTGAACAGCGGCTCGGTAAAAAAGCCATCAAACATGAATTACCACTCCAAGCGGGTGATGTGCCGGAAAGTTTTGCGGATGTGGAGTCCTTGTTTGAAACAATCGGTTATCGTCCACAGACGACGATCGAAGCAGGCGTCCATGCATTCATCGACTGGTATGAACAGTATTATCGGCTGAAGGAGGGAGTTCAAGATGGCGCTTAAAGAAGAGTTGTATTATAAATCCCCGATATTCATTCAGAATATCTTAACTTCTCTTTACGGGAAAAAGTTGATGCAGGAACGATATGGTATGGGTTATGAGGAAAAAATCAAAGAATTAAGAGAAAAAGATCGAACGATCGACTACCGGATTGAACAGCTCGAGCGATTGAATGCCTTTCTGTTATTCGTTCAGACACATACACCGTACTACCAAAAACTGTTTCAAGAACATGATATTCGACTCCCCTTCACCTCACTGGATCAGTTACAGACGATACCGGTGCTTGAGAAGGAGACGCTCAGGCAACAAAACGCAGCATTCCTGTCAAACATCGACGCCCCGGTCCGCGGGCGGACTGGCGGTACGAGCGGAAAATCACTTCAAGTCGCCTTCATGCGAGAGGATGTCCAAGAACGGATGGCGCATCTCGATTACTTCAAAGAGTTACATGGATTTTATTCCGGCATGCGGCGGGCGAGTTTCACGGGTCGGACCTTGACGGCGGTTGATCAGAAAAAACCGATCTTCTGGCGGATGAACCGTCCGTTGAATCAACTGTTGTTATCGATTTTCCACATGAAGGAAGAAAATTTACCGGCGTATATCGAAGAGTTGAACCGGTTCCGACCGGCGGCACTTGACGGGACACCAACGGCGATGCTTGAAATTGCGCTGTACATGCTCAAACACAAGATTCAACTTGATTTTAAGTTGACCGCGATCTTTCCAACAGCGGAAACGGTGACACCCGAGATGCGGCGCCTGCTCGAAGAAGCCTTCCAAGCACCCGTCTTCGATCAGTACGGTTCGTCGGAAGGGGCACCGATCATCTCGGAGTGTCGTGAGCGGAAGCTGCACCTCCATCACGAGACCGGCATCATTGAACCATACGGAGAGGGCGGGGAAGTCGTCGTCACCTGTTTTACGACCCGCGGGACGCCGCTGATCCGTTACCGGATCGGCGACCGGATGACGCTGAGTCACGACCAGTGTACCTGCGGCTTGAATGGTCCGATCATCGAGTCGATTGACGGTCGCGGCACGAGCTATATCGTCAGCGAAAAGCGGGGCAAAGTATTCGAAGGAGACATCACGACGATTGCCCGCGAATTACCGAACTCGGTCTTACGCTTACAAGTCGAGCAGTACGCGCTGAATCAAGTGACGCTCCGCTACATTCCGGATGAACAATTGTTTGTACCGAAACACGAAAAGATCTTATTACGCGAGATGCACAAGCTCCTCGGTTCCTCGATGCAGGTGACGCTCGAGCCCGTCCGGCAGATGAAGCAGGAACCGAATGGTAAAACACTGATCGTCAGGCAGTCGATGAAATAGGAGGAATCCATCATGAATAAGGCAGTCAAACACATCATAGATACGACAGCAGCCGAAACACGATCACTCCCTATCGCCAACCGTTCGATTGCCGTCGTCGGCCTCGGCTACGTCGGTCTTCCCGTCGCCGTCGCCTTTGGTGAAAAAACGGAAGTCATCGGCTTTGATATCAAGGAGCAGCGGGTCGCGGAACTAAAAGAAGGCATTGACGCGACACTCGAACTCAGTCCATTCGTCCTGAAGAATGCAGAAGTCGAGTACGTGACGGACGCAGGAGCCTTGCAGGCAAGCGACTTCATCATCATCGCCGTCCCGACACCGATCAACGCCCAGAACCAGCCGGACTTGACACCGCTCCTTCGTGCCTCGCACCTCGTCGGACGACAACTGAACAAAGGCGACATCGTCGTCTATGAATCAACGGTCTATCCCGGTGCGACCGAGGAAGATTGTATCCCGGTCCTCGAGGAAGCATCAGGACTTCAGGCCGGTGTCGACTTCTTTGTCGGCTACTCGCCGGAACGGATCAATCCCGGTGATCACGAGCATACGTTCAAGACAATCAAGAAAATCGTCTCCGCTCAAAACGAAGAAACGCTCGACATCGTCGCGGAAGTGTACGAAGCGGTCGTTGAAGCCGGTGTTCATCGGGCCTCATCGATCAAGGTCGCGGAAGCAGCAAAGATCATCGAAAATACGCAACGTGATTTGAACATCGCCTTGATGAACGAACTGGCGATCATCTTTGATCGGATGAACATTGATACACTCGAAGTCCTCGAAGCCGCCGGGACGAAGTGGAACTTCCTTCCGTTTCGCCCGGGGCTCGTCGGTGGTCATTGTATCGGCGTCGATCCGTTCTACTTGACGATGAAGGCGGAATCACTCGGCTACCACCCGGAAGTCATCTTGGCGGGACGCCGGATCAATGACACGATGGGGCGGTTCATCGCAACGTCGCTCGTCAAGAATCTGATCAAACAAAACATGCCCGTCCTCGGGGCTCGCGTGACCGTCCTTGGTCTATCGTTTAAGGAAAACGTCAGTGATATCCGGAATTCAAAAGTCGCGAACCTCGTCAAGGAAATCGAAGAGTTCGGGATTGAAGTCCAAGTGGCGGACCGGCTCGTCGCAAAAGAAGAGGCACAACGAGAATACGGCATCCATCTCGTAGACCTGCCCGACTTAAAACCGGCCGATGTCGTCATCTTCGCGGTCTCGCATGAAGAGTACGTCGAAGGCAACTGGCTGCTTGCGCAACACCTGCTCAAAGTCGGTCGCGGCATCGTCATCGATATCAAAGGCATGTTGACACCAGCAGACAAGCCGGAAGGGGTGCATTTATGGCGACTCTGAAAATCCTCCAAGTCTGCGCCCTTGATACGACGGCGGAAACGATGCTCCAGCCCTTGTTGCTCGCTCTCAAAAATGCCGGACACGATGTCGGGATTGCCTGCGCCGATACGGGAGCGGCGGCAAAACTGGCCGCCCAAGGTTTTACGATGCATGATATCCCGATCGAACGGAAAATCGACTGGACAAGTAACTGGAAGACGATTCGTTCGATCGTCCAGATCTTAAAAGATGAACAGTACGACGCCGTGCATGTCCATACACCGGTCGCGGCGGCGCTCGGACGGGTCGCTGCCAAACGGGCCGGGACGAAACACATCGTCTATACGGCGCACGGTTTTTATTTCCACGAACAGATGGGGCGGGTCACCTATCAGCTGACGTACTCCGTCGAGAAATGGCTCGCCCGGTTCGCAACGGATTATCTGTTGCTCCAAAGTGCCGAAGATTATGAACTGGCGAACCGGAAACGGTTCAAAAACACGACGCGTCTGATGCACCTCGGAAACGGGATTGATTTGACCCGCTTTTATCCCCGTCCACGTCAGACGGATGGTGGGTTCACATTTTTATTCATCGGACGGATCGTCGAAGAAAAGGGCATTCTTGAACTGCTGAATGCCTTTGAAGAGGTCGTCGCGTCACAACCGGACGTCCGGCTGATGATTGCGGGTGAAATGATGGCAAGTGAACGGGATCAGACGACGAAACATACGTTCATGAAACGGATCCGCGAGATTCCGAACATCGATTATCTCGGTTTCGTCGAAGATGTACCGGCGCTTCTGCATCAAGTCGATGCCTTTGTTCTTCCCTCACATCGTGAAGGCGTTCCACGCTCGATCATCGAGGCGATGGCGACGGCAAAACCGGTCATCGCGACGAATATCCGTGGTTGCCGAGAAGAAGTCATCGAAGGGACGACCGGTTATTTGATCGAGGTTCGGGATGAACAGCAGTTGGCCCGACGGATGCTCGATCTCGTTCAGAATCCAGACGCGGCATCGGAAATGGGACGGGCCGGTTTTGAACGGGCGATGAAACACTTTAACGAAGCAGATGTCATCAAGCGGCAACTCGATCTCTTTTCGACCTTATAAAAAGGAGGACGCCACCATGAAACGGACATTCGATTTCACAGTCAGTCTACTCGCCATCATCGTCCTGCTGCCGGTCTACCTGTTCGTCGCCCTCTTCATCTACACGAAGCTCGGACGCCCGATTTTCTTCAACCAGGTGCGTCCCGGGTATAAAGGTGAACTGTTTAAGATCTATAAATTCCGGACGATGTCGAACGAGACCGATGCGGATGGCAGACTTTTGCCGGACGCCGAGCGGATTCCGAAATCCGTTGAATGGATTCGGCGGTTGAGCCTGGATGAAATCCCGCAGTTTTTTAACATTCTCCGGGGACAGATGAGTTTCGTCGGACCACGCCCATTGCTCGTCAGTTACTTGAACCACTATACGAAAGAGCAGATGACGCGACATGATGTTCTGCCCGGCTTGACCGGTTGGGCGCAGATTCACGGACGAAACGCGACGACCTGGCAAGAACGGCTCGAGCAGGATCAGTGGTACGCAGCAAACCAGACGTTCCGACTCGATCTGTATATCCTCTTGAAGACCGTTAAGATCGTGGTCTTATCAGAGGGGAACTCGACCGATCATCAGACGGGGATGGGTGAATTCAAAGGTCTCGATGGGGGTGTCGATCATGATGTCGTTAAGCGCTGAACGATTGATCCATGATCCGCGGGAATGGAATGCCCTCGTCGCGCGTTACGCTTTAGATTGTTATTACGAATACGCCTATTTTGAACTGGCAGAAGAAAAAGCGGCCGTACCAGAGATGTATATCTATCCGACAGAATTCGGCATCCTGATTTACCCATACCTGAAACGAACAATCGATGGAACGAATCTTCAAGACATCACGACTCCCTACGGTTACGGTGGACCGGTCTTCATCGGAGTGTGGTCGACTGATCAAGTTCAGGAGGTCCGACGTCACTTTCTCGAGTACTGTCACGCCGAACAAATCATCACGGAAACAGTCCGGTTTCACCCGGTTCTCAAGAATGACGAACTGGGTCAAGCCTGGTGTGACCGTACCCAAGTAATCCAACAGACGGTGACGATCCAATTGACGGATCCGATAGACGTAATTGAAAAGCGTTTTTCCTCGATGACCCGGCGGAACATCAAAAAAGCCCGGCGTGAAGAAGTGACGGTCCGGGTTGCCCGCCCGGAAGAATATGCAAGCTTTATCCATCTGTACCGGTTGACGATGGATAAACGTCAGGCCGATGCCCGCTATTACTTCAACGATGATTACTTTCAGCAACTGCAAGACGGACGCTTACCGGCAGAATTGCTCGTCGCCGAACGACACGAAACGATCATCGCTGGCTGCATCGTCCTCTACGGACAACAATTCGCCCATTATCACCTCGGGGCGTCTGATCCAGCGGAGCTCGCCGCCCGACCGAATCATCTGTTGTTCGCCGAGATGATCCGCCGGGCAAAACACCTCGGAAAAACCGCCCTTCATCTTGGTGGCGGGACGACACGGGAAAATACCGACAGCTTACTCGCTTACAAACGTTCCTTCAGTGATCTGCAGACCGTGTTCAGCCTTGGAACATCGATCTTAAATCCAGTGGTATACGAACAATTATCGAACCGGCACTTGAAGCATCACGGATCATCATCGCAGGACTGGTTTCCGTTATACCGGACCCCAGTGCGTCAGCTGTCACGAATAAGGGGGGAGTCATCATGAAACGCATCCCATTATCAATCCCGCATCTCAGTGGTCAGGAAATACAATATGTCACGGAAGCACTCGAAACGAACTGGGTGGCGCCGCTTGGTCCGAACGTCGAAGCCTTCGAAGCGGGAATCCGCGCCTATAGTGGGGCAGAGGCTGCACTTGCGACGAGCAGCGGGACGGCTGCCATCCATTTAGCGTTAGCGACGCTTGGCGTGACGGTCGGAGATGATGTCTTCTGTCAGTCCTTGACCTTCATCGCCTCGACGAACCCGATCAGGTACGTCGGTGCACGCCCGGTCTTGATTGATTCAGAACCGGACACGTGGAACATGTCACCTGCCGCCTTGCGCCGGGCGATGATTCAAGCGGCGACACGTGGCCAGCTCCCTAAAGCCGTCATCGTCGTTCACCTGTACGGGGTCGTTGCAAAAATCGAGGAGCTTGCAGCGATCTGTGAGGAATACGATGTACCGTTGATCGAAGACGCAGCGGAATCGTTAGGGTCGACCATCAATGGTCGGATGACAGGGACATTCGGTACGTTTGGTATCTACTCGTTTAACGGCAACAAGATCATTACGACGTCAAGCGGCGGGATGTTGGTCTCGTCTGATACAGGTTTGATCGAACGGGCGTTTTATCTCGCGACGCAGGCCCGACAACCGGTCTTACATTACGAGCATACGGAAGTCGGCTTTAATTACCGGATGAGTAACGTATCGGCTGGCATCGGACGGGGACAACTCGAGGTGATCGAGGACCGGGTCAAAGCACGCCGGACGATTTTCAACCGCTATGTCCGAGCGTTTGACGGCGTCGAGGCACGTCACTACCAACAGGAAATCACCGGTAGTCGGGCGAATCGGTGGCTGACGGCATTGACGGTACCCGGTGGAATGGAGCAGCGGGATCAATTGATTCAACAGTTGCAACAAAAAAATATTGAGTCGCGTCCCGTATGGAAACCGATGCACCTGCAGCCGGTCTACCGGGATGTGCCGTACATCACGGCGAATGACATGGACGTCAGCCGTCGTTTGTTTGAAGAAGGGATCTGTCTGCCGTCTGCTTCGCAAATGACGTTTACCGAGCAGGCACTGGTCATCCGTTCGGTTCGTCAAGGACTCATTGAAGACGTTCGGCGAAATGTTCAGCTATGAATGTATGGGAGGGAGACATCGTGATGAGCGATTTGGAGGAAGCGATTGAAGCACTCCGTCTCGCTGCGAACGGGAAAAATGAACTGACGGCAAATACCTACTTTCGCTGGCAACTGAATACACAGTATCCAAGCGTCGCAGAAATCCTGATTTTATTCGGATCTTGGCAAATTGCTCTCGAACGAGCCGGAATCGGTCACGTTCGTGTAGCCTTTACCAAATCGGATATCATCGAGGCCTTACGCGCTGCGAAGGAGGAACTGGAACCCTTCACGAGTGCGACGTACCGTGAATGGGCTCAGCAACATCAGGCGCCGAGCTTGACCGATATCGTCCATCAATTCAACTCGTGGCAGCAGGCATTATCGGAAGCAGAAATCCTAAAGGAACGGGTGCAAGAGATGGAGCGCCGGATCATCGAATCGTTACTCGAAGCACAAGAACTCTTACCTGTTTTGACAAGTCAGACCTATACGAAATGGGCAGCTGGAAAAAACCGCCCGACCGTCGCGACCATCGCGAGACGGTACGGATCCTGGAGTAATGCGTTAGAAATCATCGGTATCGAACAACCGCGTAAACGCTGGACGGAAGAGGAAGTCCTGCGTATCCTGACAGAAGCAGCAGATGAACTGGACGGTTTGACGATTGCCCATTATCAACAATTCAGTGCGGGACGGGATACGCCGAGTATCGGTGTCATCACAGCGTTATTCGGCAGTTGGAGTAACGCCGTGATGATCGTCTCAGACCAGCGGCCATCGTAAATCGACTTGATCCGAAAGAGAAGGGGAAATCAACATGAGAAAATGGAAGTGGCTGATCTTAACGCTGTTTGGTATCGGGTTGCTCGTTTTTTTCGGATCAGGTGGGTACGTCTATCATCAGGACAGTCAGACGGTTGAGGAAGGGAAAGTCGATGTCCCGGTTCAAGCGAGTGTCGAAACGGCAGCATCGAGCCAACCGGATACGGACCAACCGGATAAGGATAAGCAGTCAGACAAACCAACCGAATCGAAAGCATTATCGTTTTTATTGCTGGGTGTCGACCAACGCGGCAATGAAGCGGGCAGAAGTGATACGATCATCGTCGTGACCGTCAATCCTGCAAACGGTACGAGCAAGATGCTCAGTATTCCCCGTGACTTGAAAACGGAGATCATCGGCAATGGTTCAACGGATAAGATCAATCACGCCTATGCGTTTGGTGGACCAGAGATGGCACGCGAGACCGTCGAACATTTACTGGATCTGCGAATCGACTACTTTGCAGAGATCAATCTCGATGGCTTCACAGACTTAGTGGACGCAGTCGACGGGGTGACGGTCGAAAATGATATCAATTTCTCTTATTACGAGATGCAGTTCCCCAAAGGAGAGTTAGCGTTAAACGGCAAAGAAGCACTCGCCTATGCGCGGATGCGTTATGACGATCCGCGAGGCGACTTTGGGCGACAGATCCGTCAGCGGCAAGTCGTCCAAGCCGTCGCGGACAAGTTGACGGCAGGTTTTTCACTGGTCCGTTTCAATGACGTCTTGCGTGTTCTTGGTAAAAACGTCAAGACCGACATCCCGTTTCCGGTCGTTCGGAAACTGGCAACCGATTACCGGACCAGTTTAAAAAACGTCGAGACCCTGTCCCTTGAAGGAAGTGGTGGAATTGAGGCGGATGACATTTATTATTGGCATCCGACGGACGGTTCCCTGAAACAGGTCCAAACGACGTTACAGACCGAGCTTCAATGACGAACATTTTTCTTAAACAAATCGGGGCTGAATCAAAAAGGGCTTACTTTTTCTTTTACGCATCGCGTGAATTGAATGATTTCTTCCCAAGTAAAGAGGAGGATTCAAAAAGAATCATTTTTTCTCCACTGGCTTGTTTGTCTTTGACAGCGCAAGCCGACTTGCGTTTTTTCCTGCAGGAGTCTCGTGCATCACATGATTTTTTTGAAATGAAAGCAGGGAGGCGGATTTTGATATCCACCTCCCTACTTTGTATAAAACCGATGCTTAAGTGAACCTGAACGGTCTGTTTTAATTTTTGGAACGGATGGAATTACGGGCGGGTACTAATTTGATTGCAGAATAGATAAAATAGACGGTCGTCATGATTGCTGCTGCACTCCAAACGAGTTGATAGTTTGCACTTGTCGTACCGAAACGAAGTCCGACGAGCGCCGGAACGATCAACGTCAACCAGCTGAGTACGATGGCGACACGTGCCGTCAAGGCATCGATTGGCATGTTCAGCCCCATACCAAGGAAAAAGAGTCCCCAGAGAATGACCCAGAATAACCATGTCGTCCCACCCATCCAGTCACCGGTACTGAAGCTGACACCAGCATAAAAGAGGGCGGCGATGGCGACGAACAAAGAAAACCAACCGACGCCACTGCCGTCGAGTCCAAATAAAAACGTGATCCCGACATACAGGTACGTAAACGCAAACAGATAGATGCTCGCATATCCGAAGGTCAAAGCGGGATCACCGGCTGCTTCAATCACGAGCCATGTCGCGATGAACGTCTGCAGTAAACCGGTCAATAAGCTGAACAGCCCCGCACTTTTTAGATCGACTTTCCCGAATAACGACAGACTATTTAAAAAGAGCGCTACGCCCCCGAATAACAAACTTACATTTCCCACATGAATTCCTCCGTTAAGACGTCAGACGTCTGATTGTTAGCTTAACCATATGATGAATTCGCTTCCAATGCAAGTAAATTTTTAAGGAGAAATCAAACGAAAACAGACTCTTGCGATCACTTTCAGAAGAAAGCGAACCCAAGAGTCTGTTCTTAACGATTGAGGACCGAGCGTAACGTCGTTTCTGTTTGTGGTAACGTTCCTTTTAATGTAACGAGACCATAACGCGTCGACCCTTTTTTGATGAAGAAGACACGTGTGTAAGCAGATTCCGGCGTGTATCCCGTCTTGCTGGCGTAGACACGCGTGTCTCCCGGAAGCGACGTGTTTGTATGGTACCACGTCAATGTTCGTGCATACGGTCCTTTAACGGCGGTCTGGTACGATTTACGTCCGCTGACCGTCATCAAGTAGCTGTATTTGGCATAGGTGTTGGCAAGCTTCTGCATATCAGCTGCCGTCGTGTAGTGACTTGGGTGATAAAAACCGTGCGGGTTCATGAAATGACTCGCTGACATACCGATGCCGCTCGCCCGATTGTTCATCAGCGAAACGAATTTGGATTCAGAACCAGCTGTCCGGACCGCGATGGCTTTCGCTGCGTCATTGCCGGACCGGATCAGCATCCCGTTCAACAGTTGGCGCATCGTGACTTTGTCACCGGACCGGAAACCAGCTGAACTGCTGCCGGCAGGGACGGATAACATCGAATACGTTAAGGTGAACGTCTGATCAAGCGTTCCTTTTTTGGCAGCTGCGTCATAGGCGACGACAGCTGTCAATAATTTCGTCGTGCTTGCCGGGTAACGACGGGCAAAACTTTCTTTCGTCAGCTCATAGCCGGACGATCCGAGTTTGAAGTACCGCATCGAAGCAACTGGATAACTTCCACTTGACGAGGCAGGTGCACTCGTCGTCAGTTTTTTAGCGACCTGGTTTGAGACATAGTAGTAGTTGACCTTCCCTTTGACCTTGTACCAGCCATTCGAGTAAGAGACGGCATTGAATTTTGACTTGTATGTAGCATGCCGTTTGATATTTTTAGAAGAGGCCGTACTTGGCGACGTGCGGACATTGGCTCCTGCCGTCGAGTAGACGATGATTTTGTACGTCTTGACGGAACTTGTCCCGACTTTGGCTGCGACTTGGTTCGACAGATACCGATAAGCATTTCCGTCCTTGATCTTGTACCAGCCGTTTGAATAGGAAACGGCAGTGAACTTCGCTTTGTACGGGGCCCGACGTGTGATCGTCGCTGATGAACTCGTGCTTGGTTTCGTCCGGATGTTCGCACCAATCGTCGATGTGACGATGACCTGATAGCTGGCAGCTTGGGCAGGTAAGGCTGGGAGACATAATGTAATAAGTAGGACGAGTGTCAAACAAATCCTGAATAATGACTTCATAAAAATCTCATTCCCTCCTTTTGCAAAATATGTTCTTATCATAAAGCAAAAAAAGGAAATTCTCTTTTTTTTCAAAAAAATTACTTCAGCATACACCACAGGCATGAAACCCGGTAACATAGGGAATGAGAGCAAAAGACACGTCACAGGAGGGAAACAAATGAAAATAGCAGTCATCGGTTTAGGGGACATCGCACAAAAAGCCTATCTGCCCGTTTATGCAGAACGGACAGATCTAGAGGTCTATCTCGTTTCGGCAGATCAAGAAAAAGCCGAACGGTTACGATCGGCATACCGTTTCGCTGGGACGTATCATTCGATCGAAGATGTCATCGCAAGCGGCATTCAAGTCGCGCTGATCCATTCGGCGACAAAGGTGCATGCGAAGCAGGCAAAACAGTTACTGGCAGCAGGTATCCATATCTATATCGATAAACCGGTTTCGCTCGAAGTCGAAGAAGTCCGGGCGTTGACGGAACAAGCGGAAGAACAGGGGCTACATTTCATCACGGGATTCAATCGCCGGTTTGCCTCGGCGCACCGTGCCTTGCTTGAAGTCAAAGAGCCGAACGTAATCGTCATGCAAAAAAATCGGACTTCCTTCATCGAAGATGCGAAGACGTTTATCTTTGACGATTTTGTCCATGTCGCGGATACGCTTCGTTTCTTGACGGGACGCGGGAAAATCGAGAACCTGCAAGTCCGCGGCAAAAAAGAGGACGGTCTATTACACCATGTCACGATCCAGTTCGAAGCAAACGGCATCACGGCGATCGGGATCATGAACCGGAACAACGGGGTGACGGAAGAACGGGTCGAAGTGATGGGACCACACGAAAAACGGATTGCAACGGATGTGACATCGGTCGAACAGATGACGAAATCAGGTACGTTACGCGTACCACTCGATAACTGGGAACCGACGTTAAAACGACGTGGGTTCGTCGAGATGGTCGATGCGTTCATCGAGACGGTCCACGGGCATCCGTCAGCATCCGTCACGGGAGCCGACAGCTTAGCGACGCACGAGCTCTGCGCGGAAGTCGTCAAACGGTTGGACGAATTGTAAGGCATACTCAAACCGGTCCTGTCGTCCGGGACAACACAAAAAAACGAACGGGTTCTCTCATTTGATTGAGAGAACCCGTTCGTTTTTTGTATCATGTTCTGCTTAAATTTTTTTCAATTGATAGACCAATTTTCCGCCGGGACCTTCGAACGTTAGTGTAAAACCGGATCGGTTAAAGACGTAACTGACAAGACCTTCCGATAAGGCGAGGCGGGCGGACAAATCCGGTTCAAACCGAATCGATTCCGTATCATTGCGTGGTGCCTCAACCATTCCAAAGTCTTGATAGTCAATCGTTGCAACCAGCCCATCACGTTTCGCGAAGGAGACGTCAATTTGTCCGGTCGCAGGAAACGATCGTTCTTTCAGACCGGTATCGAGTGTACTCCGTTCGATTTGATAGGTACCTTCGACTTGTTTCAGCTGAACAAGCATCGCTTCTGCGCTTAATTGAAGGGACTTTGCCCGGAGCCGGATTGGATTGTCTTGCGCCAAGGCGAGTTGGTCGATCGTCCGGGCAATCTTAACGACTTCTTTGAAGTGATAGCTCGCTAATGCCGTTTCAAGCTGCACCATCAGTTTGGCAGGATCGTGCATCGTATCTTGGCGTGTCGATTGATCGACGGCTTGCGTGTACTGTCCGAGCTCGAGTTCGGACTGGACGCCGGATGGCGGCACTTCTGTACAACCAGCCAACAGGACACAAAACAGAATGATCACGAATTGTTTCATGCCTTCACCTCCGTGCGGACGATATGTGTGATTTGCAGATGATCCGTATGTAACCGAACGTTGTACCGGACATCATACGTGACCAGATGTTGACCGGCTGATCGGGTCAGTTGATACGTCTCGACCGTCTTGATTTGAAACGATGCGCCATTTGAAACAAACCGTTCGAAGTCAACGGTGTGCGGACGGGGAGGAATCGGGCTGTCAGACGCAGCTTGAATCGTCTGTAAGGCGGCGACTTCCGAATGAAACGTCTCGAGCGTCGCGAATTGAATCGCCGAGAACGTCTCAAGCGTATCCGTTGTTTTCGAATAGGTGGCGGTTTCCGGCACTGTTTTCGTATACTGGCGGACAAATTTCAGGACGTCGTAAGACGCCGGTGGGTCTTCTGACGAATAGGTTTGGTTATAGGCAGACATTTCATCGGACCAGTCTGCTATCGGTGAAGCCTGAACAGGCGGAGCAAGCGTCGTGTGCGTGGATTCCGTTTGCGTCAGCCCGTACCAGGTGCCGACAGATCCAAGACCGATGACGAACACGGTGATGAAGGATAACAAGCGTCGACTGGACGAAGGGGGATTCGGTGGGTCCAGTGTTTTTATTTTTTTGAGGACAGGGTGTTTGCAGTAGGAACACGCTGTCTCGTCTGTTTCTAAAGGGGTTCCGCAAAGTGAACAACGTTCCATTGACAAGCCCTCCTAACGAACTCAAGAGTATATTGGTTAAGATGAATCGTATTTTTGAATATCTTATTCAGAATAACATTAATTGGAAATCAAATCAAAAGCAGATCGTCTGTAACCTTTGAATTCAGACGGGGGGACGCCAAAAAAGGAGTCACTCTTTTTTCACGCGCTTTCCTCAGGCTTATGTCTCTGACAGCGTACGTTTACGCTTTTTCCTGTAGGCGTTCGCGTGAAGCGAGTGATTCCTTTTGAACGAGATAAGGGTGGCAGACTTGTCATCTGCCACCCTTATTTTTTGTATAGAGAGTGACGTTTGAGTCAGTCTCTTTTGCTGTCATGTTAGCTGGTAGCACTACTCAAACGGAATAACTGCCATCCGGTTGTTCGGTTACGTCCAGTGCGTCCTCTGCAAAAAACGTATCAACGACACGTGATGCGGCCAACCCGTCTTCCATCGCGCAATAGGCTTCGCGGAAAGTGTCGAGTTGCGACTGGTAGTCGTTCGCCAGTCGTTTGATATCGGATAAGGCTTCGATGAACGCATCTTCTGTTTCAAGAATCGGTCCTGGCAAATCCTTGTAGTAGTCAAGATAAAAACCACGTAAGGTATCGCGATACAAATCAAGATCGTACGCATAAAAGAACATTGGCCGGTTCATGTTGGCGAAATCAAAGAACACGGACGAATAGTCGGTAATCAACAGATCCGTGACTAGATACAGTTCTTGAATGTCAGGATAACTCGTGACATCGATGAAGCGCTCACGGTGTTCAGCTGGAATGCTCGGCTTCTTCGTCACGAGGACGTGCGTCCGAATCAGGAAGACGTATTCGTCACCTAACGCTTCTGCGACACGGTCAAAATCAAACGGATAATCAAAGAAGAACTTCCCTTTGCCAAGCGACTGATGATCACGGAAGGTCGGCGCGTATAAGATGACCTTTTTATCGTCCGACAATTGCAGTTTCGTCCGGATCGTCTCGATGGTCTTCGGTTGATTGTTCGAGAAGAACAAATCGTTCCGGGGATAACCGGATTCGAAAATCGGTCCGTCGTAGCGGAAGGCACTCTTGAAGATCGTCGACGCATACGAACTCGGTGACAAGAGGACACTCCACTGGTTAATCGAGTTCGTGACCCGGTCGACATAGCCTGCGTCCCGTCCGTGAATCTCGTCTAAATCAAACAACATCTTCTTCAGCGGCGTTCCGTGCCAGGTCTGGATATAGGTCGTCTCTTCCCGGCGTCTGAAGTAATGCGGGAAGTTTTGGTTGTTGACCCAGAACTTTGCCGTCGCCAGATAATAGAAATAAGCGGGCGATAACCGTTTGATGACTTTAGCGTTCGGGTCACCGAGGTAGAGACGTTTGTGATAGACCCAGACGACTTTATAGTCGAGGTTCTGGTGTTTCAGTTCCTCATAGATATAACGTGGACTGTCGGAATATTGTTTACCGAGTCCACTCTCAAAGACAACGAGTTTCGGGTCGACCGGCAATCGTTGCATCAACCGGTATGCAAATTTCATTGATGGGAAGTAGAACCGGCTTCGACGATACAGGCGGAAAAGAATGTTGGCCGCTTCTGCTGTCTGAATCTGTTCGATCCAACTCCGTTTCTTTTTATAATCGACGATCGTCTGCAGAATTTTTTCCGAGTACGACGATTCGACCGGTTGCAAGAATGCTGCAGCACGTGCCTGATATTCAGGTGCCATCAAAAATGAACGTGCGGCGGTCGCCTCAAGATCTTCAAACAGTTCATCAAGCGTCGATGAAATCCGACCAGGCAACTCCTGTTCCAAATCGAGATAAGAACCTTTTGGTCCGATGAACCGAATCGGGTCGAACTGGAAGTAATGAACCGGACGATTCAAGAAGCTGAAATCGAACGCAACACTCGAATAGTCCGTCACGAGGAGCAGGCTTTCTTTCATCAAGCCTTGGACATCGCGTTCGCCTTGATGAATGACGGTGATCGGTAAGTTTTCAAAGTGACTCGTGTATTGTTGCATGTTCGGATGGAGACAAAAGACGATTTCGAGTTGCTGCTCTGCAGCGAACTTGTGGAGTCGATCACTTGAAAGCAGCGTTTGGTACTGTTGATAATACTCCGACTCAAAAAATTGGAGTGGAGTTTGTAACCACGAACGCCATGTCGGGATGATCAACATCTGGCGTTTGACCTCAACGTCCTTTCGAAGCAGGGCATCGAAACGGGACAGACCGGTAATCCGGACTTCACGTTCCGGGTAGCCCATGTCTTGTGTCACCAGCCGTTTTTCCCGTTCTGAACTGACGAGGAATAAATCCGTATCAAAGGCCGGTGCAAATTTTCCGTACTGGTCATCCATATTTTTGGTACCAAGGACACCATGTTGGATGAAAATCCGATCCGCTTTCATCTTCCGTTTAAACGGTTCGGATTTTAGGGGATACAGGTATTCCGCATGGTGTGTCCCAATGACTTTTTTCGCCATCAAGGCATGATAGATATGTTCCTTGGACTTGAACGGTAACGCATGACCAAGTTGTTCGACTTGATCGTATTCGTTCGAATCGGGATCGATGACATAATAGACAGGACGGTCCGGGTATGTCTCACGCATATATTTAAAGAAATGATACCCATTGTCTTGTGCTTTGTAAGGACGTTCCCCGACGAGCCAGGTATTCTTTTCGGCAAACAGGCGATACAGGGGTGCAAATTTCATCATGTGGTTCAAATACGTATAATTGTCATTGGTGAATTCGGTCATCTCAAACGAGAGATTCCGATGACCGACCGTGAAGTACGGGATGATATGCATCGTCGTCGCCTCGCCCTGACCCCGTGTCTCCGGCGTCAATTGACGTGTGATGTAACGCGCCCGTCCGAGACGAAGCAATGTCGATTCAGCTCGGTGATAATACTCAAGCGCGACAAACGCGTCATAGATTCCTTCCTGCAGGACCTGATGTTCGCGGTGCAGACGGGTCCAGTCGATGACGGTCCGGTACGTATACCGGTAGAGACCAAATTTGTCGGCACTGCGGACATTGTCATAAACCCAGTCAATCGGCACGGGAATCTGCTCACCCGTTTCCCGGTGAACGAGCTGTAACGTTCCTTTTTGGATAAAGGCATGCCGAGTGAAGATTTTCCCTTTGATTTCCGTTTGATCGGCGACGGGACAATCAATCAAATCGATTTGCATCTTCGGTTTGACTTTTGGTTCTTTATTCAACAAAATCCGCAGATTGCCTTTGAGGTCTGTATACAGGTGGGCGGTATGTTGGAAATCCGGATCAATCAACGGCTTTAAGGGAGCGGCAATCCGTGTTTCCGAAAAACGACCGAGAATGATTTCACGTGTGAAGAGCTCATCGGTAATCGTGGCGCGACTCGGTAAGCCGTTTGTTTCCCACTTCTCGAGCGTCGTGGGTTGGAAATCGGCTAGATGTTTCGAAAATTTGAGCCAAAACGAAAAACGTCCGGAAGGTAGATCGGATTCCATTTCCGTTGTATCTTCGGACTCATCTGCTTCTACTGCGGTCAGTTCGTCTTCCGCTATTTCTTCAAGCGATGCCGTTTCTTGCTCGGTGAGACTCTTGTTTTTCAAAACGCGGTCGACGAGAGTCGGCAACACGTCATGCGTCAGTGAAAATGAAAAATGACTGCCGCCTGTCGTATGGGTATTGCGTAATTCGATGACCTCATTTAACTGGTGATCGCGAATCAGCAAGGATTCGACCATCACCGCCGGGTCAGACAGTTGACCGGTAATGGTATGTTCTTGGAATGTCGAGTCAAGTTGCAAAACTTGTTTGAACTTGGTGCGACGTGAAGTTGTTTTTTTCGGTTTTGGCAAAATCGAATTTCCGAATCGTGCCATCCGTAGTAATGTTTTTGAAAGACTCACAGAATAGGACCTCCTCATGAAAAAATCGTTTGTTTTCGACGTCGAAAACAAACAAAACGTGTCGTGTGCATGACAATTATCATATCATATTTTAATTTTTTTGGATGGGAAAAATTGAGACACATGAATTGGGAGGAATCCGAATGCATCACTTCATCTGCATCGACAGCTTCAAAGGCTGTTTGAGTTCGTCTGACGCAGCGCGTGCCATCCGGACGGGTATTTTAAGCGCGGACCCTGACGCGACGATCGACTGGAGTCCTGTGGCGGACGGGGGCGAAGGGACGCTTGAAGCGTTATCCGCGAATGGATTTCGAGAACTAACAGCGACGACGATTGACTTAGCCGGTCGTCCGATTCAGGTAACCTATGTCCAAAAAGGTCAGACCGCCGTGATCGAAGTCGCGACAATCTGTGGGCTGTACTTGAAACGATCGGAAGAGGCTGCGCTGTTACTAGATACACGAGGTGTCGGGCGGCTTGTTCGACACGTCTTAGAAACGAATGTCTCGGAGATGTTTCTTGCCTTAGGTGGCACGGCAACGACTGACGGGGGGCTTGGTTTTTTGTTCGAACTGGGCGCTGACCTGTTGACGCAAACCGGCCAGCCGATTCCTTGGCAGACGAACCCGCTGCTTGAGACGAAGCAGATCCGATTGCCGAAAGAGATTGACGGCTTACATGTCTTGGCGGACGTCACCGCGACGTATGCCGGGAAAAGGGGGGCTGCCCACGTGTTTGGACCTCAAAAAGGATTGACGGTACAAGAAATCGAACAGTTGGATACGCGTCTGGGAGACATCGGAAAACAGCTTGGAATCGATCGGGTGCCGGGAGCGGGTGCTGCCGGAGGACTGGGCGGAGCGGCTTACGCACTTGGTGCTTCAATTGATTCGGGAGCAGCCTATATCTTACGGGTGATCGATGCAGAAGAACGCATCAAGCGAGCTGATTATGTCTGGACAGGAGAGGGGCGGATTGATCGCCAAACAATGATGGGAAAACTTCCGGCAACGGTCGTCGCTTTCGCAAATCGCTCGAGCGTCCCGTGCATCCTGCTCGCAGGAGAGGTCACCGAACGGTTGGAACAAGCATCGGTATGCGAAACGATTCATGACCCGGACGAAGAAACGACGCTTGACCCAGTCATCACGAAAAAACGGCTGACGCGACGTGCGGAACAAATCGTCCGACGGCTCATGACGAGATGAACGGGACAACAAAAGACAATTTCTTTAATTTAGGGGAATGGTTGGAGGGAACAGGAATGAAGGACTGCGGCTTAGGGTAAAAGAAGTTATACTACTCTATCAATTGGAAGGCAGGTCACAATCATGATCAATCAGTCGATTCAACTCTCGTTTCGGCAAGTGCGGGCACTCGTCGAACATACATTATTGTTATTTAAGGAGCTCGACCAACAACTCGCCAATCGGGGATATGAGCCGATTCTTCCGGACGTCGTCCAAACGGAACATGGATTAAGTATCCATCAAACAAAGGACAGTGCAGAATCCCTTGTCCCGCATTTTCTGACACGGTCCTACACCCGTCAAAATGAGAAGGTCTCAAACCATGCGTTGATCGTCTCGGTGCAATATACCCATCCGTTACACGAACGATTTGATCCGATCGTTCTAGTCGGGGACGTGATGTTCAAACAGGCGAAACAGACGACAAAATTATTACTCGACAAACCGTGGTTGTTAAAATATGCCGCCTTTGAATCGACGGCGGCTGCTTCTTTTGAACCGACCGGAAAACGTTTCCGGACGCAACCGATCGAAGAAATCGAGTGGCTGGACGTCTGGGGACATCCATTCACGGAAATGCGGGATGTCGAAGACGTCAAAGTATTGGCGGAAGAAATGATCAAAGGACACTTAGAACCGGGAACACCTTGAGTGGATCTGGATGAATCCGACCTCAAAAAAGTTCTATTTCGATGGATCATCGAAATAGAACTTTTTTTGTGATTTGTTGGTTAAATCGACTTTAGACAGGGACGACGATCCGCTCGATGGCGGCCACCAAATCAGTCGGGTTCGTTTTCGGCGCAAAACGAGTCACTTCCCCGTCACGCGTCACTAAAAATTTCGTGAAGTTCCATTCGATATCCTGCTCGCCCGTCGTGTTTGGTGCAAGTGCCTTCAGCTCGGCGAACAGAGGGTGTGCCGTTTCACCGTTGACGTCGATTTTTGAGAAAACAGGGAATGTCACGCCGTAGTTCATTTGGCAGAAACTTTGAATTTCTTCATCTGTCCCCGGGTCTTGAGCGGCGAACTGGTTACAGGGAAAACCGAGGACGACGAGTCCTTGTTTCCGATAATCTTGATGGAGTTGCTCCAGTCCTTCGAACTGCGGTGTCAAGCCACATTTACTTGCTGTATTGACGATCAGCCAGGCTTGTCCCGGATAATCCTGTAACGTTGCTTCGGTTCCGTCAATCCGTTGAAAAGTCTGTTCTTGTAACATCTGATGATTCCCCCTTATGGTCTTAAAATCAGTGTACCAAACGGGTTTGAATTTCGCCTGAATAACGGCTGTCCGATGACAAATCTGTCACAATCAAGTGTCAGCACACCTGAATTTCTGCAAAATTTGGTAGACTACAAAATACTTTGGAAGGAAAGGAGAGATGCCACATGAGAAAGATGTTGAAACAATCGCGTGTTGTCATGATCGTGACGCTTTGTCTTGTCCTGATCACAAGTTGTATGGTTTTGCTGACCCTCGGATTCGAACGCGATATTGTGATTCTTGTTTCTGGAGTGGTTGCCCTTTGGGTGACGATGCTAGCTCCTTTGACGGTCCAGACCAAATGGAATGAACAATCTTAAGTCTTGTTTGTTCAAAAAAACCGTAGCCCGATTTCCTGCTGAAAGGATGTGTTCCATTCAGATGAAGGATGGATGGTTTACAGCGGACGGTTGAACTAACAAAAACATCCCGGCACCGAATCGATGGATTCAGTGTCGGGATGTTTTGTTGTATGGTTTAACGCGCGAAGACTGGAATATCGAAGACAGCCGTGTAACTTTCCATCTGTTGATAGAGGTTATAGATCTGAGTCGTTTGTTTGACCGCCCAGCCCATATCCGTCGCGTACTGGTGAACACCAGGGCGCATCGGACTCCAACGCATCTTGTAGAGTGTGTTTTGATCATATTGATTATGCACATATTTCGTACTGATGAATTCAGCACCACCGATGATGGCGGCTTCCGGTGTGAACCAGCCTTGGCTGTAAGCATAGGCTGCGCCTGTGTTGATGGCGTCGTAATCGTACGCACCGATGCCGTACATGTTATAGACAGTCCGTCCGTTCCAGACGACACCTGTTGCAAGTGTTGAAGTCCCATTACCGGTCTCAAGCAAGGCATGTGAGATCAAGTATGCTTCATTCAACGAATACTTTGCTCCCGCATCGATGAAGGCTTGTCCGCAGCTCCCTGTCGTACACTTCCCGAAGATGCCTTTTGTCGCGAGGATCTTGTTCAGTGTCGCAGCCGTTGCGCCTGTTGATTTTGATAAATCAAGGAATTGATAGTAAGCCGATGATTGGCGATCGACTTTCAGTGGATCCGAAGCGTTACGGACATCCGCTTCGAGCGCGTTCAACCAATAAATCGTTGAATAGCGTGTAGTGGATGTATAGACACGCGGATACGTCGTGTAGAAGCCACTGACGTTTTGATAGACCTTGATCATCGTGCTCGGTTTGAACTGACCGTAGACGTGACTCGCAGTCGTCGCACCAGACCGGATGTTGAGTGGTGTCGTCGCTGTGACGGTTGCAATCGTTCCGTTGACAGGATCGAGGGCACCACCGAGTCGAACATAATCCGCACTGACATACATCAGTTTTAAAGCGTACAGGTCCGTCTGGGGTGGTGGGTTCAGTTTCATCTGGGCACTGATGAAACTGTCAAACGTATACGGCGTCGCAACTGAATTGTAGATATTTAATTTCGACGACGTCATGACGAGTGTCCCGTTGTACGCATAAAGCGTCTTCCCTTCGTAAGAAACTTCATACCAGTTGCCGATTTTCCCTGTGACGGGTAATACCGTATCAATTGGAATCGAGGTAACTAGCTGATACGCATCACCGACATAGGACCGGAGCGAAGTCGTGCCGGTCGCCCGGACAAACGATTTTTCGATCGGCTCGTAACTGATTGGTGAAGTCGATTGCCCCAGTTTAATGTAACCTGTTTTTCCGTTGACGGTTACTTGGTGCCACTGTGCGTTTGCAGACGTCGTGACGAGCGTTTTTGTCGTGTAGACATTGCCTTTGTTTAAAGTTGTGATCGTGCTTGCGGAATCTTTCGCATCACTTTTGACAGCGATTGGTGCATCAAGCAAGAACCGGGCTTCCGGAATTACTTTTGTTTCCGTAAATTCACTTAATGTCGAAACAGCGGCATAACCGCTTTTCCCACCATAGGTGATCTTCATCCAATTCCCGACTTGTCCCGTTACGGTGATGACGGTATTACCCGGAATCGTCGTGACGGCAGCGTAAGAAGGACCGGCGTACGAACGAAGCGGCGTCGAACTAGATGTTTTATACTTCGTTGCTGAGACTGCTTTGTAAGCGATCGGCGTTCCTTGGTTGACGCGAACGTAACCCGTTTTGCCGTTGATCGTCATCCGGTGCCATTGTTCGGAACGACCGTTCGTGACAAGTTGTGTCGTATAGTAGACGTCACTTGCCGTCAAAGTCGTTAACGTGTCGGCTGTCGAGTGATGCGATGTTTTGACATCGACCGATTTCGATAAGACGAATCGAGAAGCGGGAAGTGTCTTTTTCGTGATCAGTTCCGTCATCGTGTTCGCAGGCACATAACCTGTTTTTCCGCTTGACGAAACTTTATACCAGTCTTGGATTTTTCCGATGACCTGGATGCTTGTCCCATTCGTAATCGTTGCGATAGTCGCATACGAATTACCCGCATATGTATGCAATGCTGTAGTAGCCGTAGCCTTCATCGCCATATTTTCCGGTGCATAGGAAACCGGTGTACCTTGGTCGACCGGGATGTAACCTGTCTGACCGTCTTTTGTCACACGGTGCCATTTCGACGAACCGTTCGTAACGAGTTGATTGGTTTGGTAGATATCGTTTGTTCTGAGCGTCGTGATCGTCGTCGCCGTTGCTTTTGGCGCGGCTTTCATCGCGACGTCTGTTTTAAGCTTGAAGTCCGTTGTTGGAATCGATTGTGTCATCACATGATCGGTGAAGGTCGCACCTGACGCGTAACCTGATTTCCCGTCGAACGATACTTTATACCAGTTTCCGATTTGACCTTGGATCTTGATGACGGTACCACTTGGAATCGTTTTGACGACACCGTAAGAAGGACCGGCATACGAGTGAAGGGAAGTCGCCGTCGTTGTTTTCAAAGAAAGATCGTGAGCTGTATAATACTTGATCGTTTTTCCTTGATTGACTTTGACGTAACCACTCTTGCCGTCTTTTGAGATTTTGTGCCACTGTTCGCCCGTCGAATTCGTCACGAGTTGGGTCGTGTAGTAGACATTGCCTGTTTGTAAACTGACAAGTGTCGTACTAGATGAAAGTGGTTTTGTTTTAATCTCGACTGCAGTTGATAATAGGAAACGAGATGATGCTAATTTCACAGTCGTCGTGTATTCAGCAAGTGTTGCGGTTAAGACATAGCCTGTTTTCCCATTGTATGTGACACGATGGTAGAGACCGGATAAAGCGGTCGATTTGACGATGGATCCGCTTGGAATCGTCACGAGTGGGCGTTTTGTGCCAATCGTCGTATCGTACAAAACTGTCGAAACTTTTGTCTTGAAGGTTGTTTCTGGAATCGTCGTAATTTCTTGTTTCGATGAACCGACGAATGCTGCCTTATGCATGTAGCCTGACTTTTTAGCATACGTGACATTGTACCAGTCACCAATGCGTCCCGTCGTCTGAAGCGATGTCCCGGTTGGAACGACGAGCTGGCGGGGGTAAGCAGTCCCGGCATACTGACGCAAAATGTAACCATCTGTCGTCGTCAACGTCGTTTTTGATAACTTCGTGTAGCTGATTGGTGTTGCGTTGAGCGAACGAACATAAGCGGTCTGACCGTCATACGTCACGCGGTACCAAACTTCGCCCAATGAATTCGTGATCTTTTGTGAGCTGTAGTACGCATCCTGTTCATTTAATGTCGCGATGACAGAAGCTGTCGTCGACGCTGATTTGTGAAGCGTCGTCTTTTTCGAGACGAGAAAACGTTGTCCCGTGATGCTTTCTTTCTTGTCGTATGCTACTAGATATTTTGACGCGACATATCCCGTTTTTCCGTTGTATGTAACTCTTCTGAAGTAGCCAGAAGACGACACATACGTGGATGAAACGATAGTTCCGGTCTTGATCGTCAACAAGCGTTTCCGTGAAGATGTCGTTTTGTCATACAGATAAGTATCGGTAGACAAACGATAGGTCGTTGCTTTCGTCGTCGCGGCCTCAAGTGAGGGGCTGTAAGAAACGAGAATGCCGAGGACCATAATGAAGCTGACCAGCATCTTCAAGGTTTTCGTGAATAGTGTCGTGTTCAAAGATCGTATCCTCCTAGTTAGAATTTGTCCGAAGACGTATCGGGCTCTAGGATGTCAATTCTGAGGTGTGAAATTAATTTGCCTATTCTTACTATCGACAATAAAACATTTATCTACAGTATATTTAGATTTTTTTTGAAAAAAGGGGTTTAGTTTTTTGAAAAACCCTTCTGTTTCAGGAAACAGAAGGGAATCGAATCATTCGATGATCTGATGGAGGAGTTCCGAGAGGTTCGTTGTCGGGCGTTCACACTGAAAGTCTTGGCACAGATAAGCAGTTGGGCGCGAATCGATGAGATCATAGTCCGCGATAAAGGGGGCGACTTTTAGAAGCGTCTCTTTTTTGCCGGCGAGCACCGAAAGTTCCGGCAAACGTCGTTTATGAAGGTCTGCCAAGAACGGTCCAATCGTTTCGAGTGAATCCGTCAACATGATTAATTCTTTTGGTTCTAACCAGGTCCGGACATAGGCACTTAATAAACTTGCGAAACCGGTTGGCTGTGACGCGACTTCCAAAGCAAGTGCCGAAAAGACGTGCTGGGCACACTCGCGATAATCCGTTCGCCCTGTCAGCTGTGACAGACGAATGAGATTCAAGACAGCGGTGCTGTTTCCAGCCGGCTTCACACCGTCATATATATCTTTTGGGCGTACGAGCAGCGTCTCCTCCTCGACAGAAGTAAAGAAAAAGCTACCCTGCTCATCACCAAAGTCCTGAATCATTCGATCCGTCAGGCGGAGTGCTTGCTGGATATAAACGGTCTGTTGCGTCGTTTGATGTAATTCCAGATAGGCTTCCGTCAAAAAACTGTAGTCGTCCAGAAACCCATTTCCTTGGATGTGACCTTCCCGATAACGGACGCGCAACCGATCGTCATCCATCAGATGGGTCTCGAGGAACGTCAAAGCGCGTATTGCGACATCCGTGTAGTGGTGGTCATCAAACACCCGTCCCGCCTTCGCATAGGCGGAAATCATCAAGGCGTTCCAAGCCGTCAGGATTTTGTCATCTCGAAATGGGCGGATGCGTTGACTGCGGACATGGAGTAAGGTCTGTCGTTCTTGTTCGAGTTGGAACAATGTTTTCTGAACGGTCCGTCCGTTATCGTCTGCAAATTGTTGAACGGATTGATTGGTCCGTCGAAAGACATTCCGGCCGTCGAAGTTTCCTTGCGGCGTAGCTTGATAAAACCGTGGGAAAAGGGCGTCTTCGCCAAGGACATCGAGGAGCTCGTCATAGGTGAACGTATAAAACGTCCCTTCACGCCCTTCGCTGTCCGCGTCTTCTGCAGAGTAAAAGGCACCGTCCGGAGACAACAAATCGCGTTCGATGTACGTAAACACTTCTTCCGCATACTGTTTGAAGCGTTCACGACCGGACACTTGATACGTCTCGATGCATAACGTCGCGAATAAAGCATTGTCATACAGCATTTTTTCGAAGTGCGGAACGTCCCATCGTTCATCGACTGTGTATCGACAAAGACCAAAACCAATCTGATCGGTGATTCCACCATCGCGCATCGCCGTCAGCGTCCGCATGACCATCTGCAAAGCCGTTTCATCTTCTGCGAACCGGTAGTAATCAAGCAGGAATGTCAGCAGTGATGGGGATGGGAACTTCGGCGCTTCGCCAAATCCTCCATTCTGGACATCAAACTGACGCATCGCTTGATCAAATGTGTCATGAATCAGTGTGTCGTCCAATTGACCTGTTGTGTCAGCGGACGTCACATCCGTCAATGCTTGAATGAGTTCATTCCCAACACGTTTGATTTTTTCCGGGTCCGTCCGGTAATGTTCACTCAGTTGCAAGATGACCTGGCGAAAGCTGGGACGGTTGAATTGAGGTGTCTTCGGAAAATAGGTCCCGATGTAAAACGGAGTCTGATCAGGTGACAGAAAAACGCTTAGGGGCCAACCGCCTTGGCCGTTCATCAGTTGTGCTGCCGTCATGTAAATCTGATCGATATCCGGACGTTCTTCACGATCGACTTTAATCGAGACGAAACGCTCGTTGAGCATACGTGCCGTCTCTTCATCCTCAAAACTTTCATGCGCCAGGACATGGCACCAGTGACAGGTCGAATAACCAATCGATAAGAAGATCGGTTTGTTCGTCGCTCGGGCGAGGGAGAACGCTTCTTCTCCCCACGGGTACCAGTCAACAGGATTCGTAGCATGTTGAAGCAAGTAGGGACTCTTTTCATGGATCAATCGGTTCGTCGCCATCTCTCTAAAACCTCTTTTCTTCTATAATAATGTCGTTAGGAATAGCGTTCACTTAACGATACCGATTTTTTAAAGGCGAATCAACGTCGAACCGTTTTTGTGAAAATAGATATTCCTAGAAAAAGATTGACTTTATAAAATAAAATGTGATATAATAAATTTTGTCATGAATCGGGGATGATCACTCATGTGAGAATCCATCACTAAATACACAATTTAATAATCAGGTCAGGATTTTTAGACCTTACTGACAAATGAGTCAGACATAAGTCATCGCTTTTATTTTGTCCTTCTTCTGTTCATCTAGAAGAAGTTGACCCAGCAAGATAAACCTTCCATTCGATACTTTTCAGCTCATTCCGAGCGAAATTCTAAAAATCCCAGTAAATACGCAACGTAAGGCGTAACTTGATTCTTGCTAAAACGCTTGATTCAGCTGGCGCGGCCAAGGAGCCGTAACAACGAAAGAGAGGTAGGGCTTTCGTCGTTTCAGGTGTTTTGATCACCTGTATCCTCGATTCTCATGACACCTAAAAAAACAGACACGCTGAGAAGGCGTTTTTTTTATGTCTTTTTTTAATCCTTGTAACAAACAAAAGGAGTGAGGATATATGTAAAGACGAATGATTATTTTTTGTAAGCGTTAACAATTAATTCTTTTACGAATATTAGGGTCTTTTTTTACATAAAACATACACTGTTAGCAAATATATCTGATAATATAAAGAAGTGTCAGAAAATTCATAGGGGGTCAACATCATGAAGAACGGCAGTACGTTTGGGAAGTGGGCATTGGTCGGAGCGTTAACAGCAGGAATTCTTCCACAAGCAGGAATCACGGTCGGGGCAGAAGGCGAAGGCGTCATCTTGTCCGAGTACATAGAAGGATCGAGTAACAACAAAGCGATCGAGATTTACAATGGTTCGGGGCAAATCATCAACTTAGCTGATTACACGCTTGTTCAATATACGAATGGTGGACCAACGGAAGCAAAAATCACGCTCTCAGGGACGATTGATCCGGGCAAAACGTTTGTCATCGCGAACTCAAGTGCGAATGCGGACATCAAAGGGAAAGCACAACAAACAACAGGATCATTGAATTTTAACGGAAATGATCCGGTCGCCTTGAAAAAAGGCGATGTCGTCCTCGACATCATCGGACCGGTCGGATCAAGTACCGACTTTGCAAAAGATACGACACTCGTCCGGAAGACGAACGTGACATCAGGATCAAAAACGTACGAACCGTCGCAGTGGACAAGCTTCCCGGTCGATACGCTGACGGATCTCGGAACACATGCTGCTGAAGCAGGAGACATCTTAGTCGCACCAACAGCATCACCGGTCGGAGAAGTCGAACGTGGTGATCAGGTCACGTTGACAGGTGAAGGAAAAATTCACTACACGATCGACGGTTCGACACCAACGGCAGAAAGTCCGGTTTACTCAGGTCCGATCACGATCAATGACGAACTGACGATTCAAGCAATCGCAATCAAAGACGGCAAATCGTCGGCCGTCTCGACATTCAAATACTACATCGCTCCGCCAATCACAAAAATCAGCAGTATTCAAGGTGTCGCCCATACGTCTCCATACGCGGATCAACTCGTCCGGACGACAGGTGTCGTCACATATATCGTCGATGCAAACAACTTCTACATGCAAGACCCGAATCCAGATAACAACAGTAAAACATCAGAAGGTGTCTTGGTTTATGCGAAAAACCATGGTGCTGCCATCGGACAAACGGTCGCAACGACAGGTTACGTCAAGGAATGGCTGCTTGGCGGATACAGTGACAAATTCGATACGGATCTTGCCGTTACAGAAATCAGTACGGTCAATCTCGTCAAGGGTGCCTTGAATACAGGATTGCCAGCAAGTGTCGTTCTCGGGGAAAATGGTGTCTTGATTCCGACGCAAGTCGTCGATAATGATTCGTTTGCCGAATTCGATCCAGCAGAAGACGCAATCGATTTATATGAAAGTGTCGAAGGGATGCGTGTCGCACTTCCGAACGCGGTCGTCACAGGTCCACAAGCGAACCGGACGATTCCAGTCCGGACACAGACGGCGAATAAGGACTACACGAAACGCGGAACACCTATCTTAACGGCAGATAACGTCAACCCGGAGCGTCTGTTCGTCGAGATGGGAAGCAGCTCATACCGTGCCAAATCAGGTGATCGTTTTGAAGGGACGATTGAAGGGGTCATGAGTTACAACTATTCGGCCTACAAAGTTCTTGCCAAAGCAGTGGATTTACCGACATTGATTACGAGTGAAGTCGATCGCCAACCGACGAACATCGAAACGGGTGACTCGCGTCTGACCGTCGCCTCATATAACGTCGAGAACTTTGCTTCGACGGCAAATGCCGGGAAGGTCGACCGTGTTTCAGAAGGAATCGCGACTTTCTTAAAAACACCGGATATCGTCGGATTGACGGAAATGCAAGACAACGACGGAGCAACAGACAGTGGGACAGTCGATGCATCAAAATCGTTTGAGACATTGATTGCCGCGATTGAAGCGAAGACAGGTGTTCGTTATGCGTATACGGATATCGCACCGGAAGATAAAAAAGATGGTGGACAGCCAGGTGGAAACATTCGTGTTGGCTTCTTGTACAACCCGGCACGCGTTTCACTTGCGCCAGGTGAAAAAGGGACAGCAACGGAAGCGGTCGCGGTTGAGAATGGTAAAGTGACGAAAAACCCGGGACGTATTCAGCCAACGGATCCGAACTTTGCGAGTTCGCGGAAACCACTTGTTGGAGAATTCATCTTCAAGGGTGAGTCATATCACGTCATCGCCAACCACTTTAACTCAAAAGGTGGCGACGGAGCAGATTTCGGTAAAAATCAACCGGTCGTTCGTAAGAGTGAAGTCCAGCGCCATGCGATTGCCAAAATCGTTCAAGATTTCGTCAATGAGCTCGAAACAGAAGTGAAAGATTCAAATGTCGTCGTTCTCGGTGACTTAAACGACTTCCAGTTCTCGAAAACACTTGATATCTTAAAAGGGGACAACCTCTGGAACACGGTCGATGACCTTCCAAAATCTGAACGTTATTCATACATCTATAACGGAAATGCCCAAGTGCTCGACCACGTCTTGATTTCAAAAAATCTAAAACCGTATACCTCTTCTGATATCGTCAACATCAACTCGGATTATATGGAAGCAGACGGTAGTGCAAGTGACCATGACCCGGCAATCATCTCGATTCAAGGGATGGAAAGTGCTGTTGCGGTCAACGGAAAAGCGGAAATTGGAAAATGGCGTGCCGTTCAAAAAGGAAAACATATCTTCATTGAACGTCAACTTGCTGGGAAGTGGGATAAAGCGAGCGAAACCCATGCCGATCAACAAGGGGATCTACTTGAATTACGTGTCTCCCAGGGTCGCCCGTATATCCAAGTGAAAACGAAAAAAGGAAAAACGATCTGGCTCGAATTATCAAATGGTTATAAATTAAAAGAAACAACGAAATACTAATAGCAAAATAAAAAAAGCGGACTTAATTGTCCGCTTTTTTGTCTGTTCGGATAAAAAGTGAGAAAAAAGACAGCAGACTGATGGAAAGAGTAAGTAGTAAAGCGAGGTGTAAAGGGATCACACGGAACATATAAGTGAAGTGGATGATGATCAATAATAGAATGATGGCTAAGCCAGCAATGAATTGTTTACGCAATAAGTGACCGACACCTGGTACAAGAAGTTCAAAACCAAATCGCTGACTGATATGGACTTCTTCGTGAGCATTGGCAAGACTAAAGGATACCGTCAGTAAGACTAAAATCAACCATCCGGAAAACAAGTATTGTTGAATCGGCAGAAACGTGATCGATTCATAGATGAAATAAAGCAGAATCATGGCATACTCCTTTGAAGTTAATGGTATAGGGCAGAGTTTGTTTTTCCTTACGAAGTTTAATGATAGCGAGGCTTTTCTGGAACGGCAACAACAATTCCATTGAAACAAAATAAAAGAATCTTCACACATTTTAACAACAGGTAAAGAATAGTTTATTTTATGTATGATAATGAGATAAGAATGTGATGAATAAAGACGTCAGACCTCTTTTGGGCGAAAAGGTAAGAATGTGTCGAATCTGTGAAAAAACAAACGCAATCATGTGATTTGATGCCAAATAGAGACTCACGCTGTTCGAAACGATGAATTTCTTTTAAAATTAGGGGAATGAGACACATGAGGAGGCGAAATACACATGAAAAAGTGGTTAGTGCTCGGAGTAGCAGCGGTCGCTTTCTTTAGTTATGAGAACACGCCGATGGAACAAGCAGAAGCGGAGTATCCGAAAAGTGGAGGAACGCTGATTGATCGATATACAAGTGAATACCCGGGTTATGACTGGGAAGTCAGGCGGACGGCAACAGAGGAGTTCGTGGCGTTGACGAAAGACGGCAAGGATTACGGAAAGTACCGTTCGAAAAACGGTGTGACGACGCAAGGGGCTGTCTTGAACAAAGATACGGAAGCGACGCTTGCGAAAAAAGGCTGGAAGGCCGTCAAGTCGTACCGGAAGGGGAATACGAATTATTTGTTGAACCTCGATCACGCGGCGGTCTATGAAAAAAATGACCGGTACGTGACGTATTTCTTTGACCAACATGACGGCAATAAGGTCAAAGCGACACTTGCGATTCCAAAGGTTGTTGAAGCGAAGAAAAGTGGTTTCTATGGAACGGCTTCCAGTGCGTTACGGACAACCGATGAGAAGTTGATGTTGCGTCTGATGAACTGGGACCGGGCCGATTATAAGCTCGGAGCCCTTACACCGTATAATGCATTAAAACCTGTCACACGAGCCCACAGTGAGAACATGGCGAAAAATAATTTCTTTTCCCATACCGATCCACAAGGACGCGACCCGTTTAAACGGATGAAAGAAAAAGGGATCCGCTTCTCGGCAGCTGGAGAAAATCTGTCGATGGGCTATCCGAATGTCTTTGCGGCACACTGGGGCTTGATGAATTCAAAAGGACACCGCGACAACATCATGAACAAGACCTTCAAACAGGCGGATGTCGGTGTATCGTTCCGTGACAACTCGCCGTACTTCACGATTAATTTCCGAACGCCTTGAAACACTAAATAGTAAGCATAACCTCAATTTTGCGAAAGCAGGATTGAGGTTTTTTTGATGAGAAGAATACTGTCCTGTTTGCTGTCCCGTCTTTTTCCACTCGCTTTTCTCGGGCGGAACGCAAGCCGTGGTCATCTGTTCGATGACCGGGTCTCGCCTGTTCCTGACGGAAGCGAAGCTTCCTTTTCCCGTAGAAGTCGAGCGGAAGCCGTGACGTCAGATTTACGATAATTGTTTCACTCAAAAACCCTCTCCATCATTTCCATCCTTGAAAAAAGGACGTGGAGAGATGTAGAGGGTTTTTATGAGGCGTTCATGAATCGATCGGAAAACTTAGATTATTTTACCCAATCCGGTTTACTGAATCCTTTGAATGACTTTTCAATGACGGCATTAAAGTCATCCGATTTGACGACAGCCGTCAAGTCTTTTGCCAGTTGTTTATCTTCATTAGAAGTTTTGATGGCGACCAGGTTGCGATACTGCTCATCCATTTTTTCAAGTGCCAGTGCATCGAGTAAATCAAATTTCGCTGCTAAAGCAAAGTTTCCTGGAACGGCAGAGATATCGACACTATCAATGGCACGTGGTAATTGGGCCGCTTCGAGCGGTTTGATGACAAGTTTTTTCGGATTCTTGACGATATCTTTTTCAGAAACCGTCAACGGGTCCGTGTCAGCTTTCAATTCAATCCAACCTTGTTCAGCCAGCAGGTTCAGTGCGCGGGCCTGGTTCGTCGGATCGTTTGGTGTCGCGACTTCCGCTCCCGTTTTGACATCATCAAGAGACTTGTAGGATTTGCTGTATAGTCCCATTGGAGCTGTCGGGACGGTAATCAGTCCTTTGAGATCGAGGTTCTTTTCCTTCGCAAATGTCTTCAGATAAATCGAATGTTGGAACAAGTTGGCGTCGATGTCACCGCTGCCAAGCGCGATGTTCGGTTGAATATAATCCCCGAACTCAACGATCTCAACGTCGTACCCTTTCTTTTCAAGACCAGGCTGAATCGCTTCTTTCACCATGTCGCTGTAAGGACCGCTTGTCGCTCCGATCTTAATGGATTTGTTTTCTTCTTTGGCACTGCTGTCGCCACAACCGGCAAGAATGCCGGCTCCGAGTAATCCTGTTGCTAAAAAGGCATAACGTTTTTTCATATTCATTCTCTCCCTTACGATTCTCTATTTGTGGTTAACGTTTATCAGCACGGCGGGCGAGTACGTTGCCGAGCCCTTGAATACTTTGAACAATGATGACGAGGACGACGATCGTCACAATCATGACGACATTGTCGTACCGGTAATAACCGAAGCGGATGGCAAGGTCACCGACACCACCGCCACCGACGATACCCGCCATGGCGGAAAAACCGATCAAGCTGATTGTCGTCAAGGTAACGGCTTGGATAATCCCGGGAAGCGCTTCCGGTAACAGGGCACTGATGATGATCCGGAACGGTGTGGCCCCACAAGCTTCGGCTGCCTCAATCAATCCCGGTGGAATCTCACGGAGTGATGTCTCGACCAGTCGGGCGAGGAACGGGATGGCGGCAACACTCAGGCTGACGGAAGCGGCTGTCGGTCCGATCGTGTTATCCAGTAACAGTTGTGTCAGTGGAATTAACGCGACGAGCAGGATGATGAACGGTAACGACCGAACGATATTGACGAAAAAGTCCAAAATACTTCGAACGAAGACGTTTTGGAAAAACAGTCCCCGGTCCGTGATGAAAAGTAAAATTCCGAGTGGAATGCCGACGACGAGAGCGAAGCCCAGTGAAATCCCGACCATTAGGGCGGTCTCGGCTAAAGCTTTTGTAAGATCCGGTAACATGGTTTCGATTCGTTCAAGCCACATCCTGGATCACCTCAAGTGTGTGGAGTTGTTCTTCAAGCCATGTCAGGGCCTTATTCACGTGAAGCGTCGGACCGGTCAGGCTGACGATCAGGACTCCGAAGGCGACGTTTTGGATATAATCGACCTTGCCGTGGAGGATGCTGACGGAGATGTCAAACTGTTTAATCGCTTCCGACAACGTACTTTCACCGGTCTTTTCACCCGTGAATTGCAGGCGGATGATTTTTCCCGGTGTCGTCCGAAGTATCCGTTCCGGCAACTCGATTTGCAACGCCGTATCGACATAATGTTTTGTGACCGCGTGTGCAGGTTGACTGAATATGTCATAGGTACTTGCGACCTCTACGACTTCACCGTGCGCCATGACGGCAACGCGATGGCAAATCTGTTTGACGACTTCGATCTCGTGGGTGATCAAAATGATCGTCAAGCCGAGCCGTTCATTCAAGTCCTTCAGGAGATCGAGAATTTGTAAGGTCGTGACAGGGTCCAGTGCCGAGGTCGCCTCGTCACATAACAGGACACTTGGATTGTTGGCAAGCGCACGCGCAATCCCGACACGTTGCTTTTGACCACCACTGAGTTGGCTCGGGAAATTCGTTTCGAATCCTTCCAGTCCGACAAGGGCGACGAGTTCCTTGATCCGGTTTGGAAACTCACTGCGTTTGACGCCAGCTGCTTTTAAAGCGAACGCGATGTTGTCGGAAACGTTCCGGGATTGAATCAATTGGAAATGTTGAAAGATCATCCCGATCTTTAGGCGCAACTCCCTTAGACTACCTTTGGATAAATCGGACAGTTTGACACCGGATACTTTGACCGTCCCTTGGGTCGGTGTTTCGAGTCCGTTGATTAAACGGAGTAATGTACTTTTTTCGGCACCAGATTCGCCGATGATGCCAAAGATTTCACCTTGTTGAATCGTTAAGTTGACATCACGTAGAGCGAAAATCGGTGTCCGGTCCCGGACAAACCGTTTGGTGATTCCTTTGAATTCAATCATCTGTCTTTCCTCCCTATACAAAAAAATCGCCTTTTTCTAGTTAAGAGCAACCAGAAAAAAGCGACGAAGTGTAAGATTTCGTAACTTATCTCTCAGAATGAAACATTCTGTAGGATGTGGCACCGTTCCTTAAAGGTGGTTGCCGGACGTCGTTGGGCCTATTCCCTCGGTCGCTCTCGATAAGTAGTTATGCTGTTGGGATTTACTTTAACGGAAATCATTCCCATCTGTCAAACGTTTTTTCAGAATTATTCCGCAACGGTCTCTGAAAACAGATGTAATTGACCAATCCGTTGGACGGCTTCGACCAATCGTTCGGCGTCGGCAATCAAGCTGATCCGGACATATCCTTCGCCGTATTCACCAAAGAAATGTCCCGGTGTGACCGCGACATGCGCCTCGTCCAGTAAGTGGTCGGTGAAGCTTTGTGAGGTGAAAGCGGATGGGACCGGCAACCAGACGAAGAACGAACCACCCGGGACCGGACCTTCCCAACCGATTTCTTTGAGTTGGCCAAACAAGGCGTCACGGCGCGCTTCATACAAGGCGCTCAGCTCACGGACGCACGTCTGGTCACTCGAAAGCGCGACGGTCGCTGCGTGTTGGATCGGTGTGAAGGCGCTGACGTATAAGTGTTCCTGGTACGTTTCAATGCTTGCGATGACGGATGGATTACCGATCGCAAAGGCAATCCGGAAACCGGACATGTTAAAGCGTTTGGATAACGAAAACAGTTCGATGCCGACGTTTTTTGCACCCTCTGTCTGGAGGAAGCTTCGTGTCGGACCGTCAAAGCTAATGCCGCCGTAGGCTAAGTCATGGACGACGCAGATGTCGTTGGCGTCAGCGAAGGCGACGGTCTGCTCAAACGCTTCTGCCGTTGCCGTCGCACCGGTCGGATTGCTTGGATAGTTGAGGAACAGCATCCGGGCGCGTTCGACGTCCGTCGTATCGAGTAGATTGTAGTCAGGTAAGAAGGCATTTTCCGCAAGGAGCGGCAGCGTGATCGGATAAGCACCCGCCAGTGCTGCACCAGACAAGTAATCCGGGTAACCGGGATCCGGGACGATGACACCTTCACCGGGGTTGACGATCGTTTGCGGCAAAGCGACGATGCCGGCTTTGCTGCCGAGCAGAATGGCGACTTCAGAAGCGGGATCGACCGATACACCAAATTCTTTTTGATAAAAGTCGGCAACGGCCTGCTTTAAGAAATCATGTCCACGAAATGGGGGATACTGTAGGTTGGTCGAGTCGTCAATCGCCTCTTTCAAGGCATCTAGAATATGTACAGGTGTCGTTTGGTCCGGTGTTCCTTGACCAAGCGTAATGACGTCATGACCAGCGGCTTTGACGGCACCGATCCGCTGGGCGAGTTCGGCAAAGACCGGAGCGGGCAAACGATCAATCGCAATCGATGGGGCGAAGTGTTTCATCTGTGTTCCTCCTTGTTAGGTATTGTCGTCAAGGATAACGAATTTTCAGAAAAAATAAAAGAGTTTTTTAATAATCGTTGATAATTGGTAAAAATAACCGATGGTCTGATTCTTTTTGATACACTAAACAGGAACGGATCTGTCTAACGAAGGAGATGAGCGAGTGAACCAAGCCTGGTGGAAAGAAGCCGTTATCTATCAAGTGTATTGGCGCAGTTTTAAGGACTCGAACGGAGACGGGATGGGGGATTTGCAGGGAGTAATCGAAAAGTTGGATTACATCGCGTCGCTCGGTGTGGATGTCATTTGGTTGAACCCCTGTTATACATCACCCGATGTCGATAACGGATACGATATTTCCGACTATTACACGATCATGGAAAAGGCGGGCACGCTGTCCGATTTGGAGGAATTGATTGCGGCAGCCCATGAGCGGGGCTTAAAACTGATTCTTGATCTCGTCGTCAACCATACGAGTGACCAACACGCTTGGTTCGAGGAGTCGCGAAGTAGCAAGTCGAGCGAAAAGGCGGACTGGTACATTTGGCAGGACGGGGTAAAAGGGACACCTCCGAATAACTGGCGCTCCTATTTTGCACCGAGCCCCTGGACGTGGGATGAGACGCGCGCGCAATATTATTTCCATTCGTTTGCCTCCGAACAGCCGGACTTGAACTGGGAGAACCGAGACGTGCGCCAAGCCATCTATACGATGATGCGTTGGTGGACAGACAAAGGGATCGATGGCTTCCGGATGGACGTCATCAATTTGATTAAGAAACGAGCGACGTTTGATGATGTGGAAAATCCACTCGATTTGTCTTACTTAGGCAATCAGCCGGGTGTCCATGACTTTTTACAAGAAATGCACCAAGAAGTCCTTGCCGGAACGGATCTCTTTACGGTCGGTGAGATTCCATTCGTCGGACCGGAAGATGGTTTACTGTATGTCGGGGAAGACCGGAACGAACTACGGACACTGTTTCATTTCGAAGTGGCGGATGACATGGAGACGATGGACTTACCGCGGTTTAAACAAATTCAAAAACAATGGTATGAAGCGTTGTATCCGCACGGTGTAGCATCCCAGTTCCTGAACAATCATGACCATACCCGTCAGGTGACGCGGTTCGGGAGCGAACGGTATCGGATTGAAAGTGCGAAGTTACTAGGACTGATGTTGCACACGTTACCCGGTATCCCGTACATCTATCAAGGCGAAGAAATCGGGATGACCGGTATCCGATTTTCTGATCCAGACGCCTATCAGGACGTGGCGTTTCGGAATCAATACGCAGAACGCATTGCAGCTGGAGAATCGCCCGGTACGGTCCTGTCTTCGATGCAGATGCGGGCACGGGATAATTCACGGACACCGATGCAATGGAGTGCACGCCAATCAGCAGGGTTTACGGAGTCTACCAATCCTTGGATGACGGTCAATCCGAACTACCTCGACATCAATGTGGAGGCAGCGGAACAAGATCAAAACTCAGTTCTCGCCTTTTACCGCATCCTGATTGCCTTGCGGAAAACACATCCTGTCATGGTCTACGGTGTCTATCGTGATTTAGCGATTCAAGATCCGTATTTGTATGTTTATGAGCGGGAACTCGACGGTGTGACATGGCGTGTGATTTTAAATGTCCATGATGAACCGGTCACGACGACGTTTGCTTTACCGGAAGAACAGTTACTGCTAACGAACCATGAAGTGCACGATCACAAGCAGTTCGCGCCGTACGAAGCACGTCTGTACCAATACAAAGTACATTAAGGCATATACAAAAAAACGGACCTGTTCTGCTCCTGATCGTAACTCGATCAGCAGGGAAAGGGTCCGGTTTTTTTGTGGACATTTGTCAGGCATAGCCATTTCGTTTTTTTGAAGACAACAGCTGTTCGAACCGATCAACGGCTTGTCGCATATCAAAGCTCGGCGCGATGACGAGCGGACCGTGTCCGACCGCTAACACGTCAGGTGTTAATTCGGTCAGCTGATGGGCAGACTGAAGTGCCACTTCCTTATCCCATGTCGCAAGAGACGGGAAGGGGAACTGCCAGCGTGTATCGCCGGATACGGCTAAGCCACCTTGTGTCTGAAAGGCATCCCCCGCAATCAGTGTCCGACTGCCTTCATGCCAAAGGGAAATCGAGCCGGGCGTATGACCGGGTGACGCGATGATACTTAAACTGCCGATCTGTTGACCGCTCTCAAGTAAACGGTCAGGACGCGTTTTGATGTTTTTCGGAATACCGCCTTTAAGAGGCGTCGTTTCGCCTTCGCGTAAGGAGTCGTCACCACTGAGCAGGGCGGCATCCCGGTAGCTGATCGAGACTTCAGCGAGCGGGAACGCACTCGCTAAGAAATCCAGAGAACCGACGTGATCCGCATGCGCATGCGTCAAAATGATGGACTGTAACGGTTTATCAAAAGATTTGATGACGGAATAAATCGCTTTTGCATTCAGTGAGATTCCCGTGTCAATCAAGGTTAAGCTGTCTGCCTCTTCAAATAAGTAACAGTTGACCGGGAAAAAGGACGGGGTCGTTTGCAGTTGATGAAGTCGTTCGATCGTTGAAATATGCATCCAGTTACACTCCCTCGTCAAAGTATTCGCTTCTTTTTCAGTATCGCCTGTTTTGATACAGCCGTCCACAAAAAAAACTCCCTGATGAGGGAGTAAAAAATGGTCAGTATGTGACTTCAAAAACTGCACCAGCATGTTCCGAGTCGTCACCGTCTGCGGCCGTCGTAACGAGCAAACGGTCTTCATACAAAATCGGACATGTCGGATTGGAAACAGGAAATTCTACATGGTCGAGCTTTTCGCCTGTTTCAAGATTCCAACGTGTCAGGCATGAGCCTGCATAATGGGCGATGAAGACGTGACCGTCCGTGTCTTTTGTCATACCGTCCGGGAATCCGTCTTCCTCTTCCAAATCGATCGCAACACGACGATTCGTTAACGGTTGATCCGCTGCATAATCAAAGGCGTAGACTTTTTTAGTCGGTGTATCGATATGATAAAACGTCTTTCCGTCATCCGACCAGACGAGACCATTTGAATTCGTGAGGTTCTCGAGTAGGACATCGACTGAACCGTCATGACGCAACCGATAAAGCGAAGCGGTCTCACCGTCTTCTTCATTGATACTACCGGCTACATATTGACCAGACGGATCAAGTTTCCCGTCATTCATTCGGTCGGAGTCAGGAAGTGTCAATTTCGTTTCAAGCGAAAGATGCCCTTCTTTTAAATCAAATGTACCGAAGCCGTGGGCAGATGTGACCCGAAGGAAATCAGGGGCATCCGTCAAAGCAATTGATGTGATTGCACTTGGTAATTGATACGGTTTTAGTGCTTCTGTCGTTAAGTCATATGAAAAGAAGAGTTGATTCGGAATATCAACGAAATAAAATCGTTTTGTTTTTTCATCATAGACCGGTGATTCACCTGTCTTACATGAGACATCGATAAAGAGCGATACTGTCATTTCATTTCCCCCTTCAAGTGCTGTTACCTCTGATTAAGCGTGAATGAATTCGAGATGCAACTGGAACTTGACGTCACTACCGACTAGGACACCACCGGCTTCAAGCGCAACGTTCCACGTCAAGCTGTAATCTTCACGTTTGATTTTCCCATCTACTTCAAAGCCGGACCGTGTATTTCCCCAAGGATCGACACCACTGCCTTCATACTCGACCTTAAACGTTTCTGTCCGCGTCACGTCCTTAATCGTCAAATCACCGGTTACTTCGTATTCGTCACCCGCGTGTTTTTTAAACGATGTCACGCGGTAAGTAATGTTCGGATACTGTTCGACATCAAAAAAGTCAGCTGATTTCAAATGGGTGTCCCGATCGTTACTTCGTGTGTCAATCGTTGCGACGGGAATCGTCACGACGGCAGATGCATTTTCTAAATCATGGGCTTCACCGCTGACATCAAACGTAAAATCACGGAATTCACCTTTTACCTTTGAAATCATCATATGTTTGACTGTGAACGTGATGGAGCTGTGGTCTTGATCGAGCTGATAGGTGGTCATGTTCGATTCCTCCTCGTTCGATTCACTTCAGGTACGCATTTAATAGTTCCTTTTTATCTTAAAAACAAAACATTAAATTAAATATGTCATTTTTTTACTTAAAAAGTCATAATGTATGATGGAGGTGTTTTGTGAAAACTAAATTATGTATTTTTATATTGTTGCTAGGTGTAACGATTCAGCAAGAAAAAACACATGCTGAGACGATTTCTAGAGGTGTCGACTATACGACGAAACAAGAAAATACGTCAGGTATTCCACAGACGATTCAACAAATTACGGTAGCACCGGGGTTAGGTAATCGCTTTGCGACGATGAAAGGGCGTGATCATGTACTAGCCACCGAATCACTGCCTTCTCAAGTAAGTCGATCTACTGCATCCGGAAATCGTGTAGTTGCTGCCGTTAATGCTGATATGTACAAAGTTGCAAGTGGTTTACCAATTGGCTTACAAATCCAGCAGAATGCAGTACTCGTCAGCCATAGTGTCAAAGAGTCTGCACTTAAATTTCCTTCGTTTGTCATAAATGGACAAGGAAAACCGGAAATCGGTTCTTATGGCGTTGTCGGAACATTAAAGTCTTCAGCACGGTCCCTGACAATTCATTCTGTTAACCGAAATGAAAATCTGGATAATCGAATTGGTATTTTTACAAATGCCCACCATGTATCTAAAAAAATCAATTTCGTGGGATTATCGGATGCGATGAAAAAAGAAGTGGCAATCGTGACGATGAAGGGAAGTTCGGTTAGAGCCTTTAAATTAGGACAACGCTATTCGTGGACAGTAGATCGGGCAGAAACGACTTTTCGATCGAATATATCGATTCCGGCAGATGGAGTCGTATTGGTGGCGTTCGGTAAACAAAAGAAACCGTTACTCGACTTGGTGAAAGAAAAGCATGTGACGACTCAGTTCAATCTCATTCAAATGTCAAATCTACAAGTAAGAAATGACATTGAGGAGGCCGTTTCCGGATACAACTGGCTTGTCAAAGAAGGAATTGGTCTAGATCTGAATGCACTTTCTGAAAATCATGATCGTTTCTTGATGATTGTCCGAAAGGCACGGACATTGATTGGTGTGACAGCGGATCAAACGGTTCATATCGTAACAGTGGACCAAGGAAGAACGACATCAAAAGGATTCACGATGCTCGAAGCAGTTGCGCGGATGAAGCAGTTAGGTGCTGTTTCAGCGTTAGCATTTGATGGAGGCGGATCGACGGAGATGGTGGTCCGACGGGCCGGTGAGTTTCCGGTTCGAACAGTAAACGTTCCGGCAGATGGAAGAAGTCGATCCATCACAAACAGTTTAATCGTTTCAACACGCTATGTTCCGGAAAAAAAAGTCGCCTATATGATTATTCCTGAGCAACCGGAGTTGTATGTGGGTGAAACGCGTCAGTTGACCATCAAGTTGACCGACAGAAACAGTCAACCAATTGATGTGAATCAGAAGAAAATAATATTATCCGGTACAGGTGTTAGCGGGATGACTGTAAAAGCGCCACTTCAACCCGGAAAGTGGACAGGACAATTGGCGGTTGATCAAATCAAACGGTCGGTCACGATCAATATCACGAACCGTTTATCAGGAATGACCTTTAACGGCGGAAAACCCCTACTTCTAAAAGTCGGTCAGAAGGTCCGCTTGACGAGTGATGGATGGTTGAATGGCCGGAAAGTCACGATTCCATTAAATGAAAAGAAATATCAGCTGAAACAACCAATCAGCACGATTTCTAATGATGTTTTGACAGCTAAGAAACCTGGGAAAACCGTACTTACATTATCAGCAGGCGGACAAATGGTATCACTTCCGATTACTGTGACGGCACCGACAACTTCTACGAATCAATCAACGGTGATTGATTCCTTTGAAAGCGGCGTCTATCTATCGAAATCGCCCTATGTATCCAGTTATTCGACAATGTTAAGTACAGAGCAAAAGTCAGCAGGTCGGTCAGCGCTTAAGCTGACATACAACTATTCCGGTTGGTCCAAGCAAAATGGAGCCATGTATATCACGAACGCGAAGTGGAAGATTACTTCGCCTGCAACAAGATTGTCCCTTGATGTATATGGTGATCAGAAAGCACCATGGTTACGTGCGCAGTTGAAGGATGCGGGAGGACGAAGTCATACGGTCGATTTCGTGAAACGGGTCGACTGGACAGGGTTCAAAACTGTTCAAGCAAAGCTGGATCCGACATGGCCTGCCCCAATTCAGATACAATCGCTGTATTTTGTAGAAACGGACGTAAAGAAAAAAGGAACGGTGCAAAAAAGTAAAGTGTATCTCGATCAATTGAAGGCATGGCGCTAAACATACACAGTATGAAGTGTTATACTAATATTAAACAAAAGCTGCTCCGACTTATGATCGGAACAGCTTTTTTTGAGGGAAAACCTCTATTTTTTTCAGCGGCTTTTTACTAACAGATTTACCGCTTCCTTGACCAATTCTTCGGTATCACCTTCACCGGACTGTTCGGCTTCTTTCACGCATTCAATCAAGTTCGAGCTGACGACGACACCAATCGTCCGGTCGATGGCAGAACGAGTCGCCGACAATTGCGTGATGACGTCCCGGCAATCCTGTCCTTCTTCCATCATCCGTAAAATACCACGGAGTTGTCCTTCGATCCGACTGACCCGATTTTTCATTTTACGATCGTAATCCATTCATTTTCCTCCATTCTAAGATGCAATCCGTCTATTCGATACCTTTATGCTATGCCCATCACGGTATTATTGTCAATCTAGCCGCTTTCGAGCTATATTTTTTAGTAGAATAGGGAATATGGATGTGGTGGACAAAAATTGAGAAAAAACTAAAACTAAAACGATTTTGCGTCAGCTTGCGTATACTATATGATAAGGCTGACTGATCACAAGGAGGAGAAGGATGCATACTCAATCCGATGAATCGCTTTATCATCAGATGCGCAGTGGAGATGAACAAGCTCTCGAAGTGCTGTACGAAAAGTACGAAAGGCTATTGTTCTCATTCGCTCATCGCTTTACGAACAATGATCGATTATCAGAAGAAGTCATTCAGGAAGTCTGGATGAAGATATGGAATGGACGGGTCGACTTTAATACCGATAAAGGGAAATTCTCCTCTTGGATATTAACGATTACCCGCAACGCCGCGCTGGACTGTTTAAGACGTGAAAAACGACAGCCGACGATTGAAGTCGAAGAGCGCGACGGCGGATACGATGAACCAGTCGAACGAACGGTCATCCAGCGTGAAACCGCATCTGAAGTCCGAGATGCCGTCAGTGAATTGAAACCAGATCAACAAGAGTTAATTGAACTCGTTTATTTTACAGGGTTAACGCAACAACAAATTTCAGATCAATTGAAATTACCGCTCGGAACGGTAAAAACAAGAATCAGGAGTGCAATTCAGGCACTTCGGAAATTATTAGACGGGAGGGAACGTTGATGGAAGAACGTTGTCATGATTTAATTGACTACTTCAACGGAACATTATCGGCTACCAATCGCGACGCGTTCGAAGCACACTTGGCGACTTGTGACGATTGCAAACAGACGCTTCAAGAGATGCAAGAATTGATGCTGCCCATCGCGGAATCACTTCCGGAACGACCGATACCGACAGGCATGAAATCAAGAATCCTTGGGGAGGTTCTCGGATCAACGAATGAACCGATGACACCTGCTTCTGCAGAATCAGCGCGCAAGGAAAACCCCCAAGTGTCTGAGCTGGAATCGGCTCGGACGCAAAAACAGAAAAAACGTGCGGTCCCACTGGGTTGGTTGATGAGTATCGCAGCGGCCTTAATCCTGTCGCTTGGTGCCAACGCGTACTTCCTGTCACAGGAGGACCCTTCTCCGACAGAAGAATTCGCGATGGACGAAGTCAAAGGAATGGGAAACTTTGAAAGTACGGCATCCATTAAAGGATCGAGCATGATTTTCACGAAAGACGAAAAAGAATACATGCTCGTCCAACTAAAAGATTTGCCACCGCTAAAAGAAGGTGAATTGTACCAGCTGTGGACGATTCAAGGAGATACACCACGCGCGAACGGTGTCATCGAAAAAGACGGAGAAGCAGCAGCGGTCTTCCCGCTAAAAGGAGACGGAACGATTGATGCCGTCGCCATCACCGTCGAACCAGAACCAGATCTAGAAAAGCCGACCGGCGAAGTCGTCGCGTCCGTTGCTCTATAAATCGATACGATAGTCAGATGCCGGAATCCCGGCATCTTTTTTTGTCTTTCTTGAGTTTAATCTTCTATTTTAGAAAAAACAGACCCATTCTTACGAAATTTCATGAGAAGACTGAAGAAATGAGGGGAAGTAGACGATACTAATAGGAATGTCAGTCCAAAAGAGAGGCACTTACCATGAATGAATGGATCATCTTAACGAAACACTATGAAGAGACATTGGTCATCCTATCGGTCATCGTCGCCATCGTCGGATCCTATGCCTCACTTGAATTAAATCGTCGACTCGCAAAAGCGGTCTCTTTAAAAAAACGAGCTCTATTTTTGTCATCCATCACGATGGGACTGTCCATTTGGGGCATGCATTTCGTCGGGATGGGGGCGTTTGAATTAGCTGTACCGGTCAGTTATGACTGGGTCTTGATGTTTTTATCCATCGTTCCTGCTGTCACGGCAGCCTGGATTGCGTTTTATTTATTATATTATTCGGAATTGACGCGTCAGAAAGTCATCGTCGCAGGCACATTGGTCGGAATCGGGATTGCGATGATGCATTATTTAGGCATGATGGCGGTACAGTTTAACGGAGATATCCGGTATGATGCGGCATTGTTCACCTTATCGATCCTGATTGCCGTCACAGTGGCGTATGTCGCCTTGCTGCTTCTGTACATGACACGTCACGTCAATAAAAAACGGATCCTGATTCCCGTTGCGGTGTTGATGGGATTTGCGATCTCGACGATGCACTATGTCGGCATGTTAGGAACGACGTTTTGTATCCCAGAGTCGTCGGCACTTGAGATTGCGGACCGCCCGGTCACATCGAATATTTTAGGTGACGTCGCGATTCCCGTCTTCTTCATCATCATTTTGATCGTCGGTCTCTATATTCACCTCGAACGACGTGCCTTGCAGATGATGGCCTACACGGATCATTTAACGGGATTGCATAATCGCCGTTGGCTCGATTATCATATGGAAAAAGTTGATGCCCAGTATAGCCGGACCAAACAACACATGACGATGGCGTTACTTGATTTGGATGGGTACAAATGGATTAATGATACATTTGGATTCGATCAAGGGGATACGGTGATTCGCCAATTCGCAGACCGAATCAAAGGATTGCTGGGGGAGGATGAAGCTTGTATTCGATACAACGGAACCCAGTTTTTCTTGATTAAAAACATTCCTCCAGATCAGTTAGAAGAAGCATTCACGCAGGTACTCGAAGCGATTCGACAGCCGATTGTACTGGAAGGTCAAGAAATTCATCTGACAGCGACGATTGGCATCATCGTTCCGAATGTAGACGATACGTTAGAGATGCGGATTGGTCAGATGGAAAGTGCGTTACGTGCCGGGAAAAATGAAGGACGGGACCGCTTCGTCATCTATGATGAAACCCGCCATTCCGATCGCCGGGAACAGCAAATCGTCGGTTCGTTACGTCGGGCGATGACGGATTTCAAGGAATTTAATCTGGTCTATCAACCGAAAATCGCTCTTGCGACAGGAAAGGTCGAACAGGCGGAAGTCCTGATTCATTGGAATCATCCGAAATTCGGGTTCATTTCACCTGCTGAGTTCATTCCGCTTGCTGAAAAATACAGTCTCATTCACCGTCTGACACAATGGGTGCTGCAAGAAACCGTGAATCAGATGGAACTATGGCGTGAAGAAAATCATTTCATCCGTCAAGTATCCGTCAATCTCTCAGCGATGCATTTTCGGTCCGAATCGCATAACTTGATGATTAAGGAGATCGTTCATCATTCGTTAAAGAATGGGGGAGAACTTCAGTTACAGCTCGAGATCACGGAAACCTCTGTCATGGAGAACCTCGACCGTGCCTTGTTGATGCTCGGAGAGTTGAAGCAGTTAAGTCTGACGATTGCACTGGACGATTTTGGCACTGGTCTGTCGTCACTGACCCACCTCAAGCACCTGCCGATCGATATCTTGAAGATCGACAAGTCGTTTATCGATGAAGTGCCGCATGACGAACGAGGAACAGCAATCACGGAGATGATCATCCAGCTTGCGAAAAGTCTTGGGATCGAAGTGGTCGCGGAAGGTGTCGAAACGCTGGAACAACACGAGTTCCTGAAACGGCTGGGCTGTGATTATGGTCAAGGGTATTATTATAGCCGCCCGGTCAACGTCAAGGATCTGGATCAGCAGACGATCGAACGAACGGTGCTGGATGTCGTTTGAGAACACATCGCTTAAATCCAGTGCGCTCTTTTTTACGTATACTAGATAAGCATGCAAGGAATATGCGTGCGATCATGGGGGACGCAATCGCTTCATGAACAGATTCCGGGCAGGGATTTGTTCGACTTGTGCAAGATGCAGACAGAATCGCAGTACATTTAGATAGACGACTCCGCCTTCTACTCGACACACTACCTGTCTGTCCATCACAATACAAAGGCAGCTTCCACAAGGGAGGCTGCCTTTTTTGTATGGGGTTATCGATTGACTGTCAATTGGCAACCGGTTTGATCCGTGACAAGGACGTTCGTATTGAAATATTGACCGTCACTTTTTAGAATCAATGATTTTTTCTCAGCGTTGTAGTCAAGGGTCATCTCTTGATCGAGAAAATGACTGGACCATCGTTTGACGAGGACGGGACCAACATTTGAGTCGATCGTCATATCTTCGCTTGTTGCGGCTGGTACTAGACGTATGCTGAAGATACCAGAGTTCCCGCAACCGCAGCCCTCAGTATCGTAATAAAGATGCAATTGACCTGCTGTGTCACCGCGTAACTGATCAATTCGATCGAGGGCGGTTTCTGTAAATGTGATGTGCATGACATTCACTCCTTTTGTTCAGTATACGACGAAATGAGTGAGAAATAACGTTACTTGCTCACGTGGACTTGACGACGCATCCGAACGAGCAGGAAGACATATCCGGCAAGCAAGACGACGACGCTTCCAAGCACGACTGTATCGACAAGTCCGTTATCGGACTGGAAATTGATTGCGATGTATGCCCAAACGAAGACGAGTGGATAAATCGGATCGCGGTTGGCGAACATGAACAATAACGCGACGATAACACCCACACCCAACATGATCATCGTCCAACCGGCGTCACCGATGCCGAGCAACGAGTTGATGTTTTCTGTATCAAGCGTCAAGAAGATGTTGGCGATCGTCGCAACAGACACCCAACCAAGATATAACGAAAACGGTAATTTAAAACGTAACGCTTTTGTCTCGCGGTCAATCTTCGAGTAGATGACGATCAACGAAAGTAACAGACCGACGATGACGACGACGGACAATGGAAATAGTTTGAAAGAGAACGTTACAATCCAAGCCGCATTAAAGAGACAGCTGATCAAGAACCAGGGTCCGATTTTTTTGGCGATCTCATGTTCCTTGAACTTCGGAATCGTCTGCATGATTAACCAGACGAGTAAAACAGCATAAATCAATCCCCAAATCGAAAAGGCGTAACCTGCGGGTTTGAACAAGGTTGAAATCGTATCCGAGATACGACCTGTTTTTCCACCGTCTAACGCATTGACCGCAATCGTAAAGACAAAACCAAGCCAGTTGAGCCAAATCCATTTGTTTTTCAAGTCAAAAACCTCCTTTAATCTCTAAAGGAGGTTTACCCGGATTAGTTACTCTTTAGACATCAGCGTCGGCTCGTTGGATTCAAAAACGACATCCCGATGGCCGGGTTTCCGGTATGGGAACCGAGGACAGGCGTCAAATGATCGATCCGAATCGTCACATCAAACCGTTTTTCGAGACTCGTTTTCCATTCGAGTGCTAAGTCATAAGCCGCTGCGTGGAACAAGGAGACATCGGTGACGGTACCACTTTCAAGCATTTCGACGAGGTGATCATACAGTTTCGCATGCGCTTTTTTGAACGTCCGGACCGTCTGATACGGAACGATTTTTCCATCTTCAAAATGGAACAAGGGACGGAGCTGCAGTAAGTTGCCGACGAACGCCTTGGTTGAGGAAATCCGTCCACCCGCCTGCAGTTGATCCAGATTGGCGACAGTGAATTCGATATGGTGATCGAAGCGGCGTTCAAGGATGTGCTGTTCGATCTCTTCAACCGACATGCCGGTTGCTGCAAGTTCCATCGCTTCTGCCAACAGTTGACCTGCCGGGTAGATGCCGCAACGGGAATCGATCGCAATCAACCGGAATCCAGCAATCTCAGCTCCTTGGACGGAGGCATTATACGTTCCGCTGAGTTCGCTCGATAAATGGATCGCAAAACCGATATCATAGTGCTCTTTTAAACGTTCGTAGTGCTCGGTGAATGTTCCGATCGAAGGTTGGCTTGTCGTGATCTTATGCTTGGCGTCGATCCATTCATACACCGTTTCCGCTTGGACGTCGACGCCATCGATAAAACTTTCGCCGTCCTTCATGACGAGAAGCGGGACGACGGTCAAATCATCGCGTGCAGAAATCGAGTCCGGTAAAATGGTCGTACTGTCTGTAATCCATGCAATCTTCATGCTGTTTCCTCCTTGTTTTAGTACCTGATATTAATTGTAGGTGCAAGCGTTATCGCTGTCAAATGAACCTTTGGGAATTAAAACATTTTAGTTGATTAACTGATGGGATACGCTATAATCGGTACGTAATTAGTAAACTTTAAGTCATCTTATACTAAACTGAGTGAAAGAAAGGAGGGCGTGGATTGCGGACGATTGGCAATAAAATCAAGAATCTGCGTCTTCAAAAAGGTTTGACGCAAGAGGAGCTTGGAGAGAGAACGGATTTGAGTAAAGGATACATCTCACAAATTGAACGGGAGATCAGCTCCCCTTCGATCGAGACGTTGTTTAGTCTCTTGGAAGTACTCGGCATCTCGGCAAAAGATTTTTTTGATGAGGATACGTTAAATCAGAAAGTCGTTTATACAGAAAAAGATGTCACGAGTTATGCGGATCCGGAGCAGGGGTATCATGTGACCTGGCTGATTCCGGAATCGAATGAGAAGGAAATGGAACCGGTCTTGTTGCATTTGGCACCCGGAGGCGCATTTAAAGCCTATGAACCGTCGGGGTCAGAAACGTTTGTTTTCGTTCTCGAAGGACGCGTCACGTTACGACTGGGACACGAATCCTTTATTGCGACACAAGGCGAGACATTCTATTATAAAGCTTCTGAAATTCATCAATTACGAAATGAGTCGGAGACGGATACGAAGGTACTCGTCACAGCAACTGATTCGTATTTATAAGGAGGAACAGGACTTGGCAGATAACACCATCATCCAATTTACAGATGTGACAAAACGTTTTGACGATCAGACCGTCCTTGATCGGGTCAGTTTTGAAATCGAACGGGGGAAATTTTATACGTTGCTCGGACCATCCGGTTGCGGGAAAACGACCGTCTTACGACTGATTGCTGGATTTACCGAGGCGACAGAAGGCGATATTCTGTTTAATGGTAGACGAATCAATGACGTCCCGGCGAACAAACGACAAGTCAATACGGTCTTTCAGGACTATGCCTTGTTTCCGCATCTCAATGTTTTTGAAAACATCGCGTTTGGTTTACGGATCAAAAAGATGAAGGAAGCAGAGGTCAAGACGCGGGTCCTCGATGCCTTGAAGTTCGTCAACTTGTCCGGTTATGAGAACCGTGAAATCACGGAAATGTCAGGTGGACAACGTCAGCGCGTGGCAATTGCCCGGGCAATCGTCAACGAGCCGGAAGTCATCCTGCTTGATGAACCGTTATCAGCCCTTGATTTGAAGCTTCGGACGGAGATGCAGTATGAACTACGCGATCTGCAACGACGTCTTGGCATCACGTTCATCTTCGTCACCCATGACCAAGAAGAGGCGCTTGCGATGTCGGATGAAATTTTTGTCCTCAACCATGGTCTGATCCAACAGTCCGGTACACCGACGGACATCTACGATGAACCGATCAACCGTTTCGTCGCTGACTTCATCGGCGAGTCGAACATCATCCCGGGACGGATGTTGACCGACTACCGTGTGTCGTTTGCGGAAAACGAGTTTGATTGTGTCGACCGGGGGCTTGAATTGAATGAACCGGTTGAAATCGTCATTCGTCCGGAAGACTTGGAAATCACGAGCGTCGCCCAAGGGAAATTACGTGTCACCGTCGATTCACAACTGTTCCGCGGTGTGCACTATGAGATCGCTTGTATGGATGACGTCGGAAACGAGTGGCTTGTCCATAGTACAAAAAAAGCGATCGTCGGCGAACAGATTGGACTGACGTTCGATCCGGAAGCGATTCATGTCATGCGTCTAAATGAGACGGAAGAGGAATTCGATAAACGACTTGAGTCATATGACGAGGTGCTGTGATGCAAAAAACACGCAACTGGTATCTGATTCCGTATAGTTTTTGGATCGCGTTGTTCGTCATCGCGCCGATCGTCCTGGTCGTCTATTATTCGTTTCTCGATCTCGAAGGTCATTTTTCGCTCATCAACTATCAAAAGTTCTTTACTTCGACCTATCTGACGATGACGTTAAGCTCCTTTTGGTATGCCTTTTTGATTACCTTCTTTTCGCTCGCCATCGGTTATCCGACGGCTTATCTACTGACAAAAACGAAACATAAGCAATTATGGTTATTATTGATCATCTTACCGACTTGGATTAACCTCCTGTTAAAAGCGTATGCTTTCATCGGTCTATTCAGTACCTATGGATGGGCGAATCAGACGCTTGAGGCCATCGGAATCGGTCGGAAACAGATTTTGTTCACGGACTTCAGTTTTGTATTTGTTTCCGTCTACATCTTCATACCGTTCATGATTTTACCGATCTTCAATGCGATCGAAAAATTGAATCCGTCCCTCGTCTTTGCGGCGCGCGATCTGGGAGCATCCAACTTCATGACGTTCCGCCGTGTCGTCTTCCCGTTGACCCTCGACGGAGTGAAATCAGGCTGTCAACTCGTCTTCATTCCGGCCTTGTCGTTGTTCATGATTACACGACTGATTGCCGGGAATCGTGTCATTACACTGGGAACGGCGATTGAGCAACAGTTTCTTGTCACACAGAACTGGGGCATGGGCGCGACGATTGCCGTCTTCCTGATCATCGCGATGGCGATCATTCTTGCTTTGACGAGTACGAAACGGAAGAAAGGAGCGACAACGTGATGAAACGACTCAAATTAGCGAATCTATACTTGATTGGTGTCTTCATCATCTTGTACGCACCGATTTTCTATCTCGCATTTTATTCTTTTAACAGTGCCGACAACATGACGAATTTTGATTCCTTTACGTGGGACTGGTATAAAGAAGTGTTCCAAGACTCCCGTCTCTTGATCATCGTCTTGAATACGCTGGTCATCGCGCTGTTGTCAGCGGCGATCTCGACGATTATCGGTGTCTTAGGAGCGATTGGAATTCAAGCGGTCCGTAAGAAACGAATCGAGACGTCACTGTTGACGTTAAACAGTATTTTGATCGTCAGTCCGGATGTCATCATCGGTGCGTCCTTCTTGATTTTCTTTACGATGCTTGGCATTCAGCTTGGCTTTACGTCAGTCTTGTTGTCACACATCGCGTTTTCCGTCCCGATTGTCGTCATTCTCGTTCTTCCGAAACTCCAGGAGATGAGTCCGACACTCGTCGATGCAGCGCGTGATTTAGGAGCAAGCCGATTCGACGTCTTGACGAAAGTCATCTTACCCTACATCACACCAGGGATATTTGCCGGGTTCTTTACGGCACTCACGTATTCGCTGGATGATTTCGCCGTGACATTCTTTGTCACCGGAAATGGTTTTACGACCTTATCCGTTGAAATCTATTCACTCGCACGACAAGGGATTTCCATGAAAATCAATGCGTTGTCGACGGTGATTTTCTTGTTTACGTTTTTACTCGTCATCGGCTATTACTTCCTGAACCAACGTTCTGCGATGAAGCTGTCCCGACCGGAGGTGAAATGATCGATGAAAAAACTCATTCAATTGTTCGTGGCGATTTTTCTGATATCCGGCATCATCTTGTTTGCCTTAAACCGATTAAATGCAACACAAGGGTACTCCGGTAAAAACGTCTTAAACATCTATAACTGGGGCGATTACATTGATCCTGAATTGATTGATCAGTTTGAGAAGGAATCGGGAATCAAAGTTGTCTACCAAACGTTTGATTCAAACGAAGCGATGTTGACGAAAATCGAGCAAGGAGGCACGACGTATGATGTCGCGGTCCCGTCTGATTACGCGATTGCCAAGATGATCGAAGAAGATCTGGTGGTCCCGATCGATCAGGAAAAAGTGCCGAACTTAAAAAATATCGATTCCCGTTTTTTAGATTTATCGTTTGATCCAGGCAACCGCTATTCGATTCCTTATTTTTGGGGAACGGTCGGAATCGTCTATAATCAGAAATTGATTGGCGGAAAAAAACCGACGAGCTGGAAGGATCTTTGGGATCCAGCGCTAAAAAATCAGATTCTCCTCGCAGACGGAGCACGTGAAGTGATGGGGATGAGTCTGAACAGTCTCGGCTACTCGTTAAACGAGACGGACGAAACCAAACTTCAAGCGGCGAAAGCCAACTTGATGAAACTGACACCGAACGTCAAGGCGATCGTCGGTGATGAAATCAAGTTGCTGCTCGCGAATGAAGAAGCCGGAATAGGTGTCGTCTGGTCCGGGGATGCCAATGAAATCATAAGTGAAAATGAAAATTTGAACTATGTGATTCCGAAAGAAGGATCCAATGTCTGGTTTGATAACATCGTCATTCCGAAGACAGCAAAAAACATCGACGGTGCTCACCAATTCATCAACTTCATGCTTGAACCGAAAAACGCCGCAAAAAATGCTGACTACGTTGGTTATTCCACGCCTAACACGGCTGCTTTGAAGTTGCTTGATCGTGAAGTACGTGAAGATGAACGGTTTTACCCGGACAAAGAAGTCACCGATACACTTGAAGTATATGAAAATTTAGGTAAAGAGATGTTGGCACATTATAATGAACTATTTTTAGAGTTCAAAATGCATAAGAAATGACGCAAAAAAAGTTGTTACCTATTCAGGTAGCAACTTTTTTAAAATATTTTTTAAAGAAATGTATTTAAAATGAATATTATTTCGAAAATGGGGGAATGAGATATCTATCAAAGCATTTCAAGGGGGAGCACATCATGAAACAATTTTTAGGTCTTATCTTAACTGCTGCACTTACCATGAGTCTTGTCTCAGGTCCTTCATATAACGAATCCGTAGAAGCGGCTAAGCCAACAGATATCGACTGGTTGAAACAAATCAAAACGAGTGCTTCAAAGGCAGCATCAACGGATAACAAAGTAAAATTGGAACAGACGACATTGGCGCAAGTACATAATGCGTACAAAGGCGAAAAAAACTCGACATGGTGCCAAAGTGGTAAAGGATTAGTCACGCCTAACAAAGCCATTCATTATTGTTCGACGTTTGGTGTACCCGATCGTAAAGCAAAAGTTTCAGCAATCGTCTATAATCCTAAAGTGCTCAGTCGAACGGTTTCTGTCAAGGAAGTAAAAAAAGCATATCCTACCGCGAAGCTCGATCAAGCTTTTAATCTGATGACAGTTTCAACAAAACAGGTCAACATTTATCTAAATTTAAATTCTGACCGTACACAAGTCATGTCAATTCTAGTAAAATATAACTAACGAACAAAGGATGACCTTTTAGGCCATCCTTTTTATTGAATCTTTTTATAAATCGGCACGAGTTGTGCGTAGGTATTTCGAATCAGATTTACTAATTCATCGTATGACATCGCACTGACTTGATCAGCGGGGACATGACGGCCGATTAAGAATTCTGCCTTCTTCACATCACGAAACCGGACAAGCCCTTGTTCAAGACTTGTTTCTTCGATTCGTTGCGCGTCTTTTTTCATATGGTCATATGAAATGACGAAGTCAGACGGAAGTGTATGCAAAATGTGCTGGTGTTGCAATAATTTAGTAGCATACTGCGATTTGTTCGGAAGTTCATAGATATAGGCAAGCCAGATGAAAAGATGATCATCAAATAAGCCGACTTGAAAATGGGGAAGCATCTTATAACCACGTTTATTTGGTGAGAATGCCATCCATGTATCATTTGGTGGATTCACTTTCCGGCGGGCGTGTTGTGCGATATGGACATAGATGTCTTCGGCAAGATGAACTGTCAAGTCAGGTAAAACTTCTTGTCCAATCTGTTTAAAAACAGGCTGTATCCGTTCCCGGATTGCCTCCATCCGTTGCTCCAGTCCATCAATCTGAAATGTCTCAAACGCTTCTTTCGTAAAATGAGTAGTCACTGATTTATCACCTCTGTCTAATAGTGTAACAAATCGGAGTATTAAAAATAGACTTCGATGCTCAAATAATGAATAATTAAGATGTGTTTTCCATATATATACAAAAGTGTTTGAGGAAGGGGAAGTCAACGTGCGTCGTTTTCAACAATATCTCCTTCGAAGCTGGGTTGTATTTTTTCTTGTCGTCATTGGAATAGATTTACTGGCGAAATCAAGGGATTACAGTCCCAGCATCGATTTTTTTACATTTACGCTTGTCGTTGCACTCTCTACCATCTTTGTCATCGATCCCGTCCGCCGAAGACATATGAGTTTTACGTTCCATTTTGGGTTTGTCCTGTTTACGTTCTTGACATACGGATTACTCTCGGCCATCTGTGTCGGACAATTGACGATGTTGATCTATCAGTTGCGAACGGTCCATACGGCCATCGGACGCCGACGGATGCTACATAACTACCCGTTTAATGTCACACTTGAATTATTACTGATCTTACCAGCGGGACTTGCCTACAATGCGTTAGGCGGTACGCACGGACAAGAATTTGCATTGATCGGCAACATTGGACCCTTGCTCGCCATGGTCTTGATTTTATGGTTGGTCTTATTGTTCCAATATAAATTGTCCCACTTTTTACTGGGTGAAAATATCCCGAACAATGTCATGTTACCATTACTCCGGTTTGAAGCAGTCGTCATCGCGGCTGAGTTATTGTTTGGTATCTTCAGTACATTGATGGTCCAAAACAATGGGAACAGTGGACTTGTCATGACGGCGTTTGCGTTGTTCATCATCAAGCGGTCACTCGGGAGTTCCGTCCATGCGAGCGACCGGATCGAACACTGGGAACAAATCGAACGCTTAAAAGAAGCAGCCTGGAAGGACGGGGACGCCCAGTTCATCATCGAACGTTACTTACGGCAGTTGAATCATTTTGTCCGTCCAGACATTGCGTGGATCAAGTTTGATTTTAGTGAAGGGAATCCGATTTATTATTCGTTAAAGGATGGAAGGAAATTAAAGGCCGATCACGTTCAAGGTATCATCATCGAAGAGATCATTGAAGAAAAAGACGAAGTCTTGTTATATGGGATGCAACAGGAATGGGACATTCGGTTATACGATTGTATCCCAGAAGAAACCCAATCAATTTTATTCATTCAACCGGAAGCGACGGAAAAAATCAACTGTTCGTTATTTCTAGCATCCGAAGCAAGTGGTGAATTCACAAAAGATTTTGGTTATGAGCTGTATCGGGCTCTTCGTGTCTTGTCCTGGGCCGTCGAACGGGCACAGGAACGTGAGCGTCTCTTGACGGACAGCCGGACCGATGCGATGACGAAATTACCGAACTACCGCGCCTTACAAGAATGGGGCGATCGGCGGATCCGTCAACGGGACTTATATCCGTTCTCGGCGTTAATGATCGATTTAGACCACTTTAAACAAATCAATGATACGTATGGACATGAAGTCGGTGATGTCGTCTTGTTTGAAGTCGCCAAGCTGTTGATGCAGGCGACGCGTATCACGGATCTTGTGGCACGTTACGGTGGCGAAGAATTTGTCGTCTTGTTACCGAATACCGATCTTGAGTCCGCGCAAATCGTGGCGGAACGGATTCGCGAGACGTTACATGCCAATCCGGTTCGAATTGAAGACAATCAATTAAAGATTACGGCAAGTATCGGCATTGATACATTAAACGAGTTAGGTGATCTAGCGAGCCTGATCCGGAACGCAGACCGAGCGATGTACATCGGAGCAAAGTTCCAAGGACGGGACCGTGTCGCGTCGTATCAAGAATGGAAAGAACGTGTGATATGAAAAGAACCGTCGACGATGTCGACGGTTTCAGATCGTAGACAAACCCTCATTTCAACGTTGAAATGAGGGTTTGTCTTATGTAGTCGTAAAAAGTGATGTTGAAAACAAGGATTCCCACCGGAATCCCATGACCAGTTCGCCAATTTTTTGAGGTTCAGGGCACTAAAAGTAAGCATCGCTTGTAGCGTTGTTTTTTTCAGACCACGATATCGGGCCCAACGCATGCCATGCTTTTCTTTTGCGTCTGCGAAGACACGTTCGATGGTCTCCTGTCGTTTTCGATACAATGCCCGGTTCACAGAAGTATGCCGCAAATGCTCCACCTCATCCATTGCTTCCTGCCAGATATGGCGTAGGATCATTTTTTTATTCTCTTGGCTCTTCGTGCACTGTGAAAGAAAAGAGCATGACGCACAGATCGTTGGGTCAGAGACGTATTCCCGATGCCCCTCTCGATTGGTCGTCCGATAACGAAGAACTTGATTGTCGGGACACAAATAACAGTCATAGTATTCGTCGTAATAGAAGTCTTTCGTTTTGAACATTCCCTTCACCCCTCTGGGGCGTGTATAAGGAAAAACCGGTAAGATGTTTCGTTGAAGGAGATGATGTGCGAGCTGGACTGTCTTGTAAGCAGAATCGGCTACGACGGCGAAGGGCTGATTGAAATGATAAGTGACGGATTCAAGAAGAGGTTCAAGCATTTTACTATCATGTACATTTCCAGGTGTGAGGATCAATCCAAGTACGAATCCGTTTCGATCACAAGCTGTATGACAAGAATAAGCGAATAGTCGTTCACGTTCCCCCTTCACGTAGTAACCACTCTCGGGATCTGTTGTACTTTCCTTGATTTCGCGTGTTTCAAGACGGCTCTCCTTGGGGGCGAAGGGCTTTTTTCCATGCAGTACCCGATCCTCGTTGACTTCCAGGTCGAGTTCTTCTTTATACTGTTGGATAGCGCGACGGACAATCTTTTTCTTCTTGAACTTCCGTTTATTTGCGTTCGCCTTGATGTGTGTGGAATCCATGAATAGGACCGAAGGGTCCACGAACCCAGCTTCGACACCTTGTGAGAGGATACGATAAAAGATGGTTTCGAACACATCCGTGTCCTGAAACCGCCGGACGTAATTTTTTCCGAAAGTAGAGAAATGAGGCACTTTCTCATCCAGTCCGATTCCGAGAAACCACCGATATGCGACGTTCGTTTCAATCTCCTTGATGGTCCGACGCATCGATGGAATACCAAACAAGTATTGGAGAAGCGCCATCTTAATCAATAAAACAGGATCGATACTGGGTCTTCCGTTATTTTCACAATACAGTTTCTCTACTAAAGGATAGATGAATTCAAAGTCCATGGCCTGATCTACTTTTCGAACGAGATGGTCCTGCGGGACCAATTGTTCCAATGTGATGGTGATGTTCTCAGAACGATGATGTTGGCCTCTTTTTCCCATCATAAGAATTCCTCCTCTTTCGAATATCTATGCTAGTTGTATACCCGGAAGCGTGAAAGAAAAAGCGTTTGTTCGCTCGAAATCGCTTCCTAGGGAAAAACAAGCAGGAGCGACCCAGCAGCGAAGCGATGCGGCGCGATGCTTGTCCCAGGAAAACGATTCGAAGCGAACAAAAAAAGCGGTTCTTCCCGATTAAGAGAAAAACCACTACTTTGTCTTCAGTCTGGAACCGTCGACGATGTCGACGGTTCTTTTTTGCTGTAAACAGGCTCCGAGGTGGTCTGAATAGGATAGGGAACAAAAAGAGGAGAAGAATTGCGCAAAAAAAGCCTCATTCCAGGTGCGAATGAGACTCATGAAGGGATGTGTTTAAAATGAAAAATAAAGGCAAGATTATTGGGCGTGTTGTTTACTGATTCGAATTTCACTTTCAATGGCATGAATCGCAGCTGACCATGAACCGTAACGGTGAAGTAAGGCTTTCGTAGAAGGTTTATTATTACGTTTTGCCCATTCACGGTACGCTTCGAAAGAGAGCGAGAAACCAACTTCTTCAATCGCTTGTCGGAGCGAAGCCGCGAGTTCGGCTTTCGAATAGGTGACACTGGCTTCTAAGCCGGCAGCCGTACAGGCATCATGCCACGATCCGAACATTTTCACGATATGATAATGACTCGGTGCATGATGAACGGATTTTCGCCACATCTGGTATTTCTTTAATGTAATCGTGGATCCGACGTCTTGGGCATAACGGTGGAATGATTTTAAGATCTCATCTTTTGTATATTTTGGAGCACGTTCGAGTTCTTCCGGCTGCTGATCGATGTGCCATTCGTATCCTGCTGCAGATAATGCTTCCGGCCAAGAACCAAACTGGCGAATGATGGTCTCCGGCTGAGGCCATCCATGTTCGATGGCATAGCGACGATAAATCGTCCGACGGGGACGGTCCTGAATCAGTTCGCCTAAGGCCTGGATCGCGTGGATCATTTCCAGTTGTTCTTCCGTCCATGTTTGTTGACTCGTAAGTACACGTTGTTTCAAGGGTGAGTCCTCCTTCCTAGTCAATCGTAATAGTTGAGGCAAAAGTCCTCTGTATAGAATATATCGGCACATTTCCATTAATTATGAATAATTACCGTGAAATACTGTAAATAAAGTGAAAATCATTCTTCAGCTAAGTATAAATGGAAGCAATTCAAATGAAAACAGAATGTTAACAATTTTTAATGTTAATTCTAAAAACAGTACATTTGTCTCATATGGAAAAAAAGACCAGACTCGCATGGGGCGAGACTGGTCTGGAGTGGTACTTATTTCCCTTCGATGTACGTCCATTTGAACGAAGTATCCGCACCGACTTTGTGGTTAACGATTCCTTTGACGTAAGGTTTACGTAAGAGAGAAGCACCGCGTTGGTACATGACGGAGATGGCTTGGTCGTCTTCAAGCAAGACTTTCTCAGCGTCTTTGAGTGACTGCCAGCGTTTCTCAGCATCCGTTTCCTTCATCGCTGATTTGATGAGTGAATCGTACTGATCGCTTGAGTAACCACCACGGTTGTAAGGTCCACCTGTCATCCACATGTCGAGGAACGTCATTGGATCCTGGTAGTCAGGTCCCCAACCAGCGAATGAAAGTTCGAATTCACCTTTTGATTCAAGCTCTAGCTTGTTCTTGAACGGTTGTTGTTTGATTGTGACTTCAAGACCTGGCAGGTTTTTCTCCCACTCGCCTTTGAGGTACTCAGAGATTTTTTTCGAGTTGTCATCATCGTATGAAAGAAGCTCAAGCTTGACCGTTTTCTTACCGACATCTTTCAGGCCTTTTTCGAATGAAGCTTTTGCAGATGACGCGTCATATGAACCGAATCCTTCGTTTCCGTCACGGAAGTCTTTTCCATCTGGACCTTTAGCGAATTCTTTTGGCACATAGTAGTAAGCAGGGATCGATCCGTTGTTTAAGAGGACTGCTGCCATCTGTTCTTTGTCGTAACCTGAATCGATTGCTTTCCGGATGTCTTTGTTCTTGAGCAGTTCGTTTTTGAAGTTCATTTGGATGTAGTACATCGATGCGTCAAGTCGTGTATCGAACTCATCGCTGTCTTTATACTGATCGACGAACTCACTTGTCAAACCGACTGTATCGATGTCACCTTTTTCATAGAGGTTGACTGAAGTCGAGACTTCTTTAACGACTTTGTAGTTGACTTCTTCAAGTTTAACCGTGTCGGCATCCCAGTACTGATCGTTTTTCTTGTAGCTCCAGCCAACTTCTGTTTTCCAGTCCGTGAGTTGGAACGGTCCGTTGTAGAGGAAGTTTTCCGGATTCGTCGCGAAGTCTTTTCCTTTTTCTTCGACGAATTCTTGTTTAAGCGGCATGAATGAACCAAAGCCCGTCAACGCTTTGAAATATTCAGCAGGTTGCGTCAATTTAACTTCCAGTGTCTTGTCGTCAACAGCCTTGACACCGACGTCAGCTGGTTTTCCTTTACCTGTGTTGTAAGCTTCCGCGCCGTCGATGACATACATGATGTACGCATATTGTGAGCCGCTCTTCGGATCAAGGACACGTTTCCACGCATATTCGAAGTCTTTTGCCGTGACGTCACTGCCGTCCGACCATTTTGAATCACGTAATTTAAATGTGTATGTAAGACCATCTTCAGAGACGTCTACACTTTCAGCGACACCTGGTGTTGCTTCTTGTTTCTCGTCAAGACGGAACAGACCTTCTTGGACGTTGTTTAAAACCGTGAATGAAACGGAGTCTGTTGCGACGGTCGGGCTAAGTGCCGGGATATCAGAACCGCTTGTCAGGTTGAGGACTTGTTTGTCCGCCGCTTTTTTCGTATCTGTCGAACCAGACGTTTCTTTCGAATCATCTGTAGAGCTACAAGCTGCAAGACTGGATCCGACGATTGTTAGAGCACCAACGAGTGCAAGTGTTTTTTTCTTCTTCATAATAATAAGTTCCCTCCCAAGAATGAATATATATGATTGAAAAATGAGTACCGATTAGAATAGCGATCCGGTGTCCTATAAAAAAATAAGAGGGGTCATCGCCTTTTATTTTGTTGAAGGAAAGCACCGGATCAACTTGTTACCAATAATAAATACAATATTCAGAAAAATCAATAGCTTATTTTCAGATTATTTCAAAATCATTAAAATTTCGTGTGTTATCAACGTTTTTTTTGTAAAAATAAATTTTATTGAAGGATAATATTGGGAGGTAAAGAGGATTATGAAAATTAAAACACGCTATCAGCAATAGCGTGTTTGAGGTGGATCAGTTGAGTTGATCGAGGAAGGAAAGTGCTTCTGCGACATGATCTTTGACTTTAACGGACCGCCATTCCTGAATCAATTCACCGGATTCATTGATTAAAAATGTGGAGCGAACGATTCCATAATATTCCTTACCGTAGTTTTTCTTGAGTTGCCAGACACCATATTGTTCACAGACGCTGTGGTCGACATCCGATAGAAGTTCGAAAGGAAGTTCATATTTCGAGATAAAGTTCTGATGCCGTTTCTGGCTGTCGGCCGAGACACCGAGAATGACCGTATTTTTAGCAGCAAAGGCTTCCGTTGCATCACGGAAATCACAGGCTTCGGTCGTACAGCCCGGTGTAGAATCTTTTGGATAAAAGTAGAGAACGACTTTTTTTCCGCGGTAATCGCTCAACGAAATCAGTTCTCCCTGTGCATTCGGAAGGGTAAAATCAAGTGTGCTCATAGTAGTTCCTCCTTAACCGAGTTCCATGTTTAATTGGTCGGCATATTTTTCAAGCTTCTTTTGCAGGCTTTCCTTTAAGGGGTCAAGGGCAATCAAATATTTTTCAAAATCCGTGCCGGCTTTTGCCGTTCTCAGCAACAAGGCTTGTTCATCCCGATACCATTCCGCATAATCCGAATAATAATCGACGAGAACTTCCGGATTGCCTTCATTGCCAAGCGCTTGACCGTAAATCATCAGGATGTTGCTGTTCATCTCAAGCGCCATATAATCCGTCTGGGCATTGACGCGTGTGAAGACTTCATCCTGTTGATCCTCCTTCGTATTACCGACGGCTTCTGCGGCTTTCGCGTTGACACCGTATTCATCGGCATTAAAGGAATCGAACATCGAGGCGAGCGTCGTAAAGACGGCAGGCTCAAACGTCGTCGGGACGATGACGACTTTCCATTCATCCTCCTGCTTCAGGAACAGCTTTGATGCGCGGTTCGGAAGGGGGGCGCCGTCTTCATCGTCAAACTCGTGAATGATATACGCCACGTCCCCTTCCTGAAAACTTTTGACGACCTTACCCGGTTTGATGTTTAAGTTGTGGGCACCCAGCATGGCAGGGCGGAGTAATTTTTCATCTCCTGTATATTCAACCCGGGCAAGGGCTTTGGCGTCAGCCGCACCGGACTGCCCGACGGTTTGTTGGTACGTCTTGTAGACATCGAGGACGTCTTGACTTGCCTGTTTCGTTTGTTTCGTTTCCGTTGACTTCGGGGATTCAGTATCAGTAGACGGAGCAGAATCGTTTCCACATCCGACGAGGATGATACTCGTTGACGCTAATATCGTCAGCAATCGTTTCATTTTCGGTTCCTCCTAATGAAAAACATCAATACTTTGTGTCTTCACCATACAGGAAATTCGCTTTTTTGAGTAGGGAATAGGTACACTAAACTAAAGGAGAGTGGGTTCAAGATGAAAATTCACGTAACAGACGAAGCATTACAATACTTCAAAGAAGAGATGGAAGCGAAAGAAGGCGATACGATCCGTTTCTTCGCAAAATACGGCGGTTCAACCGATCTGACGCAAGGATTCTCAGTCGGAGTGCATATGGAAGCGGTAGACCGGGCGGCGGTCGAAGAAGTCGTCGACGGAATTCATTTTGTCGTATCGGATCAGGATGACTGGCTGTTCCAGGGGCAGGACGTGCAAGTATCCGTCCAAAACGAAGAGATTGTCTTTTCCCAAGCGAAACAATAAGTGGCAAATGAAGGGGACCAAATCGGTCTGCTTCATTTTTTTTGTCTAGAATAATTGTAAGCGGCGACATGCTTCTGTACAATGGAGAATGTAAGCGATTAAAAGCAAGTATAAAGGGGGAATAGAGATGATTCCGTACAAACACGAACCATTCACGGACTTCTCACAAGAAGCAAACAAGAAAGCGTTCGAAGAGGCGCTTGAACTTGTATCAAAAGAGCTTGGCAAGGATTATCCACTCGTCATCGGGGGAGAACGTGTGACGACAGAAGATAAGATCGTTTCTGTCAATCCGGCAAACAAAGAAGAAATCGTCGGACGCGTCTCAAAAGCAACACAGGCACACGCTGAAGATGCGATGCAAGCGGCAGTCAAAGCATTTGAGACGTGGAAATTCGTTAATCCGAGTGTTCGTGCGGACGTCTTATTCAAAGCTGCGAACATCATCCGTAAACGGAAACATGAATTCTCAGCCTATCTTGTCAAAGAAGCAGGTAAACCATGGAACGAAGCCGATGCCGATACGGCAGAAGCGATCGACTTCCTGGAGTACTATGCACGTCAAATGCTTATCTTAAAAGAAGGTAAAAAAGTTGAAAGCCGTCCAGGCGAATACAACCGGTACGACTACATTCCACTTGGTGTCGGTGTCATCATCTCACCATGGAACTTCCCGCTTGCGATCATGGCAGGAACAGCGGTTGCTGCGATCGTGGCAGGTAACCCGATTCTCTTGAAACCTGCATCAACGACACCGGTCGTCGCTGCAAAATTCGTTGAAGTGATGGAGCAGGCGGGTCTTCCGGCTGGCGTCTTGAACTTCATCCCGGGACCAGGCGCAGAAGTCGGCGACTACCTTGTTGATCATCCGAAAACACGTTTCATCAGCTTCACGGGTTCACGTGATGTCGGACTCCGCATCAACGAACGGGCTTCGAAATTGAATGACGGTCAAATCTGGCTCAAACGTGTCATCGCGGAAATGGGCGGGAAAGATACGATGGTCATCGATGAGTCAGCAGACCTTGATTATGCAGCAGACATGATCACAAAAGCGGCGTTTGGTTTCTCTGGCCAAAAATGTTCAGCTTGTTCACGTGTCGTCGCACTCGATTCAATCTATGATGAATTGCTTGCGAAAGTCGTCGAGAACACAAACAAACTCAGCATCGGGAACCCGGTTGATGTGACGAACAACGTCGGACCTGTCATCGATGCAGCGGCTTTCAAAAAAATCACGTCATACTTTGACGTCGCCAAACAAGAAGGACGGATCGCAGCTGGTGGTACGGCAGACGATTCGACAGGTTACTTCGTTGCTCCGACGATCGTCGCGGACGTTCAACCAACGGACCGTCTGATGCAAGAAGAAATCTTCGGACCTGTCGTTGCCTTCACAAAAGCAAAAGACTTCAAGGAAGCGATCGACATCGCGAACAACACGGAATACGGGTTGACGGGTGCGGTCATCACACAAGACCGGACGAACCAGGAGTATGCACGTGCGAACTTCCACGTCGGTAACCTCTACTTCAACCGTGGCTGTACGGGCGCAATTGTTGGCTACCAACCGTTTGGTGGGTTCAACATGTCGGGAACGGATTCAAAAGCAGGTGGACCGGATTACTTGACACTCCATCTTCAAGCAAAAACTACTTCTGAAATGTTCTAAAATGGTGTTTAATAGATGAAACGGGTATGCAACCTGCATATCCGTTTTTTTTTTTTAGAAAAGGGGGAGCAAAGGATGAACGGAATGTGGTTCGCGATTTTGTTGTATCTAGGTTTGATGGTCACATTAGGGGTCGTCGCGTATTACCGAACCAAAAACATGAACGATTATATGCTTGGAGGACGGACGATCGGACCTGTCGTCACAGCATTGTCCGCGGGGGCAAGCGACATGAGTGGGTGGCTGTTGATGGGATTACCCGGCGCGATGTTTGCAACTGGTCTGTCCAGTGGTTGGATCGTCATCGGCTTATTACTCGGGGCTTATGCCAACTGGTTACTTGTTGCACCACGTCTGCGTGCTTATACTGCCCACGCCGGGGACGCCATCACGATTCCCGACTACTTTGAAAAACGATTCCACGATAAAAGTGGTGTCTTGCGTACAGTTTCAGCTGGAGTTATCTTAATATTCTTTATAATGTACGCGTCAAGTGGTTTTGTGGCCGGTGGCCGTTTGTTTGAATCCGTATTTGGGTTAGAGTACACGACCGGTCTTTGGATTCTGGCTGCCGTCGTCATCGGCTATGTCTTCCTCGGCGGATTCCTCGCGGTCAGTTGGACGGACGTCGTCCAAGGAATGATCATGGTCATCGCCTTGTTGATCGTTCCAGCCGTTACGCTGGCGCTCAGCGGTGGGATCAATGAGACGCTTGAGACAATCCGTTCGACAGACGGTTCGAAACTCGAGTTGTTCAAAGGGCAGACTGTGATTGGTATCGTCTCTTTGCTGGCCTGGGGACTCGGTTATTTTGGTCAGCCACACATCATCGTCCGTTTTATGGCGATTCGTAACCTTCACGAGATGAAAACAGCTCGTCGGGTCGGGATGATTTGGATGACGTTTTCAATCGTCGGAGCGATGATTACGGGATTGTTCGGGTATGCTTACTTTACACAACAAGGTGGCACGCTCAACAATCCGGAGAACGTCTTTATTCAATTGTCGCGCGATCTCTTCCCAGGGTTCGTGACCGGTTTGTTACTCGCAGCGTTACTTGCAGCGATCATGTCGACCATCTCAACGCAATTGCTCGTCTCGTCGAGTGCCGCAACAAACGATTTCTATCAACGTTTCCTGAAACGAAATGCATCGGATAAAGAGTTGATGGTCATGGGACGCGTCATGGTCCTTGTCGTCGCACTCCTTGCGATTGCTTTATCGTTTGGTGCTCAGAAATCGATTCTGACACTCGTGGGTTATGCCTGGGCTGGATTCGGAGCGGCCTTTGGACCGGTCGTCTTGTTCAGTTTATTATGGCGTCGGATGAATAAAACAGGAGCTCTTGCTTCGATGGTGACGGGATCCGTCGTCGTCATTGCCTGGATTCTAGTCAAACTGTATGTCAAAGACTTACCGTTTTATATTTCGGAGATGTACGAGATGATTCCAGCCTTCCTTGCGTCAACGGTGGCGCTCGTCGTCGGTAGTCTGTTGACGAAAGCGCCAAGTCAAGCAATTTATGATGAGTTTGATGAAGTACAAGCTCAACTGAAGGGTACTGAACCGGAGCGAAAGGTTGTCTGATTGAACTGAAAATGAAATGATTCAGTGGTTGTTCTCTATGGAGAGCAACCACTCTTTTTTATCGAAGGATCAAGGAAAGAAACGTAAGATCATTGATTCATGATTAAACAATATTTTTTGCGGCAAGATATATTAATTATTTTGGGATAAAGTTGGCTCATCACCATAACACGTGGTTGCTATTTTAACGACCAAGCTCAAGGCGCAATCTCAAAAAGAATCGTTCGAGGTTTCGGTAGCCATAACCACGACGTTTAATGAGCTTAATCTTATTGTTCGTCCCTTCCATTTTCCCATTCGATAGTGTCGATACAATGGTTTGACGCATCGCTTCTTCACGGCCACGAATCGCTTTCGCGATTTTCGCAAGAGGTCCGCATGGATGAAATTGATAACGTTCCAGCCAGTCTTTCAGTCTTCGGCATGCCTGCCCGTCGCACGTTGCTTTCAACACATATCGAATATGTTGGAGTCCTTGATAAAGATCCCGGGTAAACGAGTCTTCTAGAATACAAGAATGGGCGACCTCTCGATCTTCAAGAGCCAATGCTTCCGGACGACAAGCGAGAGCACGATCAATCACACGAACATGATGATGGCGTCTTGCCTCGTTCAAAAAACGACGCCGGCGGCGAAGAGCATCCGTAAAGAACTGGATGAGATGAAAACGATCCAGCACATGCGCTGCATTCGGGAAGACACGAGTAGTTGCCTTCGCCATCGCAGGTGCAAAATCACTGACGACAGAACGAACATCTCCCAGTACACCTTGAAGCGCAGCCGTAATCGCCGATACGTCCCGGCCCGGGACGATAGACAGAAGACGTCCAGTCTTGGCATCAAGAACGATCGTCGCATAGTGGTGTCCTTTTCTCGTGGCGAACTCATCGACGAGGATGTGTGTCGCCTGTCCCACTGTATCCACTGAAGCGTACTGATAAAACCACCGTTCCACAGTCGTATAAGGAAGTTCATATTCATGCGCAACATCTGAAATTGTCCGGCCATGGCACCGTTCTGTGATGCCTTTTCGGAACACTTCGGTAGAAGTACGGACGAGTCCGAGACCGTAGTCATATACGAACGTCAAATCACAAGAGAGGCATCTTTGACGTGGGACATCCAGTTCGATCCACAAGGCACCGACTCCCCACGCATGACCGTGTCGAAAACGACGACGCTTTTTCGAATGCAGGATGGTCTTTTTTTCGCATAGCGGACAAGGGATTTCATGTGTATCAGGAATGACAGGAAATACGTGCGGTTCTTCATCGGACGACATCTGGATTTGAAAAAGGGCTGGAAGCGGAAGAATTAATTTGATAAACTGTTGGGACAAGGCGAAAACTCCAATCGTGGTTTGTCTAGACAACAATTACGATACCGGGGTTTTCGCTTTTTTTCTATGTTCGATTTAAAATCCGATGGATTTTATGTGTCAACCACACCTTATGGTGATGAGCCATAAAGTTACAATTATTTTTAGAGATGGGAGGCGGAACGATTGGATTCGATCATAAAAAGAAAAGTCAAGGAAGCGACGTATTTGACTGCGGAGAAAGCATGGAGCTACCGACCGATTCTTCGTTATTTTTACATACAGCATGAACGGATGCGGGAGTTTTTATTTCCGGAAGAAATACTCGATTATTTAACACAACATGAGGGATTCCAAGAGTATACACTTGAAATGGTACAGCAGGATTTAGAGTCACTTACGAAATGGGGGAATCTCATCGCGAGTCAAGATCATCGTAAGGCAAAAACGATCGAAGAGTATAAAAAGAAAAATGCTCGATATCAGTGTACGCCTTATACAGTTGAATTTGAGCGGATGATGATAAATCTTGAACAGATGGGCGATACGTTTGGCGGATCACTCGAGAAGACTCAATTCGAACGTTTGTATCAAGTCCTTCTGAAGATTGAGCAATCAGAAAAGCAATCAGCTGAGGAGTCAGCTCAGTTATGGGAAGACGCCATGACGTATTTCCGGCAAATTACCCGAAATACTTCAGATTACATTGCTTATATCCATAGTGAGAAAGTCGCGGAAAAAATGAAGACGGAAGCATTTCTCGTCTACAAGGACCGTTTCACGATCTATTTACGTGACTTCATCGTCGGTTTACAGCGGACGTCCAATCAAATTCAGGAATTGCTGACGGAGTTTTCGAATGACCGGTTGCAACAATTCTTCGAGAAGGTCGTCCTTCATCAACGACAGACGTTTCGCGTCGAGGCAGAGGAAAGAGACGTCTTGAGGGAGCATCAAGAAAAGTGGCAAAACCTGAAGGAATGGTTTTTAGGATCAGCCTATGGAGAAAGTGAATTCGAACGCCTGCAGGAACGGACGAATGAGGCGATTCGACGAATTACACGGGTCGTACAACGGATGAGTGAACGACATCAACAATTTCGGAGTCGTCGGCGCGATTATGAACATTTGGCTAAGTGGTTCGAGCGTTTAGCTTCGATTGAGGAAGCGCATGAACTTTCATCTGTCGTATTCGGTATTTTTCATACAAAACACTTAGTAGGGGATGCGATACCAACCGACGATCTATATACGGATATTTGGGAAGAACATCCGATCGAACATATCGTGAATGAACGGACAGTTCCAACACGGGATACGAATAAAGCAGCAGCAATCATCGATCGAAGAGAAGAGATTCAAGCGGTTCAACGAGAACATCTGCTGCAACTTGGTCGTCAACGTCAAGTCATCGAACAGTATATGGATGAGCGGTGGTTGCGTATCAAGCAGTTGCCTGTCATCGAGCCATTCGTACGTAAACTGCTACTGAACTGGGTCGGAAAAGCGATGTTGCACGAAGATCACTTGGTACAGACGGAATTCGGAAGGACGGTCCGGGTGACGATTCAAAAAGAACGTGTCATCTTGCGCTCTACCGATGGCGACCTTGAAATGCCAGACGTCCATTATGAATTTTTGGGAAAGAGAGGTGGAACTGATGCAACAAGATGAGCGGATGGAAGAAGCACTCGGAATTTTATTTGAGCAGTTTTGGGTGTTACGTACCGATGAACCGCTGGTCTATCATCGCCTACGTGAACAGGAACATCAGTTGAAGCGTTATGTTTCGGAGAAATTCGGCTTTGATTTGATCGTTCATCAGCATTTCATCAAGCTTGAGAAAATCCCTGTCGATCCAAAAGTATGGATGGGAATCAAATCTTTCGTTGAGCCGATGGATTACGCAATCTTTTGTTGTGCACTGGCATTTACGGAAGGGAAATCAACGGATGAACAGTTTTTACTGACGCATCTAACCGAAGAAATCGAAGAGATGTACCCTGGTGAACTTCCGATCGACTGGACGAATTATCAGCACCGGAAATCACTCGTACGGGCATTAAAGCAACTGGATGCGTTGAAATTGATTCGAACAGTTGATGGAGAAATCGATGCCTTTGCGATGAATGATACGGAGGAAGTGCTTTATGAGGTAAGTGTTCACGCACGTTATTTCATGCGTTCATATCCGGAAGACTTGTTTCAGTATGATGCGATTGACGCGATTCTTTCGAGCGAATGGTCACGACAAAAAGAAGACGAAAGACGGAAACGGGTTTATCGGAAATTGATGTTATCACCGGTCGTCTATCGTGAAGGGAAGGACGACCTGGACTTCGCTTACATCCGAAACTTTCGGAATCGCCTTGTTGATGAGTTTGAGCGATATACACCGTTTCGATTAGAAGTGTTCAAAAATGCAGCGCTTCTTGTCTTACCGGAAGCCAAACAGCGCTATACGTTGTTTCCGGATAAGAAGGGGATTTCTACGGTTGCTTTGCATCTGGCGACGAGTCTGCGGCAAGAAGCGATTGTTCCTGATGAGATGGGACAGATACGGATGACATTGTTTGAGTTCCATGCGCTGATTGAGCGGACAAAACACGAACATGATGCGAAGTGGTCCAAACAGTACCGCGAAAGTACGCCACGTGTGATTGCGAAGGAATTGATCCAGTTACTACAAAACTGGGAACTTGGAAAAATCGAAGATGAATCGGAGACGGTCGTCATTCATTCCGGATTTGGACGAATGATCGGTACATGAAGGTAAAGGAGATGAAAGAAATGAGAGCTATGAATCGCTGGCAAATGAATCGTGCAGGATTGCTGAACTTTTGGTATTACACAGAACAAATCTTTGATCTTTCGGACGGTAAGATGTTACTTCGCGGAAGTAATGGATCGGGAAAGTCTGTTACGATGCAAAGTTTCCTACCAATTTTACTAGACGGTAAGAAGTCACCAGACCGTCTTGATCCATTTGGTTCACGTGCAAGGAAGATGGAAGATTATCTGTTAGGTGAAAAAGAAATTTCAAACCGGGAAGAACGGACCGGCTATTTATTTCTTGAATACAAACGAACAGACTCGGAACAATATGTGACGACCGGCATCGGTTTACAGGCAAAGCGCGGAAAACCGATGAAGTTTTGGGGATTCGTCATTACGGATAATCGCCGGATTGGTGAAGACATCACGCTATATAAAAAAAGTCGCCAAGGTGAGGCGGAACAAAAAATTCCTTATTCCCGAATTGAACTCGAACGCATGATAGGGGAAGGCGGTCGGGTTGTTCAGACGCAAGGGGAATATATGCAACTCGTAAATAAACACGTCTTTGGTTTTGAGACGATGGAAGCGTACGAAGAACTGATTAAACTGTTGATCCAGTTAAGAAGTCCTAAATTATCTAAGGACTTTCGTCCGACGGTCATCTATGAAATTTTAGAAGCTTCTTTGCCGGCATTGTCCGATGAAGATTTACGTCACCTATCGGATACGATCGAGCATATGGATCAGACAAAACAGCAACTCGAACAGTTAAGCAGAGAAAAAGAAGCACTTACTCGACTAAGCAAAGGGTATGACGTCTATTCGGAACGACAGTTGGCAGACATGTCTCAAGAATATGAACTGGCGAAAGGGCAATCGATAGAGGAGACAGAAAAGCAGAATCTCCTTCTCGAACGCATCGTACACCACGAGCAGCAAGTCACGCATGCAACCTCTGAAAAAAGTAGGTTTCACTTGAAAAAGGAGACGTTAGAGCGACAGCAACAACGCTTACAGGCACATAAAGTATGGAGTCTAGAAGCAGAGCGAAAACGAGAACAAGACAAAAAGCAGAAGCTTGAACAAAAAATTGAGCAACAAGAGCAAAAACAGGAACGAACGCGTCAAAAGATGCAGACGTTCAAAAAAAGATTGGATGAAGAACAGATCATGCTACGCAAGACTTCAAGTGATATCGAGGATGGGTTGTTCCACCTTGAAGAAGAGGCAGAAATGGCTTCGTTTCAGCGACATGCACTCAATATGGCGGACTACGAACGACAGGAGAAAGCATTTGATTTTATGGTTTGGCAAAATGAAGTGGCGGCACACATCTCACGGTTGAATGATGGTGTCGAACACGTGCGCGACTTCGAAGAAATAAAAGTACGGCTTCAACTGAAACAAAAAGAATTGGCGCAAGAAGAGCAATTATTTGATCAAAAGAAGCGTGAACACGATGATTGGCAAAAGACGTTTGATCAAGAGTTAGAAACCTATATCGCGGACATCCACGTGTGGTTACAACAACATGATTCATTCTCGGTAGATGAAAAAAGTATTCAGTATATCGAACGAACATTACGCAACGAGTATGGGACTGATACGATGGAGAACATCCGCCGACACATCCGACCAGCGATTTCTAATTTTCAGAACCAGATCCGTGATGAGGTCGCGGATAACAAATCGAGACGCGACACGCTTCTTCAACAACTGACAGTTAAGGAAAACGAACTGCAGACATGGAGACAAGAAATCGATCCTGAACCACCTCTTCATCCGAATACGAAACAAGCGCGTGAATCGATGCATGAACAGAACATTCCAGTCGTCCCGTTTTATTCCGTAGTGGATTTCAAGTCGGGGATATCTGACGAAATCAAATGTCGAATCGAGGCTGCGTTAGGTGATAGTGGTATGTTGGATGCGCTGATCACGGATATACCGGTCGTACACGATCGCGCTTTGAAGGCGCATCCGCATGAAATGGCGTATACATTAGCTGATTATTTGAAACCCGTCTCAAATGAGCATGTCGCTGTCGGAAAAATCGATGAGATCCTTCGAAGTATTCTGATCGATGCCGGTGAAACGATGATAACCGAGGACGGAATCTACAGAATTGGTATGTTGACAGGACATGCCGTCGGAATTGAGTACGTCCGTTATATTGGACGCGAGGCACGAAAGAAGTACCGTGAAAAGCTGATGACCGATCTGCGTAACGAGATGGATGAATTATCAAACGAACGATTGTTGGTCGAGCAAGAGATAGAGCGCTTGCTACAGCAACTTCAGGATTCCGAGGAAGCATGGAATGATTTCCCGCTGGACCGAGAATTACGAACAATCCAGGAATCTATCTGGGAAACAAAAAAAGAGATGGAAGGGCTAAAACGTCAAGCGGAACGGATGAATGAAGTACTCAAAACATTGAATGAACGATTCAGCAAATTGCGACACATCGTTTTAGAGGAAGCACGCTTTTACGGTATCGAAGCAACGAGCCAAGCGTTTAGAACCACGCTCCAGCATGCATACTCCTACAAAGATGATCTTCGAGAACTCAAGCAGTTGCAACGACAGTTCCTGCAGATGGAGCGTACGTTGGAACAGATCCAGCTGGATTTACACGAGACAGAGCAGGATCTCGATGAACAGACAGGAGAACTGTATCAACTTGAGGCAGAACACGAACAGGTACAGGAACTGATTCAACAAATCGAACAACAACTGCAACAAGAAAATGCCGAGAACATCCGTCAGCAAATCCAAGACGTCCAAGAACAGTTGAGGGGCGTAGAAAAAGACTTGGAGAACATAACGATCTTAGCGACGACACATGAGACACAACTCGTGGTCGATCAAAAAGAACGATTGCGTCAAGAACCAATCCAATTATTTCATCAATGCTTACATCAGGCGTGGGAAGAAGTGTTACACGAACTCTTTCACCAAGCAGAGACGGACGGTAGACCGGAAGAGATGCAGTTCGTAGAATGGACCGAGAGTCTCTCGGCGCGATATGGTCATCGATTGAACATCACTCGATCGAAAGCGGATGAACTATTATCTAAAACGTTCTACGAATTACAGAGCGACTTAATGGAGTACCGAATGCGAGATTACACGGAAGAGCGTCGTCTGCCAGAGTGGATGCAGGAAAGCGAAGAAAACTTCCGGCACGAAGTGGAGACGTTCAAGCAAAAAACAACCCGTCGTGTAATCACGCTCGATTTGAGAGGACAACAGGTCAATCCACGTCTAGTCAAACAAACGGTTGAAGAAGAATACACACGACAACAACGCATATTGAATGAAGATGATCGCGAACTCTACGAAGAGATTCTCTTCAAGTCAGTCGGGTCCAAATTACGTAGTCGGATTCGTCGGGCAGAAAAATGGACGACACAAATGAATCAAATCATGGAAAATCGGAATATCTCATCCGGTATCACATTCTCGATCAAATGGAAGCCACGAACAGCTGAGGCAGAGGATGAGCTGGATACGAAAGATCTCGTCGCCATCTTGAAGCAAGATGTTCGGTTGATGAAGGACGAGGATTATGAGCGGATCACGACCCATTTCCGTTCCCGAATCAATCGTGCGCAACGTTTGATGAAAGAAGAAGGCGCGGGGCAAACACTGTTGCAAATTTTGAAAGAAGTATTGGATTACCGGAAATGGTTCTCCTTCATTTTGTATCATGAACGAACGAATGAACCGAAGACGGAGCTGACGAACAATAAATTCGACAAGTTCAGTGGTGGTGAAAAGGCGCTTGCCATGTATATCCCATTATTCACGGCCTGTTATTCCCGATATCAAGAGGCGGCAGATACGGCGCCATATATCATTTCGCTTGATGAAGCGTTTGCGGGTGTCGATGAGAACAACATTCGTGAGATGTTCGAAGTCGTCAAACAACTCGATTTTGATTTCATTATGAACTCACAAATCCTTTGGGGCGACTATGACACGATCGATCATTTATCAGTCTACGAATTATTACGTCCTCAAAATGCAGATTACGTAGGTGTATTGAAGTATTACTGGAACGGTAAACAACGGGTCTTGATGGATGAGTGATCGGAAGATGGAAGAAGCATTACACTACTTTCAGCAAGCGAATAATTTCGAACGCCTCTTTCAACAGTTCCGAAAAAAATATTCGTCTTATGGAAGAGTTGGAGGAAGTATATCGATTCAGACCTTTCCTCCGGAGGATCAACAGGCCATCGCACTTTTCTTAAGTGAAGACGTCGAAGACTTACGACACCGAGGGACAGTGACATTACTTCGCTTCGAACGACGACTGCAACAGTCACGGTTTGAAGGGATCATGCTACCACAATTACTAGAAGCGTATTTTGATGTACCACTTCAGACGAATCATGAAGTTCGCTTTTTGGCGGAGCAACAAAAACGTCGCAAATGGAGTCGTCTAAGGAGCGCGTATCCGGAATTGATATATTGGTTTAATCATCTCGAAAGAAAAACACCCGATACGTTGATCGTGCATCGAACAAGTGACCTTCCTCGTTTTGAGCAATTGTGCGAGCAATTAGAGAGACTTGATCAATCACTCCCTTTCGAATATGAACGTATTCCACTTTATGCGCAGCGCATCACTGGAGATCCACATGCACTGGATCGTGATACAGAACTCGGTAAATTGTTCATCCACTTACTTCACGTTAAAGACGGTCGATCCGGTGCGCCTTTGATGGATTCGGAAAATCTTAATGAACTGTATCTTCGTTTTCATTTGTTGCGAGACGACGTTCTGAATTTCGTGACATGTACGAATCTATTGGCTGATACGGATGGCGTACAGCATGAAATGTGGGAAGGGGCAGCTACTAGACGCAGCGTACTCAATGTTCCGATACGCGAACTTTTAAAGGTTGACCGGATTTACGGCGAAAAGCGAACGGTGTGGATCGTTGAGAACTCAGGAGTCTTCTCTGAGCTGCTCGATTTCCTACCTGATATGCAACTCGTATGTACGCACGGTCAATTTAAATTAGCCGCTTATCGGTTACTCGATCATCTCGTTGCATCCGGTCATCACTTACGATACGCAGGAGATTTGGATCCGGAAGGACTTCAAATGGCGGCTCGGCTCAAATTACGATATGGTGATCGCTTAACATACTGGTGTCTAGACGAATCAGCATACCTTCACTCTAAATCAGGTGTCCTACTATCTAATGAACGGCTTGCAAAGCTTAATTCCATACAAGATGGAGTGTTAGAAGGTGTCGTGGAGCATATGCGAGCTGAAAAACGAGCGGGGTATCAAGAAGCATTACTTGCTAGAATGATAGACGAATATCAAATGGTTCAACTGAATTTTGATGACAAGAACTAACAGAAAATAAAGGTAGTAGCTAATGCAAGATCTTACTTCTATCTTTTTGTTCGAGTTCTCCGTTTAGGTATGCATGCATCTGTAGAATAAAGAGTAACGCAGTTCATTTTAATTTGAATATTCAGATTTTTTGTTTTGCTTCTCGACAGCTTGGGTAATTCATAACTAGAAGCTTTCTGCCCGGAAGCTTTGCTACCCCCATAAGGACGATGGTGCGGACCTCCCCCCGATGCACCATCGTCTTTTTTGTCTGGACAAAAAGTGCTATGATTAGAAATAGTGTAAAATATATTGAAAAAGTTCCGGAGGTGGAATCAGATGGCCAAGATTAATGAAGAACAAGTCCGCCATGTGGCGCATTTAGCACGTCTCGCCGTAACAGATGAAGAAGTCCAACAATTTACCGTTCAACTCGAGAAGATTCTTGGGTTCGCTGAACAATTAAATGAACTCGATACGACAGGCGTCGAACCGACGACCCACGTCCTCGATTTAAAAAACGTCTTGCGAAAAGACGAAGTACGCCCATCACTTCCGCGCACGGAAGTAGAACGACTCGCACCTGATTGGGAAGACGGACAAGTCCGTGTCCCAGCAGTGTTCGAATAAGGAGGAGACCACCGTTATGTCACTTTTTGAACATGGTGTCAAACAACTGCACACACTCGTCAAGGATGGCGAAGTTAAGGTTTCTGAACTTGTCCAGGAATCATTTGACCGGATTGACCGCATCGATGGAAAAATCGGAGCGTTTCTGTCTCTGAACGAAGATGCTTTCGAACAAGCGAAACGAATGGACGAAATTGCAAAACATGAAGCGAGCCCGCTGTTCGGTTTGCCGATTGGTGTGAAGGATAACATCGTCACAAAAGGCATGACGACGACGTGTGGTTCGAAGTTCCTTGAAAACTTCGTCCCCGCACACGACGCAACAGTCGTCGAACGTCTACATGAAGCAGGAGCTGTGACGATCGGAAAACTGAACATGGATGAGTTTGCAATGGGATCGTCAAATGAAAATTCGGCCTATAAACCCGTTCGCAACCCGTGGAACACGAAACACGTCCCAGGCGGCTCGTCCGGTGGTTCAGCCGCTGCTGTCGCAGCAGGAGAAGTCTTGTTCAGCTTAGGTTCAGATACAGGCGGTTCAATCCGTCAGCCGGCTGCATACTGTGGCGTCGTCGGTTTAAAACCGACATATGGTCTCGTCTCACGTTTTGGACTCGTTGCCTTCGCCTCGTCACTCGACCAAATCGGACCGTTGACGCGGACCGTCGAAGATAACGCCTACTTGCTCAGCGCGATCGGCGGTCATTGTGAGATGGATTCGACGTCAGCAAACGTCACTCCGACCGATTATACACAAGCGTTGACAGGAGATATCAAGGGCTTGAAGATTGCCGTTCCGAAAGAGTATTTCGGAGAAGGAATCAGTGAAGGCGTCAAAGACAACATCCGTACAGCGATCAAGAAACTGGAATCGCTTGGCGCGACGGTCGACGAAGTATCGCTGCCGAACTCGAAATATGCCCTCGCGACGTATTACTTACTCGCTTCTTCGGAAGCCTCGTCGAACCTAGCTCGTTTTGACGGAATCCGTTATGGTGTCCGTGCCGAGGCAGACGCGCTAGAAGACGTCTTCAAGTATTCGCGCGCACAAGGTTTTGGCGATGAGGTCAAACGCCGGATCATGCTCGGGACATACGCCCTCAGCTCAGGATATTACGATGCGTACTATAAAAAGGCCCAACAAGCGCGGACGTTGATCAAACAAGATTTCGACAACGTACTCGCAAACTATGATGTCATCATCGGACCAACTGCACCGACGCCAGCGTTTGAGCTTGGTGCTCAAAATGATGATCCGGTCACGATGTATGCCAATGATATTTTGACGATTCCAATCAACTTGGCTGGTGTTCCGGCGATTTCGGTTCCAGCTGGTTTTGTTGATGGATTACCGGTCGGTCTACAAATCATCGGAAAACACTTTGACGAGGCGACGATTTACCGTGCTGCGCATGCATTTGAGCTTGCGACAGGTGGATTCGCGCTTCCGAAGTTATAAGGGAGAGTCCAATATGAACTTTGAAACGGTCATCGGTATTGAGGTCCATGCCGAATTAAATACAAATACGAAGATGTTTTGTGGCTGTGCCCGCGAATACGGGGCAGAAACAAATACAAAAACATGCCCGATCTGTCTCGGACACCCAGGTGTCCTGCCGAAAATCAATGAAAAAGCAGTCGAACTCGCGGTTCGTGCAGCGATGGCACTCAACTGTCATGTCGCGGATCAAACGAAATTCGACCGGAAAAACTATTTTTATCCGGATACACCAAAGGCCTATCAGATTTCTCAGTTCGATCAGCCGATCGGTTTTGACGGCTACATCGATGCGGAAGTCGACGGCGAAACAAAACGTTTCCGGATCGAACGCGTCCACCTCGAAGAAGATGCCGGAAAGATGAACCACACGGGTGCCAATCATTCGGTCGTCGACTTCAACCGGACCGGTGCACCGTTGATCGAAATCGTCAGTGAAGCGGATATGCGGTCACCAAAAGAAGCGGTTGCCTATCTCGAACGGCTAAAAGAAGTCCTGCAATACGCAGGTGTCTCGGACGTCAAGATGGAAGAGGGCTCGTTACGGTGTGACTGCAACATCTCTGTCCGTCCATACGGTCAAGAAAAGTTCGGCACAAAAACCGAACTCAAAAACTTGAACTCGTTTGGGAATGTCCTGAAAGGTCTTGAGTATGAAGAAGACCGTCACCGTAAATTGTTATTATCCGGCGGCGTCATGCGCCAAGAGACGTTACGTTTTGACGAAACGAAAAAACAAACGGTCTTGATGCGTGTCAAAGAAGGAGCGTCCGATTATCGTTACTTCCCGGAACCGGATCTCGTGAAGCTTGTCCTCGATCATGACTGGAAAGAAGCGATCCGTGCCGGGATTCCAGAATTACCGGACGCACGTCGTGTCCGGTATCAGGAAGCGCTTGGCTTGTCCGCGTATGATGCGAAACAATTGACGGTCACACGTGAGATGGCTGAGTACTTCGAAGCGACGATTGCAGCGGGTGCGGAACCGAAAGCAGCAGCTAACTGGACGGTTGGTGAAGTTCAAGGTCACTTGAACAAATCATCAGAGACGTTTGAAACGATCAAGCTGACGCCGACCCGTCTGGCAGCGATGATCGAATTGATCGCCGGCGGCACGATTTCGTCGAAAATCGCGAAACAAGTCTTCACGGCAGTCATCGAACAAGGTGTCGAACCGCGTGCCTATGTCGAAGAACAAGGACTTGCTCAGATTTCGGATGAAGGATTGTTACGAGGATTGATTGTCGAGATGTTCGAAGCAAATCCAGCCGTCGTCGAAGAACTCGTCAACGGACGTGACCGGAAAAAAGGATTCATCATCGGTCAAATCATGAAGAAAACAAAAGGGATGGCGAACCCGGCCCTCCTCGATCAACTGTTCTATGAGGAATTAGAAAAATTACAATAAGTCATCCAGAAGTGACTGTTTCTCGCCTGGCATCAAGGTGAAGAAGCAGTCGTTTCTTTTTTTTGCCTTTGTAATGTGGCAGAACTTCATGTAAAATAAAACAGTTATGTATCAAATGGATCGGTTGAGTAAAAAAGGAGAAAATCTTATGAGACCTAGAGCGCGAGTGATTTATAACCCGACTTCCGGGAAAGAGATGGTAAAGCGTAATCTGCCGTATATCTTAGACCGGCTGGAAGCAGCGGGTTATGAGACTTCCGTCTATTCGACGAAAGCGATCGGTGACGCGACGTATGAAGCAGCACGGGCCTGTGAAGCCGAATTTGACCTTGTCGTTGCTGCAGGTGGAGACGGTACGTTAAACGAAGTGATCAGCGGGATGGCATCGTATACGGTTCGTCCGAAGTTAGGTGTCTTGCCAGTCGGAACAACAAATGATTTTGGGCGGGCCATGCGAATTCCGCTGACGATTGAAGGCGCGATGGACGTCATCTGTACGGGTTATACGATGCCGGTCGACATCGGCAAGATCGAAGGGACGACAGGAACGCATTACTTCATCAACATCGCAGGCGGCGGGATCATGACCGAACTATCGTACGAAGTCCCGTCAAAACTCAAGACGGCGCTCGGACAGTTGGCGTATTACGTCAAAGGGATGGAAAAGCTCCCACAAATCCGTCCGACGTATGTCGAGTTGGAACATGAACGTGGCATCTTTAAAGGCGAAGTCATGCTCTTTTTGACATCGAACACGAATTCCGTAGGTGGGTTCGAGAAACTTTCGCCGAATGCTTCCCTCAATGATGGACGTTTTGATTTATTCATTTTGAAAAAATGTAATCTCGTCGAGTTAATCCGCGTGATGCGTTTGGCGTTAAAGGGAGATCATTTCTCTGATCCATGTATTGAACATGTGACGACGTCATTCGTCCGGATGAAAAATACATCCGAGATGAGCCTGAACATCGATGGTGAGTTCGGTGGAATCTGTGAAGGTGAGATGACGAATCTTCGGTCGCATTTTGAAGTCATGACGCCGAAGTTCCGGATCGACGAGATGGAAACGATCAATTTACAGCTACAGGCACAAGAACAGGAAACGAATCTCGCGTAAAGCGCGGGATTTTCTAGGAGGAAAACAATATGATTCCAGTACAAAAAAACGATGAGCACGTCGTCGATATCGTCGACTTGACGCACGACGGTTCAGGGGTTGCCCGAATTGACGGCTACACAGTCTTCATTCCCGGTGCCTTGCCGACGGAACAAGTCAAAATCAGAATCACGAAAACGACGAAATCATATGGTTTTGGACGGATTATCCGTCAAAAGACAAAGAGTGTCGATCGTGTCGAGCCACCATGTCCGGTCTATAACCAGTGTGGCGGCTGCCAACTGCAACACCTGTCATACGAGGCGGAACTCCAGTTCAAACACAATCGTGTCCGTGACGCGTTTGCCCGTCTTGCTGGTCTTGAGATTCCGGTCCACGAAACGATGGGCATGGAAGATCCGTGGGGTTACCGTAACAAGGCACAAGTGCCTGTCGCGTTCCAATCGAACAAGTTAATGGCTGGTTTTTATCAAAAACGGAGTCATCGCATCATCGATATGGATTATTGTTTGATCCAGAACAAAGAAAATGACGAAGCGATTCAAGCTGTTCGCAAAGTCTTGGCAGATCTTAAAGTACCTGCTTACGACGAAAAGAAAAACAGCGGTGTCATCCGCCATATCATGGCACGTCACGGCTACCATACAAACGAATTGATGATCGTCCTCGTGACGAAAGTCAAACAGTTACGTGGTGTCGATAAAATCGTCGAAGGTATCTTAAAAGCGGTCCCGAATGTCACTTCGATCCAGCACAACATCAATCCGGATGAGACGAACGTCATCTTAGGAAAACGGAACATCGTCTTACACGGACCATCTGTCATCCGCGATCAAATCGCCGGATTGACGTATGAAATCTCACCGCATTCGTTCTTCCAGGTCAATCCGTTACAAACGGAAAAATTATACGGAAAAGCGCTCGAGTACGCACAATTGACAGGCGATGAAATCGTCGTTGACGCATACTGCGGCATCGGTTCGATTTCGTTATCCCTGGCACAACAAGCAAAACACGTCTATGGCATCGAAATGGTCCCGCAAGCCATCGATGACGCACGTCGGAACGCGAAAGCCAACGGAATCGACAACGTTTCGTTTGAATATGGAACAGCTGAAACGGTCATGCCGGCGCTCGTCAAAAACGGGATCAAACCGGATGTCATCGTCGTTGACCCACCACGTAAAGGCTGTGACGAAGAATTCTTGCGTGCTGCTGCTGAAGTCGCACCAAAACGTATCGTCTATGTCTCATGTAACGCTTCGACGCAGGCGCGTGACGCGAAGTTGCTTGTTGAGCTTGGTTACAAACTGATGGAAGTCACACCGGTCGATATGTTCCCGCATACGACGCATGTCGAGAGTGTTGCGTTGTTCGTTCGTGAAGAAAACTAAGTAATCTTAAGTTAAGAAAAAACGAGATCTCCTTTTCCGTAAAAGCGGACAAGTGGATCTCGTTTTTTGGTTAGAATGGAATGAGTTTACCGGGTCTGAGGTGGGAAAAGAGCATCGATGACCCGTTGACTGGCTTTCCCGTCGTCCAAGCTGCAAAATCGCTCTTGAAATACTTTGTATTTATCCGCGTATTGTTTGGAGTTTGCCGTGATGTCTGTGATATAGTCGATCACCTGATTACTTTCTTTTAACAAGGGTCCGGGAACGACTGCTTCAAAATCAAAGTAGAATCCACGTAAGACAGACGCGTACCTCTCCAAATCATACGTAAAGAACAGCATTGGTCGATTCAAGTGGGCATAATCAAAAAACACGGAGGAGTAATCTGTGATCAGAAGATCGCTGATGAGATAAAGTTCGGCAATGTCGCCGTATGATGAGACGTCATACGCAAAACCGGCATAAGCATCGAGATCCAGATGTTCAGCAATCAGATAATGCATCCGCAACAACACGATATAGTCCTGACCGAGACGTTCCTGCATCTGTTGTAAATCAAGTTGAAGGTTAAACCGGTATTGGCCTTTCGTCACGAACTCGTCGTCGCGCCAGGTCGGTGCATATAAAATGACTTTTTTGTTCGCCGGCACGTCCAATTTCCGCTTGATCGTCTCTGCCTGTTGATCCCGATCAGGAGCATATAAGAGATCATTTCGCGGATACCCACTTTCCAACAGCGTGCCGCTGAAACCAAAGGCACGCTTGAAAATCTCGCTCGAGTAGGTATTCGGTGAGAGCAGATAGTCCCACTCCTGTGCCTGTTGATAAAAATTCTTTTTGTATTGTTCTGTAGTCGTCCCTGCCATATGGACTTCTTCCATATCAAGACCGAGTCGTTTCAAAGGTGTCCCATGCCACGTCTGCAGGTACGTCGTTGTTCGCCGTTTCTTTAAGCTGAGTGGCTGACGGGTGTTGAAAATCCAGTACCGTGCGCGTGCCATGCAGTAATAATACTTAGGACTATTGCGTAAGACCCAGTCCGGGCAGGACGCTTTGACGTCAGCGGTCGGTTCCTTCGCAAAGATCCAGACGAGTTTCAACTCCGGATGCTGCTCGCGGAGCTTTAGATACAGTGCTTTCGGATTGTCAGAATACCCGCGTCCTAAAAAGCTTTCGAATACAACAAGATTTTTTTGGATCGGAAGCTTCTGGAACAGGCGGTATAAAAGCAATCCTTTATGAATTTTCTTACGGCGAACCTTAGTAAGTAGCTGTGTCATGTCATACTCCTTCTAAAAAATAAACTTAAAAATGATGTTGTCTATAGTGGGTCGGTGTCTCACCGGTCGTCTGTTTAAAGGCTTGGCTAAAATGACTTTGACTCGAGAAGTGTAATTTTTTAGAAATCGTCAATAACGAATCATCCGTCGAACGTAACAAGCGTTTCGCTTCCCGGATCCGCTCTCGAATCACGTAACGGGCGAGTGGCAGTCCGGTCTCTTCTTTGAAGAGGACGGATAAGTAATTCGATGAGACATGAATTTCTCGACTGATCGACGACACCGATAACGGATCATACAGATGTTGCTGAATGTAACGGATGGCAGCCAGAACATGCGGCGAATGCCGTAACTCCTGAATCTGTTTGACAGCTTCGGCAAAGCTGACCGTAATCCGGACATGGCGGTTCCGGAGCTCCGAAATACTTTGTGCCGCTTCGATGGATTCAATCATCCGGTCACTGAGCATAAATGCTTCATCCGGTTCAAGACCACCTGTAATGGCCGCACGGGCACTCAACAAAACGGTACCGAGCAAAAGATTTTTTTCGGCACGTAAGGGTTGATGACGTGCCAGTGAGCCGAATTCTCCGTAAGCGGGCAGGGAATAGGTCGTCGCAAGCCGTTCGCTTTGTCCGGATGCAATCCATTCAATGATTTGTTGTTCCCGTTCCCATGCCTTGATGTAGGCGGTCGAAGTGGTATGCGAAGGAACATCCGCAATGAGTGGGATTTCTTGATCGACGACTTCCGATTCGACCCGGATATCACGTGCGACTAACTGTTGACCGGTTAACAGCCGGTAAACGAGATGTGCACAATCAATCAGACGATTTTCCGTCGTTCGCGTCAACGATTTATAAAACTGATGAAACGTTTCCTCTTGAATATGTGCCCGAAACAAGGCAGACTGCAACAAAACCGGACCAATCCGGTATTGACCTTGATCGAGGACAGGGATGAACAGATAAGCTGTTCCGTCCTTTAAAGTGTATAACAATGGAGTGATTTCCGGAGGCGGCCAATTCTGCTCGATCGTCAATTGGCTCGGATGGACGGGCGGAACTGGCTGGATGTCCAATCCTTCTCCTGTCGCAGATCGATAGGAGACAAAAAAGCCTGTCGTTCCATAAAGGTGTTCTGCCGTTTGGATTAAGTCGTCTTTTTTAAGGGACATCTTCGATTTCTCCTCTCCTATAAACGTGTTGTTTTCAGTTTACGTCGTGTCTAACCGATTGTATAGCAAGAATCGATTGAAAAACAGGACACCCGTTACCGAAGGAAATCGGTAACGGGTGTCCTGTTCGTCGGTTACTGCTTAGACGGTTCAGCAGGATGAGAAGCTTCTTGTAGCGAGATGTCCTCTTCTAAAACAGAGGAATCCTCCGAAACGGTTTCAGCACTGAGATTGACCTCGACGAGGGAAGAAGCGGCTACTTCCTGTTGCGAAACAGGAGAGGACTCATTCGTTTCCTCGAAAAGAGTATCTTCTTCATCTGTCGTTTCCTCATCGATCTGGAAATCGATCGTCAAGGCATGGAGTTCCGTCGCAATTTGAGCCAGATGGACGGCAGCCGTCGTGACCGCTTCAATCGTCGCATTCGTTTCCTGAATGCTCGAGGCACTTGTTTCGATCCCGGCAGCATTTTCTTCCGCCAAGGCGAGGATCGTTCCCATCGCGTCCGAAACGTCTTCTGTCGCTGTCGCCAAAGCACCGATATCGCCCGTCAAAGATTCAGTCCGTTTGGAGACATGCTGGACGGAACCTGCGATCTGTTCGAAATCGACGCCGGTCGTCTTGACCGATTCGAGTGATTGTTTCAGATCATCCATGACACCATTCATGGCCGCCATCGCAGTGTGGGTTTCGTGTTGGATGTTACCGAGTAACTGCTTGATTTGTTTGGCGGAATGATCACTTTCTTCTGCGAGCTTCCGGACTTCACTGGCGACGACGGCGAAGCCACGCCCTTGTTCGCCGACCCGGGCCGCTTCAATCGCTGCATTTAATGCAAGCAGGTTCGTCTGGCTCGAGATGGCCTGTAAGGTGCCAAGGATTTTCCCGATTTCATCCGAACGTTTTCCGAGAAAATCAGAGGTGTTCTGGATTTCCTGTTCAAGTGAATCGGAGTGTTGTAATAAATCCGTGATCGTTTGTTTGGTTAAGGCACTGCCACGTGTCGCAGCTTCGGCGACGGAAGCGACTTCTGTCAAGGTTTGTGTCGCAGCCGCTTGCATCGCGACAGAGCGTTCCTTCACACCATAGACAGCATGGGAAGAGCGTTCCGCTTGTTTGGTTTGTGTCTCGCCGGCAGCCGCGATTTCTTCCATCGTCTGTCCGATTTGGACGGAAGCCTTTTGAACATGTGTCGCATTGGATGATAAATCTTGTGACGCATCACGGACAGTGCCGGCAGAATAGGTCATCGCCGTAATCGTTTGGCGGAGTTTATGGCGCATCGCGTCAAAATTTTCACCGAGGTCAGATAACTCATCCCGGATCCATCGTTTGTCACGACGTGTCGTTCGTAAGTCGCCGCTTGCGATGGCTAATGCTTCATTGCGGAGACCGGACAACGGACGGTTAATCGAGCGACCGATCAGCCAAGCAATTAACGTCGCGAGCGCAATCGCAATGACGAAGTTGATCAAGGACTGCTTGAGCATCGCGTCTTTTGGTGCATATAACGAGGCATAGTCGAGAACGACTGCTAATTTAAAACCGGTCTTCGAAGAGAGTTGCCAGATGACGACTGATTTTTTACCGGCGACATCCATGATGGCAGAACCGGATTCTTGATTGATCATTTGTTTCGGAGCCTCAAAATACGGTTTACCGTTTTCGCGTAGCTGATCGACCTTTTTGAAGAAATGATTTTTATTCGGATGGGTGACGATTTGACCGTCCTTCGTATAACTAAAGACGAAACCGTCTTGACCGATCTCGATTCGTTTCATGTCTTCTGATAATCGATCGACACTTTTATAGACCGACAACACTCCTTTGATGTTAGCCTGATCGTCTAGCGTCGCTTTGGAAAAGCCGATGACGGATAACTTGGTTGCTTCATCGTAATATGGTTCGCTCATCGCGACAGTACTGGAGTTTTCAAGTGCTTGCTTGTACCAGACTTCCTTTCGGGGATCGTAACCCGACGCCGCGTCCTGTTTCGGCCAGTTCAAATAGCCACCTTTTACATCGGCATATTGAATGAATGAATTTTCGATTTTCGACGAACCGTACTTTTCGAGCACACTGTAGATATCTTTTGCTTTTTGGGAAGGTAGTTCGGTCGATGTGGATGTTTCACTTGTTTCTATGTAATTCGGTAGTTGACCATCGGCACGATTGAAGGGAAGACCAGCCAGCAAGGTCGTATCTTTTTTGGTGTCGTCGATGATACGGGAAAACGATTGTTCGAGTTGTTTCAAGGCTGTCTGAGAAGTCGAGTCGACGAGCCGTTCGACGGTCTGACTCGTCTGGTCGTAAGAAAACCAGGTCGAGACGCCTAATGTGAGGGCAGGTAATAAAATAAGTCCAATAAAAAGCCGACGTGTGATCGGAAGACGCATGTGTAATTCTCCTATCTTTTGAAATAGTCTTTAAAATCTGTCTATTCTGATTATCGGAAGGGTAGTACTAAATATGAAGGAATTGTGGGGAGATTTTCATGATTTGGGAACTGAACGTAACCAGAGTTCATGATAAAATAGGAGAGGTGTCACAGAGTGGCTAGGGAGGAAGAAGAAATGAACATTGCGTTTTTCTTATTACCAAAAGATGAAGTCAAATACTTAGATCCGGAGTCAACGGTCAGACAAGCGTTGGAAAAGATGAAACATCATCGTTTCACATCGGTCCCACTCGTTGACGATAAAGGAAAATATGCAGGAACCCTGACGGAAGGGGATGTCTTGTGGGCGCTCGAAAAAAATCTCGAACATGCGGACTATGATCATGTGTTACAGACACGATTGACGGATATCAAACAACGTGTCCGTTACAAGCCGGTCTCGATTACGGCGCAGATGGAAGAGATGATTGAAGTCATCACCGATCAAAATTTCGTGCCTGTCATCGATGATGGAAAACACTTCATCGGTATCATTCGTCGGCGGGATATCATCGATTATTTTGCTAAAAAAGTCGCACGGGAGAACGTCCAATACTAAAATCTAGTATGAAAAGCACTTATTTTCACGAAAAGTGAGGATTAGTGCTTTTTATTGACCCCTTTTCACTTCACGAATCTGTCGAATCGGACGATATAGAAACATAATGACAAATTAGGGAGGACGATGTGTTGCGACGTTTATCACCAGTCTCCATCGTAGAAGCATTCCGAAAACGCTCCTACTATAAAACGTTCTCATGGATGATTTTAATCATTGGTTTATTAGCATTATTGATCGCGACGCAACAATTACTCAAAAATCTAGAAGATGGGTATCAGTTTAAGCGTTCAAGTGAGATGATGAACATCTTTGATCGATTGAACCAAGTCGAGCGGAGTTTGACGGACGAATACTATCTCACCTTAAGTGAAAAAATGGAAAAAACAACTGCGCCACGTAGTGACATGTGGCAACAAACGAAGACGGAACTGACGGCACTCGAGCAACAGATCGAGAAGACAGAGACAGACGGTCCGGCGAAAAAGGGTATCTTGTCTGAAATCAATCAACTGCAAGCCGGCGGGTATGCATCGGACCATCAGTTTTTTCGAGCGGTCACTTCGTATAAAAGTGAGATCTTGTTCAATCAACTGTACTTAAGCGGAGAGAAGGGGACGTATTATTCGCTTTTCTCGAATTTATTTTTGATGGAGGAAGAGTTCGGACGTGCTGGTCAGTTCCTGTTAAGCGCTAATCGAGATGATCAGTTGGATTCGATCGAGCTCTTACGGATTCGACAAATACGTCAGGATGTCAACTTACGGAATGATACGCTGATTCAGTCCCTGTACGCGACGATGCGACCGGAAGAGACAGAACGCAGACGAGACATTTCAGTGATGAGCAATCAGATGTATGCGTATTTGCGGATGGTTGACGCGACGCTGAGTCAACCGAACAATCCACAATATGGAACGATCGATAAAGTATCAGGACGTTATCAAACGAGTATGTACCGTTTGTTCGATGAAGGAATTCGAAAGGTACAGGCAGAACTGACGGAGAAAGGAAACACCCTCATTCGAAATGCCTGGTTGATGTTCATCGTGACGTGTCTCGTCATCTTGTCGTTACTTGCGTTGACGCTCTCCTTATTACGTGCGTTCCGAAAAGATTTACATATCCTTCAGGAGGAAGCCGATTTCTTTGCGGAAGGTCCTCGTCAATCACATCATCATGTGCCGGAACAAAATGACTTCCACCCGGTCGTCGAGGCATTCCGGACGATGACGACGATCATTTCCGGCTTACTGGACTACAATGATAAAAAAACGATTGAAATCAAACAGAAAAAAGCAGAAATCGAATCACTGTTTTCACAAAATACGAATCCGATCGTCGCGTTGTCATCAGATTTTCAGTTACTGAGCGGCAATGATCGGTTTAAGCAATTGGCCCAATCGTCGGGCTTAATGACGATTGAGGAGTTGATTCACCCAGCAGACTTGAATCGTGTCCGTCGGGCATTGAATCGGGCAATCGAAGGATATAGCCAGACGATTCGTTGCCAAATGATTTTCAAAGAAGATATCCGTAATATGTTCGTCAACATCATTCATGTCCCCTCGAAAAATGACGGGGGAACCGCCCTCTACTTGACGTGTCACGATGAGACGGATCAATTCAAACGAGAAGAACGGATTACGCAGCTTGCGCTGTATGATGTTTTGACGGGGTTGTTGAACCGAAACGGTTTTGAGCAAAAGATGAGTGAAGCACTTGCGGCACCACAGCCAGGGGAACTCGTCACGATTGGTGTACGTCAGTTCAGACGCATCAACGATATTTACGGACATAGCGCCGGTGATCAGATTTTAAAAGAAGTCTCGAACCGGTTGCGCCATCATTTCATCGGGACGGGATCAGCCGCCCGAATTGGCGGAGACGAATTCGCCGTTTTGATTTTCCAACAAGAGATCGTCGATTACCGGGATCTTAAAACCATCATTGAACGTCCCTATCAAGTGGATGGGGAGACGATTGACGTCAATATCAGTATGAGTATGGTTCGATATCCAGACGACGCGGTAGCGGTGACCTCATTATTGTCATCCGTCGATATTGCGATGCAACATGCGAAACGAGAACAAGCCGGTGAACCGATTTGGTTTGAATCGTGGATGAGTGAAGAATACCGTGAATCGGTCGTGCTCGAATCGGAGTTACGGGAAGCGATTGCGCGCAACGAACTTCAACTGTTTTATCAGCCACAGGTGAATCTGAAGACGAAGGAAGTTGATGGATGTGAAGCATTGTTACGGTGGTTCCACCCAGAACGGGGGATGATCAGTCCTGCTGTCTTCATTCCGATTGCTGAACGGTCGATACTGATTGAAGAGATCGGCATGTGGGTCGTACAGGAATCGGTCAATCAAGTTCGACGCTGGGAAGGGACGCCACTCGGATCGATGCGTGTTTCCGCTAACCTGTCCGTCAAAGAACTCGTCTCGGGTCGGATCGTCGAGTTTCTGACGGACGTCAGAGATCGGTATCCAGGGATTGAACAACGGATGGAGCTTGAAATTACAGAATCCTTTGGGGTCTTCTCGGACACACGTGTGTTTGATGCTTTACAGACATTACATCGTCTCGGGTACCGGTTGGCAATTGATGACTTCGGTACCGGTTATTCTTCGTTGTCCTATTTAAGCCGTTTGCCGATTCAACGCTTGAAAATTGACCGTTCCTTTATCAGTGGAGATGATGCGTGTTCGAACGCACCGTTGATCGAAACGATCATTCGTTTGGCGCATACGTTAAAATATGACGTGGTTGCTGAAGGAATCGAACAAGCGGAACAAGGGGAGAGTTTACGGAAACTGGACTGTGAATACGGTCAAGGATTCTATTACTCACGTCCGATTCCGCCGGATGAATTTGAAATTTGGTATGACCGGTATCAAGAAGAAAGCAAACAGTCTGGCTGATGTGTTAGTGTTATCTGGCCGCAGGATGAAAGATGACCGCTCCCATTGAATGGAGGAAGCGGTCATCTTTTTAGTTTCATTGAAGTGCTAACGTCCTTGTCCTGACCTTGCTCTCCGGGCGAGACAAGCGCGCTGTCGTGTCTTGCCTGTCTCTGTCAGCGTGCAGAACACGCTTTTTCCCGTAGGGGTCAAGGGAAGTCAGGACGTCGATAGTACCTCCGTATTTCGAAAAAAAGCATGAATGGTGACAAAGGAAAAAACCGAAACGATTAGTCCTCTATCAAGAAGGAACAGATCGTTTCGGTTTTTTGCTTTCTTTTACTTTAAACGTCCGAATATGATGATTGAGAAACAGGCAAGAAGAAGACTCCCGCAGAAAATGGAAGTTTTGCCTGTAAATCAATCAAACACGATCGAGTGCAAGATCATCCGTTTCCGCCAAGTATGCCTTGATTGGTGCGACGGCTGCGCTGACCGTTCCAGGAGCAAATGGTGATTTCAACCCGGCACGTTCAACGAGCGTGAGGAAACTTTCTGAGCCACCGGCTTTACAGAGCTCGAGGTACGACTTCCAGGCTGCTTCGCGATCTTGCTCCATCCAGGCATAGAACTGGAAGGCACAGACTTGAGCGAGCGTATAATCGATATAATAGAACGGACTGCCGAAGACATGTCCTTGCTGATGCCACCAGGCCCCTGAATCGAGGTAATCATTTTCTTCATAATTGCGGTGTGGCAGGTATTTTTTTTCAATCGAACGCCATGCCGCACGACGCTCGGCAGGTGTGAGCTCCGGTTTACTGTAGATGACGTGTTGGAACTCATCGATTGCGACACCGTATGGTAAGAAGGTGACGCCGCCTGCGAGATGACTGAACTTGTATTTAGAAGTCTGGTCACCGAAAAACTCTTCCATCCACGGATATGCAAAGTATTCCATCGACATCGAGTGGATCTCACACGCTTCATACGTCGGGAAACCATATTCAGGCACTGTGAAGTGACGGCTCTCATAGACTTGGAAAGCGTGTCCGACTTCGTGCGTCAAGACGTCGATATCGCCAGCTGTCCCGTTAAAGTTCGAGAAGATGAACGGAAGTTTCTCATCTGCGATATACGTACAGTATCCGCCGCCCGCTTTACCTGGTTTAGCCGTCAAGTCGAGTGCGCCCCGCTCGATCATGTACTCGAAGAACTCATTCGTCTCCGGGGACATGTCGCGGTACATCTTCTTACCACCTTCGATGATGAATGCTTCTTCGCCTTGCGGGGTTGCGTTACCAGATGTAAAGGCAAATCCTTCGTCGTAATAATAAAGAGAGTCGACACCGATCCGTTGTTGCTGACGTTCTTTTAGAGAGGTTGCGATCGGGACGATCGTCTCGAGAATTTGCTCTCGATAGTTTTCAACCATCGATTGATCGTAGTCGACACGAAGCATCCGCGCATAACCGAGTTCGACGAATGATGGGAAACCAAGCGTCTTCGCAATGTCGGTCCGGACGTGGACCAATTTGTCATAAATCGTATCGATTGCTTCACCATGCGCTTGCAAATAACCATAGCGGGCTTCTGATGCTGCTTTTCGGACATCACGGTCAGGCGACTGTAAGTAAGGACCGAATTGAGACAAGTTCAAGATTTTGCCATCAAATTCGATTTGAGCAGAAGACATCAGTTTCGTATATTCACTTGCCAAACGATTTTCTTCTTGGAGCTTGGGAATGATTTCATCCGCAAACGTCTTCAGGCTTGCTTCAGCGAGTAAAAAGAGTTGCTTGCCCCACGTTGATTCGAGTGATGGACGAAGTGGATGAGCCGTCAACGTTTGGTAATAACTTGAGACATATCCTTGGTAGACGGGACCGGCTTCATCAAAGAATCCCTGCTCCGTTTCATAAAAATTATCCCGCGTATCGATCGTATGGCGAATCTCGACCAACTGGCTGGCAGTTTCAAATTGATTTCTAAGGGTATTAATCTCAGTGATGGCATTGTTTGCCGTATCGAGGTCTGTTGCTTCACGCAACCGGGCAATCGCGGCATGCATAGAAGTTTCAAGGATGTTTAGGTCAGGACGGACATATGTAAGTTCTGAAAATGTTAACATGTAAGCGCCTCCTTGTGATTTCTAACTATTATCACACAAAAATACTTGCAAAACCAGAGTTACAAACGTATGCTTTTTGTGAGAACGTGAGCGAGTTCGTATTGAACTGGCTCCTATAAAAAAATCGGATCTTCTTCAGGAAGACAACGATCGAGAAAGTAGAGGGATAGTATCATGGGATTCTTTAAAAAATTGTTTGGTGGTAATGACGCAGGAAACACAAAAATCGCTTCTCCTCTTACAGGTAAAATCGTCAGCATCGAGAACGTACCAGATCAAGTCTTCTCACAAAAAATGATGGGTGACGGAATCGCAATCGAGCCAACGGAAGGTAAAGTTGTTTCACCGATCAACGCAACAGTCGAAACGATCTTCCCAACAAAACACGCCATTGGTCTTAAAGGTGAAGACGGTCTTGAATTGTTGATTCACGTTGGATTAGATACGGTTAACCTAAAAGGTGAAGGCTTCACAGCACACGTTCAATCGGGCGATAAAGTCAAAGCAGGCGACGTCCTCGTTGAGTTCGACCTCGACTTCATCCGTGCGAACGCACCGTCAACGATTACACCAATCATCGTGACGAATCATGATCAATTTACACTTTCTGCTGTACCGGCTGAAGGCACATCTGTTGTCGCAGGCGAAACAGAACTTTTCAAAGCAACACATAAATAATCCATCACGCAACTGACCGGCTCCCTCGTCCTAGACGAAGGAGCTTTTTTGTCGTCTCCGTCCCGAGCTTACTGTTTTGTAAGATGAATGAAAGTCTAGCCGATTCTTGTCAGGGACGTACTCCCGTTACACTCGTGGTAACACGAAGAATACGGGAGGAACCACAAATATGAAATCGATCTTACATGCAGAACAGATTACGAAAGTCTACCAAACGAAAAATGCCCGGCACGAGGCACTCCATCCGACGACATTAACGATTCATCAAGCCGAATTCGTCAGCATCATGGGACCATCGGGTGCCGGAAAGTCAACATTGCTGAATCTTTTATCAACGATCGATCAGCCGACGGACGGGACGATTCATATCAATGGGGAAGACGTGACCGGGATGCGAGAAAAACAATTGGCACGTTTTCGACGGGAACAGCTTGGGTTCATCTTTCAAGATTTTAATCTCCTCGATACCATGACGGTCGAAGAAAATATTGCCTTGCCACTTGCCCTCCAACAGCTCCCCAAAACAGATATCCTGGCACGGGTGACAAAGGTGGCGCAAGAGTTAGGAATTGGTGACTTGTTGAAAAAACGACCGGTCGAACTATCCGGTGGACAAAAACAACGGACGGCAGCAGCAAGAGCAATCGTTCATCAGCCGTCGCTGATCTTAGCAGATGAGCCGACCGGGGCACTCGACTCAAAGTCAGCCACGGGATTGCTTGAAGCGATGGTCCGGTTGAATGAGCAGGGAGCGACGATCTTGATGGTGACGCATGATCCGATGACGGCGTCATATGCGGAGCGGGTCCTGTTCGTCAAGGACGGGGAGTTGTTCCGGGAGATTCATCAGTTCGGGACCCGGAAGGAATTTTTTGAGCAAATCATGGAAGTGCAACGGGAGCTTGGAGGTGCTGCACGTGAACTTGTTTAAGTTAGCATTCCGTAATTTAAAGAACATTCGTCAAAATATGATGTATCTCGGTGCCGTGACGTTTGCGATCTTAATCTATTATACATTTTTAGCGATTCGATCCAATGAAGCGATGTTGCAAGCTAATGAATTATACGAAAAATTAGGAACGGTCTTCACGGGATCTAGTGTGATTCTGGCGCTTTTCTCAGCCATATTCATCTGGTACTCGAGTGACTTTTTCCTACGACGCCGGAAACAAGAAATTGGACTCTATGCCTTGCTTGGTTTAGAACGTCAGCAAATTGCCAAATTGATGTTTCTTGAAACGATGGGATACGGCATCATCGGTCTGTTGATCGGTGTGCTGTTCGGAACGATCGCCTCGAAATATTTTGTCCAGCTGTTGGCGTACGTCATGGGCATGAACATTCAAGCCGATTTTTCGATGAATGCTGATGCAATCGGTCAGACGATTCTTGTCTTTTTAACGATTTTCCTCCTGATTGCTCTCCGATCAGCGCGGACGATTTATCGTTTTACGTTGATTGAGCTGTTTCAAGCAAAACAGCAGGTCGAAACGATGCCGAAAGTCCATCCGGTACTTGCCGTGTTATCCGTGACCTTGATTGCTGTTGGTTACTATCTGACCGGAAAACCGTTGCTCGAACACTTTACGCTCGTCGCACCGATTTTAATGGTGTGTATCATTGTCGGGACGTTTGGGACGATGAGTTACTTCACGATTTTTTTATTGCGTCTACTCAGTAAGCGTCTCCGGCATTACCAAGGCACGAATTTGATTTTACATGGACAATTGGTATCACGGATCAAATCCAATGCGGTCATGTTATCAACGATCACCGTCATCACGGCGGTGACGTTGACGACGGTCGGAACCGCAACATCGATCTACTATTACATCGATCGGACGGTGGAAGAACAGATGCCGTACAGTTTGTCGATTGCGGGTCAACGCGAAGAAGCGGAATCATTGATCCGTCAGTCGAATCAGACGATCGAGTCGCGGACGATGGTTAACGTCAAGAACGTCGATCATACGCTTCAGGAACTGCCGAACCCGCTGTCGTTTACGACGTCTTACCAGACATACGCGTTTGACGGAGAACCCGGACAGTTCAGTTACATCAGCTATTCCGACTATGAAAAGTTAGCGAAGAGTAGCGGAAAAACCGTTTTACCGGAGCCAGGTACAGGCGAAGCGATTGTCCTTGAGACCTTCAAAGGAAATAATCTGTTGAAAGAAACCGTCCGATCACCGATCGGGGTTTCCGTCAAAGATACGCATTCGTCCTTTCGGATTACCGGTGCGACGAATTTACCACTCACTCAACTGTATGCGAAAAAACGTTTGGCCTTTGCTGTTTCTGATGATGCCTTCGCGATGATGCCGGAAAAAGCAGCGATGCTGACGAACTATCAGTTCTCCGACGAACGGTCGGACGATGGACTGATCAACCAGCTGGAACAATTGTATGGCAAAAAAGCAGAGACGGACATGGCAGCGTATTACCCGGTCTATGCGATGACGACAGCGACGACGGGATTGCTTGCGTTTGTCGCCGGTTTCCTCGGACTGGTCTTTTTACTGGCGACCGGATCCATCATCTACTTTAAGATGCTCGCTGAAGCGGAGGAATCGAAACAACGTTTTGCGATCATCCAAAAGATCGGGGTGGATCAACAGGAGCAGACGGGAATCATTCGCCGGCTGGTCGGGTTCATGTTCTCGTTGCCGTATCTCCTTGGACTTGTCCACAGTCTGTTTGCGATGCAAGTCCTTCAAAAATTGCTGGACTATAATCTGATCTTACCGATGTCGCTTGCAATCGGTTGCTACACGCTTGTGTATCTGTTGTATTATCTCGTCACAGTGCGTGCGTATCACCGGGTTGTCATGTAATTCCAATGGACGGGAAACGAATAATCGTTTCCAGTCCATTTTTTGTCCGGTATCATGGAGGAAGAAGGAGCTGAATTCTCTGATGGAAACGATTTTATTAGTAGAAGACGATCAACAGATTGCCTTGTTGTTAAAGGAACTTTTGGAGCGGTACGATTTTAAGGTGGTACATGAGGACGGGCTTGGAGATGTCGTCGCCCGGTTCGAGGAAACCCAAACGGATGTCATCTTACTTGATGTCAACTTGCCGAAGTTTGACGGGTTTTACTGGTGCCGTCAACTCCGGATGAAGACACGTGCCCCGATTTTGTTCATCTCTGCCCGTGTCGGTGAAATGGACCAGGTCATGGCACTTGAATATGGTGCGGACGATTATATCGTCAAACCGTTTCAAGGAGCCGTCGTCATCGCGAAGATCAAAAGTCAGATTCGGCGGGCTTACGGGACGTTGTCCAATGAAAGTGACGAACGAACGGTCAGTAAAGCGGGCATTATCCTGTACCTAGACCGCTATATCGTTGAACATGGGGAACGCTCGATCGAGCTGTCGAAGAAAGAAGGACTGATCTTAGAAATGTTGTTGACGGCGAGTCCACGGATCGTCAGCCGGGGCGACTTGTTGGAACGGATTTGGGATGACGAAGCGTTTGTTGATGAAAATACGTTAAACGTCAACATCACCCGCGTTCGAAAACGTCTCACCGAAATCGGAATCGGTGGTCTCGAGACCGTCCGTGGAGTTGGGTACAAACTGGTCCTGGACAAATGAAGCTTTTTCTTAGACATACGATTCCGGGGATTCTCTTTTTTAGCGGACAGATGGTGGCATTATTCATTATTTTATGGTTATACGATTTGTATCGACCGGCAGCGTTTTTTTATATCGTACTTTTAAATGGCATCGCGCTCCTCATCTATTTGAGTTATCGGTTTTTTAGTATGTTACCGTTACTCAAACGTCTCCAGACACCTATTCATTCAGTCGCAGAACCGATCCGGGGGGATAGTGATGAACCGCTTGCGGCTGCCGTCGAACAGTTTTTAGAACGCCAGCAGACCGTTTTTCGGAACAGTCTTTTTGCAGAACGACGTAAGGAAAAGGAACGGCACCGGTATGTCGATCAATGGATCCATCAGATGAAGACGCCGCTTTCGGTCATTGAATTGATTCTCGAACATCCGGGAGAACAGTTTCAGACCGATTTACGTCATGAGGTGGACCGGATGCGGATTGGACTTGATCAGATGTTGTATTCCTCACGACTTGAAGCAATCGAAACGGACCTGAAGGCGGAACAGTTGAATCTTCGGACATTAGTGACGGGGATCATCAATCAAGAAAAACGACTCTTCGTCAAAAATCAGGTTTTTCCGAAGCTGGAACTTTCACCCGATTTATATGTGTATACAGATGCCAAATGGTTTCGCTTCTTATTGCTCCAGCTGCTCACGAATGCCGTCAAATATACGGCAGGTCATGGGCGGGAAGTCGTCATCCAGGCGTTCGAGCAGGGGGGGCAGGTCATCATGACGATTGAAGATGATGGGGTCGGGATACCGAAGCGGGATTTGCCGCGTGTCTTCAATGCCTTCTTTACCGGTGAAAACGGTCGACGGTATGGAGAATCAACCGGAATGGGACTCTACTTCGTGAGCCAAGTCTGTTTAAAACTCGGACATATGATTGAACTGGATAGTACGGAAGGGATTGGAACAGTGTGTCGTTTGAAACTCGTAGGAGGGAAGCAGGATGATTGAAGTCAAGCAGTTAGGGAAAGTTTATCCCGGAAAAGTGACGGAACAGCCGTTGACCGATATCAATTTTCGGGTCGAGGAAGGGGAGATGGTCGCTGTCATGGGACCATCTGGTAGTGGGAAGTCGACCTTGATCAACTTACTCGCGACCCTCGATCAACCAAGTTGGGGCTCGATTTTGATCGAAGGCATTGATACAGCGACCTTCAAACGAAAAGAAACGACACGGTTTCGTCGTGAGACGCTTGGCATCATCTTTCAGGAGTTTAACTTACTCGACTCGTTGACGGTTGCTGAAAACATGCTCGTCCCGCTCATGCTCGGTTCGAAAAAGACGAAAGAAGCACGAGAAGAAATGCAGCATCTCGCGAAACGATTACAAATTGATGAATTGCTGGATAAGCAGGTCGATGAAGTCTCTGGAGGTCAACGACAACGGACCGCGATTGGTCGTGCCTTGATCCATGCCCCTCGTTTGATGCTCGCGGATGAGCCGACGGGAGCGCTTGATTTTCAGGCGACGAAACACGTCATGGAGCTGTTGGCAGAATTAAACGCATCCGGGATGACGATGGTCATCGTCACCCATGATCCGACGGTTGCGTCTTATTGTAACCATGTTCTGTTCTTAAAAGACGGGAGTATTCAGACGGAGTTGTTCCGGGACGAACCACGGCGCGTTTTCTTTCAGCGTGTCATCGAATCACTTTCACTATTAGGAGGGGATGAACATCACTTATCTGCAATACGCCCTACGTAATATCAAACGTTATCAACGTCTGTATTATGGGTATGCCTTGACGATCATCGTCGCGATGACGATTGCGACAAGTTATTGGAATCTCGTCGTGAGCGAATCGTTTCAAAATATCGCCAAAGTCTTAAGTCAACTCAATCAAGTCATTGAATTGACGATGTTTTTTGTTTTTATCGCAGAAGTCATCATCTTATTTTTTAGTATTCTATTTATCTATTCAACGACCTACACGATGCTTGAGCATCGGAAAAATGATTTACGGATCATGCGGACACTCGGCAGTAGATTTTCGCATTTTTTAAAATACTTCATGATCGAGATTTTGATTGTCGGTGGCTTGGCGATTACGGCCGGAATCACGCTTGGTGTCGTTTTGACGAAATTGATGTTACTATCGATCGAAAAAGTCATGTTTCTCCCACGGTTGACGATCGAGATTTCTATCACCTCCTTTTTGGTCTTGATTGCGGGTGCATTACTTGCTCTATTGATCGCGACCTTCCTCGCGATTTATCGGTTTCGACCTGATCGTCCCGTCCGGACCCGTTCACGTTTTCGGGTCCGACTCAGTCTCATCGTTCAAATAGGAGCGATGCTTGTTCTTTTTTATGGCTATTTCATGGCGTTCACGAGACAAGAAGTCTTTTTGATCGTCTTCCCGTTCGTCATTTTCATCGGTTCGTTTTTTTTCTGCCGCCATGTCATCCCGACGCTCATGAAACTGTACCGCCCGCGGAGATTGTCTATCCGGAAGCTGATTGTTTCGGAAATCGCGATTCAATTACGGACGAATAGTACGCTCGTTGCGCTCGGAACGATTTTAACATCGTGTGCCTTGTCGGCCGTAGGACTTGTGTTTATATTTCAACTGATCGGACTCGACCTGTCGTCGCAAAATCAATTCGGACTCGTTTATTATGAGGAATCAATCACCCCTTCAGACCGTTCGAAGAAAATCGACCAGACGATGACGAAGACGTTTCCGGATAAGTACCGACAAGAGGTGCGACTCAAATCCTTTAAAACCCGGTACGTGATCCCGCTATCTGACTACAATCGGCTGATGAAACACCTTAGATATGAACAACGTACGTTGTTGAAGACTCAACAAACATTTTTGATTCCAGCCCGACCGGTTCAAGTCAAGGAAGTCACATCAACGATGAAAAAAGCGAAAGCTGAGATGGAGCAAGCCGGCTATATCTTGGAACCGATGGCTGAACACGGTCTCTTATTCGGTTACAATAATCGAATCGAAACATTGTTCGTCGTCAGTGACAAGGCATTTGCAGAACTCAATCGTCCTGTAGCAAGGATTCGTGTGTTTGATACGCCATCCTATACAGATCACGGAACGGACCGCTGGACGAGCTGGATGTCGATCGTCCGGGAGATTCAGTCGAAAGCCGAGTTGGGAAAAGATATAGCTACTCCTTATCAGCTGATCAATGAGACGGAAGATGAACTGGATGGTATACGGATCGTTCGTCTTGTTTCGTTTGTCGTCATCCTACTGACGGTCTGGTTATTCGTCATCAATGCGAGTTTTCTACACGTGTGGATGCAGATGACGGCCGAACAGGAACAAAAACGACTAAAGACGTTGTTTGCGCTTGGCTTCAGCAAACGGAGCATCCAGGTGTTTTTGTTCGTTAAATACGGAACCGTCCTGATGGTTCCTTACCTCATCTCGATTTTCCATGCCTGGTTGCTGTTTCAAGTCATCTTGTCGGGGTCTTCCTTGGAGATTGGTCCCTTCCTGCAACTATCGTTGATTTGGATTGGTATCGTCACGTTTTGTTATCTAATCAGCATCTTGCCGTTGTGGGTGCGTTATCCACGTCATCTGCTTAAAAAATCGTGCGAAAGTTCGATGTATCCGATACCTGATTCAAGGGTATGATAAAAGCATAGCGAGGAGGGGTAACATGCTCGACCATTCACCTTACCGGGGATACGGTGACCGCATCCGCATCTTACGAGAACGAGCCGGTATCTCGATTGATCAGTTGGCAAAAAATCTAGGGGTCGCGTCTTATTTCATTCGACGCACCGAATTAAGCGAAGTATATCCAACAAAAGCGTATATCGAGTCGTTGGCGGAAGCGTTGCACATTGATTCGAGTTACTTGGCACGGCATATCTGGACCGGAGAGTCCTTGAAGTTCGTTATGCAGGAAAAAACGCCATTAGAAGAAATGCGATTAGCTTACGAGCAGACGATGGGGCAGGATGAGACGATGATCGAACAGCAGCTTGATGAGCGGATGCGTTTATTTGATCTCATGTATGACGAAGACGTCAAACGAATCGAACAGACGATGAGTGCGACGGAGCAACGGATTTTCCATGAGCTTGTTGAAGCCGTCATGGAAGCAGGGGAATTGAAGCGTGAAGAAGCGACCGAGACGTTTGAATTGTTTACGGATAAGCTACCAACGATGCTTCAACTCGATGAGTACCTCAACCGTCTGACGGAAGGACTCGATGTCCCGGAAACCGCCTATTACACGAAGTTCAGTCAATCGAGCAATCGTGCCCGCTATCACCGGAAATGACCGAACGAAAAACGCCATCTCTTGAGAAAGAGACGGCGTTTTTTGATAGATGATCAATTAACGGTGTGGCGCAGGACGTGGTGCACGGCGTACTTGTTGTCGTGTCCGTCCGATCAGGAAACCGATGATGGCGTTAGCAATGATCAAGACCCACCCCACATAACCGAAGTTCAAGGTGAGGCTACCAAGCATCGCCTGCCATTTGAAAATCATCATGAAGTCTCCTCGAATCAGAAAACGAGCGACACAGACGAGCAAGACCGTCGTCCCACCAATAAAGACACCGACCCAGCTTCCATATAGACGTGAAGATTGGACTCGGACAGTGACGAAGGACCAATAAAACAGACTGACGATAAATGTCGTCCCTCCGTAAGCGAGGACAAGTTTCCATGTCTCACTTGCTTGCGGGAATTTCGTAAACATGACAAGGGACGAGACGATGGCGGCAGCTGTAAACAAAATCGCTGCCCAAAAACGAGACCGCATAACGTAGTTCCTCCTAAAGGCTTTTTCTCACCTAACGATAGCGGAAACGGTTCGTCTTGTAAACCACTACTGGCGACCACCTAAAATACGGCGTAATTGTTTTAATGGATTTGATCCGTAGAATAGAACGCCACCGCGGTAGAACTTTGTTCCGACGAAGAGCGCAAGAGCGATGCTGACTCCCATCAAGACGAGCGATAAGGCTACTTGCCAGACCGGGACTTCCGTCAGCATGACCCGTAAGAACATCAGCATCGGGGTGAAGAAGGGCACAAAGGACAAAATGACGACAGCTTGGTTCGTCGGAGCATTCAGGCTGAAGATGGAGACGGTGAACGCTGCGACAATCAACATGATGACGGGTAACGTCACCTGTTGAGCATCCTCGACCCGACTGACCAGTGAACCGAGTGCAGCGAGTAACGTCGCATAGAGCAGATAACCAAGTAGGAAAAAGACGAACAAGTAAACAATCGTCTTGACGCTGAGTGAATCAAGCGATAACTGGTCAAACAGGCTGCTGCTTTGTGCACTGTAATAACCGACTCCGACGAGTAACGACAGCTGAATGAGACTGACGGTTGCGATTGACGTGATTTTCGCGAGCATATGTTGGATCGGACTGGCTGCTGAAATCAACAGTTCCATGACCCGTGATGATTTTTCATTCGCGATTTCCGTCACGATCATTCCCCCGTAAATCGCGATCGTGAAGTACATCAAAAAGAGCAGGACATATACAAGCGCGGACGCTGCAAACAACTCATCTTCACTTTTTCCACCTGTCGACGTCAATTCTTGTTTGACATCAATCGGAGCAGCGAGAGACGCGAGTAAAGCGGGATCGACATCTGCCTCCGTGATGATCTTCTGATCCCGGACTTGCTTCAAGGCCGTCGATAGCTGTGTTTGCAGCTCTTGCTCCGGACTGGCACTAATCAGTGTGACACGATACGGATCATCGGACAATAAAGCGACCGCATCATACGTTCCTTTGTCGACGACCTGTCGCGACTGTTTGAGCGTATAGTCTTTTTCGGTAATAGCCGTTTTGATCCCGACTTCCTTTAAAACAGGGAGGATGTTGGTATCGAGTGTACTGACCACGGCGATTTTCGGGTCATCACCGGAGAACCAATCGATGATCCGTTCGATATTGCTGAAGCCGACGAGAAAAATAATCATCAGGACAGTCGAAATCAGGAAACTTTTAGCCCGTAATTTTTGAAACAGACTGAAACGATACAAGGTGAAGAATTTATGGTTCATAACGTTTTCCGACCTCCTCGATGAAGATATCTTGTAGTGATAATTGATCCCAGACGAATCGTTCGACACGGAATCCTTCCGTGATCAAATGACGTAACAATGAATCGGCGGCTTCTTTTGATTCGACTTGGAGGCTATGGCCGGTTCCATCTGATTCGACTTGAAGAATCCCGGGGAGCGCATCCCATAACAGCGGAGGTGCATCTGTCGTCAATAAGACACGTGTCTTTCCGTAGCCTGCTTTGATATCGGGGAGATACCCCGCGACGACCGGTTTTCCATGGTCGAGAATCGCGACATGTTCGCATAGTTCTTCGACGTGATCCATCCGGTGGCTCGAGAAGACGATGGTCGTGCCTTCTGCTGTCAATTTACGGACGGCCGTCTTTAACTGTTCGACATTGACGGGGTCCAGTCCGCTGAACGGTTCATCTAAAATCAATAAGTCGGGTTTATGTAGGACGGCGGAAATCAATTGAATTTTTTGCTGATTCCCTTTTGATAGTTGTTCGACCCGCATCTTTTCATACTGCGGAATCTGGAAGTAGTTCAGCCAGTCGAGCAAGGACTGTTTCGCATCTTTTCGTTTCATGTCACGCAACTCGGCTAAGAAAATCAATTGTTCATCAACGCGGATTTTCGGATACAAACCACGTTCTTCCGGGAGGTAACCAATTTTGGATAAGGGAATCGGTTGTCCTTTCCACGTAATCGAACCTTCCGTCGGTTTCAGCAAACCAAGTAACATCCGGAACGTCGTCGTCTTACCGGCACCGTTCGCTCCCAGCAAACCAAAAATTTGTCCTTCCGGTACTTCAAAGGACAGTTCGTCAACAGCCGTAAATGCTCCAAACCGTTTTGTGATCTGTTTAATTTCTAGCATAGGGATTAGTCCTCCTTCATCAAGATAGGTCGTACGTATCACGCCTCGTTTCCTAATACTTCTACGAAGAAAATGGGTAAAGGTTCCAAAGAAAGAAACCAGTCAAGCATATATATTTACTTTTAGTAAACTAGTTACTATTATTGTTTTGTAAGGAAGAATGAAGGGGAGACTTGTATGATTCATTTATTTGAACCGGCGAAACAACCGGGCGCACCGATTTTTTTATTGTTACACGGAACAGGTGGGACGGAACGCGATCTGATTGGACTGGTCCCGTTGTTGCATCCAGATGCCGGCTATTTGTCGGTCCGGGGCGAAGTGACGGAAAACGGGATGCCCCGTTTTTTCAAGCGCTTGGCAGAAGGGGTCTTTGACGAAGCAGATCTTGCGCTTCGGACAGAACGGCTCATCACCTTTTTACATGAATCAAGTGAAACGCATGGTTTTTCCGTCAATCAACTCATACCAGTCGGTTATTCGAACGGAGCGAACATCGCGGCGAACATGATGTTCGAAAACCGGTTGTTTGAACAGGCGATCCTGCTTCATCCGATGGTCCCGCGACGTGGTGTGACTTTACCCGAGTCCGCAGAAGTCCGAATTTTCATCGGAGCTGGATCGAATGATCCGATTTGCCCGGCTTCCGAAACAGAGGAGCTGGCTCGACTATTCGAACAGGCTGGAGCGGAGCTTGAGGTGATATGGTCGCATCATGGGCATCAACTTGTCATGCCGACAATCGAGGCGGCAGCAAGCTGGTTGGCTAAACAGTAACGACACGCAAAAGGCATGGGATTCAGGAGGGATTGTCCTGATGTTCCATGCCTTTTTTCGTTAAGCAGGATGATCACTTTTTGGACGAGAATAGACGATGAGGACACCACGTTCGACAAGTTGGGTGGCAAGCGTTTCAATCGCTTCTTGTGATGTTTTGGTTTGTGTGATGTGTTTATAAAGGTGACGGAGTTCGCGGCGCATCGGTTTGCGGATCAACCACATGCTGTCGATGATGAGACACCAGGTCAAAACCGTGTCATGACCGATGTAAAACTGAGTTTGACGATCGAGATAGCGAATCCACCATTCATCCCGAGCCATTTTCAAGACAACCCCTGTGATCAAGATGACGGCTAGAGCAAGCGGTACACTTTCATAGAAGGGAAGGTTCGAAAGGGTATCACGAAGTCCGGTCACGAAACTGAGCATCGTCCATCCAATGAGACCGATGACAAGCCAATAGCCAAAGTTGATCATACTTCGTTGTCGCATCATAAGTCGTGGTGTGAGAATTGGGGTAGACATCAGAATCACCTCCTTGTTAAATAATCGAATTTTCTGACAATTTATAGTTGTCCCTTTACTATAGTTACTTTTTCCCGAAACGTCTAGTCGTTAGACATGGAAAATGTGTTTCTTTCTTGACGAATTTCGTGTACGCTAAAAAAAGAAAGTGAACGGTTACATACAAGGGGGAGAAAAGATGGATCAAGTCGTATGGATTTCAGTCGGTATCGTCGCAATCGCTGTATTCTCAGCATCAAGCATCGCCGCGTACATGGGTGTCAAAAACCAAGAAGACTAAGAAAAATAGAGGTTCATTTTTTGGGATGGACGTCAAAAAAGGGAGGTTCCTCAAATCGGAATCTCCCTTTTTGTCATGAAGTTATTGTCTTAGAGGTCGGTTGACGTATCTTTTTTTGTCCGGTAGAAACTGTACAGGATACTGATGACGAGTACGGAAAGGGAAATCGAAACCGGGTTCTCGTAGAAGTCAGAGACAAGCATCCTTCCTCCGAAGATGACCGCTAGACCAACCCAGACACCAGTCCAAGCTTCCTTGAGTAAGACGATTTTTGTTTGTTTGGTGAAAGACCCCGATGTCAAGGGTAAACAATAAGGCGACTGATCAAGAAAAAAGTAAGGATCGCGCATTGTTTTTTTGGGTTCGCTCGAACTCTTTTTAAATTGTTATCTTATCGAGTTGATTTATTTTCTGTGATTTGGAGACGTTCAGCAAACGGCTTCAAGGCGTCACTCCAGCGCAAGTAGCCACCACCAACCAGATGTAGACCATCGTAGGTCATCCGGTTCTGAAGATAACCTTGTTGGTTGGTCAAGGTCGGTCGTAAGTCGATGAACGGCATGTCGACTGATTTTGCGAGCTGTTCGAGATTCCGATTCAAAGCTTCGACTTCCCGATTGACACGAACGGAATCGGAATACTTAGGAGCGACAGGTAACGTTGACTGAATGACGACATCGATGTTATTTTTTCGGAGTGTCGTCACGATGGTCGTCATGTTTTCCGTAATTATCGGAATCGGCGTGAAATGGCGGATGTCATTGATGCCTCCCATTAAGAAAACACGTTTTGGTTTCATCTCGACAATCAGATCAAGCCGAGTTAAAAATCCTTCCGTCGTATCACCCGGAATCCCGAAATTGACGATTGTCGGATCATCTAACAAGATCCGCCAGTCACCAAAATTAGTCATCGAATCACCTAACATGACAGCATTCGGTGATTTTGGGTATTGATAAGTATGGAAGAGACTATTCAAGCGGACATAGTTCGGATTTTTTGTGTATTGGAATGTCGTAATCGGTTGCGTACTCGTTGCAGGAAAGGCGGATTCGAATAACTCGATGGGCTTTCGTCCTAGTAAGAGGGCAAGGAGGACGACGTTTACGACGACCGATAAAATAATTAGTGCTTTTTTCATAAAACAATCGTTCCTTTCGAGGGAGTATAAGGGGTAGTGTAACATGAATCGAAACCCATGGTTTGACAACATCAAAGGATTTCTTGTCATTTTCGTTGTGATTGGTCATATGCTGACGGATCTACGGTTTGATTACGATGGGAAATTACTCGAAACAGTCTATTTAATCATCTATTCGTTCCACATGCCATTATTTATTATTTTAAGTGGTTACTTCTTCCGTGAAAATAAATACTTACGGGTGATCCAACTTTTTGCCGTCTATTGTGTCTGGCAAATCCTGATCGGTTCGTGGGCGACATTTAATGAAGGATTGCCCATCCTGTCAGGAGAAAATATCGGGACCCATCTTTTACGTCCATACTGGGCACTCTGGTATTTATTCGTCATGGTCGTCTGGTACATCGTCACACCGTACGTCGTCCATCTACGCGGGTATGTCTGGTTTGGCCTCGCCTTTGCCCTCTTGTATGGCTTTGAGCTAGAAAATACAGGATTTTTAGCCTTACGGAAATTAATCATGTTTTACCCTTACTTCCTCTTAGGGAACTACTTGTCGGAACATGAATTCATTCGCATCTTTGAAATGCCGAAAAACTTTAAGCGGAGGATGAATGTCCGATTGATTGGTGGTGTAGCGTTTGCGAGTGTCGTCGGTTTCCTTCTATATGAGGCATGGCGTGATACGCCTCAAGAAATCGTCGCCCTCGCCAATGCATTCAAACATCGCTTCCCGTATGTTGTCCAGTACGACAGTGATGCCTGGATCGGTGTCTTAAAACACAGCGTGATCTATTTCCTCTCGATTACGGCGTCGCTTGGATTCATGATGCTTGTCCCGATGCGTCGTCTGCCGCTCGTGACACGCGCCGGCGAACTCAGTTTATACGTGTATCTGCTCCACGTCTTCTTCGTCATGGCATGGCGGCAATACGTGACAGAAGCCTTTGTGCCGCAACCGTGGCTCGCAATGCTGATCGTCACCGGTGTTGCGTTATTGATTGTCGGCTTGATCATTCATCCGCTCGTCGTTCGAATCTTACGGCCGTTGATCGAGATTGATATTCGACCAATCGTCGAAGAACGACAAGACCTTTCAAAAAAAGGTTAAATGCTATACAATTTAAAGTAGAGCGATTAATTGATGAAGGGCGTGGATAGTATGTCATATAACTTAAATAACGCGGATGGTGTCGTAAACGTGTCTCAGCAAGTCATTGAAGTCATTGCTGGAGTAGCAGTTCAGGAAACAGAAGGGATTGCCTTTACACAGGACGATTCAAAATTACAGGAAAAACAGATGGTCAAACTCGTGAAAGTCGAAGATGTCGACGGTGCGATCACAGTCAGTCTGTCGGTGCATATCAAATACGGGATGTCGATCATCAAAACGGCTGGTAAAGTACAGGAACGGATTGCGCAAGACATGGAAAACATGTTGGCGTTCCAACCAAAAGCAGTCAACGTCCGTGTCATCGGTTTACTAAAAGGATAATCAAAAATGGACTTTTCGTCGCTGACGAGAAGTCCATTTTTTGAAAAAACGATTAAGGAAGATAACGTAACGCGAGTGAATCCGTTACTTTTGCCGTGTAGTCAAAGACGAACCGGATGGCGCGTTCGCTTTTGGCAGAGACCGTGACGGCTTCATATTGAGTAGTTGAGACGGTCTGATCGCCGCAGATTAATTCAAAGTCGAGTGGGTCGAGCTCAATCGACTGTTCACTTGGATTACGGACTAGGACGATGGCATCGACGGTCTGTTCACGTTTGAAGAGCGAAACCGGCAACAGCGACCAGCCGTCTGTTGGTGGAGCGGGGTGAGAAAAGGCGACTTGGCGAACAAGCCGTTGTTCTGACGTTGTCAACGTAACATCCATGACTAAATCCGATAACTGTTCATTTGAGAAGACCAGTTCGAGTGGTGTCGCGAGTGTCGTTATATCCACAAACTGTTCGTCTTCTGAAAATTCGAGCCACAGTGGTAATGTCGCCATCGGAAGTAAGACCGGTACTTCTTCGATCGTAAATGTTTTTCGGGCGACAAGCTGATCACCCGACAATACGAGGACAACCAAGTCATTGAGCTGGAAATGTTGCTCGAGCGTATTCTGGAACAGAGCAATCAATTGGAACGGTTCCGTCTGTACGACTTGAAACAAATGGATCGCCAGCTGACCAGGTCCAAGCTTCGGTAACTGATTCAAGGCATAACGAAAGACATATTCGTCTTCCTTGACGATCGGCATATCCTCAGTGAAGTAAAGGGCAGGTTGAATCAATAACGAATCAGTCGATGGTTGCATGAATCAGTCCTCCTGGTGTAGACGTCTCTTCCGAACGGCAAAGTCCGGAAACAACGTGTTTTTCAAAACTTAAGATGGCATACCGGAAATAATCCATTCCTTCTCGTTCAAAGATTCGGACGGGTTGTTCCTGCCCATAACTACGCAGATGAATTCCTTCCTTCAACGAGTTCATCGCTGTCAGATGGCTTGTCCATTGTTCATCCAGTACAAGCAACATGAAACGTCGCGCCGCTTCTTCCTGTTCTGCTAAGTGGACTGTCATCTGTTGTTCGACGGAGTCGATCAACGGTTCGAGTTGTTGTTTGACGCCATCGATCGTATCAGCTAAGACGAGTGTGATCGGCTGATGAAGGAGTTGTTCCAGTTCCGTCTTCAGTAAATCAATCGGCCACTCCTCCGGGACCAGTTCGTCTGTCAAATGATGTTCGAGATACGAATGAACCGTCCGAGCCGCAAATGGTCGGACGAACTGATCCAGTGTCGTCGAGTCAACGATTTGATTACGCAGACGATAGATGGCAAGACGTTGTTCGCTGATGACTTCTTCGAGTTGGACGAGATCGTCGCGGACACTCCGGTTGACGGATTCGCATGTCTCTTGCGCAAACGCCATCAATTGTTGGGCTTCTTTCGCACCGATGGGTCCTGTGACTGAACCCAGCTTCTTTTTTACGCGAATCAGGCGATCGCGTGCGAAACGCCGGGGCAGATCATCTTCTAGCGAAAGATAGAAGCGGGTCCGACCGGGATCACCTTGACGCCCGGCCCGGCCACGCAACTGATTGTCGATCCGGACGGATTCATGTCGCTCTGTCCCGATCACAAACAGACCACCTTGTGCTTTTGCCGTATCATCGAGCAGGATGTCGGTTCCACGCCCGGCCATGTTCGTTGCGATCGTCACTCGTCCCTGTCGTCCGGCGGATTCGATGATCCGTATTTCTTGATCAACCGTTTTGGCGTTCAAAATTTCGTAAGGGATTTTTCGTTCGTCGAGAACATGTGCGACCTTCAAAGACTGTTCGATTGATGTCGTTCCGATGAGGACCGGTTGTCCGGTCGCATACGCCGTTTCTGTCGCTCTGGCGATGGCCGTATATTTTTCAGAACTGGTCAAGAACAGGACATCTGGTTCGTCGACGCGGATTTTAGGACGGTTTGGTGGAATCGAGACGACGTCCATCCGGTAAGTCTTCAAAAATTCATCACGCGAAGTCGCAGCAGTCCCTGTCATACCGGAGACATGGTGATAGAGGCGGAAATAATGCTGGATCGTAATTTGGGCCGTCGTCCGATTTTCTTCCGTCACACTGACCTGTTCCTTCGCCTCGAGTGCCTGATGGAGACCGTCAGACAGACTCCGCCCTTCCATGAGACGCCCGGTGAACAGATCGACGAGGGCAATCTTATCATCCTTGACGATATAATCGACATCACGTTGTAAGACGACATGAGCCCGGAGTGCCTGGATGACATAATGAAACAAAACGGCATGTTCAGCGGCAAACAGCTGATCGATACCAAAAACCTGTTCAATCGTTTCGATGCCTTGATCGGTCAAGGCAACCGCTTTGACCTCTTCATCAAATGTATAATCTGCGTCTTCGATAAAGTCTTGGATGACATGGCGGACGAGTTGTTGCAACCCTTCATGAACCGTATCGCGTTCTGCCATGATGAGGGGCGTTTTCGCTTCGTCAATTAAGACGCTGTCGACTTCGTCAATCAAGGCGAAGCGAAGTGGACGTTGCAGGCGATCGTCTGGTCGCATGATGAGATGATCACGGAGATAATCGAATCCGAATTCTGTCCCGACACCATATGTAATGTCAGACGCATACGCGTGTTGTTTTTCTTCAAAAGATAAGTCAGCAGAATTGATACCGACCGTCAAACCTAAGAAACGGTGAATCTGACCGATTTGCTCGGCATCGCGTCTGGCCAGGTATTCATTGACCGTGATGACGTGGACACCTTGTCCATGTAAGGCCTGTGTGAAGCTTGCGAGCGAAGCGACTAACGTTTTTCCTTCACCCGTCGCCATTTCCGCGATATGTCCTGAAAGAAGCGACAGCCCACCGATTAATTGGACATCATAATGACGTAATCCGAGCGTCCGTTTACTTGCTTCCCGGACAAGCGCGAAGGCGGTTACCGTAATGGCTTCGATTTTTTCACCGGCTTGAAGACGGTCTTTTAAGGATTGTGTCAAACGTCGTAATTCTTCGTCCGTTTTTTGTTCCATTTCTGCTTCTAAGCTGTTAATTAATAAAACGGTTTTTTCGTAACGCCGCATTCTACGACTCTGTTCATCTATTAATTGTTTAACACGCTGAAACATAGTTAGTCACTCCTTCAATTCGACTATCAGACTCGTTTTCATTATAACAGTTAAAAATTGTAAAACGAATAGTAAAGAACGAAAAAAGTAAAACATTCCCTTGGATATGAAAACGTTCTCTAGTAAAGAGGATTTGGTTTTTAAGCTGTTTTTTTGATAACGCTTGCAAAGAAGGGAGGGAACAGGTAGAATAATTCTTGAGGCAAGTGCAATCGTTTGCGCAAATCATTCGATTTCTTGTCTTTCATGTACGATGGATGAAAGGATGGATGTCGGATGGCACCAACGATTGAAGCGGTCATTTTTGACTTAGACGGCGTAATTACCGATACAGCCGAGTATCATTATCTGGCTTGGAAACAACTAGGTGAGGAACTGGACATCCCGTTCGACCGGGATTTCAATGAAACACTAAAAGGCGTCAGTCGAACCGATTCGCTCGAGCGGATTTTAACACTTGGCGGAAAGCAAGATGCTTTCACGGAGCAAGAGAAGATAACGCTCGCAACGAAAAAGAATGACCATTACGTCACGTTGATCCAACATATCTCAGAACAGGATCTCTTACCGGGAATCATTGCGTTCCTTGATGAAATCCGTGCTGCTGGCTTGAAGATCGGAATGGCGTCGGCTTCTAAAAATGCGTTGACCGTCGTTGAGGCACTTGGAGTCCGACACTATTTTGATGATATCGTCGATGCAGCGACCGTTGCCCAGTCAAAACCACACCCTGAAGTGTTTTTACGGGCAGCTGAAGCGCTTGACGTCGCACCTGAATGTTGTATCGGTGTAGAAGATGCAGCCGCAGGTATCACGGCGATTCATGCAGCAGGTATGTATGCTGTTGGAGTCGGACCGGAAACGACGTTACATGAGGCAGACTATCGTGTCGATTCGACGGATTTGCTTTCCCTTGAGCAAATTCTAGCTAGTCGCTAATGAAAATCAACCATTCCCTGATGGTCGATTGTTTCATCTGATTGATCTCTTTTCATGTGAGTACAAAAGGACCGCTTCCCTGAGTGGTCCTTTTGTCGTGCCAAAAAGCCCTGATTCCGGGCGAGGAATCAGGGCTTTTTTGACTTACTTCCTTTGATCAAAGCGTAGCGAGAATCCCGTCTGCAATCGCTTGGGCATAACGTGTTTGATAAGCCGGACTTGCGAGTTTCGCACGATCCGCACTGTTCGACAAGAAACCAAGTTCTGCTAAGACTGCCGGGGCTTGAGTGTTGCGAATGACGGCATAATTGGCGAAGCGTACATTCCGGTTCTTCATGCCGGCATAACTCGTCAGTCGTTGCTGGATCGCTTGTGCGAGTTGAATCGAACTTGATCCTTTGGAATAAAAGCTTTCCGCACCTGACGCGCTCACCGCAGAAGAAGCATTGGTATGGATGCTGACGAAACGCGTTGTCGAAAGCGCATTCGACATCGCACTCCGGTCTCCTAATGTCGGATAATAATCATTCGTATACCGTGTTAACGTCAAATCGACTTTTCCTTCAAGGAGACCTGCGACTTGGCGCGCAACGGCTAGGACGATATCACGTTCTGCCAGTCCGGACCGGACGGCACCAGGATCATACCCACCGTGACCGGGATCGAGGACGATCAGTGGACGGTTGGAAGTGCTTGGTTGGAAGAGGGTCAAATACGTCGCTTCTACATAACCGCGACGACCATCTGCCGTTTGGACGGCGACGAAACCACGCGTTTTATGGAGACTATTCGTCACGACGAGTGGTGTTCCCCGTCCGAGTCGGGCGGTTTGTCCACTCAAGACGGAAGCAGCAGAACGTAAGGCGACTGTGCTTCCGGAATCAATCAAGACATACATCTTCGCGCCACTGTAGTCGGCTTTGCCGGCAGGTGTCGCAGCTGGCGAAGCCGTTCCTTTTTTCAAATAGGTTCCCATGACATAACCTGTTTTCCCGCCATACGTGACTTTATGCCAGTTCGAGCTGATGGACAGCGACTGGACGACCTGATTGCTTGGGATCGTCATCAGCAACGTGCCGGAAGTTGTCGGCGCACTGCGTAAGTTGAGTCGTTCGGTCGTCGTATAAGCAGTGGTAGGAGCAACGGTCACTTTTTTTAAGTAGGAGCCAGAGACGAACCCTGTTTTGTTGTTATAGGTGACGCGATACCAGTTGCCATCGCGGAAACTGGAACTGATCGACGTCTTAACTGGAATCGTCAACAGCCGTGCTGATACCGTAGAGGCAGCTTGACGTAACGATAACGCGTCAGTCGTCTGATATGTCGTTTTCGTAAACGTCGTGCCCGAAACGACTTTAGTTAAGTATTGACCAAGAACATAACCCGTCTTTCCACTGTACGTGACGCGATACCAATCACCAGCACGGTAGTTGGACGTGAGGGCTGTATTTTTCGGAATCGATGCCAATTTTTTTGAAGAAACGGAGTCTGCTGAACGTAGATTTAACAAATCGGTTGTTTTATACGTTGTTTTCGTAAACGTTACTCCAGTTGCAGCCGATACTAATGAGGACGGAAATACGATCGTGATCAGAAGCAAAAGTACTAACGCTGAGGTCAAGATTTTAGTTATTTTGTCCATTAAATTTCCAGTCTCCTTTTAAGTAAGATAAATACGTATAAAAGCTTATATAGTCAATTAAGTGCTTTTGAAATAGTTTAATTTATAATTTATATGTTCCGTTACAGCTCCTTTCTGTTAATATGAAGTGTAGTTAACTGCTACCCAATGAGATAAAAATATTACAGAATAATTAAATATATAATAAAATTATATATTAAAGAGGCAAAATGTAGTGAATTATATTTCAAAAAACATACAATTAAACATAATTGAAATATTTATGTTTAATTTAGGAAAGTAGGTCAATGAATGGGAACGAGTGAACATATCTACCGAGAACTGATGGAAATCGAAGAGGAATATCGTCGTTTGCAACGACGCGCAGAATATTTAATCGCGGAACTGAGCCGTGGAACCGGTGACTCGGCAAAAGAAATCGCTGTGACACAAGAACGTCCATTAAAGCAACGTCGTGTCAATCAACGTTACCCGCTGGAAGTATATGTCCACCAGATCAGTGACTTGATGCGTGAACGTGAGTCGATGTCAGCGCGTGACATTCAGATGGAACTCGAATTACGTTACCGTCATCAGATCAGCAACATCTATCAGTTGATGGCGAAGGTCGAACAAGCGAACCCTGCGATTAAAAAGGTAGGCCGTGGCATCTATACATATGATCCGTCTGCAGAAGTCCCAATCTTCATGTGAGCCGCTCGTCGGCTCTTTTTTTTTATGATATAATTCGCGCAGGAGCGTGATGTTATTATGTTATGGACGGCGTCCATTGTCTGTTTTATCGCGGCCTTACTGATCACACCCGTCGTGAAACGCTTTGCGATTGCAGTCGGTGCCGTTGACAGTCCGGACGCGCGAAAAGTACACGTGCGGATCATGCCGCGTTTAGGCGGACTTGCGATTTATATCGCCTTCATGATCGGCTACTTTATTTTGCAACCTTCAAGTCCGTATGCGACGCATATTTTGGTTGGTGGTTTTGTCGTCATTTTGACAGGAGCACTCGACGACCGTTTTCAATTGAATGCCCGGCTGAAGTTGATGGGGCAGATCGTCGCCGCCGTCGTCGTCTTAAACGGCGGGATTCGGATCGAATTCATCAATCTCCCCTTTGATCAACAACTGTTCCTCGGTTGGTGGAGTGTGCCGTTGACGTTCTTATGGGTCATCGGAATCACGAATGCCGTCAACTTGATTGATGGGTTAGACGGACTCGCAGCGGGTGTCTCGAGCATTGTCCTGTTGACACTGATCAGCTTGGCCGTCATCCAAGGCAACGTCTACGTGACGATCGTCGCGATTCTGTTGCTGATGAGTACGCTTGGTTTTCTGTTCCACAACTTTTATCCGGCCAAAATCTTCATGGGAGATACGGGAGCATTGTTCCTCGGCTACATGCTAGGGGTCTTGTCATTGCTGGGTTTCAAGAATGTCACCTTGTTTTCACTGGCCGTTCCGGTTATTTTGCTTGGAATTCCGATTTCCGATACGTTGTTTGCGATCGTACGTCGGGTCCTGCAAGGGAAACCACCGTTTGCGCCAGACAAAGCCCATCTGCACCACCGATTGCTTGATCTTGGGTTTACGATGCGGCAAGCCGTGCTCGTCATCTATGGACTGTGTGCCGTATTCGGCATGACAGCGATTCTGTTTTCCCAGACGACTTCGCTCGGAGCACTCGTCTCGTTACTCATGTTGTTACTCGTCCTCGATATCTTAGTCGAATCATTGGGCTTACTCGGCGAGCGGTATCGTCCCTTACTCAATCTGTTAGAACGAATCACATCAAAATAACCAATCAGCCGCTCAAAGGATTTGAGCGGCTGATTGACGCTAGGAGTGTCTAAAATGAATCTGATGGAACGTACAGATCGAATTGTCTATCTGGATGTCTTACGGGGATTCGCCTTGTGCGGGATTCTGTTCGTCAACATGCCGAGTTTTCTCGGAGAGCGTTTGACGAGTGAAATGGGACAAGCAGACCGGATGCTTCGATTATTGTTTGACCTCTTGATCCAGACGAAATTCTATACGTTGTTCAGTGTGTTGTTTGGAGCAGGCTTTATTTTGTTTATCGATCGTCTCCGTGTCAAAGGGAAGTCATTATGGGTATTTGTTCGCAGGCTGAGTATTTTATTTGTGTTTGGACTGATCCATCTTTTGTTTTGGAAAGGGGATATCTTACAGACATACGCACTCAGTGGTTTCTTTTTACTCTTGTTCGTCAAGACGCGTCCGACGACGAAATTATTCATCGGGATCACCTTACAACTCTACACGTTTTTCCTGTACGGATCGATTTATATGTACGCCCGGTCAGTGGGTGACCAATCAATCGTCGAGCCGGATGGTACGATTCAGGAACTGGTAGCGTCGCGGCAGTTTATTGACTACATATCCTATCACGCAACGGTTCAGCTGCCGCAGGCGTTAAGTAACACGCTGACGATTTTTCCGGAAATCTTATCATTGTTCTTGATTGGTGCCTATTTGATGGAACGTTTTACGATCCGACCGCCAGCGACACGGACACTTGTGCTGGTATTCGGCATCAGTCTCGTCCTGTCGTTCCCTGCGTTGTATCAAATCATTCGTATTCATCAAGGACCGGTGCCGGACGGACTGGCCAACTACTTTTTTGTCTGGTTATCGGGACGGACGCTTGCTGTGACTTATGCGGCAGGAGTGGCTTTACTCCTTCGATCCGGTCGTTCGCTGTCTGGTTTTCAAGTGCTTGGGCGGATGGCATTGACGAACTATCTGATGCAGACGATGGTCTTTACGGTACTGATTTTCCTGACGGGCATGTACGGAACGATTCCGTTATGGCAAGGGACGTTGTCTGTCATCGTGTTGTTGGCAATACAAGTCGTGTTCTCGAACTGGTACTTAAACCAACACCGTCAAGGTCCGATCGAAGCGGTCTGGCGTGCGGGGACATATGGCTTAAAAAAATCACAGAATGTATGAACGGTCACAGAAAATTTACAAACTTTTCGTATAATCATTGGTGGAGGTGGTTATATGAACAGATGGATCGAAATTTTTATCGTGTCCTTGAAGCTCGGATTAACGTCATTTGGCGGACCCGTCGCCCATTTAGGATACTTTTATGAGGAATATGTCAAACGAAGGAAATGGGTGGATGAGAAGGCTTATGCCGATTTGGTCGCTCTCTGTCAATTCTTGCCCGGCCCGGCTTCAAGTCAGGTCGGAATGGGAATTGGACTTGTCCGGGGGGGCGTCATCGGCGCCATCATCTCATTCATCGGCTTTACGTTACCGTCGAGTATTCTTTTGGTCATCTTTGCGTTGCTTGCGACTGAATTCAATTTGGCGGAAGCCGGATTCATTCATGGGTTGAAGCTCGTCGCCGTCGCAATCGTCGCTGATGCCGTGCTTGGTATGGGAACGAAACTCGCCGTTGGTCCGAAACGGTTGTTCTTGATGTTGCTTGCCCTTGCAGGGGTCTTGCTTCTCGCACACCCGCTCGCGCAAGTAGGCGTCTTGATTCTTGCAGCACTGATCGGTCTGTTTTTGTTCGAGGATGAACCCGCTAGTGGCGGAAAGTTAGATATTCGCGTACCACGTCTTCTCAGCATCGGTGCCTTGGTCTTGTTCATGGTCCTGCTCGTTGCGACACCGATTTTAGCGAATGTCGCGACAGGGAATGTCCAACTCACAAGTATCATGTACAGCGCGGGAGCGCTCGTCTTTGGTGGCGGGCACGTCGTCTTACCGTTTTTACAGCAGTCACTTGTCCCTGACTTTTTAACGGGTGATAGTTTTCTTGCTGGTTACGCGGCAGCTCAGGCCGTACCGGGACCGCTCTTTACATTTGCGACGTACCTTGGGACAGTCGTAAACGGTCTGACGGGCGGGATCCTTGCGACACTCGCTATTTTCTTGCCCGGCTTCTTGCTTGTCATCGGTGTGCTCCCGTTTTGGGACCGCGTCCGTTCGAACAAACAGGTCGGTCGGATGCTGATCGGGGTGAATGCGGCAGTTGTCGGTATTTTACTGGCAGCTTTGTATGACCCGATCTTTACATCAAGCGTCAAGACAGGTGCTGATTTTTTCGTCGCATTTGGTTTGTTCTGTCTGCTTCGGTTCTATAAACAGTCGCCGCTGCGCATCGTGATAATCGGTGCTTTGATTGGTACAATCATGAACTTGATCTGAGTCAAAATCGAGCTCAAGACACAAAAACGAACGATTCCTCTGTTTTGTAACAGGGAATCGTTCGTTTTTCGATGGGAGCAAGCACACCGCAAGCTTATGGATCTTCATGACCGTTCAAGTGTCACAAGGACAATCGCATCACGTGTCTGTTGGTTGGTTTGTCGAAATCCGAATTGCCGATATAAGGCAATCGCCGGATGATTTGCAGCAGCCGTCGAGACGAAACGAACGGTCTGTCGCGTCAAAACATGTTGCACGAGCTGTTTCGCAATCCCCTGACGAAAATGATCTGGGGAGACGATCAGCCGTGTGATCGTTTCCTGTTCAAGGGTCAGCGCCCCGACAAGTGTTCCCTCGCACACACAAACATAACCGCCGGGCTGCTCCTGCACCAGTTGGGCTTCCGTTTGCGTCAGCGGTGGGAAAGGCAGGACACCAATCAAATCCGCCTCGACTTGATAAGCCCGTTGTTGAAGGTGGTAGAGAGCCGGATAATCAGTTGATTCCAGTTGTCGAATCATCCGTGACCTCCGGTGTAAGCGTTGGATCGTCAGCTGTAGTTGGCAGGTTAAGCTGTTCTTTTAAAGCAGCTTTTGCTTCTGTAAGCGACGTTGGATCAAGCTGATAATAGTAGGCACCATTGATTTTCGTGTCGGTTCCTTTCAAATCAATCCGATTAACGGCATTCAGGGACTTCGCGAACGGTTGGAGTTGGAACGCTTCTGTCAGTGACATGTTCGTCGTGAAGTTATCACCCGTCGCATCCATCAATTTATTTAGTTTCGTGATGGATCCAAAAGATGTCGACTGATCGATGATGGCTTGGACGACCTGTTGTTGCCGTTTTGTCCGTCCGATGTCACCTTCCGGATCCTGATAACGCATCCGGGCATAAGCGAGCGCTTCTTCTCCATTTAAGCGTTGAAGACCCGGTTCGAGTTTAACACCATTTTTTTGGTCTGATGAATTCAACGTATCGATCGGTAATTTGACGTCGACGTCGATCCCGCCAACGGCATCGACGATCGCGACGACACCATTGAAGTTGATCGAGCCATAATAATCGATCGGGATGTCAAGCAGCATCTCGACGGTTTCGATCGTCGAATCAATCCCACCAAAGGCGTAGGAATGGTTGATCTTATCTTCGTAACCGACAGACGGAATCATGACGAGGGAGTCACGTGGAATGCTGAGCAGGTTGACTTTTTTATCGGTTTTGTTGAACGTTGCGACAATCATCGTATCGGCTCGTGAAGAGGTGTCTCCGGGCCGTTCGTCCGTTCCGACAAGCAGGACGGAAAAATGGTCTTTCGTCAAATCGACGGCAGCAGCCCGTTTGTCTGATTTATCACCACGCGACAGTTTGACTTCTGACTGCTTGGCAGCCTGGAATGTTTTATTCGCGACATAGGCAAATGCGGCACCTCCTGTGATGAAAACAATCAGGAACACGGTGACGAACACTTTAAACCAAGACCGTTTCGGTTTTTGTTTTGCAGAACGGGATCGTTTTGAGTCATCCACAGTTCATTACTCCTTACTTTACTGAATTATTAGAAAACTTTTAAATTCTTTACAAACAGTATAGCAGGTCAGGGTTGAATGTCACGTTCGATGTAGCGGGAAACGGTTTTCTTGAGAACCGCTTGTCCATTTGTCAGGTTCGTCATCCAGTCGATGAAGGAAGGTACATCTTTCTCTTCCACCCAGACGTCGATCTTGACGTGATCGAGATAATGAATCTGCTCGATGATGTGAGGGGTTGCCCGCAACTCATTCTCGAGCTTTCCTAACCACGTATAGTCGACTGTGACTTCAACGAGATCGTGAGCGACCCGTTCGATGATCCCGACGGCGTTTAAGGCTTCCGAGACACTGGTGCCATAAGCACGGATCAATCCGCCGCCACCGAGTTTAATGCCCCCGAAATAACGGGTGACGACGACGACGGTATTTCGGAGATTCCGTTTTTTTAAGACTTCGAGCATCGGGACGCCGGCTGTCCCACTTGGTTCACCGTCATCATTGGCTTTTTGGATCTCGTTTCGTTCGCCGATGACATAAGCGGAACAATTATGATTCGCGTCGTGATGTTTTTTTTTGAGGTCCGCAATGAAGCCCTGTGCCTCTTTTTCTGAGGTGGCACGCGCCAAATATGTAATAAATCGTGACTTTTGGATAATGATTTCATGGAAACCGTTTTCTTTTACTGTATAATAATTAAATAATGTCATAATCAAAAATGTCCTCCTCGTGAACTAGTTCTTTCTAGCATAACGACGATTAAAGAGAGAGACAACCGTGGGGACTGGCAAGGAACGGAGGGAGTAGCATGACGAATGAGATGGGGGAGCGACTGTCCTTGAATGATATCGTACAGAACATCATTGGTGTCGTAGAAGAAAGTCGGGAAGAAATCGTTCGCATCACAGAAAGTTCACGCGAACAATATGCTGAGATCCAGCAGGAGTTACGGGAACTGAAGACACGTGTTCACGACTATATCAAAGAAGCCGAACGGCTGGAACGACACATTAAGGACTCGAAAGCGCGACTCGTCATCGTGAGCAAGAACTTCGACAACTACTCGGAACAAGATATCCGGTCCGCGTATGAGACAGCAAACGCGCTTCAACTCGAATCATTCATCAATCAACGGGATGAGATGAATTGCCGCAAGCGGCGGGATGAACTCGAACGACGTTTGATTCAACTCGATGAAACGATTGAACGAGCCGACATGTTGATCAGTCGTGTCTCGGTTGTCCTGAACTTTTTGACGGACGATATGCAGGTCATGAATGAAAAGTACGAAAAAGCGATGCAGAAACAAGAAATGGGATTAAAAGTTTTTCAATCGGCTGAGAATGAACGGCGTCGGCTCTCGCGTGATATGCATGATGGTCCGGCACAGACGCTGGCCCATGTCTTGATCCGGGCCGACTTGATTGAAAAAATCCATCAACATAACGGGGCGGAGGCCGCTTTTGAAGAGATTCATCGTCTGCGAACGTTGATTCGTGACGGGTTAGCCGACATCCGGCGCATCATTTATGATTTACGTCCGATGACGCTCGATGATCTCGGATTTGTCCCGACACTCGAACGTTACTTACGACATATGCAGGAAATTTCCAACATTCCGATCCACTTCAACTATCTCGGGGGAGGGGAGCGGATTGAGTCGACGTATGAAGTCGCCGTCTTCCGAATTGTTCAAGAAGCCGTCCAAAATGCAGTTAAGCATTCCAAAGCAGGGGACATTCGTATTATCATAGAACAGTACCAACATTCCGTTCGGATTCACGTCAAAGATAATGGGATCGGATTTGATTTCGATTCGATCGTCGAATCGTGTGATGAATCGTTTGGATTGATCGGGATGCGTGAACGGATTGAATTGATTGATGGTGAGTTTGAGATCGAGACGCAACCAGGAAAAGGGACAGTCATCAAGGTAAGGATTCCAGTTGAGGAATCCGGAGTGAGAGGGGAAACACTGTGAATAACGAGCAAGTAAAAGTAGTCATCATCGATGATCATCAGCTTTTCCGTGAAGGCGTCAAACGAATTCTTGATTTTGAACAAGAGTTCATCGTCGTCGCGGAAGGGGAAAGCGGAGCGGATGTCATTCCGCTTGTCGAAGCCCATCAACCTGATATCGTCTTAATGGATATAAATATGCCGAAAGTCAATGGTGTCGAAGCAACGAAACGTCTGATGGAAGTTCATCCGGAAGTTCGTGTCATCATTCTGTCGATCCATGACGATGAAACTTATGTCATGCATGCGTTAGGGGCAGGGGCAGTAGGATATCTCTTAAAAGAGATGGCGACGGATGAGCTCGTGAATGCGATTCGTTCCGTTTATCGGGAGGGTGGTTATGTCCATCCGAAAGTCACGCCAAACTTACTGCAAGAATACCGTCGTTTGATGAAGATGAAACAGACGATGTCTTCTCAACCCATCGAAAAACGTGTTGCGGAAGCACCGCTCCATGTGCTGACGCGTCGTGAATGCGAAGTCTTGCAGCTACTCGCAGATGGATTCTCCAATCGAGCAATCAGCGACACGTTGTTTATTAGTGAAAAGACTGTCAAAAATCATGTGTCATCGATTTTACGCAAGATGAATGTTCCTGACCGTACTAGTGCCGTTGTCGAAGCCATTCGGCGGGGCTGGGTCGTCGTCGTTTGATTTCAGGACGGAAGCCGATTCGGCTCCGTCTTTCTTTTTTTTACAGACTAAAATATGATATGATGAAAAGCGATTGTGACCTGTCAGAATACCTTATGTCACGACGGAACTCTTAAAAGCGAGGAAATTCACGAATGAGCCAGATTGTGATTTTAACGGATAGTACAGCCTATCTGCCAACTACCTATTGTGAAGAAAACAACGTCCATGTCGCACCGCTCAGTGTCATTTTTGATAGAGAAGCGTACCGGGAAGGCATTGATATTTCCGTACCCGATTTTTATCAACGGATTCAGACAGGAAGTCTCCCAACGACTTCGCAACCGAACATTGGAGATATCGTCGATGCGTTTGACCGTCTTCCACAAGGAACGGATATCATCGGCATCACGTTATCGAGTGGGATTAGTGGCACGTATCAGGCACTACATACGATCAATCTGATGGTCGAACACGTCCAGGTACATCCAATTGATTCCCGGATTTCCTGCATGCCGCAAGCCTTTTTAGTGAAGGAAGCGGTCCGGATGCGTGATGCAGGTGCGACGGCAGCTGAAATCGTCACGCGCCTTGAAGATTTAAAAGGACTGATTCGCGCCTACTTCGTCGTTGATGACTTAGAGCATCTGCAGCGTGGCGGACGCCTCAGCATGACGCAAGCTGTCGTCGGTTCGTTTTTGAAGATCAAACCGGTCCTTCATTTTGTTGAAGGAAAGATCGTGCCGTTCGAAAAAATCCGGACGTTCAAACGGGCAGTCAAACGAATCGAAGAGATGATGGAAGATACGATTCATGGAACCGGAGCCGGTTACGTCATCGGTGTCATTCATGCAGAAGATTCGTCTAAAGCAGAAGCCGAGATTGCGGTCTTGCAGGCACGATTCCCGGAAGCACGGATCGAGATGAGTCTGTTTGGTCCGGTCATCGGAACGCATCTAGGACCGGGAGCGATCGGGATCACGTGGTATCAAGAAGCCTGAATCTAGAACAAACGAAACGCATAGTTGAAACTTTCGGCGTGTCTACTCAAGTAGATGCGTCTTTTTTGTGGAGTTGTTTGCATTTTGTGATAGCGTGACATGATTTGGATGAGCAGGAAATGCGAGGACGTTGACGAAAAACATGTCTACGCTGGCGTGAAGGCCGGTTGTAGAAAGGACGTGACAGATGGATCTAAGAGGACGCGTGATTCCGGCATATCAGCTAGACGAACCAATCGATTATCCAATCAAACGCTTGCCGGCCGTGACATGGCGTTGTCAACGGTGTGGTCAGTTACCGACGCGTGGTCCGTGTACGTGTGGGAAACGTTGTTATTACTGCCGTCATTGCCTGGTTTTTGGCAAGTTGCGGACATGTGACTACCTGGTGACGGACCCACGCCCGTTAGAACCGGTTCAAGCCGACCACCATGCCGAACTGAACTTGACCGTCGATCAACAACGGATCGCGCGCGCAATCGTCAAGACGATTGATCAAAAGAAACGATTGCTCGTCCACGCCGTCTGTGGAGCCGGTAAGACACCGATGCTGTTTCCGGGCATTGAACGGGCGCTTTGTACACAGAAACGTGTCTTGATCACGACACCACGAGCGGATGTCGTGCGGGAGTTGACGGTGCATGTGAAGGGGGCATTCCGGCAGACCACAATCGTCTCATTGTTTGGCGGATCTGCAGATCGCCTCCAGCTTGGCGATATCACGATTAGTACGACCCACCAATTGATTCATTACCGTGCTTGTTTTGACGTCGTCTTCATCGATGAAGTCGATGCCTTCCCCTATCATGCGGACCGGACGTTACACCGCTATGTCCGTCAAGCGATGCGGACAGGGGCCTCACTGATTTTACTGAGTGCGACCCCATCGTTACGCAATAAACTCCTTCCGACCGTCCGGCTGATGCGCCGCTATCACGGATTTCCGTTACCTGTCCCTCGTCTACAGATTCCGTATACCGAGACGGATGTCTTGGACTGGCTCGCCACCCATTCGACGAAGCCCCGACTCGTGTTCGTCCCGAAAGTCGACGACCTGAAGGTATGGCAAGACGTATTCCGTCAACACCAACTGAAAAGCGAAACCGTCCATGCCGCCGATCCGGACCGGATTACGAAGGTCGGACAGTTTCGTCAGACGACCGGGATTTTATTGACGACGACGATTTTAGAACGGGGCGTGACGCTCGTTGATGTTCAAGTCGCCGTGCTGGATGCCGATCAAGCGTTTAGTGTCGCGGCGTTGATTCAAATCAGCGGTCGTGTCGGACGGAGTGCGGATTTTCCGGAAGGCGAGGTTGTATTTTTTGCGAACGACCGCTCCGATGCGATGTATCAGGCGATTCATCAGATCAAACAAGCGAACCGGGAGGGATTTCGATGAAGTGCAGACTTTGCGGACAGGCATTTTTACCAAGTTGGTCGTTGTCGAACGTCTGGACTAGGCAAACCCTGTGTCCAACCTGTAAAATAGAATTTGTAAAAAGAGGGGAATGCGCAGACTGTGGAAAACCGGGACACGCGCTCTGTGCGGACTGTCAGCAGTGGCGAAAGCAGGGACAAACACTGGTCACACATCCCTTGTTTCTCTATCATCCGCAGGCCAAGGCATTTATGAAACAGTATAAGTTTCTCGGAGACACCGCTTTGCTCGAAGTGTTTAAAACAGAGCTGAAGAAGGTAAAAGTCAAACAGGACTGGATCGTTCCGATTCCGTTAAGCCCGGAGCGGTTGGCAGAACGTCGTTTTAATCAAGCCGAATGGATTGCCCGGATGTTGCGGGGACGCGTCCATCTGGCATTGGAGCGAACGGACGGTGTTGCGCTCAGCCACTTATCGAGACGACAACGGTACGAGCGGACGAACCCGTTTCACGTCATTCAACCGGTTGGCGGAAAAAACATTCTGCTTGTGGATGATGTGTACACGACAGGAATCACCTTACGCCAAGCCGCTTCTCGACTGCGTGAAGCCGGAGCGAAAGAAATTTCTGCCGTAACTTTATTTCGAAGTGTTTAAAAAAGTCTCCTTCCTGCCGATATTCAATATGAGGTGAAGGAAATGGATGTATTAAACTGCAAAACTTGTGGGAAGTTATTTGTTCGTCAATCTTCTGATCTCTGTGTGGATTGTATCAGAAAAGATCATACTGATTTTGAGAAGGTGCGTGAGTTCCTGCGAGAACGGCGAAAAGTCCGAACCTCACCTGTCGATATTGAGATGACTATCGGTGTGAAAAAAGAAAACGTATACCGGTACATTAAAGAAGGGCGATTGTTGATTTCTGAGATTTCTCAGATGGAGATCATGTGTGAGAGTTGCGGGAAGCCCTCCCGTGATGGCACGATTTGTGCCGAATGTCGTGATACCTTGCGACGTGACCTCGCCCAAGCGATGCTGGATTCTTCTGCCCCTTCGAAACCGAGAACGTATCGAACTTGAATTAAGAATCTTGTAGTCTAGAAAGCAGGTGTTCACATGCGAATTGATTCTACGAAATGGGTGAATATGCCTAAAGCGTACGAAAAAAATCAAAAAGTAGAAGGAACAGAACCAACACGTACGAATCGGCCGGATGAAGTGACGATCTCAAGCGAAGCGCGGATGCGTTTTAGTGAGACACCTTCTTCCCGGACCGAGAAAATCGAATCCCTTCGTCAAGCCATTCAGGATGGAACCTATAAACCGGATGCGAAAAAAATCGCGGAACGTTTCTTGAACTTGTAAGAAGGTTAACTCAGACAGTAGAGGCGACTCGGGGCACGGATGCGCGGGTCGTTTTTTATATGAACGCATATACATAATAGAAGAGGAGGAATGGACGGATGGAACTCATCGATCAGCTGACAGCAGCACACATTCCGTTATTAAAACTAGCAGAAGAAAAAAAGCAGGTCCTGATTCAAAACGACATGCAACGTCTTTCGCAAATCGTCAAGGAAGAACCGGTTCATCTGAAACGCATCGAACAGTTGGAACAGCAACGGATCGAACAGATGGGGACGATGACGATGACGGAATGGCTACAGGTTCATCCGACAGATGTCGATTCCATGCGTCAGTTACTCCAGGCAATCGGTCAACTGAAGGCACTTAATGAACTGAATGCCGACCTGCTCGAACAATCGCTTCAGTATCTCAACTGGCATCTTGAACTGTTGATACCGGAAGCCGATGATTTTACATACGGTCAATCCGCGCTGGATCGCGCACACTTCAATCGAAATGCCTAAGGGGGAAACAACATGGGATCAACATTCATGGGGCTTGAAACAGGCCGGCGTGCGCTGACGACCAATCAGTGGGCACTTCAGTCAACCGGAAACAATATCGCCAATGCAGGAACCGTCGGATTTTCACGGCAACGTCTTGTCATGGCGACAACAGAACAACTGTCGATGGCCATCGGGACAGGAAAGATGGGACAAATCGGGACCGGTGTGAAAGGTGAACTCCTCGAACGTGTCCGTGATGTCATGCTCGATAAACAATACCGGGACGAGGCGACGAAGACATCTTACTATGGTACAAAAGAGGCCGCATTCGGTCGGATGGAAGACGTCATCAATGAACCATCCGATACCGGCTTGTCCAAAGCCTTTGATGGGTTTTGGGAATCCCTTCAGACCTTATCAACGAATCCCCAAGATTCAGGTGCCCGGAGTGTCGTCCGTCAAAAAGCCGAGACGTTGACACAAACGTTTAATTATATGGCGAAGGCACTCAATCAAGTACAAGGTGACTTGAAAAGTGAGATTGAGGTCTCGACCAAAAAAGTAAATGATCTGTTCAAAAAGATTCATAATATCAATGCGGAAATCCATACGGTCGAACCGCTTGGTGTGTTACCAAATGCACTTTATGATGAACGAGACCGTTATTTCGATGAACTCGCAGAGTACGTCGATTTTGAAAAAGTATCAGTCGACGGTGATGCGATTCAGCAAGGGACACTTGGGAATACGGTTAAAACGGCAGAAGGTCGGATCGATGTTCGAATCAAATTACCGAATGGTGATAAGTTGCTTGCAGTGGATTCGGATCTGCCAAAAGCTGGGACGTTGACCTTTACAACAGATGACAATGGCCTCTATACAGGATTCAAAACGGATTCACAAACGATGTCATTTGACACAGCCGGCGGTTTTTCATCAGGTCGATTAATTGGTCTGATTGAGATGTATGGACACGTGGAGGATGGTCAAGCAACCGGTGAGTACGTCAACATGCAAGGACACCTCGATGAGATGGCGACGACGTTTGCGACTGCATTCAACGAAGCGCATGCGACGAACGTAAAAAAAGATACGACAAATGGCACAAATGAATTTTTTGTTTCTTCCAACGGGGAAGCAATTACGGCGAAGTCGATTACGCTTGGAGCAGACATTAAAAAGAGTCTGGATAACATTGCTACCTCGACGGACGGGAACATCGGTGATAGTGCCGGTGCCTTGAAGCTGGCCAACATGAAGACAACAAGCATTCGTTTTGAACGATCCGATACGACGACGACAGTTGGTTCGTTTTATCAAAATGTCATTGGAGACATGGCAGTCGCAACGGATCAGGTCGCTCGGCTCGGTCAGAGTTCTGCCGTCTTGATGGAAAGTGCGGAACAGCGCCGTATGTCGGTTTCGGCTGTTTCGATTGATGAAGAAATGACGATGATGATTCAGTACCAACATGCATACAACGCGGCAGCGCGTAATATTACTACGGTTGATGAGATGCTTGATAAAATCATCAATGGTATGGGAATCGTAGGACGGTGATGACTAAATGCGCGTAACACAAACGATGCTGACGAAAACAAATATCGGACATCTCTCAGCCAGTTATCAAAAACTGAGTGCGATGCAGGAACAATTGATCAGTGGAAAAAAGATTCAGCGCCCATCTGAAGATCCGGTCGTCGCGATGCAAGGGATACGTTACCGGACAGAAGTGCGTGAAGTCGAACAGTTCAAAAAAAATGTCAATGAAGCGACAGGTTGGATGGACTTGACGGACTCGGCACTGAACGAAGTGACATCCGCCATGAGCCGGGTCCGTGAATTGACGACACAAGCTGCGACGGATACGTATGATGCCACGCAACGAAAAGCAATCCAAAGCGAAGTGGGTCAGTTGATTGAACATATCGGGACACTGGCGAACACGAAATATAATGAAAAAGCCATTTTTAATGGAACAAAGACCGATCAGCCGTTCATTTCGATGGAAGGTCTGAAAGACTATTTAACAACACCAGGTAAGGCGGTTGATACCGTTTTTACGGACGGTGATCCAACTGAAAAAGAAAATGAAGTCATCCGCTATGAAATTTCTTCCGGAATTGAAGTCCAAGTCAACGTTTCACCGACGAATGTCTTTAGTCCGGAGACGTTTACGACGCTCAAAAAATTATACGATGCGCTTGGTGGGGTTTCAGACGCAGGGGCCGTCGATAGTTCAAATAATGGAGCCGAATTATCAGGCATGTTAAAAGATTTGGATAGTATGCTCAATCAGACGGTCGAAACGCGAGCTGATCTCGGGGCGCGGGTCAACCGCCTCGAACTGAATGCGTCGCGTCTGGAGGATCAAGAAATTATCGCAAAATCGGTCATGTCGGATAACGAAGACATCGAAGCCGAAAAAGTCATCATGGAACTGAAGTCGTATGAAACGTTACACCGTGCGGCACTCAGTGCGGGGGCGCGGATCATTCAGCCGACCTTGCTTGATTTCTTACGTTAAGAAGGGAATGACGGACGGTGAATCTGCCACATCTTGAGATGCGTCAAACGTCAGCGAAGATTGGAATCAATGCGACCCGGGCCACGCTTGAGCAACATCAGGCACCGGCGTCGTTATCGATCGAACAACCAAAAGGGAATCTGTCGATCGAGACCGTCGCAGCACGTCTCGAAATCGACTCGACCCAAGCGATGATTGAAACGGGACGACTTCCGGCGTTCGAGTCCGTCCAGCGTTATGCGGAATATGGTCGTCAGATGGGGCAACAGGCAGTTAGTCGGGCAGCAGCGGAAGGCGATCAATTGATGCGAATCGAGCAAGGGGGAAATGCGGTAGCCCGCGTCGCAAAATCGCGGGACACGCCGCCTGCTGAAGTGACGACACTTGGTTTCTCACCACGTAGTCTCGATCGGGTCAAAATCAATTACACGCCGGCAGAAGTACAACTCAACTATACGGCTGAGAAACCGCGGATTGAGGTCCAGGTCAATCGACCGGAGTTGAATGTGACGGAAGGTACGGTCGAAATTTATCTACGGGAACAAAATCAACTGGATATGTGGCCGGTCGGCGGCATGTTCGATGGGGAAGGATAATCATATGCAAATCAATACTGACTTTTTTGGTACGGTTCAAGTAGAAGAAAGTGAAATCATCACCTTTGCTTCGGAAGTACCGGGCTTTCCAGATGCCCGCCGTTTTATCCTGTTACCGTTTGGAGAAGGGATTCCCTTTTGGTCGTTTCAATCGATTGATCAGGAGGAATGTGCGTTCGTCGTGACGAATCCGTTTTGGATTGATCCGGACTATGTGTTTGAATTGCCGGAGTCTGCCAAGGAACAACTTGGTATTCAGGAAACCGCACAAGTCGCTGTCTATACGACCGTGACCTTACGGGAACCCTTCCAAGAATCGACGACAAACTTGCGCGCACCGTTCGTCATGGAGACGAAACGTCGTCAAGCGAAACAAATCATCCTCGACGAAACGTATGCGAACCGACGGATGATTGGCAGTTTGACCGAAGTAGGTGGCCGCTGATGCTCGTTTTAAAACGAAAAGCAGGAGAAGCGATTCAAATCGGTGACGATATCGAGTTGACGATTCTTGCGATTGAAGGCGATCAAGTCAAACTGGGGATCAATGCCCCACGACAAATCGATATTCACCGGAAAGAGATCTATCTGGCGATTCAGGACGAAAATGCGGAAGCGTCGCAAAGTACCGGTTTGATGAGTCAATTGTTGAAACAGCGGACGGATACATAATCGAGGCTTCTTTTGCTAATTCCTAGCAGAAGAAGTTTTTTCATCTCACGAAAAAAATGCTCATTTCTTTTGAATCGTGTATAGTAATGTAGAGAAAAGAAACCTTTTTGACTAAAGAGGGAGTGTAGTGGGATGAATGAGACGAAGCAGCTGAAGAAAGAGGCGAATCGTGTACTAAAAGCGACGAGCCGGACCTTTTATATACCGATCAGCCGTCTATCACAGGAATTACAGGAAGCAGTCGGCGCTGCTTATTTATGTATGCGGGCAATCGACGAGATCGAGGATCACGAAGAGTTGTCGACAGACATCAAAACAACCCTGTTGCGCGAGACGGCCCTACTGATGCGGGGAACCTTTTCGGATGAAACATACCGGACGCTGATTGCCCCGTATGCCAATCAGTTACCGGAAGTGACGCGTCGTCTTCCGGAATGGATTGCGTACTGCCCAGTCGGCATTCGGTCGAAAGTACTGGAATCGACGGCTGAGATGGCAGAAGGGATGGCGGTTTGGGCGGAACGCGACTGGACGGTCAAAACAGCTGCTGACTTGGACGAATATACGTATTACGTGGCGGGACTCGTCGGTGTCATGTTGTCGGATATCTGGTATTGGAAAGCCGGTATCGTGACCGATAAACAGCAGGCGATTGGGTTTGGACGCGGTTTGCAGGCTGTCAACATCCTACGGAATCAACAAGAAGATGCCGAACGCGGAGTCGGTTATTTCCCACCGGGCTGGACGACGGAAACGATGTTTGATTATGCACGCGAGAACTTAGCGGAAGCGGATGCGTATCTGGCATCGATTCCGAAACAGACGACGATTTATGAGTTCTGTAAGATTCCGCTGGCTCTTGCGCACGGGACGCTCGATGCGCTCGCACGCGGAAAAGAAAAACTCAGTCGACCGGAAGTCTTGAAGATTGTCGGAAGTGCGGTTTTAAAACGATAAGTGAATCGACAAACGGAGGCCTCGTTCCTAGGAACAGGGTCTCCGTTTTTGTGGTTAACGAATATCTTCGAGGTATGATAAGACTTTGTCTTCATATGCCGCTCGGTCATGTTTGTAGGACTGGACATGTCCGCCGTTTTCCGTGACGTACAACTCAGACCGGGGTGCTGCTTTTTGGAGGCGCATGCTTTCCGTCACCGGAATCGCATCGTCGTCCTTCCCATGAATCATGAGGATCGGATACTCGATTCGGCGAATCGCCTCAAGCGGTTGGACCCGTTCCGGATTCAGTCCGGTCAATGGTGGTGTCACCTGCAAGATGATTGGTGTGAACGGGAAGTTCGGGAGTCCGCTCCAAACCGGCAGATTCGTCTCGAGATAATTTTTGAGGTCGCTGAACGGACTGTCGGCGATGACCCCTGCAACGTCCGCTTTTGGTGCCGTGACAAGAGAAGTCGCAGCCCCCATGGAGATCCCGTACAGGACAACCGGTTCGGATGCCCGTGATTTCGCATAGTTGACGGCAGTCAACAAATCATCCTGTTCTTTTGCACCGACCGTGACACGTTTTCCTTCGGATTCACCGGATCCCCGGAAATCAAACGTTAGCACATTATAGCCGGCTTCATGAAATTTTTTAAACAGTGGTAAAACCGGTAAATCATTTTGTTCCCGATTTTTCCCGTACCCGTGGGCGAAGACGATCGTCAGCTTGGCGTCCTCGCTTGGAATCCACCAACCGGACAAGCGCGTCCGGTCTTTGACGGACCGAAAGGAAATCTTCTCGTAAGCAAGACCTTCTGCTTTTTTCGGATTGGTCGTCAGTGGTTCCCGAGTCGGCTCCGTCAACGAAGAACCGACGTAAGCGGAAATCCCGACGATCGCAATCAAAATCAGGACGATCAATACGATCAGTCCGGCAATCAGTTTCTTACGGTGTTTTTTCAACAACGACACGGCGATCCTCCCTCTCTATTCTGATTAAATCGATTGTTTTAATGGATGTCTTTTTTCTTGAAGCGTCCACCATGGACATCGTGAATATTCCCGATGGCGATGAAGGCTTCTTCGTCAAAATCACGGACGATTTCTTTTAATTTCGTTTCTTCCAGACGACTGATGACACAAAAGATGATTTTTTTGTCATCACCGGAAAACGCCCCTTCTCCATTTAAGTAGGTCATCGTCCGACCAAGCCGGTCCATGATGGCTAGACCAATCTCTTCGTGGTTTTCAGAAATGATCCAGACACTTTTGGACTGATCCAGTCCATCGATGACGACATCAATCGTCTTAAACGCGATGAAATACGTAATCAGCGAATACATCGCCCGGTCCCAGCCAAAGACGAAACCGGCAGCACCTAAGATGAAGACGTTAAAGAACATGACGATCTCACCAACAGAAAAAGGTGTCGAGCGGCTAAACGAGACGGCTAAAATTTCGGTTCCGTCGAGCGAACCGCTGGCCCGAATGACAATTCCGACCCCAATCCCAAGAATCAATCCACCAAACACAGTAGCGAGTAGATCGACGCGTGTCATCGGTCCGATGTCTTCGAGCAGTTTCGTCGCAATTGCCATGATCGAGATGGCATAGAGTGTCGATAAAGCAAACGTTTTTCCGATTTGTTTGTAGCCAAAGAAGATGAACGGAATATTGAGGAAGAACAACCATAAGGCAAGCGTCGTATCCGTCAGTTTGGAGGCAATGATCGAAATCCCAACGATGCCACCATCGATGATGCTGTTTGGAACAAGGAATCCTTTTAGTCCGATTGCAAAAATCACGGCACCGATCGTCAATAGCAACAGGCGACGCACGAGTTGCCATTTGGTCGAACGGCGGTGTCGTTTGGCCTGTTCAGTCGCGGGCATCGAACTCCTCCTTTTTACACACTTTTCATTACTATAACAAAAAAGCACTAAGGCGCGCGAGGACGACCTTAGTGCTGGCATTATTCGGTATAGCGAAGAGACTGGAAAAAACGTAAGACCGGTTCAGCTTCTTGGACCGTTGCATATTTTCCGACATATTGACCCTGTTCGATGGCGATGATGGACAAGGTACAGGAGACCATCTGAATCCCTTCGACGAGCCGTACTTCAAACGTCGCAGTCTGTAACGGCAGTGGCGTTTTCGTCGTGAAGTAGAGATGACGGGTACTCGTCCGGTGCGCCTGAATGTCTGAAAAACTAAAATCAAAGGCTTGATTTTGATGTTTCAGCATCTTGATTTTCCCGTGGACGGAGAAACGGGGAACGGTATCGGGAGCAAGAGAACAGGCTTCGATCGGATACAACACTTCCCGTAAGAGGAAACTTTCCATGACTTCTGCCGACACCGGTCTACTGAATAGATAACCTTGGATATTCGGACAGTTCAAGGAGCGGAACATCTCGAGTTGTTGCAAGGTTTCGATTCCTTCCGCGATGACGGCTAGATTAAACTCCGTTGCCATGTAGAGAATACTTTTGACGATGGCTTGTGCTTTTCGATCCTCTACGATATGCGTCGCAAATTGCCGATCAATCTTGATGACATTAATCGGATAACGTTGCAAGTAGACCATCGAGGAGTAGCCTTTTCCAAAGTCATCGAGAGCAATCCGAACACCAAGCTGACTTAAGTGTTCGAGGGTCCGACTGATGTTCGGGTCATCCATGATCAAGGCGGCTTCCGTGATTTCAAGTTCAAGCAGATCGGCCGACAGCTTGTACGTGGTCAGAGCTTGTTCGATTTGATGCTCGAACCCGGGAATCAAAAACCGTTTCGGGGAGACATTGACGGAAATCGGAACGAGTTCAGCACCGGCACGGGACCAGTTGATCATCGCCTGACACGCCGTCTCGACGACCCAGTCGCCAATCGCGATATGGAGTGCACTTTCTTCTGCCAGTGGAATGAAATCATTTGGTGGAATCCGTCCCCATTCCGGGTGTTGCCACCGGATCAAGGCTTCGAGACCAATGATTTTGCCAGTCCAGCTATCGACTTTCGGTTGGTACTCGAGAAACAGTTGATCCCGCTCGATCGCGTAATGCAAATCTTGTTCGAGCCGGTAACGGCGGTAGTAATCGATATCGAGATTAGACGCATAGTGGTGAACAGTACTATGATTTTCTCGTCGGGAACGACGCAGTGCTGTATAGGAATGTTTTATCAACTCAACTGAATTGTTACTATCATCCGGAAAACGGCTGATCCCGATCGACACCCGGGCAAATAAAGCATACTGTTCAATTAGAATGGGTTTCGTGGATAACTGTAATAAAGTTTCAGCACATGACGTAATGTCCTTCTTGAAACTAGACGGAATCAACATCGTATATTCATCACCACCCAGGTGACCTAAGAAAACCTCTGCTGTTTTTGATGTCGAGAGTAGTGCGCTCGTTGCCTGAAGCCACTGATCGCCTGAAGCATGACCAAATGCGTTGTTAATATCCGAAATCCGATTGAATGCAATCGATAGGACCGAAAAGGCTGTATTTGCTTGCATCCAATCTTTGATGGTTTCGGTCAACGCAAGTCGGTTTGGTAGACCAGTAACGGAATCATGCATCGCAAGTTGTTGCAAGCGCTCTTCGTATTCTTTTTGTAAGGTGATGTCATGCATGATGCTATTCGTATAGGCAATCGACCCATCCAGTCGGAAGACAGGGATTTGTTGATCCTCAATCCATTTCAGGCGACCATCTGGGAACAACAGGCGATATTGAATCATTCCGGATTTACCAGACATAAGCCGTTTGATGAACCGTTTCATAGCTGAGATATCTCGAGGATCGAGTCGTCCAAACAACCACTCCTCGCTAAGAATCAAATCGTCCGGCAATTCTTCGAAAAGTTGGAAAAATCCTTTCGAGTGAAACAAGATGCGACCAGTCGATAAATCAATTTGTGAGATAGCGGCTTCAAGTGCTTCATAAATTTCCTTTGTTTGTTCCCGCTCCAGTTTCAATTGCTGACGGGCCTCGCTGACTTCTGACAAATCGTATAAAACCATCGAGATTTGATTCTTATCTTCGTTACTACGTGAGGCTTTTAAGCGCAATAGCTGATATTGCTGATTGGCATTCAACAGTGAAATTTCCTGTTCGAACGAATCGACTTCTCCTTCGAGCAGGCGAATCATCTGGAAACGCAGTGGATTCAAGTCGCGCGGATGGATACGTTTGTGTAATTGTTTATTAGAAAGTTGTTTTAACTCAAGTTGTGAAAAACCTAAGTAGTTAATCAAGGACGCAGAAGATTCAATCTTTCGTGTCAGCGCATCATATTGGAAAACGACCAATTCCGGAATCTGTTCCCTCAGCTTGAGTTGCGAACGGATTTGTACGACGTCGTCTTCGAGTTGCTTTTCACGTGTGATGTCTCGTGCAATCCCGTATACACCAACGACCTGACCATCTTGTTCGATTGGCATGTTGGTGATCTTTAACGTCAGTCGATGCTGATCAATATGTAATCCTTGGGCCGTATAATGAACGGTTTCGCCGGCAAGTGCACGTTCAAAAAAGGCGGTCACCGAATCATTTTGTTCCGGTGGGCTAAAGATGGCGAAATGGTTATATAAAGTATCTTCGGAATACCCCAGCATCCGAGGAAGGTTCTCGTTAAAATAGACGATTTCACCAAGATGATTAAAGAAAAAGACGGCATCCGTATTTTGTTGGAAAAAAGGCTCCACACGTTCCGGATGGGACAGTTCGAGCCCGCCGATCAACAGAGGGGATGTAGATGAACGACTCAGCCGTTGCATCGCGTCGAAAAAAGTCATAGACAAATCTCCTCACTAGAAATTTTAATTCTCTTTCTAGTATCGGAGTAAGTGAGCCTCAATTGCAATCAAAGTTCAAAGAATAGACTTTTTTTTCAAAAAAAGCGAATCATTTTTTGGAGAATAGGGAGGGGCGTGAGGAAACAGGGACGAGTACCGGAAAGTAAGAGAGGTGAACCTGCTTTCATGCGCTCGCTTTTCTCGGGCGGAACGTGAGCCGCGGCCGCCTTGACAGTCGACCGGGTCTCACTTGTTCCTGACGGAAGCAAAGCTTCCTTTTCCCGTAGAAGTCGAGCTGCGACAGCAGGCTCGATCGTCTGGTTCGCTTCGTCCAACAGGAAAGGCAATAGAGGAAGACAAAAAGACAAAAAGACAAAAAGACAAAAAGACAAAAAGACAAAAAGACAAAAAGACAAACCTCATCAACATCCACATGTGTGAAGGGTGATGAGGTTCATCTGTGTTTGGAGATATTGATTAGATAGCGAGATCGACGGACGTGTCACTTGCGTTTGGATCCGTATCAGAGGAAGGAGCATCGTTCATCCCGTGATGATGTCCTGGTCCGTGTCCACCACGTGGACCTTGTTCCAAGTCATCGTAACTTGAGACTTCATCCGCCCGTTCCTGCATCCGTTCCTTGATTGCCGTCGCTTGTTTTTTGGTAATGGTACCACTTTTGACTTTCGCATCGATGGCTTTCGTTTGTTCCGCGAGCACCGCTTTTTCAAACTGACCGAAGGATACGTCATTTGCTTCTGCAAATTCCGGTAATGCTTGATCGGCAGCTTTGAATTTCGTTTCGTCGAGGTTCAGCCGTTTCAAGATGGCAGATGTCGTGTCACCAAATACATCGTGTCCCGGTCGCCCGTGTTCGCCTGCTCCATGCTGACCACGTTCCGGTAAATCGTCGTAACTGTTCGCATCCGAGAATTGTTCCGTCAGACGGGCTTTGATGTCCGTTGCTTGTTTTTTCGTCATTTTACCGTCTTTGACGAATTGGTCGAGTTGTGTTTTCTGGGCAGCGAGCAACGCCTTTTTGTAATCGGCGAACTTGATCGATTGCGCCTTCGCATAGGCAGCGAGTGATTGATTGGCGGCATCAAACTTGTCTTGGCTCAGTCCAAGGGCTTTTAAGACGTCAGCAATCAAGGATTCGTTAAAGAAACCGCCTTTGTCACCGTGATGTCCTTTAGGCATTTGCTCTTTTAGCTCGGTGTAGCTTGAAACGCCACTAAACCGTTCCGTATGTCGTTTTAGCATATCTGCTGCCTGCGACTTCGTTAAGTCCCCTGATTTGACGAGGGAAGCAAGTTGTTCTTTTGCAGCAGCGAGTTCTGCTGCCTTGTAGTCTTTAAACGAGATGCCTTTTTGTTTCGCAAGATCGGCGATCGATAAGCCTTTTTCCCGAGCCGCCTCGGCTTGTGCTTGAGTCAGATTAAGTTTTTTGAGAAGTAAGGTGAAGTCAAGTTTTTTCATGCCTTCGAAGTGATGGCGTTCTGATTTTGTTGCCGTATCGCTGTCGTTGGTTGCGGCGTAAGCAGAAGCTCCTCCAACTGTTAAGGCGCTGATGGTCAATGCGGTGATCCATTGTTTTTTGAATTTCATGGGTGATCACTCCTTTCACCCTTTATGTTAGCGGGTGTCCGGACGGAAGTTGTGAGGAAGTTGCAAAGAAATCGCGAAGAAACGCCAACCGGCTAAAAAAGGCGGTACACTACAGATGGAGGGATGAAGATGAAGATTTTAGTGATTGAGGATGAACTGAAGCTGGCTCAGGTCACGGAACGGTTTTTGCGCCATCATGGTTATACGGTGACACTTGTGGGGTCACTGCAAGAGGCCAAAACACATTTGATGGACGAGACGTTTGACGCCGTACTGGTTGACGTTCGTCTACCCGATGGAGACGGTTGGTCGCTCGTCCCATCGATCAAGTCAAATCATCCGGCGCCCGTCGTCTTCATGCTGACGTCACGCGGGGAAGCAGACGACCGGGTGTTTGGACTCGAACTAGGTGCCGATGATTATCTCGTCAAACCGGTTGTCTTAAAGGAATTAATCATTCGGCTTGAACGGGCGTTAAAACAACGGTTACCCGCCGGACGGCAACTGGGAGATGTGACGATTGACGAAAAGGCCCGCCGTGTCAAAAATGGACCGGAGACGATTAGTCTGGCGAAGATGGAGTTCGAACTGTTGGTCTATTTCTTTGAGCACCTCGGAGAAGCGCTCAGCCGTGACCAAATCCTGGACGAAGTCTGGGGCTACACGTTCGGCGGGGATACGCGGACCGTCGATACGCACGTCAAACAGTTGCGCGATAAACTACCGACCATTAAACAACAGCTGAAGACAGTCCATCGGGTCGGGTACCGATTGGAGGCGATCGAATGAGCAAGTTGATGCGGAAGTTCTTACTCGCCGTCATCGCCCCGTTATTGATCATGGGGATCCTCAGCTTTGGTTTGACGGCGTTCCTCGTCAACCGTTTTGCGGAGGACGAACGATACAGTCAACTGGCACGGGAAGCCAACATCATCAAAGAAGCACTCGCTGAGAGTCGCCCCGTCCCGCGTGAAATCCAAGGGTTCATTACGAAAGACGGCGTAACGGAACGGATTGGCGGACGGGGACGACAAATCGTCGAGTTACCGATTTTAGAGGACCTGCAACAGAAGGACCGCATCGAAGTCCAAGGCAATCGTTTGTTGACGTATCAGCTGACGAGTGGGGGGACGGTCATCACGACGATCCGTGAAGCCCCACTTGCGAGTAGTGCACTTGACGGCGTGTATCTCGCAATTGGCGTCGCCTTCTTCGTGACGTTATTACTGGCGGCAGGACTTGCCTACTATATGGGACGACAGTTCATCCGTCCGATCATCGAGTTGCGCAGAGTCGCCAAACAGATTGGCGACGGACGAAAAGATGTCACCTTGCCGGTCCGACCCAATGACGAAGTAGGGGAGTTGATTCGTGCCGTGGACGAGATGCAGGAACAACTCGTACAAAAAGACGTCCTGCAGAAATCGTTCATCGCCGGGATCACCCACGATTTACGGACACCGCTTGCGATCATCCGCAACGAGACGGAAGCACTCGCAGCAGGAGTGATCCCGGTCGAAGAATTACCGGAAGTGACGGACAGCATCATCGAGGAGGCGGACCGGTTGGGTCTGTTGATTGACGAAACACTGGTCTACTCGAAACTTGCCGGGGGGATGATGCCGCTCGACCGAACGGAAGTCGCCCTTGATTCGCTTGTGCAGGAGACGGTCGAACGCCTTCGGTCGACGTTCAGCAAGGACCAGGTCAGATTGACCGTCGAGACAGAACCGGTCCGTCTTGTGGTCGATCGCCGGATGTTCGAACGCGTCCTCGTCAATTTTTTGATGAATGCGCAGGTCGCAGCACCAACCGGCAGTGAAGTCCGTGTCCGACTGACACCAATGGAACTGACGGTCGAAGACGCGGGAAGCGGTGTCGCGGAAAGTGACCGGGCGACGATTTGGGATCTCTACGTCAAACAAGCAGGTGGGTCGGGACACGGGTTAGGTCTTGCGATCAGTCGACTGATTCTGGATAGTCATGGACTTGAGTATGGGGTTCGCAACAGTTCGCTTGGGGGAGCCTGCTTTTATATTCGATGCGGAGAAGAACGGATCATATGAAAAAACGTCTCGCCCTTCATCAACTAGATGAGGAGCGAGACGTTTGCTTATTCGGAATCGTTTGCTTGAACGAGACTTGGTTTGACGAGTGTATAGAATTCATCACTCATCCCGACACGGCTGCCCATCTGGCAAGCGAGTTCGAGTGTTTCCTGATAGAATTTCGCCACTAAGCCATGGTTTTTGATGTGCATGTCTTTCATTGCTTTTTCAACACCCAGCACGACTTTTGCGATTTGGTCATCAGCGTCATTCCGGACAGGGACGACGTTTTCCGGCAAATCAACTTCTTTGTCGTGTCCATTGAAGCGGAACGAGGCGCCGAATCCGAGATGCTCGAGGAAGAAGTGTGGTAACAATTTACCGGCAAAGAACTGGTGCCACTCGCTTTCTTTCATCGTATTCATATCGCGTTTGAAAGAAGTCGTCGCGAGTGCGTAGCGGTCATGTGTATCTTTCATGAACTTCTCGAGGATTGGTACCTGCATCGCAAACGAATTCTTCAGCAGATTATCGAGCTGTTCTTGCGTTAATTGTTCTTGTTCAGCCATCAGTTTAACCCCATTTCGTTTCGTTACTTCTATCGTAAGAAATTTAGACAATTCCGTCAAATCTTTTTCAAGAATAGAGTTTACCTATTTTACAAAAGGGAATTCCTCTACTATCGAAGAGTTGAGGGGGAGTTAGCATGAAACGACTAGCAATGACAGGGGTATTAATCGGGGCATGTCTAATTCCAGTGACAGCTTTCGGTGCAAGTAACGTGACGTACAACACAGGAACGATTCAAAACAAAGACTTTGGTTACTCGGTCAAAGCGACGACAGCCTTGCAGACCGCGATCAAGCAAGATAAGGTCGATCTTGTCAAAAACAAAACCGTCAAGACGAAATACGGGACCGTGACACGCAGCGGGACGTTTTCGCTCTACTATAAAGTGAAGGGCAAAGATCAAATGCTCGTCAATTTGAACTTTGAACCGAAAAAATTAACAAAAAAACAATTTGAGAAACAAGTCGGGTTCGGGACGTATCTCGGAACAAAAGGCAACAAAACGTATTATTATGTCCAACCGACGGAAGCCGTCAAAGGCGCAGTCGGTAAAGAAAAAATCGCGAAGTTGATCACAAAGGATGTCCCGGCGATGATGAAAACATTTAAATTAAAATAAGTGAACTGCAAGGAGCACCAGCTTTTGCTAGTGCTTCTTTTGATGGTTCGATATAGTAAAGGTTGAGGTGAAGTGAAATGGAATGGACAGTAACAGAAGTTAAACAAACGACAGAAGTTCTACAACTTGAGAAATGTGTTAATGATCACGACGGGATTGAACTAAAGGTCGCGGCGGATTGGGTTGGACAAAATGATTTTGCCATCTATGAGGATACAAAATTGATTGGTTATCTCCAAGCATTTGCCTACTTACCGACAGAATGGGAAATCAACGTTTTCGTCGATCCGGAATACCGGAAGCAAGGAGTCTTCAAGACGCTTGTCGAAGCGGCGAAAGAAGCGGCTCGTCCGCAAGGCGTCGAAGCGTTTACGTTTGTCATTGATGATGAAAGTAAATCAGGTCAGGCTGTCCTTGGTCAACTCGGTGCCGAATACCGGATGACGGAATACAACATGGTGCTCAAAAAAGCACAATTGTTCTTAAAAGCGGACCCGGATTTTGAACTGCGGGAAGCAACAGCGGGCGATCGTCCGTTTATCGTCGAGACACTTGGTTCGTCATTTGGCAACACAGCGGATGAAGCAGAGTCGATTTATCAAGCCATCGAGTCGGACGATCGCGTCACGTTCCTTGGTGTCGCGAACGATAAGCCGGTTGGTGTCATTCGGGCGTATCTCGCGTCAGACACACAAGCAAGCATCCATGCGTTTGCCGTTCGTCCGGAAGCGCAGGGTAAAGGGTATGGCAAAAAGATGTTGAAACTGATGGTGCAAGCGATGTTCCGCACAGGTCGGACGCAGCTTGAACTCGATGTCGAGACGGACAACGCACGGGCGCTTGATTTGTATAAAGAAGCCGGATTCGTTGTCGGACGGGGTTATCAGTTCCACGTGCTCGGATTATAAATTGTTTGAAGGAAAGTCCACGAAAGTGGGCTTTTTTTGTTGGATAGACCATAGGTCTTAGAACAGAAAAAAACAAGTTTCCGTTCGTCCGTTGGCGCGCTTTCCTCGGGCGGAACGCAAGCCGCGATCGTCCTCTTCGGACGACCGGGTCTTGCCTGTTCCTGACGGAAGGGACAAGCCCTTCCTTTTCCCGCAGGAGTCGCGCCCGGACACCGGAAACTATGGTATTGAAAAAATGGTGGCATTTGGTGAAGTGACAACATGAAAAACAAGTTCATATTCTAAAAGAAATCTGAAACCTTCTCAGGGTTTTGTCGTATACTACACATATGGAAAAAAAGAGGAGGCGACGTCATGGACGGTCGACAAGATTCATTACGGACGTTGAAGTGGGTATCAGGCGGTTTAGAGGCAATGCTCGGGATTCCGTTGCTGGGTGGTTTGATTGTCATTGGGACAGGATATAATGCACTGTGGTTGATGTTAGCGTTCCATATCGTGGTCGTCGTCTTGACGGCACGAGCGGGTCGCGTGTCAAAAGGGAACATCGTCGGAATCGTCGCGTCGACAGTCGGTGTCATTCCGGTCGTCGGGATGTTGTTGCACATCGCAGCCGCGATTACGATCCTACTCGATGCGGCATTCGGCAACCGGATCATCACCCGGACACATGTCGAACGCGTCGAACCAATCCGTCCCCGTCCGGTGCGGAAAGAGCAGGAACACAAAGAGGATCATCCGTTCTAAGCTTTTTTCGTTGACAGTTGAAAACAAGCCGTGTAAAGTAAACAACAAGTTAAGCCATATCAAACAAATCAACGACGCGGAGTAAGTACCGTCAACACTGCCGACAAAGCGAGTCAGGAAAGGTGAGAGCCTGACGCGGTAAGCTGATTAGGGAATGGACCGCTGAGAGCCTGTTGAACGATTCAGTAGACAGGACGGTTGCCCCCGTTACCGGGCTAGCTGGTTGTTGGACCAGCGACAAGAGGAGATTTTTAATCTCAACTAGAGGTGGCACCGCGCGGATACAGGCGTCCTCTATGCATCAGCTTTTGCTGTGGCATAGAGGGCGTCTTTTGTTTTACGTCAAGGAACGCCGAATCATCCAACGCACATTATCTTTAGGAGGAATTTTTGATGAAAAAGACATTGATCGCGGCGGCCAGTACGGCGTTCCTGCTCGCAGGATGCTCGACGACGGAAACAGAAAAGGCAGCACCAAATGAAAACGAAAAGAAAGTCCTGCACACGATGGAAAGTTATGATCTCCTGTCGGTCGACCCGGCAGATGCCATCACGTCGAATATCTTCAACCAAATCTACGAAGGACTCTATCGCTTTGATGCCAACAACGAACTCGTACCGGCAGCAGCGAAATCACACAGCGTGTCGGAAGACGGAAAAGTTTACACGTTTAAGCTCGATCAGAATGCGAAATGGTCGGATGGCAAACCGGTCACAGCGGAACACTTCCGCTATGCCTATGAGCGGGTAATCGAGACGAACTCACCGTTTTCTTACTTGTTAGAACCAGTTAAAGAAACAAAAGTCATCGACGATCAGACGTTACAAATTGAACTCAAACGTCCGACACCGTACTTCCTCAGCATGACGACGTTCGGGACGTATATGCCGGTTCGGGAAGATATCGTCAAACAACAAGGCGAGCAGTTCGGAACAGACCCGGAAACAAACGTCTACAACGGACCGTTTACGTTCAAGAAATACCAAGCGGAGCAAGGTTATACATTGGCGAAAAACGCTGATTATGCCGACCAAAAAAACGTCAAGATTGACGAAGTCGACGTCAAGATCATCAAGGATCCGATGCTTGCGATCAACTTGTTTGAAACGGGTGAACTTGACGTTGCGCCACTGAACTCAGAGAATGTCATCAACTACAAATCGAAAAAAGAGTACAACACGTTCAGCGACTCACGGATGTTCTTCATCCGGATGAATCAAAAAACGGACGCTCTTAAAGATCAAAAGACCCGTCAGGCAATCGATGCCGCGTATGATAAAAAAGCGTTGACGGAGACGTTACTTGGCAACGGATCATTGCCGGCTGATTACATCGTCCCGCAAGAACTTGATCCGAAGTACGACAAGACCCGTCAAATCGAAGCGTCGTTTGACGCAACACAAGCAAAACAAGTCTTGGCTGGTCAAAAGCTAGAACTGACGATGATCATTGAAGATGACGATGTCTCGAAAAAAATCGGGGAGTACATCCAAGGTTCGCTAAAACAACAAAACGTCGATGTCAAACTGTTGTCACTGCCGAAAAAAGAACGGTTGGCACGTGAAGGACGAGGGGATTATGATTTGTCACTCGCGAGCTGGGCTCCGGATTATCAGGATGCGACAACGTACTTGAACCTCTTCATGACCGGCAACCCGTTCAACATGATGGACTACTCGAACAAGAAGTATGACAGTCTCTTGAAACAGGCTGAAAACGAACTTGATCAAGACAAACGTCTGGAATTGTTGAGCAAAGCGGAAACGATGTTACTTGACGATCAAGCGATTTCACCGGTCTACCAACGGAAAAATGCCTTCCTGCAAAACACGGAAGTCAAAAACCTCGCCCGTCACAATGTCGGAACGGATATTTCTTATAAATATGTGGAGATAAACCGGAAGTAAAGAATAATCGAAAAAGCCGTTCATCTTGTCGTTTACATATGACAAGGGAACGGTTTTTTTGTGCTGGAAAGAGAAACGTTAAATGGATAAGACCGGTTTCTTGCCTTTCGTGGCCAAGAACGAGAGCCACTTCACATTAAGGTCTCTCGTCCTTGTTTTTCCACAGAAAGGCAGTAAACACCCGTCTTATCTTGTATGGATTAGTCGTTAGATGAATCAGCTTGTCATTTTGTGACAAGGAAATGACTTAACTGACTTTGAAATCAGGTCAATCCTATTAAAGCGTTCTCATCTGATGCCGATAAGGAGAATGTTGAGAAAAGCATCAGGAAGGGAAGTTACGGAATATGAGCAAGTTACGTAGCAATTTAAAGATTCGATTATTTGTATGGGTTCTCGTTATTTCAATCATTACCGGCGGAATTTCTGCCCAGCTGACATTATTCCTATCGCGCGGAGTAAACGTCGCGGATAATCAGGCGATTTTATTCGGCGCTGGAATTGGATTAATACTTTCGATTCTCGGCTCGTTATTGATTCAATTGATTCTCCGTCAACCGATTAAAGCAATCGAAAAAGCGACGGAAACAGCGCGTGAAGTCGCAAACGGCAACTTCAACGTCGATTTCGAAGAAGCGAAACGCGGCGACGAAGTCGATCAATTGATGCATGAACTTGAAGTCATGGTCTTACATATTCGCAAGCAAGCAACACAGATGGGCAATTCCAGTGATAAGTTAACGGCGTCAGCGCAAGAAATCGCCGCCGCTGTGCAAGAGGGTAACGCTTCCGGTGAAAGCATTCAATCGGCGATGGCAGAGCTCTCGACGAAGATGAATGAAAACGTCGATCAAGCTTATCTGTCGATGGACGCACTCGGTGCCGTCAAACGGACGATGGACGAAGTGGCAAAAGAGATGAACGAAGCCTTGAAATCAGCGACGGTCATGCAGACAGAAGCGGAAAACGGAAAGACGCTAGCAACGGATTCGGTCGAAGCAATGCATATGATTTCAAGCAAGATGGAACAATCCGCAACACTAAACGGTCGTTTGACGGATATGACCGGTGAAATTTCACGGATTACCGATGTCATCAGTGATATCTCGGCGCAGACGAACTTACTTAGCCTCAATGCGTCGATTGAAGCGGCTCGTGCCGGCGACGCCGGACGTGGCTTTGCCGTTGTTGCAGCAGAAGTCAAAAAACTGGCGGAACAGACAGCAACGTCAGCGAAAGAAATCACCGATTTGATTTCCGGTGTTAAACGTCTGGTCAACGACACGGCAAATGCGATGACCGACGTGCAAAAAGAAGTCGCGACCGGTGTTGGACTCGTCGAACAAGCCGGTTCGTCGTTTGAAGAGATTCATCAGTCAACGGAAAGTGTCTATTCACGCGTCCAGTCAGTCGATCAACTCGTCATCAAGTCGGACAAGGAAATCGATCAAGTTGGTTTAACGACAGCAAATATCCTCGCAATGGTTGAAGAAGCATCAAAACATGCTGAGCAGGTGTTACAGGCGTCAAGCCATCAAGCCGCTTCACTAGGTGAAGTCAATGGCGCGATGGAAGAGTTGGTGGCGGTCGCCGAACAACTACAGGAAGAAACAGGCGCAACGCGTTTGTAAAGTAGAAATCGCAGACGGATATCTTCGTCTGCGATTTTTCTTTGAAGTTTTTTATTTTTTTTGAGAGAAACTGTTAAACATTTTGGTACGGCGACGATATATAGAGTGGAAGCAGTCATCGACTACAACCACCGCGCTACTCTTGGGCCGGCCAGGGGGCGCATCTCGGAGAAGAAGGATCTTCAAAGAGACAAAAAATTTATTCCTATGGAGGGAAATTACAATGATTATTAATCACAACATTACAGCTCTTAACACACACAACAAACTTTCGGCAGCTTCTTCAGCTCAAGGGAAATCAATGGAGAAACTCGCTTCAGGTCTTCGCATCAACAAAGCGGGCGACGATGCAGCTGGTCTTGCAATCTCTGAAAAAATGCGTGGACAAGTTCGTGGACTTGATCAAGCTTCACGTAACGCACAAGACGGAATCTCGTTGATTCAAACTGCTGAAGGTGCATTGAACGAAACGCATGACATTCTCCAACGGATGCGTGAACTAGCTACTCAATCATCCAATGATACTAACACTCTTACTGATCGTGAAGAATTACAAAAAGAATTTACTCAGTTAGCAAAAGAAACTACACGTATTGCTAAAACTACTGAGTTTAACACTCAAAAATTGCTGGATGGTTCAGATGCTGATGGTAAAGTCTTCCAAATTGGGGCTAACGAATCACAAAATCTTACATTGGTAATCGGTAACATGGATGCAACTGCACTTGCAGTAGGTACTGGAACAGACGAAGCTACAACAGTTGGTATTGACATTACTACTCAAACTGGTGCTAATACAGCCATCACTACAGTAAACGATGCGATTGAAACAGTTTCAGCAGAGCGTTCTAAGCTTGGTGCGACTCAAAACCGTCTCGAGCACACAATCAACAACCTCAAAACATCTTCTGAAAACCTAACAGCGGCTGAATCACGCGTTCGTGACGTTGATATGGCGAAAGAAATGATGAACCAAACAAAGAACTCAATTCTTGCGCAAGCTGCACAAGCAATGTTGGCTCAATCGAATCAAACACCCCAAGGCGTGCTTCAACTCCTTCGGTAATTTGATTCCACCGGGCGTCTGATTGGGTAACTAATCAGAGCATGACTGGGTGAATTGCTGGAACTCCTGAGAGCCTTGATGTACGACAACGTGGCTGGAAACGGCGAGCGTGACCGTTCTGAAAAACGTCAAGGATTGGACAATCAGCAGCCAAGCACCTGTAGGGAAACCTTGGTGAAGGTTCAACGACTAGGATAGACGACCTAATGGAGACTTCCGATGGTTATGAAATCCGTACTCCGTAAACGGCGGGGGAAGCGCCCAGCTCCTAGTAAATCTAGGATGAAGATATAGTCTTATCATTAGCGAAAGCTAATGCGCGTAGCAAGCGAACCAACAGCCGCAAGGCGTTCTCCAATTACTCCGTTAATCGTAATTGGTTATACAGCTTACGTAAAGGTCATGGACTTGTTCCATGGCCTTTTATCTATTGATTTTTAAATCAGGTATTACAACTTACTCGAATATGCCGATATACTACATAGAGAAGAAAAAGGAGTGTTTGTCCATGAATTCCATCAACACGGAAATTCGGCTTCACCTGCCTGAAAATGTTTTACCTTACGAAGCGACACGGAATGTCTTCATCGAAGCGAATCAAGAAGATTTGGCACAGGATGGCATCGTCATCTTGCCAACACCACAGCATATCTCAAAGCTTGAAACAGCCATTGAAAAGGCAAATGTCCAGCTCGAAGCACAACGAACAGGCTTAAAGTTCATCAAACATGAAAAACTCAATGAATTTTATATTCAAGTCGTCGATACAAATAACCATGTCGTTCAAGAAATTCCGAGTAAAAAGGAACTCGATTTTTTTGCCGCTTTTATGGAATTTAATCAACTGATTGATAAACGGATTTAAGGGAAAGGACTGATTGGATGGCAGGGATACGTCTTAGTGGTCTCGCAAGTGGGATTGATACAGAAACGATGATTAAACAATTGATGCAGGCGGAACGGGCACCAGTGGATCGTCTTTCACAAAAGAAACAAACCTTAACGTGGCAACGTGATGCCTATCGCGAAATGAACCGAGGTTTACTCGATTTACGAACAGCTGCGAGTGATATGTTGTTATCGAAAAATTATACAGCGAAGACCGCGACCAGTTCGGATGCATCAAAAGTCTTGGTGACTGCTAGTCCAGCATCAATAGCTGGGAGTGTGACGATTGATAAGATTGACCAGTTAGCATCATCAGCATCTGTAACAATGATGACAACGGCAGGAAAGTCATCCGATTCAACGCTTGCTGACAGTGGGATGTTTACTGTGACAGGTGGAAAAATCAATGTTCAAATCAACAGCTTTTCTGCTGACGGAAAAGCAATTAGTGAAACACTTTCACTAGATTCAACGCAAAAACTGTCCGATTTAACATCAGCTATCAATGGTAAATCTAGTCTCGGCATGAGTGCTGTCTATAATGATATTACAGGTAAACTAGTTTTAACGAAAACAAGTACCGGGAAACTTAATCCAAGCGGGGCAGATATAACGATTCTCGATGCGAATGCCAATTCCGAGATTGCGAACTCCCAGTCATTGACGATGGGACAAGACGGTAAAAATGCAAAGTACACAATCGGAGGTCAGGAACTCGAACAACGGACCAACACCTTCACGCAAAACGGTCTGACAATTACGTTAAACGGGACGTCAACGACATCTACTACTCTCAACACGAAACTCGATACGCAGGCAAACTTTGATTCAATCAAGAAGTTTGTCGATAAATATAACGATTTAATTGATAAAATGAATAAAAAAGTCCGAGAAGAAAAGTACCGTGACTTCCAACCGTTAACGAATGCTCAGCGGAAAGAACTGAGTGAAGATGAGGTTAAGAAATGGGAAGAAAAAGCGGTGAGCGGTGTTCTGAAAAATGACAGTTTTTTGCGTGACGGGATGAACTCATTCCGGAGTGCAATTTCTGCAAAAATTGATACCGGCTATTCGTATACGTCAGGGACTGATACGATCCAATTAAACTATATGTCGCAAATTGGAATCACTTCAACAAGTGATTTCCGCGATGGAGGAAAGTTAAAACTAGATGAAACAAAACTTAAAAAGATGCTTGAGGAACAACCGGAAGGTGTTTATAAACTGTTTACAGCGGATGCTCCAGAACCAGTGAAAGACGCTCAAGGAAATACCATTCCGAGCATAAATGGACTTGACGGGTTTGTCCGTCAAATCCAAGGATTTGCGACGACAATGCGTGATAAAATCTCGAAGGTCGCAGGACTCGATGGTGCTGTCTCGACGACGTATCGTCTCGGAAAATCACTGGCTGATCTCGATAAGAGTATGCTGACATGGGAAGACAAATTGAAAACAAAAGAAGATGGATATTACCGTCGTTTTGCAGCGATGGAACAGGCGATGAACCAAGCGAACAGTCAGTCGGCGACACTCGCTTCATACTTAGGACAATAAGGAGGACTTCAGATGGCGAACCCCTATGCAACGTACCAAACGAACTCGGTTACAACTGCTTTACCACAAGACCTAACGTTGATGCTGTATGAAGGACTGATCAAGTTTGCGATGCTTTCGAAACGGTCGATTGAACAAGGCTTGATTGAACAAAAAAATACGAATATCCAAAAAGCGCAGGCAATTATTCTTGAACTCCAACTGACGCTCAACCAGTCGATTGCCTTATCAAAAGATTTAAATAATTTGTATGACTATATGCAAGATCGCTTAATTGACGCCAATGTCAAAAATGATGTTGTGGCGATCGATGAAGTGATTGGTTTTGCTGAAGAGTTTCGTGAGACATGGAAAGAAGCGATGAAGCTCGCACGTCAACGATGAGTCCGCTCGATCCGCTCCGTCTGAAGACGAAACACTTGATGGAGTTGCTTGAGCAGACGCCGGAAGAAGACGTCTATGACGAGTGGTTGCTGAAAATCCAGAACTTGTTGAACGAACGGGAAGCGTTCATCGCCGCTCATTCGAACTTACTTGCCGGTGCCAATCAAGCCGTCATTCAAGAGCTTGTCGCCGACAGTCAAAAAATCGACTTGAAATTATCGTCAGAAACCGCTAAATTAGGGGTACAAATCAGTCAACTCCGTCAGACGAAAACAAGTCGGAAATCGTATATCGATCCGTACGAAGAAGTCGAAGGTAGTTTTTCACCGTATTTTGATTCTCGTCAGTAACTTTCTAGACCTAGGGAGGGATCTCGCGTGACAAAACGTGAAGACAAAAAACGAAAAGTCGTCAAACCATTTTATCGATCTGACGGCTCGTACGATCAGTTCATCGAACCGGATGTCGAGTCGGAATCCTGGGAAGAAGCCGAACGCCCGATTTCCGATTTACCGGATGCGTATGAAGAAGAAAAATATCGACGCGAGTCATTGTAATGAAAGAGGACCTTCCACCGCGGAAGGTCCTTTTCATTTAAACCGATAGGCATTTTTTTCATGTTGTTTGACGCTGTACATTGCTTCGTCCGCCCGAATCAGGAGCAGACTGGTCGTTGCGCCGTCGTCCGGATAGCGGGCAATCCCGATTGACGGTGTGACCGACATCGCGCTGTCATTGAACCAAAACGGTTGATTCAGCTGAGTAATCAGTTCTTCGGTGTAAAGAATCGTATCCGCCTTCGAGCGCGGCAGGAAGACGATGAACTCGTCACCGCCAAGCCGGGCCGCGACCTCGTCGTGCCGGAGATGGAGCCGGAGGCGATTCGCCGTCTCCTGCAGGACATAATCACCCGCGTCATGCCCATACGAATCGTTGATATGTTTGAAACCGTCGAGATCAATGAACAGTAACGAACCGGAGGTAATCTGCGTCAATCGTTCTTGCAGGAAATCTTCGAAATAACGACGATTCGGCAACCGGGTCAATACATCATGATAACCCAGCCCTTCGAGCCATTGTTGCTGTTCGAGTGTCTCTGTGATATCGGCTAACAGAACGTAGACGTAATCCTGATCTGGTACCGGAATCAACGTCGTGTCATACGTGACGGTATCCTCTTGTAACAGCAACTTACGACTCGTCTCTAAACGCACGACTTCTTGTCGGAGTTGGTGTGCCAGCCGTTCCGGTAAGTGTCGACCGAATCGCTCAATCGCTGCCGGATTCATCGTCTGGAGGGTGCCCATTCGATTGACCTGCAGAATCGGTTCCGGATGATCGAGAAACAGGCGTCGGTATTCCTCTTTTCGGAGCTCCAGGAGTGCGGTCTTTTCCTTGACACGTTTGGCGAGATCTAACTGGACGACTTCATGTTCCTCGAGCAACTGCTGATTGAGGCGTTCTGAAAAATATTGTCGGATCAAAAATAACGAAAAGAGCAGTGTGATCGCCAAGACATAGACGATGTTCGGCACTCGGAAAAATGAGATCCAGACGAGTAACAGCACTAGACTGACGTACGGTAAATACGGTCGTGACAGGGTGTACGTATGTGTAATCGATGGGGGGACTTGTCGGAAATAGCGAATCAGCCCAAACAAGCTGAGCGGATAAAGCGGTAAAAAAAACGCCGCGATGTCGAGTTGATCACGAATCAGAAACGTATAGTAGCCGAAATTCGTGAAACAAAATAAGGAGACGGCCTGAATCAGAATCCGGTGTTGCGGTGCACCGCGTAAGCCGGTCGTATAGAGAATCAGGAAAAATAAGATCAGTGCCATGAAACAAAGTGCGTAGATTGTCATCGCAATCAGTTCGACGGTAGTCCGGGCAAAGTCAGGGACGTACTGTAAAATCATCATATAACCGAAGACGAACGACATGCCGAATAAAATAAAGCCATCGAGATAAAGCAAGCGGTTTTGGCGGAATGACGACCAATCGATCAATCGGACCAGTGTCAGAGCGGTCAAGAGTAAGAACAGCGTCAGCGTCACGTTTGCCAGTGCATCCGACCAGACAGGATGGAAGCGGCTTGGTAACAGTGCCAAGATAACGTTGAGAATGATGCCGAGCCAAAACAAAACAATCGCCTGACCGATTCTTCGGTACGGGTGATTCGGTCGTCTTAAAAAGTGAACAAACGCTGACCAGGCACAGACACTTAAGCCGATCAAGGTGATGCTGCCGGCGATGGCAGAGGTCCATGTCTGGTCAAACGTCAATGCTAGAATCAGATAGGTCAGAAGTAAATAAAGACTGATTGCGTATGGATTCGTCATGTGTTCGCCTCCTTTCTCGAAGTCTGTATAGGTATGAATTTCGTCAACAAGAGAGAAAAACCCTGTTTCGTCTAACATATCGCAGACGAACAGGGTTAAAGATCGTGTTGTTCCCGGTACAGTTCCCAGTGCTCACGGGCCTCTTTTTTAATCCGTTCCGAGACATCTGTACTTTGGAAGATAACACTGTACCATTTGCGGGCATCAGCTGTTCGATCGAGCACGGCATACAAATCAGCAAGACGGAGTAAAAGCGTTTCTTCTGGAATACCGGCTTGAATCGGATCCAAATAAGCTGCGTATAACGCTTCATATTTCAAGACCGTCCGTTCCGTCCAAAGCAACTCTTGTTCCCGGTTCTCGAGCAAACGATAGAGCCAGGCGATCCGCACGCCGAGCATCGCCTGAATGGCATCCTTTTGTCGGGTGATTTGCGCCGTATAGAGGCACAGTTTATAGAGTTGGAGTGCTTGATCCGCTGTCCGTTCCGTCGAGGCAAACGGTAGGACGGGTAACGATGGTAAGATGGTCGTCGCGATTGTCTCGCGGACGTCCGTCGTCAGTTTGCCGAACGTATCGTGAAACAAGAACCGGCAGTGGGTACACTGAACCGGCTCATAGTAATAGACGTTTGATCCTTTATAATGGATCATCCCGTCACGATCCGTTTTATCAACGCGGATATGCCGGCTCAAGACACGTTTCGTCGCCGTTTCTTTGAGACAGTAGGGGCAACGGCATTTTTTCATATACAGGTCAGGCATCGGACTGGCTCCTCAAGATGAATTTAGACAAAAACGTTGACGAGCATTCCTTTGATTTCGCCGATTTGGTCGAGAATCTCCAGTCGGCGTGATTCGCCGGAAATGACGTTGTCGGTCAACTGCAGTAACTTCGCATCGACTTGTTCGACGACCTTGTAGATCTTCGTTCGGCCACGGCGGTTGAAGCCACGTTTTTCTTCAAGTTGTTGCGACTGATCGAGGGCATCTTTTAGGAAGTCCTTGATTTTTTCTTTATAGGCTTCGAGATGTTCAATCGTCTGGCTTTCTGCAAGCAACTGACCATGCTCTTCGACGAGCATCAATTTCTGTTGGAGGCGTTCGTAGCCTTTATGTTCACGCTTATCTTGCATCAAGGCCGAAAACGTCGTCGACGCTTCGACTTCACGCGGTCCGGTCTTCGGTGTCTGCAGGCGGCTTGTTTCTTGGATGCGCCGGATGTCCATCGGTGATTCCTCCTTTGATTAGTTGAGTAGTTGTAAGACGCCTTGCGGTAAGGCGTTTGCTTGGGCGATCATCGCCATGCCCGATTGATTGAGGATGTTGTACTTCGCATACTCCATCATCTCACGCGCCATATCGGTATCACGAATACGTGACTCGGATGCCGTCAGGTTTTCTTTACTGACACTGAGGACGGACGATGTTGCTTCGAACCGGTTTTGGATCGCTCCGAGTTTTGCCCGTTGTTGGGAAATCGTATCGATGGCTTTTGTATAACGGCTGATAGCTTCATCGGCGTTGCTGCTCGTCATGACGCTGAGTGCGTACTCTGGTTTTGTTTTGATTGTTGGGAAATCAAGTGACTGAGCAGTAGCGTTTGGTTTAGTGTTAGTGCTGATTCCGATATTTCTAGCACGCATATCACCGATTTTTACTGAGATTCCTTCGTTGGCACCGGCATTTGTTTGAATGAAGAGGGCATTGCTTTCTTTACTAAAGCCACCCGTCAGTAATTTTTTTCCGTTAAACTGCGTCGTTTCGGCAATCCGCGAGACTTCATTCGTCAGCTGATTGATTTCTTCCTGGATTGCGGTCCGGTCTTCGGTCGCAAGCGTTCCGTTACCAGCCTGGACGGCGAGTTCGCGCATCCGTTGTAACAGGTTATGCGTCTCACTGAGTCCACCTTCGACCGTCTGGACCATCGAGATGCCGTCGAGAACGTTTTGTTCCGCTTTATCGAGTGCTTTGAGACGGTTCCGCATCTTTTCGGAAATCGCGAGACCCGCCGCGTCATCGGCGCCGCGGTTGATTTTTTGACCGCTCGACAGTTTATCCATCGTCGTCTTGACGTTCATCTGATTGGCACTTAAGTTTCGATAGGCTTTTAAGGCCTGTACATTATTTGAAATCCGCATTTAATAGTCCATCCCTTCGTAACGCTCGTGGTGTGCCGCCCGGACAAGGGGACGGTCTTTCTTTAGACTGGCGGCTTGCCAGGTGATCAACAATTCTTCCGTCAATTGTAACAGTTCTTCCAAGCACGTCGGCTCGATGTATGCCTGTAACGTCTGTTCGGCTAAGTAATAATAGAGTTGATCGAGTTGTGCCGTGATGATGCCGCCGTCGTCGTGTAAGCCCGCTTGTAGTTTTTCAAGCAGTTGGTAGGCTTTTTGCAGACGGGTGTTAACGGCGTCAAACCGTCGTTCGTCACGGGCGAATATCGTTTGTTCGTATTGGAAGACAAGACCTTTTAACATCGTCTCCGTCAATTGCTGGGGTGTCATCTGATACAATTCTTGTTCTGTCATACGTCCCGTCCTTTCGCGTGATCCAGTTCTTCAATCAACAGTAACAGTTCCGCCATCACGTCATAGAATTGCGGTGGAATCGCCGTGCCGAGATCGAGGTCGAGCAGGTGCCCGAGCAGCGAGGTATCCTGTTCGATCGCGACGCCGCTTGCGCGGGCTTCCTGTAGGATCCGATCCGCTGCGGCACCGGTTGCCCGGGCGACGACGATCGGTGCATTGCCGGACGCCTCATCGTACCGGAGGACGGCCGCTGATTTTCGGTGTTTTAAATCAATTTTCTGATACATGGCTCCTCCTTAAATCCGGTAATCGTAGCCGGTCGGTTTTTCATCCGGTTTGACGGTTTCTGGTGTCGTCTGGTCTTTCGTAAAGGAATCGAAGCGGATTCGGACGTCCTGATAACCGGTCGATTGTAAGGCATCGGTCGTCCGTTCGAGAAACGGCGTCGCTAATCGTTCCAGTAACGGGAAATCATTTTCAATCGTAATCTGCATCTTCCGGTTGACCGTCTCGACGCGGACGCCGATATCACCGAGACGTGGGGTCTCGAGCTGAACATACAACGTATTGTTTTCCCAGTCGATCACTTCGTCCGGTCGTTTGTTTTGTAAGTGGACGTGCAGTCCAGCCGTTCCTTCGACGAGTTGGACAGGCAGGGCAAGCAAGATTTGTTGGAGTTGCTGGTTGTTGTCCGGTTTATTGACCTGTTGCTGCGTCGTCAGGAACGTCTGCAGTTTCGCCGCTTCCGGATTTGCTGCAGGCGTTGCCAGTTTTAATTCAGCCGTCTGCAGTTGAAGCGTTTTTTGGACCGTCTCCTGTAAGACACGGGGACTGTTTTGTCCCGGCTCGTACGGGATCGGGCGTTGTGGTGTTGGTGCTTGAGTTGGCGCCGGAGTCGTATTCGTGACGACAGGACGCGGCATCGTGTTCAATTCTGGCAAATAGGCTGTCCGGACATTGGTCGGAGCGAAGCGGAAGGCTTCGAGTGCTTGACGGACGTCCTGGACGACGGCCTTTGCTTCTGCGCCACGTCCGAGAAACGCCAGTTCGGTTCCCCGTTCGAGTTTCGATAACAGTTGTATCAATTGTTTTTCATCACGCATGCTCGTATGTAACATCGCGTCCGTCTGCTGGAACGTCTGACGCAGGCGGTTCGCTGTACTTTCGATGACTTGTGCCATCTGCAACGGTCGTTCCTCGACAAGTGGTTCGATTTGCCGGAGTTGCGAGACAATCGTCCGCTGCTGGCTCCGGAAGTCATTCGTCACTTCGGCGAGGCGTGGTGTCACTTCGGCGATGACGGTCAAGTTCGACCGTACGGGTGTGGCGAGCGGAGCGACTTTCTCGGTGCTCGGTTGTTGCGCTTGTGCGATGACAGCGGTCAACTGATCGAGTTTGCTTGGTGCCGGTCGTTCCGCGAGTACCGGTCGTTCACTCGGGAAATACGGGCGCAATTGCTCCCGGACCTGCGTCAGTTCGCCCCGATCGATCCGGGCGATGATGTCCGGTTGCAGATCTGCCGGTACGTGATTTGCGATTTGTCTTAAGGCAACAGGTGTTGCCTGGTCAATCTGGGTACGTGTCGGCAACGTCACACGGGCGACGTCAAGGGCGATGACATTACTGAGCGTCGGTTTGTCGAGGACTGCCTGCCGCTCCGGCAAGACGTCGACTAAGGAATCGGTTGTCGCGAGTAGTTGCGCAATCAAGACGTCTGCCTCTGCCGGTAAGGCACTGTCAGACGGTCGCGTCACGAGCTGGAGGACCAAGTCCTTATACGTCCCCTGCAGGGCAGCAACGAGCTTAGCAACCGTTTCCGGCGTCTGCGGTAGTTGACCTGTCGCAAGTAGCCGGGCGACGGCTTGTTTCAGTTCTGGTGGGAGTTCGTCGAGTAAGGTCGCATCGACACCAGACGAATCGGGTTTAGGCGGTCCGCTTGCCGGGACTTCCGGTTGATCCGTGATTTGTTCAATCAGATACCCTTCCGTCGTCTGTCCTTTGACCTTGAATTGAAAGGTGCCCTCCGGGACGTCGCCGGTGAAGGTCATCTCGACCTTCTCGCGACCGACTTGGACGAGGGCCGTATTCGGACCCGTCTTTTCAAGGACGGTCCCGCTGTATGTTTTTGTCTCCGATAAGGTGGTCGTGGGGGCGGAACGGGTCGGACTCGTTGGATTCATCTGGATATTCATCGATGAACCTCCTTTCTTAAAAAATTCTTCATCTTATTATATATCGGCACAAACAAAAAAGGATTGAGCGAAATCATCGCCCAACCCATTTTTTTTACGATTTAATTGCATTAAAGCGGTCCTCGAATGTCATCGCGTTCAATTGTTGGTAACGAGCCATCAGCTCGCCGGTTGCTTTCATTTGGTTGCGGACGATGTAAGGAGAGGCGTTTACGGGAAGGATCATGCCATTACGAGTTTTGAGTTTGGTCTGTCCGTCTTCCTCGATGACTTCGGACATGTGACTCCAGGCATACCACTCGCAATCATCACGTTTTGGTGATTTGGTAGGGAAAAAGACGAGACCAAGTGTCGGTTCGATGACGACAGGGACTTTTCCTTTCACGGAAGCGACACGTTTAGCGGTGACGATCCGTTCCTCGATGGAACTGTTATACTGCCTGCAGGATAACTGCAGAAGTTGATACGGACGAAGCGGTGTCATGATCGTTGACCCGTCTTCTAAGACGATGATGGATTGTTTCATCATGTCATAGCACGGTAAAATCGCAACGGTCCGTTTCGTGATTCGATACTTTTCGTCATTATGGAATGGTCGCATTCGACTGCATCCTCCTTAGATAGGACAATGGATAAAATAGGTAATTACTAACGATATAATACAATACTACACCTGTAATGACAATGTAATTTTTTAAAAAATAGAGCAATAGATGGCGGTATGGCGTTTTAATTAACATTGAATTCGAATTAATCAGAATTTTTAATTGTCAATATTTGTTTCTTTTGTTAGTATAGACGGTAGAGAGCTTGCTCTCGCAATCCTAGTTTGCGAAGGGAACGTGAATTCGAATGGAACAAGGTAAAGTCAAATGGTTTAATGCTGAAAAGGGTTACGGTTTCATTGAGACATCAGACGCAAAAGACGTCTTCGTCCACTTCTCAGCGATTCAAGCAGAAGGTTACAAATCATTAGAAGAAGGCGAAGAAGTTGAGTTCGAAATCGTCGAAGGCGATCGTGGTCCTCAAGCGTCGAACGTTTCGAAACTGTAATTCCGCTAGCAGCCACCACCGTTTTTAGGAATCCCCTAAAAGCGGTTTTTTTGTTTCATCTCAATTTGTTAAGGGTATATACGCTAATATCAACATGCAACAACTGTTATAGTACGCTAAGTTTCATGGGAGATATTCGATAGAATGTTATCGTTTTCATTTCCTTGTCTAGCTTATCGTGGTATAATAATCACGAACCAAAAGAATTTGGAATCTTCAGAAGGAAACGACTGAAGGGATGACGAATTCATAGGTTCAACCGGTTACTTAAGGAGGAGTTTACATGATCTACAACATTCGCGGTGAAAACTTGGACGTCACAGATGCTCTCAAGGATTACGTCGAGAAAAAGCTTGAAAAGTTAACTCGTTATTTTACAACTCCTACGGAAGCGCAGACGGCTTATGTCAATCTCAAGGTCAACAATGAGAAACAAAAAGTCGAAGTGACGATTCCAATGCCAAATCTTTTGCTTCGTGCAGAGGATGTCAATGGCGACATGTACGCAGCGATCGACCTCGTCGTCGATAAGCTCGAACGCCAAATCCGGAAACACAAAACGAAGATCAACCGGAGAGGCCGCGCCAAAGAAGGCGGTATTGGGGAGTACTTCAAAACGCTCGAGGGACCGGAGGCAGATGCACCTGTCTACGAAGAGGATGAAGCGGAACTCGAACTTGTTCGAACAAAACGTTTCACACTCAAACCGATGGATACAGAAGAAGCGATTCTTCAGATGGACATGCTCGGTCACACGTTCTTCGTCTTCTCAGACGCAGAAACGGGTAATACGAACGTCGTCTACCGTCGAAAAGATGGCCGTTATGGCCTGATTGAACCAGAATAATGAATCTACAGGGGACTTACTCTACGGAGTGAGTCCCCTTTTGGTATGCTGAAAAATCGTTTGTTCGCAGAACGTGTCTCAGACTAAAGTTGGATTTCAAGTGAGGCAGTCGGTCCGCTTGTTGAAATTTGACGGCGTATTCGGTACACTTGATAAAGGAAAAATCTCGGAATTCTGTTCGTTTAAAGAATCGTTCGAAGTAAGGGGACTGTAAGGCATGGCTAATTTTCTAAAAGAGTTATTCGCACCGACGAAACGTGTGCTGAAAAAAGCAGAAAAAGCGGCAGATGCCGTTGAATCATTTGAGGCACAAGTCGCTGCCTTATCGGATCAGGAGTTAGAAGGGAAAGCGGTCGAATTCCGGACGCGTCTTGAGAATGGAGAAGAGCTCGACGACATCTTACCGGAAGCGTTTGCTGTCTGTCGTGAAGTGTCGACACGTGTCCTGGGCATGCGTCATTACCGTGTGCAGTTAATCGGTGGATACGTCTTGCATAACGGTGATATCGCTGAAATGAAGACCGGGGAAGGGAAAACGCTTGTTGCGACACTTCCCGTCTATTTGAATGCCCTCGCAGGCAACGGTGTTCACGTCATCACGGTCAACGAATACTTGGCGAAACGTGACCGTGACATCATGGAGCCGCTCTATGCGGCACTCGGACTGTCGGTCGGCTTGAACCTGTCGAGCATGTCACGTCAGGAAAAACAAGCGGCGTACAGCTGCGACATCACGTACGGAACGAACAATGAGTTTGGTTTCGATTACTTGCGTGACAACATGGTCCTGTATAAAGAAGACCGTGTGCAACGTCCGCTTTATTTTGCCGTCGTCGATGAAGTCGACTCGATCCTCGTCGATGAAGCGCGGACACCACTGATCATTTCGGGATCCGCTGAAAAATCAACGGCACTCTATTCGCAGGCGGATATGTTCGCGAAGATGATGAAGGCAGATGAAGACTATACGGTCGACATCAAGACGAAAAGTGTTTTGTTAACGGAACAAGGGATCGACCGGGCAGAAAAATACTTCGGCATCGATAACTTGTTTGCGCTTGAACATATCGCTCTGAACCACCACTTGAGCCTTGCGCTTCGGGCGAACTCGGTCATGCACCGTGACGTCGATTATATGATTCGTGAAGACGAAGTCATGATCATCGACCAATTCACCGGTCGTGTCATGGAAGGACGCCGCTACTCAGAAGGTCTTCACCAAGCCATCGAAGCGAAAGAAGGCGTCGAGATCCAGCGGGAGTCGATGACCCTTGCGACGATCACGTACCAAAACTTCTTCCGGATGTACACGAAGCTTGCCGGTATGACCGGGACAGCGAAAACCGAGGAAGAAGAGTTCCGCAATATCTACAACATGCACGTCGTACCGGTACCGACCAACAAACCGATCGTCCGGGACGATCAGCCGGACTTGATCTTCAAGACGATGAACGGGAAGTTTGCTGCGGTCGCGGATGAAATCGAACGCGCCCACCGCGAAGGTCAGCCGGTTCTCGTCGGGACCGTTGCCGTCGAGACGTCGGAGTTGCTCAGCAGCATCCTCAAGAAACGTGGCATCCGTCACGAAGTTCTGAACGCGAAGAACCACGCGCGGGAAGCAGAAATCGTTGAGAATGCAGGACAGCCGAATGCGGTGACGATTGCAACGAACATGGCCGGCCGTGGTACCGACATCAAGCTCGGCACAGGCGTCATCGAAAAAGGGGGTCTCTACATCCTTGGAACAGAACGTCACGAATCACGCCGGATCGATAATCAGTTGCGTGGTCGGGCCGGACGTCAAGGCGATCCGGGTGCGTCACAATTCTATCTGTCACTCGAAGATGAATTGATGCGTCGTTTCGGATCCGACTCCTTGCAATCGATGATGGATCGTCTCGGGATGGATGATTCGCAACCGATTGAAAGCCGGATGGTCTCACGTGCCGTCGAATCCGCTCAAAAACGCGTCGAAGGAAATAACTTCGACGCCCGGAAACAAGTCCTCGGATATGATAATGTCATGGCCGATCAACGGAAAGTCATGTACGCCGACCGGGCAGCGATTTTAGATGCGCAGTCCGTCTCTGACATCGTCCGTCCGATGATTGAACAGACAATCGAATCAGGTGTCCATCAGTACACGCCAATCGAATTCGTTCCGGAAGAATGGAGCATCGGGGCGCTTGCAGATTGGGCCAACCAGACGCTTGCGATTGAAGAAAAAGTGTCCGAGCAGGATCTGTTCGGAAAAGAACGCGAAGAAATCATCGAACTCTTACAAGGACGTGCCTTCGCCCATTACGAGCACAAACGCTCGGAAGTACCGGCTGAAGCGTTTGACGAGTTCGAAAAAGTCATCGTCCTTCGTGCCGTCGATCAACACTGGATGAACCATATCGATCAGATGGACCAGTTGCGTGAAGGGATTCACTTACGCGCTTACGGTCAGAACGATCCACTCCGTGAATATCAATCGGAAGGTTCGATGATGTTTGATACGATGAACGCAGCAATCGCGGAAGAAGTGACACAGTTTGTCCTGCGGGCGGATCTTGATCCGAACTTGAAACGTGAAAAAGTCGTCAAAGACGAAGTCGCGGTTTCCGGGAAAGAGGACAAGGTCGTCAAAAAAGCACCAGTCCGCAAAAACCCAAATGAACAAATCGGACGTAACGACCCATGTTGGTGCGGATCCGGCAAAAAATATAAGAACTGTCACGGCCGTCAGGCATAAGTGGCGAAACGGCTGAAAGAGGCGGGAGATTCCTGCCTCTTTTGACGGAAAGAGAAGGTGGAACACAATGGAATTAGCAGAAATACGCAATACCGCCGAGTGGATGGAAAAGAAACTCGATGAATACAAGGCATCACTTGATCTTGAGAACAAAATCTCGCGGATCGAAGAACTCGAAAACGAGATGACGTACCCGGACTTCTGGAACAATCAAGAGTCGGCACAAAAAGTCATCGACGAATCAAACGGACTGAAAGCGATGGTCGATAAATACCAACACCTCGCCGACGGACATGAGAACATCGTCTTGACGTATGAATTGATCAAAGAAGAGCCGGATGTCGAGCTGCAAGAAGACCTTGAATCCGAACTCGGTGACATCAAACGGAAGTTTGACGAGTTTGAGTTACAAATCTTGTTGAACGGCGAATATGATGCAAACAACGCAATTCTTGAATTACACCCGGGAGCAGGCGGAACCGAGTCGCAAGACTGGGCGTCGATGTTACTCCGGATGTACCAACGTTTTTGCGACAAACAAGGTTGGAAAGTCGAAACGATGGACTATCAGCCGGGTGACGAGGCCGGTGTCAAATCGGTCACACTCCGTATCCAAGGGCACAATGCCTATGGGTACTTAAAAGCGGAAAAAGGGATCCATCGTCTCGTTCGGATTTCGCCGTTTGACTCGTCAGGCCGCCGCCATACGTCATTCGTGTCGTGTGACGTCATGCCGGAATTCAACGATGACATCGATATCGATATCCGGACGGAAGACTTACGCGTCGATACGTACCGGGCATCTGGTGCGGGTGGACAGCACATCAATACGACGGACTCTGCCGTTCGGATTACCCATATCCCGACAAATGTCGTCGTATCGTGTCAACAGGAACGGTCACAGATCAAGAACCGTGAAGCGGCAATGAAGATGTTGAAAGCGAAACTCTACCAACGTGAAATCGAAGAGAAACAAAAGAAACTCGACGAAATCCGCGGCGAGAAATCAGACATCGCCTGGGGAAGCCAGATTCGTTCGTACGTCTTCCACCCGTACAGCATGGTCAAAGATCACCGGACGAACTATGAAGTCGGGAACACGCAAGGGGCGATGGATGGAGACATCATGGGCTTCATCGATGCCTACCTGCGCTTAATGAATATGTAAGGCAACAGACCGTCGACCTTCGTGTCGGCGGTTTTTTTCTACCAATCGATTCAGGAGGCGAGACAGATGCAGATTCGTACAGAAATATTCAAGGATGCTGCCGGAATCCGGCTTGTTCATCAAGCCGCGTTTGGCCAACGGACGGAAGCCGATCTCGTCGAAGCATTGCGGGAAGACGAGGCTTCACTCCCGCATTACAGCCGCGTCGCCGTAACGGACAAAGGGGAAATCGCTGGGCATGTCTTACTCAGCCGGATTTACATCGAGGACATTCCATCGCTCGCGTTAGCCCCGGTCGGTGTTAAACCGCACTGGCAACGGAAAGGCATCGGGTCCGAACTGATCCGCCAAGTGATTGAAGAGGCACGGGAAGCCGGGGAGTCGCACATCGTCGTCCTCGGTCACGACAGCTATTATCCGCAATTTGGCTTTGAGCGCGCTGTTGATTACGGCATCGAAGCCCCATTCCCGGTGCCGGTCGATTTTTTCCTGATCATGCCGCTTGAGCGACAAGCCTTAAAAGGAATTCGAGGCATCGTTCGTTATTCCAAACCCTTTAGCACGGTATAAGAGGACCACTGCGAGTTGGTCAGCCCTTCTAGTCGTTACCCGTCTTTTCCGCTAAAATGAAACACGGGTTGTAGAATTTAGGTAAGGGGAAATGTAACGTTATGACATCAACACGTCAGGAAGTCGTTCGCGACTATATCTATTTATTACTCGGTTCGTTGTTCGTCGCCAGTGCCTTCAGTTTATTTTTAGCGCCGAATCAGTTGGCGTCCGGAGGCGTCAGTGGTCTCTCGATCGTCCTGAACGATTTGTTTGGGATTTCACCCGGCTTGTTTCAATTGATCGCCAACATCGTCCTCCTTGCGATCGGCTGGATGATTCTCGGGATGGGCTTTGGCGTCAAATCGCTTGTCGGTTCCATCTTTTTACCGGTCGTCATCCTGGTCTATGAACGGTTTGATGTTCCGGCCGCGACGATGAACCCGATGCTCGCTGCGATTTTTGGTGGGGCCGGGGTCGGGATCGGACTCGGTCTGATCTTTAAAGCACGGGCGTCGACCGGGGGAATGGATCTGATTGCCCAGATTCTTCACCGTTTTACGAAATTACCGCTCCATCTCTGTATCGCCCTGCTCGACGGAACGATCGTCATCAGTGCCGCGATCATCTTTTCACTTGAAATCGGCTTGTATGCGCTCGTCGCCCTGTTCATCACGATCAAGATGATCGATATCGTCCAGCTCGGGATCACGAACGACAAACTGGCTTATATCATTTCGGACCAACGTGAAGCGCTCGTTAAGGAGATTTTCCAGACGCTTGATCGGGGAGCGACGGAGATCGAAGCAGCCGGTGCCTTCACTAGGACGCGGAAACCGATGCTGATGGTCGTCGTCCGCCAAGGTGAGATCACGACACTCAAAGAGATCGTCAAACACATCGATCCGCACGCCTTCCTTGTCGTCAGTGAAGCCCATGAAGTACTGGGGCTTGGGTTTTCCGACGATAAACGGTACCGGAATGTGCCGTAATTGTTCGAAAAGAGTGAAATTTTTGTGAAATCATGCTTAATAAGTGCCGAGAACGGTTATACTCTATATAGAATAGATTAATCACGATTGGTATTTTTTTAAGGGGGACAGACGGATGAAACTTAAAAATCTTTTACTCGCAGCCGGACTCGGTGCGACGCTTGTACTTGGTGCGTGTGGCAGTGATGACTCCAGTTCATCAGATACATCGAAGGATGAATCGACGATGAGTGATGATTCGTCGAAGACAGAAACAGCGGTCGACGCGGAAAAAATCTTCGCGAACAACTGTGCTTCTTGTCACGGGAATAACTTAGAAGGAAATGTCGGACCGAACTTAACGAAAGTCGGAGCCAAATTATCATCGGAAGAGATTCAAAAAATCATCAAGAACGGTAAAGGACAAATGCCGGCGGGTATCCTGAAAGACGATAAAGAAATCGTTGCCGTCGCTGATTGGTTAGCTGAAAAAAAATAATTATGTGATACTATGGGGCTAGAGATGACGAACATGACATGTGTTCATCGGATCTAGTCCCTTTTTTCCTATAAAGAGGTCGGAAATGACATTTGATTGTAATGTGCTTAAAAATTGTTGCCTGTTATAATGGGAATCGGTAGGTTTTAAGACCTATCTGATTACCATCATTGACACGCCCACGATTGAAACCGTGAGATTCTAAAGTGCTTGTGCGAGCGCAGTCCATTTCTGTTTTACTCAAGCCTTCAGATGAGGGTGTGCCATCACCCCTCCTGAGACAGACTTCAGGCTGGTCGGCTTTTACGATCGACCACAGGCCGTTGCTGAGTAGTCCATTACATGTTTTTTCGTCTTTTGCATGACGACAAACATCGTTTTACCGGTCACATGGTTTCGTGACCGAACCGTATACGATTATCAAAGGGCAATGGACATAGGCGTTTTAGAGACTTGTACTTGTCTATGATATAAATATACCCGCAGTGTCGGATGTTAAGACATCCGAACTCACGTTCATCCCATGTCTAAAGACGGGCTACGCCCAACATGGGCTTTCTCGTTCGTAAATTCTCTAAGGATGTGAAGCAAGTGATCAAGATGCAACAAGTCAGTAAAATTTATCCGAACGGTGTCACGGCACTTCGTGAAGTCAATCTGACGATCAACCAAGGTGAATTCGTCTATATCGTCGGGCCGTCCGGTGCCGGGAAATCGACATTCATGAAAATGATGTACCGCGAAGAACGACCAACAAGCGGTTCATTTTTATTTAAAGGAATTGAAGTCGGTAAGCTCAAAAACCGCCAAATCCCCGAACTCCGTCGCCAAATCGGCGTCATCTTCCAAGACTTTAAACTACTCCCGTCACTGACGGTTTATGAAAATGTTGCGTTTGCCCTGGAAGTCGTCGGGGAAGATCAATCGCAAATCCGTAAGAAAGTGCTTGAGGTCCTCGATCTCGTGAAGCTAAAGCATAAGGAACGGAACTATCCTGACGAACTATCCGGTGGAGAACAACAGCGGATCTCGATCGCGAGAGCCATCGTCAACCGTCCGTCACTCGTCATCGCCGACGAGCCGACCGGAAATCTTGATCCGGATACCGCATGGGAGATCATGGAAGTATTCGAAGAGATTTATCGCCGTGGGACAACGGTCGTAATGGCGACCCACAACCGAGATATCGTCAATAAGATGCGTCATCGTGTGTTAGCGATCGACGGTGGAAAAATCGTCCGAGACGAAGAGAAAGGAATGTACGGCTATGAAGTTTAATGGATTCCGTCATTTACGGGAAGGGGCAAAAGGTCTCGTCCGAAACGGCTGGATGACATTTGCTTCCGTCAGTGCTGTTACCGTGACCTTATTACTAGTAGGAATTTTTGCGATGGTCATGTTTAACGTCAACAAGATTTCCGATAACGTCGAAAAAGACGTCGAAATCCAAGTGTTCGTCGAACGTGAATCCGATCAAGCAAAAATCGATGCAGTCGGAAAGAACTTAGAGCAGATGCCGGGCGTCAAGTCTGTCCGTTATAGCTCAAAAGAAGATGAACTGGACCGCTTCAAGGAACAGCTTGGCGAAGGGTCACAGGCGTATCAGTCAGTTGAAAAGGATAATCCGCTCCACGACCGGTATATCGTCAAAGCGACTTCACCAAATGAGACAGAAACTATTGCAACTACCGTCAAAAAAATGGAAAATATAGATAGTGTCGAATATGGGGAAGATTATGTTGAAAAGATGTTCAACTTCCTTGAAGGGGTTCGGATTGGTGGAATCATCCTGATTGTCGGTTTGACATTCATGGCGATGTTCCTGATTTCGAATACGATCAAGGTGACGATTTTCTCACGTCGTCGCGAAATTGAGATCATGCGACTTGTTGGTGCGAAAAACGGCTTCATCCGTGCACCGTTCTTCATTGAAGGATTATTGATGGGTATTCTCGGGGCATTGATTCCGATTGCCGTCGTCTACTTCGGGTACGAAGTGACGTATAACGCCCTGCAACCACAACTCGTTTCGCTAAACGCGTCCATCTTCACACTGATTCCGCCAGGTGAGCTGTCTGTCCAAGTCTCCGTCATCTTGCTGGCGTTAGGCGCCTTCATCGGTGTTTGGGGATCAACGACGTCACTCGGTCGATTCTTGAAGATTTAAGTACGCACAATCAAATAAAAGATAGAGGAGAGATGCTTCTCATGAAGGTCCGATTCTGTTCTGCCGTCCTAAGCTTGGCATTAATTGGTTCAAGTGTATCCGTTCACGCAACGTCCAAGGAAGATTTGTTGAAGGAACAACAGGAGGTCGAGTCCCGTCTACAAGAGACGGAACGATCGCAGAATCAGACATCTGAGAAGTTAGTCTTGACGAAGCAGGAGCGCAAGGAAGCACAAGCGCGCCTCGATGAAGTCAACAGCCGTCTGGATGATTTAGCGAGTAAGATTGCGGATCAACAGGCGGCTGTTTCTGTTGCGAAAGCGGAACTGGCGATTGTGAGCCGTGCCGTCAGTCAGACCGAATCCAAACTCCGGACTCAAGAAAAATTGATTGGTGACCGCCTGCGGTCCGTCCAACGGGACGGTGATGTCAAGTACATCGAAGTGTTGCTCGATGCAAAGGATTTCGGGGATTTGATCTCACGCTTCAGTACCGTCAGTGAAATCATCAAACAGGATGACGGCATCTTGCAGACGTACCAAACGAACGTCAAACAATTGACGGAACAACGGTCGGAGCAAGAACTCGTGCTCGGTCAATTAAAAAAAGAACAACGGAAATTATTGATCTTACAGGCACGTATCATCACGGAGTCGGACATCAAACGGACGTTAGTCGTCCAACTGAATAGTCAGGTCAAACAGTTGCAACAGGAGCAGTTCTCAAAAGAAGAAGAAGCAGCGATTTTAGCGGATCAACAACGGCTGATCAGTCAAGAGTTAGAGGCATTACGTGCCGCTGAATTACGGGCACAGCAAGAAGCGAAGGAACGTGCCGAAGCGGCTCGACAAGCAGCGGAAGAAGCAGCCCGTGCAGCTGCGGAAGAGCAACGCCGAGCGGAGCAGGAGGCGGCGCAGAAAAAACGACAACCGACGGATTCGCGTCCGGCACCAGCGGCGGAAGCTGAGACCAAGCAGCCGACAACGGACCAGGTACCAACCGATACGGCGGAAACGGTCGCAAAACCCTTTTTATTGCCTGTGACCGGGTATGTCTCGTCCCCGTTTGGTCCACGAAACAATCCGTTGACCGGGAAGTCAGAACGGCATACCGGCATCGATCTCGTCAATGCGAAAGGGACGCCGATCAAAGCAGCGGCGGGGGGGATTGTCCTCCGGGCCGGCAGTGCGACCGGATACGGCAATGTCGTCATGATTACGCACCTGATTGAGGGGAAAGTCTGGACGACCGTCTACGGTCATCTGGACGCGGTCTCCGTGAAGGCGGGTCAAACGGTCATGCCGGGAGAAATCGTCGGAAAACTCGGTTCGACCGGTTGGTCCACGGGTCCCCACCTCCATTTTGAAATCCATCGTGGGGAATGGGCAGTCGGACAACCGAATGCCGTCGATCCGGCACCGTATATCTTGTAACTTTAAAGAGAGCGACCAACGAAAAGATAGGGGAACCTATCTTTTTTTGCTATACTGAAAAAAATAGCAGGTTTACACCAGAAACGAGGAATCATGCGTGAAAAAATCGACAACGGCCGTCATAGCGGTCAGTACGTTTGGCTTGGGGCTTGGCGCAGGTGCTGTCGGGATGTTAGCGACAGGTGGAACGGATACAGTGGCGACAAGTTCTTCATCACAATCTACAGGCGATTGGAAAAAGATTGATCAAGTCCGGCAGATGATTTCACAAAATTATCTGGAGGACGTGACGGATCAGGAATTGCTGGAAGGTGCACTGACAGGAATGACGGAAGTGCTCGAGGATCCGTACTCGGTGTACATGGATGAGTCGGAAACGGCGTCGTTTAATACGAATCTGTCGTCTTCGTTCGAAGGAATCGGGGCGACACTTGAACAAAAAGGAGAAGCAATCGTCATCGTCTCACCGATCAAGGGCTCACCGGCTGAAAAGGCGGGCATCAAACCGGGGGACATCATCTTAGAAATCGACGGGAAAACGACCAAAGGACAAAAAACGGATCAAGCGGTCAAGAAGATCCGGGGCGAAAAAGGAACAAAAGTCGTCTTGACGATTCAACGGGGTGGACAAGATCCGATGAAGATCACGATCGTCCGCGATACGATTCCGATCGAGACGGTGTATTCCGAGACGGAACAAGTCGACGGGAAGACGATTGGTGTCCTGCAAGTCACCCAGTTCTCGGATCCGACAGCAGATGAATTCGAGAAACAACTGGCAGCACTCGAGGAAAAAAACATCGATGGTCTTGTGATTGATGTCCGGGGTAATCCGGGTGGCTTGCTGACGGCAGTCTCGCAAATGATTGCGCCGTTCATTCCAAAAGAGACACCGATCTTCCAAGTGGAAGACAACAAAGGGGAACGGACGCAGGAATTCGGGAAAGCGGAAGAGAAGAAACCGTATAAGATCGTTGTCCTCGAAGATAGTGGCTCGGCCTCTGCGTCTGAAATTCTCGCAGCCGGTCTGAAAGAGGGCGCGGGTGCAGAAGTCGTCGGGACGAAGTCGTTCGGAAAAGGGATCGTCCAGAGTGCCTATGACTTAAAAGACGGCAGCGACCTGAAATTGACGACCAACAAATGGCTGACGCCGGATGGGAACTGGATTCATAAAAAAGGTGTCAAACCGACTGTCGAAGTCAAACAACCGGATTACTTCAACGTGACGAAGATTTTGACGGATGACAAGACGTTAGCGAGCGGTGATTATGGAAAGTCCGTCGAAAATGCCCATCTGGTCCTCGAAGCAATCGGCTTTGATCCAAAAGGACAGAAAGGATATTTCGGCGATACGATGAAACAGGCAGTCGAGCGCTTGCAGAAGGATGCGAAGCTGGACGCGACAGGAAACATCGATCCAGTGACGGCAGCTGAGATGGAAACACGTCTGCTGAAGAAACTCGAAGATCAAAAAAATGATGTACAACGGATCAAGGCGCTTGAAGTCGCTGCGCAATAACTCACAGAAAGAGGTCTGAATGGGCGTGGAATTACTCGATGGAATCGGTTGGACAGCGATTAGTCTCTTCGTTAGTCCGATCTTGTGGTTAGCAATTCTGGTCAGTTTTTTACTCAGTATGCGGCGTGTCAAACGCGAACGGAACCTGTTTCGGTCACGTACCCGGAGCAAGCGGACCGATGTATTCGAAACGCTTGTCCCGGGACTCGTGGTCGGTCTCGTCTTATCCGTCATCAGTCTCAGTCTCAAGCTGACGGTCTCGTCAGAATTTCTGATGGCGTTTACCGCGCTGACATTCCTGATCTTACTAACAGGAGTCGTCCGGTTTAATTTACCGCTTTGGCCGCTCGTGGTCATGGCGGGTCTGACCTGGTTCGTGGCCGACGACCGAATCGATGGTCTGACTGAGGTCAGCGTGACGAATTGGTTGCTGCTTGCTGCGTTGTCACTGGCAGCCGAACTGATGTTGCTCGTCTGGCGCGGCAAGAAAAACTTATCACCGTCACTTGTCCTGTCGAAACGGGGCCGTTACATCGGCGGGCTGGCGTCCAATAAATTGTGGCTGATCCCGCTTGTCGTCCTCGTTCCGGGCAGTAGCCTCGAACAGTGGATTCCGCAATGGACGTTTCCGGAGTTCGTTCCAGTGGTCGTCTTCTTACCGATCGGATTCAGTTTCCTCTTTACGGGGCAATTGCCGGAACAATTGATGCGTCCGCTTGTTCAAGGGCGTCTGATCAGCTTCTTGTCAGCGGTCGTCCTTGCGCTTGCTGCCTTCTTGACCGGACAAGCCGCTTGGCTGTACGGCTTACCTGTCTTGCTCCTCGTGCATATCGTGCTCCATCAGCGGACGAAACGCTGGAACCGTTCGCAGACGCCATTGTTCCTCAACGGAAAACGGGGTGTCGTCATTCTCGGAACACTTCCGGAAAAACCGGCGTCCGAGATGGGTCTTGTCCCGGGGGAAGCGATTTATAAAGTCAATGGGGAGTTCGTCGAATCAGAGAAGACGTTTTATGAAGCGATTCAACGACATAAACCGTATCTCCGGCTTGAAGTGATGAATCATAACGGAGACGTCCGTTTTGCCCAGCGTGCCTTTTATGAACAGGACCATCACGATCTCGGAATCGTGTTCGTCAGTGAACCGGGGAACAAACGGGCGAAAATCAGGACGCTTCAATGAGCGAGATCAGAATCTGCGTAGGAAAACAGTTCAGCTGACCAGCTGGACTTTTTCTTTTGTCGAAAAACGGGTAACTTCTAAAAAGAGTACTTCATAATCGAATGTTTGTTCGTAAAGTGATACAATAAAAATAGATTTTTTTACTGGATGAGGGGGAAGAATACGATGGATTTTGAGTTAGTATCACCGTTTGAACCCGGTGGCGACCAACCGACGGCAATCGAAAAACTGATTGCAGGTGTCAAAAATGGTGAACGCCATCAGACGTTACTTGGAGCGACGGGAACAGGGAAAACGTTCACCGTCTCGAATGTCATCAACGAGATCAAAAAACCAACATTGGTCCTGGCGCACAATAAGACGCTGGCCGGTCAGCTTTATTCGGAGTTCAAAGAGTTCTTCCCAAATAACGCCGTCGAATATTTCGTCAGTTTTTATGATTATTACCAACCGGAAGCATACGTCCCATCGACGGATACGTTCATTGAAAAGGATTCCTCGATCAATGATGAGATCGATAAACTCCGTCACTCGGCGACGTCCTCACTATTTGAGCGGGAAGACGTACTAATCGTCGCGTCGGTGTCTTGTATCTATGGTCTCGGTAATCCGGAAGAGTACAACAACCATGTCTTGTCGCTTCGTGTCGGCAACGAGATGGGGCGTAATGAAATGTTACGCCGCTTGATCGACATCCAATATGAACGGAACGATATCGATTTCCAACGGGGGCGGTTTCGTGTCCGCGGGGACGTCGTTGAGATTTTCCCGGCATCGCGTGACGAACAGTGTGTCCGGGTTGAATTTTTTGGTGATGAGATCGAACGGATTCGGGACATGGATCCCTTGACGGGCGAAATCATTGCTGACCGGGAACATATCTCGATTTTCCCGGCATCCCACTTCGTGACGGGGGATACCCGTCTCCAAAAAGCAATCACGAACATCGAGGCGGAACTCGAGACGCAACTCGCGAAGATGCGCGAAGACGGGATGTTGCTTGAAGCCCAGCGGCTCGAACAACGCACGAACTACGATCTTGAGATGATGCGCGAGATGGGCTACTGTTCCGGGATTGAAAACTATTCCCGTCATTTGAACTTGATGCCACCAGGCTCGACACCATACACGTTGATTGATTATTTCCCGAAAGATTTTTTACTGATTGCTGATGAATCACACGTCACCTTGCCGCAAATTCGTGGTATGTACAACGGGGATCAGGCACGGAAACAAGTGCTCGTCGAACATGGTTTCCGTCTGCCATCGGCAAAAGATAACCGTCCGTTACGTTTTGAAGAGTTTGAAGAGAAGGTCAGTCAAGCGATCTATATTTCGGCGACACCGGGACCGTACGAAATCGAACATACAAAAGAGATGGTCGAACAGATCATCCGTCCGACGGGACTTGTCGATCCGACGATCGAAATTCATCCGATTACGGGTCAAATCGACTACTTGATGGATAATATTCGGGAACGGGTTGCCCAAAATGAGCGGGTCCTCGTGACGACATTGACGAAAAAGATGTCGGAGGATTTAACGGATTATCTGAAAGAACATGGTGTCAAGGTCAACTATATGCACTCCGAAATCAAGACGCTCGAACGAATCGAAATCATTCGGGACCTGCGGCTTGGGAAATACGATGTCCTCGTCGGCATCAACTTGTTGCGAGAAGGACTCGACATTCCGGAAGTCTCGCTCGTGACGATCCTCGATGCTGATAAAGAAGGGTTCCTGCGGTCGGAACGGTCACTGATTCAGACGATCGGACGAGCAGCACGGAACTCGGAAGGGCATGTCATCCTATTTGCCGATAAGATCACAGACTCGATGCAACGGGCGATGGGTGAAACGGAACGGCGGCGAAACATTCAGCTCGCCTTTAATAAAGAACATGGCATCACCCCAAAAACGATTCAAAAAGACGTCCGCGGTGTCATCAGTACGACGATTGAAAGTGATGACACGATGGAAAAACTGGAGAAATTCAATAAGTTGAAAAAACCAGAACGCGAGACGTTGCTCGAGCAACTGGACCAAGAGATGCGCCAAGCAGCAAAAGATATGCAGTTTGAACGAGCAGCAGAATTGCGTGATCTGATCTTAGAATTGAAAGCAGGTGCCTAAGGTGGCAGAAAAAAAGAACAAAATCATTATCAAGGGCGCTCGCGTCAATAACTTACAAAACATCGATGTCGAAATCCCGCGTGATCAGCTCGTCGTCCTGACGGGTTTATCCGGTTCCGGGAAATCGTCACTCGCGTTTGATACGATTTATGCAGAAGGACAGCGGCGATATGTCGAAAGTCTATCCGCTTACGCCCGTCAATTTCTCGGACAGATGGATAAACCGGATGTCGATGCGATCGAAGGGTTAAGCCCGGCGATTTCGATCGACCAAAAGACGACGAGTAAGAATCCACGCTCGACGGTCGGAACAGTGACGGAGATTTATGATTATCTGCGTCTGCTGTACGCCCGGATCGGCAAACCGATCTGTCCGAATCACGGTATCGAGATTTCGAGCCAGACGATCAGTCAAATGGTCGACCAAGTGATGGAACTGCCGGAGCGGAGTCGTCTCCAAATTCTTGCACCGATCATTTCGGGTCGGAAGGGTGCCCACGTCAAAGTGTTCGAAGACTTAAAAAAAGAAGGGTTCGTCCGTGTACGGGTCGACGGCGAGACCATTGACTTGACGGACGAGATTGAACTCGAAAAAAATAAAAAACACTCGATCGAAGTTGTCGTCGACCGGGTCGTCGTTCGACCGGACGTCGAAGCGCGCCTTGCCGATTCACTCGAAACGGCGTTACGTCTCGCTGATGGACGGGTCATCGTCGATACGATGGATGGCAACGAATTGTTATTCAGTGAGCATCACGCCTGCCCGATTTGCGGTTTCTCGATCGGGGAACTCGAACCGCGGATGTTTTCCTTCAACTCACCGTTTGGTGCCTGTGCGTCCTGTGACGGACTCGGGACAAAACTTGAGGTCGACGTTGATCTTGTGGTTCCGCATCCTGATAAATCGTTGAACGAAGGGGCGATCGTCGCCTGGGAACCAACCAGTTCACAATACTATCCGCAATTGCTCGGAGCCGTCTGCAGTCACTTCAAGATCGATATGGATACACCGTTCGACCAGTTGTCGGAAGAACACCGTGATATCCTCTTGAACGGCAGTACTAAAGAAGAAATTCAATTCCGTTATGAAAATGACTTCGGGATGGTCCGCAATACGTCATTGTTCTTTGAAGGGGTCTTAAACAATCTGCAACGCCGGTTCAAAGAGACATCCTCGGATTATATCCGGGAACAGATGGAAGGTTACATGGCGAAAAAGGCATGTCCGACGTGTAAAGGGCACCGTCTGAAACGTGAGTCACTTGCCGTCAAGGTGTCCGGTATCCATATCGGAGACGTGACGAAGATGTCCGTCAAACAAGCGGTCGTCTGGTTCGAAGAATTACCGGCGAAGTTGTCTGAAAAGGATCAGACGATTTCGAAGATGATCGTCCGTGAGATTCATGAACGGTCCTCGTTCCTCGAAAACGTCGGGTTGGATTACTTGACGATTTCACGCGCTGCCGGGACGTTGTCTGGCGGCGAAGCACAACGGATTCGTCTGGCGACACAAATCGGTTCCCGTCTGACAGGGGTCCTGTACGTCTTGGATGAGCCATCAATCGGTTTACACCAACGCGACAATGACCGGCTGATCAATACGCTGAAGACGATGCGTGACCTCGGAAACACGTTGATTGTCGTCGAACACGATGAGGATACGATGATGGCGGCCGACTACCTGATCGATATCGGACCGGGTGCAGGGGACCACGGTGGCTTCGTGACGGCAGCCGGACGTCCGGAAGAATTGATGAAAGATCCCAACTCCTTGACAGGTCAATACTTGTCGGGGAAAAAATTCATTCCTGTTCCGTCAGAACGGAAACAACCGGATGGTCGGGCACTACAGATTCATAAAGCGTCGGAAAACAACCTGAAAAATGTGGATGTCGACATTCCGCTTGGTTTGTTCGTCGCCGTCACGGGTGTATCGGGATCTGGGAAATCGACGTTGATCAATGAGATCCTTTATAAAACGATCGCCCATGAAATGAACCGGGCGAAAGAAAAACCAGGTGCCCATAAAGGGATTTCCGGGCTGGATCAAATCGATAAAGTCATCGACATCGACCAGTCGCCGATTGGTCGGACCCCACGTTCGAACCCGGCGACGTATACCGGCGTCTTTGATGACATTCGTGACGTGTTCGCGTCGACGAACGAAGCGAAGCTCCGCGGTTACAAAAAAGGGCGTTTCAGCTTCAACATCAAAGGTGGCCGTTGTGAAGCGTGCCGTGGCGACGGAATCATCAAAATCGAGATGCATTTCTTACCCGATGTTTACGTTCCGTGTGAGATTTGCCATGGCAAACGGTACAACCGTGAGACACTCGAAGTGAAGTACAAAGGGAAGACGATTGCCGACGTCCTGGGAATGACGGTCGAAGATGCATTGGAATTCTTTGAGAAGATTCCGAAAATCAGCCGCAAGCTCCAGACGATCGCCGATGTCGGACTGACGTATATGCGCCTTGGCCAACCGGCGACGGAACTATCCGGCGGGGAAGCACAACGGGTCAAACTGGCGTCTGAGCTTCACAAACGATCGACCGGGAAAACGATTTATATTCTCGATGAACCGACAACCGGATTACACGTCCACGATATCGCCCGCTTATTAAAAGTCTTGCAGCGTCTAGTGGATAACGGTGACACCGTCCTCGTCATCGAACACAATCTCGATGTCATCAAGACGGCCGACTACCTGATTGATCTGGGTCCGGAAGGTGGCGACGGTGGCGGGAAGATTGTTGCGACCGGAACACCGGAAGAAATCGCGGCCGTCAAGGAATCGTATACGGGTCACTACCTGGCTCCAGTCTTGGAACGAGATGCGGCACGAATCGAATCGTGAAACTTTTTTGATTCAAGAATCGTAAAAAGGGAAGTAAAGGAAGTAGAACGAAAGTAATAAGTATGCAGGACCGATTACCGTGTGTCAGATCAGAGGAGGGAATATTGATGAAGCAAGATATGCGCCAACTGATACTTGAACAAGTGAAAGAAGGAAAGCTGACGATTGATGAAGCGCTTGACAAGCTGGAACGACTCGAAGCGATTAACGAGCATCAGTCGACAGCCAGTGAACACAAGTACGTGGACGAACCGGAACACTACGACCGGGTCGATCATTATACGGTCGATTCACTGACGTCGAAAGTCATGTCGGCATTTGACGGACTCGTCAACCGGATCAAGGAAAGTGATTTGTCACTTAATCAAACATCTGGACCAAACGTCACCTACGTCAAACAATTCCCATTCAGCGGCGAGACGATTCATCTGGACCTCTTTAATGCCAATGCCATCATTGAGCCGGGGGATCTCGAAGAATGTGAACTGACTGTGACCGGTCGTCCGCTTCGCCAAGTCAATGAAGAGCAGGCGCTGGAGCAACTTCAAGCTTCTCTTCAACATTCTGTCTCTGCCAACACGCTATCGATTCGTCTTAAAGACAAACGTGTCCGGGCGACGATTCATCTGAAGATTCCACGTCGTCATTATGAGTCATTGGTTCTCCAAACGCTAAACGGGGAAATCACGTTGTCATCGCTCGATGCGACGTCGGTCCAATTGATGACAGCAAACGGACGGATTCTTGTCCGCGATCTGTTCAGTGATGAGGTCAAGACGTCGACCGCAAACGGCTCGATTGAAATCGAAGAATCAGAAATCAAGTCACTGAAAGCAAAAACGGCAAACGGTCAAGTCATCGCAACGGGTGTCTTTGAACGGTCTGACTTGAAGACGGCGAACGGCAATGTCCGCTGTGAATTGAAAACCGTTCAAGATGCAAAGATTCAAGCATCTTCCCTAGCCGGAAGCATCGCCTTGATGTTGCCGCATGGTGCTGAGATTTATGGAGAGCTGGAAACGAACTTCGGTGGACTGAACTGTAACCTCGATGAGATGGAATTGATTCGCGATCAAAAAGAAGTCGTGAATCGTAAGCTGCACTTCTTATCAGGTCGTGGTCGGACACCGAAAATCGAAGTCGCTGCCGAGACGAAAACAGGCACGATTTCTGTCACACACGGCGTTCATTTAAGCCCGCAAGCTTTTTAAGTTAAGTAAATCCCTGCCCCTTTGATGAAAAGGAGGCAGGGATTTTTTGATGGCTTCGACAAAAAACGACGACTCGCTATCACTTAGGATAGGGAGTCGTCGGATGAGAAGGGGAAGCTTAGTAATCGTAATCTTGATCCATCATCGGATCGTCGAAATTCATGTTTTCGAAGTTGTTCATGTCATAACCGAATTGGATGAACACGATGATCCCGATGATTGTCAGGACGATCGACGCGATGATCAAACCGATCCCCATCCAACTTTTGCGACGTGCCCGGTTCCAATAAAAGACGATGGCAAGAATAAGTGAGATGAGCGAACCGCTGATGAAGATCCCGATGATCGAAATGATGAAGAACAATAAAGCGGTTTGGTCTTGGTTGCGTGAGTAGGCTTTCCACATATCGATCAGTGCCATGATCAGATACACAAAACCAGCGATGGCGAGAATTCCGAATAAAATTAAGATGATAATGAGACCAATGCCACTTCCTGATGATTCCATCATAATATCCCTCCTTTTTAGGCTATCTGTAATCCATTCCCAAGATTGTCCACTTCTAATCGAATTCCTTGATTTTCGTAAAAATATGGTACAATACTTCAAGTGAAAGGGGCTGATTGAGCGTGCAACCAAAAGTGCGAACAGCTGAAATCGTAAAACAATTCAATTTAAAAATCGTCACCGGAGAAGAGGGGTTACATCGCCCGATTCTGACGGCTGATCTTTGTCGACCGGGTCTCGTTCTTGCCGGCTATTATGCGTATTATCCAGCGGAACGACTCCAGATTCTCGGAAAAACGGAATTGACGTTTTTCAATAACTTGACGTATGAGGAACAGCTCGAACGAGCGAACGTCCTTTGTACGGATGAGACACCTGGCATCTTGATCACACGTGGGTTCGAGGTACCGGAAGCAATCGTCAAGGCAGCAGACGAAACGAACGTCCCGCTGTTGACGACGAAGGGACATACGACATCGGTCGAATCTCAAATCACCAACTTCCTCGAGGCGGAACTCGCACCGACGACGGCGATGCATGGTGTACTCGTCGACATTTATGGGGTCGGGGTCTTCATCAAGGGAGCCAGTGGTGTCGGTAAATCCGAAACAGCACTGGAACTCGTCAAGCGCGGTCATCGTCTCGTTGCCGATGACTCGGTTGAAATCCGTCAAACGGGTGATGGCATCCTCGTCGGGACAGCACCGAAATTGATTCAGCATCTGCTTGAGATTCGGGGAATCGGGATCATCGATGTGATGACGTTATTTGGAGCCGGTGCGGTTCGTTCGCATAAAAAAATCAGCCTCGTCTGTAATTTAGAAATTTGGGATCAAACCAAAGTGTATGACCGGATTGGTCTTGATCAAGAAACCCTTCAGATCATTGACACGGAAATTCCTTTCTTGACGATTCCAGTCCGTCCAGGGCGAAACTTAGCTGTCATCATTGAGGTGGCTGCGATGAACTATCGTCTGAAAAACATGGGCATCAATACAGCAGAAGAGTTTGCGGGGCGTCTGGCGCAAGCGATTGAAGAGGGGAACGGTGGCCTTTGATGGGAACGTTAGCGAGTGTCCAACCAACGTTTGACCGGGTAGCGATTGAACTGGGGCCGATCCCGATCTATTGGTACGGGATTGTCATTGCCTTAGGAGCAGTCGTCGGTCTGATGATCGCCATCTTCGAATCGAAACGAATCGGTTTTAATGAAGAGTATGCGGTTGATGTCGTCATCTGGTCGATTCCGATCAGCATCATTTGTGCACGTATCTATTACGTGGCGTTCGAATGGGACTATTACGGTCAAAACATCGATCAGATCATCAATATTCGCCAAGGTGGGATCGCGATTCATGGAGCGATCATCGGGGCAATCTTGACGGTCTTGATTTATACACGGAAGAAAAACATCTCCTTCTGGCAAATCGCGGATATCTTGGCGCCGTCGCTCTTGTTCGGTCAAGCGGTCGGACGTTGGGGCAACTTCTTTAATCAGGAAGCTCACGGAGGGGAAACGACATGGACGTTCCTGCAAGATACCTTGCACTTACCGGACTGGATCGTCAATCAGATGTACATCGACGGCGTCTATTATATCCCGACGTTCCTCTATGAAAGTATCTGGAATATCATCGGTGTCCTATTATTGATCGTCTGGCGAATGAAATGGAATCCACGTCGGGGGTATATCTTCCTCGGGTATCTCGTCTGGTATTCGATTGGTCGATTCTATATCGAAGGCTTGCGGACTGATAGTTTGATGATGGGAGATGGATTACGGACTGCCCAGATCGTATCGATTTGCCTGATCCTATTTGGTCTGATCATGATGGTCGTTCGGAAAAATGCCGTCCGTTACTTGGACGGAACAAAACGGGAGGCGAAATGAGCCGATGATTCAAACGATTTTATTTGATCTCGACGGGACGTTGATTGATACGAACCCCCTCATCCTAAAAAGTTTTGAACATACACTGAGTTATTACTACCCGGACCGGACGTTTACGGAAGCGGAGTTGCTTCCGTTCATCGGACCGACACTTGAGAAGTCGTTTTCTGAGATGAATGCGGACCAGTGGAAAGAGATGGTCGCCTTTTACCGGAGCTACAACATCGCGATGCACGATGCGCTGGTGCTCGAATATCCGGGGGTTCTCGACGGATTACGTCGCTTGAAACAAGAGGGCTACAAGATGGCGATCGTGACGTCGAAAAGCCGGCGTGTCGCCTTAAAAGGAATCGAACTGTTTGGATTGACGCATCTGTTTGATGCGATCATCGCAGCGGATGACGTGACAGAAGAAAAACCGGCCGTCGAACCGTTCGAAAAAGCGATGGCGCTCCTTGGCGCAACACCAAACGAAACGATCATGGTCGGTGACAATGCTACCGATATCGACGGCGGAAAAAATGCTGGACTAAAAACCGTTGCCGTCGGGTGGGCCATCAAAGGGCGGCCCTACCTCGAAGCTTTGCAACCGGACGTGATCATCGACTCGATGGAACACTTAAGCGACTGGATTGAGGCCGAGAATGCCAAGACGAACTGACCGCTATCGCGTCGGGACGACGAATCCACTGTGGCACATGTACCGGACGGTGTCGTTTTTTAAAGTCATGTGGTGTTTCCTCATCATCACGATCGGTCGTTTTTCCCCGTCGCTTCGTTTTAAGAACAGTCTCTACCGGACATTCTTGCGGATGAAGATCGGAGACCGGACGGCACTCGCGTTGATGGTCATGCCGGATACGATGTTCCCGGAACGGATCACGATCGGCTCGAATACGATCATCGGTTTTAATACGACGATTCTCTGCCATGAATATTTAACGACGGAATACCGGATCGGGAACGTCACGATTGGAAACGATGTGTTGATCGGGGCCAACGTCACGATTTTACCAGGGGTGACGATTGGAGATGGCGCGAGGATCGGAGCAGGATCGGTCGTCCATCGTGACATCCTGCCAGGCGAACGGGTCTCGAGTCAGCCGCTCCGTCGTCATGAAATGTGACGAAACTGTGAGAAGAGGAGGAAACGAGATGAGTTATATCCGCTTTACGTATAAAACAGGAAAGTATTTCGGAAGATTATTTGCAGAACGTCCACAAGGGTTGGTCGTGGAAGTGTTGGCGGTCGAGAAACACCCGGTCCAAGGTGACTTGCACAATCCGAACCAGGTCGATGTTCCGCTCTTCCATGTTCGTCCCGCCCTACACCCACACGAAAAAGTGACGGTCGCACCAAGTGTCGTTTATGCGTACGACGGTGAAATTCCGGCCTATGCCGAGAGCTTACGTCAAGCCTACGACAAAGATGTCGCGCGTCTGAACGGACAAAATCCAGAAGCGGATGCTTTTGTACAAAAATGCTTAGAGAATTACAAGGAACTGGAATCGATTTATGCGAAACGCTGGGCGTAAACCCCGGCGTTTTTTTCTGTTGCAACGGTTTCCGAGATAGGTTATTCTTGTCTCTGCAACTACGAAACCAGATTTAGATCTATGGGGGCTTGAATCATGATGGAATTAACTGAATACAAAGCAGACCCCTTTGCGATTACAATGCGCCAAGCGGAACTTTTTTATTTCCGCGGACGGAAGGCGCACCGGGAAGGGAGACTTGAAGAGGCGGTATACCATCTCGATGAAGCCACGACGCTTCAGCCTGACGATATCCGCTATCTTTTACGTTACGCACGTGTCCTGTTTGAGACAGGCGAGATCAACCATGCCAATGATGTCTTGAAACAAGTGCGGACGCTCGACAAGTCAAATACCGAATCATTATTTTATTTAGCGAATAACTACGCGCACGTCTCCTTATATGAAGAGGCAAAAAACTATGCGCTTGAATATCTATCCAGTGCACCGAACGGAAAACACGCAGAGGCATCGGCCGCACTCGTGGAACTGATCGATCTCGAACAAGAGATGGAAGATGACGATGAGGATGAATTGATTCGTTTGCATGCTCAAGCACAACGTCAAATCGACAAAGGGATGTTATTTGCGGCGCAAGAGACACTGGAAGCTTTGATCATCCAGTATCCGACGTTTTGGCCAGCCTACAACAACCTTGCGATCGTCGAGTTTTATCTAGGTGAAAATGACCGGGCGTTTGCGTCACTCGAACAGGTCCTTGATGGAAATCCAGGAAACTTACACGCCCTCTGTAATACGCTTGTCTTGTTACATGAGATGGGACAGGACGAAGAAGCCCACCGTCTATCGCAGAAGCTCGAACACGTCCGGTCGCTCAATCTCGAGACCCGTTACAAGGTCGCTTCGACGCTCGCGATCATCGGTCGTCATGATTTAGCGTATGAAGAATTGAAGTTACTCGAACGTCGTGGTTACCGGGGAGACCCGCTATTCGGTCACTGGCTGTCGATTTCAGCATTCAAGACAGGACATGTCGAAGAAGCTGCTGCCTTCCTACAATCAGAAGAAGCCCAAGGCATGCGGGAAGAACAAGAAGCGTACGATATCCGACATAACCTTCAGTTCCGTTCCGCGTTGATTCAAGCGCTGAAAACGGAAGATGACGTCTCACGGATTTTCACGGCACTTTTGCTTGGTAAACTGAACGATGAGGAAGCAAAACTGGCGTTATCGATGATGCCGGAAGTGACGGATCATCCGGATGTTTTATTGCTGACAGAACAGATTCTACATGAGATGAACGGTGAGAAAATGATCGTCGATGCCCGGATTCATCGTGCGTTATTGACGATTCGTCTAGCGGAACGGTATGTTTCAGATGAAGAACGGATGAGTTTAGAAGGGGACTTTTATGAACGATTCGCGCGAATCGTCCTTAGTGGAGAGACGTTTGACGCGATTGAGGTGTCAGCTGCTGCGTTGATTTACCTGTTTCATGACGTCCGTGAAGGGACTTTGATTGAGGACTGTGCGGCTTTAGTCGATGTCTCGTTCGACGAGGTGGCGGCTGTGATTCGTTCCTATCAACGACTTTTGAACCCGGCGCGTGCAAAGTGTTAGACGTTTGTCCGTTTCTCCCCTATACTCAAACTACAACGAAAATACAGATGGGGTGGAATCATGACAGGAACTGATCAAAAAATTTATGACGTCATTATCATCGGTGCCGGTCCTGCTGGTATGACAGCAGCACTTTACGCATCACGAGCAAACTTATCGACTTTGATGATCGAACGCGGTATCCCCGGTGGACAGATGGCGAATACGGAAGACATCGAGAACTATCCAGGATACGATAGTATTTTGGGTCCGGATCTCTCACAAAAGATGTTCGATCACTCAAAAGCATTCGGAGCGGAGTACGCGTATGGTGACGTACGCAGTATCGAAGACGGTCCGGCGTATAAGACGATTCATGCCCACAACAAGGATTACTACGCACGGGCGATCATCATCGCTTCGGGTGCCCAGTACAAGAAAATCGGCGTACCGGGTGAAGAAGAACTCGGCGGACGTGGTGTCTCGTACTGTGCGGTCTGTGACGGCGCCTTCTTTAAAGAAAAAGAACTGTTTGTCATCGGTGGTGGCGATTCAGCGGTCGAAGAAGGGGTCTACTTGACACGATTCGCGAAAAAAGTGACGATCGTTCACCGTCGCGAAGAATTACGTGCCCAAAAAATCCTTCAAAAACGGGCATTCGACAATCCGAAAATCGATTTCATCTGGAACCATACGGTCAAACAAATCAATGAAGATAACGGCAAAGTCGGCGGCATCGAATTGATCAATACGAAAACGGCAGCGACGACAACGTATCCGATTGACGGCGTCTTCATCTACATCGGGATGAACCCGATCACAGGATATGTCCAGGATCTCGGAATCTTGAATGATCAAGGATATGTCGTGACGAATGAAGCGATGGAAACCAACATCAAAGGAATTTTTGCTGCTGGTGATGTCCGTGAGAAAACATTACGTCAAGTCGTGACAGCGACGAATGATGGTTCGATTGCGGCTCAAAACGCGCAACATTATATCGAAGCCTTGCTTGAAGAATTACAGGAATCATCACAAGTCTAATTCAAGAACCAGCTTGGTTGGAGGGCACTTCAATCAAGCTGGCTCTTTTTTTGTGTTATACTGAAATCAGAGTAAAAAATACACACGGAACTGTTGTCTGGAGGGCGAAGAGATGGAAGAGAATCAACCGCAACTGGTCATCATTACAGGAATGAGTGGCGCCGGGAAAACGGTCGCGATGAATAGTTTTGAAGACTTAGGCTACTTTTGTGTCGACAATTTACCGCCGACGTTACTACCACAATTGATTGAAGTGATTGGACAGGTGCGTCCGAAAATCGCCGTCGCCATCGATACACGGGCTCGTGATTTCATCGATAGTTTCTTTGTCGTTTATGAAGATTTGAAGAAAACGAACCTGCAAATCCGAATGCTTTATTTGGACGCCCGCAATGAGGTATTGGTCCGTCGGTATAAAGAATCCCGCCGGTCGCATCCGCTTGCCCCGACCGCCTCACCACTGATCGGAATCGAGCGGGAACGCACCTTGCTTGAAGGATTCCGCGATAAAGCACAATTGCTGATGGATACGAGCGACATCAAGCCGCTCGCACTAAAAGAACGGATTTTAAAAGAGTTTACGGAAGGGGAACGGATTCCGTTCACGGTCAACGTGATGTCATTTGGCTTTAAGCATGGTTTACCACTCGATGCCGATCTTGTGTTTGACTTACGTTTCTTGCCGAACCCGTTTTATATTCCGGAACTCCGACCAAAAACGGGACTCGATCTTGAAGTATCATCCTACGTCATGCAATGGCCGGAAGCGAAGCTGTTTTATAAAAAACTCGTCGACTTGTTAGAATTCCTGATTCCCCAGTATGAGCGGGAAGGGAAATCACAACTCGTCGTCGCACTCGGCTGTACGGGCGGCAAACACCGGTCGATCACGTTTGCGGAAGCGATCAGTAAAGAGTTCAAGAACCAATACCATATTGTGACGAATCACCGGGACTATGTGCATGCAAAGGAGGAAAAATAATGAAATGGGAACGAAAAGTCGTCGCCATCGGCGGAGGAACGGGCCTATCAACTCTTTTGCGTGGGTTAAAACATTATCCGCTTGATATCACGGCCATCGTCACCGTCGCTGATGACGGGGGAAGCTCGGGCCGTTTGCGAACGGAATTCAACATGTTGCCGCCGGGGGATATCCGAAACGTCATCGTCTCACTGTCGAAGTCCGAGACACTGATGGACCGGATCATGCAATATCGCTTTGAGACGGGGGAAGGTCTGCACGGCCATTCGCTCGGGAACCTGATGCTGACGGCAGCGACGCAGCTCTGTAACGGTTCGTTTGTCGAGGCGATTGGTGTCATGGGACAACTGCTGAATGCGGAAGGAAAAGTTTATCCGGCAACGGAACGGACGATTACGTTATGTGCCGAGTTTGAAGACGGAACAATCGTCAAGGGGGAGTCACTGATTCCAAAAGTCGGGAAGGTCATCGACCGGATTTTCCTCGAAGAAGAAGACGTCCGCCCCGTCCCGGAAGCGATTCAAGCTATTCTTGACGCCGATGTCATCGTCCTTGGTCCAGGTAGCCTCTACACGAGTGTCATTCCGAACGTCTTGATCGAAGAGATTCGCGATGCGATCAAGCAGGCGCTTGCCCCGGTCGTCTACATCTGCAACGTCATGACACAACCGGGGGAGACGACGGCCTTTACGGCAAACGATCACCTGAACGTCCTGGAACGATTCCTCGGCAAAGGGGTGATCGATACGATCATCGTCAATAACGAATCGATTGATGTCAGTTATTTACGAAAATACCAGAAGGATCACGCGGATATGGTGACCTACGATGAAACGAGTTTTGAAGAAGCCGGCATTGAAGTACTCGCGGATGATATCGTGGACTACAACCATCACTTCATCCGCCATGATTCGGATGCCGTCGCAAGCCTTGTCATGCGGAAAGTCTTATCGATTCGACGGGTCCGTCAATTTGAAGGGAAGGAGGAATTGACGTGAGTTTTGCTTCAGAAGTCAAAAAAGAATTAACACAAATTACGATGACCGATCACGAGATGAAGGCGGAGCTTGCTGCGCTCGCCCGGATGAATGGGGCGATTTCCTTTGGTCTCGGCCGTGGACTGACACTTGACGTCTCGACGGAAAATGCGTCGATTGCGCGTCGGATCTATTCGCTGCTCAAACGCGCTTATGGTGTCCATCTCGATTTACTCGTCCGCAAAAAAATGCGGTTAAAGAAAAATAACGTCTACATCGTCCGCGTCAAACAACAAGCGGACAAGATTCTGCAAGATCTCGGTATTCTCGGAGAAGGGTTTACGATGATCCGCTCGATCAGTGATTCGATTCTCCACGATGAACGTCGTGCCCGGGCTTATCTCCGGGGCGCCTTTTTAGCGGGCGGGTCACTAAACAATCCGGCGACGTCTTCGTATCACTTGGAAATCTTCAGTCTGTATGAAGAACACAATGCCGCCTTACGCAGCTTGACGAATCAGTTTGACTTGAATGCAAAAGCGATCGAACGGAAAAAAGGGCATATCCTCTACATCAAGGAAAGTGAAAAGATCTCTGATTTCCTGAAGCTGATTGGTGCGACCTATTCGATGTTACGCTTTGAGGATGTCCGGATTTTGAAGGACATGCGCAATTCGGTCAACCGACTCGTCAACTGTGAGACGGCGAATTTAAACAAGACGGTCGGTGCGGCGTTACGCCAAGTCGAGAACATCAAGTTCTTAGAACGGACGGTCGGACTCGATGTCTTACCGGACAAACTCAGAGAAATTGCGATCTTACGTGTGACCCATCAAGACGTGACGTTACAGGAGTTAGGCGAGATGGTCGAAAGTGGTGCCATCTCGAAGTCAGGTATCAATCATCGATTGCGCAAGATTGATCAAATTGCGGATAAACTCCGAAACGGCGAATCCATGACCGGGGCTCTTTAGGGAGTAACTTGCGAGATGAACCATAGTCTACTATAATATATAGTCGGTGCAACTAAATGTTCGAATTAAGGAGTTTTTGAAATGGCTAATGACAAAAAACGTATTTCGCTGACGGTAGATGCGAAGTTTGATGAACTGCTTACGAAAAAAGCAAAAACGATCGGTGTTCCGAAAAGTACACTCGTGACGTTTGCGACTTCCCTGTTCCTGAAGCAATTACAGGCAGAAGAAGAACTTTCACCACATGCGAACGGGATTTACACATTGATCCGCGAAAACCACGATATCGTATCTGATATCACAGACATGATCGATTAATGAATCAGGACCTCTGTCCACGTACTTTCTCCTTGAGGGGAGAAGTCGGACAGAGGTCTTTTTTCATACTGCAATGTGGTATTCGGGTAACAAACTAAAAAAACCGCCTCCACATGAAGTGAAGACGGTTCGTGAAAGCTTATGCACGTTCCATGACACGGTCGATTAAACCGTAGTCAGCTGCTGCTTGAGCAGACATGAAGTTATCACGCTCTGTATCGCGCTCGATGACTTCAAGTGGTTGTCCTGTATTTGTAGCCATGATTTTGTTTAAGTGTTCACGCATCTTGATGATCCGTTCGGCGTGGATTTTGATATCCGATGCTTGACCTTGTGTGCCACCAAGTGGTTGGTGAATCATGATTTCAGCGTTTGGAAGCGCAAAACGTTTTCCTTTAGCGCCTGCTTGAAGCAAGAAAGCACCCATTGATGCAGCCATTCCGATGCAGATTGTTGAAACTTGTGGTTTGATGAAGTTCATTGTATCGTAAATCGCCATACCGGCTGTGATTGAACCACCTGGGCTGTTGATGTAAAGCGAGATTTCTTTATCTGGATCTTCTGCTGCTAAGAACAGCAACTGGGCAACGACTGAGTTGGCGACGTTGTCGTCAATCGCGCTCCCGAGAAGGATGATCCGGTCTTTGAGCAAACGTGAGTAGATGTCGTACGCACGTTCCCCGCGGTTGGTTTGTTCGATGACTGTTGGAATTAACATAGTCTTTGCCTCCTTATAGTAGGTATGTAGCTCATATTCGCCTTGTTCTTATCATAATCCTTTGGTCAGTATTGGTCAAAAGATACGATGCGACTTCTAGGTATTTTTCCTGAAACCGATTCGCGTAAACATACCGATATAGAAAAAAAGCAACACCGAGAACGGCATTGCCTGTAGATTCAAGTATGGTACACCCGGAGAGATTTGAACTCCCGACACCTGGTACCGGAAACCAGTGCTCTATCCCCTGAGCTACGGGTGCATGTTTTTACTGAACAATTAATAGTATACCGACATTTTTTCAGGAAAGCAATACTAGAAACTGAAGTTTCTTGTTTTTTTGTAAAAGGCTGAAGGACGATTGATTCAATCCCCATACATTATAATAGAAACAGAACCACATCCAGTCGGAGAAAGGGAAGATGAACAGATGGAACAGAGACAAGAACAAGCGCAGCGTCTTGTGATGTCAGCAGCACAGTTGTTTCAATTATCGGTTTTAGAAGAGACGCGCGCGGAACTAGAGCAACATCTTTACCGGATCATCCGTCGTGCTAGGCACACGAAACATAATGGAAGAAAAACAATCCATCCAGATTTAGAGCAAGTTGCGGATCGGATCGACTCGTTTGAGAATGAACTTCTGAAGCAAATACGTTTAGAATCGGTCAGACAGGAAATAGGATATATGGCGGAACAACTCATCATGTACTTAGATACGGATGGACTACTCAGAACGACAGACGCAGAATTAGCGATTCTGCTTGCGAGCGAGGAGTCGATCATCAGACAGGCGCGGCAACTGCTCCAACAATGTGAACCAACCGGTATCGCGGCACGTTCAGAGGCGGAGTGCCGATTGTTGCACGCCATCGAGTCAGAAGAAGACCAACTGATTGATCTGGTCACCGAGCTGCAAGCAGGGATGTCGCTCAAACAAGCCCTACAGGGAATCAGGGATGTAACGGAGCGACAGCAAATGAAACAACGAATCAATCGGTTGCCGAAAAGACCGGTCTTGCCGACATCAACCGTCGTGACGATACCGGAAGCTGAGGTACAGGTGATGGATGGTCAAATCCGAATTGTCTGGTATGACATACCGGTCGATGCGTCCTGGACGGATCTTGAAGAAGCAAAATCCTTTTTAAGTGCGTACGAACGACGACGGAAGACGCTAGAGGCTATTTTAGATGTCGTCACGAAACGACAAGTCCGTTGGTTTGAAGGTGAGCTTCACCTGGAACCACTGACAAAAAAGGAAGTTGCTGAACAAACGGGATATCATCCTTCGACGATCGGTCGAGCGATTGCCAACAAAACGGTCCGGACTGCCCACGGGACATTGGCGTTAGAAAACTTTTTTGTATCGAAGACGCAGGATGGGACATCGAGCTTTTTGGTCAAGGTGCGGATTGCGAAGCTGATTCAAGAAACAATCACGCCATTGTCGGATCAACAGATTGCTGATCGTCTTCAAGTGGAAGGCATCCAAGTCGCGCGACGGACGATTGCCAAGTACCGGTCGGGTCTTGAATTGACCCGGTCCGACATCACGAACCGACGAGAGGCGAATGACTGATGCAAACAAAAGAACACATGACCTTAATATTGTATTCACGTCCGGGATGTACGCTATGTGAGGAAGCCGCCGTCTTACTTGATTTCGTACTCGACGAATTTCCCGGTTGGTCGTACCAAGAAATCAACATTGATGAAGATGCAGCGCTCAGCTTACGGTTTTTATATGAAATTCCGGTTGTGATGTATCAGTCTGAAATTTGGAGTTATGGCAAATTTGAGACAGAGCCCATAAGAAACCGCTTACTTGAAAAAAGTTGAAGGGTGGGGCTTGAATCCTTGTGCGATGGCTGTTATGATGAGGATGTACCAAGTGGGACAAGATACGACACGCGGGACGTAAAGTGTCCAGCAGTTTGAGAGGAGCGGGAAATACATGATTCGGCAGTTAGTGCAGATCCAAAAGCGAATCGTGCCTGATCTGATTGAAGAAATGCAGACACGTTACGACATACTTCATTATGTCCGGCTGATGCAACCGATTGGTCGACGTACACTAGCGACAAGCCTTGGCTTGACGGAGCGGGTGTTACGGCGCGAAGTAGACTTTCTGAAAGAGCAAGGATTGCTCGAAGTGGCAACACAAGGAATGTCTTTAACGGACGAAGGACGGACCGTCTTACGGAGTATGCACAGTGTGATGGCAGAACTGGCCGGGATTTCCGATATGGCGAAAGCTTTAAAAGAAAAACTGGGCGTACGAGATGTCGTCATCGTACCGGGTGACTCGGATCAGACATTTTGGGTACAACGCGATATGGGACGTGCGACGGTCGCACGTTTGAAACGAGAACTTTCTTCATCTGTACACAACACGATTGCCGTCACAGGAGGAACGACGATGGCTTCCGTCGCGGCGATGATGTCGCCCGACAAGGAAAACCGTCCGATGACATTTGTGCCAGCACGTGGTGGACTAGGCGAAACCCTTGAATTACAAGCGAATACGGTCTGCTCACGAATGGCGTCCCGTGCACAAAGTGATTACCACTTATTGCACATCCCAGACATGGTCAGCACGGAAACGTTTGTCAAGATGGTGGAAGAGCCAAGCATAAAAAATGTGTTACAAATGATTAGAGATGCCTCAATCGTGGTACATGGAATTGGTGAGGCAAAAACGATGGCGAAACGTCGTCGCGCTTCAACCGAGTTACTGGAACAGCTTGAAACCAAACACGCAGTGGCAGAAGCATTTGGTTATTATTTCGATCGGGACGGGAAAATCGTGCATCGGGTGAAGACGGTTGGTCTGCAACTCGACGACTTGAAACAAGTCGAACACGTCATCGTCGTCGCGGGCGGACATTCCAAGGCAGAAGCAATCAATGCGTATGTCAAACAGTCCCCGAACATCATCCTGATTACGGATGAAGGGGCAGCAACAACGATTTTGAAAGGGTAGCCCCCTTTTGAATAATAGATAACTCGCTTTACATTAAAAGGAGGAAAATTATCATGGCAGTAAAAGTTGGTATTAATGGATTTGGACGTATCGGACGTTTGGCACTTCGTCAAATTCTTCAGTTTGACGGAATCGAAGTAGTCGCAATCAACGACCTTACAGACACTAAAATGCTTGCACACCTCTTAAAATATGACACGACTCAAGGTCGTTTCGACGGCGAAGTCGAAGTACACGATGGTTACTTCCTCGTCAACGGTAAAGAAATCAAAACACTTGCTAACCGCAACCCAGAAGAACTCCCATGGGGCGAGCTCGGTGTTGACATCGTTCTCGAATGTACTGGTTTCTTCACAGACAAAGAAAAAGCTGAGCTTCACTTGAAAGCTGGAGCTAAAAAAGTCGTTATCTCAGCACCTGCTACTGGCGACATGAAAACAGTTGTCTTCAACACGAACCATGAAATTCTTGACGGAACTGAAACAGTTATCTCTGGTGCTTCATGTACTACGAACTGTCTCGCGCCAATGGCAAAAGTTCTCCAAGATAACTACGGAATCGTTCAAGGTCTCATGACAACGATCCACGCTTACACAGGCGACCAAAACACACTCGACGCTCCACACCCTAAAGGTGACTTCCGTCGTGCACGTGCAGCGGCAGCTAACATCGTTCCAAACTCAACTGGTGCTGCTAAAGCAATCGGTCTTGTTCTTCCAGAACTTCAAGGTAAACTTGATGGTTCAGCACAACGTGTACCAGTCGCTACAGGTTCACTCACTGAGCTCACAACAGTTCTTGAGAAGAAAGTAACAGTTGAAGAAGTTAACGCAGCAATGAAAGCAGCGGCTAACGAATCTTACGGTTACACGGAAGACGAAATCGTTTCTTCTGACATCGTTGGTATCTCTTACGGATCACTCTTCGATGCAACACAAACGAAAGTCGTTACAATCGGCGACAAACAACTCGTTAAAACAGTTGCTTGGTACGACAACGAAATGTCTTACACTAGCCAGCTCATTCGCACACTCAAACACTTCGCAGAAATCGCTAAGTAATTCGAGCAATTAAATAGCAATTGAATAAGAGCGGAAACGATACCAGTCTCCGCTCTTATTGCGGAAAAAAGTCTGGAGGGGCGTAATAGCCCCTCACTATACGTATGAGACGGAGGACGAATGTATGAATAAGAAATCAATTCGCGATATCGATGTAAAAGGAAAACGCGTGTTTACACGTGTGGACTTCAACGTACCGTTAGAAGACGGCAAGATCACAGATGACACACGGATCCGTGCTGCCCTTCCGACAATCAAACACTTGGTTGACGGTGGAGCGAAAGTCATCCTCGCAAGCCACATGGGACGTCCAAAAGGCGAGAAGAACCCTGAATTCTCACTTGCACCAGTCGTAGCACGCCTCAGCGAATTACTTGGTAAAGACATCAAGCTCGTTGAAGAAGCATACGGTCCGGTCGCTGAAGAAGCGGTCAGCAAGCTTGAAGAAGGCGAAGTCATCGTTCTTGAAAATGTTCGTTTCTACCCAGGCGAAACGAAAAACGATCCTGAACTCGCAGAAGGTTTTGCGAAACTTGCAGATATTTTCGTCAACGACGCATTTGGTGCAGCGCACCGTGCGCATGCTTCTACAGAAGGAATCGCGCACCACGTCGAGACTGCTGTAGCTGGATTGTTGATCGAAAAAGAACTTCAAGTTCTCGGTAAAGCACTCTCGAATCCGGATCGTCCGTTTACAGCGATCATCGGTGGTTCGAAAGTCGCGGATAAAATCGGCGTCATCGATCACCTGCTTGATATCGTCGACACGTTGATCATCGGTGGAGGATTATCTTATACATTCCTCAAAGCTCAAGGTTATGAAGTCGGTACGTCACTTCTTGAAGTCGACAAAATCGAACAGGCGAAGGAATTCATGAAGAAAGCAGAAGATAAAGGCGTGAAGTTCTTAATGCCTGTCGACTGCATCATCACGAAGGAATTCGGCGAAGAAACATACGTCGGACCACGCGATATCGACAGTATCCCAGCAGATCACATGTCACTGGATATCGGTCCGAAAACCGTTGAGATTTATGCAGAAGCAATCAAGAACTCGAAACTCGTCGTCTGGAACGGACCGATGGGCGTCTTCGAACTTGATAAATATGCAAACGGAACAAAAGGTGTCGCTCAAGCGTTAGCAGACAGCGATGCATACTCGATCATCGGTGGGGGAGACTCTGCAGCAGCAGCTGAGAAGTTTGGCCTTGCTGATAAAATGAGCCACATTTCAACAGGTGGTGGCGCAAGCCTCGAGTTCATGGAAGGGAAAGCTCTTCCTGGTGTCGAAGCGCTTAACGACAAGTAATCTAAAGTTCACAAGGGAGTGTTTTTAATGCGTAAACCAATTATCGCAGGTAACTGGAAGATGAATCTTAGCCTCAAGGATGCTGTCGCATTCGCTGAGGAAGTCAAAGGAACTGTACCCGCTTCTTCGAAAGTCGACGCGGCTGTCTGTGCACCGTCTGTATTCCTTGCACATTTGACAGAAGCAGCAGCTGGAACAGACTTGAAAATCGGCGCTCAAAACATGTATGACCAAGAAAGCGGCGCATATACAGGCGAAATCAGCCCGGTCATGCTGAAAGATCTTGGCGTGACATACGTCATCCTCGGTCATTCAGAACGCCGTGAATACTTTGGTGAAACAGATGCGTTCATCAACAGCAAAGCGAAAAAAGCATTCGAACACGGTCTCGTGCCAATCGTTTGTGTCGGTGAAACACTCGAACAACGCGAAGGCGGTCAATTCGAGTCAGTCATCCGCGAACAAACGGCAAACAGCCTTAAAGGATTAACAGTCGATCAAGTGAAAAACCTTGTTGTCGCATACGAGCCTGTCTGGGCAATCGGAACAGGCAAATCAGCGACAGAACAAGATGCACAAGATTCTTGTAAATTCGTTCGTGACGTCGTCGCGGCTGAATTCGGTACTGAAGCAGCTGAAGCGGTCCGTATCCAGTACGGTGGCAGTGTCAAACCGGAAAACATCAAAGAATATATGGCTCAACCTGACATCGACGGTGCTCTAGTTGGTGGCGCAAGTCTTGAGACAGGATCGTTCCTCAAACTGTTGGAGGCGATTTAAATGAAAAAACGTCCAGTCGCACTAATCATCCTTGATGGTTTCGGTATGCGTGACGAGGAGTTCGGAAACGCCGTTACGGCGGCAAACAAACCGAATTTCGATCGTTTTTGGAATCAATACCCGCATACGTTGTTGAATGCGCAAGGTGCATACGTTGGTTTGCCAGATGGTCAGATGGGTAACTCAGAAGTGGGTCACCTGAACATCGGGGCAGGTCGCGTCGTCTATCAATCGCTATCCCGAATCAACAATGCCATTAAGGATCGCTCGTTCTTCTCGCGTCAAGCGATGAACGATGCGGCAGGTCACGTGAAGAAATACGGTTCAGCTTTGCATATCTTCGGTTTAGTCTCTGACGGTGGAATCCACAGTCATATCAACCACTTGTATGCAGTGCTTGAGTTCGCGAAACTTCACGAAATCGAAAAAGTCTATCTCCATGCCTTCACGGATGGCCGCGATTGTGATCCACAATCAGGAGCCGGTTTCCTCCGTGATGCACAAGCGAAGATGGACGAGTTAAACGTCGGTCAATTCGCAAGTGTCTCCGGTCGTTATTATGCGATGGACCGTGATAACCGTTGGGAACGCGTCAAGAAAGTGTATGACGTGATCACTTTTGCAGAAGGTCCAACGACAACCGATCCAATCGGAATGGTCGAAGCTTCGTACAAAACAGACGTCACAGATGAGTTCATTGAACCAACGGTAGTCGTGCAGGAAGACGGTACTCCAGTAGCACCGATCCATGACAACGATGCGATCATGTTCTTCAACTATCGTCCGGACCGTGCGATTCAGCTCGCCAAGGCGTACAAAGAAAAAACAGGTTTCACTGGTTTTGCATTACCGGACAACACACCGAAGAACCTGCTACTCGTCTCGATGACGAAATATTCGGATGCGATTGATACGGATATCGTCTTCCCACCAGAAGACATCAAAAACACGCTTGGTGAAACATTGTCGAAACAAGGATTACACCAGTTACGGATTGCGGAAACCGAAAAGTATCCGCACGTCACGTTCTTCTTTAACGGACAACGTGAGGAGCCGTACGAAGGAGAAGATCGGATCTTGATCCCATCTCCAAAGGTCGCGACGTACGATTTGAAACCAGAAATGAGTGTCTACGAAGTAACGGACGCACTGATTGATGCCATCAACTCGGACAAACACGATGCCATCATGCTGAACTTTGCGAACCCTGATATGGTCGGTCACTCGGGTATGCTCGAGCCGACAATCAAAGCAATCGAAGCCGTCGATGAGTGTCTTGGTAAAGTCGTTGACTTGATCATCAGTAAAGGTGGCGCAGCCATCATCACAGCGGACCACGGGAATGCAGACAAAGTGCTGAATGCCGATGGTAGCAAGATGACGGCGCACACGACAGAACCTGTTCCATGTATCGTCACAGTCGAGGATGTCGAACTCCTTGAACCGTTGACCGGTGCATTGGCCGATCTGGCACCAACGATGCTTTATCTGTTGGATGCGGATCAACCGGCAGAAATGACAGGTCAATCCATCGTATTAAAGAAATAATCCCGTCGATGGAACGTCCTGTTCTCTGCCTCACAACGAACCACTAACTTTTTTCACACACAAAGGAGCGAATTTAAATGTCAATGATTACAGAGATTTATGCACGCGAGATTCTTGATTCACGCGGTAACCCAACGGTAGAAGTAGAAGTATATACAGAAGACGGCGGTTTCGGTCGCGCACTCGTCCCATCAGGCGCATCAACTGGTGAGCACGAAGCAGTTGAACTTCGCGATGGCGACAAATCACGTTACCTCGGTAAAGGTGTCTTAAAAGCTGTTGACAACGTCAACGAAAAATTAGCACCTGAAATCATCGGTTACGATGTCTTCGACCAAGCAGGAATCGACAAAAAGATGATCGATCTTGACGGTACGAAAAACAAAGGAAACTTCGGCGCTAACGCGATCCTCGGTATCTCAATGGCTGCTGCACGTGCTGCTGCAGATGAGCTTGGTCTTCCACTTTACACATACCTCGGTGGATTCAACGCGAAAACATTGCCAACTCCAATGATGAACATCATCAACGGTGGATCACACGCTGACAACAACGTTGATTTCCAAGAGTTCATGATCATGCCTGTTGGAGCTCCAACATTCAAAGAAGCACTTCGTATGGGTGCTGAAATCTTCCACGCGTTGAAATCAGTTCTTAGCGGAATGGGTCTTAACACAGCAGTTGGTGACGAGGGTGGATTCGCTCCAAACTTGAAATCAAACGAAGAAGCAATCACAGTTATCCTTGAAGCAATCGAAAAAGCTGGCTACAAAGCAGGCGAAGATGTTTACCTTGCAATGGACGTCGCTTCTTCTGAGTTCTACGACAAAGCAGCTGGAACATACAACCTCGCTGGTGAAGGCAAAGTCCTCACAACAGCTGAGCTTGTTGAATTCTACGCGCAACTCGTTGACAAATACCCAATCATCTCAATCGAAGATGGCTGTGACGAAAACGACTGGGATGGTCACAAACTCCTTACAGATCGTATCGGACACAAAGTCCAACTCGTTGGGGATGACTTGTTCGTAACGAACACAGAGAAACTTGCGGAAGGTATCGAAAAAGGCATCGCGAACTCGATCCTCATCAAAGTTAACCAAATCGGTACGTTGACTGAAACATTCGACGCGATCGAAATGGCGAAAAAAGCTGGTTACACAGCAGTCGTTTCTCACCGTTCTGGTGAAACAGAAGATTCAACAATCGCTGACATCGCTGTTGCGACAAACGCGGGTCAAATCAAAACTGGTTCACTTTCACGTACAGACCGTATCGCGAAATACAACCAACTTCTCCGCATCGAAGACATGCTTTCAGATGTTGCTGTCTACGATGGTCTCAAATCATTCTACAACCTCAAAAACCTCAACAAATAATTGATGGATTGAGTCGACAGAAATGATAGTCTGTAATTTGTTGTACAGGATACGTTTGGTGATTCTGAGCTATGTCATACAGAAACATGAACTGAGTCGTACAAGGATTACAGCTAAAACCTCCTATTTATGTGTGAGATCGACACACGAATAGGAGGTTTTTTTGTATTCATAATGGATTGGTTAAAGAGTGTTACGTTCAATTTAAAAAAACGAATTTACGAGAACTTGTTTTTTACTACCTGGTCATTAAAATGTTATAGTTATAAATAAGTTGAAGTACAATCATTATAAGGCTTAAATACATTTGAATGGGTTAAGGTTCAAAAAACATCTAAAGGAGAAATGATCATGTTAAATTCAGATTTAGATATACGCTTAGAACCACGCATTAAAGAACTGTATCGATTACATAAGGAGCGCTCTGCCAATATTGACTGGAGCTATCACGAGTTCATTCCCTGGGACAAGGCGATGTCGTTCAAACGGGTTCCTTGGGAGGAGAGTCAAGTCACACTTCCGGAAGGTGTCATCGTTGCGGTAGAAACCGCATTACTGACAGAAGTGAATTTACCTTGGTATACGTCACATTTGGATTATACCTTTAAGAATTCGATGGAAGTCATCAATGATTTCGTCCGCACGTGGACGGCGGAAGAGGATCAACACTCGAGCTTACTGGAAACGTATTTACTCGTGACACGAAACGTTAACCCGACACGATTGCATCAATTAAGAAGACGCGTCGTCGAAAGTGGATGGTTCCCGGATTTCACGAATCCTTTAGCGACAATGGCCTATACTTCGTTGCAAGAGCTCGCGACACTCGTCTTTTATAATAACGTAGCTAAGGTGGCGGGGGCGCACGACAAAGATTTAGCCACGCTGCTTCGCCGTTTGGCGAAAGACGAAGCCCTTCATTATGCGTTCTATCGCGATACAGTGAAGGCGCATCTTGAACTTGATCCGAACTTCATCGTGTTCTTTGAGGATGTCATTATTAATTTCTCGATGCCGGGTGCGATCATGCCGGACTTTACCGAGCGCATGAAAACCATTGCAATCGATACGAATTACGGACCACTCCAATACTTTGACCAAGTATTAGATGTCGTCGTGAAATACTGGGGTATTGCCGACTTGCAACCTACGAGCGAAGAGGCCAAACAATCACAAGCGAACATCATGAAATATCACGGACGTTTGAAACGAATCAAGGATCGCCAATTAGCAAAAACTAAGATCGATGCATGACGAGGGGAGAATCATGAACATGACGTGCGAAATATGCGGAAAAGAAACGAATAACCAAGTCAGTTATCTGGAACTGAACACGTGGGAATTTAATTCGTTGAAGACAGAGGAAAAAGACTTTTATTCGATTTGTTACAGTTGTTTTGACAAACATACGAACGAGTTCATTGATCAGGAAATGGATCTTGAATTGAGAAAAAAACGTTCGCAGATGGTGAATAAAGAAGTCGAGGCAGAAATCGAAGCTATTCTTGAAGTCGAAAATTAAGTAAGTAATCTACGGATTGAGTTGACAGTCTCTCGCTTGGCGGGAGGCTGTTTTTTTGCGTTGAGTATGGCAGCCATTCACCCGCTTTTCAGAGGCGATATAGTAGAGCGTATAGGTTTTTCAAGAATCAGAGTCACGCTTTTTTTCACGCGCTTTCCTCAGGCGAGACACAAGCCAGTTTGCCTGCCTCATTGAGGCAGGCAATCGGGTCTTGTTTGTCTCTGACAGCGCAAGCAGGCTTGCGCTTTTTCCTGTAGGAGTCGCGTGAAACGCGTGATAACAGTTGTATAGAAAAGCAAGAAATCCGCGGCTCGCGTTCCGCCCTAGAAAAGCGAGCGAATGAATGATTTTTGACAAACGTAAAAAAGCGAGACCCGACTAAACGTCGAATCCCGTAGTATCAAAATGGAATTACACTCCTTGAGATCAATCCTCGATAAACGTAACGAGGTAATGATGGGCAGAATAGAGCGGAGCACGCGTGACGAAGAACTCGGGTAAGTCGACATCGATATCGAGTTCACGTAATGTCTGCGGATCGAGACATTCCTGAACGAGACGTTTGATATCGCTGAGTAATTCATCGTGCAGGTTCGCTTCCGCTGCAAAGGATCGTTTGGCTTCATCTTTCAACAAGAGGACGACGGGAGGAAGGCCACGCAAGATATCGACCTGGAGTGGTTGTTCATTTCGTTGAAAAAAGTCGTTGAGACAACTGACGACTTTCATCGAGTGATCTTCTTTCATCCAAACCCCCAACTTTCTATGAGTACTAGTACTGTAAGCTATTCCCTAAAGTCAGATGGGATATGCAGGCAAACTGGAATCGTTGCATTAAGAGAGCGGATATCCGGGTAGAGAATGAAGTAAGGGGGGAGTGACATGCTGTTTCGTTATTTATTTCTGGGTATGGACCCCACGATCGATGAGATTCAATTACGGATCATTTATTTTACGGAACTGATCTTTTTTATCGGTCTCTATCAGATTACGAGCCGCTTTTCGCATCAAAGCATGATTCTTGGAACGGTTCTCGGCGTTGCTGGTCTGACAGCGCTGTTGCCGGGAGCAATCTATATTCTGCGGTATAACCCAGAAGATGCCGTCATCGATATTACGTTCCTGTTGATTTACTTACTGGAGCCGCTCGCGATTTTAGCATTTCTCGTTGCCTTGTTTCGACGGTTGTATCAAAAAAGCCATCCGAAAAGCTGAAGAAGTCCGATCAAACGTTGTCACACCACGTTTGATCGGGCTTTTTTGTCAGTCTCGCAAAAAAAAAATATATTTTAATAAAAAGGATTGATGTGTAACCGGTTACACAATATGATACATATTGTAAGCGTTATCAAAAGAAAGAGGTGGCGAACATGTCGACCATCCGGGAAGTAGCGAAAGTGGCCAATGTCTCCGTTGCGACGGTATCGCGCGTCATGAATGAAAAAGGATATGTCAGTGAAAAAGCAAGGACGGCGGTCCTTCAAGCGATCAAACAGCTGGATTACCGACCGAACCGGGTTGCCCGGTCCTTGTTTCAAAAACGATCAGGATTGATTGGGTTGATCGTGCCGGACATCACGAACCCGTTTTTCCCACAACTCGCTCGAGCTGTGGAAGATATGGCACATCAACATGGTTTTCAGGTGATTTTATGTAACACAGATGAACAGTTTCAGAAAGAACAGGAATATATTCAATCGCTCGAAGCAATGCATATCGACGGCTTGATCATCACGACGAACTATTCGAACAATCCGAACTATGAAGAGATTGAAGTGCCGATCGTCGCTCTTGATCGTGTCTTACAAGGCGCAATCCCGACCGTCACGTCAAACGGCTATGACGGCGGGAAAAAGGCAGCGCAGTTTCTACTGGAGCATGGCGCAACAGAGCTCGTCGTTATCAGTGGTCCGTCAAAGTTACCGACGATCCGAAAACGCCGGGATGGATTTGAAGAAGTCGCCGGGAAACATCTTGTCGCAAGTATCGAGTCACCGTTTCATTTTCAGGGTGCACTCGGAGCCGCCAATTACTTATTTGATCATTACGACTGTAATGGGATCTTTGCGGCAAACGATGTCATCGCCGCAGCGACGATCCAAGTCGCGGCAGAACGAGGCATCGCGATTCCCGAGCAGTTACAGGTCATCGGGTACGACGGCATTGAACTGGGGCAGATGATTTCCCCGCCGTTGACGACGATTGCCCAGCCGATCTATCAGATGGGCGAACTGGCGGCGAAGTTATTGATTCAACGGATTGAAGGAAAAGAGATTGCGGCCGTCCATCATGAATTGATGGTCGAAGTCATCGAACGAGAAACGACGAAGCGGAAGGGTGAACAGTCATGAAACAAATTAGTGTAGTCGGCAGTATCTCGATGGACCTGGTCGTCGAAAGCGATCGTCGTCCGTCAGCAGGAGAAACGGTCATCGGATCCGCCTTCCATACGGTACCGGGAGGCAAAGGAGCAAACCAGGCCGTCGCGATTGCGCGGCTCGGCGGCAACGTCGAGATGGTCGGGTGTATCGGCGATGATGCGAACGGTGACGCAATCCGGCAGAACTTCGAAACGGCACAGGTCGGAACGACGCATCTGCAGACGATTGCGAACGAACGGACCGGAACGGCGCACATCACGCTCGCTGAAGGTGACAATTCGATCGTCGTCGTCCAGTCGGCGAACTTAGCCGTCGTCTATGATGAGGCACAGCTCGACAGCCTGATCGGTCAGACGGACATGATTTTGTTACAGCTCGAAATTCCGCTTGAGACAGTCAAGCAGGTGGCGCGTTACGGTAAGGCACACGGCATTCCCGTCGTCTTGAATCCGGCGCCAGCCATCGTCCTTGACGAAGAGTTGCTTGCGGACGTGACATACTTAACACCAAATGAACATGAATGCGGCTTGATTTTCGGACAACAGCAGTCACTCGAACATTGGTTAAGCCAGTATCCCAATAAATTAATCGTCACAGAAGGTAGCCGCGGAGCTCGTTTTTATGACGGTCAAGACATCGTGACGGTTCCTGCCATCGCAACCACGGTCGTCGATACGACGGGAGCCGGGGATACGTTCAACGGGGCACTCGCTGTAGCTTTGACGGAAGGAAGACCCTTGACGGAAGCGATTCGGTTTGCCAATCAGGCAGCCGGTATATCTGTCCGGGCACTCGGCGCACAAGGCGGCATGCCGACACGCGAACAAATGGAGGTCGAACAATGAAACGACACGGTATTTTAAACAGTCATATCAGTAAGGTCTTAACAGATCTCGGTCATACGGATACCGTCGTCATTGCCGACTGCGGTCTACCGATTCCGGCCGGCGTCAAGCGGATTGATTTAGCACTCGAACTCGGAACACCATCATTTGCCGATGTCGTCCGGATCGTCGCGAGTGACATGGCAATCGAACAGGTGACACTCGCATCGGAAATCAAAGACACGAACGTCGCTGCGTTAGAGGTTGTCACTCAACTCGACGTCCCGCAAGACTACGTCTCGCATGAAGCATTCAAGGAACTGACGAAACAGGCGAAAGTCATCATCCGGACGGGGGAAGCGACACCGTATGCCAACGTCATCCTACACGCCGGCGTTATTTTTTAAGGGGGAAGCACGATGCAAATTGAGATGACAGGTATCACAAAATCGTTTGGTCCCGTGCCCGTCTTGAAGGGTGTCGACTTTACACTTACGACAGGTGAGATTCATGCCTTGATGGGTGAAAACGGAGCGGGGAAATCGACGTTGATGAAAATCCTGACCGGTGTGCATAAAGCCGATGAAGGAACGATTCAAGTCGACGGCGTCGAGCAACATTATAAAAATCCGAAACTCGCGGAAGAAGCGGGGATTGCCTTCATTCACCAGGAATTGAACATATTACCCGACTTAACGGTCACGGAAAACCTGTTTCTCGGACGGGAACTGAAATCCCGGTTCGGTGTCTTGAAGCAGGCAGAGATGAAGCGGCTTGCGGAACGCGAACTGGCGGAACTGAACGTCTTCATGGACGTCAATCAGCTGGCCCGGACGTTATCGGTCGGACAACAACAGATGATTGAGATCGCCAAGGCATTGATGACGGATGCGAAGGTCATCATCATGGATGAACCGACGGCCGCCTTGACGGAGCGCGAAATCCGCGCCTTGTTCAGTGTCGCGACGGCATTACGCGCGCAAGGTGTCTCGATCGTCTACATCTCGCACCGGATGGAAGAAATCTTTGAACTGTGCGACCGGATCACGGTGTTACGGGACGGGGTTTCGGTCTCGACCCACCAAATTGCCGAGACGTCGTTTGAACAGATCGTCCGTGAAATGGTCGGACGCGAGATGGGCGAACGGTACCCGGAACGCCAGGTCACGCTCGGTCAGACGGTTCTTGAAGTCACAGGTGCGACCGGTAAACGGTTTGAAGACGTGTCGTTTTCAGTCCGCGCCGGTGAAATCGTCGGCTTTTCCGGCTTGATGGGTGCCGGACGAACGGAAGTCATGCGCGGCTTGTTTGGGGTCGATCGGCTGAAAGCAGGAACGATTAGCTTAAACGGCAACGTCATCAAAATCAAATCGCCGCACGATGCAATCAAACAGGGACTTGGATTTTTGACCGAAGACCGAAAAGGCGAAGGATTATTCCTCGACTTTTCACTCCGGGAAAACATCTCCTTGCCGACAATCCGGTCGTTATCAAAGTCGGGTGTCATTTCCGATCAGGCAGAACGGCAGTTCGCGGAAGGCTATCTGAAGTCGCTGTCCGTCCGGCACAGTTCGATGGATCAACCGGCGAAGTCACTGTCCGGTGGGAACCAACAAAAGGTCGTGCTCGCGAAATGGCTTGGGACGAAACCGGATGTGTTGATTCTTGACGAACCGACACGCGGTGTCGACGTCGGGGCGAAAAAAGAAATTTACCTGATCATGAACGAACTCGCCGCATCCGGCGTTGCGATCATCATGATCAGTTCGGACTTACCGGAAATTCTTGGCATGAGTGACCGTGTCTACGTGATGCGGGAAGGACAAATGAGCGGGATGCTTGATCAACAAGAGGCGACGCAAGAGAGTATCATGACCCTTGCGACAGGAGGACAATGACATGGAATTGATGCAAGGAAAACTGACGGAAAAGAAACCAAGACGGCTTGGGATTGGTCAAAAGCTCGGTCCGCTCGCCGGACTGTTCGCGATCATTCTCGTCGTATCGATCATGGAACCGGACTTTTTAACACTTAATAACTTATTTAACATCTTACGCCAAGTTTCGATCAACGCCTTGATTGCCTTCGGAATGACGTTCGTCATCCTGACGGGGGGGATCGACTTATCGGTCGGCTCGATCCTCGCCTTATCGTCGGCATTTGTTGCCGGATTGATGACGGACGGGACGTCGGCGATTCTCGCCGTCCTCGCCGGCTTGATCGTCGGGGCAATCATGGGTGCTTTAAACGGGATGGTCATCTCCCTCGGGAAAGTCGCACCGTTTATCGCGACACTCGCGACGATGACGATCTTCCGTGGTCTGACGCTCGTCTACACGGACGGAAAACCAATCACCGGACTCAGCCAGGGCGGCTGGTTCGAATTGTTCGGTCGCGGCTACATCTGGATCTTCCCGGTCCCGGTCGTGACGATGTTGATCGCCTTCGCCGTCCTCTACTTCATCCTGAAGAAAACGACGTTCGGCCGTTATACGTACGCGATTGGCGGCAATGAAGAAGCGGCAAAACTGATGGGGATTCAAGTCAACAAAGTAAAAATCATGATTTATTCTTTGTCTGGTCTAATGGCAGCACTCGCCGGCATCATCTTGACGTCGCGCCTCAACTCGGCGCAACCGACAGCCGGTACGTCGTATGAGCTGGACGCGATTGCAGCGGTCGTGCTCGGCGGGACCAGCTTATCCGGTGGACGCGGTTGGATCGTCGGGACGTTGATCGGTGCCTTGATCATCGGGACACTCAACAACGGACTGAATCTGCTTGGCGTCTCCTCGTTCTTCCAGCTTGTCGTCAAAGGGCTCGTCATCCTGTTCGCCGTACTTGCGGACCGGAAACAAACTACGTGATTTACCATCCAAAAGGAGGATATTGATATGAAAAAACTACTCGCACTCGTCATGATGGCGTTAATGGTCTTCGCCGCTGCCTGTTCAACAGAACAACCGGGCAGTGACACGGAAAAAGAGAAGAAAACAAAAGACTTTAAGATTGGTCTGTCGATCTCGACACTCAACAACCCGTTCTTCGTCTCACTCAAAGAAGGCGCAGAAAAAGAAGCAAAAGCACAAGGCGCAACACTGCAAGTCGCGGATGCACAAGATGATGCCGCGAAACAAGCGAGCGACATCGAAGACATGATTCAAAAGAACGTCGATTTAATCCTGATCAACCCAACCGATTCAGCAGCAGTCGGGGCAGCCGTTCAAACGGCAAACGATGCTGACATCCCGGTCATCACAGTCGACCGGAATGCAGAAGCTGGTGACGTCATCGCGCACATCGCGTCGGATAACGTCGCAGGTGGGAAACAAGCGGGTGAATACATGATCGAACTCGTTGGTGACAAAGCGAAAGTCGTTGAACTCGAAGGAATCCCGGGCGCATCTGCAACACGCGACCGCGGCGAAGGGTTCCACGCGGCAGTCGACAGCAAGCTTGACGTCGTCGCCAAACAATCAGCAAACTTCGACCGGGCAAAAGGTCTGTCGGTCATGGAAAATATCCTCCAAAACAACAAAGACATCAAAGCGGTCTTCGCGCACAACGATGAAATGGCCCTTGGTGCCGTTGAAGCGTTGAAAGCAGCGGGCATGGAAGATGTCAAAGTCATCGGCTTTGATGCAACAGATGATGCCGTCAAAGCAGTCGAAGACGGTAAGATGGCAGGGACGGTCGCTCAGAAACCGGCTGAGATCGGAAAAACAGGCATCGACACAGCGATCAAACACCTCAAAGGTGAAACTGTCGAGAAGAACATTCCGGTCGAACTCGACCTGATCAAACAATAATCGTCATCGCCAGCCGGTCTGATTTTGTCAGCCGGCTGGTTTTTTTTGGAGGTAAGATGAACTTCCTGAATCTATACCTTGTTCCCGTAGTTGTTTTTCTCTATAATGAAAGAAGCGTATATTACTGAAGGAGGATCATCGATGATCATTCATAACGTGGCTCTTGTCGGCCTCATCGTCGTTTCCGTTCTTCTCATCATCGTCGTTCTCTTGATGTCAGGCCGTACGGCTGGCCTCGGAGCATTGACAGGTGGGGCAGAACAATTATTTGGTCGCCAAAAAGCCCGTGGCTTGGATGCGGTCCTAAATCGTGTGGCGTCTATCTTAGGGGCATTATTCTTTATTTTGGCGTTACTCGTCGCTTTTTATAAGTGAGTATTGAAACGACAGCCGTCCGATTGCGCTGTCGTTTTTTCTTGTTTTCTCGATTTCTAAATTTTCATTTTGGGGTATAGGGTTAGAGGGGGAATCATTTTATGAAAATCACATTACCAAAACCGTTCTTTTTTGAAGGCGGTAACCGGGCCGTTCTGTTGTTACACGGCTTCACCGGTTCGAGTGCCGATGTCCGGATGCTCGGGCGGTACTTGCAAAAACACGGCTATACATCACTGGCACCACAATATAAAGGGCACGCTGCCCCACCCGAAGAGCTGACGAAGACCGGGCCAGCCGACTGGTGGCAGGACGTCCTTGATGGCTACGAAGAATTAAAAGCCAAAGGATACGACGAGATTGCCGTCTGCGGTCTGTCGCTCGGCGGTGTCATGTCGCTGCGGCTCTCGATGCATCGTCCGGTCAAGGCTGTCATTCCGATGTGTGCGCCGGCCTACATCAAAAGTGAAGACGTCATGTATGCAGGAGTCACGGAGTATGCCAGAGAATTTAAGAAGCGAGAAGGAAAATCCGTGGACGAAATCGAACAGGAGATGGCAGTCTTCGAACCGATGCCGACCTTAAAAGATCTGCAAGCCTTGCTGAAAGAGACACGCGATTCACTCGAAGACGTCTACGCACCGACACTCGTCGTCCAGGCCCGCAACGATCATATGATCAACACGGATTCGGCGAACATCATTCACGATGGTGTCAGTGCCTTACAAAAAGAGCTGATCTGGTATGAGAACTCAGGTCATGTCATTACGCTCGACAAAGAAAAAGAAACGCTCCACCAAGACATCCATGAATTTTTGGACGGCTTGAACTGGAGTCATTAACTGGAGGTGTCACGTTGGAATTACGTGAACGAATACTAGAGGTCATCGCAGCGGACGAACGTCCGTTGTCGATCGATCAATTAACGAAAAAATTAGAACTGTCGGATACAACCGAATTCAAAGAGTTGATCCGGACGTTGAACACACTCGAAGAAGAAGCACTCGTCGCCCGGACCCGGTCGAACAAATACGGGACACTGGCACAAATCGGACAAGTCGCCGGAAAAATCTCCGTCCACCAACGTGGCTTCGGATTCGTCTCACCGGAAGACGGTTCAGCAGGTGATATCTTCCTGCCGGCACCGGAACTCGGCAATGTCTATAACGGCGACCGTGTTCTCGTCAAAGTCTTTGCCGAATCAAACGGTGGGGACCGCCGCGAAGGCAAGTTGCTCAAGATTCTCTCACGCGGACCAGCCGATTTCGTCGGGACGTTCGTCAGTCCAAAAGGACGGATTGAATCAATCGCATATATCGAGCCGGATGATTCGAAGCTGACGTTCTTACCCGTCGTCGCAGATGAAGATACGCTTGGTGCGGTCGACGGACACAAAGTCCTCGCCCGGATCACGAAGTATCCGGACGGTCGTTACGCCGGAACAGCAAAAGTCTTACAGATCATCGGTCATAAAAATGACCCGGGTGTCGATATCCTGTCGATCGTCCACAAACACGGCATCAACGTCGACTTCTCGGACGCAGCGATCGCGGAAGCCAACAACATTCCCGATCAAATCGATGAGAAAGATCTCGTCGGTCGCGTTGACTTACGCAAGGAACTGACGGTCACGATTGATGGCGCTGACGCAAAAGACTTGGACGACGCCGTCCACGTCAAGAAACTCAGCAATGGCAATTACGAGCTCGGTGTCCATATCGCCGACGTCTCACATTACGTCAAGGAAGATTCACCGCTCGACGAAGAAGCTCGCGAACGTGGGACGAGTGTCTATCTCGTCGACCGCGTCATTCCGATGATTCCGCACCGCTTGTCAAACGGGATTTGTTCACTCAACCCACACGTCGACCGTTTGACGCTCAGCTGTATCATGGAGATTGATCAGAACGGTGCCGTCATCAACCAAGAAATCTTACAAAGTGTCATCAAGACGACGGAACGGATGACGTATACCGATGTCCGGAAAATCATCGAACGCGAAGACGAAGAAGTCATCGCGAAGTACCAGGATCTCGTCGCCAACTTCGATCAGATGGCAGAACTCGCTGCGATCCTCCGGGAACGCCGCTCACGCCGTGGAGCGATTAACTTCGACTTCCCGGAAGCAAAAGTCCTCGTCAATGAAGAAGGCAAGACAAGCGACATCATCCTCCGTGAACGGTCCGTTGCCGAGAAACTGATCGAAGAATTTATGCTCGCTGCGAACGAAACGGTGGCTGAATACGTCCAACATCAGAAGTTGCCGTTCATGTACCGGATTCACGATGAGCCGAAAGCAGAACGTCTCGATACGTTCTTCAAGTTCATCGCCAACTTCGGCATCAACGTCGAACGCAAAGGCGAGTCGGTCACGCCAAAAACGTTGCAGACAATCCTGAACGCCGTCGAAGGCGAACCGGAAGAAGCGGTTGTCAGTACGGTCATGTTACGGTCGCTCCAACAAGCGAAATATGACGTCGAGCCGATTGGTCACTTTGGTTTGTCGACCGATTTCTACACGCACTTCACGTCACCGATCCGCCGGTATCCGGACTTGATGGTCCACCGTCTCCTGCGCGAGTACATCATCTTTAATGATAAATCGCAAAAGACACAGGACCGTTATTCTGCCATTTTACCGGAAATCGCCGATCACGCCTCAAAACGGGAACGCCGTGCCGTCGACGCCGAGCGGGAAACGAATGCGCTCAAGAAAGCCGAGTATATGGAACAACACATCGGTGAGACGTTTGAAGGCGTCGTCAGTGGGGTGACAAACTTCGGCATGTTCGTTGAGTTACCGAACACGATTGAAGGTCTTGTCCACATCCAGGCGATGACGGATGACTTCTATCGCTATGATGAAGCGAACTATCAATTGATGGGCGAACGGACAAAACAACAGTTCCGGATCGGCGACGTCGTTGAGATCAAAGTCACCGGTGTCAACATCGATGAGAAGACGATCGACTTTGCTGTCGTCGGGATGCCGGAGCGCCAACCGAAAAAACGCTTTGAGTCGAAGACGATCCGTTCAACAGGCGGCCGTCCGGGACCAAAACGCGACGACAAGAAAGACGACCGCCGCGGCGGGAAGTCGAAACGTCCAGGGAAACCGAACGAGCAATCAAAAGGCAAAGGATTCGCTGGGAAAGACAAGAAGGACAAACCGCCGTTCCATAAAGCGGTCTCGAATAAAAAACGGAAGCGCCCCTAAGCGCTTCTGTTTAGAAATGTGGTGGAAGAGAGATGCCAAAAGGTACAAGTTCAAAAGTATTAGCGAACAACAAACGGGCGTCGTTTGATTATGCGATTGAAGATACGATCGAAGCGGGTCTCGTCTTGACGGGAACCGAAATCAAATCGGTCCGTAAAGGCAAGATCAGTATCGCTGACGCGTTCGTCCGGTTCGATGGCGGGGAAGCGATTCTCTGGAACTCGAACATCGCCCACTTCGAACAGGGGAACCGGTACAACCACGAACTGCTCCGTCCGCGGAAACTGTTGCTGCACAAAAAACAGATCGCCAACTTGATGGGACTCGTCTCGCGCGACGGCTATACGATCGTGCCGCTGAAGGTCTACATCAAAAACGGCTACGCGAAATGTCTGATCGGGCTCGGGCGCGGGAAGAAGAAATTCGACAAACGTGACGATTTGAAGAAGAAGGACGCGAAGCGGGATATCGACCGTGCGTTACGCGACAAGCAAAAGTATTGAACCCGTAACACTTTTCTGCTATTATAATAGTATTCGGAAAGCCCCAATTTTATATCTTGGGGACGTTACGGATTCGACGGGGGTAGTTCGGTCTTCTGTGGCGTGTCGAGGGGTCGGCCTCGTTAAAACGCATCAGCCATAACTGGCAAAACTAACACACAACTCGCAGCAGCTTAATAGCTACTACGGATCCTAGCAGCCGTCGCCTGGTCGGCTGATTTCTAGGGTCTCACTTTAAACAGGCTACGCTTGGACCCTTCCGTCTGGTGGGAAAGAGAAGAGATGGAATCAGACTGGTCGGACGGACGCCTGTCAATTGGCAGCCTGACGACGAGATCCCAATAAATTGACTACACACGTAGAAGCTTAAGTATACGATGCCTTCGGACGTGGGTTCGACTCCCACCGTCTCCATAGTATGATTTCGTTTGGAATCATTCGCTTTTAAACCCTTGGGTTCCAAGGGTTTTTTTGTTGTTTACTATTCATTCTTTATCAATAGATATCATCAAAACGTAGTCATTAACGTACTCAATTTTAAAGTTCAACATAGTTTGAGAATTTCTTAATTGCTTCATCTCGTGCTTGTTTTGAAACATGAGCATAGATGTTCATAGTTGTTTGTATATCACTATGACCTAATCTATCTTGTACCTCCTTTAAACTAGCACCAGCTTCAAATAAAAGAGAACAATGTGTGTGGCGCAAGCCATGAGTAGTGATTTTTTCGAAGTTGTACTTCTCTTGAATGTGAAGCATCCACTTTCTAGTTTTTGTAGGTTGTAAATATTCTCCGTTTTCATTACTAAATATGAGTGCACTAGTTTGTCGGTCAGTTGTAAAAAAGGAAGTAGAATTTTTTTGCTCTTCTTCCCATCTTTTTAAAATTAGAATAGTCTTCTCATCCAACTTTATTGATCTGGCGATTCCGGTTTTCGTAGTTTTTACATATAATTTATTGTCTTTTCCTCTAGATAAAGCTTTATTAATACGAAGTTCTTGGGTACTAAAGTTTAAATCGTTCCAAGTTAATGCTAATGCTTCTCCTTTGCGCATACCACTGAAAGCGAGTAAGCGAAAAAGCGTAAAAGCTTTTACGTTTTTTTCATGCTCAAGTGCTTCAAGAAAGTTTAGAAGCTGTTCTTTGGTATAAAAGTTTTCTTTTTCATCATCATTTATTATGCCTCTTTTTTTTGATAAAATCATTGGAGCATCTACATATGTGAAGGGATTGGATTGTAAATAGCCTCTCTTTACTGCAAAACTAAAAACTTTTGAAGCGTAAGATTTTACCATTCGAAAATTCTTTAGTTTTTCTGCCCACAAGTTGAGGTTGCTTTGACAAATATCTATTGTTATCTTTTCGATTTTGTAGCTACCTAAAGCAGGGTTTATATGATTCTTAAAAATTCCTATTGTTTTAATGAATGTGCTTTCTTCCACTGTCTTTTCATAATTGGTAATCCATAAATTGTATATATCTAAATATGTTTCTACTGATACTTGACGGTAAGTACCGTTTGCTACCTCAAATTTTATACGTGCTAATGCTAACTCAGCTTCTTTCCGATTTTTAAAACCTCTCTTAGTGGTTCGTTTTTGCTTTCCGGTCAGTGGATCTACCCCTAAATAAACAGAGAACTCATATCGTATTTCCCCAGATTTTAAATTATATTTTTTAACAGTTGTGACTCTATTCTTTTTCAATGTGAACTCCTCCTAATATCTCGCGGGGGCAAGAAATAAAAGAAGAGGACTCTTCCTCATAGTTATAATATATATTTTAACTAGGGAAGGGACCTCTTTATGGTGTTTAAAAGCTATTTCTCTCTAAAAATGAATTAATTTCTTTCTTTGAAACTCTTTTTATTCCATCTATTTCACATACTTTCAACCCCATTAGCCTGAACTTAATGAAAGTATTATATGAAACACCTGCATAGGCAGCAGATTCTGATAGAGTTAACCATTCTTTATGCAGTGATTTATTAGATGCTTTGAGGTCATTGATAGATGTTGTTAATAGGCTTGAAATTCGTGCTTCTAATTCACTCAATATAAATGTATTCTGATTCATGAGAACCTCCTTATACTTCTTCATTTCTTAATTCTATACCGATATATCCGTATTTATTATTCCCTAAGCCATCTCGGAACCTCTTATAGGTTATATAAGGTAGAGATTTCATGTATTGATGCAATACTTGCATGCTTTCAGGAGTAATATCGTTTGATTTGCAGTAAGCTAAATAGCTGTCTTGAAGCTTACACTTATAAATCTGACCACTTACATTTACATCGCAAATATACTTTACAAAACTATCGATTGAATTGTTTTGTTCATAATAGGAAGTAGTAAGTTCTTCGATCTCCTCGCAACTTGTAAATTGATAATTATTGCTTTTCCAGCGAATTAAACCTTCAATGGCCCATTGAATAATATAATCTTTTTCGTCAAGAATCTTTTCAATAAGTTGAGGATCTTGTTTAGATTTAGGGATTTGATGTGTAAATGGAAAGATAATAATTCTTTGACTAAAAGCATTGGATTTATCTAAACCATTAATTGTGGGCAAGTGATTTCCGGCGAACAGTAAAACAGCTTTATTAACAAAGTTTATAGGCTGACCATAGATAGGTCTGGCAGTTACGTGATCTCCACCCGATAATTTTTTGAAGATATCAAGTTTGTTGAGTTTAAATTCAGAAGTCTCACCACAAGTATTTAATCTTTTGCCCAGAAGTTGTGCTAAATATTCTGGTTTATTTAATTGGTCAAAGCTTAAATTAGTATAAGAGTCTTTGCCGACTAAATTTTCAAGTACTTTTAGAACAATTGATTTACCAGTATCTTTGGGTCCAAGTAAATAAGGAATATACTTAACACTCCTTATTTCTGAAATAACATAGCCGAACAGTTCTTGAACTCGTAAATATAAATCAGTATTCCCATTACATACGTCAAGCATGAATTGCAAAAAGTGTTGCCCTGTAAGATTTTGATTACCTCTATATTCTGCATTAACTGTAGAAGTAAAGAAGTTTTCAGGACTGTGTGAAATGAATTTTTGATTGTCGATATTAAATACTCCGTTACTAAACGCTATTAAATGGTTTTTATCAATTGATGCTATATTGCCATGCTCGTGATAAAGTTCCGATTTAATCCATTGAATGACTTCTTTTATTGTGCTGCTGTTAATTTTATTTCTATAAATATCTGGTGTGTTTCGTCTAATAAAGGTCTCTGCATAATCTAGAGTTACAGCAACATAAACCCCTCTTGTAGAGTTCCAATGATACAGACTATCCTCAACAGACAAGAAAATGAATTTTTCCAAAAAAAGAGCGGCTAAATCAGCATTTGATATTATGTTATTTTTTTTAATGATTTCTGGAACTGGGCTATAAGTCTCCTTTAGAATATCTTTTTTATTGATCTTTAAAGGAGGAAGCTTGTTTAAACGTTCCTTAACGTTGAGAGTTGGAACAATCTCTGTCATTTGTAAGCTTTGTAAAGAATGAAAGTTTGTAGGGATTTTTTTTAATTTAGTTGTCTTCATGCAAACCACCAGACCCAATTGCATTTTTTCTATCAAATGATTCTTTAAAAAGACTTATAGCGATTTTCTTTTCTTCGATAGGCAACAAGCTTAAGAAAAAGAATCTATTAGCTTTTTGGGTAGTAAAACTCTCGCTAAATATACACTCTAATAGAGTACTTTGTGTTAAAGGATCCTTAATAACAAAGAAGAAACAAGAATATGGGCCATACTCCCAATATAAAAGTATTTTTTCATCATCTTGTAATTCAGCTCTATTATTAAACCTTGATAGAGCATCGCCGTTTCGAATATATATAGAAGGTTTTTTCAAATCTTGATTATCTATTCCTATAAGAGTTAGATCAGAAGAGTGTTTTTGCGATAATGGTGTAGAGTCGATAAAACCATTAAAAAAACTAATGCCTTCAATGTTTGAAAAGAATAATGCTGTGGGTGGATTGATTTGGTCAGGTCCCAATCCCTGAGCCAATGCTTTTTCAGAGGTCATAGCAATAGTGTGGACACCGTCTTGATTTTTCTTGCTAAGCTTCATAATCTTGTCAAACTTCTTTTTTAAACTATCCTGATTTTTTTTACTCATATCTCGTACCACTCCTTAGTTTTAGTTACGTTGTTAATACTAAGGTGTACTAATGTGAATTAATACTTGACCACTAAATGAAAAAACAACCTTTTTTTAATTGAAGGGGGCATTGACAAATGAGTGGGTTTATGAATCGGATATACTGAGAACGTTCAATATGTTCCAAAATTATTCCTTAAATTATTTACACTTTGTTATTGCTATTTTTATTCATAGTTTCTTAGATATCTTTTAATAAAGTAAAGCTATTGAACACCTTGAACACCTTGAACACTATGAACAGCTTGAGACATCTGTGTTCCTATCTTAGATTACGTGTACAACAAAGAGTAATGGTGTTACTAGTGTTCCAGAAGTTCAAATTGTTCAAGTCACTTAATGTATACTGGTTTTGAGCTTACTATTTCTGAATTTCGTACATAATTTTAAAACATGAATCTATATGAACTTTCAGAAAAAATGAACACAAGGGGGGGAAATCGGATGAAATTAGAAGCATCTTTAACGTTGGATGAATTATCTGAACGAATTAGTAAAAGAGTTATGGAGGAACTTGAAGGAGTATTTGACAATGACTCTCGTGCTGATTGGGAGATAAAAAAGAAGGAATCCGTAGGGGATGTAAATATCAATGATATTGAGGCAGAAGATTTCAATATCGTTTGGGAACTCAGAGAAAATAAGTGGTGTATAAATTTAAATGAGAATTTATATTTAAGGTATATAAAAAATGATGTGTTAAAGAATAATGAAAAGCTTTTCAAAAAATTTTTAAAGAGTCTGGAATCCGATGTTAAAGTTTCACTACTAGCAAAAACCGCACTTGAAATTGGATTAAATGCAGATTGGGACTCTAGTTTATATAAAGAGTTTGAAAGCATTTTTGCGAATAACCAAGAAGATTTCGTGCGAAATCTAAAAAGTTATCTTACTCAGCTTTCTGACAATAACCAAGACATAGAAAATATAATATACAAAGTAGAAGAAAATGAAAATCTAGGTAGTGTATCCTTGCCTAGAGATTTAATTGTTTTTTATGCTCTAGTATTGACTCATAGCAGAAATAGATCACATAAAACATTTAGTGAACCACTAAATAATTTGCACAAACTTCAATTGAAAAAGCTATCAGGAAACTATCCGGTGTTTTCTGAAGAAGTTAACAAAGATATATCTACTATTAGCGATTCTCAAGTATTGTTAGACAGTTATATTCTTTTACTTAATAATACAAAATATAATTTGAATAAATCTTTAAATTTCTACTTCTTTAATCAGTTTACAAATCTTTATGATGTACATGTACTAGCTAAAAATATATCAAAAAAATTAAAGTTTGCATCAGCATATAATTCATATAGCATGGAAGACTATGGTAATATTTCTAAGGATGTCCGGTTTGCATTCAAAAAAAACAGGTGTGAGTCGAAAGTCAAATTTATCAATTTTAAAGGGTTATTAATTAAGAGCTTTTTCATGAAAAACTTTATGAACAGCAGGGTTATATTACAAGATGATTTTATTGAGATATTTAATACATTTTATGAGGACTGTATTGATGAGTTAAAGAGTTCAATAATGACAAACAGTCGATTTAATTCTTTAGAAGTAAATGAACCTACTATAAAAAGTCTCGAAATATATAGGGAATTAGTGAAAGAGGATCCTTATCGAAAAAAAATTAATAAAATTGAAAACGAAATTAAAATTATTGATATTCCAACTGCAAGTACTAAGGATATTGTATATAAAGAGTTTTACTATTATGCATATACAGCAGTATATGGACATATAACACTTAAGGATGATGGGGTGCTTTAAGCACCCACTTCATCTATGAGGTTATTAGCTTATGACTTGTACATAAGCAGAGCTAGTTATATGGTAGGTTGATAGCGTAAGTTTTTAATTTAGTTTTTAGATATAGCCTTTTTCTTTTAAGGAAATAAATGAATCAGTGCCAAGAATTAAATGATCCATTAATTCTATACCAATAATTTCACCAGCCTCTTTTAACCGTTTAGTAACTGATATATCTTCAGGGCTTGGAGTGCAATCATCGCTAGGATGATTGTGAGCCACAATTATAGAGGCAGAATTACTAAGTAGAGCTGACTTTAGAACTTCTCTGGGATGCACAATGCTGGCGTTTAAACTCCCGATATGAACAGTTTGAATACAAGTTGGCTGATTTTTAATATCAAGACACATTACTATGAAGTGTTCCCGATCAACATCTCCTAAGATTTCTGTAAAAAGATTGTAAGCAGTTTGAGGTGAGCTAATTCGGCGATCTTTATATAAAATAGTTTTTTCTCGAACCAGTTTAACCTGTACGATATTTACTCGTTTTGCAGCAATATTACCTTCCATAACTTCAACTCCTTTTTATAATTAAATATTAAGAAACAGCCATAGCACTCCCTTGCAAGGAGCTGCTATGGCTGTTTCAATTAAATAATATATAAATGAGTTTGTTATGTATGCAGAAAAACAAGATTAACCCTTAGTCATTTATGACAGTAATTAGCAGTAATTAAAAAGAATAGGACTTATGGTCCGCAGACATCAAAAAAATGGTCATTTATAATTGACTTACTGCCTGCTGAGCAGAGATTTGTTGTCGATTGCTAAAACCTCTAAAACTTTGCCAATCCATTGATGAATTCGGAGTATAGGTGTATAGATTAACAATTTTATTAGGGTTAATAACATTAGCTTTTAATTCATTATGATGAATTGTTAAAAATGGAATATTTAAAGCATCAGATAATGAAAACATCATGGCATAATTACTATAGTCAATTTGATAAGGCTGCCAAGCATTAAAATTAGTTATACCACTTCTTTTAACTTCAACCATGCTTGAAATGGTATTGTTAGATATATTGACTATTACCAAATCCAAATCGATTTTCATTACACTTGTTCCACTGAATAGATTACTTGACCACAAATGGAATGGATCTTTAACAGATGCAGAACTATTTATAGCTTTTTGAGGCGCAGAACTGATTTGAAGACTAAATGTTGAAGCAATAAGATTCCCTCCATTAGTTACATTATGCTGTTGGCCATTAATTAGAAGTGTATGGTTATGATGATTAGGGTCATAAAAATCATATTCAATGGATAAAAATGGAATCGAAGTGTTTTTTCTAATGTCATTCACAATGGTTGATATTAAGTTCGTAGATATTTGTTGATTTGTACTTGGTGTATTTATTGGTTTTTCACTCACCACAGAGATTCCTGATAATTGTGGGTGGGTTTGTCTGTTAGACCATAACAAGATAGCAGGTCCAGGAGGATTACTAATAAAAGCGTTTTTTTGCGGGTTATTTCTAAAAGAAGAATAGATATAATTTAACAATGCTGACATTTTATTCACACCTTTCTTTTAGCATATTATCTCATTAAAATATTTGGAAATAAATACAAAGTAGTAAATAAAATGCGAAATATTGTTGAAATTCTGAAAAAAATATCAACTTACAAAACGGAAAAACACCGATTGTTTTTTAAAAGTATAAAGTGATAAGATGCTCGAAAATGCAATCACGATAAGATTTTTATGATAAAAGTATAGTAATTCTGGATGACTATTAAGAAGTCGGAAAAATTTAGGCTTCTATATGATAAAATAGATTCAGATTGCAATAGGGGATGTTTATTTGACAGAACTAATAATAAAAAGTAAAGCACGTGTTCAAAAACACGGTGAGGTATTTACGCCAAAAAGAATTGTAAATCAGATGCTAAATATACCTGAAATTAAAGAGGCTTGTGAAAATCTTACTACAACGTTTTTAGAGCCAGCCGCTGGAGAAGGAGCCTTTTTAATAGAGATACTCGATAGAAAATTAAATATGGTATCAAATGAGTATAATAATGATTTAATTCAGTATGAAAATTATTCATTACTCTCTCTGTCAACGCTTTATGGGATTGAATTATTAGAGGATAATGCGCAAATATGTGTAATGAATATGTTTCAAAAATACTATGACTATTATAAAGAACAAATTAAAAAACATAATGGAAATATGAATCGTAAAGTATTAGATAGCGCTAAAAAAATTATTTCATTAAATATTGGAAATGGTAACTTTCTAACGCATGAGGCAGTAGATGGTACTCCATTAGTATTTAGTGAATGGATGCCTCTTAATTTAAGAAAAACGACTAAAAATATAAAGGTTCAAAGAACAGAATATACACTTAATGAGATATTTGAAAAGACACAAAAAGAAAGTGGTAAAGCTTTACGACAGCCCAAAAATGAACCAGAGCAAATAGATATTTTTGATTTTCTGGATGAAAATATAGAGTTACCGGAAGAGAAGCGAACAGAAATGCAATATTTACCCGTTAAAATAATCGATGTATTTAAAGAGGAGATGGCAGAAATTGATGGATAAAACTATAATTAAGCCTTTTAAAGAAATCGAATATAAAGTCTACGGTTACACTCTACCTGAAGTTCCTACTCATGACGGCTACGTGAAAATAGGAGATACAACACGAGATGCCGCTACAAGAGTTTTTGAACAAGTTGGTACAGCGGGATTAAATCCGGATATATTGTTTGAAAAACTAGCTAGGAAATCAAATGGTAAATGGTTTCGTGATAAAGAGCTTCATCGCTTTTTACTATTGAATGGGATTGAAAGAAAGGATTTCAACAGCCGAGCTGATGAATGGTTTTATTTTAATGAAACACTTGAAAAAGCTGAAGAATTAACAGATAAATTTATTAATCGTGACTATGAAGAAATACAAATTACCGATGATAAATTTGATTATGTATTACGGAATGAACAACAACAAGCTGTTGAAAAAACAGTCGAGTATTATCATAGTAATCGCGAAGAAATAGAGTTTTTATGGAATGCAAAGCCACGTTTTGGAAAAACATTAACTACGTACGATTTTATCCGTAATTTAAAGACAACAAATGTATTAATCGTAACGAATAGACCAGCGATTGCCAACTCTTGGTTCGATGATTTTCAGAAGTATATTGCATGGCAAGAACCGCATATGAAATTCGTTTCTGAAACGGATGCATTAAGCGGTAAAGCAATGTCGAGACAACAGTACATAGACCATCTTGATACAACAAATTATTCAAATCCATCACAAATTGCATTTATATCTCTACAGGATTTAAAAGGAGCGAAATTTGCTGGAGGTCCTTACAATAAATTAGAATGGGTTGCTGGTTTAGACTGGGATGTATTGGTTGTCGACGAAGCACATGAGGGAATTGATACTAAAAAGACGGATAGGGCATTCAATCAAATCAAAAGAAAGTTCACATTACATTTATCTGGAACCCCATTTAAGGCAATAGCAAATAATAAATTTAATGAAGAGCAAATTTTTAATTGGTCATACGTAGATGAACAGGAAGCTAAAGAAAACTGGGATCCGGCTATCGGAAGTAACCCATATGAAAATTTGCCAACATTAAATTTATTTACATATCAAATGAGTAAAATGATAGAAGATGAAGTAACAGCGGGTTTGCAAATTGAAAACGAAACAAATGTAGATTATGCATTTGATTTAAATGAATTTTTCCGTGTGAAAGAAAATGGACAATTTGAATATGAAAACAGTGTTATAAGGTTCTTGGATAATTTGTCCTCAGGGAAATTCCCTTTTTCAGAGAGTCAATATCGAAGTGAATTAAACCATACATTTTGGTTACTTCCACGTGTAAAAGCGGCGAAAGCTTTGGAGAAACTATTAAAACAGCATTCGACATTTAAAGATTACACTGTGATACTTGCAGCAGGAGATGGAGTAAGTATAAGTGAGGACTTAGAAGCAGAAGCGCTGGATGTGAAAGGGAATACAAAAAGTTTTGATAAAGTGCGTGAAGCAATACAAAAACATGATAAAACAATTACGCTTTCTGTAGGCCAATTGACGACAGGTGTGACTATACCTGAGTGGACGGCAGTATTTATGTTAAATAATATTGAATCGCCTAGTTTATACTTTCAGGCAGCATTTAGATCACAAAATCCATATGAATTTGAACAGGATGGAAGGTTATATCGTAAAGAAAATGCGTATATATTTGATTTTTCCCCAGACAGAACATTACGCTTATATGACGATTTAGCGAATAATTTGACTAGTGATACTTCAAAAACAAGCGGCGAAAGAAAAAGTAAGATTAAAAAGCTATTAAATTTTTTCCCTGTTATTGCAGAAGATGAAGACGGATCGATGCATGAAATTAATGCTTCTGAAGTCCTTGCAATTCCAACACGTATTACGTCAAGAGAAGTAGTGAAGAGAGGCTTTATGAGCAACCTACTTTTCGCTAACATAGCGGGTATTTTCTCGGGTGATTCACCATTTAAAGAAATATTGGATAAAATACCACCAGAAAAAAATAAAAGATTAGAGAAGCCGCGTGAACTGGAAGTGACAGATCCATATTTAGACGAAGAAGGAGAAGTTAGAATACCGAAAGAGGTTGTAGTTGGTAAATCAAAAGATATATTTGGCGAAAAAATATATGCACCGATTGAAGTTATAGAAGAGGTAGCTAAGTCAATTGACGAAGCTGAAGAAAAACAAAGGGAATCGATCATAGCTTTAGCCGGCGATATAACGAAATCATTTGCGAATGGTTTTGATAAGTTGAAAGATAACTTCAAATTAAATCAAGGACAAACAGAGGATATAAAGAAAACGGTTCATGTAACATTAGAAGATATGATTACTGATAAACATTTAGCACTGACAAATCAAGTAAAAGATTTAGAGAGAGAGTATGAACAGAAAAAAGTAGACGCTTTACAAGGAAATAATGAAGAAACGTTGCAGGTTGTAACTCAACAATATGAAGAGAAAAGGAAAGAAATAAAAAAGACTTTTACTGAAGAAATAAATAAAGAAGTAGAAGAGACGATTCATACAATTGTAGAAGAACAAATAGAAAAAGTAGAAGAAAAGAAAAAGAAAACAACAGAAGATGATGTTCGGGATCATTTACGAGGATTTGCACGTACAATTCCTGCATTTTTAATGGCTTACGGGGATGATCAGACAAGATTACAAAACTTTGAAAAGAATATTGATGACGCTACCTTTGAAAATCTTACAAGTATCACAAAAGAAGAGTTCAAAAAGCTTCGAGATGGTTTTGCATATGAGAATGATAAAGGTAATACGGTAGTCGTTCATGGTTTATTCAATGAAATAGTTTTTAATGCAAGTATTCGTGAGTTTTTAGATACTAAAAAGCGTTTAGCCAATTATTTTGATGATAGTTTGCAAGAGGATATTTTCGATTACATTCCTCCACAAAAAACAAATCAAATTTTTACACCAAAAAGAGTAGTTAAAAAAATGGTTAATATATTAGAAGAAGAAAACCCAGATATATTTTCTAACAAAACAATAAAATTTGCTGACTTATATGTAAAGAGCGGTTTGTTTATTACAGAGATAGTCAAGAAATTAAACGATGGATTGCAAGAACAAATCCCGGATCAACAAGAACGTATCAAGTGGATATTAGAAAATCAAGTATACGCATGTGCGCCAAGTAAAATCATATATAATATTGTTAAAAATTTCATCTATAATGATGTAATAGATGTTTCCACAAAAAACCTAATAGAAGTCGATACAATGATTTTAGCTAGTGGAGAAAAATTAAAAACAGATATTTACAAAGCGTTTGGAGATGATAATTTGAAATTTGATGTAATAATAGGAAATCCACCATATCAAGATGAAACAATAGGTGATAATAAAACTTATGCGCCACCAATTTACCACAAGTTTTTGGAGGAGTCTTATAAACTAGCTGATAAAGTAGAAATGATTCATCCAGGGCGCTTTTTATATAATGCCGGAAGTACTCCAAGATCATGGAATATGAAAATGTTATCTGATAAACATCTAAAAGTTGTTAATTATTTCGAGGATAGCTCAAAGGTATTTCCTAATACTGATATTAAAGGCGGAATTGCTATAACGTATAGAGACAAGGGAAAAACCTTTAAAGAAATTGGGATTTTTACAGTTTATGATGAATTAAATTCAATTTTGAATAAAGTAACTCCCGCTACTTTAAAAACATTGGATCTTTTAATTTCAGGTCGAGGCGTATATAAATTAACGAAAACTGCACACGAAGATTATCCTGAAATTGAGGGTATTCAGTCTAAGGGTCATAAGAATGACATTGGTACAGGCGTATTCAAGCTGCTGAAAGACGTGATTTTTTTCAAAGATATGCCTCAGCATGAAGGGGAGTTTGTACGCATTTTAGGACTTGAAAATAGCCGGCGTGTGTATTATTGGATGGATAAAAGATATCTGGACGCTCCAAGTAGTTTCGAGGAGTATAAAGTGATTATACCCAAAGCTAGTGGAAGTGGGACATTCGGCGAAGTGATAAGTTCGCCATTAATTCTAGAACCCAATGTTGGGGCTACAGAAACTTTTCTTTCAATTGGTGGATTTTCAACACAATATGAAGCAGAGTCAGTTTTGAAATACATTAAGAGCAAATTCGCAAGAGCAATGTTAGGCGTGTTAAAAATAACCCAAGAGAATACTCGAGATAAGTGGTCAAAAGTTCCTGTTCAAAATTTTACCGACAAATCGGATATCAATTGGTCAAAATCAATATCTGAAATTGATAATCAGCTATATAAAAAATATAGTTTGAGCCAGAATGAAATTCAGTTCATTGAAGATAATGTAAGACGAATGGAATAAGTTAGGCAAGACATCGATTATTGTTGTTGTATTCAACTAACATCTTATATTTATCATGTTGGTTCAAATTGGTTCAATTGAAGTGAAAGTATTTAAATGGATTGGCATTCAGAGTTTCTTCTATTTAATTGATCTCAAAACACAAACGTTTGTTTAATAAGAAATGAACAAAAGTTAAGATTTGTAGAGTTTGGTGGAGTGAGAAGTTTTATGCTTGATTTCGTCCTTTACTTAGAAGAATACGATCAGTTATTCGAGTTAATAATTGAAACAAAGGGTGAATTTTTATTTTATAGTGATCAGTGGAAGGAAGATATGCTTCTGAAGCTAAAAAATGTTAAACCTTTAATAAATCTGGCTGAAGGTAAAGAAGTTAATCTATGCAGGTTTAAGTTTTTATCTCAGAAACCAACTAAAAGAGAACGTTTTAAATCAGAATTTAGAGAAGTTACAAACATTTACTGCAAATAACATTTTATTTAGTATTTTTCGAGAGAGTATCAAAAGTTAATTATTGATACTCTCTTATTCTTTTTATAGGAGATGAAAAATGTGGAGTTTAAAAGTTTAGTTATAAAGAACTTTAGAAACTTTGAAGAAGTTAAAGTTGATTTGACTAATCAAAATGTCTTGTTTGGAATGAATGATGTAGGTAAAACTAATTTTCTTTTTGCTATACGTTTTTTGTTAGATAAGGACATTCGGAAAGATGGATTTAAAGAATCTGATTTTTTCCAACGCAATATAGATAATGAAATAACACTACAATTGGAAGTTAGTCTAAAAGACTATAAACAATCTGAAGACACCCAATTCTTGGTATCAAAAGTAGGGAAAGAGAGAAGCAATGATAATCTAGATTCATTCTATTTTTTGGTAAAAAGTAAGTTTAACTTAAATGAAGATATTGGTGAACCATTTTTATTCTGGGGGAACAACCCGACAGATCTATCTCCTATTCCTTCTAATGGAGTTTTTTCGGAGTTAGATAAAATTTTTAAAGTAGTATATCTTGATCCTGCTATTAATCTTGAGCAGATATTTAAAAAGAACAGACGGAGTATATTTAACGAATCAAAATTGAACGAAGAAGACATTAAAATCTCTAAGGAAATTAAAAGTTTATCAAGTGATTTAAACGATAAAATTGGTGAAATGAATATTATTAAAAACTTTCAACTAATGTTAACCAAGGAGTACCAAGAATTAAAAAAGGAAGAGATAAAAATAGAATTAAAATCAGAAATGGCCATTAAAGGTTACTTCAATGATTTAACTCCATATATAAAAAAAAATAACGATGATAACTTATACCCTACTTCCGGAGATGGAAGGAAGAAAATAATTGCATATTCTATGATGAATCATATTACAAAAAGTTTAAAATCGAATAAAATAACCGTTTATTTAATTGAAGAACCGGAGAATAGCTTACATAGATCTATGCAAATAGCCTTATCACATCAATTATTTAACTTAGACGTATATAAGTATTTCTTTTTATCGACCCATTCTTCAGAGTTATTATATGAAATGGACGAGGCAGCATTAATAAGAGTCTATTCAAAAAATAAAACAAATTGTACTTCTGTTGTTTATAAAGTTGATGCAGAGTATAGAAATTTAAAGAAAGAATTAAACAAAGCTTTAGCCAAGTCTTTGTTTGCAGATAGAGTACTTTTAATTGAAGGGCCATCTGAAAGAGTGCTATTCGAAAGAATTCTCAATGTGTCTAATCCTATATATGAATTAGAGGGTGGATACATATTAGAAGTAGATGGTATAAAATTTAGACCTTATGTTAAAATTTTAACTGCATTAAATATAAAATGTTTCGTAAAAACTGACAATGATTTAAAATCTAAACGAAACCAGAATACGACTTTTGATCTTATAGGATTTAATAGATGTCTTGATATATTAAATGAAACAAAGAAAGAAGCAATTCAAATCGATTTTAGTTCGGCCAGGTCGACTAATGGTAATTTTATCACTTCTAAAAAAGAAGAGATTATAAAAGAAGAGAAAAAAAGTCTTTATAAACGAAATAAAACACTAATTAAAAAATTCAATGAAAATAACATTTATCTCTCTAAAATTGATTTAGAAAACGATTTATATGATGTTATACCTAAGCAGATGGAAGATGTTTTTGGTGACTATCCTATTAGAAGGCTGCAAAATGCAAAATTACTAAATATGATAAATCTAGCTGAGCAACTAGAAGATGAGGATTGCCTAAAGATTTATAGTCATCCACTGTTTAAAGTATTGAAGGAGTTTTCAAGTGATGAATAACTCAGTAATAGATATCGATATAAGAGAAGAAATTTTAGAAAATGATATAGGAAGCATCATAGTTTCTGCAAGTGCTGGAGCTGGAAAAACTACTATTATGATTGAGAAAATTAATACAGTTTTAGATGCTGAGAAAACACATAGAACCATAGCGGCAATCACTTTTACAATTAAGGCTACTAAAGAAATTAAGGAACGTGCACAAAATAACATTGCTGTTAAAGAAATAGTAGTTAGTACCAATGACAATTTCGTAGAGTTCGAAATTATTAGACCCTTCATTTCAGATACAGACTTAATACACAACTTTAATGGTGAATTTGTTGTTCACTATGATGCCGTTTTGAATACATTTGACGAAGGTATAACAAGGTTAAAGAATGAGGGGATATTAAGTTCATACAAGTACGAACTTAAAAAAAACTTCAAATTCGAACTAGCAAAAGTAATATTAGAAAAATCACTAGCAGCTAGACAGTACATTGAGTCGAAGTATTTTATGATGTTTATAGATGAATATCAGGACTCAGATACTGAAATGCATGAATTATTTATGTTTATAAAGAAAGAACTGCGTGTAAAGCTCTTTATTGTTGGCGATGAGAAACAAGCTATATATATGTGGAGAGGAGCTAGGAAGAATATTTTTAAAGAGTTAACATCTAGAGACTTTGATAAATATGTATTAACTCATAATTTCCGATGTCATCCACAAATCACAAATTTTGCAAACCTTATACATCATCCTGAGTATTTTATTGAGTCGAAAGAAAAAATAACTAATATAGTACTTTGCAAAACTGCATTGTCACGGGCAGATTGTTTAAAGAAGCTATTTTTATCAGGGGAGTTAGACATAAAAAAAGAAACTACGGTTCTAATTAATGTTAATGCGAGTGCTGTGAAATTTTGTGAGAGTGCTAAAGAAATTGGATACGATTTTTTATTTATACCTAAGACTCCAATTGATGAAAGTTTGGTGAATGGATTTTTATTAAAACAAGTTGCTGCGTTTTACTTTGATTCTTTCTTTTCAATTTATGACTTCTGTGAGTCATTAAAAATTGATAATGACTATGAAGCAATTAAAGAATATGAAAAAAATTTAACGCCTTTAAACTCTAAGAAAAAAGTAAAATTGGAAGAACTACAAGTGATATTTAAAGAATTTGAAAAATTATTCGATATTGTGGTAAGTAATACTGAAGTGCAAAGTTTGTATGATACTCTCTCTGATCCAGCTTTTGAAGTTTGTTTTAGAAGAAACAATTCTCACCTAAAAGTAATGACTGTATTCGGCTCTAAAGGATTAGAATTTGATCAAGTAGTTGCTTTCGCAGGAGACTACGATCTTCTAAATGAAGAATCTAGAAATAAACATTATGTAGCTATCACAAGAGCAAAAAATAAAATGGTGATTATCGATAATACTCATAGATACAAGAAGCACTTGATAAAATATGTTGATGACGAAAAATTACAATCCGATGATCAATTAAGAAAAGTAGTTAAGTTAATTGATTTGTAACTATATTTAAAAGGTGTTTTCAGCACTCTAAGATATCCAACTCCTGAATTCAGCTTTAATGGAGACAAAAGCTTAGTCAGGGATTAATAAATATAAATTATAAAATGATCTATAATAAATTTACTGTTTATTATGTCAATTTAAAAATAATGAAATTATGTGAGGTAGTTATGGGACATCAAAACTTTGTACTTTTTTCAAATACGATCGAAGAATATGAAGCATTTATTAATAAGGGAGTTTTTTATTGGCCCAATGAAATAACTAAATTAACACAATCTCAAAGAAAGTTAGATAATCTCGAACTCCCTGAAAAAGTTGGAGATAAAATAGCAATTGTTGTTGGAGCTAAAATGAAAAATATTAAAGATTCTTATTTAAGAGAGAAAATTACTCATTCTCCAATGATGACACATATCGCTGAAGTATCAGAAGTTTATGAAAGACCTGTTCTAGGATATCGTTACACACATGGTAAAAACCCAAGTAGTTCTTTTATGCTACCATTTGAATTTTTACCTCAATTTAAAGAGTTACCGAACTATTTAGGAACAAAATTTACCGATAATAATTTACTTGAAATTGATAAAGCAATCGAATTTGGCGATTGCATTCGAACATTGATGGATAGTAATGAATTAAAATTTACTAGAGCTTTTTTTAAAGATGATTCAATTTACATACAATCAGAAAATGATGAAGAAGTTTATGAATTAGCTTTAGGTTTTCCAAGACATAGAAAAGCAGATAAAAGTATTACTAGCGCATTAACATACCGAGAATTACCAGACATACATTCATTACAAAAAATTGTTCAGACATGTAATGACTTAGGTTTAGATGGTGAAAATTTAATATTGAGACTTCGAACGTGGCGTGGAAGTAAATTTATGAAAATGAAGATCTTAGAAGAGAAATTTCAAAGTTTAAATGGGAAATTACAAGAAGGTATTTCAACGAGACTTTTAACTGCAAACGATGAATCAGATCCTTTATTAAATGAAATCCAAAAGTATCTTAATGACAATAATGATTTTAAGAATGAGGTAGAAAAAATGAGCTTTCCTAAAAATACAATCTTGTATGGCCCGCCAGGCACCGGAAAAACTTACAAAGTCATTGAGAAGGCTGTAAATATTGTAAATCCATATTTTTCTGATGTAGAACGTACTCGCAAAGACTATGAAGAAGCTTATCATATGTATATCGAAAATAAACAAATCCAATTTTGCACGTTCCATCAGTCGTTTAGTTATGAAGACTTTGTAGAAGGCCTCCGCAGTGATATTGAAAAAGAAGGAGCACCATTTACACCTCAAAATGGTGTATTTAAAGAAATTTGTGAATTAGCAAAGAGTCGTTATCAACTTTCGAATTCTTCATCGACAGATATTGATCAAAGTGATATTTATAAAATTTCTTTAGGAAAAGCAAATAGTATCGAAGGTGAAAAAATATATCGTTATTGTATTGAAAATAAATTAATTGCGCTTGGGCACGGGAGTGGAATCGATTTTACAAATAAAAATAATTTAACAGATGTTTCAAATGAATTTGGAGAGTATGAGGATGATACTAGCAATAGTGTCATCAAGATGGTAAATAACTTTAAAAATATCTTACAAATCGGTGATATTGTAATTGTTTCAAAAGGTAATTTAAAGCTTAGAGCAATCGCAAAGGTGACTGGTCACTATTACTACGATGAGGAAACGGAAATACCTTATAATCATTTTAGAAAAGTTGAATGGCTATTTATTAGCAGTAATGAGGAAGAAGCTGAACACATTTTCAATGCGACAAATACAGATTCAAGAAGGTTTTCACAACAGTCCATTTATCCGTTTGGTAAAGATCAGCTGAACATAGAAGCTATAAAAAATTTTATAACACCAAATAAAAACGCCGAAGAAGAACGCTTTGTATTAATTATAGATGAGATAAACCGTGGTAATATTTCTAAAATTTTTGGGGAACTTATAACTTTGATTGAAGAAGACAAACGATTTAACGTAGAGGATGACGGTACAATTAAAGGCTTAGAAGTTACGTTACCATACTCAAATGAAAAGTTCTCTGTACCGAAAAATGTTTACATATTAGGCACAATGAATACAGCGGATCGTTCAATCTCATTAATGGATACTGCACTACGTAGAAGATTTGATTTTGAAGAAATGCTGCCTGAACCTGATGTGTTAACAGAAGTAGAAGGAATTGATGTTCAAAGTCTATTAAAAAAAATTAATCAAAGAATTGAGTATTTATATGACCGCGATCATCAAGTTGGACATGCCTTTTTTATTGGAAAAGAAAGTTCTTCAGAATTGATTGAAGTGATGCAACGTAAAATAATTCCATTGTTACAAGAATATTTTTATGATGATTGGGAAAAAATCGAATTAGTACTAGGGGGGGCAATAAACTCCGATAGTAATGAAAATGATTATTTCTTGTCTAAAAAAACAATAAATGCAAATGAGTTATTTGGGAAGACAGCTAAAATTCAGTCAAAAAAAGTAGTTTATTCTCTCGTAAAAGATCCTTCTGCTCAAGCGTTAATAAATATATATATAAAAGAAAGTGTTGCTATAGATGAGTAATGTAAAAGTAGTTCGAGTAAAGGAGAGTTTCGATTGGATTGAAATTATTGAAGATGTCGACAGCGAACGTTATTTTGACAATAACACGATTACAGAAACTCAGTTGTGGCATATTAAAGAGAAATGGAACGAGTTAGGATTAGAACAAAACGCGATATTATGGGGAGACAAAAAGTTCAAGATCATTAATTACGTTGGTTACTTACAAGTACAAGACGTAGCACTCGAAATTTTGCCGAAAATTTCTCCTCAAAATGATTACAAGCAAATGAGAGTTACCTTAATTGAAATGATAAATACATGTTACGAATTTGATATTATAGTAGATTATGCTTCCAATGAATTAGAACATGGTGAACTAAAAGAGATATTAGCAAATTACTTTGCAGATACTCTATTAAAAGAATTACATCGTGGAATTATGCAAGAGTATTTATTAATAGAAGAAAATGCAAATTCATTAAAAGGGCAACTACTAGTTGCACAACATATTCGAAACAATCTATTAAATAACAAGCCCTATCAAGTAGCCGTTAGGTATGAGGAACGTATAAACAATAATATTTTAAATCAAGTTTTGAAAAGCGCAGTATCTTTATTGACTAAAACGGTTAGAAGCTTTGAAACTAAAAAGCAATTGCAGCAAATTGATTACTTATTAGATACAGTTGAAAATAAAATATTTACAAAACATCAATTGAACGAAATAAAATTAAATCGAACAAGTAAACGTTTTGAGAAACCATTTAAGTTAGCGAAACAATTTCTACAAAATGAAACTAATACGATGCAACATCATAGTTCCACAAATACATTTGTCATTATTTTTAAAATGAACGATTTATTTGAAGCATATATTGCTATTCTATTAGAAGGTATAATAGATCGGCCTGTTTATATACAAGATCAAAGACATCGTTTGTTTAAAAATGAAATAACAAATCGTGATATATTCCAACTAAAACCAGATATAGTAATTGGAGATGACAATCAAATTATTATCGATACAAAGTGGAAGCAAATTTTTGACAAAGAAGAAGTAAGACGTTCTGGAGTCAAACGAGAAGACATGTTTCAAATGTATGCTTATTTAACTAGGTACAAAAATGCAAGTAGAGGTATCTTGTTATATCCTGAAACAGGGCTAATTCAAAGTGAGGATTTATTTATACAATCTTGGAAATTAGAAGATAAAGACATTCTTTTACGTGTATATTCAATCTCGTTAGTAGACCGAGAAACTACGGAGAGAGAGTTATTACAGATATTATTCAATATTACTAATTAATACTTACTGGATAAATTGTTTCAGATGATAATTAAAAGTAAAATTATTATATTCTTAGTAGCAAAATGTCGCTTATAGCAAAAATGCAAATTATTAACTCACGCCATTGTTATATCAAATTCAAATAGCTTTATTGTTTGTTACGTAGTCAAAAATGTAGTCAATAAAATTAATTGCCCCCGCAAATATTGATATAGCAATACCTTGAGACAAATGGTTCGACTCCCGCCGTCTCCATACGACGAAATCAGTGGATTTCAAAGAAGTGTTACATCCTGTAAGTTATGGATGTAACACTTTTATTGTATAAAGAATAATTTGAATCATACTTTAATAACTAGGATGTGATTTGTTTGTTAGTATATTTTTTAGCCAATAGTAAAAATAAGCTAGAATATTGTGATTTGAATTTTTTTAGCGAGTATAGATTCTTTTATAATAAAGCTGATAAAACATTAGAGGTGTGTAATGCAAAATAGGAGTGCAGACTTGTGCGACGGAAACGTACACAGTTCTGCACTCCTTTTGCGAAAAAAGAAAAAGACTTGCCAGCACCCACAAATTCATCCTAACGTTTAAGTTGCGAAACAAGAACGTGAAGGAGATGAAAGGAATGCTAACAATGTCTGAAATCAATTGTATCAAATTTTTAAGGAACCATAAATCCTATTCCATCAATAAGATTGCGAAAGATCTTAACCTGAACTGGCGAACTGCTAAAAAATATGCCGATGAGTCTTTTCTACCAAAAGAAAGTCATTCTTCAAAGCGTGGCATGATGTATGGCACCCGTTGGGGCGAAATGATCGAGGACTGGCTACAGGAAGATGCGATGATGAAAAAGAAACAACGACGAACCAATAAAAAACTATATGAGACATTATGTACATATGGATTTGAAGGGTCCTACCGGACCGTCTGTCAATTCATCAAAGAATGGCGCCTAGGTCGCGATGTAGAAAACGATAGTCGATTCGAGCGGTTGGCCCACCCGCCCGGAGAAGCACAGGTAGATTTTGGCGTCATGGAAGTCGTGAAGGACAGTCATGCGGTCGATGTGCATTGCTTGATCCTATCCATGCCGTATAGCAATCGAACAGCTGCGGTTGCATTACCAGCAGAGAACCAAGAATGTTTCCTGACCGGATTGAAGAGACTGTTCGAAGAAATCGGAGGCGTGCCGCAACAATTACGAATCGACAATCTCCCAGCAGCCGTCGCTAAAGTACGGACAACAAAGGAAGATGCCATTTATACGGACGCTTTTCAGCAATTCGTAACGCACTATGGTTTCCAAGTTCAAAGCTGTAATCCGTATAGTGGGAATGAGAAAGGAAGCGTCGAAAACAAGGTTGGATATGTCCGTTACAACTTCCTGGTTCCTTCTCCCGTCATGAATGACTTCGAATCATTGAACAGACGCCTCGCATCATCCCTCAGGGATGACATGGAACGTATACATTATGAAAAGAAAGTACGTATCAAGGATCTCGTTGTGGAAGAGAAAAAGCATCTCCTTCGACTGCCGGAAGAAGACTTTCCGGTGTTCAAGGAGGAACTGTTGAAGGTAAACAAATATGGAGAAGTGACCATCGATCAAACGAAGATTCTCGTTCCATCTGGTTCTCGACATGGACAAGTGAGAGCAATCCTAAAATGGGACGATATGAAAATCATTTCTCGTCACGGAGAAATCCTGTACGAAGAAAAGCGACCTTATATGATGACGAAACGGGCGTTACCTTGGGAAAGCATTCTCAACGAATGGTACAAAAAGCCGCGTAGTTATGGTCATTCACGCCACGCAGAGTACCTCCCTGGACGAATTCGAGAGTATCTGAACATCCAGAATCTGATGATACGGAGAGAAAGACTGGGATGGCTACGATCTAGATTAGTCCTGCATTCAATCACTGAAATCGATGAACGATTGTATGAGCTACTGAGCCAGAGCGATGCCTATTCTGACATCGAAGAGCATCCCTACGATGTCGACTGGAGTAAGTATGACAGTTTGAATCGACCATGGCAGAGTGAGGTGCAGCCGTGAATCTAAAAGAGATGTGCAAATCCCTTCGGCTCGCTTACGTCGCTGAAATTTACGAATCGATTCCGATGGAATCGTCCGAGACGTTTCTCACGACACTTTTTGAAATGGAGATGAGACTTCGTGAAGAAGCGAAGGCAGAGAGGCTCATAAAAAAAGCAAAATTCATCAACAATAAATCACTTGAAGACTATCGCTGGCATGACAACATCTACTTTCCTCGTCATCTCAAGAAAGAAGAATTGATGTCGCTCTCTTTCATCGATCATCAGCAAAACGTAGTGCTCACAGGTGCCCCCGGCACTGGTAAGACACATCTTGCGATTGGTTTAGGACGGGAAGCTTGTCGTAAAGGAAAAGAAGTACGTTTCTTTCGTGTTTCGGAGCTCGTAGAGCAACTCACCAAAGCATGGCGTGATGGGAAGCTGAGTAGCTTCCATACACGCCTCGATTCTGCGGATCTTATCGTCTTGGATGAAATGGGCTATCTTCCATTATCCAAAGAGTCAGCAGAGCTCCTGTTCCATCTCATTACAGACTGGTACGAAAAGAAAAGTATCATCATCACATCGAATCTAGAATTCAGTCAATGGAATCGTGTTTTCGCAGATCCTAGATTAACGTCAGCACTCGTTGATCGTGTGATTCATCATGCGCACATTCTGACCTTCACAGGCGATAGTTATCGTGTCACACATGCATTATCAAGAAATTAAATATTTACTGGCAAAGTTCTGTACTTTTTTCTGCAATTCACTGCACAAACCTATTGCAAAATACAAGAGGTAAAAAAGAGTGATAGTTATTTAAAAAATTATTGGGGAAAAGACGTTAAATCAGTTACAGCAATAGCTGGTAATAATGGTATTGGTAAAACATCAATTTTAGAGTTAATAAAAGATAGATTTCTACATGGATTTACGAATCCTAATGATGCATCAATATTAATTGTAAAGAAAAATGATGTTTATGAAATGTACTACGATGAATCCTTGCTAAGAGAAAATAATCCTATTGTTGTTAGTAATTCTCACCATGATATCAGTTCTGAGATTTATAATTTTAATGGTGCTACCAATGAATTTACATTTAAAATTTCAGAATGGAAATTCACATTACTTTTAAAGAAAGTAACTTTAAATGAGAAAAAATCACGTGATAGTAAATTGAGATTAAAGACTAGATTAGGGAAAGATAGTACTTTGATTTTTTATACTAATCATTGGGACTACACAAGAAGAAATAGAGTGTTTAAAGAAAATACAGAACAAGATAAGCTAGATTATATGGATTTTTCAGTAGGATATAATATTGATTCTGCTATAAATGATCATGTGATAAATGAGAATCTAATATCAGATAATATGATGACGATAAACGTATTAGATGGGAAAAAGCGTTTTGATATTGATTATTTGTTCAAAATAAAAGAAAAAGAAATTATAAATACTTTAAGATACTTTAAGGAAAATACTGAGCTTGAGGATATTAACGCAAATTTAATTGTTCCTGAAGAAATTTATGTTTTTTATAACTTTCTAGATTCTCAAGTCAGAAACGAATTTTTTTCACTAAATGATAACAACAAGTATTTGCGATTTGAAAAAAGAATCTCAAATTTCCCTCTAGAGAATGAAATATATGATTACATATTGAAAGAAAAAGATATAATTCAATTGAATGAATCAATGTTCTTAGCTATGATTGAAAATCTATTCTCAGAATTAGATAATTGGTTGCCAACCGGAATAAAAAAAGAAATTAAGGCGAATGATTCTAACAAGAAGTATGAAATTTTAAACTTAAAAGAAATTACCGGCTATTTAATTGAATTTGACGAATTGTAATATTAAGTGCAACACCTGACGGAAAACACAAAAAGCCCATAACGGCCTCGTGTAGAATGGAGTTACCACACCACATTCAACGGAGGATTTGTTATGAGCTATATTCATCTTACCACATCAGAAAGAGTCAAAATAGAAACGTATCTCGATTTAGGTTTATCCGTCCGAAAGATTGCGGGACGCCTGGGGCGTCAACCTTCTACGATTTCACGAGAATTAAAACGAAACCCTTACTATGATGCTTCTTGTGCTGACCAGCGTTATGTTGAGCGCAAAAAGAAGTGCGGTGCACGGACGAAGTTCACGCTAGAAAAAGGAGTTCGTATCCTCGAAAAGTTACGCGAGACATGGTCGCCTGAACAGATTGCCGGACGTTTATTCCAAGAAGAAGGACTATCCTTCAAGACAATTTATCGCTGGATCTATACGGGCCTCGTCGAGACCAATTCTAGTTTTCTTCGCCAAAAGGGAAAGCGTCAGAAACCACGTGAGACGCGTGGACGCTTCAATGTCGGATTACCAATCAGTAAACGTCCAGCCGACGTCAAAGGGCGCCAAACGTTTGGACATTGGGAGCTGGATACTGTCGTCTCAGCCAGAGGGAAATCCAAGGCATGTGTCGCAACGTTCGTCGAGCGAAAGAGCCGTTTCTATCTCGCTGTGCCGATGGAGGATCGGTCCGCTGCCTCGATGGAGTCAGCGATTAAAGCATTGCATCTCTACTTCCCGTCGGGAACGTTTCAAACCGCGACGACAGATCGTGGAAAAGAGTTTAGCTGTCATGAACGAATTCGTGAAACGTTAGGCGTACCGATGTATTTTGCGGATCCGTATTCTTCTTGGCAACGTGGAAGTAACGAGAACGCCAATGGTCTTCTCCGTGAATTTTTCCCGAAGGGGACGGATTTCGGAAAGGTCAGTCGTTCTGAACTCGCTCAAGCGCTCGCCTGGATCAATGGGAGACCACGGAAATGTCTCAACTGGAAAACTGCATACGAGGTCTTCTCGGAAGAAGTGTTGCACTTAATTTGACAAACCGTCATTTAAAAAAACTGTAATTGACACAATTGAAGAAATAAAAATTTTAGATGCAAATAAATTACAACAGCAAAATCAAAACATTTTAATAAGAAGAAGCAGAGAGCTGATCGAAAGTTATGTTAGTTTTTTAGATTTTACCAATGATAATTTTTTCGAAAAAGTAGATACCCACACTACTGAAACTTATGCTTTTGAAGTAGATGATAAATCTGAAGTTACAAAATTGATTAAAATTGAAGTACCTATTATAAAAGTAAACAAAATTAATCATGATTTAGCATATAGGTTTATGGTTGAATATTCAAAAATAGTCGGCCAAAATAAACCATTGTATTTTGTATGGAGAAATTTAAGCGCTGGAGAAATTCAATTATTAAACTTATTTACAAGTTTAAATCTAGCAATTAAAGATTCATTAAATAAAGATATATTAATATTATTAGATGAGGTCGAAATTTCATTGCATCCAATGTTACAAAAAAAATTTTTGAAGATGCTAATGAGTATTTTAAATTCAAAAAGAGAGAATCAAAAAAACATCCAAATTGTACTTACTACACACTCTCCCTTTGTGTTATCAGAATTACCGTTTAATAGTCTGCTACTTTTGAGAAAAAACCAATCTGGAAAGATAGCAATTCAGGATACTCTCGAAAATTTCACAGCAACTTTAGGAGCAAACGTCCATGACCTATTTTCGCATTCATTTTTTTTAACGGATGGTTTAATTGGAGATTATGCTAAAGATAGAATTAATGAAGTGGCTAACTATTTGTTAGGAGTCAACTTAGACGTAGAAAAAGGATATATTGAAAAATTTATCAATCAAATAGGTGAGCCAATTATTAAAACAAAATTGTTAGAGTTGTATAAACAAAAAGAAGAACTGAATCGTTCAAGTGAAATAGAAAAAGTTACTACAGATATCGAACTTCTCAAGGAGAAACTTGAATCTCTAAAAAGGAAAGAGGAGTAAACATGATATATGTTCCATTGCCACATGAATTGTTATTAGAACATAAAGCCCTAGCAAAAGAAGAGGGGCAGTTGAACAAAGATTTGTTAAATTTGAAAAATAATATTGTAGAAGGGGATGAAATAGCGTGTGCTATATTAAATTATGTAATTGATAATTTAATAAGAATTGTAAGTTGTTCTATCGAAGAATTGAAGATAATACAAAAGGAATACTTTCAACTCATACATTCATTAGAAAGCTATTTTAATTTAAACTCTAATCAACCTAACTTAGAAGAGATTTCTAAATTTGAAAATGTTAATAATGCAATTTCTAAAGTTTTTTTGAAGGCATATAAAAACTTTACCAAAAGAAATTCTACAGAATGGAATAGCTACAAATTTCTGAAAAGACTAAATCAAAACGTCTGTCCTTACTGCAATGCAAATTTTATATATACAGTTCAATCTAATTATTATCTATCTCAAGCATCTTCTCGAGCAATGGCAGATTTAGATCATTTTTTACCAAAAAGTATTTTTCCAATCTTCTCTATAACATTATCAAACTTAGTTCCAAGTTGTATTTATTGCAATCAACGTTTTAAAAGTTCTTACTACACTAGTTTTAGTAGAAATTTATCGCCTTACGATATTAATATCAATGAGAAGATAAGATTTAAAGTTTCTTATAAACAATATAAAAGTGCGTATGAAAAATTAAAAGAAATAGACAATGTGGAAATGTCTGAATTAGAAAAGTATTATATTAAATTATTTTCTGGGTTAAATTATTTTAAAGATATTAGGAATTTCGTTAAGAATTCGAAAAAAGATTTAGACGAAATAAGTAGTACATTACAAAATCTTTATAATGTTCGAATAAATAATTTAAAACATAGAAAACAATTGAGAATAATATTTAATTTATCAAATAATTATAGACGGAAATTAGATGAATTTATATCTAGTGATATTATATCAATTATAGAAAGTAAAGAAATTTTCATTTCGAAATTAGAAATGTACCTCGAAAAATTTAATTATGAAATACAAGAATATAAATTGTTAAAAGGAAAAAATAATACCCAGAGATCTAATGTTACAAAATTAAATAAATTAATCAATGATAATTTTCAAAAGTTAAAAAAGATATTTGACACTGTATATAAAACAGAAATTAATGAAACTAACGAAATTAATTATGTTGATATTTTTTTGGGGAAAAGTTCAAATTATCAAATTGAAGTAATAGTTGAGGGCACTTCTGACTTTGAAAGATATATCCTTTACAATAATGCCGTATTGTTTCAGTTAGAAGCTGTTTATAATGAATATAAAGGCTATATTAACCGTAAAATAGAGCAAAGTTATATTTTAAATAATTTATATAAAAGTCAACTACAAAAACAATTCCCAAATTTATTTCATGAATATTCTATTGAAGATATGTCTAACTTGATTTTGATTGATAGAGAAAATCAAAATAATGAAATTTTGGGAAGATTGATTTTTGATTTAGTCGTTCCCAATGTAAAGTCACAAAACCATCCCTCTTTTCCTTTATTAACGAATTGATTTGATTTAAATTATAAAAAAGTTGAGTTTTGTAGAAACGGAGCTGATACCTATGATACGACGCGCCACGTTGATAGACGGAAAGCCCTTATCGGACTTGATGCGACGGATTGATCGGGAAACGAAATATATGTTGTATGAACCGGAAGAACGCAGCATGTCGACGGAGCAGGCGGAAGCGTTCATCGAACGATTTGGTCAGGCGGCGAACTCAGATATCTTCGTCGTTGATGTCGATGAGCAACTCGTCGGCTATGTGTTGGTCGTCGGTGGAAAACCAAGTCGAATCCGTCACCGGGCGAACCTTGTCATCGGCTTGCTCGATGCCTATACCGGTCAAGGCCTTGGTGCAGGATTACTTGAGGCAGTCGATGCGTTTGCCGTTGAAGCCGGGCTTGTTCGGCTCGAACTGACGGTCCGCAAAGATAACCTGCGGGCGATCGAGCTTTATCATAAGTTTGGCTTTAACATCGAAGGGACACGAATTGCCTCGCTGTTTATTGACGGCGAGTACGTCGACGAACTGGCGATGTCAAAGATTTTTACAACGGAAGAAACCTAAAAAAGATGCTCGGTTTGTATTTTGCAATAGGTTTGTGCAGTGAATTGCAGAAAAAAGTACAGAACTTTGCCAGTAAATATTTAATTTCTTGATAATGCATGTGTGACACGATAACTATCGCCTGTGAAGGTCAGAATGTGCGCATGATGAATCACACGATCAACGAGTGCTGACGTTAATCTAGGATCTGCGAAAACACGATTCCATTGACTGAATTCTAGATTCGATGTGATGATGATACTTTTCTTTTCGTACCAGTCTGTAATGAGATGGAACAGGAGCTCTGCTGACTCTTTGGATAATGGAAGATAGCCCATTTCATCCAAGACGATAAGATCCGCAGAATCGAGGCGTGTATGGAAGCTACTCAGCTTCCCATCACGCCATGCTTTGGTGAGTTGCTCTACGAGCTCCGAAACACGAAAGAAACGTACTTCTTTTCCTTTACGACAAGCTTCCCGTCCTAAACCAATCGCAAGATGTGTCTTACCAGTGCCGGGGGCACCTGTGAGCACTACGTTTTGCTGATGATCGATGAAAGAGAGCGACATCAATTCTTCTTTCTTGAGATGACGAGGAAAGTAGATGTTGTCATGCCAGCGATAGTCTTCAAGTGATTTATTGTTGATGAATTTTGCTTTTTTTATGAGCCTCTCTGCCTTCGCTTCTTCACGAAGTCTCATCTCCATTTCAAAAAGTGTCGTGAGAAACGTCTCGGACGATTCCATCGGAATCGATTCGTAAATTTCAGCGACGTAAGCGAGCCGAAGGGATTTGCACATCTCTTTTAGATTCACGGCTGCACCTCACTCTGCCATGGTCGATTCAAACTGTCATACTTACTCCAGTCGACATCGTAGGGATGCTCTTCGATGTCAGAATAGGCATCGCTCTGGCTCAGTAGCTCATACAATCGTTCATCGATTTCAGTGATTGAATGCAGGACTAATCTAGATCGTAGCCATCCCAGTCTTTCTCTCCGTATCATCAGATTCTGGATGTTCAGATACTCTCGAATTCGTCCAGGGAGGTACTCTGCGTGGCGTGAATGACCATAACTACGCGGCTTTTTGTACCATTCGTTGAGAATGCTTTCCCAAGGTAACGCCCGTTTCGTCATCATATAAGGTCGCTTTTCTTCGTACAGGATTTCTCCGTGACGAGAAATGATTTTCATATCGTCCCATTTTAGGATTGCTCTCACTTGTCCATGTCGAGAACCAGATGGAACGAGAATCTTCGTTTGATCGATGGTCACTTCTCCATATTTGTTTACCTTCAACAGTTCCTCCTTGAACACCGGAAAGTCTTCTTCCGGCAGTCGAAGGAGATGCTTTTTCTCTTCCACAACGAGATCCTTGATACGTACTTTCTTTTCATAATGTATACGTTCCATGTCATCCCTGAGGGATGATGCGAGGCGTCTGTTCAATGATTCGAAGTCATTCATGACGGGAGAAGGAACCAGGAAGTTGTAACGGACATATCCAACCTTGTTTTCGACGCTTCCTTTCTCATTCCCACTATACGGATTACAGCTTTGAACTTGGAAACCATAGTGCGTTACGAATTGCTGAAAAGCGTCCGTATAAATGGCATCTTCCTTTGTTGTCCGTACTTTAGCGACGGCTGCTGGGAGATTGTCGATTCGTAATTGTTGCGGCACGCCTCCGATTTCTTCGAACAGTCTCTTCAATCCGGTCAGGAAACATTCTTGGTTCTCTGCTGGTAATGCAACCGCAGCTGTTCGATTGCTATACGGCATGGATAGGATCAAGCAATGCACATCGACCGCATGACTGTCCTTCACGACTTCCATGACGCCAAAATCTACCTGTGCTTCTCCGGGCGGGTGGGCCAACCGCTCGAATCGACTATCGTTTTCTACATCGCGACCTAGGCGCCATTCTTTGATGAATTGACAGACGGTCCGGTAGGACCCTTCAAATCCATATGTACATAATGTCTCATATAGTTTTTTATTGGTTCGTCGTTGTTTCTTTTTCATCATCGCATCTTCCTGTAGCCAGTCCTCGATCATTTCGCCCCAACGGGTGCCATACATCATGCCACGCTTTGAAGAATGACTTTCTTTTGGTAGAAAAGACTCATCGGCATATTTTTTAGCAGTTCGCCAGTTCAGGTTAAGATCTTTCGCAATCTTATTGATGGAATAGGATTTATGGTTCCTTAAAAATTTGATACAATTGATTTCAGACATTGTTAGCATTCCTTTCATCTCCTTCACGTTCTTGTTTCGCAACTTAAACGTTAGGATGAATTTGTGGGTGCTGGCAAGTCTTTTTCTTTTTTCGCAAAAGGAGTGCAGAACTGTGTACGTTTCCGTCGCACAAGTCTGCACTCCTATTTTGCATTACACACGGTTGCCTCCTCTCAGATTGAGACGGGACAGACGAGCATCTTTTTTATTGGGATAATTTTTGTTGTTCAAACTCGACTTCGAGGACATTTTTTGCATAATCCTTGCCCCAGTCATACATCGCGTCCAAAATCGGCATCAGGCTGTAGCCATGGGGCGTCAACGAATATTCGACCTTCGGCGGAACGACCGGATACACTTCCCGGTGGATGATATGGTGATCTTCCAGCTCCCGTAACTGATTGACGAGCATCCGTTGCGTAATGCCGGGCATCAGACTTTTCAGCTCTCCGAAGCGTTTGGTGCCTTCTTTACCGAGATGCCAAAGAATCAGCATCTTCCATTTCCCCCCGATGATCGATAGGGTCAATTCCTTTTCACAATTAAACTGCCGGTCTTCAAAATGTGGCATCGTTCCACCTCCTTTTTTAGTATAGCCCTCTTGTCATCGACAGTATACTTTTCCGCACTATGTATGAAAAAACGCACTATGTAAATTAAAAGTGCGTACTTCCCAAGTTCGTCTATCAGGATTATATTTAGTCATGTTCCTTCACGAACGTCAGAAGGAAGTGCCAGGATCCATAAATAGAGAGAAGAATGGGAGAGATAGATTATGAAATTACAATTAGCAATCGATTTAGTAGATACAGCAGGTGCCATCGCATTGGTCAAAGAAATTGGTGAAGAAAACTTGGATATCGTTGAGATCGGGACACCGGTCGTCATCAACGAAGGGCTTCGTGCCGTTAAAGAAATGAAAGCGGCATTCCCGAACCTAACAGTTCTCGCCGACTTAAAAATCATGGATGCTGCCGGCTATGAAGTCAGCCAAGCTGTCGCACACGGTGCCGACATCGTGACGATTCTTGGAGCAGCGGAAGATATGTCGATCCAAGGTGCCGTTGAAGAAGCGAAAAAATCAGGCAAGAAGATTTTGGTTGATATGATCGCTGTCAAAGATATCGCGACACGTGCGAAAGAACTTGATGAACTCGGTGTTGACTACATCTGTGTCCACACAGGTTACGATCTTCAAGCCGTCGGTAAAAACTCGTTCGAGGATCTCGCAACAATCAAATCCGTTGTTAAAAACGCCAAAACAGCAGTTGCTGGTGGCATCAAGATGGAGACATTACCAGAAGTCATCGCAGCACGCCCAGACCTCATCATCGTCGGTGGCGGAATTACCGGACAAGACGACAAACAAGGAACAGCGTCAACGATGCGTCGGATGCTGCAAGAGGCGTAAATGACACATATTCAAACGATTGTACAAGAGCTGACGTCGACGGTCGAAGCGATTGATCAAGCCGAGACTACTCAACTCGCCGAAGCCGTTCTAAAGGCAGACCGGATCTTTCTCGCTGGAGCCGGTCGCTCCGGTTTGATGGGAAAAGCGTTTGTCATGCGCCTGATGCACATGAACTTCGATGCATATGTCGTCGGTGAGACGGTTACAGCGAACTTGCGTGAAGGAGACTTGTTGATCATCGGATCAGGATCCGGTGAGACGAAAACACTCGTCCCAATCGTCGAGAAAGCGAAACAAATCGGTGGAACCGTCGCGGTCGTCACGATTGAGCCAACATCGACGCTGGCGAAGTTAGCGGACTTAACCGTGAAGCTACCGGGAGTGCCGAAAGAGCGGACAGCCACGGCGGATGAAACGGTTCAGCCGATGGGATCATTGTTTGAGCAAACGATGTTGCTGTTCTATGATGCGTTGATTCTCCACATCATGGCGGCGAAACAACTTGATTCAAAAACGATGTACGGCAAACATGCTAATTTGGAATAAAAGAAGTTATAAGACCGGTAGACGTGTGCGACACGTTTACTGGTCTTTTTTAACTAGTTTTGAAAATGCTTATTATTGACTAAGAAAATTTATTTTAAATAGAAGGTAAATTTGTAAAATGATTGCTGTTATTCGAAATTGTAATATAATATTGACTAAGAGAAGAAGTGAGTGATTTTATAACTCAATTTTAGGTTGAAATGACATAATATTATAAAAATCATGTGTAACTGCTTATCTAAAAATAATAAGTACAAATAAAAAATAAGAGACTGAGAAGTTCAATAGAATGTTGTTATATAAAATGTTCAGTTCAATCAATTTGATTATTTAAGGATTATATTAATTTTCAAGAGACGATTATAATATCAATTGACAAAATACATAGTATATATAAATTTTTTAAAATACTCATTTCTAAAATTAAATAAGAAAATGCTAGTTTATTAATATACTGTTATTGATAGCTTTATTAAAGTTTTATTCGTATTTTAAAAAGGAGTAGTTAACAAAATCATGAAACGTCACAAAAAAACAATAAGTACTGTCGTATACGGGATACTCCCGTATCTATCATTTTTTATATTTTGGGTCATTTACTCTGCATTCGTGTTACATTCAGATTTTTATAATGTCCACTCCGATAATTTTGTAGAGAAATTTTTAACACCGTCCTTATTTATTTCTTTCATTATGTTAATAATCTTTTACTTTAAAATAAGCTTATTATTTTCACGTCTAGATAATATTCTTTATGTTCCAAACAGCACGCATTATACAGTTTCTGGAGAAAAATATATAAAATCTAATTTTTCTTTAATATTATGGATTATCATATTCAGCATAATTCTTTTTTTGATCATATTTAGTAATACTGATTTTAATATCTTCTGGGGAGTATGTATCATCGTTATTTGTACATTATTATCTGTAATTCTGCTCAGACTAATTTTGAAAGAAATAAGTATTTGGTTAGCAGCATTAATCTGTGGTTTACCCTTAACCCTTATTTTAATTTTTAGTTATTTAGACAGCAGTTTCAAGACTCAATTAGTCAATTGGGCTGTGTGGGTATTTTTAGCGGCATTAACAGTCTCAACTATAATTAGTTTTGTGAAAATACCTGAAATCTCAAAGAGATTTTTATTGTTTGTATTTTATACTTTATTTTCTGAATTTTATGTAGCAGACCAGTCTAAAAAATATAATCAAAATATTGAAATTCTCTCTTATCTTTTTGAAAATTTGACAAAAAAGAAAAAAGAATCTTTGAAAGAATTAAACGAATCTTTAAAAAAATTCAAAAAACTATTAAAATTGCTAAAAAGATATAAAACAGAATTATTTTTGAAATATTATGATGATAAAAGTCGAAAAGAATCTACATTTTTGGATTTGAGCTCTGCTCAAGAATTTAATATTTTTATTAATAGACTAAAAGAAAATATTAGCCAAGATTTCGAAACACTAATTTTAGAAATAGAAAACGAATATTTATTAAATGAATCTAGTTATAAATATCGGATAATGAAATCAAGAACAAATAGTATAAAATTAAGGAATAGTTGTAATTTAGCATTGAGCTTTTTCTTTATGTTGATAACAATTTTATTGATGGTATTTATTGATTGTTATACTTACTATAAAAGTCTATTTTTTTTAGTTCTCGTATCTCCGATTTTTCTTCGTTTAGTGTTGAGAGGTTTTGAAATTGGTAGATCTTTTTATATGGACTTAACAACCTCTAAATATCCAGAAAGTTTTTTGACAGGAACTGATCGGATTACTCTAGCCATAAAAAGTATTTTGGAGATTGTATTCCTCTCTTCTAGTATTTATTTATTGTGTAGTTTATTCGAATGTGGCTGGAGTCTTAAATTTGATGAGATAGCAAAAATAATATTACATGCATTTTCTGTATCTATGTTTAATATTTCTTATTCAGATGAAGATGGGATCTTGCTTATTTATCAACTTACTCATGTGATACAAGTGGTTATAAGTTTGATATTAATAACGATTGGTATATCAGGGTACATGACTCGAATAAAGTATCCTGTTTATTTTGAAAATGTTTTAGAAAATGACATTTACAAAATTGTTCAACATACTTTATTTATTAATAAGACAAAAAAAGCGAAACAATCTGAGGATAATCTTTACGATATTGTAAGCAAAACGATAGTTGATAGAGATATTAGTAATGGTGAATACAAAGAAAAAAAAGATTTTATCATTGACGAGATAGAGAAAAGATATGAATCTGGAAATATTAACGACGAAGAATATGATCATTTTATAAATTTGATTTTTAATAAATATGCAGTAGGGGAACGCATCCATATAGATAAAAATCGTGAAAATTAAGCTTAATAACATATGAAAATTGAATTGTTTTTTTAGTGAAATCGTTGACTCTATTTTTTCTATATATATTTAAAATTATGAAAAACCGGAAGCTTAAATGCATCCGGTTTTTTGCATTTGTTACCATTTAAAATCAAAATCAGCCCCGACATCTTTCGCCAAGTGCGCATCCGATCCGTAAACGAGTGGAATCCCTAAAGACTGCGTGAGTTGCAGGAGTTCCGGGTAAGGATAGGAAAGACCGCATAACGGTTTGCGCAGTCCTGCCGTATTGAGATCGAGTGTAAAGTCCGCCTGGCGGATTTTCCGGACCGTCTCGTCCAAGTTCGCCGGCGTCTGTTCAAGCGGATAGGCTTGGATGAATTTCGTCGGCAACGTCAGGTGACCGAGGCGTTTTGGTTGATGTGTGCCGAGGTTCGTCATGACGAGTGCCTGGATGCCTTCGTAATACCGTTCGTGAGCGGCTTTGACACTGCCGGTCGCCGTGACGATCGCACCGAAACTTTCCTTGCTGAAGTCGACCATGTAATAACGGTCCTCAATCCAGAGGTAATGCAGTGACAGGATGCCGTCCGTCAGCTCGGGACCATAACGGGCGATGATGTCACGCGTGCCGTCGACGTCATGCTCCCAGTAATCAAACTCCATCCCGATTCGGATATCGATATCGTTTTTGTATGTGTCGCGTAACGTCTTCAGTTCTTCAATGTAGCGTTCGGCGGTCGCAAACGACATCCCGGAATCGTTGTCGGGTGCCGGATCGACGAGTCCTTCCGGAAGCGGGGCGTGCTCGGTGAAGCTGATTCGTTCGAGACCTTGTAACAGGGCGCGTTCGATATACGCTTCGAGTGGATCCTGTGTTCCATGTGGGCAATACGGGCTGTGGACGTGACCGTCCCATTTGATCAATTGCATGACAAAACCTCCAATATGTTTTTTTCAGTACGAAAACAGGCAAAAGGATTGACAATCGAACCACAAAAAAGGTATCTTATCGTTAAATAATTTAGCGTGGTACAGTGATAACAAGATAAAGGAGTGGCGACATGCAATCATTTTCTACGATTCGACTCAAAGACGGGGCGACGGATTACGTCGGGCAATCAGCTGAACGCCTGCAACGTGTCATCCGCCAACTCGAGGATGGGCTCGAACAATCTAACTATACCCGATTAATCACCCCTTTAATTGAAGAAGTCGGTGGCCGGGAACAAATTCGGATGGATTTTACGACAAGTGTCGCGCGGGCGCTCAGTGAGAGGGGCCGCGAACAATATAAACGGGTCTTTTACAGTGGTTCGGTCTTCCAGCCGGAAGAAAAGTTCCAAGTCGGCTTTGAAGAACGGGGCGTGATCGCCGAGGTCGAAGCGATCCAACTCGGTGTCCGCCTGATCGAAGAATTGACCGGTAAAGAAGTGACGTTGTCGATCGGCGACGCCGGACTGATTGAACACTTGATTGAAACCCGGGTCGGTGATCACCACCTGCGGGATCAAGTGACACAGATGTTGCGGTTACGGAACGTCATCGAACTGAAACGGATTGCCCGGGAACTCGATGATGCCTTGCTCGCCAAGCTCCCGCTCTTGTTTGGTCGGGAAGGGGCGGAACAGATCTTGCCGTATGTCGACGAAACCCGCTTAAATGCCGTCATCGATTTAGCGGACGCCGTCAATGCCGATCTCGACTTCGGACAGATGGGGCTGCAGACATACTATGATGGTGTGACGATTCACGGTTTCATCGAAGGTGTGACCGAGCCGGTGTTGGTCGGAGGACGATACGACCGGCTGTATGAACAATTTGGTCAGGAACAACAAGCGTTCGGGATCGGATTTTCCGTCGAACGACTCGCGGAGGTGCTCTAAATGCGGATTGGGATTACGAAAGGCCGGCTGTCGAAAACAACGGAACGGTATTTAAAAGAAGCAGGCGTCGAAACGTGGGGGGCGATCGAACGTGAATTGATCGTCAAGCGCGGGGAACATGAATTCGTCTTCATGAAAGGATCGGATTTGATTCCGTATGTCGCCCAAGGCGTCCTCGACGTCGCAATTACCGGCAGCGATATTCTGCTCGAATCGGATCAGGAATTGTCGGAACTGGCAGAATTACCATTCGGGATTTGCCGGATGTCGGTTTGTGCAAAAGAACCGTTGCAGTTCGAAGGCGGACGCCGGGTCCGGATTGCGACCAAATATCCGGTCATCGCAAAACGTTATTTCAGTGAACTCGGTGTCGATGTCGATATCGTCCCGCTGAACGGTTCGGTTGAACTGGCACCACTGCTCGGTCTTGCCGATGCGATCGTCGATATCGTCGAAACGGGTGAAACACTCCGGGCGAACGGTCTCAACGAATATGAAAAAATCATCGATATCAACGCCCGGTTCTTTACGAGCGAGTGGACGTTGAAACGCAAACGCGTCGAAGTGATTCAATTACTCGAACAGCTGACAGAAGGAGTGACTCGGTAATGGCAACGACAAAAAACTTCAGTGTCGACCGTGAGACGGAGCAAGCCGTCCGGTCGATTCTGGAACAAGTGGCAAACGACGGCGATGCGGCCGTCCGTCGCTACACAAGTGAATTTGATCGCGTCGATCTGACAGACTTCCGTTTGGATGAAACGAAGATTCAAGAAGCGTTTGATCAAGCCGATCCCAATCTGGTCGACTCGTTAAAACTGATGGCGACCCGACTCGCCGAGTGGCACGAACAGGAATTGCCGTCTGACATCGAGCTCATCGAAGCGGACGTCACCCGTCGCCAACGGTTTGTTCCGGTTGACTCGGTCGGGATTTATGTCCCGGGCGGAGCAGCAAGTTATCCGTCGACCGTCCTGATGAACGCGATTCCGGCTAAAGCCGCCGGCGTCGAGCGGGTCGTCATGGTGACACCGGTCACCGGACTCAGCACAGAAGTGTTGGTCGCGGCGAAAATCGCCGGTGTGACGGAAATCTATACGATTGGTGGCGCCCAAGCTGTCGCTGCGTTGACATTCGGAACGGAATCGATTCAAGCGGTTGATTTGATCGTCGGACCGGGCAACCGGTTTGTTGCCGAAGCGAAACGCCAAGTCTATGGCATCGTCGGCATCGACTCGGTCGCCGGACCGTCAGAAGTCGTCGTCATCGCCGATGAGACGGCGCATCCGGACCGGATTGCCGCGGATCTCCTCGCACAAGCAGAACACGATCGTGACGCCGTCGCGATTGCCTTCGTCCCGACGGAAGCAATGAAACGTGACGTCGACGAGGAACTCGAACGCCGCTTGTCAGTACTCCCGCGGCAAGAGATTGCACGCCGGGCGATGGAAAACGGCGGGGTCTTCGTCGCCTCACTCGACGAAGCGATTGAAGAAGCAAACCGTTTGGCCGCCGAACACTTGGAGCTCGCTGTCGCAAACCCGCAAGAGGTCGTCAAGTTGATCCGTCACGCCGGGATGATTTTCCTCGGACACGAAACACCGGAAACACTCGGCGATTATGTCGCTGGGACGAACCACGTCTTACCGACATCGGGGACGGCACGCTTTGCGTCCGGCTTATCGGCACGAACCTTCTTACGTCACCAGACGCTGCTCGAAGCGACACGGGAAGGTGTCGCTCGACTGGCTAATGCTGCAAAAACGGTCGCTCGGGTCGAAGGACTCGAAGCACACGCACAAGCGATAGAAGTGAGGGAGAACTGATGCGATTACACCAAAACGAACGATTTACGGCACACAGCCCGGTTGGCATCGAGACGATCAAACAACTTGTCGAGACGTTTCCCATCAATGAATACCCGGTCGAAGTCATCGATCAAGTCAAAGCGTCTTACAGCGCCTATGCCGGTGTCCGTCCGACCCAACTTGTGGCCGGGAACGGCTCCGACGAACTGATTGGCTACCTCTGTGCCCGCTACGCCGGTCCAGAGTCACCGGTCATCGCCCCGCAACCGGACTTCGTTATGTATCAGTTTTATGCCGACCGCGCACGGGCCGACTTCAGTAAAGTCCCGTTGCTCGACGGGATGGCACTCGATGTCGATGGACTGCTCGCTGCACCAGGCAATATCATCTTCCTCAGTCACCCGCATAATCCGTCGGGGATTTTGCGGAAGGAAGCGGATGTCCGCCGATTGCTCGACAGCGGAAAATATGTCGTGATTGATGAAGCCTACATCGACTTTGCCTTTGAGCAATCGATGGTCGGTTTGCTCGACGAGTATCCGAACGCGATCATTCTCCGGACGTTGTCGAAAGCGTTTGGTCTCGCGTCACTGCGACTCGGCTTCCTGATTGCCAGTGAACAGGTCGTTGCGGAAGTCGAATCGATCAAGTCGCCGTATAACGTCTCCGGACTCTCGGCTGCCGTCGGGATCGCCATCATGGCCGAGCCGGAACTGGATCTCGTCTTGGAAGAGACGTTTGCGAGCCGGGACACGATTGCCCGTCTGGTTAAACCGCTTGGCAGAACCTATCCGAGTGCCGCGAATTTTGTCTACGTCGAATACGAGGAAGCTGAACGCTTCACCGAACGTTGTGCCAACGCCGGACTGCGGATCCGTTTGTTTGACGGAGCCTTCCGCGTCAGTTGCGGTTCGACGGAAGCGATGGAAATCTTAGAGAAATGTGTAGAGGAGGAACTGCAATGCGTCGTGGGACAAGTGAACGAGTAAGTTCAGAATCAGAAATCAAGGTCGCGGTCGACCTCAGTGGCGGACCGGTTGAGATCAAGACGGGGGTCGGTTTCTTTGACCACATGTTGACCTTGTTTGCCTTCCAGGCCCGGATTGGTCTTGTCATCGAAGCGAAGGGCGATCTCTGGATCGATGCCCACCATACGGTTGAAGATACGGCAATCGTTCTCGGAGCTGCCTTGACGGAAGCGTTAGGCGACAAAGCCGGTATCGAACGGTACGGTGAATCACGTGTGCCGATGGACGAGACCCTTGCCTCGGTTGTCCTCGACTTCAGTGGGCGTCCGTATACGGTGTTCCTCGCCGAATTCAAAAATCCGAAGCTCGGCGATTTTGATACGGAACTGGCGGAAGAGTTTTTCCAAGGCTTGTCCCGCAGTGCCCGGATGACGATTCATGCGCAAGTCCTCTACGGTTCGAACACCCACCACATGATCGAAGGACTATTCAAGGCACTGGGTCGGGCTGTCCGTCAGGCCGTTGCCGTGACCGGTGACGGCGTCCCGTCGACGAAAGGACTGATTGACCAATGATCGCCATCGTAGATTATGGTGTCGGCAATATCGCCAACATCGAACGGGCGTTAAAAGAGCTCGGAGAAGCCGTCATCGTCACGAGTGATCTGGAACTGCTCGGACAGGCGGAAGCGCTCGTCTTACCGGGTGTCGGTGCCTACGCGCCGGCAATGGCCCGATTAGAAGAGACGGGATTGATTGCGTTCTTACAGGAACAAGCGACGAAAAAACCATTCCTCGGGATTTGTCTCGGGATGCAACTGTTGTTTGAATCTAGTGATGAAGACGGACAGACACAAGGGCTCGGTATTTTACCGGGAACAGTCGAAAAGTTACCGAGTGACGTCCGCTTGCCGCATATGGGCTGGCATCAGTTGACGAACCATGGCGAAGCCGTTTATTTCGTCCACTCATACGGTGCCGTCTGTGAACCGGACTGGATTGTTGATTCGGTCGAATACGGACGACTCGTTCCGGCCATCGTTCAAAAGGACTTGGTGACAGGGATGCAGTTCCACCCGGAGAAGAGTGGCGAAGTCGGATTGAAATTACTTAAGGAATGGAGAGAGACGACATGCAACTCTACCCAGCAATCGATTTAATGAGCGGACAGGCCGTCCGGCTCAAACAAGGTGATTTTCAACAGCAGACCTTTTTCGGGGATGCGTTGACCATTGCCAAACGTTTTAAGGAAGACGGTGCGACAGCGATTCACCTGATTGATTTGGATGGCGCAAAAGCCGGCGAACCGCTTCACTTGAGCCTGATCGCGGACATTAAAAAAGAAACTGGTTTGTTTGTCGAAGCCGGCGGCGGCGTCCGTAACATCGAAACGGTCGAAGCGTACGTCGGAGCAGGGATTGACCGGATTTTGATCGGCACGGTCGCGCTCGAAGACGAAGCGTTGCTCGAACAGATGATTGAGCGGGCCGGTGATAAGTTGGTAGTGGCACTTGATGCCAAAGACGGGATCGTCCAAACACGCGGCTGGCTCGAAGCGAGTGACTGGACGCTTGACCGGGCAATCGAACACTTGATTCAAAAAGGCATTAAAACGTTTTTATACACGGACATCTCCCGCGACGGGATGATGCAGGGACCGGATGTCGACGGACTCGACCGCTTAAAACGGGACGGCGTTGAACTGATTGCGTCCGGTGGTGTGACGACGGTCGAAGACGTCGCCCGCTTAAAAGAGATTGGGATGGACGGTGCCGTCATCGGCCGTGCTTTGCTCGACGGTTCGTTGTCATTGAAAGAGGTGCTTCGCGTATGTTGATGAAACGGATCATTCCTTGCCTCGATGTCAAGGAGGGGCGCGTCGTCAAAGGCGTGAAGTTTCAAAATCTGCGCGACCTCGGAGATCCCGTCGCCGTCGCGAAATACTATTACGAACAAGGGGCCGACGAACTTGTGTTACTTGATATCTCAGCGACGCAAGAAGGACGCGACACGATGCTCGATATCGTCGAGCGGGTGGCGGAAGTCATCTACATGCCATTTACGGTCGGTGGCGGCATCAAGACGCTCGAAGACGCCAAACGATTGATCCGCGCCGGTGCCGATAAAGTCTCCCTCAACTCGTCGGCGTTACAGAACCCGCAACTGATTCAAGACATCAGCCGCTTGTTTGGTGTTCAGGCGACGGTCGTCGCCATCGATGCCAAGCGGACAGGTGATTCGTGGGGTGTCTTCTCGCACGGCGGCACACAAGCCGTCGGACGGGATGCGATCGAATGGGCGCAGGAAGCGGTCTCGCTTGGAGCCGGTGAACTGCTCGTCACGTCGATGGACGCGGACGGAACGAAGGACGGCTACGACCTGGAATTGATTCAACGGTTGCGGGAAGTCGTCAATGTGCCGTTGATTGCCTCGGGTGGCGTCGGGACACTTGAACACTTGGCGGAAGGGCTCGAAGCCGGAGCCGATGCGGCACTCGCTGCCTCGATTTTCCACGAAGCGACCTATACGATGCCGGAGACGAAGGATTACCTGAAGGCGAGAGGAGTCGACGTCCGATGATCGAATTGAATTTTTCGAAAGGACTCGTCGCGGCTGTGATTTTAGATGAAACGACGAATGACGTCCTGATGGTCGGTTTCATGGATCAGGCGGCGTACGACAAAACGCTTGCGACCGGACTCGTCACCTTTTTCTCACGGACGAAGAACCGACTTTGGACGAAGGGCGAGACGAGCGGACATACACTCGAACTCCGCCGTATGTGGATCGACTGCGACCAGGACAGTCTGTTGATTACCGTTAAAGCAAATGGACCGACGTGCCATACCGGCAACCGGACCTGTTTCTATACAGAAGTGGAGGTGCCGCATGTTACATGAACTCGAACGCACGATAAAAGAAAAAATCGCGTCACAAGATGAGGCGTCTTATACGAACTATCTGGTCAAAGCCGGGCGTGAAAAAATTGCCAAGAAGTTTGGCGAAGAAGCGTTTGAAGTCGTCCTCGCGGGAGACGATACGCTCGCGGAAGAGACGGCCGATCTGCTGTATCATCTGACGGTGTTGCTTGCTGATCGGGGTGTTTCGTTTACGGACGTCGAAGCCGTCTTGAACGAACGCCACGGCACGAAGTCGACGTTTAAAGATCGTCCCGATATCGAACAGTGGTAAACAATGGCTCTGCATTCCTAAAACGGGATGTAGAGTTTTTTTGTTCGGAAAACGGGGAAACAAATAAGGAAAGTGTCATCAAATCGTCAGAACATTTGGATAGGCATTTAGTAGAAAGCGGGCGTATAATCAAGAACATAGTCTGTTTGTCCAGAAAGTAGGTGTCATTTTGATCACGAAAAAAGAAATCACGAAAACGATCAAAGAACAATCGAAAGAAACGATTGAAGAGTTGCTGGCGAAAGGCGACTCGTTAAAAGAAGAGATTGCCAGTGCGATTACGCACGGACTGGGTGTTATCTTCAGTATCGTCGCTTTAGTATTGCTAGTCCTGCAAGCCTCGAAGTCGGGCAGTGTTTGGAACATCACCGCCGTCAGTATCTTTGGTGCAACGATGATTCTGTTGTATCTGTTCTCGACGCTGATGCACTCACTGATGCATACAAAAGCCAATAAAGTCCTGCAGATCCTCGATCACGCGGGAATCTACTTATTGATTGCCGGAAGCTATACACCGTTCGCCTTGATTACGTTACGCGGACCACTCGGCTGGACGCTGCTCGGGATCGTCTGGGGAGTCGGTATTCTAGGTATCATCTGGAAACTGTATTCGACCGGAAAACACGTCTGGATTTCGAACGCCTCGTATTTGATTCTCGGCTGGTGTTGTCTGTTCGCCATTAAACCGATGTATGAAGCACTCGGGTTACAAGGGTTCCTCTTACTACTCGGTGGCGGACTCGCCTATTCACTCGGTGTCATCTTTTACGTCTGGGCACGTTTGCCTTATAACCATGCGATTTGGCATCTCTTTGTCCTCGCAGGGAGTATCTTGATTTTCTTATCCATCTTCTATTACGTGGCGCCGGCATCGGCACCGCTGTCTTGAAGAAATTAAAGTTGCGGGACTGGCTCCCGTTTACACTCTACATGCTTGTTGGACTTGGACTGCTCCTTTATTTCCGTTTTTCGGGGATGATGGAGCAGTTTGATATCCAAGCATTGTCCGACTGGATTCTTCAGCAGGGCGCTTTTGGCATGTTGTTGTACATATTGGCGTATACGGTCCGTCCGCTCGTCTTTTTCCCGGCGAGCCTGTTGACGGTGTTTGGCGGCTATACATATGGACCATGGCTAGGAACGATTTTAGATGTCGTCGGTGCCGGGACCGGCAGTTTACTTAGTTTCTGGATTGCGCGTCTGCTCGGTCGGCGCGGGATTGAAAAAATCATCGGCACCGGCAAGTTAACGGCACTTGATGAACGGATTGCGACGAACGGATTTGTCGTCGTCTTGATCGTCCGGCTGATTCCATTTTTTCCGTTTGATGCGATCAGTTACGCGTCAGGTCTATCAAAAATTAAATTTAGACAGTTTGCGCTTGCGAGTTACCTCGGCATCATTCCGGGTGCCTTTGTCTACAACAACATCGGAGCAAGTTTACGTGATCCATTTTCCTGGCAGTTTTTCTTTGCGATTTTCCTGTACCTCTTATTTTTTATGGTTGGATTTTTTGCACAACGGATGTTACGGAAAAAACAAAACAACGAGCACGTGTAAGCGCTTTATGTCATAATATGAATGCAGAGATGTGAACCGACATGGTAAAACAGCCTAGCATTTATTTAGGGGGAGTAATGAGTGATGGAACGAGTATTACGGGATGGTTTTATCTTTTTATCGCAAAACAAGACATTGAATGGTCTGGCGAAACGGTATGGTCTGAAATTCGGTGCAGGTCGCTTCGTCGCGGGGGATTCACTGGAAGCCTCGAAACGTGCGATTCAGGACTTAAATGCAAAAGGATTGTGCGTCACGATGGATCACCTCGGTGAGTTCATCTCAACGGTCGGAGAAGCGGAAATGATGACACAGGAATGTATTCGTGCGGTGGAAATGATTGCGGAAGAGAAATTAGACTCGCAACTTTCACTGAAATTGACGTCACTTGGTCTCGATATCTCAGATGAATTGATTCGTTCGAACATGGAACGGATCTTAACACGGGCAAAAGAAGTTGGTGTCTTTGTCACGATCGACATGGAAGACGAGCCGCGTTGTGAAAAGACGATTCAACTGTTCGAAGAATTACGTCAATCATTTGATAACATCGGGACGGTCATTCAGTCGTACTTGTACCGGTCGGAAGACGACATCAAACGTGTCGGACGATTCGAGACGAACTTACGGATCGTTAAAGGCGCGTATAAAGAGCCGGCAACGGTCGCCTTCCCGGAAAAAGAAGATGTGGATCATAACTACATCAAGCTCGTAAAACTTCAACTGTCACTTGGTAACTATGCTGCAGTAGCGACGCATGACGATGCGATGATTGAACAAATCATCCGTTATGCGAAAGACAATGGCATCGGCAACGACAAGTTCGAATTCCAGATGCTGTACGGCATCCGTGTCGAGCGACAGCTTGAACTCGTGAAGCTGGGGTATAAAGTTCGGGTCTACGTCCCATACGGTCGTGACTGGTACGGCTACTTCATGCGCCGTTTAGCGGAACGTCCGGCGAACGTGGCATTTGTCCTCAAAGGCATGGTCAAAGGTTAATAGGGAAACGTGAGATGGAGCTGTCATGGCTTCATCTTTTTTTATCATTTCTTGATAATTGTTCGAAAGATTTTTACGTCCCGTGCTTTCCTCGGGCGAGACGCAAGTCGCGGCTCTTTGACCCATCGGATCAATGAGCCGGGTCTCGCCTGTCTCTGACAGCGCAAAAACCGCGCTTTTTCCCGTAGGAGTCACGGGAAGCAAATCTTTCTTCACTTACTACATATACTACATAGGAGGCATGGTCATGTATGTAACGGAACAGCAGTTGAAAATGCAGCTGCAACAAGAGGATACTATTATTTCGGAGGAACTGCTTGATCAGATGCTGCATCATATCGGCAGTTTGGATCCAGCTTTACGGGACGGACTTATTTATCCGCAATTAGTTGAATGGATCATGTCGGAAGAGTTTTCCGCAACATCAGCTGAACGGATTGTATCGTTCGTTTTGAGTCAGGATGGCTTATTTTATCAATTGACGGAGCCGGATGACATTGCCGTCTTCACCCGTTCGTTTTCGGCTTTGCTTTTAGCGGCAGTATTGGAAAAAGATGCTGCGAAGCCACAATTGGACGAGAAGACATACGAACAGCTCTCCGACAGATTGCTGACATATCTTAAAAATGAAACAGATTTTCGAGGATTTGTTCCGACTCATGGATGGGCACACAGTATTGCGCATATTGCCGATGTCTACGATGCATGGTTCAAGCATCCCCGGAGTCAGGTCAATAATGAGCAAGCGGCGATTGCCCGATTTATCGAGATTTTGATGGCACCGCACTATGTATTCATCGATGAAGAACAGGAACGTGTTATAACAGCTTGGTTAACGGCAAGAGAACGAGGCGTTGAAGATGGTGCGTTTCTGACAATGCTTGAGAAACCGATCGAAGCATGGCTCGATTTGCCGGTGACATGGGATAATGCTCAATTCAATGTCCTCCGGAATACAAAACAATTGCTACGGACACTGTATTTTCGCGTGAAATGGCAAGACAAGACATCAATGCTCCCGGAACGGATTGAAAACTTGCTGTTTCAAATCCATCAACGGTATCAGTAAACGAAAAACAGACGTGTCCACTCGACTTCTACGGGAAAAGGAAGCTTGCTTCCGTCAGGGACAGGCAAGACCCGGTCATCGCTAGATGGGCGCGGCTTGCGTCCCGCCCGAGAAAAGCGGGTGGACATACGTCTGTTGCAAATAGGTATTTTTTTAATCTCTTGTCCGAAACGCAAACAAACAAGAAAACGCATGGGCCTGGTCAAGCAACCGCTGTCCAGTCATGATGGCACCTTCTTTTTGAATGACGGCTTCGTCAAGCAACGTCCAGCCGAGTTCATCTGCCAGTTGGACGAGTTCCCACGGCATCATCGTATTACCCATCGGTGCGTCTTCTCCGTACAGGCGACGATAGGACAATTCCCGTGGTGCTGCCGTTGGTCCAAGTAGACTGATGACGACAAGCGGAGCGACCCGGCTAATTTCGCTTAGCACCGTGACAGGACGCGTCGACCATTCGAGTGAATTGACAGCAAGGACGGCGTCAAACGTATCATCCACAAACGGTAACGCTTCACCGGTTCCGACGACGAAGTCGAGTGCCGGTGATTTGTCACGGGCAATCCGGATCATTTCTTCCGATAAATCAAGACCTGTCACCTGAAACGCGTCCGCGAGCAACCGGCAGGCCGCGCCGTCGCCGCATCCTAAGTCCAGTAGCTTCCCGGACGTGATGACTGATTTCAGAAACGGAATGATTGTTTTCCGACTGCCTGTCGTCCACATCATGTCCGATCGTTCCGCCCAATCCATCGCTTTTTGATCCCACAATTGTTCCGTCGGTTTCATGAGAATTCCCCCTTTGCCTTCAGTCTAACAGGAAAATTTGACCAATAGATGATTTTTTATTGCTACTGAATGATAATTCATTTATGATGGAGAGGTAGAAGGAAGCAGTGGAAAAACGGACGGCTTCTTTTTTTGTCAGAATAATGAATGGTTGTTCATTCAATTACGGATCAGGGGGTCTATCATGGCGAGTCAAATCGGTCAGCCGACCACAGTACACACGACGAAACATATTCAATTCGCCGTCATTATCGGTTCAGGGGTCATGGGTGCAGGGATTGCCGCACACCTTGCGAACGCGGGAATTCGGACATTGATGCTTGATATCGTACCAAAAGAACTTACAGTGCAAGAGACGAAACAAGGATTGACGCTTGAAGATGCAGCGGTTCGTTCACGGATTGCCCGGGACAACCGACAAAAGTTACTCAAACAAAATCCGGCACCACTCGCTTCGAAGCAGTTACTTGATCTGATCGAAGTCGGAAACCTCGAGGACGACTTGGAACGCCTCAAAGAAGCGGACTGGGTGATTGAAGTCATCGTCGAACGGCTTGACGTCAAGCAACAGCTGTTTGCGACAATCGAACCGTTCTTACGCGAAGATGCGATCGTCAGCTCGAATACGTCAGGAATTTCAATCGAAGCGATGCGTCAAGGACGTTCGGATTCCTTTAACGCCCGCTTCCTAGGCACACACTTCTTTAATCCGCCGCGTTACTTGAAGTTACTGGAATTGATTCCGACGACGGATACGGCTCCGGAAGTCGTCCAGTTCATGAAACAGTTCGCAGAAGAACGTCTTGGTAAAGGGGTCGTCATCGCTAAAGATACACCAAACTTCATCGGCAACCGGATTGGTACGTACGGTCTGCTTGTCACACTCGACGAGATGAAGAAGGGCGGCTATTCGATCGGGGAGGTCGATTCCGTCACCGGACCATTACTCGGTCGTCCAAGCTCAGCGACGTTCCGGACGCTTGATGTCGTGGGGATCGACACATTCGTTCACGTCGCGAACAACGTCTACGACTTGTTACCGGACGGAGCGGAAAAAGACACGTTCGCCGTGCCGGCAGAAATGAAACGGCTGGTCGACGAAGGGTCACTCGGCGCGAAGTCGGGACAAGGCTTCTATAAAAAAGTCGGCAAACAGATTCTAGAACTCGATCTTGCGACTTTTGAATACGTCGAAAAGAAAGCGCTTACCGAACCGTCGATCGGTCAAGCGAAAGCTCTTCCGGGCGCAAAAAATAAACTCAAAGCCGTTGTCTTTGCGAAGGACCGTGTTGGTGCTTTGCTCTGGCCGATTCATGCGAAGACGTTACTGTACTCGGCACAACTGACACACGAAATCGCGGATGACATCAAAGCAATTGACGAAGCGATGAAATGGGGCTTCGGTTGGAAGATGGGACCGTTCGAGACATGGGATGCTATCGGCGTCGAGAAGACGGTCGCGAAGATGAAACAAGACGGATACGACGTCCCAGCTTGGGTCGACGAGATGCTCGCAGCAGGCGTGACCAGTTTCTACAACGAAGACGGTCAGTTCTATGATGTGCAGACACAAACGTATGTCGGCAGTGCCGTCAATCCGAAAGAAATCCGTTTACGCGACGTTCGGAAATCAAACGGTGTTCTGCTTGAAAACAACGGAGCCCGCCTGATGGATCTCGGAGATGACGTGGCGGTTCTTGAATTTACGTCAAAAAGTAACGCGATCGGCGTCGACATCATGCAGATGATCGAACAGTCGATTGATCTCGTCGAAAAAAATCACCGTGGTCTTGTCATCGCAAACGATGGCAAAAACTTCTGTGTCGGGGCGAACCTGGCAATGATGTTGATGGAAGCAGAGGATGAAAACTGGTTCGAACTTGACTGGATCATCAATAAGTTCCAGCAATCGATTCAAAAAATCCGCTACGCGTCACGGCCGATCGTCGTCGCTCCACAAGGGATGACGCTTGGCGGCGGAACAGAGATTTCACTTCCGGCAGCGCGTATCCAAGCAGGACTTGAAACGTATATGGGACTGGTCGAAGTCGGTGTTGGTCTGATTCCAGGCGGTGGCGGAAACGTCAACACGTATCGTCGTCTGCTTGAGAATACACCGGACGGACTCGTCAACATCGAAAAGGCCGCGCAGAAGACGTTTGAGAACGTCGCGATGGCGAAAGTCTCGAAATCAGCCTTTGAAGCACGGGAACTCGGTTATGTCCGGACCGTCGACCAGATTTCGATGAACCGTGATCACTTGACGTTTGATGCAAAACAGCTTGTCCTTGAGCTCGACCGGACAGGATACACAGCACCGGCGCATGCAAAGATTCCGGTCGTCGGTCGTGCCGGGAAAGCGACGCTGGAACTCGCGACGCGCGAGATGTTCTACGGCGGCTATATCTCGGAACACGATTTAAAAATCGCCAGTAAACTTGCCCACGTCATTGCCGGCGGAAACGTCTCGTTTGGCACGACGGTCGATGAGCAGTACATGCTCGATATCGAACGAGAAGCGTTCCTGAGCTTGATTGGTGAGATGAAAACACAACAGCGGATGCAGCATATGCTTGTCAAAGGCAAGCCGCTCCGTAACTGATGACTGGGGGGATTCGAATGAAAGAAGCAGTAATTGTCGCTGGTGCACGGACACCTGTCGGCAAAGCAAAAAAAGGATCGTTTAAATCGATGCGTTCTGATGAACTCGCAGGAATCGCCATCAAGGAAACGTTGAAACGTGCGAACTACACCGGAGCAATTGATGACGTCATTCTCGGATGTGCCTTACCGGAAGCCGAACAAGGGATGAACATCGCCCGTTATGCGTCGGTCCTCGGAGGACTCTCGCATGAAGTACCCGCGATTACGATCAACCGGTATTGTTCATCCGGTCTCCAATCGATTGCCGATGCTTCGATGAAAATCATGACAGGACAAGCGACAGCGGTCATCGCCGGTGGACTGGAATCCATGAGTCAAGTGCCGATGCCGGGACACGTCGTCCGTCCGAATCCATCGATCGTCGAAACGGAACCGGAATATTATATGAGCATGGGTCATACGGCAGAGCAGGTCGCAACGACGTATCACGTCTCACGGGAAGATCAAGATGCGTTTGCGCTCAAAAGTCATCAAAAAGCAGCCGCTGCGATTGCGTCCGGCAAGTTCGCCGATGAAATCGTCCCGGTGACGGTGACAGAACAGTTCGTCAACGATGAACTGAAAATCGAAGAAAAAACGTGGCTCGTCGAACATGACGAAGGCGTCCGCGCTGACTCGTCACCGGAAGGTCTCGCAAAGTTACGTCCGGCCTTCCGTCTCGGAGGCAGTGTCACAGCCGGGAACTCGTCGCAAACATCGGACGGTGCAGCCGCAGTCTTGATCATGGAACGGGAAGAAGCAGAACGCCAAGGGTTACCGATTCTCGGGAAGTTCAAATCGTTTGCCGTCGGCGGTGTTCGTCCGGAAGTCATGGGAATCGGACCGGTCGTCGCGATTCCGAAAGCACTCGAACTTGCCGGCATCACGCTCGCAGACGTCGGACTGATTGAGTTAAACGAAGCCTTTGCGTCGCAGTCGCTCGGTGTCATCCGGGAACTTGGTCTAAACGAAGATATCGTCAACGTCAACGGCGGTGCGATTGCGCTAGGGCATCCACTTGGTTGTACAGGAACGAAGCTGACGTTAACACTCTTGCATGAAATGAAACGACGGAACGTCCAATATGGCGTCGTCTCGATGTGTATCGGCGGCGGGATGGGTGCTGCCGGCGTATTCGAACTAGTTGAAGGAGGAACAGGACAATGAGCCAAACGACAAACGAATTAATTAAAGGTGGAAGTTTTGTACTGGATGAGTTGGAAGCGGATCGTCTCTTTACACCGGAAGATTTTTCGGAAGAACACAAAATGATTGGTGACATGACGGCGAAATTCGTCGAAGACCGTGTCGTTCCGCTCCTCGATCGAATCGAAAAACATGAGTTCGAATTGTCGGTCGGTCTCCTGCGCGAAGCAGGCGAGCTCGGATTGCTTGGTGCCGATGTCCCGGAAGCGTATGGCGGCTATCAGATGGATAAAATCTCGTCTTCGATCATCACGGAGAAGTTTGCTCGCGGTCGTTCGTTTGCCCTCAGTTATGGTGCCCACGTCGGCATCGGCTCGTTACCAATCGTCTTCTTCGGAAACGAAGAGCAAAAACAAAAGTATCTCCCGAAACTGTCGTCCGGGGAATGGATTGCTTCTTACGCCTTGACAGAACCGGGCTCAGGTTCCGATGCCCTCGGTGCAAAGACGACGGCTGTCTTGAATGAAGCCGGCACACACTATGTCTTGAACGGTGAAAAACAATGGATTACGAATGCCGGATTTGCGAGCCTGTTTGTCGTCTATGCGAAAATCGATGGCGATAAGTTCACGGCGTTCCTCGTCGAAGGTGATTATCCAGGCGTCTCAACGGGACTCGAAGAACAAAAGATGGGGATCAAAGGATCATCGACACGGACATTGATCTTACAAGATGCAGAAGTACCGGTCGAAAACGTCCTCGGTGAAATCGGCCGCGGGCACGTCATCGCCTTTAACATCTTAAACGTCGGTCGTTATAAACTAGCGGTTGGTGCCGTCGGTTCATCAAAACGGGCGATCGATCTTGCCGTCCAGTATGCGAACGAACGTAAACAGTTTAAGACGCCGATCAGTTCATTCCCGTTGATCCAGGAGAAACTGGCGACGATGTCGGCACAGACATATGCGATGGAAAGCTCAGTCTACCGGACAGGCGGATTGTTCCAGGACAGTCTCGATCAGTTGTCGGAAGAAGAAAGCAAAGACGGCAAGAAGATTGCCGATGCGATCGCTGAATACGCGATTGAGTGCTCAATGAACAAAGTGTTTGCTTCCGAGACATTTGATTACGTCATCGATGAAGCGGTTCAGATTCACGGTGGTTACGGCTTCATGGCGGAATATGAAGTCGAAAACATGTACCGTGATTCACGGATCAACCGAATCTTCGAAGGAACAAACGAAATCAACCGTCTGCTCGTCCCAGGTACGTTGCTGAAAAAAGCCATGAAAGGGGATTTACCACTCTTGGCAGAAGCACAACGTCTCCAAAATGAAGTCATGAGCTTCATGCCAACGGAAGTTGGGACAGAACCACTCGACCGGGAACGTCACTTGCTCGCGATGATGAAAAAAATCTTCTTGCTGACAGCAGGAACGGCCGTTCAGAAGTACCAAGATAAACTTCAGGGCGAACAGGAAATCCTTGCGAACACAGCCGACATCATGAGTGCAATCTATGCGCTTGAGTCTGCCATCGTCCGGACGGAAAAAGCGATTGTCACAAAAGGCGTCGAGAAGAGCGAATTGAAAATCCGTTATACGGAAGTGTTTGCGCAACAAGCGTTCGAAGGTGTCGAACGGGACGCAAAAGAAACGTTGTACGCGGCAGCGAGCGGCGACGAGTTGCGGATGTTGTTATCGGCATTGAAGAAGTTCAGCCGTTACCAGCCAATCAACTCGATCGGAACAAAACGTCTGATTGCGAAACGTTTGATCGAAGCGAATAAATATACGGTCTAAGTCAGGTTTACCGATTCGCCTTTACAGGGAAAATCTCTGTAAGGGCGAATTTTCGTTCATTGAAGGAGGGAGCACGATGCGACACGAGTTAACGGAACTTCAGTTTGCGGTGGACTATTATAAATCATTGGAACGGCTGTCGGATGAAGAATGGCAGCTCCCACTTGCGATTGATAAGTGGACGGTTCAGGAATGTGTCAGTCATCTGTTTTTATGGGACCGGTATTATTTCGATCATGCCGTATCAAAATTGCCGAATGATCCGTTGACGCTCATCGAGACTGATTACGATGAATTTAATCGTCTCGCGGTCGAGTATGCGCACCATATCGATGCACTCGCGTTGCTGAAAAAAGCGATTGCTGTCCGGCTAGAGCTGGTTTCCTCCCTTGATCGTCTGACGGATGAGCAGTACGACCGGCGATACGAGGATCGTTTTCAACCGCGGGCATTCGTAGAGTCCTTCATCGCGCACGACCATCACCATCAAGAACAAATCGATGCTGCGCTGGCACGCTTGAAACGGAGATGAGACATCTGCTAGTCTAAGGATAGAGGTGATGGAAAAATGGTAACGATGTATGGCTATCCAAAATGTAGTACGTGTGTCAAGGCGAAGAAGGCCCTCGAGGCAAACGGCGTCGAGGTCGATTATAAACATATCGTCGACGAGACACCGAGTGCCGAGACGATCCAAGAACTCCACCAAAAGAGTGGCGAGCCGTTGAAGAAATTTTTTAACACGAGTGGTCAATCGTACCGTTCGCAAGGCATCAAGGATCGTCTGCCGAATCTGTCGGAACAGGAGCAATATGAACTGCTCGCAAGTGACGGCATGTTACTCAAACGTCCGATCGTGACGGACGGGCAAGACGTGACGATCGGATTCAAAGAAGAACTCTATCAGGGAAAATGGTATTAAGAAGGCTGGTTCATTTGGTATACTGAATGCGTTAGTCCACTATAGATCACAGGGGGAATCGCAAATGAGTCAAGTCAAAGACAATCTACGTTATTCGGAAGAGCATGAATGGGTCGAAGTAACAGGAAATAAGGCACGAATCGGGATTACGGATTTCGCGCAACATGAACTTGGCGACATCGTGTTCGTCGAACTACCAGAAGTCGGTGATACGATTTCGGCAAACGAACCATTTGGTTCAGTTGAATCGGTCAAAACGGTATCCGAATTGTATGCACCGATTTCAGGGAAAGTCGTTGCGATCAACGAATCACTGTCTGATTCCCCGGAACTCGTCAACGAATCACCATTTGAAGGGGCATGGATGGTCGATATCGAGATTGCAGATGAAGCGCAAGTCGAAGCATTGATGGATGCAGCTGCTTACAAATCGATGATCAACGAGTAATACTTAACGAAAAGAGGACAAGGAAACGATTTCGTTTCCTCGTCGTCTTTTTTTCTGTATACTGGCACAAGACAAGAAATACGAAAGGAGAACGGGATCGATGAAGGAAGTCACAGCAGCACCAGAAAACGGTTTGTTGTATGTCTATGCACCGATGTGTGGGACGTGTGCCATTGCAAGTCGGATGCTTGAGATCGTCGAAGCGACAAAAGACGGGGAATGGATTGAACAAGCGAACGGAAATTTCATTCCGGATTTTCTAGAACAGGCACAGGTCATGAGTGTTCCGGCTTTATTGAAAATCGAAGAGAATCAAGTCGTATCAAGGCTTTATGCGTTCCAGTCGGTTCAAAACGTCTTTGCATTTTGTGCGGAATAACAAGAGGAATCAAAAAAAGATTTCTCTTTACGCTAAATTGTCGGAATATTTACAATAATCCGTTGACAATCATAAATTATGAATGGTATATTCATATCAACTTCTAGAAATGCTTTTATAGGAAGTCTGGCAGAGATGTAACTCGACTGTTTCTTTTCATTTCAAAACCGTTCAAAAAAATCCAGGTTTGTTTGTTTGTCTCCCCTTAAGTCGTCCCCCAAAGACGAAGCGGCACAAGAAGACGATCCTTGGATTGGAACAGGTAATCTGGATGTGAGGACAGCTTGGCTTATGTATCGAAAAGGCGCCGTCCTCTGATGCGACGAACGAAGAAGTTCGTATCAGAGCTGGGTTTTCCTTCGTGGCATTTCTAACCACATTATTCGTGTTGCCGGTTTACCGGCAGCGCCTTTTTTTTGTTTTCGAAAGATTTTCGAGCAGTCGCCTTGCCAAGCAGAATGCTCCCTGCTACAATTCGATTAAGGTAAATTACTTTAATTCATATCCGATTAGTCGGAATTAAAAAAGAGATACGGAGGACGAACAGGCATGACAGTACGTTTTATGGATGTATTTACAGAGTGGGCGTCAACATACGACGACACAGTGACGGGGCACGATCCGGAGTACAAAGAAGTCTTTCGTCGTTATGAAGAAATATTAGATACAGTGGCAACAAAAGCGATCTCACCGGTCGTCGAATTCGGGGCGGGAACAGGGAACCTGACACAACGGTTGCTCGAGCGGCACCAAAACGTTTTGGCGGTGGAACCGAGCCCGGAGATGCGGGAAATCCTCATCAACAAGATTCCAACGTTACCTGTGCAGGATGGACACTTCCTGTCCTTTACGGCAGACCATGCGAAAAGTTTTGTTTCGACCTATGCGTTTCATCATCTGACGGATGAGGAAAAGGGAGAAGCCGTTGACCTGATGGCGAAGATTTTGCCGCACGACGGAAAAATCGTCTATGCCGACACGATGTTCGTATCGGAAGAAGCACGTTTGCAGACGATCGCAGAAGCAAAAGCACAAGGATTCGACGGTTTGGCAGAAGACTTGGAACGGGAGTTTTATCCACTGATTCCAGTCATGGAAGATATTTTTGCGTCACGCGGATTTGACGTGACATTCACACAATACAATCACTTCGTCTGGCTCGTAGAAGCCGAGAAAATGGGGGAATAAATCATGACACTCAAAAAAATGAACGTAGAAAGTTTTAACTTGGACCATACGAAAGTCAAAGCACCATATATCCGCGTCGCCGGTTACAAAGACGGTAAGGTCGATCAAGTCGTCAAATACGACATCCGCTTCACACAACCAAACGTCGAGCAAATGCCGATGCGTGCGATGCATACGCTTGAACACTTACTCGCGGAAAACATCCGTAACTATTCAGACGATGTCATCGATGTTTCGCCGATGGGATGCCAAACAGGTTTCTACATGGCGATGATGAACTTCGATTCGGTCGAAAAAATGAGTGAACTCGTCGAGAAGACACTTCAAGACGTCTTAGCAGCAGAAGAAATTCCAGCGCAAAACGAAGTCCAATGTGGATTCGCAAGCGCCCACGACCTTAAAGGAGCGAAGCACTATGCCGAGAAAATGCTTGCCGGTCGTGATGAATGGGACATCGTCTTCGGATGATCGCGAAGTCAGTCCGGGACCTCGTCGGAAATACGCCGCTTTACGAGATTACTTCATTCGATTTGCCTGCTGGTACGCGGATTTTGGCGAAGCTCGAATGGATGAACCCTGGGGGCAGCGTCAAAGACCGCCTGGGCATTCAACTCGTTGATGCGGCGATCGAACAGGGACACGTGACACGAGGCGGAACGATCATTGAACCGACTGCCGGCAACACCGGCATCGGTTTGGCGCTCGCCGCTAAAAAATATGACTTACAGGTCATTTGTGTCGTTCCTGAAAAATTCAGTCAGGAGAAACAGACGTTGATGCGGGCACTCGGCGCGACTGTCGTCAACACACCGACTGAACTCGATATGCAAGGCGCGATTGATAAAGCAAAAGAACTGGGACAAACGATTCCAAACAGTTATGTCCCGCTTCAATTCGAAAACGAAGAAAATCCGGTCACATATCAGCGGACACTTGGTCCTGAGCTGATGGCGGAACTCGATCACATCGATTGGTTCGTCGCCGGATGCGGGTCAGGTGGAACGTTTGCGGGAACAGCGGCATTCTTAAAAGAACGTCTCGGGACAAAAGGCGCCATCGTCGAACCGGAAGGCTCGGTCCTCAACGGAGGACCGGCCGGACCGCATAAGACGGAAGGCATCGGGACGGCCAAATGGCCAAGTCTTGTATCCCGCGACTTAGTAGATGAAATTCATACGGTTTCTGATCACGATGCCTTCACGAAAGTCCATGAACTGGCGGCTCGTGAAGGGCTGCTCGTCGGCAGTTCAGCCGGCGCGGCACTCGCAGCAGCGCTTGATATTGCAAATCGTTTTCCCGGCAGTACGATCGTCACCGTCTTCGCAGACAGTGCCGAACGGTATCTAAGCCAACAAATCTTTGAAAAGGTGGACGAGACACATGCGTAAAAAGACAGCATTGATTCATGGGGGAACAGGCGTCGATCGAGCAACAGGTGCCGTTACACCTCCGATTTATCAAACGAGTACGTACAAGCAAGAAAAAATCGGTCAATTAAAAGAAGGCTATGAGTATTCACGGACAGCCAACCCGACACGGACAAGCATCGAACGATTGATTGCGGATCTAGAAGGCGGGGCACGTGGTTTTGCGTTTGGATCAGGAATGGCAGCGATTCATGCTGTCTTCAACCTGCTTGAGTCAGGCGATCATATCGTCATGACCGATGACGTCTACGGTGGAACGTTCCGCTTAATGCAACGTGTCTTACCGAAGTTCAACATTCATGTGACATTCGTCGACACGACGGATCTTGCCGCGACGGAAGCTGCGGTTCAAGACAACACGAAAATGCTGTACGTCGAAACACCGACGAACCCGTTGTTGAAAGTCACGGACATCGCAGCTGTTGCGGACATCGCGAAACGCAATAACTTGAAACTCGTCGTCGACAACACGTTTGCGACACCTTACTTGCAACAACCACTTGCACTCGGCGCAGACATCGTCTTGCACAGTGCAACAAAATACATCGGCGGTCACTCAGACGTCGTCGCCGGACTCGTCGTCGTCAACAGCGATGCACTTGGTGAAGATCTTCACTTCATTCAAAACTCGACTGGCGGCATCCTTGGACCACAAGACAGCTTCTTGCTTGTCCGTGGTTTACGGACGCTTGGTATCCGGATGGATGCGATCGAAGAAACGTCACATGATCTCGTTCAGTTCTTACAGGACCAGCACGTCGTCTCAAACATCTTCTACCCGGGACTCGCGTCACATCCGGGTCATGCGACACAACAAAAACAGGCAACTGGTTTTGGCGGCATGATCAGCTTTGATGTCGGTTCTGCTGAAAACGCGGAGAAGCTGGTCGAAGCGACACACTTCTTTACGCTTGCCGAGAGTCTCGGCGCAGTCGAAAGCTTGATTTCCGTTCCGGCACGGATGACGCACGCCTCGATTCCTGCTGAACGTCGGGCTGAGCTCGGCATCACGGATGGACTCGTCCGGATTTCGGTTGGACTGGAAGATGCAGAGGACTTAAAAGAAGATTTAGCACGTGCTTTCAGTCTGTTAAAACCAGTTTCAGAAAAAACTGTTTGACAAGCAAAATAAGCCCTGCTAATATTCAGATTATATTAAAAATAACTAAATACCGATAACTCTTATCGAGAGTGGTGGAGGGACTGGCCCGATGAAACCCGGCAACCGCGGAATTTATTCCGAAGTGGTGCTAATTCCAGCAGACGAATGTCTGCAAGATGAGAGCAAATGGTTTTGTGTACTGAAAAAGTGCGCGCGTTTGCTCTAAAACGTGCGCACTTTTTTTATGTTTAGGAGGGACAGTATTGATTCGCTTACAGGATGTAGGAAAGATTTATCGCTCGAAGCGCGGATCGGTTGAAGCCGTCGTCAATGTCGACTTAACAATCGAGCGCGGTGAAATTTTTGGAATAATCGGTTATTCGGGAGCAGGGAAGTCCACCTTGATCCGATTGCTGAATATGTTAGAAGCTCCGACGAGTGGCTCAATCCAAATCGACGGAGTCGAAATGACGACGTTACGTCCAAAAGAATTACGCGGTGTTCGCAAAAACGTCTCGATGGTTTTCCAGCACTTTAACCTGCTGTGGTCGCGGACGGTCGAAGAAAACATCATGTTCCCACTGGAACTTGGTGGTTATCCGAAAGCACGCCGGAAAGAACGGGTCGCCGAGCTGATTCAACTCGTTGGACTCGACGGACGAGAAGGTGCTTACCCGTCGCAACTATCGGGTGGTCAAAAACAACGGGTCGGGATTGCCCGGGCACTTGCTTCTAACCCGGACGTCTTATTATGTGACGAAGCGACAAGCGCACTCGATCCGAAAACGACGGACTCGATTTTAGAATTGCTCGTCGATATCAACAAAAAACTGAAACTGACGATTGTCTTGATCACGCACGAGATGCACGTCATTCAAAAAATCTGTAACCGGGTCGCCGTCATGGAAGCCGGGAAAATCGTCGAACAGGGACCGGTCGCCGAAGTATTCCGTCATCCAAAACAGGCAATGACAAAAGAGTTCGTCAAACAGTTGACGTCCTCAGCAGAAAACGAATTGACGTTTGCGAAATTGCGGGAACGGTATCCGACCGGGAAAATCGTTCAGTTGACGTTTGTCGGTTCGACTGCCGAGAGCCCGATTCTTGCCGAAGTCATGAAAGATTCGACCTTATTATTTAATATCATTGGCGGGAACGTCGGACAAACGCAGGACGGGGCACTCGGGACGCTGTTCATTCAGTTGATCGGGGCAGAACAGGAAACACAAGCGGTCATCGCCAAACTTCAAGCGAGTGACGTTGAAGTGGAGGTCGATCATCGATGAGCAAGTGGTTTGAAAATGTAGATTGGTTAGTAATGGGGCAACAAACGGTGAATACGTTGTATATGACAGGTGTCGCCGGTGTTGTGACATTTTTTGCAGGACTGTTGATCGGTTTGCTGTTGTATGCGACCAACGAGGAACTCTTGTTTAAGAATCGGACGTTTTACGGGATTCTCAGTTTCTTCGTCAATATCTTCCGATCGATTCCGTTCATCATTTTGATTATCCTATTGTTCCCGGTGACAAAACTCGTGACCGGTTCGATTATCGGATCAACCGCAGCCATCCCGGCTTTGATTATCGGGGCTGCGCCGTTTTATGGACGGATGGTCGAACTTGCCTTGCGTGAAGTCGATAAAGGAGTCATTGAGGCAGCCGAATCGATGGGGGCGACAAAAATTCAAATCATTTATAAAGTACTCATTCCAGAAGCGCTACCTGCGATCGTCTCTGGTATCACCGTGACACTCGTCGCCCTCGTCGGTTACACGGCAATGGCCGGAGTAGTGGGTGGTGGGGGACTTGGAAACTTGGCCTTCATCGATGGATTCCAGCGTACTCAAAATGACATCATTGTCGTTGCGACATTATTGATTCTCGTCATCGTCTTTATCATTCAGATTATCGGCGACGTACTTGTTAAAAAAATCGACAAACGATAAAAAAACTTAACTATAACTGGAGGAATCACTCATGAAACTTTGGAAAAAATTTGTCGGGACAGCCTCTGTCTCCGTTTTAGCAATCAGCCTTGCAGCATGTGGTGAGGGATCATCGTCAGGCGATGAAAAAACACTCGTCATCGGCGCTTCAAGTGTCCCGCATGCTGAAATCTTAGAGCATGTCAAAAAAGAGTATGAAGCAAAAGGGTACAAGTTAGAAATCAAAAAATTCAACGACTATGTGTTACCAAACAAAACGTTAGCTGAAAAAGAACTCGACGCAAACTATTTCCAGCACGAACCATACTTGAAATCACAGATGGCTGAAAACAAAGCGTATAAATTTGCGAGCGCAGGCGGGATTCATATCGAGCCAATCGGCGTCTACTCTAAAAAATATAAAAAATTGAGTGACTTACCAAACGGGGCACAAATCTTAATGAGTTCATCTGTTGCCGATCATGGTCGAATCTTGACATTGCTCCAAAACGAAGGACTCATCAAACTAGCAGACGGGAAAACATCAGACGCACAAGTCAAAGATGTTGTTGAAAACCCTAAAAAACTGAAGTTCAAAGCAGATATCGAAGCAGCACTTCTACCACAAGCCTACAAAAACAATGAAGGGGATGCTGTCCTCATCAACACGAACTATGCGATTGACAACGGACTCAATCCATTAAAAGATGCGATTGCTTTAGAGGGACAAGATTCACCATACGTCAACTTGATCGTGACACGTGAAGGGGACGAGAACGAAAAGAAAGTCCAAGATTTAGTCGACATCTTGCATGAAAAAGAAACACAAGACTGGATCACGAAAGAATACAAAGGGGCAGTCGTCCCAGTCAGTAAATAATCTGCTCGATTAATGCATTCTTCCTATATAATGGAAGGATGCATTATTTTTTTGTGGAAGGGGGATTTTTATGCAACGTTTGAAACAGCTTCATCCCTTGACGGTCGGAGTGTTGCTTGGGACATTTTTCGCAAGGCTCGGAACGTTCATCACAATGCCGTTTTTTGCGATTTACTTATCCGTCGTCTTGAAGTTTAGTCCAGTTGATGTCGGTTGGATTCTCAGTATTTCAGCCGTCGCGAGTCTCGTCATGAGTTTTGTCGGGGGAACGTTATCTGACCGGTATGGCCGGCGGACGATGATGCTGACGGGGACGTTCGGGTTCGTCCTCGTCTTTATCGGACTGGCGCAAGTCGAGACGTTTTGGGCATTTTTCATCTTAAGTGCGTTAAACGGGATTTTTCGGTCGATTTTTGAACCATCTGCCCGCGCCTTGATCAGCGATACGACGGATGAAGAAAACCGGTTGTTCGTCTTTAACATTCGTTATACGTGCATCAACATCGCGGCGGCGATCGGACCGGGAATTGCCTTGCTGCTCAGTGCCGGAAATACGGCGGTTACTTTCTATATAACAGCAGCTGTTTATCTCGGATATGGACTCGCCATCTTCATTTTGTTTAAGCGGCATCCAATCACGGAGAGTCATGGTGGGAAAAAAGTATCATTTGGAGCGACGATTCGTCTTTTGAAAACCGATGTGGCGTTTACGTTTGCGTTAGCAGGGATCATCTTCGGTGTCTTCGGTTACAGCCAGTTTAACTCGACGTTGCCGCAGTTTTTGACGACGACGACGTTATTATCCGGTGGGACGAGTTTGTTTGCTTTGTTGATCACGATCAATGCGATCACGGTGCTTGTCGTTCAGTACCCGATCATGAAGTTTGGTGTCAAAACGTCACCGCTTGTTTCGATCACGGTCGGAATTGCGACCGTCGCCGTTGGATTATTCGTCATGGGAACAGCCGGAACGGTTTGGTTGATGATCGGCGCGATGTTTATCTTCACGTGCGGAGAGGTGATGATGTTTACGATGACCGACATTTTGACGGACAGCTTTGCGAAACCGGAATTACGGGGAAGTTACTTCGGCGCGATGGGGTTGACGTCGATCGGTCAATCGATCGGACCGGTCGCCGGCGGACAATTATTACTTTATTTTGGAGCAGAACGTCCCCTGCCGATTTTTGGCGTCTTAGCCCTCTTGACAGTTCTCGGAATACCACTGCTCCTACTGTCACAGCGGGTTCATCGTCAATCGAAATCAGAAGAAGAGAAAGAAGTCGTCTCACTTTGAAGTCATTCTCACTGAAGGGCTCCATTTTGAGAAAAAACCATGAGCGATGACGCTTGAATAATGTGGTATGATTCATTAAGATTAGAATGATACTAAATTAGTAACTCTCGTGAACTGAATCGTCAGACACGAAATGAATAGATGGAGGGATTCTATATGAAGGCTTCACACTTAAAGATTGAAGATCTATACGTTGCAATCGACGGCAAAGAAATCTTGAAAGGCGTCAACTTAGAAATCAAAGGCGGCGAAATCCACGCGGTCATGGGACCAAACGGGACTGGTAAATCAACACTCGCTTCTGCACTAATGGGTCACCCGACTTACGAAGTAACATCTGGATCCGTCACACTTGACGGCGAAGACGTTTTAGAGATGGAAGTAAACGAACGTGCGCAAGCTGGTATGTTTCTCGCGATGCAGTACCCAAGCGAAATCAGTGGCGTTACGAACTCAGACTTCTTGCGTTCAGCGATCAACTCACGCCGCGAAGAAGGCGATGAAATCTCACTCATGAAATTCATCCGTCAACTTGACGCACAAATGGGTCTTCTTGAAATGCCGGGCGAAATGGCACACCGTTACCTCAACGAAGGATTCTCAGGCGGAGAGAAGAAACGGAATGAAATCCTCCAAATGACGATGTTGAAACCATCCATCGCCATCCTTGATGAAATCGATTCAGGTCTTGATATTGATGCACTCAAAGTCGTCGCAAAAGGTGTCAACGAAATGCGTTCACCTGAATTCGGCTGCTTGATCATCACGCATTATCAACGCCTCTTGAACTATATCGAGCCTGACTTCATCCACATCATGATGGGCGGGAAAATCGTCATGTCTGGTGGGAAAGAACTCGCACACCGTTTAGAAGCAGAAGGTTATGACTGGGTTAAAAAAGAACTCGGCATCGAAGAAGTCGAAATCGAAACAAAAGCGTAACACGAGGGAGGAAGCATGATGACTGTAGAACTGAATCTTGCAGTAAATCGCGAGGCAGTGGCAGAACGTGCGACTCGCTTAGGGGAACCCGCTTGGATGATCTCTAAGCGTCAAGACGCACTGGATCTTGCCCCAACGCTCGCATTGCCAAAAGTAGAAAAAATCAAAATCGGTGGCTGGAACTTCACAGAAGGAACAGCAGATCTTGAGACGGTAACAGGTCTGACACCGGATATCGAAACATTGATCGGTGAAAACCGTGACCATATGCTGATCACGCGTAACGGACAACTCGTTCACGCGCAAAACAGCGAAGCGACGAACGGTGTCATCTTCACGACGCTCGTTGACGCAATGAAACATCATCCAGAGCTCGTCGAGAAGTACTTCATGACAGAAGGCGTCAACGTCAACGAAGATCGTCTGGCAGCACTGAACGCAGCACTCATGAACGGCGGTACGTTCCTTTATGTACCAAAAGGCCTGAAGTTGACGGTTCCGATGCAAGCAATTTATACGCTGGAACAAGCAGGTGGCGCACTCTACCACCATGCGATCATCATTGCCGATCAAGACAGCGAACTGACATATATCGAAAGTTTCGTGTCGTATGGCGAAGAAGCGCATAACGTCAACGTCGTCACAGAAGTGTTCGTCGAAGACAACGCAAAAGTCCTCTTTGGTGGTGTTGACACGCTCAGTAAGGGTGCCGTCACATATATGAACCGTCGCGGTGTCGTCAAACAAGGCGCGAAGCTCGAATGGGCACTCGGTCACATGAATGACGGAAACACGATCACAGAAACGAAAACACACCTCGTCGGTAACGATTCGTTTTCAGACACGAAAGCCGTAACGGTTGGTCGTGGGGATCAAAAACAAAACTTCAACGTCCGGACAGACCATTTTGGTAAAGGTTCGGAAGGTTTCATCTTGATTCACGGTGTTCAAAAAGATTCCGCAACATCGATCTTCAACGGAACATCGATGATTCACCATGGCGCTTCAAAATCAAACGGTGTCCAAACGGAACGTGTGCTCATGTTGTCTGAAAAGGCACGTGGTGACGCGAACCCGATCCTCTTGATTGATGAAGATGATGTCATGGCAGGACACGCGGCATCTGTCGGCCGTGTCGACGAACTCCAACTCTACTACTTGATGAGCCGTGGTTTATCACGGAAAGAAGCAGAACGTCTTGTCGTTCATGGTTTCTTACAACCGGTTGTTTCCGAACTCGCAATTGACTCTGTCAAAGAACGTCTCGTTCAAGTGATCGAAGGGAAAGTAAACTAATATGGGAATCGATGCATCCATCCGCAATCAGTTTCCGATTCTTGACCAACAGGTGAATGACCGGAAACTCGTCTATTTAGATAGTGCGGCTTCTTCACAAAAGCCGCTCATCGTCATTGAGGCGATTGAGAACTACTACAAGACGGTTCATTCGAATGTGCACCGTGGCGTCCATACGCTCGGAACACGAGCGACGGATGCGTACGAAGGTGCGCGTGAGAACGTACGTCGTTTCATCAAGGCGCAACACCATGAAGAGATTATCTTTACCCGCGGGACGACGACGGCGATCAATATCGTCGCGTCGAGTTACGGAATGGAGCATGTGCAAGAAGGCGACGAGATCGTCGTTACGTATCTCGAGCACCATGCGAATCTCATTCCATGGCAACAAGTCGCAAAAAAGAAAAAAGCGAAACTGAAATATGTCGATTTGACAGCGGACGGTCGTGTGACGATCGAAGCCGTCAAGGAACAAATTTCAGATCGGACGAAGGTTGTGGCGATGGCCCATGTGTCAAACGTCCTCGGGACAATCAATCCGATCAAAGAAGTGACACAACTTGCGCACGCTGTCGGGGCCGTCATGGTCGTCGACGCAGCGCAAAGTGCACCGCACCAACAAATCGATGTCACGGATCTCGATTGTGATTTCCTGGCGTTTTCGGCACATAAGATGTGCGGACCAACCGGTATCGGTGTCCTGTACGGCAAAAAAGCATTACTCAATGCGATGGAGCCGGTCGAATTCGGAGGCGAGATGATTGACTACGTCGGGCTTGAAGAGTCGACGTTCAAACCATCACCGTACCGGTTCGAAGCAGGAACACCAATCATTGCAGGAGCAGTCGGCTTATCAGCGGCAATCGATTTCTTGGAACAAGTCGGACTCAGTAACATCGAAGCCCACGAACGTGAGCTTGCCCAGTATGCGATGGCACAAATGCGTGACATCGAAGGGCTGACGATTTACGGTCCGGAAGAACGGGTGGGTCTCGTCACCTTTAATCTCGGTGATGTCCATGCGCATGATGTCGCGACGGTCCTCGATATGCAAGGTATCGCAGTCCGTGCCGGTCATCATTGTGCCCAACCGCTAATGCGCTGGCTCGGAGCCAGTTCAACGGCACGAGCAAGCTTCTACCTGTATAATACAAAGGAAGAAGTAGACGCCTTAGTGACAGGACTTCGCCAAACGAAGGAGTATTTCAGTCATGGATTTTAACAATCTCGATCACTTGTACCGTCAAGTGATCATGGACCACTATAAAACGCCCCGCAATCGTGGTGCGATTGACGGTGGTGTGACAATCGATATGAATAACCCGACTTGTGGCGACACAATCCGCCTGCAACTCGCGATCGAAGACGATATCGTCAAAGATGCGAAGTTTGACGGTGAAGGGTGTTCGATCAGCATGGCATCTGCGTCGATGATGACGCAGATTGTCAAAGGAAAAACAGTCGAAGAAGCATTACAACTCGCCAACATCTTTTCCGAGATGGTTCAAGGAAAAGACTACGACGATGAGAAATTTGATCTGGGAGACGCGGAAGCACTGTCCGGTGTAACGAAATTCCCAGCACGAATCAAGTGTGCGACACTTGCCTGGAAGGCGCTCGAACGTGGCGTCGAAGAAGGGAAGTAAACTTCGGTCAGTAAGTAAGAGGAGGAAACGAACATGGCTAAGAACATGCCTGAAATTGGCGATTATAAATATGGTTTCCACGATCGCGATATCTCGATCTTCCGTTCTGGACGCGGCTTGACGACAGAAGTCGTCGAGACGATCTCGAAAATGAAGGAAGAACCGCAATGGATGCTTGATTTCCGTCTGAAATCACTTAAGATTTTCAACGAACAAGCAATGCCGGCATGGGGCGGCGATTTATCAGATCTTCGTTTTGATGACATCACGTATTACGTCAAACCATCAGAACGTGCTGAAAAATCATGGGATGAAGTACCGGAAGAAATCAAACGTACGTTTGACAAACTCGGAATCCCGGAAGCTGAGCAAAAATACCTCGCGGGTGTTTCGGCACAGTACGAGTCAGAAGTTGTTTACCACAACATGAAGAGTGAACTGGAAGATCAAGGAATCATCTTCAAGGATACCGATACAGCATTAAAAGAAAATCCAGAACTGTTCCGTGAGTATTTCGGGAAACTGATCCCACCAACGGATAACAAGTTCGCTGCACTTAATACAGCGGTCTGGTCGGGTGGATCATTCATCTACGTACCAAAAGGCATCAAGATGGATACGCCGCTTCAAGCCTATTTCCGGATCAACTCGGAAAACATGGGTCAATTCGAGCGGACGTTGATCATCGTTGACGAAGACGCATCGGTTCATTACGTCGAAGGATGTACAGCACCGGTCTACACGACGAACTCGCTTCACTCAGCAGTCGTTGAGATCTTCATCAACAAAAACGCGTACTGCCGTTACACGACGATCCAAAACTGGGCGAACAACGTCTACAACCTCGTTACGAAACGTGCGATCTGTGAAGCCGGCGCGACGATGGAATGGGTCGATGGCAACATCGGTTCGAAATTGACGATGAAATACCCGGCTGTCATCTTAAAAGGTGAAGGTTCACGTGGTATGACATTATCAATCGCCATCGCGGGTAAAGGTCAACACCAAGACGCGGGCGCGAAGATGATTCACCTTGCACCAAACACATCGTCGACGATCGTCTCGAAGTCGATTTCAAAACACGGTGGGAAAGTAACGTACCGTGGGATCGTCCACTTTGGTCGTAAAGCGACAGGCGCACGTTCGAACATCGAATGTGACACGCTGATCATGGACAACCAATCGACATCAGATACGATTCCGTACAACGAAATTCTCAACGACAACATTTCGCTTGAGCACGAAGCGAAAGTCTCGAAGGTCTCGGAAGAGCAATTGTTCTACCTGATGAGCCGCGGGATTTCACAAGAAGAAGCAACAGAAATGATCGTCATGGGCTTCATCGAGCCGTTCACAAAAGAATTGCCGATGGAATATGCGGTCGAAATGAACCGTCTCATCAAGTTCGAGATGGAAGGTTCAATCGGATAATTCGTTTTTACTCTCTCATCTTTGGATGGGAGAGTTTTTTTTCATGAACAAGTAAAAACGGGTAAAGGATGAAAAAGGAGGGAGCCATCATGCGTGATCTCATCTACTCTTTTCAAGTCTCGCTCGACGGGTACATCGAGGATGCGTCGGGCAGCATTGCGTTTGCGTCACCGGACGCTGAACTGCATCAGTATTTCAATGACTACGAGACAGAATTTGATACCCATGTCTATGGACGTCGCCTGTACGAGATGATGCAGTACTGGGAGACAGCAGATCAAACGGACACAAATCCCATCATCGTAGCCTATGCGAAGACATGGCAAGCGCTTGAGAAAATCGTATTTTCGGAAACGATGACAACAGTCGAGGGCAATGCCCGTCTTGCGACGAGACCGCTGGCAGAGGAACTGGCAGCATTAAAGCAGGCACCCGGGAAGCAGATCGCAATCGGCGGGGCGACGCTTGCGGCAGAAGCTGTCCGCTTGGATTTGGTCGACCGTTACCATGTCGTCATCTATCCCGTCTTACTCGGAGGCGGCAAACGGATGTTTCCGTTGTTCGAGCAAACGTTCCCTTTACGGCTCATCGACCAGCAGACATTTGCTTCCGGGTGTATCGCGTTGACGTATGAGCGGATCCGGAATGATTGATTCAGAAGAGGAACAGATCAATGAAACAGGCAGTCCATCCCCCTTATTTTTGCAGGAGTAGGAAGGATCTGCTTGTTTTTTATATACAGACTTTATCTCTTTTTCGAGAAGAACTCCGAAGAAGAAATTCCTGATTCTGCTATGCTATGATGGGAAATATGGAGTAATACAGATAGGAGGAAGACGGATGATTTATGTCGGCGTGACCGGTTGGGGCGATCACGACAGCCTCTATCCGACACCACAAGACCGGAAAGAGAAGCTTGCCGCTTATGCAGGACATTTTCCGGCAGTCGAAGTCGATTCGACGTACTATGCGATTCAACCGGAACGAAATTATCAGAAGTGGGTCGCGGAGACTCCGGACGCCTTTCGGTTCATCGTCAAGGTCCACCGGGCGATGAGTGGCCATGACCGGGAAAACAAGGATCCGCTTGGTCCGATCTTTGAACAGTATCTCGCCTCGATCGAACCGATGCGGCAGAGTGGAAAGATTGCGGCGATTCTCGTCCAGCTCCCACCTTGGTTCGACGTCAGTAAAGTCCATCTCGAGTATCTCCAGACAATCCGGAAATCGCTTGCCGGACTTCCTGTCGCGATTGAGTTTCGGAATCCGTCCTGGTATTCAGATCTTTATCAAGAACGGACGCTTCGTTTTTTGGCGGAACATCAATTCATTCATACGATTTGTGATGAACCGCAGACGGAAGACGGGTCGGTACCGTTCGTTCCCGTCGTGACGCAGGAGACGGCGTTCGTCCGCTTGCATGGCCGTAATATCAACGGATGGCTGAAGAAACCGGGCCAGAGCAGTGACGACTGGCGGAAGGTCCGTTGTCTGTACCGCTATTCGGAAGAAGAATTACAAGAGTTGGCACTACATATCCGTTCACTTGCCGAACAGGCAAAAGACGTGTATGTTTTCTTTAACAACAATTCAGCAGGAGATGCCGTTCCGAACGCCAAACGTCTCATCGAGATTTTAGGTCTCGATTACGAGTCTCTGGCACCACGGCAAATCTCATTGTTTTAATACCTAGAGGAGGCTTGAGCGTGAAGTTACACGTCATTCATTATAACGATCTACATTCACACTTTGATATGTGGCCTCGCTATATGTCGTTCATGAAAGAACACCGGACGTATGATTCCCTCGTCTTTGATTTAGGGGATCATGCGGACCGGGTCGCGCCGGCAACGGAGGCGACGCAAGGTAAAATCAATACGCATCTATTAAATGAACTGGCTCCGACAGCCGTCACGATCGGAAACAATGAAGGCATTACCTTTCCACATGACTGGCTCGAGGAATTATATACGGACGCGACGTTCCCCGTTCTCGTATCGAACTTGACGGCACCGTTTGCAAAAGCTGGCATGATTCAAGACTTGCCGACAGGAAAAGTCGGGATCTTTGGTCTGACGGCTCCTTATTATGAACTGTACGATTTGCTCGGATGGTCGATTGAAGATCCGTTTGAAGCGGCAGCGCGTGAAATCGAGGCCTTGCGGGATCAAGTCGACGTCTTGATCTGTTTGAGCCATCTTGGGTTTTATCAGGACGAAGAACTTGCTGGACGATTCCCGGAACTGGATTTGATCATCGGCGCCCATACCCATCACGTCCTTGATGACGGCGTCGTTAAAAACGGGGTCTTGATTGCGCAGGCCGGAAAGTACGGTCAGTATGCAGGTGAGATTTACTTAAACACGGATACGGGTGAAAAAGAGGCCGTCCTTCATTCACTTGAAACTTATCCCTCAGACGAAGCGACCACGGCGTTGCTCGATAAAGAGCAGTATTTAGCCGAACGTCAGATGAAACAACCGATTGGCCGGACATCAGGTCTAGCGAATGACTGGTTTAATCCGTCACCGTTTACGCAACTCTTAGCGGATACGATGCGTGATTGGTGCAATGCCGATCTTGCCTGTGTGCCTGCCGGGATGTTACTCGGTTCATTATCACCAGGACCTGTCTCATCGTTTGATTTACACCGGCTTTGCCCCCATCCGATCAATCCGTGTAAGGTGACGATGACCGGAGTTGAGTTGAAGCAGTTTATTGCCGAAGTCGACACGGAACGATTCGAACAATTAAAGGTTCGTGGACTCGGTTTCCGTGGAAAGCTGATGGGTAAGATGCATTATTCCGGAAATGATCAGCCCATCGATGAGACGAAGAATTACACTGTCGTCCTGCCGGATATGTTTACGTTTGGTCCGATTTTCCCCGCCATCAAAGAGATGCCGAAAGAATATTTCATGCCGGAACTGTTACGGGATCTCCTGTTCAATCGCCTATCGGAGAAGTCTGAATTCAGTGAATTACACGTCCGCAAACACTGAATATTTGGTATACTGTAACAGAAATCAGGTCAGTTTTTTATGGATAAAGGGGGAAACCGATTCATGGGACGCAGAGAGATACAACGTAAGCCAGAGTGGTTGAAAATCAAGTTGAACACAAATGAGACGTACACAGAACTCAAAAGTATGATGCGTGAAAAAAAGCTTCACACAGTATGTGAGGAAGCGAAATGTCCGAATATTCATGAGTGTTGGGCCGTTCGCCGGACCGCGACATTCATGATTCTTGGCAGCATCTGTACGCGAGCCTGCCGTTTTTGTGCCGTCACGACGGGACGACCAAACGAACTTGACTTAGAAGAACCAAAACGGGTTGCGGAATCCGTTCGTCTGATGAATCTGAAACATGCGGTCATCACAGCCGTTGCCCGGGATGATTTAAATGACTTCGGGGCCGGTGTCTATGCGGAGACGGTACGGGAAGTCCGTCGTATGAATCCGGAGACATCGATTGAAGTGTTACCGTCCGACATGGGTGGGAACTTCGACGCGTTACAGACGTTGATCGAAGCCAAGCCGGACATCATGAATCATAATATCGAGACGGTCCGCCGTCTGACACCAACGGTTCGTGCCAAGGCGACGTACGACCGGACACTTGAATTCTTGCGTCGCTCAAAAGAACTTGCACCGGAAATTCCAACGAAATCGAGTCTGATGTTAGGTCTTGGTGAGACGTGGGAAGAAATTTTACAGACGATGGACGATTTGCGTGCCAACGATGTTGATATCATGACAATCGGTCAGTATCTTCAACCGACAAAAAAACATTTGGATGTCATCAAATACTACACACCACAAGAGTTTGCTGAATTAAAACAGATTGCGCTCGGAAAAGGGTTCTCCCATTGTGAGGCGGGTCCATTGGTCCGTTCGTCTTACCATGCCGACGAACAAGTCAATGCTGCGAAAAAAAATAAAGCCGCTTTACCGATTGACTAACGAGCTCGAACCGTCCAAGCCACGTGCGAGGGCGGTTTTCTGTCGTCTGACGATTCGTTTTCAGGAGTGATTATGGTAAGATAAAGGAAGCAGGGGGTGGAAAAAATGATACAAGTCAATCGTGAAAGATATGAAATCGTCGAAGAGAAACGAGAAGGATTTAATGAAGAAGCCTTTATCGGGCGGTTTAGTGACGTCCTTGAAAAGTATGACTACATCGTCGGGGATTGGGGACACGGCCAATTACGCCTGCGTGGTTTTTATGAAGATGATCACGAAAAAGCAACGTTCGATACGAAAATCTCCCACGTGGCGGATTATTTATACGAATACTGTAATTTCGGATGTGCCTATTTTATCGTTAAACGGATGGAACTCGTAGAAGGAGAAGAAGCACCACCTCGCTTCGACGGATCTTCAGCGAACACGCTAAAACTCAAACGGAAGTTTTCGGCGGAAAAAGAAGAGACACAAGAGGAACAGTAATGAAACTGACATCTAAAAAGATGTTTCTGATTGGATGATTTCGGCTAATAGTATAGTATCACGTACCTATAGGGGGAACTATCCATGAGAATCGTCGGGATTTATAAGTCTGTGCCAGAAGTCGTCAGTGCTGTTCATGATTTACGCGTTGCAGGTGTCGTATCAACGGATTTGAAAGTCGTTGCCCATGATCGATATGACCTGGAGCAGATCGAAGAATTGGCAGATTTAAAAAATCAGCAAACGTCGACACGTCTGTCGCAAGAAGAACACATGAATCTTTGGCAGGAGATCAAAGGGATCTTTAAAAAAGACAGTTCAGCTTCTCCTTCTCATCATGACGTGCTACAAGCGAGCGGATTGACGAAAGAGGATGTCAACCGTGCCAACAAAGCAGCGGAAGAGGGACAATTCGTCTTACTCGTCGGCGATGAAGCAGATCAGCATTCAGAACGTAAAGCCCACGATGAATCGGATAATACCAATGTCTTTAGTGGTCCAAATACGCTCAATGAGCGGAACGACCGGTTATTATGAACAACAGGCAGCCCCGTCCGATTGGACGGGGCTGCTTTTGTTTTTCATAAGCCGATGTAGTCACGTAAGTATCCTTCGAGTTCTTCAGCCGCCTCATCCTCTAAATCAAAGGCGTGGGCGATATAACCCGGTTCCTCGAAATCATCCGGACCAATGATCGCAAAGCGATTTGATAAGAGATTCAGTACGAGAATCTTTCCGAAAAAATGTTCGGAATGGGTGATCGCTAAATCAAAACGGCTTGTCTCGCCGATCCAACAGACGAATCGGGTTTTTGTCTGTTCGACGTCATCATATAAAAAATCGCGTTCTTGCATCATCTGTCAGTTCCCTCATTTCCTTCATCTCTGCTTAGATTAAAGGGTATGGGGAACTTTTTGCAAGTATGGTTTACGTGACAGACTGTGTTCTGCGATGACTTTCCGGATCGTTCGTGTTTTCGAGCGCATGACGAGGGATGTCGTCTCGACGATATCATCCGTCAAGAAACGGACGCCGTCGAGCATTTCACCCGTCGTGACCCCTGTTGCTGCGAAGATGCAGTCGTCACTTTTGATGAGATCGTCGAGCGTCAACAGTTGAAGCGGATCAGCCAGACCCATCCGGATGACACGTGCCGTTTCTTCCTCATTCATCGGATGCAGACGCGCCTGCATGTCGCCACCCATTGCTTTGACGGCAGCGGCCGTGATGACACCTTCCGGAGCGCCACCCGTCCCGATGAAGATATCGATTCCTGTTGACGGAGAAAGCGGTGCAATCCCTGCTGAGACGTCACCGTCTTCAAAGAGACGAACTCGTGCCCCGACACGCATCGCAGCTTCCCGGAAATGATCATGACGTGGACGATCCTGCATGATGACCGTCACTTCTTCAATTCGTTTCTGATTTAGCTCGGCTGCTTTTTGAATGATGACTTCGAGTGGATCGTCGAGTGAGACGTGTCCTTTTAAGTTCGGACCGACTGTCAGTTTATCCATATACATATCCGGAGCATGAAGAAGGGCACCTTGATCCGCGACGGCGATGACGACCATCGCGTTGCCAAGACCTTTGGCGACGATATTCGTCCCTTCGAGGGGGTCAACGGCGATATCGACGATTGGTCCGTTTGACGTCCCGACTTTTTCACCGATGAATAACATCGGTGCTTCATCGAGTTCGCCTTCACCAATGACGACCGTACCCGCCATGTTGACGGTATTTAAGACTTCGCGCATGGCAGTCGTTGCCGCATCATCGGCTTCATTCTTTTTCCCGCGACCAATCCACTTGGCAGATGCTAATGCTGCGGCTTCTGTTGCTCGGACGATTTCTAATGCTAATTCCCGTTCCATCTATGAATAACCTCCAAGTCACCTAATGTGACATACTATTTTCGTAAAAATCTAAATTGAGGATAACACATTGCGGAATGTGATGCAAACAGCCTTTCTGCTTTTCATGTCCTGCAGATAGAGCTAAAATGAAGGATGTGAGGGGGAATGCTAGATGTATTTCGTGAATCGTGAAAAGATTGAGCAAACAGTGGTTTGTTTTGAAACGGCGCTTCGTCAAAGTAAAGAATTAACGGGGGATGCTTTGACGATTTCGCTGGCGTGGGAACGGATCGGGTTTTTAGTGATCGAGAGTATCATCGATATCGGAAACAGTATGATTGATGGTTTCATCATGCGTGATCCGGGAAGTTATGAAGATATCGTATTGATTTTAGAAGATGAACGGGTCGTCGATACGGCACTTGCCAATAGTCTGAAACGAGTCGTCGCACTACGGACACGGATTGTCCGTGAATTTACGACATCGAGTACAGCGGACATCCGCGAGATCCTTTTTGAAGAGGAAACAGAGTTACGTCGTTTCCCGGGAGCCGTTCGACACTATTTAGAGACCGAACTTGGACCCGTCTCTGCATTTTTACCAACTGAGGAGTGAGTCAGGATGAAAGCAAAAGGATATTTATTTGATTTAGATGGCACGATGTATAATGGAACAGAACCTGTCAAAGAAGCCGTTGATTTTGTCAATCAGTTGCAAGAACAAGGGGTTCCGTATCTCTTCGTCACGAATAATGCGTCGATGACAGCGGAAGCCGTTGCTGAAAAATTACGTGGTATGGGTGTACACTCGAACGCAGAACACGTCTTGACGAGTGCGATGGCGACAGGCCGCTACATCGCAGAACTTTCTCCTGGTGCGAAGGTCTATGCGATTGGCGAAGGTGGTTTGATTGATGCGCTTGAACGTCAAGGCTTACAGGTCGTCGCAGACGAGCAGGTGGATTATGTCGTCATCGGTCTTGACCGTCAAATCACGTATGAGAAGTTAGCAATCGGAGCACTGGCGATTCGTGCAGGTGCCCGCTTCATCTCGACGAACGGGGACATCGCGATTCCGACGGAGCGTGGTTTCTTGCCTGGTAACGGTGCCTTGACATCCGTTTTACGGGTGACGACGGAAAAAGAACCGTTTTATATCGGGAAACCGGAACCGGTCATGGTCAATATCGCAGCAGAGATGATTGGTCTCGCTAAAGAAGACTTAATCATGGTCGGGGATAACTACCATACGGATATTTTGTTTGGCATCAATGGTGGCATCCGGACGATGCATGTTAATTCCGGTGTCCATACACCGGTCTTCATTCAAGGACAAGATGTACAACCAACCTATATGGTCGATACGTTAGCTGAATGGATTTTGTAAACAAAAAAATCCCCATTGACAGATGTCAGTGGGGATTTTCAATATTAGAAGACTTGTTCAACTTCGACGACGCCAGCGACTTCTTCAAGAAGGGCACGTTCGATACCAGCCTTCAATGTGATGGTTGAACTTGGGCAACTGCCGCAAGCTCCCATTAAACGGAGTTTGACGATACCGTCTTCTACATCTACGAGTTCAACGTCTCCTCCATCACGAAGAAGGAACGGACGCAATTTTTCGAGGACTTCATTCACTTGATCAAACATTTCCATGCGTAAACACATCCTTTCTTATAGAATCATTGTAACAGGGTTGAAAAATGTTCTCAATCTGGAAAACTTGTATACTAAAAAAGAAGTATCCATCAAGAGGGGGAGTTTGAATGGAAATCAAGGTATATGGCGCTGCACAGACATGTCCGAGCTGCGTCGGGGCACCGAGTTCAGAAGAGACCTACAGCTGGCTCCAAGCCGTACTCGAACGAAAATACGAGACGGCATTAACGTTTGCGTATATTGATTTCGAGACATCACCTGTCGAAGATGACTGGATCTTGGCCTTGAAGGACGATGTCTATTTTTATCCACTCGTCCTGCTCGATGAGGAGATGATTGACGAAGGATATGTCCAGCTGAAAAAAATCACGCAGGCGATTGATATGAGACTCGAAAAAACGGCACCGGAATGACCGGCGCCGTTTTGCTTATTTGATCTTTTTATGTTTCCAGAGGACACCCGACTTCAAGAGGCGTGGTACTTTTCCGGTTAATGCCTGTTTCCCCATGACGATCCCAAATCCGTCTGATTTCCCGAGCGAGCCGAGCATACCACGTAACTTGATTTCTGGCAGTTTCGGCAGTTTTTTTCCGTCCCATTTCGCTTGCAGGACATCGACGACTTGGTCGGCTTGATGTTCTGCGAGCTGTCCGCTTGGTGCATACGGGAGGCTTGCGCAATCCCCAATCACAAACACGTTTTCGTGTTCCGGCACATGGTGGTGTTCCGTCAGCTTGATCCGTCCACCGCTGTCGGCTTCAAATCCGAGATCCCGAACGACCTTGACCGGTTGTGTGCCGGCCGTCCAAATCGTTAAGTTCGAAGGATAGGCCTCATCCCCGTTTTGGACGTCATCCGCCGTGACGAACGTGACATTGGAATTGTTAATGACTTCGACATCATGTTCTTCGAACCACTCCTGGACGTATGTCGATACTTTGTCTGACAGGAACGACAACACCGATGGACCACGGTCGAACAATCGGATCTTCAAGTCTTTCCGGCTTTCGTGTAATTCACTCGCCAGTTCGACACCAGACAGTCCGGCTCCGACGATCGAGACGACGGCACCGGGTGTGAGACCACAAATTGCCTGTTGGGTTTTCCTAGACTCTTCAAGCGTTTGGATGCTGTACGTAAATTCTTGCGCCCCCGGTATGTTATGGTATTTATCTTCACACCCTAACGCGATGATGAGATCGTCATAAAACAGCTCCGTCCCATCTTGGAGATGGACGGAGTTCGTCTCCGGTGAAATCTTGACGACATGTCCATATTTATATGTGAGATGTTCGCCTTCCGGAAAAGCAATCCGAACATCACGATCCGATAATGTACCGGCAGCGAGTGCATAATACTCTGTTTTTAAGGCATGATACGGTAAACGATCGACGAGGGTCACAGCGACCTCTTCATCTTTAAACCGTTCACAAATCCGCATACCGCCATATCCGCCGCCTAAAACAACCAGTTGCTTCATAACTTTAAATCCCCCTTAGTTCCCCTAAATCAGTCTGACCTTGTATAATACGACATGGGGAAGGACAATTCCTGCTTAAAGGAGGAAAAAAAGTGAATCCAATTATTGAATTTTGTATCAGCAACTTAGCGACAGGAACCCAAGTCGTCATGCAACAACTCGAACGGGATCCGAATGTCGATGTCGTCGAATATGGATGTCTCGGATATTGTGGCATTTGTTCACTCGACCATTTTTGTCTGGTCGATGGAGAAACGGTCGTCGGCGAGACACCGGAAGAACTTCTAGAAAAAATTTATCAAAAAATCGAAGAAAATGAACTTTAAAAAATCCCCGTGTCTCAGAAGAGACCGGGGATTCGTGTCTGTCAGCGGGCGCGGCTTCGGACTTAGGCGGAGTGTTGACGACGTAACATCCAAGGTTGTAGCTTCAAGAACAGCGGAATGAAGAGTGCTGAGATAAACAAAGCCTTGATGATGTTAAACGGTAGGATACCGGCCGTGATCGTTGTCCACTTGACGGCAGGATCTAACATGTAGTCCATTCCGAAGAACCAAGCGTACGCTGGAAGAATTAAGATATAGTTGAGGATCGCAAGACCCAGTGCCATCGTGATCGTACCTGCGACAAGACCGGTTGCGAGACCTTTTGTTGATTTCTTTTTATGATAGAACCAGCTGACGGGAAGAATGAAGGCGACACCAGCAGCGAAGTTTGCCAGCTCTCCGACCGGTACACCACTTCCGCGGAAGATGTAGTACAAGACATTTTTAAGTGCTTCGACGATGACACCGGCAATCGGTGAGAACATGATGGCTGCGATTAAGGCAGGGACATCACTGAAGTCGATTTTTAAATAGTTCGGTAAAAAAGGTAACGGGAAATTGAGTAGCATTAGAACAAACGAAATTGAACCTAACATGGATAAAGTGACCATCTTTTGTGTGCGTTTCATACGAGTATAATCTCCTTTTGCTCGTTCCTCTCGATGAAGTATTGGCATGGCTGCGTCCAAAATAAACCCCTATCGAATCAGATTCAATAGGGGAGAAGTCCGCAATAAACTAAACCTGAACGATTTTTACAAAAATCGGTTCAAGAAATAGAAACATGCCGCCATCTTCTCCCATCCAGACTATACTGTCGGCTCCTGAGTCACACAGAATCAGCAAATAGCGCCCTATTCGCTCGCGGGCTTCAGACGAATCGTCTGTTTACCGCCGGTCGGGAATTTCACCCTGCCCTGAAGATGGAACGATTTAATTTTTTTTGATACAACTCCTTTATACAACGAATTCAAGATAGTTTCAAGCAACTAGGTTTCGAATCAGCTCGAAATTGCGTATACTAGAAAAAAAGGGAGGGTGATGACATGATCCAATTAACAGAAGCAGCAGCTCTTCAAGTGAAAGAGATGATGATGCAGGCGCCGGACGACGAAAAAAATCTACGGATGCTCGTTCAAGGTGGCGGATGCAGTGGTCTCTCCTACGGAATGGGCTTTGACAGTCAAAAAGAGACCGACTTAACCTTTGAACAACACGGTGTGAACGTCATCGTTGACCAAAAAGACTATCCGGTCGTCAATGGCCTGGAAATCGATTATAAACAATCCATGCTTGGCGGCGGATTTACGATCACGAATCCAAATGCCATCGCGACATGCGGGTGTGGGACGTCGTTCCGGACCGCAACGAATGCCGGGACACCCGGCGGATGTTAATAAGACGACTCAAATCGTGGACGATTCCGTCTACGGTTTTTTTTGTTTTTCAGAGACAGACAGGACTTACGCAGCTAAATGGAGAAGGATTACAACGAACGCCATGATAAGGGAGGACTATCGATGCGAAAGGTACTGATCTTCGGTGGAACACGTTACTTTGGTCGACGGTTGGCATTACGGCTTGCGGAATCGGGGGATGATGTGACGATTGTCACGCGCGGCGAGCATACACCGCCGGTCGCGAAGGGCTTGACATTTTTTAAGGGAGACCGGACATCAAGCAGTACGATGAAGGATCTTGGAAGTCAGAACTGGGATATCATCTATGACAATATCTGCTTTAATCCATATCAGGCGAAGCTTGCGGTGGATGCTTTCGAAGGGAAAGTCGGACGCTATATCTTAACGTCGACGATGTCCGTTTATGAGCAGGGCGGAACGAACATCTCAGAGCGGACTTACAATCCGTTTCCCGGGAAATATGACTTGGAAAAAGAACATGATTACGGGGAAGGAAAACGTCAGGCGGAAAGTTACTTTTTCCAACGGGCGACTTTCCCGGTCATCGCCGTTCGATTCCCGGTCGTCTTAGGACCGGACGATTATACGGAACGACTGGTGTTCCATATTAAACGGGCCTTGGCCGATCAACCGATCGTTGCTGAAAATTTATATGCGAAGATGGGCTATATCTCGAGTTACGAAGCGGCAGCCTTCCTCGAATGGTGTGGACGCTCGACGATGACCGGACCGATCAATGCAGCAAGTGACGGTGTATTATCGATTCAAGACTTAATGGATAAAATTGATCGCGTGGCGAAGACGACATCGCGTTTTGAGACGACAGGCGAAGATCCGTCACCGCTTGCACCGGAGCGCGACTTCTATATGGACACGACAGCCGCAAAACAAGCGGGGTATTTATTCCAACATGTCGACGACTGGCTCGATCGACTCATTGAAGAGGAGGTTCGCAATCACAAATGATTACGTTAATCAAACCGTCCGTGCAACTTGAAGTCGAATACCTCGATTTTCTGACAGAGTGGCAACAGTCCGGTGAAGCCATCGTCCCAAGTGTTGTCAGCAAAACTTTTTTACCGTTAGCGGATTTTCTGGATGAGCAACAACAAGAAGAACAGATAGCTCCAAAAAACTGGGTCACGCACTCGACTTATTGGTTGTATGACGGGGAAACGATTGTCGGTGCAGTCAATTTCCGACATGATCTAAACGACCAACTGCAACAAATCGGTGGACATATTGGTTATGGCATTCGACCGAGTGAACGCAACAAGGGATACGCGACAGAAGGATTACGTCAAGCACTGAAAGTTGCAAGGGAGCGTGGACTTAGTTCAGTCTTGATCACCTGCAGTGCGGACAATGTCGCATCCGGTCGTGTCATCGAAGCAAACGGTGGACAAGAAGTCGAATCGTATGTAAAAGAAGACGGGACGCGTGTTCGACGATTCAACGTGCCGTTGTCTTAAAATTGCTTTAAAAAATCATCCTATTGCGATTAGGATGATTTTTTTTGAATTGAAGGAACATTGAAGGAAATGTGTAGAAAAGATTCATTTCCCGTGACTCCTACAGGAAAAAACGCGTTTTTCGCGCTGCCAGAGGCAAGCGAGACCCGGCTTCTTGAAAGGTAAGGTCAAGAAGCCGCGACTTGCGCCTCGCCTGAGGAAAGCACGGGAAGAAAGAATCTGGCGGCGTCAAACACAGTCATTTAGACTGCAAACAAAAAGAAGAGCCACTTCGATTTGGTCGAGGCAACTCTTCTTTTGGGCGTAACTTAATGATTTTTGACTTTCTCAAAAAGACTGGTGGAGTGCTGCGGGTGACGGGCCGATGGATCAACAAGCAACTTCGCTTGGTTGACGGCAATCGGAGCTTCTCCGAAACCAGTCGCAATCAATTTGACACGACCGTCGTAAGTGGCGATATCGCCGCAAGCGAAGACACCGGGAATCGCCGTTTCCATCTTCGAGTTGACGCGGATCGAATTGCGTTCGAACTCGACTTCCCACTCCTTGAGCGGTCCGAGCGAGGAAACGAAACCGAAGTTACAGACGACATCATCTGCGCCGACGACGATGACTTCATCCGTTTCAGCATGTTTAAACGTCAGCGTCTCGATGCTGTCATCCCCTGTGACCGATTCGAGTGTATACGGCGTCATGACGTTGACGGATGAGTTGTGTAAAAGCTCGACCGTATGCTCATGGGCGCGGAACTTATCGCGTCGGTGGACGAGCGTGACGGATTTAGCGATCGGCTCAAGCATCAGCGACCAATCGACCGCGGAATCACCGCCGCCGAGCAAGACGACTTGGCGATCTTTGAAACGGTCCATCTCATTGACGAAGTAGTGTAAGTTACTTTCTTCGAACCGTTCTGCATCGGCGACACCGAGTGGACGGGCAGCAAATGAACCGTTTCCGGCTGTCAGGATGACAGTCTTCGTATAATGTTCACCCTTGTTCGTGACGAGACGGATCAGTCCGTCATCGAGTCGTTCATAAGCAAGGACGGTTTCACCGAGCACATACGTCGGATCAAATTCATTTGCTTGTTCAAGCAGGCGATCGATTAAGTCCTGGGCTTTGACTTTCGGGAAGCCGGCAATGTCGTATATATATTTTTCAGGATAAAGCGTCGCCAGTTGTCCACCGAGTTGTGGTAGACTTTCGATGACTTTCGTCTTCATCTGACGCATGCCTGAGTAAAAAGCGGTGAACAGCCCGACTGGACCGCCGCCGATAATCGTTACATCATATGGTTGGTGCATCTGAGTCCCTCCTAAAGTTGGATACTCCTATTATATAGGAAGATGGGTTCGATGTGGCAAGTGCGGAACATCTCACATTTTTTAAGGGATTGCATATTTTACCTTTGCAATCTATGATAGAAAATGGTTCAATGAACGTATAGACGTGTGAACATTATTTGAACAAAGTTTTTGAGCATTTATCTGCAATTGAATGTGAAGAAAATCACAACAAAACTATTAAGCGTAAGGGGTATTAGAACATGAACACACCAAACATTGTTATTCTTGGAGCCGGCTACGGTGGATTGATCACAGCAGTCAACCTTCAAAAGAAACTTGGCGTCGACCAAGCGAACATCACATTAATCAACAAACACGATTATCATTACCAAACAACGTGGTTACACGAACCAGCAGCAGGAACGATGTCTGCTGAACAGGCGCGTATCTACATCAATGATGTCATCAATCCTTCGCGTGTCAAACTTGTCAAAGGTATCGTCGAGAAAGTTGATACAGCAAGCAACACAGTGAAGCTTGTCGACGGTGGAACAGTCCCTTACGACTACGTCGTCGTCGCACTTGGTGGCGTTCCTGAAACATTCGGCATTAAAGGATTGAAAGAGAACGCTCTAACGATCAGTTCATTGAACAGTGTCCGGAAAATCAAGGAACATATCGACTATTCATTCGCAGAGTACAAAACAACGGGTTCAACAAACCGTTCACTCTTGACGATCGTCGTCGGTGGTGCCGGATTTACGGGTATCGAGTTCATGGGTGAGCTCGTCAACCGGATTCCGGAACTGTGTAAACAATATGATATCCCACGCGAACTCGTTCGTGTCGTCAATATCGAAGCAGCTCCTACGGTCCTTCCTGGATTTGATGCTGATCTCGTCAACTACGCACACAAATGGCTCGAGCGCCAAGGGATCGAGTTCAAACTCGGTAACGGCATCAAGGAATGTGCACCGGGCAGCGTGACATTTGGTCCACTCCAAGGTGAAACAACAGAAACAATCGAAGCGAACACGATCATCTGGACAGGTGGCGTCAGCGGTAACCCGGTTGTTGCAGCATCTGGCTTTGAAGCCATGCGTAACCGTGTCGTCGTCGCAGAAGACCTCCGTGTTCCTGGGCATGAAAATGTCTTCATGATCGGTGACTGTTCAGCAGTCATGGATCCGAACTCGAATCGTCCGTATCCACCAACTGCACAGATCGCGACGCAACAAGCACACAAAGTGGCTGAAAACATCTCTGCTCTCATCGGTGGACGTCAAACATCAACGTTCACATATGAAAACAAAGGAACAGTCGCTTCACTTGGTCATAAAGATGGAATCGGAATGGTCTTCGGTAAGAAGATTTACGGCCGTAACGCATCATTCATGAAAAAAGTCATCGACAACAAACATTTCCTTGAGTTGAAAAAGATTGGTCTTGCCATCAAAAAAGGTAAATTCTAAGTTCACGTTTTAGGCAAATGTACACTCGTGCATTTGCCTTTTTTGTCGGTTATACTAAAAAAGAGATTCAAAGGGGGAACAGTATGCATATCATTCAAGCCGTGATCGGGAGCGTTCTCTATCTCGTCATGTTCTTTAGTATCGGTTTTATCTTAAACATGTTGTTGCGCAGTACGTGGATCATGCTTGTCCTCTATCCGCTGATCATCATCATGATGATTGATAACCAGTCGACGCTTGATTACTTCACGAATGCTCGTGAAGCGATTCCGGCACTCGGCGAACGGATCATGGGGCTGCAGACGGCAGATGTCACGATGTTTGTGGCCGGCCTTGCCGGAATCGTCATCGCCGGTATGTCGATTCGCTTTTTGCGTAAAAGTGGTTACCAAATGTTTTAAAGTCTACTTGAGTGAGTAGGCTTTTTTAGTGCGTTAAAACACGTTATAATAAAAACAGTGTCTTTTTAAAAAAATGTGTAAGAGCAGATAGGGTTGAGAGCGAATGGATAAACAAATGTACCGCGTTATCAAAGTCTTGAATAATAATGTCGTCATTTGTTCGACTGGTGCGAATCAGGAAGTCATTATCCTCGCGAAAGGGATTGGCTTCGGTCGGAAGCCAGACGATCAACTAACGGATCTTGAAAAGTTAGAAAAAGTCTATACGTTAAAAGATAAAGACGAGCAAGCACAGTATAAGGCACTTGTCGGACACCTCGATGAAAATTTCATCGCTTTGATGAACGAAATCGTTTCGATGATTGAAACGCGGTTCGGAAAACGGGTCGATGAACATATTCATATCGGGTTGACGGATCATTTGACGTTTACGTTCAAACGTTTGGAGCAAGGTATGGAAGTGACGAATCCGTTTCTTGCAGAAACGGAAGCCTTATATCCGGAAGAGTATGCCTTGGCGGAAGAAATCGTTGAATTCATCAGTGCCGAGATGAATTTTTATCTGCCACCTGCAGAAACGGGCTTCATCGCGTTGCACATTCATTCGGCAACGAACTTCAAGGATGTGCTCGAAGTGAACCGACATCATCAACTCGTCGGATTAATTGCCAGTCACATCGAACAGCGTTTGCAAATCAAAATCGATCGAAAATCGTTGGATTATAAGCGTTTAATTCGTCACTTACGGTCAGCGATTGAAAGGGTTTCCAATGGCGAGTACCTAGAGGCGCCAGAAAAAGTAGAAAAGCTATTGCGCGAAGAATATCCGCTGTGCTATGATACTGCTTGGGAGCTGATGTCCATCATGGAACGTCAGTTGAAGAAAGCGGTACCGCGCGGTGAAGCGACGTATCTTACGATGCATCTGCAACGCTTAGTGCAGTACGATTTAGGTAAATGACCGCACGGACTACGTGTTACTGATACGATCAGGCATGAGTGGGATGTCGGGCAAAATGGTTTATTTCCGTTAGGATTTTTCGCGGGATAAGTGTATTTTGTCTACAATCCGCTTGTGCCTGATTTTTTTCTGTAAAAATCGGTCAGATGTCTGACTTTTTTCGACCTGTCATTGGCATTATTTATTATTGTAGATTTTAGATTAAGAGGAGGAAACACACATGTTCAAACAGATTTTTGCTGTTCTTCAACGTGTTGGTAAAGCGTTGATGCTTCCTGTTGCGATTTTGCCTGCTGCCGGGATCTTACTCGGATTCGGTAATGCGATGCAAAATCCGAACTTGACGTCAAGACTCGAGTTCTTAAAAAATGATGCAATCATCAAGGTTGCAAAATTGATGGAAGCAGCCGGGGATATCATCTTCGGTAACTTAGCACTCTTATTCGCGGTCGGTGTCGCGATCGGATTAGCAGGAGACGGCGCAGCCGGACTTGCAGCGATCGTCGGATTCCTGATCATGAACAAAACGATGAGCGTTTGGCTCGGCGTTACACCAGAAATGGTGGCAAATGGTCAAGGGTACTCAAACGTACTTGGTATTCCAACCCTTCAAACAGGTGTCTTCGGTGGTATCATCATCGGTTTGATCGCAGCCTGGGCCTACGGGAAGTATCATAATCTCGAATTGCCGCAGTTCCTCGGATTCTTCGCAGGAAAACGGTTTGTTCCAATCGTTACAGCAGTTGTTTCATTGTTCGCAGGTCTTGTTCTTGTATTCGTTTGGCCGTTCGCGCAAGACGGGTTGAACACATTCTCCCACTTCATGATGGAGAAAAACCCAACACTTGCAGCATTCGTCTTTGGTCTCATTGAACGTTCATTGATTCCATTTGGTCTTCACCATATCTTCTATGCACCATTCTGGTTCGAATTCGGTTCGTACACGAATGCAGCAGGAGACGTCGTTCGTGGTGACCAAGCGATCTTCTTCGCTCAGTTAAAAGATAACGTCGAATTAACAGCTGGTACATTCATGACTGGTAAATTCCCGTTCATGATGTTTGGTCTTCCAGCAGCAGCACTTGCTATGTACCATGAAGCACGCCCAGAGCGTCGCGCAATCGTTGGTGGTCTTCTTGGATCAGCAGCACTTACAGCTTTCTTAACAGGTATCACAGAACCAATCGAATTCGCATTCTTATTCGTTGCACCAATCTTGTTCGCAGTTCACGCAGTCTTCGCAGGTCTTTCGTTCATGACAATGCAACTCTTGAACGTCAAAATCGGGATGACATTCTCAGGTGGATTGATCGACTTCCTTCTCTTCGGTGTCCTTCCAGGACGTACGCAGTGGTGGCTCGTCATCGTCGTCGGTCTTGTTCTCGCAGTTGTGTACTATGTTGGATTCCGTTTCGCAATCCGCAAGTTCAACTTGAAAACACCAGGTCGTGAAGACGAAGTCCAAGAAACTTCAATGGCTCAAGGATCTGAGCTTGCAGCAGGTATCCTTGATGCACTCGGTTCTGAATCAAACATCAAACACCTTGATGCATGTATCACACGCCTTCGTGTTGAAGTACTTGATAAATCAAAAGTTGACAAAAATGAATTGAAAAAATTAGGTGCGGCAGGGGTTCTTGAAGTTGGTAACAACGTCCAAGCGATCTACGGACCAAAATCAGATAACATCAAATCTGAAATTCAAGCTGTCATCGCGTCACGTAAACAAGAAAAATCAGTTTAATGTATGAAGAGCTTTCCCGATTTGGGAAGGCTCTTTTTTTGTGGAAATAAACATCTTCTAAATAGTTTCATGGAATAAACATTAAGGGTATGAAGTAAGTAGTTTGGTTAAAAAAAGGAGGGAAATCACTGATGTGGAAAAACGTGTTTGGTGTGTTGCAACGGATCGGTAAAGCTTTGATGTTACCGGTCGCAATCCTACCGGCAGCGGGGCTGCTCCTAGCGTTTGGTACGGCTTTTCAAAACCCGAATCTGACGCAGTATCTGCCATTTCTTGAAAATGATGCATTAGTCGTCATTTGGCGAGTCATGCAAGATGCAGGGGATATCATCTTTGCCAATCTAGGATTATTGTTTGCCGTCGGGGTCGCGATTGGTCTTGCGAACGGTGAAGGGGTCGCAGGATTAGCCGCGATTGTCGGATTCTTGATCATGAACAAAGTTATCAGTTCGTTTTTACAGATTACGCCTGAAAAGATTGCAGAAGCACAAAAATCGAGTGATTTATCGTATGCGACCGTGTTAGGAATACCGACCCTGCAAATGGGGGTATTCGGAGGGATCATCGCCGGGTTGATTGCGGCGTACAGCTATAATAAATTCTTTAAAATTAAACTACCGGATTTCCTTGGATTCTTTGCCGGTAAACGGTTTGTCCCGATTGCTACAGCGCTATTCAGTTTAGTCGCTGGTTTTGCGTTGTGTTACATTTGGCCGCCGATCGGAACGGGAATCAATACGTTCTCGAAAACGATCATTGAATCAAACGAAACGTTATCTGCCTTCATCTTTGGATTAGTCGAACGTTCACTCATTCCGTTTGGTCTGCATCACATTTGGTATTCGAGTTTTTGGTTCCAGTTCGGTGAGTATACGGATAAAGCCGGTACGATCGTCAACGGGGACCAGCGGATTTTCTTTGCACAATTAAAAGACGGTGTTCCGTTTACGGCAGGGACATACATGACCGGGAAATATCCGTTCATGATGTTTGGTCTTCCTGCTGCCTGTCTTGCGATGTACCATACGGTTGCGAAGGATCGTCGGAAAGCGGTTGAAGGGTTATATTTCTCAGCTGCCTTGACATCGTTTTTGACCGGGATTACAGAACCTGTTGAGTTTTCATTCGTGTTCGTTGCACCGCTATTGTTTGCGGTCCACGCCGTATTCGCTGGATTATCCTTTATGATCATGGACATCCTCAACGTCAAAATCGGGATGACCTTCTCCGGAGGATTGATTGACTATACGTTGTTCGGAATCTTACCGAACCGGACCTCCTGGTGGCTCGTCATACCAGTCGGGTTAGTTTTTGCGGTCATCTATTACTTTGGGTTCCGTTTCGTCATCACGAAGTTTGACTTGAAGATTCCGGGACGCGAAGCGATTCAAGAAGGGGCCGTCGCATCGACGACGACGGCTGGCGAACTGCCTTATGAAATTCTCCAAGCCTTTGGTGGTGCATCAAACATCAAACACTTGGATGCTTGTATCACGCGGCTCCGGATTACCGTCAACGATAAATCGGGCGTCAATAAAGAACGACTGAAACAGCTTGGAGCTGCAGGAGTACTTGAAGTCGGAGACAATGTTCAAGCCATTTTTGGTCCGAAATCGGACGGAATCAAGACCGAGATGGCAGAAATCATGAACGATCCGAACTATCAACCACCGGTTAAACCAGAAGCCGATCCGATTCCACAAGTTCCGACGGGAGCCGAATCACGGACCGATGACCGGTCGGGCTTAGCCGGAACGGATGGAGCATATGTACCGGTTGAAGGATATGTTTCACCAATGAGCGGAGTGATTCGATCGCTGGATGACGTCCCGGATCAAGTCTTCTCCGGACGGATGATGGGCGACGGATATGCGATCGAACCGACGGAAGGATATGTCGTTTCTCCTGTATCCGGTGAAATCACGACCTTCTTCCCAACAAAACACGCGATTGGCATCCTTGCCGATAATGGAGATGAAATTTTGATTCATATCGGAATCGATACCGTATCGCTTGAAGGAAAAGGATTCGAAGCACTCGCGAAAGCCGGCGATCGGGTCGAACCAGGTTCGCCGTTGCTGAGCGTCGACCTCGAACAGATCCGACCACTTGTCCCATCGTTACTCACACCAATCATCGTCACGAACAGCGGCGACCGGAAAGTTTCGGTCGATGTTGGGAAAACAGTCGAAGCCGGTGAAAAGATTTCGTATGACATTAAATAATGATCAGTACGATGAACACGATTCCGTTTTTGGAATCGTGTTTTTTATATGCAGTGAACATTTAACAGTGAGATTTTGCACATACGATGATACAATGAATAAGCTATTATGAAGATTAGCTATTTTTTGAAAAGAAAGAGGTGAGTCGATGGCTACGACTTCGACAAAAACACGTTACGTCGTGTTAGGGTTACTGATCGGGATTTTAGTGGCGGCAATGGATAATACCATCGTTGCGACAGCGATGCCGACAATCGTCAGTGAATTAAACGGCTTTGATCAATATGCGTGGGTGACATCAGCCTATATGATTGCGACTGTGGCCGGGATGCCGATCTTTGGTAAGTTGAGTGATATGTACGGTCGAAAACGTTTCTTCTTATTTGGAATGTTACTGTTCATCACGGGAAGCATTCTTTGCGGGATGGCCGACTCGATTGTTGAACTATCCGTGTATCGTGCGGTTCAAGGTCTAGGTGGCGGAGCTTTAATGCCAATCGCCTTTACGATCATCTTTGATATTTTCCCGCCTGAAAAACGCGGGAAGGTCAGTGGTTTATTTGGAGCCGTCTTCGGAATTTCAAGTATCTTCGGTCCGTTGCTTGGCGCTGTGTTAACAGATGCCATCAACTGGCGTTGGGTGTTTTATATCAATATTCCACTCGGGATTTTGGCACTCACACTTGTTTCACTGTTTTACAAGGAGTCACCGGTTCACCGGACGCAAAAAATCGATTATGCCGGAGCGGTGACGTTAGTTGCAGGACTTGTCTTATTCTTACTGGCGCTTGAAATGGGCGGAAAAGATTATGCTTGGAACTCGCCGCAAATCATCGGTTTGTTTGGGGCGGCACTCGTTGCTTTCATCATCTTCGGCTTTATCGAACGCCGGGCAGCCGATCCTGTCATCACGTTCAGTCTATTTAAACGGCAATTGTTTGCAGCGACGCAAGGTGTAGCCTTTTTTTACGGATTTGTCTTTATCTCTGCAAGTGTCTTTATTCCAATCTTTGTCCAAGGTGTGTTTGGTGGCAGTGCGACAAACTCCGGTCTGATTTTGATGCCGATGTTGATTGCATCGGTCATCTCGGCACAACTCGGGGGACGCCTGCCGAATAAATACGGGTTCCGAAACGTCATGTTCGTCTCGGCAGTTTTCTTCTTGTTAGGGGTTTATCTGTTAAGCACGATGTCTCTTGAGACGACACGAACGGCGATTACGATGTATATGATCATCTTAGGATTTGGTGTTGGGTTTAGTTTCTCGTTACTCAATCTTGCCAGTATCAATGGGATTGAGATGCAACGACGTGGGGCAGCAACCTCGATGGGCTCGACATTCCGGACGATTGGGATGACGCTTGGGGTGACGGTGCTTGGTATCATTCAATCCCGGACGTTCTCATCGACGATCAGCGAACAATTGCCGGGCGGTAATGCACCGGATGGCGGACAATTCCCGACGGCTTCGGCCCTTGCGAATATGCCACCGGAAGTAGCGAATGCCATCAAGTCATCACTTGCAGAATCGATTTCGTCGGTCTATTTATGGGCGCTGATTCCAGCAGTGTTAGGTGTCGTCTTTGTGTTCCTGATGGGAAATGAACGGCCGACGTTACAAGAAGGTCAAGGAGAACGACCAAAAGCAAAACAAGCATAATATGTGGGTAAAGATATTTAGATAAACATCAAAATTGACAGAAGAGGGGGAAGTGGATGTCAAATCCGCTTTCCTTTTCTGTTGTTCGAAATCATTCGATGCACTAGACTCCTACAGGAAAGCGAGTGCAGAGAGGAATGATTTCGACGTAGGCTAATCTGCTTTCCCGCACAAAGTATAAGGAAAAAGAAGATGCTTTGTTAACGAGACAAAAAAACACGCCCCGAGATGGGACGTGTCCGAAAAACCTTATTTTTTGATATCGAATGTCGTGCTGAGGAAGTTGACGACATCTTCCGCTGTATCCATATCGAGTACTTGTTCGACAATCGCTTCACACTCTGCTTTGTTCAAACGCGTCATCAAGCTGCGTGCGCGAAGGACAGATGAAGCAGACATTGAGAATTCATCAAGTCCGAGTCCAAGGAGGATCGGAAGAGCGAGTTCTTCTCCAGCCATCTCCCCACACATACCGACCCATTTGCCCGCTTTGTGTGCTTCTGTGATGACGTTGTTCAATAAGCTTAAGATAGCTGGGTTGAACGGTTGGTAGAGATATGACACTTTTTCGTTCATCCGGTCAGCAGCCATCGTGTATTGGATCAAGTCGTTTGTTCCGACAGAGAAGAAGTCGACTTCTTTTGCGAATTGTTTCGCCATAACAGCTGTTGATGGAATCTCGACCATCATTCCGACTTCGATGTCTTCTGAAACTGTCACGCCTTCTGCTTGAAGGTTTGCTTTTTCTTCCAAGAGAAGTGCTTTAGCGGCACGGAATTCTTCAAGTGTCGCGATCATTGGGAACATGACAGCAAGCTTACCGTAAGCACTTGCCCGGAGAAGGGCACGGAGTTGTGTCCGGAACAGATCCGTTTGGTCCAGGCAAAGACGAATCGCCCGGTAACCAAGGAACGGATTCATCTCATGCGGAAGATCGAGGTAAGACAACTCTTTGTCGCCACCGATATCAAGTGTCCGGATGACGACTTTTTTATCGCCCATTGATTCGAGTACCGTTTTGTATGCTGTGAACTGCTCGTCTTCCGTCGGGAACGTTTCAGCATCCATGTAGAGGAACTCTGTCCGGTATAATCCGACTGCCTCGGCACCATTCTCAAGCACACCTTTGACATCGTTTGGTGTTCCGATGTTCGCTGCGAGCTCGACGTGATGACCGTCTGCTGTGACTGTTTTTTCGTTTTTGAGTTTTTTCCACTCTTCTTTTTGAGCGATGTACGCAGAACGTTTTTCTTCGTATTCTGCGATTTGGTCGCTTGAAGGGTTGACGATGACATCACCTTCCGCACCGTCAAGAATCAAGAAATCACCGTGTTTGACTTCCGCCAAGACAACTTTCGTTCCGACGACTGCTGGAATTTCAAGAGAACGGGACATGATCGCCGAGTGCGAAGTCCGTCCACCGATGTTCGTAGCAAATCCTTTTGCATACTTCCGGTTGAGTTGTGCTGTATCTGAAGGTGTTAAGTCTTCTGCAATGATGATGACTTCTTCATTGATCTGAGCCGGTGTGACGAACGTGATGCCGAGCAAGTGGGCCATCGTCCGTTTCGTGACGTCACGGACATCTGCCGCACGCTCGCGCATGTATTCATTGTCCATCGATTCAAAGATCATGACCATCATCTGTGAGACTTCATCAAGTGCTTGTGCTGCATTTGTTTTCTCTTCATCGATTTTCGCATTAACTTGGCTAACGATTTCCGGGTCTTCTAAAATTAAGAGGTGGGCTGAAAAGATTTCTGCTTTATCTGCGCCGAGTTCTTTTAATGTGTTCTCACGAATGATTTCGAGTTCACCTTTTGATTTAACGATAGCTGCTTGGAAACGTTCTTTTTCAGCTGCCGAATCCTCGATTTTATTAGTTGGAATGTCAAAGACAGGTGTTTCCATCACGAATGCTTTCGCAATCGCAATCCCTGCAGAAGCGCCAATTCCTTTGATATGCTGTGCCATGTGCATTACCCTCTTTTCAGTAAGTTTTTTTGCCGCAAGGACGTCGTTTCTTTGCTATCTATAGATACCCATAAACGCATCTCTCTTAACGGGTCGATTGCGGACTCTCCCTTTAAATGAAAACGTAGACATTTCTGTTTTTGCCAAAATGACCGTTTAGTAGAAGTGCCTGTCCTTTTCACCTGTTTAATCCTATCACATTGTGAAACAAGCAACAATTGTTTGAAACGGTCCAAATCGACAAATTAACGAACGTCTTAACGAACGTCAAAAATGAGAACGGTTTCATTTGTCTTGGGTGCTATCAGTTGGAAAATCAGGTCAAACGCTTCATACTTATAAGTATTACTAAAGGGGGAATTGAATATGCGATGGAACCAAGTAGATCCACAGGCACATGTCGAAGTACTCGTTGTCGGTATTTCAGGTAACCAACCGGTCGAGGAACGGATTCGTTCACTTTATCCGGACCGATTGGATGAGTGGGTACGTCGGGGGGATATCTCGACGAAACAAGGAGAACTCCGTTTATTGCCAACGTTGACCGGAACAGTCGAACGTGTCTTATTTGTAGGTCTTGGGAAAACGGAAGGGCTCACCCCGGATACACTTCGTCGTTTGTTTGGGAAGGCCGCTCAGTTCTTAAAAACACGCAACCTCTCAAAAGCAACTGTCGACGCGACGACATTTCCGGATCAACCGGTCGAATTGATTGCCGAGACGTTTGGTTTAGCTACATACGAAGTCAAACATTATAAGACGACGACACATGCGACGTATGAGCTGGACTTAACGATTTGGTCGGATGCGGGAGAACGGGATGTAGAACGCGGAGAAGCGCTTGCTGAAGCGACGAACCTCGCACGACGCCTCGTGACGATGCCAGGGAACCTGCTGACTGCACCTGCTTTAGCAGACGAAGCGCGTTTTATCGCCGAGCGGTACGGGCACGACCTGAAGGTTTTGGAAAAAGAAGAGATGGAAGCACTCGGAATGGGTGCGTTGCTGGCCGTCAACCAAGGGTCAACGATTCCACCCAAACTGATTGTCCTCGAATATAGAGGGGCAGGTGACGAGGCGCCGATCGCCGTCGTCGGCAAAGGAGTCACATTTGATACGGGTGGGTACTCGATCAAACCAAAAGACGGAATCGTTGGGATGAAGGGGGATATGGGTGGCGCAGCAGCCGTCCTCGGATTGTTTGAAGCCCTCGGTAAACTCAAACCAAACGTCAACGTATTAGGTGTCATCCCGGCAACGGACAACATGATTTCCGGAGACGCGTTTAAGCCGGATGATGTCATCACGTCGATGGCGGGAAAAACGATCGAGATCTTAAACACGGATGCGGAAGGGCGACTTGTGTTAGCAGACGCCGTCACTTATGCCAAAGAATACAAACCGAAGATGATCATCGATCTAGCGACGTTGACGGGCGGGGTCCTGGTTGCGCTTGGAACGGAAATCACGGGTGCGTTGACGAATGATGCGGCTCTTTACAGTCGATTCGAAGCCGTGACGCAAGAGACAAACGAGATGGTCTGGCAGATGCCGTACGTCGATCAATTCATCAAACAAGTTCGCCGCTCCGACGTTGCGGATTTAAACAATTCACCGGGACGGATGGGGCATATGATCTTTGGTGGTGCTTTTGTCGGGGAATTCGTTGGCGAAACACCATGGCTTCATCTCGATATCGCCGGAACATCGGAACAAAAAGCAGCGACCGAACTCGGTCCAAAAGGCGCGACTGGTGTCATGGTCCGGAGTCTGTATCGTTTTGTTGAACGTGAAGGATGATCCGATTGAACAGTGTTCTCGTTTTATTGACCATCATCAGTATCGTCTGGTATCTCGATTCGCACGAACAGATTCCGTTAGCAGTTGCGACGTTTTTAGGGGTGTTCACCGTCTTGTCACTGATGAAGGGAATACGGGAGAAGTCTAGTGGACGTCACCGGGATTGACGCGGCGAAAGCCGGTTGGGTGGCGGTCTCGATTCGGGACGGTCAGTTCTCCTGGACGGTTGCTTCGTCGCTGGCTGACATCAGATGCGGATCCGTCACGTATATCGATATGCCGATTGGTCTCGAACGACAACAGCGGCGAGTCGTTGATCAATTGTTGCGCGAAGAATTAAAACCGGGTCGAACGAGTAGTATCTTTAATGCCCCGCTACTCGCGGCATTGGAACAATCTGATTATCAAGCGGCCAACGATTATTCGAAACAGCAAGCAGGTCTCGGTTTATCGAAACAAGCCTGGTACTTGTTACCGAAAATCCGTCAAGTCCGTGCACACTATCAACCGGGTATGATGGAATCCCATCCGGAAGTCTGTTTTGCCCGTCTGACGGGTCACCCGGCGCGATTTAATAAACGGACAATCGAAGGCGTAGCAGAGCGGACGGAGCTATTACGCCGGTACGATTGTCCGCCTTACTGGGAGCTCAAGGTGCCGGGCGTCGCAACCGATGACTGGATCGATGCTTGTTTGTTAGCCGTCGCAGCGACATTGCCGGCTACGTACTTGCCCAAAAGTTGTCCGTACGATGCCGACGGCTTTCCCTTATATGCGGCACTACCAAAAAAAATCACCTTCACCGAAACGGTGTAGGTGATCCTTTAATAAATGCCCAAAGATAATGGAAAATCCGTGCATTATGCAAGGCTTTAAGGATGACGGCGACGAGTGGTCCGAGAATCAATCCGAACACACCGAAAAACTGAATGCCGACGAACAAGGCGATCAAGGCGGTGATCGGCTGGATACCGATATTGTCACCGACGATTTTTGGTTCCATGATGTTCCGTTGCAAGATGACGAGACCGTAGAGAATGGCTAGACCAATCGCAAGACCGGTATCTCCGGTGATCATGGAGTAGGCAATCCAAGGTAAAAATACGGAACCGGTCCCAAGATAAGGCAAGATATCAAAAAATGCGGCAATGAAGGCGATCGCAAAAGGATGTTCGACCCCGATGATCAATAGTCCAACAAGAACGATGAAAAACGTAATCGTAATCAACGTCAATTGAGCTTTGATATAGCCGAACAAGGCAGATCGGAGACTCGCGACGACGGACTCGGCACGGGCAAACCATGGTAACATCTCATACTGCTTCAGGCGGATTTCGTATTTGTGCCAATCCTTCGAGATGAAGAACCAGGCAAGCAAGACGATGACCAAAATCAACGCGATGGATGGCAAGGTCGCTAAGATCGTCTGCAACATGCCGGCGATATTTTTGGAACCTTCACCGATGGCACTGGCAAGAGAACTTCCGAGTGATTGAATACTATTTTGCACGGTGTTTTGCTGAGAGGGTTCGAGTGACCGAAGTGCTTCAGACGCGTCGTTCCAAATGGGTGCCAATTTTTCATTGTAGAGCTTTTGGAAGTAGAGACTAAGTTCTTGAATTTGTGCCGGCAACTGGTTGGCGACAAACACAAGTCCCCGGATCAACTGCATGATGATTAAAACAAGTGAGCCAATCAATAGACCGCTCATGAGAATAATCGATAAGAAAGCGCCCCAACCTCGATTGATGCGAAGTCTTTTTTGGAAAAAGTCGACGAGTGGGCGACTGAAGAGAGCGAGTAAAAACGCAAAAACGAACGGATACATGAAAGAAGACAGGCGAATGATCAGCCAGCCAATCAAAAAGACGGCAACGATGACACCCAAAAAACGAGCTAATTGCCAAAGACGTTCAGTCGACACAAGCAACACCTCTTACTATGTATGGAATGTCATCATCATATCATGTTTATGAAAAAAACGTATCACTCAAAAGAGGGGGAATTCAGATGAAACGGAAAGAAGTTGGATTGCTTGTCTCACTTGCCGTAGCCAGCGGGATGGCAGTTCGAGAATGGCGGAAAAATCAACGCTTTAACGATCAGTTTAAAAAGCAAACAGAAGACCGATTAGTGAACGGATTGACGGAGGTGCAAGACGATGCAGGAGATGAGACATCTTCAACAAAAGGTTGATGCGACGATTCGGGCACTCGGTGGTTACTTTCGTCCGTTATCCGGGTTGGCGCGGTTGATCGAGGAAGTGGGGGAAGTCGGCGAAGCGCTTGAAGAGAACGATGATTTGTTGCTAAAAGCGGAACTCGTGGATGTCTTGATGATCTCCACCTGTCTTGCGAATCAATACGTGACCGATTTGGCAGGACAGCACCGGAAGCTTGATACCGAACACGATCAGGAAACAGGTTCTTATTACCGGCTCGTTCATGAAGCGGGACAAGTCGCCCGTGTGATGAATGGTTATGAAGGGGATAAACCACCGAAAAAAACTGAAGATGTGGTCCCGATTGGCCGATCGTTGGCTCGCTTGCAACGGGAACTGTTTCGCTTAGCGCGTCCTCTAGAACTTGACCTGCTCAAGGAAATCGATCAAACGAATGAAAAGAACTTACGCCGTGACCGGACGCGTTTTGCCTTGACACGGGATCCGGTTACGGAAGAAACGATTGATCACTTCCGAAGTGCAACGGGAAACACGGAACGTTTATGGGGTGCTCCTGTCCATGAAGCCGGCATGTCGCTCGAAGCGCATATCCAAGCCGCCTTGCCATCGTTACGACGATTTCTTCGCTGTGCCCGGATCGAAGGGATCGATGGATTCATCATCGAGGCACCGATCGAACGAAGTGACAGCTTGCTGCATGTCAAGGAACAGGCGGATCAGATTGGACGAATCATTAAAGAACAGACACCGTTATCCTTCAAAGAGGCACCGTACCGGATTGATGTCTACGCGCCACAACTCGGTCCAGTTTCGCCGTATCATGCCGAGGATGACCATCGTATGTTTTTAGTACTGCACGTCGATGAATGAAACAACAAAGAAGCGTCGATTCCGGAGTCGACGCTTCTTTGGCATGCCGGCATCAGCTCGAATGGTTCGAGAGTTCCGTTGGTTGGTGTTTCAATTGTTGCATGAACCGGTTGATCCGGTGGATGGCCTGTTGCAGCTGTTCAATCGAACTGGCATAGCTCGCACGGACATACCCTTCGCCACTCGCACCGAAGACTGAACCGGGCACGACGGCAACCCGTTCCGCAAGCAACAGTTGCTCGGCAAATTCTTCACTCGTCAAACCGGTTCCCCCGATATAGGGGAAGGCATAAAAGGCGCCACCCGGCGAATGGGTCGGCAGACCGGCATCATTCAGTGCCTTGACGAAATAGTTACGACGCTGGCGGTAACTCCGGACCATATCAGGTACCGTCTTGTGACGGGAACGTAACGCTTCGATTCCGGCGAACTGGACGAGTGTCGGTGCACACATCATGCCGTACTGATGGACCTTGAGCATCGCTTGACTGATGGCAGGTGGGGCACACGTAAACCCAAGCCGCCAACCGGTCATGGCAAACGCTTTTGAGAAACCGTTGATGACGATCGTCCGGTCCCGCATGTCGGGTAACGTCGCAAAGCAGGTCGGTTCGTCTTCGTACGACAACTCGGCATAGATTTCGTCACTGATGACGTATAGATCATGTTTTTTGGCAATCAAGGCAAGATCGGCCAACTGGTCCCGTGACATGACAGAGCCGGTCGGATTGGACGGGAAACAAAAGATGATGGCCTTTGTCCGATTGGTCACGACGGCTTCAATCGTGTCAGGCTGAATCGTAAAGCCGTTTTCTGCCTGACAGGCAGCTGCGACGGGAATCCCGCCTGCGAGTTCGATCAACGGTGCATAGGAAACGAACGCCGGCTCGACGACGATGACCTCATCCCCGGGGTTGATCAACGTCCGAAAGGCTAAGTCGAGTCCTTCCGAGGCACCGGTCGTGACGATGATTTCATCTGCGACTTCGTAATCAATCGAAAACTTTTCCTGCATGTAGAGCCGGATTTCCTGACGTAACTCGACGAGACCGGCGTTCGCACTATATGCCGTATAACCTTGCTCGAGCGCTGCGAAACTGGCTTCGCGGACATTCCAGGGGGTGACGAAATCCGGTTCCCCGACACCAAGGGAGATGACATCGTCCATCGAACCCGCTAAATCAAAAAAACGTCGGATGCCGGAAGGGGCTAACCGTTCGACCCGTTCAGATAACGACTTCATGGGGACACCTTCAATCGTTTGTCACCATCATCCTGACTAAACAAGACACCGTCATGTTTATAAGTCTTCAGGCGGAAATGCGTCGTCGTCGAGATGACGGAGTCGAGCGTCGACAGTTTTTCCGAGACGAATTGTGACACTTCCTGGAGTGACTTGCCATCGAGAACGACTTGTAAGTCATACGCACCGGACATCAGGTAGAGCGACGTCACTTCCGGAAAACGATGAATGCGTTCTGCGACTTCGTCGAACCCTCGCCCGCGTTTTGGTGTCACTTTGACATCGATAAACGCAGTCACACCGTGATGGGCATGAATCTTCTGCCAATCGATGACGGCAGTATAGCCAAGCAGGACGCCATCTTGCTTAAATGTCGCAAGCGATGAGAGGACCTCGTCTTCTGTTAAGTCAAGCATTTGAGCCGCCAGAACATGGTCGACCGGTCCGCTTTGGGTTAGCAGTTCAAGTAATTCCAATTGTTTATCTGTATACATGAAGATCACTCACTTTCTGTCAAATGGCCACTAAACGTGCGACGTGTCTCACGTAGACGCGACCGTCGTTCTTCTTGAACGATATGGAAATTTTTCATGTCGGTCGTCGGTAATTGATGCTTTTCGACGAGGCGGTCAAAATAGACGCGGCGTGAGGCATCTTGTTGTGCCGATTGATGGTTACCGGTTGGGTTGAAAGCATACAGAACCGTCGCGCGTGCAGGGTGCAAGATAAGATGATTTTGACCGACACGTAAGATCCAGTCCCAATCCCAGTAGTTAAAGACCTCTTCATCAAAGAGACCCAGTTCTTCATGCAACGATTTACGATAGAGGGAACCGGACGGGATATACGTCGAGTCTTCTTTCATCGCTTTACGGTCGTACGGATAAGCGAACGGCTCCGTCGTCTTGACGATACGATGGTCCTGTTGCCAGTCATAGGTGAACAGTTCGGCGTCAGCGTAAGATAAGTCGGCTCCCGCTTCCAGATCACCGACAACTTCTTCGATGTGTGAAGGTAACAACAAATCATCATCGTCGTGAAGAAGGATATACTGTCCTTTTGCCAAGGACACACCATGATTCCGTGCCCGGACATGATGGTTTTCCGGGAGATCAACAGAAGTAATCGTCAATTGGTCCTCGAATTCGGTGATGACGGAAGTCAATGAATCACCATTGTTATTGAGAATGATGACTTCAAAATCCTGATACAGCTGTTTAGTCAGGGCGGTCAGTGCTTCACGCAATTCGCGTGGGCGATTATATGTTGGAATGATGACTGAGACCATCGGCATGAAAGTCGTCTCCTTAGAACAAAGACACCCTTGAACTACAGGTGTCTGTGTGGGATATTTACATTTTTTCTTCGATTAATGGAAGTAACGTATTCCATTCAGCAGTCGGTTCTTTTGTGACGGTAACAAAATCACCGTAAGCAAACAGGTTATCGATGCCGTCGACTGTGATGAGTGACGCGAGCAAAGCATCATCTGGTGTGTCCCCTTGTTTGACGCTCGTGCTTTTTGCCCCAAAACGATCACCATCGAGTGTGATTTTTACTGAGTTTGGATTAGGTGTGTAGTCAACTTGCATAATAAGTCTCCTTTCAAAGTTCACACGAGTCTTCACATAGAAGTAAGTTCGTTGCGAGTAAAGTTAATTCCTGCCGATCCGGTTGTTCACCAAACGATTCTTCAAATACAGAACCGATTGCTTCTGCAAATGGGCTTATTTGATCATGGACCGTCAGTAAGCTTAGTATAGCAGACATTTCCGTCGGATAATTTCCTTGTCCTAGGTGAAATGGATCATATTTTTTTAAAAGTTCTTCTGACCTCATAATCGACTAAACTCCTTATCTCAATATATCTCAAAAGGCGGTGGTCCGCCTTTTTAAATTTGTTTGACCTGATTTTCAATGCAAGGGGTTATTTTTTGGTCATTCAGTGATAACCTATATCTTGTAGATAAATAGGTTTAAAAATGCCTGAAACGTCTATATATAGAGTGATAGTACAATTACTCTTCCTATATGTAGGGCGTCTTTTTTTAGTTTAGCGCATTTTTTGAGACAACGAAACCTATTTTGAAAGTTAGAGAATGGGAGTGGTTCATAGTGGCATCTCCACTAAATACAGCACGCATCTATCAAGGTGCAATGACAATAGAAGATGTATATACAGTGATTCGTCAGATTACGGCATCATATTCAGAGCTCGACGTCGAACGTTACACAGAACGGGCAATTCGAGCACTTGAAGGAAAGACGTTACAGGCGGATCAAGTCTATGAACTGTTGACGATGCATGCACTTGATATGTTAAAGGCAGAAGAACCAAACTGGACGTTTGTTGCGACGGCAACGTACCTCAATCGTTTGTATCTGGAAGCCAGTGAAAATCGTAGTTATGGAGCGGACGAACGATATGGTTCGCTTTACACGTTGATTGAAAAGTTGACAGAGATCGGAATCTTCACACCACATTTGTTAGAAACGTATACAAAAGGAGAAGTCGAGGAGCTTGCAGAATCGATCGACCCGTCACGCGACCATCTGTTTACGTATATCGGACTCCGGACATTAGCAGACCGTTACTTGGCGCGCGATCATGTCAAAAAATTATACGAATTGCCGCAGGAACGTTTTATGATCATCGCGATGACGCTCATGCAGACGGAACCGAAAGACCGTCGTCTCGATCTCGTCAAAGAATCTTACTGGGCCTTATCGAACCTCTACATGACGGTTGCGACACCAACCTTGTCGAACGCCGGTAAATCGTACGGTCAACTCTCATCTTGTTTCATCGATACGGTCGACGATTCACTGCGTGGCATCTATGACTCGAATACGGATGTCGCGACGTTGTCAAAAGGTGGCGGCGGAATCGGGGTCTACATGGGGAAAATCCGTTCCCGCGGATCGGACATCAAAGGATTCAAAGGTGTATCAAGTGGTGTCATTCCGTGGATGAAACAGCTGAACAATACAGCCGTCAGCGTTGATCAGCTTGGTATGCGTCAAGGATCGATTGCCGTTTATCTCGATATCTGGCACAAGGATATCCTTGAGTTTCTCGACGCGAAGTTAAACAACGGGGACGAACGGTTGCGGACACATGACTTGTTCACCGGTGTCAGCTTGCCCGACCATTTCATGCGGACCGTCGAGGCGCGAGGCGACTGGTACCTGTTCGATCCACACGAAATCCGGACAGTGATGGGCTTTAGTCTGGAAGACTCATTTGATGAAACGGAGCAGGGGGGCAGCTTCACGGAGAAGTATGAAGCCTGTGTCAATGAACCACGTCTCAGCCGGACGAAAGTACCGGCGATTGATCTCGTCAAACGATACATGCGTTCACAGCTCGAAACGGGAACACCGTACATGTTCTTCCGCGACGCGGTGAACCGGGCCAACCCGAACAAACACGCGGGTATGATCTATTCGTCGAACCTCTGCTCAGAAATCATGCAGAACATGAGCCCGACGACGGTCACGGAAGAATATACACAAGACGGTAAAATCATCATCACGAAAACACCGGGCGATTTCGTCGTCTGTAACCTGTCCTCGATCGCACTCGCACGTGCCGTTCGTTCGGATGTCTTGGAACGGTTGATTCCGATTCAGATGCGGATGCTCGATAACGTCATCGATCTGAACACGATTGATGTGCCGCAAGCACAGATTACGAATCAGAAATACCGGGCAGTTGGACTCGGAACATTCGGCTGGCATCACCTGCTCGCACTCGAAGGCATTCGCTGGGAATCAATCGAGGCTGTTCAGTACGCCGATCGTCTCTACGAAAAAATCGCATACTTGACGATTGATGCATCGATGCAACTGGCGAAAGAAAAAGGGGCGTATCGTCTTTTTGAAGGATCGGAGTGGCAAACAGGGGAGTACATCGCCCGCCGTCACTACAAAACGACTGCTGAACTCGATTGGGATCGCCTGCAAGCCGACATCACGGCACACGGAATGCGAAATGCCTACTTAATGGCAGTCGCACCGAACTCGTCGACGGCAATCATCGCCGGCAGCACGGCTTCGATTGATCCGATCTACAAAAAAGTTTATGCGGAAGAAAAGAAAAACTATAAGATTCCAGTAACCGTTCCCGACCTTACGCCGGAGACGAACTGGTTCTATAAATCAGCGTTTGAGATTGATCAACTGTGGAGCATCCGTCAAAATGCGTCACGTCAACGCCACATTGACCAGGCGATCAGTTTTAACCTCTATGTCAAGAACAGTATCAAAGCAAAAGAGTTACTCGAGATGCACATGGAAGCATGGCAGCTTGGGATGAAGACGATTTACTATACACGTTCGACGACTGTTGAAATCGATGAATGTGAGTCGTGTTCATCATAAGAGAAGGAGGACGATATCATGAAGGCAGCAATCGTATATGCGTCAATGAGCGGAAATACAGAGGAGGTTGCGGAACTCATCGCGAAAGCGTGTTCCGACATGCAGGTTGAACCGACGATGATCTTTGCCGATGACGTAACGACGTATCAGCTGGTCCCTTATGATATCGTCTATTTTGGTTCTTACACCTGGGGGGACGGTCAATTGCCGGATGAGATGCGGGACTGTCTGAAGCTGGTTCTAAAAGAAAGTCCGCACAAGATTCCACAGGCTGCCGTTTTTGGGACGGGCGACAAGATGTTCGTCAAATATTGCCGTGCCGTCGATGAGATGGCCTATCATCTCTCGAAGTTTGGTGTCCCACTCGCAGGTGAACTACTCAAAATCGAACAATCCCCACGAAACCGGCCGCATCTGGTCAAGGAGTGGACACGTCGAACGTTATTGCAATTACAGCAAGAGGGAGCCGAACAACATGGAACAACTACAAAAAATCAAACTGCTTGATGCCCGTCATCCAAATCGGGCGACCGCGATCATTGGCGGCGAAACGAGTTCGATCGTCAACTGGAACGATCTTGCCTATCCTCAGTTTTATTCCATCTATAAACAGTTATTATCGAACTTCTGGATTCCGGACGAGATCTCGATGTCAAAAGACATGCAACAGTGGAATCAATTGAGCGAACGGGAACAGGATGCCTTTAAGCGGATCATCGGTCTGTTATCGATTCTCGATTCCGTCCAAACCCGTTACATTTTGGAATCGGCGATGTTTACGTCAGACGCCTCGATTCATGCGATTCTCGCCATCATCGCCCAGCAAGAAGTCGTGCATAACCAATCTTACAGTTACGTACTCTCAAGTCTCGTCCCGTTGTCCGAACAAAACCGGATCTTTGACATTGCTAAAGACGATGAGATGGTAATGAAACGGAATGCCTTTATTCTTGATTTATACGAAGATTTCCAAAACGACCGGACGCCGGAAAACTTTGCGAAGTCACTGGTCGCCTCGATCGTTCTCGAAGGAATCAATTTCTATTCCGGGTTTGCTTTCTTCTATAACTTAGCGCGTCACCAAAAGATGGTGGGGACATCGACGATGATCAGCTACATCCAGCGTGATGAATTACAACACGCGTACTTCATCAGCCAGCTGTTACGTGCCGTCTTGACGGAACATCCGGAAATCGACGCCGACGGTTCATTCACGAAGTTCGTCTATACGACATTCGAGCGCGCAGTGGATCTTGAGATCGAGTGGAGTGAATACGTCCTGCGTGATCTGGACGGACTTGACGTCAGTGAGATGCGTGACTACGTGAAATATCTAGCGAACAAACGTCTCCGTGTCATCGGACTCGACGATCTGTATGAGGGGCATGACGAAGACGTCATGCCATGGATCCGGGCGTATTCCGACGACTCGATGAATGCGACGAAATCGGATTTCTTCGAGCAAAAATCACGTTCGTATGCGAAGGTGACGGATGCAAACGGATTTGACGATTTATAAACCGGCGAATGCTCTTAATTTTTTGATTGCTTCATGATGCGATTTCCTTTACGCTAGGACAGGTGAGGTCATGCTTGACTCCTGCGGAAAAACAAGTCCATCATGACCCTGGAAGATGCAACGCATCTGAAGCGGCATGGTGGCTTGTCCGCGGAAAGCGAGCAGGCCGGACCTGTCCTTAATGCATGTACGAACTTGTTTTTCGACCCTTTTTTTCTCTTGTTTCCTCAATAAAAACAGCAACAGGACAAAAAAAGGGCCGGACTCGAAAAGTCCGGCAGAATCAGGGGGAATACTTGAAGTCTTGCTACTAATTTGTTCCCTTGTAAAATAAAAAATAAACAATTTGAAAAATATTTTTTACCATCCGTAAAAAGTATGTTATTATAAGTTGATGAATTTAGTTAGGGAGTGTATAAACTATGGCAAACTTTGAAAAAGACCAAGTTGTTACTGGTAAAGTAACTGGTATTCAAAACTTTGGTGCTTTCGTAGCACTTGACGAGCAAACACAAGGTCTCGTCCACATCTCAGAAATCTCACACGATTACGTAAAAGACATCAACGATTACGTAAAAGTTGGCGATGAAGTAACTGTTAAAGTTCTCGACATCGACGAAGCTAACAAAAAAATGAAGCTTTCGATCAAAGCTACACAGGAAGCTCCAAAACGCGAAGCACGCGCTAAAGGCCCACGCAAAAACACTGGCCGTCGCGATGCAGGTCCTGCTTTCAAACAAGAAGAAGCTCCTGGCTTCAACGTGTTAAAAGGCAAATTGGAAGAATGGATTGAAAAATCAAACTTCCAAAAATAAGAATGTGAAAGAGAATCGACATCGGTCGGTTCTCTTTTTTTGTGTTATAAGCATTAAAATAGATGCAAAAGGGGAATGTGTGGATAATGTAAGGTGTTCATTACTTATCAAGGGGGCAACACACAATGGAAAACTTTGAATATCGCAATCCAACGAAACTTATTTTTGGTGACGGTCAAGTCAGCAAGATTAAAGATGAGCTCAACACATTAAACGCTAAAAAAGTCATGCTTGTATTCGGTGGCGGAAGTATTAAACGCAATGGTGTCTATGACGATGTTACACGTGAACTCAAGGCGGCAGGAATCGAATACGTCGAATGCGACGGTGTCGAACCAAACCCGCGGATTGAAACAGCAGAACGCGGTATTAAAATCGCGCGTGAAGCTGGCGTAGATGCATTGCTGGCACTTGGTGGCGGTTCTGTCATCGACTGTACGAAATTGATTGCTGCCGGTATTCCATACGAAGGTCCAGCATGGGATCTCGTCATCGGGAAAGCCACTCCAAAAACCGTCATCCCGTTCGGAACAGTTTTGACGCTTGCAGCAACGGGTTCAGAGATGAACTCAGGTTCTGTCATCACAAACTGGAAAACACAAGAGAAATACGGTTGGGGAAGCCCATTGACGTTCCCGACGTTCTCAGTTCTTGATCCAAAATACACGGTCAGCGTACCAAAAGATCAAACGATCTACGGGATCGTCGACATGATGAGCCATTGCCTCGAACAGTATTTCCATACGGCGCATGCACCTGTTCAAGAACGAATGACAGAAGGCGTCATGAAAGCTGTCATCGAAGCTGCACCAAAACTCGTCAATGATCTCGAAAACGTCGAACTCCGTGCCACAATCCTCTTTGCCGGCACTATGGCTTTGAACGGTGTCCTTCAAATGGGCGCACGTGGAGACTGGGCGTCACACAACATTGAGCACGCTGTTTCAGCCGTTCATGATATCCCGCACGCAGGTGGACTGGCGATTCTCTTCCCGAACTGGATGCGTCACGTCCTCGACGAGTCGAATGCGCACCGTTTCGTTACGCTCGGTGAAAATGTCTTCAACGTGGATACGACAGGTAAATCAGAGATGGAAGCGGCTCACGCGACAATCGATGCAATCAGCGCGTTCTGGACGTCACTGGGTGCACCGAACCGCCTCGCGGATTATGACATCAAAGAAGAGACTGTCGATTCAATCGTGAAGTCAGCGATGACACGTGGAGACTTCGGAAACTTCAAATCACTTGGTAATGACGATGTCCGTCAAATCGTAACAGCTGCTTTATAAGCACTACAACATTTGCTAATCTTTTCACAAAAGACTTGAACGACCTTCCTTCTTGCGTTTTAATGAAAAGGAAGGTCGCATTTGTTTGCGAATGAATAAGGAGGACGAGTGAATGACAACGGTACGTTTTGATTATTCGAAGGCCCTACAATTCGTAGGACAACATGAAGTAGACTATATGGCAGATACGGTGAAGACATTACACGGAGCCATCCATAACGGGACAGGTGCCGGTAGTGATTTCCTCGGTTGGGTGGACTTACCGACGAACTACGACAAAACGGAGTTTGCTAACATTCAAGCAGCAGCAGAAAAGATCAAGTCGGATTCGGATGTCTTGTTAGTCGTCGGAATCGGTGGATCGTATCTTGGGGCACGCGCTGCAATCGAGATGCTGGGTCATTCGTTCCATAACCTGTTATCAAAAGAAGAACGGAAAGCACCACAAATCATTTATGCGGGACATAATATCTCTTCGACGTACTTACATGATTTGTTTGAAGTACTGGAAGGAAAAGATGTGTCGGTCAACATCATCTCGAAATCAGGCACGACGACAGAGCCAGCGATTTCATTCCGCCTCTTGAAAACGTTCATGGAAGATAAGTATGGGAAAGCGGGTGCGAAAGACCGCATTTACGCAACGACGGATAAAGCACGTGGTGCCTTGAAGACGCTTGCGGATTCAGAAGGCTATCAGACGTTTGTCATTCCAGATGATGTTGGTGGACGTTTCTCGGTCTTGACACCGGTTGGTCTGTTACCGATTGCAGCAGCAGGGATTTCAATCGAAGACTTGATGGCAGGCGCACGTGACGCACAAGTTCAGTTCTCAAACGAAAACTTGGCTGAAAACGAAGCTTATCAATATGCAGTCGTTCGGAACGCCTTGTATGCAAAAGGAAAAACAATTGAACTGCTCGTCAACTATGAACCGGCATTACACTATGTCTCGGAATGGTGGAAACAGTTATACGGCGAGTCGGAAGGAAAAGACTTCAAAGGGATTTTCCCGGCAGCGGTCGATTTCTCGACGGATCTTCACTCGATGGGTCAGTACGTCCAAGAAGGACGCCGTGATTTGTTTGAAACTGTCATTAAAGTCGGACAAGCGCGCCATGCCTTGACGATTGAAAAAGACGCACAAGATTTAGATGGCTTGAACTTCCTCGAAGGAAAATCGATTCAGTTCGTCAATGATAAGGCGGCTGAAGGGACGTTACTTGCCCATACGGATGGACAAGTACCAAACTTGACGGTTGAATTACCAGAGATGACACCGTATCATCTTGGATTCTTGTTCTACTTCTTCGAAAAAGCATGTGCGATGAGCGGCTATTTGCTCGGCGTGAACCCGTTTGATCAGCCGGGTGTTGAAGCGTACAAGAAAAACATGTTCGCGCTACTCGGTAAACCAGGATTTGAAGCAGAAAAAGCAGAACTTGAAGCCCGCTTGAACTAAGCAAAAAGGCATCTCCGCATTCGGAGATGCCTTTTTTTGTCATTCTGACGAATTCCTACGCACTTTCACTTTTAGAATGCTTTCGAAACAGGTAAAGTGAAGAGAGAAGAAGAAATGAGGTGCACGCACGTGATTACGTTTTTAGATTATTACCAAAATCGGGTTGAACTGAGTTTTGAAGACCATCCATTCTCGATTCAACCCCTTCATGTCTGGGTCATTGCCGTGTACGAGGGAAAATGGTTACTGACACATCACAAACAACGGGGGTACGAGTTTCCGGGTGGAAAAGTCGAACCAGGAGAGACGGCCGAGCAAGCGGCGTATCGAGAAGTGATGGAAGAAACCGGTGGACGGATTGAACGTCTGCAATACATTGGACAATACCGGGTCGAAGGGCGAGGCGATACGATCATCAAAAACATCTATTTCGCCGAAATCGAGTCCCTTGTCCCGCATCTGGCTGTCGATGAGACAGACGGAGCCTACTTGTTAGACGAGATCCCACCTCGTCTGGATACGAACCGCCAATATAGCTTCATGATGAAGGACCGTGTCCTTCCGGAGACTCTTCGTGTACTCGCCGAACGCCGATTGGTTTGAACTGCCGCGACAAGGACCGTTCCGGACGTTTCGGATGTTTTATGAAACATCTGACGGCGAACAGGTCGGTGCTTACATCGTCCTTCCCGTTCATGCGAACGGTCAAGGATTGTTGTACTTACGTGGTGGGACACGAAATATCGGGATGGTCCGCCCGACCCGCTTGATGCAGTTCGCCCAAGCGGGTTACCTGGTCATGGCTCCTTTTTACCGGGGGAATTTAGGGGGGACGGGGAAAGAAGATTTTGGTCATCACGACATCCTGGATGCGGTTGCCGCATTTGATTGGCTGAATGAGCGGGTAAAGCGGACATCCGTCTTCGGTTTTTCAAGGGGAGGCCAGATGGCACTGTTACTGGCCCACTATCGGCCTGTCGCTCGGACTGTCTCCTGGGCGGGTGTGACGAATCTGGTCTGGACGTATGAGGAACAGCGGACGATGCAAAAGATGCTAAGGCGGTTTACAGGTGGGGTGCCGGATCAACAGAAACAGGCTTATCAAGTCCGTTCACCGCTTTATTTTCCGCCGCAAGGAGACGTCTTGTTGATTCACGGACTGTACGATGAAAATGTCCGTCTGCGTCATGCAACGAATTATGCAGCCCGTTATTCGGAACAGACGCACTTAAAAGTCTATCAATATGCCCATCAATTCCCGATTCATCAAAAAATTGCTGTGACCGGTCAAGTCATCGAATGGATGCTGTCGGAATGAACGGAATGTAGAAATCACCTCAACGACTTGTCTTGAGGTGATTTTTACTAAAAATGTAAGGAACATTGATATCTTTTGAAAAACTGATTTTTTAAGAGAAATCAATATTTGATATACTAGAAGATATAAAATAAGCTTGATTAACGGATTTAGAAGGGGAACATGAGATGGAAATCTTACTCGCGCGACAACCGATCGTTGACCGGTATGGTTCGATTGATGCTTTTGAATTACTCTATCGTTCCGTTGAAGCACCTGCTGTGTTTGATGGGGATCTCGCGACGATGGATGTTTTGACCAATACACTGATTCATCTCGGAGTAGATCGTGTGGCGGAAGGGAAACGACTATTCATCAACTTCACAGGGGACTTATTGCAGTCCGAGTTGATTGATCACCTAGATCCAACACGATTTGTGATTGAAGTATTGGAGACCGTTCAGATTGATAATGTCATGTTGTTGACGCTCAAGAAGTGGAAAGAGGCAGGGTTCATGTTGGCACTCGATGATTTCGTGACGGACTTGTTGCGTCATCATGGTGCTGAACTGTTTGATTTAATTGATCTCATCAAAATTGACATCGAAGCGATTAATCCACGGGAACAAAGTGCGATTTTACATATCTTAAAACGCAATTATCCGCATATGCGCTTTTTGGCGGAGCGCGTCGAAACGCATGAAGACCATACACGGAGCCTTGAAATGGGTTATGACTGGTTTCAAGGATATTTTTATGCGAAACCGATGCTGATGAAAGGGAAAGCGGTTCCGCCTCAAGTCCCTGTTTTGCTGAAGATGCTGAAATGGTTGGATACAGATGACCATTACGACGAGGTCGTCGATGAAATCGAAGGAAATCCGTATATCAGTGTTCAAGTCTTGCAACTCATCAATTCACCGGGGATCGGGTTGCGGAATACGGTTAGTTCTGTCCGACAAGCCATTTCATTACTTGGTTTTTCGCAGTTGAAAAGTTGGATTTCACTGATCGTCTTACGCGAGATGAAACTCGCGAGTCCTTATAAATGGTCGGATGAATTATTACGTTCCTCATTACATTGTGCGAAGTTATGCGAATTGTTTGCGAACGAAACAAAGACATTGAAAGCAGAGAGTGCTTATATGATCGGACTACTTTCGCACATCGATGCCTTGCTGTCAGTCGATATCGATGAGATCATCGATCAATTACCGATTGAACCGACCTTAAAAACAGTCTTGCAAGGAGACGATCATCCGTTTCGGGACTGTCTCTTACTGGCAATCAGTGCGGATCGTGGTGAATTCGAACATTTTGAGCTGCTCAGCAACCGGTTTGGGATCTCGAAGCAACGTGCTTATGAGTTACTGAAGGAAAGTCAGGTTTGGTTGGCTCAAAAGGAACTACATCTGCAAGATGAAACAGATTTGATTGTCTAAATGGCAAAAAAGGTTGAGCGCTCCTCGGAGGCTCAACCTTTTTGGTATAGACGAAACATTAAATACGAGGTCCAGCCGATTTGATGGCATCGGTCGCACTTTCGAATCGGTTAAAGTTTTCGACGAACTTATGAGCAAGTGCCGTCGCTTGTTGCTCGTAAGCGGCTGTATCTGCCCACACTTTGACGGGATTCAGCAGATCAGTCGGCACACCAGGTACTTCGACTGGCATGTGCAGTCCGAAGATTGAATGTTCTTCTGTCGGGATGTCGACGAGTAGACCGTTGACCGCGGCGTTGACCATCGTCCGCGTGTACGCGAGCTTCATCCGACTACCGGTACCGTAAGCACCACCGGTCCAACCTGTGTTGACAAGATAAACCGTGACACCATGGCGATCAATCAGTTCACCCAGCATCGTCGCATATTTTTCCGGAATCAATGGTAAGAACGGAGAACCGAAGCACGTCGAGAATGTCGCTTCTGGTTCAGTGACACCACGTTCTGTCCCGGCGAGTTTAGACGTGTAACCCGATAAGAAATGATACATCGCCTGTTCCTTCGTCAACTTGCTGATTGGTGGTAACACGCCATACGCATCAGCCGTCAAGAATACAATCGTTTTCGGATGGCCAGCACGTGACGGGATGGCGATGTTATCGATTGATGTGATCGGATAGGCAGCACGTGTGTTTTCCGTCAATGACGTATCATCATAGTCTGGCGTGCGTTGTGCATCAAGAACGACGTTTTCAAGCACCGTACCAAATCGGATCGCATCAAAGATTTGTGGTTCCTTTTCGCGAGAGAGATTAACGGTTTTGGCATAACAGCCGCCTTCGATATTGAACACACCATCATGCGACCAACCGTGTTCATCGTCACCGATCAATTGACGACTGTCGTCTGCTGACAGGGTGGTCTTACCAGTCCCCGATAGTCCGAAGAACAGAGCGACGTCACCTTCGTGTCCGACGTTTGCTGAACAGTGCATCGATAAGACATCCTGTTGTGGTAACAGATAATTCATGACTGAGAAAATCGATTTTTTGATTTCTCCTGCGTACTCGGTACCACCGATCAAGACGATCCGGTGTTCAAACGACATCGCGATGAACGTCTCTGAGTTCGTGCCATCGACTGCTGGATCAGCTTTGAAGTGTGGTGCATAGACGACCGTAAAGGGTTCAAAGGCCGCAACCGTAGGATATTCCCGTAAGAACAGTTGTTTTGCGAACAGATTATGCCAAGCATATTCTGTCACGACGCGTACTGGAAGGGTGAAATGCGTATCGGCACCAGCAGCAGCCTCTGTGTAGTAGAGCTGATCTGTTTCGTTCATATAACGAAGAACTTTTTGTAACAGTTGTTCGAATTTGTCCGACTCCATCGGTTGGTTGACATGACCCCAATCGATGTGTGTCTCGCATGACTGATCGCGGACGATGAACTTGTCTTTTGGTGAACGACCTGTAAATTTCCCCGTTTCTACAGATAAAGCACCATTCTCTGCAAGAACTCCTTCTTTGTTTCGAATCGCATGTTCGACTAGTTCGGCAACGGATAGTTGTTTGAACACATGCTCCTTCATGAGTAGTTCTTCGATATTCAGGACCGTCATCGGCATCCTGACCCCACCTTTCCCCTACGTTGGTTTTGGCTCCATCATTAGTATGACACATTTATTATATATGACATACTAATGATAGGGCAATCATTTTCCTGCGCTGATTTCTATTTATCTGGAAACGCTTTCAGCATTAACAGTTTAACACCTCTTCCGAAATTTTTCGACAAAAAATTAAAACGTTGCTTGACAGAGTGGACACAAGTTTATATCATGTAATTCGTAACGGATACTCTTATTCTGAGCAGGTGGAGGGAACAAGGCCCGAAGAAACCCGGCAACCGTCTTATGTTAATTTCATCATTAATGTAGGAAAAGGTGCTCTCCTGAAGCGAAGTAAACACTTCGAACGATAAGAGGGTAAAGGAAGAACGCACAACCTTTCCCTGACCATTTTTGGACATGGAAAGGTTTTTTTCATTTTACCGTCCCACTCAACTAGGGGAAATGAGTACACCGTCAAATTCTTTTTTGGGAGGGTCAAACATGACAAACCTTAATCGCCGACTATTTACGTCGGAGTCAGTAACTGAAGGTCACCCGGATAAAATCTGTGACCAGATTTCGGATTCAATCTTAGATGCTATTCTTGCGGCAGATCCTAATGCACGTGTTGCTGCAGAAACGTCTGTCACGACAGGACTTGTCCTTGTGGCAGGAGAAATTACGACAACGACTTACGTGGATATCCCGAAAGTCGTACGCGAAACGATTCGTGAAATTGGTTATACACGCGCGAAATACGGATTCGATGCAGACACATGTGCTGTATTGACTGCAATCGATGAGCAATCGGCAGACATCGCACTTGGTGTCGACCAAGCGCTTGAAGCACGCGAAGGAAACATGTCAGATGAAGAAATCGATGCAATCGGAGCAGGAGACCAAGGTCTGATGTTCGGTTATGCAACAAAAGAAACACCTGAACTGATGCCGCTCCCAATCTCACTTTCACACCGTCTCGCCCGTCGCCTTGCCGAAGTCCGCAAGACGGGACAACTCGATTACCTCCGTCCGGATGGTAAGACGCAAGTCACGGTCGAATACAACGAACACAACGAGCCTGTTCGTGTCGATACGATCGTCATCTCGACACAACATGCGGAAGAAGTGACGCTTGAGCAAATTCAAGCAGATCTCAAAGAACACGTCATCGCACCGGTCATCCCGACGGAATACATCGATGCCGAAACAAAATACTTCATCAACCCGACTGGCCGCTTCGTTATCGGTGGACCACAAGGAGATGCAGGATTGACAGGTCGTAAGATCATCGTCGATACGTATGGCGGATATGCGCGTCACGGTGGTGGTGCTTTCTCTGGTAAAGATCCAACGAAAGTTGACCGTTCAGCTGCCTATGCAGCACGTTATGTCGCGAAAAACTTGGTTGCATCTGGTCTTGCAGAAAAAGCTGAAGTTCAGCTGGCTTATGCAATCGGTGTGGCACATCCGGTTTCAATCGCAGTTGACACATTTGGAACAGGAAAACTTCCAGAAGCGCAACTCGTTGAATTGATTGCGGAAAACTTTGATCTTCGTCCTGCCGGAATCATCAAGATGCTTGATCTCCGCCGTCCGATTTATCGTCAGACAGCAGCATATGGTCATTTCGGTCGTACAGACATCGAATTGCCATGGGAGCAAACAGATAAAGCAGCGACACTTGAAGAACAAGCAAAACGTTTCGTCTAATCCTTTGTTCAGAAATAACCTTTCACAGGTTGTTTCTGAACTTTTTTTGTTTCTTCTGAACTTTGCAGGGAAACGACTGAAAGTTCTAGAAAAGGGTAAAAGAACATGAGTCTGTAAAAGGAAAAGGGGGATTTCGGTATGGAGATACGCGAAGCAGTTCCTGCTGATGCAGCACGCATTCATGATATTGCGCTCACGTCTTGGATGGATACGTACGAGGAAATCTATTCAGAGCGCTCGAAAGCCCATTTCGTTCAAGAAGCTTACCCGCAGGAAGAAGTGGTTCGGGCAATCCGGACGGCTGAGGAAGCACGTGGGGAATACTTTAACGTCGGGTTGATTGATGAGGAAATCGTCGGATTCATTCATGCGATTGATGTGGACGGGACGTGGGAAATCGTCCGGCTTTACGTCTTACCGAAATACCAACAGAACGGAATTGGACGACGGTTGATTCGAGAGTTGGAGTTGCAAGGTGCTTCTCCGATTGAAGTATATATCGAATCCCGGAATTATAAGGCACGTCACTTCTTGACCTCATATGGTTTTAAGGAAGTCAGTGAGACGACGGAAGAAGTCTTCGGACAGGTGGAACCTGTAACAAGGCTGCAACGTATATACTAATAAGAAGACGGAATCCGACTTAAGGCGGTATGGCTGAAGTCGGATTTGTTGCATACTAAACAGATATCGGATGAAGAGGTGAGTGTGTGGTAGAACAACCAACCGGAGTAATCGTTCTTGTGTATCCACTTCAATTACGTGCCCGACCAAGTGAAGCGTTAATTCGTGTCTTGGAACAAGAATATGAAGTACTCTTAGTCGACGCACCGCGTCGTGTATCGTTTGAAGAACACCAACAGTTATTAAAAGAAGCGTTACGGGAAGCGGGTAAGCGGAAGCTACCCATTCATATCATTGCCTGCAGCATGGGAGCACTCGTCGTCAATCGATTGCTGCAAGAATACGAGTTACCGATTGCCAGTCTGATTTTCATCTCTCCACTGTTTGATTGGCACAATTCGAAGCAACTCGGTGGCGTCAAGCAAGTGTTTGCAAGTGCCTTCGACCGGTTTCGTCCCGATGCCCCACTTGGGACGTTACCGTTTGGGCAAAATAATGAAGACGCTGTCCGTCTAGGTGAGTTGACCTATGCGCAATATCGTGAAATCGAAGAAGAGATCGTACTACATGATGAGGAACGTAAAAAATTACCTCGTGTCCATTTGGCGTGTTTTTATGCACCGGACGATCAGTTTGCTGATGTTAAATTGACGCTCGAAGTGTGCCGGAAAATGGGGGGCGACCAGATTTATCTGCAACGTCTGCATGGTTTCCCGCACTTTAGTTTTGAACGACTAAATACACGTTTTGCTGAAAAACTTTTATTGTTCCTCAAACTGGTCGAGGACTAAGTAAAAGTCATCTAAAAGGAGGATGCCGTCATTTGTGACAGCATCCTCCTTTTTTTAGTCGATGGCTTGTTTTTTAAGTTTTTTTTCGATGGCGACGATGAAGGGTGGATTATTTTGTTGGTTCAAGAACCGATACTGCAAGACCGCATAATCTTGCTGAGGCAGCAGGGAGACATGTTCCAAAACGGCGTCGCGTTCTTTACGTCCTTCGAGGTGTCCATGATAAATCACGAGGACAATCAACCCACCGGGCACGAGGACCGGAAGTAATGCCCGAAGCGCTTCTAACGTTTCTTCTCCCGTCGTCGTGACCGACTTATCGCTCCCTGGTAAATAACCGAGATTAAAGACCCCGGCACGAATCGGACGCTGTTCGTCAAATAAACGAGCACCGACATGAATATGACTTTCGTGATACAAGTCGACCCATTCGGAGACATGTGCCGCGTGCAGACGGCGTTTCGTTTCTTCGATGGCTTGTTCCTGGACATCAAAGGCGATGACACGTCCGCTCGGTCCGACTCGTTCAGCAAGGAAATGGGTATCGTGACCGTTCCCGGCAGTCATATCGACGACACAATCCCCTTCATGGATGACAGACTCCAGTAATTCTTTGGCGTAAGGTAACACACGTGCAAGTGACATGGCATAAACTCCTCTTCCTGATAGCTGTTCTGTTTTTTCTAAGTACCCGCAAAACCGATCATTTAGTCAATTGTATCATTTTTCCGATTGTTCGTTTAAATCGAAGTTCCTTGACAGAGTACAATACAATTTCGTAAAGTGGCAAGGTTGGAAACTATATTGGAGGATACTTACCATGCCGAAATTACCTCGTGCGGTCTGGATTCTGGTATTGGCGATGGCGATCAATACGACAGGATCTTCTTTTTTATGGCCGTTTAATACGTTATATATTCATGAATATCTGGGAGAATCGATGACGAAAGCCGGAATGGCTTTATTCGTCAACTCTGCTCTTGCCATCGTCGGAAACTATATCGGTGGAAAATCGTTTGACCGGTTAGGTGGCAAACGGACACTCGTCATCAGTGTCGTCGGACTTGTCCTCGCGTCAATCGGCTTATGGATGTTCCACCAGACGTTTACCGGGTACGTGGTGATGCTTGGATTGATCGGATTTGTCGGAGGAATGGTTTTCCCGACCATCTATGCCTTGACTGGTGTCATTTGGCCGGAAGGTGGCAGACGGGCCTTTAATGCAATTTATGTAGCACAAAATGTTGGTGTCGCGTTAGGAACAGCCATTAGCGGTCAGATTGCCGCGATTGACATTCAATTCATCTTTATCGCTAATCTTGTGCTTTATCTGTTGTTTGCCGTCGTCTTGTTAGTTGGTTTGAACTGGATCCATGTGAATCCAGTGAAACGCCATACGATATCGGCGGATGAAGAGACACGTGAGCCCCTATCGCGGACATCGGTCCGGACGATGCTCTACGTATCGATCGGATATGCCCTGTTGTGGTTCGTCTACGTACAATGGCAAGGGACATTTGCTGTCCATACGAAGTCACTCGGTGTGACGATTTCCGAGTACTCGATCTTATGGACGATCAACGGAGCTTTGATTGTGTTTGCACAACCCTTGCTGACGCCTGTCTTACGCTGGTTTGGGGACGACTTGAAACGTCAATTGCTAACCGGAACCGGTATTTTCTTGCTCTCCTATGCAATTGTTCCATTTGCCGGAGGATTCAAGATGTTTTTAGTCGCCATGGTGATTTTGACGATCGGAGAGATGTTCATCTGGCCTGCGGTCCCTGCGATGGCGGCACGCTTAGCCCCGATTGGGAAAGAAGGAGAGTTTCAGGGGTATGTCAATATCGCAGCCTCTGCAGGACGGATGATCAGTCCGACGGTTGGAGGATTGATTTATGATGTATCCGGAATGGATGCCGTTTTCCTCACATTGATTGGTTTGATCATTCTGGCAGGATTCACCTTCGTTCGAGCGGTACCAAAACCTAAAAAAATAGGGCAGTGAAAAAAGACGTGAGAAGCGGGAAATTGATCCGCTTCTCACGTCTTTTTTAAGAAAAAGCATAAAAAAAGGGAGATTGGGTATCTTATTAACAGGGGAATATTGTTTAATTAACCAAATTAAAGGCTCATCACCATAACACGTGGTTGCTATTTTAACGACCAAGCTCAAGGCGCAATCTCAAAAAGAATCGTTCGAGGTTTCGGTAGCCATAACCACGACGTTTAATGAGCTTAATCTTATTGTTCGTCCCTTCCATTTTCCCATTCGATAGTGTCGATACAATGGTTTGACGCATCGCTTCTTCACGGCCACGAATCGCTTTCGCGATTTTCGCAAGAGGTCCGCATGGATGAAATTGATAACGTTCCAGCCAGTCTTTCAGTCTTCGGCATGCCTGCCCGTCGCACGTTGCTTTCAACACATATCGAATATGTTGGAGTCCTTGATAAAGATCCCGGGTAAACGAGTCTTCTAGAATACAAGAATGGGCGACCTCTCGATCTTCAAGAGCCAATGCTTCCGGACGACAAGCGAGAGCACGATCAATCACACGAACATGATGATGGCGTCTTGCCTCGTTCAAAAAACGACGCCGGCGGCGAAGAGCATCCGTAAAGAACTGGATGAGATGAAAACGATCCAGCACATGCGCTGCATTCGGGAAGACACGAGTAGTTGCCTTCGCCATCGCAGGTGCAAAATCACTGACGACAGAACGAACATCTCCCAGTACACCTTGAAGCGCAGCCGTAATCGCCGATACGTCCCGGCCCGGGACGATAGACAGAAGACGTCCAGTCTTGGCATCAAGAACGATCGTCGCATAGTGGTGTCCTTTTCTCGTGGCGAACTCATCGACGAGGATGTGTGTCGCCTGTCCCACTGTATCCACTGAAGCGTACTGATAAAACCACCGTTCCACAGTCGTATAAGGAAGTTCATATTCATGCGCAACATCTGAAATTGTCCGGCCATGGCACCGTTCTGTGATGCCTTTTCGGAACACTTCGGTAGAAGTACGGACGAGTCCGAGACCGTAGTCATATACGAACGTCAAATCACAAGAGAGGCATCTTTGACGTGGGACATCCAGTTCGATCCACAAGGCACCGACTCCCCACGCATGACCGTGTCGAAAACGACGACGTTTTTTCGAATGCAGGATGGTCTTTTTTTCGCATAGCGGACAAGGGATTTCATGTGTATCAGGAATGACAGGAAATACGTGCGGTTCTTCATCGGACGACATCTGGATTTGAAAAAGGGCTGGAAGCGGAAGAATTAATTTGATAAACTGTTGGGACAAGGCGAAAACTCCAATCGTGGTTTGTCTAGACAACAATTACGATACCGGGGTTTTCGCTTTTTTTCTATGTTCGATTTAAAATCCGATGGATTTTATGTGTCAACCACACCTTATGGTGATGAGCCAAATTAAAGGAAATTTGGTTTGTCAGACGTGTCGCATGCCGGAGGTGGACAAGATGAGGCAATGTGTTTTTATTGAAAACCAGTCGATTTGGACGACGCTTATGCAAGACAAACTACTCGATATTTTTTACAGTTACGAATATGTTCATTTGAATGCACGTCCTGAAGAATCTCCCGGCCTGATTTATTTTCAGGGTCAGTCGGGCGAACTGTTTTATCCATTTTTGAAACGGCGGATTTTTGAGACCCGTTATTTTGACATCATCACGCCCTACGGTTACGGCGGACCAGAAATCGTCGGTGAATTGACGAAACAGGAATTGGCGGATGCGAAACGGTCGTTTCGCCAATGGGCGATGCGTAATCAAATCGTCTCAGAATTGATTCGTTTTAACCCGTTGACGGAAAATGAAAAACAGGTACCGGATTGGACGGAAAGGGAGTTCGTTCGACATACGACTAGCATTGATCTTCGACCATCTGTAGAAGAAATCATGCAGACATTTCACAAGAAAAATCGAAGCATGATTCGGAAGTCATTAGCGTCTGATCTGAGTGTCCGTATAGGTACAAACGATGATTTACAGACGTTCATCCGCCTCTATTATCAGACGATGGACCGAAAAGATGCTTCGTTGAACTATTATTTTACATCTGACTACTTCGAACAATTATTTAAACCGACACCGCTTTGTCGACCGTTGTTGTTAATTGCTGAATGGCAGGGAGAGGCGGTTGGCGCTTACTTTGTCTTGCTTGGTCAAAAGTATGCGCACGGCCATCTCATCGGATGCGAGCGGGATGAACATAAACTCTATCCGAATCAACGTCTAGAATATGAAGCGATTTTATATTCGAAAGCTGCCGGGATGGTGGAACAACATCTAGGTGGTGGCTATAAAGAACGGGATAGTCTGTTTGAAAGTAAGTGTCGATACACAGGATACCGGATGTTTGAGTACCACCAAGGAAAAACAATTCTTTTACCGCATATTTACGAACAATTGTGTGAGCGCCATGGCAGCGACAAAGAAGCCGATTATTTCCCGGAATATCGGTATCAAGAAACTGTTTTATCCAGATGAATCCGCCTGACCGTCTACGAACGGTCAGGTTTTTTTGGTACGCTACATACAGGAGGGGGAAACAATGAAAAAAAACGGTCTGATTTTTGATATGGATGGTGTCATCTTAGATAGTGAGATCCAATATTTTAAAGTACATCAGCAGATGTTCGAGACGTTATCGATTCCGCTTGATCGTGTCCAATACGCGACGTTCATGGGGAAAACAGGGGACGAAATGTGGCAGGAACTGATCACCCAACATGATTTGCCGCATTCGACGGAATCGTTGCTTGCGCTTGAACATGAATTATTTCAACAGCATGCCAAGCCGGAAGAGTGTGGGTTAAAAGACGGTGTCCACGAGTTGATGGCGCTTGCGCGGACGGAAGGATACAAGGTGGCCATTGCGTCGTCGAGTTCACTTGAAAAAATCAAACGCGTCATCACGCATTATGGGTTAACGGTCGATGCTTATACCAGTGGGTTTGAAGTGCCACGGTCGAAGCCGGATCCTGCTATTTTTCAATTGGCCGCAAAGCGGATCGGTCAAACGCCGGAAGCCTGCATCGTGATTGAAGATTCAGCAAACGGGATGATCGGAGCAAAAGAAGCCGGTATGGAGGTCATTGCCTTACTGGATGAACGAATGCCGGCACAAGCCCTGCATCATGCAGATCATGTCGTCTCTTCACACGAAGCGATCGGGGAAATTTTACGGAACCGTTGACGGTAAGGGAAGATTCAGCTTACACTAAAACATAGATAGTCCATTGCGACGAACTGAAGTAGTAAGGGAGTCATTCCGTTTAGAGAGCTGGTGGTCGGTGCAAACCAGTCGGAATCGTCCGTGAACTCGTCAGGGAGCATGATGCGTGAAAAACAAGTAGTGCATCCGGTCCTTCACACCGTTATCTGTGAATCAAGTGGTCTGCTGTAGTAGACAACGTGGGTGGTACCGCGGAAGACAAACCGGTCTTTCGTCCCTATTCCTAGGGGCGGAGACCGGTTTTTTTTGTATATTCAGAGGGGGAATGGAAAAATGCCGTACAATCATCGTGACATCGAACCAAAATGGCAAGCGCGTTGGGAACAGGACAATGCGTTCGTGACAACAGAAGATCCAGAAAAAGAAGGTTTTTATGCATTAGACATGTTTCCGTATCCATCGGGAGCGGGACTTCATGTCGGACACCCGGAAGGTTACACGGCAACGGATATCCTCGCACGGATGAAACGGATGCAAGGATACAACGTTCTTCATCCGATGGGATGGGATGCGTTTGGACTTCCGGCGGAACAATATGCCCTCGATACAGGGAATGATCCACGTGAATTCACAGCCCAAAATATCGAAACGTTTAAACGTCAGTTAAAAGATCTCGGTTTCTCATACGATTGGGATCGTGAAATCAATACGACGGATCCAAAATACTACAAGTGGACGCAGTGGATTTTCACGCAACTGTATGAAAAAGGATTGGCCTTTGTGGATGAAGTAGCCGTCAACTGGTGTCCGGCGCTTGGGACCGTTCTTGCGAATGAAGAAGTCATCGACGGTTTATCCGAACGTGGGAATCATCCGGTCGTTCGTGTCCCGATGCGTCAATGGGTCTTAAAAATCACAGACTACGCCGATCGGTTGTTAGAAGATTTAGATGAACTCGATTGGCCGGAGTCCGTCAAGGAAATGCAACGGAACTGGATCGGAAAATCGGAAGGCGCGGAAATCGACTTTACGATTGATGGTCACAAAAAACAAGTAACGGTCTTTACGACACGTCCGGATACCGTCTTTGGTGCGACATACCTCGTTCTTGCACCGGAGCATCCGTTTGTCTCGGACATCACGACGGCAGACCACACGGAAGCCGTTCAAAGCTATATTGCTTCTGTCCAAACAAAGTCGGATTTAGAACGGACGGATCTTGCGAAAGAAAAAACGGGCGTCTTCACAGGGGCTTTTGCCGTGAATCCGATTTCCGGAGAACGTCTTCCGATCTGGATTGCGGATTATGTTTTGTCGACGTATGGTACAGGTGCCATCATGGCCGTACCGGCGCATGATGAGCGTGACCATGAATTTGCGAAACAATTTGACCTTCCGATCATTGAAGTCGTCCAAGGTGGTAACGTCGAAGAAGCTGCCTATACAGGCGAAGGCGCACACGTCAACTCACAAATGTTAGACGGTTTGTCGAAAGACGAAGCCATCGAGACGATCATCGCTGAACTTGAAACGAATCAAGTCGGACGGAAGAAAATCACATTCCGTCTACGGGATTGGTTATTTAGCCGTCAACGTTACTGGGGGGAACCGATTCCGGTCGTCCATATGGAAGAAGGAACGATGAAGACACTGGATAAATCCGAATTACCGCTTGAGTTACCGATCATTCCTGAGATCAAACCGTCTGGAACAGGCGAATCACCACTCGCGCTTGCGGAAGACTGGCTCGACTACACGGATCCGGTCACTGGACAAAAAGGACGTCGCGAGACGAACACGATGCCACAATGGGGAGGAAGCTGCTGGTATTACCTCCGCTTCATCGATCCACATAATGAAGAAATGTTTGCGGATCCCGAAAAATTAAAATACTGGCTCCCGGTCGATATTTATATCGGCGGTGCAGAACATGCTGTCCTTCACTTGTTGTATGCCCGTTTTTGGCATAAGGTCTTGTATGATATCGGCGTCGTTCCAACAAAGGAACCGTTCCAAAAATTATACAACCAAGGGATGATCCTTGGGGAAAACAACGAAAAGATGTCGAAGTCACGTGGTAATGTCATCAATCCGGATGAAATCGTCAAATCACACGGTGCGGATACACTTCGTTTGTATGAGATGTTCATGGGACCGCTCGATGCGTCCGTCTCCTGGTCGGAAAATGGACTTGATGGAGCGCGTCGTTTCCTTGACCGTGTCTGGCGTCTGTTTGAACGGACGGCTGATATTCAGGACGTCACATCCGTCGATGCGGATTTCGAACGGGTTTACCATCAGACCGTTAAAAAAGTCACAGAGGACTTTACGAATATCCAATTTAATACAGGGATTTCACAATTGATGGTCTTCGTCAACGAAGCCAACAAACAGCCTGTACTTCCCCGGCATTTCCTTCGTGGATTCATCCAATTGTTGACACCTGTCGCACCGCATCTCGGTGAAGAACTTTGGGAACAACTTGGTTTTGAAGAGACGTTGACGTATGCATCGTGGCCGACGTTTGATGAAACAAAACTCGTCAGTGACACGATGGAATTTGTCATTCAGGTGAACGGAAAAGTCCGTTCGAAACTTGTCATCAGTACGGAAGCTACAAAAGAAGAAATTGAAGCTCTTGCATTTGCAGATGAAAAAACACAAGAGTGGATTGGTGAAAAGACGGTTCGGAAAGTTATTGTCGTTCCGAAAAAATTGATTAATATCGTCGCGAATTAATAGGGACCTCCTCGTCTGGTGTCATCAGAACGAGGAGGTTTTCATTATCTCCGTCGCAAGTCCGCTTTTTTTTTAGGTCACCTTCTGCTAAACTGAATCAGAAACCGAGACAGAAAGGCGATTTGTGTAAATGAAACGAACTTATATAGTCTATACAACGATTTTTGCCGTTGTCTCCGGGCTGATTCTTTGTGTGTTACTCGTCTTTTCTAAACCCGAGACGTTGGCACAAATTCAAGAGACCTTTGCGAAAATTGAGACCCAATCCAAACATCAGGCAGCAGTGAAACAAGTCCCACCTAAAACGCCCTCATCGATTCCGAATCCGGAAGAGCCGTTGATCAAGAATGTCCAGCAGATGTTATACGATGATTCGATCGGCTCGTATCTCGTCGTTACAGAAGATTACCGTTTCTTTGAGATCAGCGGAACAGGAGAACGGATCAATGCTTCGTTCCAGATTGAGGATGAAGGCAAATTGATGTTATCCGGTCTTGACGGCATGACACTCGTCGATGGTGAAACCGTTGCCTTGTTGACATCAAACCAGATACTCGTCACGGTCAAACGGGAAGACGGCGTCTGGAAAGAAGACAAACGTGAAAAAATAGCAGGTACGACGATTCGAGATAGTTTTCATGGTCTTGGTTATGATATGAAAGAAAAACAATTCTATACCATCAATCACATTCGCTCTCTAGAACGAAGTGAGCTGGCGTATTTCATGACGAAACAGGACGAACTCAAAATCGATCCCGATGCGACGGCGAAAGAAAAACGTGCGTTGAAGAAAAAACAAAAACCACCTTATCTGACGATCGTCGCACGAAAGCGAATCGATACGGCCAGTGCAATGCGAAGTGATGCGAAAAAAGCCTTCACGGAAAACTTCCGCCCGATTGGTCTTGCCGAGCGACAAGGTCGGATCTATACACTGGATTCGGAAGCCCTGTATCTCTATTCCATTGATACGAAGGATGTGACGATTACGGGAGAATCGGCCAGTCCGAAAGTATATGGTGCGGAAGGGATATTCGTCCAGGATAACGAACTGTTTGCTCTTGTCGAAACCGATAAATTTTCGAGCCGTTCCTTCACGCCAATCGACTAAAAAGGCTAGCTCCCATGATGGAACTAGCCTTTTTGTCATTGCGCTGTCATGGCCGCGTTCGTTCCGGCACAATGTCCGGTCACGAATGCGGCAGTGATGTTGTAACCCCCTGTATAGCCGTGAATATCTAGGATTTCGCCTGCAAAGAACAGACCATCTGCTTTTTTCGACATCATCGTTTTCGGGTGAATCTCCTTGATTGAGACACCACCTCCGGTGACAAACGCTTTATCAAAGTCGAGCGTACCGGTTGCATGAAGCGGAAAACGTTTGAGTAACGCTAAAAACTGCGAAAGATCCTGTTTTTTAATTTGTGTGCAGACTTCATCACCAAATCCGATTTGGGTGAAGAGAAGTTCGAGCAACCGTTCCGGAACAAAACCTTTAAAGGCGTTTCGGACCGTCTTTTTCGGATTGGCGGAAAGGGCTGCCTGAAAACGTTCCGTCAAGGCGCCGATGGATTCTTCCGGGAACAAGTCGATTGAGAGATGGACGATGCGTTCACCAGACCGTTTTCTTTCCTTGATCGTATATTGGCTACACCGTAAGGCGATTGGACCACTCAGTCCGAAATGCGTAAACAAGAGATCACCCGTATGTGTTTTGATGGGTTTATCTTTTTTACCATGAACCGTCAACGCGACATCACGTAACGACAGTCCTTGAAGCGTTTTTTCTTGGATGAACAAATCGTTTAATAAGATGGGAACTTCTGTCGGAAACAGATCCGTGATCGTATGTCCGGCTTTACGTGCCCACGGATAACCGTCACCGGTCGATCCCGTATGGGGGACCGATTGGCCACCGACAGCGACGACGCAGCTGTGTGCTTCTAGACGTGTCCCGTCCGCCAAGAGAACGGCAGCAAATGAACCGTCCGGATGGAAATCCAGTGTCGCGACTTCGGCATTGATTTGAATCTCTGCCCCGTGTTGACGGATCTGATCGATCAAGACGCGGACGACATCGGCTGCTTTATCCGAAACCGGGAACATCCGTCCGTTGTCTTCTTCTTTTAATGCGACGCCAAATCCTTCGAATAGTTCGATGATCGATTCATTATTGAACTGCGAAAAGGCGCTATAAAGAAAACGGCCGTTTCCCGGAATCGATTGCACGAGTTCTTCGAGTGGTTTTCGATTCGTGACGTTACAACGACCGCCACCCGAGATGGCGAGTTTACGTCCGAGCTTACTTCCTTTATCAAGCAAAAGCGTCTTCGCGCCTGCTTGTAACGAGGCGAGCGTTGCCATTAAGCCGCTTGGTCCGCCTCCGATTACGATTACATCATACATGTGGTCACCTCATTCAGTTAGATTCTGCTTGTTCCACTTTAGCAGAAGTTGGTACTGTAAACAAACCGTCTCTTTCTTTTATGCAAACTGAGGGGTATAATGATTTGCAATTGTGCAAGAGAGAACTTGTATATTAAGACGTCGGTTGATTCAAGAAAAAAATAGAAAGCGCGAGGAAGGTTATCATGTCCACTGTCAGCAAAAAGCAAGAGACTTCATCCACCAATACCGGATTCGTTCGTGGAACGATGTTATTGTCCGGCGCATCACTCATTTCCCGTGCCCTTGGTTTGATTTATCTGTTTCCGTTCCAGTTCATGGTCGGAGCGACGGGTATCATGTTTTATACGTATGCCTACAATTATTATGCCATCATGATTGGTCTCGCGACGGCTGGAATTCCGGTCGCGGTTTCGAAGTTTGTCGCGAAATATAATGCGATGGGCGAATATGATACGAGTGAACGGTTGTATCGGTCCGGATTAAAGATCATGTCGATTACCGGTGTGTTATCATTTCTGGCATTATTTTTACTCGCACCATATTTGGCCCACCGTGCGATTCCCGGAGGAGACGTCAACTCGGCATCGTATATCGATGCCGTCACGATGACGATTCGTGGTGTCAGCTTTGCCTTGATCTTGATTCCGGCAATGAGTATGACACGTGGTTATTTTCAAGGCTATCAATCGATGGGGCCAACGGCGATTTCGCAAATCTTGGAACAAATCGTCCGGATCATCTTTTTACTAGCGGGAGTCAGCATCGCGATTTATCTATTTGATTCAGATGCGGCTTGGGCAGCAACGATTGCGACATTCAGTGCCTTTATCGGCGCGATCGGGAGTGTCGTCGTGCTTGTCTATTACTTCCGGAAACGGGCGCCTGGTCTGAAAGCGTTACGGGAGGGACAGACGGTCGTGTCACCCGACCGACCGCTGTCCGGTCTCTATAAAGAGTTATTGACCTATGCGATTCCGATTGTCATGGTCGGTTTATCGACGCCCCTCTATCAAGTCATCGATCAAAATACGATGAATGCGGCTTTGCAGAGTATCGGCTATACGTTAGAAGCAGCGGGGAATGCGACGGCCTATCTGATTGCAGATAGCCATAAAATCGTCTTGATTCCCGTGTCGGTCGCAACGGGGCTATCATTGGCGGCGACGCCCTTGTTGACGGCGTCCTTTACGCAAGGCGATATGCGGAAAGTCCGGAAACAGATTTCCCAAATTTATCAACTCGCCTTTTTCGTGACGATTCCGGCTGTCGTCGGAATGATTTTACTCAGCGAAGAAACGTTCCGTGTGTTATTCCCGAAAGATCAAGCGGCTTGGGTCTACTTGTTGAGTTACGCACCAAGCGCCTTGTTCCTCGCGCTTTATTCGGTTACGGCGGCTGTCCTTCAAGGAATCAATCGGCAATATTTCACGATTGTTGCGACGATTGCTGGTTTATTGACGAAGTATCTGCTCAATGCACCATTGATCCATTGGGTCGGAGACGGTACAGGGGCGGGATATGCGACGATTCTTGGATATCTTGTTGCAACCGGATTGATGTTCTTCCGGATTACGCAAACGGTTCAGTTCCCGTTTAGTACGGTTTTACGTCGGACCTCTTTAATCATGATCATCAGTGCGATCATGGGGGCGAGTGTTGCCCTGGTCAAATGGGGATTAGATACGTGGCTTCCGGACACGATAGTCGGATCGCTCGTCATCTTACTTGTCGGAGCAGGCGTCGGGATTGTGGTGTTTGCAGGTCTTTCGATCTGGAGTGGATTAGCTGAAGCAGTGCTTGGACGAAAATTTTCAATGAAACGAGGACGAGGAAATGCGTCTAGATAAATTACTCTCAAACATGGGAGCAGGATCACGCAAAGAAGTGAAACAATTACTCAAATCGGGTGCGATTCAAGTCGATGGAGAAATCGTATTCGACCCGAAACAACATGTCGATACAGAAAAACAACACGTACTTTTGTATGGCGAACCGGTTACGTATCAAAAATTCGTCTACTTGATGATGAACAAACCACCTGGTGTAATCAGTGCGACGGAAGACAAACGGGATCAAACCGTCATCGATTTGTTGCTTGAAGATGTCACGTACTTTAAACCATTCCCGGTCGGTCGTTTGGATAAGGATACGGAAGGATTATTGTTGTTAACGAATGATGGTTCCTTTAATCATGCGTTGATGTCACCGAAAAAACATGTCGAAAAAGTCTATTATGCAGAAGTCATCGGGATGTTGACGGAAGAGGACGTCGAGGAAGTGGCAGAAGGTGTGACGCTGGATGATGGATATAAAACAAAACCTGGTAAACTCGTCATCTTAGAAGCGACGGATGAGACGTCGACGCTTGAGCTGACCATCACCGAAGGGAAGTTCCATCAAGTGAAACGAATGATGCTCGCGCTTGGGAAGGAAGTCAGCTATCTCAAACGATTATCGATTGGTCAATTGCCACTCGATCCGACGCTCGAAGCAGGGGAATACCGTGAGCTGACACGGGGCGAACTGGCATTATTTGATTGGAAACCAGAATGAATTAAGAGTCTAGGACATAACTAACTGACTCTATAGAAAAAGGCCCTCGAAACGAAAATGTTTCGAGGGCCTTTGGCTTTATAAAGCCGAGTTATGTCCCAGCCTCTTTTTGGTGATCATTGATTGCGAAGAGCTTCCGCAATCGGATAAGGACCGCTTAATACTTCGAATTGATGTGTCTGAGTCGGATGATCAATCAACGTGACGAACAGAGCGGCGACGTCATCACGTGGAACTTCTCGCCCTTCATACGAATCAAAATGTTCTTTTGTTTCAATCGTCCCCGTTGGCGCATCATAACTGAGTGGACCGGGACGGACGATCGTATAGTCAAGACCGCTGTCTTTTAGATGACGGTCGGCAGCCCCTTTAGACTCAAGATACACTTTTAAATCACCTTGCGGATGATCGGCACCGACTGAACTGAGCATCAAGAAACGTTTAATTCCACTCGCTTTGGCAGCATCAATGACCTTAATGGCACCATCCTTGTCGACGGCGCGCGTCAATTCTTCAGAAGCTCCACCGGCACCGGCTGCAAAAATGACGACGTCGGCATCTTTGACGACATCTGTGACCTCTTTTGTTAAGTCGCCCAGGCGTACTTCAGAAGCACCAAGTGCAATCAGATCATTGATCTGATTTTCTTCCCGGACGACGGCGATGGCTTGGTGTTGGCCTTGTTTGCCAATCAATTCGACCATTTTTCGACCTGTTGTTCCGTTTGCTCCAATAATTAAAATATTCATCTCATCATCTCCTTCTCAAACTAGATATACCCTGCTTGAAAAAAAAATAACAAAAAAAGACGCGAAGGATTCGCGTCGTAACAGAAAATAGTCTGATGAAACATCTTAATCAGCCGGCTTGTCGTTGTTTTTTACTTGATGTCCAAGTACCGCGTCTTGGGCTTACAATGAGGTTGTTGTATTCGAGTACATTCAAGTCACGTTGAACGGTTCTTGATGTAATCCCGAACTCTTCAACCAAGTCTGCTGTCGTAGTAGCTCCGTTCTCATTGATATAGAGATAAATCGATTTAATACGGGTCAACATACGGTCTGTAGAATCTTTCATTGGTATAACCACTCCCCCAATGGATAGAATAGTGTTCTAAAGCTTCGGGTGACAAAAGACGATGAGTAATTAAGTTGTTTCGCCTTTAGTATAACTCTTTTAGTATAGAATGCAAGTAATTTAACCGAACGTTTTCAAAAATAACACAATCAATACATACTCATTGACGAATGAATCGTCTTTTTTAATCTCTTAATGTTCGTTTAAAGGCTAATAACAAAAGATTTCGTATTTTGGATGTTCGTAATTGTCAAATTTTCGCTATACTTAGAGGTGAACGAATTAGCGGATAAGGGAGAGAAGTGTAATGGTCAACTGGAAAGAAGAAGTCTTGGCTCGACGCGAGGATCTTTTAGCTGATTTAAAAGAGTTGTTACGGATTCCGAGCATCCTTGATGAAACGACGATCGAAGAAGGTGCTCCGTTTGGTGGAGAAGTCAAACGCGCACTCGATTGGATGCTCGCCTTAGGCGAACGAGATGGATTCGTCACGAAAAATGTCGACGGTTATGCCGGGCATCTTGAATATGGTCAAGGACAGGAATTACTCGGCATCCTGTGCCACCTCGACGTGGTACCTGCTGGAGGCGACAACTGGACGTACGGACCCTTTAATCCAACTTTAGCGGATGGGAAGTTGTACGCCCGGGGAGCAATCGATGACAAAGGACCGACGATGGCGGCGTATTACGCGTTAAAAATCGTCAAGGAGTTAGGGTTGCCGCTTTCGAAACGGATTCGTTTGATTGCAGGTGGAGATGAAGAAAGTGAATGGCGTTGTGTGAACCATTACTTTAAACATGAAGAAATGCCGACGCTTGGATTTGCTCCTGACGCGGACTTTCCAATCATTAATGCGGAAAAAGGGTTATACGATGGTTTACTGACACAAGGGAAACCCGTGAAAACGGCCGATACCGGTTACCATCTCGTCCGTTTTGAAGGGGGAGAACGCCCGAACATGGTTCCGGGGCATGCGACAGCGACCGTTCATGTGGCAGAACGCGGGACGATCGAAGAGAAGTTCCATCAGCATCTGGAAGAACAAGGGCTGACGGGAACAGTCAAGGAAACGGCAGAAGGACTTGTCTTTGAAGTGATGGGTGTGGCGGCACACGCCATGGAACCGGACAACGGTAAAAATGCTGCCCTCCACTTGGCTCGTTTCTTAAATACCCTCCATTTGGATTACAATGGTCGCCGTTACATCGAGATGGCGGTCCATATGTTCCGCGATTCAAGAGGGGTGGCGCTTGGCGTCGCAGCATCAGACGAAACAGGCGACTTGACGATCAACGGGGGTGTCTTCCGTTACGAAGGGGAACAAGGGACGGCTTCGATCAACATTCGTTATCCATACAGTGCAGATTTCACTGAGCGGTTGCAACTGATCAAAGAAGCAGCGATCGCTTACGGTTTTGAGTTGCAGACACGGACCCATATGCCACCGCACCATGTCGATCCGGAACATGAATTGATTCGGACACTCAGTGCAGTTTATGAACGACAGACGAATCAAAAAGCAGATTTGATTGCAATCGGTGGTGGGACGTATGCTCGTTCTCTGACGGCAGGTGTTGCATTTGGACCTGTTTTCCCAGGTGGGCCGGAAGTGGCACACCAAGTGGATGAGTATGTTGATTTTGAAGAGTTGTTGTTGGCAGTAGCGATTTACGCAGAAGCAATTTACGAGTTAGCGAAATAATCATCGTTTCGACACCGTGACATGCCTGTTCAATCGTCAATTTCATAATGAAATGATCCCCCGAATCCATAGTGATAGGGGGATTGATTCTTAAAGGAGCGTCAGTTGTGATCCATCGTCAAAAATATCATTTTCAAGCACTCTATTTTTTCATCTTTTTTGGGCAAGGTGCACTCATTCCGTATTTGACACTTTATTTTTCAAATGATGCCTTCCGGTTATCGGCATCCGAAATTGGGACGATTGTTGCAGTTGGACCGGTATTATCGATTGTCTTGCAACCGGTCTGGGGAATGGCGGCAGACCGGTTTGGACGACCGAAACGGTTGTTGCTCATCGCGTTACTTGCAGCAGGTCTCCTGACGGTCAGCTATTTGCTGACTTCCGTTTATCTGTTGTTATTATTGATTGCTTCTCTCTGGGCATTGTTCCAGTGTGCACATATTCCGCTTGTCGACACGTTAGCGATTGAATTTTCAAAACGAAAGTCGGTTGACTATGGAGCATTACGATTATTTGGCTCTGCCGGCTTTGCGCTTGCTGTGTTTATTTTAGGTCAAGTGACGGAGCAAGGGTCACTTGGTGCGATTTTTTATGCAAGTGGAGCAGCACTTGTGCTTGGGTTCCTGGTCCTGATCGGCATCGAAGAAACCCCTGTCGGATCGGTGGAGCGTGAACATGTTCCGTTAGCGACGTTATTTTCCAACAAACGCTTTTTGCTGTTTTTGGCAGGCGGAAGTTTAGTATTCGGACCGATTTTTGCTAATAACTATTATTTTGGTAGTTACGTGACGATTCGTGGAGAATCGACGGCACTCGTCGGCACCTTATTTTTTGTCGCTGTTCTATGTGAAATTCCATTTATGCGCGTGGCAACCCGTGTGATGTTACGATTTGGTCCGATTCCGGTCCTTGTTTTCGTCTCGTTATTATCGGCAATGCGAACAGGGCTGTTAGCTCTTGAACCACCGGTTTGGACGTTGTGGATACTTGCGGCATTACAAGGACTGATCGTCGGCTTGTTGATTCCGGTCGCACTTGACTACGTCCGTTCGCTGGTACCTGCGTCGACAGTAGCGACGGCGGTCAGCACATACATGGCGACGACGACGGGTTTAGCGACGGCTTTATTTAATTTAATGAGTGGTTTCGTTTTTGATCAAGGAACCATCTATACGGTATTTTGGGTATATACAGGTAGTAGCCTCTTCGGGGCATGTCTCTATCTCATCAGTGGGAAAATCAAGGAGTGACTCGCATGGACGCACATTATTTCATCGCCCTTCCGATAGTAGACGAGCAACTGATACAATTTGCGACACCCTTACGATTGGAGCAGTATTATAAAACGGTTTATGAGCCGGACGAGTATCACCTGACCCTTCGTTTCTTAGGTGCTTTGACAGAAACGGAGTTAGCGGACTGGCGAACTCGTTTGTCGGACCTCGTTGAGACGGTGCCGGGATTGACACTCCATTTGGATCATCTCGAACGGTTTGGTGTGGCTGAACGTCCGCGTGTGTTTGCGGTCGGGCCGGCGTTAAACGATCAATTGCTTCAACTGGCGCAAAAAATAGATCCGACGCCATCACGACCGTTCCTTCCGCACGTTACTCTAGCGAAAAAATGGAGGCAGGAAGTGACGCTTCTTCCCCCCGAAGGAATACCGGCTAGTTATGTGGACGTAAACGAAATCATTTTATATAAAATTTGCCCTACCAGTCGACCACGCTATCAGGCCGATACACGGTTTCAATTCGGGAAGAAATAATGAGGTGATACGATGGCATTGCTGATGAAACTGTATGATTTGGAAAGTCGATATGAACGAAATCCGTTAGAAGTCTCGAAACGATTTAAAGAACAACAACTTGTGGATTATGCAAATGTGTTAAAAAAATGGGAGGCGGGAGAATTGTTTCCGGGTGAAACGATTGTACGTCCTAAGAAATGGTGGCAACCGTTTAAGAAAGCGGAGGTCGTTCAAGTACCCGGTAAGCAGATTTCGAAGACGGCCTTTGATAAATGGTATAAAAAACGGGTCGAAGTACAGAAATTAGTTTATGTAGCCGGTGGAGCGACGGAAGAAGACATCTGGCGCCTGCCGTTAAGACGGCATCTCGATTTTTATCAGATGCTTCATTTATTGAATGATCAATTCGGCATGTTTTATCGGGCCGTCATTCAGTATCAACAAGGTGAGGTCGAACTCAGTCCATTCATCGTCGGACCTTCTAGGATTTATCTGCTCGATTGGCTTGACGGAGAAGAGAGTATCTATCATATTAAGCGCGATAAACTCTGGCGGGAGCAACCGTTTAAGGCGTCGTCTAAAAATATCGTCAACCCGTTGATTAGCCTGAAACGGACAGAAGATGTCTTACGGATGATTTTAGGTTCGGAATTCATGTTGCCAATCGAACGCGTCGTCATCACGTCGCAAGGATATTTTGATCATATCCCAAAAGAGACGACGACCACCTATGTCAGTAAAATTGATTTTAGTGAATGGTTACGGAAAATGAATGCGTCTGCTCCACATACAAAAGCGTCCCAGATGCGGGTGTGTGAGCAAATCCTCAAGGAGACGGTTTCGGTTACATTTCAGATGGCATTGAACAATCAGGAAAACGAACGGATTCGTAAATAGGGAGGGAAGCGACAAGACATCCGATTGTCGCGTGAAGAGATGAGGAACAGTGAACCGGGAACACAACGAACCAGGCTGATTTCAGTCGAATTCATGACGTTTCAAACCATTTTGTTGGAAACGATGATGCCGTTCGGGCAGGATGACTTTTTGCTTGTATCCGATGGACAGGTGATCGACCACCGGATCAGTAATCAGGAAGAGAGTGACGGTACATTCAAATTGACGCTTCTGCTCGATCGAGCAATTGAGTTGGAACGGTGTTATGAAATCGTACTACCCGACCAAGAGCGACTTCGTGTTTTACCGAGTCAAATCGTCCGGACGATGTTATTTGACCGTAAATACAGTTATGAAGGACCATTAGGTCTTCTTTTTCAAGAGGAGAAGATTGTTTTATATGTGTGGTCACCCATCGCAGAGCGGATCGAGTGTGTGCGTTACGACCAAGAAGAGCAGGAAGTGGAAACAAAAGAACTGGTTCGGCAGGAACGAGGTGCTCATCGCCTGATCGTTCCGCGGCAATGGGAACATAGCTTATACCGGTACCGGGTGACGACGTATCTCGGAACACATGAAATCGTTGATCCGTATGCAAAAGCAGTGAGCACCAACGGCCGGTTTGGTGTGTTGCTTGATATTGAGCATGAAATCCATCAACATTTTCCGCACCGTGAGAAACGCCCGATCTTAATCAAACCAACGGATGCCATTCTTTATGAGGCACATATACGTGATTTTACAGTCGATCCGTCTTCCGGTTCTGCATATCCTGGACAATACTTAGGAGTCGTGGAGTCCGGAACAGTCTCACCAGAGGGGCGGACGACCGGCATCGACTATTTACTTGAGCTTGGTGTCACACATCTTCAGTTGCTTCCCGTTCATTTTTTTACGACGACAGAAGAAGTGAGTCGCCGTCCGTATAATTGGGGGTATGATCCTGTTCAATGGTTTTCACTTGCAGGGAGTTATGCCAGTGACCCGACCGATCCGAAAGTCCGGATTTTGGAGTATGCCGAGATGGTGGAACGACTACATGCAGCGGGAATTCGTGTGACGTTTGATGTCGTCATGAACCATGTCTACATCTGGGAACACTCGGCACTCGAACATTTGGTGCCGGGTTACTATTTCCGGTATGAATTAGACGGTACACTTGCCAATGGGACCGGTGTCGGCAATGATACGGCATCCGAACGTTTCATGATGAGGCGGATGATCGTCGACTGTCTGACGTATTTTGCTGATGTCTTTCGGATTGATGCTTTTCGATTTGATTTGATGGGGATCCATGATATCGAAACGATGAATGCTGTTCGGGCTGCGTTAGATGCAATTGATCCGACGATTTTAGTGTATGGGGAAGGTTGGGATTTAGCGACACCACTTCCGCACCGTCAAAAAGCAACCAGTTCATTCGCGTCACAGATGCCTAAGGTCGGTCATTTTAATGATGTCTTCCGAGATGCATTAAAAGGATCGACGTTCAGTGAGACCGACCGTGGTTTTGTTTCAGGAAACGGTTGGCCGGAAGGCGAGGTTCGAAACGGAATGGCGGGCAGTATCACACTAGCGGGTCAAACAGTGGGGCGTTTTCCGGAGCCGACGTATTCCATCAATTATGTCGAGGCGCATGATAACCATACGTTATACGATAAGTTGGTGCTGGCTCGACCGGATTTGGATGAAAGGACGCGGCTGCAGATGAGTCGACTTGCCCAAACGATTGTCTTTTTATCAGCGGGGATACCGTTTCTTCATGCCGGGCAAGAATTCGGACGGACTAAAGGTGGAGTCGAAAATAGTTACAACGCACCTGATGTCATCAACCGAATCGATTGGACGTTACGGGATCGGCATGCTCGGATGGTCGACTATCTCAAGAACATCTTACAAATTCGTCGGATGCACGGTGGTTTTCGGCTGCACCGGGCGAATCAGATTCAAGAACTCTTTCATTTCTTACCGATGCGCGCGGGAGTCATCGCCTATGAAGTCGAAGCTGTCCATTCGTATGATGCCTGGCAACGGACATTGGTCGTCCACAATGTGACGATGGAATCTGTTGAGATTGCGCTTGATCATAACCGGTGGAACGTCCATGCCCAGGGAGAGCGCGCATCCGTTACGCCGATTGAGAAGGGTGTTGCCCGGATCATGGTCCTTCCGTTGTCAACAACGATTGCAACATGTTAAGATAAGCATTGTGCCTTAAGGCAAATCTACTAAAAAGTTGAGCGGATTATAATGGAATTAGATATTTTAGATGCGCTTGGCGAAGGCTGGACCCTTACGCCAGCAGGTGGAATTACGGGAGAAGCGTACATTGCTTCGACCGGTCAGTCGAAACTTTTTTTAAAACGAAATTCATCGCCATTCCTGGCGATTTTATCTGCGGATGGGATCGTACCAAAACTGCTTTGGACAAAACGGATTTATAGCGGGGATGTCATCAGCGCGCAACAGTTCATCGAAGGTCAAGAATTAGAACCGGAAATGATGGAACGGCCGGAAGTGGCACGCCTGCTTGGGAAAATCCACGATTCGAAAGAATTGTTATTCATGTTGCAACAGCTGGACCAACGTCCGATCGAACCAGATGAGCTGTTACGGCAATGCCGTTTGTATTTTCAACCAACTGAACTTAAGCAACCTGAACTGATTGAACAGGCGATTGACTATTTATCCGAGCGTTTACCGTATGTCAGAACGGATGAGCAGGTTGTCTGTCACTCCGATCTGAATCATAATAATTGGTTAGTCGGGACAGACGGTCATCTGTATCTGAATGACTGGGATGATGCCATCATTGCGGATCGTGCCTATGATCTAGGGATGATGCTGTACAGTTATGTGGATGAGGAATTCTGGCCGGAGTGGTTTGCGAGTTACGGTCATCCATTGACGGCTGAACTCAAACAACGGATGTACTGGTATGTCGTCGCACAAGCGGTCTTGTCGATTTATTGGTATGAAGATACGGCTCATCCCGATGCGACAGATAGTTACCTTTTTCTAGAACAACTGCTTGAGACTGAGCAGGGGGAATAAGGCCGGACCTATGCCGAATGACGACAAAAAACGTGTGGACACAGAAATAAGTGTCTGGGCTAACCTAAAATTTTGAGACAATATAAAACACCTTCGGAGTGGTACACTTTTAAAAAGTACTAACATCGGAGGTGTTTTTGCATGGGCAAAAACGTATATTCAAGTGAACTGAAATGGGCAGTAGTCAAAGATAAGCTGAGTGGTGAGTTAACGACGAAAGAGATCATGGAGAAGTACGGGATCAAAAATGAATCTCAAATCAAAACATGGATGAAATGGTATCGTTCTAACCAACATTATCGATTTGATCAGCCGATTGGAAAACAATATAGCTATGGGCATGGTCCTGATTCTGTGAGTGAGGATGACAAGAGAGAGCGACAACTGTCTCATCTGAAGATGGAAAACGAAATCTTAAAAAAGTACATGGAAATCGAAAGAGAGTTGAAAAAGAAATAGTCATAAAAATTGTAGAGTTTCTTCGGGGAAAGTATACAATCACCGCCATTCTTAGCGCTTTGAATGTACCAAGAGCAAACTATTACCGTTGGATTAAAGGATCTGTGGAAGCACCTTCGGTGCTAGAAAATGCCATCATCGAACTAAGTAAACAGACGAAGTATCGGAATGGCCATCGGAAAATAAAGGCATTATTACAGCAAATCTATCGATTAAAAGTCAATCGGAATACCGTACAGAAAATCATGCAAAAACACCATCTTCAATGTCGGATCAAGCCCAAGCGAAGATGGAAGTCTCAAGGTGAGCGCATCATAACGGCACCTGATCTTCTCAAGCGTGACTTCACAGCAAGTAAACCGAATCAGAAGTGGTTGACGGATATCACCTATATCCAATACGGCAGCACGACGAAATATCTTTCAACCATCATGGACTTATTCAATAACGAGATCATTGCCTACAAATTATACGAGCACCAACAAACGCCTCTCGTTATCGATACGTTAAAGGTAGCGCTTGAGAATCGAAACCACCCCGAGGGGGTCATCATTCATTCAGACCAAGGAAGTGTCTATACGTCATATGCCTTTCAAGATTTCGTCCAGAAGAACCATCTAACAAGCAGCATGTCTCGTAGAGGAAACTGTTGGGACAACGCAGTCATCGAATCGTTCCACTCAAATTTGAAGTCCGAGGAGTTCCAGTACGTCAAATTCAATTCGCTAAGAGACCACGAGGTCTATGAACGAGTTATGAATTACTTAAATTACTATAACGAAGAACGAATCCAAGAAAAATTAGGCTACCTGACACCTAAAAAATACGGTGTACTGGCAGCCTAATCAAGGTGTTTTATATGTGTCTCATATTGCTAGGTCAGTCTAGTCCACACGTTTTTTAGCCTTCTGCGATTTTGATTTCTTGTTCGATATCGTGGCTTTCGAGATCGGCTGTCCGGTAATCGACTGTCGTCGGAAGACGTAAATCCAGACGGGGTTTTTCTTCAAATGTCACGGTCACATGTTGGACCGTATAGTCGAAGACGTGACCACCACCGCTGCGCTCCTTGTCGATGAAATGAAGGTGATACCCAGCGACGGCGATGCCGTGACCGAACCGTGGTGTGAAGTAACCCGCTAACGTTCCTTCAATCTGTTCGAACGTCCGGGCACTTTGTGTCGCGACGGCTTCTGTGATCGGTCGGAACGGTTTTTCTTGTCGGGCGACCGTCCGTGTTTTGACTTCAGAAAACTTTCCGTCGATCCGCACCGCATAAAAACTGTTGACGGTATGGAGTTGTTCACTCAACCACTGTTCAAATGCGTGTTTCGTCATCACCTGATCCATTTGGAACGAGTGTTCTGGAGTGAAGCGGGTGAGGGAACAGAACGGCGTTGTCGTTTCCGGGTCGAGTGGTCGGGCGCTGCCGTCAGAACGGAGTTGGTAAAACGCTCCGTCAAAACCAATCATTTCACCGTCTAGATGATCGAACGTTCCGATACCGAAATCGTGTCCTGCGAGAATAGAGGCATAACTCGTTTCGCTTTCAAAGACACCATCGAGTAACGCCATCATCGTTGAAATTTGAAGTAACGTATCATCGTGTTGCATCGTTTCCAGCCCCTATCAGTTAAGTTGATCTAAGTGTACTTCTTTACCGAGCGTGATGTTATCACTGTAGTCAATCGGAACGTCGACGATGACGGGACCTTCCGTCTTCCACGCTTCTTCCATGACGGAGACAAGTTCCGATGGATGGTTGACGCGGAGTCCTTTGGCACCAAAACTTTCAGCGTATTTCACAAGATCGACTTCACCGAACGATGTGCCCGATTTCCGGTTGTATTTCATTTCCTGTTGGAAAGCGACCATATCAAAACCACTGTCACGCCAAACGAAATGAACGAGTGGTGCATTCAGGCGGACGGCAGTTTCGAGCTCCATCGCGGAGAAAAGGAACCCGCCATCACCAGAAATCGAGACGGCTTTTTTACCAGGACGAACGAGCGTTGCGGCAATTGCCCAAGGTAAGGCGACGCCAAGCGTCTGCATGCCGTTACTGAATAAAAGATGGCGTGGCTCATACGAACGGAAATGGCGAGCCATCCAAATATAGTGAGACCCGACATCGACGGTAACGGTCACATCGTCAGCGATTTGTTCCCGTAACGTTTTCATGAAATAGAGTGGATGTGTCAAGGGAGAGTCTTTGACGATTGGTGGAATATCCCGTTCCTCTAGCCGTTGTTGAAGACCACGCAAGAACTCCGTTGAACTCGTCGGGAGGGTCAGTGGATTCAAACGGTCAGATAAGGCGTTGATCGTTGCGGCGACATCACCGACAAGTTCCCGGTCCGGACGATAGAAGTGATCGATTTCAGCACGCATCTGATCGAGGTGGATCAAAGTCCGATCGTGCGAAGGTTGATTCCAGAACTTCGGATCATAGCCGATGGGATCATATCCGATCGCTAAGACAAGATCAGCTTCTGCTAACAAGGCATCCCCTGGTTGGTTGCGGAATAGACCGACGCGGCCATAGAAGTTCGATTCGAGTTCTCGCGAAAGTGTCCCGGCTGCCTGGAATGTTTGGACGACAGGGATCGATACCCGTTGTAAGAGCCCGCGGATCGCTTGGACGACACGTGGTTGACTGGAACGCATACCAAGTAATAACACTGGTAACTTAGCCTGTTCGATTAACGTCGCAGTCTCGTTGACCCACTCTTCTGGAGCGATCCCGAGTTTTGGTGTCGGGACTGCTTTAAAGGAAGTGACGTTCGATTCACTTAGACCCACATCTTGCGGGATGCTGACGAAAGCGGCACCAGACGTCGTTTCAGCAGTCCGGAAAGCATTCGATAAGACTTCTGGAATGTTATCGGCATCTTGAACTTCGGCGCTGAAGTTCGTGATTGGTGTGAAGAGGGCCTGATTGTCCATCGATTGGTGAGTCCGTTTCAGACGATCGGCACGTGTCACGGCACCGGCGATGGCGACGACCGGGTCACCTTCCGAGTTGGCTGTGACGAGACCGGTCGCGAGATTCGAAGCACCGGGGCCGGATGTGACAAGCACAACACCCGGTTTATCCGTTAAACGACCGATGGCTTGAGCCATGAACGCGGCATTTTGTTCGTGGCGTGCGACAATCAGTTCTGGACCACGGTCCTGAAGGACGTTGAACACGGAGTCAATCTTCGCACCCGGAATCCCAAAGATATAGTCGACCCCTTGTTCAATCAGGGTGTCGACGACTAAATCGGCTCCTGTTTTCTTCTGTACTAAAATATCTTTTTCTCTGTTTTGTTTTTTATCCATTACAATTCTCCTTTTATACCAGTGTTTTGGGCTATTTGATAGCTGTAATTAAAAAACTGTTTCGTAAGAAGTATACATCTGTTTTTGTGATAAACCAAGTGAATCGTTCAGAAAGTAAAAAAGACACCTTGTGATGAACACAAGATGTCTTGACTTAACGATTATTCCGCGTTGACTTTACCAAACGTTGCCCAGACGAAAAGGGCAGTTACACCCATGACGAGGACGATCGGGGAAGCCCAAGTAATTAAGAAGTCATCCAACAGTAAAACCTCCTTTTAGTGAAAAACCTTTGTACTGCCAGTGTAGTAGATTGCTCACTAATTCTCAAGTGACGATCTGCTGAACATTCTTTTTTGAGAGTCGGAAGAACATCTTATATATTTACCCGAATCATGATAAACTTATCTGCGGATAATTTAAGAATCGAAAGGATGAGCAGTATGCGTTTACGCCACAAGCCATGGGCACTGGATTATATGAAAGAGCAATCCTCCATCTATATAGCAGACCCGTCAACTTTAAAAGGGAACTGGTCAAGCGAATTTAAGAATACGAATCCGATCTTCATCGAAGTCGGTTCGGGTAAAGGAGCCTTCATCACCGGGATGGCAAAACAGTATCCGGATGTCAACTTCATCGCTATCGAGTTATTCGAGAGTGTTGCGGTCACAATCGTTCAGAAGATGGTCGAAGAACCACTTGAAAATGTCCGTGTCCTTACTGTGGACGCCAAAGATTTGCGTGACTTCTTTAAAGAAGGAGAAGTTGCACGTGTTTATCTGAACTTCTCTGATCCTTGGCCAAAGTCACGTCATGCGAAACGACGATTGACATACAAGACCTTTTTAGCGACATACGAAGAGATTTTACCGAAGAACGGGCAGATTCACTTTAAGACGGATAACCGGAAATTATTTGAATCCAGTCTGATGACGATGTCTGCTTACGGGATGACGTTCGATTGGATGTCGCTTGATTTGCACGCCAATGAGCCGGAAAATAACGTCAGAACCGAATACGAAGAACGCTTCTCAGCGCTTGGACAACCGATTTATCGGATGGAAGCGACGTACACTAATTAATTTGGACAAAAAGTTTTCTTATTTTCCTAGCATTTCTTTCACACTTTTTTCTTATTAATTGGTACAATGTTGTTGACTGAAGAACTTGTATTTACAGGTAAAGGGGGAAATTGGGGATGTGGCAAAAAAGCTTAGCCTTCGTAACGGCACTCTTTCTCGCATTGAGTATCGGGCAATCGGTATTCGCTGCGATTGATACGTCATCTATGCAAAAAGCACTTGACGAGGAATTGAAGAGTACACATTACGATTATAAAAAAGGATCTGTTGAGATTGAAGATCCAAAAACGTTCACTGGTGAAAAAGGTGAACAGGTTATCGGCGGTATCGCTGTAATCGAAACAGTTCGTGACGGAATCTTTATTACGATCAAACGTGAAATCCATTTCTTTAACGCAGACAGTGGCAAATTACTTACGAGTGCAGATGCTGCTAAAATCGATGGTGTCAAAGAATACATCGATAGCAACTCAGATAACTTGAAACAAAAAGTCGTCTACTGGTTACCGATGTTACTGATGTTATTATTGATTGCTGTACCAGCTGTCATATTGTATGTCGTCGTACCGCGCCTGTATTCTACTACAGAATATATGAACCCGATCTACGAACGTAATGACAACCCACGTTGATCAAGATGGAATACCGAAACACCCGATGGGAGCCAAATGAACTGCTCCCCGTCAAGTAGACAGGCGAAATAATAAAAATCTTTTAAACGGCTTGAGCCCTGAATTCCAGCGGACTCAAGCCGTTTAGTCGTTCTTGGTATCGTTCTTCGTTATAGAATCGAATGTATTGCTGAATCGCATGACAGAGTTCGTCGAACTCCTCAAACTTATGTAGATAATAACTCTCACACTTCAATGCGCCCCAGAACGATTCCATCGGACCATTATCGATGCATTTACCGACACGAGACATACTTTGTGTAATGCCTGCTGCTTTCGTCATTCGACGGAAAGCATGCGACGTATATTGAAACCCACGATCGCTATGTAGAAGTGGTTGGCTTTCTGGTGCGCCCTGAAGGGCGCGTTCAAGCGTATCGAACACGAGTTGATTGTTATTCGAATGACCGATGACAAACGAACGAATGGATCCGTCGTACAGGTCTAGAATGGCACTTAGATACGCCTTTTGGGATGCGCCATACTTCAGTTCCGTGACATCCGTTACCCATTTCTGATTCGGTCCCGCCGCATGGAAATCACGATTCAGGATATTCTCTGTCGTCTGTTGAGGAAGGTGGCGCATATATTTGGGACGCTTTCGACGGATGACACAGTAGATTCGGGCAACGCCCATCAAGCGACGGATTCGCTTCGAGTTGACGTTTCTGCCAAAGCGACGTTTCAGGTTCAGTGTCATTCGGCGGTATCCGTAAATTCCGTTCACCGAATAGTGAATCTGGCACATCTCTTCGATGATCCGTGTGTTCTCGGTCTCCCGTACCGTCGGTACACGATGTAACCATTTATAGTAAGCTGCACGCGAGATACCCGCAAGGTCACATAAGGCTACGATGGGATAACCGAATTGCGCTGCGAATGACTGGATCGCCTCGTATTTATCTCGATTACGAACTTGGCTTAACGTGACCTCCTCTCGATCTCCTCTAACTTTTTTAGGAAAGCGTTCTCCATTCGCAGACGCTCATTTTCTTTCTCGAGTTGTTTCATTTCAATAGTGAAACGTTCTCCAGCGGTCAATTCTTCCTTCGGTTTCCGACGTCCCCGGCGGTCCAACAGTGCGTCTATCCCGTCTTTCTCGAACTTCCTTACCCAGCTGTAGATTTGTTGATACGAGACCCGATGGGTCTTCATGGTGTGTTGATAGTCTTTCCCGTTCTGTATGCAGTCCATAACTGCCTCGACGCGCTCTTCGAATGTTGTTTTTCTTGCTTTGGTCATAGTGAATCGCTCCTTCAACGGTTTCCCTTGAGTACTATGACCAGTATACTGGCTAATCCATCTTTGAAGCACGCTCTTACTCGAGATGCCGAATCTTAGCGTGGCACTCCTGAGTGATTCCTCACGGTCTAGCACTGCGCGTACGGCCTGTGTTTTCAGTTCTTCTGAATAGCGTGTCCATCCCGTTCTATTACTTAGAGCTGAGGCACCACCGTGACGGTATCGTCTTCGCCAAGTATTCAACGTATCGAGTGAAAGCTCGAAGAGCGACGCAATCTCCTTTAACGTATATGTTCCGTTATCGTACATCTGTATGATGTGTATTTTTTCATCAAGCAAAAATTTAGATGTGGCCATAGAAAAAGCTCCCTTCAAAAGTAGACAGTTTTGTTATTTCAACTGTCTACTTTTGTGGGAGCATATCAGAATCGCTCACATCGGGCTTTTTTTCATTCAAACGAACAAAACGAATAAAAAAGCAAGGATTGCAGGTAAACCTTGTTTCCAAAAAATCGAAAGGTTGGCCGTCGCGGCTCCGTAAAGAGCGGCAATGATGACGCAGGCGAGGAAAAACAGTTGAACAGCAGACGAACCGAGAATCAATCCAAAAATCAGACCGGCGGCAAGAAAGCCGTTGTACAACCCTTGATTTGCGAACAGCGTCTTGATGCGGGGATCTGCGGCGGCTTCTTTCGTCAAATTAAATGTACGCAGCGCGGGACGAGATGATAAGAAAAACATCTCGAGCGCCAAAATATAAAAGTGTTCTAACGCGACGATGAGCACAAAAATCGTGGCGAGTAGACCCATAGGGAACTCTCCTCCTCAAAAAAGACCATACTTCGTCAATCGAAGTATGGTCTACATATTATGCGTATTCGAGTAAAGCACCTGTTTCCGCATCAACGGTAAATTGATACGTCTTTTCGTCGTCACCTTCAAGGACCGAGATGCCACCTTTGTAGCTTTGGTAGTCACGTGACTCATATGCGTACGCCTCTGGTGTTGCAGAGATCCATGCACCTTGGACACGTCCTTTTGCTGAAAATGTGCGTTTCGTGATTTCGAGCGCTTCCTCGGCAGATAATTGTTTGTTGTCTACAGCCTTCTTGACTGCGAAAGCGGCGACGACAGCTGCTGCAAGACCGATAATCCAATAGCGTTTTTTCATTAAAATTCCCCTCCTTACAGGTTCTATTCCTACTGTACCAAATAATTCGCCCAGTGAGAAACAAAAGGTTAAGTGATTGAAGCAAAATTTTGTATAATGAATGAACAGGAGGCGATACATATGAATGAAAAAACAAGAGAGTTGTTTCGAACGTTAACGGAATTGAATGGTGCACCTGGATTTGAACATGATGTCAGACAGTTCGTCAAAGAACGGATGACACCGGTGGCCGATGAAATCATTACGGATGGTCTGGGGTCGGTTTTTGGAAAACGGACAGGGCAAGCGGATGGTCCAAGAGTCATGGTCGCAGGACACATGGATGAGGTCGCCTTCATGGTGACACAAATCACCAAAAACGGGATGCTTCGGATTCAACCGCTTGGTGGATGGTGGAGTCAAGTCTTGCTTGCACAACGGTTCTCGATTTGTGGGGATCAGGGAATCATTCCTGGAGTCATCGCATCAATACCACCACACTTATTGACAGATGAAGTCCGGAATAAACCGATGGCGATCAAAGATATGTTCATTGATGTCGGGGCAGACACAAAAGAAGAGGCCGAGTCGTTTGGGATTCGTCCGGGCATTCCGGCTGTTCCGTTTTTCCCGTTCACCCCGATGGCGAATCCGAAGAAAATCATGGCAAAAGCATGGGACAATCGGTATGGGGTCGGTATGGCGATTGAATTATTAGAGGAAACGACAGCATCCGATCATCCAAACGTGCTTTTCTCAGGGGCGACGGTCCAAGAAGAAGTTGGCTTACGTGGGGCGCAAACCGCAACGAATCTGATTGATCCAGACGTCGCGTTTGTCGTCGATGCTTCTCCAGCGAATGATGCTTCAGGTGACAAGACAGAATTTGGACAATTGGGACAAGGTCCGTTATTGCGGATCAAGGACAGCGTGATGATTTTATCAAAAGAGATGACGGATTATGTGTTGGATACGGCAGAGTCGAATCAGATTCCATATCAATACTACGTCGGAGCGGGCGGGACGGATGGTGGTGTCATCCACCGTTCGAACAACGGCATCCCGACAACTGTCGTGGGTCTTCCAGCACGTTACATTCATACGCATGCATCGATCATGCATACGGATGATTACGATGCAGCAAAAGAGCTACTCAAAAAACTGGTGACACAACTCGATACGACGACACTTGCCACGTTACAAGTGAAATGATTCTGACTGAAGGGAGATACGTCACGTATCCTCTTCAGTTTTTTTGTGGATGTTCTTTTTGTCTTGTCAGATGATAAAACAAGTGTATGTCCTTTTTCTGATGTTTTGTTATAATGAATCTGATTTTAATTCAGGAGGAAGTGGCATCTTGTTAAACGTGTTAAAAAAGAAAGGGATTTTACTGAGTCCGAAAATATACTTCATCACGGTTTTGAGTTATATGGCATTAGGACTGTTCAGCTCCTTGATCATGGGATTGATTTTAAAGACGATCGGCGAAGGACTAGTTACAAGAGGGATCGATGCCTCGTTTTTAAGTACGGTTGGTGAACAAGCGATTGCACTGACCGGACCAGCGATTGGTGTCGCCGTTGCGTTTGCACTTGAAGCACCACCGCTTGTCCTGTTTTCTGCCGTTGCCGTCGGTGCATTTGGTTACGAAGCAGGAGGACCTGCCGGAAGTTATGTGGCGACGGTCATCGCTACTGAAATCGGGAAGTTGGTTTCGAAGACAACACGTCTTGACATCATTTTAACGCCTTTCATCACATTGTTGGTCGGTTTCGTAAGCGGAAAATATATCGGCGCCTGGATTGGGACCTTGATGACTGACTTAGGAGAAGTCATTCGTTGGGGAACGGAACGGGAACCTTTGATTATGGGGATTTTCGTTGCGACCGTGATGGGACTTGCCTTGACAGCCCCGATTTCAAGTGCCGCACTTGGAATCATGCTGGGACTGGATGGACTAGCGGCAGGGGCGGCGACGATCGGATGCGCGGCGCAAATGATCGGCTTTGGTGTCATCAGTTACCGTGATAATGGGATTGGTGGTTTCATCGCCCAGAGCGTAGGAACATCTATGCTGCAGGTCGGCAATATCATCCGAAATCCATGGACGATTGTACCACCCACGCTTGCGGGAGCCATATTAGCACCGTTTGCGACAGTTTTGTTGACGCTAGAAAGTAATCCGGAAGGGTCAGGTATGGGGACGAGTGGACTTGTTGGTCCATTGATGTTATTGAAGACAATGGGTTTTGAAGCGGAATATTATTTAGCGGTGATCGTCCTATGTTTTATCGCTCCAGCCTTGTTGAGTTATTTGATTTATCGCGGCTTACGGCGTATCGGACGAATTAAAGATGGTGATTTGAAAATTGAATACTAAAAGATGAGGTGGCTATAACCGGAGGTCTTTACACAAAACAGGGAGCGGATTTGAAATCCGCTCCCTGTTTTGTCGAGATGAAATGATTTTTTTGAATTGCTTGATTTGATTCTTGCAGAGCATGCGTAAAAACGATTTCTGTGTTCACAGCGAAAAACCAAATGAACTGGAGTAGAAGCTGATAAAGAAGACATACAAATACAAAACATAAAGCGGAAGCAAATAACGCATCCGAACGATTGGTAATTTTCGGGCAAGTTGCTTTGTGAATAGTTCGAGCAACATGATGATGGCAAATCCGACGACGAGCAAGAGGAGAATTTGGGGAAGGCTGCGTTCAGAGTCGATAAACGAATAGCCGTATCTCAGACAACTTGTCATGCCGACAAAACCGACAAAGCGTTCGAAGGGATGTTTGATAGGTTGGTCAGTCATAGTCATTTCCTTTCAAGACATTTTCTAGTTGCAGTATAGCAAACAGAACACGAAATCGTACAGAAACATTCGAATATGCTATGATGAAGCCAATGAAAAAAGCATGTATTGAAGGAGTGGACTGAATGAAAAAATTAGAATCGAAAGCACAATTTGATCAAGCCAAACAAGAAAGTTCTGTATTTCTCTTTTCCGCCAACTGGTGTCCGGATTGCCGGTTTTTAGACCCGTTTATGCCGGAGATGGAACAGACGTTTAGTGAGTTCAATTTTTATTACGTCGATCGTGATGAGCACCTTGAAATTGCCCAGGAAATGAATATCTTCGGCATTCCAAGTTTTGTCGCTTACCGTGAAAATGAAGAGACAGGTCGTTATGTCGGGAAAGAACGAAAAACACCGGAACAAGTTACAGCATTTTTAGAGACAGTTTGAGATCAAAGCGAGCGCTGACTCGCTTTTTTTAATAGGAAAGGGTGAAACAGATTCATGGAACTACAACAAATTCGCCGTCTGGTGACAGAGGCTTTTGAAACATCACGTTATACGACGTATTTTGACCGGGAAAAATCAGTTCTCCGGATCGAACGAAAACAGGACCGGACAGGTGTTGATCTTGGTCTGAACCCACTTGTTGCGAAAACGAAGCGTCGTGGTGTCATAGCAGTAGAAGAAACGATTGAATATATCAAAGCCGTCCTGGAACAGACTGAACCCGTTTCGTTGACGGGGCATGAACAAAAGGTGTTCCCTGTCATCCGGTCGAAATCATTTGCGGATGAAACAAAAGAAGGTAAAAAAATCATCAGTACCCCTCATACGGGTGAAACAAAAATCATGTATGCGCTCGACCTGGGTGCAACGTACCGGTTGATTGATGAAGAATTGTTAGCACAAGCAGGGTGGACGGCTGAGCATCTGTCGGAAGCGGCTCGCTTTAACGTAAAGACACTGGATGCCCCCTTTAAAACCGATGAAGTAGTTGGGAACGTCTTTTACTTTTTAAGTACGGGGGACGGATACGAGGCAAGTCGTGTCTTAAATAAACAATTGTTAAGCGACTATGCCGAAAAAATGACAGGGGAGTTTGCGGTCGGCATCCCTCATCAAGACGTCTTAATCTTCGCCGATATTCGAAACGATGCCGGATATGATGTCTTGCAACAATTGATGTTTGATTTCTTTACGAATGGCCGAGTTCCCGTTACGGCACTCCCGTTTATCTACGACGAAGGGAATCTAGAACCGGTCTTCGTCCTTGCAAAAAACAAGCAGCCGAAAAGTTAAATAATCTGCTACAATAGGCATTGTGAGAAAGTTTGAAGGGAGTCATGGATTGCATGAATGTTTTTTACAATAAAGAAGGTGTCGGGGACGTCTTGATGGTTATCTTAGCAGATGCACCGCGTGCTGAAATCACAGCTGAACGAAAAGGAAACGTGGCAACGATTTTTCATGGAGAAGACGTCATCGGTTATAATATCTTTGAAGCGTCAAATCAGTTTACGTTAGACACAGTTGGACCTGTTGATGTGACACCTGAACTGGTTGAAACGATTCAACACGTATTAGGAGAAAATGGAGTGGACTTCGAGTCCCGCGACATCGACTATTCGCCTAAATTCGTAGTTGGATTCGTCGTGTCTGCCGAAAAACATCCAGATGCGGATAAGTTATCGGTCTGTCAAGTTGAAGTGGATGGGCATACGTTGCAAATCGTTTGTGGCGCACCGAACGTCGCAGCGGGACAAAAAGTAGTAGTGGCGAAGCCTGGAGCAGTCATGCCTTCTGGATTAATCATTCGTCCGTCTTCGCTTCGCGGAGTAGCTTCGAGTGGCATGCTGTGCTCTGCTCGTGAATTGGCATTAGCGGATGCACCGCAGGCAAAAGGAATTCTTGTATTAGATGAATCAGCGAAAACGGGAGAAACATTTTTAATCGGTCGATAATTCGACCGATTTTTTAACAAGATGGAGGGGTGAAGGAATGAGCAATCGTTATGAACAGTCGTTAAAGGAACAGGCAGCACGGATTCGACGGGAATTGGCAGGTGAAAAAGAAACGAAACCCGTCGAACGTCCAAAAAAAGAAGAACGTGAAGATCGCTTCGTGTTGACGGATGTTCCATCGCCTATTTACGGATTCCAGCGACCTAAAAAGCAACGGTCGATCCAGGAAGAAATCCATTCAGACGAATCAGAAGTCGAGGTTTCAAGTGAGCTCAAAGAGGAAAGAATGGAAGAGACGCTTGAACATGAGACAGACGAAACGAATGAAGTGTCACGGATCGAGACGATGGAACAGACAGATTTGACTGAAGCAGATGCCGGTCTAGTCCCGATGACTGATGCTGACATCCTTGTTCCTGAGCCGACAATCGAACTGCCGATAGAAGATGAGGTCGAAGAGCCATCAGAAGAACAAGAGTCGGATGATGTAGCTTTGCCTGAACAGGCAGCAATCGGTCGGACCATCGATGAAAAGGACGTGGATGTCGAGGCAGAATCCGGATTAATCAGTCCACTGACTGAAGCGGCTCCACCGCATTCTCGAGTAGTTGAGGATACGCAAGCAGCAGTTCCACTTGAAACGGTGGAAGAAGAAACAGGACGCCGCTTCGCAACGCCTGAAGCGACTGACGTCGTCGCGGAGGCCGAGACGACGGTTGCTGTTGAGACTGCGGTAGAAGGAAATCAGACACCGATAAAAAAACCGGCGGGTCCGCCGGTCAATGTCGTGATGACGACGAAGGACTTGATGGCAATGTATCGTGCACGACGGGAACAAAATAATTTACATGGTAAAAAATAAATCGGTTTGCTATAATGGTACAGGTTTTGTACCCAAGCCCGATGGTACGGACCGGAACGTGAATTGGAGGGCTCATATATGACAAACTATCATTTTGTAGGGATTAAAGGGACTGGGATGAGTGCGCTTGCCCAAGTACTACATGAAATGAATCATCAAGTGCAAGGTTCTGATATTGAAAAGCATATTTTTACGGAAGATGCCTTACGGGCAAAAGGAATTCCGTTTTTCCCGTTTAGTGCGGACAACATTAAAGAAAATCAAGTCATCATCCAGGGGAATGCCTTTGGTGATGATCATCCAGAAATTGCTCGGGCAAAGGAACTGGATTTGACGATTTATCATTATTACGATTTCTTAGGGTATTTAGCAGATGAGTATCGGTCGGTTGCGATTACAGGTTCGCACGGTAAGACATCGACGACTGGTTTATTGTCACACGTATTAAGTGGCATCACGCCGACGGCATTTTTAATCGGTGATGGCACAGGTGCGGGGGTAGAAGATGCTAAAGCGTTCGTATTCGAAGCATGTGAGTACAAACGGCATTTCTTATACTACAAACCGGATTATGCGATCATGACGAACATTGATTTTGATCATTCGGACTACTTTACAGGCATCGACGACGTCGTATCCGCCTTCCAAGAGATGGCGATGCAAGTCAAACAAGCGATCGTGGCGTGTGGAGACGACGAACATCTTCAGAACATCCAGGCGAATGTTCCTGTCTTGTATTATGGTTTTGGCGAAAACAATGATTTCCGAGCGGAAAACGCAACATCAACACCGGACGGGACATCGTTTGACGTTTATCTCCGCGATGATTTCTACGGTACGTTCTTGATTCCTGGTTTTGGACAGCATCATGTCTTAAATGCATTGTCTGTCATTGCAATCTGCCAGTATGAAGGATTAAGCAAAGAGGACGTTGCAACACGTCTGTCTTCGTTTGGTGGCGTTAAACGCCGTTTCAGTGAATCAAGTTTTGGTTCACAGATTCTAGTTGATGATTATGCGCACCATCCAAAAGAGATCAGTGCAACGATTGAATCGGCACGGAAAAAATATCCGGATCGTGAAGTCGTGGCAATTTTCCAACCGCACACGTACACTCGCTTGAAATCATTCATGGATGATTTTGCGACATCGTTACGTGAAGCAGATGCGACGTATCTGTGCGAGATCTTTGGATCAGCACGTGAACAAGAAGGACAAGTTCGTGTAGAGGATCTGCAAGAAAAAGTACCGGGGTCGGAAATTTTGACACGGGACAACGTATCACTGTTAAGTAAACATGAAAATGCCGTATTGCTCTTCATGGGAGCAGGGGACATTCAAACGTATCAACAGCAGTATGAAGATACGAAGTGAATATAAAAATACAAATCGGACACTGACGGAAATTTGTCGGTGTCTTTTTTTGTCTGTTTCGTGAACCAGTAAAAAAAGGAGGAGTTATTGACTCGGAAAGTCGTTAACTTTTCATTGCATCTTGAATTGATTTTTGGAATAGTGAGGATATGTTATTTAGAAAGGAACGACGTCATGGGCCAAATCTTATTGATCTTATTATTACAGCTGATTTATGTACCTGTCTTGACATTACGTACCATCATGCTCGTCAAAGGAAGAACTGTCATCGCAGGTGTCTTGGGGACAGTTGAAACGTTGATTTATATCTTTGCGCTTGGAATCGTATTCCGCGATTTGACGACAGTCGGAATGATTGTCTATGCGCTTGGGTTTGGACTTGGCATTCTCATTGGAGGATTCGTCGAGCGGAAGCTTGCCATCGGATACAATATGATTCAAGTCCATACACAGGATTTCCCGGCTGAGTTGATTCAAGTCATCCGGGACAATGGATTTGGTGTTACCCACTACCAAGGACAAGGGCGGGACGGGATTCGTTATCGCTTGGATGTGCTGGCTGCTCGGACACGAATGAAGCTCTTACGCAACCTGGTCGAAGAATATGAACCAAAGGCTTTTCTGGTGGCATTTGACTCGGTCGATTTTAAAGGTGGATACATGCTCAAAGGATTGAAGCGTCCACAGTGAGTCTAGAAGGTCGGTTCCACTTAAATCGGACATCGGAAGATTCTCTCATGAAATCATGTTTAAGTTTTGTTATTTAAGGATAAAGATGATATAGAACAAAACATAGTTTTTACGAGAGGAGAAATCTACGATGATTAGTAATCATGCTAAAACTGCTTTAAACCAACAGGTGGCGAACTATGGTGTCCTGTTCGTAAAACTCCATAACTATCACTGGTACATCAAAGGTCCTGACTTTTTGACGTTACATGTAAAACTTGAAGAATTGTATACGTGGGTATCTGAACAATATGACGTCGTAGCAGAACGTCTGTTAATGAACAACGGAATGCCTTCTGCGACACTAAAAGAATATCTGGAACAAACGACGCTTGAAGAGGCAAAATCAGGTTTATCAGCGGACGAGATGGTTGAATCGGTCATCAGTGATTTCCAACAGGTCCGGAAAGAGATGTTAGATGCAATCGAACATCTTGAATCGCAGGATGTAACGGTCGAAGACGATTTGTTAGCGCAAGCTAAAGAAATCGAGAAACAGATTTGGATGTTGCGGGCGACGTTAAAAAAATAATGAAAAAACGGATGGCTGCATCCTATAAGGAATGTGCCATCCGTTTTTGACTTATTTCAAGTTTTCAGGATTCAAGACATCGAGTTCCGGAAGCACGAACCGACCATCTTTTCGAATCAATACATCGTCAAACCAGATTTCACCGCCACCGTAATCAGGACGTTGGATATTGACTAGATCCCAGTGGACGGAAGAGTCATTTCCGTTGTAGGCTTCTGCGTAGGCTTGACCTGGTGTGAAGTGGAAGCTTCCATCAATTTTTTCGTCGAATAAGATATCCTTCATCGGATGTTGGATGAACGGATTCACGCCAATCGCGAATTCACCGACGAAACGGGCTCCAGCATCTGTGTCGAATACTTGATTGATACGTTCTGTATCATTTGCCGTCGCTTCCACGATTTTACCGTCTTTGAACGTCAACTTCACGTTTTCAAACGTAAATCCTTGATACGGAGAAGGTGTGTTATAGGAAATCGTACCATTGATGGAGTCTTTGACGGGTGCCGTGAACACTTCACCATCTGGAATGTTGGCATTACCGGCGCATTTAATGGCGGGAATGTCCTTGATTGAAAATGCTAAATCGGTTCCCGGTCCAACAAGACGGACGCGATCCGTTCGATTCATTAGATCGACGAGTGGCGTCATGGCTTCACCCATCTTGGCGTAATCAAGCGTACAGACGTCGAAGTAAAAATCTTCAAAGGCTTCTGTCGACTGATTCGCAAGTTGTGCCATGGAAGTCGTCGGGAAGCGTAAGACAACCCATTTGGTGCCTTTCACACGGTCTTCTGTATGCATCTTACCTAACGTCTTGCCGTAGAGCTTCATTTTATCGGACGGGACGTCAGATAGTTCATTGATGTTGTCGCCTGCACGTAAACCGATATAGGCGTCCATCGCTTGCATTTGCTTTCGTTCGACATCAGCCATTAATTGAAGTTGTTCTTCTGATGCATGGCGATAGAGTTTTCGTAAAATGCGGTTATCCTTCAAGAGAACGAATGGAAGGCCACCGGCTTCATAGGTTGCGTCGACAAGAGCTTCAACGAGTTCACGTTCAATTCCGAAATTTTCAATCAAGACTTTTTCACCAGGAGCAAGCGCAACTGAATAGTTGATGAGATTCGTTGCGAGTTGTGTTAGACGTGGATCACGCATGAAAAGTTCCTCCTCAAATGATGTATGTAGGTTTCATTTATCATTGTAACGGAAATAAACCATTTGGAGTAGCAGGAACCATTGCTTCTACGTCGAACTACCAACAAGACACTAGCAAAAGAAATTGGAGGCACGAACCATGGAAATTACATTAGGCGGAATCGCCGGATTAGTAGCTGCGATTGCTTTCGTAGTACTTGTCATCTTCCTCGCCCGCGTCTTAAGTGCAGCGAGCAAGACACTCAACAACGTAGCAGACACGACAGCAGGACTTGAACGTCAGTTAGACGGCATCATGATGGAGACGACAGCGTTGTTACATAAAACGAATCGTCTCGTCGATACGATTGAAGAAAAAACGGAATTGCTTGCACCAGTCGCCAACTCAATCGAAGAGTTAGGGACATCACTCAACAAAGTGACGGATTCGGTTCGGACTGTATCGGATACGGTCGCAGGTGCTGCCGATACGAATAAAGAACAAATCGCTCAAGCCGTTCGATGGGGTTCAGTTGCCGTTGAACTCTTTAAGAAAAACAAACCAGAACCGGGTCAGGAGGTCTCTTCTTCGACAACTGCAACAACGACAGTCGAAAAGAAACCACGTCGCCGTTTCCGTAAAAAATCAGAAACACCGGTGACACCAGAAGTCGTTTCTGTGCCGGATGTCGAAAGTATTCCAGATGAGTTGAAGGGAGATCGTACATGATGACAAAACAACACCCATACCAAGCACAAGATAGTTCAAAAGGTGGCGGGTTCCTCGCCGGAATCATCGTTGGTGGATTACTAGGTGCAGCAGCGGCCTTGTTATCGAGCCCGAAATCAGGCCGTGAGATGCGCGGTATGCTCGATGAGCGTACAGCACCGGCACGTCAACGCCTCAACGAACAGACACAAGTCGTTCGTGAAAAAGCAGAACCGCTTGTCGGTGAATGGATTCAGCTTGCAAAAGATAAAGCAGCGCCGGTGATTGAGAAAGCGAAGAAAAATCCAACCGTTCAAGAAGCGGCACAATATGCTGGTTTTGAAAAAGATCAATCCAGCATTGACGCAGCCCTTGCTGAAGCCGAGCAACTCGTCCGGGACATCGAACGTGAAATCGGAGATGAAGTCGACGGAGCATCGGTTGCCGAACAACTTGATACCGAAACAGTGGCTGGACTCTCTGAATTACGTGAGGATCTTGCATCGGAAGAAAACGAAGAAGACACAGAAGATGAAGATAATGATCCCCAAGCAAAATTAAGTCATGAAAAACAACCAAAAAAATAAGCACTCGTGGAGCGTACTCACTGACTTTTAACGGTGAGTACGCTTTACTTATGTACAATTGCAAAAGAGTTCGCTATAATTAGTTGCTATTACGAGCTATACGCTGATTAGGGAGTGGTAGGACAATGGATCAACATGCAGAATTAAAACGCTTACGTGATGAACTCGACTTAGTAAACGCAGAACTATTAGCGTTGATTAATAAGCGGGGAGAAATAGCAGTTGAAATTGGTAAGGTTAAACGTGCCCAAGGAATCGATCGATATGATCCGGTTCGTGAACGTCAAATGCTTGAATCAATCGCAGCGAGCAATCATGGTCCATTCGAAACAGGACGCCTACAGCATGTATTTAAAGAAATCTTCAAAGCTTCTCTTGAGTTACAAGGAGAAGACCGGACACGGAAATTGTTAGTGTCACGAAAACAAAAGCCGACGAATACGATCATTCGAATTGGGGATGATGTCATCGGTGACGGCTCACAACAATTGATTGCGGGTCCATGTGCAGTCGAGAGTGAGGAACAGGTCTTTGAGGTGGCGGAGCAACTGGCGAAGCATGGTGTCCGTTTCATGCGTGGTGGTGCGTACAAACCACGGACGTCGCCATATGATTTCCAAGGACTTGGATTAGAAGGACTGAAGATGTTGAAGAAAGCAGCGGATGCACACGGTCTTCATGTCATAACTGAAATCATGACACCAAGTGCGGTCGAATCGGCTTTACCATACGTCGACATCATTCAAGTCGGTGCCCGTAACATGCAGAACTTTGATTTGCTGAAAGAAGTGGGACGGACGGACAAGCCGGTTCTCTTGAAACGTGGTTTGTCTGCGACATTAGAAGAATTCATGTATGCAGCAGAATACATCATGGCAAGCGGAAATGAGCAAGTCATCTTGTGTGAACGAGGGATTCGGACGTATGAACGTGCTACACGTAACACGCTAGATATCTCTGCCGTACCTATTCTTAAACAAGAGACGCATTTACCGGTCATGGTCGATGTGACACACTCGACGGGTCGGAAGGACTTGTTACTTCCAACTGCGAAAGCCGCATACGCCATCGGTGCCGACGCCGTCATGGTGGAAGTCCATCCGTTCCCGGCACTGGCGTTGTCAGATGCGAACCAACAACTAGATTTTAATGAGTTTGATTCGTTCATCGAGAATCTGACTTCTACTTTTCCGGCACTAAACGTTCAATGATTTTCTAAAAAGGGTAACCTATAGCGAATGAAAACGTTTTACAATGAGGGAAGAATGGGAAAAGAAAGATATCTTTTCCTGTCTTCCTTTCGTGTTGCCTAAAAATGAAAATGAGAATGAAAACGAAATGATTGTCTAAAATAAGGAGGAATTTGTTTTGAACAGTAATATAACGATTTATGATGTCGCTCGGGAAGCGGCCGTCTCCATGGCGACCGTCTCACGTGTAGTGAATGGAAATCCGAACGTCAAACCGTCGACGCGGAAGAAAGTCCAGGATGCGATCGATCAACTCGGCTATCGTCCGAACGCTGTCGCTCGTGGACTGGCCAGTAAAAAAACAACGACGGTTGGTGTGATTGTACCGGATATCTCGAATATCTTTTTTGCAGATTTAGCGCGGGGGATTGAAGATGTCGCGACGATGTACAAATACAATATCATCTTATGTAATTCGGATCAAAATCCGGAAAAAGAAATCCATTTGTTAAATACCTTACTCGGGAAGCAGGTCGACGGGATCATCTTCATGGGTGGTCGTTTACATGAAGACCTTGTCCGGGAATTCAAGACGTCTCCTGTTCCGATTGTGTTAGCTGCGACGTTAAATCAAGATTATGACCTTCCTGCCGTCAACATCGATTATGAAAGTGCTGCACATGATGCCGTGAAGTCGTTGATTGATCATGGACATAAACAGATCGGTTTCATCACAGGACCACTCGAACAGCAAATTAACGGAGAAAAGAAATTTGCAGGTTACCGTAGTGCCTTGGAAGAAGCGAACTTACCGTTTGACGAACAGAACGTAGTCCTCGGAAACTACACGTATGATTCGGGAATGAAAGCCATGAACCAGTTGCTTGAACTCGGAGAAGATTGTCCACGTGCGATCTTTGCTGGAACAGATGAGATGGCATTAGGTGTCATTCATGCGCTCCAAGATGCCGGTTATCAAGTGCCTGAAGATTTCGAAGTCATCGGTCACGATAATACCCGTCTTGCGACGATGATTCGTCCGAAGCTGACGACGGTCGTCCAGCCGATGTATGATATCGGTGCAGTTTCGATGCGTTTGTTGACTAAAATCCTCAACAAAGAAGAAATCGAAACAAACGATGTGACGTTACCGCATCGGATTGAACAACGAGATTCGACCCGTTCACAATGAAAATAAAAAATCTGCTCTTTTTCAGATCGACTGAAAAAGAGCAGATTTTTTTGGTCTTATTTTTTGACGATAATGCGTTGATCTTGATGATGATGCAACTGATCGTTTTCTACGTGAAGCCGGATTGTTGCCGTACCTGGATGTGTTAAAGAAACTTCGCCTACAAATTGATCATCTTTTCGAGTGAGGGGAAGGTACATATGCTTTTCGACACCGGGTTCAATCACTTCGATTTGAACGGCAGCTTGGATAGGTTCACCGTTTAGAAAGACATGAAAGGAAACGGGAAGTATCGCTCCGGCCGTCATTTTTGTCGCACCCATATAATGGACGGATAATCCACCGACAGCTGGATGCTCATGGGTAGCTGCTTTTTTCTTAGAGGTTTCTTCGTGCGAATGATTCATGACGACGAATGAAATCTTGTCCATATGATGAAGTCCCTTTTTATCATTGATATGGTACAGTCCTTCATATTCACCTTCTGCAAGGTTTGCTTCCGCTTGATACATACCCGTCTTTTTTAAGGCAGCTTTAAATTTTTGATGCGTTGCCTCTTTTTTATCGACTTTCCAAACTTCGAATGTGACGTCTTCGAGGTTGACGGCCTTTTTGTTTTCAAGTGCCGTTGCTTGGAAAACAACTTGTTGATCTTCCATTGTTTTAGCAGGCACGTCGACCTTGACGTCAACTGCTGGTTTCCCAGAACCTTGCATCGCGTTGTGGTCCATCGCTTGTTTGTCGCTCCCGCATCCGGCAAGTACAAGTCCGGTCGCGAAGAACATCCCCATAAAGCCCATCGTCTTTTTCTTCATCGTTACGCCCCCCAATGTTCGTTTACTATGTAAAATAATGAAAGCTTATTTAGTATAGCAAGAACTTGTGAAGTCCCCACGAAGTAATTGTGAAAAGAACAAGTCGTTTTTACTCATTCAGAGTAGGGTGACAGCAAGGAGAGCTGTTCTTTTTTGGTGTCATCGACAAACGGCCAAAGCAACCGCTTGACGGTCTCCCAGTTTTTTTCTTCGATTTCGGGACGTCTGGGAATCACCGGGTAGAGAGAAGGCGGATCTGCCCAGGTCGTCGGAACATCTGGACTATGGGATTGCCAGCGGGTCACCCATTGTTCGGGAAGATGACCAGAAAAGGGAGAGCGATTGGTCAATGCAGCAAAGACTTGACTCCAGGCACGGGGGACAACCCGGTACCAATCATACCCACCGCCACCTAAGGCGACAATCCGTCCATCTGTATAGCGATTGGCAGCTTCAACGGCAATTTGTGGAATCTGTTCATAACTCTCCATCGTTAAGGACAGATGTGTCAGCGGGTCGAGGGCATGTGCATCTGCTCCATTTTGCGTGATGATGAGATCGGGTTTAAAAAGTTCGCATGCTTCGAACAAAACGGTCCGGTAAGCGTGCAAAAAAGAAGCATCTTCCGTGAAGGCATCAAATGGCACGTTCCAACTCCACCCATAGCCTTCCTCAGCTCCACGCTCTGTCACCATACCGGTTCCGGGGAACAGATACCGTCCCGTTTCATGAAGTGAAACGGTCATGACATCAGATCGATTATAAAAGGCCCACTGCACCCCATCGCCATGATGTGCGTCGGTATCGACATATAAAATCCGGCAATCGTATTTCTGGATCATCGCTGCCATTGCGACGGCCGTGTCGTTATAAATACAAAATCCAGAAGCACGTCCACGGAAACCGTGATGCAAACCACCGCCGATATGAAAAGTCCGGCGATACTGACCGGATAAAACAAGGTCACACGCTTCAATCGTTCCACCGACAAGTAACGCCGCACTTTCATGCATCTTGTCGAATAGCGGGGTATCTTCCGTCCCAAGACCATACATCTGTGCTTTCAGCGGAGAAAGTTCGCCGTGTCCTGCGAGTTTCACCGCTTGTATGTAGTCCGGATCATGAATCAGCAATAATTCCTCGTCTGTTGCTGGTCGTGGTGCCAGACAATCAACCGTCTCGAGGGCACCGGTCGACTCAAGTAACGACAAGGTCAGTTCAAGTCGGATCGGATTAAACGGATGCGTGTCGGAGAAACAGTATGCGGCTTCCGCCGGACTATACAGATAAGCAAAGTCTTTCATCGGCTCACATCAGGACCGAGCACATCAAATCCTTCCTTTCGTAATTTTTCGATGACCCGGATAGGATTCATCGTCTGGACACGAAAGGCAACGATACGAACGTACGGATCATCGGTCGGATATACTAAGACATTTAAGATATTGACATTCGTTTTAGCAAGTAACGCGGCAATTTTTGCTAAAGTCCCGGCCGTGTTTTCAACCCGGATTTCGATTTGTGAACTCGGTTCGAGTGCGCCAGTCAGCTGGACGAATGTCCGTAACAAATCCGTTTCCGTAATCAATCCGACTAGTCGGCGACCGCGGACGATCGGAAGACAAGATAGGCGGTGTTCATAAAACAAGACAGCGGCATCCTCGATGAAATCTAGTGGATGGGCAGTCATCGGTGTCCGTTGCATGATGCTTGAAACGGAATTTTGTTGATCCGCTAAAAAGGTATCTGGATGAAAGACACTACTTGCGCTTTGTATCTCCGTTAGTCCGATGAGCCCGAGCAGTTCATGGCGAGCATTCGTCACCGGGAGATGACGGATCTGATGACGGCGCATCAAATCAGCAGCATGAGCAATCGAATTTGTTGGTTGAATCGTGATACAGTGTGTCTTCATGATTTGTTCGATTAACATGCGACCCCTCCTTAATCGTACATGAAGCGACGGCGGAGTCGTAACGCATCAAAATGTGCGACGACTTCGGGTGCGACATGTTTTCCGATGCGTGCCATTAAACAATTGGCAGGATGCGAGGCGATTTCTGGATCATCCGTCGGGAAAAAGACAAGACCACCATGATTCATCATTTTTTCCATGATTTTGCGATAATCCCAAACGGATAAGCCGCTTCCTTTTAAATCCCAATGCCAATAATATTCTGTCGTCAAAATCAAGTAATGTTCCATTGCGGGATCAAGCATCGACACTTCGAGTAGCTTTTTCCCAATCTGTTGTCCACGAAAACGGGCAGCTACTTCGATGGCACCTAATTCTAAAATGTACGGGTTATTTCCTTCACTCCATGTCTCATACGGATCGGGATACAGAAACGTCACGTAACCGATGATGTCGGTCCCTTGTCTTGCGACGATGATTCGACCTTCTTTAAGGTCCGCGATTTCAACAAGTGCCTGATGTTGTTCGAGTGGTTGTCGGAAGGCTGTCAATCCTGGATCAAGCGTGTACGTAGCGAGGACCCGGCTTGAGACGGGTCCCTCGATTTCAACTGGACCAAGCGATGTTTCATGAGTACGATGATTGAATTGTTTTTCAAACATGTAAGCGTCACCACCTTCTTGTATATTATAGTCGAAAGCAGGTGGAGAAAGAGAGGGATTTTTTAACAAATTGACGGCAAATGGATTGAACTACACGATAACTAGCTTATAATGTAGAAGAGAACAGCGAAGGGGAGGAACGAGACATGAAAGTTTTGAAAGCGCTTCCGGGGAAGCATTGGTTATCCGAATATGATGGATCAGATTCATATGATTGGAAAGAAGCAGAACACTATTTTTCATGGGCGACGACGGGGAAAGTCAATATGGCCTATGAAGCAATCGATCGTCATGCAGAAGGGGAACGGGCGAATAAAAAAGCGTTGATTTATTTTGACGGGACGACAGAACAGACCTTTACGTATGCGGATATGAAACGATTGACGAATAAAGCCGCAAACGTCCTCAAAGATGCGGGAATCCAAGCAGGAGATCGAATTTTCATCTTCATGCCACGTTCACCAGAACTGTATTTTGCTCTACTAGGTGCCCTGAAGGTTGGAGCCATCGTAGGTCCGTTGTTTGAAGCTTTCATGGAGCAAGCCGTTCGGGATCGGTTACTTGATTCAGAAGCAAAAATGTTGATTACGACCAAAGCCTTGTTGCCACGTGTTCCGGTGGATGAGTTGACATCCCTCGAACAAATTTTTTTAGTGGATGAAGAGATTAAAACAAATGAGAAAATTTCTGATTTTCGGGTTGCTTTCGAACAAGCATCAGATGTGTTTGAACCGGTCTGGCTAGACCGAGAAGATGGTTTGATCTTGCACTACACATCAGGTTCGACCGGAAAACCAAAAGGTGTCCTGCACGTTCAAAATGCGATGATTCAGCATATGATGACGGGACGTTGGGTGCTTGATCTACAAGAAGAGGATGTGTACTGGTGTACCGCTGATCCAGGATGGGTGACCGGCACAAGTTACGGTATCTTTGCTCCGTTTTTAAATGGAGCGACGAATGTGGTCGTCGGGGGACGGTTTAATCCGGACTTTTGGTATAGTGTCATCGAAAAATATAAAGTGACAGTCTGGTACAGTGCACCAACGGCATTCCGGATGCTGATGGGAGCTGGAGCTGAAATTGCGAATACACACGATTTATCCAGTCTGCGCCATGTCCTCTCAGTCGGGGAACCACTTAATCCAGAAGTCATCCGGTGGGGGAAAGAAGCGTTTGACCAACGGATTCATGACACATGGTGGATGACAGAGACCGGTGCGATGATGATCTGTAATTATAAATCGATGGATATTAAACCAGGATCGATGGGGAAACCGATTCCAGGTACGCAAGCCGCGATTGTCGATGATCAAGGAAATGAACTCCCTCCGTTCCGAATGGGGAATTTAGCACTGAAAACACCATGGCCATCGATGATGCGTCAAATCTGGAACAATCCGCAAAAATATGATTCGTATTTCTTTAAAGGCTGGTATGTCTCTGGCGATTCTGCTTATATGGACGATGAAGGGTACTTCTGGTTCCAAGGACGTGTGGATGATGTCATCATGACTGCTGGAGAACGTGTCGGACCGTTCGAAGTCGAAAGCCGACTCGTTGAGCACCCGGCTGTCGCAGAGGCTGGTGTCATCGGGAAACCGGATCCGGTACGTGGTGAAATCATCAAAGCCTTCATTTCTTTACGGGATGGTTATGAACCGACCGAAGAATTAAAACAAGAAATTCAAAAATTCGTCAAAGAAGGGCTGGCAGCACATGCAGCACCTCGGGAAATTGACTTCCGGGATAAATTGCCGAAAACACGAAGCGGAAAAATCATGCGTCGTGTCTTAAAGGCCTGGGAATTGAATCTTGAAGCGGGTGACCTTTCGACGATGGAAGATTGATAACAACTTGATCGAACAGTAAACCATTAAAGACCACCTGCATCCAAAATGAATTTGGATGCAGGTGGTCTTTGGCGGTTTACTAAAAGCGACAAAAAAACCATCGCCCACTGAAGGGGCGATGGTTAAAAAGAAGGCGTGCGTTACTCAGTGTTTTTCTTGTCCTCATTGGCTTTCTTTTTTGCCTTTGCTTCAGCCTTCGCTTTTGCCTCTGCTGCTTTTTTAGCCGCGGCGTCCGCTTTACGTTTGGCGTCTGCATCGGCCTTCGCTTTTGCGGCATCCGCTTTACGTTTGGCGTCTGCATCGGCCTTCGCTTTTGCGTCGTCCGCTTTACGTTTGGCGTCTGCATCGGCTTTTGCTTTTGCGTCGTCTGCTTTACGTTTGGCGTCCGCATCGGCTTTCGCTTTTGCGTCGTCCGCTTTACGTTTGGCGTCTGCATCGGCTTTCGCTTTTGCGTCATCCGCTTTTTGTTTGGCATCGTCTGCTTTCGCAGCATCCGCTTTTTTCTTCGCTTCCGCTTCTGCTTGTTTTTTCTTTTCTTCCGCAGCTTTTTTCTTTTCTTCCGCAGCTTTTTTCTTCGCCTCAGCTTCTTTTTTCTTTTTGTCTTCCTCTTTGAAACGCCCTGTGTTTTTAAAGTCATTGGCGCTGACGGATGCTGGCTGATTGAAGCGAGCACCTGATTTGAAGTAACTGCTGTTCGCATTATACGTCAGGTTGGCCATTTGAGCCCAAACATTTTGTGTTCGTTGATAATAGGTCGTCGCACCAAACAATGAGTTGTTTTGGTCATGTCCCGTCCAGACAGCGAGTGTAACACCAGGTGTTGAACCAACAAGGTAGGAATCTTTGATTTCGTTCGTCGTCCCTGTTTTACCAGCCCAATCTCCTGGCACCTTGAGTAAGGAATTCGCATACTGAGCCGTTCCTTTATCAAAGACACCGCGCATCATATCTAATGTTAAATAGGCAGTCCGATCTTCATAAATTCGTTTTTTCTTTGATTTCGCTTTATAAATATTTTTGCCATCCTTCGTAATTTTGGAGATGATATACGGTTTGACATATTCACCGTAGTTCGCGAGTGTCGCATAAGCACCTGCAAGCTCAACCGGTGTGATTTCCATCGTCCCGAGCGCGGCAGAAGGCGCGTAACGGATGTTATCGGGAATTTCGATCCCCATGTCGACTAACTTTTGAATCGAGTTTGACATGTTCATTTTTTCGTACGTCTTAACGGCAGGGACGTTCAGCGAAAGTTCGAGTGCTTCTCGAATCGTAACGTTCCCACGGTAACGTCCGCCTTCATTATTGATCGGGTTATCTCCCGGTTGGCGAGGAACAGTTTGGTAATAATATTCTTCATCATTGATCGTCGAAGCTGGTGTAATCAATCCGTTTTCGATTCCGTTTGAATAGACGAGAATCGGTTTAGCGGTTGATCCGATTTGGCGTTTCGCTTGGAAAGCACGGTTGAAGTCATCCGCAGCTCCATCTGTATAACGTCCACCAACAAAACCTAGAATACGACCGGTCTCATTTTGCATCAAGACGGCAGCTGTCTCTTCCGGATCTTTTTTGTTGACCGTTTTTTTCGTTTTTGGATCAACGACTTGTTTATACTGAAGTGTACTTGGGAAATTGGCTGCATTTTTAGCAGGCGTCTGCATCGCTTCATGAATTTTTTTATCAAGCGTCAGGTGAATTTTATAACCGCCTTGGCGGATCGCGACAAGTGCTTGATCTTGATAATTCGCTTTGACTTCAGCGAGTTCAGACGGTTTGACTTCATCTTCTTTAACACCGTCTTGCTTCATGAAATAACTGGTCATGATTTTTAAGGCTTCTTTTTCAGCCAAATCATAGACGTACGGATACGTCTCACGTGACCGTGTTGATGTTTTGGCGAAGTCTTTTGTGATATCGTATTTTACAGCTTTTTCGTACTGTGCTTTCGTAATGTTTTGGGCGACATACATCCGCTTTAAAACCGTTTTCATGCGGTTGGTACTTGGTGTCAGGTCTTTTTTGATGACACCACCTTGAAGGTACGGTGTGTAGTAGTACGGGTTTTTCGGGATACCCGCTAAGAAGGCAGCTTGTGGTAACGTCAATCTTTTCGCTGGTTTATTGAAGACCCCACGTGAGGCTGCTTCGATTCCAGCGATGTTGCGACCAAGTGAGTTTCGACCGAACGAGACGACGTTCAGATACGCTTGCAGGATTTCATCTTTTGTCATCGCATTTTCCAGACGAAGCGCTAAGATGATTTCTTTTGCTTTTCGTTCGAATGACACTTCGTTCGTTAAGATTTGGTTTTTAATCAACTGTTGCGTGAGCGTACTGCCGCCTGTTCGTGAAGCGGAGTTCGTGAGTTCTTGCAAAACGGCACGTAATGTTGCTTTTGGCACAACACCATCATGTTCGTAAAAATCAACATCTTCCGTTGATAAAACGGCATCGAGTAGATAGGGTGAAATTTCTTTGATATCGACAGGTTGACGTTCTTCATCTGTCGAGATGTTCGTCAACTTTTCGCCACTTCCCCAATAAATCTGACTCGTAATGGCATAACTATTCACTTGTTGCTTCATTTCCGTCAATTGAGGTGCTTTTGTATCTTTGACGAGCGACGCAAAATAGCCTCCAGCTGCTCCGACAGAAAAACTTCCGACCAGTAAGACACCTATAATGAGGAATAAAATGATATTCCAAGATACGTCGTATGTGATATTCGACCAGTGCCGAACGGCTTTCGTCCGGGGATGATTCCAAAACTTGAACCAGTTCTCGCGCATAAATGATCTCCTTTACATCTTAAACTTGGGTGTAAATTAACATTAAATCACAGATAGGCGTATTATACCATATCTGAAGTATCAGAAAGTGGCTTGACAGTGGATTCTGCTTCGACGTATCATTGAAACATCTTAATGTGATTATATAAAAAATAAGCTGTGAATGGAATTGAGTAATGAATCGCTCCCTGTATCAGAGACCTAGTGGTGCTGCGAACTAGGACATAGCGCTTTCATGAATTACGCTTCCAGGAGCTTCTTGAGAAATCAAGCGGATGTGCCCCGTTATCGGCAATCTAAGTGGCATGAATTTCATGCAATTAGGGTGGTACCACGGAATCTTCCGTCCCTTCGTTTATTCGAGGGGACGGTTTTTTTTAGATTATTTTAGGGGGAAGACAGATGACGTTACTGGAAGACTTAGAGTTTCGTGGTTTAATTAGTCAAATGACAGACGAAACAGGGATAAAAGAATTACTCGCAAACCCGACGACGCTGTATACAGGATTTGATCCGACAGCGGATTCGTTACACATCGGACACTTATTGCCGATTCTTGTCCTCAAACGGTTCCAAGAAGCGGGGCATCACGTAATTGGACTAGTCGGCGGCGCAACAGGTATGATTGGTGATCCAAGTGGTCGTTCAACAGAACGTTCATTGAATACATCGGATATCGTCGAAGAATTTGCAAACCGAATCAAAGGACAATTATCCCGTTTCTTACCGCTTGCAGGTGAAAACCCGGTGACGATTGCCAATAACTTAGATTGGACAAAGGATTTGACGATCATCGATTTCTTGCGCGATATCGGAAAACATTTCCCGATCAGCTACATGTTAGCCAAGGATTCCGTGGATTCCCGCCTCCAAAATGGGATTTCGTTCACAGAGTTTTCGTACATGTTGTTACAATCATTCGATTTTTTGAAGTTATACGAAAATGAAGGCTGCCGCCTCCAGGTTGGAGGAAGCGATCAGTGGGGGAATATCACGGCGGGAATGGAATTGATTCGTCGTGTCGGACATGATCAAAAAGCATTCGGGATGACGGTCCCTCTTGTCACGAAATCAGATGGACAAAAGTTCGGAAAAACGGCAGGCGGTGCAGTCTGGCTCGATGCGGAAAAAACGACACCATACGAATTCTACCAGTTTTGGTTTAACGTCGATGATTTAGATGTCATCAAGTTCTTGAAATACTTTACGTTCTTGACGCATGAAGAAATCATTGCACTCCAACAAGAAGTAGAAACCGCACCAGAAAAACGGGTAGCGCAGCGTCGACTAGCAGAAGAGATGACCGTCCTCGTTCATGGAACGGAGGCCTTGGAGCAAGCAGAACGTATCACGAAAGCACTCTTTAGCGGAGAAATCAAAGCGTTGAAAGCAGAAGACATTGCGGACGCCTTTAAAGGAATGCCACGTTTTACGCTTGGTGAGCACACGAACCTTGTCGATGTCCTGGTCGAGGCGAAGATCAGCCCGTCAAAACGTCAAGCGCGCGAAGATGTGACGAATGGTGCCATTTACATCAACGGAGATCGCGAACAAGAACTGACGAAAGAGATCACGAAACAAGATGCGATTGGTGACTTCACGATCATCCGGCGTGGGAAAAAGAAATACTTTGTCTTGGAACATGCTTGAACATAACCACAAAAACAACGCTGACTCAAAATTGAGGGCGTCTCTCGATTAAAATGAATGAAAGGAGTTGGATTTCCGGTGTTTGATCCGAAAATCCAACTCCCTTTTCTTTCGTAAACCATAAGAATTTGTATAGAAAAGGCCGATGATCCCGTGAAAAGTGATATGCTCCCACAAAAATAGACAGTTGAAATAACAAAACTGTCTACTTTTGAAGGGAGCTTTTTCTATGGCCACATCTAAATTTTTGCTTGATGAAAAAATACACATCATACAGATGTACGATAACGGAACATATACGTTAAAGGAGATTGCGTCGCTCTTCGAGCTTTCACTCGATACGTTGAATACTTGGCGAAGACGATACCGTCACGGTGGTGCCTCAGCTCTAAGTAATAGAACGGGATGGACACGCTATTCAGAAGAACTGAAAACACAGGCCGTACGCGCAGTGCTAGACCGTGAGGAATCACTCAGGAGTGCCACGCTAAGATTCGGCATCTCGAGTAAGAGCGTGCTTCAAAGATGGATTAGCCAGTATACTGGTCATAGTACTCAAGGGAAACCGTTGAAGGAGCGATTCACTATGACCAAAGCAAGAAAAACAACATTCGAAGAGCGCGTCGAGGCAGTTATGGACTGCATACAGAACGGGAAAGACTATCAACACACCATGAAGACCCATCGGGTCTCGTATCAACAAATCTACAGCTGGGTAAGGAAGTTCGAGAAAGACGGGATAGACGCACTGTTGGACCGCCGGGGACGTCGGAAACCGAAGGAAGAATTGACCGCTGGAGAACGTTTCACTATTGAAATGAAACAACTCGAGAAAGAAAATGAGCGTCTGCGAATGGAGAACGCTTTCCTAAAAAAGTTAGAGGAGATCGAGAGGAGGTCACGTTAAGCCAAGTTCGTAATCGAGATAAATACGAGGCGATCCAGTCATTCGCAGCGCAATTCGGTTATCCCATCGTAGCCTTATGTGACCTTGCGGGTATCTCGCGTGCAGCTTACTATAAATGGTTACATCGTGTACCGACGGTACGGGAGACCGAGAACACACGGATCATCGAAGAGATGTGCCAGATTCACTATTCGGTGAACGGAATTTACGGATACCGCCGAATGACACTGAACCTGAAACGTCGCTTTGGCAGAAACGTCAACTCGAAGCGAATCCGTCGCTTGATGGGCGTTGCCCGAATCTACTGTGTCATCCGTCGAAAGCGTCCCAAATATATGCGCCACCTTCCTCAACAGACGACAGAGAATATCCTGAATCGTGATTTCCATGCGGCGGGACCGAATCAGAAATGGGTAACGGATGTCACGGAACTGAAGTATGGCGCATCCCAAAAGGCGTATCTAAGTGCCATTCTAGACCTGTACGACGGATCCATTCGTTCGTTTGTCATCGGTCATTCGAATAACAATCAACTCGTGTTCGATACGCTTGAACGCGCCCTTCAGGGCGCACCAGAAAGCCAATCACTTCTACATAGCGATCGTGGGTTTCAATATACGTCGCATGCTTTCCGTCGAATGACGAAAGCAGCAGGCATTACACAAAGTATGTCTCGTGTCGGTAAATGCATCGATAATGGTCCGATGGAATCGTTCTGGGGCGCATTGAAGTGTGAGAGTTATTATCTACATAAGTTTGAGGAGTTCGACGAACTCTGTCATGCGATTCAGCAATACATTCGATTCTATAACGAAGAACGATACCAAGAACGACTAAACGGCTTGAGTCCGCTGGAATTCAGGGCTCAAGCCGTTTAAAAGATTTTTATTATTTCGCCTGTCTACTTGACGGGGAGCAGTTCAAAGATGGGATCATCGGCCTTTTGATTGATGGAAGACGGAAACGTTCATCCTCGACTCCTATGGGAAAAGGAAGCGCGATTAGCGCTTCCGCCCATGGAAAGCGAGGATGTCGGACACGTCCGTCACAAGGATTGATTTTGGCCTGACTTATGAGTCAGCCCCGTTTTGTTAAGCCATCCGGAATAAGCGAAGCGGGAGTAAACGAACGGCAATCGTCGTAGCAATCAAGGCCTTTAATAGATCCCCGATGATGAACGGGATATTGATGACGAGTGCATCCATGAAGGATAGCTGTAAGACGATTATCAACCCCAATGTCCCGAGCAGATAAACGAGTCCGAGTCCAAAAACCAACATCCCGATGAAGAGCGGGAGGAAACGACGGGTTTTCTCAGCGACGAGGCCAATGAAAAATCCGGCAATCGGAAAGGCAATCAAATAGCCGACCGTCGGACCGACGAACGGAGCAAGTCCACCTTTTCCGCCGAGCAGGGGAAGACCGGCAGCAGCGAGCAATAAAAAGATGAGCACGGCAAGTCCGCCGCGTTTTGCGCCGAGGATGGCACTGACCGTCATGATGGCAAGCATTTGAAGGGTAATCGGAACCGGACCGACGAGTTGAAGTTGCGGTAATAAACTGACCGCAGAAATGATGGCAGCCCCTAAGGCGATGAATGTAAGATCTTTTGTTTTCATAAAATGACACGTCCTCTTCTTTATGTGTTAACCAATATAAATAAAAGGTTAACACAAAAGGAGGGAGATGAAAACATAAAAAAAGCACCCACCGAAGTGGATGCTTGAAACAACTGATTAACGTGAGTAGTACTCAACGACGAGTTGTTCTTGAATTTGATCGTTCAACTCTGAACGTTCTGGAAGACGAACGAAAGTTCCTTCGAGCTTCTCAGCATCAAACGTGATGAAGTCTTTAGTTGCTGGTGCAACTTCGAGTGCTTCTTTGATAACGACAAAGTTCTTCGATTTTTCGCGAACTGAAATCGTTTGACCTGGTTTCACGCGGAACGACGGGATGTCGACGCGAGCGCCATCAACTTGGATGTGACCGTGGTTGACGAGCTGACGAGCAGCACGACGTGTACGAGCCATACCCATACGGTAAACAACGTTATCAAGACGTGCTTCAAGTAAGAACATGAAGTTCTCACCGTGGATACCAGGCATTTTGCCAGCATCGTTGAAGATACGGTTGAATTGGCGTTCGTTTACTCCGTACATGTGACGAAGCGTTTGCTTCGCTTGAAGTTGAAGACCGTACTCAGACATTTTGCGACGGCTGTTACCGTGTTGTCCTGGAGCGTACGGACGTTTTGCGATTTCTTTTCCTGTTTCAGTAAGAGAGATACCGAGACGACGTGAAAGTTTCCAAGCTGGACCTGTATAGCGAGCCATAATAAGACTCCTCCTTAGTGTTCGTTATTATTTGCATAAAAATAATAACGCCATCAAACCCACGTTACGCCCATTTCATGATGTGGCACCCTCGCTTGATAGCAAAGTTACACGATGCCCCTCCGGCAAAGCCGAGTCATGAAATGTGATACGTAAGCGATTTGACCGCTATCGTTATCATTTCTGCACTTTTACAAGTATACGTCTGCATATTCCTGCTGTCAATCAAATATGACGAAGAAGCGTTTTGCAAAATGCTTCGAGGCCGGCTTGATCCGTTTCGTCAAAACGATTCAGTTCAGGACTATCGATATCAAGAACACCAATCGTGACACCGTTTTGCACCAATGGAACAACAATTTCGGAATTCGTAGCTGCATCACAGGCGATATGACCTGGGAAGGCATGGACGTCCATGACGAGTTGTGTGATTTGGTCTTGTGCCGCTGTTCCGCAGACACCACGTCCAAACGGAATTCGGACGCAGGCCGGTAACCCTTGGAATGGACCGAGGACTAGTTCATTTTGCGCCGTATCCGTTAAGTAGAAACCAACCCAGTTCGTCCGCTCCAGGAATTGACCAAGTAAAGCACTTGCGTTGGAAAGATTAGCGACTTGATTGGTTTCGCCAGCGAGCAAGGCATCTAACTGTTTATTCAGCATTTCATATTGTTTCGTACGGTCACCGTCATAAGTCGTTGTCTCGAACATCAAAAATTCCTCCTGAAAAATCATATTTTATTCATCTTATCGGGTTTTCGCGTGACTGACAAACAATTGAATTCAGGAAATGGTCGCGGAAAGTTCGGAAGAAATTAGGAAAAGCCCGAGTAATTCTATGCAAATCGGTTGCGCTATACTATTATAAGGATAAGATTAAAGCGAATTTATTGGAAAGTGAAATCGCTTGACAGGGTGGAGGTCGTAACAAATGTGGGCATGGGTGATTGGCGTCATCGTCATCGTATTACTCGTCATGCTGTTTAGCATGATCAGTCGTAAAAAATATTATACGAAAATCGATGAACTTGATCTGCGGAAACAAGGAATCATTAGTGCATCGATTCCGAAGGAGCTGCAAGAACTAAAGGAACTCCCGATGGCGGGTGAGACGGAGACGAAATTCACATCCTGGCACCAGGCATGGGAAGAGTTAGTGACCGTCCACGTTGCACAAATTGATGAGACGTTATATCGGGCAGAAGAAGGGCTGGATGGCTATCGTTTTGTAGCGGTTAAAAACGATCTGGAAGTAACGGAACAACTGATTGCTGAACTTGAAGGATTGATTGATGAGATGTTAACCGATATGTCGACGTTCAAAACGAATCAATCTGTCTTAGCGGAACTGAAAGCGCAAGGGGAAACCCACTCTAGCCAAGTGCGTAAATCCCTGTTACTGCAAGCAACATCGTTTGGACCAGCTTTACCTAAGTTGGAAGAACAAGCAGAGACCATTGACCAATTGCGTACAGAGATGGGTGCCTTCGAGGAAGCAGGAGAAGTGACGAAAGCTTACGAAACAAGTCTTCAGCTCGAAACGAAAGTCGAAGAGACCCGTCAGCTCGTTGAAGTGATTCCGCAACATTGGAAAACACTAGCACATGAGTTAAGACAACGGATTGATCAATTAAGTGCCGGCTATAAAGAGATGACGCTTGACGGTTATCCACTGGAGCCGCTTGGTATGCAATCTGATATCAAACGGTTTGAAGAACAGCGTCTGAGTCTCGTCAAAAAGTTGGAGTTCCTCGAAATCGTTGGTCTAGAAGAACAAGTGCAACAGCTTGCTTCAGATATTGATCAAATGTACGATACGTTCCGGCGTGAAGTAGATGCGCGACACCATGTGAAAAAAGAAAATCAGTCGCTGAAACAAAAAGCATTACGGATGCGTGAAAAAGTACATCAATTGGCGCAAGAGTTCAGCATGCTACGAGAAAATTATGAAATCTCAGCGGATCTAGGGGAGCATTATGAGTCGATTCAACGAGATGAAGAAATGTTGTTTGGTGCAGCAAAAGATTTAGATGAATCGATCGCAAGCCGCATCATCCCATTCAGTATGTTGGAGGATCAAATGCGAGATGCCGTTCGTTTAGAAGAACAGCTGATGATTCAGTATGAACGGTTCACCGTCGAACTCCAGGCATTACGTAAAGAGGAGACGGAAGTCCGACAACGGGTCGCTGAATGGCGTCAGCTTCTTTCGACGACTCGCTTGCGTTTAAAACGGTTGGGTGTACCGAAAATCCCGGCGGATGTCGAAGAGGTATTACATGCTTCAAGTCGTTCCCTGCAGACGCTGGAGTCACGTTTAGAAGAGCTGCCATTTAACGTCAATTATATCGTTTCTCAAAGTGAGGACGTCAACGGGACGTTTAGATTGTTGCAAGAACGGATAGATAAACTAGTATTCGAAGTCACGTATGCGGAACGTCTTGTCCAATACGCCAATCGGTTCCGGCGGCAAGATAATGAGATACATATGTCGCTGACGATTGCTGAGACAAAGTTCCTGGCGGGAGATTACGAGCGGACGATCACTTTAGGAGAACGTGTTTTGGAACAATTTGATCCGGGCTCCATCGAACGTATTCGAAAAGCATGTGGTCAACAGGAAACGATGCATGTGTAATCATCACTGACAATTCAGGGTGGCCGTCCAGGTCACCCTGTTTTTGTAAAAAAAGGAGCGGTTAAGATGGGAAAACTGTATGTGAACGGAATCATCCGAACAATGGCACACGAGGAAGATGTGCACTCCTCAATGTTTGTCGAAGGGGAAAGAATCATCGCGATGGGGGAAGAGGGAAAGTTACGTCGTCGATTCGGAAGACGGATTCTATCGATTGTTGACTTAAACGGCAAAGCGGTTTATCCCGCATTTACCGATGCTCATATCCATTTGATTGGCTACGGGGAAGCGATCGGGCGAGTTGATGCGTCTCGCTACACGACGTTAGACGAATTAGGCAAAGCCTTTGTTCAAGCGGAAGCGATCAACGGCTTGCACGTGGCGGAAGGTTATGATGAGACGAAACTGGACCGTGCGCCGACGAAGGCATGGTTAAATCAACTGTTCCCAACAGAACCGGCATTACTCAAACGAACGGACAGACATACAGTGCTCGTCAATGATGTCTTGTTTAAACAGCTTGGTTACAAAGCATCGACGGTTATCGAAGGTGGGAAGATTGGTTTGGCGGAGTCGGGCGAAGCCGACGGATTTTTATATGATGCAGCGATCGAACCACTGTATGCTCTGCAATCAGGTTCAATGGAACGGAACAAAGCATCGTTACGATCGGCAATCAAAGATTTACAGCGGTACGGTATCGTCGCCGCGCATACGGAAGACTTGGCATATCATGGTGATTTGACGGATGTCTTGCAAGCGTATCGTGAAGTGACGGAAGAAACCGGGTTCCATGCGCATCTTCTTGTTCATCATTTAGTACTCGATCAATTCATTCAGACGAATCCTGTTTTGCCGGCGACGTTATCCGTTGGTGCGATGAAAGTATTTGTCGATGGTGCACTCGGTGGGCGGACGGCCTTGCTTGGCAGAGGATATTCGGACGATCCGACAACACGCGGTATCGAAGTCCATTCACCAGAACAGTTGGAACAACTTGTCAAACGGGCGCGGAGCTATGGTTTTACGGTCGCGGCGCACGTCATTGGTGACTTGGCAATCGAACGTTTTGTCACGGTACTTGAGAATTATCCGGCACCAAAAGGAAAAAGAGACCGGATCATACATGCGACGGTCGTCCGTCCCGAACTCTTGACGCGCATCCGGAAGTTACCGGTCTTGATTGATGTTCAGCCGGTGTTCTTGCTGGATGACGCGGATTTTGCACAAGACCGTCTTGGGTTGAACCGGCTCGACTGGGCATATCGACTGAAGTCGCTTGCGGATACGGGTGCTCTTCTCTGTGGTGGATCAGATGCGCCAATCTCAAATCCCGATGTTCGGCGTGCATTATACGCGGCAACAACTGGAACGGCAGGCAACATCAACAAGACGAATGAAGTCCTCTCGATGTATGAAGCATTGTTGCTGTTCACGAAAAATCCGCACATCGCGACGGATACACATGGACGAAAAGGCATGTTGCTTCCAGGTTACGACGCGGACTTCGTCATCTTTGATCAAGATTTCTACTTACTACGTGGAGAAGCGGTCTTACGTAACCAATTGGTTGAGACGGTCCAAGCGGGGAAAACCGTTTTTCAGGCTACTCCGGTCATGAATTGATTCCACAAAAAAATCTGCCGCTCGGCAGATTTTTTTGTTATAAGAAAGAACGTTGGATTTTATGCCAAAATGTATTGTCGGTGAGTTTAACGGTTTTCAATTCTTTTTCCGATAGTTGAATATCGACGGAATCTGTCCGTTTTAAACTGAGTGCCTCATTGTCCATCCCGATGATCGGATAGTCATTGCCATCCTCGATGATGCGGAGAGATAATTTACGACCCCGGTTTAAGAGGAATGCGGATCCGAGTGTCCGGTAACGGTTATTGTTGACGGATGCGATCTCACTGACTTGCAGACAGTGGATCAATGGATCGACGATTGCACCTGACAAGGATTTGTTGTACGCCGTTGAACCGGTTGGTGTCGAGATGACCATCCCATCCCCGCGGAACGTCTCGAAGAGGAATCCATCGATGTATACTTCGATTGCCAGTGATTTGATGATACTCGACTTGACGGAACATTCGTTTAGGCAAAGCATGCCTGGACCACCATTGATCGAAGCTTCTAAAAGTGGATAACGGCGGACTTCGATATCACCGTTCGAAGCACGGTTGCCGGTTTCTTTGAAAATCGCTTCGACTGAAGATAAATCATTGATGTCAAAGTCACAATAAAACGAGTTCGGACCTTCAGCGAATCCGACATAAATGGCGTCTTCACGGAATCCGGTAAAACGGGCTGCTTGAAGAAACGCTCCATCTCCACCAATCGAAACGATGATATTGGCTTGTTTATGATCCTGGACGACATTTAGTCCATACCGATTTCCAACTTCAATCAATTTACGTACCTGCGTCTCGTGTCTTTGTTTGTTTCGGTAATACAGGTAGACATTGTTTCGAGCCATGGTCAATTCCCCCTTGAAAGCGTTTCATGAACTCTTTCATTATACCTGTTTTAAGGAATAATCGGTACTGCTAGCTAAAGACACGGGCAAAATTCTTGTCATACGTTAGGATCGTTTTTATAGTAGAATGGGAAACGACTTAGAATCTATTGGGAAATGGGGAATTCACATGGCAACATTTAAAGGCAATGCGATTACATTAGTCGGAACAGCAGTTGAGGTCGGGCAACAAGCACCGGATTTCGAAGTATTGGCGAATGATCTTTCACCGGTTATGCGCGATACATATCAAGGGGTTCGAATCATCAGTGTCGTACCATCAATTGATACAGGGGTTTGTGATGCACAAACGCGTAAATTCAATGAAGAGGCAGCGAGAATCGATGGTGTGACGGTATTGACGATCTCAAATGACCTGCCATTCGCACAACGTCGTTGGTGTGCGGCAAGCGGACTCGATAACGTCGTGACGTTGTCCGATCATCGTGATCTTTCGTTTGGTACACAATACGGAGTAGCGATCGAAGAACTTCGCTTACTTGCTCGTTCTGTCTTCGTCATCGATGCGGCAAACGAAGTCGTATATGCTGAGTACCTGGACGAGTCGACGAACGAAGTCGATTTTGATTCGGCGCTTGCTGCTGCCAAAGGTGCCAAAACGACGAAGTAAGAATAGTTTACAAATGGCGTGAAACCGCTACAATGAAGATAATGAGAAAAAACGGCTCCCACGAAGCACGGGGGCCGTTTCGTTTTGAAAGGATGGAACACAGATGGAAGCATTAGAAACGCTATACAAAGAACTGACTCAACAAACCCGGAAACTAGAACGTGATTTAGATATGCCGTATTTAGAAGCGTTAACGGAAGTCATCGACCGACTAAACGAGCGGCATACGGAAAACGTCGATCCGGAAACGGTGCGAAAAGCTGTTTCACTTGCGATCCTTGAAGGCATGAAACGAGCTCAACCGAATCATTTACCGACACCGGACAGTGTCGCCTTGTTTGCCGGTTATTTAATCGGGAAATTAATCAAGAAGGGGGACGTCCGTCTGCTCGATCTTGGAAGTGGGACGGGTGGGATGTTACATGCCGTCCTCAGTCAACTTCCGAAAGATGCCGTCGCAGAAGCCGTTGAAGTCGATGAAACATTAATCCGACTTTCTGCATCCGTCACGGAACTTCTTGATTATCCGGTCAACTACACGCATCAAGATGGACTCCGCCCGCTTTTGTTAGATCCTGTTGATTTAGCGATGGCTGATTTACCGATTGGTTATTATCCGGATGAAGATGTAGCCCAGACGTATGTCCTAAAACGTGAGGAAGGGATGAGTTACAGCCATTTTCTATTGATCGAACAAGCAATGAATTACGTGAAGCCAGGTGGATTTGGTGTGTTTGTCATTCCGAACGGCTTGTTCCAACATGATACGGAAGGTAAGTTGAAGCACTATTTTGAAGAGAAAGCGCATGTCATCGGTATTCTCCAATTGCCGCTGACGATGTTCAAACAAGAACAAGCCGCCAAAAGTTATCTGATTGTACGAAATCACCTTGCCGGAATGACGATGCCTAAACAAGCATTACTCGCGGAGTTACCGTCCTTCACCGATGCCCGTGCCTTTGGTGGAATGGTGAAACAGATTGATGAATGGATTAACACAGAATTAAAGTGAAATGCGCAAAGTGATTGAAATCTATTGTTAATTTGACTATTCTAGTGTAGAACAGAAAAAGAGCAAGACTCATACAGATGTGAATGTCTACTGATTTTGAATGGAAAAGGGGAAATAAATCATGGCAAAGATTATGGCAGTAAACGCCGGTAGTTCGTCACTTAAGTTCCAATTACTTGAGATGCCGAGTGAGACGATGGTCGCAGTCGGTTTAGTAGAGCGTGTTGGGAAAGATGACGCCATCTTTACGATTAAATATGGTGAAGGACAGAAATTTACAGATGTTCTTCCACTTGCAACACATAAAGAAGCGGTTGAATTGTCGTTAGAGAAGTTGATGGAGTTTGGCATCATCTCATCTTATGATGAAATCAAAGGTGTGGGACACCGTGTATTACACGGGAAAGAAAAGTATGCCGATTCGGTCGTCATTACGGACGAAGTCATGCAAGACATCGAATCGTATACAGAACTCGGTCCATTACACATTCCACCAAACTTAATCGGTATCCGTGCGTTCCAAGCGATTTTGCCGGATGTACCACAAGTTGCTGTATTTGATACGGCTTTCCACCAAACGATGCCGGAAGAGAACTTCCTCTACAGTCTTCCATACGAATACTATACAGAATACGGAATTCGGAAATACGGTTTCCACGGAACAAGCCACAAGTACGTAACCGAACGTGCTTCTGAATTGCTCGGTCGTCCATTAAAAGACCTCCGTCTGATTTCGTGTCACCTTGGTAGCGGAGCGTCGATTGCGGCAGTAGCGGGTGGTGAGTCACTTGATACGACAATGGGCTTTACGCCACTTGAAGGAATTACGATGGGAACACGTTCTGGTTCGCTTGACCCGGCCTTGATTCCGTTCTTGATGGAGAAAACAGGGAAAACAGCAGAAGATGTCTTGAACGTCATGAACAAAGAATCAGGAATATATGGTCTTTCAGGTCTTTCAAGTGATTTACGTGATGTCGAGTCTGCGGCGACAGAAGGCAACCACCGTTCCGAGATGGCGCTCCGGATTTTCGCAAACCGGATTCACGGATATATCGGACAGTATGCTGCTGAGATGAACGGCGTCGATGCGATCATCTTTACGGCTGGTGTCGGTGAAAACTCAGATTCGATTCGTGAGCGCGTCTTACGGGGGCTTGAGTTCATGGGCGTTTACTGGGATCCATCGCTCAATAACGGCGCGCGTGGTGAAGAATTATTCATCAACTATCCGCATTCACCGGTCAAAGTCATCATCATTCCGACAAACGAAGAATTGATGATTGCACGTGATACGGTACGAATCGGCGGCTTAGTCGAACAAAACGTTTGAACTACCTCCACCTACGCTTCACTTAGAGGTGAAGGATTCCTGAGTTATCCGACCTGACGGTCGAAACCTGATCAGGCTAACCCCGTCGTTCCGACGGTTGAAGAAGCTAAAATGCGTTCTGCTTCTTGTTTGAGATTCAGTCCTGCGTTCACATCACGGTCGTGATGGATGCCGCAACTCGGGCATGTCCATTCACGCAATCCAAGATGTTTCACGTCTTTGTGTTGATGTCCGCAACTGGAGCACAGTTGACTGGAAGCAAAGGTCTTGCCGACCTTGACGAGAGTCTTCCCGTACCATTCTGCCTTGTACTCCAGCATGCGGAAGAACTCCGACCAGCTGACGTCCGAGATGGCCTTGCTCAACTTGCGATTCTTCTGCATGTTCTTCACCTGCAAGGTCTCGATGCCGATGACGTCGTGGTTTTTGACGATCTCGGTCGATACCTTGTGCAGGAAGTCGGTACGCTTGTTGGCGATCTTCTCGTGGATACGGGCAACCTTCCGCTTCTGCTTCTGATAGTTCCTCGCCTCGGAAAGCTTGACTTTCTTGTTCAGAGCGATGCGTTGACGGCGGGAGAGCTTGCGCTGTTCGCGCACCAGTTTCTTCTCAAGCAAACGGAAGTAACGGTCATTCTTGTATACCGTGCCGTCCGACAGGATGGCGAAGTTCTTGAGTCCTACGTCGACGCCGACGGATGAACCGGTCTTCGGCAGTTCGTTGATCTCCTGCTCGACGAGCAGGGAAACGAAGTATTTTCCTGAAGCGTTACGTCGGATCGTGGCGTTCAAGATACGGCCTGTGACCTGTTTCGAGTGGGCGAAACGAACCCATTTCAGCTTCGGAAGTTTGAGCTTGTTACATCCAATCGAGACTTCAGGAAGCTGGTTTTTGCCTTGGATGTTGGTCTTGTACGACTGGACGGGATGGCGCTTGGACTTGAAACGAGGGCGTTCGTTCTGCTTCTTGAAGAAGCGGTCAAACGCATCGGCAAGGTGTTTGACGCTGATCTGAACAGATGTACTATCCACTTCCTTCAACCAGTCGAACTGCCGCTTCAACAAAGGAATTTCTTTGGAACAAGAACCGTAGGACAGTCCTTTTCCAGTGGTCTTGTACGTTTCATCCCACTTCGCCAGGAAGTGGTTGAAGATGAAGCGCGAACACCCGATCGTCTTCGCAATCAGGATTTCCTGCTCTTTTGTGGGGTAGATTCTGAATTTGTAGGCCTTGTGCTTCAACAAAATTTTTCACCTCCTTCAAAAGGAGTATACCCGAAAGGTAGGCTAGCGATTCATCTCCCACTTTCACTTCGTTTAGAAGTGGGAGTATTCTCGCCTAATTTTGATAAAAAATTAAACATGAACGTCCGGACGCAACATATGTTGCATCCGGACGTTTTTTTGTTTTACAGAGCTTAAACTGGACCCTAAAAAATGAAGTAATTGAGATTGTGATTTAGTTTTGTTACGAACGTTGTCATATAAAAAAGTTGAAATAGAAAGTTAAACCTCGATTTGATGTAAAAAGGACTAAAAACTGAAAAAAATGAGTCTTTTGTAATATAAAAGTAACAATGACGTCATCTTTTTGTGGTCTATATGTAACGGCACGGCTCCATTTTGTCATGTATATTAATGTAAGTTACAAAACAGGGACAATTATGGAGGAGAGATTACATGATGATGAAACGAATACTCGCTAGTGTTTTAGCAGTCTTGTTAGCACTCAGTTCGTTTGCAGGTCTTCAAGCGGAAGCTGCAGCCAAAAAAAATGTCAAGTCGTCGGTCAATAGCCTAGTTGTTCGTCAGAAAGCAACAACAGCGTCTAAGAAACTTGGTCTTCTATATAAGAATCAAACATTACCGTACAAAGCGAAAACGGGAAACTGGTACAAAGTCAGTTACAAAGGCAAAACAGCTTATCTCAGCGCGCGTTACTCAAAAGTCGTTTCAGGATCTTCTTCAAAGAAACAATCGAGCGGCGGATGGAAAACACTCACGAACGTAAGTGCAACAGCCTATACACCATATGATCCGGGCAGCGGCAATTTAACAGCAATTGGTTGGAACATCAAGAGTTCGAAAAAGAAAGTCGTCGCAGTTGATCCACGCGTCATTCCACTTCGTTCAACAGTCAAAGTGTATTACAAAGGGAAATTAAAAGGGACCTACACAGCAGCAGATACGGGCGGTGCCATCAAAGGCAAGAAGCTCGATATCCTCTACTACTCACGTTCAGAGGCTTTTAACTGGGGTCGTCGTAACGTCACCGTGAAATTCAAATAATCAAGTCAGGTCTATTGCACATCGGTGTAATAGACCTTTTTTGTACAAAAAAACACTCCACCCAAAAGTGAAGTGCTGAATAAAGTAATGAGTTCGATTAAAGACGGACAATCAAGACATCACATTTAGCATAACGCGTAATGCTTTCAGAGACACTACCGATAAAGAATCGCTCAACGGCATTTAAACCGGTCGCACCACAAATGATTAGGTCGACATTGTGATTCGGTGCGAGTTTTTTGGCGATCGTCACTTTAGGAGAGCCGTATTCGATGGCGACTTCGACATCTTTGACGCCTCGTTCTTGAGCTGTTTTGACATACTCGTCAAGCAGTTCTTTTGCATAGGACTCGGCGCGTTCTGTAATCGTCCGGTCATAGGCTTCGACGGTCGCGAAAGTCCGTGTATCAATGACATGAGCGATGACGAGTTTGGCATCGTTTCGAAGTGATACGTCAATCGCCGTTTCAAAAGCTCGTTCTGCCTCTTTTGAACCGTCGACTGCTACTAAAATGTTATGATATACAATTGCCATTCTGTATCCATCCCTTCGTATTCGTCTGATTCTTACACCCTTATTATACCATTCCCTGAAATGGAAGGTGAGGAACATTTAGACGGTTTTAAAAATTGTTCTTCGACAACGGAACCCGTAAGATAAAGAAAGACGAAAGGAGGCGGATGCCAAGATGAGGCACGCATTGATTACAGCAGGAACAAAAGGGCTGGGTGAGATGGTCACCCTTCGTTTGCTCGAAGAAGGATGGTACGTCACAGCCCTTCATCGCTCGCAACCGACGTTTGAACATGAACGATTGAATCTGATTAAAGCGGATGTGACGAAACAAGAGGAGTTACTCGAAGCAGTCGAGCAGGCAATGTCTCAGTATGGGCGGATCGATGCCTTGATTCTCAATGCCGGACCGTACATTTTTGAACGAAAGTCGTTAGTGGATTATTCCGATCAAGAGTGGGACGAGGTCGTGACAGGGAACTTAACTGCTAGTTTTTGGTTGTTGCGAAAGATTCTTCCGATTATGCGGAAACAACAATATGGACGGATCGTTACATACGGATTTCCGGAAAGTGCGTCGGCGCCCGGCTGGATTGATCGAGCAGCGTTTGCAGCAGCTAAAAGTGGGATGGTCAGTCTGACGAAAAGCGTAGCACTTGAGGAAGCCGGGCATGGCATCACGGTCAATATGATCAATCCTGGAAACATCGTCGGTGACAATAAATCGAAGCGCATCGAACAAGCGACGGCAGATAACCAGACGCCGGTCGGTCGGACGGGGGTAGGCGAGGATATCGCCCGGGCCATCTTGTTTTTACTGGCTGAAGATTCCAGTCTGATCACAGGCGCGATCCTTGATGTCACAGGCGGCGTCAACGTCGTCCATCAATCACGTCGCTGAGGTTAGGGGAAACAGTTGAAGATACGACAATAGAGTCCATTCCGTTTTTTCGGAATGGACTCTATTATTTACCGTACAGACTGAGATGGAAGGGATTGGAGGTGTTTTGGGTAGCGAGTTAATGCTTCTGGTCCATTTTCTGTCAAGTAAATGTCGTCTTCGATCCGAACGCCACCGACGTTTGGAACGTAAATGCCCGGTTCGAGTGTATAGACGATACCGGCGTCTGCCGTCAACAGATTATTGGAGGCAAGTGACGGGAATTCATGAACATCAATTCCAAGACCATGCCCAACACGGTGCGTAAAGTAGTCGCCATAACCGGCCGTTTCAATCACCTGGCGGGCAGCTTGGTCGAGTGAGCCAAGTGTCACACCAACACGACTCGCTTTAGTCGCTGCTTCGAGTGCTGTGAGGACCGTTGAATAGATTTTGCGTTGTTCGTCACTTGCTTCGCCATACACGAATGTCCGAGTAATATCGGAACAATACCCTTTCCAGACGACACCTAAATCAAACAAGACGAAGTCTCCTTCTTCGATGACGCGGTCGCCAGGTACACCATGAGGATCCGCACTGTTTGCACCGAATAAGACCAATGTATCAAACGACATCTCGCGAACGCCTTTCTTTTTCATCTCAAATTCGATTTCCGCAATGACTTCCATTTCCGTCACACCGGGGCGAATCGCTTGTTTACCGATTTCAATCGCTTGATCGGCTAAATCAGCTGCTTCACGCATGATGTTGATTTCTTGTGAATCTTTTTTCAGTCGCAATGCTTGAAGTTGCTGACCGATATCAAGGATCGCCGCGTTTTCTTGGCGGGATTCGAGTTCCTTAAAACGACTAAATGTCATATGTTCGCCTTCGATTCCGATCCGGTTATTCGAGACCGCAAACGTTTCAAGGACTTGATTGATTTTATCGAATGGATGTTCGTGGTCGGCGTACGTGACGACTTCTCCGTCCCAAGGACTTGCTGAAACGATATTCGCTTCGAGTGCCGGGCAGAAAAGGGTACGTTTCCCGTCAGCATCAACGATGACGGCCATGACACGTTCATGGGGTTCGGCATAGACACCTGAAAAGTAAAAGACACCGGCTTTTGATGTAATCAACGCGACGTCAATTCCTGATTCTTGTAAGACACGACTAATCTGATTTGTCCGTTCTAACATATCGTTACCACCTCTCGATTCTTATCACATTTCAGTATACCATCGTTGAAACGTGAAAACATTTCTTGCAAATCGGACTAGTACACTTTTCATTCTTTAGAGTAGTACAGTATAATGACAGGAGAGTAGAATATAGGAAAAGAAGGGATACAGCATGCCTACGAAACATGAACAGATCATCCGGCACATTGAGGATCTCGATGTGGGCGCCAAAATATCCGTCCGGCAAATTGCAAAGGACTTAACGGTATCCGAAGGTACGGCGTATCGTGCCATTAAAGAAGCAGAAAACTTAGGATTCGTCTCAACGATCGAACGTGTCGGGACGATCCGGATCAAAAAAAAACAAAAAGAGAACATTGAAAAACTGACATTCGCAGAAGTCGTCAACATTGTGGATGGACAAGTCCTCGGAGGCAGAGATGGTCTTCATAAAACCTTGACGAAGTTCGTCATCGGGGCGATGAAGCTAGAAGCAATGATGCGGTATATCGATGTCGACAGCCTCGTCATCATCGGAAACCGGGAAAAAGCGCATGAACTCGTCTTAGAGGCAGGTGCTGCGGTCTTGATTACCGGTGGTTTTGATACAACGGAAGATGCCAAAAAATTAGCAGACGATATGCAGTTACCTATCATCTCGACTTCCTATGATACGTTCACCGTCGCGACGATGATCAACCGGGCGATTTATGACCGACTGATCAAAAAGGAAATCCTACTCGTTTCGGATATCTTGATTCCGTTGCATGATACCTTTTATTTGCAGACGAACGATCCGATTGCCAGATGGCATGAATTAAATGAACAGACGAAACATAACCGGTATCCGGTCATCGACGAGCAGATGAAGGTCGTCGGCGTCGTGACGGCGAAGGATATCATCGATCGTCCACACGACTGGCCGGTTGAAAAAGTCATGACCCGTCATCCGATCACAGTCGGGATCCGGACAAGTGTGACGAATTCCGCTCACCAGATGGTCTGGGAAGGAATCGAGATGTTACCGGTCATCGATCAATACGGTCGATTACTGGGCATCATCAGCCGACAGGATGTCTTAAAAGCCCTGCAACTCGCGAACCGGCAACCGCAGGTCGGGGAAACGTTTGATGATTTGATTACGGGACAAATCAAGGCGGCGGAAGATGCGAGAGGACCGTATCTGTCACTCGAGGTCTCGCCGCAGATGACGAACTTCATGGGGACGGCTTCAAGTGGTGTCTTGACGACGTTACTCGTCGAGGGGGCAACGCGGATGTTACGACACATGAAAAAAGGTGATCTTGTCATCGAAAATGTCAGTATCTACTTCATCAAACCGGTTCAAATCGAAAGTACGATCACGATTCGGGCGAATGTGTTTGATGTCGGCCGTAAGTTCGGAAAAGTCGACGTCGAGATGTATCAAGGGACACAAATCGTCGCCAAGGCGCTCGTGACGTCGCAACTGATTGATCGATAACTTTTTTGGGATTAAAAGCATAAAAAAAGACGGTCATGACCGTCTTTTTTACGACTGTTCCGTCTGTTCCATTTCCCGAATGACATACGGATAGATTTTTTTATAACGGATGAAGCCGGCAATGAAAGAAGCGACCCCGATGACGATCAGGGTGGAACAGACGATTTTACCAGTCAGTGTCGTCAAACCGTCACCGGACACAAACTGATTGACGGCAAATAGAATGACGAACAAGCTGAGCCAGATGCTCGCTTGCGTATTAAATAAAAATTTCCGATTCGTGCTTTTCGTATGGAAGGCACGCCGTTTGGCAAGTAAATAACCACCAAGGGACAAGACGATTAACAGAATGAGAACAAACTGCATATGGATGACCTCCTTTTCTTTCTATATCTGTTTGTATCATATCAATATTTAGAGGAGCTGTGCACTGTGAAAGAACAAATCAGACAATTGATTGAACAAGCATCGACGATCATCATCCACCGCCATGAACGTCCAGACCCGGACGCGCTCGGAAGTCAGTTCGGTTTACAGGTCGTTCTACAAAGTCGTTTTCCTGAAAAAAAAATAAAAGCTGTCGGTGAAATGGCGACTTCACTTGCCTTCATGGGGACACTTGATGTTGTCGGAACGACAGACTATCAAGAAGCACTGGTGATCGTATTGGATACCGCGAATCAAGGGCGAATCGACGGGAAGGAAGCATTGAGTGGTCGACAGACGATTAAAATTGACCACCATCCGGATGAAGATCCGTATGCAGACGTCCAACTCGTCGATACGACGGTCAGTTCGACTTCAGAACTGTTGGTTCATTTGTTAAATGAGTGGGGATACCCGATTCCAGCGGCGGCAGCGATTCAGTTCTACGCCGGAATCGTTGGAGATACGGGACGTTTTCAATTCAGAGGAACGACAAGTCGGACATTTTCCGTCGCAGCGCAACTTCTAGATACAGGAATCGATACGGATTGGCTGTACCGGAACATGTATCAAACGGAGCTCGCAGCACTGCAACTGCAAGGGTATGTCTTGCAACATATCCAATTGACGGAAGCGGGTGTCGGATACGTCGTGTTGACGCAAGAGATGCTTGCGACGTTCGATGCGACCGTCGAACAGGCTTCACTTCTTGTCAACAGTTTTGCTGGTCTGAAAGGGTTGAAAACATGGGCACTTTTCCTGGAAACGGAAAAAGAAGTCCGTGTGCGCCTACGTTCGAAAGGTCCGGTCATCAATGAAATCGCAAAAGAATTTAATGGCGGTGGTCATCCGATGGCCTCGGGTGCGACGATCAAAGACTTGACGGAGGTCGAGCATGTCATATCTCGTCTGAATGAAGTGGCAGGAGCCTTCCACTTCGAATAACGTCCTGCTTCGAATCAAAAGAGGCTGCTCGCTAGAATCCAATGGATCCATAGCGAACAGCCTTTTTAGCATCAGTTGGTTGAAGCCTCTTCTTGGGGGATGAACCAAGTTCCCCGTTCTGTATGATCTTCGATGACGTTCAATTCAAGTTCCTTTACAGACTTCCGAATTTTTTCAGCAATTTCTTCGGTTTCGGTAAAGGCAGTCACACCTAACTTTAGTTGTTCAACTTTTTCACGAGCGATTTGGCTACGGTTTAAAATCATGGCAAACTCTCCTTCCGTGCAAGTCATGACGATCTCTTTTTATTGTAGCGAATAATTGATGGTATGGCGAGACTCAGGGGCAGCTAGATATGAAACTTCTGAAAACGTTTTAAAATAGAAGCACGATAACCAAATGAGGAGGGAGGAAGCAGCATGATTCAACTAAATGTCCGGACGGCATATAGTCCTTTACAAAGTACGATTCGGATGGACCGTTATCTCGATGAAGTGATGCAACGTGGGATGCCTGCAGTAGCCATCTGTGAAACAGCTCTGACCGGTGTCCCGGCGTTCATCGCTGGCTGTCAGCAACGAGCATTGATTCCGATTATCGGGTTCGAGCAAACGGTAGAGACGGAGGAACTGACAATCCTTTGGTATGCGAAAACAAGTCGTGGCTTAAAAACACTGTATCAAATCGCCAGCCAGATGCCTGTTGAGGACTGTTCTGATCTCATCGCGATTTTGCAACCAAAACGACAAGCCCCGGAGGATGAAGCGCGCTTGCGGCGTCTCATCGCGCAGTGGATCGGTTTGACACAACATGCAACAGTTTATTTAGGGGTGAAATCCGTCCGTTCGACCGTCGAACGGGATAGTCGCGAGCAGTACCGACAGGCGGCCTACGCACTTGGCATCGAGACGATTCCGATTGATCCCGTACGTTACTTATACCGAGAGGAAGCAGAAGCTTATCAAGCATTGCGGGCCATTGATGAAGGAACGACGTTGCAGGAACAAAAAATCAACCGAATGGCATACTTTAAGTCCGGTGAAGAATTACACGAGCAGTTTTCTGAACGAGAATTGGCGTTAGTGAACCAATGGGGTGCCTCGCAAGAGACGTTGACGTTACCGTTTCAATCGCGGCCATTACCTCGGGTGACGGAAAACTCTGATCAAACATTAAAGAAATTGGCGTACGACGGGTTACTCGCTCATGGACGAGTCGATGCGCTCGCGACGGAACGGTTACGGTATGAACTGGAAGTCATCGAAAAGACGGGATTTGCGGACTATTTCCTCATCGTGGAAGATTTAGTTCGTCATGCGAAAACCAAAGGAATTCGGGTCGGACCGGGACGGGGATCGGCTGCTGGTTCACTCGTCAGCTATGCGTTAGGAATTACGACAGTTGATCCTATCAAATATGGCTTATTATTTGAGAGATTCTTGAACCCAGAACGGGTCTCGATGCCCGATATCGACATTGATATCGAAGACGAACGACGGGAAGAAGTTCTCGACTATCTGGTCGAACGGTATGGCCGACAGCATGTCGGACAAATCGGAACACTCTCGACCCTTGGAGCGAAAGCAGCCCTGCGTGATGTGGCCCGTGTGCTCGAGTTCTCAAAAGATGAAACGGATGCCGCTGCGAAGCAGTTAGGCAAGGCGACGACGTTGCAGGGACTTGAACAAAAAGCTCCACTTTACCGCTGGTTCTCAGGTAGTGAGAAACGTCGCCAACTCTTGCAACTTGCTCAAGCGATTGAAGGGTTACCGCGGCAACGTTCGATTCATGCAGCGGGTGTCGTCATCGGATCGGATGAATTGATCGAGACAACACCGGTTGATCGAAACACAAGCGACCGTTTCGTCACACAATATTTAATGAAGGCACTCGAACAACAAGGATTGCTGAAAATCGATTTACTCGGGTTACGAAACTTAACCCGTCTCCGGCAGATGGAACAATTGATTCAGCATACGTATCCTGATTTTTCCGTCGAACAGATACCGGAAGAAGACAAGGCGGCGTTACGCTTGTTCTCCAAAGGGGAGACCGATCAAATTTTTCAGTTCGAATCCGCTGGGATGAAACAGACATTACGGGAAGTCAAGCCAAGCCGTTTTGAAGACCTGGTCGCGACGATGTCACTGTTTCGCCCGGGTCCGATGAAGTTCATTGATCTTTACGCAAAACGTAAAGCCGGTCAACCGTACCAAGTGGTCCATCCGATTTTAGAGGATGTCTTACAATCGACGTATGGTGTCATCGTCTACCAAGAACAGATCATGGAAATCACCCGCCGCGTTGCCGGATTTACATTGGCACAGGCCGATCTGTTGCGCCGGGCCATTTCAAAGAAAAGCAGTCAATCGGTCGAGGACGAAAAAAAGCGTTTTATAGAGGGTGCTTTACAAAACGGTTTTGAGTTGACGATTGCCGAGACATTATATGATCAAATCGAGCGGTTTGCCGGGTATGGATTTAACCGGAGCCACGCCGTGGCCTATACAAAAATCAGCTATGCGTTAGGGTACATGAAGGCACATTACCCGCAAATCTTTTCCTTGGTATCGATTGATCAACCGGAACGTCTCGTTCGTGTCATGCGCGAAAAACGATTACCGGTGTTCCCGCCCGACATTTGGATATCGGACTACCGCTCGACCTTAGAAGGCAAAGGCATTCGTCTCGGAATCCAAACACTACGAGGCATCACGGAAAAGGATTTTCAGGCGTTACGAGAAGCAGCAAAATCCGCGCAAACCATCACACAATTGTTGACGGCAGTAGGATGGGGGAAAAAGGAGCGCTCTAAAATCGAATTGCTGTTATATAGCGGTGCACTCGATCGAGCCACACACGGGGACCGGGGACTCTCGGAACAAGAAATCCTCGACTATTTTACGATGGCATCCAATACGTTATTACCAGATGAACTGGCTAGTCTTGGACGAAGAAAGACGATCGCAAACACGAATCGGACTGCAACGGACTGGGCAAGACTTGAACGAGAGTCGCTCGGATTTTGGTTGACGTATTCACCTTTGATGACAGCGATGAAACCGCAAGTCGAGACGACACATTTTCAAGCGATCTCTCTTGAATCGGAGCATACGAACTACTTAGTCTGCTACATCGAACAGATGCGTGAGTTTAAAACAAAACGGGCGCAAACGATGGCCGTCATTCAAGCAGTCGATGGATATACGACGGAAGAAGTCGTCATTTTTCCGAAGCAGTATGAGGCATTCAAACGATCCTTGTATGTCGGGAACGTCTTATTGATCGAGGTGAAGGCGCAAGAACGTGAAGGGAATCGTCAATTCGTACTGGAACGATTACGTCCTTTGGGACAGGATGTGTTATTCATTAAACTGCAGTCTAAAAATGAACTAGCTGTGCTTGAACGGATGTTAGAGACGATGCCTGGTGACATTCCTGTTGTCGTCCGTTATGCGGATACAAACGAAACAAAGGCGTTACCAGGACTCTATGCCGTCCAACAGGAAGAAGAATTATTGGCACAACTCCGGATCCGGTTTGGGGAAACGAACATCATCCTTAAAAATGTCCCCCGTTCGAACTAGTAGTAGGTAATAAGATTTGTTATAATAAGGGGTAATTGGTCTGACCAATACCGCCGGATTTAGAAGGTGACGCATGCGTCAGGAAGGTGGTGTCGTACAAATGGAAAAGAAGCGCAATGCTTTTGAAATGAACATTTCAGCAATCAAAACGATGATCGAACAGGATGGTTTTGTACCAGGAGATCGGATTCCATCCGAACGTGAATTAGCGGAGCGACTTTCAATCAGTCGTCCCTCCGTCCGAGAAGCACTCCGGACATTAGCCTATCTCGGCATCATCGAGACAAGACACGGAGGAGGCAGTTTTCTCTTGAACCGTGACGACCATACCTACATTCAGATCATCGCACAATTTTTAGTGACCGGCGATTCGAAATTTGAAGATTTGGCAGGAACCCTTCGTTTACTGGAACAATCAGTTTTCGTTCAACGTACGGACTGGTCCATCCTTGAAGCGCACATCGATTCCGATGCCGCTTTTCGAGAGGCAATGATCAGTACGGTCGACAATGATTTATTCGAACGGATTTGGCGACAGGTGAATGCCTTTTATCAAAGTTTCGGTCAAGGGGAGCTCTACACGCGAGCGGAACGGGAAGCTTTTCTAAAACGCTCGTAGGAACCACAAGGGGGAACTAACGTGCAAGCATTTTTTCGCAAACCTAAAAAATTTGTCACTTTGACGTCAAAAGAACAACGGGTCGACGTACCCGTCGGTTTGATGACAAAATGTCCAAAGTGCAAACTGATTCAATATACGAAACAACTGGAAGCCAATCTAAAGGTCTGTACATGTGGATACCATCATCCATTAACGGCACATGAACGTTTTCATCAGCTGTTTGATGAAGGAACGGTGACGCATTTTGAATTGCCGGCCGTCAAAGCCGATCCACTCCAGTTTGAAGGGTATCCGGATAAAGTAAAGGGTGATCAGTTACGAACTGGACTCGATGAAGCCATCGTATGCGGGGTCGGGGAAGTGAACGGGTATCCACTTGTTGCCTGCGTCATGGATGCACGTTTTCGGATGGGCTCAATGGGAGCGGCAGTCGGAACGGCCATTGCAGAAGCGGTCCGATATGCGACGGAAAACCGTTTACCTGTCACCATTTTCTCAGCATCAGGCGGAGCGCGGATGCAAGAAGGGATGGTCAGTCTGATGCAGATGGCGAAATCAAGTTTGTTTTTAAAACAGCATTCGGATGCAGGGTTACTCTACGTTTCTTGTATGACTCATCCGACGACAGGTGGGGTCTCGGCAAGTTTTGCGATGCTAGGAGATTTTAACATCGCGGAACCCGGGGCACTGATTGGCTTTGCCGGTCGGAGAATCATTGAACAGACGATTCGTGAAAAGTTGCCGGAAGACTTCCAAACGTCAGAGTTCTTACTGCAGGCAGGACAACTTGATGATGTCGTATCGCGACATGACTTGAAAACCTACTATACACGTATTCTGATGATGCACTCGGAGGGAGCAAACCATGCAACCATTTGACCAACCAGTAATCGCATTACGCGAAAAAATACTAGAACTGCACGATATGGCGGAAACACAAGGGCTTGATTTTAAAGAAGAACTGAATTTATTAGAAGAACGGTTACGTCGATTAGAACTCGATATTTATGGGAATATGAAAGCGTGGAACCGTGTTCAGTTGGCACGTCATCCAGAACGCCCGACGACACTCGATTATGTTCGTCTGATTTGTGAGGATTTCATTGAACTACACGGTGACCGACACGGGTACGATGATGCAGCGATCGTCGGTGGTGTCGCGATGTTTAATGGGCAAGCGGTTACCATCATCGGTCATCAGCGGGGAAAAGACACAAAGGAAAATATTCGGCGGAACTTCGGGATGCCGCATCCGGAAGGGTACCGAAAAGCACTACGATTGATGCAACAAGCGGTCAAGTTCAACCGCCCGATCATCACGTTCATCGATACGAAAGGGGCTTACCCAGGTCGTGCGGCAGAAGAGCGTGGCCAAAGTGAGGCGATCGCTAAAAATCTGTTTGAAATGGCAGGGATGCCAGTCCCGATCATCTCGATTGTCATCGGTGAGGGGGGGTCAGGCGGAGCGCTTGGTATCGGTGTATGTGATCAGCTTCTGATGCTAGAAAATTCGACATACTCCGTCATTTCACCGGAAGGCGCCGCCGCTCTTTTATGGAAAGATGCATCCCTTGCGGAAAAGGCGGCAGAATCGATGCAGATCACGGCACCGGATTTGCTTCGTCTTGGAATCGCTGATGGAATCATTCCAGAAGTCATTGGGGGAGCCCATTTAGATGTTTCATTACAGGCGGATAAAGTGAAATCTGTTATAGAACAAAAGCTTGCATTTCTTGTCCAACTGACACCGGAACAGTTAATCGAGAAGCGCACAGAAAAATATCACCAAATTGGCACATAACGTGCATGTAATCGCTATCATGATTGGCAATCCTTATTTCGTGATAGGCTGAACAAACTGCTGTCGAAAGTTTATGCAATCTGCCCTGTTGTAAAACAACAAAACTACGTGCTATTTTAGACTAAGATTAATGGAGAGGTGATTAACGTGAGTTTGAAACGGATTGCTGTTTTAACAAGTGGTGGTGACGCACCCGGCATGAATGCCGCAGTGCGTGCTGTAACACGTAAGGCGATTTTTCATGGACTAGAAGTATTTGGTGTCTATAACGGATATCAAGGCTTGATCAATGGAGATCTCGTTCAATTGAACTTAGGTTCAGTTGGAGACATCATTCAACGAGGAGGAACATTCTTACGTTCTGCCCGTTGCCCAGAGTTCCGGACCGAAGAAGGGCGCGCGAAAGCGGTCGTCAATCTCAAGAAATTTGAAATCGATGCACTTGTCGTCGTAGGTGGTGACGGGTCTTATCGTGGTGCTCAAAAACTGACGGGTCTAGGGTTCCCGACGATTGGACTTCCAGGAACCATTGATAACGATATTCCAGGGACGGATTTCACCATTGGTTTTGATACGGCATTAAATACAGCACTTGAAGCGATTGACAAGATTCGTGATACAGCGTCTTCGCATGAGCGGACGTATGTCATCGAAGTCATGGGTCGCGATGCAGGTGATATCGCATTGTATGCCGGACTAGCAGGTGGAGCAGAATCGATTTTAGTTCCAGAACGTCCTGAAGATTTAAAAGAAGTATTGAATCGAATTCAAAGTGGTGTCAATCGGGGTAAAAAACACTCGATCGTCATCGTGGCAGAAGGCGCGGGTCGTGCGCAAGATGTGGGCGACGAAATCGCGAAGGAAACGGGTCTTGATACACGTGTTACCGTATTAGGTCATGTTCAGCGTGGTGGCGCACCAACTGCAGCCGACCGTGTGTTAGCTAGCCGGATGGGGGCATACGCAATCGACATCTTACTAGAAGGTAAGCAAGGTCGTGTCGTTGGTGTCCGTGGTGGGAAAATGATTGATCTCGACATCGATGAAGCGTTAGATGAGAACAAACATGAACTGGATCTTGAAATCTTAGAGTTGTCGAAACAACTATCGATTTAAGGTTTTTCAGCATCAGTTGAATTAGGATAGGTTTGTTGGCATTGTTCTTAAACAAATAGCCAAACATTGTAGGAGGTTTATGGAATATGCGTAGAACTAAAATTGTATGTACGATTGGACCGGCGTCAGAAAAACTTCTTCCAGAAATGATTGAAGCAGGTATGAACGTTGCACGTCTCAACTTCTCACACGGTGACTATGAAGAGCACGGTGCACGTATTACGGATATCCGTCGTGCAGCAGAAGAAGCGAATAAATTAGTGACGATTCTTTTAGACACAAAAGGTCCTGAAATTCGGACGCATACGTTTGAAGAAGGAAAAGCGCTTCTCGTACGCGATAAGCAAGTCATCGTCGTCAGCGGTGACGCAAACGAAATCGTCGGAACAGCAGATAAATTCTCTGTGACGTATGACGGTTTATATGATGATGTCGAAGTTGGTTCGATGATCATGTTAGACGATGGATTAATCGGACTTCGTGTCGCGGAGAAACTTGAGAACCGCGAACTCCTTTGCGACATCGAAAACGAAGGAATCATCAAAACGAAAAAAGGGGTTAACTTACCGAACGTCAAAGTTAACTTACCTGCCTTGACAAATAAAGATATCGCCGACATCGAATTCGGAATCAAAAGCGACATCGATTTGATTGCTGCTTCATTTGTTCGTCGTGCGTCTGATGTCGTCGCAATCCGTCAATTGCTCGAAAAACACAATGCAAGCCACATCAAAATCTTCCCGAAAATCGAAAACCAAGAGGGTGTCGACAACATCGAAGAAATCATCGCGATTTCAGACGGTTTGATGGTCGCGCGTGGTGATCTTGGAATCGAGATTCCGACAGAGGAAGTAACACCAACACAAAAAGACCTTATCAAAATCTGTAATGACTACGGTAAACCAGTCATCACAGCAACACAGATGCTTGACTCGATGCAACGTTTCCCACGTCCAACACGTGCGGAAGCATCAGACGTCGCAAACGCGATTCTTGATGGAACAGATGCGATCATGCTTTCAGGTGAAACAGCAGCCGGAGATTACCCGATCGAATCAGTTCAGATGATGCATACGATTGCGAAGCGGACAGAAAAAATGCTCGACTACAAGATGCTCTTAAAAGATCGTCAAACACGTAGCGAACATACGGTGACGGATGCGATCGCTCAAGCAGTTACACACACAGCGATCAACTTGGATGCAAAAGCGATTTTGACACCAACACAGTCTGGTTATACAGCTGCGCGGATCTCAAAATATCGTCCAGAACCAAATATCGTTGCAGTGACACCAAGCGCACGTGTTGCTCGTCAGTTGAACATCGTTTGGGGTGTTTATCCAATCGTCGTCGATCACCTGTCAGATAACACGGATGATATGCTGACGCTTGCTGCTGATACAGCAAAAGAAGCAGGATTCGTCACAGACGGTGACCTCGTCGTCATCTCAGCCGGTATCCCAGCTCTTACAGCAGGTACAACGAACATGCTGAAAATTCACATCGTTGGTAAAGAGATCGCAATCGGTCGTGGCATCGGTGAACGTGGTATCGTTGGCGAAGTCGTCATCGCACATACAGCAGAAGAAGCAAACGCAAAAGCGAAACCAGGGATGATTCTTGTTACGAACTCAACAGATCGTGACATGATGCCTGCAATCGAGCTTGCGGCTGCAATGGTTACAGTAGATGGTGGATTAACAAGCCACGCTGGCATTGTAGGACCATCACTCGGTAAGCCGGTTATCGTCGGTGTCGAAAACGCCTTGACACTCTTCACAGATGGTCAACGTATTTCAATTGATCCGTTAACAGGCAAATTGTACAACGCATAATCAATGGGACGGACGTGGCCGAGAGCCATGTCCGTTTTTTTTTTCGAATAGGGGGATTCACATGGAAGCCTATCTGTTTTTGATTGGTCTTGTATTGATTGGTGTCATCGCTCAAAATAAATCCTTGATCATTGCAGCGGCCTTTTTATTGATCATAAAAGCGATCGGTTTAGACAGCCGTCTGTTTCCTTCTTTACAGGCGAAGGGAATCACCTGGGGGGTCACCTTGATCACAGCGGCCATTCTGGTACCGATTGCCACCGGTGATATCGGATTTAAAGAATTGTTGAATAGTATTCGCGGGCACATTGGAATCATTTCTTTTTTGGCTGGAATTTTCGTTGCCATCATCGCCGCACACGGTGTCGGGCTGATGAAGGAAGATCCACTGGTCACGACGGCACTGCTTGCCGGAACGATTCTGGCGGTCGGACTGTTTCAGGGAGTTCCGGTTGGACCGTTGATCGGGGCTGGGATTGCGGCGCTTGTCATCGGAATGTGGGACATCATCGTCAAGGTAATCAGCGGTTAAGTCTATGAATGGCATGACATCGAATTAATTTTTTGATAATAGTATGCAAGTTCGTTCACTTTTTGGTTAATTTTGTTTATACTAAGGACAGAAACAAGATGGTCTATTCAAGAGCAAACGGTTCGAAGTGGGGAAACGACTCTTGCGTAGACGTCTTTTTTTCAATACGGAAATGAAAGCGTTTTAAATTTCTGGGGGAAAAAAAGGGGGATTTTTGTATGACACAAACAAAAGGTTTAGAAGGAATCGTCGCGACAGCATCGAAGATCAGTTCGATCATCGATGGTCAGTTGACGTATGGCGGCTATACAATTGATGATTTGGCGGAGCACGCCTCATTTGAAGAAGTGGTCTTTTTACTTTGGAATGACCGCTTACCAAAACAAGAGGAACTGAAGCAACTCTCAGAAGCATTGATTTCTGAAGCAACCGTTGCTAAAGAAGTACTTGAGACGTTAAAAGTGGCACCGAAAACCGCAAATGCGATGTCTGCTATCCGAACTGCCTTGTCACAACTGGCACTGTATGATGAGTCTGCAGAAGATATGTCGACGGAGGCGAACTACGCTAAAGCCATCAAACTCCAAGCGCAAATCGCGACACTCGTAACAGCGTATGCCCGTATCAAAAAAGGTCAAGAGCCGATTGCACCGAAAACGGGGCTCTCTTATGCGGCAAACTTCCTGTATATGTTAACAGGTGAAGAACCAACCGAAGTGGCAGAAAAAGCGTTTAATCAGGCGCTTGTCCTGCACGCCGATCACGAACTGAATGCATCGACGTTTACGGCGCGTGTTTGTGTCGCAACGTTATCTGATATCTATTCTGGTGTGACAGCAGCAATGGGCGCACTCAAAGGTCCACTTCACGGTGGAGCAAACGAAGCGGTCATGAAAATGTTGGTTGAAATTGATTCGGTTGAAAAGGTTGACGAGTATGTTCATAATAAACTTAAGAACAAGGAAAAAATCATGGGATTCGGTCACCGTGTCTATAAAGATGGTGACCCACGTGCGAAGCATCTCCAAGAGATGAGCCGTCAGTTGACTGCTCAAATCGGAGAACCGAAATGGTATGAGATGTCAGTCAAGATTGACCAAATCGTCCAATCGGAAAAAGGATTGAAACCAAACGTTGATTTCTATTCAGCTTCCACGTACCATGCACTTGGGCTTGATACGGAATTGTTTACACCAATCTTTGCCGTTAGTCGGATGTCAGGTTGGTTAGCGCACATTTTAGAGCAGTATAGCGACAACCGTCTCATTCGTCCACGCGCCGATTATATTGGTGAAACACACCGGACATATGTGTCCATGAACGAACGTTAAAAAAACGGAGAGGAGAAATCCTCTCCTGCTTTTTGATGACATCAATCATATTCAAGGGGGATTTTACAAATGGCTACAATTCAAGGCGAAAACATTACAGTAACAAACGGAACTCTAAACGTACCAAACGCTCCAATCATTCCGTTCATCATCGGTGATGGCACTGGACCTGATATCTGGAATGCTGCAGTTCGTGTCTTCGACGCTGCTGTCGAAAAAGCATACAACGGCGAAAAGAAAATTGAGTGGAAAGAAGTCTACGCTGGAGAAAAAGCCTTCAATAAAACAGGCAACTGGCTTCCGGAAGAAACACTTGATCTCATCCGCGAACACATCATCGCAATCAAAGGACCACTTACGACGCCAGTCGGTGGCGGAATCCGTTCGCTTAACGTTGCGCTTCGTCAAGAACTCGATTTGTACACATGCCTTCGCCCGGTCCGTTACTTCACAGGTGTTCCTTCACCGGTCAAACGCCCGGAAGATACAGACATGGTCATCTTCCGCGAAAATACGGAAGACATCTATGCAGGAATCGAATATGCATCAGGTAGTGAAGAAGCACAAAAATTACTTAACTTCCTTCAAACAGAGATGGGTGTCAATAAAATCCGTTTCCCTGAAACTTCTGGTCTTGGCATCAAGCCAATCTCAAAAGAAGGAACAGAACGCCTTGTCCGTGCAGCGATTGAATACGCTCTCGAAAACAAACGTACTTCATTGACGCTTGTCCACAAAGGGAACATCATGAAGTTCACAGAAGGTGCTTTCAAAAACTGGGGATATGAACTCGCAGAGCGTGAGTACGCAGAACACGTCTTCACATGGAACCAGTATGACCGCATTAAAGACGAAGAAGGTGCTGACGCAGCGAACAAAGCTCAGTCTGAAGCAGAAGCAGCTGGCAAGTTGATCGTGAAAGATTCAATCGCAGATATCTTCTTACAACAAATCTTGACGCGTCCAAAAGAATTTGATGTCGTCGCAACAATGAACCTAAACGGTGATTACATCTCTGATGCCCTTGCAGCACAAGTCGGCGGTATCGGAATCGCACCTGGAGCAAACATCAACTACATGACAGGACATGCGATCTTCGAAGCGACGCACGGTACAGCACCGAAGTATGCAGGACTTGATAAAGTCAACCCGTCATCCGTCATTCTCTCAGGAGAAATGATGTTCCGTCACTTGGGTTGGAATGAAGCAGCAGACTTGATCGTCCAATCGATGGAAAAATCAATCGAAGAAAAAGTCGTCACCTATGACTTCGCGCGTCTGATGGACGGTGCAACAGAAGTGAAATGTTCTGAATTCGCGGATGAACTCATCAAGAATATGTAATTGAATCTTGACTAGGGGGATTGGACAATGAATCGACGGAAAAAGATTTCGGTCATCGGTAGCGGATTCACAGGGGCGACGACAGCACTGTACCTCGCTCAAAAAGAGTTAGGGGATATTGTGCTCGTCGATATGCCGCAGCAGGAAAACGCAACGAAAGGGAAAGCGCTCGACATGCAGGAGACCGCACCAATCCAAGGATTTGATGCTTGGATTAAAGGGACATCGGATTATCGAGACATCGAAGGTTCTGACATTGTGGTCATTACGGCCGGGATTGCCAGAAAACCGGGGATGAGTCGTGAGGATCTTGTCAGCACGAATGCAAACGTCATGAAGGCGGTCACAAAAGAAATCGTGACCCACGCACCGCAAGCAATCATCATCGTCTTGACGAACCCTGTCGACGCGATGACCTATACCGTCTTTCAAGCGTCCGGTTTTCCGAAAGAACGGGTCATCGGTCAATCTGGTGTGTTAGATACCGCCCGGTTCCGAACGTTTGTTGCGATGGAACTGAACGTATCCGTCAAGGATATTTCCGGATTCGTGCTCGGTGGGCACGGAGACGATATGGTTCCGTTGTTACGTTATTCTTATGCAGGCGGCATTCCGCTCGAGAAGTTGATTCCACCAGACCGCTTGTCTGGAATCGTTGAGCGGACACGCAAAGGTGGCGGGGAAATCGTTCAGTTGCTTGGCAACGGTTCAGCGTATTACGCACCCGCAGCTGCGATTGTCGAGATGGTCGAAGCTATCCTAAAGGATCAGCGGCGGATTTTGCCGGCGATTGCTTATCTTGAAGGCGAGTATGGGTACGAAGACTTGTGCTTAGGTGTTCCAACCATCATAGGTGGGAATGGTGTAGAACAAGTATTAGAACTTGAACTCACATCCGAAGAAAAACAAGCCCTAGACCGTTCTGTTTCGACCGTTCGCTCTGTTCTTGAACTTCTTTAAGTCATGTAATCTGATACAGACTGCTCAATCAAAAAGGTGAATCCGGATTTAAATCCGGATTCACCTTTTTTTGTGAGATAAAGATTACGTATCATAAGAAAAGAACAGGCCACAAGAAACCAACCGCTAAACCAAGTAAAAGACCAACGAAGACCTGAAACTCGGTATGCCCAACCAATTCGTTGAGTAACGGTGTTTCGTGACGGATTCCTTTAAAGTAATCATTTAGAAGCTTGGCTTGTAGACCAACTGCTTGCCGGACTCCGGTTGCATCATACATGATGATGACGGCAAAAATCGTAGCGAGCGCAAACAGTGATGAATCAAACCCTTCTTGAAAGCCAATTACGACAGCCAGTGCGACGACAGTCGAACTATGTGAACTGGGCATACCACCTGAAGCAAACATGATTTCAAGATCAAATTTTCTTGTTTTGATGAGACCGGTGACAAGTTTTGCTGCTTGCGCGATAAACCAAGCAGTGATTGCTGCCAATAACGGGTTGTTCCATTCCATATTCATTCCTCCACATTCAATGACGATATGTTACTGTTTCCCGAATTCTTCGGTTTCAACACGGGAAACTACTGGAAGAACATGTCCGACCTTAAAGATTATGTAAAGAAAGACCAGAAAGATTTGTGATTTAGTGGCGAAAGTCGGTAAGATGAAGACAGAAGAAGTGGATTCCACGGAATTCCTCATTCAAAGATGAAACGCGCTGAGGAGGCCAACTGTTTTGAAAGATAAAATAATCGTTGTTGATGATGAACTCTCAATCGCCACGCTTTTAAAATTTAATTTAGAGCAAGCCGGTTTTATCGTTGAAACCGCACATGACGGCATGACAGGTCTGAAATTAGCCGAAAAACAAGATGCCGCTTTAATCGTACTCGATCTGATGTTGCCGGAACTCGATGGGCTAGAGGTCTGTAAACGATTACGTCAACAAAAAATCAACACACCGATCTTGATGCTTACGGCAAAAGATGATGAATTTGATAAAGTACTTGGACTTGAACTCGGAGCCGATGATTATTTGACGAAGCCGTTCAGTCCGCGAGAAGTCGTTGCGCGCGTCAAGGCGATTCTACGCCGCATGAACCAACAGTCTGTCGTAGAAGAGGTCACGGATGGAACCATCCTGATTGGGGATGTCAAGATCGTACCCGATAACTATGAAGCGTTTAAGGCGGACGAACGACTTGAATTGACACCAAAGGAATTTGAGTTACTGGTGTATCTCGCTAAAAACAAAGGCCGTGTCTTGACGCGTGATCAACTATTGTCCGCCATCTGGAACTATGACTTTGTTGGAGATACGCGCATCGTTGATGTCCATATCAGTCATGTTCGTGAAAAAATCGAACCGAACACGAAAAAACCGATTTATATCAAAACGATTCGTGGACTGGGTTATAAGATGGAGGAGCCGAAAGCGGAATGAGTAAATACCGCAAACGATTTATCCTGAAAATGTTGTCATTCATCAGTCTGGTCCTGATTGCACTTGGTTTTTTACTTGGACAATCCTTTAAAGAGTTTTATGTCAATAATGAAAAAGAAAAACTGACGGACGAGACGGTTCTCGTCGAGACGATTTTACGTGATCGTTCGGTTTCCGATATGGCCCTGTATGTCGACAAACTATATGCAGAGTCGAATTTCGATATGATTTTATTTAATTCACGTGGCGAAATCATTGCCGGAACACCGATTGATGTGACGAAATTAAATGTCCGTGCCATCAACTTCTCTGCCATTCCTGATGAAGGGACGTTTGAGTCAAAAACCGATGAGACGAGTCTTCAATATACAAAACCTGTCATGACTGCGGATGGTAGCGAAGTTTACATCAGTTTAATCCGGTATACAAAAGATTTGGATCTGATTTATTCAAGGATCTGGACCGTCATCGTTCTGTCTTTGATTACGTCGTTTTGTATCATCTTCTTTGCCGTCTACAGTTCGACGAAACGATTTTTACGACCTATCGCGGAAGCGACCGAGGTGTTGTATGAACTTTCGCATGGAAACTACAAATCACGTGTATATGAACTGACGGCACCAGACGAATCAAGAGATCTCGGAAAATCAATCAACCTATTAGCCCGAAACTTAGAAAATGCCTCTTCTGGCGAAGCGATGCAACGGGCAAGGCTTGAATCATTGATTGAGTATATGGGTGCTGGTCTGATGTTGATTGATGAAAAAGGATATGTGTTACTTGTCAACCGGACCTACCGTGAGATGTTTAATATCCATGACAAATCGAATGGTAAACTCTACTACCGGGTTCTGCCGAACGAAAAGATGAGCCAAGTGATTGAAGACGTCTATTTGACGGAAAAACCAAATCGGAAACAATCGAGTGTCCGGTTTGGATTAAACAGTCGGACCTTCATGGTCAGTGCTGCACCGATTTTTGGGAAAAATGGTCGTGTCCAAGGGACGACGGTCGTCTTTAATGATATTACGGAAATCAAGAAACTTGAACAGATGCGTAAAGACTTCGTGGCAAACGTCAGTCATGAGCTGAAAACTCCGTTGACCTCAATCAAAGGATTTGCGGAAACCTTGTTAGACGGGGCACAAGACGTCCCGGAAATTCGGGAACAGTTCTTAAACATCATTCATGATGAATCAGAACGAATGCAGACGCTGGTCGAGGATCTACTTGAGTTATCTCGTCTTGAACAGGATAACTACCAGCTCGAGACGACGATTGTCGATGTGACGAGTTTGCTTCGCGAAACGGAAACCTTATTACGCCATAAAGCGGTTGAGAAACAGATGAAAATCCATCTTGAGATGGAAGAGGAAGTATTCATCCGTGCCGATTTAAACCGTTTGAAACAAGTTGTCGTCAATCTCGTCGCCAATGCACTGAACTACACACCAAATGGTGGGAACGTCTGGGTTAGTCTGGAAGATGGCGAGGAAGCAGTGTTGTTACGGATCAAAGATGATGGAATCGGGATCCATCCGAAGGAAACGCAACGGATCTTCGAACGGTTTTATCGGGTCGACAAAGCGCGGAGTCGAAATTCAGGTGGAACGGGTCTCGGACTGGCCATCGTCAAACACATCATCGATCTCCACCACGGAACGATTGATGTCGAGTCAGAAGAAAATGAGGGGACAACCTTTACGATACGTTTACCAAAAAAGGGATAATGGTTCATATTCTCTTTACAGAATAATCGTATGCTTAAACTACCTTCTTCATCATCTGTGTCCCGACTGGATCAGCTCCCATGTCGAGAGGCACAAAGACGATCGGCATTTTAGCCGGTCGTCTTTTTTTGTCGGCTTTTTAGCGAACAAATGTGTGTAGAGTGATACAATAAGGACAGAAAATCTTCCAAAGGGGCGTAGATGATGGAAAACAAACTGTTATTGATTGATGGAAACTCGTTAACGTATCGTGCTTTTTTTGCTTTGCCGCCGATGACGGACGCACAAGGACGTAATACGAATGCCGCATATGGTTTTACGATGATGCTGTTAAAACTACTTGAAGAGGAACAGCCGACACATATGCTTGTGGCATTTGATGCTTCGAGCGAAACGTTCCGACACGATGTCTATCAGGAGTACAAAGGGAGTCGGGAAAAGACACCTTCTGAGCTTCGTGAACAATTTCCGATTGTCCGGGATATTTGTGAAGCCTTAGGGATTCAAATGATGGAACTTCATCGGTACGAGGCAGATGATTTAATCGGAACACTTGCGCAGACGATGCCGGCTGATCGAATCCGGATCGTGACGGGAGATAAGGATTTACTGCAACTCGTGACCGATCAAGTCGAGGTGTTGATCACTAAACGTGGGATTACAGACGTGCTCTGTATGACAGAAAAATTATTTGCCGAGACGTATGGTGGTTTGAAACCGATGCAGATGATTGACCTGAAAGGATTGATGGGAGATAAATCCGATAACATCCCAGGGGTGCCGGGAATTGGTGAAAAAACCGCCATCAAACTGATTTCTGCCTATGGGTCGGTCGAAGGGTTATATGAACATGTTGAAGACTTAAAAGGAAAACAAAAAGAAAAAGTCATCGCCAACGAAGAATTGGCGCGCCTCTCGAAGGAACTCGCGACGATCAAGCTGGACGTCCCGCTTGATGTCACGCTGGATGATTTACAGATCAGTGATGTCGATACACAGATTCCTTATTCGTTGTTCCAATCGCTTGGTTTTAAATCATTGACGAACCGGTTTGCACCGGTCGTCGAAGAAGCAGACAAGGAACAATTAAACGTCAAGACCATCTCCTCTCTTCCGCTTGATGTCACGGACGCCGTCCTTGTCGTCGAACAATTGCGGGAAGATTACATGGAAGAAGACATCATCGGTTTTGGGATTGCGACACTCGATCAAATTTATGTCGCTTCACAAGAATTGCTCCTCGATCCGGCCTTTCGCGCCTGGATTGAGTCCGACCATCAAAAAATCTGTCTGGATGCGAAACAAGTTGCCTTTGCGCTACGGAAACACGATTTGAAACTGACAGCTTTTGATGATCTGTTGCTCGCTGGTTATTTGTTGAACTTAAGTGGTGGGACGACACTTGCTTCGATTGCCGGCCATTACATGCTGATGGCGCCGAATGAAGAAGCGGTCTTAGGTAAGGGGGCAAAACGTCTTACACCAACGGATGACCTGTTACATCCCTATTTAGCAGAGAAGGCACGGATGATTGAATTGCTGTTCCCGAAAGTAGTCGAAGAACTGAAGGCGAATCAACAATTTGAATTGTATGAGACGTTAGAACGTCCGCTATCTGGTGTCCTTGCCGAGATGGAATGGACCGGTATCCGGGTCGACGTCGCGACCCTGCAAGAAATGCAACAGGATCTTGGAGGACGTCTAAACGATTTAGAACAATTGATCTACGGGGAAGTCGGAGAAGAGTTTAATATCAACTCACCGAAACAACTGGGTGTCATCTTGTTTGAAAAACTCGAATTGCCGGCGTTCAAAAAAACAAAGACGGGGTATTCGACAGCGGCGGATGTGTTAGAAAAACTGCGCCCCTTACATCCGGTCATCGATCACATCATGTTGTACCGGGAACTACAAAAACTACAATCGACGTATGTCGAAGGGCTACAAAAAGTGATTAAGGAAGACGGAAAAATCCATACACGTTTTGCCCAAACGATTGCTCAGACAGGACGCCTCAGTTCGGTGAACCCGAACTTGCAAAACATTCCGGTTCGGATTGAAGAGGGCCGTAAGATTCGGAAGGCCTTTGTTCCGAGCGAACCCGGTTGGTCCTTGTACGCGGCGGATTATTCGCAAATCGAATTGCGCGTCATGGCACACATGTCCGAAGATGAGACATTGGTTCAGGCATTTTTGGATGATGCCGATATCCATACGCAGACGGCGAGTAGTGTGTTTGGTGTCGAACCGAACGATGTCACGGGTAATATGCGTCGTCAGGCGAAGGCGGTTAACTTTGGGATCATTTACGGCATCAGTGATTACGGTTTGTCGCAGAATTTGAACATCTCGCGTAAGGAAGCACAAGAGTTCATCGACCGTTATTTTGAATTGTTCCCACAAATCAAGCTATTCATGGATGCGGCCATCGAGAAGGCACGGATGAACGGTTTTGTCGAAACGTTGATGAATCGTCGGCGCAACATTCCGGACATCAACTCGAAAAACTTCAATTTACGTGGTTTTGCAGAACGAACAGCAATCAATACACCGATTCAAGGATCAGCAGCAGATATCATTAAAAAAGCCATGCTTGACGTCCATGCGGCATTAGAACAGTCGCCATTGCAGGCCCGTCTGTTGCTTCAGGTCCACGATGAATTGATTTTTGAAGCGCCAGATGAAGAACTGGATGAACTAAAATCACTTGTCAAACAAGCGATGGAACAGACCGTCCACTTATCGGTCCCTTTGCGTGTCGATGGGGATGCGGGACACTCATGGTACGAAACGAAATAAACGGTTGTTGGAGGAGGAAACAAGTTGCCTGAATTACCTGAAGTCGAGACCGTCAGACGTAGTCTGGAGCGGACGGTCTCCGGAAAAACGATTTCTTCTGTAAAAGTATTTCACCCGAAGATGATTCGCGGGATGGAAGTAGGTCCGTTCATTGACACGTTGAAGCAAGGACGCATCGAACGCGTAGACCGTCGGGGGAAGTTCTTACTGTTCGTATTCGAGCGTTTTTATTTAGTCAGTCATTTACGAATGGAAGGAAAGTATTTTCCGTATCCACAAGCAATCGAAAAAGATAAGCATACGCATGTCATCTTCCGCTTTACGGATGGTTCGGAATTACATTATAACGATGTCCGGAAGTTTGGAACGATGGAGCTGCGGGATAAAGAGACGGCGATGTCTGTTGCTCCCCTTGCCCAACTCGAACGTGAACCGTTTGATCCGACGTTCACGGCAGAAGTATTGGCAGAAAATCTGATTCGGAAAAAACGAAGTCCCATCAAAACGGCCTTACTCGATCAGTCCATCTTTTTAGGGCTAGGTAATATTTATGTCGATGAGACGTTGTATGCAGCCCGTGTCCATCCTTTGACGAAAGCGGGTGCCTTGACACTCGATGAGATTGCCCGAATACATGTTGCGGGTGTTGACGTCTTGCGAAAAGCGGTCGAGAGTGGCGGAAGTACGATTCGCAGTTATGTTTCTCCAACCGGGAAGGGTGAATTTCAATTGCAACTGGCTGTTTACGGTCAGACCGGAGTCCCATGTCCGAGATGTGGAACGGCGATTGAAAAAATCAAGGTGGGTGGACGTGGGACGCACTTCTGTCCGACGTGCCAACAGGTAGCGTTATGAGAGTCGGGCTGACTGGAGGAATCGCGACCGGAAAAAGTACAGTATCTGCTTATTTGCAAGAACAAGGAGTTGTTGTCATCGATGCAGATCTTGTCGCGCGCGCTGTCATCGAACCGGGCGGATTGGCCTATGAGGAAGTGAAGGCCGTGTTTCCATCTGCTTTTTCAGATGGACAGCTTGTTCGTGCAAAACTGGGGGATATCATTTTTCACGATAGTGAAAAACGACTCGTGTTAAATGAATTGATGCATCCGAAAATTCGTCAGCAGATGCTTCAACAAGCAGACGAATATGAACAAGCGGGGCAGGCGTTGATCGTATTTGATATTCCGTTGTTACTTGAAGGGGACTGGAAACAACTCGTCGAACAAGTCGTAGTCGTCTATTGTAAGGCGGATTTACAAAAAAAACGTTTGATGGAACGTAATCAATTGACCGCTGAAGAGGCGCAGGCAAGAATCGATTCTCAACTTGATATCGAACAAAAAAAACGGCTGGCGGACTATGTGTTATCGAACGAAGGCACACGCGAAGCATTATATCAGCAAATTGATCAATGGTTGGAAACCTTCCGGATGGCTGGATAAAAAGTCAGTCGTCAAACCAATGACGAGTACAAAAACAGACTTCAAAATGAAAGTGAGAGAAAGTTACCAACTTCTCTCACTTTTTTTAGATTACATAATGAAATCGCTTACATTTCATGATATAGTTCTATCTGTAAACGGAGCATCATCCGTCACATTGAAGGGGGATCCAGATATGGGAGTCAAGGTGGCAGTCAATGGTTTTGGGCGGATCGGTCGAATGGTTTTTCGTCGATTGATCGCTGAGGGGAAAAGCGAAGTCGTGGCAATCAACGCCAGTTATCCGGCAGAAACACTCGCACATTTAATCAAGTACGATACGGTTCACGGGAAGTTCGAACATGCAGTGGAAATCGTCGAAAATGGATTGATGATCAATGGTCAGGTCATCCAAATCGTCAGCGAACGTGATCCTGAACGTTTACCATGGAAAGTGCTTGAAATCGATGTCGTCGTCGAAGCGACAGGGAAATTCAATTCGGATGAAGGTGCTGCCAAACATCTGCGGGCAGGTGCTAAAAAGGTCGTCATCACGGCGCCGGCTAAAGGGGATATCCGGACGATCGTCATGGGGGTCAATGACGCGATGTATGATCATGAAGTGGATCATATCGTCTCAAACGCATCCTGTACGACCAATTGCCTTGCACCGGTCGTTCAAGTCATCGATCGGGCATTTGGGATCGAGACAGGTCTTGTGACGACAATCCATGCCTTTACGAATGATCAAAACAACATCGATAATCCACATAAGGATTTACGTCGGGCTCGGGCCTGCGGCTCATCGATCATTCCGACTTCGACCGGAGCGGCAAAGGCGATTTCGCTTGTGTTGCCACATTTAGAAGGAAAATTAAACGGGTTAGCGTTACGAGTGCCGACACCAAACGTATCACTCGTCGACTTGGTCGTTGAAGTGAGTCGGGATACGACGGTCGCAGAAGTTAATGAAGCGTTCGTCAAAGCAGCAGACGGAGCACTCGACGGAATTCTTGGTCTGACCATGGAACCCCTTGTTTCGATTGACTTTAACGGTGAAGAAAAGTCAACGGTCGTGGATGGTTTATCGACGATGGTCATGGGAGGACGACAAGTAAAAGTTCTTGCTTGGTACGATAATGAGTGGGGGTATTCATGTCGTGTCGTCGATCTCGTCCATCTGGTCGGTGCGCATATCAAGGCGATACAGAATGAAGAAAAACAACTTGAGCTAAAATAATTAAATATGGAAGAATCGCTCTACAGCAGTCAGTAGAGCGTTTTTTTTAGGAAAATATATTAAAATTCGAAATTTATCCTTGTGTATCTTTTTGATACTCGCTATAATTCAAATCGTGAACTTCAATCGGTCTGGCAATCGCAGCTTAAAGGGTTAGGACCTCTCTGGACTAACTTTCCCCCGTGGGTGCGAACGACTCAGGCGCAAAGTAAGTGATCATAACTACTTTGAAGACCATTGAATGTAGGGGGGATCCACAAATGGATACTATGGGAAGACACATTATTGCAGAACTTTGGGATTGTAATCCTGAAAAATTGAACGACATGGAATTTGTAGAACGACTTTTTGTTGATGCAGCACTTCAAGCTGGTGCAGAAGTACGTGAAGTCGCATTCCATAAGTTTGCTCCACACGGCGTCAGCGGCGTCGTCATCATCTCTGAATCGCATTTAACGATTCATAGTTTTCCAGAACATGGATATGCATCGGTTGATGTATTTACATGTGGCGATCGGATCGATCCGGCTATCGCAGCGAATTATATCGCTGATGCACTCGATGCGAAAATCCGTGAAACTGTCGAAATTCCACGTGGTCTGGGACCTGTCAAAGTTCCTGCTGCTACGGTTCAGCACGTTAACTGACAAAAACACGAATGAACAAGCTCTCGTCTTCATGGCGAGGGCTTTTTAATATGTCTGACGTCTGTTATTCTTAATAGTAGAAGAAAACAGAAAAAGGTGATGACGAATGGGACTAAAGGAACGTTTGCAAAAACAAATGGAAACATCGGACACACATAAAAATGAAAAATTACGGACGCACTATTATGCAGCGACAGCAGAGATGTTGTTCACAGGTCTAGAAACGGCGATTACACGCCAACAAGGAACAGTCAAACGAATCGACCAAGGAAGAGGGGAATTGGCCTTCCAGGCATCTGGACTAGACGGACTTGCAACCGTCATCATGGTCGGATCAGGTCGGACAGCTGTCGATCTCTTTTTACATCGGGACGGATTGTTAGGTCCGGATCTTGAAAAATGGATTGAGTCGATTTATCAGGACCTCGATGCCGCGTATCGTTTGAAGATGATCGGCACAAGAGAAATTACGTGAATGGAGGTACGACATGCGTTGTCCAGCCTGCAACTATAACGGGACAAAAGTATTGGATTCACGACCCGTGCAAGATTTTGGATCGATTCGCAGACGGCGTGAATGTGAATCCTGCGGGTATCGCTTCACGACATTTGAGATGATTGAACAAACACCGCTCATCATCGTCAAGAAAGATGGGACGCGTGATGAATTCAATCGGGATAAGATTCTGCGAGGATTGGTTAGAGCGTGTGAAAAACGACCGATTTCCATCGAACAATTGGAGACCGTCGTCAGTCGTGTCGAAAAAACGTTACGCGCGACCGCACAACACGAAATTCCAAGTGAACAAGTGGGGCGTCTTGTATTAAATGAACTCGCTTCTGTCGATGAAGTGGCTTATGTCCGATTTGCCAGTGTCTATAAGCAGTTCAAAGACATCAACGTCTTTTTCCAAGAGTTATCTGAATTGATGGAACGCCATCAAGACAATGAACGAGAAAACCTAACATAATGAAGGAGAGGTCGTCTGTCTGTTCAGAACGCCCTCTCTTTTTCTCACGAAAGAAGGGACCAATCAAATGATGGAACGTGAATTGTCAGGGACTGATCTCTGCCTGATCATGAGTAATGGTGTCGTCGATCGGGAAGCCTATCAGTCCCTCTATTATTTATATCAACCAATCATTGGGGTGAAGGCACTTGGTTTGTACCAAACGTTTTGGAGTGAGATGATTCCTGGAAAAACAAAATCTCAATATATTTCACATGCGGAACTTGGGACGTTACTTGGGTTTTCAGTCGAGGAATTTAAAGAGGAACTGTTTAAGCTCGAAGGGATCGGCTTGATTCGGACATTTGAAGCCAAACAAGCCGCTTATCGTTATGTCTACCAAATACGTGTGCCGTTAGCCCCGCATACTTTTTTGAACGATGGTGTGTTATCGAGTTTACTGTTTTATCGTGTCGGTGAAATTCGATTCCGGTCGTTACAAAATCGATTCCGGACGGAGCCATTACCGAAAAACGTCGTCGATCGAACGGTACGCTTTGATCAAGTATTTGATGTCAAAGCCGGTTTGGCTTCAGCGCATCAGCCAAAGTCGTATGCGAAACAAGAACGGGCTGCCTATGAATTTGATTATTCCTTTGACCTCGAAGAAATGAAACGTCAGACCGATCGGTTCCTCCCACGTAGTTTTTATACGAAATCAATTGATCATCTCTTGTTGAAATTAGCCTACGTGACACAATCGAACGAGGCGTTGATGGCGGAACTGTTAAATGCTCGTTTTCGTCACGAAGCGTATTTGCCGATGACGGACAGTGAAAAACAAGAGCGTTGTAAACAAATGATGTTGTCGGCGAAGCAAAAGCTGAGTCGCGAGAAAAAAGCGAAGGTGGCGGTCCTCGAGGAAGTGGAAGTCGGTGAGCTGAGTGAAACGGAAACGATGGAAGGGACCCATCCGAAACATTACGTTGCGAAATTAAGAAAAGTCAAAGCCTTGTCGGAGCGGGACGAAGAGTTGATTCAACAGTTGATCATCGATTATGAGATGTCATCCGGTATCGTCAATGCAGCTTACTACTATGCACTTGTCATCAAAAAAGATAATCGGTTCAGTAAAAACTTCTTACTTTCAATCGTCGACGACTGGAAACAAAAAGGGTACGTGACAGCGGCTGAAGCGTTGGCGAAAACGAAAGAACAAGACGAGTTGATTTCGAAAAAACAGGACCAGAAGCAAGAACGTTCACGGCAGACGGTCGGAGGACGAAGAGGTCGTTCGAATGCGACCGGTCCGAATCCAAAATGGTTACAAGAAGAAAAAGAAAAACAGCAGCAATATGAAGCGACGAAAAAAGCGAGCTTTGAAGCCGAAGTGCCAGATGATGAAGAAATGGAACGGATTCTGCGGGAGCTCAAGGGCAAATAAAGGAGTAGTGAGATGGAACATATCCAATCATCGATTGAAAAGATTTTAAATCGGCCGGACGTGGCGGAATCGGTTCGGGCCATCCATCAACGTGTATTGTCACATCCGGGCGTCATCATGTTTTTACGAACACATCCGGAAATCGATCAACGGACGATTGAGCGAGGGATGCTGAAGCTAAATGAGTACGCCGAACAGATGCATGGGAATCAAATCATTGAGAAGAAGGCTGTCATCGAAGGATACCAGCCTGTTCTCCATCTAGAGAAAGGTCAAATCATGGTCGCCTATGAAAAAACACAAGCGTTACGTGATCTTGAAAATGAACGGGCTTTAGAGAAAAAGTTCAAAAGTTTGTTTTTACCGGATGAAGTCCGGGATGCGAACTTCAGTGATTTTGATTTGACGACGACGGACCGGAAACTGGCCTTGCGGGCTGCCTCACAATTTTTAAATTCTGCGCGTTCGAAACAACAAACAAAAGGATTGTATCTACACGGGAGTTTTGGCGTCGGAAAAACTTATCTTCTGGCTGCAATCGGCAATGCCTTGAAAAAAGAACGGATTGCAACGATTCTTGTCCATGCACCTGGTTTTGTCTCGGAAGCGAAACGCCGTATCCGGTCCGATAGTTTTGATACGTTTTTGGAAAGTTTCCAGACGGTTCCTGTCTTGTTGATTGATGACATCGGCGCAGAATCCATTAGTCCCTGGGTCCGTGATGAATTGTTCGGCATCATTCTTCAGTATCGGATGATGCACCGGTTACCGACCTTATTCAGTTCCAACCTTTCCTATGACGAACTCGAGTTACATTTTGGCATTACGAATGATCAAGGCGATAAATTAAAAGCGATGCGATTGATGGAACGAATCCGGACGACCACGAATCCGGTTGAGTTTTTAGGTGAAAACCGCCGTCGCTATTAATTTCTCTTGTCAAGGAAGTTCGATTTTCGCTATACTAAGGACACAATCTGTATAGATGTCAGCTACGATTGAGGACACGAAAAATGAAATGGTCCAGATCAGCGAGAGAAGGATGGTGAAAGCTTCTCATGGAATCCGTCATTTCTTTACTCCCTCATAGCTCAAGCGGGGCTAATCCGTTTGCGTGTCACGCCCGTTATCGCGTGTTCGAGCCGGTACATGGCAACATGTTCGGGAACGAGGGTGGTACCACGAGATTGAGACTCGTCCCTTTTTGAGGGATGGGTCTTTTTTATTTTAATTTGAGGGGGAAGCAGTCATGTCAAACATTGCTCTTACATTTCCAGATGGTGCAGTAAAAGAATTTGCAGCCGGAACTACAGCTGAAGAAGTCGCCGCTTCAATTAGTCCAGGATTACGAAAAAAAGCATTCGCCGCAAAACTGAACGGACAAGTCATCGACTACCGTCGTCCAATCGAAGAGGATGGTTCCATTGAACTCGTCATGCCGGACTCGGAAGAAGGATTAGATTTGATCCGCCACTCATCGGCACACTTGATGGCTCAAGCCATCAAACGTCTGTACCCGGACGAGACGATTCATCTTGGAATCGGACCGACGATCGAAAACGGGTTTTATTATGACATCGATATGGAGCGCCGTCTGACAGAGGAAGACCTGCCGGAAATCGAAAAGATGATGAATAAGATTGCCGGTGAAAACTTACCGATCGAACGGGAAGTCGTTTCACGTGACGAGGCACTGGCTGTTTATCAAGAATTAAACGATCCGCTCAAAATCGAACTGATCGAATCGATTCCAGCGGATCAGGACTTAACATTCTACCGTCAAGGCGAGTTCTTTGATCTTTGCCGTGGACCACACGTGCCGGCGACAGCCAAACTCCAAGTCTTCAAACTGATGAGCATCGCCGGTGCTTACTGGCGCGGCGATTCGAAAAACAAGATGCTCCAACGGATTTATGGAACAGCATGGGCGAATAAAGACCAGTTGAAACAACACCTGCATTTCCTGGCAGAAGCAAAAGAACGGGACCATCGGAAACTCGGAAAAGAACTCAATTTGTTCTTTACGTCTCAAGATGTCGGTCAAGGTCTACCGATGTGGTTGCCAAAAGGCGCAGCCATCCGCCGGACGGTCGAGCGGTATATCGTCGATAAAGAACTCGAACTTGGGTACGAGCATGTCTATACGCCGGTTCTCGGTTCTGTTGAATTGTATAAAACATCAGGACACTGGGATCATTATCAAGATGATATGTTCCCGAAAATGGAGATGGACAATGAAGAGTTAGTCCTCCGTCCGATGAACTGTCCGCACCATATGATGATTTATAAAAACGAACCGCGATCGTACCGTGATTTACCGCTCCGTGTCGCAGAACTCGGAGGTATGCACCGTTATGAGATGTCGGGTGCGTTAACAGGTCTCCAGCGTGTCCGTTACATGGTCCTCAACGATGGACATACGTTTGTTCGTCCGGATCAAATGAAGGAAGAGTTCAAAGCAATCGTCCACTTGATTCAGGAAGTATACGCCGACTTCGGTATCACAGACTACAAGTTCCGTCTGTCGTACCGTGATCCGGCTGATAAAGAAAAATACTTCGACAACGATGCGATTTGGGAAATGGCGCAGCGTGAGTTAAAAGAAACGATGGATGAGCTCGAGCTGCCGTACTTCGAAGCAGAAGGCGAAGCGGCATTCTACGGACCAAAGCTTGACGTGCAGGTCCGGACGGCACTCGGCAAAGACGAAACGCTATCGACCGTCCAACTCGACTTCCTCTTGCCGGAACGTTTTGAGCTGACGTACAAAGGAAATGACGGACAAGATCATCGTCCTGTTGTCCTACACCGTGGTGTCGTCTCGACAATGGAACGATTCGTCGCGTACTTGATCGAAGAGTACAAAGGGGCATTCCCGACATGGCTCGCACCGGTTCAAGTGAAGTTGATTCCAGTCTCAAGCGTACATGAAGACTACGCACGTGAAATCAAAGCGATTCTCCTGAAAAAAGGGATTCGTGTCGAAACGGACTTCCGGGATGAAAAACTCGGTTACCGGATTCGCGAAGCACAAGTCAATAAAGTACCGGTCATGCTCGTTCTTGGTGATAAAGAAATCGAAGCGCGTGAAGTCAATATCCGCCGCTACGGTTCAAAAGATTCAAGCAACGCATCACTGGAACAGTTCGTCAGCGACTTGGAACAAGAAATCGCAAACCGTTCAAAATAAGGATTTAGTAATAGCGATAAGAGGGTGGCTCACAGCTGCCCTCTTTTTTTGTCCTACAGATTCTATGCTCGAATACCGATAATAGGAACAGAGAAGGGGATGAGGGAATGAAAACAAGAACGATGCTTGGAGTATGCCTGGTCTTAGTATTTCTGCTTTTACCTGACACAGAACACGCAATCAGTATGAAAAGTTACCGGATTACGCCACAGACAGAACCGGTTGATCCTGCACTTCGCGCGTATTCGACATACAATGCCCAAACTAGAAATCATTACACACTTCGGTCGTATCTCGAAAAAATCGAGGCGGAAGGCGGAGGAACGCTAGTCTTGTCAAAAGGAGTGTATCTTTCCCCGTTACGTGTCGGGGTTCCTTCCAATACGACCATCATTTTAGAGGATGGTGTCATCATCAAAAAGACGAATGAGACAGGTACGTCAAAAATCCGTGCAACGACAAGCATCTTCGACTTGGTGCCACCTTCTGTTTTGCGGTTAAATACAACAGTCGGGAAATATGGCGGGTCAAAAAACATTAAAATCATCGGACGGGGAAATGCTCAAATCGATTTAAATTATTTTCCGCGCGGCTCAGCTTTTGCGATTGCGCATAATGAAAATCTGTATCTCGGGGGAATCACGATCCGTCATCAACAAGGGTCACATGCAATTGAACTGGATGCGACCAAAACGGCACTTATTGAAAACATGCATTTTGTCGATGCGAAGATGATTGCCGGGACAGGTCCCAATGAATCCATTAATCTGGATACGCCGGACCCGGTCACAAAAGGCTTTCAATGGAAATGGTCGGCGCAAGACCGGACACCGAATCACGATATTACGATTCGGAACAATGACTTCACTAATATCAATGTCGCAATCGGCACACATCAATATTCTCAAGATCGTCCGCATACGGCGGTCCGTATTTTAAATAACGTAATTGACGGAACGAAAGATCATGCGATTTCAATGATGAACTGGAACCAACCGGTCATTCAATACAATACGATTCGAAACGTGCATCGGGCAGACGGAAAAGCCATCGCTATTTTAGGACGTGGAGTAGTCGGTGGCAGCATCAAACAGAATCGACTGGAAAAGATTGATCGGGCCATTCAATTTCAGCCACACGTCAATTATGGATTTAAGCCGCTCTACAATCGATTCACGGATAAAGAGAAACTAAGCTTTCGTCAAAACGAAGTAAATCAAGCAACGGTAAATCAAGTCGTCCTGTTTTCCAAGTTAGGTGTCTTTTCGGCGGAAACATCAGAACGCTTTAATTTTATTCCATAAAAAAAGCCTATTCCTTTGCGGAATAGACTTTTTTTATGGAAACATTATTTTTGCATCTGTTGCAAGAACGGTTGGATATCGACTTGTAACGCTTCTGATAATTTTTTACCAAGGGATTCATCCGCCCGGTAGAAGTTACAGATGGCAAGCAAGACGGTATTTTCATGGCGGACTTGTTTTAGATCGTCCACCAGGTTGTTGAGAAGGGCTGTTTGTTCTTCTTCTGATAAGCGACGATAGACTTCACCGGCTTGACCGAAGTTGTTTGTTTTTTCGATTTCGAGACGACCGTGGATGTCATCATACAACGGTTGATTTTCTTCCGTGTACTCCGGCGTTTGTTTTGGCTCATCCTGATAACGGTTTGGTTCATAGTTGACCGGGCTTGTTTGTTGTCCGATCGGCATCGCACCATCACGTTGATAGTTGTTAACTTGGGCGAACGGACAGTTGATCGGCAACTGTTGGTAGTTCGTTCCAATCCGGTAACGTTGCGTATCTGAATACGAGAAGAGGCGTCCTTGAAGCAACTTATCTTCAGAAGGCAACATACCTGGAATCAGAACACCCGGGTTAAAACCAACGGATTCTGTTTCAGCAAAGTAATTATCAACGTTTTTATTAAGTGTCATCGTCCCGACATGTTGGAATGGAATGACATCTTCAAACCAATCCTTTGTTGCATCGAGTGGATCAAAGTCGAAATTGTCAACATCAGCGGGGTCAAGAACTTGAACGAACAAATCCCACTCTGGGAATTCTCCGTCTTCGATGGCTTGGAATGTATCGTTTGAAGCGTGGTTGAAGTCTTTTCCTTGAATTTCTGTTGCTTCGTCCGCTGACAGGTTATGAACACCGACTTTTGGCACCCAACGTAATTTGACATAAACCGTGTTTCCGTGTGCATTGACCCACTTAAAGGCATGGACGGATGAACCGCGCATTTTACGGTAGCTTGCCGGAATACCCTCATCTGTAAAGAGGTGCATCAACATGTTTGTCGATTCCGGACGTAATGTCATGAAATCCCAGTAGCGGTCAGGATCTTGAATGTTCGTTCGCGGGTCCGGTTTTAATGAGTGGACCATATCCGGGAATTTCATCGCGTCACGAATGAAGAAGACCGGTAAGTTGTTTCCGACGAAATCCCAGTTTCCTTCTTCTGTATAGAATTTAACAGAGAAACCACGTGGATCACGTAAGGTCTCTGGAGAATGTGTACCATGAATGACGGTTGAAAAACGGGCGAATACCGGTACCTCAGTACCTTCGTTCTGAAGGAATGCGGCTTTCGTGTATTTTTTCATCGAGTTTTTGACAGTGAATACACCGTGTGCGCCAAAACCGCGGGCGTGAACGACGCGCTCTGGAACGCGTTCCCGGTCAAAATGCGCCATCTTCTCAATCAATTGATAGTCTTCTAATAATGTAGGACCACGACGACCTGCTGTCCGTGAGTTCTGATTGTCACCAATCGGCACACCTTGATTCGTAGTTAATCTTTTTTCACTCATATTAATAATTCCCCCTTATGTATAAGATTATATTGATTATAAAACAAGAATCATTCTAAATAAAGAATAATGCTCTTAAATTCTGAAAACTTAATTCAGACCTTTTTTAATTACCCCTGAGGACAAGCTTAGAAACTTCTTGCTAAACAGGAGGAGGATTGCTATTATAATCAAGTGTGTGAGCAACGTTCTATCGGAACAGATAAAGCGGCTTGACATCGAGGGAAAACAAGTGCTATGATAGCAAAGTGAAATGACAACAAAGCAGAAGCATCCCGCTTCTCACCACGTATAGCAAACTATGCTGGTCCATCATGATGATATGCGATGATAGAGTGTTCTCTGATTATTGTATAGATTATGAGTGTGGGCGGGAAAAACTGCCGACGCTTTTTTTATAGCGTTTTATATCATTCATTTTTCGTGCTCTGCACGATGGAGGTGCTAACCATTAGCAAAGATCTGTTAATCAATGAAGGCATTCGCGCTCGAGAAGTTCGTCTTATCGGAGCGGATGGTGCACAACTTGGAGTCCAGTCGCGTACTGAAGCGTTACGTCTTGCTGAGGAAGCTGACCTTGACCTCGTCATGGTCGCACCACAAGCGACGCCGCCTGTATGCAAAATCATGGACTACGGTAAATACCGTTTTGAGTTGCAAAAAAAGGACAAAGAAACTCGGAAGAATCAGAAAGTGGTTCAGATGAAAGAAGTCCGTCTCAGCCCGACAATTGAGGAGAATGACTTCCAAACGAAATTCCGTAATGCGAAGAAGTTCTTAGAGAATGGAAACAAAGTGAAAGCGAGTATTCGTTTCCGCGGACGTGCCATCACTCACTCGGAAATCGGTAGACGTGTCCTCGAACGTCTCGCAACAGAATTAAGCGAGTTCGGTGTCATTGAACAGAGACCGAAGATGGAAGGACGCAGCATGTTCTTAGTGCTTGCTCCAAAGAAAGAAGACTAATCGAATCGAAGTAGGAGGGAATCTCTCATGCCTAAAATGAAATCGCACCGCGGTGCTTCTAAGCGTTTCAAACGTACTGCTTCAGGTAAATTGAAACGTGGTCGTGCTTACACAAGCCACTTATTCGGTAACAAATCAACTAAAGCGAAACGTAAATTACGTAAATCTAGCATGGTATCATCGGGTGACTTTAAACGTATCCGTCACATGATCGCTAAGTAATTTACCCAATCGTACACAGATTTAGGAGGGAATTTATATGCCACGCGTAAAAGGCGGATATACGACTCGTCAACGTCGTAAAAAACAACTCAAATTAGCTAAGGGCTATTACGGCTCGAAACATACACTCTTCAAGGTTGCAAAACAGCAGGTCATGAAATCTCTCATGTATGCTTACCGTGACCGTCGTCAAAAGAAACGTGACTTCCGTCGCCTCTGGATCACTCGGATCAATGCGGCTGCACGTATCAACGGTCTTTCTTACAGCCGCATGATGCATGGTCTCAAACTTGCAGGTATCGACGTTAACCGTAAGATGCTTGCTGACCTCGCAGTTACAGATGCAACTGCATTTGCTTCACTTGCTGATACAGCAAAAGCAAAATTGAACGCTTAAGTTCTACAATTCGTCGGGGAATTTAATTCTCCGACGATTTTTTTGGATTCATGGTAAAATGAAAAAGCACATTTTCACAGACTTAGGTAATTTTTTAAGATTAAAAGGAGAATTAAGATGGACTGGTTGACACTTTTTGAAATGCAGGAACAATTGGATAAACGGATTCAGTCAGAACATAATTTGACGGGAAATCAATTTGATGAACGTTTGCTGGCGTTATTAGTGGAGCTTGGTGAGCTTGCGAATGAGACGCGTTGTTTTAAATTCTGGTCGACAAAAGGACCATCGGCTCAAGTCACGATTCTCGAAGAATACGTCGACGGTGTTCATTTTCTACTTTCGTTAGGACTTTCGTTAGATTATCGGAAAAACGAATTTGTTGAAGGGGACTACTATCTGACGGCAACGGACGCCTTCTTAGATGTCTACAATAAAACAAATGTATTTGCGATTTCACGAACGGAACAAAGTTATGATGTTTTAATTGGTGCGTATTTAGCATTAGGTGCTACACTTGGTTTTACACAAGAAATGATTTTCAAAGCTTATGTCGCAAAAAACGAGGCGAATCACGTTCGCCAAGACAACGGTTACTGAGGAGGAAATCAGATGAATGAACAATTACATATGCTGAAACGTCTTACGGACGCAACAGGTGTTCCTGGAAATGAGAAAGAAGTACGCCAATTAATGCGCGAGTATCTCGAACCGCATGCAGAAGTCTTTCATCAAGATGGATTAGGGAGTTTGTTTGCTGAACATCAGGGAGCAGGAGAAGATGCACCGCGGATTCTGATTGCTGGTCATATGGACGAAGTCGGATTCATGGTCACGAAGATTGATGAGAAAGGATTTCTTCGTTTCCAGCCACTCGGCGGATGGTGGGGACAAGTTCTTCTCGCACAGCGTATGAATATTGTCACGTCATCTGGTGAAGTCATCCCAGGTGTGATCGGTGCGAAGCCACCTCATGTTTTACCACCGGAAGCGCGCAATAAACCAGTTGATATCAAAGAGATGTTCATCGATATCGGTGCCACTTCAAAAGAAGAAGTGGAAGGTTGGGGAGTTCGACCAGGAGATACGGTTGTCCCACATTGCGAATTTACTGTGATGAAAAATGAGAACTTTTTAATGGCGAAAGCGTGGGATAACCGCGTAGGTTGTGCGATTGCCATCGAAGCCATCAAACGCTTAAAAGAAGAGGGACATCCGAATACGATTTTCGCAGGTGCCACTGTTCAAGAAGAAGTTGGATTACGTGGTGCGCAAACGATCGCGAATCTGATTCGTCCGACGATTGCCTTTGCGGTCGATACGGGGATTCCAGGAGATACACCAGGCATGACAGACCGTGAAGCCTTATCCAAATTAGGTGAGGGTGTTCAAGTCATCATGTTTGACGCCACGATGATCGCACACCGTGGGCTAATTGATTTTGTCACTACTGTCGCTAAAGAAGAAAACATTAAATATCAATTGGATCTGACACCGGGTGGCGGAACAGATGCAGCGAAATTCCACCTGTCTCATACAGGCGTACCTTCACTTGCTCTGACTGTTCCGATCCGTTATCTGCATACAAACGTTTCGATCATGCATAAAGCAGACTTCGAAGCGGCCGTTGACTTAATCGTCGCGGTCACAAAACGTCTAGACGCAGAGTCGGTCCAAGCGATTTACGAGGGGTAAACGATGAAACATATTTCTTCCGCAAAAAATGAGATCGTCAAACAATGGAAAAAACTTTTAACTAAAAAGGGACGTCTGCAATCTAAACGTTTTCTGATCGAAGGAGAACATCTAGTTGAAGAAGCAGTTCGTGCCGGCATCATCAAAGAATTGATTGTCCGTGACGATGTTCAAGTACCGGGTTCTTGGAAAAAGAATGCAGCGGACTTGATTACGATCGATGAGTCGGTCGCCAAAGTCCTTTCAGAAACAGAAACGACACAAGGCATTTTTGCTGTTTGTGAAATGAAAGAACAAACAGAACGGTTAGAGCGTGGACGGTATCTGTTACTCGATCGTCTTCAAGATCCGGGTAATGTCGGAACGATGATCCGGACTGCCGATGCGGCTGGGTTTGATGGTGTCATCATTGGACACGGCACAGTGGATGTCTACAACAGTAAAGTATTGCGCGCGACACAAGGTTCGATTTTCCACCTGCCAGTCATCATGATGTCACTGGAAGACGCGATTCAAGATTTACATGAACTCGGTGTCTTTATTCTAGGGACGGCACTACGTGATGCCCAACCTTATACAGACGTTGAAAATCTTGGAGCCATCGGTTTGATTATCGGTAATGAAGCGCAAGGTGTTGCGCCTGAGCTGCTTGATCAATGTGATGGACGCGCATACATCCCGATTCGCGGAAAAGCAGAATCGTTGAATGCAGCCGTCGCTGCCGGGATTTTACTGTATCATTTTGCTCCGGCTGATTGAATCAGACACGCGTTCATGCTAAAGTAAATGACATCAGAACAATTACCTAGACGTTGATGGAACAGAGTAGGTTAGGAAACGATTCGATTAGGGAGGAGAAGCCTTAGACTGAAAGCTTCTTTACGAATCCGCTGACTGAATTCACTCCGGAGTCGCACGAGAGATCGTGACGGGATGCGCCCGTTATTGCGCTACTTGAGGACTTGATGGATTCAAGTCAAACAAGGGTGGTACCACGATGTAATGAAATCGTCCCTTCGGCAAATTGTCGGAGGGGCGATTTTTTATTTGATGAAAAGGAGTGACGAGCATGCGGGAACAATTAGAGGCACTTCGTGACGAAGCGCTACAACTCGTAGATCAGGCAAGTACACAAAAAGAATTAAATGATGTTCGTATCAAGTATCTCGGTAAAAAAGGTCCAATCACGGAAGTGCTTCGTGGGATGGGAAAATTATCAGCAGAAGAACGTCCTGTCGTCGGAGAAATCGCAAACGCTGTTCGAGGTGTGATTCAAACCCAACTGGAGCAACGTCTAGTCGATGTCAAACAACAAGAAATGAACGCAAAATTAGCGCTCGAAGCAATCGATGTGACGCTCCCGGGACGTTCGAAAAAAATGGGGCAAGCCCATTTGCTCCAACAAGTCACGGATGAAATTGAAGACATTTTTGTTGGACTCGGTTATACGATCGCAGAGGGTCCTGAAGTGGAACAAGACTTGTTCAACTTCGAGATGTTGAACCTTCCAAAAGATCATCCAGCGCGCGATATGCAGGATTCATTTTACATCACGGATGAAATCTTGATGCGGACACATACGTCTCCTGTTCAAGCACGGACGATGCTCGCTTCAAAAGGAGAGCCGATTCGGATTCTCTGCCCGGGTAAGGTCTACCGCCGGGACGAAGATGATGCGACGCATTCACACCAGTTCATGCAAGTCGAAGGACTTGTCGTCGGTGAAGACATCTCGATGGCAGATTTGAAGGGAACACTCGAAGCATTCGTAAAACAAATGTTTGGCGAAGCGCGCGAAATCCGGTTACGTCCAAGCTTCTTCCCGTTCACGGAACCATCTGTCGAAGTGGATGTCTCGTGTTTCAAGTGTGGCGGAAAAGGGTGTAACATCTGTAAACAGACCGGTTGGATTGAAATCTTAGGAGCCGGTATGGTTCATCCACACGTGCTGGAAATGGCGGAATACGACAGTACGAAAATGTCTGGATTTGCCTTTGGGATGGGGATTGAACGAATCGCCATGTTGAAATATGGTGTTGATGATATTCGCCACTTCTATACGAATGACGTTCGCTTCAGCGAACAGTTTTAAGGGGGAAAACAGATGTTAGTCTCAAAACAATGGTTACAGGAATTCGTCGATGTCCGTCAAAAAACAGGCGAAGAATTGGCTGATTTGATTACGAAAAGTGGAATTGAAGTAGAAGGTGTCGAAGTCCGCGACGCTGAGTTAAGCAATATCGTCGTAGGACACGTCTTGACGAAAGAAAAACATCCGGAAGCGGATAAATTGAATGTCACGACAGTCGATATCGGACAAGAAGAACCCGTTCAAATCGTGTGTGGCGCACCCAACGTTGATGTCGGACAAGACGTCATCGTCGCGCGTGTCGGGGCACGCCTTCCCGGTATCAAGATTAAACGCGCTAAATTACGAGGAGTCGTCTCCGAAGGCATGATTTGTTCACTTGAAGAACTTGGATTTGAGAAAAAATATATCCGTGAGGACGAACAGGACGGAATCCATACATTCCGGGAAAACGTCGAACCGGGCCAAGATGTATTAGAAGTGCTCGGGATGCATGACGAAATCCTGGAACTCGGGCTGACACCAAACCGTTCGGACTGTCTCAGCATGTACGGCGTCGCCCACGAAGTCGCGGGAATCTTGAATACGAACCCGGTCTTCCCGACGGTCGAAGTGATGGAAGCATCGGAAACTACGGGTGTCGAAGTCCGACTGGATTCAGAAGCCTGCTCGTTTTATGCGGCACGCGAAATTCGGGACATCGCCATTGCCGAATCGCCACTCTGGTTAAAAAATCGTCTGATTGCCAACGGAATTCGTCCAATCAACAACGTCGTCGACATTACGAATTTTGTTTTACTGGAGACGGGACAACCACTCCATGCTTTTGATGCCAAAAAACTCGGCAACCAGATTGTTGTTCGTCAAGCAATCGCCGGCGAAACGTTCCAGACACTGGATGAAGTGGAACGGACACTCGATCCATCGATGCTCGTTATCACAGATGGTGAGCGTCCGGTCGCACTGGCCGGCGTCATGGGCGGGGCGAATACAGAAGTTGATGCAACGACGACATCGATTGTCCTTGAATCGGCGTATTTCGCTCCTATCTCTGTTCGGAAAACAAGCCGTGTCTTAGGCCTTCGTTCGGATTCAAGTTCACGCTTTGAAAAAGGTGTCGACCCACGCGGCGTCCTTCTGGCGCTTGATCGGGCAGCGACATTGATTGCGGAAGTAGCAGGCGGGACAATCCTTGCCGGAACAGCGCAAGCCGGTGCTCTGCAACTTGAGGATCATTTGATCGAAGCAAGTGTCTCGTACATCAACCATCGTCTTGGAATGGAAATCGAAGGAACGGTCATGAAGGAATTGTTAGAACGTCTTGGATTAGGTGTCGAGTTGTCGGCAGATGCGTTGACAGTTAGTGTACCGACACGTCGTCAAGATTTAATGATTCCGGCCGATTTAGCAGAAGAAGTCGCGCGACTGTACGGTTATGACGCGTTAACATCAAGTCTGCCGCGAGAAGCGAGTCGTGGTTTCTTACCAAAACGCAATCAACACCGTCGTCACATTCGTCGGTTGTTGCAGGGCGCAGGACTCTCGCAAGCCATTACGTATTCGTTGACGAGTGAACAACGGGCGATGCAATTCAACGAACAACACGATTTGCATCCGGTCAAACTCGCAATGCCGATCAGTGAAGCCCGTTCGACGCTTCGGACATCCTTGATTCCGGGATTACTGGAAGTCGCACAACATAATGTCGCACGTCAGCACGCCGATCTTGCGTATTATGAACTAGGCAGCGTTTATCTCCAACGGGATGCCTCGCTTGAGACGTTACCGCTTGAGCAAGAAGTAGTCGCGGGAGTCATGGTCGGCGTGGCGGAGCAACATCGTGTCCATGGTACATTCGTCAAAACGGATTTCTTCGTCATGAAAGGAATCGTCGAGACGTTAGCTGAGGCCCTTGACGTGTCATTGACGTATGAAGCGGTAGGGATGCCATCGATGCATCCGGGTCGGACGGCGCGGGTCTTCCTAAGTGGTGAGGCGATTGGTTTTGTTGGACAGGTCCATCCGGGATTATCAAAAGAAGAATACGGACTAAAAGAAGTGTATGTCTTTGAACTCGATGCGATGTTATTGCATTCTAAAGATCAGCTTGTCTATCAAGAAATCTCTCGTTTCCCATCGATGACGCGTGATGTCGCGATTGTTCTGCCACGTTCAGTGACAGCGAGTGAAGTGGAGAACGTCATCACGCAAGCGGCGGGACCACTTTTGCAACAGGTGGAGTTGTTTGATGTCTATACAGGCGAAAACGTCGGAGCAGATCAAAAGTCGTTTGCTTTCTCCCTACGTTATCAAAATAAAGAACGAACACTTGTGGATGAGGAAGTCACGGCAGCCCATCAACATGTAGTTGAAGCACTGAAAGCGACGTTTGACGCCGAGTTACGTGCATAATCGCAAAAACAGTCACCAGTAAAGAGTGTCTTAAATGAAACACCGAATGCGATCTCTCTTTTAAAAAAGAGGGATATCATTTGGTGTTTTTTTGTGTGTTTCAGAGGGGAATCAGATTGTGTCAACGAATTCATGATGCAAGATTTTTTTCATGAGATGACTGATTTCGTCGATTAAAGATCCAGTAGATCAAACCACTTGTGAAGACGATTAGGCTACAAAAAAGAAACATCTTCGAGTAACCGACTTCAGCTGCTAGACTTGAGAGCATTAAAGCCCCAAGACCAAACCCGCTGTCATACGCCAAGAAAAAGGTTGAGATGGCTTTCCCTTTTTGATGTGGAGCGGCATACGTCAACATGACCGTCTGAAGCCCTGGAAAAATCGAGGCGGAGCCAATCCCGATGATGAGCGCGGCCAGCAAGAGTCCGATGAGTGACGGGAATGTACCTAAGAGGACAAAGCCGATGACATATAAAAAATAAGATGGAAACAAAACGAAACCAGGTCCTTTTTGATCAAACCATTTTCCCGCTAAGGGACGAATCGCTACCATACCGAGTGCGACGACAGCATAAAAATAAGAAGCATAAGGAACATGACCAATCGAATCCGCATAAAGCGAAATAAACGCCGATGTACTTGAAATAGCAACTCCGGCAAGAACCGTCGCTAGTAGTAAAAGAGGGCGGGACAGGAAAAGCGATTGATGCAGGCGGAAAGCAATTCTGTTCGGAACATGCTGGCTTTCTAGGGGCAGACGAACCATTAATACGAACGAAAGAAATGCAAGTAATGCGACCAAAACGAAATAAAAGAAAAATGCTTCTTGCTGAATCAAACTGAGTCCGATTACGGGACCGAGAACGGAAGCGAGGTTCATTGAAAGAACAAAATAGCCCATTCCTTCTCCTTGCCGTGGTTTTGGAATGAGCGTCGTCACTGCTAAACTGATCGAGGAAGACAACATACCGAAACTAAATCCGTGCAATACACGCACAACAATCAGGTAGACGAATGATTCGAGCGGTAAAACGAATACATATAACAGGCTCATGAATGTAAACAATCCTGCTGATATTAACAGCACCCGCTTTAAATCAAACCGATCCAGCCAATGGCCAATCAACGGCCGTGAACAGACGGTTGCTAAAATGAAGCTGGTCACGACCCAACCGAGTGCGGCTTGGGAGACGTCAAACCGTTTAGCAGCTAGTAACGGCAAGGAAGCATTTAACAAATAAAACGTGATAAACAGTAGTAGGTTAATCAATAACGTCATGACATAGTGTCGATGAAATAAACGGTTTGTCAATAGAGTTCCTCCTGTTCGTCAGGACGATGTTCTTCGAGGAGGTGTGTCATGATGGTGGCGAGAAGAGCTTGATTTTCACCTGAAATAGTGTGTAAAAAAGATTGATGAGCCGATTGGACGGCTTGATTGATTTGTTCATAAGACTGGTTTGCGGATGGCGTTAACGTAATCCGGCGCTTTCGACCAGATCCGATCCGAACGACAAACCCCAGTTCTTCGAGCCGAGTGACGGTTTTAGTGACGGCGGGTTTTTCAATGACCAGGTATTTAGCCAACGCCACTTGCGAGACAGGTTCAAGGATAACGACGGCCTTCAATAACGCCCATTGTCCTGTATGTAAGGAGAACGGGGCTAGTGCGACATCAATATCCCGTTTCGCGAGACGTGCCACTTTCGATAATTGACCGAGTAAGTCTTCTTGTTGGGTAAAGATAAAAAAACCTCCTTTAAGGTAACTAGTTAACTTAAAGGAGTATAACGGACTAAAGGATAGGTTGGCAAGGCATTGTTTTTTGTAAGAAGCAGTTTGGAATACTAATCGATTTAATACCTTTCAGCATTCGATGATGAACAAACACACCACTACGAAGATTCTAAGTGAGAGCGTTTTCAAAAAAAAAACGTTATAGCTTGCTGAAAATAGGGTAATTTTACGAAAAGAGAGGTCTTTTTCTGTATCTGCCTGAATCTGTTGAACGGTGGCTTCAATCCTAGGGCACTCGATTCTTCAGAACAGGGCTGAGGAAGGTCATCATCAATCCTTTCATCTGATTTTCTTGAAAAGGTTTTGCGAAGCTAACGTGCGATTTTGAATTGGTTGTAACATACTTAGTTGAAAGTTTACTTGAAAATGAATCGACATCTTCCTAATCATTATATAGAACAAACCCGTCAAACTATAACTCACGTCCGTTTAACCACAAAGGAGAGAATACACATCATGAATCGTCCATCCAAACACTTGTCAGAATTAATTGCTCTGTTTCACCTTACATGTGATGAAAACCCGGTCATCACGAGTATCGAGACGGACTCTCGTCGAGTGACAGCAGGAAGTCTGTTTATTTGTGTCCGTGGTTATACCGTAGATGGACATCAATATGCACAAGAAGCGATGGAGAACGGAGCAGTTGCGATTTTAGCAGAAGAACCGCTTGCCGGAATCACGATCCCCGTGATTTTATTAGCGGACACGAAACATGCCGCTGGAAAAATCGCGGATTTGTTTTACGATCATCCAAGTCAACAACTTCGTGTCTATGGGATTACCGGTACAAACGGGAAGACGACGACAACGAAACTAACCTATGACTTGTTCCGAGCAGCTGGGCATAAAGCCGGGATGATCAGTACGGTTGGGGCGATGATTGATGGTGAAATGATTGATACGCCGAATACGACGCCGGAAGCAATCATCTTACATCGCATTTTACATCAGATGGTCGAACGTGGTGTGACGGACTGCGTACTCGAAGTATCTTCTCATGCGTTGGTCGAGGGACGCGTGGAAGGAGTCCGGTTTCATGCGGCAGCATTTACGAACTTAACACACGATCATCTGGATTATCATACATCGATGGAAGAATATGCAGAGGCAAAAGCGTTATTATTTGAACAAGTCGCGACGAGTGGTGGGGAGGCGGTGATTCTCAACGAAGCCGATCCCATCAGCCAAGTCATGGCGCAAGCAGCAGATGGGGTCCCTGTTCTCTGGTATGCGACAGATGAAACATCAAATGCCCCGATTGCAGTCGAATGGAAAAAAGAGACGGTTCGGGTTCGACTCGATGGAACGGTGACGGAAGTCCCGGTCTTTCTTTTAGGTGACTTTAATGCCGCCAATCTCGCAGCAGCAATCGGATTGATTAGGGCGGGCGAAGTCAACATGTACCAACTGATTCGACACATCCCGGAACTTCGTTTACCAAAAGGAAGGCTCGAGCGGATTCCATTCGAAGGGTGTGAAATTTATATCGACTATGCCCATACGCCGGATGGACTGGAAAAATGTTTGAAAGCTTTATCTGTTCCGGATGAACCGTTATATGTCGTGTTAAGTGCAGCAGGAGAACGGGATCGTTCGAAACGAAGTATCATGGGACGAATTGCGAGTCAGTACTGTGAGGGTATCATCGTGACAGTCCATGATACGAGACGAGAGGAACCACAGCAGATCATCAAGGAATTGATCAAGGAAATCCCGCCCCGAAAAATCATCACGTGTCATGAAACACGGAAAGAAGCGTTGCAGATTGCGGCCAAAATCGCCTTGACCGGAAAACGGGTTATCATCGTCGGAAAAGGGCATGAACGGTTTGAACGGATCGGAACGGAAGATGTTCCGTTTGATGAAACGAAAATTTTGATGGAAGCTTTAAACCGTTTATCCGGACAAGAGTCAGCGATGTAAAAAAACCGACCGATCCTGGGATCATGGTCGGTTTCGTTTTTCTGCTAATGTCAGGGCTTTTTTCGTATTGGCAAAATGAAATTTCGTCCAATCTTGTAGACGTGTTGGTCCATATCGTAATAGCAGTGAAGCAGCCACTTGATCGACTTTAGCACCGGCTCCCTTTGGAATCTCGGTCCCTGCTTGTTGGCTCAATTGATTCATTTCTTTAAGAAATATGGCACGGGCTAAAATCGAGGCGGCAGCGACAGCGACATGTAATCCTTCTGCTTTTGTCGAGAAATAGACATTATCTGTCACTTGTTTCGCTTCCCCAGACAAGTGTTTATAGTAGACGGTTTTTTCAGCGAATTGATCAATTAAAATTGCTTGCGGAGGAGATGTTAATTTCTCAAGCAGCCCGTTCAGCGCGGCATTGTGCAGTAAGGCTGTCATTTTTCCTTGCGTCATCGTTCGTTGCATCCGATTGTAATCGGGATTATGCAGAATACGATACTCATAAGGGATGACAGCATGAAGGTCGCGGGCAATCTTTCGAATCTCCGGATCTGAAACGTTTTTAGAGTCGCGGACGCCGAGTTCACGCACAAGATCAATCTTTTCGTGCTCGACATACGCGGCGACGACGACTAACGGACCAAAAAAATCGCCTTTGCCGACTTCATCACTCCCGACGACGGACCAGTTCGAAAATCCTTCAGGTAAGGATGCGCTGGTAGTCGAGCTTGCCTTTTTAGCGACAGGAGAACCGTAACGGGCGGCAATGGATTCTGCTTCTTGTCCTTGAAACATGACTTTGCCAGAATTATAGACCGTCAGGATACATCCTGATGTCCGGGCAGCAAATCGTGCATACGGAGGAGGGGGACTATGTTGACCACCAAAATCTGAAATAACTGCTTCTTGTTTTTCTTTTGTTAACTTTAATACGACCGTTCCCATATGATGATCACCCTTTCGAAATAAGCATACCATCCTTAAGACGGATGGTGGACTTCTTTTCCTATTTCAAAAATGATGGTACTATATGAAAGAAGCAAAGTGTGAGGAGGACAGAAAAATGGCTGATTCAGAAGGGTTGAACCGGACGACGATTCATATCGCAGGAAATGATTATACGATTGTCGGAACGGAGTCGCCTGAACACGTACGTGAAGTGGGTCTCCTCGTGGATACGAAAATTCGTGAAATCAGAGACCAGGCACCACAACTTGATGTTCGTCAAATTGCTGTTTTAGCAGCTCTCAATATTGGTAGTGATTATGTGAAAATCAAAAAGAATTTGGGTGAAATTTAAACATGATTTCTTTTGTAATCTTATTATTTTTGGCGTTAGGGACGATGACAGGTGTCCGTCGAGGTGTAATCTTACAAGCGGGACATCTATTGAGTTTGATCATTTCCTTTATCGTTGCCTTATCGTTTTACGATGAACTGGCCGAAAAATTTAAACTGTGGATTCCATATCCATCGACACTCGATGATGCCGGAATCGATTTGACGATGTTTTCTATCCCAAGTTCGACTGGACTAGATGAAGTCTTTTATAAAGCCTTTTGGTTCATCGTCTTATTTTTCGTCACGAAAATCGTGTTGTCGATCATTTTATCGATGTTTGATTCATTGACGAATATCCCGATCCTCAAGCAGTTAAAAGGATTGTTAGGTGGCGTGTTCGGATTCATCGAGATGTATATCTTCATCTTCTTGATTTTGTTCTTGGCAGCCTTTGCACCGGTTCAATCGATTCAAGATGCCATTGCCAATTCAAGCTTAGCCTCGTTCATGATTCAGCATACACCGTTACTCGCGGAATGGTTGATGGACAAAGTCGGTTTGACAAAATAACGTGCTCCCGTTTCCTGGGAGCTTTTTTTGAGGGGAGAATTGAACATGCGAACGACACAAGATGCGATTCGACATTTGGAACGAATTTCTGTATATCTCGAAGTAAAAGGAGAAAATCCGTTTAAAATCAATGCTTTTCGAAAGGCGGCTAGTTTACTAGAAGCAGCAGAGGTCGACTTGATGGATATTGAAGATTTCACGGCGATGAAGGGAATCGGGAAAGGAACGGCGACTGTCCTTGAAGAATTCCGGACTACCGGAACGAGCACAGCCTTGACGGAACTGGAACAACAAGTTCCGGAAGGGTTGATTGCCTTGCTAAAAATTCCCGGTCTCGGAGGGAAGAAGTTAGCGAAATTACATGAAGTCGGTGTGATCGATGCGGATTCCTTCGCTGAGAAACTGGCGGATGGTACAGTGGAAGCAATGCCAGGCTTCGGGAAAAAGACAGTTGAAAAATACAGTAAGGCACTTGAAACGTTTGAGACACGACCAGAACGCTTGCCGTACGGTGTGATGCGAAAAAGTGTAGCCGAGCTTGAACGGACATTAGCGGAGATGGAACACATCATCCGTTTTGAAGTCGGTGGCAGTTTCCGACGAGCAGAAGAAACCTGTAAGGATCTTGATTTCATCCTCTCAACGGAGCGGCCGAAAGAAGTGAAGGAACAGCTACTTGAACTGGAACAGATTGATGAAATCATTGCTGCCGGAGACACGAAGGTGTCGATCGTCCTCAAACGGGATGACGCCTATATCGCTGTTGATTTTCGACTGGTCGATGATTTAGCTTTTGCCTCGACCTTACACCATTTCACAGGATCAAAAGATCATAATGTCCGGATGCGGCAACTCGCGAAAGAACGTGGGGAAAGCATTTCAGAGTATGGTGTCGAGACGAAAGAGGGTCTTTTCCAGCCGAAGACGGAAGAAGAATTATTTGCCCGCTATGACCTACCGTTCATCCCACCGGAACTTCGAGCTGGACGATTGGAATTCGAAGCGGATTTAAACACGTTGATTCAAGAAACGGATATCCATGCTGATGTGCACATGCATACGACATGGTCTGACGGCACATTGTCCGTTGAAGAACTTGTCGATGCCTGTGCGGCGCGGGGTTATTCCTGGATGGCGATCACCGATCACAGTAAATATATGAAGTTTGTGAATGGATTGACGGAAGAACGTCTCCGGAAACAACGGATTGAGATTGAAGCGGCGCGTAAAAAACATCCGGATATGACGATTTTATGTGGCGTCGAGATGGATATTTTACCGGACGGCTCACTTGATTACGAGGATACGTTTTTACAAGAGATGGACTATGTCATTGCCTCGATTCATTCCAAGTTTGATCAGACAGAGGAAGAAATCATGCAACGGCTTGAAAATGCCTGCCGTAATCCGTATGTCTCCTTGATTGCTCATCCGACAGGCCGAATCATCGGACGGCGTGAAGGATATGCCGTCAACATCGATCGACTCGTCGAACTAGCGGCTGAGACGGGAACAGCACTTGAAATGAACGCGAATCCGGCACGATTTGATTTAACGGCATCATCTTTAGTGAAAGCGAAGGCGGCGGGCGTCAAAATCATGATCAATACCGATACGCATAAACCAGAAATGTTAGAAGATATGAAACTTGGGGTCCTACATGCACGTAAGGCATATTTGGAACCGTCAGATGTCATCAATACGTGGACAGCAGAAGAAGCCCGTGCGTTCTTTGAGCGAAAACGTCAAGGAGTGAAGTGAAAATGAATGCCAATGCACTACGTGTATTAGAATACGATAAATTAAAAGAATTAATCGCCAAACAGACGGCAAGTTCTCTCGGGGCACAATTCGTGCGCAAGATGGAGCCGGCAGAAGACTTCGAACAAGTGAAGTCGTTATTAGCCTTGACGACAGAAGCGACGACGGTCTATCGATTACGCGATCGGTATCCATTTGGCGGACTGACGGATGTTCGTAGTGAAGTGAAGCGGGCTGAAATCGGTTCTGTGTTATCAACGAGCGAACTGCTTGCCGTCGCGGATGTCGTCTATTCGGGTCGACAAGTCAAAGCCTTTCAGGAACGACTGCATGAAGACCATCCCGATCTCCGACTACCAGCTCTCGATAGTCGGATCGATCAGATTACGAAACTCGTCGAAATCGAGCAGGGAATCCGTCATGCGATTGACGATCAAGGAACGGTCCAGGATTCAGCGAGCGACAAGCTACGCGCTTTACGGAGCCAGTTACGCTCACTTGAAGGACAAGTCCGTTCGAAAATTGATGGGGTATTACGCAGTAAGTCGAAGATGTTATCCGATGCGATCGTCACGATGCGAAATGACCGATACTGTGTACCTGTCAAACAGGAATATCGGCAAGCTTTTGGCGGAATCGTCCATGACCAATCCGCATCTGGCGCCACCCTGTTCATCGAGCCACAAGCCGTCGTTGCGGCTAATAATGAAATACAAGAAGCACGTCTCAAAGAACGCGCCGAAATCGAGCGGATTTTAGCACAACTTTCGGCACTCGTCGGATCAGTTGGCGATTCGTTGCGGATTAACGTCGACGTCTTGGCAGAACTGGATTTCATCATGGCGAAAGCATTGTACGGACATACGATTCGTGCCGTTGAACCAAAACTAAATGAAAATCGTCATATCGTCTTGAAAGAAGCACGGCACCCATTCATCCCGGATGATGAAGTCGTACCGATTACGGTCTCGCTCGGCGGTGAATTTACGTCACTTGTCATTACGGGACCGAACACCGGCGGGAAAACCGTCACTTTGAAGACGATTGGTTTACTTCAATTGATGGTCCAATCGGGATTATATGTCCCGGCAGCAGATGAGACGGAACTCAGTGTCTTTGACGCTATTTATGCGGATATCGGAGACGAACAATCGATTGAACAAAATCTCTCGACGTTTAGTTCGCATATGACGAATATCGTCTCGATGATGGGGAAAATTGATTTCATGAGTCTGGTCTTGTTTGATGAGCTGGGTGCAGGAACGGATCCGACAGAAGGAGCCGCGCTTGCGATTGCGATTTTGGATGAAGTCAAACGGCGTGGCGCGCGTGTGGCTGCGACGACCCATTATTCTGAACTGAAAGCGTATGGCTATAACCGGGAAGGTGTCGTCAACGCCTCGATGGAGTTTGACGTCGAGTCGTTAAGTCCGACCTATCGTTTGCTGATTGGTGTCCCGGGTCGCTCGAACGCCTTTGAGATTTCGAAACGACTTGGTTTGGATGACCGGGTCATCAGCGCAGCACGAGATCAAGTCGGAAGCGATGCACAATCGGTCGAAACGATGATTGGTCGACTTGAGGAAGCCAAACAACGAGCAGAGACGTTGGAACGGGAGTTGCTTCAAGAACAAAAACGGTTAGTTCAGGAACGCGAAGAATTCGAACAGGAACAAGCTGAAATCCATCAAGAAAAAAATGAAATTTTAGCAAAAGCCGAAGAAAAAGCAACACGTGCCGTCGAACGGGCTCAAAAAGAAGCAGAAGCCGTCATCAAACGCTTAAAAGAGTTGCGGGATGCGGGTGCAGTGAAAGAACACGAACTGATTGAAGCGCGTAAACAGCTCGAGCAGGCAAAACCTTCCCTGCAAGATCAACGAATCGCGAAGGTGAAGGCGAAGTCGAACCAAACACCTGTTTTTGCAAAAGGTGAAGAAGTGAAAGTCACGACGTTTAATCAAAAAGGGTATATCATCAATCAAAACTCGAATGGTGAGTATACGGTCCAAGTCGGCATCATGAAGGTGAACGTCAAACCAAGCGATCTCGCGAAAGTCGGCGAAGTGAAATCGGCTTCGAAAACAAAAAAACGTGCTGGTGGAACAAGTGTAACCAAACAATCAGCCGCATCGGCCGAACTGGATTTACGAGGTGTTCGTGTAGAGGAGGGGCTCGCGAAGCTCGACCGCTTCATGGACCAGGCATTGCTGTCGAATTATGAACAGATTCGTGTCATTCATGGACTAGGCACAGGTGCGATGCGTCAAGGAGTTCAGGAGTATCTGCGTGGAAACCGTCATGTGAAGACACATCGTCTAGGTGGTCAAGGTGAAGGTGGACACGGTGTCACAATCATCGAATTGAAATGAGGCGCGTTAGGTGAATATTTTTGAAAACGTCTATGTCTACACGACAGCTTTATATTCGGTCGCCGGACTACTCATCATCATGGGACTAGCACTTTTTGAGTTGACAACCCGGTACCGAAACTGGGAACATATCAAGAGTGGAAACATTGCTGTTGCCTTGGCGACAGGTGGAAAAATCATTGGTCTTGCGAACATCGTTCATTTTACCGTCCAAAGTGAACAGCGTGTCGGAGCGATTTTCTTAGAGAGTGCGTTTGGATTTCTATTGCTGATTTCGACGTACTGGATCTTCGAATTTCTGACACCGAATCTGCCGGTCGACCGGGAAATCGAAAAAGGAAATATCGCTGTTGGGATCATTTCCTGTTCGTTATCGATTGGGATGTCTTATGTGATTGGTTCAGCGTTAGTGGGGTGAGCACGTGTTAGAACGATTAGCAAAAATCATGTTCGGTGTATCGATTGCCTTTTTAGTCGTTGGTATAATCTGGATATTCATGAATTAAAAGAACTGGCTGCGCCAAGTGATTATTCCGTACTGAGAACGATTCAGTGCGGAATTTTTATTGAGAAACAAGAATGGAACACGAAGGAGGAAACGACATGAACGTAAAAAAAACCAATACAAATGAAATACGGCGTCGTGCTTTTGAAGCGATGCAACTCATTTCCTGGAAAGATATTTTTTGGATCATCATCGGTTCGGCTATTTTAGCATTTGGCATCAACTACTTTACGATTCCGAATGACTTATCAGAAGGTGGACTCATCGGGATCACCGTCATCTTTTATTATCTCTATGGATGGAATACAGGTCTCGTCTCTCTGATTTCGAATGCGCTCCTATTCATTATCGGCTATCAGTTCTTAAGCCGGAAAACGATGCTCTATTCCGCCATCTCCGTTGCGACGACATCATTTGTCTTGTCGTCCACCGCGTCACTTGCGACGACGTCAGATAATCGATTGATTGGGACGATCTATGCCGGGATTTTGATTGGTCTTGGCATCGGGCTTGTCATTCGAGCAGGTGGTACGACCGGCGGCGGTGTCATCATCGCACGGTTGATGAACAAGTACTTGAACTTAGGCATTGCCGTATCGATGTTCATCATCGATGTCACAGTCGTCGGTGCTTCCGGATTCTTGTTTGGAGAAGAGACGATGCTTTATACGTTGATTGCGATCATCATCGGCTCTTATCTGATTGATCTTGTGAGCGAAGGACTAAATGTCCGCGAAGCCGTTACGATCATCAGCCACCGTCAAGAAGAGATTGCGACGATCCTGACGGAAACATTAGGGCGAAGTGCGACGGTCATTCATAGCCATGGTCACTTCACGAAACAAAAAAACGATATGTTGTATATGATCGTCGATAAACGCCAGCTGGCTCCGCTCAAACAAATCGTCGAGGCGGCAGATCCACGTGCCTTCGTCGTCATTCATAAAGTACGGGAAGTGATTGGTGAAGGATTCACATATCCATCACGTTAAGTGACCGATCAGGAAAACCATTGTCGTCATCACCGGCAGTGGTTTTTTTGTACTTGAATCAAACGACCTGAACTTGGAAAAAACTGAAAACTTTTTTGAATCAAGACTAGCCGCTACAGGCGGAATGCACGTATAATAAAAATGAATAGTAATTCAGTCACAAGGAGGGAATGGAATGGATTCAGTATGGCTAAAGGATTATCCAGAACAGGTACCTGCATCAATCGACTATCGTGAGGTGCCACTTTATCAAGCGTTAGAGGAGGCAGCTGACGATTTTCCAGAACGTCGTGCCCTTAGTTTTCTCGGTAAACGGATGACTTTTCAGGAAGTGCGACAAGAAGCACGTCGTTTTGCACACGTCTTACAGGAAGCTGGACTCGAAAAAGGAGATCGTGTTGGTTTGATGTTACCGAACTGTCCGCAGTATATGATCAGTTATTATGCTGTGTTGTACGCAGGCGGAACGGTCGTTCAAGTCAATCCGCTCTATACGGACCGGGAACTGGAACAAATTCTTGTCGACTCGGGTGCCAAGATTCTTGTGACACTGGATTTACTGTATCCAAAAGCATCACGCGTCAAAGCGGTGACTGCATTACAAACCGTTGTCACGACCAGTATTGCTGACTATCTTCCTTTCCCCAAAAATAAGCTGTATCCGATCAAATCCCGGAAAGACAACAATATCATCATCGATACGACGGGATCGATTCCTTTTTTATCGCATCGTGGACACGAATCCATCGAGCCGGTAGAAATCAATCCAAAAGAAGACATCGCAGTGTTACAATATACCGCTGGAACGACCGGAGCCCCAAAAGGAGTCATGTTGACACATTTTAATTTGAGTGCGAACGTCGAACAAATCAGCCGCTGGTTTTATAAATATTCGCGTGGTGATGGACGGAAATTATTGGCCGTTGTCCCTTATTTCCATGTCTACGGCATGACGTGTAATCTGAATTTCGGGATGTTTAATGCCTATGAACAAATCATCTTACCGAAATTTGATATTGAACAAGTCTTAAAGGCAATTGATAAAGAAAAACCAAACTTATTCCCAGGGGCACCGACGATGTATGTTGGACTCCTGAATCATCCGAAACTGAAAAAATATGACTTGTCGTCGATTGAAGCCTGTATCTCCGGATCAGCGCCGTTACCAGTCGAAGTGCAAGAAAAGTTTGAACAGGTGACGGGTGGACGAATTGTCGAAGGGTATGGATTATCAGAGACAAGTCCGGTCACACACACGAATTGCATTTGGGACAAACGTGTTCCCGGAACAGTTGGCATTCCTGTTCCGGATACGATTGCGAAAATCGTTCAAGGTGACGGTGAGACCGCGGCAGCACCTGGAGAGATTGGTGAAATTCTCGTTCGAGGTCCGCAAGTCATGAAAGGGTACTGGAAGCGTCCTGAAGATACGCAAGCCGTCTTACGTGACGGGTGGCTGCATACGGGCGATCTTGGTTATGTCGGAGAAGATCATTACTTCCGAATCGTCGACCGGAAAAAAGATTTAATCATCGCCTCTGGTTTCAACATCTATCCACGAGAAGTCGAAGAAATTCTATACGAACATCCAGCCGTCAAAGAAGCTGTTGTGATTGGAGTGCCGGACGCGTATCGAGGAGAGACGGTAAAAGCGTTTATCGTGCTCAAAGATGATGGTACAGTGACGGAAGAAGAACTCGATCAGTTTTGCCGGAAAAGTCTTGCTTCTTTCAAAGTTCCGAAACAGTATGAGTTCAGACAAGAACTCCCGAAAACGTTTGTCGGGAAAATTCTGCGCCGTGTCCTGATTGAAGAAGAACGGGCAAAACAGCTGGAAGAAAGCAGTTGACAGCTCAAAAAGACATGATAGAATAAATATGAATGAACCATCATTCATTTTATGTGTTAGGAGATAGCCTTATGAAAAGAACGATGTCTAAGAGTGATCGCATCATTGATGCTGCGGTGAAAGTCATCGCAAAAAATGGGTACCACGGTGCCAAGGTGACAGCGATTGCGAAAGAAGCAGGGGTAGCGGACGGAACGATTTATCTTTACTTTAAAAACAAGGAACATCTGTTGATATCATTGTTTCAAGCAAAGATGGGCAGTTTCATCGAATATTCGGAAGCGCAAATTGCGCATCACCAGTCGGCGACACAACAGTTAGCCGCACTGATTGAAGCACACCTCGAGCAACTATCGGTCGATTATGACTTAGCGGTCGTCACGCAAATTGAGTTACGGCAATCAAATCAGGAGATGCGCCACAATATCGCAACGGTCCTCAAACCTTACTTGCATTTGATTGATCGTGTCATCCGGAATGGGATGGAGTCGGGCGAATTTTCTCAGACACTCGACTATCGATTAGGGAGACAGATGGTATTTGGAACGATTGACGAAGTCGTGACAAGTTGGATGGCAAGTGGTTTTAAATATGACTTGCTCGAAACGCGTCACGGGATTCATCAGATGTTAATCAAAGGGCTGAGTTAAGCCCTTTTCATGACATTCTTTTTGTAAGCGGATACAAAAAATGATGGTGGTCTATAGAAGTCGATAGAGGGGGAACGAAAGATGGAAATCTATGTCTTATTAAAACGCACATTTGATACGGAAGAAGCAATTCAGCTCGAAAATGGTCAAATCGAAGAGGATGGGGCGGAATTTATCATCAATCCCTATGATGAGTATGCGGTAGAAGAAGCAATCCGTGTGCGCGATGCACATTCCGGAACAGTGACCGTCGTGACGGTCGGACCAGAAGATGCGGACAAAGAACTCCGGACGGCACTTGCGATGGGGGCAGATCAAGCAGTTCGCATCTCGATTGAGGATGACATCGAAGAAGCCGATCATTTTTCGATTTCAGAAGTTTTGGCCGGATATCTTAAAGAACAGACGGTTGACTTAATCATTGCGGGGAATGTAGCGGTTGACGGCGGAAGCGGACAAGTGGCGCCACGTGTCGCGGAGTTGCTTGATATTCCGTATGTCACGACCATCACGAAGCTTGAGTTAACCGGAACGGATGCTGTCGTCACACGGGACGCAGAAGGGGACACGGAAGTCATCAAAACGTCTTTACCGTTACTCGTAACGGCGCAACAAGGATTAAATGAACCACGTTATCCAAGTCTTCCGGGCATCATGAAAGCCAAAAAGAAACCACTCGAAGAACTCGAATTGTCTGATCTTGAGTTAGACGAAGAAGAGTTGGCACCACGTCTCGAAACGATTGAACGTTTTTTACCGCCGAACAAAGCAGCCGGTAAAATTCTTGAAGGCGATCTGTCGACGCAAGTCCAGGAACTCGCTTCACTATTACGTAACGAAGCAAAAGTTGTTTAAGGGGGAAACACGATATGTCAAAAGCACTTGTACTTGCAGAATCACGTGACGGTAATTTACGGAATGTTTCATTTGAAGCGATCGCGGCAGCAAACCTAGTAGCAGATGAAGTCGTTGTTGCTCTAATCGGACAAAACGTAGCGGCAGATGCAACGCAACTCGCGACGCGCGGTGCTCATCAGGTACTGGTCGTTGAAGACGAACGGTTACAGCACTACACGCCAGACGGTTACGGACAGGTTTTCCTGCAACTGATCGAACGGGTTTCACCTGACGTCATCGTCTTCGGACATACGTCGCTCGGAAAAGACCTTTCACCAAAAATCGCGGCGAAACTTCAAGCCGGGTTGATCAGTGATGTGACATCAATCGAAGGAACCGGGACGGACGCACAGTTCATCCGCCCGATTTATTCAGGAAAAGCATTTGAGAAAGTGAAAGTCACAGAAGGAAAAACCCTCTTTACGGTCCGTCCGAACAACATCGAGCCACTTGCTGAAGGAGCTTCGCAAGGGACGGTCGAGGCGGTGACGGTCGAACTGAAGGATTTACGGACAATCGTTTCAGAAGTGGTACGAAAAGCAACGGGTGGCGTCGACTTATCGGAAGCAAAAGTCATCGTTGCCGGTGGGCGAGGCGTCAAAAGTTCAGATGGATTTGCGCCATTACAAGAACTCGCAGACTTACTTGGCGGAGCAGTCGGAGCATCACGTGGTGCCTGTGACGCTGACTACTGTGATTACGCGTTGCAAATCGGTCAAACCGGTAAAGTCGTCACACCGGATCTTTATATTGCCTGTGGTATTTCTGGAGCGATTCAACATTTAGCCGGTATGTCGAATGCAAAAGTCATCGTCGCGATCAACAAGGATCCGGAAGCAAACATCTTCTCCGTTGCAGACTATGGAATCGTCGGTGACTTGTTCGATGTCGTTCCGTTATTGACAGCAGAGTTCAAAAAGATGCTTGTGCATTAAGAGATGAAAAAGGAAGCGAAGAGTAACTTCTTTGCTTCTTTTTTGTCCAATGATTTTGTCTTGAGCAGTTTCGTTTGTTGTCAGGTAGGGCTGTGCTATACTCAAGTCAGTAAAAAGATTGCTTTGACAGACAAGTCAAGACAATCTAAAAATAGGAGGTTATTTTCAATGGCAATCGTACACGCAACTAGCCAATCATTTAAAGAAGATACACAAGAAGGTCTCGTTCTCGTAGATTTCTGGGCAACATGGTGCGGCCCTTGCCGCATGCTCGCTCCAGTTCTCGAAGAGCTTGATGCCGATATGCAGAACGTAAAAATCGTTAAAGTTGATGTTGACGCTAACCCAGAAGTGGCTGGAGCTTTCCAAGTGCAAAGTATCCCAACACTCGTCTTATTCAAAGACGGTCAACCGGTCAACAAAACAATGGGCTTCATGCCAAAAGACGCATTAAAAGAATTCGTTGAAACATCTAGCTAATTCTGAAATCGATAGAACAAAGATGGCATTCCGTCAATTGGCGGAATGCCATCTTTTTGTCTCGTCGTCTTACGAAAGCGGAGAACAAAGTTCGATCAAATGACCATCGGGATCAAGCACATAGGCAACGGTTTGTCCCCACGGTTTTTCCGTCGGCGGCAAAATCGTTTCATGACCGGCAGCTCGGATCGTCTCGTACAAGGAAACGACATCATCGGTCACGAAACCAAGTTCAATCGATTGTTGCCCGGTTTTATCCGGTATCTCATAGGGAACCATGGAGCGAACGTCTTCTTTTGTATTAAAAGCAAGAATTGTCGGACCGGTCTCGAATTCCGTATAACTCCCATGTTCGGCTTTGATCGGAAGACCAAGCAGATCATGATAAAACAAGCGAGTTTTTACCGGATTTGTGATGTAAAGTATCGTATATCCATAATGCACCATATAGCTAGTCTCCTTTTCAATCAGTCTTCGAGTAGCGACGCGATGTCTGAGGCCGGGGTGGGATAAGCGAAACTCGTTTTCTGAAGAGCAGAGCTCGGAATCCGGTGCTGCATGGCAAATGAAAAATAATTAGCGAGTTCTGCCGCGTGGACACCAATGAAATGCGCGCCAAGAATTTGATCGTCTTCCCCGATTAAGACTTTTGCCCGTGCGAAGGGGTCTTTGATCCGCACATTCGTCTGCCAGCTGGATGTATCAATCAGCTTTCCCCGATAGCGAATGTTATGTTGCTGCAAGCTAGCTTCAGTCTGACCTACTTTTGCCAAATTTGGAGTAGTAAAGACGATACTCGGAACAGGGAGCAGTTCAAGTGTACGTGTGTTGCCTTCAAGCATGTTACAGGCAGCGAGACGTCCCTCGGTTCCGGCGAAAGGGGTCAAGGCAGGATTTCCGCTGACAGCGACGTCACCAGCGGCATAGATATGCGGCGCTGACGATTGTAAGTAATCATTGACCCGGATGCCTTTTTCTTCAAAAGTCACACCAGCTCGTTCTAGATGTAAATGATCGATGCTTGCCACACGACCGGTCGCGTTTAAGACGACGTCTGCCTCGATGTGTGTCCCGTTTGATAAGACGAGTGTCGTATCAGAATAAGAGACCACTTCTGTTTCACGAAGGATTTGAATGCCGAGGGCTTTCGTAGCCTCTAACAATACCGTGACGAGCTCCTGCTCAAATTGTTTGAGTGCGCTAGACCGTAACAGAATGGTGACTTCAGCACCCGCGATTCGAGCGAGATGCGCAAATTCAAAGGAAATATAACCACCACCGATACAGACGAGTCGACGTGGAACATCGCGTAATTCTAAAAATTCATTACTGTTTAAAAATCGTTCGCCACCCGGGATGGATAATTCACGGGGACGAAGACCGGTCGCAATCAAAAATTGCTCCGCCTCTAACTCGATATCCTCGACAAGGAGTTTCGTATTCGATAAGAAGCGGGGTTCACCATGGTAATAGTCAATTCCAAGATCGTCATACCGATTTCGCGTTTGTTCCGGAATCGCACGTGTATACTCATTTTTTCGTTCCATCAATTGGCGCCAGTCGATGGAAATCAAACCCTTTAGACCGTATCCGAGTAACCGTTCGACGGCATCTTTTGTTTCGCTGCCCGTCAATAGAATTTTTTTAGCATCGCAACCACGTTGTGAGCATGTGCCCCCAGGTGTGAAATTTTCAATAATCGCGACTCGGAGCCCTTTTTCAGCAAATTTATAAGCGGCCTGGTTTCCGGCTGCTCCTGTTCCTATTACAATGCAATCATATGTACGCATTTTTTATCCCCCATATGTCATAATCAATGTAAGATATTTACCCTATAACGTAAAACTAAAAACGGTGAAAGGAGACATTTTTGTGAGTCATCGAGAACATATTAAGGCGAAACTATCCCTTTTACCTGATGAACCAGGCTGTTATTTGCATAAAAACCAATTTGGCGAAGTCATTTATGTCGGAAAAGCGAAAAATTTAAAGAATCGTGTCCGGTCGTATTTCACGGGAGCGCATGACTTAAAAACAGAACGTCTCGTTGCAGATATCCGTGATTTTGAATACATCATCACCGGAAGCGAACTGGAAGCATTATTGCTTGAGATGACTTTGATTAAGAAACATGACCCGAAATATAACATCATGTTAAAGGATGATAAGTCCTATCCGTATTTAAAGATTACGAATGAGACGTACCCACGACTGATCACAACCCGGAAATTACGAAAAGACGGTGGGCATTACTTTGGTCCATATCCGAATGCGTATGCGGCAAATGAAACAAAACGTCTACTTGATCGGTTGTACCCCCTCCGTAAGTGTCAGCCGATGCCGAAAAAGATCTGTCTCTATTATCATATCGGTCAATGCCTAGGTCCGTGCGAAGTTCCGAATCTAGAAGAGGAACAAAAAGCGATCGTGTCCGAAATTCGCCGTTTCCTGTCTGGTGAAACAAAAGAACTGGTCCAGTCGCTTCAAGAAAAGATGAGTGGGGCAGCGGAAGCGATGGAATTTGAACGTGCCGGCGAATTACGTGACCAAATCCGAGCGATTGAGTCGATCATGAATAAACAGAACATGATTACAGCTGATTTGACGTCTCGAGATGTCTTTGGTATTTATGTCGACAAAGGTTGGATATGTGTCCAAGTCTTCTTCCTGCGTGGCGGAAAAATGATTGAACGTGACGTATCGCTGTTTCCGATTTACGGGACAGCCGCAGAAGAACTTGAAAGTTTCATCGTTCAGTTTTATGAAAAAAACATCAAACCGAGTGAAATCTATGTACCGCCACTCGTCAATCAGATGCTGTTGAAAGAAGCACTTGATTTACGTGTCCATGTTCCGGTGCGTGGTTCAAAACGGAAGCTGCTCGACTTAGCGACGAAAAATGCTGAGAATGCGATTGGAGAACGTTTCGAATTGATTGCCCGTGATGAAAAGAAAACCGTTCAGGCAGTTCAAGAATTAGCAGACGCGATTGATGTACATCCCTTATCACGAATCGAAATCATCGATAACGCTAATATCCAAGGGGCGGACGCTGTATCGGCGCTCGTCGTCTTTGAAGACGGGAAACCGCTCAAGAAAGAGTATCGGAAATTTAAGATCAAGACGGTCAAGGGACCAGACGATTATGAATCGATGCGAGAAATCGTCAGGCGGCGTTATCGTCGTTTGTTACTCGAAGGTGCCCGTCTACCGGATCTCGTCTTAATCGATGGTGGATTAGGTCAACTCAATGCCGCACTTGAAGTGATTCAAGATGAGCTTGGTTTATCCCTGCCCGTCGGTTCGTTGAAAAAAGATGATAAACACCGGACGAGTCAACTGCTGTTTGGGGAGGGAGGGCGGTTGATCGAACTGCATCCGCGTTCGAGTGCGTTTTATTTGCTGCAACGGATGCAAGACGAGGTCCACCGGTTTGCGATCACGTTCCACCGTTCGTTACGCTCGAAGGGAATGACCCGGTCACTGCTGGACGATATTCCCGGCGTCGGACCAAAACGACGCCAACAATTGATTCGTCATTTCGGTTCGATGCGTAGTTTGAAAAAAGCCAACATCGAACAGTTGACGGAAGCGGGATTACCTGTGAAGTTGGCAGAAACCGTTGCCGAGTACCTCAGTCAGACGAATGAAGAATGATGAAGAATAAACGTGGGGTCAGTCGGAAATCATAAATAATAAAAGAAACGTGTTGTTCATTTGCCTGAAGACAGCGAATGAACAACACGTATTTTTGTGAGAACTTCACCGGGTTACCGATTCGTTGACAACGTTAATTATTGATGTATTTTTCATAGTAGGAACCGAAATCTCTTTGATTCCATTGATAATAATGTCCTTGGAGCCAGTTGAACGACTCTTGCGACAGATCCTTAAACGTTTGTGGCACGTTCATGTCGCCTTGACGGAGACCACCAAGAATCGTGACGGAATGATTGAGTGAGCTGTTTGCGAACTCGAGCATCTTTTGTCCCTCGTATTGTTTTTCGGCAATGGCGAGAAGCGCTTTATAGAGATCCTTCACATGCTCGAGCTGTTTTTTATCGACATCGATCGAATAATGTTTTCCGCCAATCTCGAATTTGATTTCAACATCAAGGTCGACGGTCCCAGCCGTTTCGAACATGACATGACGAATCGGATAATGAGCATAGGGGTAACGATAGAGAACACGTTTTGAACTGACTGCACTTTCGCCATCGAGATGAACAAGCGCTAAATTCGTAAAACAGTATTCATCTGTTTTCGATTTGATTAAAAAATAAATTTTTTCACCGTCTTCGTGTAAGACGTAATCATCGGCGGCTGCCTTGTCAAAATCGTCAGGGTGAATCACTTGCCCAATATCACTGAATCCTGTTAAGTCGGCTGCTAGTTTCTTGAACATAAAAATTCCTCCTTTGATGAATGTAATCAATTACTGATACGGCAATCAAACGAAAAAGGTTTCACGTTTCAAGAATTCGCCGTCCGGATTCAAATTCCTGTTTTGATTTTAAAGTGATCCGTCAAGTGGATCTTTTGGATCAATCTCAATCGTGATGTGCACTTGATTCTTAATTGATTCCGCGTATCCTTCAGCTACACATCCGTTTATTTTTGAAAACTGTTCAGCTAAAAACCCGGCTTCTAGCTGAAAATAACCTACCGGACGTTCCGTTCGTATTGATTCAGGTGGTATTAAGATAAAGGTTAATGACGTTCCTTTTTGTTTTTTTAATTCCAACTGTCCCCAACCCGCCTCATGGAAAAACGGGGCAACTTCTTCAGCGCTAAAAACTGGGAATTCACGTGCCAGACGTTTTCCTGCCCAGTAGATGACATGGCGATAATCTGTTCCTAATAAGTCCGTCAACACATAGTCGCGAATCAACTCGATTCCGAATGTGGAAGAGGGGTGTGGTACCAAATCCATCATCAATCACTCCTATCTCTGAAACTATTATAGCGAGGTAATTCTTATGGGTCATTGTTTTCCTGAAAAAATTTGCAGTTATTTGCAGTTAAATGCAACAGCTCGGGTTGTCTTATAAAAAGGACAGGAGTAGAATAAGTGATGAAAAGACGAATTTCCTTATGAAAGCGCTTTTCTACCAAAATGCGCCAACGTTTGATTGGCAAACAAAAGGGGGGATTTGGATGGCGAATCATCGTGATTTCGTGGGGCGTAAAATACACTCACTGCTCGGCGTCATTCCAATCGGGTTATTTTTACTTTCTCATTTTACGACGAACTATTTCATCGTTCGTGGGGAGGAAGACTTTAATAAGGCTGCGGAAATCGTAGGGGGCGTTCCGTATCGGTTGTTCTTGGAAGTGTTTGTCATCTTCATTCCAATCATCCTGCACGGTGTCTACGGTGTTTACATCGCGTTTACGGGTTCCGCGAACACAGGTCGTTATACATACTTCCGGAACTGGATGTATGTGCTACAACGCTTTTCAGGAATCTTCCTCGTCGTGTTCATCACATGGCATGTCTGGGAGACACGGATTGCAGCAGCAATGGGGACGGCAGTCGATGCTAGCATGATGCAAAACATCGTCGATAACTGGTTCATGCTCGCCTTCTACATCGTCGGGATTTTAGCGACGACGTTCCACCTCGCGAACGGGCTCTGGACGTTCTGTATCACATGGGGAATCACGCAATCACCCGCTTCTCAAAAAGCGATGTCTTATGTGGCAGCCCTCGTATTCATCGGATTATCGTTTGTAGGCGTACGCTCGATCTTGACGTTTGCAGGCGTGTTGTAAGGAAAGGGGAACTAACAACATGGCGAATAAGAATCTTGTCATCATCGGTGGAGGACTCGCTGGTTTGATGGCTACGATAAAAGCAGCAGAACAAGGTGTGCCGGTCAAACTATTTTCACTTGTACCGGTCAAACGGTCACACTCCGTTTGTGCACAGGGCGGAATCAACGGTGCCGTCAACACGAAAGGGGAAGGCGATTCGCCTTACCAGCATCTTGATGATACGGTTTACGGCGGCGATTTCCTCGCGAACCAACCACCGGTCCAAAAGATGACGGAAGCAGCTCCGAAAATCATCCACATGTTTGACCGGATGGGCGTCATGTTTAACCGGACGCCGGAAGGGTTACTTGATTTCCGTCGTTTTGGAGGAACATTACATCACCGGACCGCATACGCCGGTGCAACGACAGGGCAACAGTTGTTGTATGCACTCGATGAACAGGTCCGTAAGTTTGAAGCGCAAGGTTTGGTAGAGAAGTATGAAGGATGGGAATTCCTTCGCGCAATCATCGATGAAGAAGGTATTTGTCGTGGTGCGGTTTGTCAGAATTTACGCTCGATGGAAATCGAAGCGTTTGCAGCTGACTCAGTAATCTTAGCAACAGGTGGTCCGGGTGTTATTTTTGGGAAATCAACGAACTCGGTCATCAACACGGGGCAGGCAGCGGCAGCCGTCTACCGTCAAGGTGCCATTTATGCGAACGGGGAGTTCATCCAGATTCACCCGACAGCGATTCCAGGGGACGATAAACTCCGTCTCATGAGCGAATCAGCTCGTGGTGAAGGTGGACGTGTCTGGACGTATAAAGACGGCAAGCCATGGTATTTCCTTGAAGAAAAATATCCGGCCTATGGAAATCTCGTACCACGTGATATCGCGACGCGTGAAATCTTTGACGTCTGTGTCAATCAGAAGCTCGGTGTCAACGGGGAAAACATGGTCTATCTCGACCTGTCGCACAAAGACGCAAAAGAACTCGACGTCAAGCTTGGCGGGATTCTTGAAATCTATGAAAAGTTCGTCGGTGATGATCCACGGAAAGTCCCGATGAAAATCTTCCCAGCCGTCCATTACTCAATGGGTGGATTATGGGTCGATTACGATCAAATGACGAACATTCCAGGATTATTTGCATCTGGAGAATGTGATTACTCGATGCACGGTGGGAACCGTCTCGGTGCGAACTCGTTGCTGTCTGCCGTATACGGTGGAATGGTCGCAGGTCCGGCAGCGATCGCCTACATGAATGATCTCGATAAGTCGGTGCACGACATGCCGGAAGAAGTCGTCGAAGCGCACAAAATTGCTGAAATCGACCGTTTCAATGACATCTTGGCGATGGAAGGTACGGAAAACGCGTATCAAATCCACCGCGAACTCGGAGAAGTCATGACGGATAACGTGACGGTCGTTCGTTACAACGATAAACTCGAGCAAACACTTGATAAAATCAAAGAGCTTCGTGAACGTTTCACGCGGATTTCAGCGACGGATACAGCGCGCTGGAGCAATCAAGGGGCTTCATTTATTCGTCAACTCGATCATATGCTGGATCTCGCGGAAGCGATTACGCTCGGAGCCTTAAAACGGGACGAGAGCCGTGGCGCTCATTACAAACCGGACTTCCCGGAACGTGATGACGAACGTTTCCTCAAAACAACGATGGCGCGTTATACGAACGGTCATCCGGAAATTTATTATGAAGAAGTCGAAACGTCACTGATTCCGCCACGTAAGCGTGACTACAGCAAGAAGTCGAAGAAAGAGGTGAAGGCATAATGGCGACACCACTCGAACAGAAAACGAATCAAAAACCGGTTCAGTTCATCGTCCAACGTCAAGATGGACCGGATGGGAAAGCATATGATGAAGCCTTTGAAGTGCCGTATCGTCCAAACATGAATGTCATCTCTGCACTGATGGAGATTCGTCGTAATCCGGTCAACGCAGCCGGTGAAAAAACGACGCCAATCAACTGGGACATGGGATGTCTCGAAGAAGTATGCGGCGCGTGCTCGATGGTCATCAACGGAACACCTCGTCAATCCTGTACGGCACTTGTCGACAAGCTCGAGCAACCGATTCGTCTTCAACCGATGCAGACGTTCCCAATCGTCCGTGACCTTCAAGTCGACCGTCAACGGATGTTTGATGCCTTGAAAAAAGTCAAAGCATGGGTCCCAATCGACGGTACGTATGATTTAGGTCCGGGACCACGGATGCCGGAAAACAAACGCCAATGGGCATACGAACTTTCGAAATGTATGACTTGTGGCGTCTGTCTCGAAGCATGTCCGAACGTCAATGATCGGTCGAACTTCATCGGACCGGCTGCACTCTCGCAAGTCCGTCTGTTCAATTCGCATCCAACAGGTGCGTTCCACAAAGAAGAGCGTCTTGAAGCTTTGATGGAAGACGGCGGAATCATGCAGTGCGGAAACGCACAAAACTGTGTTGAAGTGTGTCCGAAAGGGATTCCATTGACGACATCAATCGCAGCGATGAACCGTCAAACGACGTTGCACTCCTTCAAGAAATTCTTCGGCAGTGACGAAGGACGTACGGGAGAAGCAGTCAGTCGTTAATACGAAAACGTAAAATTAAAGAAGGGGCCTTGCTCCTTCTTTTTATATTTTTAGAGGAGGAAATTTCCGTGCGTGTACCTAGTTATATTCATGATCTCGATCAATGGTTAGAACAAATGAAACATGGCACGCGACTTGATGTTGCGGTCCGGTTTGCAGAAACGGATGCCTATGGACATATGAACAACCGTGTCCCGTTCGTCTACTTTGAGGATGTCCGAACGTTGATGCTTGAAGAAACCGGTTATTCGCTTTCAGACGACGGGATTGTCGTCGTTGCGGATGCCCAGTGTAATTACATCCGTCAAGTCTATCCACGGGCGCGTCTCGCCGTCTATGCTTACCCGGTTCAGGTCGGAACAGCCTCGTGTGATGTCCATTATGCCGCGTTCAGCGAACAGGATGAATTGATGTTCACCGGTCGGACCTCGATGGTGCAGATTGATCGTTCCGGGAATGCGTTTGCTTGGAATGAAGCGTATAAAAATTCCTTGCAGAATCGATTCGAATCCGTTATCATTTGATAATGAGTTCACATATTCGAAAACGACTCACTAGTACGTTATTAGTGGAGGGAGATTTCTTAATCATGGAAAAAACATTCAAAGTCATCGCGGATTCAGGCATTCATGCTCGTCCGGCAACACAACTCGTCAACACAGCTTCTAAATTCCAATCAGACATCAACTTGGAATACAACGGAAAGACTGTTAACCTCAAGTCGATCATGGGTGTTCTTTCACTCGGAATCGCAAAAGATTCAGACATCAAAATCGTTGCAAACGGTGACGATGCTTCTGAAGCAATCACGACTCTTTCAGATATGCTGACAAGCGAAGGTCTTGCTCAGTAATCCTTTATCGTACATTCTTGGACGCCGGTCTTGCACCGTCGTCCTTTTTTGTTACCATATGAGAGAGGAAGGTGAGGGGAAAACGTGAACAGATCAATTGGAGTATTAGATTCTGGGGTCGGTGGATTGACCGTGGCGCGGGAATTGATGCGTCAGCTTCCCCATGAACAAATCATATATGTCGGAGACACATTACGGTGTCCGTACGGTCCTCGACCAGAAGAAGAGATTCGCCAGTTTACATGGGAAATGATTGATTTCCTCGTAGCGCAAGATGTCAAACTGATCGTCATCGCCTGCAATACGGCAACGGCGGTCGTCTTAAAAGAAGCACGACAAAAGTTGTCGATTCCAATCATCGGCGTCATCGATCCGGGAGCGCGAGCAGCAGTTAAAGTCACACGGTCGAAACGAATCGGTGTCATCGGCACAAAAATGACGATTGAAAGTAACTCGTATGAAAAAGCCTTGCGTCACGTCGAAGGGCAGGTCGTCGTCGAATCACTGGCTTGTCCGCCATTCGTTCCACTCGTTGAGTCCTCACAGACAACCGGAGCGTATGTCGAGCGTGTCGTCGCCAATACATTAAAACCGTTGCTCGCCTATGACATGGATACGTTGATTTTAGGCTGTACCCATTATCCGCTACTGGCAGAAGTGATTGGACGAGTCATCGGACCGAATGTCCAATTGATTTCTTCTGGGGACGAGACGGCGCTTGAAGTCGGTGCCTTACTGGATTACAACGGAATCACAGCAGCACATGACACCGTCCCGGAACATGTCTACCATGCGACGGGAGATACACGGTCTTTTGAACGGATTGCGAGTGACTGGTTGAATCAACCGATTCAAGCCGAACGGTTAGTGTTAGGAACGGAGGAAGAAAAATGCGTTTAGATCAAAGAGCACAAGCAGACATGCGAACGATTCATTTTGAGACGGGTGTTAATAAACACGCAGAAGGATCCGTTCTGATTTCAGTCGGAGATACGCGTGTCTTATGTACAGCGACGGTCGAAGAAAAAGTTCCGCCTTTTTTACGCGGGAAACGTCAAGGATGGATTAATGCCGAATATGCGATGTTACCACGCGCGACGGCGCAACGGACCGGTCGAGAGTCGGTCCGAGGAAAACAAACCGGACGGACGATGGAGATTCAGCGTTTGATCAGTCGGGCGTTACGTTCTGTCGTCAATCTTGAAAAATTGGGTGAACGGACGATTTGGATTGACTGTGACGTGTTGCAGGCAGATGGCGGGACACGTACGGCTGCAATCACGGGTGGTTTTTTAGCACTCGTCTTAGCGGTGGATGGACTGATTCAAAGCGGGAAGTTAACGGATACACCAATCAAGGAAGGCATCGCGGCAGTTTCGGTCGGCAAAGTCGGGACGGATTTGTTGCTTGATCTTTGTTATGAAGAAGACGCTGCGGCAGATGTCGATTTGAATCTCGTCATGACCTCGTCGGGTAAGATCGTTGAATTACAAGCAACGGGCGAAGAAGCAACGTTTTCTCGAAAAGAAATGCTCGATATGCTCGAACTTGGGGAAAAGGGTATTGAAGAACTGCTCCATGCGGCTGAACAAGCTTTAGGAGCGTCCTGGTGGTACGTCGGAGAAGAGGTGGAGCACGGATGAAGATTATCGTCGCGACCAGAAATCCTGGTAAAGTAAACGAATTCAAGACGATGCTTGGACGGCTCGGCTATGAGGTCGAGTCCTTACTCGATTACGATTCGGCTCCTGAAACGGAAGAAACCGGCTCGACGTTTGAAGAGAATGCTGAACTGAAATCAATTGAGGCCGCGTCCTACTTCGGTCATGCTGTGCTTTCGGACGACTCTGGTCTTGAAGTCGATGCGTTAGACGGTGCACCCGGCGTCTATTCTGCACGTTTTGCAGGCGAAAACAAATCAGATGAGGCGAACAATGCCTTATTGTTAAAAAAATTAGCACACGTACCAGCAGAACAACGAACAGCTCGTTTTGTCTGTGCTTTGTCACTTGCAAAACCGTCGGGCGAAACCTTGACCGTTCGCGGGACGATGGAAGGGCAGATTGGATTTGAAGCGAAAGGGACAAACGGTTTTGGTTACGATCCGTTGTTCCTCATTCCGTCATTAAATCAGACGGCAGCCGAATTAACGAAAAGTGAAAAGGCGACCATCAGCCATCGTGGACAAGCATTGCGAAAACTTGAAGCGGCATTAACTACTTTTTTGGGAGAGTGATTTTAGATGAAAGCGTTAATCGTAAGTGACAGCCATGGTCTCGATCAGGAACTATTGACGATATTCAACCGCCACCAAGAAGCAGATGTTGCCTTTCATTGCGGTGATTCTCAGCTGACGGGAGATTCGGAATCGTTATATCCCTATCGCGTCGTCAAAGGAAATTGTGATTACGGAAACGATTTTTCAGATGAAGTAATCGAAGACTTAGGTGCTTACCGGGTCCTCTGTTTACATGGGCATCGTCAAGACGTCAAATACAGTTTGGATCAATTGGTCCATCATGCGGACCAAAAAGATGCGGCAATCGTATTATACGGACATTCGCATGTCGCTAAGGCAGAACAACGAGATGGGAAACTGTTCATCAATCCAGGTTCGATTCGGATGCCACGTCATCGTCCAGAAAAGACATACGCCTTACTGACACTGGATGGATCCGATTTTATCGTCGATTTTTACGATACGACAGGTGAACGGATCAATGCTTTACACTTTGACGGGACACTTTAAAAAATAGTTTTTACCAATGTGATTGACACGAAAGAATTGTTTTAGTATAGTTTATTCGTGTTGACACGTCCCAATAGCTCAGCTGGATAGAGCAACGCCCTTCTAAGGCGTCGGTCGGGGGTTCGAATCCCTCTTGGGACACTATAATTAAAATAGAGACTTCCCTTACGAGGGAGGTCTCTTTTTTTTAGGACTTTTATCATGTATAATTAAGGTATCATGAACTTGAAAGGGATGAAAGAGATGATGAAACGAATGAGTGGAATCCTGCTGCTGACAGTTGCGTTAGCTGGATGTAGTGAGGTTACAGATACAGTGGACAATGCGAAACAACAAGTGACGGATGTTAAAAATAGCGTGGATTACGCTAGTCAATTACAAGATATTGCCCAAGATACGTCAAAGGTGACATCCGAGTTATCTGCAAAGTTGGATCAAGCGGCAACTGAAGCGCGTGACTCCGCCAATCCGGAACAAGCCCTCGACCAGCAAATCGAACAGCTGAAAAATGACGGGACCGTCCAACAATTAAACGAAGAATTGAATCAAATCGATGAGCGACTTGCCGGCTTAGAAAGTCCGCCAGCAGAACTAAAGAATCTCAGTGAGAAATTAGAGCAATACGTCAACCAATCAGAAGATATCACACGCCTGTTAGAAGCCGACGTGTCGCTCGATACACTAAACAAGATGGGGATTGAACAAGCGGGTCAGCTACAAGAAGCGATTTCGAACTGGACATCGTTACTTGATCCGTTTACGAAGTAATCAACAAAGGTGGAATGATGATGCATCAATCACGTTGGATGGAACAGCCGTTGGCAATCGAACAAAAACGACTCGCCGCATTAAATCGTCAAGAGCTGGCAATCGAAGTAGGTCGGTTATCAGAATTGGCGTCAGAAGATGATGTGTTGTATCTCCTCTATACGATTCAGGAAGCCTATTTAGCGATGGAGGATGGCACCGAATCGTATTCGGCAGTCGTCGAACCGTATCTTCGGTTGGACGGTGTCGAGCAAGTCATGGCGATATTCATGTATGAAAGGGGAGAACGTTATTCGTTTGATCTTGCGCTGCGGACAGCTTCTCCTTACCTCCCTTATGGATTATCCTTGAAACTAGAAGAAGTGGCTCAGTTCCGGAAAAAAACATTACGTGCGAAACAACAAACGGATGACTCTGCCTATCTCCAGCTAGAAGGGAAACCGTCAGGGGACCTGACGGAAGAAGAGTGGATCGAACTGTATCGGCACGGTACGATCGTCGAACAAATGCGAGGGGTTGGGCAAACCTCTTTGGTGAACCATCCGTCATTGGCGAAGTATATAGCGAGTGACTATTTAACCGGTCGTGACGTACAGCATCAGAGTGTATTGGTCAGTCACTTGTTGCTCGGCCAAATTCCGAGAGACGAACGCTTGTATCCACTGTATGTTGAAAATGAAGCATTCGATATATGGATGGCGTTTGATCACGCCGAGCAACTTGAAGTTTATATGAAAACGCAGACGGATCAATTACAACGTTTTGCTGATGCAGCATTTGCTCTAGAACGGATGGATCCCTTTAAGGCGATTTTATTCATGAACTGGTATCAAATCCTCTTTCCTGACGAAAGGATCGATCGCAGTGAACCTCTCGACGACTGGCTTGACGCTATTGAAGAACTAGCCGAACTGGACTTCGTCTCGGAGATGCCACCAGGCGGTCTTGGGCAGCAGGCGCAAAAGATTTACCGGGCTGTCCATTTATTACTGCCGGAGGGAACGATGTATGAGCAGGCCTTACTTCAGTAATTCAAGGTAATTGCCTCGTTCAACAGTGGTAATCCTAAGAAAGATTGTGCTATAATGTGACTTGTTGTACACACATGTACGCTAATTGACATTTTTGGAGGGACTCAGCATGACTGCAAAATGGGAAAAACAATCAGGTAGCCTCGGCGTTCTCACGTATGAAGCGCCTGCTGAAGCATTTGATAAAGCGGTAGACCAAGCGTTCAAAAAAGTCGTCAAGACATTGAACACACCAGGTTTCCGTAAAGGAAAAATGCCACGCACAATGTTTAACAAAATGTACGGCGAAGAAGCACTTTACCAAGATGCACTTGATATCTTATATCAAGATACAATCGAAGGTGCAGTCGTCGAATCAGGAATCGAGCCAATCGCGCTTGATAACATCGACGTCGAAACACTCGAAAAAGGAAAACCAGTTGCGTTCAAAATCACATTCGTGATCGAGCCGGACGCTACACTTGGTGAGTACAAAGGTCTTGAGTACACAGCAGTCGAAACAGACGTTACAGACGAAGATGTCGATGCTGAACTCAAAACAATGCAAGAGCGTGGCGCAGAGCTCGTCGTTAAAGAAGAGGGCGCTATCGAAAATGGCGATACAGTCGTATTCGACTTCGCAGGTTTCGATGGGGAAAACCAATTCGACGGCGGTACTGCAGAAAACTACTCACTCGTCATCGGTTCTGGAAACTTCATTCCAGGATTTGAAGAGCAGATGGTTGGCCTAAAAACAGGCGAACAAAAAGACATCGACGTAACCTTCCCAGAAGAGTACCATGAAGCATCACTCGCTGGAAAACCAGTTACGTTCAAAGTAACGATTCATGAAGTCAAAGCTCAGGAACTTCCTGAATTGACAGATGAGTTCGCTAAAGAAATGGACGAAGAAGTTTCTTCTCTTGATGAGTTGAAAACAAAAATCCGCACACGTCTTGAAAACACACGCAAACAAGAAGCAGATGCTTCAATGCGTGATGAGTTGGTTGAAGAAGCGACGAAAAACGCGACAGTTGATCTTCCAGAAGTCATGGTTGAAAACGAAGTTGAGCGTATGGTCCAAGAATTCACACAACGCATTCAGTCACAAGGTATCGACCTCAACATGTACTTCCAGTTAACTGGAACGACTGAAGAAGCGATGCGTACTGAAATGAAAGAACAAGCAGAAGAACGTGTCAAAGCACGTCTCGTTCTGAAACAAATCGTTGCAGATGAAAAGATTGAAGTGACAGAAGAAGAAGCACAAGCTGAACTTCAGTCAATGTCTGAACTCTACAACATTCCTGCTGATCAACTTGAAACGATGCTTGCTCCACAAGGCGGACTCGATACACTTAAAGGTGATCTTCAATTCCGTAAAGCAATCGATGTTCTCGTTGACAACGCAAAAGCAAAATAAGCAAACCAACCGAACGAATCGACTTCAAGCCCAATTTCTGGTCTTGAAGTCGATTTTTTTGTACGATAGGTCAAACAAGGACAAAGAAAATTTTAAATTTCAAATCAAACTGTAAAACGCTCCTCCAAGATTTGAAAGAGTTTCCTTGTTCATGCTACAATCATAAATAGTAAAACGTGAGAATAGATGCGAAACAGATCTATACAACTTCCACGTTAAAGGGGTGGACCTTTATGTTTAAATTTAACGAAGAAAAAGGTCAGCTAAAATGTTCTTTCTGCGGAAAGACACAAGAACAAGTGCGCAAACTTGTTGCTGGACCTGGCGTTTACATTTGCGATGAATGTATCGAACTCTGTAACGAAATCGTCGAAGAAGAGCTTGGTACAGAAGAAGAAGTCGAACTAAAAAACGTACCGAAACCGCATGAAATCCGTGCGACTTTAAATGACTATGTCATCGGACAGGAAAAAGCGAAAAAATCATTATCTGTCGCGATGTATAATCATTATAAACGGATCAATGCAGGTGGCCGTGCGGATGACGTCGAGTTATCGAAATCGAACATCGTCATGATCGGACCGACTGGTAGTGGTAAAACACTCCTCGCACAAACGATGGCTCGTATTCTGAATGTTCCGTTCGCAATCGCGGATGCGACAAGTCTGACGGAAGCCGGATATGTTGGGGAAGATGTTGAGAACATTCTCTTAAAACTCATTCAAGCTGCTGATTATGATGTCGAAAAAGCAGAAAAAGGTATCATCTACATCGATGAAATCGATAAAATTGCCCGTAAATCTGAGAATCCGTCAATTACACGTGATGTCTCAGGTGAAGGGGTACAACAAGCCCTTCTGAAAATCTTAGAAGGTACAGTTGCAAGCGTTCCGCCACAAGGTGGCCGGAAACATCCGCATCAAGAATTCATTCAAATCGATACGACGAACATCTTGTTCATCGTTGGTGGTGCCTTTGACGGGATCGACCAATCGATTAAACGTCGTCTTGGTAAAAAGGTCATCGGATTCGGAAACGATTCTGAGAACCGTAACTTGACACAAAAAGAAATCCTTGCGGCTGCTTTACCGGAAGATTTACAGAAATTCGGATTGATTCCGGAGTTTATCGGGCGTTTACCAGTCATGGCGACACTCGAACCACTTGATGAGGATGCACTCGTCCAAATCTTAACAAAACCGAAAAATGCACTCGTCAAACAATACAAAAAAATGCTTCAACTGGATGATGTCGAACTCGACTTCACAGATGAAGCGTTGGTTGAAATCGCGAAACTCGCGATTAAACGGAAAACCGGTGCACGTGGTTTACGTTCAATCATCGAAGAAACGATGCTCGAAATCATGTTCGAAATACCGTCCCGTGAAGATATCGCGAAAGTCATCATCACAGCGGAAACGTTGACTGGAAAGCGCGGTCCGACGCTTGAGCTGAAAGATGGTACAATTGAACAAGGGAAAGAAAAAGAAACGGCGTAACACCGTGACAAATCGGCTCGGAGGCTACTTGTACGCCTTTCCGAGTCTTTTTGTTTAGGAGGAGATTTTTGATGAAGACAAAACAATATCCATTATTACCACTACGTGGCGTTGTCGCGTACCCCTTAATCGGATTGACGATTGATGTCGGGCGTCCTGTCTCACTAAAAGCATTGCTTGCGTCGAAAGAACATGAAATTGATTTGGTCGTCGTTACGCAGCGGGATCCGGAAGCAGAACCATCGGTGGATGGTCTGCACACGATTGGTACACTTGTTCAGATTGCAAAAATGAGTGAGCTCGGAAATGATACAGTGCGGGTCCGTGTCATTGGTAAGGAACGGGTCCGGATTGATCACGTGACGGAAACGGATGAAGGGTACCAGGCGAACATCGAACCGATTGAAAAGGCAGATATCAAAGGGGCGAAACAAGAAGCGCTCGTTCGTCTGATCAAAGAACAATTTGGTCAATTGGTGTCGCGGATCAAAGGTATCGGAACGGACGAACGCCGCCGTTTTGAAACGTATGAGCGCCTCGATTCGCTGACGGATTATATTGCCTCTAAATTACCGATTGATATTGCGAAAAAACAAGAATTTTTAGAAGAAAATGATCCGGTCGAACGTGGGGTCATGTTGCTCGACGTCATGAAACATGAATATGAAGTCGTCGAACTTGAACGCGAAATGCGGGAGCGGACGAAAAAGACGATTGAACAGTCGCAACGCGAGTATTATCTTCGGGAACAGCTGAAGACGATTCAGCAAGAACTCGGTGGAGAAGCAGTCTCGGCAGAAAGTGATGCTGTGAAATACAAAGAACAACTGGCGATGCTTGATCTGTCAGAAACGGCCGTCATCAACATCGAAAAAGAAATCAACCGACTGGCTGTCGTGCCGGCGACGAGTCCAGAGCATGGCGTCATTCGGAACTATCTCGAATGGTTCTTCTCGCTTCCTTGGAATGAAGCAACCGATGACTTCTTAAATGTCGAGGCGGCATCTGAGCAGCTAGACGAAGATCATTATGGATTAGAAAAAGTCAAAGAGCGGATTTTAGAATACTTGGCGGTACGACAGTTAACGGATTCGTTACGCGGACCGATTTTGTGTTTGGCAGGTCCTCCGGGAGTCGGTAAAACGTCACTTGCCCGCTCGATCGCAACAGCGCTCGAACGGAAATTCGTTCGTGTTTCACTTGGTGGAGTCCGGGATGAAGCGGAAATCCGCGGTCATCGGCGGACGTATATCGGAGCGATGCCTGGACGCATCATTCGTGGCCTAAAACAAGCGGGGACGAACAATCCCGTGTTCCTGCTCGATGAGATTGATAAGATGTCCAATGACTTCCGTGGAGACCCTTCTTCCGCGATGCTTGAAGTCCTTGATCCGGAACAAAACAACAGTTTTTCCGACCACTATATCGAAGAGCCGTTTGATTTATCAAACGTCTTGTTCATCGCGACAGCAAACGATGTCTCGAACATCCCGGGACCATTGCTTGACCGAATGGAACTGATTCAAATCGGTGGTTACACGGAACAAGAAAAAACAGAAATTGCGATTCGGCATTTGTTGTCCAAACAATTAAAGGAACATGGATTGAAAAAAAGCCAATTGACGGTCAAGCCGGATGCATTGGAAGAAGTCGTTCGCCGGTACACACGCGAAGCGGGTGTCCGGAGTTTGGAACGTGTCATCGGATCCCTCTGTCGTAAAGCTGCGAAACAAATCGCAATGGGTGAAAAGAAACGCGTCACTGTCACGAAACGTAATTTATCCGACTTTTTAGGCAAACCGATTTACCGTTACGGTCAAAGTGAACTAGAAGATACGATTGGCGCGGTGACCGGTTTAGCGTATACTGCATTTGGGGGCGACACGCTGACGATTGAAGTGAGCCTTGCTCCAGGTAAAGGGAAATTACAGTTAACGGGTAAACTAGGGGACGTCATGCAGGAATCGGCACAGACGGCATATAGTTTTGTTCGTGCCCATGCAGAAGAGTTTAAGATTGACCCGAATTTCTATGAGACACAAGACATCCATATTCATGTTCCGGAAGGCGCCGTCCCGAAAGATGGTCCTTCGGCGGGCATTACGATTGCGACTGCACTGATTTCTGCGTTGACGAAACGTCCGGTACGGCGAGACGTCGGGATGACCGGAGAGATTACGCTACGGGGTCGTGTCTTGCCGATTGGTGGTTTAAAAGAGAAGTCGTTAGCTGCTCACCGGGCTGGTCTGACAACGATCTTGATGCCCCAAGACAATACACGTGATATTGATGAAATTCCAGAAACGGTCCGGGATGGGATTCGATTCATTCCGGTCGCGACGATGGACCAAGTGCTCGAACATGCATTAAAAGGAGAGTAACATGAAAATTTATAAAGCAGATTTTATTACGAGTGGTGTCAATCCGGAGCATTATCCGGAACCACTCCTTCCTGAGGTAGCACTCGCAGGACGATCGAACGTCGGCAAGTCGTCGTTCATCAACAAGCTCGTCCAGCGAAAGGCACTCGCGCGTACATCATCTAAACCAGGAAAAACACAAACGTTGAATTTCTTTAACATCAATGATGAAGTCATGTTTGTTGATGTACCGGGTTATGGGTACGCGAAAGTTTCGAAAACAGAACGAGAAGCATGGGGCAAGATGATGGAAAAGTATTTCACGACTCGTGAAATCTTAAAGGGTGTTGTCTTACTCGTTGATATCCGCCATGAACCTTCGGCGGATGATGTCATCATGTATGACTTTTTGAAATACTATGATTTATCGGTCATCGTCGTGGCGACGAAACTCGACAAAATCAAACGTGGTCAACGTGACAAACAAATTGCAGCCATTAAACGCAAGTTGCAGTTTGATGGTCAAGATACGTTCATTCCTTTTTCATCGGAAACCGGCGAAGGTGTCGATGCAGCATGGGAAGCGATTTATCGTCATTTGTGATTGCACGTAAAAGAAGCCTGTCTCCTTGTGGAGCAGGTTTCTTTTTTTATCCAATATATTCCTTTCAGAAAAAACGGGTTCCATTATATGCGACAGCTTGAATTCAAGTTACAATAGAAAAAATGAATCACCTCAGGAAAGGGTGTGTACGGATGAAACGATACAAGTGGATTGCGTTATTAATCGGTCTTTTGATTCTGGTCCCAGTAGTTGTTTGGTTTTTGCAAAAAGAACGGACATTAAACATCGTCCTGTTTGATTATACTGTCGGTAACCAACAACGGGAGCATGCAGGAACGACCTGGTTGCTTAACCATCTCAAGATTCGTACGGATGACGGAGAGAATTATACATATACCGATTACATCAATCGGTATGACGGGACACAAGGGGAAAAGATGCTGAAGCGAGCAGCAGCGGCAGATCTATTATTGTTCACGGATACGTATGGCAAATCTTACGCGGTAGACGGCAAAACAGAACATCGTGGCGGATTGACGACTGAAGATGTGGCACTCGCAACAGATGCGATTTCACAGGGGAAACCCGTTGTCGCAGAATTCAACACAGCAGCTAGCCCGACACCAGCAGATCGCTCGAACGCCTTTCGTCAGTTGTTTGGAACGGCATGGACGGGCTGGATCGGTCGATTTTTCCCGGATTTGACGAAGTTACAAGGTTTGGATGAAACGGTCGTCAGTAAATTGAAGCTTCAGTCAAAAGACAAGACTTTTAAATTATCGGGTCCGGGTTACGTCTTCATCAATGATTCGACGGAAGAAGTCTTTTTTGTCAATGAAGATACTCCACTCCTTTATAAATGGGATAAAAACCAAGGGCAAGCAAAAGATGAAGTTCGTTATAACTATTGGTTTGAAGTATTAGAACTTGACGGAGGAGAACAGCAGGCTCATTTTTCATGGCAACCTTCGAAAAAAACGCAAGCGATGTTACGGGAACGGCAATTACCACTTGAATTTCCGGCTTACGTCAAACAAGGGAGTGGTCATTATTTTGCTGGGGATTACACCGATGTAGCAGACATTCCACGTTACTATCGATATGCCGGACTCGACTGGTTCCGCAAACAATTCATCTTGGACAGTGCAGACAGTGAATCGGCGTTCTTTTGGAAAATCTATACGCCAACGCTCAGTCGTATTTTAAAAGAGACTAAAATCTTGAAACAACAAGCTGTTCAAGTCAAACCGTTAGCGCAAACGAAAGTAAACGATCAGATGGTCCGGACACGGGCCCGTTCTGGACAAGATACACTTGAAATGTATCAAGATGGTAAGTGGAAGCCGTATTTCGTCAAAGGTGTGAACGTCGGATTAGGACGTCCGGGTGCCTTTCCGGGTGAACATGCCATCAGCCGAAATGAGTACGATCGTTGGCTGAGACAGATTGGTGAGATGGGGGTCAACACGATTCGGATTTATACGCTTCATCCACCCGCCTTTTACGATGCCTTAAAAGCCTATAATGAATCGGCGAAAGTACCAATTTATTTGATGCAAGGCATGTGGGTCGAAGAACAACCGTTCGAAGAATTAAAAAATGCCTTTGAACCCAAGTTCTTAAAGATGACAGACACGGAAGCAAAAAGGATGGTCGATGTGATTCATGGTAACGCTGTCGTCAAGGACGTGGTCGGACATGCTTCAGGAACGTATACATCGGATGTCTCACAATATGTCTCTGCCTTTGTTTTTGGTATCGAATGGTTACCGGAGGCAGTCATGGAGACGAACAAAAAAAATAAAGGACTTCGGTATGAAGGAAGTTACGTGACGACGACAAACGAAGCATCTCCATTTGAATCGTGGTTAGCGGGTCGGATGGATGTCGCGACACAACATGAGCTCGCCACGTACAAAACGACACGACCGATCGGTGCGACGAACTGGCCGACGACGGACCCACTCGCCCACCCGGAGGAAGTCGAGGAAGAACAAGACTTGGTTTCGATTGACTTCAATCATATCCAGGCAACTAAAAACTTTGCCGGTGGAGTGTTTGCTTCTTATCATATTTATCCATATTATCCATCATTCATCAAAGAAGAATTTGGTCGTCAGAGTGATACGGGATCAGAATCGTACAGCCGGTATCTAAAACGGATGAAAGACTATCATGATATGCCGATTCTTGTGTCGGAATTCGGGATTCCGAGTTCGCGTGGAAAAACACATCTGGGACCAAACGGATTTGACCAAGGGCATGTCAGTGAAGACAAGCAAGGGAAATTAGTCGCGCAACTCTATCAAGACATCGTCGACACGAAGATGGCGGGTGGACTGGTCTTCATTTGGCAAGATGAATGGTTCAAACGGACGTGGAACACGATGGATTATGATGATGCCGATACACGTCCACGTTGGTCAAATGTCCAAACGAGTGAACAACATTTCGGGATGCTTGGTTTTTTACGGGCAGATATCATGATTGATGGAAAAATGGAGGATTGGAAAGGCTATGCTCCAATCGCCGAAAACGACGGACAGGCAATCTATATGACGTCAGACGAAGCGTATCTCTATCTCCGAATCGATCGTAAAAAGGCTGAGCCGACTACGATTGCCTTGTCGACGAAACCGAATGATGGAAACCTTCAAGTAGGTAAGTTGATGCTAGAAGAAGGGGCAGAATATCGACTGACGATTGATCAACAAGCACGGCTTGATGTGGATGAACGGTACGATATTTTCCGGTATCACTATGGGTTGAAAAAAACATTTGAGATGGTGACCCCGCCATCGGATCAACAAAACAGTGGAAACTTTAATCCGATCTATCAGATGCTCGATTACGCGAGGCGTGATCCGGTCTCGAAAAAAATCATCAAGCCAGCCATTAAATGGGATACCGGCATCTTACATGAAGGACAACCAGATAGTATTTTGACGGATATTTCCGATCTCCAACAGTCACGGATTGAATTGCGGATTCCGTGGATGGTACTCAACATGCGGGATCCAAGCAAACATGAGATCATCGGCGATTTTTGGGAAGAGGGACTCGAAGCGAAGATGGTGACGGAAGGCATTGAAGTGACCGGTCAGATCGGATCCACCCGTATACCAGAAAAAGACCGAGGTTTTTACAATTGGTCCGAATGGACGAATCCGCAACAACGGGAAGAATTGAAACCCGTTTATCAGACGATGCGTAAAGCGTTTAAAGAAGGGGTGAAGTAAATGCGTCGCGAAGAGATGTGGAAACTGATTAATGCGTCAATGGAACCGATGGATGAAGAAACGAGCTCAACGCATGTCTCGTCCGAAGATGACGTCAACGTGTCGACGTCAGGTGTCGTGTTTATTCATACGATCGGACTGATGCCGGAAACGGTTAATGATCTGATTGAGGGCGGATATTGTACGCAAACGGATATTTCTTATGCGGATGTCGTTCTCGCCAGTCAACCGGTTGATGAAGAAAAGATTCCGGTTGTCTATCTCAATCCGAACCTCTCGGACCGTTCTTTCTATTTGCTTGAAAATGCACGGGAAGTCGTGCCAATAGATTTAACAAAAGACATTTTACTCGACCGGATTGTACGTTATAAACGGGTCCGGCGTGTCGTTGATGTAGCAATCGTGACGGACAACCCCCATCTGAAACGTCTACTTGAACGAGAATTAGCAAACCGTTTTGAAACGATTACCGTCTATGAACGAGCGGAAACATTTTTCGAGCAACACGTGGCGTCTCGTCCGTACCTACTTGTCTTCTCCTCAGCACTTCCTCGTGCCGACGGTCTGGAGTTGCTGTTACGTACCAAGTCCGAAAGTATTGTCCCGTTCCATGCCATCATGATTTCGATATACAATCGGGAACGCGATCATGTTCTGGCGATTGAACGTGGTGTGGATGGTATCATGACACTTCCGCTCAAAGTCGAGGAGTTCCGGGCTTGGGTCAACAAGCTTGAGGGGGTACGCGGATGAGGTGGGTTATATTTTTCATCGTCCTTTTAGTTATACTTCAAGTTGGAGCTTTGGTATATCTCGTTGTTCAAAAACGAAAACGAGTAAATCAAGAAGAGGCACGTCTCGCATGGCAACGTCAGTTTCAAGATCAACTTTATGATTTTGCGACAGGCGAACAAACGGAGATGCCACGAATCCTACCTGGAAACGAAGATTTAGTTGAATTAGAGCTGTTTGCTTTAACGAACTTAACGGCAACGCTTTCGCATCAGGAACGGATGTCTCAGTATGTCGAGGCGAAGTTATTACCTTATTATCAGAAGCAGATCCAGCATCGCCGCATTGATCGTCGCTTAAACGCCTACGAAGCGATTGCACAATTTCGGTTAAGACCGGTTGCGCAAGAACTTCACCAAAAGTTAAACAAAAAATTGGCGAAAGAAGAAAAAGATGTCATCGTCCGGACGTTAGTCTCGATTGCCCCGGACTTGGCAATCGAAGAAGCCAAGCAAACCAATGAAATCAGTTTTTTTGGTGCCGTCCTGGCAGTGGGACGAAGCAAGGATTTGTCGCTGTGGGTGAAAGAGTTTGACAGCCTGACAGAATCTTTTCAGATGGCGATTCTCCAACTGATTTATGATCGTGATGAGACGCAATACGTGGAGTTGGCACGTAGAAAAACGACAGAGGCGAACCCGGAAATTCGCAAGCGAGCGCTTCGCGCATTAACACGGATCGGACTTGAAGAAGATTGGCAACTGTATACCCCGTATTTAGAAGAGGAGACGAGTTGGGTGGAACAGATGTTAGCCCTGCGCTTTTTAGAAAACGTGGCACCTCAAGAAGCCCTCGTCTACATCTTACCGTTTGTCGGAAGTCGTTCCTGGTGGGTACGAACCGCTGCCTTTGACGCACTGCTTGCGTGTGGTGGTCTCGAACAATTGGCGCTTGTCGCCAAGGATCATCCGGATCGTTATGCCAAACAAAAAGCAACGGAACGGTTAGCAAAGGAGATGAAACAACATGTTGTCATCTGAAACGATTCAAAAAATCATTGATGTGTTATCGTGGACCGTTCTGATTTATATGATTCTCGTCATCCTGTTCTATTCGTCGCTGTATCTCATCTCGGCACAGATGGTCCGCAAACAGCGATTTCGGCGAAAGGAAAGTTCGTACCTTCCCTTGATGCGGTCGCTCTATACGCGACCCGTCAGTGTCCTGGTTCCGGCCTATAATGAAGAATACACGATCGTCACGAGTGTCCAGGCGTTACTTGCACTCGATTATCCGGAACATGAAGTCATCGTCATCAACGATGGGTCAAGTGACGGGACGATGGATGAGTTGTTTAAGACCTATGAATTAGAAAAGGAATTACGTTTTCCGCGGATCCTAATTGGGTCACAGCCAATCAAAAACGTCTATCGCTCCCGAATCGATGCCCGTCTGATCGTCATCGATAAGGAAAACGGAGGAAAGGCGGATGCGTTGAATGCCGGAATCGATTACTCGAGTTATCCGTATTTTTGTTCGCTTGATGCCGACTCGATTCTTGAGCGGGATGCATTACTGAAAGTCATGAAGCCGATTGTTGAGTCCGATGAAGACGTCATCGCGACGTGTGGCTCGATTTTTCTGGTCAACGGCTGCACGATTGAAGGAGGCGAAATCGTCGAAATCCGGACGCCGAAACAACGGATCGTCTTGATGCAGATGATTGAATATTTCCGGGCCTTTTTGTTTGGACGGCTTGGATTAAGTCGCTTCAATTTATTATTGATCGTGTCCGGTGCATTTGGTTTATTCCAAAAATCGATTGTCGTTCAAGCTGGTGGATATAAAGAAGGACTCGTCGGAGAAGACATGGAGCTTGTCGTCCGTCTGCACCGGTACATGAAAGAAAATGAGATCAACAAACGAATTGAATATGTCCCGTCACCAGTCTGTTGGACGCAGGCACCGGACACGATGGAAGTCCTTCGTTCTCAACGGACACGTTGGCACCGTGGACTTGCCGAGACCTTATGGACGCATAAACGAATGATTGGTAATCCGCGATATGGATTTGTTGGTAGTGTTTCGATGTTATACTTCTTTTTGATTGAATTGCTTGGTCCGATCGTCGAACTGATTGGTTACTTCATCATCCCGCTCAATCTGCTTGTCGGCACACTCAACTTTGAGTTTGGAATCGTCTTGTTATCCGTTGCCTTGTTATATGGTTCCTTATTATCAGCAGGAGCTGTTTTACTTGAAGAATGGACGATGCACCGGTTTAAGAACGTCAAAGAACTGATTCGGTTATATCTGTGGTCGTTGACGGAATCGTTTTGGTACCGCCCGATCCTTGTCTTCTTTAAACTTGGTGGATTAATTCAGTTCATGACGGGACGGGGACAATGGGGTAAAATGGAACGACAACGATTGGATGAAGTCGTCTCAGAAAAAACAGACGAAAAAACGGGATGAGACAGATCAAAAGATGAAAATTGTAGGAGGACTGTTCGTGGATTTACTTCGTAACAAATGGTTTAAAGCATTGCTTTGGATTCTGACTATTTTTCTAGTGATTTGGGTCGGAACAAAAATCTCATTTTTATTCCAACCGATTAAAGTCATGCTCGCCTTGATTTTCCCGCCGTTAATCATCGCCGGAATTTTTTATTACTTTACGCTTGGCATCGTCGACATGCTTCAAAAGCGCGTTAAAAAACGGGGGCTCGCCGTTTTGATCGTCCTACTTGGGTTTCTTGGCGTCATCACGATTGTGGTCGCCTCACTCGGACCGATTCTCGTCGAGCAAGTTACGGATTTTGTGACAAGCATTCCGAATCTAGTCGTCGAACTTCGGGACCAGACACTGAATCTACGGGATCAATTGATGAACAATCGTTTCATCTCGAACTGGGTCCATGAGAATACCGATTTATTTGATAAATGGACGAATGAAGCGACGTCTTACATCGGCACATTGTTCAAATCGGTCTCGACGTCTGTCGGAACGATTTTTGGCGTCATCTCCTCAACCGTTCTGATCATCGTTCTTGTTCCGTTCATCCTTGTCTATATGTTGCTGGATGGCTACAAATTTCCGGATTCCATCGTCAAGCTATTACCAAAAAATTATGAGACCGAAACACGAAAAATTCTTCATGATATGCACATCACGGTTAAACATTATGTGAATGGTCAAGTCATCGTCTCGTTATGTGTCGGACTGATGTCGCTGATCGGATTTTTCATCGCTGATATTCAATATGCGTTGTTGCTTGCCCTGTTCTGTACGGTCACGAACATCATTCCGTATCTTGGACCATATATTGGTGCTGTTCCGGCCGTCATCGTCGGATTCATCGATGATCCGATCAAAGCGCTGTATGCGCTCGTCACGATTGTCGTCGCGCAACAGATTGAATCGAATCTGATTTCTCCGTACGTTCAAGGGAAAACCTTGAAAGTTCATCCGTTGACAATCATCATCGTCCTGCTCGTTGCCGGAAAAATCGCCGGAATCATCGGTGTCATTCTAGCCGTGCCGACGTATGCCGTCACCAAAGTCGTTGTCCAAAACATCGCCCGGATTTATCAGCTGCGGCAACAGAAATTTGATTTACAGACCGACGAATCCTCTATCATCATCGATTCGAAAAAATAGAAAAAGGAAGCCCTCTGTTGATACGAAAAGCAGAGGGTTTGTGCTTTGTCACGGAGAGGGATATGGTAAGAAGATAAGTTTTCACAACTTCGACTCATTTTAGTTTATAAATTGATTGGAATCTTTTTTATAATGGTTATAATGTAGAGTAGAGAACGAAAGATAGATGAAAATGAAATCTTTGGACGTAAGGGGTAGAGCGCATGCATATCGTAGTTGTCGGTTTAAATAATAAGACGGCGCCTGTATCAATCCGCGAACAAGTCTCATTTGGGGAACATGAGATGAAAGGGGCGGTCGTTGCGCTACGTGACGAAAAAAGCATTTTCGAAAGCGTCATCGTCTCGACGTGCAATCGGACGGAATTATATGTCGTCACGGATCAACCGCATACAGGTCGTTATTATACAAAACGTTTTCTTGCGAACTGGTTTGGGTTGACGATGGAAGAGTTGGAACCGTATCTGTTCATTCATGAAGGTTTCGACGCCATGAAACACCTGTTCCGAGTAACGAGTGGTCTGGATTCAATGATCGTCGGTGAAACACAGATTCTGGGTCAAGTAAAAACAAGTTTCTTTACGGCGCAAAAACTCGAAACGACAGGAACGGTCTTCAACAAATTGTTTAAAGAAGCCGTCACGCTTGCGAAACGAGCGCACGCTGAAACAGGAATCGGAGAAAATGCGGTGTCGGTCAGTGCAGCTGCCGTGACGTTAGCAGAACAGTTACTTGGTTCACTTGAAGATAAGTCGATTGTCGTCATCGGTGCAGGTGAGACCGGTGAGTTGACGACCCTCAATCTATACGAGGCCGGGGCACGTGATATCACTGTGTTTAACCGGACACTCGCAAAAGCCGAAGAAGTGGCGAATCGTTTCGAAGGATCAGCACATTCAATTAATGAAATGCAATGCGGTCTGCTTCGGGCTGACATCGTTATTTCTTCAACCGGAGCGAAGCGGGCAATCATCAAACGTGAAGATATTGCTGCTGCACAATTGTTCCGGAGTGATCGTCCATTCTTGTTGATTGATATCGCGGTACCACGTGACATCGAGCCGACAGCAGGTGACCTGCCTGGTGTTCATTTGTATGACGTCGATGATTTAACATCAATCGTCCAACAAAACATGGCAGAGCGGATGAAAGAGGCAGCAAAAATCGAACGACGGATTGAAGCAGCAATCGCAGAATTCGAAGGCTGGCTCACAACGCTTGGTGTCGTCCCGATCATCACGGAACTACGTGATCAGTCGCTCAAAATCCAACAAGAGACGATGCAAAGCTTGGAGCGGAAGTTGCCCAACATGACGAACCGTGAAAAAACCGTCATCGGAAAACACATGAAGTCGATCATCAATCAATTGCTTCGGGAACCATTGTCGTACATCAAAGATGCAGCGGCAAAACCGGATGCCGAGCAACGGATTGCGCAATTCATGGATACGTTTGCCTTAGACGAGGAGTTATTTGACGGAGCGGCGGAAGAAGCCGTTTTACAAGAAGAAACGCCAGTCGAACGGAAAGCTGTGAACCGATGAACATAAAGCGAATTGTGTTACAATAGAAAAGCATGGGGCGGACTTGTGCCGCCCCTTTATTATTGTACAGGGGGATTTCAGCATGCGAAAAATCATAGTAGGTTCACGTAGTTCGAAACTCGCGATGACACAAACGAAATGGGTCATCGAGCAACTGAAACAAGCGGGTGCACCATACGAATTCGAAATCAAGAACATCATCACGAAGGGTGACCGCATCCTTGACGTGACATTGTCTAAAGTCGGTGGTAAAGGATTGTTCGTCAAAGAGATCGAACAACAGATGATCGACGAAGAAATCGATTTTGCCGTCCACAGCATGAAGGATCTCCCGTCGGAGTTACCGGCAGGCTTGATCATCGGCGCAACACCGGCACGTGTCGACGCACGAGATGCGTTGATTACAACGACGGGCGGTGGACTCGCATCACTTCCTGAAGGAGCAATCGTCGGGACAAGCAGTCTGCGACGTGGTTCTCAGTTATTGAAGTTACGTCCGGATTTGAAGATCGAATCAATCCGTGGAAATATCGATACGCGTCTTGAGAAATTAAAGACGGGACCGTTTGACGGTATCTTATTAGCGGCCGCCGGATTACAGCGTATGGGCTGGTCGGACGAAATCGTCTCCGAGTACATCTCAACCGATGATATGATTCCGGCTGTCGGACAAGGGATTTTAGCGATTGAATGCCGGGAGCAGGATCAAGAAGTGCGCGATTTACTGAATCTGATTCATGATCAGATGACGGAAAAAGTAGCATTTGCGGAACGCTCATTCCTGTCTGCGATCGAAGGCAGTTGTCACGTGCCGGTCGGTGGATTTGCGACAATCAACGAGGACTTATCGACGACCCTTGTCGGATTCCTTGGTTCAGTCGACGGGCAACAAATTTTGCTTGAGCGGGAAACGTCACTTGATCCGATGCAACTCGGTCAAATCGTCGCCACGCGTCTGCTTGATGCGGGTGGTCGTGAGATTCTTGCTTCCTTGCCGGATGACTTCTAAGCAACTTGTCTTGACGGGAAGCCGAGGGCCAACTGCTGAACAAGTGGATCGATTACAGGCAGAAAACATCGACGTCATCCATCATCCGGTCATCGAGACGATTCCGGTTGCCTTTCAGTTACCACCACACCTGGATTGGTTAATCGTGACAAGTCCGACCGGAGTCGAACGAATTACGTCACACCTGGATCAACTGCAGCAGACGAAAATTGCGGTCGTAGGGTCTAAGACGGCAGCTGCTTTAATAAAGAGTGGACGTACACCTGACTTTGTCCCGTCGGCCTTCACGGGAGACGTCTTAGTGGAAGAATTATGTCCATTCCTTAGGTCGGGACAACGAATTTGTTTTGCCCGAGGGAATCGGGCACGCCAAGAGCCACTCGAACACTTAAGAAAACAAGTCGAAGTTGATGTGCTGGAGGTCGTCACGTATGAAACGAAGTTACGGGCGATGCCACCTGAGCTTCTCCGACATGCTACGTATATTGGGTTACAAAGTCCTTCAGCTGTCGAAGCACTGGCACCACTTCGTAAGCAGACAGAAGCGATCTATGTGACGATCGGACCGATCACGGAGCAAGCTGCTCACCGATTCGGATTGACACCACGACTCGTCGCGCAGACGTTTACGCTCGACGGGCTGATTGACTGTATTTTAGAGGAGGAACTGTTATGAATACATTAGAATTCGCACGCCATCGCCGGTTACGCAATACGGCGTCATTGCGCTCACTTGTCCGGGAAAATCATCTGCATAAATCCGATTTGATTTACCCGTTGTTTATCGCTGAAGGTGAAAACATCAAACGAGAAGTCAGTTCGATGCCTGGTGTGTTTAACTTGTCACTCGACCACCTGGAAACAGAAATCAAGGAAGTCGTTTCACTGGGTATTGAATCCGTCATCTTGTTTGGCGTTCCGCACGACCATCTAAAAGACGAGCAGGGGACAGGCGCTTTTCATGATCATGGGATCGTCCAAGAAGCGACACGCCTCGTCAAAAAGATTGCTCCGCAATTGACGGTCATCGCAGATACTTGTTTATGTGAATACACATCAACCGGGCACTGTGGGATTGTCACGGACGGTACGGTCGATAACGATGCGTCATTGCCGCTTCATGTCCAAACAGCCGTCTCGCAAGCACGTGCCGGTGCAGATGTCATCGCACCGTCGTCGATGATGGACGGATTCGTCGCCGCGATTCGTCAAGGACTGGACGAGAATGGGTTTAGCCACATCCCGGTCATGAGTTATGGTGTCAAGTATGCTTCTGCTTATTATGGACCGTTCCGCGATGCAGCAAATTCTGCACCGGGGGAAGGGGACCGGAAAGGTTATCAAATGGATCCTGCGAACCGCCGGGAAGCATTCCGTGAGGCCACATCTGATGTCGAGCAAGGCGCAGACTTCATGATCGTCAAACCAGCACTGGCCTTCATGGATATCATCCGTGATGTCCGGGAGCGGATTGAGCTACCGATTGTCGCCTATAACGTTTCCGGTGAATATGCAATGGTCAAAGCCGCTGCGTTAAACGGTTGGATTGATGAAGAACGGATCGTCATGGAAACGATGCTTGGTTTTAAACGCGCTGGTGCGGATCTCATCATTACGTATTTCGCAAAAGACATCTGTCGTTACTTGGAGGGAACAACATGAGCTTGATTAATCAAAACTCAAAATCAAAGGCGGCGTTTGAACGCGCCTTGCCACTGATGCCAGGCGGCGTCAACAGTCCGGTCCGTGCCTACAAATCAGTTGGTATGACACCGATTTTTGCAGAACGCGCACAAGGTTCAAGACTGTACGATATCGATGGGAAGGAATACATCGATTACGTCTTGTCGTGGGGACCAATGATTCTTGGACATGCCGATCCAATCGTGACGGCAGCGATCCAGGAACAGGCGACACGTGGTTGGAGTTATGGTACGCCAACTGAAATCGAATCGGCGATGGCAGAAGTCGTCATCAGCCGTGTCCCATCGGTCGAAGTCGTCCGGATGGTCAACTCGGGGACAGAAGCGACGATGGCGGCGCTGCGTCTGGCACGGGGGTATACGGGAAAAACAAAGATCTTGAAGTTTGAAGGCTGTTACCACGGGCACGGAGATTCATTGTTGATCAAGGCAGGTTCAGGCGTCGCGACGCTTGGACTTCCCGACTCACCAGGTGTTCCGGCACAAATTGCTAGCATGACGTTGACGGTTCCATATAATGATATGGATGCGGTCCGGATTGCTTTTGAAAAACATGGAGATGATATCGCTGGAGTCATCGTGGAACCGGCAGCGGGCAACATGGGCTTTGTCCCGCCGCAGCCTGGTTTCCTCGAAGGACTGCGAGACATCACGGAACAGTACGGTACCCTGTTGATTTTTGATGAAGTCATGACCGGTTTCCGTGTCGGCTTCCACTGTGCCCAAGGGTACTTCGGTGTCACACCGGATATTACGTGTCTTGGTAAAGTCATCGGCGGCGGAATGCCAGTCGGTGCTTACGGCGGACGTCGTGACATCATGGAACAGATTGCGCCGCAAGGTCCGATCTACCAGGCCGGTACGTTATCCGGGAACCCACTCGCGATGACAGCCGGTCTTGCGACATTGACACAACTCAAACCGGAACATTATGAAGAGTTTGACCGGAAAGCAGGGCGTCTCGCAGCAGGATATGAGCAGGCGGCCGCCAAATACAACATTCCGTTGACGACGAACCGGGCAGGTGCGATGTTCGGAGTCTTCTTCACGGATCAACCGGTGACGAACTTCGAGCAAGCGAAATCATCCAATCTCGAGATGTTCCGTTCGTATTATCAAAAAATGGCGGCACGCGGCATCTTCTTGCCACCGTCACAATTTGAAGGTCTTTTCTTGTCGACAGTCCATACGGATGAGGACATTGATCAGACGATTGCAGCAGTCGAGCTGACGTTCAAGGAACTGAAGCTTGAATTTAACCGTTAAGCAGTTCTTGACGAGTCACTGACGTCTCGGATAAAATAAGGAAAGAATAATTTGGAAACAGCGTTGACGGGAAGAGTAGTCAATCAACGGACTGTAGGAGAGAACACATCCATTGGCTGAGAGATGTGACAGGACGTCCTGACGAAGGTCACCCCACGAGCTGGTCTCGTAAGCAAAAGCAAGCGAGATCCGGATTGCCGCACGTTACGCGGTCTAGAGGGCACTCTGTTTTTAGAGTGAACTAAGGTGGTACCGCGGAAGAGCAACGGCTTCTTTCGTCCTTAGATGAGGACGAAAGAAGCCGTTTTTATTATGGATTAAAGGAGCGATTTAGATGCAGGAATTATCAATGCCAACGAAATATGATCCGCAGGCGACAGAAGAAAAATGGTACGACTTTTGGATGAAAGGTGAATATTTCAAAGCCGATCAAGATCCGGAAAAAGCACCGTACACGATTGTCATCCCCCCACCAAACGTCACCGGGAAATTGCACCTCGGTCACGCCTGGGATACGACACTCCAAGATATGTTGACGCGAATGAAACGGATGCAAGGGTTTGACGTCTTGTACCTGCCGGGGATGGACCACGCGGGAATCGCGACACAAGCGAAAGTCGAACAAAAGCTTCGGGCAGAGGGGAAATCACGTCTCGAGATGGGACGCGAAAAATTCCTTGAGCAATCGTGGGCCTGGAAAGAAGAATATGCGTCGACGATCCGCGAACAATGGTCGAAGCTTGGTCTAGGACTCGATTACTCACGCGAACGGTTCACACTCGATGAAGGTTTGTCGGAAGCAGTACAAGAAGTATTCGTTAAGTTATACGAAAAAGGTCTGATCTATCGCGGCGAATATATCGTCAACTGGGACCCGGCGACGAAAACAGCAATTTCCGACATCGAAGTCATCTATAAAGACATCGAAGGGGCGTTTTATCACTTCAGTTATCCGTTGACGGATGGATCCGGTCACGTCGAACTGGCGACGACACGTCCGGAGACGATGCTTGGGGATACGGCGATTGCCGTCAATCCGAAGGACGAACGATATGCACACCTGGTCGGTAAAACGATCACGTTGCCAATCGTCGGACGGGAAATTCCGATTGTTGCCGATGAGTACGTCGATATGGAGTTTGGGACAGGGGTCGTTAAAATCACACCAGCACACGATCCAAATGACTTTGAAGTCGGGAACCGTCATGAATTACCACGTGTCCTCGTCATGAACGAAGACGGAACGATGAACGAAAACGCGGGTAAATACGAAGGTCTGGACCGATTCGAATGTCGCAAGCAGATCGTCGAAGATCTGAAAGAGTCATGTGTTTTGATTAAGGTCGAACCGCATCTGCATTCCGTCGGTCACTCTGAGCGGTCGGATGCCATCGTCGAACCTTACTTGTCGCTCCAATGGTTCGTCAAAATGGAACCACTCGCAGAAAAAGCACTGCAAGAGCAACAAGGCGAAGACAAAATCAACTTCATTCCACAACGTTTTGAAAACACATATGTCCGCTGGATGGAAAACATCCGGGACTGGTGTGTCAGCCGTCAACTCTGGTGGGGTCACCGGATTCCGGCTTGGTACCATAAAGAAACAGGCGAAGTATACGTCGGCAAGGAAGCACCGGCTGACATCGGAAACTGGGAACAGGATAATGATGTCCTCGACACATGGTTCTCTTCTGCGCTCTGGCCGTTCTCGACGATGGGCTGGCCGAACGAAGGGTCTGCTGATTATCAGAAGTACTTCCCGACGTCGACACTCGTCACAGGTTACGACATCATCGCCTTCTGGGTCTCACGAATGATCTTCCAATCGTATGAATTCACAGGCGAACGTCCATTCAACGATGTCTTGATTCATGGGTTGATTCGCGACTCGGAAGGACGGAAGATGTCGAAATCACTAGGGAACGGGATTGATCCGATGGATGTCATTGAAAAATATGGCGCCGATTCGCTCCGCTGGTTCTTGACGACAGGCTCGACGCCGGGGAATGATTTACGTTTCTACTGGGAAAAAATCGAGGCGACATGGAATTTCTCGAATAAATTATGGAACGCCAGCCGTTTTGCGTTGATGAACATGGATGGATTGACGTACGAACAAATCGATTTGACCGGTGAAAAATCACTGGCCGATCAATGGATCCTGACGCGTCTGAACACGACGATTGACGATGTGACGCGCTTATCGGATAAATATGAGTTCGGTGAAGCCGGTCGTGTCCTCTATCACTTCATCTGGGAAGATTTCTGTAACTGGTACATCGAGATGGCGAAGTTACCGTTAAACGGTGAGGACGAAGCAGCGAAGCTGACGACACGTTCGATTCTTGCGTATACGCTCGATCAAATCATGCGTCTGATGCATCCGTTCATGCCGTTCATCACAGAAGAAATTTGGCAACACTTACCGCATGAAGGCGAAACCGTCACACGTGCCGCTTGGCCGACACGGAACGATGCACTCGACTTCCCGAAAGCTGTTCCGGCATTCGAAGCCGTTCAGAACGTCATCCGTTCAGTCCGGAACATCCGGGCAGAGGTCAACGCACCGATGTCGAAACAAATTCAGTTGATGATCTCAACGAGTGACGATCAAGTCCAGCATGATTTAGAAACAAATCTGTCGTACTTGAAAAAGTTCACGAATGCGTCGGAGTTGCTCGTCGAACGGAATATGACAGCACCGGAAAAAGCGATGAGTGCGATCGTGACGGGAGCCGAATTGTTCATTCCGCTAGCTGACTTGATCAACATCGAAGAAGAAATCGCCCGTCTGAACAAAGAACTCGTCAAATATACAAAAGAAGTCGAACGGGTCGAGAAAAAACTCAACAACCCTGGCTTCGTCGGGAAAGCACCGGCACACGTCATTGAAGAAGAACAAGCAAAAGCACAAGACTATAAAGAAAAACGGGCGGCAGTCGAAGTCCGGATCAGCGAACTCGCAAAATAATCTTAACAGTGGCTCAAGTTTTCTTGAGTCACTTTTTTTGAAGGAGTGAATCAAACGTGAGAACACGGGAAGATGTGCTCGAATGGTTATCGGCATTACTGGCATTTGGTATTAAACCGGGACTGAGCAGAATGCAAGCCTTGTTAACAGAATTACAGATTGATCCCGATACGATTCCGACAGTTCATGTCGCGGGCACAAACGGGAAAGGATCGACGGTCGCCTTCTTACGCGAGATGGGAGTGGCGGAAGGACTTCAGGTCGGGACGTTTACTTCCCCCTATATTATTCAATTCGAAGAACGAATCATGTTAAACGGCGTCCCGATCAGTGAAGCGGATCTTGTCAAAGCCGCCATCGCCGTGCAAGCAGCGATCATAAACTTAGAGCCGACGATTGGGACTGTAACAGAATTCGAAGCGTTGACGGCACTTGCCTTTTATCATTTTGATCGGATTCGTCCTGATTTCGTGATTTATGAAGTTGGACTCGGTGGTTTGTACGATTCGACGAATGTCCTGAAACAACCGAAAGCGGCCATTATCACGTCAATCGGACATGATCATCAAGCAATTCTCGGAGATACGCTCCAAGAGATTGCGTTACAGAAGTTTGGCATCATCAAACAAGGAACGAACGTCATTGCGGGTAAACTGCAAGAAGAATTGACGGTGCCGTTGATGGCCTATTGTGGCGATCGACAAGCGACTTTAACGTGGAGCCAGGAAGTGATTCGTGACTACCAGTTGAATGCGACGGGGACGTGGGCGACCTATGAAGGGATTCCCGAGACACGACTCGGGCTTGAAGGTGTTCATCAAGTCCACAATGCGGCGAACGCCGTCATCTGTGCGAAACAACTGGGCTGGTCGAAGACGGCGATCCGGCGTGGGCTACGTAATGCGACACATCCAGGGCGGTTTGAAATCATCTCGCGTCGACCACGGATTGTCTTGGATGGTGCCCATAATCCGGAAGGTGTCACGGCACTCGTCGAGCGATTGAAGGAAGAAACGAAGCCGGTCATCGTGTTGTGTTCGATCTTGCGGGATAAAGACCGGGAAGCAATGCTCAACCAGTTGCGGGAAGTGACACCAGACATCTATGAGACGACGTTTGATTTTCCACGGGCGCGGACGTTAGAAGAACTAACCGCGGACGGGGCAAATGTGATAGAACTCGAACATTTTTTCAAACAGGTGGATACAGCGGATCACACGCTGGCCGTCACGGGATCGCTCTATTTCATCAGTACGGTCCGCGCATTACTAAAGGAGCAGTCTTTTACAAAAAAGGGGAAACAGTAAAAGTCCTTGTATACTAAAGGTGGGGTAATATAGTCCTAGATTTTATGATCTTATGACGAGGAGACGATTGAAATGAAGCGTTGGGTACGTCTGTTTTTAGTCAGTCTATTGATCTTTACCAGTATTACGTATATACAACCACCACATACAAAAGCTGCAACTGGAGAGAAGTTTAGGATTCTGGAAGTGCGGGATGCCTGGTCGGCGACGAACCGGATTGATCCGAGTACAGTAGTGAATTCGATGTTGACGGGTCTTGACAAAAATCAGTTCGAGATCAAGATGATGACAGTCAAAGAATTGAATGCATCGCGTTTTCCTTTAGACGGTGCATTTGATGCGATTGTGTTTGATCCGTCTGCCTTTTCAGGAACAGACCGCTATTCGATGACAATCTCGGATACGAAAAAAAATCATAATACGAATAAAATCGAAAATGATATTACAAAGCTGAAGGCGAATGAAATCTATGGTGCTTATATCCAAAAAGGATTACCGGTCTTTTTACATCAGGATGTTTTGGCGCAGACGTCAAGTAATTTTAATGCAGTCTTTAAAGGTATCCCTACGTATACCGATATGACGGCGGTCATAACAAAATTGAAGGTACAAAAAATCATTCGTCCCCGTCTCGAACGTGTCTCTGTTCAGCAACAGGGAACGGCATTGACCGGAGTTGATAAAGCGACAACAGCTGTTCCGAACGTACCAATTGATTTCACGTATACGACGAGCGTGGACAATACGAATCAGCTCGCACAATTGTATATTGATTTTGACAGCAACGATCAATTTGAAGAGTCAGAAAAAGTCGATGAGAAACCGGCAGGGAAAACCGGCACGCTAAGCTATAACTTTGACGCGCCAAGTTACACCGGTCCGCGGAACTGGATGATTCGTGTATCAAGCAGTGACGGTTTGACCGATTATAAAACCGGCAGCTTTTTGATGAAGGATCAGGTCGCGGAAGCGAAGATCCTTCAAGTGACGCGAACGGGTACGACTGGATCGATCAATGGATTCATGAATACGGGAACGTTACTGAAGCAAGATGGTTTTTATGACTTTAACGTCGAAGTCATCACAGCAGATGTATTCAATAAAACGTATCCGTCTAAAAATTTAAATACGGCGTACGATATGCTGATCTTCGGGTTCCAAGATTCGTATGGAGCGGCATCGCTGAGCGATGATGCCTCAAATGCAATCCTTGGGTTTACGAACACGGGGCAAGGATTGATGTTGTCTCATGATACGATTTTCCGCCCGAGTCAATCGGCAAGCCCTGAACTGTTTTGGGAAAAGAAGTTTGCTGGACTGGCGGGGCAAAAAAACTTTACGAATATGGGATACGGTGCGCCTCGAACGTCAGGGCAAGCGGTTAAACAAAATGAGGGTGTCATGACTTCATATCCGTTTACATTAGGAAACGATGTCAAAATCGCAACGACGCATAATCAATATTTTGGACTTGATCTTGAACAACCAGATTTAATCCCGTGGTACAACATTCGTGAAAATAGTGTTGCCGATTCCAACCAGTCAGCTGGACGAACAATTGGTGACGCCCGAAATCATTATTATATGTATACAAAAGGGAATGTCACGTATTCTGGTGCAGGGCATACTACGACATTCAACCAACAACAAGAAAAAGAATTGTTCTCGAATACGATGTATCGTGCCTTCATTGGAGCGAATCACAAACCGCTCCTTAAAAATATCTTGCCGGACAGCCAAGCAAGTTATTTAGACAATGAACCGCTGACGATTTCGTATAAAGTCAATGATTATGATTTACGTGACCGACAACTGAAGACCCGAATCTATATTGATGATGAAAAGGTATATGAGAACGATAAATTAAAGAATAATTCATTTGTCAGTGAAACGTTTAATGGAAAACTGGCAGGAAAAACATCTGCGAAAATTCGAATCGAGGCAGAAGACCAGCGTGGTGCTAAAACGGTGGAAGAGCGGACGATCCAAGTCGTCCAACCGTCTGCATCCTCTCCCTTCACATTATCCCGTTCGATTGATCCCGCGACGATCCCGCAAGGAGAAACGGCAGATATCACGTATACGATTCGAACAAGCCCGATGTCTCAAAAAGATGCCATCGGAAACAATGGGTATATCATGGGTCAATTCTCTGTCACGATGGAAGATATCCTGTTTAGCGAAAACTTCCCGACAAATGTCGAGGTCGTCTCAACGACTGGACTCGGTAACGTGAAGATTGTGAATCAAACATTAACGGGTGATGTTCCGGATATCGAATACGACGAAGCCATCGCAGGTGTTCAAAAAGGACTCTGGATCGCAAAACCGTCCGAGTTGACCTTTACTGTAAAAGTCCGGGCGAAGGATGCGGCTGGGGTTCACGTGTTTGATAAAAAAGATAATACGATGAGTTCGACGAAAACCGTTTATCGTGACAAGAAAAATGGGGTCGATAAATCAAAATCAGTTGTAAACGACACACAAGCTTTCCCGACACTCGGGTATGCTTTATCGACACGATATGCGACGGAGGCAAAAATTCCAGCGGTTCGGATCGATATCAATACTCCTTCGTATAAAGTATTACCGGAAATCAGCCCAGCTGGTAGTCAATACGGAACGTTAAGATGGTCGATTGAAGATTCGAATATAGCTTCGATTAATCAAGAAGGGATCATCATCCCGAAAAAAATCGGCACGACGGATATTAAATTGATCGTTCCGGTCGCAAACGGACGTGAGTTGGTGACGACCTCGAAGCTGACAGTGAATGACGTGTTTGGTGGATTGATTGTCCGCGATGTACCAAGCGTTTTGTATGTCGGTCAGACGAAGTCGATGACCGGTGACGCCATCATGTTATCGGGAACCGATGCTCCGATCAAATGGATCGTTACAAATGATACACTGGCGCAGGCAAAAGGACTTGATCAGGAATCGTTAACATTGACAGGACTCAAACCTGGCATAATGACGGTCAAAGCCGTTGTTCCAGCGTCAACTGGAACGGCGACGTATTTAGCACAATCTCAAGTCTATACGATTGAAGTCAAGGTACCGGAACTGTCTGTCAGCCCAAGTAATCTTGAACTATGGGCCGGGACGACACAAAACGTGACTGCATCGTTCGCGCCAGACATTCGTTTGCCGTATGTCCTCTCAAAAGTCAGTGATGCGATTGAATTGATAGAGACCAATACAGGATATACCGTCAAAGGAATCAAAGGCACACCGGCGGGACCAGTAGATGCGCTGTTACAGTTAAAAGATTTCCCGGATACACGCGCCATTACGAAAATTAACGTGCGGGAAAACCCAGTGACCTTGACGGCAAACGATTTGACGATGACGTTACAGGATGATCAAAAACGTCCACTCCTCAACTGGTTACCCATCACGACAACAGAACGTTTCTATCGTTTGGAAGTTTTACAAGGGAAAGAATACGTCAAGACGGATGCGACCGCTCAGACCTTAAAAGCACTTCGACCAGGCGTCGCACGAATTAAAGTCACGGCATTAAAAGAAAATAAAGACATCTTTGAAGTAATCAAAGAAGGAACGACGGAGAAACAGCCGTTGACGACGACGTTTAAAGTGACGATTTCATCTGAAGGATCGACAGGAGAAAGTGATACCGATGTGTATTAAAAAGGAGCAAGCGACGTGACACGAAAAAAAATCATGATCGTCGTTCTCCTGTTCTTGATTGGAATCGGAGCAACGACGTATCTGTTAGTCGATTATCGAAATCAACAAACGTTTGAAGACAGCCTAACGTCCAAAAGTCCAAAAGTATTGGAACAAGCCGTCGAAGACGTCAGTTTGTCGACGAAAGATCGTAATCGATACATTCGACAGTTTCAAGAGTCACTCGAATACGATAAAGCACTTGTTTTGCTAAATCGGGCAAGTGCTAAAAATCAACAAAATTGGTTTTATGTCGCTCAGTTCGCGCCAACCGATATCGTCAAACAATGGTTAGGGGCAGGGGCTTCAACAAAACAAGTGAATGCGAACAAACAAAATGTCCTACATGTCGCAACGAGCATCAATCGTTCTGTTGATGCCTATGCGTTACTCGTCAAACAAGCTTCCAAAAGTCAGTTGAATCAACTGGATCGATTTGGTCATACACCGCTTTATTATGCGACAGTCGACCAAAATCAAGAAGCAATCGAGCTGCTCCTTGCGGCGGGTGCTGAACCGGACAAGGGAACCGATCCACCGATTTATGAGACGGTTAAACAAAACCGGACAGACTTGTATCAATTGTTAGAAATAAGTGGGGCATCAGTGAGTCAAAAACAAGTAAAGAAATTAGCAACAGCCTATGGAGCACAATCATTTCAGTAACCAAAAACACGACACCCTCATGTTCAAGGATGTCGTGTTTTTGTATGTCATGGAAGTCGTTTTGGTGTTTCGACATAGAGCTGGACGGCACGGCTGAGTGGTAGCATCGCCGTTGGATTTTGAAGCACACTGGCATCATAGGTCAAACGAAGCCGTGACTTTTCCGCATCTGCTGCCTGTTTCGTTTTCATTAAGGTTTCGAGTGCACGAACGTCTTGCGGGAAACTGTTTTCCGGTAAATCGAGTGTACCCCGGTACGCATTGACTTCAAGACTGCCTTTTGTGAAAATGCCACCTTGCAGATTCATCGTCGAACCGACGGAATAAATCCGATTCAGTTTTGTATCATCACTGTATAAAAAAGCACTCATGTCAGGTTTTGTAGTCTGTGGTGTTGAAAATTTATTGACCCGGTTAATCGTCAGACTCCCCTTACTGAGTAAAATCAACGTGTTTTGACTGGTCGAACTCGTAATGCCTTGGATATTCGCATCGTCAAGACGACTTGTCCCGGTTGAAAACATCGTCGTCGCAAAACTGACATTGCCCCGAATCAATAAATTACCAAGGACGATGATGGGACGTTTGATTTCGAGAGGCTGATCAATCGGATTGAGCGAAGAAATCGTCAAGTTGCCATCGATGATGAGCGGTTCAGTCGATGCTTTGACGATGTCGTCCGTAATCGTCACCGTATTGTTTTCTGTCGGAGCAGGTCGAATCAGTTGTTTATCCGTGCTGAGTTCATTTAAAAATGGTCCTGTCAAAATCGCTTGTTCGATGGGTTGAGTGCGTAAATACGTTGCTACTGTCGCAAGTGGTGTCGTACTCGGAATGTCTAAAAAATCGTTTAAGGCAAACTCGAAATCAAATGGAACTAATGATTCTTTGGTAGCAATCAAATCAGTTTTGACTGTCGGATCAAACACCGAGCTGTCACACGTGATGAAGTCACGACAAGTTAGTAACGGCTGATCCTTTGGTTGAAACACTTTAACCTGACCATCAATATAGGACCGGGCATTTTTATCAGTGTAGGTACCTGTTGCGCCATTATAAATGAAATTTGGACTTGCTGAGACTTGCAACGGATTACGTGAGAAGACATTTCCCTGAATGCGTGGCGCGCCATTTAGAATCACCTGGTTATCGGAACCTAAAATGTAATAAAGAAAACTGGGAATCGCCGATAGGTAGACACGTTGGGAATACGTTTTTCGGACGGTCGGTTGGTCACCTTTTGTTTCTTCCACTTGGGCGGTCAAATCAAATGCCTTGACCCGGACATTCGAGGCGGCTTCATTTAATTCAACGGTGACATTGGGGGCTGACGTTGCCAGTGGTAAAATGATTCGATTTTTCGGATCGGCAAACAGTTCCTTGGAAGAACTGGACGGATTAATGCCGTCGGTCGTCGCGACGATTTGCTGCAAGGCGGCGATTGCTTGGTTCAATTCACTTTGTGTCGCTGATTCGACTTCGATGTTCGTCCCACGAATTTCTGTCAGTCGTGTGGATTGAAGACTGATTCCAATCGTCGCGACTGCCAGCACGGATAGAACGGTCAGTGTGACCAATACAAATAATAAGGTATAACCTTCTTCGGATTTTCGCATAAGTCATCCTTTCTGCCTTAGAAGCCAATCGTACTCGTAAGTGTCTGTGTTTCTTCTTGATCGTTGGACTGAATGGTCAACGTGATCGTTAAGATACCGTGGACCACATAGACACCGGGGTAATCCCCTGTCGTAATCGTGACCGTTTCCGGACGTGACAGGGTAAACGCTTTTTGCATGCTCGTCTGCTCATTGATGATTTCGACTGGACTGTTATAAATCAAGGTCGTTTGTTCTGTTTGTTTATCGTCGAATTTATATGTAACAGGCTCGACCACATCTTCTTGATTCGCGTTATACGGGACGAAGCCAGCCGACCGTTCAAGTAAGCCGGTTGTTTGACTGAGACTTGGCAACGTTTTTTTGTAGAATGCGAGTTTGTTTGCTTGGTCGATCCGGATGGCATCAAACCCTGTGATTTCATTTAATATCAAACCAACCGAGCTGTCTGCTTCGCTCCGCAATTCACTGATGATACCGGTTGCTTGAAAACTTTTTGTCCCGGAGATGAATACCGTCAAAATGACGGCACTGAAAATAGCAGCAATGACGATGGCGACAAGCAGCTCGACGAGCGAAAATCCATCATTTCGTTGAGGGAAAACTTTGATTAAGCGTCGCATTGGTGATCGATCCTTTCAAAGACGTAATCGGCTCCGGTTGTCCGTCCGGATAGACATAAATATACAGATCAAGCAGATTTGGATCGTTTTCACCATTAATCTTATGAGGCGTGACACTGAACTTCACATCGAACGGTAGATTATTTATTTCAGCATCGTTGAAGATTGAGTCGCAAATAGCCGATACACCACATGACGGCGTGTTCGGCGTCGGTATTTCAAAAGTACCATTCTGATAAATCGTTTGTTGTGCTTGTTCCTTCAAATCATCAAAAACAAACGGGCCGGATTCTGTCTCGATGGCTTCTCGCTCGATGTAGGAGGCGGCATTCTTCGCTAAGTAATTGGCAAACGTCAATTCGGTACTATCCCGTGACGCTGCAAGGGACTGTGAAAAGATACTGATTAAAGATACGGAAATAATCGATAAAATCGTAATGCTGACTAACACTTCAATTAACGAAAACCCATCTTGCTTGTCTTGCATGGACTCACCTCGTGTCTGAATCAATAGGATGTCTGAACTAGAAAATGAAAAACGGTATGTATTCACACATGAAGAAAGTATTTGTCAGGTAGGACTTATGTTTCATCATAATATTCATTATAATGGAAATACTAGACACCTGAAATGGTTATTTCATACGGAAAGGAAACAGATGATGATAAATTTAAAACGTTTTGCTGTACATACGTTGTTGTTAGTCGCCTTAATTGCCTTAATCTATGTTCCTTCGTTTGCCTTGATTTCCTTTACCGGAAAAGCAACAGTCGCTGAAAACTTTTCGGAGACGGCCCGAATCGGTTCTGTACCGGTCAGTGGTTTGACACGTAAAGAAGCAAAACCGAAAGTCCAAGAAGCGGTTACCTCTTGGTCGAAAAAAACACCGTTGACGGTCGGGACGGGGGAAGAGACGTTACCGATCCCAACCGAGCTAGTGACGTTTAAGATTGAGGACTCGATTAAAGCAGCGTCCTTAAAAAAGGGCGGCGCGTTGCAAGTGATCGTCGATGAAGCGGCGACGGAAGCTTATTTAGCCACACAACCGATTACATATACAGACGAGCAAATCAAGACATTCAAGACCTGGTTAATCAAAACAAGTGAAAAACTTGAGGAAAGTAATTTTGATCCGGCAGAGACGGCAGCGGCCATCGATCCGGCAGGAGAAGTCGTCTCAAGTGTCACGTTCATGACCCGCTCAGCAGCGGAAGAACAAATGATTGATGCGATGGCGCAAGTTGATATCAAGGCTGGACAATTGATGAATGTCAAGACGTATGGGATGGACCCTGTCGCCGCGTCGTACATCGGAAGTAAACTGTACGAATTGTTTGCGAAAACACCATTTGAGATCGTCGAACGGATGCCACATGCCCAACTGCCGGACGATCTGACACTAGGGTACGACGTCAAGATTGATGATAAAACGGATTTTGCTGTCCGGAACACACAAGCCGTCAACTACCAAGTCATCGCAACGAAAAATGGCAGTGATGTCACACTTGAACTACGTGGGACACCATTCAAAGAGACGGTCACTGCTGTGCTCGAAGCAGAAAAAATGATTCCGTACCGCACGATTACCCGGTATTCGGCGACGTTATCTGCTGGAACGAGCAGTGATACCCAATCAGGCGCCGAAGGGAAATCGATTGAATTGTATCGCGTTACGAAATCCAATCAAGGAGAAGTCAAACAGTTGCTGGCACTCGACTTTTACTCGGCAACGCCAGCCATCGTCACGAAGAGTAGCCAAGAAGAATTACCGCCTGTCGTGACACCGCCACCGGCTGACGATCCCGTCGACGATTCGACGGATAGTACGACGGAAGAGGACACGACACCAAATTCCGATGGGATGACAGATGATTCAACGGATGGAACAACAAACGATGGAACAACGAATGATGGGACAACGACACCAGACACGCCAACGACGCCGGATCAACCGACGGCACCGGATACACCAGACGCGCCGACGACCGGGGACCCGGCGTCACCAGTCGAAGATGATTCGACGGAAGGCGCTGTTGGTTGATACTAGAAGAAAAGAGGGATGGCTATGAATTGGACGGATCTAGCGATTGAGCTGGGTATCATCATTGGTCTCGCAACAATCATTTGTGGGTTGATGTTTGCGATTCAAATTCCGTTTGTCGCGACGACATTGACGAAAGTAATTTTGTCATTAACCGCGTTGCTATTAGTGGTTGCGCTTTATTTATTAGTGAAGTTCGACTGGATGACGAATCCGTTTGTCATCGCAGGATATGTGATGACGATTTTAATCGTCACAGCGATTACGAGTGCCGTTGATGAAAAAAAACAGCAGTTGACGCCACTTGACGAAGAAGAAACATGGCATGCGGAAGGATGACGACGTAAATGGCAATGAAACGAAAACGGTTAGGTGAAATGCTGTTAGAAGAAAGTGTCGTGACGGAAGCGCAGATCGAGGAAGCGTTATCCGTCAAGCGGACGACGGAAAAACTAGGAGACACGTTATTACGACTCGGCCACTTAACGGAACAACAATTGATTGAAGCGTTGCACCATCAACTTAAGATTCCCGTCATCCAACTGTATAACTACCCGGTCGATGTCGCCGTGACGAAACTGATTTCAAAAGAACTCGCTCAACGGCATACGCTTGTCCCGGTTTACCGTGAGGGGAACCGCCTGTTCATCGCGATGGCAGACCCGATGGACTTGATTGCCATCGATGATTTACGTCTTCAGACAGGGTTAATGATCGAAGTAGGGCTTGCGACACGCGACGAAATTCGCCGGACGATCTTAAAGTATTATGACATTGATTCTTCATTACGGGAATTGCTCGAGTCGGATGAGATGATGATTTCGGATACATCACGCGATACGGTGACCCGTGAAGATGCTCCGATCATCCGTTTGGTCAATCAAATGCTGGAGAACGGTATTTCACAACGGGCATCGGATATCCATATGGATCCACAAGAAACATCCCTATCGATCCGGATTCGGATTGATGGTGAATTACGGACGGAAAACAACTATCCGAAACAGATCCAAAATATTTTGACGACCCGGATCAAAGTCATGAGTGAGCTTGATATTACGGAATCCCGGTTACCCCAGGATGGACGGATTAAGTTTCTGTATAACGGCGTCGCGTATGACTTCCGGGTGTCGACGTTACCAACCGTCTACGGCGAAAAAGTCGTCATTCGGATTCTTGATAGTTCGAACTCCAACATCTCGATTGCAAAAATCGGATTCAGCGAACGAAACGAACACCAATTTCGTGAGATGCTGAAGCGACCGAACGGTATCATTTTGATCACGGGACCAACCGGGTCCGGAAAGTCGTCGACGTTGTATGCGGCCTTAAATGAACTAAATGACGAGACACGGAACATCATCACCGTCGAAGATCCAGTCGAGTATCAAGTCGATGGCATCAATCAGGTGCAGGTCAACTCGAAAATCGGTCTGACATTTGCAAGTGGGCTCCGTTCGATCTTACGGCAGGATCCAAACGTCGTCATGGTCGGGGAGATTCGTGACATCGAGACAGCGGAGATTTCGATCCGGGCCTCACTAACCGGTCACCTCGTCCTGTCGACGCTACACACGAACTCTGCCGTCAGTTCGATCACTCGATTGATCGACATGGGGGTAGAACCGTTCCTGGTCGCCGCATCCGTCACGGGACTGATTGCCCAACGTCTTGTCCGCCGGGTGTGCCGCGATTGTGGCGAAGTCCAACCGTTATCGAAACGGGAAGAAGAATTATTTGCCCAAGAAGGGATTTCAGCGACAACCGTCATGCGGGGACGCGGCTGTTCATCGTGTAATATGACGGGTTACCGGGGACGTCTGGCGATTCAGGAAGTCGTCATGGTGGATGAAAGCTTACGGCGGATGATCATGAACCAGTCAACGGAGAGTGAAATCACGATGTATGTAAGATCACAAGGACAACGTTTATTGTTGGCTGATGGATTAGCCAAAGTCGCACAAGGAATCACGACGACGGAAGAAATCCTCCGGACGGTGATTTCCGAATGAGTACGATGGAACGTGCCCAAATTGAAGATATCTTACGATCGTCGAAAGAAAAAGAAGCATCTGACGTTCATCTGACGGCGGGGTCACCGCCGGTCTTTCGGATTAACGGAACGCTGACACCGTTCGGAACAGACAAAATGAAACCGATCATCATCGAAGGATTCGTTCGCTCCCTTATTACCGAGGAAATGTTTCTGCAGTTAAAACAGGATCGGGACATTGATTTTTCATTTGGGGTGACGGGAGTGGCGCGGTATCGTGTTAATTGTTTTTATCAGCGCGGCGCCTTGTCGATGGCGTTTCGGACGATTCCGACCGAAGTCCCGACGCTTGAACAATTAGCGTTACCACCGGTCTTAAAACGTTTTCTGACGAAACCACATGGCTTGATTCTCGTGACAGGTCCGACGGGCTCCGGGAAATCGACGACACTGGCCGCGATGATCAATGAAATCAACCAGACGATGTATAAACGCATCATCACGCTCGAAGATCCGATTGAGTATTTACATAGCCACCAGAAAAGTCTGATTGACCAACGGGAAATCGGCATCGATGCGCCGCGTTTTGCGACCGGCTTACGATCTGCCCTCCGGCAAGATCCGGATGTCATTTTACTTGGTGAGATGCGTGACCTCGAGACGATTTCGACCGCGGTCACGGCAGCCGAGACCGGCCACTTGGTGTTTGCGACCGTCCATACGTCGACGGCGGCCTCGACCGTCAGTCGAATCATCGATGTGTTCCCGTCGGAGCAGCAAGATCAAATTCGGGCGCAACTGGCAAATGTCTTAGCCGGCGTCGTGTCGCAACGTTTGATGCCGCGAACAGACGGCACGGGACGTGTTGCCGCACTGGAAATCATGGTCGAAACACCTGCTGTCTCGAACTTGATTCGGACCGGGAAAGAGTATCAGCTTCAATCCGTCTTACAAACGGGAAAACAGTACGGAATGCAGACGATGCAGATGGCATTACAAGACTTAGTAAGTCGTGGCTTGATCCCAGCATCTGCCGCGACACCTTACATATCGGGGTGAATCCATGACAGTCTTCAAATACGAAGGTCGAACGATGACCGGCAAACGAAAAAAAGGCAAGATTACGGCCTTGACGAAGCGAGAAGCGGCGGAGCGGTTGCGGACGGATCAGATTGCCGTGACGTTACTCGAGAAACAAGAGTCAAAAGGATTAAATACAGAGATTACATTTTTAACGGCAAAACCCAAAATCGAACATCTGGTCATGTATGCCCGCCAGTTCGCAACACTCGTCCGGTCCGGCGTCTCGATCGTCAAAGCGACGGAGATTCTACGCAAACAGACCGACTCGAAACCACTCGAACGGGCACTTGTCGAAGTCGAGGATGACTTACGCAGCGGTGTCCAGTTTTCGCAAGCAATCGAAAAACATCCACGTGTCTTTGATACGTTTTTCGTCAGTATGGCCATGGCAGGGGAGGCAAGCGGTAACTTGGAGGAAGCACTCGATAATATCGTCACCCAACTTCAGAAGCAATACGAAATCAAACGGAAGGTCATCTCGGCCTTGATTTATCCGGCGGTCGTTTCGGTCGTCGCAATCGGTGTCGTCGTCTTCTTGATGCTGAATGTCGTCCCGACGTTTGCTTCGATTTTTGATCAGCTTGGCAGTGAACTTCCCCTGATTACCAAAATCGTCGTCGCCGTATCTGACTTTTTTGTCGCTTACTGGTGGGTGTTGTTACTGATTGCCTTTGGCCTGCTTGGGTTGCTGTACTTCAACTTGAAGAACGAACGCCAACGCGTCATCTTTGATCGTTTGTTACTGATGATTCCGGTATTTGGTCCATTGATTCAAAAGTCACAGATTGCGCTCATGACGCGTGGACTGGCCGTTTTACTCAATGCCTCGGTTCCGATTCTTACGTCACTCGACATCACGGAACGGATCGTGACGAACCGGGTCATCCGAAAGGGGATTGCTGCAGCGAACGAAGCGATGTCGCGTGGTATCCCGATGCATGAACCGTTAGCGAAAAACAAGTACTTTCCACCCCTCGTGACACAGATGATTGCGATTGGGGAAGAGTCAGGACGACTCGACTCGATGCTGACCGAAGTCGCTGACTTTTATGAGACGGAAGTGGAAACGACGACCGACCGCCTGAAGTCGATCATCGAACCGTTACTGATCGTCGTTCTGGCCGTCATCGTCGGTGTCATCGTCATCGCCGTCGTCGTGCCGATGTTCAAGATTTACTCCGACATCCAAGCAAGTTGACAACTGTCAAAACATTTACCTGTTGTAGAAAAAATACATTTTCTACAAAAAATATGGTGCTACTATAATAGTATTCATCTGGACAGTATGACCTATACGCCAGAAACAGTAAAAAAGTACTAGGGAGGAATAATAAACATGTTAGAACGCCTAAAAGAGATCTGGTTAGATGCTAAACAAATGCGTGACGAGCGCGGCTTGACTTTGATCGAGTTACTCGTTGTTGTCGTTATCTTAGGAATCATCGCAGCAATCGCTGTCGTCGCAATCGGCGGATTGATCGAGAACTCACGTAAGGATGCGGTTGTATCCGATGCGAAACAATTGGTTGCAGCGGCAAAATTGTATACATCGTCTAATCCTGTTCAACCTGGAGAAGTAGTGAAGCTCGGAATCAAAGAAGATAAGAAAAATATTACTCCATCAACAGCAACGACTAAAGGAACTGCAGCAGCTCCACGAGTCGATACTTTGGAAAAATACATCGATGAAATGAAAGATTCATTGAATTCTGATGCAGCCTACAAAGATTCATTTGTTGTTGTGACAGAAGAAAATGGAACTTATGAATATAAAGTTACTTTAACAAGTGATTCAACGGATTATGACTATTTTGAAGGTGTAGATCCAGGAGCACTAAAGCGTTCTGCAATCAAAGAAAAGTAATATCCACCCCCATCTCGGGGGTTTTTTTCTGAACTTTTTTAAGGAGGGAACGCACGATGACTATCGTTTTCACCGTTTACTTTTTTCTGATTGGAATGCTTGTGACCTCATTTACGAACGTCGTCGGCTTACGGGTACCGGTCGGGGAATCAATCGTCCGTCCGCGGTCCCATTGTCCGAACTGTGGTCATGTCCTCGGACCGCTTGAACTGACACCTGTCGTCGGTTATGTCGTGCTGGGCGGGAAATGCCGGACGTGCCAGTTACCGATTTCGATCAAGTATCCGGCGCTTGAATTGCTTGGCGGCATCCTGTATGCCTATGCCTTTTATCAATTCGGCTGGTCGATGCAATTTGTCCTGTCGATTCTGTTGACGAGTCTGCTCAGCATCCTCGTCATGTCCGATCTTGCCTACATGCTGATTCCGAATAAAATCTTATTATTCTTTTTACCGATTAGTCTGATTGTTCGCTACCTTTCTCCCCTTGAGAACTGGTATAATCCAATTATTGGCGGATTCGTCGGATTCTTTCTATTGTTCGTGATCTTTCTTGCCTCACGTCAAGGAATGGGGGCAGGCGACGTCAAGCTGTTTGGGATCCTCGGGATTTTTTTAGGTCCACTCTACGTCGTCATCGCGTTGTTCGTCTCCGCTTTTGTCGGTTCGATCATCGGACTGACGTTGCTTGGCTTAAAACGAGTCGAACGGAAACAACCGATCCCGTTTGTCCCGTCGATTGCAATCGGCACGTTACTGACATATTACTTTGCGGACGATTGGATAAAGCTTTATCTCGATCTGTTCCTCTAGGAAAGGAAGAATCTACATATGGCGCAAGCTAGGCGCAGAGGTACATATATCTACTTTAATTTTACAGATGTCGGGATTTTCGGAGCGGTCGTCAAAAAAGGTGTCATCAAACGCCGTGCTGTCGTCTCGCTTCCACCCGGTACACTCCAAGGAGGCTGGCTTCAACCGGAAGCTTCGTTCGATCTGATTTTTGAAAGTCTGCTTGCGAAACTAAAAGTCCCACGTGGCTCGCAAGCCGTCTTAGCAATGGACGGTTCGCTTGTCCTCGCCCGGAAACTCGAAATTCCGGAGACGGTCGAGACAAATCAGATCCGCGGGTACTTGTTCATGGAACTTGGACACAGTATCGTCCTGCCGTTTGAAGAACCGTACTTTGATTACACGCTTCTTGAAGAAAACGGAAAACGGGAAATCATGTTATACGCGGCACCAAACGAAGCATTAAAGCAATATATGGAGTTGTTTAAACAAAAACGTCTTCGTTTAGTGGCAGCAGAACCGCAGCCGCTCGCAACGTTTTTTGGTCTCGATTCCTTGTATGAAGTCGAAGCCGACAGCAATCTATTAATTTGGAACGTTAACGCGACAAACCACCAGTTGATCATCATCGAGGACAAAGTCCCACGACTAATTCGTTCCGTCGATACCTTTGTCGCAAATGCCTGGGACGTCGATGTCATTGATGACCGATTGCACTACCGGTATAAATCGGATGATGCAAACGTCGAATTCATTTTAGAAGAGATGTTACTGGAATTTTCACGGGTCCTTGATTTTTACCGTTTTTCATTAGCTCGCGACGGTCGGGAAATCAGCCGGGTCATGTTGACGGGAGACTTCCCGTTTCAAGAGGAACTGGTTCGACGATTTGAAGCGAACTTTGATGTTCGTCTCGAACAAGTCCCGGAGGTGCTGGATGTCGTCAGTCAACCGATTCCGAAATCCTACTTACCACTCGTTGGGTTGGCGACGATCCATAAAGACCGGATCAATTTGTTGCCGGACAGTGATGTCGCTCCAAAGTTCCCGTTAGTCGCTTCCCTGATTCTGCTAGTCTTTGGTGGGATGATTGGGGGATATCTCTACTGGCAGACCGATCAGTTCGCGGACCGAATTGAAACAGCGAACAACCAGATTCAAATCGTTCGCACGTTGCAATCGGAGTCCGCACAATCGGCTAAACAAGAAGTCGCGCAGCTGAAAGAAACGGTCGAGGGGCTTGAGGCGACGCCTCGTCCTGCCGTTCCGGCACTCGAACGGATTACGCGTTACTTACCGGAACGCGGTTATATCTTACAGTTTGCGTATGGCGCCGATCACCTTGTGACGATGAATGCCCAGTTTGAAACACTGGATGAATTAAATGGGTTTTATCGCCAATTGTTGACCGATACCGCTTTTACCGGGATTACATTGACGAGCGTCACGACAAAAACGATGAACGAAGAAGCAGAAGTCGTGACGTCGACGACGGTTGATCCGACGACAGGGGAAGAAGTGCCGACGACGACCATCACCCCATCGGATGAAACCGAGACGGAAGAGCCGCGGTATATCGGACAATTTGGTCTGACGGTCGTCCCGGCAGAAGTCATCAAAGGGGAAACGAATCAAGCCGATCCGGACGCTCCAAAAGAAGATGGGACAACCGATTCGACGACGGATCCGGAAGCGAATCCGACGGAAGAAGTCGATCCGGCAACGGAGCCGGAACCGGGTGAAGTCGTTTCGACTGAAGTAGAGGAGGTGGAAGAAAATTGAAACGATATAGTAGTTTCATTCTTCTGGCCTTGACGGTTCTATTGATCGTCGGTGGACTTGCTTATTTTGGATATACGACCTATACGACGTATCAAGAACTGAACCAAACGGAAGCCACACTCGAACGGGAACAGATGGCACTTGAAGCCGCTAAAGCGAACGAGCAGAAAGTCGATGTTGCGGAATCAAGTTTCTTGCAAAAACAAGTGCCTGTCTTACCGGCAAACGATGATGTCATCGATGCGATCAATGCAGCGAGTCAGATTGCCGGTGTCAAGGTTCAGGCAATCACGTTTGGAACGGCGGGAGCCGAGACACCAGCGTCTCCAGTTCAATCGACACCAGTCGTCGATGGTGCGATGGCGACGGAGTCCGAGGCGGAAGCCGCGCAGACGGCAGAGCCGGTCGCGAAGACAAGTGCGACGGCGTTACCAGCATCCTTGACGGTCGAAGCTCCCTCGTATCTGGAACTGATGGCCTTCCTCAAGCAGATCGAACGGACGGACCGGATCACGATTTTACGACAGATTCAACTGACGGGACCGGATGAGCCCGGTCCAGGCAGCCAAACGATTGTCCTGGAAGACGAGATGATGTCCTTTACGGTCGAAATTGAAAGTTATTACCGTCCGGACCTAAAACAATTGATTCCGGATAAGCAGACACCCTTACAGGAAACGACGCCCAAATCGGATCCGTTTGTCGATGTCACAGGTAACTAAACAGTAGACAAGTGTTTTTCCGACTCGGAGAAGCACTTGTTTTTCGTTATACTAAAAGATAATGCCAGTAAGACTGGTCGAAAAAGAATGAAAAGAGCGTGATACTGATGATAACGCAACACCAATTGATTCTGGCTTCGGCGTCGCCTAGACGAACGGAACTGTTACGACAAATCGGCATCCCGCATACCGTACGACCTGCCAACGTACTCGAAGAAGCCCCTTATCCGATGTCGTCTGAGGACTACGTGATGTATCTGTCACAAAAAAAGGCGAGGGCCGTCGCACGACCTGGAGAAATCGTCTTAGCCGCCGATACGGTCGTTGCGCTCGATCATCGGATTCTTGAAAAACCGGTTGACCGGGCAGCGGCGCTCGAGATGCTGCGGCTGTTATCCGGGCGGACGCATGAAGTCGTGACCGGTGTGACCCTCTTGACGGACGAGCGGGAAGAGACGTTTACCGTGACGACGACGGTCCGCTTCTGTCCACTCCCGGAAAGCTGGATGTTATCGTATGTCGCGACTGACGAACCGTACGATAAGGCCGGAGGATACGGCATTCAAGGTACAGGCGGTCTATTTGTCGAAGCGATTGACGGTGATTATTATAATGTCGTTGGATTGCCGATCAATCCGATCAGCCGTCGCCTTGAAACGTTTGGAATCAAACCGATGTTCGCGTAATTCCTCGTACAGAAAGGTCGGATGCAGTGATTGAATGGCCAAAGGATATGATTCAGTTAAAAGGTTTGGCACAGGCGACGACAGTGGAGTTGCTGGCATGCCTCGTTCGGAGCGGGACACGGAATCGGGGACCACTCGAAATCGCAGAAGAGTTACTTGAGATTTACCCTTCGTTGATTGAACTCGAAGCAGCGGGCGTCGGTGGACTTGAGAAGGCGCCGGGCGTCGGAAAAGCAAAAGCCTTACAAATCATGGCGGGACTGGAACTCGGTCGTCGACTCGTCACGGAACCGAAGTGGGTGCGACCGGTCGTCCGTTCACCGGAGGATGCCGCTGAACTGTTGATGGAAGAGATGCGGCTATACCAGCAAGAACACTTCATCTGCCTGTATCTGAACACGAAAAACGAAGTCATCTCGAAAAAAACGCTGTTCATCGGAGGGTTGAATACGTCGATTGTTCATCCGCGTGATATATTCCGGGAAGCGATTCGTTGCTCGGCAGCAAGCTTCATTGCCGTCCATAATCATCCGTCGGGTGATCCGACACCGAGTCGGGAAGATATCGAGGTGTCAGAGCGGATGGTCGAGGCCGGAAGACTGATCGGAATCAGCTGCATCGATCACCTCGTCATTGGTCATGGACAATTTATTAGTATGAAACAGCGGGGATTTATGTAAGAATAACGTCTGAGGGGGAAGGAGACTTCCCGACCTTAGGCGTTTTTTCTTTTTCATCAATTCATGAACTGTAAACAAGCTGTAACGTTTTAACGCTTTCCAAGGAAGGCTTTTCCGTTATAATTAGTGAAGTGTATTCTCAGAGAGGGGTTTTTTGAATAATGTTTGGATCATTTAGCCGTGAAATCGGCATTGACTTAGGTACGGCAAACACGCTTGTGTATGTGAAGGGGCAAGGTATCGTCGTGCGCGAACCTTCCGTTGTCGCATTCCGTACGGATACAGGAAAGATTGAAGCGGTAGGTAATGCAGCAAAAAACATGATTGGACGGACACCGGGGAACGTGACGGCACGACGCCCGATGAAAGATGGGGTTATCGCCGATTATGAAACAACGGCTACGATGATCAAATACTTCATGGATCAAGCAACGAAGAAAAAAGGATTATTTTCGTCAAAAACAAACGTCATGATTTGTGTACCAAGCGGCATCACATCAGTCGAAAAACGTGCGGTCGAAGACGCAGCGAAACTGGCTGGAGCACGTGAAGCGTATACGATTGAAGAACCGTTTGCAGCCGCAATCGGAGCCGGTCTTCCGGTCTCTGAACCAACGGGCTCGATGGTCGTCGATATCGGTGGCGGAACAACGGAAGTCGCTGTCATCTCACTCGGTGGGATCGTGACAAGCCAATCGATTCGTGTTGGTGGAGACGAGATGGACGAGTCCATCATTCGTTACATCAAATCGAAGTACAACTTGATGATTGGTGAGCGGACAGCTGAAACGTTGAAGATGACGATTGGTTATGCGCGGATTGATGAAGAGTCAGAAAACGAAACGATGGACATTCGTGGACGTGACCTCGTGACAGGACTTCCGAAACAGATCGAAGTCACGAGTGCAGAAATTTGCGACGCCTTATCGGATACGGTCGATGCCATTTTAGCCGGTGTCAAACATACACTCGAACAGACACCACCAGAACTTTCAGCAGATGTCATGGATCGTGGGATCGTCTTGACAGGTGGCGGCGCGCTCCTCAAAAACTTGGATGCGGTCATTGAAGATGAAACACGCATTTTGACACTCGTTGCAGAAAATGCACTCGATTGTGTGGCGATTGGTACAGGAAAATCACTGGAGATGATGAATGTATTGCGTTCGAAATCAGGCATCTCACAAAAAAGATAAGGACGGGATGAGCGATGAAGCGATTTTTAAATAATCGAAAACTGCTCATCACACTCCTTAGTTTTCTCCTTTTGGTGATCTTAATCGGGATTTCGCTGCAAGGGCGTAACCAAACCCACTGGTATCAAAGTTTTGTCCGCGATACGGTTGGGGTGGGACAACGTCTTTTTGCGACACCGATTGGCTGGATTGATGATACGGTCACTTCGGTTAAAGAAGTGCGAGATGTGTATAAGGAAAATGAGTATTTAAAATCACGACTGGGTGATTATGCGGGAAACTCCGTCAAAGTCCGCGACTTGGAACGTGAGAACAATGAATTAAAAGACATGTTGAAGTTAAAAGGATCGATTCGTGATTACACTTTACTACCAGCAGAAATGATTGGTCGGACGTCGTCTGAATGGCAACGCTTCGTGACGGTCAATATCGGAAAAGAACAAGGTGTCAAAACCAATATGGCAGTCGTGACAGCAGATGGTCTGATTGGTCGTGTCATCCAGACGAGTGCCTATACGTCACTCGTTCAATTGTTATCCGATACAAGCCGGACGAACAATGTTTCGGCCGTTGCGGACGATACGAAGGGGAAAGGGGTTTTCGGGACGATCGAAGGATTTGATGAAGAAACGAATCTCTTGAAGTTCACGAAGATACCAAACGATGCCAAACTGAAAAAAGGGCAAACCGTCACGACATCCGGTCTTGGTGGCAAGTATCCAAGCGGTATCGTCGTCGGGAAGATCGAGCAAGTGAAATCGGATCAATACGGTGCTTCGAAAATCGCATACGTCAAGCCGGCAGCAGACTTCGAACAGTTTGGTCACGTTTTCGTGATCCAACGAGAAGCGAAGGAACCTTTCGCTGAGACCGACAAGGGAGGGGACACTAGTGAATAACATCAAGTTGTTTTTCGCCGTGTTCCTTCTTTTTATCTTGGAAGGGACACTCTTTGCGGGTCCGCTTGGGGATGGTTCGCCGTATGTCATCCACGTCACGTTGATCGCCTTGATGTTTTTAGGACGTTACGGAAAAATCGAACAGGCGCTTGGGTTCGGTCTGTTGTTTGGACTGTTGTATGATTTCGTCTACTCGGATATCATCGGAATTTATTTATTTGCGTTATCTGCCATTCCGCTTTTTAGTAGCTTCGTGCTAAAATATGTAAAGGAGAACGTATTAACGATCATCGTCACCTTTACGTTCAGCGCCATTTTGTTTGAACTGGATATTTATTTCTTCACGGCTTCGGTCGTAGGTGTCGACGTTCCCTTTAAGGAGCTGGCGACGCAAATCATTCCAAGGAGTCTCATTGCCCAGTTGGTTGGGATCATCGTCTTGTATTATCCGATGACGCGACTGGTGCAATCCACATTTGATGAGAAAAGAGGATGAGTCATGATTGAGCGTAAGCGTTATGTAACGATGAAAGGTCATCGTGGTGGCCTCGCCGTCTATGTAAATGAAAGGTGCAGTGTGGATGAATTTCTTGACGATTTAGAATTGACGCTTGCCGACAAATCCGTCGAGAACGGACGCGCCGTGCCGATTACCTTCTTCTTCGGTCGACGTTATGTCGACGAAGGCGTTGTGACGGCTGTCGAGTCCATCGTCGCGCGTCATGATTCATTTTCGTTTAACGGCTACGACAGTGAGTGTCTGACGAAGGATGAAGCGAAAGCGCTCTACGGCGAACGAACGTTTCATTACTTTGGCGGCACGGCCCGCAGTGGGCATGTCGTAGACGTCGAAGGGTCGATTGTCGTCATCGGCGACATCAATCCCGGGGCCGTCGTGCATGCGACGGGCAGTATTTATTGTCTCGGCGCATTGCGGGGAACCGTTCATGCAGGGAAGGGTGGGAATCAGCAAGCTGTGATTGCCGCAAGTATCTTGCAACCCAAATGGATTTCGATTTCCGACTTCGTCTACGAAGATCCGGATGATGCGCCGTTAAAGGCATTAGAAATGGGTTGTGCTTTTGTAGGAGACACAGGGGTTGAATTTTCCCGTCTTCAAACCGTCCCGCTTGCGCGGATGGATCAGTTTGCGATTGATAGTGAAAGAGGGTGACAGATATGGAACAAGTGAAAGAACAGGTACATAGAGATGCGAAAACGCATGTGGGGCGTGCCATCGTCGTCACATCTGGTAAAGGTGGAGTCGGGAAAACGACGACAACCGCAAACATCGGTACAGCACTTGCGCTGATGGGCCATTCGGTTTGTCTCGTCGATACGGATATCGGTCTTCGGAATCTGGATATCGTACTTGGACTCGACAACCGAAGTATCTACAACATTGTTGATGTCGTGACCGGGCAATGTAAACTGCATCAAGCCCTCGTTCGTGATAAACGTTTTGAAGAAATGTACCTGTTACCTGCTGCCCAGTCTAAGGATAAATCATCCGTCACACCGGAACAGGTAAAAGCCATCATTGATACGTTAAAACTGGACTACGAATTTGTTTTGATTGACTGCCCGGCCGGGATTGAACAAGGGTTCATGAACGCGATTGCCGGTGCAGACGAAGCGGTCATCGTCACGACGCCAGAAAAAGCGGCGGTCCAAGACGCAGACCGGATCATCGGGATGCTCGAACGTTCGGAACGTAAGATCGTGCCGAAACTTGTCGTCAACCGTGTCCGTTCGCATATGATGGCATCGGGTGATATGCTCGATATCGATGAAATCATGCGTATCTTGTCGATTGATCTGCTCGGATTGATTGTCGATGATGAGGAAGTCATCGCGGCGTCGCACCGAGGTGTCCCTGTGACGATGAATCCGGATAACCGGGCCGGTCTCGGTTACCGGAACATCACGCGACGGATTCTGGGGGAGTCGGTCCCTCTGCTCGATATCATGGAACAACCACAAAAAGGATTTTTCGTGAAGCTGAAAAAAATGCTTGGCATGAAATAAGATGGGGAAAAATAGACTAGAAGGGTTTTATGCTTCTAGTCTATTTTTCATGGAGGAATGAAGATGAAATGGATTAGTGAACAGACCCCGTCCTTGGAACGGGTGGCATTAGTAGAAGGCGGTCGGGTCATCGAATACCACGAACGGATGCGGGATGAGATTCGTGTCGGGACGTTGCTCCATGCAAAGGTCGACCGATTGCATCCGACGCTTGAGGCGGCATTTTTGATTGCGACGGATGGCACGCCACTGTATTTGCCGATCAACGAAACACTGGAGACGCTACGCCGTTATCCGGACGTTCCGACCATAGGACAAGCCGTCCAAGTCGGGCAGACGTTGCTCGTACAGGTCGTCAAGGAAGGGGCAACACCGAAACAGCATAAAGTCACACAAAATATTACGTATGGCGGACGTTTCCTTGTCTATTTCCCGTATGGTCGCCGTGTCCGCTTCAGCCGGAAGCTTGATCTTGTTGTCCAGCAACAACTCGCGAAGAGGATTACACTGGAAGCAGCAGAAGGGCTATTGTACCGGACGGAGGCGGCACAGGCCGAAGCCACGGTACTGATTGCGGAACTCAACCAGTTACGTGCACGCCATCAGCACATGTTGCGACAGACGACGTTAGAACAAGATGAATCGTTGGTCATTCAAGAAGCGAAACGCCTGAGTCATGTCGAAGAAGCCCTGGTGACACATCGACTTGATAAAGAACGACTCGAACAGATGGGCTTACGGGTTGAACGACCCGTCGTGAAAGGGCGCCTACCCGCAATGGAGCAAGTGGACCGGACGATCGAAAAAGCGCTCGATAAGGTCGTCTGGTTAGACGGTGGGGCATACTTGTTGATTGAGGAAGTCGAGACGATGACCGTCATCGATGTCAACAGCGGCAAAATGATTTCCGTCAAGGAACAAAAACGGACCTTTGATCAAATCAATGAAGCAGCAGCCGTCGAAATCATGCGCCAACTCCGTTTACGTAATATTAGCGGAATGATTGCCGTTGATTTTTTACGTGGCTCGAGCAAAGGGCAGACACGGGTGACGCAACTCTTGAAGGAACGGGCCGCACACGAATCGAAACAGGTTGAAATTTATGGTTTTACGAAGATGGGCTTGTGTGAACTGACACGGCAACGTCACGGGAAGTCATTACTCGAACGGTCACTCGATCAGGGACAACCGTCTCGGATCGCGATTCATCGGCAACTCGAACCTCGTTTAAAAGAAATCGCCACGTATGCCGAAGCCGCTGTCGTCCGGGCACCCCTTGCTTCGCTCAGTCCATTGTTACTTGAAGAAAGTCCACTCGAACTGATTCTTGTAGAAGGTGAAACGGGAATTTTATTTACGGGAACAAAAGTCGACTGTGACGACTTTGTTAAAAGACAACAATAATTCGGGTAGAACGTTATTGACAATCTGCCTCATCGTTTGGTATTCTGAATAACGTTAGTTCGTTTGGAAGCACCCAAATGACTACAACCGCACAGACCGGGTCTTAAAGCATCCGCTGCCCGTGATGGCGAGTCTGAGTTCCTAAGAGGAGGTGCACGTAATGTACGCAATTATTAAAACTGGTGGTAAACAAGTTAAAGTCGAAGCTGGCCAAGAGATCTACGTTGAGAAATTAAACGCAGACGTCGACAGCACAGTAGAATTCGGCGAAGTCTTGATCCTTGGTGGTGACGATGTTAAAGTCGGCGCTCCACTCGTAGAAGGTGCGAAGGTCGTAGCAACGGTCATCAAACACGCTCGCGCGAAAAAGATCACTGTCTTCAAAATGAAAGCTAAAAAGAACTACCGTCGTAAGCAAGGTCACCGTCAACCTTACACGAAGGTCCGCATCGAGAAAATCGAAGCGTAAGCCATGATACGTGTCAAGATTCGACGAGATGAAGCGGAGTTAATCCGTTCCATCGAAGTGACAGGACATGCCGAGTTCGCTGAGCCTGGTTTGGATTTAGTCTGTGCCGGCACATCAAGTGTGATTTTCGGGGCATACAATGCCATCGAATCACTGCTCGGGCAGGTCCTGCTCCTTGAAATGGCAGAACAACAAGAAGGTGGCTACTTTTATGTAGAACCGTATGCTGACTTAGCACCGGATGTCAGTGAACGCACCCAATTGTTACTCGAAGCGACATTGGTCCAACTCGGAACCATCGCTGAAAGTTACGGTGAGTTTATCCAACTTGAACAAATATAGGAGGTGGATTCCACATGTTGAAACTTAATCTTCAGTTCTTCGCATCGAAAAAAGGGGTAGGTTCGACAAAGAACGGTCGTGACTCGCAATCGAAACGCCTTGGGGCGAAACGTGCAGACGGTCAAACTGTTTCTGCTGGTTCAATCCTCTACCGCCAACGCGGTACGAAGATTCACCCAGGTATGAACGTCGGACGTGGTGGCGATGATACACTTTTCGCAACTGCAACTGGTGTCGTTCGTTTCGAACGTCTCGGACGCGACAAAAAACAAGTCAGCGTTTACCCAGCATAAGTGATCGATGAAGCAGACTCTAGCCACTTTCAGGGGTTAGGGTCTGTTTTTTTTAGGAGGGAACGACTGATGAAGGATGAGCAGGTACTGGATCTTTTGAAGTCACTTCGTCACGAATGGTTGAATCGATTGCAACTCGTTCGTTCCTATAGCGCGATTGGTGACGAGGCGGCTGTTGAATCGATTTGTTCAGTCTACCGGGAACAAGCGTCACGAGAAGGGCGACTTTCCTTGATTGGATTACCGAAAACGGCGCTCACACTGCAACGAGCAGATTGGACAGGCCTAACTGTCGAATATGATGTAATCGAAAGACCAAAGCAGTTGGATGATACACGTCTTGCGACGATTGTAGAAGCTGCGATTGACATGATAGAAGTGGGAAATGGAGAAGTATCCGTGACCTTTCATGAGGGCGTGACCATCGAGATCTATCGGGATCTACTAGATATGTCGCGCCTTAAAGATCTAGTGACGCCGATGGAGATCGAGTCACAGACGGAACATGAGTGTGTGATTGAAATCGAAAGTCTTCCTGTAGAGGAAGAACAGTAATAGGAGGGATCTGACATGTTTGTCGATCAGGTAAATATTTATGTAAAAGCAGGAGATGGAGGACGCGGGCAAGTTGCGTTCCGTCGCGAAAAGTACGTTCCAGATGGTGGTCCAGCTGGAGGAGATGGTGGGCATGGTGCTCACGTCGTTCTCGAAGTAGATGAAGGACTCCGGACGTTGATGGATTTCCGTTACAAACGACATTTCAAAGCGGTTCAAGGTGAAAACGGGATGTCAAAAGGGATGCACGGTCGTAAGGCTGACCATCTCGTCGTTAAAGTACCACCGGGCACGGTCGTCTACGATGATGATACGGATGCAGTCATTGCCGACCTCGTCCATCACGGACAACAAGCCATCGTTGCCAAAGGTGGACGCGGTGGACGTGGGAACTCACGTTTTGCGACTCCAGCGAACCCGGCTCCGGAACATGCGGAAAACGGTGAACCAGGTCAAGAAAAGTATTTGAAGCTCGAATTGAAAATGCTCGCAGATGTCGGACTGGTCGGGTTCCCAAGTGTCGGGAAATCGACGATGTTATCGATCGTCTCAGCAGCCCGTCCGAAAATCGGTGCGTATCACTTCACGACGATTACACCGAATATCGGTGTGGTCGAAACAGAAGATAGCCGCAGTTTCATCATGGCCGATCTACCCGGTCTGATTGAAGGCGCAAGCGAAGGTGTTGGTCTTGGTCACCAGTTCTTACGTCACGTCGAACGGACAAAAGTCATCGTCCACGTCATCGATATGAGTGGAATGGAAGGACGTGATCCGGTTGATGATTACAACATCATCAACAAAGAGCTTTCGGATTACAACCTTCGTCTGACGGAGCGTCCGCAAGTCGTCGTCGCAAACAAGATGGATATGCCGGATGCCGAAGAAAATCTTGAAGCCTTTAAAGAAGCCTTCCCGGATTTAGAAGTTTTTGCGATTTCTGCTGCGACACGTCAAGGATTACGGGATCTCTTATTCCGGATTGCTGACCTCGTTGATGCGACACCTGAATTTGGTCTGGAAGAACTTGAAGAAAAAACAGCGACACCACGTGTTGTCTATGGTTATGAAGCACCTGAAGCTGGATTTACGGTTTCAAAAGATGAAGATGATTGCTTCGTCATCAAAGGACCGCGGATCGAGAAATTGTTTACGATGACGAACTTCATGCGTGAAGAATCGATCAAACGTTTCGCGCGGACATTACGTCAAATGGGTGTCGATGAAGAATTACGTAAGATGGGTGCGATTGATGGAGACGTCGTTCGAATCCGTGACTTCGAATTCGAATTCATCGAGTCATCATTCTAAGGTTAACGCATCTGAACAAGTTCATTTGAGAAATGGAGTGTGAGAGCATCGTGGACCCACTTCCCGCGATTCAGTTCATCTGGTTCTTCGTCTTACTAGTCATTTCAGCATTCTTTTCGTCTTCTGAAACAGCGTTATCTAGTGCGAATCGGTTACGAATCCTGCATCAGTCGGAAGAGGGTAGCCATCGTGCGACACAAGCGCTCCGGCTGTTGCAACGTTACGAAGAGACGTTGACGGCCATCTTGATCGGGAATACACTGTCTAACCTTGGTGTAGCGATGATCGGTGGCTGGTTAGCGTTATCGTTATCAGCTGATTTGTTGGTACAAATCAGTATCGTCTTCTTGACGTTTCTGTTCATTTTGTTGTTTGGTGAGTTGATCCCTAAATCCTATGCGCGGGAACATGCGGAAACGTATGTATTTTGGATTAGTAGTCCGTTGCATCTATGTTTAGTCTTCTTTAAACCGATCATCTTTTTATTCCTCAAGTTACGGCAAGCAGCGTTGGTACTGATCGGGGCAAATCCGAAAGGACCTCTTGTCACGGAACAGGAACTTCGTGCCCTCGTCGATATCAGTCAGGAAGAAGGCATCATGGATGAAGCGAGTGCGGAAATCGTTCATCGAGCCGTCGACTTTAAGAATGTCACGGTCGAAGAAGCATTGACACCGCGAACGGATATTCAAGCGATTGACATCGATGACAGTTTTGATGACATTTTACGTGAAGTCCAAAAAGGTGGATTCTCGCGGTTACCGGTCTATAAAGATTCGATTGATCATATCATCGGTGTCTTATCGGAACGTGACTTTTTGCGAGAATTCGTCAAACATGGACGCGTTGAGATTCGAGAATTGATTCGACCGGTCTCGTTTGTCGTCCCGCAAACGCATATCATCGATCTGTTACCAGAGCTAAAGGTCAAACAATCCCATATGGCGGTCGTGCTTGATGAATTTGGTGGGACGGCAGGGTTGATCACGCTCGAGGACATTTTAGAAGAACTAGTCGGTGAGATTTGGGATGAACACGACGAGTCACTGGAATATACCAAACAAGTGAGTCCGAACCGTTATGAATGTCTAGCCGAATATGACATTGAAGATTTTTGTCATCAGTTCGGACTGGAGATGCCAGACACGGAAGCCCAATCACTTGGTGGGTGGATCATGGAGAACGTCGGTCACATTCCGGAAGCTGGAACCCAGATGGTTTATGGACAAGTCAGCTTCACTGTCCTTCACGTCGAAAACCGGCGTGTCCGGACGATTTTGGCGACTTTTCCAAATGATGCACCAGGCACTGAATCGATAGATGAACACATATGATGCACTCCCAAAAGGTCCATTCCGTTTTTTCGACGGAATGGACCTTTTTGATGTGGCACTTATCTGATGAGAGTGGTTGCGTCCAGCTTAGGCATCCAGTTCTGAGACGAGAATACCTAGACGATCAAGTGCTTCAATGGCCGCTTCGAGTGCTGCTTCACTATCGGCTTCAAGCGTATGGAGATGGACACCATCGGTCAAACTAGACAAAGGTGTTGCTTGTGTCTCTTCTAATTGTTCGATCAAAGCCCGAACATCACGTCGGCTCTTCAGCATCAATTCTCCTGTCAAAAATCCATAAACCGGATGTTCGACGATGACATCACGGATGATGACACCTTCATCCACGATCGCATCACATTCTGCCTTCAGCTGATCAATACCATGACGGCACACGACTTTTCTGATGTGGCGTGAGGCGTCGAGCTCTGGATCATTCAACAAATAGCCGCGTGCGGTCGCGACGACAGGATATCCTTTTGCCTTTAATAAGGATAGATCCTGGACGATGACTTGGCGGCTGACACCTGCCTGCTTGGCAAGTTTAGTTCCAGTGACCGGTCGTTCGCTCTCCTGAATCATTTGTAATAATTCTTGCCGGCGTTCTTCCCCGGATTGTCTTCTTTCCATGACGACTCCTACCTTTCCATTAATCTGAGTCCTCTAGAGAACAAAGGACATCGATACATCGCTTCACTTCTTCATCGGTCGTCATTCGACCAAAACTCAGGCGGATTAAGCCATGCGCAGCCGTATCATCAAAACCGATCGCTCGTAAGGTCGCGTTTGGTCCGTTTTCGCCTGCGCGACAAGCACTTCCCGCCGAGACGGCAATCCCAGCGCGGTTCAGGGCGAGAAGGACGAATTGACCATCCCGTTGTTTCGTGTGGATGGCACAGATCGAGTCGAGTTGTTGAGGCGATTCAATGATTTGATACTGAGAAGAAGGAAGTCTTTTTTTTAGCATACCACGAAATCTTTTGCTCGATGTCTGGATCTGCTGATTTTCCTCTCGGTAGCGGCTGCAGGCCATCAGGAAAGCTGCAATCCCCGGGACATCAACCGTTCCTGGACGAATCCCGTATTCATGATGGGCTTCATAGTAGGGACTGAACAAGGGGCGACGCAGATAGACAGCACCCAGTCCTTTTGGTCCGTACACTTTATGACTGCTGATCGTATAGGCATCGACATCTGTCAAGTGGACCGGTTGTTTCAAAAATCCTTGAATACCATCGCAATGAAACAAAAGACCACGTTGACGGCAAAAAGCAGCGATGTCTGCGATCGGAAAGATGAATCCGGTCTCTGAATTGACATGCTGGATCGAGACGACACCGACCTCTTCCGTGCATGCTTCCTTGAATTGAACCCAATCAAACTCACCTGTCGCTTGTAAGCTGATGGTAACCGTTTTAGTCGCCAATCGTTTTAAGGGCAAGGTCACGGAATCGTGTTCTGACATAAGTGTCAAGACAGTTGTCTTTTTACTTTGCCGCAATAAATGACTTAACGCAATGTAATTGGCTTCCGAACCACTCCCTGTAAAAATAATGGTTCCTTCCGTCAACTGTAACCATGTCATCAATTGAGTACGTGCTTGGTCGAGCAGTTGGAGGGCGGCATCTCCCGCGTCATGAAGCGAGGAACTGTTGCCATACGCCCGTTCTGCTGCTTGTCGATACTGTTGTAGCGCATCCGGGTGCATCGCTGTTGTGGCGGCATGATCCAAATAAATCATAAGTTATCGTATCCTTTCATCTTGTCACTCAGCTAAAAATATGCCAAACTTATTGTCAAGTCAATAGTAAAGACAAATAATAGGGGTGTAAATCAAATGTCATTACATAAAAAGATAGAAGTAGATGTTTTGATCATCGGTACAGGACTAGCGGCAGTTTCCGTTGCACTCCATCTCCCATCCGAAATGAACGTCTTGCTCGTTTCAAAAGGGAAACGGACAGAAACAAATTCCATGCGGGCACAGGGAGGGATCGCTTCCGCATATTTAGAGCGTGACCACTCCAGTCATCAAGCAGATACGATACAAGCCGCAAAGGGACGGACAGACGAAGAAACGATCGCCTTCATCACGGCAGCGGGACGACAGGTCATTCAAGAGTTGGAAGCGTTTGGTGTTACGTTTGACCGTCAAGCAACAGGCGCCTATGCCTTAGGTCAAGAAGGAGCACATACGATACCGCGTATTTTCCATAGTGGGGGGGACCGGACAGGTGAACGGATGATGACGCAACTGCTCCGTCAACTCCCGCATCCAATCATCGAAGATACCGTAATCACAGAACTGATGACCGTCAAGCAACAAGTTGTCGGAGCGCGAGGATATCAAGGGGAGACACCACTCCTCATCTCAGCCCGGGCCGTCGTCTTAGCAACGGGCGGAATCGGAGGATTGTTCACGGCGTCAACAAATGAGCCGTGTCTGACGGGTGACGGTTTGGCGCTCGCCGCTCACGTCGGAGCGCGGTTATCAGATTTAGGTTATATCCAACATCATCCGACTGTGCTGCTTCATGACGGTGTCAGTCACGGTTTGATCACAGAAGCATTACGGGGTGCCGGAGCCTACTTGATGACGGCAGACGGGCGACGCGTAATGGCGGATCATCCGCAAGGCGATTTAGCCGCGCGGGACGAAGTCGCATCGATGATTACGGCAACACGGTGCAAGGAACCTGTTTATCTGAATACGACAGCAGTCGAACGACTGGAAACACGATTCCCGACATTTGTTGAAAAATGTGAAATGTTGAACATACGTCCGGAGTTAGTCGAAGTGACGACCGGTGTGCATTTTATAATGGGAGGAATCGAGACGGATCAAGCCGGACGAACGACGGTCTCTGGTCTGTACGCGGTTGGGGAGACCGCTTCGATTGGACTGCACGGAAAAAACCGGTTGGCGTCGAATTCACTACTGGAATGTTTTGTGATGGGAAAAGAATTAGCGTTACAGCTTCAGCTGCCTTATCGGAGACCATTACCTGAACCAACCGACATATCCGGTATAGACGTGATGACCGATCCGTCATTGACGGATGTCTTACGTGTCAATCTCGAACTAACTGGACTCGAACAGACGCTTCGAACCTATAAAAAGCAGCGCTCTGAACCGGGAAGGGGACGAGAGGCAGAGTTGAATCGACTCAAACACACCACCGCCCGACTTTTACTGGAAGGCGCAATTGAACGATTAAAAGGAGAGCAACAGGATGAACAGATGGCATCTGCAACAACAGCTTAAAGATTTTTTGATCGAGGACATCGGTCATCAGGACGTGACGAGTGAAGTTTGTCTGACCGGCATGGAGCAGGGCGTCGGACGGTTCATTGCTAAGGAATCAGGGATATTTTGTGGGGAGGACGTCTTGATCGAATTGGCGCGACTACTTGCCGTCGAACATGAAACGATCGTGACAGACGGACAAGCGATTGTTCGCGGACAGGTGTTAGCGAACTGGTCGGGACAATTACGCTCGATTTTGACGGGTGAACGGGTGGCATTGAATCTCATTCAACGGACGTCAGGCATTGCGACGTTGACGCAGCAAGCAGTCAGCCAGGCGGCCGGAAGAGTTCGGATTACAGATACACGAAAGACGACACCGGGATTACGAATGCTTGAGAAACATGCGGTCCGGATCGGAGGCGGCTTTAACCACCGCGGGCGGCTCGATGATGCTGTCATGATCAAAGATAATCACATCACCGTCGCCGGTTCGATCACGGCGGCCGTCGAACGGGCAAAACAACAGGTCGGTCATACGACACCGATCGAAGTCGAAGTCGAGACCGGTGAAGAAGTTAAAGAAGCTGTCGCAGCAGGGGTCGATATCATCATGCTCGATAATCGATCGCCGGAGGAAATCAAGACGTTCCGGAAATGGATTCCGAAACAGATCACAGTGGAGTTATCAGGTGGAATCACGCTTGATACATTACCGGCGTATTGTGATACCGGGGCAGATTACATCTCACTCGGCGCATTGACGCACTCGGCACCTGCATTAGACATCAGTATGAAAATCGTAGGAGGAAAAAAAGATGAACGTTGATTTATTTACTCACCAGGGAATTCCACGAACATACTTGGAGAAAACAGACGAAGAATTAGTGTCGTTGATTGAAAGTGTCAAAAGCCGGATGGGAACCCGACTATTTTTACCGGCTCATCATTATCAAAAAGATGAGGTCGTTCAGTTCGCGGATGCGACCGGAGATTCGCTTCAACTGGCACAACTCGCGAAAAAGATGACAGAAGCGGAATACACCGTGTTTTGCGGGGTCCATTTCATGGCAGAGACAGCAGACATGCTGACTGAAGCAAGTCACACGGTCGTTTTACCCGACATGCGGGCAGGTTGTTCGATGGCGGATATGGCGAATGGATTTCAAACAGAACGGGCTTACGAAATCCTCAGTGACCGGCTCGGTCAATCGATTCTTCCGTTGACCTATGTCAACTCGACCGCGGAAATCAAGGCATTTGTCGGTCGTCATGGCGGAGCGACCGTCACCTCGTCCAATGCGGTCCAAATGGTCGAATGGGCACTTGCTGAGCGTGATATCCTCTTTTTCCTGCCCGATCAACATTTAGGACGGAATACGGCGCATGCCTTGGGTGTTCCGTTAGAGCAGATGGCTGTTTGGGATCCGATAGCGGACGAACTGCTGTTTGATGGAGTGGATGCCGATATCCGCGTCGTATTGTGGAAAGGGCATTGTTCCGTCCATGAAAAATTCACCGTCGGACAGATTGATCAGTTCCGGCGGACGGAACCGGATCGAACGATCCTTGTCCACCCGGAATGTTCATTTGAAGTCGTTGATGCGTCTGACTTGAATGGATCGACAGCCTATATCATCGATCAGATAAAACGGGCGCAACCGGGAACGAAATGGGCGATCGGGACCGAAATGAATCTTGTGCAACGACTGGCATACGACCACCCCGAACTGGATATCGTTTCCTTGAATCCGTTCATGTGTCCGTGTCTGACGATGAACCGGATTGATTTACCGCACCTCGCCTGGTCATTGGAGCAAATCGAAGCCGGCCATCCGGTGAATGTCATCACCGTCGATGCTGACACGACCCGTTATGCGGTCCTTGCGCTCGAACGGATGCTCGAACGTTCATGAACACATCCGATCCTCTACTATCTGGCAACGGATGGTAGAGTTTTTTTGTGGAATTACGTTTTGAAGAGCTTCCGCGTTATATGCTACAATAACACGAGAGTTTGTTAATGGATGGGAGCGTTCTAAAGTGATAGAATTCGTACGCGGCGAAGTCGCTTATGTCTGTGCAGAATTCGTGACGATCGAGGTCGGGGGGATTGGCTACAAAATCGTAGCACCGAACCCGTTTTTTTATCGGACCGGAGACGAACAGGTTATCGTATATACGTATCATTATGTCAGAGAAGACCAAGAAGTATTATTCGGATTCCGTTCACGACGCGAACGAGCACTGTTCACGAAATTACTTGGTGTGACCGGGATTGGTCCAAAAGGGTCGCTCGCGATCGTCGCATCGGGTGATGTCGACGCGCTGGTCGAAGCAATCGAACAAGAAAAAGAAAGTTATCTCATTAAATTCCCGGGTGTCGGGAAAAAGACGGCGAAACAAATGACGCTCGATTTAAAAGGGAAGCTGGCCGAACTGGCCCCTGATTATATTCCGAGTGAAGGATTGTTCGCTCAAGGAAATGCCGAACTAAATGAAGCATGTGAAGCCTTGACGGCACTTGGTTACAGTGAACGGGAAGTCGAAAAAGTGAAAAAAGCGCTTCAAGGTGAAGTGCTGTCGACCGACCAATACGTGAAGCGGGCGCTGCAGTTGTTATTGAATGTGAGGTGAGAACATGGAAGAACGGATTTTGTCAGAATCCGCCCACGCGGAAGATCAGGAAGAGTGGAGTTTACGTCCTCAGACACTTGAACAATACATCGGTCAAGAAAAAGCCAAAGGCAATCTGAGTGTCTTTATCCAAGCGGCAAAAATCCGTCAAGAAACACTGGATCATGTGCTTCTGTATGGTCCACCCGGACTCGGGAAGACGACACTTGCAACAATCATCGCCAATGAAATGGGTGTCGGAATCAAGACGACGGCCGGACCGGCAATCGAACGACCTGGAGACTTAGCAGCAATCCTTTCCTCGCTCGAGCCGGGGGATGTCCTGTTCATCGACGAGATTCACCGGTTAAGTCGTTCCATCGAGGAAATCTTGTACCCGGCGATGGAAGACTATTGTCTTGATATCGTCATTGGTCAAGGGGAACTGGCCCGAAGTGTCCGAATCGATTTGCCGCCCTTTACACTGGTCGGAGCGACGACACGGGCGGGTATGTTATCGGCACCACTCCGGGATCGGTTTGGTGTGACGCTGAAACTCGAGTATTATACGATGCCGGAACTTTCAGCCATCGTCACGCGGACGTCCCGTTTGTTTGGGTTTGAAGCAGACCGGATGGCAGCGGAAGCGATTGCCCTTCGTTCACGTGGTACGCCGCGTGTCGCCAATCGACTGTTACGACGCGTTCGGGACTTTGCCCAAGTCGCCCATCAAACGGCGATTGACGCAACGCTTGCGACGAGTGCCCTCGATCGATTACACGTCGATGCCTTAGGTCTTGATGACGTCGATCACCGGTTGTTACGTTCGCTTGCAGAACGGTTTGCAGGGGGACCGGTCGGGCTCGAGACGATTGCGGCGACGATCGGAGAAGATGCCCAGACGATTGAAGATGTCTATGAACCTTATTTGCTTCAACAAGGCTTTTTACAACGGACACCACGTGGTCGTGTCTTAACGCCGTTTGCACGGCAACATTTAGGATTGAAAGAAGGAAATTAAAGATGGATGTAAATTTATTTGATTTTCATTTACCAGAAGAACAGATTGCCCAAGTCCCGTTACTTGATCGGACGAGTTCGAAGTTGATGGTCGTCAATCGGGAAACGGGAGCGCTCCGTCATGAAACGTTCCATGACATCGTGTCGTATTTCAATGCCGGAGATACACTGGTCATCAATGATACAAAAGTCTTGCCGGCCCGGTTGTTTGGGGTCAAGGAAGAGACCGGCGGGAAGATTGAACTCCTGTTACTCAAGCAGACGAGTGAGGATGTCTGGGAAACGCTCGCTAAACCAGCGAAGCGGGTTAAACCGGGAACGAAGCTGTCCTTTGGAGACGGGTTACTCCAAGCGGAATGTCTCGAAGCACTTGAAGATGGTGGACGGATTCTGAAGTTTTCCTACACAGGTATCTTTTATGAAGTACTCGATCAACTTGGTACGATGCCGTTACCCCCCTATATCCATGAACAGTTGGAAGATCAAGACCGTTATCAGACCGTTTACGCCCGAGAACGAGGGAGTGCGGCAGCACCGACGGCAGGACTCCACTTCACACCGGAATTGTTGAAAGCCTTGACGGATAAAGGTGTGCACCTCGCACCGTTGACGTTACACGTCGGGCTCGGCACGTTCCGACCGGTTTCCGTCGATGATGTCGACAGCCATAAGATGCACAGTGAATACTACGAATTACCGGAGTCATCCGCTCAGATTTTACGAGAAACCCGGAAAAATGGTGGACGAATCATTGCCGTCGGGACGACATCGACCCGAACGCTCGAGACGGTCATCCGGGACCACGGTGACTTCGTCGAAGCGTCTGGTTGGACGGATATCTTCATCTATCCGGGTCAAGAAATCAAAGGGATTGACGGATTGATCACGAATTTCCATTTACCGAAGTCGACGTTAATCATGCTCGTGTCTGCCTTATCGACACGTGAACACATTTTACATGCCTATGAAGAAGCCGTTGCGCAAGGATACCGATTCTTTAGTTTCGGAGACGCGATGTTCTTAACGAGAGAGGAATTAAACCGATGACAAAACACGCAGTAACCTACGAACATATCAAGACCTGTAAACAATCCGGTGCGCGGTTAGGAATCGTCCATACGCCGCACGGTAGTTTCGAGACACCTGTCTTCATGCCGGTCGGGACACAAGCGACGGTCAAGACGATGGCACCGGAGCAAATCAAGGACATGAACGCGAACATCATCCTGTCGAACACGTACCATTTATGGGTCCGTCCTGGACATGATGTCATCAAGGAAGCCGGCGGACTGCACAAATTCATGAACTGGGATGGAGCGATCTTAACCGATTCCGGTGGTTTCCAAGTCTTCTCACTTGCTGACTTACGTAACATCACAGAAGAAGGTGTCCATTTCCGGAATCACTTGAACGGTGACAAGTTGTTCTTATCACCGGAAAAAGCGATGGAAATTCAAAATGCGTTGGGTTCCGATATCATGATGGCATTTGACGAGTGTCCACCGTTCCCGGCATCACACGAATACATGAAAGCTTCCGTCGAACGGACAAGCCGTTGGGCAGAACGTTGCCTCGCTGCGCACGAACGTCCACAAGATCAAGCGTTATTCGGCATCATCCAAGGGGGCGAATACGAGGATTTGCGTCGTCAAAGCGCACGTGACCTGGCGTCACTTGATTTCCCGGGATATGCCGTCGGAGGTTTGTCGGTTGGAGAGCCAAAGGATGTCATGTACCGTGCACTTGATTTTACGACACCGCTCATGCCGGAAGACAAACCCCGTTACTTGATGGGGGTCGGCTCGCCGGATGCGTTGATCGAAGGCGCGATTCGCGGGATCGATATGTTCGACTGCGTCTTGCCGACTCGGATCGCGCGTAACGGAACGTTGATGACGTCAAGCGGACGTCTCGTCGTCCGCAATGCCAAATATGCCCGCGATTTCCGTCCGCTCGATGAAAAATGTGATTGCTATGCATGTAAGAATTATTCGCGTGCTTACATTCACCATTTGATCCGTGCGCAGGAAACGTTTGGGTTGCACCTCTGTTCGACACATAATCTTCACTTCCTCGTCAAGTTGATGGAAGGCGTTCGTCAAGCGATTCGTGAAGACCGTCTGCTTGATTTTAAAGATGAATTTTTTGAAGAATATGGCTATAATTTACCGAATGCGAAGAATTTCTGATAAACGGTCTGACAAATCCATTCTTTTTACGGTATAATGAACGTGATTTGAATGAAAAGGAGCTGACTCAGATGCAACAATTATTGACATTCCTCCCGATGATCTTGATCTTCGTGGTGTTTTATTTCTTGTTGATTCGTCCACAGAACAAACGCCAGAAGCAAGTGCGTGAGATGCAAACCCAGTTATCACGCGGTGACTCGATCGTCACGATCGGTGGCCTTCATGGGGTTGTACAAAAAGTTGATGAGACAACGGTCACATTGAAATCAGGCAACGCACAATTGACGTTTAACCGAAGTGCGGTCGCAGAAGTTACGAAAAAATCAACGACTGTCATGGACGACGAAATCGTCGAATAAGGCTCGAAACAGACGCTTTCCGAATCCGGGAGCGTCTTTTCTGTTTTTATATGAGAAAAACGATTGCTATCATTACCAATTCTTATGTAAGCTAGGATAGGATAAGAAAGTTGTCTGAAAATATACTGGGATAGAGAGAAAGGACAATGTAGCATGATTAAGAAGGGAAAACTGGCCTCGTTTTTTATCATCGTTGCCGCGCTGCTCATATTGATCGGTACGACATCGACTTGGCTTTTAAAGGACACGAAGTTGGGTCTTGATTTAAAAGGTGGATTTGAAGTGCTGTATGAAGTACAACCGCTCAAAGAAGGCGACGTCATCGATGCGAACGCGATGAGCGCGACCTTGACGGCCATCGAAAACCGAGTCAACGTCCTTGGTGTCTCGGAACCGGACATCCGGATTGAAGGAGACAACCGGATTCGGGTCCAGTTAGCCGGTGTCAAGAATCAGAGTGAAGCACGTCAGATTTTATCATCGACGGCTGAATTATCCTTCCGGGACATCAACGACAAAGTGTTACTGGATGGATCGGATTTGAAGGCAAAAGGAGCAAAAGTCGGATATGATCCGCAAACAAACGCGCCGCTTGTCGAATTGACGATGAAGTCAAAAGAAAAGTTTTATGAAGTGACACAAAACGTATCAAAAATGCAACCGCCGGGCAACCGCCTTGTCATCTGGCTGGATTATGAAAAAGGCGATACTTACGAAAAAGAGATTCAAAAAGAAAATTCGAAAATCGTCTCTGATGCCTCGGTGCAACAACCGATCAACTCGGATAAAGCCATCATCTCAGGTGGTGATATCACAGCAGAATACGGCAAACAATTATCATCGATTCTAAATGCTGGAGCTCTTCCGGTTAAGCTCGATGAAATCTATTCGACGTCTGTCTCGGCTGCTTTTGGTCAGGATGCCCTCGATCAGACATTGTTTGCTTCGATGATCGGTGTGGCAGCTGTCTTCTTGTTCATGTTGCTGTTTTACCGGGTGTCTGGTTTCGTATCGATCATCACGTTATTGTTCTATATCTATCTCGTCATGATCTTCTTTAACGGAATCAATGCCGTACTGACGTTACCAGGGATCGCAGCCCTCGTGCTAGGTGTCGGGATGGCGGTTGATGCCAACATCATCACGGCCGAACGGATTAAAGATGAATTACGTAGTGGGAAATCGGTCTTGTCGGCCTTTAAAGCCGGAAATCGTCGTTCGTTCGGCACGATTCTTGATGCCAACTTGACGACGTTGATTTCAGCAGGTGTGTTGTATTACTTCGGTACGAGTACGGTCAAAGGGTTTGCGATCATGCTGATGGTCTCGATTGCCGTTACGTTCGTCACGAATGTCTTCATCTCACGTTACCTGATGCAACTTCTCGTCAGTAGCCGATGGTTTGATAAGAAAAAAACCTGGTTTGGCGTAAAGGAGAGTGAAATTCGTGAACTTTAATCCAACGAAACTTGATTATGTAAAACACCGGAAAATCTATTTTACAATCACGATTACCTTGGTGCTGATTTCTGTACTATTACTGGCTTTTCGAGGGTTGAACCTTGGGATTGACTTCACAGAAGGAACACGAGTCGAGATTGCCTCAACAGACACGATTAAAGAAGCTGATGTACGGGCAGTCATTGAGGATGCTGGGATCGATCCGGCTGAAATCAATGGTGTTCAATTTGCACAAGGTGGAACACTCGCCAACGTAACGTTTGTTGGTGAATTCAGCCAGGAACAGATTTCAAAAATGAAACAAGTCATTGAAGCAGAGTATGGCAAAGAACCGAGTATCTCGACGGTATCGGCACAAGTCGGTCAGGAGATCGCCCGAAATGCGATTTACGCCGTCTTGCTCGCCTCACTCGGAATCGTCATCTACGTATCGTTCCGTTTTCAGCCGCTTTACGGGATTGCGACGGTCCTTGCGTTGCTCCATGATGCCTTGATGATCATTGCGTTCTTCTCGCTTTTACAGATCGAAGTCAACCTTTACTTCATCGCTGCCGTCTTGACGATCATCGGGTATTCGGTCAATGATACGATCGTCACGTTCGACCGCGTGCGAGAAAATCTGGGACTTGCCGAAAAAGGTGGACGTCAAGTCACGTATCCGGAGCTCGCGCAAATCGTCAACGAATCGATTCAACAAACGATCATTCGCTCCATCAATACCGTCATTACCGTCATCATGACGGCCGCTGCACTGTATATCTTCGGCAGTGAAGCCATCCGCGGATTCAGTCTGGCCTTACTGGTTGGTCTGATCATGGGAATGTATTCTTCGATTTTCATTGCGGCCCAATTGTGGCTCGTCATGAAAGGTCGGACATTAAAATCATCGAAACAAGCATCATGAATGAGATCCGCGTTAGCTATCGCTAACGCGGGTTTTGTTTTATAATGATGAAGTTGATTGGAGGGGTTAGATGTATCATTCGAAGAAAACATGGATCGATAAAGAAGTCGATTCACTCAAAATAAACGAGTTGGCAGAACAAGTGGCAGTCTCGCGACAAGTCGCACATCTGCTCGTGCAACGTGGGTTTGAGACGGCAGAACAGGCGAAAGCGTTTTTAGAAGCAGACCAGATGGATTTTCATGATCCGTTCCTGTTTCAAGACATGAATAAAGTCGTCGCCCGGATTCAACAGGCTGCTGACGAAGGTGAAATGATTTTAATTTATGGCGATTATGACGTCGATGGTGTCAGTTCAGCTGCGATTCTTTGGCATGCGTTAGTCGAAATCGGAGCGATGGCGGAATGTTATATCCCGAACCGTTTTACGGAAGGGTATGGACCAAACGAAGCAGCGTTCCGTTGGGCAGCAGAAGAAGGATTTGGTTTAGTCATCACCGTCGACTGTGGTATTTCTGGAATCGACGAAGCAAAAGTCTTACAAGACTTAGGTGTCGATTTAATCATTACCGATCACCACGAAGCAAAAGACGTCTTACCGGATGCCTTTGCCATGATTCATCCTGGGGTCGATACGAACTATCCGTATTCGAAGTTAGCCGGTGCCGGTGTCGCCTTTAAAGTCGCCCATGCCCTGCTCGGTCGGGTACCGGAGGAACTGCTTGATTTAGCCGTTCTTGGGACGATCGCCGATTTAGTCCCGTTAGTTGGTGAAAACCGGTTACTCGCAGCAAAAGGAATCGAAGCCTTGAACGCAAGCGAACGTCCCGGAATCTTAGCGTTACGGAAAGTGTGCAGCTTAGTGGAAGACGAGTTGACGGAAGAATCGGTTGGTTTTGCCTTTGGTCCACGGATCAATGCGGCAGGTCGTCTCGATTCCGCGATGCCGGCGCTTGAGATGTTGCTGGCGGAAACGATCGAAGAAGCCAGTATCCTCGCAGAACAACTGGATCAACAAAACAAACAACGGCAAGACATCGTCAAGAACATCGCGGAAGAGGCGATTGATTTAGTCGAACGTCATTATTTATCCGATCGTGTATTAGTCGTCGACTCAAATCAGTGGAATCCCGGTGTCGTCGGAATCGTTGCCTCACGGCTCGTCGAGAAGTATCATCGTCCGGTCATTCTTTTGTGCCATGATGCGGAAAAAGGAACGGCAAAAGGTTCAGGTCGATCGATTGCTGCGTTTGATCTGTTTGCTGAATTGACACGATGTGAAGACATCTTGCCACACTTCGGCGGACATCCTGCTGCAGCAGGCATGACTTTATCGTCAGAGGATGTCTCCGTCTTACGGGAACGGTTGAATGCGCAAGCCGCCGGCTTACCGGACAAGGCGTTCATCGCGACGACGGAAATCGATTTACGTCTCAACGTCTCAGAGATCTCGATTGGATTGATCGAAGAAATGGGACGACTGGCCCCATTTGGTATGGGCAATCCTTCGCCGCGTGTCGTCGTCGAAGGGGCGAACATCCGGGATTTAAAGCGGATCGGTCGTGATTTGACACACTTGAAAGTCCTCGTGACAGATGGGAAAACGGAACTCGATGGAATCGGGTTTGGGTTTGGGGACGCGGTCGATGAGATTTCGTCACTCGCAGACGTCTCCTTGATGGGGAGCTTAAACATCAATGAGTGGAACGGGTTCCGGAAACCACAGTTGATGATTCAAGATTTAGCCGTCGTTGATTATCAATTGTTTGATTACCGTGGCGGTAAAAAACCGTTAACGGACGTGTTTGAGTTACCAGAAGACATGACGACGTTAGTTGCCTTCTCGAAAGACACACAAACGAAGTATGCCGAACGTCCCTTGAACGGTCCGATCAAAGCCAATATCGTCTTTTTAGACTTGCCGGAAGAAGAGTCAGCCTTTTTGCCCTACTTGAAAGAGGCGGAGCGTGTGTATTGCGCGTTTAAGGACGAAGGATACTATTTCGAGACGATTCCTTCACGGGAAGAGTTTAAACAGTACTTCAATTATTTTGCCAAATGTCCACGAGATGAACTGCGAATCGGCCTCGTCCGTTTGTCGAAATCCCGAAAATGGTCGAAACGTTCAATTAACTTTATGCATTCAGTGTTTTCGGAACTGGATTTTCTTGTTACAATGGAGGACGGGCTGCCGGGTGTGAACCCGAATGCTGAAAAACGAGATCTGACGGAAGCCGCGACGTACAAGCGTCATGAGGAACGTCAGCGTCTTGAGCAACAATACATTTATTCGTCACTCGCTCAGTTGAAAGAGCGTTTTGATACTTTGGTAGAAGCGGCGAAGCAGGAGGAAATGACATGGAGTTCAAACAGCATATAAAAGAGGTCGAAAACTGGCCGAAAGAAGGAATTAGTTTCAAAGATATCACATCACTGATGCAGAATGGTCCTGCCTACAAACAATCGGTCGACGCCTTGATCGATTATGCGCGTAAACAAGATGCTGACGTCATTGCCGGTCCGGAAGCACGTGGATTCGTCGTAGGTTGTCCAGCCGCTTACGCGATGGAAATCGGTTTCGTACCGGTTCGTAAAGAAGGGAAACTACCGCGTGAGACAGTTCGTGTCGAGTATGGTCTCGAGTACGGAAAAGATGTCTTGACGATGCATCACGATGCGATCCAACCCGGACAACGCGTCGTCATTCTAGACGATTTACTTGCGACAGGTGGAACGATCGAAGCGACAATCAAAATGATTGAACAGCTTGGCGGAACAGTTGCCGGAATCGGATTCTTGATTGAACTCGATGGGTTAGGCGGACGTGAAAAATTAGAAGGATACGATATCTTGTCCTTGATTCGTTACGCAGATTAATACGTAGTAGATATCCTCTCGGCTGTAGTCGGGGGGGTATTTCTTTTTATTTTGACATATTATCAAAATTTCACGATAATAGAAGATATATATATTAGGGATTCAGCGTAATCAATCCCGGGGACTGGGTGAGGATAAGGGATGACAAATAAACAAATCGTAAATGTAGAAGACCTTCTCGCTCGATGTGCGGAGTACATGACCGAGGCAGAAGTCAAGGATATCGAACGTGCCTATCAATTCGCAAAAGACGAGCATGAAGGACAATTTCGTCGATCGGGTGAACCTTACATCATTCACCCCGTTCAAGTAGCGGGGATACTAGTGGATATCGGACTGGATGCGACGACGATCGTTGCCGCTCTTCTTCATGATGTCGTCGAGGATACTGACATTACGCTGGAGGAACTAACGGAACGTTTTGGAGCAGACGTGACGATGCTCGTTGATGGTGTGACGAAACTCGGTAAAATCAAATACAAATCCAAACGGGAAGAATTAGCTGAAAACCACCGGAAGATGTTCATTGCGATGGCAGAAGATATCCGTGTGATCTTGATTAAGCTAGCCGACCGTTTGCACAATATGCGGACGTTACAACATATGGTGAAAGAAAAACAAGTCCAAAAAGCAGAAGAAACACTCGAAATCTTTGCGCCGCTTGCGCATCGACTCGGGATATCGACGATTAAATGGGAACTCGAAGATATCAGTCTTCGTTACATCAATCCGCAACAATACTACCGGATCGTCTCGATGATGAAACAAAAACGGACGGAACGGGAAGCACTGGTCACATCCGTGATTGATGAAGTTAACGAAGTACTCGAAGAAGTTGAGATTGCAGCGGATGTGGATGGCCGCCCGAAACACATCTATTCGATTTATAATAAAATGCAAAATTCAAAAAAAGAATTCAGCGAAATTTATGATTTGATGGCCGTCCGGATCATCGTCGACTCGATCAAAGATTGTTACGCGGTGCTCGGAATCATTCATACACAATATAAACCGATGCCGGGACGTTTCAAGGACTATATCGCCATGCCTAAACCGAACATGTACCAGTCACTGCATACGACGGTCATCGGGCCAAAGGGTGAACCGCTTGAAGTGCAAATTCGGACACGCGATATGCATTTCATCGCCGAGTACGGAATTGCCGCACACTGGGCTTACAAAGAAGGCAAGGAACAGGAAGCAAAATCCGGTTTTGAAGATAAAATCGCTCATTTCCGTGAAATTTTAGAGCTTCAAAAAGATACAGCCGATGCAGAGGAATTCATGGAATCTGTCAAAGTCGATTTCTTTAGCGACATGTTGTATGTCTTCACACCAAAGGGTGATGTCATCGAATTACCTAAAGGATCGGTGCCGATTGATTATGCGTACCGGATTCATACGGAAATCGGACACCGGACGATCGGAGCGAAAGTCAACGGACGGATGGTACCGATTGACTATAAACTGAAAACCGGTGACATCATTGAAATCGTCACATCAAAACACAGTTACGGACCAAGCAAGGATTGGCTGAAGATTTGTGTCTCAAGTCAAGCGAAAAATAAGATTCGTCAATGGTTCAAGCGCCAACAACGGGAAGAAAACGTCTCCAAAGGCCGCGAGCTGATTGAGGCAGAAGTGAAGAAGCTTGGTTTTGAACCGAAGGATGTCATCAACGACAAGACACTTGAAGACGTGACACGGAAGTTCAACTTCGGTCAAGAGGAAGATATGTATGCCGCGGTTGGTTATCATGGATTGACAGCCGCTCAAGTCGCGCATAAATTGACGGAAAAATTGCGCAAGGATAAAGAATCAAAAAACCTTGAACTCAACGATGCCATCAGTGGGATGAAGACGTTCGACCGACCGAAAAAACAAAATCCGGAAGGGGTTCGTGTCAAAGGAATCGACAATATGTTGGTTCGGATGAGCCGGTGCTGTAATCCGGTACCGGGAGACGATATCGTCGGCTATATCACACGCGGACGTGGTGTCTCGATCCACCGGGCGGATTGTCTGAATGTCATTCACGAACAAAATCCGGAACGATTGCTGGAAGTCGAATGGGAACATGAGGGCAAGACGGTCAAGAGTTATAATGTCGAAATTGAGATTTCTGGATTTGACCGAGCGGGTCTCTTAAATGACGTCCTTCAATCCGTCTCGGCGATGAATACGAATATCGTTGCCGTAAGTGGTAAAGGGGACGACAGCAAACAAGCGAAGATTTCAATGACGATTGCGATTGACAACGTCAACCACTTGCAGAAAGTGGTCGACCGGATTAAACAGATATCAGACGTGTATGCCGTACATCGCGTCATGATGACATAAGGAGCGGATAGGAATGCGAGTCGTATTACAACGGGTCAAAGAAGCAAGCGTGACGGTCGATGGATCGATTACCGGTCAAATCGATCAAGGATTTCTTTTACTCGTCGGGGTCACGCATGAAGATACGCTAGAACAAGTCAATTGGTTGGCGGATAAAATTGCGGGATTACGTGTATTCGAGGACGAGGAAGAACGGATGAACCGATCGCTTCAGGATGTCGACGGAAGTATTTTATCCGTTTCCCAGTTTACGTTATACGGAGATGTTAAAAAAGGGCGACGCCCAGCATTTACGGAAGCCGCAAAACCGGATCACGCGAACGAACTGTACGAAGCATTTAATGACCGTTTGCGTAAGCAGGGACTGACGGTCGAAACGGGACAGTTCGGAGCGATGATGGATGTGGCACTCGTCAATGATGGTCCGGTCACCTTGATTTTAGAAAAGTGACCAAAGTCTTGACAGGATCTTTCGAACGAGGCAATATAGGGGATAACAGAACGATATTAGAACCGATGATGAAGAAGAGTAGTTTAGAGCTCGGCTGCGTAGAGAGTCACCCCTTGGCTGGAAGGGTGATCAGGCGAACTAGATGAAAGACCCTTCTGAGGTATTTTCCTGAAACAGTAGAGTAGGGAAAATCGTAAGCAGGCGTTAACTGCACCGAGTGGCTGAATTAGATTCAGCAACCAGGGTGGTACCACGGGATCTTCAAGTTCTCGTCCCTTTGCGGACGAGGACTTTTTTTGTATTCAAAAGGAGGAATTAGGATGAAATTACCACGCGGAACGTTTGATGTGCTTCCGGGTACGGTCGAGCGTTGGCAGTATATTGAAAACCAGTTACGGGAGATCAGTAAACGTTATAACTACAAGGAAATCCGAACACCAATCTTCGAAGAAACAGAACTGTTTAAACGGGGTGTCGGGGAGACGACGGACATCGTCCAGAAAGAAATGTTCATGCTTGAAAAACGTGGAAAAGAACAGTTTACGCTTCGTCCGGAAGGGACGGCTGCCGTTGTCCGATCGTTCGTGACGAATAAACTGTACGGTTCACCGAATCAGCCGGTCAAGTTATTTTATATCGGACCGATGTTCCGGTATGAACGTCCCCAAGCGGGTCGCTTCCGTCAACTGCACCAATACGGCGTCGAAGCGCTAGGCAGTGAAGAACCGGCAATCGATGCAGAAGTCATCAGTCTTGCGATGAGCATCTATCGGTCATTCGGCTTAAAGAAATTAAAGCTTGTCATCAATTCACTCGGTGACAGTGAAAGTCGAGCGGCGCACCGGGAAGCGCTTGTCAATCACTTCAAGCCCGTTGCGCATGAGTTGTGTCAGGACTGCCAGAATCGTCTCGAAGCCAATCCACTGCGTGTCCTTGATTGTAAGGTCGATCGCAATCACCCGAGCATGGCGACGGCACCATCGATTCTTGACTTCTTGAACCCGGCATCAAAAGACTATTTTGATCAAGTCTTGCTTCATCTGGATGCGTTAGGCATCGAGTACGTCATTGATCCGACGCTCGTTCGTGGTCTTGACTATTACAACCACACGTCGTTTGAAATCATGTCGGAAGCAGAAGGTTTCGGGGCGATCACGACACTTTGTGGCGGCGGTCGCTACAACGGACTTGTCGAACAGATTGGTGGACCGGCGACACCGGGAATCGGTTTTGGTATTGGAATCGAACGTTTGTTGATGGCGCTTGAAAACGAAGCGGTCTTACCGGAAATCGATGAGTCGATTGATGTCTTCATCGTGGCGCAAGGGAACGATGAAGTCGAAAAAACGGCAACCCGTTTGCTGCAATTGATGCGTCTAGAAGGACTCGTCGCGGATCGTGATTACCTCGGACGGAAGTTTAAAGGACAATTCAAAGCAGCAGACCGCATGAAAGCACGCTTTACCGTCATCCTCGGAGACGAAGAAGTCGAGCGTGGTGCAGCGGCGCTAAAAGATATGTCGACCGGTGAACAGATTGATGTCCCACTGTCAGCAGTTGCCGACACGATTGTTGCGAAATTAAAGGAGGAAGTACAATGATCGGACGTACACATATGAACGGAACAGTAACAGAAGAAACAATTGGGCAAGCAGTTCAGTTAAAAGGATGGGTTCAAAAACGCCGTGACTTAGGTGGATTGATTTTCCTCGACTTACGCGACCGGACAGGGATCGTCCAAGTCGTCTTCCAACCGGAAAACGAACAGGCACACCGCTTAGCGGAAACGATTCGTTCAGAATACGTGCTCGATATTAAAGGAACCGTCATCAAACGTGAAAATCCGAATCCGAACATTCCAACGGGACAAGTTGAAGTCGTCGCGGATGAAGTCATCATCTTGAACGCTTCGAAAATGACGCCGTTCCCGATCAGTGAAGAAGCGGAACAAACATCCGAGGATCTTCGTCTGAAGTACCGTTATTTGGACTTACGTCGCCCGTCGCTGCAAGAAACATTCCGCCTGCGTTCGAAAGCTTCGAACATCATGCGAAACTTCCTCGACGAACAAGACTTCCTTGAAGTCGAAACACCAATCTTGACGAAGTCGACACCGGAAGGCGCACGCGATTACCTCGTTCCAAGTCGTGTCCATCCCGGCGAATTCTATGCTTTGCCACAATCACCGCAATTGTTTAAACAATTGTTGATGGTGTCTGGTTTTGAGCGGTACTTCCAAATCGCCCGTTGTTTCCGTGACGAAGATTTACGAGCAGACCGCCAACCGGAATTCACACAGGTCGATATCGAAACAAGCTTCATGGATGTCGAAGACTTGTACGCGATGATGGAAGCGATGATGACACGTGTCATGAAAGAAACACTCGGAAAAGACATCACGACACCGTTCCCACGGATGCCTCATGTAGAAGCGATGAGCCGCTTTGGTTCAGATAAGCCGGATACACGTTTTGGTCTTGAGTTGATTGATGTCGCGGAAGCGGTCACAGGAGCCGGTTTTAAAGTCTTTGATATGGCGCTTGAAGCAGGGGGCGAAGTCAAGGCCTTAAACGTCAAAGGTGCAGCAGATCAGTTTTCACGTAAAGATATTGATAAATTACAAGAATTCACGGCTATCTACGGCGCAAAAGGTCTTGCGTGGGTCAAAGTGACAGCAGAAGGTCTGAACGGGCCAATCGCGAAGTTCTTTGATGAAGCAGCGACGGCACGTCTTGTTGACGCAACGGCTGCTGAAGCCGGTGACTTACTTGTCTTCGTGGCGGCAAAAGCTTCGATTGTTGCCGACAGCCTCGGTGCACTTCGCCAAAAACTTGGAAAAGAACTTGGATTGATTGATGAGACTGTCTTCAATTTCCTTTGGGTGACGGATTTCCCACTCGTGACATTTGAAGAAGCAGATGGTCGTTTTTATGCGAACCACCATCCGTTCACGATGCCACGCCGGGAAGATCTCGATAAACTGGAGACGGACCCAGGCAGCGTCCTTGCCGTTGCGTATGACCTCGTCTTGAACGGGTATGAGTTAGGTGGAGGATCACAACGGATTTACGAACGGGATATTCAAGAGCGGATGTTTAAATTGCTTGGATTCACGGAAGAAGAAGCGAACGAACAGTTCGGATTCTTGATGGAAGCGTTCGAATACGGAACGCCGCCGCATGCGGGGATTGCGTTAGGTCTTGACCGTCTCATCATGTTACTCGCGGGACGAACGAATTTACGGGATACGATTGCTTTCCCGAAAACGGCGTCGGCGAGTGACTTGTTGACAGCAGCACCAAGTCCGGTCTCGGATGCACAATTAAACGAATTGTCGATCCGGACGGCAGTCAAACAATCATAAACAACACAGATTTCCTTCTGGTCAGAGGGAAATCTGTTTTTTTTAGGAGGAATGAAGATGGAAAGGTCTTTTTTTGAACGATCACCGGTCGATGTCGCGCCGGAATTACTCGGAAGTCTTCTGACGGTTGGTGCAGTCACGATGCGGATTGTGGAGGTTGAAGCCTATCTTGGACCATACGATCAAGCGGCCCATTCCTACAGCGGACGCCCAACGAAGCGGACGGCACCGATGTTTGGACCGGCCGGTCACATCTATGTGTATTTCACTTATGGCATGCACCATTGTCTGAACATCGTCTGTGGGGAGAGTGGTCAAGGATATGCGGTCTTACTGCGCGGCGCGGAGATTATCAGCGGGCATGACCTCATCGCAACTCGTCGGTTTGCGAAACCGTATGCGACATTGACAAAAACGGAACAAAAAAATCTCGTCAATGGACCGGCGAAGTTGTGCCAAGCCTTCGGGTTGACGACGGCTGACTCCGCTGTGGATGTATATACGGATTCTCGTTTTCAAATCGAGGCAGGCCCTGCAGGAACGATCGTGCAGACGACTCGAATCGGGATTCCGAACGCCGGCGAGGCAACGGCATACCCTTGGCGTTTTTACGAAGAGGGGAGCAGTGGAGTGAGCAAAAAATGAAAAACACGGAGGAAATATGTGAAGTCCATCGGAATGGAGATAAAGCAAAAGAAAGCTAGACATCAAAAAACACGCTTCTCTTTATAAGGGAAGCGTGTTTTAAGGGATGCATTATTTTGGTGTATTGATTGATTTTTTAGCTTGTTGTTTTTTATAGAATTTGTAGACGATCGGTCCGACCGTCGTAGCGAGCGTGATTAATGTCTTTAATTTCCCTTTTTTAGCTGCCATGAAATGATTCACTCCTTACGTAAGTTGTACTAATTATATTCCACTAAAGCAAAAAAACAAAACCTTTTCCGCACATTGATTCTTTGCGTAAGAGCGGAAGACTGAGATAGTACGAGTAGAAAAGAAAAAAGGAGCTGATGAAATGGCGGGAATCGTATGGTATCGAAATGATTTACGGGTCGATGATCATGAAGCATTGTCGCGTGCCTGTAGCGAACAACAGACGGTCCGAGCACTTTTCATTCAACGTGAGACAGAGACGAGAGGTCACCAACACGTGACATTTGAACGGGAGACGCTCCAATCCTTACGGGATCATTTAGGGCAACTTGGAATCGAACTGACGATTTTGCGAGGGGGGTCGATGGAACAACTCTCGCGGTTCATTGAACCGGAGGATGTCCTCTATTTTCACAGGATGACTGGTTTTTACGAAGAATGTCTGGAACAGGAGGTTCTGCGACAGTTTACAGCCTGTATGTATGAGACACAAACGTTACATCTTCGGGAAGACATCGGTAGTGATGAACTGAAACGAGTCTTTACGGCATTTCGAAAAAGAGTCGAAGAGTCCGGTCGATTCGCGGAACCGATCGATGCACCGGGAGAAGTCCGGTATGTTGAACCGCAAGAGGTGAGAGCTATGGATCATCCGCATACGTCATTTCCGTTTGCAGGCGGTGAAGCGGCAGGGCGTGCTCGTTTGACCGAGTACCTGGAACGACCTGTCTTTACTTATAAAGAGACACGGAACGGCTTTGATCGCGATGATTCCTCCAAATTATCGGCTTGGCTTGCGAACGGTTCGCTTTCGCCACGGCGTGTCATGGCAGAGTTACAACGAACTGAACGTCTGCATGGGGCGAACGAATCGACTTATTGGTTATACTTCGAATTGTTGTGGCGTGACTTTTTCCACTTGACGATGCGGGAGACGGGACATCGGCTCTTTCGGTCCAATGGCTTGCGAGATGGTCATCTGACATGGAAAACGGATCAATCGGCGGTCGATGCCTGGATGGCGGGACGGACCGGTCAACCATTCGTGGATGCCTTCATGCGTGAAATTCGAGAAACGGGATGGATGTCGAACCGTGGACGCCAGATTACGGCGAGTTATTTGATTCACGATCTGAAACAAGATTGGCGGATCGGGGCGCGTTATTTTGAACAGCAGTTGATTGACCACGATGTCGCTTCCAATTATGGGAACTGGGCCTACATTGCAGGGGTCGGAAACGCGACACGTACACCACGATTCAACCCGGAATTCCAACAACAAAAATACGATCCGACAGGGGCATTCATCCGGCGTTGGATGTCAAGTGAAACGACTGAAAAATGATCAAATTTTAAGAGCCGGAACCAGTTGCATTTCGATAATGGGAATGCTATATTAAATGCAACAGATGGGGTTCCTGAGATGTACGAGAGCCGCCTTTTATCTTTGAGCCACTCTTTTTTGATAGGGAGTCTGACGTTCCAACTAGTAGTACATGCCTCGTAACACAGCAGGAGGACGTACGAATAGGAGTCGGATAAGACACCCACCTGCACAGCAGGTTCAAAAATAAGGTATCGACACGGCACTTCGGGTCCCATCGTTTATTTTTTAAAAAGTGATTCATCTATACGTCGCATGACGTTTTTTTTTATGATATAATTCCGAGTAAAACAGTATGAGTATTGTGAGGTTATGAGATGTTACATCAATTTTCGCGTAATGAATTAGCAATCGGTAAGACTGGACTTGACGCATTGGCATCCAAGTCTGTCGCAATTTTAGGGATTGGCGGCGTCGGTTCGTTTTCGGCGGAAGCCCTTGCCCGTAGTGGTGTTGGACGTTTGATCCTCGTCGATAAAGATGACATCGACATCACGAACGTCAACCGCCAGATTCATGCTCTACTCCCGACGGTCGGACAGCCGAAGGTCGATGCGATGGCCGATCGGTTGATGCAAATCAATCCCGACCTCGAGATCGTTCGTTTAAAGATGTTTTACAATGAAGAAACATATGAAGCTTTTTTCGCTGAAAATCCGGATTTTGTCATCGATGCGTCGGATACGGTTTCCTTTAAGATTCATTTGATCAAAGAGTGTAAGCGACGTCAGATTCCGATCATCTCGAGTATGGGGATGGCGAATAAGATGGATCCGACTCGAATCAAGATCGTTGACATCAAGGATACGAGTTATGACCCGCTCGCGAAAGTCATCCGGACACGATTACGTAAAGAGGGAATCCATAAAGGTGTACCTGTCGTGTTCTCTGACGAACCACCTGTCAAAATCATCGAAGAAGTGCGGCAAGTCGTTGGAAATGACGAAGCTGTCATCCGGAAAGCGAAGATGCCACCAAGCTCGAATGCCTTTGTCCCATCCGTAGGGGGATTGATTGCGGCGAGTTATGTCATCAATGAAATCGTTCGGGAAGCAGGCGTCATCATCGAACGTGTCCGTTAAAAAAGCGACCTGAGGAGGTCGCTTTTTCTGATACGTACGTTTACGGTTGTTTTTTCCAAAAATCGAGTCGGGCCTGCACTTGTTTTTCAAAACCACGTGGACTAGGGGTATAGAAGACAGGTTTCGTTCGTGCCAGATTTTCGGGCCAGTAGTTTTGTTTGACATAAGCATGTGGAAACTGATGTGGATATTGATACTCGACCCCGTTACCTAACGCTGCAGCACCAGCATGATGCGCATCGCGTAAATGTGGGGGGACCGGACCGCCATCGGAACGTCGGACCAGTTCGAGTGCTTTGTCGATTGCCGTGATGACGGCGTTTGATTTCGGAGCAGTCGCTAAATAGAGGACCGTTTCCGCAAGTGGAATGCGTGCTTCCGGAAAACCGATGTATTCACAAGCCCGGGCACAGGCATCGACGAGCAACAAGGCTTGTGGGTCTGATAAACCGATATCTTCGGCAGCATGGACATACAGGCGCCGGACGATGAAGCGAGGGCTTTCCCCAGCTTCGATCATGACAGCGAGCCAGTATAAGGCGGCGTCTGGATCCGAGCCACGAATCGACTTGATGAAGGCAGAGATGACATCGTAATGACGATCACCATCCTTATCGTATTTTAATGCTTTTTGTTGGATCGATTCTTCGGCAACCGCGAGGTCAATCGTGATTTCCCCATCGATTTCCGGTGTCGTCAAGACGGCGAGTTCTAGTGCATTCAGTAAAGCCCGGTAATCCCCGTCCGATAATTTGACGTAATGGTCGACGGCGTCATCGGTGATCGTGATCGGATATTTTCCGAGCCCGCGTTCTTGATCTTGTAATGTACGTCGTAACACGATCCGTAAATCGTCGGTCGTCGGTGTTTCAAACCGGAAAACGGTTGCTCGAGACAACAAAGCCGCATTGACTTCAAAACTTGGATTTTCCGTCGTTGCACCAATCAGCGTGATTGTACCGGCTTCAAGGGCTGGCAATAATGCATCTTGTTGCATCTTATTAAACCGATGAATTTCATCTAAAAATAGGATCGTTTTTTGTTGGTCAAACTGGAGTCGCGATTCGGCCGCCTTCAGGACTTCGCGCAGTTGATCCAGTTTTGCCGTGACGGCATTTAATTGTTCAAACGCTGACTTCGTATAACTGGAGATGACTCGGGCAAGCGTCGTTTTGCCGGTCCCGGGTGGTCCGTAGAAAATGACGGTCCCAAGCCGGTCGGCAAGGATCGCCCGACGTAACAAGGTAGATTCTCCGATTAAGTGACGTTGTCCAACGATTTCGTCCAAGGATTGAGGACGCATCCGATTGGCGAGCGGACCAGCAGGAGAGTGGGATTCAAATAGATTAGCCATAGGTAGCGTTCCTTCTTTCGACTTTTAGCTACTACTATACTAGAAAGGATGTTTTTTCGCATGATGAAAATCTCGACAAAAGGCCGATACGGTCTGACAATCATGATTGCTCTCGCTAAAGGAGGCGAGTTAAAGCCATTATCCTTAAAGAAAATTGCTCAAAGTTATGAGTTGTCGGAACACTATTTAGAACAGTTGATTGCGCCGCTTCGTAACGGCGGTCTCGTCAAGAGCGTTCGTGGGGCATATGGTGGATACAAATTAGGGCGTCCGGCAGACGAGATTACGGCAGGCGACATCATTCGTTTGCTCGAAGGACCACTCGTCGTCGTCGAAGGTGACAACTGTGACGAAGTGACGAAACGGAAGTTATGGGATAAAATCCAACGTGCCGTCGATCAAGTACTGGATACGACGACGTTAAAAGATTTAGCCGAAGAAGACGATACAGGATACATGTTTTATATATGAGAGGTGACAACAATGATATATTTTGATCATGCGGCGACGACGCCGATGCGTCCGGAAGTATTGGAAAAAATGACGCCATACATGTTAGAGCAGTTTGGCAATCCGTCGAGCGTCCATGCGTTCGGAAGATCAGGACGTGCTGCGATCGATGCTGCCCGACGGACGATCGCAACAGAATTAAACGCTAACCCAACGGAAGTGATCTTTACAAGCGGGGGAACGGAAGCGGATAACTACGCCATCATCGGATCCGCGATGCAGTACCAGGTCAAGGGGCGTCATGTCATTACGACACGTTTCGAGCACCATGCGGTCCTTCACGCATTCGAAGAACTCGAAAAACGTGGGTTTGAAGTGACCTATCTCGATGTACCTGCGTCCGGCGTCGTATCGGAATCCGCATTACGTGCTGCTGTTCGGACCGATACGATTTTAGTATCGATCATGTTTGGCAACAACGAAGTCGGAACGATTCAGCCGATTGCGGCATGTGGTCGATTCTTACAGGAACAACAGATTTTGTTTCATACGGACGCCGTCCAGGTTTTTGCGAAGCGGGAGATTGATGTCGAAACGATGGGGATTGACCTGTTATCGGCTTCGAGTCACAAAATCAACGGACCAAAAGGTGTCGGCTTACTGTATGTCCGCTCTGGTCTCAAGCTGGAAGCACAGTCTTTTGGTGGCGAGCAGGAACGCAAGCGCCGTGCCGGGACCGAAAACGTCGCCGGAATCGTTGGTTTTGCGGAAGCTGTCCGGTTGACGGCCGAGGAACGGGAGCAACAAACGAACCATTATCGTCAGCTACGGACGATGTTACTCGCGCGGCTCGAAGCGTCAACGATCGACTTTGAAATCAATGGAGCGGAAGGATTGGCGCAAGTCATCAACCTGTATTTCCCCCATGTCGAGATTGAACCGTTTTTGATCATGCTCGATATGCGGGGAATTGCCGTCTCGAGCGGAAGTGCCTGTACGGCAGGATCGATTGAACCGTCCCATGTCCTTTCAGCGATGTACGGTGAAAATCCGCGGACGAAACAGTCTGTTCGGATCAGCTTCGGATTAGGGAATGATTTAGCACAAGTCGAACTACTCGCACAAGGACTGATAGATATCGTAAAATCGTTTCAGAACAACTAAGAGGTGAAGAAAATGAACACACGCGCAAAAGCACCGAGCGAAACAACGGTCGTCGTCGGAATGTCCGGCGGTGTCGATTCTTCGGTCACGGCTTATTTATTAAAACAACAAGGGTACAACGTCATCGGAATCTTCATGAAGAACTGGGACGATACAGATGAAAACGGATTTTGTACGGCGACAGAAGATTATGAAGATGTCATCGCTGTTGCGAACCAAATCGGGATTCCGTATTATGCGGTCAATTTCGAAAAAGAGTACTGGGATAAAGTCTTTACGTATTTCCTAGACGAATACAAACTCGGACGGACGCCAAACCCGGACGTCATGTGTAACAAAGAAATCAAGTTCAAGGCGTTCCTTGATCACGCGATGCGTCTTGGCGCTGATTTCGTTGCGACGGGACACTATGCCCGTGCCGTCTACGAAGATGGGGAACATAAAATGCTTCGTGGCGTCGATACGAACAAGGATCAAACGTATTTCTTGAACCAACTGTCACAAGATCAAATTGCAAAAGCGATGTTCCCGATCGGACATATGGAAAAATCAGAAGTCCGGAAAATTGCGGAAGAAGCGAACCTCGCGACAGCGAAGAAAAAAGATTCGACCGGTATCTGCTTCATCGGGGAACGAAACTTCAAACAATTCCTCAGTCAGTATTTACCGGCCCAACCGGGTGAAATGCGGACGCTGGACGGGAAATCGATGGGACGTCACGATGGTCTGATGTATTATACGATGGGACAACGGCATGGTCTTGGCATCGGTGGAGATGGTGAACCGTGGTTCGTCGTCGGAAAAAACCTGGCGGACAACATCTTATTCGTCGAACAAGGTTTCCACAATGAATTGTTGTATTCAGAAGGTTTGTATGCATCTGACATCAGTTGGACGGCATCGATGCCGGCTGGAACAGAATTCCGATGTACGGCGAAATTCCGTTATCGTCAGACGGATACGGCAGTCACGGTACGTGTGCTTGAAAACGGTCGTCTTGACGTCGCATTTGACGAGCGTCAACGTGCGATCACACCTGGACAAGCGGTCGTCTTTTATGATGGTGACATCTGTCTGGGTGGTGCGACGATCGATGAAGCATACAAAGCAGGGGAACGCTTAGCATATCTTGCCTAAAGGAGAGAACTATATGAACTATAATGAAGTAGGTTTTAGACATCTGGAGTCCGGTAACTATGAATTGGCTGCCCAGGCCTTTAACGATGCAATCGAAGCACAACCAAACGATCCGACGGCCTATGTCAATCTGGGCACATTACTCCAATCGATGGATGATGCAGACCGCGCTCTTCGGTTTTATGAAAAGGCATTGACGATCGATTCGACGTTTGCCAGTGCCCATTATGCAAAAGGGGCCTTGTTTTTCGCGGCAGATCAACTCGTCGAAGCGGAAGAATCGTTACGACTTGCGTTATTGCATGGACTAGACGATGCCGATTTACACTTCATGCTCGGACTGACGTACCAAAAGTTAGGTGATCCGATTCGAGGAATTCCCCGTCTGAAACAGGCAACGGAATTGAACGGCGTTGATGTCGAAATCGCCTTCCAGTACGGATTGGCGCTCGCCCAAAACGAACAGATCGAAGAAGCAGCAGAAATCTTCGAGCAGGTGCTATTGCTGGAAGAGACGCATACGGATGCACGTTACAATTATGCGATTGCACTCGCCTTCTTAGGAGAGCAAGAAGCGTGTTATACCGAACTTGAAACCGTCCTTGCGTATCAACCGAATCATACGTTGGCACAAGATGCGAAAACGAAGATGGATGCGTTATTAAAATAAGAAAACTCGCCGTTCCCGATGATAATCGGAAAAACGGCGAGTTTTTTTAGTGCCCGACTTCTCGGATGACACGTAACGAAGGGCCAGAAAAATTTTCGTACGCTTCGTCCATGTTTTTGGTGTACAATTCGATGACGTTCTGTTCGGTATCTTTGAAATAAGCAGAATACTCTTTGTCGTTTGAGGTTTCTTGTTCGTCCCACTCGCGAATCTTGACGGCAATCGAAGCTGTACGTAAAAATTCGAGTGCCTCGTCAAATTTGTCTTTTTCGACATAAAAGGCGCAGTGGACATGCATGCCCCCTTCATCATATAGACTGTCCCATTCCGTGACGGGAAGTCGTTTGACTGTCCGCTCTTCCATCGTGAAGTCACGTTTGAGCCAAAGACCAAGGCGGGTGTTCCCACCGATGTAGAGCCAAGTCGCCCAGACACCGTCAGTTTTGGCTTGCTCCTGACTGGGTTCAGCATCCTCTGGCGCCCACTGTTCGACGATTGGAATCCCAAGTGTTTTATTCCAAAAGGCGACAGCACGTTCCATATCCTCAACTTCTAATACTAATTCACATAATCCGGCAATCGGCAAACGTCCCATTATCCGTTCCTCCTATCAAAAATTAATTCAAGGTACGTTTCCCTCATTTAAAATCGACTAAACGAATGCTATGATAATGGCAGAGAACTGGAGTGAAGAAAGTAGGTGGAGCGATGGAGCACCCCCATCATGTAGTAGGTCGAGTCAAACGTGTGCTGTTTTCCTCCGAAGAAGAGGCCCATTCGATCGTTTTGATCACAATCAAAGAAAAAAACTTTGAATTAAAAGAAACAGAACTGGTCGTCACGGGAACAGGCGTCGGGATTGAACTGGGTGGAACGTATCAAGCGTTTGGACGGTTGATCGACCATCCCCGATTCGGCAAACAATTAAAAGCAGAGCTGATTCGCCGGTCGGTCCCGATGACGAAACACGCGGCAGTCCGTTTTTTGACAAATGGTTCGTTTACCGGCATTGGTCCGAAAACAGCGAAAAATATCGTCGACGCCTTAGGTGAGGACGCGATTGATGTCATCCTAAAAGACGGCAAGGCACTGGACCGGGTGCCGGGTCTCAAACAAAAACAGGCCGATGTGATTTTTAGCCGACTGGCCACGTTGTATGGGGTCGATCAATTGATGCTCTTTTTAGCCCCGTTTGACGTCACCCCAAAACTAGCGGCGAAGATTTATGCCGCTTACGAAGGAGACGCGATGGCACGAATTCGTGAAAATCCGTATTCCTTGATGTATGAAGTCAGTGGAATCGGGTTTAAGACAGCGGATCAGATTGCCTCGCATCTTGGTCTCGTCGGTTTACATCCGGAACGGGTCGCAGCTTCCATCATGCATATTCTAGAGCAAGAGGCAGCGGAAGGTCATGCCTTCGCGACGGTCGAATCCTTGTTGCAGCGGGCACCCCGTCTACTAGGGGAAGACCCGGGCGAACGGCTCGAACAAGCCATCGAATTATTATTGACGGAAGATAAGGTCAAACTCGAAGAGGGTTGTTTGTACTTACCGACGATTTTTTACGCCGAAGTCCGGGCCGCAAAGGAGTTGGCCCGCGTCATGGCGAATGGCTCGGAACAAGAAGTCGATGTCGCAACAATCTTGTCGGCGATTGGTCAACTGGAGGAACGTTTCGGAATGGAATATGCCGTCCAACAGCGCGAGGCGATCGAACTCGCGGTTAAAGCCCCGTTGATGGTGTTGACAGGTGGTCCGGGTACCGGAAAGACGACAGTCATCAAAGGAATCCTGCACGCGTTACAGGAGATTCATGACTGGCCACTTGAAAAAAGCCAGGTCAAATCAGGTGAGGTCTATCCGTATGTCCTCGTCGCGCCGACCGGACGAGCGGCGAAACGTCTGTCCGAGGCGACGGACGTTCCGGCGATGACGATCCACCGTCTCTTGAAATATGATGGAACGAACTTTCAATTAAACGAAGATCAACCGATCACAGGAAAGGTGTTGATCATCGATGAATCATCGATGATCGATATTTATCTGTTATCAAGTTTATTACGGGCTGTGCCAAACGGGATGAAGATTCTATTTGTCGGGGACCGCGATCAGTTACCATCGGTCGGACCTGGACAAGTCTTGGCGGATTTGATGGATACGGACGGGATTCCGGTCGTCCGGTTAAATGTCGTCCATCGGCAAGCCGAGGATTCGTCGATCCTTCGTCTGGCCCATGATTTAAAAAATCGGGTGACGTCAGCCGACCTGCTTGCCCCCTTATCGGATCGTCGTTTTTATTCGCTGGCGCCACAAGAGTCGTTACGCGGCATCGCGGCATTCGCAGAAAAAGCGCTTGCGAAAGGCTACTCGAAGTTCGATGTCCAAATTTTAGCGCCGACCTACCGGGGACAAGTCGGGATTGACGAACTGAACATCGTCCTCCAACAAGTCTATAATCCGGAAGCGCCAAAGAAACGGGAAGTCAAACAGGGGACACGGATTTACCGGAGCGGTGATAAGATTCTCCAGCTCGTCAATAATGCGGAAGAAAACGTCTATAACGGAGATATCGGCGAAATCGTCAATATCTTTTTTGCGAAAGAAAACGTCGATAAGGTCGATAAGATCATCGCTCGTTTTGATCAGACGGAAGTCGAATACAACCGGAGTGACTGGGATCAGTTCACACATGCCTATGCGATTACGATCCATAAAGCGCAAGGGTCGGAATTTCCAATCGTCTTGATGCCTGTTTTCTTCACAGGTGCCTTCAAACATTCTCGGAATCTGATTTATACGGCTGTGACCCGTGCGAAAGCGAGTTTATTGTTGTTTGGTGATCCACGCGCCTTTTACAAAGCGTCGCAGGAGGAAGAACCACGTCGACGGACCCGGCTGATTGAACGGCTGGGCGGGATGACAAAGACTTGACTGGATGCGTCAGATAGGTAATAATCACGGTAGATGAATGGACGCAAAACGTTGATGGAAGTTAAGTAAGACGAATTGTTCATGTACCAGAGAGAGATGGGATTGCTGCAACCATCTCCATGACGATTCGTCCGAAGCTCCTTCCGGAGTCGAGTGCAAACACTTGCGGGTAATCTCCGTTATTGGATTTTTCGAGGTGAAGAGAGGAACTGTCTTTACGAACGAGGGTGGTACCACGAGAGCGATGCTTTCGTCCCTTTTCAGGGATGAATGTATCGTTTTTTTGCGTTCAGGACAAACTAATCAATTCGGGGGTATTTTCGATGAAACCATTAAAACCATTGACAGGTGCACAAATCCGTCAGATGTATCTCGATTTTTTCCAATCAAAAGGACATGCAATCGAGCCAAGCGCGTCGCTCGTCCCGATTGAAGATCCAACATTACTTTGGATCAACTCAGGTGTCGCGACCTTAAAAAAATATTTTGATGGACGTGTCATTCCAGAGAATCCACGAATCGTCAATGCTCAAAAATCGATTCGGACGAATGATATCGAAAACGTCGGAAAAACAGCCCGTCACCATACGTTTTTCGAGATGCTCGGAAACTTTTCTGTCGGCGATTATTTCCGGGAAGATGCCATCAAATGGGGCTGGGAACTGTTGACGAGTGACGACTGGTACGGACTCGATCCGGAACGTCTTTCCGTGACGATTCATCCGGAAGACGATGCTGCTCGTCAGATTTGGCTCGAACTGGGTGTACCAGCTGAACGCATCATTCCGCTAGAAGATAACTTCTGGGAAATCGGAGAAGGTCCATCCGGTCCGAATACGGAGATTTTCTTTGACCGTGGACCGGCATTTGGCGACGATCCAAACGATTCCGAATTGTATCCGGGTGGCGAAAACGAACGGTACCTTGAAATTTGGAACATCGTCTTCAGTCAGTACAACCATGACGGACATGGCAACTATACAGAATTACCACGGAAAAACATCGATACAGGGATGGGACTCGAACGGATGGCAAGCGTCATGCAGGATGTGCCAACAAACTTCGATACGGACTTGTTCATGCCGATCATCCACAAAACAGAAGCACTCAGTGGGAAAACGTATCGGGAAGATGCGAAACTCGATGTTGCGTTTAAAGTCATCGCCGACCACATCCGGACAGTAGCCTTCGCGATTGGAGATGGGGCATTGCCTTCAAATGAAGGACGTGGTTATGTCTTACGCCGTTTGCTGCGTCGTGCCGTCCGTTATGCGAAGATGCTTGGCATCGAACGTCCGTTCATGCATGAACTCGTTGATACGGTCGGGAGTGTCATGGTGGACTTCTATCCACAAGTACCGGAGAAAGCAGACTTCATCAAACGTGTCATCAAAAACGAAGAAGAGCGGTTCCATGAGACGTTACATGATGGTCTGGCCATCTTGAATACAGTGGCACAAACGGCTAAAAGTAATGGCGAACATACAATCAGTGGCGAAGATGCATTCCGTCTGTATGATACGTATGGTTTCCCGCTCGAGCTGACGGTCGAATACGCAGAAGATCACCAGATGTCGGTAGATGAAGAAGGTTTCAAACGGGCGATGGATGAACAACGGAAGCGTGCCCGTGCTGCCCGTGAAGATGGTGGTTCGATGCAGCAACAATCGGAAGTCCTCGCGACGTTAACCGTTCCGAGCCAATTCATTGGTTATACGGACCTTGAGACGGATGCGAAAATCATTGCGTTGCTGCATGATGGAGAGCGAGTGACAGAAGTCGCTGCAGGAGAAGAAGCACAACTCTTATTAGATATCACACCGTTTTATGCGGAGAGTGGTGGAGAAGTCGCGGATACAGGAACCATCGTCGGTGCAGACTTTGTACTGGATGTCAAAGATGTTCAAAAAGCACCAAATGGACAAAACTTGCATACGGTCGTCGTCCGGACGGGGATTGCGTTGGCTGATGCGACGGTCCGGGCAACGGTCGAAGCCTCATCACGTCAAGCAATCACAAAAAACCACACAGCGACACACTTGTTGCATAAAGCCTTGAAGGATACGCTTGGTACACATGTTAATCAAGCGGGTTCGCTTGTATCAGCGGAACGTCTTCGTTTTGATTTCTCGCATTTTGGTGCAGTGACGGCAGAAGAATTAACGACGATCGAACAAGATGTCAACCAAGCCATCTGGGCATCACTCGCTGTTGAAATCGAAGAGATGAATATTGCTGATGCCAAAGCAAAAGGTGCAATGGCGTTGTTTGGCGAAAAATATGGTGAAACAGTCCGTGTCGTTTCGGCGGGAACGTATTCGATCGAATTATGTGGTGGAATTCATGTCAAGAATACAGCAGAAATTGGTCTGTTCAAGATTGTTTCTGAGTCCGGTATCGGTGCTGGGACACGACGGATCGAAGCGGTCACAGGTGCAGGTGCGTATCACGTCATGAACGGTCACTTGCAGACACTCGAGCAGGCGGCACGTGTGTTGAAAACGAAAACAGCGGAAGTGCCAGGACGGATCGAAGCGCTCCAACTCCAACTTCGTGAAACGGAACGCACAAACGAATCATTACAAGCGAAGTTGTCGAACATCGAAGCGGCGTCACTCAAAGACGATGTTGAACAAATCAATGGCGTCCAAGTCCTTGCTAAACAAGTCGACGTCCAAGACATGGACGCTCTCCGTGGCATGATGGACGAACTAAAAGGTAGCCTTGGTTCAGCAATCATCGTTCTTGGAAGTGCCCAAGGCGATAAGGTCAATCTCGTTGCGAGTGTCTCAAAAGACTTGATCGATCAGGGATATCACGCAGGTAAACTGATCAAGGAAGTCGCAACACGTTGCGGCGGTGGCGGTGGCGGCCGTCCGGATATGGCACAGGCGGGCGGAAAAGATCCTGCAAAATTGAACGAAGCGCTTGCGTTTACTTCACATTACGTGCAATCACTGGCATAATAGAGAAGTAGTGTAAATGAAAGAGGTGATTAACGTGAGTCAGATGGATCAAACGATGAAATTTAATTTCCCAGAAGACGATAGTAAAGCAGCGACACGTGAAGTGTTGTTGACGGTCTATCATGCTTTAGAAGAAAAAGGCTATCATCCGATCAACCAGATCGTCGGATATCTTCTTTCCGGGGATCCTGCTTACATTCCTCGTCATAACGATGCACGTAATATGATCCGAAAGATTGAACGTGATGAACTACTAGAAGAACTCGTGAAATCTTATTTATCGGAGAGTGGAGACAAAAAATGAAGCGTGCGATCGGGCTTGATGTCGGTTCAAAGACGATTGGTGTTGCGGTAAGTGATTTGATGGGCTGGACGGCACAAGGTATCGAGACCATCAAATGGACGGAGCCGGACTATCCTGTCGCCTTTAAACGGCTCGAGGCAATTATTAAGGAGTACGGTGTCGAAATCATCGTCATCGGACATCCTAAAAACATGAATGGGTCGATTGGACCGCGAGCAGAGGCCAGTGAAGCGTTTGCGCGTGAAATCGAGGCGCATACTGGTCTTGCGAGCGTCCTCGTCGACGAAAGACTGACGACGATGCAGGCAGAACGTATGCTGATTGATGCAGATGTCAGTCGGAAAAAACGGAAACTCGTCATCGATAAGATGGCGGCAGTCATGATCCTGCAATCTTATTTGGATCGGGCAAATCGATAAGGAGGAAATGAGATGTCGGAAGAAAAACGGCAGTATCTCTTTCCTGATGAAGACGGTGGCGAACATCTTTTCGAAGAGTGGTACCGTTATGTCAGTGAACGAACCGGTAAAACGTATCTATTTCTTGAAATGATCGGTCACCCGGAAGAAGGTGCAGATGATTTAATCATCTGTGAAATCGACGAGTTTGGTGAAGGCGAAGACGACTTTGAGCTGAGCCTGATTGATGAAAACGATGAGCAGACTTGGGATGAACTCGAGACTGCATTAAAGGAGCGGATGAATGATGCAACAGAATGAACCAACACGGTACGTAATTCCTGATGGCGAAGGTAATGATTTTGAGTTTGCGGAACGTTTACGTTATGAAAGTCCACGTTCGAACAAAACATACATTTTCCTCGAACCAATCGGTGCGGATTATGATGAAGCAGAAGAAGTCGACATCTTTGTCTATGAACTAGACGAATATGGTGATGGAGATAACGATTTTAATCTTGTTCCGATCGCAGAAGACGATGCAGAAACATGGGATGAGATTGAAGAAGTATTCAATACATTAGAAGACGAGCTTGACTAAACCGACTCGTGCATAAGGTGATGTCGTGAGAGCAATGCTCTTTCGATGTCACCTTGTTTTAAGAGAAGAAGGAGGAACCAATGGAGAATGAATGGAAGAAAAATGCTGAAAAAGAACAGAAGCGCCGCCGGACATCGCGCCGGATTACGCTGATCATCCTTTCAGTGTTGTTCACGATTTTCTTAGTAGCAGGAGCAGCCATCTATATCTTTTTAAAGAGTTCACTTGAACCGGTCAACGAAGCAGCGACGAAGTCCGTCAAAGTCGAAATTCCGCTTGGCGCTGGAACAAGTACGATTTCAAGTCTTCTCAAAGAAAAGGATTTAATCGCTAACGAAACGATTTTCCGTTATTACGTCCGCTACAAGAATGAATCGTCATTCCAAGCAGGGACGTATACCTTGACACAAGCGATGACACCAGACGAAATCATCAATGAGTTGAAGACCGGAACAATCATGAAAGCAGCGGATGTCAAAGTAACGATTCCTGAAGGGATCACGATGGACCGACAAATTGCCATCATCGCAAAAGCGACGGGCTTTAAGGCAGATTCGATTCAAAAATCCTTGACGGATGAGGCGTATATCAAAAGTTTGATTGAAAAGTATCCGATGTTGACGGATGAAGTGACGAAAGAAGGGGTCCTCTACTCACTAGAAGGATACCTATTCCCAGCGACATATGAGTTCGACAAAGGAAAGAGTATCAATCAAATCGCAGAAACGATGTTAGACCAGATGGAAAAGATTTATGATGCGAATGCGGATGCGATCAAGAAATCGGGTATGACCTTCCATGAAGTGTTGAGTCTCGGATCAATGGTCGAGCGGGAAGCAGCGACGCCAGACGATCGTCGCGAGATTGCCGGTGTCTTCACGAATCGTCTCAACGACGGAATGAAACTCCAATCGGATCCAACGGTCTGGTACGGTACGGGAGAAAATACAGCACTGACGACGTTAAAAGATCTCGAAAACAATTCGAAATACAATACGTACAAATACGAAGGTATTCCGATTGGTCCGATTTCGACCGTCAGCGAAGATTCTATCCTCGCCGTCCTTAGTCCAAACCAGACAAAATATGTCTACTTCTTCGCACGACCACCAAGTGATAAAAATCCACGTGGTCAAATCCTCTACGAAGAAACATACGAGGAGCACCAACGAAATGTTGTCAAGTATAAACCTGAATGGGTTGAATACGAAGCAAGTAAAGAGCAGTGAACAAGGGGTTGATCGGGGACGGTATGTTCGTTCCCGGTCAACCTGTTTATGCGCAGAAGGAGTGAATTTTGAATGAATGATTTTACAGCGTATGTCGAAGGAATGATCCGGCAACGTGATCCGTTGTTGCAGGAAATGGAAACATACGCGAAAGAACACCATATTCCGATCATCGAACTGACCGGTTCAGAAGTGTTGTTATCGTTGCTGACGCTGCAGCAGCCAACACGCATTCTCGAACTCGGAACGGCGATCGGCTATAGTGCAATCCGGATGGCTCGTGCCTTACCGGACGCCCGCATCACGACGGTGGAACGAAATGCCAAACGATATGCCGAAGCGAAAATGTTCATTGAACGGTCGGATGTCGCAGATCGGATTGACATCGTTTTTGCCGATGCAGTAGAATTAGCCGAAACACTTGATCAGGAGTTTGATGCCGTATTCATCGATGCGGCCAAAGGACAGTATAAAAAATTCTTTAACGGTTATGGGCGACTAGTGCCAATAGGCGGAGTTTTATACACGGATAATCTGTTTTTGCATGGTGACGTACTCGAAACGGATCCAAAAACCTTTGACCGGAGAAGGCGGCGTCTGGTTCGTCTTGTCAAAGAGTTTACGGCATGGATGATGGAGCAAGATCAATATGATACGACGATTTTCCCACTCGGAGACGGTGTATCCGTCAGTCGGAAAGTGAAGTCGGAATGAATGATGGAGGTACGAATTCAATGCAAAAACCGGTTGTAATTGGTGTGGCTGGAGGAACAGGTTCAGGAAAGACGACGGTCGCACGTTCGCTTGTCGAAGCATTTCCAAGTGAATCCATCGTCATGATTGAGCAAGACGCTTACTATAAGGACCAAAGTGAGTTATCCATGGAAGAACGCTATCAAACGAACTATGATCATCCATTTGCCTTCGATAATGATTTGTTGATTGAACATATCAAGGAATTGCGCGAAAACCAGGCAGTCGAAAAACCGGTCTACGATTATGTCGCACATACACGAGCGGAAGAAACGATTACACTCGACCCGCGTGACGTCATCATCGTCGAAGGGATTTTAGCGCTTGAAGATGAACGTTTACGGGAATTGATGGATATTAAAGTTTTCGTCGACACGGATGCGGATGTTCGGATCCTCCGTCGTATGCAACGTGATATGAATGAGCGGGGCCGTTCGATCGACTCGGTCGTCGAACAGTATACGAAAGTCGTTCGTCCGATGCATCTTCAGTTTTGTGAACCGACAAAACGGTATGCGGATATCATCGTTCCTGAAGGCGGAGAAAATCACGTGGCAATCGATTTACTCGTCACGAAGATCCGGGCGATTCTGGATTACCGGTCGGCACTTGACGAAAGAGGATATTGATTCCAAAAAAGATGTGAATATACTATACTAGTGGAATAAAAAGGAGCGTGACAAAAATGGCAGAAAAACAGTATTATATGACGCTTGAAGGTAAAGCAAATATTGAAAGTGAATTAAACGAACTGAAGTCAGTCCGCCGAAAAGAAGTTGTCGAAAACATTAAGATTGCTCGTTCATTTGGTGACTTGTCGGAAAACGCGGAATATGATTCAGCGAAAGAAGAACAAGCGATGGTTGAAGGACGGATTGCTCAGTTGGAAGAGATGTTACGGAACGTCGCGATCATCTCAGAAGATGAAAAGGATATTTCTGTCGTTGGTATCGGAACGACGGTTACCTTCTTGATTCTCGAAGATGATGAAGAAGAAACGTACACGATCGTCGGGAGTGCGGAAGCAGATCCATTCACTGGTAAAATCTCAAACGAATCACCTATCGCCAAAAGTTTATTTGGTCACAGCGTAGGTGAAAAAGTATCCGTTCAAGCACCAGGTGGAGACTTTGCTGTCAAAATCACATCGATTAAATAAATAAGAACTGACAGGAGCCGGAGCAATCCGGTTTTCTGTTTGACTGGGGGAATAAATATGCCAATCGCAATCATCGGTGCGATGGAAGAAGAAGTCAACTTACTTCGTAATGAATTATCGGAACGAAAAGATACGGTGATCGCCAATTATCATTTTTATGAGGGATTACTGAACAGTGTACCTGTCGTCATCTTGAAGTCCGGTATTGGAAAAGTCAATGCAGCGATCGGGACGACACTATTGCTCGATCATTTCAAGCCGAGTGCCGTCATCAACACAGGATCAGCAGGCGGATTCAGAGCAGGTCTGAAAGTCGGCGATGTCGTCGTCTCGACAGAAGTCCGTCATCATGACGTTGATGTGACAGCATTTGGTTATGAGTACGGACAAGTACCAGGGATGCCTGCTGCCTACACGGCAGACCCAAAACTCATCGCGACGGCAGAAGCCGTCATCGAACGGATGGAAGCGATTCGTGTCGTACATGGTTTGATCGTGACGGGAGATTCCTTCATTCATGATACAGAACGTTCGAATGCCATCAAAACGAACTTTCCGGATGTCGCGGCAGTTGAGATGGAAGCCGCACCCATTGCGCAAGTCTGTCATCAATTCAATGTACCGTTCGTCGTGACACGTTCGATTTCGGACAGTGCCGATGAAGAAGCGTCATTATCGTTTGATGAATTTTTAGAGATTGCGTCGATCAATTCGGCGAAAATGGTCATGGAAGTCGTCCGGACGTTAACAGATTCGGAACAATAAGCGTTACCGAAAAGAAGGTTCCCTGGAAACTGGGCCTTCTTTTCTCTTTGACAAAATCAGATTAACGCTTTATATTAGTACCAGATACTAATTTTAAAGGAGCAACCATATGAATATTGGAATTGTAGGACTCGGGACCTCGTTACCCGAACGTCGCATCACCAATGATGACTTAGCGGCAACGCTTGATACAAGTGATGAATGGATCCGGACACGAACAGGAATCGGAGCACGACATATCGCGGATGAAACGACAGATGTAACGGATCTTGCAACGGAAGCGGCTCAGAAAGCATTGGCAGATGCGAACTTGACGGCAGATGACATCGGATTGATCGTAGTCGGAACGGCAACGGGACGTGCGTTTCCTTCGACGGCCTGTATCGTCCAAGACCGAATCGGTGCGTTAGGCGCAACAGCCTTTGATATCAGCGCGGCTTGCAGCGGATTTATTTTTGCATTACAAACGGCAGCGAGTATGATGGCGGCGACAACGTCAAAATACGCCCTCGTCATCGGAGCAGAAAAGATGTCGAGTATCGTCGACTGGTCAGACCGATCGACCGCGATTCTGTTCGGGGATGGGGCCGGAGCAGTTGTACTCGGTCCGACAGAACAACAGGGCTTAAATGCCTTTGAGCTTGGAACAGATGGTCGAGGGGCACATCTTCTCTTTAAAGAGTTAGATGGTCCAATTGAAATGAATGGTCGGGAAGTTTTTAAGTTTGCGGTACGGAAATTACCGGACATCGTCGAAAAAGTCATTCATAAAGCAAACGGATCACTCGCAGAACTCGATTTGTTGATTCCGCATCAAGCGAACTTACGGATTATCGATGCGGCACGTGAACGGTTAGGGATTGAGGAACAGAAAGTCATCGTGACGATTGATGAACATGCCAATACATCTGCTGCATCGATTCCATTGGCATTGGAAGAAGCGCGTCGACAAGGACGGCTTCAACCAGGGACGACACTCGTCCTGGCTGGATTTGGTGCTGGATTGACCTGGGGAGCAGCTTATATTACTTGGACTAAAGGGGAGAACACATAAAATGATGATGATGAGAAAACGTGTAGTAGTAACCGGTATGGGCGCATTAACACCAATTGGAAATGATGTCGAGACATTTTGGCAGGCATTAAAAGCAGGAGAAAATGGGATTCGTCCAATGGAACGGTTGGATATCGATGAATACCCAACAAAAGTGACGGGTGAATTACAGGGGTTTGAGATTACGGAATTCATCGAAGCGAAAGAGGCGCGCAAGATGGATCGGTTTGTCCATTATTCGCTTGTTGCGAGTATGGAAGCCGTCAAGGATGCAGGTCTTGACGTCAGAGCAAATGCAGAACGGATCGGTGTCTGGATCGGATCTGGAATTGGCGGAGTCGAGACGATTGAAAAACAGGCAAAGATTTATTTTGAACGCGGGCATCGTCGTGTCAGCCCGTTCTTCATTCCGATGATGATTCCGAACATGGCAAGCGGACAAGTCTCGATTTATACAGGAGCAAAAGGCCCGAATAACTGTTCGGTCACAGCCTGTGCTTCAGGAACAAATGCGATTGGGGAAGCATTACGTGTCATCGAGCGGGGAGATGCGGATGTGATGATTGCCGGTGGAGCGGAAGCACCGATCACAAATCTATCGTTTGCTGGTTTTTGCGCCAATAAAGCGATGTCGACGAATCATGATCCGAATACAGCCAGCCGTCCCTTCGATGAAGGACGTGACGGGTTCGTCATGGGCGAAGGGGCTGGAATCTTAGTTCTTGAAGAATATGAGCATGCGATGGCTCGTGGAGCAACGATTTATGCAGAAGTCAGTGGATACGGTTTGACGGCAGATGCTTACCATATCACGGCACCAGACCCGGATGGTGACGGAGGAGCGCGCGCAATGGCGATGGCGATTCAAGATGCCGGTATCGAACCGCTGGCCGTTCAGTACATCAATGCGCACGGCACGAGTACACCGATGAATGACGTGCTTGAAACAAAGGCGATTCATACGGTATTTGGAGAACATGCTAAAAAACTAGCAATCAATTCGACAAAATCGATGATTGGTCACTTGCTTGGTGCAGCTGGTGGTGTTGAAGCGATTGCGGCGATTAAATCACTTCAAGAGCAAACCGTCCATCCGACGATTCACCTGGAACAACCAAGTGAAGGTTGTGATCTTGATTACGTACGTGAAGGAAGCCGGGCATGGGAACTTGAATATGCCCTCAGTAACTCGTTGGGATTTGGTGGACATAATGCTTCACTCGTCTTCAAACGGTATCATGCATAAGATCAAAAAAGCGATTTTAACGGTTCAGTCGACCGTTAAAATCGCTTTTTTTTAGTTATTTTTTTAATCAAACAGGGGTATGAAATCTTTAAAAAAATACAAAATAAAAATGAACTACCAGCTGTTTTTGATGTCGCTTTGAAAAAATATTTAGAAAAATCGGATAAAAGCTTTGCAAAATTATCAGAACATTGTAAACTATTTGTAACGAAGGGTTTTGTTCGAATAGAAATAACGACTTTTTTTTTCGTTCAAAAACCTCAGATTGCTAGCTTTGGAAATTTTAGGGGGGTCATCGTATCATGAAAAAGAAAAGTTTTGCTCTGGCTACATCTGTAGCTCTCGTTTCAAGCGCGTTCCTCGCAGCTTGTTCGACGACGGATTCAAATGACACATCATCGGGCGATAAGAGTTCGGACAAGAAATCAAGTGAGCAGACGCTAAACTTGATCGAAAGTGCTGATATTCCGACACTTAACCCAACAACTTCTACGGATGCCGTGTCGTTCAATGTCTTGAACAACACGATGGAAGGTCTTTATCGTTTGGATGACAAGCAACAACCAACACCAGGTATTGCAGAAAGTCATACGGTTTCAGACGATAAGTTGACGTACACATTCAAGCTACGTGATGCAAAATGGTCGGATGGTACACCAATCACTGCTAAAGATTTCGAATTTGCGTGGAAAGAAGTTCTGAACCCAGAAAACGCTTCTCAATATGCATACGTCTTCTACAACATCGATGGTGCTGAAGAATACAACACGAAAAAAGGCGAGCGTGATGCAGTTGGCGTCAAAGCTGTCGACGATAAAACATTCGAAGTGAAATTGAAAGCACCAGCTGACTACTTCCTTGGTTTAACTGGATTCGGTCCATTCATGCCGAAATCAGAAGAACTTTCGAAAAAAATCGGCAAGGACTTCGGTTCAACTGCAGATAAATCACTTTACAACGGACCATTCAAGTTAACAGAGTGGACACGCGAACAAGGCTGGAAAATGGTCAAAAACGATAACTACTGGGATAAAGACAACGTCAAGTTGAACACAATTAACGTCAAAGTCGTTAAAGAAACATCAACTGCCGTTAACCTTTACGAAAAAGGTGACATCGACCGTGCTGGTCTTTCATCAGAGTTCGTTGCTCAGTATCAAGATAACGAAGAGTTCAAGACTAAAGGCGAGTCAACAATCTTCTACCTTTACTTGAACACGAAAGTCAAAGCATTAAACAACGAAAAAATCCGTCGTGCCATCGACATGGGTTACAACAAAAAAGGGATCACGGACGTCATCTTGGCGAACGGTTCAATCCCTGCCAACTTCTTAGTACCAAAAGACTTCGCGAAGGATGCTGACGGAAAAGACTTCCGTGAAAAGTACCCGACATTCAATGAGTACAATGCAGACGAAGCGAAAAAACTATGGGAAGAGGGCTTAAAAGAAATCGGTCAAAAATCGGTTGAACTCGAGCTTCTTAACTACGATAGTGATGACGCGAAGAAAATCGGTGAGTTCTTGAAAGGTGAGCTTGAGAAAAACCTTCCAGGCATGAAAGTCACGATCAAGCAACAACCGTTCAAAAACAAGCTGGATCTCGAAAACAAAGGCGACTTTGAATTCTCATTCGCCGGCTGGGGTCCTGACTACCAAGATCCAATGACGTTCCTCGATCTCTTCTTGACTGACGGACCATACAACCGTGGTAAGTGGTCGGATAAAGAGTACGACAAACTCATCAACGATGCGAAAACACAAACAGATGCAACAAAACGTTGGTCTGAGCTTCAAGAAGCAGAGAAAATCCTTCTTGATTCTGCAGCCATCTCGCCTGTGTATCAGCGTGGACGTGCATTCATGGTTAAACCATATGTCAAAGGAGTTGTCGAACATAACTTCGGCGCAGACTTCTCGTACAAATGGGCTTCAATCGAAGGAAAATAAGAGTGTTAAGCGTTCCCGTCAATGGGAACGCTTTTTTTGTTGAGCAAATCAAAAAAACTCTCTTCTTGGAAAACAAGAAGAGAGGGAAGGATCGTAAAAAAACAGATAGAATTATTTTTTAACTTTTGCCCGTTTGCGTTGAAGACCCATTGCTTTTTCGACTTTTGCGAGTTTACGGGAAGCAACGAGGTCCGCCTTATCCCGTCCTTGATCTAAAATCAGGTCGAGTTCTTCCGAGTCAATCAAGTCATAGTATCGCTGCTGGATTGGTTCGAGTTCAGCCACGATAACTTCCGCAACATCTGCTTTGAAGACACCATAGTTCAATCCGTCATACTTCGCTTCCAACTCTTTGATTGGGATGTCGGCGAGTAATGAATAAATCTCAAGCAGGTTCGAGACACCTGGCTTTTGTTCCCGATCGAATCGAACGATGCCTTCCGAGTCGGTCACGGCAGATTTGATTTTTTTGCGGATGACGTCCGGTGCATCAAGCATCGAGATGTAGCCTTTTGGATTCGTATCGGTTTTGGACATCTTTTTCTCAGGTGTCGTCAAGCTCATGATACGGGCACCTGTCTCAGCGATGACCGGCTCCGGCATTTTAAACGTCTCATAGTAACGACTGTTGAAACGTTGTGCCAAGTCTCGTGTCAACTCGATGTGTTGTTTTTGATCGTCGCCAACGGGAACAAGTTCCGCGTCGTACAAGAGGATATCAGCTGCCATCAAGGTCGGATAAACAAATAATCCCGCACCGATCCGGTCTTTACCTTGCGACTTGTCTTTATATTGTGTCATCCGTTCCAGTTCACCCATACCGGAGAGGCATGTCAGCATCCAACCGAGTTGAGCGTGTGCTTTAACTTCCGACTGGACAAAAATCGTTGCTTTCTCTGGGTCGAGCCCGCTTGCGATATAGAGGGCAGCGAGTGCACGTGTGTTGTTCATCAATTCAACCCGGTCAATCTCGACCGTAATCGAATGAAGATCGACGATACAATAATAAGCGTCATGTTCGTCCTGTAAATTGACGAAATGTTTCATTGCTCCGATGTAGTTACCAAGTGTCACCGTACCAGTTGGTTTGATGCCTGAAAAAATCGTTTTCATGTGAATTCCTCCAAAAATTGAGATAAAAAAAGATGACTCGTCCCTTGAATAATTCAAGGGACGAGTCATCGCGTTGCCACCCAAGTTGCTAGAAAACTAGCCGCTCATTTGCTGTAACGGGCAAACCCGTCTGATTCTACATCATTTCGAATCAGCCACTCCGAAGTCCATTCGATCCGCGTCGACTATCCATTTCCACCATCCATGGACTCTCTATAAGTGACTGCCGGATTTACTACTCTTCTTCTCTGTGTTCTCATATATCGTTCCTCTTACTTTACCATATCTTCGTTTCAGTCGTCATCCTAAATTCCATTAAACAAATGATAATAGGAGGGAGACGACGATACATATAAACCCACTCGATAAATAAGGTGCTGTCCGGCCCGAAGTCCGCTTTCGTTTTTCTTGAAGAAGCTCCTCTTCTTCCTCTTCGTCTTCGTAATAATCGCCGTCCACTTCGCGTAATTTAGCTTCCCGTTGTTTTTTGAAGCCGGCTGTTATGCCTTTGAAAAAACCGTTGGCCGACATGTTGGAGAAAAAGCCGATGGCGAGCAGTAGAAAACCAGAGATGAACAAACCACCCGACAAATGATAGAAAAATGAGTGGGTAGCATCCGTGACGACGGCCCAAATCGTATAGACTGCTGTTAAAACCAAAGCAATTAAAAGCGGGCGAAATAGTTTAGCTGACATGATGAACCTCCTACACCGAGATGATAATCTCATTATACGCAAAGCAACGGTTTGTTACGACTATGTACTATTTAGAACGTGTAAAATAGCAAATAGTGTGACTATTCACTTGACGTTATTGTTATTCTCACATAAAATCAATTTATCACTTCGTTTAAGTTTTGGAAACTAGGTCAATGCGTTTTGGGGAACGTTGTGGCAGTTTCGACGAGATGTTTAAAAAATCGTGTATTTGTGGCGGTTTTGAAAATCAAAAAGGAGATGACTCACCGATGAATAAAAAAACAGTCGGTCTCGCGGTATCAGTGATGCTTGCAGGAAGCGTTGTGCTTGCAGGATGTTCGACAGGTAGCGGAGATAAAGATGCAGGTTCTTCTGAAGGGGAAAAAGTTTTACGATTGACAGATACGTCTGATATTACGACGGTCGACCCAGCACAGGCAACGGATGCTGTCGCATTCAACATGATCGGAAACACGATGGAGGGACTCTACCGATTAGATAAAGACGGTAAAGCGATTCCAGCACTCGCAGAAAAAACAGATATCTCAAGTGATAACCTCACATACACGTTTACACTTCGTGATTCAAAATGGTCAGACGGTACGCCTGTCAAAGCCCAAGATTTTGAATTTGCATGGAAACGTGCCGTTGATCCAAAAACTGCTTCAGGTTATGCGTATATCTTTGATACGGTCAAAAACGGTTCAGATGTCTCACAAGGTAAAAAACCAGTTGACGAGCTAGGTGTCAAAGCGATTGACGATAAGACACTTGAAGTAAAACTGGAACGTCCAGCACCATACTTCTTGTCACTCACATCGTTCGGAACGTATACACCAATCAGTGAAGACTTCTACAACAAAAATAAAAAAGATTTCTCACTTCAGCCGGATAAACTTCTCTACAACGGTCCTTTCGTTTGGACATCATGGAAAACGGATTCAAAACGTGTCCTGACGAAAAATGAAAACTACTGGGATAAAGATGCGGTCAAATTAGATGAAGTCTCAATCAGTGTCGTCAAAGATACATCGACGGTCGCTAACCTTTATGACACGGATGAGATTGATTATGCAGGACTCACATCCGAGCAAGTCGCGACGTATGAATCAAAACCTGAATTCAAAACAGCGCTTCGTTCTTCGATCGCGTACTTGAAGTTCAACAATGAAGACGCGACGATGAAAGATGTCGATGCCCGTAAAGCGATCGCACGTGCGATTGATCCAAAAGGCATCACGGACACACTTCTTGCGAACGGTTCGATTCCGACAACAAGCTTCATTCCAAAAGATTTCATCAAAGATGACGCCGGTAAAGACTACGCAAGCGACATCAACTGGTTTGATCGGGATGCAAAAGAAGCAGCTGATCTTTGGAAGAAAGCAAACGGAGACAAAAAAGCAACAATCGAACTTTTATCATTCGATAGCGAAGACGCGAAAAAAATCAGTGAGTACATGAAAGGTCAGATTGAACAAAACCTTCCAAACGTCACCGTTACAATCAAACAACAACCGTTCAAAAACAAGCTGGATCTAGAAGCAAAAGGCGACTACCAAATGTCGTATGCACTTTGGGGTCCGGATTATCAAGATCCAATGTCAAACTTGTCGATCTTTGAGTCAACAAACAGTCAAAATGACATCAAGTATAAATCGTCTGCTTACGATAAATTGTTAAATGCAGCTAACGATGAATCAGATGTCGCTAAACGTCTTGATCTCTTTAAACAAGCTGAGTCACAATTGATTGAAAAAGACCAAGCCATCGCGCCGATCTACCAAGCAGGTGCAGCTTACTTGAGCCGTCCATCAGTCAAAGACTTCAACCGCCAAGTATTTGGTGCTGATTTCCAGTACAAATATGTTGATGTGAAGTAATTGAAAATTGGAGCGTCCTTGAAACCTATTCAAGGAACGCTCCTGTTTTATACGAATTTTTCTGAATGGGAACTCATTTTTAAGGAAATGTGAACTTTTCGTAAAAAAGATGTTCTAATTACTTTGTTAGCAAAGTATAATGGAATCAAACGAAAAATTCTGAAATATTGGTTAACTGTGAAAAAACAGCTGCCAGGGGGGCGTCAATCAGACCAAAATAAAAAGAATTTAAATTTTTACGACAAAATTCTTGAATGTTCCGACAATTTTGGGTCATACTGATTTTATTGATGTTTCGAAAAAAACAGAAAATCTTTATAGGGGGTGCCATCTATGGGCCGTTATTTAGCTCAACGCCTTGTTTACGGCGTACTAACGTTTTTACTCATCGCTTCGTTCACTTTCTTCCTAATGGATCTGTTACCGGGTTCACCGTTCCAAAACCAGGAGAAACTTTCGCCTGAACAGTTAGATATCCTTCGGGATAAGTACAACTTGAATGATCCGCTTCCACAACGCTACGCATCGTACATGGTTAACTTGTTCCAAGGTGATCTTGGAGTATCATTTAAGTACGATAGCCGTCCAGTGACAGATTTGATCATGGAACGTATCGGACCATCTGCTCAATTAGGTATCCAAGCACTTGTCTTAGGTGTCTTACTCGGTCTTGTTCTAGGTGTTGTTGCGGCACTTCGCCACAATACAGCAGTCGATTACGGCGCGATGTTCATCTCAGTACTTGGAATTTCAGTGCCATCATTCGTATTTGCGTCACTTCTTCAATATTATATCGGAGTGAAATGGGGCGTATTGCCAGTTGCCTTCTGGGAAAGTCCAGCACATACGATTCTGCCGACGGTCTCCTTATCGCTTGGTGTAACTGCCTCGATCGCACGTTTCGTTCGGACAGAAATGCTCGAGGTCACAGGTCAAGACTACGTGACGCTTGCTAGGGCAAAAGGCCTGGATGGCCAATCGATCACGTGGAAACATATGGTACGGAACGCTTTGATTCCAGCAATCACGATTCTTGGACCAATGACGGCAGCCTTGATTACAGGGACATTCGTCATTGAGAAGATTTTTGCGGTGCCAGGTCTTGGTGAGTTGTTCGTATCGTCAATCACACAAAATGACTATACAGTCATCATGGGAACGACACTCTTCTTCTCAGCAGTGTTCATCTTGATGATTTTGATCGTCGATATTCTGTACGGTGTCGTTGATCCACGGATTCGTTTGGGGGGTAGTGAATAATGGCAGAGCAAAATTCAAACGCAAAAGCGGAACAGTTCGACTCGTCGTTGTTCCAACGAGTAGAATTTAATGAACAAGCTGGAGAACGGATTGCCGGGAAAAGTTTAAACTTCTGGCAGGATGCTTGGACACGTCTTCGTAAAAACAAAGCGGCGATTCTGTCCCTAGTAATCATCATCATCATTGGATTGTTAGCGATATTCGGACCGATGATTTCTGGTAGAGATGCATACGAACAGACGATCACACAAGCAAAACTTCCGCCAAAAATCACAGGTCTCGAATGGGCTGGATTTGACGGAATGGCAACACTTGGTGAAAAGCCAATTGATTTCTATGAAACAAAACAAGTTGAAGAAAACTTCTGGTTTGGTACAGACCATCTTGGACGTGACTTATGGTCACGCGTCTGGGAAGGGACACGTGTTTCGTTGTTCATCGGTCTCGTAGCGGCGATTATTGATGTTATTGTCGGTGTCACTTATGGTGGGATTTCTGCTTATTATGGTGGACGAGTAGATAACATCATGCAGCGGATTGCTGAAATCCTGACAGGTATTCCAAACTTGATCTTGATCATCTTGTTCATCTTGATTCTTGAGCCGGGGATAACGACTATCATCCTCGCGATGACGATCACCGGTTGGATTGGGATGAGTCGACTCGTACGTGGACAGATCCTGAAACTTAAGAACCAGGAATTTGTTCTTGCAGCGCGTACACTTGGTGCTTCTAGCGCACGTTTAGTATTCAAACATTTGATTCCAAATACTCTTGGTACGATCATCATTTCACTGATGTTTACGATTCCTGGTGCGATTTTCTTCGAAGCCTTCCTTAGCTTTATTGGACTTGGTCTCGCTCCACCACAACCGTCACTTGGTACGTTGATTAATGAAGGGTATAAAGAACTTAAAACATTCCCTTACTTGCTCGTCATACCATCAACAGTGCTCGTACTCGTCATGATCAGCTTTAACATGCTGGCAGACGGATTACGTGATGCGTTTGATCCACGTCTACGTCGCTAACGGAAATAAGAGAGGAGTTCATCCACAATGGAAACTATTTTATCAGTACGCGACTTGACCGTCGCTTTCCATACGTATGCTGGGACGGTTCAAGCCGTCCGTGGCGTATCGTTTGATTTAAAGAAGGGCGAAACACTTGCCATCGTAGGTGAATCAGGTTCTGGTAAATCGGTTACGTCAAAAGCAATCATGCGTTTGATTCCGAATCCTCCTGGTGAGATCACGAAAGGTGAAATCATGTTTGAAGGCCGTGACTTGGTTAAGTTATCGGACAAAGAAATGCAAAAAGTACGTGGGCGTGATATCGCGATGATTTTCCAAGATCCGATGACATCACTCAACCCGACGATGACAATCTACAAACAAATTGCTGAAGGATTGAAGCGTCACCAAGGTTTGACAGGTGATGATGCAAAAAAACGGACACTTGAGTTATTGACACTCGTCGGGATTCCGAATCCGGAAGCGCGCCTTAAACAATATCCGCACCAACTATCAGGTGGTATGCGTCAACGGATCGTAATCGCGATCGCGTTAGCATGTAATCCGAAGGTCTTGATTGCCGATGAGCCAACAACAGCACTGGATGTAACGATTCAAGCACAGATTCTTGAATTGTTAAAAGACATCCAACAAAAAACGGGTACAGCCATCATCTTCATCACACACGATCTTGGTGTCGTGGCGAACATGGCAGACCGTGTAGCCGTTATGTATGCCGGAAAATTGATTGAAAAAGGAACGGTCGATGAGATCTTCTATGAGCCACGTCATCCGTACACATGGGGCTTACTTGGTTCGATGCCTCGTCCGTCTGACGATCGCTCGCAAGACTTGCCAGCGATTCCGGGAACACCACCAAACTTACTTCATCCACCGGTCGGTGATGCCTTTGCACCACGTAACCAGTATGCGATGAAGATTGATTTCGAGAAAGAACCTCCGTTCTTCCCGATCACTGACACACATGAAGCGGCAACGTGGTTGTTACACCCACAAGCACCTTATGTAGAACCACCGGTAGCCATCCGCGATCTTGCGCTGAAGTATCGTCCCGATAGCACATTCGCGAAATCGCTTCTGAAAGGCGGTCTAAAGTAATGGAGAAACGTAGTAAATTACTTGAAGTAAAAAACTTAAAACAACACTTTAACATCGGGCGCGGTCGTGTCGTCAAAGCTGTCGACGGATTATCGTTTGACATCTATGAAGGAGAAGTACTTGGTCTTGTTGGAGAGTCCGGTTGTGGGAAGTCGACGACAGGACGTTCAATCATCGGTTTGTACGATGCGACAGACGGAGAAGTTCTTTTCAAAGGTGAAAATGTCCACGCTAAAAAATCACGTAAAGAAAAATTAAAATTCAACCGTTCGATGCAGATGATCTTCCAAGATCCGTATGCGTCGTTGAATCCACGGATGACAGTCGGAGACATCATTGCGGAAGGAATCGATATCCATGGTCTCGCTACATCAAAAGATGAGCGGAACAACCGTGTGTACGATTTACTTGAAACTGTTGGTCTGACAAAAGAACACGCCAGCCGTTATCCCCATGAATTTTCGGGTGGTCAACGTCAACGGATTGGGATTGCCCGTGCGTTAGCAGTCGAACCGGATTTCATCATTGCCGATGAGCCGATTTCTGCACTTGATGTATCGATTCAAGCTCAGGTCGTCAACTTGATGAAACAGCTTCAACGTGATCGTAGTCTGACGTATCTCTTCATTGCCCACGATTTATCGATGGTCAAATATATCTCAGACCGGATTGGCGTTATGTATCAGGGTCACCTTGTAGAGTTATGTGATGCGGATCGTCTTTATGAAAATCCGATGCATGCCTACACGAAATCGCTTCTATCAGCGATTCCACTTCCGGATCCGGAGCATGAGCGGACACGTAAGCGGATCATCTATGACCGCCCAACAGGTGGAGCGGTCGGGAAGTCGAGTGAAGACTCGAGTATCCCACCACTACGCGAAATCGAGCCTGGTCATTTTGTCTCGATGACGGATGCTGAACTCGAAGCCTATCAAGCACAACTCGTTTAAGCCAAATCAAAAGGCATTCCTGAATATTCGGGAATGCCTTTTTTTAATTTTCGGAAGCGATTCGTGGAAGGTTGTTGAATCGATGAACGACGGAGTCAAGAGCACGAAGGCGTGTTACAGCATCTTCAAACGAAATTTTTTCGTAATGATGAAGACCACCAGGTTGTTCTTCGAGCGTATCTGCCTCATGGACGAGTTGTTGCAAGGGGGTCCGATTGATGGTACCGGGCGGCAAGTATGAATCCGTGTGTAAGAGGACAGCAAGAGCAATTTCTTTTGCCCGTTCTGGTTCTTCTCCAAGGCGAATCAATAGTTTGTGAGCCCGTTCTGCTCCTTTGATGGCATGGATATCATTTTGGCGATACAAATCGTAGTTCCATGTGCCGTCTGTATACCATTCGTAATGCCCGATGTCATGAAGAAGTGCAGCCTTCGTAGCGGTATCTGCGTCTAAACCACGTTGCGTGGCAAGCATCAGGGCGCGTTCTGCAACGGAGATTGCATGATTTAATCCAGACCGCTCTAAATATTTTTGGGCAATCGGATGTTCGATGATCGTAACGAGTGTAACTGACATGAGGAAATAACTCCTTTCACGAGTAAGTATTTCTATACACTCTACGTGATATTGCAAGTAATTGCAACTATTTACATAATGGAAATCGACAATCTCACATAATTAATTGCTTCAAGTAGGAATAGAAATTAGCTAAACGTGGTATACTAATTAATGTAGAAGATGATAATTTAGCTTTCGTTGGTTAACTGTTCTTTTTTCGGACCGAGTGAGGTGTCGGATATGAAAGAACGTGATAAAAAGAAAAAGTTGAAAAAGCGCCTTTTGCGGGATATTTTTGAAAAGAAATTAAAAGAAATTAAACTCCCGAAAGCAAAAGAGACGATTTCTCAACCCTTTGATCACACGCCAGCTTGCTGAAGCCACCTGGTGGCTCCAGCAAGTTTTTTTACGAAAAGTTCTTTCATCTCAAAACATATTGGGTTTCAAGTAAAAATCAATGTAAACAATCAAGTAATAGAATCATCAGCTCCTGTGTTCGTCACAGGATACTGGATGTAAATCAGGGGGAGGATGTTTTTCAATGGTAACACTCTATACTTCACCAAGCTGTACTTCTTGTCGTAAAGCGCGCGCGTGGCTTGAAGAACATGAAATCCCATTTGTGGAACGTAATATTTTCTCAGAACCATTATCGCTTGATGAAATCAAACAGATCCTTCGTATGACTGAGGACGGAACAGATGAAATTATCTCGACCCGTTCAAAAGTCTTTTCAAAATTAGATGTATCGGTAGAAAACTTATCGTTACAACACTTGTATGATTTAATTCAAGAATATCCAGGTTTGTTACGCCGTCCGATTCTAATCGACGAAAAGCGTCTTCAAGTTGGATACAATGAGGATGAGATTCGCCGCTTTTTACCACGAAAAGTCCGCACCTTCCAATTACTGGAAGCGCAGCGCCTTGTCAATGAGTAATTTGTAACGAGCACGCTGCTTTCTGAGCAGTGTGCTTTTTGTTACCGCCTAAAAAGGTTAAAATAAAGATAACAAAGGAATATACCCTATATGTTTTAGTGATTCTTTTGAATCTATGTGAAGTGCTCGTTCGTATACTATATATAAGAGCGAGAGGAAAGGAGTGGACATATTGAAAATCGAACGCGTCAATGACAACACAGTCAAGTTCTTCATTACGTACACGGATATCGAACGCCGCGGCTTTGCCCGGGACGAGATTTGGTACAACCGTGAGCGTGGAGAACAGTTATTCTGGCAGATGATGGATGAAGCGAATGAAAAAGAGTCCATCTCCTTCGAAGGTCCACTATGGATACAAGTACAGGCATTTGAAAAAGGTTTGGAAGTAACCGTTACAATCGCGAAAACGTCGGTTGACGGTGAACAAGTTGATGAAGAGGAGCTGGATTCCTTACTCCGTTCCGCGATGTCTGATGCGGAAGAGAAAGAAACAGAACTCAGTCAAGACGTCTTATTTGAAACAACCGATTTCGAGCATATCATTGCCCTTAGCCAATATGCAGAAGCACCTATCTTCGAAGAACTCAGTACGTCCCTTTATCAAAAAGATGGACTGTACCTGCTTCACCTTCACTTTAAAGAAGAAACAGAAGTGGAAGAGCAGGAAAATGTGATGAGTTTGATTGCAGAGTACTTGAACTTTAGTGAACAGATGATCCATCCGGTAGCGGAATATGGAAAATTGATTGTAGCGAACGATGTCTTTACGTTCATCCGCAAACAGTTTCCGAACTGACAACAGCACACAACGAAAAAAGGACTGCTCTGATTCGTCAGCAAGCAGTCCTTTCTTCTGTCGTATTAAGTTAACGTATAACCACCATCAACGATTAATGTTTGTCCGTTAATATAACTGGCCTTGTCCGACAATAGAAAACAGACCACTTCAGCAATTTCTGATGGATGAGCAGCATGTCCACGCAAATGATGTTTCATCGCTAGGTCAAACTTCTCTTTTCCGCCATAAAGGGAATGGCTTAGCTTCGTATCGACAGGACCCGGACAAATGGCATTAAATCGATACTTTCCATGAAACCGAGCCGCGTACGTTTTCGTAAGGGTTAAAAGGGCACTTTTAGAGGAAGCATAAGGTAAGAGCATCGCCGGAAATTTGACGTGTCCGACAATCGCACTATTATTGACGATCGAGGCACCCCGACTCAGTCGTTTCACGGCATGTTGAATGATTTGTTCCGGCGCATGATAATTGACTTGAAAGACTTCTGTTTGTTGATCGGTCACACGTTCCGGTGCGACCGGTTTTCCGAATGTACCAGCATTGTTGAAGATTCCGTCAATCGTAGGGAAATCTTCTTTTGTCGTTTCAAAAAACCGTTCGATTTCAGAAGGAACTGCCAAGTCCACTTGGAAAAAGAAAAGTCGTCCTTGTCCGTTTGTTTCTAACTCATGTCCTTTTGTTTCATTTCGTCCGATAGCAAGGACCGTATGTCCTTCTTGAATCAGTTGTAAGGCTGTCGCTTCACCAATACCACTTGTTGCACCAGTCACTAGATACGTTTTCATTTTGAATCGTCCCTTCTACATAAAGTGTATACAAGATTAAATCAAAGGAGGGGATATCATGTTACGGCGTGTCCAATTACTTATGACGTTACTATTAACGGTCAGTCTGATCGGGTTTCTTTCTTATTACTGGAGTGTCTACATGGTGGGGTGGTTATCCCTTGTCATCATTCTGGTCGTTCTGAGTGTCTTCGTCATCATTTTACTTGAAAATCGAAATCCAGAACGCACCCTTGTCTGGGCGCTTGTCATGATGGCACTCCCCGTCGTAGGTGTGTTCGTGTATTTCACCTTTGGTCAAAATTATAGACGAAAAAGAATGTTTCGTCTGAAAGCGATGCTCGATGAAGAGTCTTACATTAAGTATCGTACCCAATTTGATCATGGTGTACACAATCCAGTGTTCAAACACGGTCATTATGCAAAAGTTGTGAAACTTATCGATTCGATCAGCCGACTACCAATTTCGTATAATACCCATACGAAGGTACTGACGAACGGTCAAGAAAAGTTTCCTTTACTGTTGGCAGAAATTCGTCAGGCAGAACACCATATTCATTTGGAATATTATATTGTCCGAGATGATGAATTGGCGCTTGAATTACAGGCGGCGTTGATTGAGCGTGTCCAAGCTGGAGTAGAAGTTCGATTTTTGTATGATGCAGTAGGTTGTTTTTCGACGGATAAAGCGTATTTCAAAAAGATGAAAGACGCAGGAATCGAGGTGCATGCATTTTTCCCGGTCGTTTTACCCTTCATCTCAAGTAAATCCAATTATCGGAACCATCGAAAAATCGTGGTCATTGACGGAACGGTCGCCTTTACAGGTGGGATAAACGTAGGTGATGAATACATGGGAAAAGATAAAGCATTTGGTTTTTGGCGCGATACCCATCTGATTGTTCGGGGAGAAGCCGTATCAGAACTACAGTTGATTTTCCTTCAGGATTGGTACTACATGACCGGGGAACGTTTGTTTACCCCATACTATATGAAACCACTTGAAGTGATGGAGGAGGCAACAGGAGGCGTACAAATCATCGCGAGTGGACCGGATGAACCCCATGAAACGATGAAATCATTATATTTTGGATTGATTACGGAAGCAAGGCACTCTGTCTATATCGCTTCGCCCTATTTGATTCCGGATGAAGACTTGGTGACGGCGTTAAAAACAGCGGCGATGTCTGGTATCGATGTTCGAATTCTTTTACCAAGTTTTCCTGATCATAAAATCGTTTTTTATGCGAGCCGTTCTTATTTTGACGACCTTTTGTTAGCGGGTGTGAAAATCTATGAATACAATAAAGGATTCATGCATTCGAAAGTCATCGTCGTCGATGATGCGATTGCGACGATTGGGACAGCTAACATGGACTTAAGAAGTTTTCACCTGAACTTTGAAGTAAATGCCTTTTTATACGGTACAAACTCCGTTCATGAACTCACGCGTGATTTTTATGAAGATTTTTCGAACTCGACTCAGGTCGAACGCAACGTCTTTATGCGACGAAGTTTTCGCCAACGTTTGATTGAATCGATTTCTCGTTTATTTTCACCGTTACTCTGAATGATTTAGGTGATCGGGAGGCTAAAGATGTTTGAAGCAATCGATGAGCAAGGAAACCGTATCAATAGTCAACTGGAGACGATGGACACGTTAGTGACAAAAAAGCTGTTTTGCCCTTATTGCCGGACACGACTTCGTGTGCGGCAAGGGAATAAACGGCTTCATTTTGTCCACTTGACCGCATGTACAGGAGAGTCGTCCGAACATGCCGCTTGGAAAAAACGGTTGGCGAGTTATTTTGAACAACTGGATTTTGATGTCGAACTGGAAGCGATTCGCGGGCGACGCCGATTTGATTTGTTATTACAGCCGGGTGCGATTGGAATTGAAATCCAACGTTCGAAGATGACAGGCGATGAATGGATAAGAAGGTTGATGATTGATTCAGACAACGGATATGAAGTCCGGTGGATTGGTTTTCGTGAGAAGGAAGGGCCATTCCTTAAGCTAGACGGATGGATGAAAGAAGCCTTTGCAGTCCATGGTTACATGGACGTAATCGAGAAGGGACGGATTGTCCGGTATACGAATCCGCTACCATTTTCCAGACGAGTCGTACTCTGTCAACAAGTGCCTTTAACCTGCCAACAATTTTTAACACCACATGTTCCTCCCCGCAAGTTCCCGGAACGATTATGGTCTACGTTGATCAAAAATTATCGGATGCGTCCCTTTTTTTCTTCGTTTCCTCGTTCCTTTCTGCATCTTCCCATGTATCGCGCACATCTTTGTGTCTCTACGTTACCGTCCTACTGCTTTTTACCTTTGTCTTCCTTGACGTCACTCCAAGTACATCCGTTTGAGCTTCAGATTGCCGCCTACGTTCATTTGAACGGACACTATTCAACCGAGCGACTGACTCTTTTTCTGGAAAACTGCTTTCATGTATGCCGCATTCGATCTGACAAGAATCGATTGAAGCGTCTTGTTCAGGAGTGGACAGTCAGCTTACGATATATTCACCTTTGTCTTCCGGAAGCTTTAGAAGATCGTCCTTCTGATTTGGCGGTTCGTTTGGCAGAAGATCAAAAGTTAGCAGGTGCGCTTCGTTTGTTTGTCGAAAGGGAAACAGGTATAAATGAAGTAAAGGAGTGATTAAAATGGCAGAAGTATTAACACGAAGTGATGTCAATGTCAAAGAAACGTGGAACTTAGAATCCATTTACGAAACGAACGAAGCATGGGAAGAGGACTTTGAATCGGTCAAAGCGATGTTACCGTTACTCGTCGAGTACAAAGGACGTCTTGCACAGACAGATACAATTTTGTTCGAAGGGTTACAATTACGAGATGAGATTTCAAGACGTCTGCATAAGCTCTATACATACGCCCACATGCGTTACGATGAGAATACAGCGGATAGCTTTTATCAAGCGATGAATGATCGGGCTCGGACACTTGCTTCTCAAATCGGTGCCACGTTAGCCTTCATGACACCGGAGTTGTTAGAAGTCCCGGAAGAAACGATTGCTTCGTATCTAGACAAAAATCCTGATCTTGCGCTCTATCGTCATGCGTTTGACGAACTGAACCGAGAACGTGAGCATGTCCTGTCGGAAGCGGAAGAAGCGATTCTCGCAAAAGCGGGAGAAGTACTGGGTCAATCAGGAACGACGTTTGGTATGCTCAACAATGCTGACATGAAGTTCCCGAAAATCAAGGGAGAAGATGGAATAGAGACAGAATTGACACACGGGCGATTCATCACGTTCATGGAGTCGAAGGATCGTTCCGTCCGTGAAGCGGCATTTAAAGCGATGTATAGTACGTACGGTCAGTATACGAATACTTTGGCTTCGACGTTAGCAGGATCCATTAAAAAAGATAACTTCTATGCAGAAGTCCGTCATTTCAAAACAGCACGCGAATCAGCGTTACACGGAAATACGATTCCTGAACAAGTTTATGATGGTTTGATCGAAGCGGTCCATGAGCATTTGCCATTACTGCATCGTTACGTGGCCTTACGGAAACGGATTTTAGGTCTGGATGAGTTGCATGTTTATGATATGTATACACCACTCGTCAGTGAAGTCGAGATGAAGGTCACATATGAGGAAGCCAAACAATTGATGGTGGACGGTCTAGCCCCGTTAGGCGCTGAATATAAGCATATTCTAGAGGATGGCCTTGCGAAACGATGGGTCGATGTACGTGAAACACGTGGTAAACGGAGTGGCGCATACTCGTCAGGAGCTTACGATACGCAACCGTTCATCTTGATGAACTGGCAAGACAATGTCAACAACTTGTTTACATTGGCACATGAGTTTGGTCATTCCGTTCATAGTTACTATACACGTCAGAACCAACCATATGCGTATGGAGACTACTCGATTTTCGTGGCAGAAGTGGCTTCTACGACAAATGAAGCACTCTTAAATGATTATTTATTGAAACGTGTTACGGATAAAAATGAGAAACTTTATCTATTGAACAACCAATTGGAAACGTTCCGTGGTACGCTGTTCCGTCAGACGATGTTTGCTGAATTTGAACATCAGATTCATGAAGCAGCACGTCTTGGACAAGCATTGACTCCAGAATTCTTGACGAAAACGTATTATGCGCTCAATCAGACATATTTTGGTGATGGCATCGTACTAGACGAAGAAATTGGTTTAGAGTGGGCGCGGATCCCGCATTTCTACTACAACTATTACGTGTACCAATATGCGACCGGCATCTCTGCCGCTGCCGCATTGACATCACAAATTCTAGAAGAAGGACAGCCTGCTGTTGAACGTTACATCAACAATTTCCTAAAAGCAGGGTCAAGTGATTATCCGATTGAGGTCTTAAAAGCGGCTGGAGTCGATATGACGACAAAAGCCCCAGTCGAAGCAGCTCTTCGCCAATTTGAGCGGGTGTTAGATGAATTCGAAGCGTTACTTGGAGAATGACGAATTTGTGAATTTTTGAACAAAGTGCTGGATAAAATAGAACGGTCGGTTTATACTAAGAATGTGAAGAGAATCACATTCCCCTGATGGTTCTCTTTTTCCCCCATCCAGTGGTCATAAACAATAAAAAAAGCCGTTTTCGCGAGTTCTTAATCGCGGAAACGGCTTTTTTTAGGTTAAGCATGGGCAGAGTCTTTTAAATGACGCCATACTTTACCATCACAGTACGTGAGGGACACACATTTTTGCTGAAGCATTAATTTTTTTAACTCATGTTCCACTTGAGCTTCTGTTGCATCATAAATGAAGGCAATTTCAGAAGTCGTTGCTGTATCATACCGTCTCAAGAACTGTTCGAGAGGAGGTTTTGCCTGCTTCTCAAACGGTTGTTCTAACAATTCATTCAGAATCGATACATAAATCAAATATTCATAATGGCCTTCCGCCTTAATCGCTTCCTCATCCCCAACAAAAGCAAGTGTCGGGAGAATACGTACATCCCAATCCGTAACGAGCTCCGTTTCTTTTTCGAGCATCAATTGGATGGTATCTGATTCGATGTCACGATGGAATTCCGCTAAATCCAGACCAAATTCGGTTAAGGCTTCCGCTAAACGCATCAGAGAGGCACGTGAATAGGCACTTTCACCTTCGACATTATGCAACATGCGCAACCGGCGCATAAAACGCATGCCGAATGTTTTTCCTTGTAACTCAATCGCTTTTAAAATCAACAGTGGTGACATGTCACATGCTGATCGTGAAGGGGCACAGGGAATCGTCGCGATCGTCCGAAGACGGAATAAATGACCGTATTCTAATTCTAATTTCTTGAGAACGGGAATCAACCGTAAACCATCCGTTTGTGTGACGTCTAGAAAATGATAAATTTCTAGTGGTTTCGTCGGTTGTTGAATTGATGGTTCGTCCAATGAACAATATGATCCGTTGCATTGTTCGTGTTCCATCCGTTCACCCCTTTTCTATTAATATCGTTACCCTATTTTAGCAACGAAAAAAAAGAAAGAGCAAAGGTTTTGCTTGTACATTTCTACACGATTAACGTGTAAGCGCTTTAAGGTCCATGAAACGGACGATTTTATTTTTGGTTTCACGCGTAGGAATCCCATTCGATTCAAGCAATTCATGAAAAGCTTGTTTGCCTGTCGTATAGTCGGTTACTTCAAATTCAAGTTCATAATCGGTCACGCCTAAGTAGCGGCTTTTATCTAAGACGAGCAGTCCGGTGTCGAGTTGTTTCTCGAACCGCTCTGTTTCTAAACGACCTAAATGTTCAAGGGAAGTCGTCAAATTAAATTTCTCTAATTGTTGTTTCATTGCATTCGAATGGATGAGACCATATTGAAATAAGTCTTCGGCTTCTGTTTCCGACAGGGTAACGTGGGTTTCCAGTAATCCATCGTCTTTCGGTTCTTTTAAGGTCAAGACGAGACCTGATTTTTTTTCACGGATGCGTAGCGCGGCACCGTGACTCCGAAGTTCGAATGTCGGGGTATCAAAATAATCGTTTGCCTGCCAAACGGATGATCCAGATGTGTTATACCGTTCCATCAATCGTTGGTATTCCGTTTCGATTAAAAGATTTTTAAATTCAATTTCCATTTCTTGTCTCATTTGTGACCACACCTTTCTAGTTGAATGCTTGAAAATATGATACCATGAATGGTGTAGTGGAACGAATCGAACTAACAATTTAGATTAAAAGTGGTGACAATGACGATGACAAAAGAAAATTGGGACTTATTTCTCGCACCTTATCAAATCGCAGTGGATGAACTGAAAGTAAAATTAAAAGCCATTCGAAAACAATTTCAACAACGTGGGGAACATTCACCGATTGAATTTGTCACAGGACGTGTCAAACCTGTAAAAAGCATCTTACAAAAAGCAGAACGAAAAGCAATTGATATCGAGCTACTGGAACAAGATATGCAAGATATCGCCGGTCTGCGAATCATGTGCCAATTCGTAGATGACATCATCCATGTTTTAGAATTGTTGCGTTCACGGGGCGACTTCAAGATCGTCGAAGAACGAAACTATATAACGCAAAAAAAGGAAAGTGGGTATCGTTCGTACCACATCATCATCGCCTATCCGGTCCAAACGATTGAAGGAGAAATTCCGACGCTCGTCGAGATTCAAATCCGGACACTGGCGATGAATTTTTGGGCGACGATCGAACACTCGCTAAACTATAAGTACCAAGGTAATATTCCGGAAGAAACAAGAGAACGGTTGCGGCGCGCAGCTGAAGCGGCTTTTTTACTTGATGCGGAGATGAGCCAATTGAAGGTTGAGATACAAGATGCTCAAGTCGTCTTACACGAACGTGAAGCGACCGAAGCGAAGAATCGATCAAAAGAGTAGGAGGATGACGATGCGTTTTGCGGTTACAGCGCGGGGCGATGAACGTTCCCATATGCTAAAAGAACAGTTGGAACAGGCGTTAATTGAACGGGGAAGTCATCGAGACACCGTTACTCCGGAAATCGTCATCTCAATCGGTGGGGATGGGACGATGTTACAAGCCTTCCATTCCTATTTAGATCAAGTCGAAGAGATCACACTCGTCGGGATCCATACCGGTCACCTCGGTTTTTATGCTGACTGGCGACCGGAAGAAATGGACGAATTGATTCAACACATTGCAGCGAACAATATTGCAACTGTCGAATACCCGTTACTTGAACTATCGATTGACTATGCTGACGGGTCGACGAATAAATTGTTGGCATTGAATGAGTGTACGATTAAAAGCTTTAACCAGACGCTTGTATGTGATTTATCGATTCGTGGGGAGTATTTTGAAACGTTTCGGGGAGACGGTCTATGTATTTCCACACCGTCCGGCTCAACGGCATATAATAAAGCATTAGGTGGAGCAATCGTTCACCCGGCACTCGAGGCGATTCAAATTACGGAGATGGCATCGATCAATAACCGGGTGTATCGAACGATCGGGTCCCCGATGTTGTTGCCGAAACATCACGATGTCGAAATTCGACCCGTCAATCCGATTGATTTTCAATTGACGTATGATCATTATGCATCGATCGTCCATCAAAACGTCACATCGATTCGCTGTCGGGTCTCCGATAAAAAAGTGAAATTTGCACGGTTCCGCTCGTTCCCATTTTGGCAACGGGTACGTGAATCATTTTTAGAAGAAGATGGAAGTTAACTAAACGAGGTAACGTTATGGCATTTCAACTAGAAGAACAAGTCACAAAGCAGCAAGACGGGTGGAGTGTCGGTCATTTTTGTACGACCCGTCTGCATATTTCAAGGAAGATGCTTGTTTCGATCAAGCATCATGGTGAGATACTACGAAATGGCGAACATGTCATCGTCAGTGAAATCGTTCATGTGGGAGACCGGATTCACGTCCGATTTCCAGAGGAAGCTCCGGCACCTGACATGCATGCGACAAACGGGGAACTAGAAATTTTGTTCGAAGATGATTGGCTCTTGATCGTCAATAAACCACCGGGCATGGCATCGATACCGTCACGCCTTCATCCGGAACGGTCACTTTCGAATTTTGTACTTGGGTATTACCAACAACATCAGATACCGTACGCGATTCATATCGTCAATCGATTGGACCGGGACACGAGTGGACTGGTCGTTTTTGCAAAACATGCGCTTGCCCATCATCAATTAAGTAAGATGCAACAAACGGGTTTACTTGACCGACGTTACATCGCGTTGATTGAAGGACAAATCCTGCCGCAAACGATTAATCTTCCAATCGGACAAACCGATCACTCGTTCATGGAGCGAATGGTTCGAGAAGATGGTCAGCATGCCGTCACGCATATCTTAACAAGTGAACCACTGTCTGCCTTTTCTCGTGAATTGTCTCAACTGACCATCAAACTCGAGACAGGGAGAACCCATCAAATTCGTGTCCACCTTGCGGCTCTTGGTCATCCGTTAGTCGGCGATACGATGTACAAAGGAACACCTTTGATTCCACGGCAAGCCTTACACAGTGCGTCAGCGTCGTTTCCCCATCCGAGAACAGGAGAGGTAATGCGGTTTGAAGCCCCTTTACCGGATGATTTACGTCTGTAAACGAAAAAGAGTGAATTCCAACTATCGGAATTCACTCTTTGTTGATTAGTCTTCATCAAACATCGAAATACGAGATTGAGAAGCAATCGCCATGATCAGACCAAGTCCAACTAAGTTGACGATCATCGTGGATCCTCCGTAACTGATGAAAGGAAGTGGCAAACCGGTAATCGGTAAAACGCCCATCGTCATCCCGATGTTTTGGAAAATCTGGAATGTAAACATCGCGACATAGCCCGTCACGATGTACGTACCAAACGGATCGGCTGTTTCGAGTGCGATTTGAATCAACCGATAGATGAATAAGAACAAGATGATCAAGACGACAGCGGCTCCGATGAATCCATAGTGGGCCGAGATGGCCGTGAAGATAAAGTCCGTGTGCAGTTCTGGTACGGAAACTTGTAGTTTCCCATATCCGACACCAAACATCTGTCCGGAACCGATTGCATTAATCGACTGAACGAGTTGGTAGGAAAGGTCATCTGCATACTCAAACGGTTGTAACCAAGCCATGATTCGGTTCATGGCGTGTCCAGGGAAAAATGTTGCGAGTAAATCATTTTGGAAATAAAACAGATAAAAGAATCCGACGATGGCAACGGCAAATATGCCGAACATACCGAGTAACCATTTCCAGTTTAATCCGGAAAGTAACATCGCGCAGGCTAAGATGACGCAAAGAATCAATCCGATTCCTAAATCGGGTTGAATGATGATCAACGCTAACGGAAGCAATGTGATCGCGACCATCTTGATCAGCAATAATAAATCACGTTCATGTTGGACGTAACGGGCATTGTGTTCCGAGATGACCGCAGCTAGCGTGACGATCAGGAAAAACTTCATGAATTCGGCCGGCTGAACGGTTCCGATGACCGGAAACTGATACCAACCATAAGCCCCTTTGATGTTTGCGACTAAAGGAGTCCCCCGTAAGACGACGAGACCGATCAAGGAAAGGATGCCGGCGCCATACAAGTACCAGTGAAACCGCTTCAGTTGCTCGTAATCGATGAGGATGACGATGGAAAGTGCGATGAAGCCGATCACGTACCATTGAATTTGTTTTGCGGTAAAGTTGATTTCACTAATCGCTCCTTGCAAAAACGGTTGAGCGGTGTAGATCGCCAGAACGCTGATGACCATCAAACAACCGAGCAAAAAAAGCAATGTGTTATCATAACGTTGTGTAAATGATTTAAAACGGTTCATTCCATCCCTACTTTCTGTCTCTTTCTATATTACCGTAATTTATCAAAATCGCAATATCAAGAGCGATGGTTGACAGAAGCGTTACGTTTTTGTAACCTAGACATAGGTGTTATTACCAGGTACTAATTTAAGGGGGAACTCATAATGAATATTTATCCTTCACTTGAGGGGAAGACGTATGTTGTAATGGGTGTCATCAATCAACGATCAATCGCATGGGGCATTGCGCGTGCACTTGACGCAGCAGGAGCAAGTCTTGCGTTTACGTATGTCGGGGAACGTTTTAAGGCACCACTTGAAAAATTAGGGCAAGAGTTATCACGTCCCGCTTCATATTATACATGTGATGTCACGAGTGACGAAGAAATCGAACAGGTCTTCCAGACGATTCATGCGGATCACGGGCAGATTTCCGGGATTGCACATTCGATTGCGTTTGCAGACAAAGAAGCCTTACGCGGCGAATTTTCATCCGTGACACGCGAACAGTTTACACAAGCTCTTGATATTTCAGCGTTTAGTTTGACAGCTGTCGTCAAAGCGGCAAAAGACTTTTTCACGGAAGATGCGTCGGTCATCACGTTGACATATCTTGGTGGTGAAAAGATGGTTCCGAATTATAACGTCATGGGTGTCGCTAAAGCAGCGCTTGATGCGAGTGTTCGTTACTTAGCAGCAGAGTACGGGAAACAAGGTGTTCGTGTCAATGCGATTTCAGCAGGTCCGGTTCGGACGGTTTCTGCAAAAGGAGTCGGTGATTTCAATTCGATTCTTGAGAGCATCGAAGAACGTGCACCTCTTCATCGAAACGTCACGACAGAGCAGATCGGTCAAAGTGGATTGTTCTTACTTTCGCAGATGTCGAGTGGTGTGACAGGTGAAATTCTTCACGTCGATAGCGGATTCCATATCCTATAATAAGATCTAACTCACTCTAAAATCTTAACTTATCAGCTAAAGCCAGGGGAAACCTTGGTTTTTTTGTTTTTCTTGAAGATATTTTGGGAATAAGACAATAACAAGCTGAAGATGAAGGGGAGGGAAGTCATATGTATCAAGTAGATTTTACGGTTGTACAATATGTAAATCGTCAAGTCAGAGTCGATTTGGAGCGGAAAACAGAACCAGTCGCTCGCATCAACCCAATCAAATACGTAGAACCGCATCATGAGGAATTAGAAGAACAAGCAAATGCTTATGGCGTATTGCCTGAATTAAAACTTCCCGGTCGCACGTTCGACCGGGAAGTTTGATGTTATTGAGATGTGAAACGGAAAGTTTCGTATACACTCCATGAACCGTTGTCCAGTTCATACAGAAGGGCCATTTTCGTGACATCTTCTTGGAAACGGATATCTTCCATCTTTAGACGTTCGAGCACATCAAATAACTCGACGTCCGATAAATCTTGTCCAATCGTGATATGAGGCAAGAAGTCATATTTTGGTGTATGCGCGAGATCACCAGCATGTAGTGCTCGGTGAAGTTGTTCCAGCTCATCCGTCGGCATGACTTTTAAGAACAAGACATTATTTGTCGGATGGAAAGAACGTGCTCCTTGGATATGAAGGGAGACTGGTTTTGTTTGCGCAGCTACTCTGTTGAGTGCAGCAACAATCGTTTCGAGCTCGGCATCGTCGACACTGATCCGCTCTCGCATCGTAATGTGTGGTGTGATTAACGCATACTTGGAATCGTACCGTTTCCGGTATGAGTTCGCAAAATCTTGAATCTGTTTCGATGGAAACAAAACTACCCCGATGTTCATCGAAAATCCCCTACTTTCCCCTGAAATGATAACGCTTTACAGGATAATCATGACCGATTATCCGCTTGATGTCAAAGAAGTTTGAGGAGAGAATAGGAATCCGTGTATACTTATGAAGAACTTTGTCAGAGAGGTGGTTTTTGTCATGAAAGAAAAAGCACATTCAAAAGAAGTCAAACAAGCAGCAATCGATAAACTGCATGAACGAGGGGTAACGATTCATGCGATTGCTGAAATCGTCTACCAGATGCAGGCTCCGTATACGATTGAATTAACACTTGAAACGTGTGTCAGTTCAGTCGAACGTGTCCTTGAAAAACGTGAACTCCAACATGCAATCCTCGTCGGAGCGGAACTGGATATCTTAGCGGAAAAAGGGTTGTTATCTGAACCCCTCCTATCAATCATCCGCAGTGATGAAGGACTGTTTGGCGTAGATGAGACGATTGCAATCGGTGCCGTCAACACGTACGGATCAATTGCCGTGACGACGTTTGGGTATCTGGATAAAGCAAAAATCGGCATCATTAAAGAACTGGATACAAAAGTGGATGACGGTCGAGTCAACACGTTCATGGACGATATCGTCGCTGCAATTGCTGCGAATGCGTCCGGACGACTGGCACACCGTTTGCGTGATAAGGAAGACTACTCGGCAGAAGAGCTGGAACAGCGAAAGGGCACGTATTGATGAAAGTAAATCAGCGGGTATTAATCGTCGCAGGAATCGTACTCGTTCTTTTTTTAACGATTGCGTTATCAATTCGCCTGACCGGTTACTTTTTGTTTGATGCACAATTATCTAATGAAATGGCAGAACGCGTCCCAGGGAGCTATGTGTCGTGGTTCACTCAAATCGGATCAGGCGTCGGAGCCGTGACGATCACGAGCATCCTTGCGATTATGAGCTACTTAATTTGGCGTGATAAAATCGGGAGTATTTGGTATTTCGTGACCTGCCTATCTGTAGGTATGTTAAATCAAGTCGTGAAATTAATTTTTGTCAGAGATCGTCCGTCACTTAATGACTTGGTAGGAGGCGTTGGCTATAGCTTTCCAAGTGGACACTCGTCGATGGCATTTGCCGTATACGGAGGATTCATCGTCCTTGCATGGCGCTTTTTAAGTCGAACAGGACGGATTGTCGTCAGCACAGTCTGTACCTTGATGGTTCTTGCAATGGGGTCTTCAAGAATTATTTTGAACGTCCATTACTTCTCTGATGTGCTCGGAGGCTTTTTATTCGCTGCCTTCGTCCTCAGCTTGTCGTATGCCTTCGTAGCACCGAGACGAAAAAAGGAGATTTATAATTAATGTTATTACTTGATATTGACACTAGTATTTTGTTTGATGAAGCAACGATGCAAACGATGGACCAACCGACCTTGCTCGTCGAGCGGATGGACGGAAACAAACGGTTCATGACGATGCGGGCGCATTTACGTCTGAAACGATTAGTGGAGATCAACCAAGTGATTCCTGTTACGAACCGAACAGTGGAGCAATTCAAACAGCTTGAATTGTTTCAAATTGATGCGAAACCGAAATGGGCAATCCTTGAGAAGGGCAAGCTTTTATTAAAAGATGGAAAACCGGATAAACGATATACGAACTGGTTGCGACAACAGCAACAAACAACTTCCTTGGATACAATCTTAAGTTATCTAGAAGAAGTGGAGCACTTAGCATGGTCGGTCTATCCAGCTGAAGCATGGACCGAACGAATAAATCGAAAGCATCAAACAATCCATCATGTAGCAGACGAAGCTAAAATGCTCGACGACGTGTTTAAAGACGTTCAAGCTGAAGCTACTCGTTAGGAAAAATGATAATCCAAAAACCCCTCTTTGCCGTCATTAATAGACGGCAAAGAGGGGTTTTTGGGTTAAAACGGAACAGTAATGTCGTCAAACCAAAAGACACCAACTGTTTCCGATCCAGCATGAGTCAAAATGGAAGGACCGAATTGTGTGATTTCAATGGAGAGTTGTGGCAGTTTAGCCTGAATCGTGTCCCGCAACTGTTCAGCGGCCGACAAGGCGAGCGTATGACCGATATAGAGGGTCTGTTTGTATAAACCGGATCGTTCCACCTGTGAGACGATTTCTGATGTCATTTCATGAAACGCTTTTTTGATCGAGCGAACCTTCTTGAAGGGAACAAGTTTACCGACTTCGTCGAACTTGACAATCGGTTTGATGTTCAGCATGTTTGCGAGTAAAAACTGGCTGCTCGAGACACGACCACTTCGGCGCATCGTCTCCATGTTACCGATGATCAAATAGAAATGGGACTGATGTTTGAATTGATCCAAAACAGCCATCACTTCTTCTGGTCGTTTACCGGCTTGAGCTAATTGCATGGAAATACGCAACATTTCTTGTTGATTGGCACCACCTGTATAAGAATCGACCGCATACAGTTTAAATCCGACGGCATCTGCAGCGGCGACAGAACTAGCATACGTTCCGCTTAAGCCACTTGTGATGTGTACTGCATAGGCATAATCATAACCTTCAGCCTGCAGACGTTCGTAGAGTTCGACTAACTCACCAAAAGAAGGTTGTGAAGTGGTTGGGACAACGGAAGAATCTTGACGCATCTTTGCATCAAGTTGTTCGACTGAAAGATCAACGTATTCACGATAGGATTCTCCATTGATGATGATTAACGTTGGTACTACGTGGACTCCGATTTTTTCTGATTCCCCCGGTGGGAAAAAAGCCATACTATCGGTAATCCAAGCGATCTTATCCATTAAAGCGACGCCTCCAGTAAAAAGTCATTTTGTTCATCATACCATAGCGATGAAAGCGGCATCACTAGCCAATACGCTTTTCAGGAATAGAATCTTTAGAAACGTGTCCAATCGATGAACTGATGACGAATGTAACTAAAACGGGCAAAAGCCAAGCTAAATTTTGTTCGGTCAGCGGAAAGATCTTGTAGATAGTAATCAAGATCCCCGGTAAGACCTTTAAAGAGGTTAAGGCGCTTAATAACGAAAATAACGCAGTCACGAATAAAGTCGTTCGGTAAACGAGTGATGGTCTTTTTAGGAATGAACGGATGAACGTCAATCCGATTAAGACGATGACGATTGGATAAAGGAACATCAACACAGGAACAGCGATGGTGAGTAACGTGTTGAGACCGAAAATCGAGATCGCAAAACCTAGCACGGTCGTAAGTGTTCCAGTGATGGGGAGCGAAAGTCGACTTGAGAACGACATCAAGTATTCAGAAAAAGCTGTGACGAGACCGACGGATGTCGTCAGACAGGCGAGTAAAATGGCGATTCCTAAAATAATCAGACCAATCGTTCCAAACGTATTATCGGCATATTGTTGCAATAAAGAGGGTCCATCGACGGATCCAACGGCACCAAAACTGTTTCGGCCGATGAATCCGAGTCCGGTATAGACAAGAATCAGTGATACGGCAGCAATTAAACCAGCTCTTGTGACTGTTTTTAACTGGACCGTCCGATTCTTCAGACCACGTGCGTGTAACGTATGCAAGATAATCACTCCGAATACGAGTGCGCCTAAAGCGTCAAGTGTCAAGTATCCTTGCAGGAATCCTTGAATAAAGGCATCTGTAAAACTAGCATAACCCGGTGCCGGTTGTTGGACAGTAGACAAGGGGTTCATGATACTGCTAATACTTAGCGTGGCAAGTGCGACAAGCAACAACGGTGTGATGAATCGGCCGATGATATCAAGCAACTTGCCCGGTTTCAGGACAAGGTATAACGTCACTAAAAAGAAGAGCGAAGAAGAAATCATTAAACTCGTCTGGCTTGGTCCACTTAAAAACGGGACGACACCGAGCTCATAGGTGACGACAGAAGTCCGGGGAATTCCGAAAAACGGACCGATGGCGACATACAGCGCAAATGTCAATAAAGCGCCGACGAATTTAGGCAACGGATTTGCAAGCGTACTGATCCCCCCGCCGACCCAGGCGACGGCAATTAATCCGACTAACGGCAATCCGACACCAGTGACGATAAAACCGAGCATGGCGGGTAAAAATTGTGTGCCCGCTAAAGCACCGAGCTCAGGAGGGAAAATTAAGTTACCGGCTCCAAAAAATAAAGCAAAAATCATGAATCCTAAAGCGAAAATATCTTTTCGGTTCAACATATATATTACCTCCTGTTTTTCAATAATCTCATACACTATACCATTTGCTAAAAAGTGATGAAAGAATTTTTAGAATATTCATTTCTTTAAGAAGCTACTTTTTCATGGGAGTCGTCAATTCTTTTACTGTTAATTTTGCAAGACTAACATGACGTGGACGATTCCTCAACAGAAATTGCCAGACAAAAACGCCCTCTTAAAGCCAGAGTTTCCTGACTTATGAAGAGGACGTACGCAACAAAGTAATAGACACATGGTAAACTAGAGGAACAAGTATTCAGCTAGATGCCATGAAACGACCTTTCTTTTGTCGTCTCAATTTATGGAGTAGCCAAGCGTGAACGACTTCGCACGATTGACGAGGGAGGGTCAGTTCCACTAAAGGTTCCTGTTGCTGACCACGGATAATGAATAATCCTGTTTCTTCATCAATTGGTGAAATAGTCATTGAGCTCGCTTCATTCAAGGACACTTTCAGTTCGCCCGTCGTGGCATCCTTTAACTTCAGAATGTTCCCGTTCGTCGCAAACTTGGTGAATGAACCGATTCCGTTCACTTTTAACTGATCCATGCTAAATTCCTCCTTCGGTTAATACATTGCTGAAATAAATCATAAGAAAAACCGTACCAATTTCTAACTTCCAAAAGGTTAATCTTATTATAACGAAGTCTACTCAAGATGCCAGCTTTAATTTATGTGAAAATTCAAATGATTCAGTAATGTTATCGTCATATAAACGATTGGACAAAAAATGAGGCGGAGCTCTCGTCAGAAAGATATGAAAAAAGCATCTTGTCATGGAGCGACGAAGATGCAGAGGATCATTGTAACTCAAAAATCCAAGCTTTTTTACGGTGAATCAGTTCACCACGTTTTACAATCGATTCTTTATTTGTATCCAGGTCTTCTTTTAAGACCGTCATATCTTCGTATCTTCCGGCGACATAAACCGGAATGGTGATTTGTCGCGTGAACACAGACTGTTTAACGTTCGCAAAATCAATCAAAACGCCTTCATGCAGCAAATGACGAAGGTTGATGATGATTTCGGCAGTGAGAGGAGAAGCAGACAGAACACGGAATTCCCGTCGGATTTTTCGTTGGATTAGTAAAGAGAGGGCATGTTCGATCTGAGACCAGTCTTTTAAGTAGACCGTAGCTTGGACACTGTCTTGTTCGCTGAAGTAGGCCCACTCGTTGCCGACGGATGAAAGGAACGGACTAGGCATACCACGTTTCATATGCATCAAAAATAGCAATTCCGCGATTTCGACGTCTGTTAATGTGTCGAGTGAATGCGAAGAACGAATATCGATGGTACTCAAGGGGGAGCGTTCGACATCGATCGATTGGGCAAACTGTTCGACTTCGTGTCCTTCGACATAATGAAAAGAAGTTCGGAAAGATTGTTTAACGGATTTGAAGGCTGCCCCTGAAACGAGTAGCGGACGTTTTGAATCGATAGACAGGATAAAGTCAGAAAACGAAACACCAGACATCGTCAATCGGTGGTTTTCCGCATCTTCATACAAGTAGAGTAGTGAACTAGACATGATAGGAAACTTCCTTCCTTGATAAGTAACTTCGTTATTTCAATAGTAGCAAAACTTCCGGAGAGCGAAAAGGATATTTCCCTTTGAAAACGGGCATAATATAAAAAAGAGGTGATAGGGTATGTGGGGATTACGAAAACCATTCCCGGAACTGAAAACAGAACGTTTTATTTTAAGAGAGTTAGAAAATAAGGATGCGCGTGATTTGTTTAAAATCTTATCAGATGATGACGTGATGTATTATTATGGATCCGATCCATTAGTCACCGTATATGAAGCCAAAAACGTCATCAGTTATTTTAAAGAACAGTTTACGCAAGGTAAGGCAATCCGATGGGCGATCGCCGATCAGGAGACCAATCAATTAGTAGGGACGATTGGGTTTCACAATTGGTTGACCCAATACCATCGTGCAGAAATTGGATTTGAGGTTAGCCAAGAGTATTGGCAACAAGGGGTAGCTTCTGAAGCAGCACGTGCCGTGTTGACTCATGGATTCGAAGATTTCGCTTTGCACCGAATCAGCGCCCTCGTCGCACCTGAAAATATTGCATCCAATGCACTCGTGCAAAAGTTGGGATTTCAAGCAGAAGGACTGCTTGAAGACTATGCATACAGTCACGGTCGGTTCATGGATTTAACGATTTACCGCATGCTTGCATCGGAATGGAAAGGATGACTAGTTGAATGTCAAAAAAATCACTTGTCTTATTACACGGATTTGCTGGAGGAACTGATTATTTTAACCGAGTCGAAGCGCGACTTCGCTTATCGTTTGATGTGCTTGTACTCGCATTACCGGGACACGAAGGGGAATCGGTCGGACCGGATACAATCGAAGGGTTTGCGACATGGGTGATGAACGACTTGGAACGAAGAGGGATTGAGCAACCGATCTTAATCGGGCATTCGTTTGGTGGATACATCGTCGCATCAATTGTCGAGATGTATGCTGAAAAAATTTCTGGTTTTGGATTAGTCTACTCGACCGCAAAAGCAGATACGGAAGAAGCAAAACAAAAACGAAATCAAAACATCAACCGGGTGTCAGAAATCGGGGTTCGTGAATTCGTTGACGGTATAGTACCTGGACTGTTCGCAGAAGATGCGGATCCGATGATTGTCTCGGAAGCAAAAGAACTCGGATACATGATGACTGTCGAAGGGGCAATCCGGGCATTAGCTGCGATGCGGGATCGAAAAGATTTAACGGATGCGTTGAGTCAAGCGAAAGTCCGTGGTGTGATCGTTCATGGTACAAAAGACCCCTTGATTTCCGAAGCAAGTGCCTTTGCGCCTCAAAATGATCAGATTATGTTCCGTTCGACAAGCAGCAGTCATATGGGGATGTTGGAAACACCGGATGCTTTTTGTGACATCATTGAAGAACGGTTTTCTCAGGAAACCTCTTTTTAAACGTACGATTAATGCGTTCTGCTTCTTGTTTGAGATTCAGTCCTGCGTTCACATCACGGTCGTTCTTGTATACCGTGCCATCCGACAGGATGGCGAAGTTCTTGAGTCCGACGTCGACGCCGACGGATGAACCGGTCTTCGGCAGTTCGTTGATCTCCTGCTCGACGAGCAGGGAGACGAAGTATTTGCCTGAAGCGTTACGTCGGATCGTGGCGTTCAAGATACGGCCTGTGACCTGTTTCGAGTGGGCGAAACGAACCCATTTCAGCTTCGGAAGTTTGAGCTGGTTGCATCCAATCGAGACTTCAGGAAGCTGGTTTTTGCCTTGGATGTTGGTCTTGTACGACTGGACGGGATGGCGCTTGGACTTGAATCGAGGGCGTTCGTTCTGTTTCTTGAAGAAGCGATCAAACGCATCGGCAAGGTGTTTGACGCTGATCTGAACAGATGTACTATCGACTTCCTTCAACCAGTCGAACTCCTGCTTCAACAAAGGAATTTCTTTGGAACAAGAACCGTAGGACAGTCCTTTTCCAGTGGTCTTGTACGTTTCATCCCACTTCGCCAAGAAGTGGTTGAAGACGAAGCGCGAACACCCGATCGTCTTCGCGATCAGGATTTCCTGCTCTTTTATGGGGTAGATTCTGAATTTGTAGGCCTTATGCTTCAACACCATTTTTCACCTCCTTCCAAGGGAATATACCCGAAAGGCAGGCTGGCGAGAATACTCCCACTTTCACTTCGTTTAGAAGTGGGCGTATTCTCGCCTAATTTTGATAAAAGGAATCACTCTTTCTTTCGCGCGCTTTCTTCAGGTGAGACACAAGCCGGCTTCGCTGTCCTTGATGGACAGGAAACGGGTCCGCATAATCTTGCACTTTTCCTAGGAGCCGCATGAAGCGAGTGGTCCCCTTTCAACGAGACGCGGGTGGCGGATTTAACATCTGCCACCCACGTCTGTGTGGAGAATGGATTTTGAGTCAATCCTATCTTTTTTTGAAACCACGCAGCGAAGAAAAGCGTTTACGTTGCAATTTGAAGTGAATTTCTGAATGATGAATGGGGGAGGGATCAAGATGAAGATTATAGCAATCGAACCAACACCAAGTCCGAACAATATGAAAGTAATCGTCGATGAGACATTTTCTGAAAAAGGCCAAACATTTGAACATCCGGTTGGTGCGCCAGAGCATATCGTAAAGTTACTGGACATACCAGGCATCAAATCGGTCTACCAGGTGAGCGACTTTTTAGCCGTCGAACGTTTTCCGAAATATGATTGGCGAACACTTGTCATTGAGATTCGTCGTACGTTTGGCGAAGTGCTCAGCGATGTCGAACAACACGAAACAGATGCAGCGTTTGAACCTGTTCATTTATTCGTCCAGTTTATTTTAGGTGTCCCGATGCAACTGAAAGGGGTCAAAGGTCTGGAAGAAAAACGACATGGTCTACCTGAACGATTCCGGGAAGCGGCTTTATTCGTTCAACCCTATGTCAAAAACGTCATCAGTGATCGTCGGTGGGTCGAGCAAGCACCACGTTATGGGGATTTAGATGATAGTTTAGCTGAAGTCGCGCAAGAAATTGAAGTGGCGTACCCTCAGGAGCGAATTGAACGCTTAAAAACGATTGCTTCCGGAGAAGAAGTGACGTTTGATGGGGAAACATTAACTTCATCTGATTGGAAACAACGATTTGCAGCACTGGATGAGTTACCAATCAATCTAGCATGGGTACCTGCCTACGCTAAAATGCTCCAGGATGAAAAAATGCAAATCCGAAGACAGGCCGTCGTCAAACTCGGAATGTTTGAAGAGAATCGACTGGAGTTATTGGAATACATCACGAATGCGCTGCACGATCCGTCGAGCAGCGTACGTCGAACGGCCGGGGATACGATTTCCGACTGGGCGTTACCTGAAGCGGAACCAATGATGATTGAGGCGCTGACTGATAAAAACAAATTAGTGCGTTGGCGAGCAGCACGCTTTTTATTCGATGTTGGGACAAAACAATCGATTCCTCGATTAACGGAAGCGGTCCAAGATCGTGAATATGAAGTGGCGCTACAAGCTGAATTGGCGTTGGCTCGAATCGAGAGTGGGGAAGAAGCACTAGGAACGGTTTGGCAACAAATGAATCGAATGACTGGTGAAGGTTCATGAGAACTTGAAAAAAAGAGCGTAAGAAGAACCATTCGACAAAATAACGCATAGGTTGTCTAGGTATATTTTCCCTATCGCTTAAGAAAAATGGGAAAATATGAATATTATTTTGTAATGGTTTTGAAACGGAATTGAAATGTGTTGATAAAACGCCAATTTTAAGATGTATTTGCCAACTAATTGAATGTGTAAAAAAATGGTTGTATCTTTTGTAATAAAGTTTTGACACGAAATGTCGAATGAGAATTTCCTGATGTTTGTACCGGTTTGATAAAGTGAAATCACAATAACTGATTCGATTTCAAACAGCTGTTTTGGTTTGACTGACATCTGACATAACAAAGGAGATTCGGGGATATGATACTTTTTGCTGAAACAGATTTAGCGGTAGGATACAAAGAACGGACGGCGACAGGTATATTCGTGACGATCGAAACAATGGACAGTCGGACGATCACGCTCGTCGCACCAGCGACTGCGACGGACGCGATTTGCGACGAATTGTTCGTGACGGGGATCGAACAATTGTTTTCGATGACAAAAGCGAGTGTAACGATTCCAGTTGCCTAACGTAAGAAGCCAAGAGGTAGGATGAGGTCAAACCTCATCCTACCTCTTTTTTGTGCTAAAATCGGCAGTAGAAGAAGTAGGGAGGGGGCGTTGTCTTGAAATGGATAACCCGGTTATCCTGTTTATGTGTACTGACATTGATCATGGTTGGTTGCAGTCAGCAAGAACAACAGAAGCAGGTTGGACAAACGACACAAGACGCTGCCTTGGAGCAACCAGTTGAAATCACGGTATCTGCAAAGCAGACGAAGCCGACAGTGGTGGAAGCAATCGTGTTGTTGAAGAATCCTAACGATGAGGATCTGACAATAACGTTTCCGACATCCCAACGATTTGAATTGATTGTCGAGGATGTAAACCAAAAAGTCTTGTACACGTTCTCACAAGAACAGGTATTTACCCAAGCGATTGAACAGGAACGTTTTGAAGCACTGGAGACAAAACGTTACGAAGTGAAAATTGAACTTCCCGCTTCGAGTAACCCGGCAAAAATCGTGGCCTCAACGATTCGACAGGTGGACGGTGCGGCTACATCCGTTATAACGGATCAAAATGAAATCACAAAATAAGCTAAGACAAACGCTGAAGGAGAGTGACGGTTTCATGCAACAGGAAATCATTCAAGTGACGGGAGTCAAACCGGTCATCGTAGCTGAAGACGAAATGAAACAACGGATTCAATTTTTAAAGGAGTATCTTGTACACACGGGAGCAAAAGGGTTTGTGCTCGGGATTTCAGGTGGACAAGATTCATCATTAGCCGGACGTTTATGCCAGCTTGCAGTCGAAGAGTTACGAGAAGAGATGGAGCGAGACTATCAATTTTATGCCGTCCGTTTGCCACACGGTCAACAACAGGACGAGTCAGATGCGCAACTCGCTTTATCGTTCATCCGACCGGATCACGCGCTACGTGTCGATATCAAACCGGCCGTCGCTGCCTCGATGGCTTCATTCGAACAAGTGACGGGGCAAGTTCTGTCGGATTTCAGTAAAGGAAATACAAAAGCCCGTGAACGGATGAAGGTGCAGTATGATTTAGCAGCACACTTCGGTTGTTTAGTCGTCGGGACGGATCATGCAGCAGAATTCGTGACCGGATTCTACACGAAACATGGAGATGGGGCCTGCGACTTGACGCCATTGACGGGACTGAATAAACGGCAAGGAAAACAATTGTTACGTCATTTAAAAGCACCTGACGGATTGATTGAGAAAGTGCCGACAGCTGATTTAGAGGACGATCAACCAGGATTGCCGGACGAACTGGCTTTAGGGATGACGTACGATGAAATTGATGATTACTTGGAAGGGAAGCAGATTTCAGCGGAAAGCCAAGCTAAACTAGAAGCACAATATAAACGTGTAGGTCATAAACATCATATGCCTGTCTCACCGCTCGACACATGGTGGAAATAAGTCATACCACATAGGAAACGATAGCTGCGTCAGCTGTCGTTTTTTTCGTCTGAAATCGGGAAAAGAACTACAAGGTTAGACAAGTGTTGAGAAAGTCGGAGGTGAAGGACGTGGAGACGGTTGCTGTTGTCGGTGGAGGATTAGCAGGGTTGTCAGTTGCAGCGTTACTTGCGCGTCAAGGGAAACAGGTCCATCTGTATGATGCCGGTCTTCTAGGCGGGCGGGCAACCTCACAAGTCATCAAAGGATTTACGTTCAATTACGGAGCCCATGCCATTTATGGGCGTGATCAGTCTATTCTACGGACGATCATCAAGACGTTGAAGCTAGAGATCACATGGCTCGATTTTTCTTCGACCAAAGCGAAATATGAATTTGCGGGTCATCTGACGGCGGCCCCTGCGAATGCGATCGGATTATTAAAAACAGAAGTCATCAATGGGACGGATAAACTCCGATTTACATGGGAGGTCGTCAAAACGGTGTTGCATCTCGAGCGGGGAACACCAGATGTATCGATTGGTCAATGGTTGGCTCAAGAAAAAGTAGAAACGGACGTCTCGCGTCTGATGCTTGACTTAGCTTCAAGTAATTTCTTTACGACAGAACCGGAAAATATTCCTTCGGTCGTTTATTTTGATTATTACCGGAAACTATTTCGGACGCGAAAACCGGTTTCGTACATTGCTGGGGGGTGGCAAGTACTGATTACTGAGCTGGAACGTGTGTTACAAGAAAATGAGGGAACAATCCATCGGAAAACAAAAATTACCGCGATTGAAGAAATTGAGCAACGTTATCGGTTGCGTGATCGAAAAAAAGACGAGTGGACGGTTGATCGGATCATATTCGCTCTTCCACCTCGCGACATGCGGAAATTGGCATTACCGGTTCCGATTCAGTCCTTCATCGAACCATTCGCCTATTATGAGCCGGTCGAGGTGCTTGTCTATGATGTTGGTCTCAGCCCTTATATCCAAACACCGTTTTCGTATGTCTACGACCGGACGCATCAACTATTCGTGACGGATTTATCCCACTATGATCCGAGCATCGCACCGAAAAACGGCCAAGTTTTACAAGTGGTTGCTTATTTAGCGCATCAGTATGTCGGGAATCCAGACTATCTCGCAGAAAAAGTGGACCAGATTCATCGTTTGCTGGATCAACATTATCCGGGATGGCGCGATCGGTTAACCGTTGAGCGAACGATGAAGCGGGCCATCGTACAAGAAATCAAATGGAAGATGGGACAAATCGCCTTACCTTGTTTTATGAATGAAGAAACTGGGCGCACGGTCGCTTTTGTCGGAGACTGGTGTGAGGGAGAAGGGCAATTATCGGAGTTATCTTTTTCAAGTGCCTATACCGTTGCGGCCGCATGGGAACAAAAAAACGCTCATTGAGCGTTTTTTTGTTGGGGGTAGAAGGCGAGGATGACCAGTAGCGTAAACGCGATCAGACTCATCATCGGAATCGTCAAGAACCCAAAATAATTGACCCATTTGATCAGACACCCATTCGTACAGAGGGCTTCTCCGTCCGGCAAACGTTCCAATATGACGTGATAGGCAGCAACTGCAAAACCAAGTAACGTGTACAAGCGGATGAAAAAGGCATCGACTGGTCGGTTACGGAATAACGAAACGAGTAAATAGATAGCCGTCGTATACATGAATAAGCGTTGCCACCAACACAACGGGCAGGGGATGAAACCTCGAATTTCACTAAAATATAGACTCCCGAGAGTCGCGATCGTTGAGACGATTAACATAAAATGATAGCGTGACATATGTACCTTCCTCTCTAACGTGTTAAACTAATGCCATCTTATATCATGAGGAGTCGAATCATACATTGCAAGTGTCGGAAATGGAAATGTTGATTACGTTATCGGAAGAATTGAACATGCGAAGAGCAGCGGAACGTCTTTTCGTCTCACAACCGGCCCTCAGCCAACGACTAGTGGCAATCGAGCGACGCTGGGCGACGAAACTCTTCATTCGTTCGTCTCGTGGATTGAGTATCACGCCTCAAGGGGAAAAGGTCATCGGACTTGCAAAAGAGATGAACCGAAAAGAGTTGGAACTAAAAAGTGAACTGACCGCAGAAGAAGGAGCCGTCTACGGGACGCTCCGAATCGCCGTTGCCTCGATCATGGGGCAGTACTGGCTCCCCCGTGTCCTAAAACGGTTTGTCGAACGGTACCCCCATGTGCGGATCCAACTCGTCACGGGGTGGTCGAGTGAGATGATGCGTCATATGTTAGAAGAACATTTTCACATCGGCATCATCCGAGGAAATCCGGACTGGAAAGGCGTGAAGGAACGCCTGTTTTCTGATCCATTGTATCTTGTTGATAGCGAACTGACATCATTAGAGCAACTCCGGAAAACAGAACGTCCTTTCATTCAGTTTAAGAGTGACTCGACATATTACCAGGAAATTTTAGAATGGTGGCAAGATCGCTTTTCGAGTCCACCAGCCCGGACACTTGTCGTCGATCAAATCGAGACATGTAAGCAGATGGCTCTCCACGGAATTGGATTTGCTATCTTACCGGAATCGACGATCCACGAAGCGAATGAAGTGATGCAAATTCCACTCAAAACATCATCCGGGAAAATTCTAAAGCGGGACACATGGATTCTATCAACGGAATCGATGCTGGAATTAAAACAGGTCCAGGCGTTTTGGGACATCGTAAAAGAAGAAGGAGGAAGTCAGTCAGATGGAATACGCAATTGAAATGCGCCGCGAACTTCATAAAATACCGGAACCTGGATTCAAGGAGTTCAAAACGCAAGCTTTCATTTTAAATCAAATCCGGTCCTATCCGGAAAATCGAGTCAGCTATGATACGTTCGAGACGGGCGTATTCGTTCGGGTCAAAGGATTAACAGGGAACCGGACAATTGGCTATCGTGCGGATATTGACGGATTACCGATTGAAGAAGCGACCGGACTTCCGTTTTGCTCAGAGCATCCAGGGTTCATGCATGCATGTGGACATGATATCCATGCCTCGATTGCGCTTGGATTACTGAGAAGGATCGTGGAACTTCCTGTCATGGATGATGTCGTCTTCTTGTTTCAGCCGGCGGAAGAAGGACCAGGTGGGGCTGAACCGATGATCAAAAGTCCGTTATTCGAAAAATATCGACCGAGCGAAATGTACGGTTTACATGTTGCACCAGAATATCCAGTTGGAACGATAGCCAGTCGCCCAGGTGTTTTATTTGCAAGTGCACGCGAAGTCCACATTACGATTTATGGGCAAAGTGGTCATGCGGCGTTCCCGCACTTGACCATCGATACCGTCGTCGCGCAAGCGGCTCTGATCATGCAATTGCAGACAATTGTCAGTCGATCGATCAATCCGATGAACTGTAGTGTCATTACGATTGGCAAGGTCGAAGCGGGCATTCGGGAAAACGTCATCGCTGGTCGCGCCTTACTCGACGGCACGATGCGTGCCCTAAACGGCACGGACATGGAGAAATTAGAACAACGTGTACGGGAAATCGTTCGCGGTATCGAAGCCTCGTTTGGTGTCAAAATCGATCTACAGTTCGGCAATCGGTATTATGAAGTCGTTAATGATCAAAATGTCGTCAATAAATTTTCGTCATTTGTGAAGATGAACGCAACGTACATCGAATGCGATGCTGCGATGACAGGAGAAGATTTCGGATTCATGTTAAAAGAAGTGCCGGGGATGATGTTTTGGCTTGGCGTCAACAATGCGACGTCTGGACTGCACCAGCCGACGCTCAATCCGGATGAAGAGGCCATCCCATTTGTGATCAACTTGTTGGATCATTACTTCAGAGAGTATGTCTAAACAAAATACGTGACAAGCTGCCCTTTATTCATGAAAAAACGGATAAAGGGCTTTCATTTTATGGAATGGAACAGTTTTCGAACGTTTTGTGAAATAAATCACGAGTATATGTGAACAATTTGTTACATCAAACATTAAGAACAGACACAAATGATTATGTTCTCTATGATACGGATATAAACAATATATAGAAGTACGTTTAGAAAGAGGGGGCTATACACATGTTCAATGATCCAGTAATGCTCAGTCGATTATTGACAGGGCTCACATTAGCATTCCACATCATCTTTGCGACGATTGGGGTAGGGGTTCCATTGATGGTACTCGCAGCCGAGTACATCGGAATTAAACGAAAAGATCCAGATTATATTCTGTTAGCTCGACGCTGGACGCGCGGTTATATCGTAACGGTAGCAGTAGGTGTCGTGACAGGAACCGCGATTGGATTGCAGTTATCACTTTTATGGCCTTCCTTGATGCAAGTAGCCGGTCAAACGATTGCGTTGCCATTATTCATGGAAACGTTCGCGTTTTTCTTTGAAGCGATTTTCCTGGGGATTTATCTGTATACATGGGATCGATTCAAAAACCCGTGGTTACACTGGTTAATCGGGATTCCGGTCGTCATCGGTGCGACATTGTCGGCATTTTTCATTACGACGGTCAACTCGTTCATGAATTCACCAGAAGGATTTAAAATCGTCAATGGGACATTGACACAAATCGAACCATTAAAAGCGATGTTCAATACGGCGACACCAACAAAAGCGACGCACGTCATCGTTTCCGCTTATTTGACAGTCGCCTTTATCTTAGCGGCGATTGCAGCGTTCCATTTACTACGCAAAAAAACGTTGTCTGCAGCTGAAACGGCATATCATAAAAAAGCACTTCGCTTAACAGTCATGGCTGGATTGATTTTTGCCTTCTCAACAGCACTCGTAGGTGATTTCTCAGGGAAATACCTGGCGAAATACCAACCAGAAAAATTAGCAGCAGCGGAGTGGCATTTTGAAACGACTAGCGAAGCCGAATTGATATTTGGTGGTATTTTAGATGAACAAGCTGATGGAAGTTATGAAATCAAAGGTGCAGTCAAGATTCCATACGCGTTATCGATTCTCGCAGGTGGGGCACCGGATACGGAAGTCATCGGATTAAATGAGTTTGCAAAAGAAGATCAAGCTCCACTGTTTGTCCATTATTTCTTTGATATCATGGTATCAATCGGAATGTATTTGGCGGCGATCTCAGCCTTGTTCGTCTTAGCGTTCCGCCTTAAGAAATTGAATCCGTATAACAAGTGGTTATTACGTGGTATTTTCATTGGTGGACCACTCGCCATCGTCTCGATCGAAGCCGGTTGGATGTATGCGGAAATCGGACGCCAACCATGGACACTCTATGGGATTATGAGAACGGCCGATGCGGCGACGACGTCAACCGCCGTCGGACCAATGCTCATCTTATTCAGTTTGCTTTACCTGTTGCTTGGAACGATCTGTACGATCGTCCTGCTCCGGATGTTTAAAAATAATCCTGTCGGCAAAGAACTCGCGGATGACCATCATACACGTGGTGAAGCGATGTTTGCAGACGACAATAAATAAGGAGGGAACGAGTTGGACATTCAAACACTTGGAATAACCGTACTTTGGACGTTCCTTTATGGATATCTCATCGTTGCCTCAATTGACTTCGGTGCCGGTTTTTATGCGTTCTATTCAAAATATACGAAACGGGATCATCTGACGAACCGTTTGATTTTACGTTACCTTTCGCCAGTCTGGGAAGTGACGAACGTCTTTTTCGTCTTCTTCTTTGTCGGACTCGTCGGGTTTTTCCCGGATACGGCGTATTATTATGGAACAGCTTTACTTGTTCCAGCATCAATCGTCTTAGTCTTGATCGCTATTCGCGGTAGTTTTTATGCCTTTGCGAACTATGGCTCAAATGACAGCATGTTCTATACGTTCTTATACGGAGCAACCGGACTGTTGATTCCGGCTGCGATGTCAACGACGCTGACGATCAGTCAAGGTGGTTTTATTCGTAAGACAAACGAAACGGTCGAGTTCCTCGGAACGAAACTGTTCACGAACTTTTATTCCTGGACGGTCGTCGCACTTGCGATTGTCTCCGTCCTTTACATCAGTGCCATGTTCCTCTTGTTTTATGCGGACAAGGCGAAGGATGAGAATGCCACACCGCTCATTCGGAAATGGGCATTGTTTTGGAGTATTCCAACCATCGTCGTCTGTGCGTTAGTCTTCTTCGGTTTAAAAAATCAAGCGGCCTGGCATTATGAAAACATCTTAAATGGTAACTGGTGGTGGTTCGCGGCAAGCTTCTTATTCTTCTGTGTTGCCGTCACACTTGTTTATTTGAAAAAAAATTATGGTATTGCCTTTATCGCCGTCATGGCACAGTACGGAGTTGCCTGGTTCGGATATGGTTATACGCATCTGCCGTATATCCTCTATCCGTATATCGATATCAATAAAGCTGTCGTAAACGAAACGATGGCGACGGCACTTGTTGTCGTCTTCATCTTTGGACTCCTCTTATTGATTCCAGCCTTGTACTTGATTCTTCGCTTATTCTTATTTGATAACGACTATGTCAGTGGAAAAAAAGCCAAGTGACGTATCCAACAAATCGCATCATACGGACGTGTAATCCTTTCAGTGGATTACGCGTTTTTTTGTTGATCCTGACGTGGATTTCGCCATCCCGTATGAATGGAAACCCCATCGTCAATACGTTCGTAGTATTTTAGAAGTGAATCAGTTACACTACTACTGAAGCAGAATTGTGAAGGAGAGCTGACCATGAATGGAGAGTTTGCAGTAATCGGTTTAGGACGGTTTGGGGGATCGATTGTCCGGGAATTATCGAAGAATGGATATGATGTGTTAGCGATTGATTCAGATGAGGAACGTGTCAACGAATACATGGGAATTGCCACGCATTCGGTCATTGCTGATACGACCGATGAGAATGTCTTGAAGAGTCTTGGGATTCGAAATTTTGACCATGTCATCGTTGCGATTGGTGAAAACATCCAAGCGTCGATTTTGACGACGTTGATTTTAAAAGAACTTGGCGTACAATCGATTACCGTCAAGGCGACGAATGATTACCATGAAAAGGTTCTACGAAAAATCGGAGCGGACTTCATCGTCCATCCGGAGCGCGATATGGGAGTCCGGATTGCAAACGGATTGATGAGTTCGAATATTTTGGACTACCTTGATCTCTCACAAGAGTTCTCCATCGTTGAGATTAAAGTCAGTGACCGGATGGCGAATCAAACGTTGATTGATCTGGATCTACGAAGTAAGTATGGTGCAAACGTCGTGGCGATCAAACGTGGTGAAAATGTCATGATTTCGCTTCAGGCAGACGAACTGATCGAAAAAGGTGATTATCTTGTCGTCATCGGTGAGAATGATGACTTGGATCGATTAGAACGCGCCATTCACAAAGTGAAAAATTGAAAACAAAAAAAGGCTGAGGAGCTGTTCCTCGGCCTTTTTAGTCGTGATTCAAATCAATTGAAACTCTTTTAATCCATGGGCGATGCCATCTTCTAGTATGTGTTTGGTGACAAAATCAGCTGCCGCTTTTGTTTCAGCAAGCCCATTGCCCATCGCGATACCTGTTCCGACGTAGCGTAACATCTCTAAATCGTTTAAGGCGTCGCCAAACGCAAACGTATCTTCACGTCGTATGTTCGTCAGTTTCAAGAATTGTTTGATACCATCTGCTTTTGACGAACCGACATTGATGACATCCATTGCGTGAGGATGCCAACGAATGAAGTCGAATGCTTGATAGTTTTGGACGTATTCAGCTTCTTCTTCTGCTGTACAGTAGACGAGCGTTTGAAAGACGTCATGCGTCAAAAATGCCTGTTCATGAAAAGCGGGTAAGGGAATATCGAGTTTTCCTAATGATTCTTGGACCAACTGGTCAGAAGGTTTCGTTGAGAATCCTTGATTTTCCCCTAGATAGACAAGCGTATGTCCATTTTTATGTGCTCGAGCCGTCAAGTGTTCAAGATCTGCAGTCGGTTGGGGCCGTTTATAGATGATTTCATTTTGATGGACAACGATTTGTCCGTTATAACCAATGATCGTGTCGATGTTAAGTAGTTCACGTACACCTGACAACATTGCGGGACCACGTCCTGTCGCGATGGCGACATACACGCCATTTTCTTGTAATTGTTTGATTGCTAGTTTGGTCGACTCGGGAACGAAATGACCATCGTGAAGTAAGGTTCCATCGATATCGAAAAAGACGACTTTCTGATTTGCCATGGTTTCACCTTCTCTTTTTAATTGGCTGTTCAGCCGGATACATGTGGAATTATAGCATAGCGTTGACGTTTACGCAGACCTTGGATTAGGAATAGGATGAAAAAATAGTAGGATATCGTGTATACTAATCTAAGGACAAAAAACAATGGACTGATAAGGAGTTGCTAAACATGATTTTTAAAGTATTTTATCAACCGCTTCGTTCGGAAGCCCCGGTACGGGAACGGACAGAAGTAATGTACGTTGAAGGAGAGAACATTCGTGAAGTGCGAACAGCGATTGATCATCTCATCAAAGACATCAATGTTGAATTCATCCGTGAAGTAAGTGGAGAATTCCTCGAGTATGAACAACTGAGTCCGGATTACAAGGTTGAAACGTTCGCATGAAGTTCGTTAAAAACCATCAAGCAGCCGTATTCGCACTCGGCGGTTTAGGAGAAATCGGGAAAAACACATACGTCGTTCAATTCCAGGACGAAATCATCGTCATTGATGCTGGTGTCATGTTCCCGGAAGATGAATTGCTTGGGATTGATTATGTCATCCCGGATTATACGTACTTGATCAAAAACAAAGAGAAAGTAAAAGGTGTCTTCATCACCCACGGTCACGAAGACCATATCGGCGGTCTGCCGTTTTTACTCAAGCAAGTCAATCTACCGATTTATGCAGGAAAGATTGCGCTTGGTCTCATTAAAGTGAAGCTTGAAGAACATGGCTTGTTACGGACGACTGAACTTCATGAGATCGATGAAGATTCAATCATCAAGTTCCGCAAAACGAGTATCTCGTTTTTCCGGACGACACACTCGATTCCAAACTCGTTTGGAGTCGTCGTCAAGACGCCACAAGGAAATATCGTCCATACCGGTGACTTTAAGTTTGATTTCACACCTGTCGGAGAACCTGCTGACTTAACGAAGATGGCGGAACTCGGCAAGGAGGGTGTCCTCTGTCTGTTATCTGATTCAACGAATGCAGAGATTGAAGGCTTTACAATGAGTGAGCGCGTGGTCGGGGATACGATCTCAAACATCTTCCGTAAAGCAGAAGGTCGCATCATCTTCGCGACCTTTGCCTCAAACATCTATCGTCTGCAACAAGTTGTCAATGCGTCTGTCGAAGCTGGTCGAAAAATCGTTGTCTTCGGACGTAGTATGGATAAAGTCATGATGATTGGGCAGGAGCTTGATTTCATCAAAGCACCAAAAGGCACCATCATCGAACCAAATGAAATGAAACGGTATAAGTCAAACGAATTAACGATTCTTTGCACCGGATCACAAGGGGAACCGATGGCAGCACTTAGTCGGATCGCAAACGGGACACACCGCCAAATTTCAATCATTCCGGATGATCTCGTCATCTTCTCGTCGTCTCCGATTCCGGGGAACGTCGTCTCAGTCGGTAAAACGATTAACCAGCTCTATAAAGCAGGTGCAGACGTCATGTACGGGAAGTTAAATGATATCCATACGTCGGGTCACGGTAGCCAGCAAGAACAGCTATTAATGCTTCGTCTGTTGCAACCAAAATACTTCATGCCGATCCACGGTGAGTATCGGATGCTCAAGAAACATATGTCGCTTGCGATGGACGCTGGTGTTCCGGAAGAAAATTGTTTTGTCATGGATAATGGTGAAGTCTTGGCGCTTGATGCCAATGCGGCAGCCATCACTGGGAAAATCCAAGCAAATGCCGTCTATGTAGATGGAAAAGGAATTGGAGATATTGGGAATATCGTCCTGCGTGACCGCCGTATTCTTTCAGAAGAAGGACTCGTCGTCGTCGTCGTGACACTGGATTCGAAAACCAATCGTCTCGTTTCCGGACCGGATATCATCTCACGCGGATTCGTCTATATGCGCGAATCAGGAAACTTGATCAAAGATGCTGAACGCCTCTTGAAACGGTCACTTGAACAGTCGCTTGCGAATCGTAACACAAAATGGACGGACATCAAGCAAGTCATCAACGACACGTTGACACCTTATTTGACAGAAAAAACACAACGTCATCCGATGGTCATGCCGATCATCATGGAAGTATAAATCAAAAAAGACATTTCCACATCGTGGGAATGTCTTTTTTTGAGGGGGAACCCCGCTTAGAGCGGTGATCCGTAGTCCTTAAATGGTTCTTTTGCATCGATGCGGTCATAAAACATGACTCCATCTAAGTGATCGTATTCATGTTGGCAAACCACGGCTTTTAATCCCTTTAATCTTAATTTTATGGGATTTCCGTTATGATCGATGCCAGACAGGGTAATACGCATATAGCGTGGCACGTGACCTTCCACTTCACGGTCAACGGATAAACATCCTTCACCGCCGGCTAAATACGTTTGTTCCACGGAGTGGCTGATGATTTTAGGATTATAGATTCCGAACTCGAGTAAGTCCTCTCCATCCTGTAGGCGAACCGCGAACATCCGTTTATTGACCCCGATTTGAGGTGCAGCTAATCCGATCCCGCTACGCAAATCATATTTTTCTGCTAACTCATCGTCTTGACTGTTGGATAAATACTCCATCATGAGACGCATCGTTTCTTTATCTTCCTCACTGAGTGGGAAGGTAACATCGACCGATCGTTCGTGAAGTGAAGGTACATCTTCTCGAACGATCTCATTCATGGTAATCATGAACAGCCCCCCTTTCATCTAAAAAAATTATAGCATAACAAAGGAGGAATATTAATAACTAACACAGGGGTAGATAGTTGAATAGTACAGAAGTGACAACGTTCTTATAATGTGATTGATTTCACAAGAGGGTTTGCTAAAAAAAATAAAACATTTCCTTTGATTTTATAGGTGTTAGAGTTTTATACTTGTAACGTAATGAACAAGACATGCATTCATGTCTCGTCATGTTAATACAGTTTACTCAACTGGATAGGTACACAGATATATGTTCAAGAAAAGGTCATACGGGACTTCATTTTTTGAACACTATTCGTATGTGAGCAAGTCAGTCAGAGGAATATTTCGCTGAGCACAGTGAAAGGATGAGGTGAAAAGATGAACTTAAACATGTTTAAAAACGTGGAAGAAAACTTTGAAACATTCCGCATTCTGGATGAGAAAGGTGAAGTCGTCAACAAAGACGCGATGCCAGATCTTTCAGATGAAGAACTTACGGAATTAATGCGTCGTCTCGTCTACACACGTATTTGGGACCAACGTGCAATCTCACTCAACCGTCAAGGACGTCTTGGTTTTTATGCGCCAGTCGCAGGACAAGAAGCTTCAATGATCGGTACACAATTTGCATTAGATAAAGATGATTGGATTCTTCCTGGATACCGTGATATTCCACAGATGGTCTTCCATGGTTTCCCACTTTATAAAGCGTTCTTGTTCTCTCGTGGACACATTACAGGTGGTAAGATTCCTGAAGGTGTCAACGTCTTAATGCCGCAAATCATCATCGGTGCACAAATCGTGCAGGCTGCTGGTGTTGCGCTCGGTCTTAAGAAAAGTGGCAAAAAACAAGTTGCGATCACATACACAGGTGATGGCGGAGCGTCACAAGGTGATTTCTACGAAGGTATGAACTTTGCTGGAGCGTTTAAAGCACCTGCAATCTTCGTTGTCCAAAACAACCGTTTTGCGATTTCGACACCGGTTGAAAAACAATCGATGGCGAAAACAATCGCGCAAAAAGCTGTTGCAGCCGGTATCAACGGAATCCAAGTTGACGGTATGGACGTTCTTGCGGTTTACGCAGCAACAAAACAAGCACGCGTCGAAGCACTGAACGGTGTACCGACATTGATCGAAACACTAACATATCGTTACGGACCACATACACTTGCTGGTGATGATCCAACACGTTACCGTACAAAAGATATGGACGATGAGTACCAAGCACAAGATCCACTCGTTCGTTTCCGTGCCTTCATGGAAACAAAAGGTCTTTGGAACGAAGACAAAGAAAACGAAGTGATCGAACAAGCGAAAGCGGACGTAAAAGAAGCGCTTGCTCAAGCAGATAAAGAACCAAAACAAAAAGTAACAGACTTCATCAACGTGATGGCTGAAAAGTTACCACAAAACCTGCAAGAGCAGCTTGATGAGTATACAGCAAAGGAGTCGAAATAACCCATGGCACAAATGACGATGATCCAAGCGATCACTGACGCAATGCGCGTCGAGATGAAACGCGACGAGCAAGTTCTCTTGTTCGGTGAAGACGTCGGTAAAAACGGTGGGGTATTCCGTGCGACAGAAGGTCTTCAAGACGAATTAGGCGAAGACCGTGTCTTCGATACACCACTTGCCGAATCTGGTATTGGTGGTCTTGCAGTCGGATTCAGCTTAACTGGTTTCCGTCCAATCATGGAAATCCAATTCTTTGGTTTCGTATTCGAAGTATTTGATTCTGTAGCGGCACAACTCGCACGTTTACGTTACCGTTCAGGCGGCACGTACAATGCACCTGTCACAATCCGTTCACCATTCGGTGGTGGCGTTAAGACACCTGAGCTTCATGCAGATAACTTGGAAGGATTAATGGCTCAGTCACCAGGACTTAAAGTCGTCATCCCTTCAACTCCATATGATGCAAAAGGTCTTTTGATTGCTTCCATCCGTGATAACGACCCAGTTGTTTTCCTTGAGCACATGAAACTATACCGTTCATTCCGCGGCGAGGTACCAGAGGGCGATTACACGATCGAACTCGGAAAAGCTGACATCAAACGTGAAGGTACGGATGTTACAATCGTGACGTACGGTGCAATGGTTCACGCGTCACTTAAAGCAGCTGAAGAACTCGAAAAAGAGAACATCAGCGTTGAAATCATCGACTTGATGACAATCAGCCCGATCGACATCGACACAATCGTTGCGTCAGTCAAGAAAACGAACCGTGTTGTCGTCGTTCAAGAAGCACAAAAACAAGCAGGTGTGGCTGCAATGGTCGCAACTGAAATTCAAGAGCGCGCAATCCTTGATCTTGAAGCACCAATCCTTCGTGTGACGGCTCCTGACACGATCTTCCCGTTTGCACAAGGTGAAGATGCATGGCTCCCAGACCACAAAGATATCGTTGAAAAAGTGAAAACAGTTTACAATTTCTAAGCGTATATCGGAGAAAGGAGAGAGGCAATTCTCTCCTTGCTTCCGTTTTAAAGATAACAATCGACTTTGAAGAGTGAAATAAAAGGAGGCTAATTCAAATGGGTTTATTTGAATTCAAATTACCAGATATCGGTGAGGGTATTCATGAAGGTGAAATCGTAAAGTGGTTCGTTAAAGCAGGCGACACAATCAAAGAAGATGATATCCTTCTAGAAGTCCAAAACGATAAAGCTGTCGTTGAAATCCCGTCACCAGTTGACGGTACTGTCAAAGAAGTAAAAGTAGACGAAGGTGTTGTTGCCATTGTTGGCGACGTGTTGATCACGTTCGAAGTTGAAGGCGAAGGTTCTGCTCCTTCTGAAGAAGCGGTCGAGCAGCCTAAAGCGGCAGATAATGCGAAAGATGTCCAAGACACAGACAAAAAAGTCGAAGACAAACCAACAGAAGTCCAAATCCATAAATCAGAACGCGTCATCGCGATGCCATCAGTACGTAAGTACGCACGTGAAAAAGGTGTCGACATCCGCGAAGTTCAAGGTTCTGGTGACAACGGTCGTGTCGTCAAAGAAGACATCGATGCATTCGCAAACGGTGGACAATCTTCAACTGCACCAGCAGCAGAAGAAAAAGCACCAGCTGCACAAGCTTCAGCTGCTAAATCTGAAGTGAAACCGTATGTCGCAGCTCAACCCGAGCTCGAAACGCGTGAGAAGATCAAAGGAATCCGTAAAGCGATTTCAAAAGCAATGGTTAACTCGAAACACACAGCACCACACGTAACGTTGATGGATGAAGTAGACGTGACGAATCTTGTGGCTCTCCGTAAAAACTTCAAAGAAGTTGCGGCAGCACAAGGTACGAAATTGACTTACCTTCCGTTCGTCGTCAAAGCGTTGACAGCAGCAGCTAAAAAATACCCTGCGATCAATGCATCAATCGATGACGTGAACGAAGAAGTCGTTTACAAAAACTACTTCAACATCGGTATCGCAGCAGATACAGACAATGGTCTTGTTGTTCCTGTCGTCAAAGATGCAGATCGTAAATCGATCTTCGCATTAGCAGACAACATCAATGATCTTGCTGGTAAAGCACGCGAAGGTAAATTGTCTGGTGAAGAGATGAAAGGTGGATCAATCACGATCACTAACATCGGTTCTGCTGGTGGACAATGGTTCACACCTGTCATCAACCACCCAGAAGTAGCTATCCTCGGTATTGGCCGTATCGCTGAAAAAGCGGTTGTTAAAAACGGTGAAATCGTTGCAGCACCAGTACTCGCATTGTCATTCAGCTTTGACCACCGTCTCATTGATGGTGCTACAGCACAAAACGCGCTTAACTTGGTTAAACGTTTGTTGAACGACCCACAACTTCTCATTATGGAGGGATAAGCAATGGTAGTAGGTGAATTCGCACAAGAAACAGATTTACTCGTAATCGGGGCTGGCCCTGGTGGTTACGTCGCTGCAATCCGCGGTGCGCAACTTGGACTTAAAGTAACAGTCGTCGAACGTGAAAACGTCGGTGGTGTGTGTTTGAACGTCGGTTGTATCCCGTCAAAAGCATTGATTACAGCAGGACATAACTTCCAACATGCAAAAGGTTCGGATTCAATGGGAATCACGTCTGAGAACGTTGCAGTCGATTTCTCTAAAGTTCAATCTTGGAAACAGTCCGTTGTTAACAAATTAACTGGTGGCGTTGGTGGCCTTCTTAAAGGTAACAATGTTGAGACAGTCGTAGGGGAAGCGTACTTCCAATCTGAAGATACAGTCCGTATCATCAACGAAGATTCTTCAACACCTTACAAATTCAAAAAATGTATCATCGCAACAGGTTCGACGCCAATCGAACTTCCAGCGTTCAAATGGTCAAAACGTGTCCTTTCTTCAACAGGCGCATTGAACCTTCCTGAACTTCCGAAAAAACTCATCGTCATCGGTGGCGGATACATCGGAATGGAACTTGGTACAGCGTATGCTAACTTCGACACGGAAGTTGTCATCTTAGAAGGTACAAAAGATATCCTTTCTGGTTTTGAGCCGGCAATGACACAAGTCGTCAAGAAAAAGCTCAAACAAAAAGGAAACATCACGATTCACAACGAAGCACTTGCACAAAGTGTCGAAGAGACAGAAGAAGGCGTGAAAGTCACGTTTGAAGTCAAAGGTGAAACACAAACTGTTGAAGCGGATTACGTCCTCGTCACAGTTGGTCGTCGCCCGAACACATCTGATCTTGGTCTTGAAATGGCAGAAGTTAAAGTCAGCGAACGTGGACTTGTTGAAATCGACGATCAATGCCGTACGTCGAACGAAAACATCTATGCAATCGGTGACATCGTTCCTGGACCACCACTTGCGCACAAAGCTTCATTCGAAGCTAAAATTGCTGCAGAAGCTGCTGCTGGACATCCGGCTTACCTTGATTACAGCGCAATTCCTGCTGTTGTCTTCACGGATCCAGAACTTGCAACAGTTGGTTATACAGAAGCACAAGCAAAAGAAGAAGGTCTTGATTACCTCGCTTCTAAATTCCCATATGCTGCGAATGGTCGTGCGCTTGCGCTCAACGAGCCAGATGGCTTCTTGAAAATGATCACGCGTAAGTCTGACAATCTCTTGATTGGTGCTCAAATCGCTGGTACAGGTGCATCTGACATGATCGCTGAGATGGGACTCGCAATCGAATCTGGAATGACTGCGGAAGATATCGCTTTGACAATCCATGCGCACCCTTCACTCGGTGAAATCGCAATGGAAACAGCTGAAGTGGCTATCGGAAGCCCAATCCACATCATTAAATAAGTTGAAAACCCTTAAGCGGAGAGCCGACCGCTTAAGGGTTTTTTTGTCGAATCGTTTAGATTGCTGTAAAAGCAGGAAAAGAATAAAAAAGAAAGGATGGGACACGATGGAACCTCAATTGTCACCATTAGAAGAACTGTATCATGTCTCAGAAATCGATAAAGTTCGATTCATCGGCGTGACGACGGAACATGCGCGGTATGATTTTGGCGTTGTCTTTACGGGTCAGTTTTTCGGTAAGATGTTAGTCGTCAGCTTGAGTAGTGGACGAGCGGCTTTACTGGATCACGAAGATGTCCTGGATGACGAGGCGTTGCATCGCTTACTCGATGTCGACCCAATCGATACAAGTGTTGTCGGTGACTTTTTAGCGACCCTTTTGCCCTATGTCCCAAGTTATGAACAGGCTGATTAAAAAATCACGCAGTGCATACGCACTTGCGGGGTTTTTACGGTAGTTCTGATTACCGAATGGCATTGGATTGTTGAATGACTTTGATCGTCTCAAGCGTATGATCTTCTAATCCTTGTACAGGCAGACCAGCTTCAATGTTTTCTTTGATATACGCTAGATTGTCCGTCGTAATCATTTCACCTGGAATAAAAATCGGGATTCCGGGTGGATACACCATCATGAATTCTGCCGAAATCCGACCGACGGCGTCTGCGAGCGGAATTGTTTCCGTCTCCTCATAAAAAGCATCGCGTGGACTGAGCGCAAGTGCAGGGATGTCTGGTAAGACGATGGAATGAGAAATGGTTTTTGATCCTGTATCACGATGACGCTCTACCAGTTCAGCCATTCCTGTCAGCAAAGCGTCAATCGTTTCTTCTGAGTCACCAGACGTGATGATCAGTAAAATATTGTTCAAATCAGATAGTTCCACTTCGATGCGGTGTTCGTCGCGTAAAAACTCTTCGACGAGATGGCCGGAAATACCAAGTCCTTTGACGGAAATCAACACTTTTGTTGGATCAAAGGCGAACGTTGCACTCGAATGCAAATCGGACTCCCCAAAAACAGCAAGGTAAGGGAGTTTCGCTAAGCCCATCCGCATCCGGGTAGCAAGTTCAAGTGCACGACGGTTCATCGCCTCACCGTTGATCGCGAGGTGACGACGGGCACAGTCGAGTGATGCTAATAACAAATAAGAAGTGGAAGTCGTCGTCAGCATCGAGAGGACGGCTTGGACTTTGTCTGGCGAGACAAGACCACGTCGGACGTTCAAGACGGAGCTCCCTGTCAAAGACCCACCTAATTTATGAACACTCGTTGCTGCAAGATCAGCACCTGCTTGCATCGCAGATAACGGCATATCATCATGGAATGCGATATGAACGCCGTGGGCTTCGTCGACAAGCACCGGTATCCCTTTGCTATGAGCAAGGGAGACGATACTTTCTAGGTCACCTGCAACGCCGAAATATGTCGGGTTGATGACGAGGACAGCTTTTGTATCTGGGTGGAGGCTGAGTGCACGTTCGACCGCACTTGGCGTAATGCCATGCGCGATACCAAACATTTCATCAAACTCAGGGTGAATGAAAATCGGGTGCGCTCCAGAAAGAACGATAGCCGACATGACCGATTTATGCACATTTCGAGGAACAAGGATTTTGTCGTCGGGACCAACGACACTCATGATCATTGCCATGATTGCTGTTGAGGTTCCTTGAACAGAGAAAAATGTTTCGTCTGCATGAAAGGCTTGGGCCGCAAGACGATGGGCATCTTTGATGATTCCTTTTGGATGATGGAGATCATCGAGCGGAGCGATATTGATCAAATCGATATCGAGCGCGTTCTGACCGATGAATGATCGAAAAGCAGGATCCATTCCTTGACCATTTTTATGACCAGGAATATGAAATTGAATTGGTTGACGTTTCGCATGCGCAAGTAACGCATCGAATAAAGGTGTATCGAGCTGTGTTAAGCTTTTTGTTTGCACCAGATTTCCCCCCTTAAAACCGAATAAAAATACAATCAAACAAGCTAACTATAACAAGTTTTCATGAGGTTGCAACTGTTTTATCTTCGATTTCGTTGTAAAATAGGAAGCGTCAAGAAAGGAAGTGTCATAATGGCAGTCAATTATCCGATTAATTCGGACTGGTCGACAGAAGAAATCGTTACAGTCATTCATTTTTTTAATGTCGTAGAAGAGGTCTACGAAAAAGGGGTCGACCGCGGTGTTTTTTTAAATGCTTATCAAGCTTTTAAAACGATTGTCAATTCAAAATCAGAAGAAAAACAATTGGACCAGTTTTATTTCGAAGAGACCGGATGTTCAAGTTATCGGGCCGTACAACAAGCTAGAAAACAAGAACAGTCCCTCTTACGTTTGAAAAAATAAGAAGTGTAGATCTAAAAAAATAGTGAGAACTTCAAACTAATTTTTGAGAGCGGCTTTTCCTCCTGGGTTTCTAGGGGAAAGAGCTGCTTTCTTGTTTAGAAAAAACAAAAACTGGTTATATACTACATACAAGACGATATCGTACAACTGTAAAAATTAAAAATAGATCCTTTACATCTAAGTTAAATCGTACTATTATGGATTCAATCCACTAATTAGTCGCAATTGTCTGATAACTGAGTCAGTTTTTTATCCCGCGAAGGAGTGTGGTTACTGTGAAACAAGTAATAGAAGCATACAAAAGAAAAGATGCAGAAAAACGCATTCCTGTATTGCGCCTTGAAATCGATTATGAACTTGCGACGTTGCACGATGCGATCGTAGCGAGTGATATGGAAGCAATGGGTGCGAGTAAGGAACGCCTTGAGAAATATCGTCAAGAGATGGTGCGTCTTGAAGCATAAACAAGGTTGTCCCTATTAAAAATAAAATAACCTAAAATAAAATAATGCCATGATCAACCAGCGAAACTTTTCGTTGGTTGATTTTTTTTGTTACTATTACAGTAGAACGATCTTGAACAGACTGAAGGGGTGAGATAGATGCAAGGGATTGAGTTACATGCAATCGATCTAATGAAACGGGCAGGTAAGTATATCCGCCAAAAAATGGATCAGGCGTATCATATAGAAGAAAAAACGAATAAAAGTGATCTTGTCACGGAAATTGATCAACATGTCGAAGATCTATTGATCAAGGGCATCCTAGATAAATATCCGGATCATCTCATTTATGGCGAAGAAGGGCGAATAGCACGTCCGGAGACATTGGACGGAACGATTTGGTTTGTTGATCCGATTGACGGGACGATGAACTTCATTCGTCAAAAACGTCTATTTGCGATTTCAATCGCCATCATGGTGGAGGGTGAGTTACGGTATGGATTTGTCTATGATGTGATGGCAGATGAGATGTTTCACGCCATCAAAGGGCAAGGGGCCTATGAAAATGGGATCCGTCTTGCTCCTCTTGTCGAGCGGCCGGTCAAAGAAGCGATTGTCTGTATGAATGCGACATGGGTGACGGCGAATCGTCGGATTGATCCGGCATTGCTTGCCCCACTCGTTCGGGATGCAGTCGGGACGCGGGCGGTTGGCGCAGCTTCTCTTGAATTGGCGTGGATTGCTGCCGGTCGGGTAGATGGCTATATTACGATGCGGAACATGCCGTGGGATTATGCAGGTGGTCAAGTGCTGATCGAAGAATTAGGTGGACGTGTTGGAACGATCGAGGGGGACGCGATGACATTTCTTGAACAGACAAGTGTTCTTGCAGGAAGTCACGTGTTTGTTTCCGACGTGTTGACGTATGTTCAAAAATAAAACGCCCCAGGAGGACGTTTTAAGCTTGTTTCCGGAGACGGGCTTTTAAGACGAAACCAAGCCCCATCGTACCGATCGTCAAAAGGAATGAGACGAAAATCATGACTACATTTTGTTCTGCGATAAAAATACCGATTGCAGCCATCGAACCAACTGCGATGATGGCTAATAGTAGAAAAAGAATCCGCATCTGTCGTTTCCCCCTCGATTTACATGAGTACATCTTTAGTTTAGCGTGAATCGTAGACAATGAAAAGGCTTTCGCTGTCAGCTTAAATCGAAGTGATTGCCAACTACTGGTCAACCTGTGCTATACTCATAAAGTTGACCGAAAGTATTAGTGGATTATTTAAATGAACAGAAAGAGGTACACACCTATGACAACAGTAGTAAGAAACGATTTACGCAACGTCGCGATCATCGCCCACGTTGACCATGGTAAAACGACACTCGTCGATGAGCTTTTAAAACAATCTGGAACATTCCGTGCGAATGAACTAGTCGAAGAACGCGCAATGGACTCAAATGATATCGAGCGTGAGCGCGGAATCACGATCCTTGCTAAAAACACAGCAATTGATTACAAGAATACACGCATCAACATCGTTGATACACCAGGTCACGCCGATTTCGGTGGTGAAGTGGAACGGATCATGCGTATGGTGGATGGCGTTATCCTCGTCGTTGACGCACGTGAAGGCTGTATGCCACAAACACGTTTCGTCTTGAAAAAAGCACTCGAGCAAGGGTTACAACCAATCGTCGTCGTCAACAAAATTGACAAGCCGATGGTTCGCCCACTCGAAGTTGTTGACGAAGTTGTCGATCTTTTGATTGATCTTGGTGCAGACGAAGATCAACTCGAATTCCCAGTCGTTTATGCATCGGCAGTTAACGGCTCAAGTTCATTTGACCCTGAACTTGAAAACCAAGAAGATACAATTACAAACGTTCTTGACTTGATCCTTGAACATACTCCGGCTCCTGTTGATAACAGCATGGATCCATTACAATTCCAAGTTACGATGCTTGACTACGATAACTACCTTGGTCGTATCGGAGTGGGACGTGTCTTCCGTGGAGAAATCAAAGTTGGAGATAGCGTTTCGCTTTCTAAACTTGATGGATCAATCAAAAACTTCCGTGTAACGAAACTATTTGGTTACTTCGGTCTAAAACGTGTCGAAATCGAAGCAGCGAAAGCTGGAGATTTGATCGCGATCGCAGGGATGGAAGACATCAACGTTGGTGAAACGGTTTGCCCGACTTCACACGTCGATCCACTCCCATTGCTTCGTATTGATGAGCCGACTCTTCAAATGACGTTCATCGTCAACAACTCGCCATTCGCTGGTCGTGAAGGTGACCTCGTCACTTCGCGTAAAATCGAAGAGCGTCTTGAAAAAGAGCTTGAAACAGACGTTTCGCTTCGGATCGAAAACACAGATTCACCAGACCGCTGGATCGTATCTGGCCGTGGTGAGCTTCACCTCGGTATCTTGATTGAAAACATGCGCCGTGAAGGATACGAAATTCAAGTATCTAAACCGCAGGTAATCATCAAGGTTGAAGACGGCGTAAAAGTTGAGCCGTTCGAGCGCGTTGTCATTGATACACCTGAAGAGTATACAGGTGGTGTCATGGAATCGATCGGTCTCCGTAAAGGTGAACTGACGAACATGCAAACAATGGATAACGGACAAACAAAAATGGAATTCATCGTCCCTTCACGTGGATTGATTGGATACCGGAACGAATTCTTGTCTGCAACACGCGGATACGGAATCATGAACCACACATTCGAAGAATACCGTCCGTTCATTAACGCGGATATCGGTGGACGTCGTAGCGGTGTTATGGTTTCAATCGAAGCTGGTAAAGCGACTGCGTACGCGATCTCTGCACTCGAAGACCGCGGAACGATCTTCATCGAGCCAGGCCTTGAAGTATACGAAGGAATGATCATCGGGGAATGTAACCGTGACGTCGATCTCGCCGTTAACGTCGTTAAAGCCAAACAGTTGACGAACATGCGTGCATCTGCGAAAGATACAACAAACGTTCTTAAACGTCCACGTGTCTTCTCACTTGAAGAATCATTAACATTCTTGAATGAAGATGAGTATTGTGAGATTACACCACAATCTGTTCGTCTTCGTAAGCAAGTCTTGAACAAGAACGAACGTGAAAAGCAAGACAAGCGTCGTCGTCTTGGTAAAGACTGAGCTCTTAACACGTAAGGGGGACTGGCAATGACTGCACAACCTGCCGTTGCGTCTGATTTCTCGAAATATGATATTCCTGCCGTCGCGAAGTTAGTCGGCGTAGGAAGTGACCCGAATAATCTAAGTGCTGGTTTTAATGCGCTGATGATTACGGTCGTCATCTTGACGTTAATCGTTTTTAAATTAGGTTTTGCGAAAGAGTTAGCGTGGTGGAAATCACTCATTGTCTATCTGCTGTTGGCTGTCTTCTCTGCAGCCTTAACACTTGTCTTTTGGACATGGCCGATTCCTGAAGTCTTGCTTGCGATGGTCGTCATTCTCGGAATCTATCGGTTCCGGATGTGGATGGTCAAACGAGAACGAGAACGAACCGCTTCTTGATCGACAATACGAATAATCGAAAGTCCGTCTTCTTCATGGAGACGGACTTTTTTTGTGTGAAATGAAGGGAAAGGTCATGCATGTTCAAATTCAGGAATAGTTTGCAAGCAGTTTGGGGAAAAAACAATAAGGGGGGATAAACATGAAAAACCGAATCTGGGGCATTCCATGCGGTCTCGCAGTCGTGTTAGCAGGATGCTCAGAGCCCGTAGAACAAGATTCATCATCGGTTCCAAAAACATCGGAATCGGTTAAGAGTGACGTCGTGTTCAAGGATTTACGTGCACCTTGGAATATCGAGAAAAATCAGGAAGTTTTTTATATCACAGAGCGCAACGGCGCCATCGTTAAAGGAACTAAAGATGATTATGTCCGCATGAACCTTGATTTAAAGGAACAGGTCGTTGCCGAGGGGGAAGGTGGATTGTTAGGGATGGCACTTGATCCGGACTTTACAGACAACCAGACGGCTTACATCTACCATACGTATGAGAAAAATGGATCACTTTTGAATAGAATCATTGCGATTGTCGAACAGGACGGCATCTGGAAAGAACAACGTGTGTTACTCGATGCGATTCCTGGAGCGTCAATCCATAATGGTGGGCGGATTGAAATCGGGCCGGATGGATTATTATACGTAACGGTCGGAGATGCAGCCGTTCCGGAAAATGCACAGAAGTTATCTTCTTTATCTGGCAAGATTTTACGGATGAAGTTGGATGGACGTGCTGCTTCAGGAAACTTACAAGACTACGTGTACAGTTACGGCCATCGAAATCCTCAAGGGTTGGTTTTTTTCAATCAGACGTTATATGCTACGGAACACGGACAGAGTGGACATGATGAAATCAACCGAATTGAAACCAAAAACTACGGTTGGCCGCTGATTGAGGGGACGGAGAAACAACAAGGACTCGTGACACCGTGGTATGAAGTCGGTGAACAGTCGGTCGCGCCAAGTGGGGTGGCTGAGTTGGGTGGGAAATTGTATTTTGGGACTCTTGTTGGTCAGAGTCTTCGTTCAATCGAGACGTCAACGGCTCAAGTAGAGCAAGTCGTATCGGATCGAGGGCGAATTCGGGACGTGATGACAGATGGGAAGCAGCTCTATTATGTGACGAATAATACAGATGGGCGAGGTAACCCATCAGACGGGGACGATGTCCTCATTCGTCTCGAACTGTAAAAAAGCTACTTTGATATACAAAGTAGCTTACCATCTTTTTTTCGTCGTCGGCCATGTAGGGTACAGCTTAAATTGACCTGTTTCTTGCCGAGCAAGGGTACGTTGTGTGACCCGCTCGTGGCATTCATCACATATGTAGATGCGGACTGGTTTGTTACGCAGCCTTTTTGCCGTAAAGGACCAGTCGTCGATGGTTTCTCGTTTATCACAAATTGTGCATTTGACACGCATTGGAGGTCCTCCTCTTTTTTTCTTAGTATATCATATTTGACAATTGTTCAAATTGAAAAAGGAAAGCGAACACGTGATATCGAATGTAATGAAATAAGGAAAGAGGGGATGGTAACATGGCAAACAAAGTGGAACATCGTCTGAGTGAAAAACAGATGGAAGCATTAACAGACCTGCCACTTGTGTTTTTAATTACGCATGATCAGTCAAAAAGCTGGCCGATTACACATGCCATCAGTTGGGTGTATGCCAAAGATGAAGCGACGATTCGCTTTGCGATTGAAGCCGATTCGCTGATTGTCAAAACGTTAACGGATCATCCCGTCTTTACACTCATTTTCTTTGCCGATCAATCCACCTACAGTCTAACCTGTACGGGTGTAACGGCATGGGAAACGACAGCACCTTTACCATTGAAGGTTGCACTATATGAAGGGCAAATCAAAGAGGTACGCGATATTTTATTTTACGGGGCAGCTGTTTCAGATCGACCGCGTGTGCATAAGACGTATGACGAGGCAGCGGCAATGCGGCTTGACCAACAAATCCAGACCATCTTAAAAGGATAACATTCATCAAAACTCGACTCTAAAGGAGCGAACGATGGAATGAAGAAAATATATGTGCTCGATACCAATGTCATGTTACATGATCCCTTGTCGCTGTTTCAATTCCAAGAACACGATGTCGTCATCCCGGCGATTGTTTTGGAGGAACTCGACGGAAAAAAACGAAATATGGATGAAGTGGGACGAAATGCACGTGAGACAGCACGAATTCTTGATCAACTCCGTGAAACGGGGCATTTGCATGCGGGCGTTCCGCTTGGGAATGGTGGGATTCTTCGCGTCGATATTGGCGATACAATCAGTGATGCTTCACCCTTTACCCATGATTCCAATGATAATAAGATTTTGGAGCTCGCCTGGTCCATTCATCGGGAGCAAAAAGAACAACAAAGTGGACGTGATGTCATCCTAGTCTCAAAAGATATCTTAGTCCGTGTCAAAGCGGATGCGTATGGGCTGGTGGCAGAAGACTATCTCACCGATCATATTGCGGACTTGACGGGACTTTACACCGGTTTTGTTGAGCTGGTCGTCGATCAGGAGTACATCGATGCATTTTATCAGGATAAACGCCTGTCGGTCGATGTCCTGCCGGAAAAAGTTCACCCGAATCAATTCGTCATTTTAAAAAGTAACATATCCAAAGCCTCTGCGATCGCCGTCGTCGACCAAGAGATGCCGGTCATTCGCGCCTTGTCGCTTGACGTCGATCAAGTGTGGGGCGTCATTCCGCGGAACGTGCAACAACGGATGGCGTTTGAGTTGTTGCTGCGGGATGACGTGCCGCTTGTGACCCTCGTCGGGAAGGCGGGAACCGGAAAAACGTTGCTTGCACTTGCTGCCGGTTTGTTACAAGTCGAAGATGAACATCGTTATAAAAAGTTGGTCGTTGCGCGGCCTGTCGTTCCGATGGGGAATGATATCGGGTATCTACCGGGTGAGATGGAAGAAAAACTTCGCCCATGGATGCAACCGATCTACGATAACTTGGAGCATCTGTTTAATACGAGTTCAGGTGACGAGTTAGGAAACATCCTTGCCGGCATGAAGTCGATTCAACTCGAAGCGTTGACGTATATCCGGGGTCGGAGCATGCCGGGACAATTCATCATCATCGACGAAGCGCAAAATTTGACGAAACACGAAGTGAAGACGATTTTGACACGCGTCGGTGAAAATTCGAAAATCGTACTTGTGGGAGATCCCCAACAGATTGATCATCCGTATCTCGATGAGTACTCGAATGGACTTTCCTACGCCGTTGAACGACTTAAAGATGAAAAAATGACGGGGCATGTCAAGCTCGTCAAAGGGGAACGGTCGAGTCTGGCGCGACTTGCAGCAGACCTTCTCTAGTCGGAAGAAACAAAACCGCTCTGGTTCCCTCTTCGTTTTCAGAAGGAAGCAGAGCGGTTTTTTGTTTTACAAGACGGTAATCCGTTCGATGGAACGAATCACGTGATTTTGATACAACAGATGGACGGGACCATCCGTCAACACTTTCCCGTCTTTTGAAAATTGTAGGTACAATTCTGGTAAAGTGCTTAAAGCGAGTTCAATCGTCTCGGCCCCTTCAAAACGAAGTGACGTCGCTCCGTCGAGTACTTCAGCATTCTGGATGAATGGGGCTAACGGCATCGCAAACGTACCACGTAAGGCGGCGTCTTTTTCTTCACGCGTCATCGGTTTATTGTGATCGGTCCGACTGCCTTCGGTAATTCCTTTATCCCAAGCAGCCCCCATCTTGGCATAATACGCTTCTTGTGCGTTATCGTCGATTGTTTTCCCAATCTGATTGACCTCAATCTTCCGTTCATCAAAGATCCAGACGGTTGGATCGATTGTGAGTGGATACCGTACGTTACCTGTTATCGGAAAAATCATCATTATTCCCCCTAAATGTATGAGTCGTGCAAATCCATTATACCGAAACGTTGAATTGTTGGCGAAAGTAAGGTAAAGTTTATCTATAACAGGAACGCGTCATTTGATGAGGAGGGATTGGATTGTCAACTGAAATCGGGACAGTTCATCGCCAGCGCGCTCTTGAGCTACTAGAAGCGGATGCCCATAAAATCCGCCGGTTGATCGAGGTCCAGCTTGCGAATTTAACGATGCCACAATGTCCTCTTTATGAGGAAGTATTGGATACACAAATGTTCGGATTGTCGCGTCAAATTGATTTTGCCGTTCGTCTCGAACTGATTGATGCGAGTGAAGGAAAACAGTTACTCGACTCATTAGAACAGCAATTATCTGATTTACATGATGCGGAGACGTGCTGATTTTCTACTCAAACGTGAAATGCGGCGTTTGGGTATTTTTTTTTAGAACTAGAAAAAGGACGTGTACATAATGCAATCGAAGTTTAAAGAAAGACGTGCGTTTTTTGACTATCGCTTGTTTTTTACGATGCTGATCCTCATGGCAATCAGTACGGTGATGGTCTACAGTGCTAGCGTATGGAATGGCGGCGACTACGCCAATACTTCATTTTTTGAAAAACAGTTGATGTTTGATGTCATGGCGATTGCACTTTTTTTGTTTGCAGCACATGTCAATCATGAAGTCTTTCGGGGTCCGATTTTTCGTTTGATGCTCTATCTCGTGACGTGGTCCTTACTCATGGCAACATTGTTTGCCACTCCGTTAAACGGTGCACGTGCGTGGTTGAATTTCGGGATTTTTCTAATCCAGCCGATTGAACTGTGTAAGTTTGTGCTGGTCATTGGACTAGCCAATTACTTTGATCAAAAACATAAAGGACAAATGAATGGAGTAGTGGGGATCGTCCATCATTTCATTCATCGACAAATGGCGCCTTCTTCATCGATAAAACGGATTTTACTCAGCTTTGCGGACTGGATCTTAATCCCGATGCTCGTGTTGCTAGCGCCCTATGCCATCATCATCCGGATGCAACCGGATGACGGGGGTCTGTTCATCCTGCTACTGATTACAGTGATGATCTGGTTTGCTGTTGGTTTACCAATCGGTTACCTGGCGTTAGCAGCTGTGGGTGGTCCGTTAGTTGGTTTATATGCTTGGAGTAATTTCTCGGCGAATCAGATGGAACGGATTCAAGCCATTTTTAATCCATTCCTTGATGCCGAGGGAAAAGGATACCAACTGATCAATTCGGTCATCTCGATTGCCCACGGTGGCTTCTTCGGAGTCGGATTAGGGAACAGCTTTCAAAAGTACGGCTATCTCCCAGAACCGGAGACCGACTACATCATGTCGATCATTTCAGAAGAAATGGGATTTGTTGGTGTGTTTGTTGTGCTTGGTTTATTGTTCTTTTTAATGTTCCAGGGAGTACGGATCGCCTATCAATCAGCATCGATTTATTCCAGCATGGTCGCTTTCGGGATTTCATCGATTATTTTCATTCAGACCTGTATCAACATCGGAGCAATGTCCGGTCTGTTTCCGGGAACCGGTGTCACGCTTCCATTCATTAGTTATGGCGGTTCGTCGCTACTTGTCATGAGTACGATGCTTGGTGTCGTAGCAAATATTTCGATGCAAAACAAGCACCGGATAGCGTATCATAAAGAAGTACAGGAAGCACGTAAGATGAGTGCTACGAGTTCGTTACCTAAAGGGGGAGCATCAGTTGACTAAAATCAAAAAGATTCTTGTCGCAAACCGCGGAGAAATCGCGATTCGGGTATTCCGTGCGGCAACCGAACTTGGGATTCGGACAGTCGCTATTTATTCACGAGAAGATATGGGATCGCTTCACCGATACAAAGCCGATGAGGCCTATCGAATTGGCGAAGGGAAAAAGCCGATTGAAGCCTATCTCGACATCGAAGGAATCATCGCCACTGCAAAAGAAGCAGCATGTGATGCGATTCATCCGGGTTATGGTTTTTTATCAGAAAATATTGAACTCGCAACACGTTGTCGCGAAGAGGGAATCATCTTCATTGGTCCTCGGGAAGAGCATCTCTATAGTTTTGGAGACAAGGTACGCGCACGCACGACGGCAATCGAGGCCGGTCTACCTGTCATACCCGGTACGGACGGCCCCATCACATCGATCGATGAAGCCTATGCCTTTGCGCAACAAGTTGGATATCCATTGATGGTCAAAGCGTCTCTTGGTGGTGGTGGACGAGGGATGCGTGTCGTCCGGACGGAAGAAGAACTACCAGAAATGATTGAACGCGCGAAATCAGAAGCCTTAAAAGCATTTGGCTCAGATGAGATTTATGTCGAAAAATTAATTGAACGTCCAAAACATATCGAAGTTCAGATCATCGGAGATGCCCACGGGAACATCGTCCACCTGTTCGAACGGGATTGTTCGGTTCAACGCCGTCACCAAAAAGTCGTTGAGGTCGCACCATGTGTTACGTTATCAGATGCAGGAAGAAAGAAGATTTGTGATGCTGCCGTCACACTGATGAAACATGTCGGATACGAAAATGCGGGAACGGTCGAATTTTTGGTCACGCAAGACGAATCGTTCTATTTTATCGAAGTCAACCCACGTGTGCAGGTCGAGCATACGATTACAGAAATGATTACCGGGATTGATATCGTTCAGACACAAATTCGAGTAGCAGAAGGCGAATCACTACATAGTGAATTAGTTGGCATTCCTGCTCAAGAAGATATTCAAATGCTTGGTTTTGCGATTCAAAGCCGGATTACATCGGAAGATCCGGAAAATGGATTTTTGCCGGATACAGGTAAAATTAAAGCCTACCGCTCACCGGGCGGTTTCGGTGTCCGACTAGATGGCGGAAATGCCTATGTCGGAGCGGAAATTTCACCTTATTATGACTCATTGCTCGTTAAGATCTCGACACACGGCTTAACGTACGATCAAGCCGTTGCGAAGATGAGCCGTAACTTAAGTGAATTCCGAATTCGCGGCATTAAAACAAATATTCCATTTTTAAGTAACGTCTTGAAGCACCATGCGTTTGTCAGCGGGGACTACAACACGTCCTTTATCGACGATACGAAGGAATTGTTCATCTTCCCGAAACGCCATGACCGCGGAACCAAGCTGTTGACGTATATCGGAGAAGTCTCCGTTAACGGATTCCCTGGAATCGGGAAGATTGAAAAGCCACTTGCCCGGGATGTCCGGATTCCAAAAGATTTGCCGGATGGTTATCAAGCAGGTGCAAAAGCGATTCTAGACGCGGAAGGACCGGCTGGTGTCATCCAGTGGTTGAAGACGCAAGAACACGTCTTGTTGACGGACACGACGTTCCGAGATGCCCATCAATCGTTACTCGCGACGCGGATGCGGACAAAAGACTTGGTCGCAATCGCCGAAGCAGAAGCCAAACTCTTACCGGAACTCTTTTCGGTCGAGGCATGGGGCGGGGCAACGTTTGATGTTGCGTACCGTTTCCTCTCGGAAGATCCGTGGGTTCGTTTGATGAAGTTACGCGAGAAGATGCCAAATGTCTTGATTCAGATGTTGTTACGTGGTGCCAACGCGGTCGGTTACAAAAATTATCCGGACAATGTCATTCATGCATTCGTTAAAGAAGCGGCACAAGCTGGTGTCGATGTCTTCCGGATCTTTGATAGTCTCAACAATCCGGAATCGATTCAGCTCGCGATTGATGCGGTATTGCCAACTGGAAAAATTGCGGAAGCAGCCGTCTGTTATACAGGTGACTTGTTTGATGCCAACCGTCCGAAATATCATTTGCCTTACTATGTCAAACTGGCGAAACAACTAGAAGCAAGTGGTGCGCACATCATCGCAATCAAGGATATGGCAGGTTTGCTGAAACCGGAAGCGGCATATGCGTTAGTATCCGCATTAAAAGACGCCGTTGACTTACCAATTCACCTCCATACACATGATGCGAGTGGAAACGGAATCTACACATATGCCCGTGCTGTTGATGCCGGTGTTGATATCGTCGATGTTGCTGCTTCAAGTATGGCGGGACTCACGAGTCAGCCGGCAGGAGGAAGCTTGATCCATGCCTTGAGTGGTCATAAACGCCAACCACTGGTCTCCGTTCAGAAATTTGAACAGATTTCTGACTACTGGCAGGATGTCAGACACTTGTACCAATCATTTGAACTCGATATGTTAGCGCCAAACCCGACTGTCTACGATCATGAAATGCCGGGTGGCCAGTACTCGAACTTACAACAACAGGCGAAAGCAGTCGGCTTAGCAGATCGTTGGTCAGAAGTAAAAACGATGTATGCGCGTGTCAACATGCTGTTTGGTGATATCGTCAAAGTCACCCCTTCCTCAAAAGTGGTCGGAGACATGGCCTTGTTCATGGTTCAACACCACCTGACGGAAGAGGACGTGCTGGAACGCGCCAGTAACTTAGATTTCCCTGATTCTGTCGTCGAATTGATGAAGGGTGAACTTGGAACACCACCGGACGGGTTCCCAAAACACGTTCAAGCCGCTATCTTAAAAGGGGTCGAACCGTTGACGGAGCGCCCGGGTAAGATGATGGAGCCGCTGAACTTCGATGCCATCAAACATGAACTGTTTGAAAAACTAGAGCGTCCAGTGACGGAGTTTGATGCACTTGCCTATGCGCTGTATCCAAAAGTTTTCCTGGATTACAGTTCGTACGTCGAACGGTATGGCGATATTTCGGTGCTCGATACAAGTACGTTCTTCCATGGTATGCGTTTAGGTGAAACGATTGAAGTGGAGATCGAGCGAGGAAAAACGCTTTATCTCAAACTGATTCAAGCCGGTCAACCCAATGATCATGGTGTCCGCATCATCTATTTCGAGATGAACGGTGTCCCACGCGAAGTGGAAGTGAAAGATATTAGCGTCAAAGAAAGTTCGTCAAGTCGTCCCAAAGCGGATCGAGCGAACCCGAAACAAATCGGTGCTTCGATGCCGGGTAGCGTCTTGAAAGTGCTTGTTGAACCAGGAACACGTGTCCGTAAAGGGGAACAATTACTTGTCACGGAAGCGATGAAAATGGAAACGACGATTCAAGCACCAGAAGACGGTGAAATCAAGGCCGTTCATGTCAAAGAAGGCGAAGCGATTGCGAGTCAGGATTTATTGATCGAATTCATCTGACACGTAGAGTGGACCATCATTAAATAGTCATGACGAGAAACAGGCGAAACGCATGGCGGATTGCCTGTTTTTCGTTCATTATCATGTTGGGGAGGGACGAATGTGAATATCATCTGTTGGATTCGGAGTGATTTTCGAATCGAGGATAACCATATGTTGGCGCAAGCCGCGCAATATCTTGAAGACAATCCGCAGGCAAACGTCGAGTTCGTGTTTTGGATAAATCCGGATTATATCGGAGAGTATGATGCCCGGCAACAGTATTTTTTTCAAGCACTCGAACAGTTTGCGAAGACATGTAAATCACATCGGATGCCGATTCGGTTTATCGAAGGAGACGAAAATGACTTCTTAGAAGCGACCGCGATGGCGGACCTTCTCTTGTTCAATGCAGAATACGTAGAACCGTTCAAGACACGAGATGATAACATCATAAAAAAACGAGGAGGCAAAAAAACGGAACGCTTACTTGATCGTCATCTGCTTCACCCCCATGCCGTCAAGAAAAATGACGGCTCCTATTATAAAGTATTCACCCCCTATAAAAATGCATTCCTTAAAAAAGAGTTGCCGGTCCCCTATTCGGTCAATCTAACATGTTTGCAAGAACGTTATCAGACACGCCGGCAAAATAATACGTTCATGGTGGAATATTTCAAACAAGCTGGGTCGGACGTAGCGTTTAAACCGGGCGAAGAGCAGGCGAAGAAACGGCTTGATCAGTTCCTTCAAACAAGTCTGGCATCGTATGAAGAGCAACGTGATGTTCCGTCAATCGATGGTACGAGTTTAATGTCACGTTATTTGCGGACAGGGGAAATCGGTATCCGGACGATTTTTGAGGCGGTTAGTCAGAAGGAAGACTCGAAGGGGAAACAAACTTATATCACGGAGCTGATTTGGCGGGAATTTTATTATACGATTCTGTTGCATTATCCAGAAGCCAAACGTTTGCCGGTCAATGAACAGTATACGAACATCGAGTGGGAAGAGGACGAAAAAGGATTTCAAGCTTGGTGTGAAGGGAAAACCGGGTATCCAATCGTTGATGCTGCAATGCGGCAACTGAACACGACAGGGTGGATGCATAACCGACTCCGTATGATCGTCGCCTCATTTTTGACGAAGGATTTGCTGATTGATTGGCAAAAAGGAGAACGTTACTTTCAGCAAAAGTTAGTCGATTATGAAGCAGCATCGAATATTGGCGGGTGGCAGTGGGCAGCGTCGGTCGGAACGGATGCCGTTCCATACTTCCGCGTCTTTAATCCGACGACCCAATCGAAGAAATTTGATAAGGACGGAACGTTTGTTCGTCAATACGTACCGGAAATCAAAGAATTATCAAACAAGTACATTCATGAACCGACGGACCAACAGCGACAAGATCATGCGTACCCCATGCCGATCGTGGATCATGACATGGCACGAAAACGAGCGATTACCCGCTTTAAATAAAAAAGCATTCCGAGTGATGTCGGAATGCTTTTTAGCGGGTTGAATATCCGGTCAGTGTAACCGGGAATTTGCTTTTCGGGTCCGAAAAGCATGATACGCAAGATACGAGATGACCCCGAAGTAACACGTGATCAAGAAGGCGTGTAACAACGGGACATATGTCGCATGCCCGCCTAAGACGATCCAGGCGCCAGTAGCGACCTGGCAAGAAATGAAGAACGTCGCAAACAACATGCCAGTGCGGGTCGTCCGGTGTTTGAGACGAATCGCCATGTAATGGACGAACAACGTATAGAAGAACAGCAGTCCGGCTAAAATACGGTGAATCATCTGCACCCATGCTTCAAACGTCATCGAGGGTTGCGAACAGATGGGCCAGCCGACACAGGCGTATGTCGCTCCGACGTGGCGCACGAATGCGCCGGTATAGACGACGATCAACGTATAAATCAGGAGACCATAAAGCAGTTTACGCAAGAATGCTGGGACCGATTCCCTGAATTCTCGACCCGGACGCTCCATGATCAGTATCGTTAAGATAAGTAAGGAAGCAAAGGATATCAAAGAAATTCCGAAATGCAACGCCATGACGAGATCCGACTGTTGCCAGACGACTGCTCCTGCCCCTACGATGGATTGAATCAACATGAAAATAAAGGCGAGGAAAGCAAAAATCTTTATATCGAGACGCTCTTTGAATGCAACGAGTGTCCAAAGACATAATGCAATGATCAGTAATCCAACAACACCTGTCACGGCCCGATGACTATACTCGATCATTGTTTCTACACTCGGGTTGGTCGGAATCAGTTCGCCGTGACAAAGCGGCCAGTCCGTTCCGCATCCATTCCCTGAATCTGTTTTCGTGACTGTTCCGCCCATGAGTAAAACGATCATCATCGTGAATGTGACAAATGCTGAAAAAATCGAAAGTTTTCGATTCAAGACGCAGACACCACCTTTCTGGAAAAATACAAGATACTTGAAATACCTAGCAATAGTATCGCATAAAAAATATCGAAACGCTTGCAATCTTTTAGAACAACGCTATTCTAATATTAGGTAAATATGGTGAACTGTGAGGTAAATCACATAGATTTCACATTTTGTTCATTATGTCGAAAGTATTTTCATACGTCATGCCCGTGAATATGTGGTATCTTTTATAGAGAAAAGGGCGTTTCGTGGCGTGTCTGTGTTATTTCTGTGAAGAAAATACGTGAATCATACGTGCAGAAAGAACAGAGGCGGTTAGAAGGAGGAAACAACATGGCGAAAGTAAACGGGGAGACCCTTGATATCATGATCGAACAAACCGATCAGCCGACATTCAAGGACTACGTCACCCTAGCAAAGATGGGGATCGTCCGGGCGAATCTCATCACAGTCTTCGCAGGTTATGTCATAGCAGCATCTTATTTAACGGATGATGTTCTACTGTACCTGTGGCAGACGAAGTTGACCTTATTGTGGACACTTCTCGGAAGTGGACTGGTCATTGCCGGTAGTTGTTATCTCAACAACTACATTGATCGCGATATCGATTACAAGATGGAGCGGACGATGGGAAGACCGAGCGTGACCGGTAAGATGGATGGGCAACGTATATTGGCATTAGGACTGGGCATACTGGCTACCGGTACCGTTCTTTTGCTCATCGTTAACCATGTCGCGGCAGTCTTCGGACTGATTGGATCCTTTGTCTATGTCGTCATCTACACGATGTGGTTAAAACGGACCCATACGATCAATACGGTCGTAGGTGGTATTTCAGGAGCAGTGCCACCGATCATTGGATTTGCGGCAGTCACTCCGACACTTCACATCGATGCATGGATTTTATTTCTCATCATGTTTGTCTGGCAACCGCCTCATTTCCTTGCACTCGCCATGAGACGGACGGAAGAATACCGGGCTGCCGGCATTCCGATGTTACCTGTCGTCAATGGTTTTGCAATCACGAAACGGCAAATTGTATGGTGGATTGCAGTCTTGCTTCCATCATCACTCCTCTTGGCACATTACGGCATCATTTATGTGCTTGTCATGGCAGTGCTCGGTGGATACTGGCTCTATATGGGACTGCAAGGTCTCAAGATCAAAGAAGAACAAGCTGAGATTAAATGGGCTTCGAAGATGTTTTTCTTCTCGCTCTTTTACTTCACGGCTTGGATCGTGACGGTCGTACTCGTTTCTCTCTAAAACGATTTGACATATTCACGTACACCATTACGTAAGAAAAAATTGGGGAAAAGAAAGTGGGGATGGTTGTGAAAAAATCAGGAAAAATGCTCTTCCGGCTTCTTCCGATCGGTTTGATGGCATTATTGTTATCAGGTTGTGGAATTCCGGAATTGTCCGCACTACAACCTCGCGGGGAAGGTGCACAAATGCAACTTGAGATCATTAAGCTTAGCTTATGGGTCATGTTGTTTGTCCTTGCGATCGTAGCGGTCATCTATATTTACGTACTTATGAAATTCCGTCGTAAAGCTGGAGACAACACTGTTCCGAAACAGGTGGAAGGAAATCATACACTTGAAATCATCTGGACGGTCATTCCGATTCTTTTGTTAGTCGTGCTTGCTGTACCGACAATCAAAACGACGGTTGAATTAGCAGATGCAAAAGAAGCGAAAAAGAATGAAATCATCAACGTTACTGCAAACCTCTACTGGTGGGAGTTCGAATATCCAGACAAAGGTGTTTCGACTGGACAAGAGCTTGTCATTCCCGTTGGAAAACGTGTTGCTGTCAACTTGACATCAAAAGACGTCATCCACTCATTCTGGGTGCCTGCACTTTCAGGTAAAACAGATACAAACCCAGGTCTTGAAAACGAGATGTGGTTACAAGCACAAGAAGCCGGTACCTACTACGGGAAATGTGCGGAACTTTGTGGACCGTCACACGCATTGATGGACTTTAAAGTCATCGCGCTTGAGCAGGATGACTACGACGCATGGCTCAAAGACATGAAGTCGGCAAAAGAAGCAGAAACAAAACAACTTGATGCGAAAAACGAAAAAAACTGGACGACAGGCGAGCAAGTGTACGCACAAAATTGTCTCAGCTGTCACGGTGGCGGGAAAGTCGCGCCAAGCTTAACAAACTTTGGTGATCGTCAACGTATCGCAGGATACCTCGACCACGACAAAGAAAATCTCGAAAAATGGATTCGCGATCCACAAAAAGAAAAACAAGGGACAAAAATGCCTGGTTTCTCTGAAGAACAGATTAGCGATGAAGACTTAAGCGAACTTGCAGACTATCTATTGGACAAGAAGCTCCAATAATATTTAAGGGGGAATCATAGTGGGGACACATACTATGGGTATGCCGAAGAAAAAAAGCGGCATCATGGACTGGCTAACGACAGTCGACCATAAAAAAATTGGGATTCTCTACATCATGTCCGGATTGTTTTTCCTTCTGGTTGGTGGCGTAGAAGCCTTAATGATTCGTTTTCAGCTGATTAAACCGATGAACGATTTCGTCAGCGGTGAGTTATTTAACCAGTTGATCACGATGCACGGTACGACGATGATCTTCCTGGCAGCGATGCCGATGTTGATCGGATACATGAACGCAGCTGTACCATTACAAATCGGGGCGCGCGACGTCGCCTTCCCGTTCTTGAATGCACTTGGTTTTTGGTTGTTCTTCTTCGGGGGAGTATTACTGAACCTATCTTGGTTCTTCGGCGCAGCACCAAACGCAGGATGGACTGCGTATGCGCCACTTTCAACGGTTCCAGAATCACTTGGTGTTGACTTCTACGCACTTGGGTTACAGATTTCTGGTTTCGGTACACTCATGGGGGGGATCAACTTCCTCGTCACGATTTTAAACATGCGTGCACCAGGTATGAAACTGATGCGGATGCCGTTGTTCACTTGGACAGCATTCGTTGCTTCTGCCTTGATCGTTTTCGCATTCCCACCACTTACGGTCGGTCTGTTCTTGCTGACGTTTGAACGTTTGTTCGGAGCACATTTCTTCGATCCGGCAGCGGGTGGTAATATCGTCATCTGGGAACACCTTTTCTGGATTTTCGGTCACCCGGAAGTATATATCTTGATCTTACCGGCATTTGGTATCTTCTCAGAAATCATTCCTACCTTTGCCCGTAAACGTCTCTTCGGTTACACGACGATGGTCTTTGCGACAATGTTGATCGGGTTCTTAGGATTCATGGTTTGGGTTCACCATATGTTTACTGTTGGACTTGGTCCTGTTGCAAACGCGATCTTCGCAGTTGCGACAATGGCAATCGCTGTTCCGACCGGGGTTAAGATCTTTAACTGGCTCTTTACGCTGTGGGGCGGGAAATTGACGTTCCCTGTTGCGATGCTGTATTCGGTTGCCTTCATTCCATCGTTCCTCGTGGGTGGTATGACAGGGGTCATGCTTTCAGTTGCTCCTGCCGATTATCAGTACCACGACAGTTACTTCGTCGTTGCCCACTTCCACTATGTTATCGTTGGTGGGGTTGTCTTCGGTCTCTTCGCCGGTCTCTACTACTGGTTCCCACTCATGTTCGGGAAACAGCTGAACGAGTTCTGGGGTAAGATTCAATTCTGGTTGTTCTTCATCGGCTTCCACTTGACGTTCTTCCCGCAACACATTCTTGGTCTGACTGGGATGCCACGTCGTGTCTTCACGTACTTGCCAAACCAAGGCTGGGAAACGATGAACTTGCTGTCATCAATCGGGGCAGGATTCATGGGTGTCTCGACAATCGTATTAGTCGTTTCGATTGTAGCAGCACTGATGTCAAAAGAATATGTCAAACGCGACGTATGGGGAGATGGACGGACACTTGAGTGGACGCTTCCGGTACCGACGCCAGAATATAACTTTGCTCAAACACCACTCGTTAAAGGGTTAGATACGTACTGGCTCGAAAAAATGGCGGGAAACAAAACCGTTTCTGTTTCGGAAGAAGTCGGTGATATTCATATGCCGAACAACACGATTCTGCCGTTCGTCATGTCTGTTGGTCTGTTCCTTGCAGGTCTTGGATTCATTCTTCGCCTGGACTACGGAACAGTTGGTCTCGTCGTTGCCTTGATCGGTCTCGCTACGACACTCGTTGCGATGTTCCTCCGGTCATGGATTGATGATGAAGGATACTACATCCCGAAATCAGTCATCGAAGAAGATCTACGCCTTGAAGCTGAAAAGGAGGCGAAGTAAGATGGGACATCATTCAGTTCCAAATAACCCGATTACGGGTATTCCGGATCATGTTGAAAAAGCAACACTTGAGGGTAAGAATAAATATGTAGCCTTCTGGTTCTTCCTTGGAGGAGAAACGACATTGTTCGCTTCTCTCTTCGGAACGTACATCGGGTTGCATAACTCGGGTGCCAAAGAAGGATTACGCAGTTATGATATTTTTGAAATGGGTCTTGTCTTCATCATGACAATGCTCCTCCTCACAAGTTCACTGACAAGTGTCCTTGCGATGATGGCGATGAAACGTAATGATGTGAAAAAGATGAAGATGTGGTTGATCATCACACTTGCTCTTGGCTTAGCGTTCTTAGCAGGTGAGATTTATGAGTTTAATCATTACTACCACATCGGTCATACATTTACGTCGAGTGCATTTGGATCGGCCTTCTACACGTTGGTCGGTTTCCACGGAGCGCACGTTCTGTTTGGTCTCCTTTGGATCACGACGTTGCTCGTCCGTAACTGGAACCGCGGCATCACAGTTGTCAATGCACCGAAATTTTATGTTTCAAGTCTTTACTGGCACTTCATTGACGTCGTCTGGGTCTTTATCTTCTCAGTCGTCTACCTCATGGGGATGGTGAAATAAGATGGAAAAACACGAACCGCAACTGACACGTAATCAGATCGAACTCGAGATGAAAGCAGATCGCAGCCGCGAGATGCAACTTCAATTGACAAGTTTTGCTTTGATGATTTTCCTCACACTGATCGCCTTTGGTGCGGTCATGGCAGAGCTCATGCCTCACTGGGCAGCCGGTGGATTCCTGATCATCATGGCAATCGTACAAGTGTACCTCCAACTTTATATGTTCATGCACATGAACAATAAAGGGAACACATGGATTAAAGTCATGATGGCACTTGGGATCTTCGTCGCCTTGACGATTGTCGCGACACTCCGTCTTTTAATCTGGTAATAAATTGTGACCATTCTGCTAACGTTTAGCAGGATGGTCTTTTATTTTAGAATCGTTTTATGAGAAACCTTTACAATGAAATAGGGGAACGGTAATCTTAATCTGTAGGAAAAAGGAACGGGGTGAGAAACATGTTAGGCAACTTAAGGGGATCTTTATCACAATTTGACTGGACGGTTTTATGGAGTCCGTATTATGCGTTACTTTTGATTGGAATATATGTGTTTTATGCGGTCGTGACCGAAAAAATCCGCCGGCCGGATGAAGCGGAAACGACACTCGGGCAAAAATTTTCAATGCTTGCTGCCTTGTTTGTTTACTATATCGGTTTTGGGAGTCCGCTTGATGTAATGGCGCACATCACTTTTTCGGCCCATATGCTACAGATGGTATTCGTCTACATGGTGGCACCGCCATTATTGATGCTTGCCATTCCAGGATGGGTCTTCAAACGGTTATTTGCGTTACCTTATATCGGTCGCACACTACGCTTCTTCATTTTGCCGTTGATTGCACTGATTTTATTTAATTCCTTGTTTACGTTTTACCATATGCCGTTCATCTTTGATTATGTGTTGACGAACTATACCGTTCACCGGGTTTTCCATGGAACGTTGATTTTCCTCAGCATGACGATGTGGTATCCGATTATCGCACCGGTCAACGAAGAAGACAGCTTATCGGATTTAAAGAAGATGGTGTATATCGTCGCGAACGGTGTGTTATTGACACCGGCATGTGCGTTCATGATCTTTAGCCAAAGTTTCCAGTATGACGCCTACCAAGATCCGGCAACTTTTGCGAAAGTCCTTGCCTACTGTATGCCGAATAATGATGTGAGTGGTCTGAACATGGAACGCTTGTTTGGAACGACCAACGACCTGCTAGAAGATCAACGATTTGGTGGTGTCTTGATGAAACTTGGACAAGAGTTGGTGTATGGTCTGTTCTTCGGACTCACATTCTTTACATGGGTGAGACGTTCTAAAAGTACTGCTGTCGATGAAGGCATGTCCTTCTCGCCAAAAGCGGATTAAATTGGAGGAAGTTGAAACATGAGTTATTTGCCGTTGATTTGTGTCACATTAATTGTCATCAGTGCGATTTTTGTAGCGATTGGGTGGTTCTTGATTGCCCAGACACGTCGGAACATGAAAGCACACCAATTCGTGATGACGATTGCTGCTGCACTAGCTTTGTTATTTTTCATCATGTATGCGTTACGGACGATCCTTCTAGGCAATACAGCCTTTGGTGGACCGGACACGATTAAACCGTATTACACAGGATTTTTAATTTTCCATATCCTCCTCGCGACATCGGGTGGAGTACTTGGATTAATGGCTCTCTTTTTTGCATATAAGAAAAACTTTACGAAACACCGTAAGATTGGTCCAAAAGCGTCCGTGATTTGGTTTTTGACGGCGATTACGGGTGTGATCGTCTATTGTCTGCTGTATGTCGTATATGAACCAGGGGAGACGACGAACGTGTTCCGGGCGATTTGGAATCATTAAGGGGGTAACGACTTGAAAAAAAACAGTTATTTAACTGTGGCAGCAGTCGTCTTGATTTTGATTGCTGCGGCGGGCGGGTATTATTATTTTTTCATGAAAGAGAAGCTACCTGTCATTGCTGAACCGACTCCATTTGAACTGACGAATGCCGTCGATGGAAAACAATTTAATTCCGAAGATGGAAAAGTAAAGGTCTTGACGTTTTTTTATTCCAACTGTCCGGATATTTGTCCGCTGACACTGAATGACTACCGAAAATTAGAAAAACAGTTACGAGCAGAAGAACTGTATGGAACGGATGTCGAACTCGTTGCTGTGACAGTGGATCCCAAAGTGGATACACCAAAAGTCTTGAAGAAGTATGCGTCTAATTTTGAGGCGAACGAAGAAGGATGGAAAGTCTTGACAGGAGATGATGTCGTCATCGATCGTCTGACACGTCAATTGAACTTCTACTATTCAAAAGCAGAGAGTGGTTTAGTGACGCACGGAACACAAATGTTCATTCTCGATCGGGACAATAAAGTACGTGCCATTTCATCCATGGCAAAGACTCCAGATGAACCGGTCGACTTAGAGGAAGTTATGACATCGGTCAAACAACTTGCGAAGGAGTGAATACCTTGAGCGAACGTTATGGAGTACAAGGCGAAGTGACTGTTTCGGTCCAAGCGATTGAAGAGTTATTACTATGTACCGTCATTGATTTCGGGGCAACCGTCATTCGGATTAAACGTTTATCTGGAGATGCGATTGCTTTTAGTATGAAAGTCCATGTCGAGGAGAAACAACTCGCTGCATTGTACCAACACTTGCGTGAACAGGTAAACCTGCAGTTAGGTGAAGAGGTATTGGATTATTTACAGTTGATTGCAAAATGATAGAAGTGATGACGTTTCCGGAACATCGGGAACGTCTTTTTTTGTAAAAGGATTAAAAAAAGAACCAAAGTCACATGACGTGAACTTTGGTTCGTTAACCTTATTTTTCGAGTGTTTCAAGTAATGCAGTGAGACGGCGCTCGCAGTCTTTGACGATTTCAGGCGGGAATTCCTCATCGTACTCGACGCCATGCGGGTAATAATGTTTTCCAAGCAATGGTGTCAGCATCCGAACGACAGCTTGACGGTCTTCGAGTTCACCTTGAATGGCATAGACTGGAACACGGAGATAGAATACTTCTCCTGTTGATTGTTTTTCGTACTTCATATCGTACATCGCACGTTCATAATCCCATTGTCCTTCACGAACAAAACGATGATGATCCATGATTGTTTCAAGTAACCCGAATTTAATTTCCTTGCCTTCGATTCCGAACTGTTCAAACTTCATGTGTGAATCCCCCTATACCCCAGTTTGCTAGTGTACACTAGTCTTTCCAAGCTATCATACCATAATGAATCCATCGATAAAGAAAAAAATGTGAAGTCGATTTGAAGAATTCATGAACTTCCGTATTTTCGTTCGACATACTCCAAAATCGTATCTGGCGCATGGATCCCGAGATGGTTCAGACCTTCGCCACCAAACAAGACATTGAATTCTAACACATAGATCTGACCATCCCGGAAAATCAGATCAAATCCGGCATGATCGATATCCAGTTGTTGAGCGAGCGTGAGGACAAAATCAAGCGCCTCTTGCGGAACGTTCTCAAAGTCAAGCGTTCCCCCTTGGGCGACATTGTTTAAAAATTGTCCGCCTCCGATCCGCCAGTACGCAGCAAGAATCGTATCACCTACGACGACGACACGCAGGTCTTTTTCGTTTGGGATATACTCTTGCACATAAAATGTTTCGTGTTGTGCGACATATTTTTCCCAGTCTTGTTCATTTTTAATGAGATGGACACCTTGTCCCATGGAACTCCGAACGGTTTTAGCGACGAACGGGAACGCGAACTCATCAAGGACACGGGTGATCGTAAACTCATTTTTCCCGTAAATCTCCGTCCGTGGGATATGTTCCGGAATGACCGTCTTGAAAATCCGTGTCATTTCAATCTTATCGTGACCGAGATGGAATGTGGCAGCGGAAGGAAAAATCGGTTTTTTCATTCCATAAATGATCGAGTTCACTTGCCAATATTCGGGAAACAAAATCACATCGGCTTGTGCGATTTTAGCGAGTGAATCAAAGTGATAATCTGACTTCGCATGTTCAGTCCGAATCCCAATCGTCCGAAACATGTTAAACGATAAAAATTGCATACAATTCATTCCTTCCTTCTGAACAAATTATACACAATTCAGCGTCCTAGGAGCGAGACAAATGTTATGATATGATGGTTAAGTTAAGGAGGAGATTCGTTGTGATTTATTCAGATAAAACAATCGACCTCATCAACGCAGCGGAAGACCTTGCACACTCTCTCTCGCAAAGCGAAACAGGTCAAGCATATAGATTAGCAAAACAGGCACGAGCCACCTCAAGACAGGCACAGGACGTCATCCGTGACTTCAACCGGATCAAGGAAGAATACGAATTGGTCCAACGGTTCGGTCGGTATCATCCGGACTACCAAACGATTACGAAAAAGGTACACGAAATCAAGCGGGCGCTTGATCTGCAAGAAGAAGTCGCCCAGTTCAAGAAAGCCGAAAAACAACTCGAAACGCTACTCGGACAAGTCAGTTTGGTCCTTGCCGGACAAGTATCACCTCAAATCAAGGTACCGACAGGCAATCCGTTTTTCGACCAAGGATGTGCCGGAGGATGTTCGACTGGCGGAAGTTGCAGCTGTAGCGGGTAAGAGCTGAAAAAGGGAGGAACGGTGTGTGATCAAGGATCGGATTGGACTCATCGTCTATGTCAATGCGTTGAAGGCATCGCGCCAGTTACGTCGGTTCGGAAATGTCTACTTCACGTCCAAACGTGAACGATACGTCTTTTTATATGTTGATTTGGAACAACATGAACAAGCAATCGAACGGATTACGGAATTACCGTTTGTTGAGACGGTACTCCGTTCAGAACGACCGTTCATCATCGAGACCTATGCCAACAAAAAAGGCAAGATGCACGAAGAAGTCTAACTGGTAGAGCGATGAGGACATCCTCGTCGCTCTTTTTTGAAAGGAAGGAATAACATGCGCGTCATATCAGGGGAACGAAAAGGAATGCGGATCAAAGCCGTACCAGGTGACCAGACACGACCGACGACGGACAAGGTCAAGGAATCACTTTTTAATGTCATCGGACCATACTTTAATGGGGGGAAAGCACTTGATTTATTCGCTGGAAGTGGCGGGTTAGGAATCGAGGCCTTATCGCGAGGATGTGACGAGGCCGTTTTTGTCGATCAATCCTTCAAGGCCGTCCAGACGATTAAAGAAAATCTAGAAACGACCCGGCTAACGGATCGGAGCCGGGTTTTAAGAAAAGATGTGACGGTCGCACTGGCGGAACTTGCAACAGAAGAACCCTTTAAGCTGATTTTTCTTGATCCGCCGTATGCGAAGGAGCAATTAGCTGACCAGGTCGCTTACATAGAACGGCACGATATGCTGACAGATAACGGCGTCATCATCTGCGAACACGGTTCTGAGACGGAACTACCGGATCGAATAGGACGTCTGACCGTCATTAAACGACTTCGCTATTCAAACGTCATCTCGATTACATTATATGAATTTACAGAACTGGAGGAACATGTATGAAGCGGATCGCCATCTGTCCGGGGAGTTTTGACCCGATTACGAACGGACATCTTGACATCATCGAACGGGCTGCCCCTATTTTTGACGAAATCATTGTTGCGGTGCTCAATAATTCTTCGAAGCAACCTTTATTTTCCGTACGGGAACGGATGGAATTGATCTCTGAAGTGACGGAACACTTGCCACATATCAAAGTGGATTCGTTTGATGGATTGCTTGTCGATTACGCAGCTGAAGTCGGGGCAAACGTGATTGTTCGTGGCTTACGTGCTGTATCGGACTTTGAATATGAGATGCAAGTCGCTTCGATCAACAAAAAAATGAATGATCAAATTGAGACGTTGTTCATGATGACAAATAATCAATACTCCTTTTTAAGTTCGTCGATTGTCAAAGAAGCGGCAAAATACGGAGCATCGGTTGCTGGTCTGGTTCCTCCCATCGTCGAGGAAGCATTACGTCACAAGTACAGCAAAGGGGAATTGAAATGAAAGCATGGAAACCGGCCTTAGCCGCGGTGCTTGCCGCGATGATCGCTTTTTTTGTCCCGCTTCCGTATTTCATCTCTTACCCCGGGGATGCGACATCGACGGAGCAACTGATTGATGTCGAAGGGGCGACGAAAGAACCGGGTGACTTGATGATGCTGACGATTGCTCAGCGACGAGCGACTCCTTATTTTCTCGTAGAAAGCTTATTTTTACCGTTTGCAGATCGATCAAGTGTCAGTGATTATCTGTATGATGGCGAGTCGGATGCTCAGTATGAGAAGCGTCAGAAACTTTATATGGAAGAAGCCCAACATAACGCGACGATCGAAGGGTATGAATTAGCCGGCAAGCAGGCTACCGTCGATTTTAAGGGCATCTATGTGTCGGGTGTCATAGCGGACGGTCCGGCAGACGGGAAACTGAAGGCAGGCGATCAAATTACGGCTGTGGATGGTCAAACGATCAAATCATTGAGTGCTTTCATGAAAACGATTGGTACAAAAAAAGCAGGTGAACAAGTAGAAGTGACCTTCCTGCGAAACAAAAAAGAACAGCAGACGGATATTGCCGTCAATCGTTTGACGAAGGAATCAGAACGGGTTGGCCTTGGTATTTATGAACCGCTCCCGATGTCTTCCGTTAAGACGAAGCCGGAAGTGGATTTTAATGTCGAGGATGTTGGTGGACCGTCGGCTGGGATGATGTTTACGCTCGAGATCTATGATCAATTGACCGAAGGAGACTTAGCGAAAGGATACAAGATCGCGGGAACCGGAACGATTGAAGAGGACGGGAAAGTTGGACCGATTGGTGGTGCTTGGCAAAAGGTCGTCGCAGCGGATGAAGCGGACGCCGAAATCATGTTCGTCCCAGCAGGTGATAACTATAAAGAAGCCAAACCTTCTATCAAAAAAATCGAGACGAAGATGAAACTCGTCCCGATCAAAACAGTAGAAGAAGCATTGGATTATCTGGAAGCCTTACCGGAAAAGTAAGCGAAGCGACGATGTTCTGCTAATTGTTGATAACGAGCCAAGGGCACAGCATATGCTGCTGTGACTTGGCTTTCTTTGATGAGCCAAGGATGTTTTTCGAACGTCGAGATGATTGGAACCCGTTGTTTGATTTGACGTAAAGCGGTTCGACCGATCTCGTTGAACGCTAGCGGGCGAACGTAATCGATCTGATCAAACGGTAACCCATCGATTTCCCGTTTCATGGTGGAAGTCAAAAGATAAATCAGTGCCCGCTGCAAACTCGTCCGTGTATAGCGCCGTGTCTTGACGAAAGACATGAAGCCTTCGAAAGAATCGTGCCGGCGAGCACCATCAATCAACCGGGGAGCTAATGAAGCATCCATCCCATTAAATTGCGTCAAATCAGCGAGACTCGTTGTCAGGAGACGATGGCGGATGAATGGATAGTAAGTGTCGAATGAAGCAAAGACTGCGTCCTGGAGCGTCTCAGCGGTCGCTTCTGGTAATCCGATCAAGGATTGATGTTGCGTATAATACGCCCGAATGGCGGTCGCGCTCATGACGTCACCAACGGAAAGATCATGGTAACCACTCCCGATACGTTTCGTCGTATGCAACGCGATGCTTGAGGCAGCACGGGCGTAATAATAACCTAGTGTATTATTCGGTGTCGTCAGATCCAGTGTCGTCGTCATTGCCTGAAAAGCCTGACTTGCTGCTGTCGCAGACGATAACCCTTGCGCGAGCCCCTGCTGAAGTAATTCCTGGTAACGTGGATTCGCTTCGTGATTTTCAGAAGCCGCGGTAATAAATGGTGTCACTTCACCACATTCACTCCCGAATGATAAGGTGTGTGCCCCGATCGTTTCCGCAATCGTGACCCCGCCAAGTGCGAATCGATCGGCGCGCTGGACGGCGAAGTAAAACGGAAGTTCCAAAACAAGGTCGATTTCACCACTTGCGACCGCTGCTTGTGCCCGGGACCACTTGTCCGTAAAGGCGGGTTCGCCACGCTGCGTGAACGTTCCGCTCATGATGGCGACGATCAAATCGGCACCGGTTTCGTGGCGCGCGATTTTCGCTTGATACAGGTGTCCATTGTGAAACGGATTGTACTCAGAAATAATTGCAGTCATTCTCATGAAACTTTCTCCTTTGCAAACGGAATTAAGTGCGGTAATATGAATGAAGACGTCCGAAAGTGTTCGTTCTCTAGCGATTTCAGTGTAAAGAAAAAACATTGACAAAACAAGATGTCCTCTCTATAATTCATATTGTTGCAATTGAGGTGATTCGGATGAAATGGTCCCTGATGCAATTGTATAAATTGCGTAATCTGGGTCAACTTCAGGTTAACGAGACGGTTGAGCTTCCTGAGCTCATCGCCCTCCATCCGGATATCCGGGCGGTGCAACCTGTGCACATTCGTGCAAATGCATCGTTTACATCGAATCAATTAATATTCAATCTCCGGATTACAGGTGAAATGACGCTTCCGGATGCCCGGACGCTAAATGACGTCGTGTACCCGTTCGAGATTGAATCCATCGAGTCGTTCCTGCTTGAAGCGGGTGTTGTTCCGAGTGATTCGGATGACATCAACTTACCGATCGGGAATACGGTTGATCTTCGACCACTCGTGCAAGAATTGATTTTACTTCATGTGCCAGTGCAAGTGCATGGGGATGATGAAGAAAATCAGTTGGTTCAAGGGGAAGGCTGGACGGTTCTTTCAGAAGAAACGCCAGAAGAAGCTGAACCAAAAATCGATCCGCGACTTGCGGGTCTCGCTCAGTTCTTTAAAAAAGATCAGGATTCCTAATCTTTTTGTGAAGGCGAGTGTATTTTTTCAAGGAGGTGGACAACGATGGCAGTACCATTCCGCAGAACGTCGAAAACACGCAAACGTCTTCGCCGTACTCATTTCAAACTCCGTGTACCAGGTATGGTCGAGTGCCCAAACTGTGGTGAAATGAAACTTTCACACCGCGTTTGTAAAGCATGTGGCTCGTACAAAGGTAAAGAAATCATCAGCAAGTAAGCTGAATGATCGGTATAAAAGCGACCCTAGAATCGAGCAATCGGTTTGACAGGTCGCTTTTTTTGATGAGAAAAGGAGAGTTGACGGATGAGTAAAGTGGGAATTATCGGTGCAGGATCGATTGGGTTGTTAATCGCGTCCTACCTAGCAGAACAACATAGCGTGACGCTCTATACACGGCAGACGGCGGGGCACGACATCAAGATCATCCGGGATGGTCAAGCAAGTTCGCCGGTCGAAGTTCGACCACTTGATCAATTCGAGTCACAAGACTTGGTGTTCGTTACAACAAAGTCGTATGATATAAAAAGTGTGATGCCCTATCTTTTGATTGGTACGATGCCGGTCATGTTTTTACAAAATGGAATGGGGCATCTGGAACAAGCAGAACAATTGCCAAGTGCCTTATTCGGTCTCGTCGAGCATGGTGCCATGAAAACTGGTTTGTACGAGGTGCGACATACGGGGATAGGTCGAATCCGTTATGGACGGACGAGTCTCCCGATGTTGCGTGAGGGGATGTTACATTTTGAACATGTGCCGAACATCGAGCACATCATGTTGACGAAATTGTTCATGAACGCCGTCATCAATCCGCTCACGGCCTACTACCGGATTACAAATGGCCAACTGTTGGAAGAACCTTACGCGACGAAAGCACGTGGTCTCTTCGAAGAGTTACGACAGGTCTTTCCGCGCCATGACATTTCCTATGAAGAAATCGAACAGGTGATGCAACGCACACATCTGAATCGTTCATCGATGCTTCAGGATCTGGACCGCGGGCGCAGAACCGAGATTGAGCCGATTGTCGGGTATGTCCTAGCACGTGCAACCGAACCGACACCCTTACTGACTTTTTATTTTGAACAGATTAAATCTCAGGAAAAAAGAGGGGATTCGATGTGACATGGTTTATCATATTTCCAATTTTTAGTTTGGTTAGTTTGTATATTATTTTTTTGATTTTGTTTCGTCAACACGGAAAAGCGGTCCGCCTCGCACTCGATTTGGGCACATTCATCGTCCTTTATGGCATTCATGTCGCCTTGATCGCGCTGACGGGTCAAAATTACTTAGGCTGGTTATTGATTGCCGTCCTCCTCATCTTTGCGCTTAATGCCTTATGGCAACGAATCAAAAAAGTGGATGTGGATTATTTACAGATGATTCGACATAGTTGGCGGATCACGATTTTAATTGCTCTTCCCGTCCAACTGCTACTGTTTGGAATCGGGATTCGTCAACTGTTCATTCATTGATCTTGTTAGAAAGAAGGGATTTTGTTTGAAGGTACAACCATTTCACGCTTTGTATGCTGAAGATTCATTGATGCATCAGGCATCTCAACAAGAATTTTCAAAATACGTTGATCATATTGGAACAGAAGGCATGCATACACGGAGTCAACAGATACAAGACAGACAGTATCCGCATCTCAGTCTACTCGTCGATGAACTGATCCGACAAAATCCTCAACTAAACGATGAATTGAAGGAACGACTCGAACAATTGCGGACAGGAGAAGCACAAGTCGTCATCACCGGACAGCAAACGGGTATTTTTGGTGGGCCTTTGTATGCCGTCTATAAATTATTGACCTGTCTGAAGGTTGCACGCGAAACGGAAGAGTTGCTCGATCGTCCGGTTCTTCCGATTTTTTGGCTTGCAACCGAAGATCATGACTTTGATGAGATCAATCATCTGATCGTTCCGACGCACGACTATCAGACACGGAAGTTGACTGTCGCGGCACCAGACTCCATCGCACGTTCCGTCAGTCGGCTGACGTTTGATCAAGCGGCCGTCAAGGAAATCGTTCGTCAGGCATTATGTACAGAACAAGAGACACAACATACAAAAGACTTATTGGCTTTATCCGATCGGTTGATCGAGACCAGCACGACGTACGGTGGTTTTTTTGCAGCTTTCCTGGGAGAACTGGTGAATCATGACATCATCTTCTTTGATGCAGATGCTGAAGCAGTCCGGCAACTCGAGATTCCGTTTTTCGAACGATTGATTCAGGACAATGCGGATATCCGGCAAGCTTTGTCGGAAGGAATCCAACAAACGGCTGATTTACCGGACACCTTCTTAAACGAAGAAGCGGCCCATCTGTTTGTCGAAGACATCGGACGTGATTTGTTATATCCAGGGCAAGATTTTGTGACGAAACAAGGGAAAACGTATACGGAACTTGAACTATTGGCATTACTCTATGCGAGTCCGGAACGATTTTCGAACAGTGTCGTGACACGCCCGCTGATGCAGGACTACTTATTCCCGACCTTGGCTTACATCGGTGGACCGGGAGAAATTGCCTACTGGACAAGACTTCGTCCGCTCTTCCATCATTTTGATTGGACGATGCCTCTCTTGATTCCGCGTATGGGGGCCGTCATGGTCCAGGCGCGTGACGAAAAGCGATTGCAACAGCATACGTTTACCTTGGAACAAGTATTGAGTGAAGGAATACCGATCGCACCTTTTGATGCGGCAAAAATTAAACAACAGTTACATGCGTCTACACTACTGGGTGAAGTTTTGATGGAGGAAGTCGCGCAGGTCGAAAAAAACGTCTTAAACACAACATCGATTTCGGCGAAGTTAAACAAACAGCTTCAGCTTACATTCGAGACGATCATCGATCAGGAACGACGTCTTCACGAACAGGCGAACCGTTCTGATCGGGCACTGCAGTATCAATTGTCACCAGGTGGTGTACCGCAAGAACGGATTCATTCGATTTTACCTTGGTTGAATCGGTATGGGTTGGACTTGCTCCAAACCCTTCGTGTTCACTATGAGCGAACAGAAGCGGAACAATTGAAAATTTTGATCTAAACCTGCTGATTTAGCAGGTTTTTTTGTTTTTTTAACGAAAGATACACAAAAGTTCAAAAAATCAAGGAAACTGTCTCATTTTCGTAACGTTTTTAAGAAAGAATATGATACATTGAAAAAGAGTAACGTCCAGTGTGGACAGTGAAAGGTGAGGCAGCATATGTTTGAGCATGAAACAGTATTAAAATGGGAGTCCATTAAAGGGCTAAATATCGAACCTGACGGGATTTATGTCGATTGTACGTTAGGTGGAGCAGGACACAGTGAAGAGATCGTCAAACAATTGACGACAGGACATCTGTACGCGTTTGACCAAGATGATGTCGCACTGGAACATGCAGCAGAACGTCTCGCGGCGTATGAAGGTCGCTTTACATTAATAAAAAGTAATTTTGTACATTTACAAGAAGAATTAGAGGCACGTGGTGTAACGAAAGTCGATGGGATCTTGTTTGATCTAGGTGTGTCTTCTCCTCAGTTGGATGAAGGCGAACGTGGATTCAGCTACAATTTTGATGCGCGTCTTGACATGCGGATGGACCAAACGTCTTCACTTTCTGCGTACGAAGTCGTTAATGAGTGGCCGTATAATGATCTTGTCCGGATTTTGTTTACATATGGAGAAGAAAAATTCTCCAAACAGATTGCCCGCAAGATTGAAAAAGCACGTGAAGTAGGGCCAATCGAAACGACGTTTGAACTCGTCGAGTTGATCAAGGATGCGATTCCAGCCCCCGCTAGACGCAAAGGCGGACATCCTGCAAAACGAACGTTCCAAGCCATCCGGATTGCCGTGAACGATGAATTAAATGTGTTCGACCGGGCAGTCTATCAAGCAATTGATTTGTTAGCCGTTGGTGGTCGATTATGTGTCATCACGTTCCATTCACTTGAAGATCGTATGTGCAAACAGGCCTTCAAGGAAAAATCATCTTTACCTGAACTTCCACAAGGATTACCGATGATTCCAAAAGAATTCGAACCGGAATTACGTCTGGTGACAAGAAAACCGATCACAGCAGGAGATGACGAACTCGATGATAATCGACGGTCGCGTTCGGCTAAGTTGCGGATTGTTGAAAAAATGAAAGAAAGCTGAGAGGAGCATTCAAATGGCAGAACCACTTCGAAAACCGATTCAATCGGTAGAACCCGTTCGACAGCAACCGATCCAACAACCACGTAAGACGGAAGACATCGCACGTCGTGTCGCGGTCCGTCCGAAATACCGTTTGTATCCATTTGAAAAGTTTTTGTACAGTGCGATGATTGGTGGAGTCGTCCTATTTGGCAGCATGACGATTGGCGCACATAACGATGCGTATAATGTAAGCCTCGATCTTGCGAAGGAAAACCGGGTGACGCAAGAAATGAAAAAAGAAAATGAACGGCTTCAACTTGAAGTGACAAACTTAAGCTCTCCAGAACGAATTTACAAGATTGCGAAAGAACAAGGTCTTGACATGCGAAAAGGGAACATCAAGGTGATTCCTAAATGAATCCACTATCTAAATCCCGACGGAGAGTACGCTTTATCTTATGGATATTTGCTGCTCTCTTTTTGGTGTTCATTAGCCGTTTTTTATATCTATCGACGACGAAACAATTTCATGGTGAAGATATGATCGTCTACGCCGAAAAAAAACGGTGGGAAGCCCAGTCGACGTTATCAGCAGAGCGCGGAGAAATCTTTGATCGGTTAGGTTCGCCGATTGCGATCAATATTCCGTCCTATCATCTGGTCGCCGTCTATCGTCTCGGTGGGGAAAAAGATCCGGACGAGACGGTCGTTGATTTTAAAAAAACAGCGACAGGTCTTGCACCGATTCTTGGTATGCCGGTCAAGGAACTGGAAACGTACTTAATCGAGAACAAGGACCGTTCTCAAATCGAGTTCGGAAAAAAAGGGAATGATCTGACACTCGATCAAAAAGAGAAAATCGATCAACTGAAGTTACCTGGCATTCGCTTGATCGAGGAACCAAAACGGTATTATCCGAATGGGATTTTCCTGTCTGATACGTTAGGATTCGTCCAAAAGATAACAGAAGATAACGGGCGGGTCGTTTTAAAAGGTCAGATGGGGATAGAGAAGCAATATGACGAGGCCTTACGCGAAACGTTTGGATCGCGTGTGTTTGAAAAAGACCGAAGTGGCGGTGAGTTGGTTCAAGGAACTTCAAAGATTTCAAACGAACCGAAAGACGGATCAAACTTGTACTTGACGATTGATCATCGCATTCAGCAAGCACTTGAGAAACAAATGCAAAAAATGTACAACGAGTACAAACCGAAAAATGCGACCGGCATCGTCATGGATGCGAAGACCGGTGAGATTTTAGCAATGGCGGATCGTCCGTCCTTTAATCCTAATCTACGGGACATGACGGACTTTACGAACTTTGCCGTGTCCTCACGCTTCGAACCAGGATCGACGATGAAAATCTTTACGTTAGCAGCAGCAATCGATGCCGGTGTGTTCCGTCCGAATGAACCTTATAAGTCGGGGAACTACAATTACAAGGGGACGGTCATCAAGGACTATAACGATGTCGGTTGGGGAACGATTCCGATGATTGAAGGAGTCTATCATTCTTCAAACGTCATGTTCTCCATCTTGACTGCAGAAAAGCTTGGGATTGAGCGGTATAAAGAGTATTTCAAGAAGTTTCATTTTGATCAAAAGACGGGTATAGACATTTCGGGTGAAGTCAACAGTCAATCCGATTTATCCAAACCGTTAAATACGCTGATCACGTCGTGGGGGCAATCGACGGCAGTGACGCCGATGCAGATTCTCCAAGGAGCGACGGCCATTGCCGGAAACGGTGAAATGGTCAAACCACACATCATCCAAAAAGCGGATCATACCGATAAAGCGCCGTATAAAGCAAAAACGGAAGTGGTCGGAAAACCGATTTCAGCTGAAGCGGCAAAAGCGACACGAGAAGCATTAGATGGTGTCGTCAATAGTAAAATCGGGACAGGTCAGATGTATAAGTTAAAAGATTACCGTGTCATCGGAAAAACCGGGACGGCACAGATTTCAGAAAATGGGAAGTACATCCAAGGACAGTTCATTCATTCCTTCATCGGGATGGCACCAAAGGATGATCCGGAATTGATCATGTACATCGCTGTTGATCGACCATCTAAAAATGAATCCTCGGTGTCAGGTCCAAGTATCATGAGTCCGGTTTTCAAAAGTGTCATGAACACAGCACTTCAATATCGGAGCATCAAACCGGCGACTCAAAAAGAGTCCGTCGATGTCAAAGCAAAAATCATTCCGAGTTATATCGGAAAAAGTATGAATCAAGCAAAATCATTAGCAAAAGAACAAGGGGCGGTCCCAGTCCTTCTCGGTGACGGTGCTCAAGTCGTGTCGCAAATTCCGACACGTGGCCAAGAGTTCGTCAGTGGGGAACGTGTGCTACTCAAAACAGCTAATACGTTTAAGATACCCGATTTGACAGGCTGGTCACAACGTGATGTCAAAAAATTAGTCAGTTTGTATAATTTGAAGTTAGATGTGATTGGTAAAGGTTTTGTAACCAAACAATCGGCACGAACTGGTACACTAGTGAAAGAAAATGGAAAGCTGACGGTGGAACTCGCTGAACCAAAAGAGTAAGAAACGGCGGTCTCCTGATTTCTGCAGTGAAACGAGGACGGACCGGAGTCATTCGTTGACTTCTGTTCGTCCTCGTTTGCTGTAAACGAGTGGAGGAAACATTCATGGTGACAATTGCACAACTTGCACAGTGGTTAGGACTTAACGAAACAGATACACGACCGTTACGAAACTTCGCGACGGACTCAAGAAGTACGCTGACAGATGGACTGTACATTCCGATTCAAGGGGCACGCGTCGACGGACATAGGTTCATCGAGGGAGCGGTCCAACAGGGAGCAATCGCAACGTTATGGAAAAAAGGGATACCTGTTCCTCAGACGGACATCGTTGTCCTTGAAGTCGACGAACCGTTAGCAGCTTTACAGTTGATTGCGCAGCAGTATTTAAAACAGGTTGCGCCGAAAGTCATCGCGATTACCGGTTCAAACGGAAAAACGTCAACAAAAGATATGATTGAAAGTGTGTTGAAACGAACGTACCGGACACATAAGACAGCAGGGAACTTCAACTCGGACATCGGGATGCCGCTTACGATTTTGATGATGCCGCGCGATACAGAAGTCGCCGTCTTGGAGATGGGAATGAATGGATTCGGTGATATCGAATTATTGTCAAACCTTGCTGAACCGGACATCGCGCTCGTGACCAATATCGGAGAGTCGCATGCAGAACAGGTCGGGGGACGAACGGGCATCGCACAGGCGAAGTTAGAGATCCAATCGGGTTTAAAACCAGGAGGACATCTGTTCATCGATGGCGATGAACCGTTGTTGGCAGAAGCGACAGCAGAACGGATTGGATATCACCAGACGAATACGTTTGTCATTGAACAGGCAGAAGCGACGTTCATCGGAACGGCGTTTAAATTCGATGGCACGACGTTCGGCATACCGGTACTCGGAAAACACCAAGTACGCAATGCCGCCTACGCGATAGCGACGGCAAGAGCACTTGGGTTATCAGACGAAGTGATTCAAGCAGGGCTGAATGAGGTCGAGCTGACACCGATGCGGATGGAACGGTTGATGTATGGGCAAACGGCCATCATCAACGATGCCTACAACGCTAGTCCGACGTCAATGAACGCAGCAATCGAGACGATTGCTACATTGGATGGCTTTACGCATAAAGTCGTCGTCCTCGGAGATATGTATGAACTCGGACAGCAAGAACGTGTGTTACACGCATCTGTCGGGAAGAAGATTGCACTTCCTGTGTCACATGCTATTCTTGTAGGGGGGAAAGGACGTTATATCGCGGAAGGTATCGTTGATCCAACCGTTCAAGTCCAATATGCGGACACGGTCGAAGATGCGGCACGTTTACTCCATCCACTACTCGGAGATCAGACCGTCGTCTTGTTAAAAGCTTCACGCGGGCTTGCCCTTGAACAAATCTTCACATATCTAAATGAAACTTAATCCTTAAAAGTAGGTGTTTGTAATGATCGCATTATTCATCAGTTTAATCATTGCGTTTTTGGTCGTCGTACTCGTGATGCCAAAAGCGATTCCTTTTTTGCATAGTCTGAAATTCGGCCAAGAGATTCGTGAAGAAGGTCCGGATTGGCACCAAGTGAAGTCCGGTACACCAACGATGGGCGGAATCGTGATTTTACTTGCGATGATCGGAAGCCTGATCGTCTTGCTCTTGATGAGCGACTTGGACAGAAGTCATCTTTCCTTACTCTTTTTGACGCTTGCTTATGGAGCGATTGGATTTATCGATGATTATATCAAGGTCGTCAAAAAACGTAATCTAGGTTTGAATTCGAAACAAAAATTAGTCGGGCAAATCGTTGTTGGATTGTTGTTTGTCTGGTTGAGTGGCGGATTTACGAGTAACGCGACGTACTTATCGATCCCGTTTACTTCGTGGACACTTGATTTCGGACTGCTGTACCCGTTTGTAGCCTTATTCTGGCTTGTTGGGTTCTCGAATGCGGTGAATCTAACAGATGGACTGGATGGACTCGTCTCCTTTACGGCCATCCCAACGTTCTTATTCTTTGGTCTATATGGTTGGTTCATTGCAGATGAGCCAGGTGTCGCCCTGTTCGCCTTTTCAGCGGTCGGTGCTTTGATTGGTTTCTTAGTTTTTAATGTTTATCCTGCTAAAATCTTCATGGGGGATACCGGATCACTTGCATTAGGGGCGGCACTGGCCGGTCTATCGATCTTACTGAAACTAGAACTTTTGTTAGTATTGATTGGAATCGTCTTCGTCGTCGAAACATTGTCTGTCATTTTACAAGTCATCTCCTTTAAAACGACAGGGAAACGGATTTTTAAGATGAGTCCAATCCATCACCATTTTGAAATGGTTGGTTGGAGTGAATGGCGGATTGTTGGAACGTTTGCTTCCATCAGTTTTATCATGGCGTTCATCGCCTATCTGTTCGTATAACTGAAATTCGTAGTCAAGAAAGTGAGCGATTTAAAGATGAAGATTTCTGAACTGGACAAAAAAAAAGTATTGGTCCTTGGTACGGCGAAAAGCGGTATCGCAGCAGCGACGTACTTAGTCAAGACAGGAGCCGTCGTGACGGTGAATGATGGCGGAACACCTTCGGAAAACGATGTAAAGACGCTCGAAACATTAGACGTCGAGACGGTTTTTGGGAGTCATCCGTTGTCTTTACTAGAAGGAATTGAACTGATTGTGAAAAACCCGGGGATCCCTTATCAGATTCCGTTGCTCGAAGCAGCAATGGAACAAGGGATTCCGATTTGGACCGAAGTCGAATTGGCCTATCGTTCGACCGAAGCCGATTGGGTCGCGATTACCGGATCAAACGGGAAAACGACGACGACGACACTTGTCCATGAACTCTTGAAACGTGGATCTAAACGTGTTCACTTAGCAGGAAACATCGGATTTCCGGCAGTCGAAATCGCGCAACAGGCAACAGCAGGCGACCTGATCGTCATTGAGTTATCTAGTTTCCAATTGATGGGGATTGAGACGTTTAAACCAGTCAGCGCGGCATTTTTGAATCTTTCACCAGCTCATCTGGACTATCATGGAGACGTTGCTTCCTATGGAGAAGCCAAAGCCCGGATTTTTTCGAAGATGGACGCATCGGGACGTCTTGTCGTCAACGCCGACGATAAGGAAGTCATGCGTTTAAGTGAAACAGCAAAGGCGGAACGATTGACCTTTTCGCGTCAACAGAACGCTTATGCGCACGTTGAGGACGGGATGATCCTCATTGATCAGACAGCAATCCTTCCGGTCAGTGAACTGGCACTTGGAGGCGGACACAATCTAGAAAATGTCTTAGCAGCCTTAACGCTGATTGAACCGTTTGATATTTCTTTAGAAGCCGTTCAAGAGGTATTGCGGACATTTGGTGGAGTGGCTCACCGGACAGAATACATCGGCGAGTTTGTCGGACGAAAAGTCTATAATGATTCGAAGGCGACAAACAATGTGGCGACGGAAGCAGCCTTGTCTGGTTTTCAGTCACCCATCATTTGGTTGTGCGGAGGCTTGGAACGTGGCGCTGATCTGACTCCGTTAAGTAGTGCGATGACGCATGTGAAACACGTCATCGGATTAGGAGAAACGGGGCAACGGTTTGCCGACTTGGCACATGATCAAAACGTTGCTGCGACGGTCACACGGGAGATGGAAGAGGCCGTTTCGGTTGCGTTTGACGTATCGGAACCAGGTGACATCATCTTATTATCTCCAGCGTCAGCCAGTTGGGATCAATATAAAACGTATGAAGAACGTGGCGAACACTTTATCCGCTCCGTCCAAAAAACAGGAGGTGCGGCAAAATGAGGATTGTAGTTTCAGGTGGGGGTACGGGTGGACACATCTATCCAGCTTTAGCCATGATTCGGGAAATCGAACGCCGCACGACATGTGAAGTGTTGTATATCGGAACGGAAAATGGACTGGAAGCGGATATCGTCCGGCGAGCTGGGATTCCCTTTGAGGCGATTGAAATTTCAGGATTACGCCGATCGTTGTCTTTTGAGAACGTCAAAACGGGTGTTCGTTTTGTGAAAAGTGTCGTCCGTGTGCGAAAGCTTCTCCGTCAATTCAAACCGGATATCGTGGTCGGGACAGGTGGTTTCGTCTGTGGACCCGTGCTCTATACGGCAGCGAAGATGGGATATAAGACAGTTGTCCATGAACAAAACAGCCTACCGGGAATCACGAATAAGTTTTTAGCACGTTATGTCGATCGTGTTGCCTTGTCCTTCAAAGGTTCGGGTCATTACTTCGGCAAAAATGAAGCAAAAACGATGTTAATCGGAAATCCACGGGCTTCGGAAGTGGCCATACTTGAAATTGATCCCGTTGAGGAACGAAAAAAGTATGGTTTTGAAGAAGGACGTCCATTGATCGTCGTGTACGGCGGAAGCCGGGGGGCACCAGCCATCAATCAGGCTGTCGTCGAAATGATTCCGAAACTGACCGAAACGGACTGGTCGCTGTTATTCGTGACGGGTCAGGTCCATTACGAGCAGATTAAGAATCAACTCGGTGAATTACCTGAGCGAATCCAGTTACGACCGTTCATCTATGATTTACCATTGATCTTAAAAGCGAGTCAACTCGTCGTGTCACGATCCGGTGCCAGTACATTAGCGGAGCTGACGACACTGGGATTACCAAGTGTCTTGATTCCGAGCCCGTATGTGACGGAGAATCATCAAGAAGTGAATGCTTCCTCTCTTGTTGAGACAGGTGCGAGTCTATTGATTCGAGAAAACGAACTGACCGGAGACCGGTTGTTTGCCGCCTGCGCGAAGGCGATTGCCGAGCAAAAAGCGATGTCACAAGCATCCCTTGCGCTTGGTATGCCAGATGCAGCAAGTGATTTAGTTGATGAATTGTTACGGTTAATTGAGCAAAAAAATTAAACCCTTGCAGGAATAGACCGATAAGGTAATGAATTTAAAGATAACGGAGGGAGAGGCTTACGTGAAGGAACGACAACAAGCAAGACAGCCGAAGATGGATACGACTGTCCGCAGCCTAGAAGATAAAATTCCATATGTCCGTGAGCAACGTCGGAAGAAGGCGAACCGACGTTTAATCTATGTCCTCATCCTGATCGGTCTATTGATTGGTGTGGTCTTTTACCTTCAATCTAGTTTTTCGCGTGTCACGGCGTTTGACGTCACAGGCACCATTAACGTCAAGAAGGAAGACATCATCCAAGCGTCACGTATTAAGGTGAAGGAGACACATGCTTTCAATGTGTCGGAAGAAGCCGTGTTGGAGCGGATCGAAAACGTGCCGGGAATCCGAGAAGCGACAATGACGAAAACATTTCTGCATCATTATGAAGTAGACGTCGTGGAAGAAAAAGAGATTGCGTACGCCAAGGATAAACCTGGTGCACGGATTGTCTTAGCGGATGGCACGATTCTTCCTGGAAAGTCAAAGGAAGAGTTATTTGATGCACCGATTCTAACAGGATTTACGGATCAGTCCTTGCAACGTCTGACGAAGGAACTCGTTAAGATCGAGCCGAAAGTCCGCAGTCGGATTTCGGAAATCGTCGCAAACGATCAGACGGATAAAGGAGGACTGAAGTTATTCATGACGGACGGGAATACCGTCTTATTGAGTACTTCGGCTTTTTCTAACTCGTTGAATGAATATGTCAAAGTGATCTCCGCTCTACCGAAAGGGAAAACGGGAACGATCACAATTGATGGTGGAATCTATTTCAAACCATATAAAGGAAAAAAATAGAAAAACACATCTTTGAATACATCGGTTTGACAAACGTTTGTTTTCATTAGTAAGAAAGTGGAGCTATCGTCATCAAATCGTAATCTATTAGATGGGTAAGTTAGGCAATAACTCCTTTTCGTGAGGTTTTTTATAGTGTAGACTTAAACGAGAAGAAGATTGTCTTGATTCCTGTAAATATAAACAGGGACAGTAGGATTAGTATTATGAAAGTGGAGGTGTCACTCCCATGGAAACGAAAGGTACGATTGCCGCGCTAGACATTGGGACATCAGAAGTCAAACTCATTGTCGGTGAACTTCTTGGTGGAACGCTGAATGTGTTGGCAGAAGGATCTGCACCATCCGCCGGCGTCAAGCGAGGTGTCATCGTCGACATCGATCAAACAGTCAATGCCATTAAACAAGCGGTTGCAGAGGTGGAACGTACACTTGGTGAACCGATTGGTGAAGTATATGTAGCAATTTCTGGTGAACATATCCAAGTGAAGGATTGTCAAGGTATGACATCGATCAAAGGCGAGGATAATGAAATCACGGATGACGATGTGAAGGATGTCCTTCATTCAGCAATGGTCATGCGAATTCCAAACGAGCTGAGTGTCGTTGACGTGTTACCTAAAACGTTTACTGTCGATCAGCAAACAGAGATTACGGATCCTCGCGGTATGATTGGTTATCGCTTAGAAGTGACAGGGAAACTGATCATCGGAGCGAAGACGATTCTACATAGCATCAAACGTTCGATTGAACGAGCTGGTCTAGAACTTGCGGGATATGTGCTGGAAAGTCTAGCCGTCTCACGAATTGCAGCTTCGATTGATGAGTTAGAACTTGGTGTCGGGATCGTCGATATCGGACATGAAACGACCACACTCTCAATTTATGAAAAAAATGATTTAGTGTACTCAACGACACTATCGTATGGCGGAGATCATCTGACACGCGATTTGACGTATAAAATGAATTGTAAATACCAAGATGCGAAACTCGCAAAAGAAGAGTACGGCGTCGCGCTAGAAGCACTGGGTGACCCTGAAGAAAAAGTCTCGTATGTGACGATTAATGGTGAACATCGTTTTGAACCGCAAACAGAGATCGGTTTTGTACTCGAAGCCCGTCTTGAAGAAATTTTTGAGATGATTCAGAAGCGAATGACGCAAGCCGGTTATTCACAAATGAATAGTGGCATCATTCTTTGCGGCGGAAGTTCATCGTTACCTGGGATTGATCAGCTTGGTAAACGCATCTTCAAACAAAGTGTCAACGTCTATCAGCCAGCAAGTTTAGGGATCCGTCATCCGAAGTATGCTGTAGCTGCTGGGATGTTGCGATATGTTCTCTCACGAAGTACGGTTTCGAAGTCCGGGTTTGACCGGGCAGATGAAAAGGGAACTAGTGCACAAGGGCGTGAACAACGTGAACAAGAAGAACTGTTGACGAAAGCATCACAAGCGCCCGTACGCGAAGATCGAACACCGCGGGAACAGCCTCCAAAAGAACGGAAGTCATTCAGTAGTTTCTTTGAGAAATTTTTCGGTTAAGTAAAAAATTATCAGTAAAAAAAATAGGGGGCCCCTTTTATGTTGCATTTTGATGAAATGATGGACCAAGTAGCTAAAATCAAAGTCATCGGAGTAGGTGGCGGTGGATCAAACGCTGTCAACCGAATGATTGAACATGGTGTCCAAGGCGTAGAATTCATCGCTGTCAATACGGATGCACAAGCGTTAAATATGTCTAAAGCTGATGTTAAGCTTCAATTGGGTGCAAAATTGACACGCGGTCTCGGTGCCGGAGCGAATCCGGAAATCGGGAAGAAAGCGGCAGAAGAAAGCCGTGAGCAGTTGACGGAAATTCTGTCTGGTGCCGATATGGTCTTTGTCACTGCTGGAATGGGTGGTGGTACCGGAACAGGTGCTGCACCGGTCATCGCGGAGATTTCTAAAGAAATCGGGGCACTTACTGTAGGTGTCGTTACAAAACCATTTATGTTTGAAGGACGTAAACGGATGCAGCACGCTGTATCTGGCGTACAGAACTTCAAGGAGAAAGTCGATACTTTAATCGTCATCCCGAATGATAAATTACTTGAAATCGTCGATCGCAACACACCGATGCTCGAAGCGTTTAAAGAAGCCGATAATGTGCTTCGTCAAGGGGTTCAAGGGATTACGGATTTAATCGCCGTTCCTGGTCTCATCAACTTGGACTTCGCTGATGTAAAGACGATCATGACGGAAAAAGGTTCAGCCTTGATGGGTGTTGGTGTCGCAACTGGTGAACACCGTGCGACAGAAGCCGCCAAAAAAGCAATTTCAAGTCCATTGCTTGAAACGTCAATCGAAGGTGCAAAAGGTGTTTTGATGAACATTACGGGAAGTGCGAACCTGAGCCTCTACGAGGTAACGGAAGCGGCCCAAATCGTTCAAAGTGCTGCTGATGAGGAAGTTAACTTGATCTTCGGCTCAGTCATCAATGACAACTTAGAAGATGAAATCATCGTCACAGTCATTGCAACTGAATTTGAAAACGAACCACTCGATTTCGAAATTCCTTCCGCACAAGAGATGATGAAAAACTTGCTCAAGAAAAAGCAAGCGAGTCCGTCACCAGTGGCAGAAGAACCAAAACCACAAGTCGAAGAGACACCTAGTAGCTCGAACCAAGAACCAGCGAGAGGGTCAGATGTCGAAGAGACGATGGATATTCCTTCTTTCCTTCGTCGGAATAATCGTTAATCCGGTATTCCAGAGACACAACTGCTAGACAAGAGGTGTCGCGTAAGCGACACCTCTTTTTTTAAAAAAGGATGGGATGAGATGTTTGGTCAATGGATAAAATGGGATACCCCAACAGGAACCGTTCGAGCAGCATTTACGACAAAGTTTTCAGCACCACATGGAAATGGAAATCTTGGACTCCATGTCAATGATGAGGCAGCGGGAGTCATCGAAAATCGTCAAGTCATCGTCCGACAAATGGAGTTGTCGCTTGAAAATTCAGTCTGGGCAGAACAGGTTCATGGCAATCATGTCGAGCAGGTGACGACACTTGACTCTGGTCGGGGAGCGTCGGATTATGAGACGGCGGTCAAAGGTACGGATGCCTTGGTGACGACGGATTCTAACGTCTTGATGATGATGTTGTTCGCGGACTGCGTTCCTCTTGTTTTTTGTGACCCGCGAACGGGTACCATTGCGAATGCACATGCGGGATGGCGGGGAACGGTAGCGAACATCGTCGAGGCAACGTTAACGAAAATGGAGCAGGCAGGAGCAGATCGTTCTTCCATTCAGATGGTGATTGGTCCGTCGATTCGCGAATGTTGTTATGAAGTCGATGGTCCAGTACTAGAAGCAATCGACCGACTTCAACTAGAGGAATCTCCTTATACTAAAAAAGGAAACGGAAAAGCGATGTTATCGCTTCAAAAAACAAACGCGATGTTAGCGGAGCGGAGTGGAGTCGGGGACGTACTCGATACAGGAATTTGTACGAACTGCCAGGCCGCCGACTATTTTTCCTATCGCCATGGCGATCATGGAGGACGATTCGCCAGTTTGATTGTAAAGGAGTCTCTCGATGTCGATTTCTGAAAACGTACGATTGGTTCAGCAAAATATGAAACAGGCACATGAAAAGACAGATCAAAAAAAGCAGGTACAATTGATCGGCGTGACGAAATCAGTGTCAAGTGAAGTCGCTGCCGAGTTGCTCGCGGCAGGTGTGACGGCCCTCGGTGAAAATCGTCCAGAGGGACTGACCGACAAACAAGCAGCTCTCGGCCGTGATGTGTGCGAATGGCATTTTATCGGTACACTTCAAACCCGTAAAGTCCGCCAAGTCATCGATCAGATTGATGTCTTACATTCATTGGATCGCCTTCACCTAGCAGAAGAGATCAACAAGCGAGCGAAACGACCGGTTGATTGTTTTGTCCAGGTCAATGTATCCGGTGAAGAATCGAAACAAGGGATCGAACCAACTGACTTACACTCATTTTTACATGAAGTGGGGCAGTATCCGATGGTTCGTGTCATCGGATTGATGACGATGGCACCATTGACGGAAGATACAGATACGATTCGATCGGTCTTTCAATCGCTTCGTCAATTACGCGATGAAGTAGCGGTCCGTCATCTGCCGTACGCACCGTGTACGGAACTATCGATGGGTATGTCTTCCGACTACGAGATTGCCATCGAAGAAGGGGCGACGTACGTCCGGGTTGGTACTGTTTTGGTACAACCATAAAACTGTCCAGAAATGTGAAAGGAGAATCGATATGGGATTCAAATCGAAAATGCAAAATCTGTTTCTTGGTAACACAGACGATTTAGACGAACTCGAATATGAAAATGATGCTACAATAAATAAAGGTAGAGGTGCTTCACAGCAAGAATATGAGGAGTTTTACGAGGAATCTACCCCGAGTATTACTCAAAAGGAGGACCCTGTGAGACAATCCAACATCGTGCCAATCCATACTAAAAAGACAAAGTCACAAGTCATCTTAAGTGAACCGCGTGTGTTTAACGAAGCGCAGGAAATTGGAGAACATCTTCGCCAAAATCGTGCCGTTATCGTGAACATGCAACGGATGTCGAAAGATCAATCACGCCAAATGATTAATTTCTTGTCGGGTGTCGTGTTTGCTCTTGATGGGACGATTACGACGATTAGTCAAAATACACTCCTCTGTGTTCCGAACAACGTCGAGTTAGCCGGGAGTATTTCGAACTTACTCGGAGAAGACGATATCAACCATAAGGGGTGGTAAGCATGGATTCACAAGTCATGTACGCAATCGGGCGTACATTGAGTACGTTACTTCAATATTACAGTTACGTGATGATCGGTTACATTTTACTTTCCTGGTTCCCGAATGCTCGGGAATCTAAATTCGGTCAAGTATTAGCGATGCTAGTCGAACCGTTCCTCGCACCGTTCCGACGGATTATCCCGCCCATCGGAGGTATGCTTGACATTTCACCAATCGTTGCCTTTCTGGTGCTTAATCTGGCACAGTCAGGTATTCGAGCAATCTTCTTGTAATGAGTGTATACGATCACTATCGTGGACATGAGCGGGAGTTTGTCGATCTCGTCTTGAACTGGATCGACCATGTCGAAGCGACCTATACGTTTAAATTAACTGATTTTTTGGATCCACGTGAACAACAGATCACACGAGAACTCGTCGGAACGAAATGTGCCCTCTTTTTTGAGGGCGGTTTCGAAGGCGCAGAACGACAACGTGCTTTGATTGCACCTGATTACTACGATCTCGATGCAAACGATTTTGATATTGCCATTTATCGTATCCATTATCCTACCAAATTCGTAGAATTGTCGCATCGACAGGTCACAGGGACATTGTTGAACGTCGGGCTGAAGCGAGGGAAATTTGGGGACGTCGTGATTCAAGATCAAGTCGTTCAGTTTGCGGTCGCAAAAGAAGTGTCTTCGTATATCGAAGCCAACGTCGAGCGTGCCGGAAAAACCAAAATCCGTTTGTCGGTCGTTGATTTCGAAGAACAGCTGAAAACCAAGGAGCAGGAATGGCAAGAAGAGTTAGGGTTTGTCAGCTCCTTACGTTTTGATACCGTGGTCAGTGAAATTCTTGGTTTTTCACGACAAAAAGCACAAAGCTTGATTAAACAAGGTGAAAGTAAAGTCAACTATAAAATCGTGGAAGATCCTAGTTTTCTGTTAGAAGAAGGGGATTTATTGTCCCTTCGTGGAACAGGACGTGTCAAGCTGATTGCCGTCCTCGGCTCAACGAAACGGGATCGAATCAAATTGCAATACGGTCTGTTAAAAGGGTAACCAACAAGCTGAGGGAGGATTTCATCATGCCATTGACGCCACTTGATATTCACAATAAGGAATTTACACGTAAGTTTCGCGGCTATGACGAAGATGAGGTCAATGAATTTCTTGATCAAGTCATCAAGGATTTTGAATTGTTATTACGAGAAAACCGCCAACAACAAGAAGTCATTCAAAACATGCAATCCCGTGTCGATTATTTTAGCTCGATGGAAGGAACATTAAACAAATCCATCATCGTAGCGCAAGAAGCCGCCGAAGAAGTGAAAGCCAACGCGACGAAAGAAGCGAGCTTGATCGTCAAACAAGCCGAACGTGAGGCAGAACAGCTCCAAGATGCTGCGCAACGTCGTGCCCAACGAACAGACTTCGAGGTCGAGCAAATGCGTAAAAAAATCGAGCTCTATCGAAACCGGTTTAAAGTATTGATCGATGCGCAGATGGAATTACTGACAAGCCATGACTGGGATGCGTTTGATAGTTCGACCCGCGGTGCGCTTGACGAGATTCCGGCAGTTGCGTATAATGACGACGATGTCATATAAGTTAAATCAATGAGAAGGACACGTCTTTTATCAAGATACTGTCAGCGAATCGGGGACTGGTGTGAGCCCGATCAGTAAATGAAAAAGGATATCCCCTTTGAGTACGAAACTGAACGCTTGATCAGTAAGTTTCGTCGTTTCGCCTCCGTTATCAGGCTCTTAAGTGGTAATCCGTATGTCAGGGTTGCTAGTAGGGTGGTACCGCGAGTTCAAGCCAAACTCGTCCCTATCAGGGATGAGCTTGGCTTTTTTTGTACGTAAAATACAGACAAGTGAGGGATTGCCAGATGGAGTACAAAGATACGTTATTGATGATGAAAACCGAATTTTTGATGCGAGGTAACTTACCAAAACGCGAACCGGACATGCAAGCACGATGGAACGAGATGAACTTGTATGAAGCGGTCCAGGAAAAAAATGTTGGGAAACCGACGTTCATCTTGCATGATGGTCCTCCCTATGCCAATGGTGATATCCATATGGGACATGGTTTAAATAAAGTCTTAAAAGACATCGTCGTTCGTTACAAATCCATGAACGGTTTCCGTTCGCCGTACGTCCCAGGTTGGGATACGCACGGATTACCGATTGAAACGGCCCTTCAAAAAGCGGGTGTCGACCGGAAATCGATGTCGGTTGCTGAATTCCGCAAGTTATGTGCGAAATATGCACTCGAGCAAGTCGATCATCAACGTGAACAGTTCAAACGCCTTGGTGTGTTAGGGGATTATGATAACCCCTACATCACGTTGCAACCGGAATTCGAAGCGGCACAAATTCGTCTGTTTGGTGATATGGCAAACAAAGGCTATATTTACAAAGGAAAAAAACCAGTCTATTGGTCGCCTTCTTCGGAATCCGCTCTTGCAGAGGCAGAAATCGAATATCAAGATAAACGTTCTGCTGCCATCTACGTCGCCTTCCAAGTCATGGACGGGAAAAACATTCTTGAACCAACGGATCATTTCGTCATCTGGACGACGACACCTTGGACGATTCCGGCGAACCTTGGGATTTCCGTCAGCGGTGAGTTGACGTATGCGCGGATCGAATACCAAGGCAAAGGTTATATCGTTGCCGAGACACTTGTACCGGAAGTCATCGAAGCATTAGGTTGGGGAGAAGCGACGGTCGGTCGTGTCTTCAACGGAGCAGACTTCGAATACATCAAAGCGAAACATCCGCTTTATGACCGTGAGTCCCTCGTCATGCTTGGCGATCATGTCACGGCGGAAGCAACCGGTGTCGTCCATACAGCTCCTGGACACGGGGAAGATGACTTTAGAATCGGTCAGGCGTATGGACTGGATGTCCTTTGCCCAGTCGATGATAAAGGTGTCATGACGGCAGAAGCACCTGGTTTTGAAGGCATGTTCTATGAAGATGCCAACAAAGAAATCGGAATTGCGTTAGAAGAAGCCGGCGCGTTGTTGAAATTGTCGTTCATCAAACACTCGTATCCACACGATTGGCGGACGAAAAAACCGGTCATCTTCCGGGCGACACCCCAGTGGTTCGCTTCGATCAAAGATTTCCGTGCGGAGATCCTGGATGAGATCAAAGGCGTTCAATGGGTACCGGAATGGGGCGAAACACGTCTCCACAATATGTTCAAAGACCGGGGAGACTGGGTCATTTCGCGTCAGCGTGCGTGGGGCGTACCACTGCCGATCTTCTATGCAGAAGATGGCACAGAAATCGTCACACCGGAAACGATTGACCATATCGCGAATCTGTTCGCAGCACACGGATCAAACGTCTGGTATGAGCGCGAAGCCATCGATTTGCTACCTGAAGGCTTTACGCATCCGGCAAGTCCAAACGGTCTTTTCAAAAAAGAAACGGACATCATGGATGTCTGGTTTGACTCCGGTTCGTCACATGCGGGTGTGTTAGAAGCACGTCCGGAGCTCGAACGTCCGGCGGATCTCTATCTCGAAGGATCGGACCAATACCGTGGGTGGTTCAACTCATCCCTTTCGACAGCAGTCGCAACGACAGGGAAAGCGCCATATAAAGCGGTCGTCAGTCACGGATTCGTCCTTGACGGACAAGGACGGAAGATGTCGAAATCCATCGGAAATACGATTGCGCCGATCCAAATCATGCAACAGTTTGGTGCTGAGATTCTCCGTCTGTGGGTGGCTTCCGTCGATTATCAATCAGATGTTCGTGCTTCGATGGACAACTTCAAACAAGTTTCGGAATCGTACCGGAAAATCCGGAACACGGTCCGCTTCTTACTCGGAAACCTGGATCAATTCGATCACACGACACATCGTGTCGCGTTTGCTGACTTGCCGGAATCGGATCGTTTCATGCGGACGAAACTGGACCAACTGGTTGGAAAAGTCAAAGCAGCGTATGATGCGTATGACTTCATGGCAGTGTATCAACTGTTGCATAACTTCTGTGTCCTTGATCTGTCATCGTTCTATCTCGATTACACGAAGGATATCTTATACATCGAAAAAGAAGATGCACCGGCGCGTCGTGCCGTTCAAACGGTCATGTATGACACGGTCGTCACGTTGTTACAATTGATGGCACCGGTCTTACCGCATACGGCAGACGAAGCATGGGAATTCGTTCCGGGTGTCGAGACAGCAAGTATCTTCTTGACGGATCTTCCGGAAACACCGGAAGTATCGGAAGAGGGTCTAGCGTTGATTGCGAAATGGAACAGTTTCCTCGTTTTCCGTGATGACGTCTTAAAAGCACTCGAAGAAGCACGTGCTGAGAAACTTGTCGGGAAAACACTGGAAGCGAAACTGCAGCTTGCACCAAACGCTGAAACAACAGCATTACTTGCGACGATCGAGCATTTGGAACAGTTATTACAAGTCTCACAGATTGAATTTGTAGAGTCTGCTGAAAAGACATACGGAACAACTGCAATCACGGTTCTCAAGGCAGATGGGGAGAAATGTGAACGATGCTGGACATATTCGACTGAACTTGGTCAAGATTCGGCTCATCCGACACTTTGCCCACGTTGTACTGAAGTCGTCAATTCTTTATAATGAATCAGTGAGGGGCAGCTACGGCGACTTCGTAGCGGTCCTTCACTATTTTTTTGATGTGGAGGAAAAAAAGAATGTGGCTTTACTTAGCGATTGCTGCTGTACTCGTAGGAGTGGATCAACTGACGAAATGGATCGTCGTCCAACAGATGACGATTGGTCAGGCGATTGAGATCATTCCGAATTTCTTTTATCTGAATTCATACCGGAATCGTGGCGCGGCATGGGGAATGCTCGAAGGGAAGTTTGGTTTTTTCTTTTTGATCACCGTCGTTGTCGTCATCGGATTGATTTATTTTCTGTATAAAGAAGGAACTCAAAACAAAGTATTTGCTTGGAGCGTCGCCTTGTTATTAGGTGGGGCAATCGGAAATTTCATCGATCGGATGGCGCGTGGAGAAGTCGTCGACTTTTTTCATTTTTATCCGTTCGGGTATAATTTTCCGATATTCAATGTCGCAGACGTCTGTTTGACGTTTGGGGTGATTTTGATGCTGATCAGCGTCATGTTTGAAGAGCGTTTGACTAAGAAGGGAACGATTGATTAATGAATGAACAAAATGAATGGGCTGTAAAAGCCAATGGTGCAACAGGACGAATCGATAAATGGTTGGCCGAACAACAAGACTGGTCACGTTCACAAGTCCAGGATTGGTTAAAAGCAGGTCATGTCGAAGTCGACGGTCGAATCGTCAAACCGAACTATAAGATGTCCGGAACGGAAGAAATCCTCGTTCGGATACCGGAAGCGGTTGAACTGGAAGTATTACCGGAAAACATCCCGCTTGACGTCGTCTATGAAGACGGTGACGTCATCGTCATCAATAAACCAAAAGGCATGGTCGTCCATCCGGCAGCAGGACATGTATCCGGGACACTCGTCAATGCGTTACTTCACCACTGCCAGGATTTATCCGGCATCAACGGGGTAAAACGTCCCGGGATCGTCCACCGGATTGATAAGGATACGTCCGGTCTCTTGATGGTTGCTAAAAATGACTTGGCACATGAATCACTTGCGCAACAACTAAAAGACAAGACGACGGAACGTCTTTATATCGCGTTAGTGCATGGGGAGATCCCCCATGAACTGGGAACGATCGAAGCGCCTGTCGGTCGTGACAAAAACGACCGCCAACGGATGACGGTGACGGATAAAAATTCAAAAGCTGCCGTGACGCACTTCCGTGTTCTCGAACGCTATGAAGGATTTACCGTCGTCGAATGTAAACTCGAAACGGGACGGACACACCAGATTCGTGTCCATATGCGTTACATCGGTTTCCCGCTTGCGGGGGATCCGAAATATGGACCACGGAAGACGATGAAAATGAACGGACAGGCGCTTCATGCCGCTGTTCTTGGGTTCAAGCATCCGCGGACTGGTGAGATGTTACATTTCGAGGCACCATTACCAGAAGAGATGACGTTTGAGATCGGTCAGTTAAAAAAACTTGAACTAGAGTCTTGACGTTTTTCTGATAAAACGGTAGAGTAACACCTAGAGAGCGATGCGAGACATCTGCCTCACAAATCGGTCGTCCGCGTTGACGATCCTACCAATAGCACACCTTTAAACGAGTCCGGAGAGGCTACGAAAGGGAGACACTTCATTTGTGTAAAAATGTGTAGCACGACGCTACCATACACGTCTGTCTTCAACAACCTCCTGCGACTTTAAGCAGGAGGTTTTTTTTGAGAAAGGAGCTATCATGAAACCATCCGTCATTTTAGATGAAGCTGCAATCAGTCGTGCGTTGACACGGATTGCCCATGAAATCATCGAACGTAACAAAGGAATCGACCAATTGATGATTGTCGGCATCAAGACACGAGGCGAGACATTGGCTCGTCGCCTAGCGAAACGGATCGAACAGATTGAAGGAAAACCGGTTTTACTCGGTGTCGTCGATATCTCGATGTACCGGGATGACTTATCGAAAAAAAGCCTTGAGCCGGAAATCAAAGGAACAGACATGCCGGAGACGGTGACAGGAAAAATCATCGTTCTCGTCGATGATGTCCTCTACACCGGACGGACCGTCCGTGCCGCGATGGACGCACTCGTCGACCATGGACGCCCGAGCATGATCCAGTTGGCGGTCCTCGTCGACCGGGGACACCGGGAGCTTCCGATTCGACCAGATTTTATCGGGAAGAATGTCCCGACATCACGTGAAGAACAAGTCGTCGTCGCCTTATCTGAAGTCGATGACGCTGATCAAGTATTTATCAAACGTTAAACACAAATACCTTTAAGGTGGTCCAGAGAGACCAGAAAGGGAGTTATCCTTATGAAAACCCACACAGCGGTTCTTGATGTACAAGAACGACCGAAACACCCCCTTCAGTGGCTGATGCTCAGCCTGCAACATGTCTTCGCGATGTTTGGCGCGACGGTTCTTGTTCCGTTATTGACGGGATTAAACACATCCGTCGCCCTCGTCGCAAGTGGAGTCGGCACCTTGATTTTCCTCGCCGTCACACGCTTCAAAGTCCCAACATACTTAGGCTCGAGTTTTGCCTATATCGTCCCGATCATTGCTGTCAGTGAACGCTGGGGAGTGGAAGATGCGCTTGTCGGCGGGATGGTCGCAGGACTGGTCTACGGACTGGTTTCACTCATCATCACCTATACAGGTGTCGGTTGGCTGATGAAACTCTTGCCGCCGGTCGTCATCGGACCTGTCATCATGGTCATCGGTTTATCGCTCGCTCCGACGGCCGTCAACATGGCGATGAATGATGCGGACGGTAACTACAGCAGCACCTTGTTCTTCGTCGCCTTGACGACACTTGCCGTGACCTTGCTTGCGATGACGTACTTCAAAGGAATGTGGAGTACGGTGCCAATCCTGTTTGGTATCCTGACGGGATATCTGGTCGCCGTCGCTGTGGGAATCGTCGATTTCACTTCACTGAAACAAGCAAGCTTCTTCCAGATTCCGAACTTTACGGTACCGTTCCTGGATTACTCGCCAACCTTGAACTGGGCAGCTCTTGCGCTCATCGTCCCGGTCACACTGGTTACATTGACAGAACACATCGGAGAACAGAAAGTGACATCACGGATTATCGGGCGCGAGACGCTTCTTGATCCGGGAATGCACCGGACAGTTCTCGGAGACGGATTGGCGAAGACGATTGCCTCAATGCTCGGTGGACCACCGGTTACGACATACGGTGAAAACAATGGCGTCATGGCCATCACCCGCGTATACAGCGTCTTTGTCCTCGGGGGAGCAGCCGTTCTTGCGATCAGCTTCGGATTCCTCGGTTATGTCGAAGGATTCATCAAAACGATTCCGACACCAGTCATGGGCGGCATCAGCATCCTATTGTTTGGTGTCATCGCGTCAAACGGTCTCCGGACATTGGTTGAAAGTAAGGTCGACCTTGCAGACAAACGAAACTTGACGATCACGGCCGTCATCCTGGTCATTGGGATCGGTGGTGCCGCCCTGAAAGTGGGTGACTTCTCTTTAGAAGGCATGGCACTGGCAACGGTTCTTGGCGTCATTCTGAACTTGGTCCTACCGAAAACGCCGGTCGTAGAAGAACAACTGGAACAAGAGACTGTACAATCGAATCGAGCAGCTAACGACTTTTAAGACGTTCCAGAGAGAACGATAAAGTGGAGGCCCTTCAGAAGCAGGTGGTGACACCTGTCTTCTTCAGCGCACCTTCACATCAGAAGGTGCGCTTTTTTGCGGCCCAAAGGAGAGAAAACGATGCAGACACGACAACAGATTGCCCATTTTACGAGTCTTGATGAACTATCGACAAAGGAGATTGAACGGTTGATTGAGCGGGGACTGCAACTGAAACAAGGAGCGCCCGTCCAACCGATTCCGACGAAAACCGTCGCCAACTTATTTTTCGAACATTCGACACGCACCAAATGTTCGTTTGACATGGCAGAGCATCACCTCGGACTACATGTCCTGCCGTTCGAGACAGCAACCTCTTCTGTTCAAAAAGGTGAAACGTTACTCGATACGTGTAAAACGTTACAAGCGATCGGAGTCGATGCACTCGTCATCCGTCATGGGGAGACCGGCTATTACGAACAGTTACAACATCATTTGTCAATCCCGATCATCAATGCAGGAGACGGAAGCGGACAACATCCGACACAGTCGTTACTCGACTTGATGACGATGTATGAAGTGTATGGCAATGTGATCGACAAGACAGTGGTCATCTGCGGAGATCTCAGACATAGCCGTGTCGCAAGATCCAATGCCCATGTCTTACAACGATTAGGGGCAACGGTGATTGGGTCTGGTCCTCGCGAATGGTTCGATGAGACGATGGGAATCGAATACCGAGAGATTGACGAGGCGTTTGCAAGTAGCGACATCATCATGTTGCTCCGCGTCCAGCACGAACGTCATCTTGCCGATCAAGACTTTCGTGCAACGGATTATCATCTGCACTACGGATTGACCCGCAAACGGATGGAACAGCTTCGTCCAAGCGCCATCATCTTACATCCCGCTCCCATCAATCGTGGTGTTGAAATTGCCGAAGAACTCGTCGAACATCCACAATCACGGATTTTTGAGCAGATGACGAACGGGGTATTCGCCCGGATGGCGATTTTAGAACGAGCATTTAATCAGCAGACAACAAAGGAGACGATTTAAGATGGCAATCCGAATCGATCATGCAAAGTGGTATAAAGAAGGTCAGCTTCAAGAATCAAGCATCCGAATCGAAAACGGAATCTTTACGGAGTTGGATGCGACACCGATTGAAACTGATCAAGTAATCGACGCCAATGATTACCTCGTAGCACCAGGATTTGTCGATATTCATGTCCACTTACGGGAACCAGGTGGCGAACATAAGGAGACGATCGCGACCGGGACGGCAGCAGCGGCAGCAGGCGGATTTACGACAATCTGTCCGATGCCCAATACAAGACCGGTACCAGACGACCGAGAAACGTTGGATGCGCTCTTTAAAAAGATTGAGGAAACGGCCTCTGTCCGTGTTTTCCCTTATGCGGCGATTTCAAAAAATCAGCTAGGGCAAGAACTCGTCGCGTTCGAACAGTTGACCGATGCTTTCGCCTTTACGGATGACGGAGTGGGTGTCCAAAGTGCTGCCGTCATGCGCGAAGCCATGACACGGGCAGCTGCCCTCAATAAAAGCATCATTGCCCATTGTGAAGATGATTCCCTTAAGGCAGGATGCGTCCACGAAGGGGCATACAGCCGGCGAGAAGGATTACAAGGAATTCCTTCACTCGCCGAAAGCATCCATATCGCAAGGGATGTCTTGATCGCAGAAGCGACGGGGTGTCACTATCATGTCTGCCACGTCTCGACAAAAGAATCCGTTCGTATCATCCGGGATGCGAAACGAGCGGGTATCCATGTGACTGCTGAAGTCACACCACATCATCTCGTACTGACGGAGGATGAGATCGTCGGACGTGATCCGAACTTCAAGATGAATCCCCCACTCCGGAGCGGGGCTGATCGCCAAGCCTTACTGGACGGGTTACTCGATGGGACGATTGATTGCATCGCCACCGATCACGCACCGCATGCAGCAGATGAAAAGGCACTTGGCATCGAACGCGCACCGTTTGGGATTACGGGATTTGAGACAGCTTTCCCGTTACTGTATACGAAACTGGTCAAACCGGGCATCCTGCCACTCGAACGTCTGTTGGACGGGATGTCACGCAGACCGGCTGACTTGTTTGCTTTACCATACGGTCGGATTGAAGTCGGCGCACCAGCAGATCTTGTCTTGCTTGATCTAAAGATGACCCGGACGGTACAGCCGGAACAGTTTCTCTCGAAAGGGAAAAATACACCGTTTCGTGGCGAACGACTGACCGGTTATCCGGTCATGACAATCGTTGGTGGGAAAATCGTATTCAAGGGGGAAATGACACATGTCTAAGCGTACATTGATTTTGGAGGATGGAATGATTTTTGAAGGAGAAGCATTTGGGTCAAGTGAAGTGACGATGGGAGAGGTCGTTTTTCAGACCGGGATGACGGGTTATCAAGAGATGTTATCGGATCCCTCTTATTGCGACCAAATGATTGTTTTAACCAATCCATTGATCGGAAATTATGGAATGAATCGTGATGATTATGAAACGACCCAACCACTCGCGAAAGCCTTGATTGTGCGTGAAGTTTGTCAGACGCCGTCGAACTTCCGTTCACAGACGTCTCTCGCAGAAGCATTACTTGAATTCAACATCCCCGGTCTGACGGGAATTGACACGCGCCAGTTGACACGCCATCTCCGGTCAAAAGGTGTCATGCGGGGACTGCTTGTCGATGGTGAGTATGAATTGGCAGAACAACTGGAACGGATTCAGCAGATGAAACTCACGACCGATCAGGTCAAACGGGCTTCGACGGAGCGGGCGTATATCATCCCCGGTGCGGGTCCACGAATCGTCCTCGTTGATTTTGGGGCAAAATTGGGAATCATCCGGGAACTGGTCCGACGTGGTTGCGAAGTCGTCGTCGTCCCACACGATGTGACCTCAAAAGAAGTGTTACGATACGTCCCGGATGGGGTGATGTTATCGAACGGACCTGGGAATCCGAAAGACGTCCCGACAGCGATTCCTTTGATTCAAGAACTGACGGGTCAAGTCGTCATCTTCGGGATTTGTCTTGGACATCAATTGATTGCCTTGGCACACGGGGCCGATACGTTTAAGTTACCGTTTGGTCACCGGGGTGCTAATCATCCGGTCGAGGATCTTCGGACGGGTCAAGTCAGTATCACTTCACAAAACCATGGGTACGCCGTCGATGCGCAATCCCTTAGCGGTTTGGAATTGCAGTGGACCCATCGTGCAATCAACGATGGGACGGTAGAAGGAATCCGTCATACCATCCATCCGGTCTTTTCCGTCCAGTATCACCCGGAAGCGTCGCCAGGTCCGATGGATGCCAATGATTTATTTGATCAGTTTTTAACAGAAATCACGAATCAACAGGAGGTCTCTCATGCCTAAACGTCAAGATATTCAAAAGATTCTCGTTATCGGGTCCGGTCCAATTGTCATCGGACAAGCGGCAGAATTTGATTATGCGGGAACACAAGCCTGTCAAGCGTTGAAGGAAGAAGGATACGAAGTCATTCTCGTTAACTCCAATCCTGCGACGATCATGACGGATCCGACAGTAGCGGACCGAGTGTATATCGAACCGTTACAAGCAGAATTCGTCGCCCGCATCATCCGGAAAGAACGTCCCGATGCCTTACTTGCGACCCTCGGCGGACAAACGGGATTGAATCTCGCGGTTGAACTGGATCGACTGGGTGTTTTAGCAGAGTATGGCGTCGAACTGCTGGGAACAAAATTATCGGCAATCGAAGAAGCTGAAGATCGTGATTTGTTCAGAAAATTGATGTTCCGACTCGGTCATGGTGTCCCGGAAAGTGAAATCGTGCATACGGTTGAAGAAGCAGAACAATTTTGTGCCAAGATCGGTCTTCCGATCATCATCCGTCCGGCCTATACGCTGGGCGGAACGGGTGGTGGGATTGCGGAGACGATGGATGAATTCATCCGAATCGTCGAAGGCGGACTCAAGGCGAGTCCTGCGACACAAGTCTTACTCGAAAAATCAATTGCCGGCATGAAGGAAGTCGAGTTCGAAGTCATGCGAGACGGGACGAATCAAGCGATCATCGTCTGTGCGATGGAGAACTTTGATCCTGTCGGAATCCATACAGGAGATTCGATCGTCTTTGCTCCGACACAAACGTTATCAGACCGGGATTACCAGATGATGCGAAACGTCTCGCTCGACATCATTCGGGCGCTTGGGATCGAAGGAGGCTGTAATATCCAGTTTGCCCTCGACCCAACGAGCTTCACGTATTATGTCATCGAAGTGAATCCACGGGTCTCTCGTTCATCTGCGCTTGCCTCTAAAGCAACGGGCTATCCGATCGCGAAACTAGCGGCTAAAATCGCCGTTGGTTACGCGTTATCGGAATTAAAGAATCCAATCACGGAAACCAGTTTTGCTTCGTTTGAACCAGCACTCGACTATGTCGTCGCGAAGATTCCACGTTGGCCGTTTGATAAGTTCGAGTCAGCGGACCGGACACTTGGGACACAGATGAAGGCGACAGGTGAAGTCATGGCGATGGGGCGGACGATGGAAGAAGCCTTGCTCAAAGCGGTTCGGTCACTCGAGATCGGACAGTCAGACTTGCATATGACTCGTTTCGCTGAAATGGAGGAGGCCGACCTGCACCGTCAAATCGTCAAAGCGACAGACGAACGACTGTTTGCGCTATATGCCGGAATTGAACGGGGGTATTCGGTCGACCAGTTACATGAGTGGACGAGCATCGATCGGCTCTTTTTAGAAAAACTCCATCATATCCACCGGATCGAACAGGACATCATCGAACAGGGATTGACAGCAGAACGTCTTCGTCACGCGAAACGTTACGGGTTCAGTGATGTGATGCTCGCACGGGTCGCGAACCAAACAGAGGCTGAAATCCGGCACCTTCGAAATGACGCAGGCTTGCATCCGGTCTATAAAATGGTCGATACGTGTGCTGCTGAGTTTGCTTCTGATACCCCTTATTATTACGGGACATACGAGGTCGAGAATGAAGCGATGCCGACGACACGTCCTTCCATACTCGTCTTAGGTTCAGGACCTATCCGGATTGGGCAGGGGGTCGAGTTCGACTATGCCACTGTCCATTCGATCCAAGCGATTCGAGAAGCGGGCTATGAAGCCATCATCGTCAATAACAACCCCGAAACGGTCTCAACGGACTTCTCCATTTCCGACCGCCTGTATTTTGAACCGTTGACGACGGAAGATGTGTTAGAGGTCATTCGAAATGAACAACCACTCGGTGTCATCGTTCAGTTTGGAGGGCAGACGGCGATCAACCTCGCAGAATCGCTGGAAGCAGAAGGTGTCACGATTCTGGGGACGGCATTAGAAGACTTAGACCGGGCGGAAGACCGGAAACAGTTTGAAGCCGCTTTGACGCAGCTAGGAATCCCACAACCTCCTGGGAAAACAGCAGTCACGGTCGCAGAGGCGACCGCAGCAGCAGAGGGACTCGGTTATCCGGTTCTCGTTCGACCGTCTTATGTGCTGGGAGGACGTGCGATGGAAATCGTCTATGGGCAACAAGAACTGGAACATTATATGAAACATGCCGTCATTGCCTCACCGGAACGGCCGGTTCTCGTCGATCGGTATGTGACGGGGATGGAACTGGAAGTCGATGCGATTTGCGACGGAGAAGATGTCGTGATACCAGGGATCATGGAACATATCGAACGGGCAGGGGTTCACTCCGGTGACTCGATTGGTGTCTATCCGCCGCAACGGGTGCCGCAATCGATCAAAGACTTAATCGTCGACTATACGACACGAATTGCCAAAGCGTTCCGGATTAAAGGATTACTCAACATTCAATTCGTGTTCGCGGACGGGGAGCTGTATGTTCTCGAAGTCAATCCGCGGGCGAGTCGAACCGTGCCGTTCATCTCGAAAGTCACTGGACTGCCGGTCGCCCGGCTCGCAACGAACGTCATTTTAGGAGAGACACTTGCGTCTTATGGCTTGTCGAGTGGTGTCTTACCGGAAGAAGAACTTGTCTCCGTCAAAGTACCCGTCTTCTCGTTTGCGAAATTAAAAGAGGTGGATCCATCGCTCGGACCGGAAATGAAATCGACCGGTGAAGTCATCGGAACAGACCGGACACTTGAAAAAGCACTCTATAAAGGATTGCTGGCATCCGGGATGGCCATCCCAGAACATGGCCGGGTCCTAATGACTGTCGCGGACCAAGATAAACAAGAGATGCTCAATCTCGCTAAACGGTTTACGGCGCTTGGATTCACGCTCCTAGCAACAGCCGGAACGGCAGGATTCTTATCCGAACAGGGATTACGAGTCCAAGTCGTTGGAAAAATCGGTTCAGAAAAAGGATCGATGCTTGATCTGATCGAAAAGGCTGAAGTCGAGTATGTCATCAATACGATGAGTCGTGACTCCCAAGTCACAAAAGATGGATTTATTATTCGCCGAGCAGCTGCAGAAAATAACGTCGTCTGCCTGACCTCACTTGATACGGCGGAAGCGTTGTTACGGGTCATCGAAAGTCTGTCCTTTGAAGCCAGTCCGATTCAGCAGTTCGACTACATGAAAAAGGCGGTGACTCGATGATTCAACTCCTGACCGTCGTGACACGACGACAAATCGCAACAGGAGCGACAGAATTAATCTGTCGTCTGCCTGAAGTGGCAGACATCGAACCGGGTCGCTTCATGCATTTGCGGGTCGGTCCGTTATTACGTCGACCAATCTCGATCGCAAACGTCGAAGGGGACTTGATCACCTTCTTATTTAAGGAAATTGGTCAAGGAACAAAGGAACTCGCCCGATTACGTCCGGGAGATCAGATTGATGCCCTTGGTCCGCTCGGTAATGGATTTCCTGTCCATCATGTCGCGCGCGAGGCCCGGATTGTTCTTGTAGGTGGTGGGATTGGGGTCCCGCCACTGTACTATACGATGCGAAAACTGGTCGAACGGGGAATTGCCTGCGAAGCGATTTTAGGATTCGATACGGCGTCCAGTGTCTTTTATGAAGACGAATTCCGAGCGCTTGGTCCGACGACGGTGACGACGGTCGACGGGACAGCGGGAATCAGAGGATTCGTGACAGCGGCACTCGAGCCAAATCGGTTTGACACGTTGTTTGCCTGCGGACCGGAACCGATGTTACGTTCCGTCCAACATATTTCGATCGAACACAAGTTTTTATCGATTGAAAATCGAATGGGCTGTGGGATTGGCGCTTGTTTTGCCTGTGTATGTCCGACGCCGGATGGGCACTACGTCAAGACCTGTTCCGACGGTCCGGTTTTCCGGGCAGAAGAGGTGATTTTATGAATCGTCTGCACGTCACTTTACCCGGTCTGAATTTAAAGAATCCGATCATCCCGGCGTCCGGTTGTTTCGGATTCGGAGAAGAGTTCGCAAAATTATATGATTTATCATTGCTAGGTGGCATCATGATCAAAGCAGCGACGGGAGAAGAACGCTATGGCAATCCGACACCACGTGTCGCGGAGAGCGGGATGGGGATGCTGAATGCCATCGGCTTACAAAATCCAGGCGTTGACGGCATCATCGCACATAAGTTGCCGTTTCTCAGTCAGTTTGATACGGAAGTCATCGCCAACGTCGCAGGATCGACAGCAGAAGAGTATGAGACCGTGACGAGACGAATCAGTCAAGATCCTGTCGTCAAAGCCATCGAACTGAATATCTCTTGTCCGAACGTCAAATCTGGAGGGATGCAGTTTGGAACGGATCCGATGATGGCGGCGGAGTTGACCAAACGGGTCAAAGCCGTCTCGGACAAACCCGTCTACGTGAAATTATCACCAAATGTCACCTCGATCGTCGAGATGGCACAAGCAGTCGAACAGGCGGGAGCAGATGGGCTGACGATGATCAATACATTAGTCGGCATGCGGATTGACGTCCGGACGGGTCAACCGATTCTTGCTAATCGAATCGGCGGATTGTCCGGACCGGCAATCAAACCGATTGCTGTCCGAATGATTCATGACGTCGCCCAAGCGGTCGAGATTCCGATCATCGGGATGGGTGGTGTCATGGAAGTCGATGATGTCCTTGAGATGATTTATGCGGGCGCGTCCGCTGTAGCGGTCGGGACAGCCAACTTCGTCAATCCGTTCATCTGTCAGGAATTGATTTCAGCTCTGCCAAAACGGATGGATGAATTAGGAATCGAACACATTCTAGACATCAGGGGGAAAGCATATGGGGCAACTTTACATCGCGCTTGATTTTCAGTCAGCAGCAGACGTCGAACGATTTTTAAACAAATTAGCGCCGTATCGTCCGGCCGTCAAGGTCGGGATGGAGCTTTATTATGCCGAAGGTCCGGCCTTTGTCCGCCACCTGACGCGTCAAGGACATGCCGTATTCTTGGACTTGAAAGTTCATGATATTCCGGAGACGGCACGTCGTACAATGCGTGTTATTGGTCAACTCGGAGTCGAGCTGACGAATGTCCACGCAGCAGGTGGAGAGACGATGATGCGGGCTGCGCTGGAAGGCTTACGTGAAACGTCCTCGACCACTCGATTGATCGCCGTCACCCAACTGACGTCGACGGATCAGGCAATGTTAACCGACTTGATGATTCCCCATGCCATGGACAAGGTCGTTACCCGGTATGCGCAGCAAGCGGAGCAGGCGGAATTAGATGGCGTCGTCTGTTCGGCGCTGGATACACCGACCCTCAAATCCGTTTGTCGGACGGGTTTCCAGTTCGTCACACCGGGCATCCGACCAGCTGGCACGGAAGCGGATGACCAGAAACGGATTGCGACCGTCATGGATGCGAGACAATACGGGGCAACGGATCTCGTCATTGGACGTGCCATCACACAGGCAGCAGATCCAAAACAGATGTATGAAATATTACTGACACAATGGAAGGGGATCAAACAATGAATCAACTCGCTAAAGCATTACTCGATATCGAAGCCGTGACGCTTGCGCCAAATACACCGTATACGTGGGCAAGTGGTTTACGCTCACCGATTTATTGTGACAACCGTTTGACGTTGTCGAGTCCCGACGTTCGAACATTGATTGCGGATTTACTCGCAGAACGAATCAAACCGTTGCACGTCGATGTGATTGCCGGAACGGCGACAGCCGGAATTCCCCATGCGGCACTCGTTGCGGAGCGACTGGGTCTGCCGATGATTTATGTCCGGGGCAGCGCGAAAGCACACGGAAAGGGAAATCAAATTGAGGGGCGGATCGAAGCGGGGCAACGCGTCGTCGTCATTGAGGATTTGTTGTCGACCGGCATGTCTTCGATTGAAGCGACACAAGCGGTCAAAGCAGCGGGCGCAACCGTCGTGCGGATTCAAGCGATTTTCTCTTATGGGATGACACGATTAATGAAAAATCTAGAGGATGCCCAAGTTAACGCGGATGCTTTGCTGACATTTTCCGAATTGCTTGAGACTGCTGTCGAGACATCCTACATTTCGCGGGAAGAACAGGAACGTCTGCAAGACTGGGCCATCGATCCGGTCAAATGGAGTGAAGCGTTCATGGTGGCCGCGAAACAAAACTGACCGTAAAAAGTAGAATATCACATGTTGATCCCCAAAAAATGACTCGTTTGTCACGCGCTGTTTCGCTAGTGGTGCGTGCAACGAGTATTTTTTATGGCATGGACGACCGGTCTCCGGACGATTCCGTCAAAAACCAGACGAATGCGTTGTCCGCTTCTTTTTTTTGATACACTGGAAAAAGAGAAAAGGAGTGGTTTTTCAGATGTTGACTCATTATCGTGATTACGAAAGTTTTAAACAGATTGCCGTTCCGTTGCTTGAGCAGCGTTCTGATCTTCATCAATTGCCGCTCGGAATCTTGGAACGTGGCGATATTCCAATCTTGATGGCGATTGCGCGAGAAGGAGACCGGACGATCGTTGTGCTTCAAACGATCGAAGAGCAAGCGATTTTAGCAGGAGACGCCTTTACATACGATGGAACCCGGAAGTTATCCCGGATTTTGAACTGTCCGGGATACATCGGAGAGCAGGCGATCATCGAACCATTACTGGCTTCTCATAGTCCTTTTCACATCAAGATGGATCAGGGGGTTTACGCGCTACGAAAAGTGATTCCGCCTGCTGCGCTTGATTATACATTCCGTGTGATCGATGCGTCTTTTACGGATGATGCGGTGCGGTTCGGATGGGCATTCATCAAAGAGACCGGTGCCTTACCGGCGACGGAACGAAGCCGGCTGAAGAATCAACAAACGATTCGAAAACATATCGAGGCGGGGACCTTGTTTGGTTTGTTTGACGGTAATCAATTGCTCGCGATGGCATCGTCCAGTCGACCAACCTCTTCCGGCGTGACGATTTCGTACGTCTTTACCCCTCAAAGATGGCGGAAACAAGGCATCGCGTCTTACTTGGTTGCCTGTCTAGCCGATCATTTATTGACAAGCTATCCGATGGTCTCCCTTTACACCGACTGGTCGAACCTGACCTCTAATAAGATTTATCAAGCCATTGGATTTGAACTGGTCGGGCGTTCGGTTCAAATCACGAAACGGCCGAAGTACCAATGACAGGCTAACTGCACGAAAAAGCAGATGCGCTCCCTTGAACAATCAGGAGTGCATCTGCTTGTGTACATAAAAAAGGTATTGATTTAGAATGTCGCGATGATTTTTCCGCGGACGTGACGTTTTGACAGCAACTCAAGGTATTCTGCAATCTCAGATCCAGCAACAACTTTCGTCACGAGGGGATCGAGTTGTTTGTTCGCGACGAGTTGTAAAAGTTCCGACGCCATCAGACCAAGATTGCGAATCGCACGATCATTTTTACTCGCATAAGCGGCTGCGAGCGCGACTTCGTGAATCGACGGCGACAATGTGAACGGTGTGACGACGGAAAGATCTGGACCTCCCGCGATGTAAGCAAGTTGACCGGAAAACGCGAGACGGTCCAAATCATCGGTCGCTTCCTGACGTCCGACCGTATTTAAAATCAAATCGACACCACGTCCATTCGTCCAGTCGCGAATCACCTGCGTGACATCCTCGTTCCGATAATCGATCGCGAGATCAGCGCCTAGCCGTTTGACCCAATCGTGATTATCAGCAGAAGCGGTTGTTGCGACATTGAGCCCCAACCGTTTTGCCAGTTGAATCCCAAAACCACCCACACCACCGGCTCCGGCATGGATCAAAATCGTTTGTTTATCCGTCGTGTTCATTTTTTGATGGATCGCTTCGTAAGCCGTCATCCCGGCGCAGAGAATCGCGGCTGCGTCCGTAAAGCTGACGGCATCCGGAATGTGAGCCAGAGCGCGGGCATCAACGACGACATATTCCGCAAAGGCACCATTTTTTTGAAGATTCGTATGAATCGCCACACGTTCTCCGACTTGGATATCCGTTACGTCCGGTCCCACTTGTTCGACGACGCCTGTCAAATCGACACCCGGAATATGCGGATAACTCCAAGCGGGATTCCGCGTTGCTTTATAATCGACCGGATTCAAGGCGACGGCCTGGACACGAATCAGTGCTTCACCTGCTGATGGAGTCGGTGTTTCGACATCCGTGTATACCCAGTTCTCGACCGTCGTTCCGGTTTCATTAAGCCATGCTTTCATCATCAATACGCTCCTTCCGAGTAGGTTAATTCATATGAATGAGAATACAGTTCGACGAGGTTGCCGAACGGATCTTCGCAGTACACCATCCGGTACGGTTTTTCACCCGGGTAGTATTCCCGAATCGGCATCCGTTGTTTGCCGCCGTGGGCGACGATCTTTTCGACCATGCCCTCGATATCCGGATCTTGAATCGCGTAATGGAAAATACCGGTTTTCCAAAATTCAAAGTTGTTTTCCGGTTGTTCATTGTTTGGGAACTCAAACAATTCAATCCCGACCCGGTCACCCGTTGCCATATGGGCAATGCGGAATTTTTTCCATCCTGCTCCGAATACATCCGTGCACATGACACCGATCGGCGATTCATCCTCAATGACATCGGATGGTTCCATGATGACGTACCATCCCATCACCTCAGAATAAAATGTGATCGCTGCTTCTAAATCCGGGACCGAAAGTCCGATGTGTGAAAAATTGCGTGGATAAGTCATGTTTGTTATCTCCTTTGCTTTTTGATTTACGACAACGATAACTTACGATACACTCGATTGCATAGTACGCACTTTAAAGTAACTACTTGAAGGAGAGACGGTAGCAATGACGGCAGAACAATTTCCAGTCAATCGGGCGCTCGCCATCATCGGCGGAAAATGGCGTCCACAGTTATATTGCACATTAGAGGGCGGTCCGAAACGTTTTCTAGAATTGCATCGGTCAATTCCGGGCATTTCAAGGAAGGTTTTGACGGATCAACTAAAGGAACTCGAACGGCTCGGGATGGTCGAACGGATTGAATTCGATGAAGCAGTCTTGCATGTCGAGTACCGGTTGACAGATGCCGCCTATACGCTGCAACCGGCGATGAAAGGTTTATGTGCGTGGGGAGAAGGGAACTAATCTTTCTGTTGTTATCATAATCTCAGGAGGTCTTTTTAGATGAAGTTGACTTATCATGGACAGTCTACCGTAACCATCGAAACGAACGGACAACATATCGTGATTGATCCGTTTTTCAGCGGCAACGATCAGGCGATGACGAAGCCGGAAGACGTCAAAGCAGATTTCATTTTATTGACGCATGCGCATGCTGACCATATGTTGGATGCGGAAGCGATTGCGAAAGCAACGGGCGCGACGATTGTCGCCACACACGAACTCGCGACGTATCTCAGTTTTAAAGGTCTGAATGTCCATCCGATGAACCTGGGCGGACAGTTTGAATTTCCGTTCGGTAAAGTCAAGCTGACGCAAGCCTTCCACTCTTCGAGCATCATCGATGAAGCGAAGCAGACCATCACATATATGGGGATGCCTGCTGGATTCTTACTGACGATCGAAGACAAAGTGATCTATCATGCCGGCGATACGGCACTGTTCGGTGATATGGCGTTGTATGGTACGCACAATGACATTGATCTTGCCTTTTTACCGATTGGCGATAACTATACGATGGGACCAGAAGATGCCTTGATTGCGGCAGACATGTTACAAGCGAAAGCCATCGTCCCGGTCCATTATGATACGTTCGATTTGATCAAGCAGGATGCCGGTGCCTTTTGTGAAAACTTAGAAGCACAAGGGCAGACAGGACATCTTTTAACGATTGACCAATCTTTGGAGCTATAAAACAAGCGGAGAGAGTGATTCCTGATAGGGAAGGCTCTCTTTTTTGATGCGCTCCATCTTCCGCCCGATGGCAATATGTGAAACATTTCGTATGATTAAGAAGGAATGTTGACAGACGAATCATAAATTCGGAATAATGGGAGAGAATTGGATGGAGGTAGACCGATGGAGGAGAATACGAGTAGAACAGAACGTAAACGAAAACAATCGTCGTTTACTCGATTGAAGGATAAACGACGGAAAGTAGCCGCGTCATTTGATCGGATCGGGGCACGGAAACCGATCCGTCGTCCACTAATCGTCTACGGTTCAGTTGTCTTAGGACTTGTGGTGCTATACACCGTGACGCTGTTTCTGACGACGGATTCCCTGTCTCGAGGAGAAACATTTAAAACGACGAATCGGTATAAAACGTTACAGATTGATGCGCCAAACGCGACAGTCAATTTTGTCCGGAGTACCGATGGAAATGTTCAATTGAAGTTGGTCGACAGTGCGTCGAGCCAAAAACGGCTGAAAATTGGAACGTCAGGAAATACGTTGACGGTAACAGGTCGGGATGGCTTCGCCGCACGACTTGGCAATCGTCCGAGTGAGCAACCCGGGGCATACGCCATTCAAGTCGGGTTACCGAGTTATATGAACCGAGTCGATGTCGACGCAGAGACACTCAAAGGAATGGGGGTATTTGCTAAGACAATTGAAATGACGGCTAAGTCGATGGATTTAAATAAAGTGGATGCCGATGACGTTTCCTTGACAGGTCGAGGAAACATCAAAGTAGAAAACATGAATGCCGTCCATGCGGATGTGACAGCAGAATCGGTCAACTTATCTGACTACGGGGCGAAACTTGATTTGTCCGTGTCGACGATTGACGGTGCCATCCGCTTAAAACCAACGAAAGCCGCAGGGACGATTGCCGTGACGACGGACGGGGACATCAAAGCGAACGACCGGTATACGAAACAAAAAGATGAGGATGTCGCTTTATTTGAGTTATCGAAACAAGAAAAACCAGAAGTAACCGTTGAAAGTGAAGTCGGGCAGGTGACGCTCGAGTGAAGCTACAGTTTCGTGTCGGTCTCCGGACGATTAAAACCGGAATTGCAGTCGCGATTGCCCTCAGTTTTTCTTGGTATGTGTTCGGAATTTACTCCGGCATGGGCGCGGTGGCGGCAATCGTTGCCATGCAACCGACGATTCATCGTTCGTTTAAGATCGTCTTTAACCGGATTTTCGGGACGATTCTTGGATTAGTCTGTGGACTAGCCGTCGTTGCGACGCTTGGTGCCAATCCGTTGACGATTGGACTAGCCGTCATCGTCTCGCTTGTCTTTAACTCGATGATTGGCCGGACGGATATGTCGACGTTTGCCGCTTTTGCGATTGTCCTGATGTTTGAGAGTCCGACGGCCGATTATGCGCATTATGCGTTGACGCGTTCGTTATTGACAGTAGTGGGTGTCTTGTCGGCCGTCGCCGTCAATTATATCGTGTTTCCACCGCATTACGAGGAACGTTTGTTGACGTTCGTCAAACAAACGACGAAACAATTAATGGAAGATTGGCGTAGTTTGGTCAAAGATGATTCGAAATTACTGGCTGTTCGCAAACAAGTCTTAAAACATGAAGAGATGATCATCATGTTACAAGAGGATCAAAAGTACCCGCTTGTTGCCAGCGGTCAAAGTGAAGCGTTCATTCAATTGAAGCAGCTGGTCGATTTGGAGGATAAGTTGCTCCTGCTACTTGAAAGCATCGCGAGTCACCGGGATCTTCCGATGTCGGATGAACAGGAAAAAAGATTAGGGCAAGAAATCGACTTTCTTCTGAGCCATCATTATGATGTGATTTTTTCACATGACCGAAACCAATCGCTGTTCACCTTCGATCAAGAAGTGAGTGAGGCAAAAGATATCATTAACGGACACTTGCTTGATTACCGGGAACAACTCGGAAAAATGAAATGACAAATGCCGCTCTCGTTGTTGAATGAAACAACGAGAGCGGCATTTTGGAGTTGATGTTTCTATTAATGAACACGGAGCGATTGAACAAGATCCGCGTCCGGTGTCACATACAGCGTCGTTTGATCCGTATAGATGACAAATCCGGGTTTCGCACCACTCGGCTTTTTCACATGCCGGAGTTCCGTGAAATCGACCGGGACTTGGCTCGAATCACGGGCGTTCGAATAGTAGGCGGCGACGACGGCCGCTTCCTTCAACGTCGTTTCATCCGGCTGTTCACTTCGGATGATGACGTGTGACCCTGGAATATCTTTTGTATGCAACCATGTCTCAGAACGACGCCCGAATTTAAACGTCGCGTAATCGTTTTGTTTATTGTTTTTCCCGACAAAAAACGGAATTCCGGTCGAGGATTGATACGCTTCGAGTTTTGGAACAAGCGGTTTCTTTTTCTTTTTGCTGCGTTCGCGGACATATCCTTCTTCGACGAGTTCTTCGCGCATTTCTCGAATGTCTTCAGGTGAAGCGACATCGAGTTGGGCGAGCAGGGCTTCGAAGTAGTCAATCTCAAGCTGGTTTTTTTCAAGTTGTTTCGCGACTTCGATTTTAGCCGTTTTTAATTTATTGTAGCGTTTGTAATACCGCTGTGCATTTTCATTCGGAGAGAAACGAGGATCGAGAGCAATCGTAATCTCTTTGCCGTCTTCCTCATAATAATCAACGACCGTTGCTTCTTTCATTCCCCGTTGTAACTGATACAAATATGTCGTCAGTAATTCACCTTTATGTTTCAGTTCATCCATCTTATCCGTTGCTGCAAGGTCTCGTTCTAACTTCGATCGTTTGAGAATATTTTTATCGTATTCACTTTTGATGAAACGTTCCAAGTCGGCAGCTTGCTGTTTGACCCGGTCCCGATTGGATTTTTGATGGAAAAAGGCATCGAGGACATCGCCACTCGAAGTAAACGTTTTTTCATCGATTACTTCACCATGATGAAGGGCAACAGGAGAAAATCGTTCTTTGCCGTTTTCCAGGCGTTGTAAATAATAAGGGCCGGTCAATTCATCAAGAATAGACTGGGTCGCTTGAGCAAGAGAGGTCCGGTTCGCCAGTCCAGCACGTGAGACGATCTCGGTCGTGATTTGAGGCGAAAACCCGCTGAACAGACCTAACAATTGGCGATCCAGTTTTCCAGCATTCCAATCAATCCGGTGTAACGTTTGTTCGATGTCACCGGTCAACGGATCGACTTTATCTTGTTCCGGGGGCAATTGATACTGCAAGCCGGGCATGATGGTCCGGAACGTATTTTGACTAAGGGGAAGATGTTTGATGGCATCTAAAATCTTGTCTTGTCCATCCGTCAATAAAATGTTGGAATGGCGTCCCATCAATTCAATGTAGAGTTTTTTTGCTTCCTCATCACCGAGTTCATTTCGTGAGCGGACGCGCATCAAAATGATTCGGTCACGACCGAGTTGCTCAATCGATTCGATGAAGCCCCCTTCAAGATGTTTCCGAAGCATCATACAAAACATCGGTGGTTCACTTGGATTCGTTGTTGTCTCTGATGTCAGATGAAGTCTTGCATACATGGCATTCGCCGATGCGAGTAACATCACGTTTTTTCGTTCTGCCCGGACACTGAAAATCAGATCGAGTGCATACGGTTGATGTATTTTGTTGATCCGTGCTCCAACGAGCGGTTGGAGTTCGCGGACGACACGTGTCGTCATGAGTCCATCAAAAGCCATGAAATTACCTTCTTTCTTGATTTCGTTTCCACTTTCTAAAGGTAACAGAAAGCGCTCTGTTATGGTATGATTAAGCAGTCGAGCTGAAAAAGACCACTTGCGAACTTCCTATCTCTACTGCTAATATGAAACAATGTGAAGTTTGTTAGATGGAGGGGTTCTGAAGTGATTTTTAAAGAGCGTGGCTTATTACTCGTATTGTCTGGTCCGAGTGGTGTTGGTAAAGGAACAGTTTGCCGTGCATTACGCGAAGATGAAGACAATAATTTGCATTATTCGGTGTCCTGTACGACACGCAAACCACGTGAGGGAGAAGTGGACGGTGTCCATTATTTCTTCAAGACACGTGACGAATTCGAGGGTATGATTGCCAATAATCAATTGCTAGAACATGCTGAATTCGTAGGGAACTATTATGGAACACCTGTTGAATGGGTCAATAAAATCTTAGATGAAGGAAAAGATGTCATCTTAGAAATTGAGGTCCAAGGTGCGATGCAGGTCAAGGAACATTTCCCAGAAGCTGTATTCCTGTTTTTGGCTCCGCCAAGTTTACAGGAACTGCGTAATCGCCTTGTCGGTCGCGGAACGGAATCGGAAGAAGTCATCAAGCAACGTCTGCTCGTTGCAAAAGAAGAGATTGAGATGATGGATGCCTATGATTACGTCGTCACGAATGATGAGATCCATAAAGCATGTGATAGAATTCAAGCAATCGTCACCGCAGAACATTGTAGCCGGGAACGCGTTGCGTCCTTGTATAAAAAAGCCATGGAGGTTAAATAACATGTTATATCCATCAGTAGACGAGCTTCAAAAGAAGGTACCTTCGAAATACACGATCGTCACGGTAGCAGCGAAACGTGCACGTCAAATTCAAGACGGGAAACGTGTGAAAGTAGCAAACCCGAAATCATACAAACCAGTCGGAAAAGCGCTCGAAGAACTCTTTTCTGGTGAAGTCGTGGTTACGAACCAACCGCAAGACTAATTTTGAAGCAGCCACTTCTCATTGTGGCTGTTTTTTTCAATAAGGAGGAATTCATCATGCTAACGAATCGTAACATCCTATTATGTGTCGGAGGAGGAATTGCCTCGTACAAAGCAGCTGCGTTAGCCTCTAAGTTAGTCCAGGCAGGGGCGAATGTCCAAGTCGCGATGACGAAAAATGCGCAACAGTTCGTCGGGAAAACGACGTTTGCGGCGTTGACACGGAAACCGGTCTATGACGATGTCTTCATCGAGCATGATGCATCCAAGATTGCGCATATCGATTTAGCAGATGAAGCCGATTTGATTGTCGTTGCACCAGCAACAGCCAATCTGATTGCGAAACTAGCGAATGGAATCGCAGACGACTTCATCACGACGACGATTTTAGCCGCAACCTGTCCGGTCGTCGTTGCACCGGCGATGAATGTCAATATGTTAGAACATCCGGCGACGGTGCGAAATATGGAACGGCTGATGGCAGACGGAGTCCAATTGATCGCACCAGGCGTCGGGAATTTGGCGTGCGGATGGATCGGAAAAGGCCGTTTACCTGAACCGGAGGAATTAGTCGAGACCTTGTCTGGTTTGTTTCAAGCGAAAAAATTAGAAAATCGTCACGTGTTGATCAGTGCCGGTCCGACGATTGAACGGATTGATCCGGTTCGTTATTTGACGAATGATTCATCTGGAAAGATGGGAATTGCATTAGCAGAAGCCGCACGTGATGCGGGCGCACTGGTGACGCTTGTCCATGGTCCAATTCGGGGAACACTGCCTTCTGGCATCACGACAATTGACGTCGAGTCAGGTGACGAGATGTTAGAAATGATGTTAACGCATTATGACCAGCAAGACCTTGTCATCATGGCGGCTGCGGTCGCGGATTATCGACCAACCGTCACTTATGATCGAAAACAAAAGAAAATCGATGGACCGTTACGGATTGAGCTAGAAGAGACGACCGACATCTTACGCACACTTGGGGAACGGAAGACGACACAAGTTCTTGTTGGCTTTGCAGCTGAAACGGAAAATCTGGAACATCATGCGCAGCAAAAATTAATTCGAAAACAGGCGGATTTCATCGTGGCGAACGATGTTTCACGGGCAGACATTGGTTTTTCAAGTGATGAAAATCAAGTGACCGTATACGGAAAAGACGAGACGGTCACCCCATATGCGCAACAGTCAAAAACGACATTAGCCCAAAACTTGATCAAACAGTTTGCTGAGGCATTACGATGATTGCTGAAGTCATCGTCGATGTGGCAGCAGCGACGGTCGATCGACCATTCGACTATGAAGTGCCAGCATTATGGCAAAATCTTGTTGTACCGGGTATGCGAGTCGAAGTTCCATTTGGTCCACGCGCATTGCTTGGAATCGTCGTGGCGGTCAAAGCGGAGACGGAACTCGCCCGGACGAAACCGATTGTCCGTGTGCTCGATGAAACGCCCACCTATACGGAAGAGTTACTGCAGTTGTCATCTTATTTAGCGGAGACGACGCTTTGTTATCAGGCGACTGCATTACTTGCGATGTTACCGGCTGCCTTGAAAGTCAGTTATGATAAACTGATTTTGACGGAGAATCCACGATTGTCCGCCTGGAATCATAAAAAAATCAGTCAGTTTCCAAGCGAAGTCCAACAACAAATCTTACTGGCTGCACAACAAGGTGAACTTCAATTACAACCTATCGTCAAAGAAAAAAAGACGACCAAAACGGACAAACGCATCCGGCTGCTCGATGGAACGATCGAATTGTCAAAACAAGCAACGAAGCAGATTGTGCTTCGTGATTATCTGATGGAACGGCAGGAAGTCCTCTGGAGTGAAGTGATGCATGAACTCGATTTGACGGTCAGCATCATCAACAGTCTAGAAAAAAAAGGGGTCATCGGGGTGGAGACGATTGATGTCAACCGCAATCCCTATGAACATCTGGTTCAGGATATTTTTGTCCCGTCGATGTTGACGGACCACCAACAACAGGCCGTCGACGCGATCACTCGACCGGATGAGACAAGTACCTTCTTATTGCATGGTGTGACGGGAAGTGGAAAAACGGAAGTGTATCTGGAGTCGATTCACACGATGCTTGAACGTGGACGACAAGCGATGTTGCTTGTCCCGGAAATCAGTCTGACACCGATGATGGTCAAACGATTCAAACGCCGGTTCGGGGAACGGGTCGCTGTTCTCCACAGTGGTCTGTCGTTAGGTGAGAAGTATGATGAATGGCGTAAGATTGCCCAAGGTGAAGTCGACGTCGTCGTCGGGGCACGATCCGCGATTTTTGCACCGTTGACGAACATCGGTGTCATCATTTTAGATGAGGAACATGAAACGACATACAAACAGGAAGAAAATCCGCGATATCATACACGGGACGTCGCCACCTGGCGTGCGGCCTATCACCGTTGTCCCGTTGTTCTCGGAAGTGCGACACCGATTCTTGAAACGTATGCCCGTGCTCAAAAGGGTGTCTACCGGTATTTACCCCTCAAGGAACGGTTTGGGGGAGAACTTCCCCCTGTTGATATCATCGATATGCGCAAAGAACTCGAGCGTGGGAATCGAACACCGTTCAGTCTTCCGCTTATCGAAGGAATCAAACGACGGATTGAACGGGGCGAACAGACCGTTTTGTTACTGAATCGTCGGGGTTATACGACGTTTGTCTTGTGCCGGGATTGCGGAGAAACACTTCAATGTCCGCATTGTGCTGTCAATTTGACCTACCATCAACATCAAGATTGTCTGAAGTGCCATTATTGTGGTTTTGAGGCTCAAATGCCAAAAACCTGTCCGGCGTGCGAGTCGAAGAAAATTCGTCAGTTTGGTACCGGCACACAAAAAATCGAAGAAGAATTAGCGCATTTGATTCCGGAAGCAAAAATCATCCGGATGGATCAGGATACGACGTCGCGAAAAGGGGCGCATGAAAAATTGCTCAATGCCTTTGAACGCGGTGAAGGAAATATCCTGCTCGGAACACAAATGATTGCCAAAGGTCTGGATTTCCCGAATGTGACGTTAGTTGGTGTGATCGCGGCGGATGCAACACTTGGAATCCCTGATTTTCGGGCCAGTGAGCGGACGTTTCAACTGATCACCCAAGTGTCAGGACGGGCAGGACGGGGGGCGCTCGCTGGACAATCCATCATCCAGACGTACAATCCAGAACATTACGTCATTCAAACCGCTAAACAGCATGATTATGAAGCGTTTTACAAACGTGAGATGCAACTTCGGAAACTCGGGGGTCATCCGCCGTTCTGGTTTTTAGGATTGATTACGATTTCAGCGGCACATCCGCTCGAAGCGCAGGCGGAAGCAGAAGCAATTGCTTTGGAACTCCGGCACTTGGAGTCCGACGATCTGATTGTCAATGGTCCACTTGAAGCACCGCTTGCACGATTAAAAAACATGTATCGGCAACAAGTCATTTTAAAACATAAAGGTCAAGAAGACGTGCGGGAGGCACTCCGCGCGATGCTTGCATTACGCATCAAACAAAAAGTCCAAGTAACAGTGGATTTAAATCCATTTGTATTCATGTGAGGTGGCAGTATGTATAAAGTTGTAGAAGTACCAAATGACGTATTGCGTCAACAATGTCAACGCGTCACGAAATTCGATAAAAAGTTAGCTAAGATGATTGATCGGATGTTTGACACGATGTATGAATATGACGGTGTAGGACTTGCGGCACCGCAAATCAATCAGCCGATTCGTGTTGCAGTCGTCCATACGGATGATGAAACCGGACCGGTTGAGTTGATCAATCCGGAAATCATCGAAGCAAGTGGTTCAGAAATCGATGATGAAGGCTGTCTTAGTATGCCGGGGATTTTCGGTCCGGTCGAACGGTTCGAGCAAATCGTCGTCAAATCCCAAGACCGTCTCGGGCGAAGCATAAAAATTAAGGCAAATGGCTTTTTTGCACGTGCGATTCAACATGAGATGGATCATTTAGACGGAATCCTGTTTACCGATAAGCTCGTCGAAAAACCACGCGTCGTCTTTATGGGCACACCGGAATTTGCTGCGAATACGTTACGAGAAGTCATCGATGCCGGATACGATGTAGTGGGGGTTGTCTCTCAACCGGATAAACCGGTCGGGCGTAAACGTGAAATTAAACCGACACCGGTCAAGGAAGTGGCGCTGGCTCATGACATTCCAGTTTTGCAGCCGATTAAAATTCGTGAAGACTATCAGGCTTTACTCGACTTGAAACCAGATCTGATCATTACGGCAGCTTATGGACAAATCGTTCCGACTGCGGTTCTTGAAGCACCACGATTTGGCGCGATCAATGTCCATGCCTCGTTGCTTCCGAAGTATCGAGGTGGTGCTCCGATCCACCAGGCCATCATCGACGGGGAAACCGAGACAGGCGTCACGATCATGTATATGGTCGACCGTCTCGATGCCGGCGATATGTTGTCAAAAATCATTGTCCCGATCGAAGAACGGGATACGGTTGGAACGATGTTTGATAAACTTAGTGCCGCTGGTGCCCGACTGTTGATTGAGACGTTACCGCAGTTGATTGCGGGGACGTTGACACCGGAAGCACAGCGAGAAGAAGATGTGACGTTTTCTCCGAACATCAGCCGGGAACGAGAACGACTCGATTTCTCACGTCCAGGGGAAGACCTTTACAATCAGATTCGCGGCATGAATCCTTTCCCGAGTGCCTATACGACACTTGGTACGGACCGGTTGAAAGTCTATTTTGCAGAAAAAGTCCCAGGAACCGGTACGCCAGGAGAAATCATTGCGCTTGAAGCAGACGGTCCGGTCATCGCGACAGGATCAGGAATGGCTCTGAAATTGACGGATTTACAACCAGCGGGCAAAAAACGGATGGATGGCACGACATTCATGCGAGGTGTCGGACAGACACTCATGATCGGACAGAAAGTAGGCGAACAAGCATGAACGTCAGAGATGCAGCAGTCACAACATTATTGAAAATCGGACAAGGTGGGGCTTTTTCCACGATTTCCGTCCACCAGATGCTCGAGAAACGAGCCATTGCCAAAGCCGATGTCGGTTTATACACGGAACTCGTCTATGGCACGCTCAGCCGTGAATTGACACTCGACTATATTTTAGAACCATTTTTAGCGTCTCAAAAAAAATTAGACCCGTTCATGCGTCCGTTGCTTCGGATGAGCGTTTATCAACTGTTTTATCTTGACCGGATTCCTGATCACGCTGTCATCAATGAAGCAGTAGAGATTGCCAAGACTCGTGGCAAGCCACATATCGCCAAAGTCGTCAACGGTGTTTTACGGAATGTCTTGCGAAAAGGGAAACCTAATTTTTCGACGATATCCTCTACCGTACAGCGAATCAGTATCGAGACCAGTCATCCGGCATGGCTCGTTGAACGGTGGATTGAATTGTTTGGAGAAGACGAGACATGGCAGATGTGCCGTCTGAACAATGAACCGGCACCTGTAACGGTTCGTGTCAATCAAAGACGGGCAGACAGACAAGAAATGATTCAATTATTAGAAGAACAGGGTGTCATCGCGAAACTAGCGCATGCGGCGCCAGATGGACTGGAAATCATCAGTGGCAGTGTCCAACAAACAGACTTACTGGAGCGGGGCTATCTGTCACTTCAAGATGAAAGCTCGATGCTGGTCGCATCTGCTGTTGGTGCGCAAGCGTCTGATCGGGTATTGGACAGTTGTGCCGCGCCAGGCGGGAAGGCCATGCATATTGCGGAAGGATTGACGACAGGTTCTTTGTTCGCACTTGACCTTCATCCCCATAAAGTGAAATTACTTGAAAAACAAGCGAAGCGATTGGGTCTAGAGACGGTTCAGACAGACGTACTCGATGCACGACAAGCGGGAAGCCGTTTCGACCCAGCATCGTTTGATCGTATTCTCGTTGATGCACCGTGTTCAGGACTTGGTGTGATTCGCCGGAAACCTGATATCAAATGGACAAAACGTCCGGAGGATCTGACACAGTTACCGGTCATTCAACGTCAGATCATTGAAGCCGTCCTCCCACTCGTCAAGACCGGTGGAACGTTTGTCTACTCGACCTGTACGATGGATCCGCTCGAAAACGAACAGCAGACGGAGTATATCCTCAGTCAAGGGTTTGAATTTGATGAAGGTTTCAAAACGCGGATGCCGGAATCGGTCCAATCTTTGATTGGTGAACGGGCAGAATTGAAACTCTTGCCGACGACGCTCGGAACGGATGGTTTTTATATCGCTGCCTTCAAAAAAACGATTTGAAGAATGGATGATCAGAAACGAAGAGGAGGACGGGTATGGAGTTAGCTTATTTGACGACGACCGGAAAGGTCCGTTCAAAAAATGAAGATACTGTCTTGTTGGTAGGGGATGCGAAACAAGGATTGGCAGTTGTTGCAGATGGTATGGGCGGGCACGCAGCTGGTGAGACGGCGAGTGCGATCGTTCGACAGATTTTTGCAGAGGCCTATACCGAGATGCCGAACCGACCGATGGAACTGTCTTCTTGGATTGAACAATTGGTGAAAGAAGCGAATACGCAAATCCTACGTTTTTCTAAAATCGAGAACTTATCAATTGTCGGGACGACGATGGCCTGTGTCTGTTGGTCAGATAATCTGCTCGTCATTGGTCATGTCGGAGATAGTCGGGTGTATGCGCTCGAAGAGGGACAGCTCAAACAACTGACCGACGACCACTCGTATGTCAACATGTTGAAACAGCTAGGCGAATTATCGGAAGCGGAGCTTGAGAATCATCCCCGTCGTAATGTCATCACACGATCGGTTGGTTCGAATGAATCCGTTGATGTCGACATCCAAGTCCGAGACGCACCAGATTATGACATCGTCTTAGTCTGCAGTGACGGATTATCGGATGAAGTCCCCCACGACGTGATGCAGCGACTCCTAAAAGCAGATGAGTCGCTCGAGACAATCGTCGAACGTTTAGCATCAGAGGCAAATGAGCGGGGGGGCGCAGACAACATTACGATTGCTGCAATCCGTTTTAAAGAAAGAGAGAGGATCTGAATATGCGTTACGGAGATCGATTGAACGACCGCTACCGCATAGAACGGTTAGTTGGAAATGGCGGAATGGCAAACGTTTATCAGGCATATGATGAAATCTTGAATCGAACTGTCGCAATCAAAATTTTACGTACTGAGTTTTCACACGATGAACAATTCATTCGGCGATTTGAACGAGAAGCACATGCTGCGACAAGTTTAAATCATCCAAATATCGTTGCGGTGTATGATGTAGGGGAAGAAGAAGCCATTTATTATATCGTGATGGAATACATCGACGGGATGACACTGAAAACCTATTGTGAAGGTCAGGCCTTACCAGTGTCAAAAGCGATTGACATCATTCGTCAGATTTGTGATGCGATTGACCACGCGCATGCGCATCGGATCATCCATCGCGACATTAAACCACAGAACATGCTTGTCCGTGAGGATGGGACCGTAAAAGTTACGGATTTCGGAATCGCCGTCGCCATGTCAAATGCAACCTTGACGCATACGATGTCTGTCTTAGGATCGGTTCATTACTTTTCACCAGAACAGGCAAAAGGAAAATTTGCCGATGAAAAATCAGATATTTATTCGCTGGGAGCTGTCCTGTATGAACTCGTGACCGGACAAGTTCCGTTCGAAGGCGATTCGCCGGTGGCTGTCGCCTTGAAGCACCTTCAAGACACAGCACGGCGACCGACGGCACTAAATCCTGCCGTCCCACAAGCACTCGAGAATTGTATCATGCAAGCCTTGGCGAAGGCCCCACACGATCGACAACAGTCAGTCGCAGCGTTCAAGGAAGACATGATAACCGCGATGTCTGCCGAGCGAGCAAATGAAGGGATTCGCGGAGACGATCAAATGGAACAAACGATGGTACTCAGCCCGGTTTCCCTACCGACAGAAGATACTGCACAGACAGCATCGATCCCGAAAGTCGCAACCGTCACTCCGAAACCGGAAAAGAAGAAAAAACGCGGCTGGTGGTGGGTCTTGCTGATTCTTTTATTAGTAGGGGGAGCGGCGACCACGTTTGCGATGTGGCCTGATCCGACAGTCGTTGTTCCGGATGTGGCAGGGGAAGATGCGGATGAAGCAGAAACGACACTTGAGAAACTAGGTTTTCTCGTCGAGTCGACCGAACGCTCAAGTGATACGGTGGAAGAAGGTTTCGTCATCAGTCAATCTCCACGCGAGAAAGCAACCGTCAAAAAAGGTTCGACCGTCAATCTTGTTGTTTCGACAGGAAGTGATCCGGTTGAAGTTCCGGATGTGACAGATGAGACAGAGAAAAAAGCCATTGCCATACTTAAGGATAGTGGATTTGAGAAAGTCGATATCGAACGAGAAGAGTCAGAAGACATCAAACGTGGGAACGTCATCCGACAGTCGATTTCAGCTGGAACAGAAGTCATTGCCAAAGAACAGATGATCACGATCACGGTTTCAAACGGATCGTCGACGTTTGTCTTAAAGGATCTGACAGACTTGTCGAGCGCCGAAGCGAAAGCTTATCTTGACGAGACGGGACTAGACGGAACGTTTGAACAAGAATTCTCAAGTGACGTCGCGCTGGATCAAGTGATTCGACAGTACCCGCAAGCGGGCGCGCAAGTGGAACCCAATGATTCGGTGACCGTCTTCATCTCACGTGGCGAAGAAGAAAAAACGGTTACGGCTACATTCCCTGAAAAAGTGGTGTATGATGGCATCAGTGAAGAAGAAGAACCCGCTCCTCGTCAAGTCATCCGGATTGAAACGGAGGACGCGAAGGGCAAACGAACAGTCATCGAAGAATCGATTGATCAAGATGAAACATTTGATGTTCCGTTGACGATTGATCCAGGTGACGAAGGAAAGATTACGATTTATAAAGACGATGAAGTATATCGCTCCAAAACGATTACGTACAATCAGGCAAAATCACAAGAATAATGGGCAGGAAAATAATCCTGCCAACAGGAGGGCACAGGATGGCAGAAAGTCGAATCGAAGAAAATCGGGATGGGACGATTATTCGTTTGCAAGGTGGATTTTATGATGTCATGACACCTCAGGGTGAAATTCGATCACGGGCACGTGGTAATTTCAGAAAACGAGGCATCAGTCCGGTTGTAGGGGATGAAGTCGTGTTACACATCGAAAGTGAAACAGGATACATTTTGGAAGTAAAAGAACGGCAAAATTTCTTAGTCCGACCACCGGTTGCGAACATCGATCAAGCACTTTTGGTCGTCTCAGCAGCAGAACCCGATTTTTCTGCACATCTCCTTGACCGCTTTCTTGTTTTGATTGAAGCGAAGGACATTCAGCCGATCATCATCTTGACGAAGATGGATTTATTGCAGGGGAAAACAGCACAGGAAGTAAACGAAGCGATTGCTGCGTATCGAAAAATTGGTTATCACGTGGTCGAGACTTCAAGTGAGACATTGCTTGGTGTCGAACTTGTTCGTCCACTACTCAAGGATAAGACCAGTGTCTTGGCCGGACAGTCCGGCGTAGGTAAAAGTTCATTGTTGAATGCCTTAGAACCGGCGTTAGCGCTTGAGACGAGTCATATCTCAAAATCACTTGGACGCGGTCGGCATACGACGCGCCACGTGACGTTGATTCCACTTGGTGAAGGATTGATCGCCGATACACCTGGTTTTTCGAATCTCGATTTCCCACATGAGATGGAGCTTGAGGAATTACGGTGGTGTTTCCCAGAGTTCGTTGCTTTACAAGATGACTGTAAATATCGAGGTTGCCTTCATCTGAATGAACCGGGGTGTGCGGTCAAGGTTGCCATGGAAGCGGGCGAAATCATGCCTTCCCGGTATACGAATTATGGTATGTTTGTAGAGGAAATCAAGAATCGGACGCGGAGGTATTAAGATGATTAAAATCGCACCATCAATCTTATCAGCAGATTTTGCAAACTTAGAGCGGGACGTTAAAGCCGTTGAAATGGCCGGAGCGGATTATATCCACTTCGATGTCATGGACGGACAGTTCGTTCCGAATATCTCGTTTGGTCTACCGGTCTTAAGCAGTTTGCGTCAAAAAACAGACATGGTTCTCGATGTTCATTTGATGATTGACCGTCCGGAAAACTTCGTCGAAGCATTTGTTGCGGCAGGGGCCGATATCGTGACGTTTCATGTCGAAGCAACGAATCATGTCCATCGTGTCCTTCAACAAATTAAAGCAGCGGGAGCTAAGGCTGGGGTAGTACTCAATCCACATACGCCCCTTTCAGCGATTGAGCATGTGTTAGAAGACGTTGATATGGTCCTATTGATGACAGTTAATCCAGGTTTCGGTGGTCAAGCATTTATTCCGGGTGTCATGAAAAAATTAAAGCAACTGGCCGCCTTGAAAGCAGAACAAAATCTATCATTTGAGATTGAAATCGATGGTGGCGTCAACGCCGAGACGGCGAAGTTATGTATCGAGAACGGTGCAAACGTCCTTGTTGCGGGATCCGCCATCTACAATACACCGGATTATGCAGAAGCAATCACTAGTATTCGGAACGCTGCTCACGTATAATAAACAAGAAATCAAAATTAAATGATGACCGCAAGGGGTGTCGCGTCAAGCGGCTGAGAGAAGTGATCGGACTTTAACCCTTCGAACCTGTTCCGTTCAGACGGACGTAGGGATGTGGCGCACGCAGGCAGTACGGCGTCCGTCGTACTGCCTTTTTGCCGTCCTGCGATTTTATTTTTAGGAGGAAAAAGAATGAAACGGCTACAAATGTTAATGGAAATTGCAATCTTTGCAAGTCTAGGGGTTGTCTTTGATTTATTGATCCCGTTTAAAATGCCTCAAGGTGGTTCTATCAGTTTGGCAATGTTGCCGATTTTCGTGATGGCATTTCGTCATGGTGTCGTTGGTGGTGTCGTGACGGGAGCTCTTGTCGGGACCATTCAATTGATGTTTGCCCCACAAATCCTGACGGTCGTTCAACCGTTACTCGATTATACGATCGCCTTTGGTGTCGTCGGGTTGAGCGGACTGTTTGCCCGACAAGTCAAAAAAGCAGCAGCGGATGGGAAAAATGGACGTTTGATGACGATTGTTCTCATTGCGACGTTGCTTGGTGCAGGCTTACGGTATGTCTGTCACGTCATCAGCGGCATCGTGTTCTTTGCCGAATACGCAGAAGGTCCGGTCGTGCCGTATTCACTGATTTATAATGCGACCTACATGGTTCCGTCTTATCTACTATGTGGAATTGTTGCTGGTCTCTTGTTTACGACGGCGCCACGACTTCTTCGTTATTCGGCACGAGGTGTCTGATGCGGATCATCATCGTCGCAGCCGGTCCGTCGGAAGAGGTGCCGCTACTAAAACCGTTTTTATTCGAAAACACACGTGTCATCGGCGTCGACGGGGGCATTGCGACCTTGGTGGATCAAGGCATCGACTTTGACCTGGCGATCGGTGATTTTGATTCACTTGGTCATATACCGACGGGAGCTATTTTGCATCCTGCTGAAAAAGATGAGACGGATTTGGAATTGGCGTTACGGTATGTCTATGAACACTATGAAGTCACGGAATTGTTAATCTTTGGCGCGACGGGCGGGAGGATTGATATGACACTTCAAAATGTGTATTTGTTAAAACAATTCCCCGAAGCGCGCCTTGTGACGAAACAGGCAGATGTACGTTTTTTGCCCGAAGGACGTTATGAAATCGAAGCGGAACAGTATCATTACTTGTCCTTCATTCCACTTGTTTCGACAGTCTTGACGCTCTGTGGCGTCAAATATCCATTGATGGAGCAGACCGTTCCAGTCGGTGGTTCATTGACTGTCAGTAACGAATGGACCAGACAAAGAGTGGCGGACATCCGTGTTCAAAAAGGTGAGATCCTCATGATCAGAAGTCTTGCCGATTAACAGAGAAAACGGGGCTGACTCATAAGTCAGGTCAAGATCAATCCTTGAGACGGACGGTTCCGTCCTCCATCAATCAAATGGCCGCTGATTCCATCTTTTCACGGAATCATCGGCCATTTCTATGCAAATTCTTATTGTTCACGAAGGAAAAGGGAGGTGGATTTCCGAATCAAACACCGGAAATCCACCTCCCTTCATTCCTTTTAATCGAGAGACGGTCCTCACTTTTGAGTCAGCCCCGTTTTTTTGAGATGAATCATCATTGGTCCAACGTAGAACTGGCAGCTTGCCGTTCCGTCTGTGCTGCAATATGTTTTCCTTTGACGAACAGATGGTAAGAAGCCCATGTCAGAAGGAAAAAGGGAACGCCGATATACAGCGCGATCCGTTGATCTGCCTGAAACGCCAGACTGATCAAGACAAGCATGTTCAATGAAAAGGATAGAATCGGTAAAATCGGGAAGAACGGTGTTTTAAACTTCAGCTCGCTGACCGAATGACCGTCTTTAATGAATTGACGGCGGAAAGCGATTTGTGAGGCGGAAATCGAAATCCAACCGACCTGTGCCCCGAGTCCTGCGAGTGACAATAACCAGATGAAGACGGTATCTTCGGCGAAAAAAGCGGTCAGGAGCGATAACATGGCAAATAGCATCGTAAAACATAACGCCCGCATCGGAACGCCACGTGAATTGACGATCGCAAGTCTTTTCGAAATCATCCCTTCTTGTGACATCGACCATAACATCCGGGTCGCGGCATACAGACCAGAGTTTCCGACCGATAGTAAGGCAGTCAAGACGACGATATTCATCAAATCTGCTGCATACGGGATTCCGATGGCATCAAAGACCATGATGAACGGACTGCTGATCCCACTTGCGGTTTCATACGGAATCAAGGCACCGATGATCGTGATCGAGAGGACAAAAAAGATGAACGTTCGCCAGACCGTATTGCGAATGGCTTTTGGAATCGATTTTTCGGGATCACTCGATTCACCGGCAGCGACACCAATCAATTCAGTCCCTTGAAAAGCAAAATTGACGGCAATCATCGTCGTCAACACGCCGAGCACGCCGTTCGGGAACCAACCGTTTGCCGTAAAGTTCGCAAATAAGGTTTCTGGACGTGCGGCGGTCATATCGATCCAACCAAACCAAGCGGCTCCCCCGAGCGCGATGAAAAAGAGAATGGCGAGGACCTTCAAACTCGAAAACCAAAATTCTGCTTCCCCAAACGCTTTTGCCGAGACGGCATTGAGACCAAATAAGATAACGGTGAAAAGGGCACACCAGATGACGATTGGTGTGTCCGGGAACCAACGTCCCATCAAACTGCCGGCGGCTGTAATTTCAAGCGCCACCGTCACGGCCCAGCCTAGCCAGTAGATCCAACCGACGGCAAAACCGATCCCCGGCCCGATGAACCGGGTCGTATACGTCTGGAACGAGCCCGATACCGGCATGTGCACGGCCATTTCCCCTAAACATAACATCGTCAGATACATGATGGTCCCACCCACGATGTAACTGAGGACCGCCCCCAGCGGTCCAGCTTGCGAAATTGTCAATCCAGAACCGAGGAACAATCCTGTTCCGATGATGCCGCCAAGCGAAATCATGAAGAGATGCCGGCTTGTCATTTCTCTTTTTAACTGCATGTTGACCCTTCCCCCTTGAAAAAAATAACTGCCCACTTATTGTAAGCGTTTTCAAATGTTCCGACAATTAGTTTATGAGAAAAATAAAAAAAGACCAAAAAAAGAACCGGAAGGGAAGATTCCCATCCGGTTACTGCGTCTTATACGCGTTCGACTTTACCTGATTTGAGCGCTCGAGCTGAAACCCAAACCTTTTTAGGTTTACCGTCAACGAGGATACGTACTTTTTGTACGTTGATTCCCCAAGTGCGTTTCGTTTTGTTCAATGCGTGTGATCGGTTGTTTCCCGACTTCGGCGATTTCCCAGTAACGTAGCATTTACGTGCCATGCGTTCCGCCTCCTTTTATGTTGTTTTGCGTTCGTCCTAATAGACACTTTGCTATCTTAGCATGCTGTTAAGACGGTTGCAACATAAAAAAAGTAGCTGACAAGAAAAAAACTTGACAGACAACCTCAAAATTTAAAATAATGAATGAGGATGATGGTAAAAGTTCATTTGACCGCTACTATTTTTCACTTATTCATTGTATAGTCAGTACGGCGACTTTTCAATAGTAGGTCCTTATAGTAGAATTATGAGAAGAACAGATTAATAAAGGGGGCTACACAGGTGGCGATCGAGATGAAAACGACCTATGGAAAAATTGATGTAGACAATGATGTCGTCGCGCAACTTGCGGGCGGAGCAGCTATGGAATGTTTTGGTGTCGTTGGTATGGCATCCCAATCCCAAATTAAAGACGGACTTGCTGAATTGCTCAAACGAGAAAATTTTGCACGTGGCGTCATCGTACGACAAGCTTCTGAGCAGGTTCATATCGATATGCATATCATCGTGAGTTATGGAACAAAAATTTCAGAAGTCGCAAACAATGTCCAAAGCCGTGTGAAGTATTCACTCAGCCAGGCACTTGGTTTAGAAGTAACATCTGTCAATATTTTTGTCCAAGGAGTCCGCTTGACGAATGTCTAAGGCGGGAATAGAGGAGGAAATTTTAGTGAGCGTAGATCGTTTAACAGGAGCGCAACTGGTCAAGATGATCCAGAATGGCGCAGCGAATCTCTATCAAAATGCGGATTTCGTCGATTCGCTGAACGTTTTTCCGGTCCCAGATGGTGACACGGGAACAAACATGAACTTGACGATGACATCCGGTTCAAAAGAAGCATCAAAAACAACAACAGACTCTGTCTCTGAAGTCGCCACGGTTTTTGCACGTGGTCTTTTAATGGGAGCACGTGGAAATTCTGGTGTCATCTTAAGTCAATTGTTCCGTGGTTTCTCGAAGTCGATCGAAGGAAAAGATGCGATCAACACAAAGGAATTTGCAGACGCGTTACAAAAAGGGGTCGATACAGCGTATAAGGCTGTCATGAAACCAGTCGAAGGAACAATCTTGACCGTTGCCCGTGAGACAGCTGTTGCGGCAATCGCTCAGTCCGAGACGACAACGGATCTTCTTGAATTAATGCGTGGCATCGTCGAATCATCAAAAGTATCACTCGAAGGCACACCAGATTTATTACCTGTACTTAAAGAAGTCGGCGTCGTCGATTCAGGTGGTCAAGGACTGGTCTGCATCTATGAAGGGTTCCTCGCGACACTCGAAGGCAAAGAGTTAGAGAAACCACATGCTCCAGTCATGGAAGCCCTCGTCGAAGCAGAGCATCATAAATCGGCTCAAAGCTTCATGTCGACGGAAGAAATCCATTACGGGTACTGCACAGAAATCATGGTGCGATTCCAAGACGATAAATTGGCAAACACACCGTTCAGTGAGGAAGCGTTCCGAAATGAGTTAGCGGAATTCGGCGATTCCTTGTTGGTCGTTGCAGACGAAGAATTGTTGAAAGTCCACGTCCACGTCGAAACGCCAGGCGAAGTCATCACAAAAGGACAACGTTTTGGTGAACTGGTTGCCGTTAAAATTGAAAACATGCGTCAACAACACTCGACGATCCTCGAAGAAGAGGGTGTCAATCAAGTGGCAGCACCGGTCGCGACGAAAGCAAAAGCCCAGTCGGCGCTCGTCACGGTAGCGATGGGCGAAGGTATCAGCGAACTCTTTAAGTCGCTTGGTGTCAGTGTCGTCATCGAAGGTGGACAGACGATGAATCCGTCAACGGAAGATATCGTCAAAGCGATTGAAGATGCACATGCGGAGCATGTCTATGTCTATCCGAACAACTCAAACATCATCATGGCGGCAGAACAAGCGGCATCGGTTGCGTCTTGTGGTGTGACGGTCGTCAAATCGAAGACCGTTCCCCAAGGATTAGCAGCGACAATCGTCTACAATCCGGAAGCGACGGTCGAAGAAAACGAACGTCATATGATGGATGCGATCGCCGCGGTCAAGTCAGGTCAAGTAACGTATGCGGTTCGCGACACGAGCATCGACGGCATTGAGATTAAAAAAGATGATCATATGGCGATTGCGGAAAAACAAATCATCGCAACGGATCACTCGAGCCTTGGAGCCGTCAAAAAATTGGTTGATATCCTCGTCACGGAAGACGATGAGATCATTACCGTGTTGTTTGGCGAAGGGGTAACGCAAACGGAAGTGGACGAACTCGTTGCGTATATCGAATCGGTTAATCCAGAAGCGGAAGTAGAAGTCCACGACGGGAAACAACCACTTTATTCTTATATTTTAAGCGTCGAATAATATAAAACGTGAACGTACCTTTTCACACATCCCACCATCTGCGATAATAGAGGTGGGATTTTTGTTTTTAAACGAGAGGGGGAAATAAGATGAAGTACCGGAGTGTATTTGATATCATCGGTCCGATCATGGTCGGACCATCCAGTTCGCATACGGCGGGGGCAGCACGAATTGGCTTGATGGCGGGGAAATTATTTGGGGAGTTACCAACAGATATTACAATTACATTTTATGGGTCATTTGCAGATACGTATCGGGGACACGGAACGGACGTCGCGATTATCGGAGGGGTATTGGGGTACGATACGTTTGATGATCGGATTCCCGAATCGATTAAGATTGCGGAACAAAAAGGGATTCGGATTCATTTTGAGACGAGTGAAGCGTTGACGGATCACCCGAATACAGCACGTGTCCATCTGACCGATGGGCAAGCAGAGTTTGAACTCGTCGGGATTTCGATTGGTGGGGGCACGATTGAGATTACCGAACTGAATGGGGTACCGTTACGCCTATCCGGTGGTGGACCTGCCTTAGTCGTGTTGCATCATGATCGCTTCGGAGCGATTGCAGCCGTGACTAGTATCTTGGCAGATTATGAAATCAATATCGGACACATGGAAGTCTCGCGACACGAAAAAGGGAAACAGGCCTTGATGGCGATTGAAATTGATGATCGGATGCCAAGCGCTGTACTCGAAGAAATCAATCGGTTACCACAAGTGGAACGTTCTGTCATGATGGGAGAGTGAAGAGATGTTTAAATCCGTAAAAGAACTCGTCGCACTTGCGATGGATAAAAATGTACCGATTTCAGAAATCATGATTGAGCAGGAAATGACGGTCCGTCATTTAGAACGGGACGAAGTGTTGGGCATGATGGAACGGAATCTCGAAGTGATGGAAGCGGCAGTTGAACGTTCGTTGACAGGTGACGGTGTTGAATCCGTTACCGGTCTGACGGGGGGCGACGCCGTGTTGCTACAACGGTATCGGGCGAGTGGCAAAGGATTGTCTGGTGATTTATTGCTGGATGCAGTCAGTAAGGCGATTGGAACAAATGAAGTCAACGCGGCGATGGGGAAAATTTGCGCGACTCCAACAGCCGGTAGTGCGGGTGTTGTCCCCGGGACGTTGTTTGCGGTGAGAGAACGTTTGAATCCAAGTCGAGAACAGATGTTACGCTTTTTATTCACATCCGGAGCGTTTGGATTCGTGGTTGCCAACAATGCCTCGATTTCCGGTGCGGCCGGAGGGTGCCAGGCAGAGGTCGGTTCGGCAACGGCGATGGCTGCTGCTGCAATCGTTGAAATGGCGGGAGGGACACCGGATCAATCAGCCCATGCCTTTGCGATCGCTCTAAAAAACATGCTCGGACTCGTCTGCGACCCAGTGGCAGGACTTGTTGAAGTACCGTGTGTGAAGCGGAATGCGATGGGGGGCGCAAATGCTCTTGTTGCTGCTGATATGGCGTTAGCCGGAATCACGTCACGGATTCCTTGCGACGAAGTAATCGGGGCGATGTATGAGATCGGACAAATGATGCCGTCAGCGTTACGTGAGACGGCAAAAGGTGGGCTCGCGAACACACCGACCGGGCGCTGGCTCGAATCGAAGATTTTTGGAGAGTTATCGAATGAATCCATTAAGTAAGGTAACAGAACTAAAGGGAGTCGGGCGTGATTTAGCCCGGAAACTAGAAGAAATGGATATCCTGACGATTGCGGACGTGCTCGAGCACGTCCCGTTTCGTTATGACGATTTTGTGACCGGCAGTTTGACGGAAGCGATTCATGAAGACAAAGTCAAATTTACCGGACAAGTACAATCAGAAGCGCTCGTTCGTTACTATGGAAAAGGGAAAAACCGCTTGACGTTCCGGTTGCTAGTCGAAGAACGGTACAGCGTCACGGTGACGATGTTTAATCGTGCCTTTTACAAGGAACAATTGAAACTGGGAGAAGAAGTGACGGTCAGCGGGAAATGGGATTTACACCGGATGACGATTTCAGCGACGGAGCTTCAGTTCGGGGCGATTGAAGGCGAATTGACGCCTGTCTATTCGTTGAAAGGTGATATGCGGATGAAGACGTTTCGCCGCGTCGTCGAATTGGCCTTTGCGGAAAGTGTGTCCTTAGAAGAACGGGTTCCGGATCCGATTCGGACTACATACCGGTTACTGGACCGGATGACGATGTTGAGACGACTACACTTTCCGGTGACCCGTCAGGATCTCACGACGGCCCGGCGGAGTTATGTCTATGAAGAATGTCTCTATTTTCAACTGAAGTTACAGACACTTCGCCTGGGAAAACGAAAAGGACAAGGCATCGCCTTACCGCTCTTTCAACAAGAGATTGACCAGTTCATCAACCGGCTACCGTTTCCGTTAACCGGTGCCCAACAACGTGTGACGGAGGAAATACTAGCGGATATGCATCGGTCAGAACGAATGAATCGTCTGCTCCAAGGGGACGTCGGGAGTGGGAAGACGGTCGTGGCCGCCATCGCCTTATTTGCGACGGTCCGTGCAAATAAACAAGGAGCCTTGATGGTACCGACGGAAATTCTAGCGGAACAACATGCCTCATCCTTAGCGCCCTTACTGGAACCGCTCGGAATCAAGGTTGGATTATTGACGAGTTCGGTCAAAGGGAAAAATCGTCTGCTGTTGCTAGAAGCTTTGCGACAAGGAGAAATCGATGTTTTGGTCGGGACACATGCCTTGATTCAAGATACCGTCGTCTTTCAAAATCTCCATCTTGTCATCACGGATGAACAACACCGTTTTGGGGTCGAACAACGGAAACGACTTCGGGCGAAAGCCGAGCAAGCGGATGTTCTTTACATGACGGCAACACCGATTCCACGGACGCTAGCGATTTCCGTGTTCGGCGATATGGATGTTTCAATCATTGACGAGATGCCAGCAGGAAGAAAAGAAATCGAGACGTATTGGGCTAAACCGGAACAAATCGATCGTGTGTTTGGGTTTGTCGAAAAAGAATTGCTGCTCGGTCATCAAGCTTACATCATCACGCCATTGATTGAGGAATCTGAGTCGCTTGATGTACAAAATGCGATTGAACTGCATCATCTGTTAACCGAACGTTTTTCGACGCATCGGGTCGGTCTGATGCATGGACGCCTCAGTTCGTCGGAAAAAGAGGACGTCATGCAGGCGTTTAAAGACAATCACGTTCAACTTCTCGTCTCGACGACGGTTGTCGAAGTGGGGGTCAACGTTCCGAATGCCTCAATCATCGTCATTTATGATGCGGAACGGTTTGGTTTGGCTCAACTACATCAGCTACGTGGCCGTGTCGGTCGCGGTGCCGCTCAATCTTTTTGTATCTTGATTGCGGATCCTTCCTCGGATACGGGGAAAGAACGGATCAAAACGATGACGGAAACGAATGACGGCTTTAAGTTAGCGGAAAAAGATTTAGAGTTACGGGGTGCCGGTAATTTTTTTGGAACAGAACAAAGTGGATTGCCACGGTTTATTTTGACCGATCCAGCACTTGATATTCAAGTCATGGAAACGGCTCGAAATGATGCTGTCCGTTTGCTCCGATCGGATGCCTTTTGGCAACACCCCGAGTATGCCGTCTTAAGACGGTATATCGAGCAACAAGGTTTGCTTGACGGAGAAAGAATTGAATAATACTTGAAAGTGAACAACAAGGGATATATACTACTATTAGTACCAGGTAATAATGGTGGTCATCCTTCTTGTGGGAGGAACGTACATGCGGGTACCTAAAAAAGAACGACAAACTGAACTACAGCATACAATTGAACAAAATCCGTTCATCACCGATGAAGCGTTAGCAACACGTTTCAACGTCAGCATCCAGACGATCCGATTGGATCGGATGGAGATGAAGATTCCAGAATTACGCGAACGGATTAAACATGTTGCGACGGAACGACTGGATGATGTGCGTACGTTAACTGAAAATGAAGTCATTGGTGATATGATTGACCTGAAACTCGATACATCGGCGATTTCGATCTTAGAAATTCTACCGGAACATGCGTTTAGCCGAAATGCCATCGCGCGAGGACATATTTTATTTGCGCAAGCCAATTCACTTGCGATCGCGTTGATTGATGATGAACTGGCATTGACGACAAAAGCCAATGTCCAGTTCACCCGGTCCGTTCACGTGGGAGAACGTGTCGTGGCGAAAGCCTTCGTCAGTTCTCATCGTCAAGATGGACGGTCCGACATCAGCGTCGAAAGTTTTGTTGGCGATGAGTGTGTGTTCATCGGTGAATTCACCGTGTATCGGAGCAGTAAGGAGGAGTCCAGATGATTTTAGCAGTAGACGCGATGGGGGGCGACCATGCTCCCCGCGCCATCGTAGAAGGAGTCGTTCAATTTTTAGCAGAACGTCCCAAACAACAACTCGAGATTCGCTTAGTCGGAGATGAGTTGAAATTGCGTTCATATGACATCAAAGATCCGCGGGTGACGATTGTTCATGCCCCCTCTGTCATTACCGGAGAAGACGAACCGGTCCGTGCCATCCGGCGAAAAAAAGACAGCTCACTCGTAGTGGCTGCAAACCTGGTGAAATCAAAAGAGGCAGATGCCTTGATTTCAGCAGGCAATACGGGAGCACTCATGACAGCCGGATTGTTTGTGATTGGTCGGATCGAAGGGATTGACCGTCCGGCACTTGCGCCGACGTTCCCGACACGAAACGGAAAAGGTGTCGTCATCTTAGATGTCGGTGCCAACCCGGATGCGAAAGCAGAACATTTGCTCGATTACGCAATCATGGGCTCTGTCTACGCAGAACAAGTAAGAGGAATCGATCGACCGAAAGTCGGATTGCTGAATATCGGCTCAGAAGCCGGCAAAGGGAATGCATTGACGAAAGAGACCTATCCATTACTTGAGACAGCGCCGATTCATTTTGTAGGAAATATCGAAGCGCGAGACGCGATGAGTGGGGATGTGGATGTCATCGTGACAGAAGGTTTTGCTGGAAACACCCTTTTGAAAAGTACAGAAGGGGCTGCTAGCATGATCATGGGGATGATGAAGGAACAGTTCATGAGTTCACTCAGTTCAAAAATTGCTGCGTTCATTTTAAAGCCAAAGTTAAAGAAGATGAAACAACTCCTCGCCTACGAAGAATATGGCGGAGCCGGATTGTTCGGAATTGCTGCGCCTGTGATTAAAGCACACGGATCGAGTAACGCCTATGCGTTCAGTCGTGCGCTGGCACAAGCAGAACAGATGGTCGAGCAACAAGTGGTCTCAAAAATCATCGAGGCAAAGGCGACAAAAGAAATCTAAAGGGGTGAGACGGATGGGTAAAACGGTTTGGATGTTCCCTGGTCAAGGCTCACAAATGCCAGGAATGGGACAAACACTCGTTCAACAGGACGAGACACGTCAAGCGTTAATGGATCTTGGTACACGTATCGGTCTTGATTTGACGGATTTACTGACGACGGGGACAAAAGACGACTTGAAATCGACGGAAATCGCACAACCTGCGATCGTCGCACACAGCACATTACTTGCGAACCGTTATGCGGCACTTGGTCATCGGCCAGACTTCGTACTCGGACATAGTGTCGGAGAGTACAGTGCCCTCGTTGCGGCGTCGGTTTTGACAGCGAGTGAAGCGGTTTACCTTGTTCGGGAACGCGGGAACTTAATGAATCGAGTCAAAGGCGGAACGATGGCAGCTGTCATCGGCTTGGATGATGTAGAGGCAGCCCATCATGCAATTGAATCAATTGCAGCGACGGGAGAAATCGTACAAATCGCCAATTATAACTGTCCGGGACAATTCGTGATTTCGGGACAAGTCGCAGCCGTTGAGACAGCGACAGCGAAATTAAAAGAACTCGGTGCGAAACGTGTCTTGCCACTTGATGTATCCGGTGCATTCCATTCTTCATTGATGACACCGTTCGCACCTCGTTTTGAAGACATCCTGGTCTCTTCGCCTTTCCAAGCAGCAAAAACGAAGTTCATCTCGAATGTCGATAACGATTTCCACGATCAGCCGGAAGAACTCATTCGTCTACTCGTCCAACAATTGTATTCGCCAGTTCGTTTTGAGGCATGTGTTGAAAAGCTGATTGCAGAAGGCGCGGATACGTTCATCGAATTTGGTCCGTCTTCACCACTTAGTGGACTCGTCAAACGTATCAAAAAAGATGTCAAGATCGTCAGCATCACGACGCTTGAGCAACTAGAAGCGGAGGCGATTCGTTGAATAAGGTAGCCCTCGTAACAGGTGCATCACGCGGTATCGGCGCTGCGATTGCAAAACGTCTGGCGGCGGATGGTTTCCGAGTCGTCATCAACTATGCCGGAAATACGCAAAAAGCAGAAGAAGTCGTATCGGCAATCGTCACTTCAGGTGGTGAAGCCATCGCGGTCCAGGCGGACGTCGCCGATGCGGAGCAAGTCAAAGGGTTGCTGAAGACGACGCTCGATACGTATGGACAGCTTGACTGTGTCGTCAATAATGCCGGCATCACACGCGACGGTTTATTGATGCGGATGAAAGAAGCCGACTTTGATGCCGTCTTGAACACGAACTTAAAAGGTGCATTCCTCGTCACACAAGCGGCGACGCGACCACTTCTAAAATCGAGTGGCCGAATCATCAACATCGCGTCGGTTGTCGGCATCACGGGGAATCCGGGTCAAGCCAATTATGTCGCGGCGAAAGCAGGATTGATCGGTTTTACGAAGTCGGTCGCACGTGAACTGGCAAGTAAAGGGGTCACGGCAAACGCGATTTGCCCGGGGTTCATCGAAACGGATATGACGGACGAATTGACCGAGGAACAACGGAATCAAACACTTGGTCAAATCCCGTTAAAACGATTTGGGCAGACGGAAGAGATCGCTTCCTTAGTCAGCTTCATTGCTTCAGACAACGCCCGTTACATCACTGGCCAAACCTTGGCGGTTGATGGCGGCATGACGATGTAATTCATAACTGTGGTAGTACTTTGCCAAATCGGCAATCATCTTATATACTCAACTCATGGAGGGATTTTCAAATGACAAAAGAACAAATTTTAGTAGACGTACAAGAAGCAATCGCAGAAAAATTAGGGAAAGAACAAAGTGAAATCACACTCGACAAATCGTTTAAAGACGATCTTGGTGCCGATTCACTTGAAGTGATGGAACTCGTCATGGATCTCGAAGACAAGTTCGAAATCACAATCGAAGATGACCAAGCAGAAAACTTGAAGACGGTTGGCGATGTCGTAAGCTACATCGAAACACAAGTCTAAATCATCAGGCTAGACCCACCGTGGTATTTGCGGTGGGATTTAGCTGTTTAGGAGGCATTATGACGAATCCAAAAGGACGTCGTGTCCGCAAAGGACCTTATGTAAAACGGCGAAAAGACTCACGGGCATTAGCTCAAATCGAACAAAAGTTTGACGACTTACAAACACGGTTGGACATTCATTTTTCAAATGTCGATCTGTTAAAACAGGCTTTCACCCACTCGTCGTTTGTCAATGAGCAACGAGAATCAGACGGTGACAATGAGCGTCTCGAATTTTTAGGGGATGCGGTGCTAGAACTGACAGTCTCGCGATATCTGTTTCAACACTATCCGGAACGTTCCGAGGGGGAATTAACAAAGCTGCGTGCGGCAATCGTCTGTGAGCCGTCACTCGTCCAGTTCGCGAATCATTACCAATTTTCTGAAATGATTCTACTTGGTAAAGGGGAGGAACTGACAGGTGGTAGAAATCGTCCGGCATTACTTGCGGATGTGTTCGAAGCCTTTATCGGTGCCTTGTATCTTGACCAAGGAATCGATGCAGCAGAACGATTCCTCGCCGAAGCGGTTTTTCCGAAAGTGGCATCTGGTTTTTTTGAAGAACAAACAGATTTCAAAAGTCAGCTCCAAGAAGCCATCCAACGGGTCGGTCTTGGACAGATTGAATATGAAATCATCGAAGAACGTGGTCCGGCCCATAGTCGCGAATTTATTTCACGGGTCCATGTGTCTGACAAGTTAGAAGGGATCGGAACGGGTCGTTCCAAAAAAGAAGCAGAACAACAAGCTGCCAAACAGGCGTTGCTTGTGTTAAAAAATAGTCTGTAAACAAAAAAAGGCATCCATTTTGACATGGAATGCCTTTTCTTGTGTCACCTTCAGACGGTTTTCAAAGATTTTAATTCGTCGACAATCGCATCGACTTCTGCAAGTGACAACGATTCCCGCATCATGACGAAGTCATAAATCTCTTTTAAGTCGTCATTTTTTGTACCGTCGAACTGTTCAGCCTTGATGACCCCTTTGTTGATAATATTCAATTTATCCAAAATTGCCTCAATCATTTGTTCAATCGTCATGTCGTTAAAATCTCCTCTTCATCTCTTTATACTTAACGTTACCATAAAAGCTACCATTTTGTAGACCTTTCGGCTATGGTAAACTAAAAGAAAATTAAAAGAAATTTAAACATATGGGTGGTCAAGATGTACTTAAAACGAATTGAAATCAACGGCTTCAAGTCATTTGCAAGTCGGACGGAGCTCGACTTCCTTCCAGGAGTCACGGCCGTCGTCGGACCAAATGGTAGCGGAAAGTCGAATATATCGGATGCAGTGCGCTGGGTGCTCGGTGAGCAATCAGCTAAATCATTACGCGGAGCGAAGATGGAAGATGTCATCTTTGCTGGAAGTGTATCGGAACATCGAAAACAATTTGCCGAAGTGACGCTCGTTCTCGACAACGAGTCAGGGACGGTCGCATTGCCTTATCAGGAAATCAATGTGACACGCCGTGTCAGTCGAAATGGGGATAGTGATTATTTCTTAAATAAAAAACCGTGTCGTCTCAAAGATGTCCTCGACTTATTTATGGATACCGGTCTGTCGCGTGATGCATTTGCGATCATCGGACAAGGGCGGGTCGAACAAGTGATTTCCGGAAAACCGGAAGAACGTCGTTCGGTCATCGAAGAGGCAGCGGGTGTGCTGAAGTATCGTCATCGAAAAAAACAAGCGGAACGGAAACTGACGGATACAGAAACCAATCTGTCGCGTGTCGACGATATCTTGTTTGAATTAGGGGGTCGAATCGAACCATTACGGGAACAAGCAGCCTTAGCAAAAGAGTTTTTGATCGCACGTGAACGTTTTGATGTTCTCGAACGTGGGATCCTCGCAACCGAGATCGAACAGTATACGACACAAATCACGGACGTGACACGAGAAATCGAATCGTGCCAGCAACAATTGACGACAGAGCAGGAACGCTATCAGGCGACCGTCGCGACACGGGAAACGCAGGAAACGAATCTTGAAGCCGTTCGTCGACTCGAGACGGAGATGCAAGAACGATTACGCCATGTGTCAACGCAACTCGTCGAAATTCAAGGGGCATTGAATCTTGCGAAAGAACGAGAAAAACACGGGACTGAGATGAAACGACGTCTCGAACAAGAAGTAGCACAGTCTGACCAACGTGTCGAACGGATTGAACAGGAAGTGCAAGTCGCGATTCGTCAGCAGCAGGAAACGGATCAATCGTATCTCGCGGCTGTCAAAAGACGGGAAGCAGCAGATGCGGCTGTATCGTATTCCGATCGTGATTTCGAAAAAGAAGCGGAATCGTTACGTTCAGAAGCGTTTGAAGTGGCAAGTCAGTTGGCTGCGACCACAAATGCGTATCAACGAGCGAAACAAGACCTTCTGCAAGCGGAAGAACAACAAACAAGTTTTTCGGCAAATGTAGGGACGAAACAAACAGCCCGCTCGACCTATGAAGCCGAAACATTACGGTTGGCAGACCAAGTCGAGCAATTGCGACACCGTCTAGATAGATTGCGTCAAGAAGAACAGGCCCTGCAGACGACACACCGTCAGCAACAAGAGACGATTGGGCAAATGGAACAATCGATCATCGACTTATATCGACGCCGAGATAAAACAGAAGATCGAATTGAATTTCTAGAGTCGGTCAAAGCCGATTACAGCGGCTATTTCGGGGCCGTTAAAATGGTATTGAAACAACGGGATCGAATACCGGGTATTCACGGGGCCGTCGCAGAGCTGATTACCGTACCAGCACGATACGAAGCGGCGATTGAGACGGCATTAGGTGGTGCGATGCAAAACGTCGTAGTCGATACAGATGCGACGGGACGAAAATTGATTCAAGAATTACGTCGTCTCAATGCCGGGCGGGCAACGTTCATGCCGCTTGGTTCGATTCAACGTCGTGAACTGAGTCCATCCGTTCAGACGAACTTATCCTCGATGTCAGGGTATTTAGGTGTCGCAAGTGACCTTGTGACGACACGGGAAGAATTCGTTCACTTGAAACAGAACTTGTTAGGGACGACGGTAGTCGTCGAAACACTAGAACAAGCGAATGGGATTGCGCGTGCGACGGGTCACCGTTACCGAATCGTGACATTAGACGGCGACGTCGTAAACGTCGGTGGATCGATGACTGGTGGGAGTCGGAAAAAAGGGACTCCGCTGTTTAGCCAATCGCGTGAATTAGAAGAACTGCAAACTGGATTAAAACAGGGACAAGCCGTCATTAAAGAACAAGAACGTCGCCGGGACGATCTGACATCCACGCTGAAAGAGTCGGTCCAGACGCTTGCTGATACCGGGCGTGAGATCCAAGCAGTCCAAACGGAATTAGAAATCGTCCGCGAGGCCTTCACAGATGCTAAACGGAGTTTGGCGGTCACAGATTCAGAATTATCGGTTCACGATGGTCAGCTCCATCGTCTCGTCGAGCAAGCGACGGAAGCGAAAAAGATCATCAAGGTATCTGAATCAGACATCGAACGTTTGACGAAACGTCAAGCAGAGCTCCGGCAAACGATCGATCAACTAAAAGAAGCCCAATCGCGTGGCGCGGTGGCGGTGGAAGAATTAAAACAACAACAGGCAGAAGCCTTATTAGAGGAACGTACGGTCAGCATGACAAAAGAACAAGCGAGCCGTGAGGTCGAACGGATGCAAGAGACGTTAAGTCATGCCAAATTAGAGCGTAGTCATAAACGACGTGATTTGAAACATGTCTCAGAAGGATTCGACGAAGCAAAAATCGAAGCCTTACATGCGGAACAGGTCCAGATGCAACACGAACAGGTGACGGTCGAGGAAAAACTGACGACCGTGACGAAACAAATTCAACAGGCGACGGAAGCGTTACGATTACTTCGGATGCAAGAAGCCAAACTCAAGGAAGATCAACAGGTGACGACACAACGTCTCGATCAGGCCCGGCTGGCTCAAGGGCGACTCAGTACGCGTCTTGAGACCCGTCACGAGCTGCTCGAGGAGATGGGCTTAGTCGTCGACTTGATGGAACCGTTGACGATTCCGTTTGAAGAAGCAAAGGAAGAACTACATTTGCTCAAACGGCAACTCGAAGAAATCGGGATCGTCAATCTAGGGGCGATTGAAGAGTTTGCAGAAGTTGACCAACGCTTTACATTCTTGTCGACGCAACGTGACGATCTTGTCAGTGCAAAAACGGATCTCTATGCCGTCATCGACGAGATGGACCGGGAAGTGATTCGTCTGTTCAAACAGACCTACACGAGCGTACGGGAACATTTTCGCGAAACGTTCCGGGAACTGTTTGGTGGTGGAGAAGCAGATTTGATCTTAGTCGACCCAACAGATTTACTGACGAGTGGGATTGACATCGTAGCGAAACCACCCGGGAAAAAGTTGCAGAACTTGTCTCTGTTATCAGGAGGCGAACGGGCATTAACGGCGATTGCCTTATTATTTGCCATCTTAAAAACAAGACCGGTCCCATTCTGTGTCCTTGATGAGGTCGAAGCGGCACTCGACGAAGCAAACGTCGCCCGGTTCGGAGAATTTGTGCATCAGTTAGCCCGAGACACACAATTCATCATCATCACGCACCGAAAAGGAACGATGGAATCAGCCGACGTCCTGTATGGCGTCACGATGCAACAAAACGGCATTTCAGAAGTGTTATCCGTTAAACTGGAGGAAGCACGACGGACGTTAAGTGAAGAAGTAGAATCAAAGGGGATAAAATAATGAGTTTCTTTAAAAAATTAAAAGACCGTCTGACGACGTCGACCCAAGAAGTGACATCGAAGTTCACCGAAGGTCTGACGAAAACACGGGACGGATTAGCAAGTGCGGTCAATGATTTAGTGTACCGCTTCCGGGAAGTGGATGAAGAATTTTTTGAAGAGTTGGAAGAAGTATTGATTCAGGCGGATGTTGGTGTCACGACGACGATGGATCTGGTGGAGAAATTAAAAATCGAAGTCAAACGAAGAAACGTCAAAGATTCAAAAGAAGTCCGCGATGTGCTCGTTGAAGTCGTCGCTAACATGTTGATCGAAGAGGAAGAGACGGAACTTGATCTCAGTCATGAGCTGAATGTCATTTTATTTGTTGGTGTCAACGGTGTCGGAAAAACGACAACGATCGGCAAACTGGCGAACCGTCTTAAACAGGAAGGGAAAACAGTCATGCTCGCAGCAGGGGATACGTTCCGTGCGGGAGCGATTGATCAACTTCAGGTCTGGGGCGAACGTTCCGGTGTTCCGGTCATCCGCCAAGGTGAGGGCTCGGATCCGGCGGCTGTCATCTATGATGCTGTCCAAGCAGCCAAGGCACGAAAAATCGATGTCTTGATTTGTGATACGGCCGGACGCCTCCAAAACAAAGTCAACTTGATGAATGAACTGGAGAAAGTCAAACGGGTCATCGAACGTGAAATCCCGGGCGCGCCACACGAAGTGTTGTTGGCATTAGACGCGACGACAGGACAAAATGCGATGGTTCAGGCGAAGGCATTTAAACAAGCAACTGATGTCAGTGGCATCGTGTTGACGAAATTGGATGGGACCGCTAAAGGCGGAATCGTACTAGCTATCAAAAATGAATTGAATCTCCCCGTGAAATTTGTAGGTCTTGGTGAAAAGATTGATGACTTGCAACCGTTCGATGCGGAACAATTTGTCTATGGATTATTCGGGGATGTCTTTGAGGAAAAAGAAACAGTCGACGAAGTCCGAGAAGAGGACTGACCTCGATTTCCTTGTAAAGAAAAAAACTTGACAACACACTGTGAGGGCTGTACTATACTATCTGTAAAGGAATTTCACTTAACAACCGTGGAGGTGCTCGGATGACACTTGATAAAACGAACCGGATGAATTATCTGATTGACTTTTATCAGGAGCTGTTGACGCCAAAACAACGAAATTATATGTCACTTTATTATTTAGATGACTTTTCGTTAGGTGAAATCGCCGATGAGTTTGAAGTCAGCCGACAAGCAGTCTACGACAACATAAAACGTACGGAAGCGATGCTCGAACAATACGAAGAGCGGCTCGCTTTGTTCAAAAAATATGAACAAAGAAAGTTACTCCTCGACCAGTTGAAGCAACTTGACCTTCCGAGCGAAGCTCTCGTGACCATTACGGCACTTGAGCAATTAGAGTAGGGGGCATTTTCATGGCATTCGAAGGATTATCGGAACGGCTTCAAGCCAGTCTTGCTAAAATGCGAGGCAAAGGTAAGATTTCTGAAGCGGACGTAAAGGAAATGATGCGTGAGGTTCGCCTTGCGTTATTAGAAGCTGACGTCAACTTCAAAGTCGTCAAACAATTCGTAAATGATGTGAAGGAACGTGCCGTCGGACAAGATGTCATGACGTCCCTCACACCCGGCCAGCAAGTTGTCAAAATCGTCCATGACGAATTGACAAAACTGATGGGATCAGAAGTTTCACCCTTAACGTTATCGAACCGTCCTCCCACTGTCATCATGATGACAGGGTTACAAGGGGCAGGTAAGACGACGACGACCGGGAAACTGGCGAATCATTTACGGAAGAAACAAAATCGCAGTCCACTGCTTGTTGCAGCGGATATTTACCGGCCGGCTGCGATCAAACAGCTTGAGACGTTAGGGAAACAACTCGAACTACCTGTTTTCTCAATGGGAGATCAGGTGAGTCCGCAAGAGATTGTGACTGGCGCACTCGACTATGCAAAAGAGCATCACCACGATATCGTGTTGATCGATACGGCGGGACGCTTACATATCGATGAGGACCTCATGCAGGAACTTGTTGATGTGAAAGAAATCGCCAAACCAAATGAAATATTCCTTGTTGTGGATTCGATGACGGGTCAGGATGCAGTCAATGTGGCAGAAAGCTTTAATGAAAAGCTGGGCGTAACAGGCGTCATCTTGACGAAACTCGACGGAGATACTCGAGGCGGAGCAGCGCTCTCCATCAAGGCAGTCACCGGAGCACCGATTAAATTCGTCGGTCTTGGAGAGAAGCTAGACGCTATCGAGCCATTTTACCCCGAGCGGATGGCGTCACGAATTCTCGGTATGGGAGATATGCTGACGCTGATTGAAAAAGCAGAGTTTCAAATGGACGCTACCCGCGCCAAGGAACTCGAAGGCAAGATGCGCGATGCATCGTTTACGTTTGACGATTTTATCGAGCAGTTGCAGCAAGTGAAACAGATGGGTCCTTTGGATGAGTTGTTAGGAATGATTCCGGGTGCCGGTAAAGGAAAGATGAAGGGTTTGAAAAATGCCCAAATCGATGAAAAGCAACTTGTGTACGTCGAAGCGATTATTCAATCGATGACGAAACGAGAGCGAACTGAACCGGAAATCCTCAATGCAAGTCGTCGGAAGCGGATTGCGCGCGGCAGTGGTCGTAGCATTCAAGAAGTGAACCGATTGATCAAGCAATTTGAAGACATGCGGAAGATGATGAAACAATTCTCCGGCCAAATGGGCAAAGGAAAAAAGAAAGGCGGCTTTGGCCTCCCATTCTTCTAAAAGTCTTTTCTCTTTTGCTGTAACGTTGTATACTAATGAAGTTGTCAATTTGACTAAACGAAAAAATTATTTATTACTTGGAGGGACTTACGAATGGCAGTTAAAATTCGTCTTAAGCGCATGGGCGCAAACAAATCACCTTTCTACCGTGTGGTAGTAGCAGACTCACGTGCACCACGTGATGGTCGTTTCATCGAGCAAATCGGATACTACAACCCGGTTGCTAAACCAGAAGCAGAAGTAAAACTTAACGAAGAGCTTGCTCTTAAATGGCTCGCTGAAGGTGCGAAACCTTCAGACACAGTTCGTAACCTCTTCTCAAAAGCTGGTATCATGGAGAAATTCCACAACGCGAAACTCGCGAAGTAAGACGATTGGAGGTGAGCGAAAGCTTACCTCCTTTTTCTATGGCGAAATAATGAGAACGGGATATTTTGAAGAAGGAAGTGATACGGATGGAATGGTTAGAAGTCGCGAAGATTGCCAATACCCACGGATTAAAAGGGGAACTGAAACTTCTGGCGAGTACGGATTTTCCGGAACAACGATTTAAAGTCGGAAATGAAGTATTTTTAGAAGTGAATGGAGCTTACGTCCCATTTACAATCACGAGTTACCGGAAACATAAACAATTCATTATGGTAACGTTTAAAGACATGCACCATATCAATGACGTCGAGAAGTACAAAGGCTTAAAATTGTATGTACAACCGGAAGCCTTGCAGGAACTCGGAGAACATGAATATTATTATCATGAAATCATTGGGTGCACGGTCTTTGACGGGGAAGATGAAATTGGGATCATCTCGGAGATTTTAGAGACGGGTGCGAATGATGTCTGGACGATCAAACGTCCCGGGAAAAAAGACGTCTTGATTCCGTATATTGAACAAGTCGTCGCTTCGATCGACGTAAAGGCCAAACGGATTCAGATCACACCATTACCGGGATTGATCGAGGGATGAAAATCACCGTCTTGACCTTGTTTCCGGAAATGTTTACGGCATTGAATCATTCGATCGTTGCCCGTGCCCAAGCAGAGAAACAAATCGAGCTCGAGACAATCAATTTCCGAGACTTCTCGGCGAATCGTCATGGTCGTGTCGATGATGCCCCATACGGTGGGGGAGCTGGCATGTTACTGACACCACAACCAATTTTTGATGCGGTCGCTTCCCTTCCTGAAGCGAAGCGACGGATCATCGCCTTGACCCCCACCGGTCGACGATTTGATCAACGGTTGGCGGAAGAATGGTCCGAAGAAACGGAACTCGTCTTTTTATGTGGTCATTATGAAGGATTTGATCAACGAATCCATGATGAATTGGTCACAGATGAGGTATCCCTAGGTGATTTCGTCTTGACCGGGGGGGAACTCGCGGCGATGACGATGATTGACGCGACCGTTCGTCTATTACCGGACGTACTTGGTAAGTCAGCGAGTCACGAGGAGGATTCCTTTTCAACGGGACTGCTTGAATATCCGCATTATACCCGTCCGGCAAACTTTAGAGGACTTATGGTGCCAGACGTCTTATTGTCCGGTAACCATGCCCGGATTGAAACGTGGCGTCGGCAACAATCGTTGAAACGGACCTTTGAACGGAGACCGGATTTATTGGAACATGTCGTACTTTCTGCGAGCGATCGTCAGTATTTGCAGTCAATTTCAGGATTGTCAAACGACTGAAACTATGATAAGTTAGAACATGTGGCAAAAGCCACCTATTAACGATGTTCCGCTGTTGGATGCCTCAGGCAAATGAAGATACGAACATTGGTGAAAAAAGGAGAAATCATTCATGAACACACAACAATTGTTCCGTGAAATTACACAAGAACAAATCAAGTCAGACGTCCCTGCATTCCGTCCTGGTGATACAGTCCGCGTCCACGTTAAAGTCGTCGAGGGAACGCGTGAGCGGATCCAGCTTTTCGAAGGCGTAGTCATCAAACGTCACGGTGGCGGCATCAGCGAAACGTTTACAGTTCGTAAGATTTCTTACGGAGTTGGCGTAGAGCGTGCATTCCCGCTTCACTCACCACGTGTAGCGCAAATCGAAGTCGTTCGTTACGGTAAAGTCCGTCGTGCGAAACTTTACTACCTCCGTAACCTTCGTGGTAAAGCGGCTCGTATTAAAGAGATTCGTCGTTAATCATGTGAAAAAGTGGCTTGTCTCCGGACAAGCTTCTTTTTTTTATCGTTTATGCGTATACTGGATTTAGGCAAGAGATTGAGTTGAAGGAGTGGAACGCGTGAAGGAGTTATTTAGCTGGGTCAAGGCGCTCGTCGTGGCGCTTGTAATTGCGTTCATCATCCGAACGTTTTTATTCGTACCGGTGATCGTTGATGGTGAATCGATGATGCCGACGTTACACAATTCGGATCGAATGATCGTCAATAAGGTTCCCTATTACTTTAATGAACCGGAACGTGGAGATATCGTCGTGTTCCATGCGACGGAAACACGGGATTATATCAAACGTGTGATCGCAGTTCCTGGTGATACGATGTATTACAAAGATGATACGTTATATGTCAACGATAAAAAAGTCGAAGAACCTTATCTGAATGAATTCAAGGCACAAATGAATGGTGTTCCGTTAACAGAGGACTTTACGCTGGAAGAAAAAACAGCAGAGGTGACCGTCCCAAAAGGGAAAGTGTTTGTGATGGGAGATAATCGTCAAAACTCGAAAGACAGCCGCGACATCGGGTTTGTGGAGGAAGAACAGATTGTTGGAACAACGAACTTTGTCTTTTATCCGTTTAACGATGTCCGGTCTGTTGATTGAATCAGCGAAGTGAAAACCAAATCGGCGGAGTTCACTTCGGTGGACTTCGTTTTTTGTTCGTTTTCAGACAGACTTCTTTTCTTTCGTCAAGTTGCGTATACTAGAGAATGGATCGTTTCTCTCGAACAGGACGTATATCAGTGATATACGATATAGAAGAAGTTCATTATTAGCAGTCCAAGCAATATGAAAACTTGAGGTGGAAGATATGACAATACAATGGTTCCCAGGACACATGGCGAAAGCACGGCGTGAAGTCATGGAAAAGTTAAAATTAATCGATGTCGTCATCGAATTGGTGGATGCCCGATTACCGATGTCGAGTCGTAACCCGATGGTCGAACAGATTACGGCAGGAAAACCGCGTCTGATCGTCTTAAATAAATCGGATATGGCAGATGCTCGTTTGACGGAACAGTGGATGAAGGCATTACGAAAAGACGGTGTTGATGTCGTTGCTGTGGATGCAAAACACAACAAAGGGCTTGGTCAGATTCATGAAGGAGCACTACGTCTGATGAAAGACAAACATGATCGGATGCGTGACAAAGGTCGAAATCCAAGTGCGATTCGGGCCTTGATCATTGGGATTCCGAACGTCGGAAAATCAACCTTGATCAACCGACTAGCAGGACGGAATATTGCGATTACAGGTGACCGTCCCGGTGTGACGAAACGACAACAATGGATCAAGATGAAAACGGGTGAGATGGAATTGCTCGATACGCCAGGGATCCTCTGGCCGAAGTTCGACGATCAGATGGTTGGATACCGTCTGGCGGCGACAGGTGCCATCAAGGATGATATCTTGAACATCGATGATATCGCCTTGTTTGCGATGCGTGAGCTCAAAACACGTTATCCGGAGCAATTAAAAGCACGCTATCGTTTAGATGAAGTGACAGGAGAAGCCGTCGATGTGTTGGAAGCCGTCGGGAAGAAACGTGGTTTCGTGACGAGTGGATATGTCGACTTTGAACGGACGAGCGAAATGTTGCTCCATGAGCTACGGACGGAGAAAATTGGTCGGGTCACGCTTGAAACCGTCGAAGAGTGGGCGACAGTAACCGAATAAGACATGCTTGGACTTCTCAAGATGAGAATTCCAAGCTTTTTTCAAAAGGAGGGTCGTATGAATATCAATGAAATCAAAACACAATTAGCAGGGATATCTCGAATGGAATTCGAAAAACTAAAAGTGAAGTTTGCTGAAGATGCACGAAAAGGCGTCGTCAGTGCTCTGAACCAGGCGGAACGACGCCTGGTAACCGAAGAACAACAACGGATCCAGTTCCAGGAACGTTCCATCTTCGAAGCACGTTATCAAGCAGAAGGATATAAACGGATCGCCGGTGTGGATGAAGTCGGTCGGGGACCGTTAGCGGGTCCCGTCGTCGCGGCGGCCGTCATACTGCCAGATGGCTTTTACCATCCCGGTTTGACCGATTCGAAACAGCTCTCGAAAAAACAACGAATGGTTGCGTACCAACATATTCAAGACGTCGCAGAAATTGCCATCGGAATCATCGAACCGGAAGAGATTGACCGGATCAATATCTATCAAGCATCGAAACAAGCGATGCAACAAGCCGTCGCTGTGCTGAAGCCGGACGCTTTGTTAGTGGACGCGATGGCACTTGACGTGGATCTTCCGCAAGAATCTTTGATCAAGGGAGATGCCCGCAGCATTTCGATAGCGGCAGCTAGCGTCATCGCAAAAGAAACACGAGATGCGATGATGGCGGAGTATGCACAACTCTATCCGGAGTACGGTTTTGAACAACATGCCGGTTATGGAACGGCACAACACCTTCAGGCGCTCGACACGATCGGAGTGACACCGATTCATCGAAAAACATTTAAACCGGTCCTAGACCGACTCTAGACGCTAGGAGATGAATTTTCATGCAGATTGAGCATCGTGCCCTATTACCGTTTAAAATCATCGATCCAACCAATCAGCCGTTACGTGAAGGAGCAAATGTCATCGGGAAGGTATTGAAGTTACTTCCGGACGGGTTGATGGAGTTACAGGTCGGTCAGCGTGTCTTGACGGCGGGAACGACGGCTGAGTTAAAAGAAGGAGCGACCTATCGGTTCACAGTCACGAGTACAGAGGGACAACCCGTCTTAAAAATCGTCTCCCAAGAGGCGGCGCCGAGTAAAGCTGTGACGTTGCCGGTCTTTGACCGCCTATCTCATTTTCCGAGCGAGTCCATCCCGCAAACGACACGAGAATTGTTGCAACAACTCGGTCAAAAAGTCATGGATGGTTCAGGTCCTGTACTCAAGCAGACCATCATCGAGTTGGTTCAACTTGCTCGAGCGGCGGATGGCACGACGGAAGGCCAACTTGATCGCAAAACAAGTGACCATGTATTGAGTCAACAAGTCATCCAGGCAACAAACGAAACGGGACGTGGTATTTTTTTGTTTCAATTACCGCAGTTTGGTCCATTCGAAGAAGTGGATGTCACGATGGAAGCACCGTTTGATCAAAAAGAATTTAACCCGGATCATGCGCGCATTGCGTTTTACTTAAAATTGCCGAAGATCGGCGAAATCGCATTGGATTTATTGATCACAGATCGGAAAATCGCGATTTCCGTTTTTCATCCGGATGAACGAATTGCGATGTTCATGTCGATCTACCAACCGGTCATTGAACAACGGTTGCACGATCAAGGGTATACATTGATCCGGTTTGAACAAGTGGAATCGGAAAAAGAACGGGTTTCTTTTCAACCAACCGATCGAAATGGGAGGGTGGATTATCAGATATGAAAAAAGCCATCGCCTTGTCTTACGAAGAACAGATGCAAGCTCCGAAGGTCGTCGCTAAAGGATCCGAACGGGTCGCGGAACGAATACTCGAAGAGGCTTTACAACATGGTATACCGATCCGTGAAGATGCGACGCTCGTCACATTACTTGATGCGGTGCAAGTATCCGAACAAATTCCAAACGAGTTGTATGGTGTCATCGCCGAGTTATTCGCCTTTTTATATCAGCTTGATCAAACAGGAATTTCGAAGAAATAAATGCTTTCGGTCGATAACGATAGACAGCGCTTCCAATTTTAACTACAATGAAAGAGCCGAAACTAAAGGGGTTAAGGGGGATTTTTTCATGAATGTACATGAATATCAGGCAAAAGAGTTACTTCGTTCATACGGTGTACCCGTTCCGAACGGAATTGCAGCGTTTACGGTCGAAGAGGCAGTCGATGCAGCAGAACAATTGTCAGGTCCGATCAAAGTCGTAAAAGCACAGATTCACGCAGGGGGTCGCGGTAAAGCCGGTGGTGTTAAATTGGCTAAATCGCAAGAAGAAGTGAAGGAATTCGCGACAGAGTTACTCGGCAAAACACTCGTCACGCATCAAACAGGTCCAGAAGGTAAAGTCATCCAACGTCTTCTTGTTGAAGAAGGTTGTGCGATTGATAAAGAGTATTATCTCGGGATCGTCCTCGACCGTGTAACAGGTCGTGTCGTCATCATGGGTTCAAGTGAAGGCGGAATGGATATTGAAGAAGTAGCAGAAGCAACGCCAGAAAAAATCATCAAAGAAGTCGTTGATCCGGCAGTAGGTCTCCAAGCATTCCAAGCGCGTAAACTCGCCTTTGCGATGGGTGTTCCCGTTAAGCTGGTCAATAAATTTGTTGGTATGGTGACGAAATTGTACACGTTCTTCGTCGATAAGGATTGTTCAATCGCTGAAATCAATCCACTCGTCACAACCAAAGATGGTGATGTCTTGGCGCTTGATGCAAAACTCAACTTTGATTCAAACGCACTTTACCGTCATCCAGATGTCGTCGCACTTCGTGATGAATCAGAAGAAGATCCACGTGAAGTCGAAGCCTCTAAAAATGACTTAAACTATATCGCACTTGATGGGAACATCGGATGTCTCGTCAACGGTGCCGGTCTTGCAATGGCGACGATGGATATCATTAAACACTTTAGTGGTGATCCAGCAAACTTCCTTGATGTCGGCGGCGGAGCGACTAAAGAAAAAGTAACAGAAGCATTCAAATTGATTCTATCTGACGAAAATGTCAAAGGAATCTTCGTCAACATCTTCGGTGGGATCATGAAGTGTGACGTCATTGCAGAAGGTATCGTTGCAGCAACAAAAGAGGTTGGCTTAGAACTACCGCTCGTCGTTCGTCTAGAAGGGACAAACGTCGACGCAGGGAAACAAATTCTCAAAGATTCAGGTCTAGCGATTACAGCAGCTACATCAATGGCAGACGGCGCAGAAAAAATTGCTGCGCTCGTGAAGTAAGGGGGAGCTAAGGATGAGTATTTGGGTAAATGAATCGACAAAAGTCATCATTCAAGGAATCACAGGAAATCAAGGGATGTTCCACGGTGAACAAATGATTGAATACGGAACAAATCTCGTAGGTGGTGTGACACCTGGTAAGGGTGGAACGGAAGTATTAGGTGTACCGGTATTCGATACAGTCGCACAAGCTGTCGAAAAAACAGATGCCAATGCATCGATCATCTATGTACCACCTGCATTCGCAGCCGATGCAATCATGGAGGCAGCCGATGCCAACATCGCATTGATCATCTGTATCACGGAAGGTATTCCAGTCCTTGATATGGTCAAAGTGAAACGTTACCTAGATGGCAAACCGGTTCGTCTGATCGGACCAAACTGTCCTGGTGTCATCACGCCAGGCGTTGCGAAGCTCGGTATCATGCCAGGATACATTCATACGCCAGGTCATGTCGGAATCGTGTCACGTTCTGGAACGTTGACGTATGAAGCTGTTCACCAATTGACGACGGCAGGAATTGGTCAATCGACAGCAGTCGGAATCGGTGGCGATCCTGTCAACGGAACGGACTTCATCGATACGCTCAAAGCGTTTAATGAAGATCCAGAAACAAAAGCAGTCATCATGCTCGGTGAAATCGGTGGAACGGCGGAAGAAGAAGCGGCTGAGTGGGTCAAAGCCAACATGACGAAACCTGTCATCGGGTTCATCGGTGGACAAACGGCACCTGAAGGAAAACGGATGGGTCATGCCGGTGCTATCATCTCAGGTGGCAAAGGAACTGCTGCTGAAAAGATTAAAACACTTCGTGCAAATGGAATTGAAGTTGCAGAAACACCAGCCATCATTGGTGAGACCTTGATTCGTGTCATCAAAGAAGTTGGTATCTATGATGCGTGTGTCACAGGTTCGACTGTAAACTAAACAAGATGTCAGCTGTCCTGATTTATTCAGGACGGCTTTCTTCTATATAAAAGGAGCGTAATGGATGAACAGAGAACTGTATGCACGTTTTGCGACTTGCCGGGTTCCGTATTCAATCGTTGTCTTGATCGAACGGTATGGTCTTTTACCGGTAGAGGATTTACCTGTTTCCCGAGCAATCAAAAACCGATATCAGCAAGCCTTACAATTGGATCAAGTCCCAACGAACCTCCTCGTCCCAGGAGATCCATATTTTCCAATGCACCTACTTCAGATTCCTCAACCTGTCTATGGATTGTTCTTTCTAGGTAATCCTTCGTTACTCGAGCAACCGATGATCAGTATCATCGGTAGTCGTGATCCCTCCACCTCCCACCCAAAACGGCTGTCCTTTTTACGACCGTTTTTTCAATCACCTTTTGTCACAGTATCTGGTGGTGCGATTGGGATCGATTCCCTCGTCCATCGTCTTTCCCTCAAACATCATCAAGCGACGATTGCTGTTTTGGCAAACGGATTTGATCGCTTTTATCCGAAGCAACACACGACGTTATTTCATCGTATTCAACAAATGGGACTTCTATTGTCTGAATATCCTGCTGTGACGCCTGTTCACAAACATCAATTTCTAGAACGGAATCGAATCATTTCTGGATTATCTTCAGGATTGATCATTGTCGAAGCGGCGCGTAAAAGCGGGACGATGAACACGGCAGGCCATGCTCTAGAACAAGGTAAGGACGTGTATTGTATACCCGGTTGTCCGACGGAAAAACACTTTCAAGGAACAAATCAATTGATTGCTGAAGGTGCGATTCCACTCTTAAATCCAGAAGAAGTTTCAAAAAGTATCTTGATGAACGTTGACAAATGGGAATCGAGACTACTATGATAAGTGAGATTAAAATACGAGTACGCCTCTAATAGGGAGCGATTGTAATGGCAAAATATCTAGTAATTGTCGAATCACCTGCAAAGGCAAAAACCATCAAACGTTATCTCGGTTCGAACTATACCGTGAAAGCTTCGATGGGGCATGTCATCGATTTGCCAAAAAGCCAAATGGGTGTTGACGTAGAACATGACTATGAACCAAAGTATATTACGATTCGTGGTAAAGGACCGGTTTTAAAAGAATTAAAAACGGCCGCTAAAAAAGCACAAAAAATTTATCTCGCGGCCGACCCCGACCGTGAAGGGGAAGCAATCGCATGGCACTTAGCGAAAGCCCTCGGCGTCGATGAGTCGACGGAATGTCGGGTCGTCTTTAATGAAATCACAAAAGATGCCATCAAAGATTCGTTCAAGAGACCCCGCAAGATCAACTATGATCTTGTCGATGCACAACAGGCACGGCGTATCTTGGACCGTCTAGTTGGTTATAGCATGAGTCCGTTACTTTGGAAAAAAATCAAAAAAGGATTGTCTGCAGGACGCGTTCAATCCGTTGCCGTGAAGATGATCATCGATCGCGAGCAGGAAATCAATGCCTTTTTACCAGAAGAATATTGGACGATCAAATTAGAGTTAGATGCGAACGGTGAAAAGTTAGAAGCAAACTTTTATGGGATTGATGGGAAAAAACGTGAATTACACTCGGAAGAAGAGGTCAACGAAGTGTTGGCTAAACTGTCGCAATCGTTTACGGTTGATTCCGTGACGAAAAAAGAACGTCGCCGTAATCCAGCATTGCCGTTCACGACGAGTTCCCTTCAGCAAGAAGCAGCACGTAAGTTAAATTTCCGGGCGAAGAAGACGATGATGATTGCTCAGCAATTATATGAAGGAATCGAGCTTGGAAAAGAAGGGACGGTCGGTCTGATTACGTATATGCGGACAGACTCGACACGGACATCTGAAACAGCGAACGTCGAAGCACATGGATTCATTGAAAATGCGTACGGAAAAGAATACATCGCGGTTGAAAAACGAAAAGAGAAAAAAGCAGCGAATTCGCAGGATGCCCACGAAGCTGTTCGTCCGACTTCGACGATGCGCGATCCGCAACTCGTCAAATCGTATCTCTCGCGTGATCAATTCCGATTATACAAATTGATTTGGGAACGGTTCGTCGCAAGCCAAATGGCACCGGCGATTTTAGATACAGTCAAAGTCGACCTTCTCTCAAATGATGTGATGTTCCGCGCGAACGGTTCGACGGTCAAGTTCGCAGGATTCATGAAAGTATACATCGAGGATACGGATGATGAAGCAGTAACAGATGTCAAAGACGGATTGTTGCCACCGCTTGACGATGGAGAAGTGTTGCAACAAGAAACCATCGAACCAAAACAACACTTTACGCAACCGCCACCCCGTTATACGGAGGCGCGTCTCGTCCGGTCGATGGAAGAACTTGGGATCGGTCGACCGTCGACGTATGCCCCGACACTCGATACGATTCAAAAACGCGGGTATGTCACGCTGGAAGAGAAAAAATTCTTGCCGACGGAACTTGGTGAACTTGTCATTGATATGATCAGTGATTATTTCCAGGAGTTCATCACCGTCCAGTTTACGGCCGACATGGAAGCTTTACTCGATGCCATTGAAAAAGGTGACATGCAGTGGACAGAAGTCGTCGATCCGATTTATAAATCGTTTGCAAAACGGTTGACTCGAGCAGAAGCTGAAATCGAGAAGATTGAAATCAAAGATGAGCCAGCAGGGGAAGATTGTGAAGTCTGTGGCCATGCGATGGTCATCAAGATGGGGCGTTACGGTAAGTTCATGGCGTGCTCAAACTTCCCGGAATGTCGCAACACAAAACCGATTCAAGTCGAGATTGGTGTGAAGTGTCCGACATGTGGGACAGGTGAAATCGTTGAACGACGGAGTAAAAAAGGACGCCTCTTCTACGGGTGTTCCAATTATCCGGAATGTGAGTTCGTCTCATGGGATAAGCCGGTCGAAGAACCTTGTCCGGTCTGTAGCAGTATGATGGTACAAAAGAAAATCAAGAACGGTGTGAAAGTAGAATGTACGTCTTGCGGACATCATGAAACACGCATCGATCAGGAGCAAGAGGAGGAATGACCGGTGAAACGAGTAACCGTGATCGGAGCCGGACTCGCAGGTTCTGAAGCAGCATGGCAACTTGCGAAGCGTGGCGTTCAAGTAGATTTATATGAAATGCGACCAGTAAAGCAGACACCTGCTCACCATACGGACCAATTTGCAGAACTCGTCTGTTCGAATTCCCTTCGGGCGAATCAACTGACGAATGCAGTCGGGGTATTAAAAGAAGAGATGCGTCAACTCGACTCGCTCATCATGAAGGCAGCGGACCTTGCGAGTGTGCCAGCAGGTGGTGCACTTGCCGTCGACCGACATGATTTTGCAGGGTATGTGACAGATACATTAAAAAATCATCCGAATGTCACCGTTCATCATGAGGAGCTTGAAGCGATTCCAGATGGACCAACGATCGTCGCGACAGGACCTTTGACGAGTGCTGCGTTATCGGAATCATTAAAACAGTTTACAGGTGAAGATTATCTCTATTTCTTCGACGCAGCAGCACCGATTCTTGACGGTGATACGATTGACCGCGATAAAGTGTATTTAAAGTCACGTTATGATAAAGGAGAAGCCGCGTACTTGAACTGTCCGATGACGGAAGAAGAGTTTACGCATTTCCACAATGAGTTGATTCAAGCGGAAGTCGTTCCGTTAAAAGAATTCGAGAAGGAAATCTACTTCGAAGGATGTATGCCGTTTGAAGTACTGGCGACACGCGGACCGAAGACACTTTTATTCGGACCGATGAAGCCGGTTGGGCTTGAAGATCCTAAGACCGGAGAGCGTCCGTATGCGGTCGTTCAACTTCGCCAAGATAACTCAGCGGGAACGTTGTTCAACTTAGTTGGCTTCCAAACCCACTTGAAGTGGGGCGAACAAAAACGAATCATTCGTTTGATTCCAGGGCTTGAAAATGCAGAAATCGTCCGTTACGGTGTCATGCATCGAAATACGTTTGTCAATTCGCCAAACTTATTGCAACCGACCTACCAGACACGGACACGCCACGATCTGTTCTTTGCCGGTCAGATGACAGGGGTCGAAGGATACGTTGAGTCGGCGGCATCCGGCTTGACGGCAGGAATCAATGCGGCTCGTCTCGTGAATGAGGCAGAACCGATTGCTTTCCCGAAAGAGACGATGATGGGAGCGATGGCTCATTACATCACGACGACGGAAGGAAAGAACTTCCAACCGATGAATGCGAACTTCGGACTCGTTCCAGCACTTGTCGGGCAGACCGGACGGATGAGAAAACCAGACAAGTATGCGCTTTTTGCAGAACGTGCATTAGAAGCAATCAAAGACTTTACCGATATGTAAGGCAAGATGGGGGAGAAGGCGCGATTTAGCGTTCTTTTCTCCCATTTCTTAATTTGTCATAAAAGCGTGATAATTTTGTTATTTTTCCGATTTTTGGTCTATTGTCAGACTACTTCCGGTGTGCTATGCTAAGGGCGATTCGAGTATGAAATGGGTAGAAGGGGGCTCACAGATGGGAGTAGACTCAGAGTTTGACGTACTGCGAAAATCTTTTTTGCGGTATGTACACATCGAACGTCAATTATCTCCAAATACGGGCCGTTCTTATGATCAAACACTTCGACAATACGCCGCTTTTTGCCTCGATCATCAGTTGAGATCGATTGAATTGGCAACTGCACGGCGTTATTTGTTTGCCCTTTATGATCAAAAAGCCTCTAAATCAACAATCGCTCAAAAAGTCTCCTGTTTAAAACAGTTCGGACGTTTTGTGACGCGTGATACGGATGAGATCAATCCATTTGAAGGATTAAAGGCGCCAAAACGTGTGCAGACGTTACCGACATTTCTAGTACCTTCTGAATACGAACGTTTTTTGGAAGCATTTCGGACGACGGATGCATTTGGTGCCCGTAATGTCGCCTTGATTGAGTTGCTGTATGCGACAGGCATGCGTGTAAGTGAATTAGCCGGATTGAATGTAAAGGATTTGGATCCAGATTTAGAGTACGTTCACGTGTACGGAAAAGGCAGGAAAGAACGGATTACACCCATCGGATCGTTTGCGAGAAAAGCGCTACGTCTTTATTTAGAGGAGCGGCAACCGTTTGAAGTCGAAGAACAAGCGATATTTCTTTCACGGTCAGGTCGCCGCCTGACGACGGATGGGATTCGAAAGATTTTAAAAAAGGGTGATCCGCTTCTATCGAAACATGTCACACCGCATGCTTTACGACATAGCTTCGCGACAGATCTTCTTGAACGTGGAGCAGACTTACGAGCAGTACAAGAATTGTTGGGTCATGCTTCATTATCCACAACAGGACAGTACACACATGTCACGACGGAACGTCTTCGTCATGTTTATCAGCAAGCGCACCCGCGTGCCTAAGGGAGGAAACAGAATGTTTCATGCAACGACGATTTTTGCCATTCAACATAACGGTCAATCTGCGATGAGCGGTGATGGACAGGTGACCTTCGGAAATCAAGTCATCATGAAGAAAAGTGCGAAAAAAGTACGACGTCTCTATGGTGGGAAAGTGATTGCCGGATTTGCCGGAAGTGTGGCCGATGCGTTTACACTGTTTGAAAAATTTGAAGCCAAACTTGAAATGTATAATGGGAATTTGCAACGAGCCGCCGTTGAACTGGCTAAAGAATGGCGTGGCGATAAAATGTTACGTCAACTCGAAGCGTTATTGCTTGTCATGGATGGAACGCATCTACTGCTCGTTTCAGGAAACGGGGAAGTGATTGAACCGGATGATGGAATCTTAGCCATTGGCTCAGGTGGAAACTATGCCCTTGCTGCGGGTCGTGCGTTAGCACGGCATGCAGGACACATGACAGCTGAGGAAATCGCTCGTGCGGCGCTTGAGACAGCTGGAGAGTTATGTGTGTTCACGAATGACCAAGTCATTTTAGAGACGATCGGAGGAAGTGCAGATGCATGAATTGACACCGAGACAAATCGTAGAGAAACTAAATGAACACGTCATTGGTCAAGCCGATGCGAAACGAGCCGTTGCGATTGCCCTTCGGAACCGTTATCGTCGACAGTTACTAGAACCAAGTTTACGTGATGAAGTGACACCCAAAAATATCTTGATGATCGGACCGACTGGCGTAGGGAAAACCGAAATCGCACGTCGGCTCGCGAAACTGGTTCGAGCTCCCTTCGTCAAGATTGAGGCGACTAAATTTACCGAAGTCGGTTATGTCGGACGTGATGTCGAATCGATGGTCCGTGACTTGGTGGAAGCATCCCTTCGTCTTGTAAAAGATGAAAAAAAGGAAGCCCTTAAAGAGCGTGCTGAAGCCGTTGCCAATGAACGAATCGTCGATGCATTAGTCGGGAAAAAATCATCAGCAGGACTTGGTGGAGGAAATCCCTTTGAAATGTTGTTTGGTGGGAATCAAAAGCCACCGGAACAAGAAACGGCAAATGATACAGCGGATCGTTCGGTGATTCGTCAACAATTATTCCAAGGTCAACTAGAAGACCGCATGATTGATGTCGACATCGAAGAACGCCAAATGGACTTATTTTCCGGGCAACAAGGAATGGAAGGTCTTGCAAACCTACAAGATATGCTCGGGCAAGTCATGCCGAAAAAAACAAAAAAACGTCAGTTGACGGTCAAAGAAGCACGGCCGATTTTGACGGCAGAAGAAGCAGAACGGTTACTTGATTTAAATGAAGTGCATGATGAAGCCGTTCGTCGCGCCGAACAGATGGGCATCATCTTTGTTGATGAAATCGATAAAATCGCAACAAAAGGACAAGACAGTGCTGGTGTGTCCCGTGAAGGGGTACAACGCGACATCTTACCCATCGTCGAAGGTTCGACGGTCGTCACGAAATATGGCCCTGTCAAGACGGATCATATGTTGTTCATTGCAGCCGGTGCGTTTCATATGGCGAAACCATCTGATTTGATTCCGGAATTGCAAGGACGTTTTCCGATTCGTGTTGAACTCGATAGCTTGACGGAAGACGACTTCGTCAAGATTTTGACGGAGCCCAATCAGGCGTTACTGAAGCAATATAAGGCATTACTTGGTGCTGAGCAAGTCCATGTCACGTTTACAGACGATGCGATTCGTCAAATCGCCCGGATTGCAGCGCAAGTAAATGATGAAACAGACAATATTGGGGCGCGCCGTCTATATACCATCATGGAACGAGTTTTAGAAGAATTATCGTTTGAAGCGGCAGAGATGCCAGAAACAGACGTGACCATTACACCACAATATGTCATGGACCGCGTCGGAAAAGTAGCAGATGATCGTGACTTAAGTCAGTTCATCTTATAAGTGGAGGAAGAAAATCATGAATTTACTGGCAAAAACACGAAAGCTCAACACGATGTTACAACAAGAAGCAAGCACACATGTCGACTTTAAGGTCATGGCGGACCGGTTAAGTGAAGTCATGGAGTCGAACACCTTTATCGTCAGCCGTCGTGGAAAGTTATTAGGGATTGCAATTAAACAACAAATCGAGAATGCACGGATTCGTGGATTCCTCGAAGAACGTCAATTCCCGGAAGACTATACAAAAAAATTATTCAATGTCACGGAAACAACGGCAAACATTGCGATTGATAGTGAACACACCGCGTTCCCGATCGATAACCGAGACATGTTCGAAACGTCAAAAACGACGATCGTTCCCATCATCGGTGGCGGAGAACGTTTAGGGACACTTGTTCTTGGGCGAATGATGGAAGATTTCAACGAAGAAGACTTAGTCCTTGCTGAATACGGGGCAACTGTCGTCGGGATGGAAATCTTACGTGAGAAAGCTCATGAAGCAGAAGACAAGGCGCGAAAAAAAGCCGTCGTTCAAATGGCGATCAATTCGTTATCGTATTCGGAACTCGAAGCGATCGAGCATATCTTCGAAGAATTAGATGGAAACGAAGGATTGCTTGTTGCTTCAAAAATTGCAGATCGTGTCGGAATCACGCGTTCCGTCATCGTCAATGCACTCCGTAAACTGGAAAGTGCCGGCGTCATCGAGTCACGTTCGCTTGGGATGAAAGGGACGTACATCAAAATCTTAAATGACAATTTCCTCTACGAGTTAGAGCGAATTAAATCAAACTAAAATAGAAATTGTTAGAATTATGAAGAAGACCTAGTAAACTACTAGGTCTTCTTATTTTTATAGGTATTATTTATCATTTTTATAAAAAAAGGGTTTAAAAAGCGTAAAATTAACATCTCATTCCCCTCTTTTACAAAAAACTTCTTTTCAAACATTGACCTATTTGTTTCAATTATTTCAGATATGTTACTAATCGCTTACGGTATAATACTACGTTTTATCATATAAATCAGAGTGGAGGTTGAAAGATGAACTGGCTTGGTTCAGATTATGCAACGATGACACAGGCTGTCGATCGGACAGTCGCAGCTCAAAAAGTAATTTCAGCAAATATTGCGAATGTTGATACACCCGGATATAAATCAAAACGTGTTGTGTTTGGAGATATGTTGGATTCGGAAATGAAGATGAGTTTAAAACGACATGCGACGATTGGTTCTTCCGGTAGCATCGTTGAACAATCATCTGCGATGCGTAACGATGGAAATGGTGTCGATATTGACCTTGAGATGTCTGAATTATCACGCAATCAAATTGAGTACGAAGCACTGGTCGAGCAATTGAACCGGAAATTTTCCGGCATTCAATCGGTCATCCGAGGAGGACGTTAAACAATGAGTATGTTTTCTGGATTTCATACATCTGCTACAGGGCTGACGGCGCAACGTCTACGATTAGACACTGTTTCAGCCAATATCGCCAATGCGCAGACGACACGTGGTGAACTCGTCGACGGTGAATGGCAACCATACGCACGAAAATTAGCGGTTTTAAAAGAAACGGGGAACGGTGTGACGGTCAGTGAGATTCGAAAAGACCAAGAACCGTTCAAATTAGAGTACAACCCAAACCATCCGGATGCCGATGACTTAGGATACGTCAAAATGCCGAATGTCGATCTATTAAAGGAAATGGTGGATATGATGGGGGCGACCCGTTCATATGAAGCCAACATCACGGCGTTAAACGCAACAAAAGCAATGTTAGTCAAAGCGATGGAAATCGGGAAGTAATGAGGAGATGTCATAATGGCGATTCAACCAATCCAAAGTATGCAGATGGTATTACCTTCACAATCGGTGGCGAAAACGACACCCAGTGACTTTAGTGAAGTACTAAGCCAAGCCATGAACGGCTTGAATGATGCACAACAAGCTTCCTCACAAGCACGAGTGGATCTTGCGACCGGCAAAACAACCGACTTACATAACATCATGATCAAAACAGAAGAAGCATCGCTTTCTATGCAACTCGCTATCGAAGTCCGGAACAAGGGCATCGAGGCATACCAAGAAATGATGCGTATGCAACTGTGATTGTTGAGGAAAGCGTGGGAGATGTTTAATGAATGAAGGACTAAAAACGCGTTTTGGCGCATTAAAAACGACATGGCAGGAATGGTCGCTTGCTAAAAAGGCAACAATCATCGGACTTGTCTTATTTTTAATCGCAGCGATTGTGGTCGCGGCGATCTGGTTCAGTAAACCAACGATGACACCGCTGTACTCGAAGTTGTCTCCTCAAGAGGCAGGTCAAGTGACAGAGAAATTAAACGAAGACGGTGTGAAGTCGGAAGTCGTCAGTGGAACAGACGGTGTAACGATTCTTGTACCGGAAGAAAGCGCAGAAAATTTAAAAGTCGAACTCGCAACAGCTGGAATTCCAAAATCAGGTCAAATCGATTATTCATTTTTCAGTGAGAACGCAGGTTTTGGAACGACCGATAAGGAAATGAATATTTTAGAACGAGACACGATGCAGACAGAATTAGAAAACCTCATTACACAAGTCAATGGGATCGATGCGGCGAAAGTCATGATCACACTACCTGAAAAAAGTGTTTTCTTATCTGATCAAGAAGAGACGTCTACCGTCTCGGTTGTCTTGACGTCAAGCGCCGGAAGCGATTTAAACCAACAGACCGTCCAAGGGCTTTACCACTTAATCGCTAAGAGTATTCCGAATCTAAAAGAAGAAAACATCACGATCATGGATCAGTACTTCACATACTATGAACCTGGTAAAGGTGCACAGACTGCTGGTGGAACGGATCCAATGCAATTAAAGAAGACAACGGAAAACGATTTACGTAAACAAATTCAACAAATGTTATCGGTGGTGCTCGGACCACAAAAAGCATTGGTATCCGTGACAGCGGATGTCGATGTCACACAACGTCAAGAAGAACAAAAATTAGTCGAACCTGTCGACCCGGATAAGATCGAAGGAATTGTCACATCAGCTGAGAAGGTCGCGGAAGCCTATACAGGAGCAGCGAACGAAGGAACAGCTGGGACGGGTGAAAACGAGACGATCAACTTCCCTGAAGGTACGGGGACGACGGGGGATACAAGCGAAAAAACGCATGACATCATCAACTATGAAGTCAATCGGATCACGAAACAAATTACCGGTGCCCCTTATGAAATCCGTGACTTAGGAATACAAGTCATCGTCGAACCGCCAAAAGGGCAAAATCAGATTGATCCACAGCTTCAAACCGATCTTCAGACGATGATGTATTCGATCATTCGAACATCGCTTACGAAAGAAGATGCAAAAACGACATTGACGGATGCAGAACTTGCGAATAAAGTCGTCGTCATGTCACGTCCATTTGCAGAAACGCCAAAACAAACGGTGACGACAGAAACGACACCGATGTGGGTCTGGTTTGCGTTAGGTGCTGCAGCATTAGTTGTAGTAGGCACCATCTTCGTGATGATGCGCAGACGTCGCACGACAGAAATCGAAGAACTCGAAGAATGGGCACCAATCGAAACAGATATTCCTGAACTGTCAACGGAAGATACAAGTGACGGGGCGGTTAAACGGAAACAGCTTGAAAAGCTTGCCGCATCCAATCCAGATGAATTTGCGAAGTTGTTACGCACATGGTTAGCGGAGGATTGATGAAATGAAAAAGTTAGAGATGAGCAGTCGGGAAAAGGCCGCGATTTTAATGATCTCACTGGGACCGGAAGTAGCAGCGACTGTCTACAAACACTTGTCGGAAGAAGAAATGGAATGGCTGACCTTACAAATTTCGAGTATGAAACGGATTGATCCGGAAGAAAAACTTGAAGTGTTAGAAGAATTCCATGAATTGGCGACAGCGCAAAACTACATTACGCAAGGCGGAATCGGATTTGCAAAATCAGTCCTTGAAAAGGCACTCGGTGAAGAGAAGGCGATGGAGCTGATTTACCGATTAACATCGACGCTCCAAGTACGACCGTTTGAATTTGCTCGTAAGGCAGACCCAAAACAGTTATTGAACTTTATTCAAAACGAACATCCACAAACGATTGCCCTTGTGTTAGCTCACTTGGATCCTGCTAAATCGGGACAAATTCTGTCGGAACTACCAGCAGAAGCACAATCCGATGTCGCACGCCGGATTGCGACGATGGATCGGATGAATCCAGAGATCATTAGTGAAGTCGAACAAATTCTTGAACGTAATCTTTCACAAGCAGGCATGCAAGATTATGCACAGTCTGGTGGAATCGAAGCTGTCGTTCAAGTCTTGAACGGAGTAGACCGGACGACGGAACGGACGATTCTCGATACACTCGAAATCCAGGATCCGGAACTGGCAGAAGAAATCAAAAAACGGATGTTTGTCTTTGAAGATATCGTTACTCTTGATGCGCGCGCCATTCAGCGGATCATCCGTGAAGTATCCAATGAAGATTTATTATTATCACTCAAAGTATCCTCGGATGACGTCAAAGAGATGGTTTACCGCAACATGTCACAACGAATGGTCGAATCGTTTAAAGAAGACATGGAGTTCATGGGACCTGTCCGGTTGCGTGACGTCGAAGAAGCACAAAGTCGGATTGTCGGTATCATTCGTCGCCTAGAAGATATGGGTGAAATCGTCGTAGCCCGTGGTGGAGGAGATGATATCGTTGTCTAACGTCATTAAACGCCAAATCGTCTTTGAACGTGATCAACGGACCATCTTTCATCAGACGGCGTCAACACACGAGGTGGATCAAGAACCGGTTGTTTCCTACGAGGAAATGATGAACGAAGGACAGAATCGATTGAAACAACAACGGGACTTGATCGAACAACAAGAACAAAAACGTCGTGTTGCCTTTGAACAGGAACGGATGGCCGCGCTTGAAGAGGCAAGGCAACGTGGATATGAAGAAGGGTTTCAATCTGGTCAGCAGGCAGGACTTGACCACTACCAACAACGGATTGATGAGACCAATCAATTTGCGAATCGTCTCGAACAGATGTTTTCAGATCGTTTAGTCATGATGGAAGATGAATTGTGTGCGCTGGCCCTTCAACTGACTCATCAGTTTTTGGAACAGCTGCACGACACGGATGAGGAAGCCCTTTACCAAACGATTCATCAGTTGATTCTTCAATTTCGTGATCGTGAAAAACTGATTGTCTATACTTCTGCCGAAGACTTTGAACGCGTGGTTTTATTAGATGAACGTCTCCATACGATTTTAGGTGGTACCGCGACGATTAGTTTGCGGATTGACCCGGAACTCGCAGCACGTGACTTCCGTGTCGATTCGGAAAACGGGGCAATCACAGGCGGACTTACCGCAGGGTATCAAACCTTGTTGGAACAACTTACCGAGGTGTTACACGATGTATAAGCTAAAACAACTGCAGGCAGCCATCCGTGACATTCGCCCGGAAGACTTGGTTCAGCATTCTGGAAAAGTCGTTCAAGTCATTGGTTTGATGATTGAATCACGTGGCCCTACGGCGGTCGCAATCGGAGAACGGTGTTTGATCCGGATTCACCGGGGACAGGAAATCGAGGCAGAAGTCGTTGGTTTTCGAGAAGGACATGTCTTATTGATGCCATACGGTGAAACGACGGCAATCGCACCAGGTTCGATCGTCATCGCAACAGGCAAGCCGCTCCATGTGCCAGTCGGAGATGATTTGATTGGCAAAGTCTTGGATGGACTCGGGCGATCGTTAGATGGGGAATCATTGACGCATTTGCGGACGACCTCGATTGTCCGCAAACCTCCTAGTCCGTTGGATCGTCCGCGAATCGATCAAGTTTTATCGACCGGGATTCGAGCCATCGATGGGTTGCTGACGGTCGGACAAGGTCAACGTGTAGGACTGTTCGCGGGTTCCGGCGTAGGGAAGTCGACGCTCCTCGGAATGATTGCGAAACGGTCGACCGCTGACATCAATGTCATCGCCCTGATTGGCGAGCGGGGACGCGAAGTGAAGGAATTTATCGAGGCAGAACTCGGGGAAGAAGGTATGAGTCGTTCGATCATTGTCGTAGCGACCAGTGACCAACCTCCACTCGTTCGATTAAAAGGAGCCTATACGGCAACAGCGATTGCCGAGTACTTCCGAGATCAAGGAAAAAATGTCGTACTGATGATGGATTCCGTGACACGTTTTGCGATGGCGCAACGAGAAATTGGTTTAGCGACTGGTGAGCCACCAGCATCAAAAGGATATACGCCTAGTGTGTTTGCCTTACTTCCTCAATTACTAGAGCGAAGTGGGAAAACGACAGAAGGTTCGATCACCGCATTTTATACCGTCTTAGTCGACGGAGATGATATGAATGAGCCGATTGCCGATGCCGTCCGTGGGATTTTAGATGGTCACTTTGTACTCGACCGTAATCTCGCCAATAAAGGTCAATATCCTGCCATCCATGTCCTGCGTTCAATCAGTCGGGTCATGAATCAGATAACCTCGACAGAACATAAGGACAGTGCGATCACGTTTCGACAGTTATTGTCCACGTATCTCGATGCGGAAGATTTAATCAATATCGGGGCTTATAAAAGTGGGACCAACCCAGACATTGACCGGGCTGTTGAAAAATACCCAGAATTAATCGGTTTTTTAAAACAACGTGTCGAAGAAAAAAGTCATTTTGAAGAAGGTATGAGTCGTTTGATCACGACAATCCGTTAAGGAGGTGCAAGTATGAAGACGATATATGAACGCATCATCCCTTTAGCGGAGGCGGAGAAGGATCGTGTTTCAAAACATACTGCTGAAAAAAAGAAACAATATGAAATCGAAGTTGAAAAACTGTACCATCTTCTCATTCGCTATGAAGCTTTTTTGAAAGCGCAAAACGAAACAGGTGCCGTTGAACTACTCGCATCCCAATACCGAGAACGGGCACGTGATGTCGTTAAACAACAAATCGAACGGCAACAACTGTATGTGACACAAGCCAAAAATCAGTACGAACGAGCTCAAGTCGACTTAAAAGAAGCGTTGATTGAAGAAAAGAAATTCACGCGACTTCAGTCCAATCAATTAGAGGAAAACCGTCGTACGCTTGCATTGACGGAACAAAATCAAATGGATGAACTGGCCTTATTACAGTTTGGAAGAAGGCAAACGACATGAGTGATCAAAAATCATCGAAACAATGGATTTTACCATTACTGATTATTCCATTATTGCTGCTCTTATTTACAGCTTATCTTGTTTTAAATTATGCGAATGGGAGACCGATCTTTTCCTTACCGTTCTCTTCAGAAGAAGTAGCAGATCAACAGGTTACCTCAACAAAAAATGCGGACGTCGAGCAACGGTTGAAGCTTGCGAACGCCGAAATTAAAAAATTACGGACTAAAACGACCGATCAAGCTGATATCATTCAGGCGAAGGAACAGGAAGTCGTCCGATTGATTGCGGAACGGGACCGTTTGAAAAAAACACCGGCTACTCCGGCTGTAGCGGCTGATGAAACCACAACAAAGAAAAAGACGGCGAATGTGACCGATGTCTATGCGGAGATGCCACCAAAAGACGCGGCAAACATTTTAAACGAATTGAGTCCGACAGAGGTCGTTCCCATCATTCAAAAGATTGAGGCAGAACAACAAGCAGCAATCATGGCAAAGATGGATCCTAAAAAAGCAGCCGCGTTAACACAACTGTTGGCAGTCGAATGAGGGGTGAGTAAATAAGATGAACTTGATGGATGTACAACAAGCACAGACGGCGAAACCCGTCACGAAGTTAAACGGGAAAGACATTCCGGTGAACGGGGTCGGGAATTTTGCTTCATTGCTCCAGTATTTAGTACAACCGATGGCTGAGGCAGCTCAAAACACATTACCGGAACAACAGGTGTTACCGGTTGATGCAACAAACAATTCCGAAGTGAAAGCTTTGATTGTCCAGTTGACGGCGCAACCGGAAAAAGTATTACAACTCCTCGATCAGCCGGAGTTAGAAGGCGTAACACAGGATCCGAAAAAAACGACGGAATTGCTCCAGTTCATCAAAACGATGCAAGAAGGTCAGGGAGAACAGGCGATGGACTTGTTTCAACAGCTCCCGACGGCTGTTCAGCAGACCATCGTAGCTGCCTTATCCTCTGTTCTTGGCGTAGTCAAAGAAAATGGGTTGCCAAAGGACGGTCAAGCGGTACCGGTTAATACAGTGACAAATGTACCATCTGATACAAAAAAATCGTTTGTTACGAAAACGATACCGTCGACAGTTGAAACCATGTTAACGAATCCGAGTAAACCAGTAGTCAGTACTCCAATCGTCAAACCTCTTACTCCAACTGAAACAGATGGAGTGACTGCTAAGTCATGGAATACGGTTAAAAAAGGACTCGAGTCGCTTCCGGTAGTCGCTGATCCGAAAGGTAACGAACAACCGGTATCATTAAATGGATTGAAATTCGACCGCTTGACGGTCGCAGCACCAGTCCTTTCACGGACTTCAGCTACTCCCCCTACCGTCGATGAACAACTGGCAACACGAATCGAGGCGGCTTTAAAACAAGCGCCCTTTTTAAAGGGAGCGGACGGTTCGACGCGGATGTCGATTCGGTTGTATCCGGAACAGTTAGGCGAGGTTGTCGTTCAGTTGGATCGAAAAGAGGGACTGCTTACGGTCAAGCTATTCGCAGCAACCGAACAAGCGAAACAATTGATGGACCAACAACTTGGAAAGTTACATACGTCGCTTCAACCACAAGCACCACTCGTCAAAGTCGAGACGGGATTGCTCGCATCGAGCGTCAAGGAATTTGAACAAGGATTGCCACAAGAACGGCGCGAACGACAGCAGGAAGAGCCTGTGCCATACGAGGAAGAACTAGAGGAGGATGAAGATGACTGAGTCAATCAAAAATGAGGCGTCGTCTTACCAATTACCGGATAAAACGAAAGTGCCATCCAGTAATACGATGGACAAAGACATGTTCATGAAAATCTTGATCGCCCAGCTATCGAACCAAGATCCGACGGCTCCGATGGAAGACAAGGAGTTCATCTCACAGATGGCGCAATTTTCTTCGCTCGAACAGATGCAAGCGATTGGGAAAGGGATGGATACGATGATGCTCAATCAGCATGCAGGAGCATTGTTGACTTACAGTAACTTGATCGGAAAAGCGGTCAGTTACGAAGGGGAGACCACGACAACAGATGCAACAGGTGCTGAAGTATCGTCAACCGTTAAAGAAACGGCAAACGTCCTGAGCGTAAAACGGGACGGGGTAGACGTCGTCGCTGAGTTATCAAATGGGAAAAGTGTGAGTGTCTACGAATTGACTGAGATTAAAACAAAGGAGGAAAAATAATGTTACGTTCAATGTATTCAGGAATCAGTGGGTTAAAGAACTTCCAGACAAAGTTAGATGTCGTCGGGAATAACATCGCCAACGTCAATACGTTTGGTTATAAAAAAGGCCGTGTCACGTTTAAGGATCTTGTCAACCAATCTGTTGGTTCCGCATCAGGTAATGGTGGAGGTGTCGGGGGGACAAACCCGAAGCAAGTAGGACTTGGTGCATCGATGTCAACAGTCGATAATGTCTATAATCAAGGAGCATTACAAAATACTGGGCGAACGCTTGATGTCGGGATTTCAGGTGAAGGATTTTATCAAGTCTTAACGGCAGACGGTGTACGTTATTCTCGTTCTGGTAACTTTTATACAGATCTTCAAGGAAACATCGTGACGGGAGATGGAAATTATCTCGTAGGATTGTCTGATCCACCGCCTGCTAATCCAGGACAACCACCTGCAGATCAAGCAAACCTACCTGCAAACCAATACGATGCTCAGGGGCAAATCACAAACAAAGTAAATAATGGCTATATGAAATTACAAATTCCGACGGGAGCCCAAAACTTAGCGATCGGTAAAGACGGACTAGTCACATTTGTTGATGGAACAGGTAATCTGCAACGAGTTGGTTACGTATCGATGGCGAATTTTGCAAACCCAGGTGGTCTTGAAAAATCAGGGGTAAACTTGTTTGCCGCTTCTCAAAACTCGGGCATCGCAGCGACTGGAACACCAAGCACAAACGGTCTTGGTCAATTAACATCCGGAACACTCGAAATGTCGAACGTCGATTTGTCGGAAGAATTCACGGAAATGATCATCGCCCAACGTGGTTTCCAGGCGAACACACGGATTATCACGACGTCCGATCAAATTTTAGAAGAACTCGTCAATCTCAAACGATGATCACGCTGACGACATTACGTGAAGCACCGATTGTCTTGAATGCAATCTTAATCGAAGCGGTCCGATCGACACCCGATACGACGATCCAGTTGGTCGGAGGACAGACCTATGTCGTAAAAGAAACGTTAGAAGAGGTAAAAGCGGCGACAATCGACTTTTACCGCCAAGTCGGTTTGACGGGCTTGAACAGTGCTAGGAGGCTCGAAGATGGCAGAAGAAAAGAAGAAGAGTAAATTAAAATTACCACTCATCATGATCGTCGTCGCACTCATGATGGTCGGCGCCGGTTACATGCTTTCGAAATATTTATTGACGAGTGATCCGACGGAAGCAAAGGTCGAACAACCGACCGGCGTTGAACTCGAGGAACGAAGTTTTCAAACCGACGACTTAACGACGAATATCGCGGATGAACGGTTTTTAAACGTTCAATTCACGATCGTCACGGACGACGCGGCGACACGGGAAGAACTAGAGTTACGTAAATTCCAAATCAACAACATTATCTTGGGTGATCTCGCTTCGATGAAAAAACAAGATTTGGATTCGAAACAAGACATGGCGAAGCTGGAAGAAAAATTACGGGGGCAATTTAAAAAACTCCTGCAAGAAGGCGATGTTCAACGTGTCTACACGACGAAAAAAATCATCCAGTGAGGTGGCCGCATGAGCGAAGTATTATCACAACATGAAATTGACGCCCTGCTATCAGCCATTTCAAGCGGAGACATGGAAGTCGAGGAAATACGTAGCCAAGAAGAAGAACGACGGGTCAAAGTCTATGACTTTAAACGGGCGTTACGATTCTCGAAAGATCAGATGCGTAACCTGACGCGAATTCATGAACAATTCGCCCGGGTCTTGACGACTCATTTCTCAGCACAACTTAGAACATACGTCCAGTTTACGGTCAACACGGTGGAACAGTTACCGTATGATGAATTCATCCATTCGATTCCGAACATGACATTGATTAATTTAGTGAATCTTCATCCGTTAGACGGACGGGTCATCTTTGAAGTCAACCCGAACATTGCCTATGCGATGCTTGACCGACTACTTGGTGGACCTGGCGAAGGGATGAATAAAATCGAAAACCTGACGGAAATCGAAACCCGCATCTTGACACAATTGTTCAAGCGAGCCTTTGTCCAGTACGGGGCAGCTTGGGAATCGATTGCGGAGATTGAGGCGGAGTATGACGACTTAGAGATCAATCCACAATTTCTTCAACTTGTGTCACCAAATGAGACGGTCATTCTCGTCTCGATTTATGTGACGGTGGGTGAAGTGAGCGGGACGCTCAACGTCTGTCTACCGTTCGTGACACTCGAACCGATTATTCCGAAACTATCGAGCCACTTTTGGATGCAACAAGAAAAACGAAAGTCAGCCGATAATCAAGAGTCTGAACATATGCAAACACAGTTGATGGGATCAATCGTCGATTTGAAAGCAGTGCTCGGCCAGACGGAACTTTCGTTTGGAGAATTGTTACACCTCGAGGTAGGCGACTGCCTGTCCCTGCAGACACGTACATCTGATCCGGTTGAATTGTTCGTCGATGATCGGAAAATGTTCAAAGCGCGACCTGGTCTGAATGGGAAGCATCTCGCTTTACAAGTCTTACAACGAATTGAGGAGGAATAACATGAGCGATATGCTTTCGCAAGATGAAATCGATGCGTTATTACGCGGGACCCCATCGGCTGAAGAACCAACCGATACAAGTTCAACCGATGAGTTAAGTCAATTGGACGACATGGAGATTGATGCGCTAGGAGAAGTCGGGAATATCTCGCTTGGAAACTCCGCGACAGCCCTGTCCGCCTTATTGAATCAAAAAGTTGAAATCACGACGCCGCACGTCCGGATGATTACGATGGAAGAGTTACGGAGTCGGTATCCGATACCACACGTTGCCCTTCGTGTTGGTTATACAGAAGGATTTAAAGGCGAAAACGTCTTGATTTTGACACAACGGGACGCCTCGGTCATTGCCAATCTGATGATGGGTGGCGACGGTGTTGTAGACGAAAGTCTAGAGATGGAGCCGATTGCGTTATCTGCGGTCCAGGAAGCAATGAACCAGATGATGGGCGCTGCTGCGACATCGATGTCAACCGTCTTCTCGATGCGCATCGATATTTCACCGCCAGCGGTTGAAATTTTTGATTTCTCACAAGAAAAAAGTATCGTCGACAGCTTCTCGTTATGGGAAAGCATGGTCATCATCGAGTTTGATTTAAAAATCGGGACACTGATTGATTCAAAAATCGTTCAGTTGGCACCCCTTGAATTTTCAAAACAGTTGATTCAGAAATTATTTAATGCCAGTACGACAACTACTCAAGCACCACCGGTTAGTCAACCGGAACCGATGCGTGAACAGCCTGTGCCTAGCCCGCAACCAGAACCACGTTATGAAGCACCGCCTGAACCGAAAAAAGAACCGGTCGGAGTCAGCCCTGTTCAATTCGGTCAGTTTTCTGAAGTACAACCAGAAGGTCCACCTGGAAATATCGGCATGCTTTATGATGTTCCATTAAACGTCACCGTTGAGCTTGGTCGGACGCGTCGTTCAGTCCGAGACATTCTTGAACTGACCCAAGGCTCGATCATTGAACTCGATAAATTAGCCGGTGAACCGGTAGACGTATTCGTCAACAATACGTTGATTGCAACAGGAGAAGTCGTCGTCATCGAAGAAAACTTCGGTGTACGAATTACAGAGATCGTTAATACAAAAGAACGTCTACGGATGTTCTAAGGAGGAAATAGGATGAGTGCAAAAGTTTTGATCGTAGATGATGCAGCTTTCATGCGAATGATGATTAAGGAAATTTTATCAAAGAATGGATATGACGTTGTAGGAGAAGCGGAAAACGGTCGTGAAGCTGTTTCGAAATATAAAGAGTTATCGCCGGACCTCGTCACACTGGATATCACGATGCCGGAAATGGATGGTATTTCGGCTTTAAAAGAAATCAAAGCATTTAATCCGGCTGCTAAAGTCATCATGTGTTCCGCGATGGGACAACAATCGATGGTTATTGATGCCATTCAAGCAGGTGCGAAGGACTTCATCGTCAAACCATTCCAAGCGGATCGTGTACTCGAAGCCGTTTCGAAAACCATTTCATCATGAAAAGACTGACCTGTTTGACCTGTTTGCTCCTGTTATTGCTGATACATCACGTCGGTGCTGAAACAGTGGAAGAGAATCTGAACCCATCCAAGAAGAATGAACCTACAACACAACAGGTCGGCGGGTCATCGACGGTCGTCACGATTGTGAAAATCGTCGTGACGCTCGTAGTCTTAATCGGCGGATTTATCGTTGCCGTCCGTTTCATCAATGAACGGACGAAAGGTGTCCGTCAGTCGAGCAGGCTTTCCCATCTAGGTGGTATATCGCTTGGCAAAGATCGATCCGTTCAGCTCGTGAAGGTTCACGGTAAGGTTTACGTCGTCGGTGTCGGTCAGAACGTGGAGTTGATCGATACGATCGAGGAAGACGCCGAATGGGCATCGACGACCGATCTACCGGAAGACGAGTTACATACATCAACGGCGTCTCCGTTTCTGGAATCGTTTAAGCAACAGCTGGATCAGTTCCAGAAGAATCGAGGACGTTCATGACGACGATTGAAAATTTGATTTCACTGGATACGCCGTCTGGGACGGCGACTTCGATTAAGTTACTTATATTACTGACACTTTTGTCACTCGCACCATCGCTTTTGATTTTAATGACGTGTTTTACCCGTGTCATCGTCGTCTTGTCCTTTGTCCGCTCGGCACTTGGTACACAGCAGACACCACCGAACCAACTGCTTGTTGGACTGGCTTTGTTCATCACGTTATTTGTCATGGCCCCTATCTTGACGGAACTCAATACGACAGCATTACAACCGTATATGGATGAGAAGATCAGTCAAGATGAGGCGTTTGATAAGGCCGGTGGTACGATGAAACGATTCATGTCGCAGTATACACGCACGAATGACTTAGAGTTGTTTTTGAAATACGGAAATTATGAAAAACCAGAAAAAGTGGAAGATATTCCACTCGTCGCATTAGTACCAGCCTACGCGATTAGCGAGTTGAAGACCGCCTTTCAAATTGGTTTCATGATCTTCATTCCTTTTCTCGTCATCGATATGGTCGTCTCGAGTGTCTTGATGTCGATGGGGATGATGATGTTACCACCGGTCATGATTGCGTTACCGTTTAAATTATTATTATTCATTTTGGTAGATGGTTGGCATTTGATTGTCGAGTCACTACTCGTCAGCATGCGATAGGGGGGACGACATGACGCAGGAAATGATTATTCAATTAGCCAGTTCGGCTGTTTGGACCTTGCTCAAGGTCTCAGCCCCGCTCTTGCTCGTCTCACTCGTCGTTGGCCTTCTTGTCAGCATTCTACAAGCGACGACACAAATCCAAGAACAGACGTTATCGTTTGTTCCGAAGATTGTTGCGGTATTTTTAGCCCTCGTCTTTTTTGGACCATGGATCATGGAAGAACTGAAGACGTTTACGATTGAAATTTTTAAACAGATTGCAGAGGTTTCACGGAAATGACGTTACTGTCCTTTGTCAGTGTCTTTTTACTTGTGTTTGGTCGAATTGTCGGATTTCTTGTTGCAGCTCCCTTGTTTTCATCCAAGCAATTACCGGCGCAACACAAACTAGCAATTGCTGCTGGGCTCGCCTATTTTGCAAGTTATGCCGTCAAGACAACCGTTCAAGTCGATGATATTGATTTCTTTTTTCGGATGGGGACAGAAGTCATCATCGGACTCGCACTTGGTCTACTCGCTAGTTTTTTACTGTATGCACCACAGATTGCCGGATCGATCATCGATTTACAGATGGGTCTTGCGATGGCATCAGCGTATGATCCGATGTTTGGTGGTCAATCGCCCATCATTGGCCGTTTTTATTATATGTTGACGTTACTTGTTTTACTGGCTTCCGACATGCATCTGATTTTGCTTGATGGTATCTACACCAGTTTTGAGATTTTTCCGCCAGGCAGTCCGATTGGCGTGACGGGCGAGGCGGGGATGAGTTTAGTCGTCCGTGTCATCGGGATGGCGATGTTGACTGCTTTACAGATGGCGATGCCCTTAGTCGTCTCACTATTCTTAGTCGATTTGGCACTTGGATTTTTAGCAAAAACAGCTCCGCAGTTCAATATTTTTGCAATCGGTTTTTCGGTCAAGCTATTGATGGGATACGCCATTTTATTTTTACTTGCCGGTGCGATGATTACAGGAATTTCTCGATTTGTCCCATTATTACAAGAAGTATTGTCGGACGCGATTCAATTACTAGGAGGTTGAGATGAAGACGTACAAGTTAATGCTCGATCTCCAGTATTTTGCAGGCGAAAAGACAGAAAAAGCATCTCCTAAAAAACGAGATGATTCCAGAAAAAAGGGACAGGTCGCAAAGTCTGCTGATTTGACGAGCAGTCTCATGTTATTCGGAATGTTTTTAGTATTATTTTTCTTTGGTCCGTTCTTAGGGAAACGATTCGTCATGGTGCTAGAAGACGGTTTAAGTGCGCAGACGGTACTGGTCGCTGTCGAAGAAGGACGCGTTCAAGAAATTATGATCGAGATGTTGGTTCAGATGGGTATTCTCGTTTCGCCCTTTTTTGTGACAGCTGTTGTAATCGGAATTTTAGGAAATTTCGTGCAAATCGGAGCGTTACTCAGTTCAGAATCAATCCAACCCAAACTTGATCGGATCAACCCGTTACAAGGTGTAAAACGTATCGTTAGTATGAAAGCACTGATCGAATTTTTAAAATCGGTGTTCAAATTACTTGTTATTGGTGTAACAAGTGGAACCGTGTTGTGGAACAACAAGGTAGAGATTTCACGCTTGACGTCGGAGCCAATCGGCGACGCTTTAGCCATCATTGGTCACTTGACCTTCTTACTAGGTATCTCAGTCAGCATCGCGTTGATTGTGTTAGCCGTCCTTGATTTTGCTTATCAAAAATTTGATTTCGAGAAATCGATTCGGATGAGTAAACAAGATTTAAAGGATGAGCATAAGAATACAGAAGGCGATCCGCAAATCAAAGGGAAAATCAAACAGCAGCAACGCGAGATGGCGATGCGACGAATGATGCAAGAAATACCGAATGCTGACGTCGTCATTACGAATCCGACGCATTATGCGGTGGCGATTCAATATGATGACGGCAAACATGCAGCACCGATTGTCGTCGCAAAGGGAGTGGATGCTGTCGCATTCCGGATTCGGGAGAAGGCGACAGCAGCCGAGATTCCGATTATCGAAAATAGACCGCTCGCACGAGCATTATTCGCAAAATCAGAAATAGGGATGGCAGTGGATGAATCATTTTATCAGGCACTCGCTGAAACACTTGCCTTTGTCTATCAAATGAAACAAGCGAAATGAAAGGATGAAGCATCATGACCATTTCAACAAGAGATTTAACCGTCCTGCTAGGCGTCATTATGATCGTCTTCATGCTCGTCATTCCACTGCCAGGATTTTTACTCGATTTTTTAATCATCATTAATATCTTAATCGCATTGATGGTCCTTCTTGTCGCGATGAATGCCAAGGAAGCCCTTGAATTTTCTGTATTTCCGACGTTGTTACTGATCGTCACCTTGTTTCGATTGGCACTGAATGTCTCGACGACCCGCGCGATTCTTTCGAACGGGAACGGTGGAGAAGTCATTGAAGCATTCGGAAGTTTTGTTGTTGGCGGGAACGCCCTCGTTGGATTCGTCGTCTTCCTGATTCTCGTCTTGATTCAGTTCCTCGTCATCACAAAAGGATCGGAGCGGGTATCGGAAGTATCGGCACGTTTTACGCTCGACGCAATGCCGGGGAAACAGATGGCGATTGACGCCGATTTGAATTCAGGCATGATTGATGAATTACAGGCACGGACACGCCGACAAAAAATTCAATCGGAAGCCGATTTTTATGGGGCGATGGATGGTGCTTCAAAATTCGTCAAAGGAGACGCGATTGCCGGAATCATCATCGTCATCATCAATTTGATTTTCGGAATGATCATCGGAGTCGTCCAACAAGGTCTACCAATGATGGAGTCAATTAGTCTGTACACGTTACTGACGGTCGGAGACGGTTTGGTCAGTCAAATTCCTGCCCTCTTGATTTCAGTCGCGACCGGAATCATCGTCACGCGTTCGACTTCGGACGGTAACCTGGGAGAAGACATCATCGGTCAGCTTTCCCGGACGCCGTTGCTCGTCATGATCGGAGCAGGTGCGATTTTCTTACTTGGTTTGTTTACAGCAATTCCAGATTACGTGACGATTCCTGTCGCTGGAGGCGCGGCGTTTTTCGCCTGGCAGTTGACCCGGACGCCCAAAACAACAAAAGAAGAAGTGGCAGTCGAAGAGGCACCGTCAGAAAATCTCCGGTCGAGCGAGTCGGTCATTTCGTTGTTAAACGTCGATACAATCGAATTTGAATTCGGTTACGGATTGATTCCACTTGCTGACGAAGCGCAGGGCGGCGACTTGCTCGACCGTGTCGTCATGATCCGCCGACAGTTGGCACTTGAACTTGGGTTCGTCTTACCCACCGTACGAATACGAGATCATCTTCAACTCCCGCCGAACCATTACCGGATTAAGATTCGTGGCAGTGAGATGGCGACCGGTGAATTGTTACTTGACCATTACTTAGCGATGAGCCCTGGTGTCGATGATCCCGAGATTCAAGGGATTGAGACCGTAGAACCCGCCTTTGGCATGCCGGCACTCTGGATTGATGAACGGACGAGAAGTCGGGCGGAAATGTCCGGGTATACGGTCGTCGATCCCCCATCCGTCGTCGCGACACACTTGACGGAACTGCTTAAGAAACATGCAGCTGATTTATTGGGACGAGAAGAAACTAAACAGTTAGTCGATCATCTGAAAGAAACCCATCCGATTTTAGTCGACGAAGTGACACCACAACTCTTATCGATCGGTGAACTACAAAAAGTATTCGTTCAGTTGTTAAAAGAAAAAATTTCAATCCGGAACTTGCCGCTGATTTTTGAAACGTTGGCCGATTATGCAACAGTTACGAAAGACAGCGATCTGTTAGCGGAATACGTACGTCAGGCATTGGCACGACAAATCACAGAACAAGTGTTACAAGGTGAAGTGCTTCATGTCGTGACCGTATCAAGCGAGATGGAACTCGATATTCAATCGGCGATCCAAAAAACCGAGTTTGGTAACTACTTGGCGCTTGATCCTGACAAAGCAACACGATTCATCGAGTCCTTAAACGAGTTGACGACAGAATTCGAGCGTTATGGTGCTCAACCAATCATTTTAGCCTCACCGAGTATTCGGATGTTCGTTCGTCAATTGACGGAACGTTATTTCCCGGATGTACCTGTTCTGTCCTATAACGAGTTAATTCCGACAATCGAAGTCAAGAGTATTGGGGTGATCTAACAAATGATGGTAAAACGAATTATTGCGAATTCTGTCAGCGAAGCGATGGAACTAGTGAAACAAGATTTAGGGGAAGAAGCAATCATCTTAAATACCCGGCAGATCAAAGTCGGTGGGGTGTTTGGTTTATTTACACAAAAAAAAGTGGAACTTGTCGCGTCAGTGGAAGAACATCCTGTCGCTCCATCAAAAAAACAACCGTTTGCGAATCCTGAACCCGTGTCGGTCCCGCCAACTGCTCGTCTCCATGGCGGAGTCAATTCGGGAATGACGGAACAGGTCATTCCGACCGTCGTTTCCTTTGCGTCACGGCGCTTACCAGAAGCACTAGGACGATATGAAGTCTTGTTAGCGGAACCTGCTTTACAACGATGTGCGGAAGAGTTACATGACTTGATGTTGTCGACGTATTATAAAACGAATGATGTGACGCAGGTCGAACAAGGACTCGTTGAAGCAGTTGAAAAGGAAATTCAAGTTACGACAGCCACATCCCGTTTTGTCATGCTGACAGGACCAACCGGCGTCGGAAAGACGACGACGATCGCAAAACTCGCTGCCTATTACCGGTTAACGAAACAACAAACGGTCGGATTGATCACGACGGATACATACCGGATTTCGGCAATCGAACAATTACGTACTTACGCGGATATCATCGATATTCCACTACGCGTTGCATATGATTTAGAAGAATTCGAACAAGCTAAAACCGAACTCGCTGACTGTGACATCATTTTGATCGATACGGCGGGACGCAACTTCCTCGATGCCGGATATGTTGAACAGCTAAAAGCACGACATGATTTTTCCGATACCGATGTCTTCCTCGTCCTCAGCTTAACGTCGAAGTATCGTGACTTGGAACAAATCCGGCAACGTTTTGATCAAGTACCACTTAGTGGTTTTATCTTTACGAAAGCCGATGAGACAACTGAATTATGGTCGATTTATGGACTGACGATGGAAACACGAATCCCTGTGTTTTGTCTGACGACAGGTCAAGAAGTACCTGAAGACATCATCTGGCCGACAAGTCCAGAAATCTCCCGAATGATTGTAGAAAGAGGGTTACGATGATGCGAGAAGATCAGGCACGGGCGTTACGTTCAAAGGTAGCAGTTCGAGAGACTAAAACGATTGCCATCGTCAGTGGAAAAGGTGGCGTTGGAAAAACGAACGTGGCTGTCAATTTAGGAGTAGCACTATCGTTACAAGCTAAAAAAGTATTGATCATTGATTTAGATATCGGAATGGCGAACGTCGGAGTGTTATTGGGGAAGTCTTCTAAAACATCTTTGATGGATTGTGTCAAACAGCGTGAATCCTTGGCGCAAGCCGTCGTCGAAGCGACGCCTGAGTTACATTTCATTCATGGTGGGAGCGGATTCACGGAATTGATGGATCTGACCGATCATGATGTGCAATTCATGATGAGCGAGTTCCGGTTTTTTTACGAGTATGATTTCGTGTTACTCGATTTAGGTGCTGGTGCGACACATCAAACATTCGATTTCATCAGCAGTGCAGATGAGGCCTGGTTAGTCGTGACGCCAGAGCCGACGTCGATCATGGATGGCTATGCGTTCGTAAAGCTCGCCCATCATCATGCAAATGAACTTCCGATTGCCGTTGTCGTCAATCGGGCGATGAATGGTCAAGAAGCACTGGAGACATTCGATCGTTTACAACAGGTCAGTCAGAATTTTTTAGAGAAGTCGTTACGCTTCGTTGGTTTCTTGCCAGACGATCCAACCGTCATGAAGGCGGTCAAGGCACAGCGTCCATTTTATCTGTTTGACCGGACGAGTGATGTCAGTTGGCGACTCGATCATATTACGACAGCACTGACGGGACTTCAGGTACACGAACAGAAATTTTTAGACCGGTTACTGAGTCGTTTGACAAAACGGCGTAATCGCGTCCGCTAATCATGAAGGAGGACATGTTCCATGGATTTAAATGAATATTTAGGATTGTTTCTGGACGAGTCAATCGAACATCTGCAAGCCATCAACTCGAGTCTTTTGATTTTTGAACAGCGTCTGGATGATGAAGCCGTCATCGATCAGATTTTCCGTTCTGCCCATACATTAAAGGGAATGTCCGGTACGATGGGATACGATGCGATTGCCGATTTAACACATGAGATGGAAAGTGCGCTTGATCTTGTGCGTTCGAAAACACAGCCGGCGACACCCGATTTGATTGACGTCTTGTTTGTGGCCGCTGAACAACTCGAAACGATGGTCGAAGATATCAGTCAAGGGGGAACCGGGAAGCTTGATGTGGCGACGACGGTCGTCCGTTTAAAACAGTTTATTCAAAAAGATGGTGAAACCGACAAAGTAGCAGCGAATCCTGTTGTGTCGGTCATCAAAAACTTTGAATGCGACGTTTACTCGGAATCCGTTGTCCGTCAATCGATGGCTTCCGGTTATCAAGCGTATGTCATTACGGTTGAACTGTCAGCCGATGTGATTTTAAAGGCCGCACGTGTCTACATGGTCTTTGATCGTTTACAAAATCTGGGTGATGTCATTTTGTCAAACCCAACTTCTGATGAACTCGAGCAAGAACAGTTCGAGACAAGTTTTGATGTCTTGTTCGTGACGATGAAGTCGGAACAAGAAATTCAGGAGGGGATCAAAGCCGTATCTGAAGTTGCACAGGTTTTGATTCAACCATTCGAAGTACCCGTCGAGCCGGTTGCTGCAGCAGCGACGTTGCTTGAACCAACCGATAATCCGCTGAATAAAAAGCCAGTCGAAACAGTTGATGCTTCAGGAGAAGCTCAAACCCCGATTGCGGCAAAAACGATCCGTGTCAATCTAGAACGGATTGATCGATTGATGAACTTATTCGAAGAATTCATCATCGATCGTGGTCGTCTAGAGCGGATCGCGGCAGAAGTTGGTTCCTCTGATTTGACAGAGACGGTGGAACGGATTAAACGGGGGACAAATGAATTACAGTCATTGGTCCTGACATTACGGATGATGCCGATTGAACAAGTCTTCAACCGCTTTCCACGGATGGTTCGTTCGGTTTCGAAGGATGTCGGAAAAAACATCAAATTGCACATCACCGGGGCTGAGACAGAACTCGACCGGACGGTCATCGACGAGATTGGTGACCCGCTCGTCCACTTGATCCGGAATGCCGTTGATCACGGGATTGAAAGTAAGACAGACCGGATCCTAGCTGGAAAAGCCGTCGAAGGAAATCTGTCACTGCGTGCCTATCATTCTGGAAACCGGGTGTTCATCGAGATTGAAGATGACGGGGCTGGAATCAATCATGAACGCGTGACGAAAATTGCGCTTGAGAAAGGTTTGCTGACGGAAGAAGAGGCAGCTTTACTGACACCGGAAGAAGCAGCCATGTTGTTATTTGCCCCAGGATTTTCAACGGCGGAGACGGTAACCGATTTATCAGGACGTGGTGTCGGACTCGATGTCGTTAAATCAAAAATCGAATCCCTTGGTGGGGAAGTATTCGTCGAGACGAAACGTGGAGAAGGAACAATCTTTAGAATCAGCTTACCGCTGACGCTGTCGATTATTTCGGCTATGCTCGTTAAACTCGGTCAAGAAACGTACGCCATCCCATTGACGGCGATCATCGAAACAACGTCACTCAAACAAGAAGCGATCTTACAAGCGCACCGCGAAAAGGTCTTTGATTTCCGGGGACAACTTGTTCCGTTGATTTCATTGAACCAGGTATATGGTTTGCCGCAAGTAGAAGCAGATGCCTATTCTGTTGTCGTCGTAAGAAGTGGCGAAAAATTAGCCGGATTGATCGTCTCTGAATTGATCGGGCAACAAGAAATCGTCATGAAACCACTAGGCAGCTATCTCGAAGGGATCCGTGCGATTTCCGGTGCGACGATTCTAGGTGACGGTCAAGTGGCGTTAATCATCGATAGCAATGCATTGTTACGAAAGTGAGGGAATGAAGAATGGAACAAAAATGGGTTGTCTTTCAATTAGAAGAAAATGCATACGGAATTGATGTTCAATCTGTTCGTTCAATCGAACGTGTCATCCCGATTACACGGATTCCAAATGCCGCCTCTTATGTCAAAGGTGTGATTAATTTACGAGGTGTCGTGACACCCGTGATTGATTTACGGACACGTTTAGGGTTTGATTCGATTGAGGAAACAGAAGAAACACGAATCATCATTGCGACACTCGAACACGGAGATGCTGGTTTTATCGTCGATCGTGCAAATGAAGTCGTGGAAGCGACAGATGTCCGGATTGAACCATTGACGGATCAAAAACAAGAGGAGACGACGTATTTGACTGCGATTGCGAAAGGCGAAGAGCAGTTGTTCTCCTTGTTAGAACCAAATCGATTGTTTGAAGAGATCATCCATGCTTAATCGGATGGAACAAGATGTCTTTCGAGAAATCGGTAATATCGGAGCGGCCCATGCGGCGACGGCATTATCGACTCTTCTTGGACAACCGGTCGAAATCGAAGTACCGTCAGCAGACTTAGAGTCATTCTCAACAATCGTTGAGCGGGTAGGTGGCGCTGAAGCCTATACGGCGGGAGCACTCCTTCGTTTTTCTGGTGACATCAAGGCGTGTCTTCTGTTTTTAATGCCACTCGAAGATGCTGAAAAGCTAGTGTCGCAGTTACTACAACAGCCATTCCGGTTTTTTTCCGATGAACATGCGATGGGAGTGTCGGCCTGGGAAGAGATCGGGAACATCTTGATCGGCGCCTACGCCCGTTCGATTTCCGATTGGCTCGATCTATCCGTCCATGTGACAGTCCCGGCATCTGCTTTTGATATGGTCGGAGCGATTTTAGAAGTTGCCTTACTAGAGTCGACAAAATTTGGTAACATGGCAGTATACATCGATACACGGTTATCCAGTTCAGGAAACGATTTGAACGGTCATTTATTGTTGTTACCTGAAGAGGGTGCCTTTACCACTGTTTTTCAACGATTGGGTGTGGATATCGATGGATGAAGTCGTTCGGATTGGAATTGCAGAATATGCAGTTAGCCAAAAACCGATCATTCTTCGGACAGCCGGTTTAGGGTCTTGTGTCGGTGTGATCATTTACGATCAAGAACGTGGACTTTCCAGCATGGCGCATGTCATGTTACCTGACTCGGCGATCAGCCGAAACATTGCGCTTGAGATCGGAAAATTTGCGGATACAGCGGTTGTGGAGCTGGCACGTTCTCTTCGGCATAAAGGCGCCATCCGTCTACGAGCGAAAATTGCCGGTGGCGCACAGATGTTCCAGTTTAAATACGAACACGAATCAATGCGGATTGGTGAACGAAATATTGCAGCTGTAAGATTAGCTTTACGAAAAGCGAACGTCCCACTCGTTGCGGAAGACGTCGGTGGAACAAACGGTCGAACGATCGAATTCCATTCGCATTCTGGCCGATTAGTCATTCGGACAGTTAACGTCGGAACGCTGGAAATCTAGAGGAGGAATGGTCATGCGTGAGGAATTACAACAACTTTGGGATCAATGGCTATCGACGCGTGATGTAGCGGTAGCTGACCGGTTACTGCTGAATTATGAACCTCTTGTTCAATACCACGTTCAACGTCTCAGTGCGACACTTCCGAAAAGTGTCGATCGCGATGAATTAAAAAGTCTGGGTATGATGGGACTTTACGATGCCTTACAAAAATTTGATCAAAATCATAACAATAAATTCGACACGTATGCCGCGTTCCGGATTCGTGGAGCCATTCTTGATGGACTCCGAAAAATTGACTGGTTGCCACGTTCTTTACGGGAAAAATCAAAACGGGTCGAAGCGGCGGTCGAGATTTTAGAACAAAGCCTTCAACGGACACCGACGATTGATGAAGTGTCATCGATTGTCGAAATGAGTCCAGAAGAAGTAAAGACGGCGCTAGCAGAAAGCTACTTTGCCAATATTCTATCAATCGACGAAGCGGTCACGCTTCAGGACGAAGGAAAAGCGATGGCGGTTTCTTATCTTGATCCGGATGCTGCAACACCCGAAGATACGTTACTGATGCGTGAGTTGATTTCGAAGCTAGCAGAAGAAGTGGAACAGTTATCAGAAAAGGAACAGTATGTCGTGTCGCTGTTTTACTTTGAGGAACTGACGTTGACGGAAATCGGCGAAGTTCTGAATCTATCGACGTCACGCATTTCGCAAATACATTCAAAAGCACTCAAAAAACTGAAACAAGCGTTAGGAAGTGCGTATCTTTCTGATCGTGTCGCGATGTGAAAGGATTTATGATGACACTCTTTTATATTTTACTTGCTGCACTCATCTGTTATGGTTTGTTACTGTTATTTAAGCAACAGGCGCTACTTAAAGACCGGATTACGAATCTCGAGCGCCAAAAGCAAGAGACAGAAGAAATCTTGTTGCAGTTCATGCAACAGGTCAATGAGCTGACAGGAGCTGACGGTACGTCAGCTTCTTCAACACCTGAGCAAACGGGACGAACGGTTTCGCCGGAGACATCCGAACGCCTGGTGTTCCCGGTGCAAGAAGAATTGCAACCAGAACCCGTCGTTCGTGTACAAGAAGAACCCGTTTTCGATGTGAAACAACAACTCGAAAACGGTGCGGACTTAGATCAGTTAGCCCGTTCTTTAAATCGGGGAGCGGGAGAGGTCGCCTTGATCGCCAAACTTTCCAAGAAAACGAAGGTTGCCCGACGTTAAACTTTATGCTATATTAGTCTACGGTGTTAATTACGCACGCATGTATCGCCAGCTGCGGTGCCTTTAATAGGTTAGCTGGGACAACGATCATCGCGGAGGACATCCAAAACCCAAAAGGAGGAATTCATCATGGCAGTAATCTCGATGAAACAATTGTTAGAAGCTGGTGTACACTTCGGTCACCAAACACGCCGTTGGAACCCAAAAATGGCAAAATACATCTTCACAGAACGTAACGGAATCTACATCATTGACCTACAAAAAACGGTTAAAAAAGTAGACGAAGCGTACAACTTCATCCGTGAAGTAGCGTCTGAAGGCGGAAACGTTCTTTTCGTTGGTACGAAAAAACAAGCTCAAGACACTGTGAAAGAAGAAGCGATCCGTGCGGGTCAATACTTCATCAACGAACGTTGGTTGGGTGGAACACTCACGAACTTCTCAACAATCAAAAAACGGATTAACCGTTTAAAACAACTCGAAAAAATGGAAGAGAACGGTACGTTCGAAGTTCTTCCTAAAAAAGAAGTCATCATTCTTAAAAAAGAAATGACACGTCTTGAGAAATTCCTCGGCGGTATCAAAGATATGCCAGGCGTTCCAGATGCACTCTTCATCGTTGACCCACGCAAAGAGCGTATCGCGATTGCAGAAGCACATAAACTCAACATCCCAATCGTTGCGATCGTTGATACAAACTGTGATCCAGACGAAATCGACTACGTCATCCCAGCAAACGACGATGCGATCCGTGCAGTCAAATTGCTTACTGGTAAAATGGCTGACGCAATCCTCGAAGTTAAACAAGGCGAAGATAACGTAGCACCTGAAACTACTGAAGAAGTAGTAGCAGACGCTGAGTAATTCGTGATGCCAGGTGATAAAGGGAATTGACCTTTTATCACCTTTTTTTTGAAAATAAGGACGTTATAAGGAGGAATATCGAATGGCTATTACAGCAGCTATGGTAAAAGAACTTCGTGAAAAAACTGGTGCAGGGATGCTTGACTGCAAAAAAGCACTTGTCGAAGCAGACGGGGACATGAACGCAGCAATCGATTTCTTGCGTGAAAAAGGAATCGCGAAAGCAGCAGCTAAAGGCGACCGAATTGCAGCAGAAGGTTTGACAGCTGTCGCAGTCAACGGCAACAAAGCAGCACTCGTTGAAATCAACTCAGAAACAGACTTCGTTGCAAAAAACGAACGTTTCCAATCGCTCGTTCAAAATATTGCGGACGCAGTACTCCGTAACGGATCTGAAACGGCTGAAGCGGCACTTGCTTCTGAATACGAAGCGGGTAAAACAATCGAAACATACATCTCTGAAGAAGCATCGACAATCGGAGAAAAAATCTCTCTTCGTCGCGTAGCCCTCTTCGCTAAAGAAGACAACGCAGCATTCGGTTCTTACCTCCACATGGGTGGTCGTATCGGTTCTGTCGTCATCGTCGAAGGCACAACGGATGAAGCTGTCGCAAAAGACATCGCTATGCACATCGCTGCAGCGCGTCCACTTTACGTTGACCGTTCTTCAGTTACAGAAGAAGAAAAAGCGCGTGAAGAAAAAGTCTTGACGGAGCAAGCACTCAACGAAGGCAAACCTGCTAACATCGTTGAAAAAATGATTGTTGGACGCATGAACAAATTCTTCGAAGAAATTTGCCTCGTCGACCAGACGTTTGTTAAAGACCCAGACTTCAAAGTCGGTAAATATGTAGAATCAAAAGGCGGAAAAGTCGTCTCATTCGTACGCTTCGAAGTTGGAGAAGGTATGGAGAAACGTGAAGAAAACTTCGCTGAAGAAGTTATGAATCAACTTAAAAAATAAGAATCAGGATTTCCTGAGGACAAGAGAAGGAACACGTATGCTTCAATCCACTTTCGTGTGGAAGTGGGTCGTGTTCCTTTTTTACGGAATTTAGCAAGGGGGACATAGTCATGCAACCGAAATATAACCGGATTGTGTTAAAATTGAGCGGAGAAGCGCTCGCAGGAGATCAAGGGTTCGGAATCCATCCTGGTATTGTCAATTCAATTTCCAATCAGATCAAGGAATTGGTTGAATTGAACGTAGAAGTCGCTGTTGTCGTCGGCGCAGGGAATATCTGGCGCGGTAAAACAGGAGCAGAGCTTGGAATGGACCGGGCAAACGCGGATTATATGGGAATGCTTGCGACCGTCATGAACTCGCTCGCTTTACAAGATAGTTTGGAGTCGGTTGGCGTTGAAACACGTGTCCAAACGTCGATTGAAATGCGACAAGTTGCTGAACCGTACATCCGTCGTCGGGCGATGCGTCATCTTGAAAAAGGACGCGTTGTCATCTTTGCAGCCGGAACAGGGAATCCCTATTTCTCAACAGATACGACGGCAGCGCTTCGGGCGGCTGAAATTGAGGCAGACGTCATCTTGATGGCGAAAAACAATGTCGACGGCGTCTACTCGGCTGATCCGAACATCGATCCGGAAGCGAAGAAGTTCGAAACGTTATCTTACTTGGATGTCTTAAAAGATGGTCTTCAAGTCATGGATTCAACGGCGACGTCGCTTTGCATGGATAATGATATCCCGCTCATCGTCTTCTCGTTAATGGAAGAAGGAAACATCAAACGCGTTGTCATCGGTGATGAAATCGGGACACTCGTAAGGGGGAAATAATATGTCACAAGCAATCATGAAACAAGCAGAAGAACGGATGGAAAAAGCCCATCTGTCACTAAAAAAAGAGCTCGCGACGTTACGAGCAGGACGAGCAAACGTAGCGATCCTGGATCCCGTCCAAGTGGAGTATTACGGCTCACCTACACCATTGAACCAAGTGGCAAACGTCAACACGCCAGAAGCACGCTTGATTTTGATTACACCATGGGATAAGTCGATGGTGACTGAAATTGAAAAAGCAATCCAGCGGGCCGACTTGGGATTAGCTCCTTCTTCGGATGGAACAGTCATTCGGTTAGCCATTCCACCACTGACAGAAGACCGTCGGAAAGAACTCGTGAAACTTGTCAAAAAGTACACGGAAGAAGGAAAAGTGGCCCTTCGAAACATTCGTCGTGACACAAATGAACAATTGAAAAAGCAAGAAAAAGACGGAGCGTTGACTGAAGATGATCTTCGGGGATACACAGAAGACGTTCAGACGTTAACAGATAAATTCGTTAAGTTGCTTGATCAAACAGCGACGGATAAAGAACAAGAAATCATGGAAGTATGACGCGATACGTCGTCATGTTGGGGACTCTTTGTCACACGAAGAGTCCCTTTCTTCTTAAACTGAACGAGGGGAGGAAGAAATAAATGTTTCAATGGTTAAATCAGACCAAAGAAGTGATTGAACAACAAGTTCCTGAACACATTGCGATTATTATGGATGGAAACGGGCGTTGGGCAAAAAAACGAGGCCTTCCCCGCATCATGGGTCATCGCGAAGGCATGAAGTCCGTGCGAGAAGTCGTTCGTACCGCAAATGAATTAGGTGTTAAAAGTTTGACGCTATATGCCTTCTCAACTGAGAATTGGACACGTCCTGAAGAAGAAGTCAGTTTCTTGATGAAGCTACCGGCACAATTTTTAGAGTCAGATTTAAAAGACCTCAAGGAACGTAACGTCAAGGTCGAAGTAGCAGGTGAAATTTCACGCCTTCCGATTTATACACGAGAAGCGGTCCAACAAGCTAAAGCAGATACGGTCGATAATACAGGACTCCGATTGATTTTTGCCCTCAACTACGGAGGGCGGGATGAGATTGTACAAGTCATGCAAAAAATCGCTGAAAAAGTACAGGCTGGTTTGTTGCTTCCTGAAATGATTACGAATGACGTCATCGAACAAGAATTGATGACAGGATCGATGACAGATGTCGATCTCGTCATTCGAACGAGCGGTGAGCAACGCCTCTCGAACTTCTTATTGTGGCAGGCTGCCTATGCAGAATTTTATTTTACAGATGTCTTGTGGCCCGAGTTTCGGCGTGACCAGTTCCTCGAGGCGATTGAAGACTATAATCAACGGACACGCCGTTTTGGCGGAGTCTGACTAAACGAGGATACAGCTTATGAAAACACGAATCATTACGGGAATATGGGCAGGTGCCATCTTTTTAGGATTACTTTATCTAGGAGGACTCCCATTCCTTACATTTATGGCAGCTTTGACAGTGATTGGCTATACCGAACTGATCAAGATGCGACAGCTTTCGTTTAAATCGTTACCTGTTTTATTATTTGGCGCAGGAGCATTACTCCCATTTGTCGGTCTGTATGAGCAAGCGGAAAACCATTCGCTTTCACTTGGATTGTCTCCGTTAGCATGGGGCATGTTGATTGTGTTGATCAGTTTGTTTTGGACAGTATTTTCAAAAAACGTATTTACGTTTGATGATGTAGCCTTTCTTTTATTGACGGCGGTCTATGTCGGAGTCGGTTTTGCATCGTTTACGTATATCCGTCTCCTCGAGAACGGGCTGATCGTATCGTTGTTGATCATCTTGCTGATTTGGTTTACCGATTCTGGTGCCTACTTCGTCGGAAAAAGTCTAGGTAAAACGAAATTATGGCCAGCCATCAGTCCGAATAAAACGGTCGAAGGCGCAGTGGGTGGTATCGTTCTGGCGCTTATGTTAGGGGTGCTTTTTGAGTGGATCCATCCGACGGTCGGATTCGGAAAAGTCTTATTGTTGGCACTGATCGTTGCGGTCGTCGGTCAACTCGGAGATTTAGTCCAGTCGGCATACAAACGTCATTATGGGGTAAAAGATTCTGGTGCATTGTTACCTGGACATGGTGGAATTCTTGATCGATTTGATAGCATGATCATCGTGTTTAGTGTATTGATCGTACTTGGTATATTCGGTTAAGGGGGAAGAACGATGAAAAACGTCAGTATTATTGGTGGGACAGGTTCAATTGGGACACAAACATTAGATGTCATTGCCGCCAATCCCGATCGTTTTCAATTGGTCAGTTTTGCATTCGGTAAAAACGTTGAAGTCGCGTCACCATGGTTGAATCGATTGCGCCCAGCGTTAGTCGCAGTGCTGGATGAATCAGTTAAAATGGAGCTCGAGACGATGTTAACGTATACACCAACAATCGTTGTCGAAGAAGATGGATTGATTGCCGTTGCGACAGCGGAAGAAGCCGATATCGTCATTACGGCCGTTGTCGGAGCAGTCGGTCTTCGTCCGACCCTTGCCGCGATTGAAGCAGGAAAATCAATTGGACTGGCCAACAAAGAAACACTTGTCACGGCAGGGCACTTAGTGATGAAAAAAGCACGGGAAAAAGGAGTCGTGATTCTACCGGTCGACAGTGAACATGCGGCCATTTTTCAGTGCTTGAACGGGGAACGACGTGAAGATGTCCGTCAAATCATCTTGACCGCATCGGGCGGAAGTTTCCGAGACCAGACACGGGAAGAGTTGGCGAACGTGACCGTGGAACAGGCGCTGAACCATCCCAATTGGTCGATGGGGGCTAAAATTACGATTGATTCCGCGACGATGATGAACAAAGGGTTTGAAGTGATCGAGGCCCATTGGTTATTTGATGTATCGTATGAGGAAATCGATGTCGTCATCCACCGGGAGTCGATCATCCATTCGATGGTTGAATTTAATGATGGTGCGGTCATGGCGCAACTCGGGATGCCGGATATGCGTGAACCGATTCAATATGCCCTTACATATCCGTCCCGCCTTGAAATTCAAGGGGGAGAACGGTTAAACTTAAAACAAATCGGACGCCTGAATTTTGCTGAGGCTTCGTTTGATCGGTATCCCTTGCTTCGTCTTGCCTTTGAAGCAGGACGTGCTGGTGGATCGATGCCTTCAGTACTCAATGCTGCGAACGAACAAGCCGTGGACCGCTTTTTAAAAGGGGAAATCAGCTTTTTAGAAATCGAAGCGAGCGTCGAGGCGGCTCTTCAAGCACACGAGAAAGTCGAAGATCCGTCTTTAGAACAAATCCTTGAGGCGGACCGTTGGGCACGTGCGTTTGTCGCGTCACTCTCACTCGCTAACTAAGGATGGGATAGCAATGACGACCTTTATATCAATCGTATTGATGTTCGGTGTACTTGTTGCCGTACATGAATGGGGTCATCTCGTAATGGCGAAACGCGCCGGCATTCTCTGTCGGGAATTCGCCATCGGATTTGGATCAAAAATCTTTTCTTTTTTCAAAAATGAGACCTTGTACACGGTCCGTTTGTTGCCGATTGGCGGATATGTCAAGATGGCGGGGGAAGAGCCGGAATTCGTCGAAGTTAAGCCAGGTCAAACGATTGGTTTAGCACTTCATGAGGGGATCGTCGAAACGATTTATCTCGATCCTGCTCGTCCAGAGACGGATCAAGTCGTGACAGTTGAAAAAATCGATTTGTTGCACAAGCTAGAAATCGTCGCCTTACAAGATGAAGTGTCGACACGTTATCCTGTCTCGAAGACGGCATTTCTCGTCGAGGGACAAACGAATACGCAAATTGCGCCTTATGATCGGACGTTTGGATCAAAATCGGTGTTTAAACGGGTCTTAGCGATTGCAGCAGGTCCGGCGATGAACTTTGTGCTCGCTTTCGTCATTTTATTTGGACTCGCTTTATACAATGGTTCACCTACAGGCGAAAGTGTGATTGGGACGGTCCAAAAAGGATCACCTGCTGATCAAGCAGGGCTTGTCGAAGGAGACCGAATTCTGTCTGTCAACGGAGACCCAACCGGAAAATGGACGGATTTACGTGCCGGTTTCCAAGATCAAGCAGGAAAAGAAACGACGGTTGTATACGAACGGGATGGACAAGAACAAACAACGACGATTACACCAAAGATCCAACAACAAGGGGATCAAAAAGTTGGAATCATCGGTGTGACGAATGAAACGGAAAAATCGTTCGGAACGGCGTTGCAAACCGGTGTATCTGAAACATGGCGGATGTCGACGTTGATCGTCGGAGCGGTCGGAGACTTAGTGACCGGTGCCGTGGGTGTTGATCAATTGTCAGGACCGGTCGGTATCGTTAAAATGACCGATCAGGTTGCTGATAGTGGGTTTTCGATGTTATTGACATGGACAGCGTTACTTTCTGTTAACTTAGCCGTGTTCAACTTGTTGCCGTTACCGGCTTTAGATGGTGGACGCTTATTGTTCCTGTTCTTAGAGGCTGTGCGCGGAAAGCCTGTTGATCCACAAAAAGAAGGATTGGTTCATTTTGTTGGATTTGCCTTGTTGATGCTGCTGATGTTAGTCGTCACATGGAACGATATCCAGAAATTCTTTTAAATTATTAGTCAAAGGGGTTCACGACTCAAATGAAACAATCGAAACTATTTATGCCAACTTTGCGTGAAGTACCATCCGATGCAGAAGCCGTCAGTCATCAACTGCTGTTACGTGCGGGATTCATGCGCCAAAATGCAGCTGGAATCTATTCTTATCTTCCGCTTGCTAAACGTGTCCTCTCTAAAATTGAGACGATTGTCCGTCAAGAGATGGAAGCAGCTGGTGCGCAAGAACTATTGATGCCGGCCATTCAACCGGCAGAACTTTGGGAAGAAACAGGACGATGGGATATTTATGGTCCAGAACTGATGCGTCTGACGGATCGTCATGACCGCCGGTTTGCGCTTGGTGCCACGCACGAGGAATTGATTACCTCAATCGTTCGAGATGAGTTGAACTCGTATAAAAAATTACCAGTCAACCTGTTCCAGATTCAAATGAAATACCGCGATGAGCGTCGACCACGCTTCGGATTACTCCGTGGGCGCGAATTCATCATGAAAGATGCGTACTCTTTCCATGCAACACAAGAGAGTTTAGAAGAAGAATATCAAAACATGTTTGAAGCCTATACAAAGATCTTCACACGTGTTGGGCTCGAATTCCGTCCGGTCGTCGCAGACTCTGGCGCAATCGGCGGTAGCGGGACACACGAATTCCATGCGTTAGCCGCAATCGGGGAAGATACAATTGTTTATTCCGATCAATCAGACTATGCTGCCAACTTAGAGATGGCAGAATCAGTGGATCAGTACGCGAAACAAGAGAAATCACCGGCGGCGTTAGAAGAAGTACACACAGGTGATGCAAAAACGATTGAAGCCGTCAGTGCGGTGCTTGGATTACCGGAACAGGAGTCGATCAAAACCGTTGTCTTCAAAACGGAACAAGGTCTCGTCATGGCGCTCGTTCGCGGCGACCATGAAGTCAACGATATCAAACTGAAAAATTATCTCGGTGCCCTTGATATCATGATGGCAACGGATGAAGAAATCGAACAGGCCCTTCACTCGACACCAGGAACACTGGGACCGATTGGCGCCGAGATGAAAATCGTTGCGGATTACGCGATCCGTGCTCTGACGAATGTGGTCTGTGGTGCCAATAAAGCAGAAACACACTATATTCATGTGGATCCGAGTCGCGATTTCGAGGCAGAGTATACGGACTTACGATTTGTCGAAGAAGGAGACGTGTCGCCAGATGGAGCCGGACACGTCAAGTTTGCTCGAGGAATTGAAGTCGGACAAGTCTTTAAGCTCGGGACACGTTACTCAGAAGGCATGAACGCAACGTTCCTGGATGAGGGTGGAAAAGCACAACCGTTAATCATGGGTTGTTACGGGATTGGCGTTTCCCGGACGATGTCTGCTGTCGTCGAACAACATTATGACGAGCGAGGAATCGTTTGGCCTAAAGCGATCGCACCGTTTGATGTTCATTTGATTGCAGTCAATGGTAAAAATGCGGATCAAATGCAGGTCGCGGAAACCGTGTATCAAGAGTTGACGGCTGCTGGGTTCTCCGTTCTCTTCGACGATCGTAAGGAACGGGCTGGCGTGAAGTTTGCCGATGCAGACTTGATTGGTTTACCGGTCCGGATCAACGTCGGTAAAAAAGCACCGGAAGGTATCGTCGAACTGAAAGCACGTCGTGGCGGTGAAGCAGAAGAAATTCAGCAAACAAATCTTCTTGAGGCTGTTCGTTCGCTTTATGAAGGTTTACAATAAACAATGGGAACGGTCACTTTTCGTAAAGTGACTGTTTTCTTGTCTCACACCCATTCGCCCCTTGGGCAATCTGCAAGAGGAGGAGGAGTGGCTGTCATGGTGTGGAGCTATAACGACAGCACAAATGCGAGTGGATACACAACAACGCATGTCGCTCTTGATGAGCGATCTAGAATTACCGACCGGCATCGTGGAAGAATTTTTTACCGATGCCTCTCTTGAAAAATTACGGGTTCAGAAGGCGACTTCGACATGGACCTTCCATATCCAAATTGCACGTGTCTTACCCCAAAACGTCTATCAGATGTTTTATAGCCGTTTGAAAAGTCGTTACCAACAGTTTGCGGAAGTGAAGTTGTTTTTAGAGTCAAAAGAGCGGCCTGACAACAAACTATTTATTGATTATTGGCCGTATATCGTTGAAGACTTGGCCGATGCCTCGTCGGCGATGCGGAGCCATCTCAGTCGGGTGTTGCCTGAGTACCGCGACAATAAACTATTCATCCCGGTTCGGAGTGAACCAGAAGCCGGGTTCTTAAAAAATGATTTATGTGGCGAGATGCAACTGTTGTACGGTGCGTACGGGTTTCCGAAGTTCCTTTGTGAGCCCGTCGTCCAAATGGATCAGACACAACAAGAACAGTTGCGCAATCAAGTGAAGCAAGAAGATATCGAAGAAGCCAAGCGGATGCTTGAATTACAATTCAAACGTGAACAGTCACGGGATGATGACGAGGGTCCGGTCGATATTCGTATCGGAAAACCGATTCAAGACGAAGTTGTTCCGATCAAGACGATTCAAGATGAGGAACGACGGATTGCGATTCGTGGTCTCGTCTTTGCGGCTGAAAGCCGTGAACTCCGAAGTGGAAAAACCATCTTTACCTTTAAGCTGACCGACTACACGGATTCATTAGTCGTCAAAATGTTTGCACGGGACGAAACGGACGTCAAGATCTTGTCGGCCATTAAAAAAGGTATGTGGATTCAAGTCGCAGGTCGTGTAGAATTTGATACGTTCTTGCGTGATTTGTGTATGATGATTGCTCAACTGTCCGAAGTGAAAATGGAGTTGCCTGCTGATCCATGGGCGGGCGAGAAGCGTGTCGAACTACATGCGCATTCTCAAATGAGTCAGATGGATGCCGTCATGAATGTCACGAAATATGTCGAACGTGCGGCAACCTGGGGACATCCTGCTGTCGCCATCACGGACCATGCCGGTGCTCAAAGTTTTCCGGATGCCTATTATGCCGGTAAAAAAAATGATATCAAGATTTTGTACGGAATTGAAGCGAACGTCGTCAATGATGGGGTGCAAGTCGCGTATCATCCGGTCGATCAGGAATTAGAGAAAGCGACGTTCGTCGTGTTTGACGTCGAGACGACCGGCCTTTCTGCGATGTACAACAAAATCATCGAGCTCGCGGCGGTCAAAATTTACGATGGGGATATCATTGATAAGTTCGAAGCGTTTGCGGACCCGAAACATCTGTTGTCAGCGACGACAATCGATTTGACCGGCATCACAGATGAGATGGTCCGGGGCAAACCGGATCCGGAACAAGTCGTCAAAGAGTTCATGGACTGGGCGGGGGAGTCAATTCTCGTTGCCCACAATGCCTCATTTGATATTGGTTTCTTAAATGCGACGTTACGTTCTGGTAGTCATGAAGAGTCCGTCTTACCTGTCATCGATACGCTCGAACTGGCACGTGTCTTGATGCCAAGCCTGAAAAATCACCGCTTAAATACGTTAGCCAAACGGTTTGACATTGAATTGACGCAACATCACCGGGCGATTTATGATGCGGAAGCGACCGGGTATTTGATGCTGAAGTTGCTTCAGATGGCGGATGAGATGTTTAACATGAAAACCCACCTCTCGCTGAACCGGGAAATGGGGAAGGATATTTCACGGGCTCGTCCGTACCATGCAACGGTCTATGCCAAAAACCGAACCGGGCTTAAAAACCTCTATCGTCTGATTTCACTGGCGCATACGAAACACGTCCACCGGGTCGTCCGCACTCCTCGTTCACAACTTGTTGCTCATCGCGACGGATTGATCATCGGTTCTGCTTGTGACAATGGAGAAGTATTTGATGCAGCACTCAACAAATCAGATGACGATTTAGCGAAGGTGATGCGTTTTTATGATTTTATCGAAATACAGCCTCCAGCAATGTATGGACATCTGATTGAACGGGAAATCGTTCAAAATGAGTTGGAATTACGTGAATTCATTAAAAAAGTCATTCGCGTGGCAGAAGAAAATGACATCTTACCGGTCGCGACAGGGAATGTCCATTACTTGGACAAACATGATGCGACGTACCGGGAAGTGTTGATTCGGACGCAAGGTGGTGCCAACATGTTGAACATGCGGAAGCAGTTACCACCTGCCCATTTCCGGACGACACAAGAAATGATGCAGGACTTTAAATTTTTAGGACCGGAACTTTCGGAACGACTGGTCATTACGAACAGTCAACAGATCGCGGACTGGTTTGAAAACATTGATATCATTCCGAAAGATTTATTTACACCGAAAATCGAGGGGGCAGACGAGGAAGTCCGGACACTCTCTTACAACATGGCACATCAGATTTATGGAGAAGTGTTGCCGGAAATCGTCGAAGCACGACTCGAAAAAGAATTGAAGTCGATCATCGGTCACGGCTTTGCCGTCATCTATCTGATTTCTCATAAACTGGTTAAGAAATCACTCGATGATGGGTATCTCGTCGGGTCCCGTGGATCGGTTGGGTCCAGTCTGGTCGCGACGATGACGGAGATTACGGAAGTCAATCCACTACCGCCGCATTATGTCTGTCCGAACTGTAAGGAATCAGAATTCTTTGATGATGGATCTGTCGGTTCAGGATTTGATTTACCAGATAAATCGTGTAAGACGTGTGACATTCCGTTAACAAAAGACGGACATGATATTCCGTTTGAGACGTTCCTTGGATTTAAAGGCGATAAAGTACCTGATATTGATTTAAACTTTAGCGGGGAATACCAACCGAAAGCTCACGCATACACAAAAGTCTTGTTCGGGGCTGACTACGTCTACCGAGCAGGAACAATCGGAACGATTGCTGAGAAAACCGCCTATGGTTACGTCAAAGGGTATCAATCAGAAAATGACTTGAATTACCGGAACGCGGAAGTCGATCGGCTCGTCAGTGGTGTGACCGGTGTCAAACGGACGACAGGACAACATCCGGGTGGGATCATTGTCGTGCCGGATTATATGGACATTTATGATATCAGTCCGATTCAATTTCCGGCTGATGATATGGGGTCTGAGTGGAAAACGACCCACTTTGATTTCCACTCGATTCATGACAACTTACTAAAACTCGATATCCTCGGTCATGACGATCCGACGATGATTCGGATGTTACAAGACTTGTCCGGACGAGATCCCAAAACGATTCCTGTCGATGATGCAGAAGTCATGAAAATCTTTAGTTCGACAGAATCGATTGGTGTGACGCCGGAACAGATCGACTCGAAGACAGGAACGCTTGGGATTCCGGAGTTTGGGACGAAATTCGTCCGACAGATGCTCGAAGAAACCAAACCGACGACATTCTCAGAACTTGTTCAGATTTCTGGTCTGTCGCACGGGACCGATGTCTGGCTCGGGAACGCCAGTGAATTGATTTATAATGGAACGTGTGAGCTGAAGGACGTCATCGGTTGTCGAGATGATATCATGGTCTACCTGATTTATGCCGGTCTGGAACCGTCGCTCGCCTTCAAAATCATGGAGTCCGTCCGAAAAGGGAAAGGTCTTTCGATTGAGATGGAAGAAGCGATGATTGAGAACAACGTCCCACTGTGGTACATCGACTCGTGTAAAAAAATCAAATACATGTTCCCGAAAGCGCACGCCGCGGCCTATGTCCTAATGGCAGTGCGGATCGCTTATTATAAAGTGCATCATCCGATGTATTACTATGCATCTTATTTCACGGTCCGTGCGGGTGATTTTGATATCGGAGCGATGAATAAAGGATCGGCTGCTATTCGAAAGGTATTACAAGACATTAAAGATAAAGGTTTTGAAGCAACGGCGAAGGATAAAGGGCTCTATACGGTGCTTGAGATTGCCCTCGAAATGATTGAACGTGGTTTTACATTCAATAAAGTCGACTTATACAAATCCAGTGCGACAGAGTTCTTAATCGATGGGGACACGTTGTTGCCACCGTTCGACGCCGTGACCGGTCTTGGGACGAATGCGGCGAAACAAATCGTCGAAGCCCGAAAAGGGGGAGAGTTCCTATCGAAAGAAGATCTGCAAAAACGAGCGAAATTATCGAAGACGATTATTGAAACGCTGGATAATCTCGGTTGTCTAGAAGGTCTTCCGGATGAGAACCAACTCTCGTTATTTGACCTCTAAAGCCTTGCGGATGCTTGCTTAAGACGGTGCATTATGCTATATTGAGTGAGGAAATGTTTTTTATACTACGACTTGGAAGGAGTAGGGGGACCTGCTCCTTTCTTGTTTGTTTTTTGAAGGAGGATGAAGATGACGAACGTAACTGAGAAGGTCGAACTGCTCGCAAAACCGATCGTAGAACGAGAGGGGATGGAGCTTGTCGACGTCGAATTCGTCAAAGAGGGGGCGGATTGGTTCCTACGTGTCTCCATCGATAAGGAAGGTGGCGTTGACCTGGAAGATTGTGTCAACATCAATGAAAAGTTGTCGGAAGCGTTGAACCAAGACGATCCGATTGATGAACCCTACTATTTAGATGTTGCCAGTCCAGGTGCTGAACGACCACTTAAAAAAACTGAGGATTTCGAAAAGGCGATTGGAAAACATGTCTATATCAAGACCCATGACCCGGTCAAGGATGCCACAGAATTCGAAGGGACTTTACTGACGTATTCGGATGAGCTACTTGAAATCGAAGTTCGTGTGAAGACACGCAAATTGAAAATTGAAATACCGGTGAACAAGATCGCGATGGCGCGGCTTGCGGTAGTGTTCTAAGGAAAGGAAGAGAACGATGGGACCACAGTTACTCGAAGCAATCGAACAAATCGCAAAAGAAAAAGAGATTGATAAAAATATCATCATCGATGCGTTAGAACAAGCATTGATTTCCGCTTACCGTCGCAACTTTGGAAAAGAGTCGGAGGCAGTTAAGGTTGAGTTTGACCAAAAAACAGGAGATATTCGTGTTTTTGCCCTCAAAGAAGTGGTCGAACGGTTAACACAACCGGAAGAACAACTGTCACTCGAGGAAGCACACGAAATCGATCCAACCTATGAACTCGGGGATTTCCATAAGGTCGAGGTCACGCCTGGTGATTTTGGTCGTGTTGCTGCTCAGACGGCAAAACAAATCGTGACACAAAAGATGCGAGAAGCAGAACGGGAACGGATTTATAATCACTTTGCTGACCGCGAAGATGAGATCATGACGGGGATGGTCGAACGTCAGGACGCCCGTAATCTCTACGTCAACCTCGAGGGAATCGAAGCGGTCTTGACGACACATGAACAGATGCCAAACGAACGATTTGGAATCCGGGAATACATCAAAGTCTATGTCACGAAAGTCGATCCGATGGTCAAAGGATCAGGCGCTTCGATCCTTGTTTCGCGGACACATCCAGGGTTGCTGAAACGTCTCTTTGAAATTGAAGTACCCGAAATCGCGAGTGGTGAAGTCGAAGTGAAGTCAGTCGCACGTGAAGCGGGTGACCGTTCGAAGATTGCCGTTGCTTCCGATGAAATTGATCCAGTTGGTGCATGTGTGGGTCAAAAAGGAGCACGTGTTCAGCGTATCGTCAACGAGTTGAACGGTGAGAAAATCGATATCGTCCGTTATTCCGATGATCCAAAAGAATATGTAGCGAACGCCTTAAGCCCAGCGCAAGTCGTGGCGGTATATGTCAATGAACCAGCGAAAGCAACGATTGTTGTCGTTCCTGACTTCCAATTGTCACTCGCCATCGGGAAACGTGGTCAAAATGCCCGTCTCGCAGCGAAATTGACAGGTTGGAAGATTGATATCAAGAGTGAATCCGAAGCAGAGTCAATGGGGCTGAAAGATGTCTTCTTGAAAGCAGAGCCTGTAACAGAAGCAGTTGACATGGAAACGGTCCAAGTCGAAGGCGAGGAATAATTCGTGCAAAAAAAGGTACCATTACGTAAATGTGTCATCACACAAGAAATGCGTCCTAAAAAAGAACTAATTCGGGTCGTTCGAACACCTGATAGTGAGGTTGTCGTCGATCTTAATGGTAAAATGAATGGGCGAGGAGCCTATTTGACAAAGGACGTCACTGTCATTGCGACAGCAAAAAAGAAACGCACACTCGATCATCATCTGAAAGTCAAAACGACGGATGCGTTATATGATCAATTGCTTGCGATCGCGGGAGGTACACATGAGTAAATGGGAATCGCTCCTTGGTCTCGCGAACCGAGCGCGGAAAGTGACGACTGGAGAAGAACTCGTACTGAAAGAAGTACGGGGAGGACAAGCCAAACTTGTCCTCTTAGCAGCAGATGCGGGGGCTGCCACGCGTAAGAAAGTAACAGATAAGTGTACAAGTTATCGTGTCCCGTATATCGAAGTTGCGGACCGAAATATCCTTGGGCATGCACTTGGAAAAGATGCGCGTGTCGTCGTGTCAGTCAACGAAGCCGGATTTGCGAAAAAGCTAACTGAACTCCTCTCGAACGATTAACTGGAGGTGGATCTTTTGGGTAAACGTGTATACGAATTCGCGAAAGAACAGAACGTAACGAGTAAGCAGGTCATCGCCCAGCTCGAAAAGCTGGAAAAACCAGTCAAGAACCATATGGCGGTCTTAGATGAACAGACAGTACAGCAACTCGACAAAGTATTTAATCCCGAGAAACATCGGGTCCAAAAAACGGAGGCTCCAAAACAAGTGAAATCAGACAATAAACCGAACAGACCAGGAACAACTAACAAACCAGCAGGGAACCAATCACGCAATACGAAAGGCGGACGTCCAGAATTCGGTAACCGCAACAACCGTGGTGGCAAACGCCGTCCGCAGAAAAAGGCAGAACCACGTAAATTAGAAGTAGCAGACCCGAATTCAAAATCAAGTCAACGAAAAGCGGCACGTCGTGCGCAAGAAGAAGCAATGGCAAACGTCGTTCAATACGCTGACAACTTAACAGTGGGTGAACTTGCTGAAAAAATGGACAAAAAACCAAACGAACTCATCATGAAATTGATGGGAATGGGTGTCATGGCGACAATCAACCAGGATCTCGATGATGAGACGGTCGAATTGTTAGCATCTGACTTCGGTTTTGAAGTCGAGAAGACAGTCCAAGTCGATGAGACGGAATTTGATGCATATGAGTTGAACTTAGAAGATTATACGTTGTCAGAGCGTCCACCGGTCGTTACGATCATGGGACACGTCGACCACGGTAAAACAACATTGCTTGACTCGATTCGGAACACAAAAGTTACTGCAGGTGAAGCCGGCGGAATCACGCAACATATCGGTGCTTACCAAGTTGAAATCGATGGAAAGAAAATCACATTCCTCGATACACCAGGTCACGCCGCCTTTACGACAATGCGTGCGCGTGGTGCAGATGTCACGGATATCGCGATCATCGTCGTCGCAGCAGATGACGGTGTCATGCCGCAAACAGAAGAAGCCATCAGTCATGCGAAGGCAGCTGGTGTTCCGATCATCGTTGCTGTCAACAAGATGGACAAAGAAGGCGCAAATCCGGACCGTGTCAAACAAGAGTTGACAGAGTTTGGTCTTGTCGCAGAGGATTGGGGCGGCGATACGATTTTCGTACCGGTTTCAGCTTTAAAAGGTGACGGAATCGACGAATTGTTAGAAATGATTCTTCTTGTTTCAGAAGTCCAAGAATATCAGTCAACACCAGAGATGCATGGTCGTGGTACAGTCATCGAGGCTAAACTCGATAAAGGTCGTGGACCTGTTGCGACGTTACTCGTGCAACACGGAACACTTCGTGTCGGAGACCCGATTGTTGTCGGTCATACGTTCGGTCGGATCCGGGCAATGGTGAGCGATATCGGTCGTCGTGTCAAAGAAGTGGGACCATCGACGCCAATCGAAATCACAGGGTTAAACGATGTGCCAAAAGCGGGTGATCAATTCATCGCCTTTGAAGATGAGAAAAAAGCGCGTCAAATCGGTGAAGCACGTTATCAACGTGAAATCGAGGCGCAACGTCGTGACTCGGCAAAAGTCAGTCTCGAAGATCTTTTTGATCGCATCAAAGAGGGTGAAGTCAAGGACCTCAACATCATCATCAAGGGGGATGTTCAAGGTTCAGTCGAGGCTCTTGCTGGTTCACTCAAGAAAATCGATGTCGAAGGCGTTAAAATCAACATCGTTCACTCCGGTGTCGGTGCGATTACCGAAGGAGACGTCATCCTTGCTTCAGCAGCAAACGCCATCATCATCGGTTTCAACGTTCGTCCGGATGGTAATGCAAAATCAATGGCCGATCAAGAGAAAGTCGAGATTCGTCTTCACCGGATCATCTACAATGCCATTGAAGAAATTGAACAAGCGATGAAAGGATTACTTGATCCAGAATTCATCGAGAAAATCATCGGTCAAGCAGAAGTGCGCGACGTCATCAAAGTTTCGAAAGTCGGAACGATTGCTGGTGGTTATGTCACGGAAGGTAAGTTGACACGTGCAGCAGGCGTTCGTGTAGTTCGTGACAGCATCGTTATTTTCGAAGGGAAGCTCGATACGTTACGTCGTTTCAAAGACGATGTGAAAGAAGTCGCAACAGGTTACGAATGTGGAATCAAGATTGAACGTTACGATGATATCAAGGTTGATGACGTCATCGAAGCATTCGTCATGGAAGAAGTAAAACGGAAGTAACAGAACGGATCAGAATCCGAACTGGAGGGATTACAAATGAGTGTACGCTCGAATCGTGTAGCAGAACAAGTACGGAAAGAAATTACGCAAATGTTGATTAAAGATGTCAACGATCCACGTGTCAAGCCGATCACCGTCACAGGTGTCGAGGTGACAGGGGACTTGCAACAAGCAACGATCTTTTATTCAGTGCTCGGAGATGAAACGGTGCGGGAAGAAGCACGGGTCGGACTTGAAAAATCAAAAGGGTTCATGCGCAAAGAAATCGGATCACGGATCCGTTTACGTAAGACACCTGAACTGTTATTTGAGATTGACACATCAGTCGAGTACGGATCACGGATTGACGAGTTGCTCCGGAACTTGAACAAGGATTAACAAGACAAGGGCAGCCACAGGTGTGGTTGCCCTTTTTGAGGAGGAATTTTAATGGAACCCATCGGAGTATTACCGTTAGATAAACCGGCAGGCATGACAAGCCACGACTGTGTCTTTCGACTGCGTCGCCTTTTTCAAACTAAAAAAGTGGGACATACGGGTACACTTGATCCAGAAGTGACGGGAGTCTTACCCATTTGTTTAGGCCGAGCGACGAAGCTTGCGCGTTTCATTACGGATGAAGGAAAAACATATGCGGCAGAAGTGACGATTGGTTACGCGACGACGACAGAAGATGCACACGGGGAGACAGTGCACGAGACACCTGTCATATCGGATTCGATTTCTGATCAAATGATTGATGAAGTGTTGGAACAATTGACGGGGCAGATTCAGCAGACACCCCCTTATTATTCTGCCGTCAAAGTGAACGGAAAAAAACTATACGAATATGCGCGAAAAGGAATTGAAGTGGAACGACCGACACGGATCGTCCAAATCGATGCGTTGGAGCGGACTTCTGAAGTGACATTTGAGGACGGTCTCTGTCGTTTTCGGATTGAGATTGCGTGTGGAAAAGGTACCTACATTCGAACGTTGGCAGTAGAGATCGGTGAACGCTTAGGATACGCTGCACATATGAGTGATCTGCGCCGAACAAGCTCGGGTGCGATGTCTGAAGTGGATGCAGTCACGCTAGCGACGTTAGAAGCGTGTGAGACGATCGAAGAGCGGATGCAGTATGTCCTACCGATTGAACAGGTGATCCAAAAATGGCCACGTCTGACTGTCGACGCTGAAACGGCAGCCCGTGTATTAAACGGTGCCAAGCTGCCAAGCATTCCGGTCGAATTTGAACGATTTACTGTCTATAATGAAGAAGGCGTCCCTTTAGCGATCTATCGGCTTGATCCTGAAATCAGTATGGGACGTGTTGAAGTCATGTTACAAATCGATTAAGATCGGAGAGATCAGGAATGGACATCATTCACTTAACATATCCAGAACGACCGGTAGAAGATCCAGCCGTCATCGCACTTGGATTTTTTGATGGCGTACATCTTGGACACCAACGTGTCTTACAAGTAGCACTGGAAAAAGGACGTCAATTGAACGTACCAGTAGCTGTCATGACGTTTGATCCTCATCCGAAACAGGTGCTTGGACAGGGAACAGAACAGGTTCGCTATATTACACCGCTTGACCGGAAACTGGAGAAGATGGCGCAACTTGGAATTGATCGGGTCTATGTCATCGAATTTACCATTACGTTTTCTGAATTATCCCCACAAGATTTTGTCGATCATTATTTGATTGCGGCAGGAGCCTGCCATATCGTAGCAGGTTTTGATTATTCGTACGGTCGATTTGGTGTAGGGAAAATGGAGACGCTCGATTTTCATAGTCGGGGACGATTTGATCATACGACGGTCTCCGAACATCAAGCGGACAAGGAAAAGGTGAGTTCGACCCGGATTCGGCATTTGTTAGCGAGCGGGGCTGTCTCGGAGGCGGCTACGTTATTAGGTGAGCCATACCAAACGAAAGGGATCGTCATCCATGGTGATGCCCGTGGTAGGCAGATTGGTTTTCCGACAGCGAACATCCGACCTGAATTTTCGTATGTCATTCCGAAATTAGGGGTATATGCGACGTTTGTCCATTTAGAAGATGGGCGGAAATATCCGGCGATGACGAATATCGGACGGCGTCCGACATTTTATGAAACAGGGGACGTCAGCATCGAAACCCACCTCTTACAGTTCGATGAAGATTTATACGGACAAGAACTGAAGCTGGAGTGGATGGCGTACTTACGAGACGAACGTGCATTTGACGGCATCGATAGTTTGAAGACACAGCTGGCACAGGATAAAATCAATGCATTACAGGCATTAACCGTTTGACAGACCGGCAGTGGTTCGTTATGATGAGTCAGTACGAATACGTACAGCCGGTTGGCTTGGCATCAGGTCTCACCATCCGATGCTCGGCAATACGGTCATTCAAAAGATGGAGGTGGAGTGACAATGGCACTCACTAAAGAACGTAAAAATGAAATTATCGAAGCTTATGCTACGAAACAAGGCGATACTGGTTCGCCGGAAGTACAAGTTGCTGTTTTAACTGAACAGATCACAACTTTAAACGATCACTTACGTACACACAAAAAGGATCACCACTCACGTCGTGGTCTCTTGAAAATGGTTGGTCGTCGCCGTAACTTGCTCACATACCTTCGTAACAAGGATGTTTCACGTTACCGTTCATTGATCGAGCGTCTTGGTCTTCGTCGCTAATCTGAACAGATCAACAAGAAGTAGGAGCATCGTCTCCTGCTTCTTTTTTTTGCCGATTCATGGACATTTGACGCAAGAACATCCATAATTAGATTTGAATGAAAAAACGGATAGAAGTGAGAGGGGATTTGTGCATGTCACAAACAAAACAGACGTTTTCGACCGAACTCGGTGGACGTCCTTTAACAATTGAAATCGGTCAACTGGCCAAACAAGCGAACGGAGCAGCTTTGATCCGTTATGGTGAGACAGCAGTTCTTGCGACGGTCGTTGCGTCAAAACAACCAAAAGACTTGGATTTCTTCCCATTAACAGTGAACTATGAAGAAAAATTATATGCAGCAGGTAAGATTCCTGGTGGTTTCTTAAAACGTGAAGGACGTCCAGGTGAAAACGCGATTTTGACGTCACGTTTGATCGACCGTCCGATTCGTCCATTGTTCCCAGACGGTTTCCGTCATGACATTCAAGTTGCGACGACGGTCTTATCGTCAGACGAAGATAACTCACCGGAAGTAGCCGCGATGATCGGGGCATCGATTGCCCTGTCGATTTCAGACATTCCATTTGATGGTCCGATTGCAGGTGTCACGATTGGTCGTGTCGATGGTGCATTCATCATCAATCCGTCATTAAGTCAAGCGGCTGCAAGTGATATCGACCTTCAAGTAGCAGGAACAAAACACGCGGTCAACATGGTTGAAGCGGGTGCAAAAGAAGTATCGGAAGAAGCGATGCTCGAAGCGATCCTCCTCGGACATGATGTCATCAAGACATTGATTGCGTTCCAAGAAGAAATCGTCGCAGCAGTCGGCAAAGAAAAATTCGCCTATACGGTGTCTTCATTTGACGAGACGCTTGTCTCTCGCCTGAAAACAGAAGCACTTGCAGAAGTGACGGCAGCGGTTCAAGTCGAAGAAAAACAAGCACGTGATCTCGCGATCAACGAAGTCATTTCGAAATACATCGATCAGTATGCAGCAGATGATTCCATCACGGAAGCACAATTAGCAGAAGTTTCAGGTGTCTTGAATAAATTCGTCAAAACAGAAGTCCGTCGATTGATCACAGAAGATAAAGTCCGTCCAGATGGACGAGGACTTGCTGAGATTCGTCCACTCGATTCAGAAATCGGATTGTTGCCACGTGCACACGGTTCAGGTCTGTTCACACGTGGTCAAACACAAGTCTTGTCTGTCGCAACACTAGGTGTCGCAGGCGATGCTCAAATCATCGATGGTCTCGGGGTGAAAGCTGAAAAACGATTCATGCATCATTACAACTTCCCACCGTTCTCAGTCGGAGAAGCACGTCCGATGCGTGCACCGGGCCGCCGGGAAATCGGACACGGAGCTCTTGGTGAGCGCGCTTTGTTACCTGTTTTACCGTCAGAAACAGATTTCCCGTATACGATCCGCCTGGTATCAGAAGTACTTGAATCAAACGGATCGTCTTCACAGGCATCGATCTGTGGATCGATTCTTGCGATGATGGATGCCGGTGTCCCTCTTAAAGCACCAGTTGCAGGTATCGCGATGGGCTTGATCAAAGAAGGCGAAAACTACTCCATCTTAACCGATATCCAAGGAATGGAAGACCATCTCGGCGATATGGACTTTAAAGTGGCTGGTACAAAAGATGGTGTTACCGCTCTTCAAATGGATATGAAGATTGGTGGTATCACGCGTCAAATCCTTGAAGAGGCACTAGAACAAGCACGTCTCGGTCGTTTACACATCTTGGAACACATGAATTCAGTGATTGCTGAACCACGTGTCGAGTTGTCTAAATATGCACCAAAAATCGTCACACTCAAAATCAATCCGGATAAAATCCGTGATGTGATTGGACCCGGCGGTAAAGTCATCAATAGCATCATCGATGAGACAGGGGTTAAGATCGATATCGATCAAGACGGAACCGTCTTCATCGCATCAACGGATCAAGACGGCATCAATCGTGCGCGTCAGTTGATTGAAGACATCGTTCGTGAAGTCGTCATCGGTGAAGAATTTGACGGAACGGTTCGCCGCGTCGAAAAATTCGGAGCGTTCGTCGAATTGTTTAAAGGAAAAGATGCCCTTGTGCATATCTCGGAACTAGCGCTTGAGCGTGTCGGCCAAACCGAAGATGTCGTCAAACTAGGCGACAAATTGAAAGTCCGCGTCACGGAAGTTGATGACAAAGGTCGTGTCAATGCTTCGCATAAAGTACTTCTTGTTGAAGGTATGAATGCTGAAGATCGTGCCGCATATGATGAAAAGAAAAAAACAGAGCGTGACAACCGCCCGCCGCGTCGGGATACTGGATCTCGCCCACCACGTGACGGACAACGTCCACCACGTCGTAACTAATGAAAACAAGGTGGCTCAACGGTGCGGAACGTGCATCGAGAGCCACCTTGTTTCATATTTGAAGGAGGAATAGACCATGGTCGAACAACTTACATTAGCAAATGGCGTTCGTATCGTCAGTGAACGGATCCCGAATACACGGAGTGTCGCAACCGGTATCTTCATTAAAGCCGGCTCACGAACGGAAACAAAAGAAGAACACGGCATCAGCCATTTAATCGAACATATGATGTTTAAAGGGACAAACCAGCTATCGGCAAAAGAAATCGCCGTTTATTTTGATCGCTTGGGTGGTAATATAAATGCATTCACGAGTAAGGATCAGACGTGTTATTACGTCAAGACGTTAGATGAACATGCGGTTGCGGCATTTGATGTCTTAGCAGACATGTTTTTAGAGTCGACATTCGACGAAGAAGAACTCGAAAAAGAAAAGCGGGTCGTGATTGAAGAAATAAAAATGTATGAAGATACCCCTGATGATTTGGTGCATGAATTGTTAGCGATTGCTGCTTATGGGGAGGACGTCATGGCACGACCGATTCTTGGAACAGAAGAAAGTGTCAAAAGCCTCAGCCGTCAAATGATTTTGGATTATGTCAAGGAGGCCTATGCGCCTGACCAAATCGTCATCTCAATCGCCGGTCATGTAACGGACGAACTGATCGCACAGGTCAAAACACGTTTTAGTCGCATCGAACCAAGTGAGACGACACGACAAATCCAAGAGCCGGCATTACAAAGTGAGTCCTTACGTAAGGAAAAAGATACGGAACAGGTCCATGTCTGTTATAATTTCCGTGCGATTCATTCCGCCGACGATCGGTTACCGACTTTAGCATTGTTGAATAATGCGTTTGGGGCAACGATGTCGAGCCGCCTGTTCCAATCGATTCGGGAAGATCGGGGATTAGCGTATTCTGTCTTTTCGTACTATACGACGTTTGATGACCATGGGACCTTTACGATTTATGTCGGAACATCAAAAGAGACGCTTGAAGAAGTGGAAACCGTCCTCGCGTCTGAAATCCATCACTTGCTCGCACATGGTTTGACGGTAAAAGAACTTGAGGATGGGATTGAACAATTAAAAGGTTCGTTGATTTTAGGAAATGAGAGTACATCGAGTCATATGAACCGTAATGCTCGGAACGAACTCCATTTAGGAACACATCCGACTTTAGAAGAAGTGTTAGAAGAAGTAGAACGGATTACACCGGAAAACGTGCAGGAAATGATTGCCCATATCTTTAGTGAACCACCGGCAAAAGCTTACATCCTACCGGAAATTGATGAGTGAGACCTTGAAACCAAGCGGGGCTTCCCCTACACTGAAATAGCATGTAACTGAAAAACAAGTTGTTGAGAAAGAAGGAATACCCTTGAACTTAGCTGAATTAATCGAAGTCATTCAGACTCAAAAAACCGAGCGGATGGTAGAGGCGGACGTGACCGCGTTAACAACCGATTCACGAGATGTGAAGCCAGGTACGTTGTTTGTCGCAATCAAAGGATATACAGTGGATGGACACGATTATGCACAACAAGCCGAAGCGCAGGGGGCCGTCGCAATCGTCTCAGAACGCCTGCTCGATGTGACAATTCCTGTTATTCTTGTCCGAAGTACGACACGAGCGATGGCAGAACTTGCCGGTAAATTTTATGATTATCCTTCAGAAAAAATGCGGATGATTGGCATCACCGGAACAAACGGAAAAACGACGACGACGACCATCGTTCGTGATGTTCTGGCGCAATTAGGACGGAAAACGGGCATCATCGGAACGGTCGAAGTGAAAATCGGGGATCGGGTCGTCCCGAGCCGCAATACGACACCACAAAGTTCAGAATTGCAGGCTTTTTTCCATCAGATGCAGCAAGAGGGTGTTGAAGACGTCATCATGGAAGTGTCCTCCCATGGGTTGGAACTGGGACGTGTGACGGGAACAGACTTCGATGTGGCCGGTTTCACGAATCTGACACACGATCATCTGGATTTCCATAAGACGTTTGAAAATTATGCGCGAGCAAAAGGATTACTGTTTGCCCAACTCGGTCAACGGTTATCGGATAAAAAAGTAGCCGTCTTGAATGCAGATGATGAAACCAGTCATTTGTTTGAAATGATGACGGGGGCTCGTGTCATGACGTATGGGATTGAGCAGCCCGCAGACTTGCAAGCGAAAAACATTACACAAACGCTACAGGAAACGACGTTCACGATGGTCTATCAGGAACAAGCCGTCGAATTGACAGTGCAATTCATCGGTCGATTCAACGTCTATAACTTATTACTCGCAACAGGAATTCTCCTTTCGATCGGCTACAGTCTCCCTGAGATTTCGAATGCGATCACTCAGATCCAGCCGGCTAAAGGACGGATGCAACGGTTACCGATTGACGGTTACAACATCTATGTCGATTATGCGCATACCCCTGATGGAATCGAACAATGCCTCAAGGCGTTAGTGGACGTTCCGAAAGAAAACATCATCTTTTTGATTGGTACGGGTGGCAATCGAGATGTGACGAAACGACCGATGATGGGACAACTGGCTTCGACTTACGCAGGAACGGTCGTCATTACGACGGATGATCCTCGTTTTGAATCGTATGAGTCGATTACATCCGGTATCGCATCCGGTATGCTCCACGATCAATTCGTTGAAATCGGAGACCGGGAAGAAGCCGTTCGCTACGCAGCGAGTCTCGCTCGACCGGACAACATCGTCATCCTGGCAGGAAAAGGGCATGAAAAATATCAAATCATTGGGGAGGAAAAAACACCCCTCGACGAAGAACAACTCGTCAAAGAGATGATACGCCAATTGGAGGAAAAGAAGTGACTTACCAACAACTAGACATCGAACAGAAGCAGTTTGAAGACTTTGTAAAAACACACCCTAAAGGAGATTTGTTGCAATTACCCGCCTGGGGATCCGTTAAAGCGGCAACCGGTTGGACACATGAGCGGATCGCTGTCGGAACGGCAGACGGACAACTTGTGGGCGTCGCACTGTTATTATTTAAAAAAGTTCCGAAGTTGCCGTTTACGTTATGTTACGCACCACGCGGCTTTGTCGTCGATTATAGCGATCAGGAAGCGCTCACGGCATTACGGGATGTTGCGATCCGGGTCGCCAAGCAACGGAAGGCGATTGCGATCAAACTGGATCCAAACGTCGATCGGACAGAGGATCCGACATTAGTACAAGAGATGCATTCACTTGGTTTTAAACACAATGGATTTGGAGGCGGGTTTGATTATGCGCAACCCCGCTTTACGATGGAAACGAGTCTCGAAGGAACAGAAAAAGAGATTTTTGATCGATTCCATTCGAAGTTCCGTTATAACGTTCGTTTAGCGGAGCGAAAAGGAATCATCTGTTATGAAGCTTCGCGCGATGAATTAAAAACCTTTGCGAAACTGATGGTCGAAACGGGGGAACGTGATGGTTTCTCCATCCGTGGTCTCGATTATTTTGAAAACTTATATGACCATCTGCATCCGACGGGCGATGCGGCACTATTTTTGACGAAACTGGACGTCGTCCGGGCCCTCGAAAATACGGAAGCGGCATTACTTCAAGCCGATAAAGAATTAACAAAGATTCATCGACAACTGGAAAAAGAGACGGTTGAGAAAAAAATCACGAGTCTAAACAACCGGTTAGAACAGACGACGGCTCAGATTGAAAAAGCAGAGAAGTCCAAGACGGAATTATTGACGATTGCTGCAAAACATCCTGATGGCGTGATTTTGTCTGGTGGATTATTGACACTTGCGGGTCGCCGGTCATATTACCTCTATGGGGCTTCGTCAAACGAATATCGGGAATTCATGCCGAATCATCTGATGCAGTGGACGATGATGCGTCATGCGAAGGCACATGGGGCTCTATCGTACGACTTTGGTGGTGTGAGTGGCTCGACAGATCCAGATGATCATTATGCAGGGTTGTACGCCTTTAAATCAGGGTGGGGGAGCGAAATGATTGAAAAGGTCGGTGAGTTTGATTACGTCTTAAACAAACCGTTATACGTGTTACTTGAAACAGGATTGCCGATCCTTCAAAAAATTCGGAAGAAGTTACGCCGTTAATGAAGCGGGGAACACTATTCGTCTGGATCTTGTTCCTGCTCGCTACGTTTGCGATTGGGTTATTTCTTGCTGCTTCGACCAATCGAATGCCAAGTATTCTGATCGATCAGCCGGAACTCGGGATTGAAAGTTGTCCACGAGATCGGGCAGGGGAAGATCGCCTCATTAACGCGAGTGCTAAAAACTTAAAGGGGCTGCATCCAGCCGTTCGGGCAGGAGCAGAGGACTTGATTCGGGTAAGTCATTCTTGTTACAACATCGACATCCGGATTACCCAAGGATATCGGACAAACAAACAGCAGGATGTGTTGTATGAACAAGGAAGATCCCGTGCGGGGGACGTTGTCACAAACGCGCGTGGTGGAGAATCGATGCACAATTATGGTCTTGCGATTGATTTTGTCCAGATGGTTGATGGAGACATCTCTTATGACCTGGAGTATGACGGGAACCAGTCCGGAAAAAGTGACTGGCGTGAAGTAGCAGCGGTCGGGAAAGCGCTTGGTTTTGAGTGGGGTGGCGATTGGAAACGATTCGTCGATTATCCGCATTTTGAGATGACATTCGGATACTCTCTTGACGAACTTCAAGACGATGAACGACCGAGTAGACAAGAAAAAGCCAATCGGACGGAAGAAATCGAGACACTTTTAAACCCATAAACAGACATCGTGTGGACCTGTTGATTGGTCACACGATGTTTTTTTTCGTTTTAATGGTGACTGTTGTTGGCAGAATGGCAAAGTTCGGCTAGAATAGTGATAGTGATAAGTGGACGGCTCACGAAAAGTGAATACAAATAGGAGGTCATATTGTGTCAAAGAAAAAGACGGAAAAAGTAAGCGTCTTTGCTCTTGGTGGAGCCGGTGAAATCGGTAAGAACATGTACGTCGTCGAACTCGACGAGGACATCTTCGTAATCGATGCCGGATTAATGTTCCCAGGAGACGAGATGCTTGGAATCGACAAAGTCATTCCAGACATCAGTTATTTAAAAGAAAACAAAGAACGCATTCAAGGGATTTTCATTACCCACGGTCATGAAGACCATATCGGTGCGCTCAGTTACGTCTTACGTGACTTAAAAGTACCGGTCTACGGGACACGTTTGACACTTGGGTTGATTGAAATCAAATTAAAAGAAGCCGGTTTATTGAAGAAGGCAGATCTTCGTCCAATTGATGCCAAGACGAAATTAACCGTAGCGGGTCATTTCATTACCTTCTTCCGTGTGAACCATTCGATTCCGGATGCAGTCGGGGTATGTATCCAGACATCACAAGGCGCAATCGTGCATACAGGTGACTTTAAGTTTGATTACACACCTGTCGATGGGAAACAAGCCGACTTCGGGAAAATCGCAGCCATCGGTCAACGTGGGGTGTTATGTCTCTTATCCGACTCAACGAATGCCGAGCGTCCGGGGATGTCCGGATCAGAATCGACAGTCGGTTCTGAGTTAAATGATGTCATTTACGAAGCACCAGGTCGTGTCATCGTTGCATCGTTTGCGTCAAACGTCCATCGCTTGCAACAAGTGTTTGCTGCGGCTGAAGTCAACAATCGTAAAGTCGCTGTTGTTGGCCGAAGTATGGTCAACATCGTAGAAGTTGCCCAACGGTTAAACTACTTACGGTTTAAGCAAAAAACATTAGTCGAATTGTCGGAAATCAATCGCCTGGATGACAACCAAGTCGTGATTCTGACGACCGGTTCGCAAGGTGAACCGATGGCAGCCCTCACACGAATGGCACGTAATGCGCACAAACAAGTCAACATTCGTCTAAATGATACGGTTGTCGTCGCGGCGTCGCCGATTCCCGGAAATGAGAAGTCGGTCTCGAAAACCATCGATTTGTTATTCCGTGCGGGAGCCAACGTCATTTACAACCAACGGAAGGTTCACGTCTCAGGTCATGGTCACGCAGAAGATTTGAAATTGATGCTGAACTTGATCAAACCGAAGTTCTTCATCCCGATTCACGGTGAATTTCGGATGCAAAAAGCACATAGCCGCTTAGCACAAACGGTTGGTGTCAATGCGAATAACATTTTCATCATCGAAAATGGGGATGTCGTTGAGTTTGAGAAGCGCAAAGCACGGATGTCGCGTAAAGTGAATGCCGGAAACGTCTTGATTGATGGAATCGGTGTCGGCGATGTTGGAAATATCGTCTTACGTGATCGTCGTCTCTTATCACAAGATGGGGTCGTACTTTGTGTCATCACGATCAGCCGTAAGAATAAAACGATTGTCTCAGGACCAGAAATCATCTCACGCGGATTTGTTTATATGCGTGAGTCAGAAGATATGATCAATGAAGCAAACCGGATTGTTGCGAAACAATTGCAAGGGAAATTGACAGGGGAGCTGGATTGGACAGAAATGAAGTCCTTGATTCGTGATAAGTTGAGTTCTTATCTATACGAGCAGACGAAACGTCGTCCAATGATCTTACCGATCATCATGGAAATTTAACAAAAAGAGCGACTCAGGAAGGCCGATCACTGGTCAGCTGAGTCGTTTTTTTATCAGGAGGGAATCGACAGATGGCAACAACCAAAAAGGGACCTGCCCGGAATACGCCGGCTCGAAAACGACCACCGGCGAAGAAGCGACCATCGACAAAAAAACAACGTCAACCGATTCAATATCGTACATATGCAGCGATCATTGCGGTCCTTTCATTGCTTGCGTACGTATTGGCGCTTGGGAGATTTGGCCGTGTCGGTGAAGTACTTGCTCAATTCGCAACGGATCAAGTGGGACAGTTCGGTTCGCTCCTATATGGATTGATTGGTGGAACATTATTATTAGTACTGTCTAATCAACCACGTTTCGCCAAGTGGGCATGGTCATTTTTGATGCTTGGGAGTTTGATTTTTATTGATCTTATGCTTGGACAACCGCGTGGGACGATCAATGCCTGGCTTTACCAAGGGTCGTCTTACTATATCTCAAGTTTCGGGGCCTTTATGATTGGGTTATTATTAATCATGAGTGGCATACATTTGCTGCACCCTTCCTTTTTTAGTGAGCTTGCATCTGGCATCAAAGAGCGGGTTCAAGAATTCCGTCAACGAGAACGGACGACCCCTACTCAACGAGAGCGTCGTACGCGAATAAAGCAGGAAGAAACAACACCCGAGCCAAAAATGACACGACCGCTTGATCAAAAGAAGCGGTTGAAAGAAATCGAACCCCCTGCGGAAGAAGTACCGGTCAATATCCAGGATGTTCCGATCATCGGGTTTGCAGATCATGTCGAACCGCAGGCAAAGGAAACACAAGGACCGTTGACGATGACGGAAACACCAGATGGGTATCAATTGCCCTCATTGGATTTATTAGCAGAGCCGGTCACAAAAGATTTGTCAGGTGAGAATAAACGCTTAAAAGACAATGCGACGAAACTGATTGCGACATTAAAATCGTTTGGAATCGGAGCAAAAGTCCTGAAAATCCATTTAGGTCCAAGTGTCACCAAATACGAGATTGAACCGGATCAAGGCATCAAACTCAGTCGGATTACGGGACTTGCAGACGACTTGGCACTTGCGCTTGCGGCAAAGGATATCCGAATCGAAGCTCCGATCCCTGGGAAGGCGGCTGTCGGAATCGAAGTACCGAACCGGGAAGTCGCCATGGTCTCACTCCGTGAAGTGTTAGGGGCCGAAAGTGTCCAGGCAGACCCTGACCGTCTGCTTGTCGCGTTAGGTCGAAGTATCTCAGGGGAAACGGTCACAGCCAAACTCAACAAGATGCCTCACGTCTTAGTAGCTGGATCAACCGGCTCCGGGAAATCCGTTTGTATCAATGGCATGATTGTCTCGATTTTAATGCGGGCCCGCCCCGATGAAGTACGCTTGATGATGATTGATCCGAAGATGGTGGAATTAAATGTCTACAACGGCATTCCCCACTTGTTGGCGCCTGTTGTGACCGATCCGAAAAAGGCAGCCCAAGCGTTGAAACAAGTCGTTTCGGAAATGGAACGTCGCTATGAAATCTTCAGTCAAAACGGGGCGCGGAATATCGAAGGATACAACGCCTTGATTGACAAGATGAATGCGGAAGAAAAAGTCCATCAACGCCTTCCTTACATCGTCGTCATCGTGGATGAGCTGGCGGACTTGATGATGGTCGCTTCGAACGAGGTGGAAGATGCCATCATGCGCCTCGCCCAAATGGCACGAGCGGCAGGGATTCATATGGTCATCGCGACACAACGCCCAAGTGTTGACATCATCACAGGTGTCATCAAAGCCAACATCCCTTCCCGGATTGCGTTTAGCGTGTCGAGCGGAACCGACTCGCGAACGATCCTTGATACGAGTGGAGCCGATAAACTACTTGGACGGGGAGATATGTTGTTACTTGGAAATGGGATGAATAAACCCGTCCGTGTCCAAGGCGCTTTCTTGTCGGACGAAGAGGTGGAGACAATCGTCAATCATGTCATTTCGCAACAAAAAGCCCAGTACGTCGAAGCGATGATTCCAAAAGACGTGCCGGAAGGAGAGAACGAAGTCGATGATCCGTTATATGATGAAGTGGTTCAGTTCGTCTTGACGCAAGAGACGGCCTCGACATCGATGATTCAACGGAAATATCGAATCGGCTACAACCGTGCGGCACGATTGATTGATGCGCTGGAAGGAAATGGTTTGATTGGTCCGTCAGAAGGTTCAAAACCACGACGGGTCATTGGACATTAAGTTGAGCAATGACAAAGCGATTCTCGCTTTGTCATTTCAGATCGTAGACAAACCCTCATTTCAACGTTGAAATGAGGGTTTGTCTTATGTAGTCGTAAAAAGTGATGTTGAAAACAAGGATTCCCACCGGAATCCCATGACCAGTTCGCCAATTTTTTGAGGTTCAGGGCACTAAAAGTAAGCATCGCTTGTAGCGTTGTTTTTTTCAGACCACGATATCGGGCCCAACGCATGCCATGCTTTTCTTTTGCATCTGCGAAGACACGTTCGATGGTCTCCTGTCGTTTTCGATACAATGCCCGGTTCACAGAAGTATGCCGCAAATGCTCCACCTCATCCATTGCTTCCTGCCAGATATGGCGTAGGATCATTTTTTTATTCTCTTGGCTCTTCGTGCACTGTGAAAGAAAAGAGCACGACGCACAGATCGTTGGGTCAGAGACGTATTCCCGATGCCCCTCTCGATTGGTCGTCCGATAACGAAGAACTTGATTGTCGGGACACAAATAACAGTCATAGTATTCGTCGTAATAGAAGTCTTTCGTTTTGAACATTCCCTTCACCCCTCTGGGGCGTGTATAAGGAAAAACCGGTAAGATGTTTCGTTGAAGGAGATGATGTGCGAGCTGGACTGTCTTGTAAGCAGAATCGGCTACGACGGCGAAGGGCTGATTGAAATGATGAGTGACGGATTCAAGAAGAGGTTCAAGCATTTTACTATCATGTACATTTCCAGGTGTGAGGATCAATCCAAGTACGAATCCGTTTCGATCACAAGCTGTATGACAAGAATAAGCGAATAGTCGTTCACGTTCCCCCTTCACGTAGTAACCACTCTCGGGATCTGTTGTACTTTCCTTGATTTCGCGTGTTTCAAGACGGCTCTCCTTGGGGGCGAAGGGCTTTTTTCCATGCAGTACCCGATCCTCGTTGACTTCCAGGTCGAGTTCTTCTTTATACTGTTGGATAGCGCGACGGACAATCTTTTTCTTCTTGAACTTCCGTTTATTTGCGTTCGCCTTGATGTGTGTGGAATCCATGAATAGGACCGAAGGGTCCACGAACCCAGCTTCGACACTTTGTGAGAGGATACGATAAAAGATGGTTTCGAACACATCCGTGTCCTGAAACCGCCGGACGTAATTTTTTCCGAAAGTAGAGAAATGAGGCACTTTCTCATCCAGTCCGATTCCGAGAAACCACCGATATGCGACGTTCGTCTCAATCTCCTTGATGGTCCGACGCATCGATGGAATACCAAACAAGTATTGGAGAAGCGCCATCTTAATCAATAAAACAGGATCGATACTGGGTCTTCCGTTATTTTCACAATACAGTTTCTCTACTAAAGGATAGATGAATTCAAAGTCCATGACCTGATCTACTTTTCGAACGAGATGGTCCTGCGGGACCAATTGTTCCAATGTGATGGTGATGTTCTCAGAACGATGATGTTGGCCTCTTTTTCCCATCATAAGAATTCCTCCTCTTTCGAATATCTATGCTAGTTGTATACCCGGAAGCGTGAAAGAAAAAGCGTTTGTTCGCTCGAAATCGCTTCCTAGGGAAAAACAAGCAGGAGCGACCCAGCAGCGAAGTGATGCGGCGCGATGCTTGTCCCAGGAAAACGATTCGAAGCGAACAAAAAAAGCGGTTCTTCCCGATTAAGAGAAAAACCACTACTTTGTCATTTTTGTGGCGTTTGAAGAAAAAATCAAAATGTAAACCGTTTTCACAAAAATAGTTGTCAGACGTCTGTTGATTTTATGAAAAATCTTTGTCATACTCAGTCATATGAGTTGGCGTACCCCATGAAGGTACGTGAGCGACTTTTTCACAAATAGATAATGAAAGCGCTCACATAAAAAGGAAGAGGAGATGGCTATGATGAAAAAGCAGTATGCCTTTGTATCCGCGATGACAGTCGCAACAGTCAGTTTAGTAGCATGTGGAGGTTCTGAAGAGAATACTTCAACGAAAAAAGAACAGTTTTCCGTCGCAATGGTTGCGGATAAAGGGGGAATCGATGATAAGTCGTTTAACCAATCGGCATGGGAAGGTCTTCAAGCGTACGGAAAAGAAAATAAGCTGACACAAAATGACGGATACTCGTATCTCCAGTCTAAATCACAGCAGGATTATCAACCAAATCTGTCACGTCTCGCACGTGGGGGAGAAAATCTCGTGTTCGGAATCGGTAATACGTTTAATGAAGACATCAAGACGGTTGCCGATCAATTCAAAGATACTCAATTTGCGATTATTGACAATGTTGTTTCCGGGAAAAATGTCACTTCCATCACATTTAAAGAAAATGAAGGTGCCTATTTGGCAGGGATCGTTGCAGCGATGGAAACAAAAACGGACCATATCGGTTTTGTTGGTGGGATGAAGATGGATGTCATCGAACGTTTCCGGGCGGGGTTTGAAGCCGGTGCAAAATCAGTGAATCCAAAAATTAAAGTCGATGTTCAGTATGCAGAAGACTTTGCAGCACCTGAAAAAGGACAAGCGATCGCCGCTGGAATGTTTGGAAAAGGTGCTGACATCATTTTCCCGGCAGCAGGGGGTACCGGGAACGGTGTCTTCACCGAAGCGAAAAACCGAAAGAAAAATGGAGAAGATGTATCAGTGATTGGTGTCGATCGTGATCAAAAAGAAGAAGGGATGCCTGAAGACGTGACGTTAACTTCTGTCATCAAACGCGTGGATCGTGCCGTTCAAGATACAGCAAACGCGGCGAAAGATGGAAAACTTAAAGGTGGAGAAACGATTCGTTACGGTTTAAAAGAGCAAGGGGTTGACTTGGTCGAGTCAGATAAATTGTCGAAACAAACAGTAGAAAAGCTCGAACAAGCAAAAAAAGCGGTCATTGAAGGGAAAACAGTCGTTCCTGAACAATAAGCGATGGAACAGAGTGGGGCATTCTTAGGTAGAATGCCCTATTTTCTTCCAAACGAAAGTGCGTTATGAAAAGGGTTACAAAAGCGCCAGAAGTCAGACTTCTAACCTGTTACAAAATGATTGCAGGATTGAGTCCGGCATCATATACTTATCTTGGCTGGAGTTCTCATACGTCAGAAGTCTGAGCACTGGTTACAACTAGATAGAGGATGGAGATGCGTCATGTCGATTAAATTAGATCATCGTTTGCTTTATTTACGTGTGATTGAAAAAATCAAGTCCGACATCGATGACGGCGTTTACAAGGAAGGCGAGAAACTACCTTCAGAGTTTGAACTTTCAAAGCAACTTGGCGTTAGTCGAGCGACTCTTCGAGAGGCTTTACGAATTCTTGAAGATGAGAACATCGTCATCCGTAAACACGGTGTCGGTACGTTTATCAATGCAAGACCACCATTTACTTCCGGAATCGAAGAACTCTACAGTGTCACGGAGATGATTGCACGCGCTGGTATGATTCCGACGTCCGAAGTATTGTCATCAGAAATGGTGCCACCAACCGAACGGGACCGGGAACGTTTTCAACTGGGTCCGGATGAACTGGTATATCGAATCGAACGAATCCGACTTGCAGGAGATGTTCCTGTCGTCTATTGCGTCGATAAGATTCCAAGCCATTATATTAAAAATGAAGAACAGTTCACGTCCTCGACGTCACTGTTTGACGCATTAGAAAAAGAACTAGGACGTCGTGTCACTCATGCGGTTACGCATATCGAGCCGCGGATTGATCCGAAAATCGCTGAACAATTACATACGGACCAACCGCTACTCGTATTGCGGCAAACGCATTATGATGAACTCGATCGATCCGTTCTTTATTCAGCGAACTATTTCCGTGCGGATAAGTTTGATTTCCATGTCATCCGTAAACGTGTCTAACCACTCGTTTTAGGAGTTTTACTGAAAGCGCTTTCCACCTACCTACGTAACGCTCCTCATCACCAGCCTCAGGTGCTTGACGTAGTCAGGAACTTTGTATGACCATATTCGAAAGGGGATTATTTCAGATGAAAAAGAAGTCACTTCTCGCACTAGCAGCAACAGGTTTAGCAATGAGTTCGGTACTCGCAGCATGTGGTGGTAACGACGATTCAAAAGATTCAAGCGGCGGTAACGAAAAAGAGGGCTTCAAAGTAGGTATGGTTACAGATACAGGCGGTGTTGATGATAAATCGTTTAACCAATCAGCGTGGGAAGGGATTCAAAAATTCGGTAAAGACAATGACTTAAAAGAAGGTACAGGCTACAAGTACCTCCAGTCAGCGAAACAATCGGATTATCAACCAAACCTTCAACAATTGGCACGTGCAAAATATGATTTGATCCTCGGTATCGGATTCTTGATGGCTGAAGATATCGGTAAAGTAGCGGATCAGTTCAAAGATAACAACTTTGCGCTTGTCGATATGGTTGTCGACAAACCAAATGTCGCTTCAATCGTCTTCAAAGAAAACGAAGGATCATTCCTCGTTGGTGTCGTCGCCGGTCTGACGACGAAATCAGATAAAGTCGGATTCGTTGGTGGCGTGAACTCTGACTTGATCAAAAAGTTCGAAAACGGATTTAAAGCCGGTGTCAAGGCGGTTAACCCGGACGCAGACATCGAAATTCAATATGCAGAAGATTTCAATGCTGCTGAAAAAGGACAAGCAATCGCTTCAGGCATGTACGGCAAAAAAGTTGACGTCATCTATCACGCTGCTGGTGGAACAGGTCAAGGTGTCTTCACAGAAGCGAAAAACCGTAAGAAAAACGGTGAAGATGTTTGGGTAATCGGTGTTGACCGTGACCAAGTCGAAGAAGGTATGCCAGAAAACGTCACGTTGACGTCGATGGTCAAACGTGTTGATACAGCAGTTGAGCAAGTGTCAAAAGATACGAAGGACGGCAACTTCCCAGCAGGTGAAGTCGTAGAGTTTGGCTTGAAAGATGGCGGTGTCGATATCGCTCCTTCACAAGACAACATTGCGAAAGACGTCTTGACAAAAGTTGAAGACTACAAAAAACAAATCATCGATGGCAAGATCACAGTTCCAGGAACTGACGATGAATTTAAAGAATACGAAGCATCACTGAAATAAACTGGAAGCGGGGGTCGCTAGTACTGCGACCTCCCCTTTTAAACTAAACATGGGAGTGGATTTTCTTGGAATACGTCATTGAGATGCTAAACATACGAAAAGAGTTTGGCACTTTCGTCGCAAATGATAACATCACGCTCCAGCTTCGGAAAGGTGAGATTCACGCTTTACTTGGTGAAAACGGTGCCGGAAAATCGACGCTGATGAACGTCTTATTTGGTTTGTATCAGCCTGAGGCTGGAGAGATTCGTGTACGTGGTGAAAAAGTGAATATTACGAGTCCGAACGTCGCGAATGATCTTGGAATCGGCATGGTGCACCAACACTTCATGCTCGTTCAAAATTTCACGGTGACGGAAAACATCATCTTGGGTGCGGAACCCAAAGTCGGTATTAAGATCGACCGAGCAAAGGCTCGGGAAAAAGTACGTCAAATCTCGGAACAATACGGCCTTGCCGTCGATCCGGATGCAAAAATTGAAGATATTTCCGTTGGTATGCAACAGCGTGTCGAAATTTTGAAAACCCTTTACCGTGGCGCTGATATTCTAATCTTCGATGAGCCGTCAGCTGTTTTGACACCACAAGAAATCAAAGAATTGATTCAAATCATGAATCGACTGATTGCGGAAGGGAAATCGATCATCTTGATTACCCACAAGCTGAAAGAAATCATGGAAGTAGCTGATCGTTGTACGACGATTCGTCGCGGAAAATATATCGGCACAGTGGATATCGATGAAACGATGACCCAATCAAGATTAGCTGAGATGATGGTAGGGCGTGAAGTAAACTTTAATGCGGAGTATTCCAAGGCAAATCCACAAGAACTTGTGCTCGATATTAAGAATTTGGTCGTAAAAGACAGCCGAGGCATCAAGTCAGTCGATGGATTGAACCTAGATATTCGTGCTGGTGAAATCGTCGGAATCGCTGGAATTGATGGAAATGGACAAACAGAGCTGATTGAAGCTATTACAGGACTTCGTAAAGCAGATAGCGGTGAAATTTTCCTCAATAACAAGTCAATCAAAAACTTGAAACCACGAAAAGTAACAGAATCCGGTGTGGGACACATTCCACAGGATCGACATAAACATGGTCTTGTGTTGGATTATTCAATCGGGCATAACATGGTGTTACAAACGTACTACAAACAACCGTATTCGAAAGCAGGTATCATGAACTACGGTCAGGTCATGGAAAAAGCAAAAACCTTAATCGAGAAGTTCGACGTCCGAACTCCAAGTCCGGAAACATTTGCTCGTGCCTTATCGGGTGGAAATCAGCAAAAAGCGATCATTGCCCGAGAGGTTGACCGTTCACCTGACTTACTGATTGCAGCACAGCCAACGCGTGGACTAGATGTCGGAGCGATTGAATTCATTCATGAACAATTGGTTCTTGAACGGGAAAAAGGCCGGGCTGTTCTGTTGATTTCGTTTGAACTAGAAGAAATTCTTCAAGTTTCAGATCGAATTGCGGTTCTTTATGAAGGTCGAACGGTTGCCTTCCTCGATCCAAAAGAGACAAACGAGATCGAACTAGGATTCTTGATGGCTGGCGGTAAGAAAGAGGAGGTCGGTCGTTCATGAAACTCGAACGTTTTTACGGAATCTTGATTCCGATTCTTTCCATCATTTTAGGGATGGTCGTAGGTGCGATCGTCATGCTGGCTGGTGGGTACAATCCGATTGACGGATTTGATCAATTATTTTACGGTATTTTTGGTGAACCATATAGCATCGGTGAAACCTTGCGTGCTGCTGCTCCGTTGATCTTTGCCGGACTTGCCGTTGCGTTTGCCTTCCGGACAGGTTTATTTAACATCGGGGTTGAAGGACAAGTTTTGGTCGGTTGGATGGTTGCGGTTTGGATCGGGATCGAGTTTGATCTCCCGACCGCGATTCATCTGCCGCTCGCTCTAATCGGAGCAGGACTCGCCGGGGCACTTTGGGCCTCGATTCCGGGTATTTTAAAAGCACGTTTTCATGTTCACGAAGTCATTACGTCGATCATGATGAACTATATCGCCCTTTATGTAACCAATGATATCTTACGTCATGTCATCGGAATTGAAAACGAGCGGACAGAGTCAGTGAAAGAGACGGCTTCTTTGGCGTCACCTTTCTTACAAGAACTGACGGACTTCTCACGTCTTCATAATGGGATTTTCATTGCCGTACTAGCAGCGCTCGTCTTCTGGTTCATCCTTTGGAAAACGACACTCGGCTACGAATTACGTGCTGTTGGATTTAACAAGAGTGCAGCAGAGTATGCCGGTATGGGTGTCAACAAGAACATCGTCCTCTCATTCGTCATCTCAGGTGTGTTCGCAGGTCTTGCTGGTGCGATGGAAGGATTAGGGACGTTCCAGAACATGACGTTGAATGCCTCGTTCACGGGCGTAGGATTTGACGGGATTGCGGTTGCCTTACTGGGTGCGAACAATCCAATCGGTGTCGTTCTTGCCGCCTTACTGTTTGCTGGTCTGAATATCGGTGGTCTTTCAATGCAACAGATTGGCATACCACCTGAGTTAATTAAAATCATCATTGCGTTTATCATCATCTTTGTCGCTTCTGGTTATGCCATCCGTCTCTTAATTGAGAAGTTTACGGTCAAAAAAACAGAAGACAAAAAAGTGAAAGGAGCCGATAAATAATGGGCTTTCTAGAAGTACTTTATATTGTCGTACCAATTGCGCTTGCCTATTCGGCTCCATTAATTATTGCAGCACTTGGTGGAATCTTCAGTGAACGTTCAGGTGTCGTCAACATTGCCCTTGAAGGATTGATGGTCATGGGTGCGTTCTCAGGAATCGTTTCCGCTTTGACGTTGTCAAAAATGGGATTAGGTGCAGCAAGTCCTTGGCTTGCGATGTTAATTGCGATCGTCATCGGAGCAGTCTTCTCCTTGTTCCTTGCGATTCCAGCGATTCTTTTCCGTGCCGATCAGACGGTTCTTGGAGTAGCGATCAACATGTTAGCGGTCGGTCTGGCGATTTTCCTTGTCCGTGCCTTTTATGGTAAAGGACAAACGGATTCGATTCCAAACCGGATTTCGAAAGAAAACGTGCCATTCTTATCGGATATTCCAGTCCTTAAAATGTTTTTTGCAAACGTTTATTACACATCGTATATTGCGATCGCGTTAGCGTTCGTCGCTTGGTATGTCATCTTTAAGACACCGTTTGGCCTTCGTCTTCGTTCAGTCGGGGAGCACCCGATGGCGGCGGATACGATGGGAATCAATGTCACGAAAATGCGTTTCATCGGTGTCATGATTTCCGGTGGATTCGGTGGACTCGCCGGTGCAGTTTATGCGACGTCCATTTCATTGAACTTTAGTGTGACGACGATTCTTGGACAAGGATTCTTAGCGATTGCCGCGATGATCTTTGGGAAATGGAATCCACTCGGAGCGATGGGAGCTGCCCTATTCTTCGGTTTCGCGCAGGCGATTTCGATTATCGGACAACAGTTACCACTACTCGATCAAATTCCACAAGTCTATTTGTTGATTGCACCATACTTGCTGACGATTCTCGCACTTGCTGGTGTTGTTGGACGAGCCGATGCACCAAAAGCTGTCGGTGTACCCTACATCAAAGGGAAACGTTAAAGTTAGTTTTACAAGATCATCAAGCCACAGTTTTTTTGTGGCTTGATGATCTTTTTCATTTAAACGAAAAAACGATACAACCTGTACAGGTCGTATCGTCAGAGTAGACGTTTATTCGTATTTGAGGGCATCGCCTTCAAATGATTCATCTGCTACTTTAATCGAATCCGTTGGGCATCCTTCAAAAGCATCAATCATATCATCAAACAATGCTTCTGGAATTTCAGCAGTTCCCTTGTTATCATCTAAAATAACGTATGCCAATCCCTCATCGTCATAATCGTAAATATCAGGGGCAGCTGCGCCGCAAGCACCACATGCGATACATGTGTCTTTATCAACAATTGTAAATTTAGCCATTAGTCATTCTCCTCTCTATTCGAAAACATTGGAAACCAACTACTGTTCTCATCTATAAGTTATTGTATCGGACTCATGCACGCTTTTCAATGAAGAAGAGGTAGAAGTATGTGGAGAACTGATTTGGTGAAAGGAAATTGTAGGATTAGTTCTTGTTCATTTTTATTCAAAATGGCGAATTTGTAAGTAGAACTGTAAAATAAAAGTGAATGCACGAAATGTATTTCGATCAAGTAGAAACAAGGTCGGAAGAGCTGTTACTGACTCTAAGAAGGGAGGCTTCATATGGAGCAGACGGTGTTACGACAAGTTGTGATGGAAGCAATCATTCGGTTACGAAACGAACGGACGGATCGGAGTCTATTTCATGTTTTTCAAGGAAAACGATCAGCGACTTCTTTACAGGATGCTCATTTTTATGGATTAGAGTCCGTTTTTGGAATGCTCCCTCTAAAAAAAGAACGGTTTGAACAAGTATTACGAGAACTGGAACAGGCTGGCTGGATTAGGCAGGAACAGTTGTTAATCGTAACTGAATCTGGGAAACGTCAAGTCAGCAACCCGTTTTTATTAGACGAGTTGGGGGGGGAACTGCGCGGATATCCGATTTTATTATGGAAACGAGTCAGTTTGTTGATCCAAACAATCATTTGCCTGGAGCAACAGACTTTTTTTGTCCCCGTCCAACAGGATAGTGGCGTAAAGGAATGGGTTCGAAAACAAGTGAAGCAATTACCAAAACGAGCGATCTGGATGAGGGGAATTCATCAGGAGCTAGAAGTAGCCTTCAGTCAGCTGACGGAACGGGAAGCGACCCTCATCAGTTATCGCCTGTCCGGACAAAAAACAGGATTATCGTTTCCTCAACTCAGTGAACGGTTAGGGACGGATCTGCTTTCACTCCAATTGGAATTCGTGATGGCGTGGCGAAAATGTTTACGTGTATTACCAGAGGCCGGTCTGATTTTATCCTTAGGTGCGGATATCGATCAGTCAAGGATGACCCAGTCAGCAAAAAAAACGTGGGAAATGCTTAAACAAGGGTATACGGTTCAAGAAATTGCGGAACGACGTCGGTTGAAAAAAAGTACGATGGAAGATCATTTAGTGGAAATGGCGATGTATGCTCCGATTTTCCCGATCGATCAGTTTTTATCCGTTGAGGCATACGAAGAAGTAGTGATAGTATCCGATCGTTTGGAAACATTCTCTTTGAAGCGCATCAAACAAGAATTGACACAGGAAATCGATTATTTTCAAATCCGCGTCGCATTAGCAAGGAAGGTGGTCAATCGATGATGGAAAAAATATTAAAAAAGGTTTTTCGATACGATCATTTTCGTGCTGGTCAACAACCCATCATTGAGGCCGTTCTTGCGGGCCAGGATACGGTTGCGATTTTGCCGACTGGCGGGGGGAAATCAGTGTGTTATCAGTTACCGTCGTATCTGCAGCCGGATGGTTTGACATTGATTTTGTCGCCCCTTCTTTCATTGATTGAGGATCAAGTCATGCAAATCAAAAGTCGTGGCGAACGAGCTGTCGCCAAGTTGACGTCGCTTGAGACTCGGGAACAAAAAGAACACATCCTGCACCATCTCGACCGGTTACGTTATTTATACTTGTCACCTGAACAGTTAGTGGTTCCACAAATCAAACGGCGTTTGGCTGAAGTTAAGATCAATCTATTCGTCGTCGATGAAGCACATTGTATCTCGCAGTGGGGACATGAGTTCAGGACGGACTATGCGAAATTAGGCCATGTCCGGCAGCAACTGGGGAATCCGCCGTGTTTGGCCTTGACGGCAACGGCCACACATCAAGTGGAACAAGACATCATAGAAGGACTGGCGTTGCGTCAGCCGACACGAATCCGTCATTCGGTCAATCGTCCGGAAATTCAGCTGATTGTCAAACAGACTGAACAAGCGGATAAAGATCTTGTATTAGAAGAACAGTTAAAAATGGTCGAGCGACCTTGCGTCATCTATACGACGACACGTAAAGAGGCAGAACGCATCGCAAAACTCGTTACGAATGCTGTTTATTACCATGCGGGTCTTGAAGCGGAAGATCGCCAATTGATTCAACAACAATTTCTACATGATGAAATTGACTGCCTCGTTTGTACAAGTGCCTTCGGAATGGGGGTCAATAAAGCGAATGTCCGGACGGTCATTCATTATACGATGCCGGCGACGATTGAAGCTTACATGCAAGAAATCGGACGAGCTGGTCGAGATGGTCAACCATCGACAGCCATCTTGTTGTACGCACCGGGTGACCAGCGTCTGCAACAGTTTTTAGTAGAAAAACAGTATGCACCGTCTTTATGGATTGATCAAGTGGCACGGGGACGTGTCCAGAATGAGTCATTTGAAATAATCGAACGACGTTTTGGTTTAAATGCGGATGATCCGGCGTATCGTTTGCTAAAAACGCAACTGATGGACGGGAAAACGCGTGCCGAGATCATCGACTGGCAAGAAAACCGAAAAAAAATACGTTTACGTGAACTTATGCAAATGATAAATTATATTCAAAATACGTTGTGTCGCCGAAGCTTCATCTTAAACCATTTTGGTGAAGACCCCATTATTCAGGACCGGTGTTGTGACAACTGCGGTACGCTTACGCTAGTCGGACCCATCAGTCATGTCGAGCAAGACCAACTGAACTGGAGACGCCGATTAGAAGAAGTCTTTTTTTCATCCCACCATTCAGTGTAAACTAACAGTATTCCTTATTTTTTAGAAAAGGTGATGAAATTGAGTAAACACGATCAACGAAAAAATCGGCAAGAAGAACAACGGACGACCTTCCCTCCCCGTTCATCAAGAATCGAGCATGTTCGTAACGAACGCTTCAAACAACCATTTGCTAAAAATCGACTTGCAATCACACTGACGGTTCTGATGATTACGATCATCATCGCCTTTGTCTCCATCGGTTTCATGATGTAAGTGCACATTGTGAACGGAGTTTTTTTTCCTTTACGGGTATACTAAAAGGAAGAAGAAAGGAGGCACGGTGCATGGATCGTGGGAAATACAATATCAAAGCAGTTGCTGCATTGGTGGGACTCAATCCGACGACCATTCGTGCTTGGGAACGGCGGTATCAAGTTCTAGATCCAGATCGGAGTGAATCGGGTCATCGTATTTATAGTGATAATGATGTCGCCAAGTTGCGCTGGATCGTCGATAAACAAAAAGAGGGGCTGTCCGTTTCAAAAGCCATTCAATTATATGAAATGCCAGTAAACCGAACGGAAGTCCCAATGGATTACGGAATCGAACTACGTGATCAACTGTTCGAGGCGCTGACGAATTTCGAAGAACGGCATGCCCATGATATCATGAACAAAGCCTTTTCCATGTTTAGCTTTGATAAAGTGATTCAAGACATCGTGGGTCCTTTGTTACATGAAATCGGGACGAAGTGGGAACAAGGGACGATTACGATTGCTCATGAACATTTTGCGACAGCTTTCTTACGGGCTCGTCTCTCTACCTTATCCCTTCAAATGCCGATCAATCCTTTTTTGCCGCGAATCTTATGTGTATGCGCACCGGAGGAGGAACACGAACTCGGCTTGCTCTTTTTTACACTCTTTTTACGGCAGTCCGGATTTGATGTCATTTTTCTTGGCGCAGGAATTCCGGTGCCGGATCTCGTGACAGTGACCAAACAATTGACACCTCGGGCAGTTGTCCTATCCTGTACGGTTTCGGACCATTTAGACGATTTGGATGAAGCAATCGCTGAAATTCAAATCAACGTCCCGCAAACGGAGATTGGTTTAGGTGGCTACGCTGTCGACCAACATCCAGAAAAATACGGGGATCTGTTACTTGGATCGGATGATAGTGCCTGGAAAAGTTGGTTAAGTCGACTCACCCCGACAACTGGTGTATAGTGTGTGACATATCGAACGGAGAGCTTCTGTACTCTGCCGAGTGACTGGAGGAGTCTAAGATGAGGTTTGAACAATTTAAACAAGGGCATTTGCGGGTCTTCGTGTCAAAACAAGAATTAGCGGTGCATGACGTGCGACCAGAAACGTTAGCTGTCGGAAAAGGGCAGGCCTTACTACGAAACTTATTAGAAGAAGCAGAGTCTAATTACGGCTTTCATGCTGTCGGGACGCTTGACTTTTTTGTGACGTTTTTCCCAAACGATGGAATGTTGGTGGATGTCCGGCGCGATGGCGTCATGCCGGAAGAAACATTTGAAGAATTTGATCAAGTGGAGATTCGGATGACGGTTGATATCGTCCATCATGTCTTGTATCAACTTGACAAGTTCGAAGACGTCATCCAGGCTAGCCATGGTCTGGTTCGTCATATCAAGCAAACAGAAACGGGTGGAGCACTCTATTTCTTTGAAGGACGTTATTATCTGTACTTCCAGGAACAAATGAAACAAAAGGTCGAGCAAACCATGACGACGATTTTATCAGAATATGGAACACCAAGTCCGAAAAGTCCCCTTATCATGGCAGAATACGGGAAGGTGATTATGTCAGAAGACGCAATCACGACTATAACAACAACATTTACACCTTGACGTCTGGCACTGATTTTAATCGTGATACCGTCATTGTGTATATAAAAAGTCACTTCACCGAATGGATTCGGGAAGTGACTTTTTATGTGCCTGGACGACCATTGCGACCATTTTGTGTTTTTTCGAATAAAAAGTGGTGGTATGATAAGCATTGAACGTAAGATGAAGGAGTGAACATAATGAAAGTGGCAGTATTGTTTGGCGGAATCTCTGGTGAACGTGAAGTTTCATTAAATAGCGGGAAGTCCGTAATTGAGGCACTAGAAAGCAAAGGGCACGATGTCATAGCCGTCGATTTTCACCCAGAGCGTGCGGAAGACATCTTGAATCTAAGAGTAGAAGTGGCTGTCATCGCACTTCATGGTAAGTTTGGTGAGGACGGTCGTGTTCAAGCGTTACTTGAGATGGCGGGAATTCCGTATACAGGATCTGGTGTGTTGGCTTCAGCACTAGCGATGGACAAAGCACGTTCGAAAGTTCATTTCGAAAAAGCGGGCATCCGGATCGCACGTGATGTATTGATTGAGCGTGGTGACGATATTGAGCAGAAAATCGCTTCGTGGAACGGTCAGTTCCCATGTGTCGTCAAACCAGCACAAGAAGGATCCTCAAATGGCTTGACGATCGCCATGGATGAACAGATGCTTCGTCAAGGAATTGACCTTGCATTTACGGCGGATGAAGCAGTTTTGATTGAACAATTCATCAAGGGTCGTGAAGTGACCGTCCCTGTGCTCGGTACTAAGGGGGAAGAAAAAGCCTTGCCGGTCATCGAAATCATTCCGAAAAATGAATTTTATGATTATGAATCGAAATATGCAATCGGTGGATCGGAACATATTTGTCCGGCACAATTTGACGAAGCGACGACGCAGACGTTACAAGACTGGGCGGTTCTTGCGCATCAAGTACTCGGTTGTGCAGGCTATTCGCGGACGGACTTCCTTGTGCCGGAATCAGGACAACCTGTGATTTTAGAAACGAATACGTTGCCCGGCATGACGGCAACAAGTTTATTCCCAGACGGTGCACGTGCTGTTGGGATCGACTATCCAGAACTCGTGGAGACGTTTATTGAACTGGCAATTTCTCGGCACCAGAGCGGGACTGAGAACAAAAAATAATAGAAATGAAGTAGATGATAGAAAGCGCTTACAAATATAGTGAGAACCCCTTTCATTACGGCTCGGAAAAAGGTATACTTTATCCGAACAAGGAAACGGCATAGGGGATGCCACTTATGGGGAGGAACGTTGGAATGATCACTGACCAACAACACGCAAATCATCGCAAGAATGTACTCGAGGCAACACAGGAAATCGTCAAGGAAGCACTTGAAAAACTTGGTTATCCAGACGAGATGTACGAACTATTAAAAGAACCACTTCGGATGTTGACGGTTCGGATTCCGGTTCGGATGGATGACGGATCGACTAAAATCTTTACGGGTTACCGGGCGCAACACAATGATGCCGTCGGTCCAACAAAGGGTGGAATCCGTTTTCATCCAAACGTAACAGAAGTCGAAGTCAAAGCATTGTCTGTCTGGATGAGTTTAAAAGCAGGAATCGTCGATTTACCGTATGGTGGTGGTAAGGGTGGTATCATTTGTGATCCACGTGAGATGAGTTTCCGTGAGATTGAACGATTGAGTCGTGGATACGTCCGGGCAATCAGTCAAATCGTTGGTCCAACAAAAGATATTCCGGCACCAGATGTCTTTACGAACTCACAAATCATGGCTTGGATGATGGATGAATATAGCCGCATTGATGAATTCAATTCGCCAGGCTTCATCACAGGGAAACCACTTGTCCTTGGGGGTTCACATGGTCGAGAGACAGCGACAGCAAAAGGTGTCGCAATCATGATCCGAGAAGCAGCAGCGAAAAAAGGAATCACGCTAGAAGGGGCACGCGTCGTCGTGCAAGGATTCGGGAACGCGGGTAGCTTCTTATCAAAGTTCATGCATGATCTAGGTGCAAAAGTCATTGGCATCAGTGATGCGTATGGAGCGTTACATGATCCGAATGGTTTAGACATTCCATATCTACTCGATCGCCGTGACTCATTTGGGACGGTTACGACGCTCTTTAAGAATACGATTTCGAATAAAGAATTGTTAGAACTCGAATGTGATATTCTTGTCCCGGCTGCCATCGAAAATCAAATTACAGAAGACAATGCCCATGACATCAAAGCAAGTATCGTCGTTGAAGCGGCGAACGGACCTACGACCAATGAAGCGACAAAGATTCTAGCGGAACGGGACATCTTGATTGTCCCAGACGTGCTCGCATCGAGTGGTGGCGTGACCGTTTCATACTTCGAATGGGTACAAAATAATCAAGGGTACTATTGGACCGAGGAAGAAGTCCATGAAAAGTTAGAAAAAGTACTCGTGAATTCCTTTAATCAAGTCTATCAAACCGCTCAGACCCGCAATGTAGATATGCGACTAGCTGCTTATATGGTAGGTGTTCGCAAAATGGCGGAAGCGTCACGTTTCCGTGGTTGGGTCTAACTTCATCGCAGCTCACTTCGTTTAGGAGTGGGCTTTTTTTATGGGTTATTTCTTTCTTCGACTAGAAAGATTTGCTAAGATGGTAAAAAAGCAAGTGGAAGAGGCGAAAGAAATATGTTGGATTGTATCATTATCGGTGCAGGCCCTTGTGGGTTATCGGCTGCGATCGAAATGCAAGATCGTGGCCTATCCGTTGAAGTGATCGAAAAAGGAAACATCGTAGAGGCCATCTATCAATACCCGACCCATCAAACCTTTTTTTCGAGTAGTGAAAAACTAGAAATCGGTGGAGTTCCTTTTATCAATAAAGAATTAAAGCCAAGACGTCAAGATGCGCTCGTCTATTACCGTGAAGTCGTCCGGCGTAAAGGGATTACCATTCGACCATTTGAGACGGTTCAACAGATTCACCGAATCGAAGAGGGCTTCGAAGTGATTTCGTTACGTGGCGAACAAACGATGGCGCGAACGGCACACGCAGTTGTTCTTGCGACCGGCTACTATGGGCTACCGAATAAGATGGATGTCCCAGGGGAAGACTTGCCACACGTCTTCCATTACTTCAAAGAAGGACATCCATTTTATGGACAGGACGTCGTTGTGATCGGTGGGAAAAATTCCAGCGTCGATGCAGCGATCGAGCTAGAAAAAGCCGGTGCCCGTGTGACGATGCTTTATCGAGGCGCGAATTATAGTCCTTCGATTAAGCCATGGGTGCTTCCGAACTTCGAATCACTCGTGCGGGCAGAAAAAGTAAAGATGATTTTTGATGCGACGATCAAAGAGATTACACCGACAGATGTCGTTTATTCGGTCGATGGAAAATCTGTAGCTGTACCCGCAGATTTCGTATTTGCGATGACAGGCTATACACCAGATATCGGATTGTTTGCCGATGCAGGGGTCGCCCTTGATCCGGAGACCGGGATTCCGACCTATGACGAAGAGACGATGGAGTCGAATGTTACAGGTATCTATATTGCGGGAGTCGTTGCAGCAGGATACGATGCCAACAAAATCTTTATCGAAAATGGTCGGTTCCACGGAGAGCTGATCGCGACGAATTTAGTCGGTCGCCTTGAACGCATGACGGCACGTCCGTAACTACAAAAAAGGAGCAACATCCAGTCGATCCGGATGTTGCTCCTTTTTCATGTGGATAGGATAACGAACGAGATTTATTCTACTTGAAAAGAGTGTTCGAGATCTTGATGGGTGGCTTCGATTTCTAACTCGATCATTAACTTGAGGCGTGCTTTTTGTGAGTTTAGTCCGTTTGAGAAAATTAATCCAAGTTCTTTAAGTTGTTGTCCGCCCCCTACATAACCATAGACATCTTGGACGATTCCATTAAAGCAGCGGCTGACAATGACAATTGGCATTTGTTCGGTCAGTGTCCGAATCGCTTCGACTAACCCAGGTGGGACATTTCCTTGACCCAGTACTTCTAAGACAAGACCATCGTACCCGAGTTCACCAACAGCGAGCAGTAAATCAGGCTCCATTCCCGCATATACCTTTAAGACAGCGACTCGTTTGCTTAATTCTCTGACCATATGCGTTGGTTTTAGAAGTGGTGTATTAAATAAGTACACGTGGTCTTTTGTGACCATGCCTAAGTTTCCGAAGTGGACGGATTTAAAGGTGTCGACAGAAGACGTATGGGTTTTCGTGACGTTGAAAGCAGAGTGGATTTCTCCGTTGAAGACAACGAGTACACCTTTGCCCTTGGCGGCATCACTGACAGCAACGCGCAAAGCCGTAATCAAGTTGAATTCACCATCTGAGCCGACTTCGTTCGACGACCGCATCGCTCCGGTCAGAACAATCGGAATCGGTGCACCGATCGTCAGCTGAAGAAAATACGCCGTTTCCTCCAAGGTATCCGTTCCGTGTGTAATGACGACACCGTCATACCCGGACTGGAGTTCTTCCTTGATGAAGTGAGCAAGTCGTAACATGATATCCGGTGTGATGTGCGGAGACGGTAGATTGGCAAAGTGGCGTGTCGTGATGTCGGCGATATCCGTCGCACGTGGTAATGAGGCATCAAGTGGATTAATATCGTTTGGTAAAACATGGCCGGAGTGATTTTGAGCCATCGCAATGGTTCCTCCGGTATGAATCAAAAGTAGTTTTTTCATATACGTGTTGTCGTTGAGTAACAGACAACGTTCACCTTCTTTCCTGTCTTTTTCATTAACATTGTATCCTTTTTTTGAAGAGATACAACGGGTGCGGTTTTCTTTTTCTGCAGAAACCTTTATTCTAAAAGAATAGGAAGGGGGGAGGAGACGTGTTGCCAATCGTTTTCTCAGGAATTGCCCCAGGAATTGCGTTATTGACATACTTTTACTTACGACATGAACATGAATCAGAACCCGTTGGTTACATCCTACGTAGTTTTATTTTCGGGATACTGCTTGTATTTCCTTTAATGTTCGTCGATTACATCATTCAAAGTGAATTCGGAGGACCGGAGTCTATCCAATTGATTCGTTCGGCCGTGACTGAAGAGTTCGCGAAATGGTTTGTTGTTTTTTATACGGTTTATATCCATCAACGCTTTAATGATTATTATGATGGGATTATTTATGCGGTAGCCTGTTCGTTAGGATTTGCGACACTCGAAAATATTTTATATTTGATGGTCAATGGAACGGTGGAACATATGATTTTCCGTGCGTTATTGCCGGTCTCAGGACACGCTTTATTTGCTGTCATCATGGGTTTTTTTATGGGGAAGGCTAAATTTTCAACGCATCCATATCGCTGGTTGAGTTTATCGATCATCGTCCCGATAATTGCGCACACGATCTTTAATTTGTTAATATTGGAAAATGGTGGTATTTCGTTCGTGCCGATTTTGTTTATGATCATCTTGTGGATTGTCGGCCTGTATCAAATTCGAAGTGCTAACCGTTTGAATCAACGTTATAACAGAAAAAGTAATTGAATAGAACGGACTGGGAGAGAGTGACATGATACAAACTGGGGACTTAGTAATGTTAACGAATCAAGAAGATCGTCAAGGGCGGACGAAAGTGACGGCAGTGACAAATCGACTGATCTGGATCGAAGCACCAAGTGAAGTGGCGACGTTAAAAACGTTCATTCTATCAGATCACGAACAAGTTGGCTTTTACTTTTTTAAAGAAAAAGGAAAGCTCTATGGATTTGAGACGGAAGTCGTCGAACGTCAAAATGATCCTTTACGTGGTCAACGGTATGCGTTGAGGCGTCCAAAAGAAGAATTGGTTCAACGTGTTCAGCGGCGGCAGTTCGTCCGCGTACCACAATTGCTGGATGTAGCCGTACATCCACATAAAAACAACTTTGAACCGTTCACTTCTGTGACACTCGATTTATCAGCAGGGGGAATCTTAGTACTCGCGAGTCAGATTCCGATTAAGGTTAAAGAGGAACTGGAACTAACATTTTTATTGCCGACGGGTGATGGAACGACGCATACGGTGGATGTCTTAGCCGAGTTAGTGCGAGTCGACCCGAGAGAAACGCGTTATGAACTCGCGTTTCAATTCACACGGATTAATGATCGGAGTCGTGAACTTGTCTTACGGCATTGTTATCAAACCCAGATGAAAAATTCTCGACGGGGAACGAATCCATTCACGTGAGTACAAATTTTTGCTATGATAACGGTCGATACTATACACCATATGAGATGGTGAACACGGAAGGAACGAAATCATTCATGAATAACATTCAAATTGCCTTAGACGGACCTGCGGGTGCCGGGAAAAGCACGATCGCAAAACAATTGGCGGCACATCTTGATTATGTCTATATCGATACAGGGGCGATGTATCGTGCAGTCACGCTCGCTGCATTAGAACAAGGTCTTAATTTAGAAGATGGACAGGTGCTTGGGGAATTGATGCAATCACTTGATATCCGTCTGACGCCTGGCGATCAGGGACAACGTGTATTCATCGGCGACCGTGAAGTCACAGAAGCGATTCGAACAAATGAAGTGACGAATAATGTGTCGTTCGTTGCGCGTCAAGCAGAAGTGCGTTCTGCACTCGTCATTGCGCAACGTAAACTCGCAGAACATGGTGGTATCGTCATGGACGGTCGTGACATCGGAACAGTTGTCTTGCCGGATGCAGAATTAAAAGTCTTTTTGACAGCATCGGTTGAAGAACGGGCGAGTCGACGACATCGAGAAAACATGTCTCGCGGAATCGACAGCGATTTGAGTTCGCTTCAGGCGGAAATCGCCTTACGCGATAAACGGGATAGTGAACGAACGGTTTCTCCCCTTAAGCAAGCGGATGACGCGATTTATCTTGATACGACAGAATTGAACATCGATCAAGTCGTAGCGCGCCTGACGGAACTCGCAGAAGGTGTCCTCAAATGAAACGGAACGAGTTTGTTTATCGTTTAGCACGGTTTATCGTCTTGATCATCGCCAAAACTGTTTTTCGTTTAAAGGTTACGGGAAAAGAAAACATTCCGACAGAAGGATCGTTACTTGTCTGTGCCAATCACAGTTCGAACTGGGACCCGGTTTTTTTAGTCAGTGCGATTCCGACAAGTCGGTCGGTTCGTTACATGGCGAAAGAGGAGTTATTTCGTGTGCCCGTCCTTAAACAAATCATGATTTCCGCCGGGACGTATCCAGTCGGACGTGGACAAGGCGACCGACAAGCGTTAAAACGGACGATTGAATTGTTGAATACGGATGAGACGGTCGGAATCTTCCCGGAAGGAACACGTTCTGCGCCTGGTGAATTTACATCTGCACAACCAGGTGTTGGCTTTTTTGCTTTACGTTCACCGGCACAGATTTTACCGATTGCGATCATCGGAGATTATCGCCTGTTTCGGCAGATGCGAGTTGTTGTCGGAAAACCTGTCGATATTTCGGATTTAAGAGATCAGCGTGGCGCGGCGAAGGCGATTTCGGAGCGGATTTTGGACGAAATCAAAACCGTCTACTTCAATCATGCGTAATGCCTTGACAAATAGTCAGAATTGTAAGAAGTTAGAAGAAGGATAAACGTATATTAATACGTTTCTTGTACTCATCGTGAGGAGGTTGTGTTGGAATGGTCGAAGAAATGAAAGATATGCCTGATTTTGAAATTCATCGGGACCAGGTAGTAACCGGAATGGTCGTGAAGATTGAAGACAAGCAAGCACTCATTGATATCGGATATAAGACAGAAGCAATCCTGCCGATTAGCGAAGTTTCGAGTCTCCATTTGGATGACATTCGAGGGGTTTTAAAAGTCGGTGATGAACTACAAGTAAAAGTGAAGAAAATTACAGATGAGGAAGTCGTAGTCTCAAAACGTGAAGTCGATGCCTTACAGGCATGGGGGAAAGTCGAAGCGAAGTACGAATCGGGTGAAATCTTTGAAGTTGTCGTCAAAGACATCGTCAAAGGTGGACTCGTCGTCGATATCGGCGTTCGTGGATTCATTCCTGCATCACTGGTTGAACGGCATTACGTCGAAGATTTCTCTGATTATATCGGTCGTTCGATTGAGGTGAAAGTCGTCGAGTTGGACCAAGAAAAAAACCGTGTGATCCTTTCGCATAAAGCCGTAGTTGAAGGTGAACTGAATGCGAAGAAAAAAGAAACACTCGAACAGCTTGAAGTGGGTCAAATCTTAGAGGGAACAGTCCAGCGTTTAACTGATTTTGGTGCTTTCGTTGACATCGGCGGTGTCGATGGACTGGTTCATATTTCGGAAATGGCGCATCATCGGGTCGAACGTCCGTCTGACATCGTGACAGAAGGGCAAAAGATCGACGTGAAAGTATTAGGTGTCGATCGAGATACAGAAAAAGTCAAGTTATCGATCAAGGAAACACAACCCGGTCCGTGGAAACAAATGGAAGGGAAGATCGAAGCCGGTGATATCGTCAAAGGACGCGTCCGGCGAATCGTACAATTCGGAGCTTTTGTCGAATTAGCACCACAAGTTGAAGGGTTATTGCACATTTCTCAAATCGCGAATCGGCATATCGGCTCGCCGTCAGAAGTACTCGAAGAAGGTCAAGAAATTGAGGCGAAGGTTCTCGAAGTGCACTTAGCAGAACATAAGATTTCTCTTTCGACACGTGTTTTGGAGCAAGAAGAATCGGAAGAGGATGATTATTCGCAGTACACGGATCAAAATGAAGGATTTTCGGTAGCGGATCTGTCGGACAAAGAGTCGGATTCAAAAGAATAAGTGAATGGAAGTGGACACAAATTGTGTCCACTTTTTTTATGTTACGGATTGATATGGTATAAAACCGCTTGATTTGATACAATAGAACGGCTATGAAGCGAGAGAAGAGAAAGAAGGTGTTGGGATGGCAATTCCAGTAGTGGCGATCGTAGGTCGCCCAAATATCGGAAAGTCGACGATTTTTAACCGGGTGATTGGAGATCGGGTTTCGATCGTAGAAGACAAGCCAGGCGTTACCCGCGACCGTATATACGGAACTGGAGAATGGCTGAATCGTCATTTTCATTTGATTGATACAGGTGGAATCGAAGTCGGGGATGAGCCCCTACTTCAAATGATGCGTCATCAGGCGGAGCTCGCCATTGATGAAGCAGATGTGATTATTTTTATGGTGAATGGACGCGAAGGGATTACATCAGCTGATGAAGAAGTCGCTAACATGTTATTCCGTTCGAATAAACCAGTCGTCATCGCGGTCAACAAAGTCGATAACTTTGAGATGCGTGATTTAATGTATGAGTTCTACTCATTAGGATTCGGCGATTTATATCCGATTTCCGGGACACATGGTCTAGGACTCGGCGATATGCTCGATCGTGTACTTGAGCTTGCACCGGATAAAGAAGAAATCGAATACGATGAAAATACGATCAAGTTCGCGTTGGTCGGACGCCCGAACGTCGGGAAATCGAGTATGACGAATTCCATCCTCGGTGAAGAGCGCGTCATCGTCTCAAGTGTCGCAGGTACGACACGTGATGCGATTGATACACCGTTCTCACGTGATGAGCAAGAATACGTCATCATTGATACGGCAGGTATGCGTAAACGCGGAAAAGTCTATGAATCAACAGAACGATTCAGCGTGATGCGTGCGCAAAAAGCCATCGAACGGGCAGACGTCGTTTGTGTCGTCTTAGATGGTGAAGAAGGAATCATCGAGCAAGATAAGAAAGTTGCCGGTTATGCCCATGAAGCGGGTCGTGCCATCGTGATCGTCGTTAATAAATGGGATGCCGTCGAAAAAGATGACAAGACGATGAAAAAAATGGAAGAGGAAATTCGCGAAGAGTTTCGTTTCCTTGATTATGCACCAATCGTTTTTGTTTCAGCGAAAACAAAACGTCGCTTGCAAACATTACTTCCCGTCATCAAACAAGCAGCCAAAAGTCATGCGCAGCGCATTCAGACAAGCGTCTTAAACGATGTCATCGTCGATGCTGTCGCGATGAACCCAGCACCAACCGATAAAGGGGTTCGTCTTCGCATCAACTATGTGACGCAAGTAGCTTCACGTCCGCCGACGTTCGTCTTGTTCGTCAATGATCCTGAATTGTTACACTTCTCGTATAAACGGTATCTAGATAACCGAATTCGCGAAGCCTTTGATTTTACAGGAACACCGATTCGGATTCTGGCACGTCAAAAACAATAAGGACAAGGTGAATCATGATGAAAAAAATCGCAGTCATTGGAGCCGGGAGTTGGGGAACTGCTCTTTCGCTCGTTTTAGCAGATAACGGTCATGAGGTCGTCCTGTATGGCCGGGATCAAAAAAATGTTGATGCCATTAATCAAAATCATGAAAATACGCAGTTCTTACCGGGTGTGACATTGCCACAATCACTTCGGGCAACAACGGTTTTAAAAGAAGCAGTGACAGGTGTCTCGCATATTTTAGTTGTGACACCGTCTTCTGCGATCCGTTCTGTATCACGTCAGTTAAACGCCTTATTGACGGATCCCGTCGTACTGATCCATGCCTCAAAAGGAATTGAACCGAAAACCCATTTACGGTTGTCTGAGTTGATGGAACAAGAAATTGATCCATCAAAACGTTCGGCAATCTGTGTGTTGACCGGTCCTTCGCATGCGGAGGAAGTGGCATTACGAAAACCGACGACTGTCACTGTTGCTTCGACGGACATGGAAGAAGCCGGACGTGTACAGGAATTGTTCATGAATGAAAATTTCCGTGTGTATTTGAATGCGGATATCATCGGAGCAGAACTCGGTGGTGCCTTTAAAAACATCATTGCCTTAGCGGCAGGAATGGCAGATGGTCTTGGATACGGTGATAATGCGAAAGCCGCGTTGATTACACGTGGTATGGTGGAAATCGCCCGACTGGGCACATTATTTGGTGCCAATCCGATGACGTTCACCGGTCTGACTGGAATGGGTGACTTGATTGTCACGTGTACCTCTGTCCATAGTCGAAACTGGCGGGCGGGAAATGCGATTGGTCGTGGGGAAAAACTCGAAACCGTCCTTGAAAACATGGGGATGGTCGTTGAAGGTGTCCGTGCGACACAGGCAGCCTATGACTTAGCAGAAACGAAACAGTGTGAGCTACCGATTACGACAGCACTTTATCATGTCTTGTTTGACGGACATACTCCGGCAGAAGAAGTACAGAAATTGATGCGTCGTCCACAAAAAAATGAGATTGAACATCTGTTTACGATGAAAGATTAACGGAGTGGGGTGGAAACCTTGAGTCCAGGTTTATTAAAAATGTGGATTTCATTTGCCGGTATCGGTCTATTTGCGATCAGTGTCTTACTGGTCACGATCAGCCGGACGAAGTTGACTGGTTTTTGGCAGTTTCTGATGTCGACGGTCGCGGTCCTATGTTTTATCATCGCATCAATCATCATGGTCTTTATCGTTATGGCAGGACCAAGCGCATGAAAAAAATAGCGATTGTCTTGATGCTCATCCCGGTGATGTTACTGTCTGGTTGTTTATTTCCAGATAGCCAAAAACCGTCCAATCGTGTCCCGTATCCGGAACAAATCCGGACGGTCCAAGAAGTGGTGGAAGCGTACCAAAAAGATACAGGTGTGTTGCCGATCAAAACACGAGAGGCAAATACCCCTTTGATGGAACGATATCAGATCGAACTCGGTCGACTCATTCCTCGCTATATGAGTGATCCGCCACCAAACAGTTTTGAAGGAGGCGGAACGTTCATTTATTTATTAGTGGATGTCGATACAAAACCGACTGTCAAACTCATGGATTTGCTTGTAGCTGAAGAACTTCAAAAACTGCAGGTCCGGATTGACACGTACCGTAAGAAAAACGAAAAATATCCATTTAAAGGATCAATTGGAAAAAATCAGTTTACACTTGATTATAAAAAATTGTTCATCAAAGAAGAACCCAAAATACCAAGCCCGTATTCTGATGAGCAACTATCGATTTACGTCGATGGGCAAGGCCAACTGTTCATCAACTATTTGCCTGAATTAGAAAAAGCGGTTGAAACTGCGAAGAAAAAGCCGAAAGTAGGTCAAGATATTCGTCATTTACTTTATGATGAGCAACCTTTTGTTCCTGCATACTCTCAAAGTTATACCATTAACGAAAAAGGCGAACCTGTGTTTTCTGAAGAATCGATCGAAGAATCAGAAAATTGATGGGGATTCTTATGAAAATGTTGTAATATCAACGTTTATAAGGTATGATTAGCCTCGAAGAAGTGATTGGGAGGGGGTGAACGTAATGAACAAAACTGAACTCATTCAAGCAGTCGTCGAAAAATCAGGTCTAACTAAAAAAGACGTGACGAAAGTTGTCGAATCAACATTCGAATCGATTACTGAGACACTTCAGTCTGGAGAAAAAGTCCAATTGATTGGCTTTGGTAACTTCGAAGTCCGTGAACGCGCAGCTCGTAAAGGTCGCAACCCACGTACAAAAGAAGATATCGAAATTCCAGCAAGCAAAGTACCTGCTTTCAAACCAGGTAAAGCATTGAAAGATGCGGTGAAGTAATTCGGTTACATAGTCGTTCGGGGAATTCCTCGGACGGCTTTTTTTGTGGACATTGAGAGACGAGAAAACGCATTGATTATGGTATATTAAAAAAGAAGAACATCCATCAACGAGATGGCACTGGAGATCGGGGGGTAAAAGCATGAATCATCAAGAGCTGCTCGTGGAAGAAATGATCACTGCACTCACTACGAAACAAACAACACAACTGGCTCAACATGTGGATTTCCCTTCCATCAATCGTGAACAGATCAGTTGGTTGATCGATGTAGCCCAGAATGAGACGTTGGCCTGGCAAGCGCTTGTCAAAGGCGTCCACCATGCGCAAGTCGCCTTGTTGTTACATGAACGTGTAGGGGAAACGAAAAGAGGCTCCAAAGAACGACAATTGCTTGTCCTAGCAGGTGATCTGTTCTCGAGTTACTTTTTTGAGGAGTTAGCATCCCTTCCTCAAACTGCACTGGTTTCACTCGGACGGACGGTCCAGCGTGTCAATGAAGCGAAATGTGCCCTTCATGAGGAAAACTATGCCTCGACCGAAGAATATGTCTTGCTTTGGTTGACGGCAGAATTTGGACTTGTTCAAGGTTTGGCGACGATCAGCGGGAGAGACTGGTTAACGGAACACGGCCAACGATTGATTCGCCAGCGGGCATTAGCATTAAAACCAAGGGCTCAACAACTACTATTATCACATTTAGAACAGATGGCAGTAGCGTAATATCTTTGAAAGGGTGAACTGCGTGCAGACACAAGAAAAAGAGAAAAAAGTATACGAAGTATTTCAGTCGATTTCAACGAATTATGATCAAATGAACTCGATCATCAGTTTTCGCCTGCATAAAGTATGGAGAAAAGAGACGATGCGCCGGATGAATGTGTTCCCAGGTGCGAAGTGTCTTGATCTATGTTGCGGAACTGCCGATTGGACAATCCAACTCGCTAAAGCAGCAGGACCGACTGGTGTCATCAAAGGACTTGATTTCTCCGAGAATATGTTAAAGGTAGGCGTCGAAAAAGTAGAAGCGTTAGGCATGAAAAACGTCGAATTGTTACATGGGAATGCGATGGAGCTTCCTTTTGGAGATCATTCCTTTGATTACGTGACAATCGGGTTTGGTTTACGGAACGTGCCTGATTATCTTCAAGTCATTCAAGAAATGCACCGGGTGTTAAAACCAGGTGGAACCGTTGTTTGCTTGGAGACAAGTCAGCCGACGGCACCGTTGTTCAAAGAAGCCTATTCGCTTTATTTCGGTAAAATCATGCCGCAAGTCGGTCGTCTGTTTGCGAAGTCTTACGATCAATACAACTGGCTTCAAGAGTCGACGGAAGTTTTCTTAGACCGTGTCGAATTAAAACAGCTGTTTGAACAGGCCGGTTTTATGCAGGTTGAAGTCAAAGCATTTGCAGGTGGGGCGGCTGCGATGCACCTCGGAAAGAAGTGGTGACATGTCACTGCACTCAATTTACCGAGATGTAACAAAAGAAGTGAATCTAGTCGATCAATTTTTAGTCAGTCATATTGCGTCGGATGATCCGACGATCGATGCGGCAGGCCAGCAATTACTTCAAGCCGGTGGGAAACGGATTCGACCAGCATTCGTCTTATTGGCTTCGAAGTTCGGGCAGGCGGATCGAGATGAACTCGTTCGAGTCGCAGCAAGCCTAGAGTTGATTCATATGGCATCGCTCGTGCATGATGATGTGATCGATGATGCAGAACTTAGACGCGGCAAACCAACCGTCATGCAACACTTTGATGAAGAAGTAGCCCTTTATTCTGGAAACTTTTTGTTTGGTGAGGCTGTCAAATTGATTGGAGAAGTCGGGAAACCGGAACTCGTTCAAGTAATGGTCCATGCGATGCGTGAAATCTGTGAAGGCGAAATCGAACAGATTTATGATCAGTATGATTGGGAACAATCCATCAAACGATACATCAAACGAATTGAGCGGAAAACGGCGATTCTGATTGAAGCAAGCTGTCATCTTGGGGCGATTGTAGCCAACTGTTCTGCGGAAGATACAAAGGCGTTGCGGCAATTCGGGCGAGACATCGGTCTAGCTTTTCAAATTGCAGATGACTTACTGGATTTTACAGCCAAGCGGACCGAACTAGGAAAGCCGGTTGCAGAAGATTTACGGCACGGTCACAAAACGTTACCTGTTTTTTATGCATCAGAAGATCCGGCGTTTTTTCAAGAACTACAAAAAATTCGTTCGATGCCAACCCATCAAGAAGTTGCTCCATTACTGGAGCGGCTGCAACATTCAGATGCGCTGGAACGGACGCAACAAACCGTTGACTTGTATATCCGACGCGCGATTCAACGGTTGAATCACCTTCCGAAATCTTCAGCCAAACGGTCGCTAGAAGAGGTTGCCCGTTATGTCGGGAAACGAAAAGGCTGAAAATTGTAAAAAATTTCTTGCCGCCACTTCAATTACACAGTAAACTCATTATGTAAGCGCTTTTTTATTCGTATTTCATAGGGGGAACTAGTAATGGAGCAAACGTTTTTAATGGTAAAACCAGATGGCGTCGAACGGGGATTAATCGGGGAAATCATCGCTCGGATCGAACGAAAGGGATTTGTGATTCGTGAGATGAAAATGATGCAGGCGACAGAAGAATTAGCACAAGCGCATTATGCGGAACATGCAGAAAAACCATTTTTCGGAGAGTTGGTCACTTTCTTGACATCTGGTCCAGTCGTCGCCCTTCGTGTCGAAGGAACGGATGTTGTGACGGTTTCACGGATGATGATTGGCAAAACGAAACCAACGGAAGCGTTACCTGGAACCATTCGGGGTGATTTTGCAAACACGATGAGTGAAAACGTCATTCATGGTTCAGATAGCGTCGAAAGTGCGGAGCGCGAACTGAGCCTCTGGTTTCAAGGACAACCTTTAAACGTATGATACCGGCAAGACGATTGAGCAGTTGCTCAATCGTTTTTTTTGTTTTTTGGAAAGGAAATGGCTTTATGCTAAAATAGAAAATAAGATTGGGGTCTACTGTGAAGTCGCCCTAAACAGAGAGAGGATTTGTGAGGTGGATTATGCAGGACTATGAGCTTTTTATCCAACGTTTCTTAAAAAAATCGGGAATTGATTTAGGACAATATAAAGAAGCACAGATGAAACGACGATTAACAGCATTACGCGATAAAAAAGGACATAGTACATTTGCTTCTTACATGCAAGCGATGGAGAAAGATACGAACTTGTACGAAGAGTTTTTGGATCGGATGACCATCAACGTCAGTGAGTTTTTCCGGAATCCGATTCGTTGGCAACAGTTAGAGCAAGATATCTTACCTGTCCTGCAAGCACGCGCACACGGTCGGATTCGAACGTGGAGTGCCGCCTGCTCGACAGGTGAAGAACCGTATTCGCTCGCGATGATTTTAAATGAAAAGATGGATCCGGCGCAGTTTACGATCCAGGCGACGGACTTGGACGATCTTGTACTGGAAAAAGCGAAACAAGGACGGTACGGGGCATCTGCTTTAAACGAAGTCGAAGAAGCCAGAAAAAAACGCTACTTCATCGAACAAGAACAACAATTCGAAGTTGTTCCTGAGATCAAACGACTCGTGCGTTTTAGTAAACATAACTTGTTAGGTGATCGTTATGATAGTGGCTTTGATTTGATCATTTGCCGGAATGTCTTGATTTATTTTACGGAAGAAGCGAAAGCCCATGTATACCGCTCCTTTGTCCAAGCGTTGAAGCCGGGCGGGATTTTGTTTGTTGGTGGAACAGAACAAATCTTTCAACCGGAACGATTTGGTCTTAAAATGAAACAAAGCTTTTTCTACGAAAAAATTTAACAGGACGAAGGGATGGAACATATGCGTTATATGACTGCAGGAGAATCACATGGTAAAGGCTTATCCGTCATCATCGAAGGTGTCCCTTCTGGTTTAACAATCGATTTCGAACAAATACAACAAGAGATGAAACGGCGCCAAGGTGGATACGGGCGCGGACGACGGATGCAGATCGAACAAGATGCGGTCGATGTCCGCGGTGGAATTCGTCATGGCTATACGACAGGCGCACCGATCAGCCTGTTCATCGAAAACAAGGATCATACGCACTGGACGCAAGTCATGCAGGCTGAACCGTTGGAAGAAGAACTAGAACGCCCTCGTACACTGACCCGTCCACGACCGGGGCATGCCGATTTAGTTGGGGGGTTGAAGTATGGTCACCGGGACTTGCGTGACGTCCTGGAACGGTCGTCTGCTCGAGAGACGGCGGCCCGCGTTGCCGTGGGTGCGATCGCGAAACAATTGCTCGCGCAACTCGGTGTGGATATCTTCTCACATGTCCGCTCAATCGGTGGTGTAGATGCCGCTCGTGTGAATCCGATGGAACACCGCGAGACGATCGAAACCTCTCTTGTGCGTTGTGCAGATGAAGTGGCGTCAGAAAAAATGATGCGGGCCATCGATCAAGCGAAACAAGATGGGGATACACTGGGGGGGGAAATCGAAGCCGTCGTGACGGGGCTTGTTCCCGGGATTGGTTCCTTTACACAAAATGAGACGAAGTTAGATAGCCGGATTGCGCGTGCGGTCATCAGTGTCAACGCGATGAAGGCAGTTGGCTTTGGAGATGGATTTGATCTTGCGCGCCGGAAAGGCAGTACGGTACAAGACGAAATCTTACATGATGAGACCGGTTACTACCGTAAAACGAATCACCTCGGTGGGATCGAAGGGGGCATGTCGACCGGAATGCCGATCCGCGTTCAAGTGGCGATGAAACCGATTCCGACCTTGTATCGTCCGTTACAGTCCGTCGACATTGAAACAAAAGAACCGTTCGTCGCACAGATTGAACGAAGCGATGCCTGTGCGGTTCCAGCCGCTTCCGTCGTCATCGAGGCGGTCGTCGCCTTTGAAGTGGCGGCGTCGATTCTAGAGATGTTCGGGAGTTCGACGCTCGATCGTCTGAAAGATAGTGTTGCTGCGTACAAGGAGGAGGTGCGTCTCTTTTGACGCAACTCCAGATTCAGGCGAGTCGTCCCTATACCGTCTACATTGAACCGGACGCAGTGAAACGGCTTGTAGAAGTACCGGAAGCACAACAAGCGGACCAGTTTTGGATCATTACTGATCAGACGGTCGCTGCGCTCCATTTAGCGACGGTATGTGCACAACTCGATCACTGTTTCAACAAGAAGCAGCTGATCAGTCGAGTAGAACCAGGAGAAGCGAGTAAGTCACTCGCCGTCTATCAAAGGGTATTAGAAGACGGCATTGAGAAAGGCGCGACGCGGAAAACGGTGGTGCTTGCTGTCGGAGGAGGGATGATTGGTGATTTAGCCGGTTTTGTCGCCGCGACGTTTTTGCGAGGGGTACCGTTCATCCAAATCCCGACGACGTTGCTTGCCCACGATTCAAGTGTCGGCGGAAAGGTTGGATTAAACTTACGTTGGGGTAAGAACCTAGTAGGAGCGTTTTATCAACCATCTGCCGTCTTATATGATATAACTTTTTTACGTACCTTATCTGACCGCGAATGGAGAAGCGGTTTTTTTGAATTGCTAAAACACGGTCTACTCGCACGGCCGACGTTTGCTCACGATTTATTGGAACTTGATTTGGCAGGTGTAAAACAATTGCCGTTAGCTGACTCGATTGCAGCGGGGATTGCGGTTAAACAACGGATCGTCGAACAGGACGAATGGGAAAGTGGTGTCCGGGCTTTTTTGAATTATGGACATACGTTTGGTCACGCCGTCGAGTACGTGAGTCCTGGTTTATCACATGGGGAAGCCGTCGGGATCGGTTTGGTGTTCGTTTCTTTTGTAGAAGGAAATCTGGACCAAGCGAAGCGGGTTGTTAGCTTGATTAAACGATTAGGCGTGACATTGCCAGAACGCCAGGCCTTTCAGGTCTACTTGGATTTGATGAGACGGGATAAAAAAAACAATGCGTCGATCCGTTTTGTAGTACAACGACAAGGTGAATTCAAATTAGAAGAGGTTGATGAAGACCGTCTACGTAAGGCATATGATCAAACGGTGAGGTGTTTACAGTGGGATTAAGAGGAACAGTACGAGTACCCGGAGATAAATCGATGACCCATCGCGCTTTTTTGATGGGAGGAATTGCGGACGGCACGACAGTGATTTCCAATGCACTGCTTGGCGCCGATTGCCTAGCATCACTTGCTGCGGTCGAGGCGCTAGGTGCTCAGGTCGAGCGGACGAGTGATGGAATTCACATCACTGGAACGGACCATTTACATGCCGCGGCGATTGATTGCGGAAATTCAGGAACGACGATACGGTTATTAAGCGGCATCTTAGCTGGTGGACAGGAAAGTTATATCTTGACGGGGGATGACTCCCTGCAAAAACGACCGATGGACCGCGTCACCGTCCCGCTCACGACACTTGGAGCAAAGATTGACGGAACGTACGCCCCGTTAACGATAGAGGGACGTCGCCTTGTTGGGACGACGTACACTTTACCGGTCGCTAGTGCACAAGTGAAAAGTGCGGTGCTGCTCGCCGGTTTGTTTGCGACGGGCGAGACGACGGTCATTGAACCGGTTCTCTCGCGTGATCATACGGAGCGGATGTTGCCGAAGTTTGGTGCTGAGGTGACGATTCAAGAGCAGGAACGAGGACGACGGATTCGCTTGCAGGGACCGATTCGTCTGCAGGCAACGACGATTGACATTCCAGGCGACCCATCATCGGCAGCGTTCTGGTGGACAGCGGCAGTCCTTGGACAAGACAGTGCCATCACGACTGAACACGTGTTAATGAATCCGACCCGAATCGGTTTTTTACAAGTCTTACGTCAAATGGGGGCAAGTGTTGAAATCACGAATCGTCAAGAGTCGACGGGAGAAGAGACGGCAGACGTGACACTGACGACAACATCGCTACAAGCCATTTCAATTGAAGGGGAACAGATTCCGTCATTGATCGACGAAATTCCGTTGCTCGCCTTACTCGCGACACAAGCGGATGGAAAAACGATCATCCGGGATGCGGCGGAATTACGAGTCAAGGAAACGGATCGGATCGAGACGGTCGTGTCGGCCTTAAAAAAAATCGGGGCCCGAATCGAAGCGACGGCAGACGGGATGATCATTGATGGACCGACGCCTCTGATCGGTGCGACGGTCGACAGCGCCGGTGACCACCGGTTGGCGATGATGTTGACGATTGCCTCGACGTTACAACCGGAAATTCAAGTGCTCGGAAATGAAGTAGTTGAAGTCAGTTACCCAACGTTCTATGATGATTTAAAGACACTACAGCAGGCGAACCGATAAGTTCGACAGGAACAGTGAAATAGAAGAAAGTGAGGTGTTTGCCTTGAACGAAGACCTATTAAAACAGATAGTCGAAAGCCTTGAACATGGTCACACGTCAGAAGCGTTAGCGGCGCTCGAACAACTTGAAAAAACGGGTACGGATGAAGACCGTTTGGCAGTAGCCGATCTCTATATCGAGCTTGGTCTATCAGATCGTGCAGTTGATTTATTAGCACCACTCTATGTCGATTATTCGGGAAATGCAGGGGTTGCGTTACTGCTCGCTGAATGTTACATCGATCTCGACCGTGAGGAAGAGGCCATCACGGTCCTTGAGCAAGTGGATACGAGCGACATCGAAAACGGACCACGGACATTGGTCTTGTTAGCTGATTTGTACCAGTCGCAAGGGTTAGACGAAGTGGCACTTGCTAAACTTAAGGAAGCCCGGACGCTTGCGCCGGACGAACCATTGCTTGCCTATGGTTTAGCCGAATTGTATATGACACTCGGTGCGTTTGATCAGGCCGTGCCCTTATTTGCTGAGATTGCGGCAGATCCCGTCCTACGTGAAGAATTACCATTAGATGCATTATATGCGGAGTCACTGGCGATGATTGGTGAATTTGAAGAAGCGATCCCGTTATATGAACGGGCCGTCGCGGAGCGCTCGGACTTGCATACGTTATTTGGTCTTGCGATGACGGCCCACCGAGTCGGTCAACATCAAAAAGCAGTCGAAACGTTCCAACAGCTGATTGCCCAAGATCCGGATTATACATCTGCGTATGTCCCTTATGCAGAAAGCCAGTCGGAACTTGGTTTGACGAAAGAAGCCTTGAATGTCATCAAACAAGGCATCGAACGGGATGACTACAATGATGAATTACGGACGATGGAAGCACTATTCCTACTGAAACTCGGTGACCGGGAAGGGAGTGTCAAAGCCTTACGTGAAGCACTTGCCCTCAATCCAGAGTCGCTTGTGGCAGCAGAACGGCTACTTGCCCTGCTTGCTGAAGATGAAGATCACGAGGCGACGCTCGAGACGATCTCGGCGATCGAAGAACATGTCACAGCCCCGATCCTGACATGGTACCGTGCCCGTTCCTTGTATGCGTTAGAAGAGTATACACGAGCGATGGAAAAATATGCACAAGTCGAGTCTGCTTTTGCGGATGATGCTTTATTCTTAAAGGAGTATGGTTATGCATTAGTCGAGGAAGGCCGTCGTGAAGAGGGGAACTCCTTATTACGACGTGCGGCAAGTCTAACGCCGGAAGACGCAGACTTAGTCGACTATGTCGAACGAATGGATGGATGACTTCACTGGAGAAGGGAGTAGGATTAAGATGACAGAGAGAAAGCAGCGTTTCTTGCGCCGCATCTTGACCTATTATACGTTGAAACGTCGGGAATCAAAATGGATCATTGATTATTGGCTTCGTAATGAAGAGAAGCTTGATCAAGTTCATTTTGTTCAAAATGCCATGTTTGCCCCGAAGGCGATGATCATTACGACATATGGATTTGACGCGGACCCTTTTCTGTTTAAAAAAGGGGAAGTCAAAACAACGGACCCCGAAAAAGCGTATCATGATATCCGGTTAACGAATGAACCGCTTTATATCGAATTGAACTTTCAAGGCATGATGATGGATGATGAGTATCTTTCGTTGTTAGAAGAAAATCCATTTCGACCAGAAGTGGCCGTTGAACCCAAATTGGCAGACGCGGCGATGAATTTTATTGCTGCGACCGTCAATCGCCAAGAGGAAGAACGTCTTGTCCGACTGATTGATGAAGCACTGGATGCGCGGGATAAAAATCGTTTCCAATCTCTTTCGGACGAGTTGCGAGTGATTCGTAGCCAGTTGTAAGTCTAAAAGTGGAACCATGATGGCAGTGCCCCTCCTGTTCAACAGGAGGGGGCTTTTTTTCGGAAAGTGAAAGTAAGGGCAAAATATGAAGAAAAATCGTAGGTAATTTCATAAAACGTTCACATTAAGGAAGCAGTAACAAAAGCGGATATGATACATTAAATGTGACGAATTGTAAGTGAACAGGAAAGGGGGAAATGACTTGCGTTTCAAACCATCCGATGTTCAAAGGACGAGAAACGAACAAGCGTATATCGATACGTTGATTGTCCCATTGATACCTGTCGGATTTGACGAAGCGATGCATGCTTTTGCAGAATGTGCAGATATGACGATGACGGTGGCGACGGAAGTTGAACGACAATTGTCCGGTCGGGCGATGCTCGTACCACCGATGACCTATATCGGTGATCCATCCATTGAACAGCTCAGCAGTTGGGAGCAAGCAGCGTCTTCTGAACAATTTCGATTTGTGACGTTCATTACCGCCGATTTACGGTGGAAAGAGACATCGGTCGAGGACATGATTTATGTCCCGCGTTTATCGCTTGAGACGATGAGTCGCGATCAACAAGGTCAGATGGTCGGGAATTTTGTCAGGCAAGTCCTCGAGCAGCTAGGAAACCGTTGGACCGCGCTATGAAGCGGTTGACGCAATGATTTTATTAAGATACTATTACCATGTGAGAAATTTGTGTGAAGTACCGTGGTCTTGGGGCACAGTGTACATCACGAGGGGGGATCGAGATGGCTCAAAACGGGTCTAACGTAACACGTCGTCAGTTCTTGACGTATACATTGACGGGAGTCGGCGGCTTTATGGCGGCGACGATGGTCATGCCGATGGTCAACTTCGCAGTTGATCCAGTCCTGAAAAAATCAGGAGCAGGCGATAAAGTAAAAGTAATGAAGTTGTCGGACATCACGACAGAACCAAAACGGGTCGACTTTAAGAAACAAACACAGGATGCGTGGTATGAGTTTGAAGAAACGTTGTCTGCTTGGGTGTTTAAAAACGATAAAGGTGAGATTTTAGCATTATCACCGATTTGTAAACACTTGGGTTGTCAAGTAAGTTTTGGATCTGATCCAACGCACCCAGAACAATTCTATTGCCCATGTCACTTCGGTCGGTATACGAAAGATGGCGTTAACGTTCCAGGAACGCCTCCGACGAAACCGCTTGACGGATATGAAATGCAAGAGAAAGATGGTTTCCTCTATCTAGGTAAACCAGTCGAAAGAGGTGCGTAAGCGATGATGCAAAAAATCTATGATTGGATCGATGAGCGGGTAGATATTACTCCGCTGTGGCGAGATATCGCCGATCATGAAGTACCAGAACACGTTAACCCGGCGCATAACTTTTCAGCATTCGTTTATTGTTTTGGCGGGCTGACATTCTTTACGATTGTCATTCAGATTCTTTCGGGAATGTTTTTGACGATGTATTATGTACCAGATATCATCAACGCACACGCGTCTGTTTATTATCTTCAAAATGAAGTCGCCCACGGTCAAATCGTTCGTGGTATGCACCACTGGGGCGCATCCGTTGTTATCGTAATGTTGTTCTTACATACATTACGCGTCTTCTTCACAGGTTCTTACAAAAAACCACGTGAATTGAACTGGGTCGTCGGCGTTCTGTTGTTCTTCGTTGTCTTAGCGCTTGGTCTGACAGGATATCTGTTGCCATGGGACATGAAAGCCTTATTCGCGACGAAAGTTACCATTCAGATTGCTGAGAGTATTCCAGTCATCGGTGGTATCGCGAAAACACTCCTTGCGGGTGGAGAAATCGTCGGAGCGAGTACAATTGCTCGATTCTTTGCGATTCACGTCTTCTTCCTTCCTGCAGCATTGTTCGTCTTGCTCGGGGCCCACTTCATGATGATCCGCAAACAAGGGATCTCTGGACCACTTTAAACCGACAATTACTTTAGACAACTAAAAGGGGGAGAACACGATGCATCGTGGTAAAGGAATGAAATTCGTCACCGATTCACGGGTGTCGATCAACAACCGGATGCCGAATAAGTCAAAAGATTATTCAGAGTATCCAGGTCGGACGGAAGCGTTCTGGCCAAACTTCTTACTTCGCGAATGGATGGTTGGAGCGGTCTTCTTGATTGGCTTCATGACATTGACAATCGTTGAAGCGGCACCACTTCAAAACATTGCTGACCCGACGAATACGTCGTACATTCCACTTCCGGACTGGTACTTCCTATTCCTCTATCAGCTCTTGAAATATCAATTTGCTGCCGGTCCATACATCTTGATGGGGACTGTCATCCTTCCGGGTCTTGCCTTTACGGCATTACTCGTAGCACCATGGTTAGATCAAGGCATTGAGCGTCGCCCAGCGAAACGTCCGGTTGCAGTCAGCATGATGTTACTCGGAATTGTCTCAATCATTTTCTTGACTTGGGAATCTGTTCAAACAACGCACTGGGATACAATCCATAAACAAGGTGAGTTGACGATGAACGAAGGGCCTGAAATCGATACAGCAGCAAAAGGGTTTGAGATTTACTCGAACCAATCATGTGTCAACTGTCACGGGAAAAACCTTGAAGGTGGAGCAGCAGCTCCGGCCCTCGTCGGTACGAAAAAGACAGAAGAAGAAATTTATGAGATTGCAGACAAAGGGGTCGGATCGATGCCTGCTGGACAGTACAAAGGTTCAGATGCAGACCGTAAAGAACTCGCCAAATTCATCGCTTCATACGGTGAAGGCGGAGAAAACAATAAATAAGATGACAACCGGGGGAATTTTCCTCCGGTTTTTGTCTATCATGAGGTGAAGTCAGATGCCCTTTTTACACATTTTGACGCATAAAGCTGTTTTGTGGCCACTCGCGTTAATCAATCTCGCGGGTACCCTGTATGGTTATTATTGGTATCAACCGCAACTGGCGCAGTCGAAATGGTATTACTATCCGTTTATTCCCGACAGCCCGACAGCATCATTCTTTTTTACAATCATCGTTTTCCTTTGGATTTTCAATCGACGTTCGCGGTTATTTGAAGCCCTCGCTTTTGTGACGCTCATCAAATATGGTGTCTGGGCGGTCATCATGAACGCCTTGATGTTACGCGAACTGGGAACGGGTGATTCCTACTTAACGGCGATGGCCTTGATGTTGATGGTTTCACATGGGGCGATGGCGTTCCAAGCTATTTTATATGCCCCCGTGATGACGTTTCGGACAAGAGAACTTGTGTTAGTCGCCATTTGGGTCCTTCATAACGATGTCGTCGATTATGTACTAGGACAATGGCCACGTTATCCGGCACTTGCTGAGCACATCCAGTGGATTGGGTACGGATCGTTTTGGCTGACTGGATTATGTCTTTTGATGGGATATTGGTTTGTCGTACGCGATTCGATTGACAATAAGTTCGCTTGAACATAAAATAAGGATATAATCTTTTTATGAAGGAGCAGATGCCACATGGCGAACTATCTGATTTATTTGGCCATCATCATCATCGTGCCGATCTGGGCTCAGATGCGTGTCAGAAAAACGTATAAAAAATATCAACAAGTGCCGATTCATAGTGGGGTGACAGGGGCGCAAGTCGCTGATTTCATCATGAAACAAAATGGAATTACAAATGTCCGCCTTGAGCCGATTGGCGGAACGATGTCCGATCACTACGATCCGACGAATAAAGTCGTTCGTCTTTCGGAAGATGTCTATTACGGTTCAACGGTATCAGCTGTTTCGATTGCCGCACACGAAATCGGTCACGTCATTCAAGATGCAACGGATTATGGGATGATGCGTGTCCGTCACCGGATTGCACCAGTCGCTTCGATCACGTCGAACCTATCGTTTCCGTTATTGCTGATTGGTTTGTTTGCCGGTATCACCGGTTTTGCGATTCTTGGTGTCATCTTGATGCTTGGAGCGGTCATCTTCCAACTCGTGACGTTACCCGTCGAGTTTGATGCCTCGAACCGGGCGATGGCCCAGTTGACGGAACACGGGATCATTGATGCGGAAGAAGAACGGGGTTCACGTCGCGTATTGAACGCAGCTGCTTGGACTTATGTTGCAGCGACACTCGTTGCCGTAGCTGAATTCGTCCGACTCGCATTGCTCGTCTTTGCACCGTCTAGTGATGACTAAATAGAAAAAAACGAGGAGTCCTTTTGGATTCCTCGTTTTTTTGTTGTGGACACAACAACGTGTCACGTTTCTTTGATTGGGATTCGGTTTTCGTCAAACGTAAATCCTTCTCCCGTGACCTCATAAACGTCATGTAAGGTGATGAAGGCGTGTTGATCGACGGACTTGACGAGTGTTTTCAGTCGCGTGATTTCATTACGGGCAACGACGACGTAGAGCACTTCCAAGTCTCGTCCCGAGTAACCACCTTTTGCGACCAGGCGGGTCGTTCCCCGGTTCATCGTTGCGTGAATCCCGTCCGCAATCTCCGTTCGTTGATCGCTGATGATCATCGCCGCTTTTCCGGCATACGTACCTTCTTGCATCCAATCGATGACACGCGCCCCAACGTAAACGGCGAGTAACGTGTACATCGCCTGTTTGTAGTCGAGATACGTTAAAGAGGCAATGATGACAAAAAAGTCGAAGACCATAAACGTTCTTCCGATCGACCAACCAAAATAGCGTTTCGTCAGGCGGGCGATGATATCGACGCCACCGGTCGTGCCACCGTTGTTGAAGATGATACCGAGACCAACACCGATGAAAACGCCGGCAAATAAGGCAGCAAGTACCATGTCATCCTTCAATAAAATCTCAAGCGGTGAATACTTCGCGATCAAGCCATACCAAATCGAAAAGCTGAACGTGCCGATCAACGTGTAGATGAACGTCGTCCGACCAAGCAGCTTATAGCTGACGAAGAAAAGCGGAATGTTCAAGACCAGATTGGTGATGGAAGGAGAAAATCCGAACAACCCTTTTAAAATCAAGGTGATTCCGGTAAAGCCTCCTTCAGCTAACTCGTTTTGAACGTTAAAATGATAAATACCAAAGGCAAAAATAAATGATCCGATTAAAATCCAAATGATATTTTGAATTCGAATCGGAAACTGGAATGGGGGTGCCATCTGTTTGCTCCTCTCTGACATGACTCTTTCTCTAGGGTAACGGCAGAATTCAAAAAAGACTAGTCTTTCTCACGAAAATCGTTCGAAAAGTGGTCGATGTAGTTTTTAGTCGCTAATTTGATTACAATGAGCAGGATAGAGGACATTATCAGTGGAGAGTGAGTGAGTGAATATGAAAAAAGCGATTGGGATTCTTTGTTACCCATCAGTCGGCGGCAGTGGCGTCGTTGCGACGGAACTCGGTATGAAATTAGCGGATCGGGGACATGATGTTCATTTCATTACATCAAGCATTCCCTTCCGCCTGACGGAGTATCGACCGAACATCACTGTCCATCTCGTCGAAGTGAATCAATATTCGGTCTTTAAGTATCCACCGTACGATATTACATTGGCTTCGAAAGTGGCGGAAGTGATCGACCTGTTTGATCTCGACATCATCCATGCCCATTACGCAGTCCCCCATGCGGTGTGTGCCGAACTGGGCCGAAACATGGCGAAGAAAAAAGGGGTGGGTGTCGTAACGACCTTACACGGTACGGACATCACGGTCATCGGTCAAGACTTAGAGATGCAGCCTGCCATCCGTTACGGGATTGAAAGTTCGGATGCCGTCACAGCCGTCTCGGAAAGTCTTGCCCTGGAGACGAATATGACGTTAAACGGGCAGTATTCGATCGATGTGATTCCGAACTCGATTGATGAAAGTGTTTATTATCCGATGCGAGATGATCGTTTGAAACGTCATTACGGGATTGAGCCGGATGAGACCGTCGTCATTCATATTTCGAACTTCCGTCCGGTCAAGCGGATTGATGACACGTTAGCCGCTTTTGCGATTGCGTCAAATGGTCGGGCGATGCGCCTGCTGCTTGTTGGTGACGGTCCAGAGATGGGGCAGACAAGACGACGAGCGAAAGAACTGGGGATCTACGACAAGATTATTTTTGCTGGGAAACAAGAACATGTCGCTCAATTATTAGCGATCAGTGACATCCATTTATTATTATCGGAAAAGGAAGCATTTGGTCTTGTTGTTCTGGAGGCGATGGCGGTGGGGGTTCCAAGCGTCGTCTCGAGTGCCGGTGGATTACCGGAAGTGATTCAAGACGGGAAAACCGGATTTATCGTTCCGACCTATGATGTCAAAGCGGCAGCCGACCGGATTGGTCGTTTGGCAGACGACCCGTCACTACGAGAAGAGTTGGCAGAGGAAGGGATTCGGGATACGCGGCGACGGTTTGACTCCAATCAAGTCGTTCGGGCATATGAACTTCTTTATGAACGGGTGTGTGCACGATATGAAAATGCTTGAGCGGGCGAATCAAATCATTCAGACGATTGAACAGGCGGGCGGGGAAGCGTATATCGTCGGTGGAGCCGTCCGTGATATGTTACTGAAACGGCAACCGGGTGACTATGATTTGGCGACATCCTTGTTCCCTCACGAAGTGATCCCCTTGTTTCCTGTCGTCATTCCGACAGGTCTCGATCATGGGACCGTCACGGTTGTCCTAGACCATGACCCGTTCGAAGTGACGACATTTCGTTCAGAAAGTACGTACAGTGACCGTCGTCGACCGGACGAAGTGACACTCGGGGTCAGCTTAGAGGAAGATTTGACTCGACGCGATTTTACAATCAATGCGATGGCACTCAAGCCGACAGGGCTTGTGGACTTGTTCGGGGGTCAAGATGACTTGGCAGCAAAAATCGTTCGTACGGTCGGACGAGCAGAAGACCGGTTCGATGAAGATGCGCTCCGCATGATTCGAGCATTTCGATTCATGAGTCAGTTGGAGTTTTCACTTGATCCTCAGACGGAACAAGCGATCAAAGACAAACAAGAACATCTTCAGGCGGTTGCGGTTGAGCGGATTGCAAATGAGGTTGAAAAATTATTGTTAGGACCAGGTCGGACGGCAGCGTTAGAAGCGATGCTTCGGACAGGAGTCTATGCGTATCTCCCTCACCTCGACCGGTCGATCATCGAACAGTTGATCAGACTTCCCTTCAACGGTGTGTCGACAGAGGACGTCTGGACACTCGTATTGGTGGCAGGTCTACGTCCGGAAGCGTTGCGGGCCTGGAAACGCTCGAAGAAACAAGAAACGCGTGCGAAGACATTAGCGGTGCTCGTTAACGAGGAAACGTTATCGGACTGGCAACGTTATCGTTTATCAGATGAAGAATTGTTGCACTTAAATGAAATGACGGGTCGTCATCATGACGAACGGACCACGTTACCGATTCGCCAGTTAAAAGACTTGACCGTCAATGGACGTGACATGATCGCACTCGGCTTACACAAAAAAGAGATTAAAGAGGCGCTTCATCACTTGGAAAAACAAGTGGTCTACCGTCATCTTGAGAATCAACGTGACAGTTTATTAAGGGAAGTGATGACTTGGAAAAAACAACACGGGACCGGATCCTCCAAACCTTGATGCAGACCGACTGGATATCCGGTCAGGAGTTGGCTGATCAGCTGAATATTTCACGTACCGCTATTTGGAAACAAATTGTATCATTAAAAGAAGCGGGCTATCAAATCGAATCAAACAAAAAAACAGGCTATCATCTCATTGATCAAGGAGACCGGCTGACAGCACTCGCCATTGAACAGCATCTCCAAACAAAACAGTTAGGACAACAGATTGTTCATTTAGAAGAGACGGAAACGACACAGCGGATCGCTCATGAACAAGCGCAACAAGAAGCAACCGAAGGAACGCTCATCGTCTGTGATTTTCAAACGAGTGGCCGTGGTCAACTCGGGCGGGTCTGGCATGAGACGCGAGGAGCCGGTATTGCGATGAGTCTGATTTTGCGTCCGGAGGCACCGCTGCATCAAGCGGGTCAGTTGACGTTGCTTGCGGGAATCGCCTTGTCAAAAGTATTACGGACGCTTGAGGTACCGGTCACGATCAAATGGCCAAACGATTTATTGATTGCCGATCGAAAAGTGGCTGGAATCCTAACGGAAATGCAGACAGAAGCCGATCGGATCAATTCCGTGATCATTGGGATTGGGATAAACGTCCGGCACGAAAACTTTCCGGACGTGTTGACGAACCGGGCGACGTCATTAAAACTCGCGACGGGAAAATCATTTTCCCGCGCAAAAATCGTCGCGTTGTTTTTAAATGAATTTGAACAGATGTATCAGCGCTGGTTAGTCGATGGCTTTGCGTCATTTGTGTCAGAATGGGAAACGTATGCTGATCGACTAAACGAATTGGTGACACTACGTACGCGGCAAATGACGGTAACAGGTTATCTGCGCGGCATCCAGTCTGATGGGACACTTCAAATCGAAACGGAAGAAGGAATCAAAACGTTTCATTCCGCTGAATTGATTTACTGGACAGAAATGTAAGTTCGGACGTTTGCAGTCTGCTTTTTGAATCATGTATACTAAGTGCAAGGATGATAGCCATTTGGAGTCATACCGGTTAAAGGCTTTGATTGATAGGTTTTATTTTACTGCCTTGATCCTACTCGGACAGGGACAGAAGGACGATATTGCACTTATCCACGCCTTCTTTCCTAATGATTTATTTAGGAAGGAAAGGCGTTTCCTTTTGTCCTCTCTAAACTACGAAGGAGAGAACACACATGCATACGATGACACCTTTATTAAAAAAACAACAAACCGGAGAGAAGCTCGTCATGCTGACAGCTTATGATTATCCTTCGGCGAAACTAGCAGAAGCCGGGCAAGTTGATTTATTGTTAGTCGGCGATTCATTGGGGAATGTGATTCTTGGATATGATTCAACGATTGCCGTGACTGTTGATGACATGGTCCATCATGCCCGTGCTGTACGTCGAGGAGCTCCCAACACGTTTATGGTCGTTGATATGCCGTTTGCCAGTTACCACGGTTCGTTCGACCGGACGCTTGACGCAGCGGCGCGTATCTTCCAGGAAAGTAACGCGGACGCTTTGAAGCTTGAAGGAGCAGGCGACATCTTAACGACGATTCGTCGTTTGACAGATGCCGGTATGCCTTGTGTCGCCCATTTAGGACTGACGCCACAATCTGTTGGGGTTTTAGAAGGATTTAAGGTCCAGGGGAAATCACTTGAGGCAGCTGAACAGTTGATTGCCGACAGCTTAGCGGCCGAGCAAGCCGGAGCGAAGATGCTTGTGTTAGAATGTGTCCCTCATCCGTTAGCCAAACGGGTCCAAGAGTTGTTGACGATTCCGGTGATCGGGATTGGGGCTGGTTCGGATGTTGCCGGACAAGTGCTGGTCTATCATGATATTCTGACTTACGGAGTTGGACGTCTTCCGAAATTCGTCAAGGCGTATGCCGACTGGAATACGTCGGGGACAGAAGCAATCGCTAATTATGTCAAAGAAGTAAAAAATGGTACGTTTCCAGAACTCGCGCACTCGTTCATGATGGATGAAGAATTGATTGGTGCCTTATACGGAGGAACAACAGAATGAAGATCATGCGGAGCGTCGAACAATTGCGGGAAGAATTAAGCGGACAACAATCAATCGGATTTGTTCCGACGATGGGATTCCTGCATGAAGGGCATGCCTCGTTACTCGAGCAGGCCCGTGCAGAAAATGACATCGTAGTCTTAAGTATTTTTGTGAATCCGACACAATTCGGACCGAATGAAGATTTGGACCGGTACCCGCGTGACGAAATACGTGATCAGCAACTGGCGCAATCTGCCGGAGTGGACTATCTGTTTTATCCGACAAACGAGGTGATGTATCCGCTCGATATGGCCCGAGTGACCGTTCGTTCTGGGGATGACGTCTTATGTGGCGCTTCACGTCCGGGACATTTTGATGGTGTCCTGACCGTCGTCAGTAAATTGTTTAATATCGTCCAGCCGACGCGTGCCTATTTCGGATTAAAAGATGCGCAACAACTCGCTTTGATTGAAGGATATGTCGCGGATTATTTTGTCCCGGTCGAAATCAAACGGTGTCCAATCATTCGAGAAGCAGATGGGCTGGCGAAATCGTCGCGGAATGTCTATCTGTCTGATCGAGAACGGGAACAGGCACCGGGGATTCAACAAGCATTAGTCGAAGCAAAACAGGCGCTCGATCAAGGGCAGCCGCTTGACACGGTTCTCGAAAAAACACGTACACTTTTGCAATTTGAAGGAACGACGATCGATTATGTCGAAGCCGTCGCTTATCCGACACTTGGACCGATCGATGCAACGACAGAAACGATTTTATTAGCGGTTGCGGTTCAATTCGAATCAGCCCGCTTGATCGATAACTTATTATATACGAGAGGAGCATGACCATGTTACGAACATTCATGCACGCAAAATTACACAAAGCCCGCGTCACGGAGGCCAACCTCCATTATGTCGGGTCGATTACGATTGATGAGGACTTACTGGATGCTGTCGGAATTCTTGAAAACGAGAAAGTTCAAGTGACGAATAATCAGAACGGTGCCCGGATTGAGACGTATGCCATCAAAGGGGCACGTGGTTCAGGGGTCATCTGTTTAAACGGAGCAGCGGCACGTCATTTCCAAATTGGTGATGAGGTCATCATCATGGCGTATGCACAACTCACGAACGAAGAAATCGCTGAGCATGTTCCTAAAGTAGCGGTACTCGATCAAGAGAACAGCATTAAACAAATGTTGTCACAAGAAATCGCACATACGATCTTATGAATTTGAGAGACCCGGGATACATGCCGGGTCTTTTTTTGTTAAGATGGAACTTGAGATGCCATGTGGTGAACATGTGGATGGTTAAAGGTGGAGAGAAGCCGTGGAAAAAAAGTTTGTTGTAGTGGACCTAGAAACGACCGGACATTCGATTAAATCCGGCGATGAAATGATTGAAATCGGTATGGCAGTGATCGAAGACGGTCAGATGACGGAACGTCTATCGGCATTTGTCCGTCCGCAAAAACCGATTCCGCCGTTTATTTCGCAGCTGACGGGAATTACGGACAAGGATGTTGCCGATGCGGAAACGTTTGATCAGATTGCACCACGTGTTTTGCAATTGTTAGACGGTGGTGTATTCGTAGCACACAACGTCCAGTTTGATCTGACGTTCTTAAATGAAGCGTTAGAAGAAGAAGGTTATTTACCGTATACAGGGCCTGTCATTGATACCGTCGAATTGGCGCGGATTTTATTGCCGACAGCAGAAAGTCATTCGTTATCACATCTGACCGACGCCTTACACTTGACGCATCACGAAGCACATCGAGCAGGCAGTGACGCGGAAGCGACGGCAGAGCTGTTACTCTATCTACTTAGTGAGTTGCGGAATTTACCGCTTGATACATTACGCCATTTACGTCGCTTAGCCGGGAAATTGTTTAGTGCGATTGAGGAAGAGATCGATCAGGCGATTCGACTGGTGGGTCTCGAGCCGGATGAACGGTTCGACAGTTTCCGAAAGATTGCCCTGAAAAAGCGGGTCGACTCGGAAGAACTGACGATACGGACGGACCTTGAACCGTTTAGTCCGTTTGTTGATCGCCTGAATGAAACGGTCTTTCCTCAATTGTTCCCAGGATACGAACCACGAATGGGCCAACTCGAGATGATGCGTCATGTCTATCAATCGCTTGATCAAGAAACACCTTTGTTGGTCGAGGCGGGGACAGGGACAGGGAAGTCGCTCGGATATCTTGTACCTGCCGCGCATTATGCGATTGAACATGAGACCCCGATCATCGTCAGCACGCATACGATTCAATTGCAGGAACAACTGTTTGCACGTGATTTACCACTCTTGCGCCAGCTGTTCAACGAACCCGTCGACATCACCCTGCTGAAGGGTCGGAATAATTACATGGATTTACGAAAATTCGAATTTTTCCTCAGTGAGACGGAAGAGCCGTATAATTTTACGCTCGCAAAAGCGATTTTGCTTGTCTGGTTGACGCAGACAGATACGGGGGATTTAGAGGAAGTCAGCTTACCGGGCGGGGCAGCCCAAGGCAATATTGCGATCAAACAATTGATTCAGTCCGATAGCCAATCACAACTAGGACGATTTGACCCTTGGTATAGCCGTGATTTCTTTCATCATGCGGTTCGTCGAGCAAAACAGGCAACAATCATCGTCACGAACCATGCGCTGTTGTTTAGTGACATTCAATATGAAGCAGGTGTCTTGCCGAAAGGCTGTCCGTTGATTTTAGATGAGGCGCATCAAATCGAAGAAGTAGCCAGTCATCATTTTGGTTTAGTATTTGATGGGCATTCGTTTGATCGGATTTTCAGACAGCTTGGTTTTTCATCGGATAAAAAATTATTAACAAAATTGATTAGTCTGTCCGATCAATTTGATTTGACGGAATTGGTTGAGGCACATAGTGAAACGATTGATGAGACATTAACGGAACTACTCGAAGAGGCAGATGGTCTGTTGACGATCATCCAGGCCTACGGACTAGAGCTTGCCTCACGTAAAGAACGACGGGAAGGACGGGTCACGGTCCGCTTTAAACGACTCGATCACTCGATGCGTGCCGTCCAAGAAAGTGCAAAACGGGTCGAACTGGTCTTAAGACGGTTACGTCAGGCGATTCGGGCGATTCATAAATTGTTCCATGATCAACGTGAACATATGAGTTATCGGGAACGGTCGGTCGTCGCAGATTTGAAGACGGTCATCGGTCAACTCGAAGAGGCCGAACAAGCCATTTTCGAAACGATGCTTGCTCCACACGATGAGACCGTATCCTGGATTGAAACGACTGCTAAAAATCGGAAGCTGACACGGATTTATACGCAACCCATTGATATTTCTGGACGCCTGCATCGGGATGTCTTTTCGAAACGGACGTGTGTGTTGACTTCTGCAACCTTAACCGTGTCGAACAAATTTCAATTCATCGAACAGCGCCTGGGATTATCAGAACTTGAGACACGACGGTTCATCGTCCCCTCGCCGTTTGGATATGCGGAAAAAGTCCGATTGATGGTCCCGACGGATTTGCCGTTATTACAAGATGTACCACAAGCGACCTATTCCGAAGTCATCGCGGATGCGATCATTCGGATTGCGGAAGTGACAGAAGGACGGATGCTTGTCTTGTTCACCTCAAACGAGATGTTGCGACAAACGCATGATGCAACGAAGGTGGCATTACCTGAACGCTTTACGTTACTTTCTCAAGGGATTACCCAAGGTTCACGTCAACGTCTGATGAAACAGTTTAAACAACTTGACGCCTGTATCCTGTTCGGGACGGCAAGCTTTTGGGAAGGGGTCGATGTACCAGGGGACGATTTAAGTTGTCTTGTGATCGTCCGCTTGCCTTTTGCGCCACCGGATCAACCGATTGTCCAAGCCCGCTCGGAACAGATTGAACAGCAAGGGAAATCCTCGTTCTTCGAATACAGTTTACCGCAAGCGATCATTCGTTTTAAACAAGGATTTGGTCGATTGATCCGGACGACAAATGACCGTGGCGTCGTCTTTGTCTTTGACCGGCGAATTGAGACGACACGTTACGGAAAACGGTTTGTTTCGAGTCTACCGCAAGTGCCGGTTCTGGCAAAGCCACTTGACGAACTGACGGCAGAACTGGAATTGTTCTTAAATGATATCGATTGAGTCTGTTAAAATAAGCATTATCGCATTATAATAGATGTAGAAAAATGAGGGAGGATATAAGATGGATTCGAAAATCGAGACGCTCGCAACCGTCAAGGTCAATCGGCATGACGATACGTACAAGATTGTAGACTTATTGAATCGCACGTTGAAAACAGAGGATTTGATGTTTGGTCTGGCATTAGACGAAAAAGATAAGGAGAAGATGGTCTTTACCATCTACCGCACATGAAGTGGAAGGTCGTCATCGGTCTTGTCTGCTTCATCCTTCTGATTACGCTCATCGGTACGGGAATTTATCAATTCACCGTGGCGGAAGCTAAAGGGCGCGAAGAAAAAGTAGTGCTTCAGGCAGAAGCACGCCTGAAAAAAGAATTGGCACCGGAACAGATTCGGTTTGATCATGTCTTTAATGGCAAAACCCAGTATAGTGTGTTTACGATTCAACAAGATGGAGAAGCGGTCCGGACGTTTGTGCCAAAGACGGGTCGCATCGAGACGAGACGGGTCTCCGACGGGATGGAGATTGCCGAAGTCATTCGACAAGCCGGTAGTCCTGCTGAAATCGTTTCCGCCAAATATGGTTTTGAGGATCGGGCGTTGATTGAGATCGTCTCCAAAACCAAAACCGGCTATGATTATTCGTATTACACCTATCAAGAAGGAACGTTCATCAAACGTCTACGGATCAATTAAAAAAAGGAGTGTGCAAGATGTTATCTAAACGTGTACAACAGTTGGCACCGTCAACGACATTAGCGATTACCGCAAAAGCAAAAGCATTACGTGAAGAAGGACAAGATATCATCGGACTCGGTGCGGGCGAGCCGGACTTCAACACTCCAGAATTTATTATCCAGGCTGCATTTGCGGCGGCAGAAGCAGGCGATACGAAATACACGCCATCCGGTGGGACAGTGGCCTTAAAAGATGCCATCATCGAAAAAACGCGTCGCGATTTATGGCTTTCGTATGAACGGTCGGAAGTCATGGTCGCTTCAGGTGCAAAACATGCCTTGTCGACATTGTTTCAAGCGATTTTAGATCCGGGCGATGAAGTCATCGTTCCTGCTCCATATTGGGTCAGCTATCCGGAACAAATCAAGTTAAGTGACGGCGTTCCCGTCATCTTAGAAACGACGGAACAATCACGATTCAAGGTGACACGTGACTTACTCGAACAACATATCACTCCGAAAACGAAGGCGCTTGTCTTGAACTCGCCGTCGAATCCGACGGGAATGGTCTATACGAAGGAAGAGCTCGAGATGGTAGCGGATGTAGCGATTCGTCATAATCTTTTGGTCATCAGTGACGAGATTTATGAAAAGTTGTTATACAATGGTGTCACGCATTTATCGATCGCGACGTTACCAGATATGCGAGAACGGACTGTCATCATCAATGGCGTCTCAAAATCCCACGCGATGACAGGATGGCGGATTGGTTATGCAATCGGGCCAAAAGAAATCATCGCTGCGATGACGAACCTTGCGAGCCATTCGACGTCTAACCCGACATCGATTGCGCAAGCAGCATCTGTCGCCGCTTATGCAGAAGGCGATGCACCGGTTGAAGCGATGCGGGTCGTATTTGAAGAACGTTTGGAACAAATTTATGACCGGTTGATTCAGATTCCAGGCTTCACGTGCCTGAAACCGGAAGGCGCCTTTTATCTGTTCCCTCATGCGTTACGGGCAGCAGAGATGTGTGGGTTCTCAAACGTCGATGACTGGTGTACGGCCGTCTTATCAGAAGCAAAAGTCGCCTTGATTCCAGGATCTGGCTTTGGCGCACCGGAGTACGTCCGTTTATCGTACGCAACGGATCCAAAACGTGTCCTTGAGGCACTGGACCGAATCGAAGGATTTATCACGGCGCATACAGCCGTTTAATAGAGAGAGGATGTTGACTTTTGAAAGCAATGATTCGTGATGTAGAAAAACACGTAGGCGAAGAAATCACGATCGGATGTTGGTTGGCCAATAAACGATCAAGTGGAAAAATTGCGTTTCTTCAATTACGTGATGGTTCAGGCTTCATGCAAGGTGTCGTCGTCAAAGAAACTGTTGGTGAAGAATTATTTAAGACGGCAAAAGGCTTAACACAAGAATCATCGATGTGGGTGACGGGCGTCATCAAATCGGATGGGGGACGGACCGCGATTGGTCACGAAATGGAAATCACAGCGATTGATGTGATTCATGAAGCCGTGGATTATCCAATCACTCCAAAAGCCCATGGAACCGACTTCCTGATGGATAACCGCCATCTGTGGTTACGCTCAAAACGTCAACATGCCGTTATGGTCGTTCGAAACGAATTAATTCGCGCCACTTACGAATTCTTTAACCAAGAAGGGTTCATCAAGGTCGATCCGCCAATCCTGACGGGCAGTGCCCCAGAAGGGACGACAGAATTGTTCCATACGAAATATTTTGATGAAGATGCTTACTTGTCGCAATCCGGACAACTTTATATGGAAGCGGCAGCGATGGCACTTGGAAAAGTCTTTTCGTTTGGTCCGACATTCCGGGCTGAAAAATCGAAAACACGCCGTCACTTGATCGAGTTTTGGATGATGGAGCCGGAGATGGCGTTTTATGATCACGAGATGAACTTAGAAGTGCAAGAAAACTACGTGACGCATCTTGTACAATCGGCACTGAACAACTGCCGTGCCGAACTCGATTTATTAGGTCGCGATTTGACGGTGCTCGAGAGCATTCAAGCACCATTCCCACGCGTCACATATACAGAAGCAATCGAGATGTTGAAGGAACAGGGATTCGATGATATCGAATTCGGAGACGATTTTGGAGCGCCACACGAGACGGCGATTGCCAATACGTTTGCGCGTCCCGTCTTCATCACACATTGGCCAAAAGACATCAAACCATTCTACATGAAGGAAGATCCAGAAAATCCTGGTTTTGTTCTATGCGATGATTTGATTGCTCCGGAAGGGTACGGGGAGATCGTTGGTGGTTCACAGCGGGAAGAAGATTATGAAAAGTTACGTGCCGGCATGAAAGAACATGATCTAGATGAAACTGGTGCCTACAAGTGGTATCTGGAAACCCGTCAATATGGATCAGTCCCGCACAGTGGTTTTGGTCTTGGACTCGAGCGAACAGTCGCCTGGATCACAGGTGTTGAACACGTCCGTGAGACGATTCCGTTCCCACGTTTGTTGAACCGATTGTATCCGTAATATCGACCGAAATCGACCCATCCCTCGGACGGGTCGATTTCTTGCTTATCTTACAGAATCGAGGAAGTGTCATGGATCATAATTTAATTCAACTTTTTGAGGAAGGAACGGTTGTGCTCCCCAAACGATTGTTTACGGAAGCAAAACGTCTTGGCATCAGTTTTGTCGAGTTTACGTTGATTGGACAACTGTTTGCTTGTCGCGCAGAAGGGATGGAGATGCCTTCACCGGAAGAACTGAGTAATCGACTGGGATTATCGGAAACAGAGACAATCGAGACGACACTAGGTCTACTACAAAAAGGGCTACTGGCGATGGAGAACGTTAGTGGGGCGGAACGGTATTCGTTAGTTCCACTCTATGAAAAACTAATGGCTCCACCCGAACAAGAAGCGCCGAATTTCGAGACAATCAATCCGTCCGTCTTCCAACATTTTGAGCGGGAACTTGGCATGATGTCACCCTTCCAGATGGAACAGATCATCCAGTGGCTGACGATTGAGAACATTGCGGAAGAACTCGTCTTAGCGGCCTTGCGTGAAGCCGTCTATCATAACGTCCGGAAGATGACGTACATCAACCAAATATTACGGACGTGGGAACGAGAAGGGATCAAGACGCTTGAAGATCTGGCGACGAGAGGAGGCTGACGTCAATGTTACGAAATGCTGAAATGGACCGGATCGAGCGAACGCTCGAAGAGATGTTTCCGGACGCTTTTTGTGAATTGATTCATCAAAATCCGTTCGAACTGGTGGTTGCCGTCGCACTGAGTGCTCAAGCAACCGACGTGTTAGTCAATAAGGTGACGCCCGATTTATTTGCCGCATATCCAACACCGGAACGATTGGCGGCGGCACCCGTCGAACAAATCGAGGAGAAAATCAAACGCCTTGGTTTGTACCGCAATAAAGCAAAAAACATCAAGGCGCTAGCGGAACGACTCGTAACGTTACATGATGGGGAAGTGCCGACTGATCGTGCGGGGTTAGAAGCCTTACCGGGCGTCGGACGAAAAACAGCGAATGTCGTTCTGTCTGTTGCGTTTGACGTACCCGCATTTGCCGTTGATACACACGTCGAGCGGGTATCGAAACGTCTTGGAATTTGTCGCTGGAAAGATAATGTCACGCAAGTAGAAGTGACGTTAATGAGACGGTTTAAACGGGAACGGTGGTCGAAATTACACCACCAGTTCATCTTTTTTGGACGGTATCACTGTAAAGCTCAACGTCCCAACTGTCTCGAATGCCCGTTACTCGACATGTGTCGGGAAGGAAAAAAACGGACAAAAGGATTAACAAATCCAATCGACAGCGAGTGAATCAAAAGAAGCAGTGGACGCGGTGTCCACTGCTTCTCAGATCGTAGACAAACCCTCATTTCAACGTTGAAATGAGGGTTTGTCTTATGTAGTCGTAAAAAGTGATGTTGAAAACAAGGATTCCCACCGGAATCCCATGACCAGTTCGCCAATTTTTTGAGGTTCAGGGCACTAAAAGTAAGCATCGCTTGTAGCGTTGTTTTTTTCAGACCACGATATCGGGCCCAACGCATGCCATGCTTTTCTTTTGCATCTGCGAAGACACGTTCGATGGTCTCCTGTCGTTTTCGATACAATGCCCGGTTCACAGAAGTATGCCGCAAATGCTCCACCTCATCCATTGCTTCCTGCCAGATATGGCGTAGGATCATTTTTTTATTCTCTTGGCTCTTCGTGCACTGTGAAAGAAAAGAGCACGACGCACAGATCGTTGGGTCAGAGACGTATTCCCGATGCCCCTCTCGATTGGTCGTCCGATAACGAAGAACTTGATTGTCGGGACACAAATAACAGTCATAGTATTCGTCGTAATAGAAGTCTTTCGTTTTGAACATTCCCTTCACCCCTCTGGGGCGTGTATAAGGAAAAACCGGTAAGATGTTTCGTTGAAGGAGATGATGTGCGAGCTGGACTGTCTTGTAAGCAGAATCGGCTACGACGGCGAAGGGCTGATTGAAATGATGAGTGACGGATTCAAGAAGAGGTTCAAGCATTTTACTATCATGTACATTTCCAGGTGTGAGGATCAATCCAAGTACGAATCCGTTTCGATCACAAGCTGTATGACAAGAATAAGCGAATAGTCGTTCACGTTCCCCCTTCACGTAGTAACCACTCTCGGGATCTGTTGTACTTTCCTTGATTTCGCGTGTTTCAAGACGGCTCTCCTTGGGGGCGAAGGGCTTTTTTCCATGCAGTACCCGATCCTCGTTGACTTCCAGGTCGAGTTCTTCTTTATACTGTTGGATAGCGCGACGGACAATCTTTTTCTTCTTGAACTTCCGTTTATTTGCGTTCGCCTTGATGTGTGTGGAATCCATGAATAGGACCGAAGGGTCCACGAACCCAGCTTCGACACTTTGTGAGAGGATACGATAAAAGATGGTTTCGAACACATCCGTGTCCTGAAACCGCCGGACGTAATTTTTTCCGAAAGTAGAGAAATGAGGCACTTTCTCATCCAGTCCGATTCCGAGAAACCACCGATATGCGACGTTCGTCTCAATCTCCTTGATGGTCCGACGCATCGATGGAATACCAAACAAGTATTGGAGAAGCGCCATCTTAATCAATAAAACAGGATCGATACTGGGTCTTCCGTTATTTTCACAATACAGTTTCTCTACTAAAGGATAGATGAATTCAAAGTCCATGACCTGATCTACTTTTCGAACGAGATGGTCCTGCGGGACCAATTGTTCCAATGTGATGGTGATGTTCTCAGAACGATGATGTTGGCCTCTTTTTCCCATCATAAGAATTCCTCCTCTTTCGAATATCTATGCTAGTTGTATACCCGGAAGCGTGAAAGAAAAAGCGTTTGTTCGCTCGAAATCGCTTCCTAGGGAAAAACAAGCAGGAGCGACCCAGCAGCGAAGTGATGCGGCGCGATGCTTGTCCCAGGAAAACGATTCGAAGCGAACAAAAAAAGCGGTTCTTCCCGATTAAGAGAAAAACCACTACTTTGTCTTCAGTCTGAGAAGCAGTGGACGCGGTGTCCACTGCTTCTTTTTGTATAAAAACGAACTATTGAGTCAGCTTCTTTTCTGATGGCCTTAACCGTTCCATGGCGTGTCAGACCATTCACGACGTTTTTTAGTAATCGGAACCTTTTTGAAGCCCCAGTTTCGAAAATCTTGATCGGGGCTATCCCGGCGAATGTAAATTTTGTTTTTAATGGCCTTAAAAATTCGGTTTTCGTCCCCGTAATGGACAAACCGCGGCTTCACCTCGATCACCCCACGACGGACACGGGAGAGGGGGAGGCAGACAAGATCGGCAATCTCAAGACCGGATTGGTAGAGATCACTGTCTTTTTCAGCAAAAATGAACCCTTTGATTTTTTGACGGCTTTTCTCGACATCGAGGTGGACCGTTCCTGAATTGAAGATATCGAAAAAGGCTTTTTGAATCAACAAGTTTTGATAATCATCCCGACTTTCCAGGACAACCCGTGCACTCGTCGCCTCTGTTTCCTCAAGAAACGCATAAAACGATTTCATCAAGTGGGCAAACGCCACGACATATGGATCTTTTGGTGTAGAATAGAATTCCTGCAGTTTTTGTTTATCGACTTCGACACTGACGATCGTACAGTCGATGTCAACGAGAAAATCTGGTAAAGCGACCCAAAAGTGACGTAACATATCGATTGTGATCCCGTCTTCTTTCCCATACGGGTGCTCAGCTTTTAAGATTTCTTTCAGGTGGAGTGGAATATGTGGATCTTCGAAAACCGCTGATTTGAATTGCATCAAGCGTTTTCGTAACGGACTTGGTTCGCCGGTTTCATCTGAGTCGATGGCATATTTGTATTCCATTAAGACTCCGGTCAAGTTAAATTGTGTATTTCCTTTGGGTGTACCGGTTTCGTCGACGAACATGACGTACTTTTTTGCTGTTGGATTTGTGGTCTTAGGAAATCCTTTGACATCAACGTTTTTCACGTTTTTTAGTTCTCTTTTGTTCAACAGAATCTCCTCCAATTGCACATTTATTGCACACTTTTATTGAAAACGAGGACATCAGTAGCCTCTTTATGCAACTTTACACTGACATGGCTATATAAATCCATGGTTATCGCATAACTTGCATGACCTAATCTTTCCTGGACGACTTTCGGATGCACGCCTTGTTCGAGCAATAGGGTGGCGTGCGTATGACGTAGATCGTGAATCCGAATCCGTGGTACGCCGGCGAGCTCCGACAGCCAATTGAATGCCCGATGCGTGATGCTGGTTCCTAACGGTCTTCCCATCGTATTCAAGCAGACGTAGTCACTGTCATTCCGGTACCCATGGCTTAGCTGATGAGCGGATTGTAGCCGTTTCATGCTCTTGAGGTAATCGATGGCGGTCTCGTTCAACACGATGAGGCGAGAACGGCCGTTTTTAGGGGCTTTCTCATTTTCGAAGGCTGAGCGGTTATGGTCCGCAATGGAGCGCTTGACGAGGATCGTCTGTTGCTCAAAATCGATGTCAGACCAACGCAAGGTGATGACTTCACCGATGCGCATCCCGGTATGCAGGATCAAGATGATGGGGAGGGCACGCAGTTCTTTCTCATGCGTCTGGATGAACAGTTCACATTCTTGTTTCGACCAGACCGTGTGGTTCTTGACGGCGCGCCGGCGGTCCTGAGCGAGTCCGTTACTTGGATCTTCCCGAAGATACTCCATCTCGACTGCATAACGGAAGAAGGCGCGGACTTGTTGCATCATCGTATTATAGCTATTCGCATTCCATTCCCGTAGCTCGGCATATTTCGTCAAGACATCGGATAGATGATGCGTCCGGACGTTCTCAAGTTTCATCTTCCCCAGTTCGATTTCTAACAGGGATGACACCTTTCGGCGGTTGTAGAGTGTCGCTTTTGCAAGTTGCGGAGCACGACGTTCGTAATAGACCGCAATCAGATCTGTTACTGTCATCTGAGACTTTTGCCGTTTGATGGACCCGTCCTCACGTTCCTTGAGTAAGTTGGCCATCCAATACTCCAGTTCCCGTTTCGTATCCGCTCGTTTATACTTCTGGATCCTTTTGCCTCGTTCATCGAATCCAAGACTGATCCTGGCTTCCCATTTACCGGTAGTGGGGTTCTTTTTTATGTTCGCCATTGTTTAAGAAGCCTCCTTTGAAAAAAGCAAATTTAACCAGAAAAAAATCTTTGTTCTCTTAACTAATGATAGCAAAAGAACAAAGATAGAACCTACTTATACATTTAAATTAAAATCTAACGATTCTTTTATACACTCTACACTCATAACGTTTGACTTTAGTGGTATAAATACAGAAACCCATGCACGTCCTGGCTCATGTGTAAAAGTTACTAGATTGTTAGCAGAATAATCACCGTACTGTTCGATAGTTTCATCAACTACTTTTAATATTTTGCGTCCGATGGAAGTGGATAAATACCTTTTTTCGTTTGCAGTAGGTACATCGATAATTATTTGTTCTGATCTGAGTGATTTAAATTGATGATAAACTGAAGGAATCACTGGACCGTAGTCCCACGCTTGAAATTCTTCACCGAATAAAGGAGAATCGGTTTCTTTTAGGAATTTGCAGTATGCAATATAAAGTAATTTTTGAAGTTTTAATGGTGTACAACGGACTTTCATCGCGATGAGCTGCGCAATATCAAGGGGTGTAATTTCTTCTGAAGCACGGATTACTTCTAAAAATTCTTGCTCGCATTCAATTAACTCAACATCTTTAAAATAAGAATCCATTTGTGCTACTTCTTCCCACTTACTGGTCATAGTTTGACCGAAATGAGTGCTTAATCCAATATCGTCAAATTCTGACTCGATTTTGGAATGTAATGAACTTACTTGTTCTGAGTAGTTTGTTGATGTCGGCCTAAAAGCATAACGCTTCCCATCCTTGAAAGAAGTGTATAACAAAATGATAAATTGAAACATAAAATCCCTCCTCTGACTTGATAAAGATATCATGTTTATAGGTGTATGTATACTTGGTATACCTTAATTCCAGTCACTGTCAAACCTTTGATTGGTTGCTAAATCAAGTAGATAACCTTGTTTATACTGCGCATGAGAAAGATCATTACTTGAAGCATGTATTGGATCCCAAATTTGTAATTCCCAAGGGAAGTGAAAATTTTGAGTACCTTTGATATAAATATGTGTGGCTTTATAATCTCCTTTTGATGAATCTACACATTTAGTACGTGGATTTTGAGAGCATAATTCGATCAACTGATCATGGGAACTTGCTCTATTTGAAAGAAACATTCTGAATCCTAAAAGATCGTTAAGACATTTATTAATAGCGATTTTACCCTTATGATGATCGTTTAGAGCATACTTTCTAATCTTATCGGCTAAAGACACAGAATACTTAACGCGACTTTTTAATCGTTGAGTTATGCTAAACCCTTCAAAATTCCCATGAAAAGAAGGATTTGATAAAACGTGAGACAGGTGAAAGTGTGTTAATGACTGTCTGTATTTGTAGCAATATTCGTTTAGATCGTCATGAATCACACGTGATTCGATGGGACAAAAAATCTGATCAATCCGCTTTTTATTCAAGTTGTAAGTGCTAGCCTGTGGGTTAGTAAAATAGAGTTCATTAAAATCATCTTGAAGAGAGATGATTAACCTAATAATCTCTTCTACACCCGATAAAGGCATAGGAACCAACGAAATATTATCGTTAATTAAAATCATCTCCAGTCTTAACGTAATAAAGTAAAACCAAATCTATTTTAAATATGAGTTAATTGAAAGTTCTTTTGCAACAAAATTCAAGTTTTTATCTACGTAAATAAAAACTATATTGATAAGTTTAGTTATTTCGTCGGAATCTCAACCGTGTACCGGTCAGCATAAAGTTTATGTTGTCCGCAACAATTTAGTTCTGTTCGCACGCAAAAGCATCGTTGTCCCGATCCATCTTATCTTGATAAGCGGGGTGAGTACTCGGAACACCATCGGGATAAACGGTTCTGAGATCTGTACAGTTCGCAAAATCTGTCTCGACAGCTTCGGCAGCAGCGGCTTCTTCCTCTTGTGCAATACGTTCTTCTTCCGCTTTCTTCTCCGCCTCTTTTTGTGCAGCAAGTTCAGCGGCTTTTTTCTCTTCTGCTTTTTTGGCAGCCTCTTCTTCCTCTGCTTTCTTCTGTGCAGCTAATTCCGCTTTGCGTTCACGTTCTTTTTCGGCTTTTGCTTTTTCAGCAGCTTCTTTTTTAGCCTTGTCGTCATCGTCTGTGTCGTCATCTTTAGTATCATCGGACTGATCTTCAGCCTTTAATGTATTGATTTGTTCCGTTTTTACGGGCTCAGCTTTATCCTTTTCATCATCACCATTGACCAGTCCAGTTAATAATGAGAAGTAGACGAGGGAGGCAATAAGCATTTTCCAGCCGGTGCCACTTCGATAGCCAAGAATCTTTCTATACCACGGACGAGCAAGTAATGAGATCTTCTTTCGTTGTTCAATCAATTTTGCGACTTCTTTTCCTTCTTCATCGCCAACAAAGATAGTCAGGACAACGTTTTTTTTATGCCGGTAGGTACGATCATTTTTACGATCACTTTTAAATAACTCATCGGGAATCTGATTCCAATGATAGTAAACTAAAAGTTCAACGGATTGTTGATGACGAACGTAAAAATAAAGCCCTTCTTTTTCAGTGGCAACAACGTAGAAGGGTTCACTGTATGTAGTAGATTTTGCTTTACCTAACGTTACGAATCCATTTGGATGAAGTCGATCAAGTTCATTTAGTGGGAACGGACGACTCGTAGACATAATTTTTCCTCCCTTAATGTTCATTTCCCTTCATTTTACCAATTTTAAGATGTGTAAAAGTCTTTCCTTTTAAGAAAAAGGGAAGGTTTGGCAACAACCGTCCGACAGGTTTCGACAATTCTAATCTAAGTAAATAAAAAAGTGTTCGACAAATATCTGTATCAGTCACGTTTCACTATTTTGAAAAACAGTTTTGTAAATAAATAGAGAATGTCATAAATTGTCGAATCGTTGGGATTGTAAAGAACAGGATGATACTTGAAAATAAGGTTTGCATAAGGCATACTAAAAAAACATCATATAGAACGTTAGTTCGCATTTGGAGGGGTTCATTTTGTATGTGAAGTCAACGCTCAGTTTAAAATCCAAAGAATCAATGTTATTAAAAGAGCGACAAGTGACTGTAAGGAAAGATGGACTAACTATTCGAATGACCTTCACGCTGGATGAAGTATTCGATCGAAATAAATGGGAGACAATAAAAATTGAGTATCAAAAAGGCGACTGAGATCATTCAGCCGCCTTTTTGCTTCTTTCAACTTGAAATTCGATAAACGCATAAATTTCTTCGATCTGTTTTCGAGAAAGACTTTCCAGCTCTTCATCGGTCAGCTTTAGAAGTTTTCTGATACTTTCATCCGCTTCGTAATGAACATCTGATTCTTTCATGATAGGATCAGCGGAAGAATTACGCTTTGACGTCAAACCTAGTAAATAGTCTGCGCTACAACCAAATAGCAAGGAAAGTTTAGCTATCGAGGATGCATTAGGTCCCATTGACCCATCTGCATATCTTGTGATCGTAGATTTACTAACTCCAATTTTATCGGCAATCGTAGCTTTGGATAGGCCGCTTCTCTTCATCTCTTCTTCAAATCTATCTGTAAATGTTGTCGAAGAATTTTTCATTTATACATCACCACCATTTAGTAAATTAAATAATACGACTTTACAAGTAGTATAACCGACATGGCAACACTCGTTGCATATATGCAATGAAAAGAAGAAAGTTTTTAAAAATAACCGTTGCGTTTAAGCAACTAAGGGTGTATATTTGGTTTAAGGGTAGCAAATACGCAACAGAAAGGAGGGATAGTATGAACGATGCCTTTCTTGCTCTTATTGAGTTTAGAAGAAAGAAAAGCAAACTTACTCGTAGAGAAGTAGCGAAAGAATTAGAAGTCAATACCTCGACTTACTATAGAAAAGAGTCAGGTAAAACAGAATTTACAGCTACAGAAATTTTTAGAGTAATTAGTCTTTTGGGAATGGAAAAGGATGTTGAGCAACAAATTTTTTTGAATAAAGGTTGCGTAAAAGCAACTAACGAATAATATTTTTTTCTTTATTCTTTTTTATACCCGAAATTAGGAGGAAGAATTATGAATCAACTTACAAAAGTTTTTAAAGGCAGCGAAATTCGAATGATCGGCAACAACACTGCACCGTTATTCGTTGCTTCAGATGTTGCGAAAGCGCTTGGATACAAAGAACCGCATAAGGCAGTCAGTCGTCACTGCAAGGGTGGGACGAAACATCCCGTCCTTACAAATGGTGGTACACAGGACATGATCGTTATCCGCGAACCGGATGTCTACCGTCTTGTCACCAACTCGAAGTTGCCGGCAGCACAAGCATTCGAAAATTGGGTCATGGAAGAAGTACTCCCATCAATCCGCAACACCGGATCCTATGAAGTACCCAAGGGCATCCCGTTCGCTGAATTGTTCACCGCAACAGCCCAACTGCTTGAGAAACAAGGTGAGACGGAAGCAGCCATCACGACACTCACGGAAAAGATTGATTTACGGATGACCCTCGATTATGGGCAACAGCTAGCAATCGAACGAGCAAAGAAACGTCGTGCTGAGGATCTATGGAAAGAACTAAGTGAACGGCCATCTGATTTATATGATTCGAAAGCGAAACTGTACGGACGTTTCGGGAGCGACATCAAACGTGCTTTCGCAGTCGCATCTTATCGTGATATCCGACAGAACCAATTCGACGAAGCACTCTCATACGTCACACATTGGCGTCCAGCGCTCGTCTAAATCGTGAGGAGGTAAACCATGTTGTTCAATGAGCAGGAATTCAAACGCATGATTGCAGACGGAATTGCAGAATCACTCGCAACGATTGCACGGAAGCGTGAGTATCTCACGGTACCGGAAGTATGTGAGGAGCTACGGTGCAGCCGTAGCACGATTGACAAACAGATCCGCGAGAACGGATTACCGATTACACGTGTCGATGGGAAAATCATTGTCCGCCGCGAGCATTTATATGAATGGCTCGACAAACGAGTTGAAAGCAACGACTGGAATCAAACAATCGAAGGAGTGAAACAACATGCCACTTTATAAAAATCTTGATGTCTTAGCCAATGCTCTGGTAGATCGGTTTCACGAAAACCCAACGCTTCAACCCTTGATCAACGTTGAGGACGTCGTGTCAAGCATCCTCGCTGATGTGACGCGAGAGATGGTGGAAGAATCGGAGCCGGATGCCTTGGTCCACTTCAAACAGATGGTCAAAAATGATCCGATTATCGTGATTGACGCCATCAACAAAAAACACGTTCTGCATCTTATGGAAGACACGTTCGATATGCATCTAGTCCGAATGGATCCTCCAATCAAGCTGAAATGAACGCATATGTCATCTACGGTTTCGCATTGATTGCTTTCGCCATAGCATTCGGCGGCTGGTGGTGGGATGAACGAGGTTGACCTGGAAAGGAGGTGAGTACATGTCAGCGGAAGCATTCGTCATGATGGCGACCGTCTGGGTCGTGTCACTGATTGCTGTCGTTCCCGTCTTCATCATCGAAGGACGTGAAGAGCGGAAGTTGGAGCAAGAACAGGCGGACAAGAAAAAAAGCCACCACTCAAGAGAGCGATGACCACTTTTGCCTAGGAACTTAAGTGTATCACGCTCCGGACAGGAGGAAAACCATGAACACGATTAATCGAGCGCAACGAATCGGGCGCCTGCTGTTCATTAAAAAGCAGAAAGCAGCCATCGAAGTCGATCGCGCTACCGAATCTGTGGATCACACCATCGCAGAGTTAGAAAAGACGCTGTCACGTTTAGGATTCGTACTCGGCACATACGCACCGGCTTATTCATTCGTCCAGGTGCTTCAAAGCCAAATCGAGACGTTAAAAATTGCTTTAGCCAAGGTGAAGGAGGAGTCGAAATGACTATCTACCGCTGTAATGGATGCAAATACGAAACAGAAGACGTCACGGAGCTTCCATATATCCCCGAAGCGGACGCCTATCTCTGTATCGATTGCGCTGACGATTATGAGTCAAATGAAATCACCACTGAATCGGACTTCGATACGTTCGAGCTGGATCCAGAACTTAAGGAACAGCTCACCGACTATCGAAATGCCGTTCTATAAGGAGGAACGAAGATGAACATTTTAGTCAACACGAAGGACATGGATAAGAATGAATGGCTCGAGTGGCGTAAAAAAGGGCTCGGCGGAAGTGATATCGCAGCCATCGCCGGTCTGAACAAATACAAGTCAGCAATGAGCGTTTATCTCGAAAAAACAGGAGAGGTAGACATCGAGGATACAGCAGGTGAGGCTGCCTACTGGGGTACCGTGATGGAGGATGTTGTAGCGAAGGAATTCGAAGCACGCAGCCGACACAAAGTTCGTCGTAAGAATCACATGATTCATCACCCAGAGCATCCATACTTGCTCGGAAATCTTGATCGCGTCCTGATTGGCAAGAAGGAACTACTCGAATGTAAGACGGCATCCGCTTATCTCAAAGAAGAGTGGAAAGACGACGAGATTCCGGCAGCCTATCTGATTCAGGTCATGCATTATTTGAATATCACTGGATACGAGGCTGCATGGATTGCTGTACTGATTGGTGGCAATCACTTCATCTATAAACGGATCGAGCGTGACGATGAACTGATTCAGTACATCACGGATATCGCCTCAGATTTTTGGAATAATCACATCCTCAAGCGTATTCCACCTGCATACGACGGTACTGGCGCATCGAGTGACCTGCTGAAGCAGTTATTCCCAATGGCAGAAAGTGATTCAGAAATTGAATTGCCAGATGATGCGGATGATCTGATCGATGCATATCGCTTTGCCAAAGAGCGTGAAGCAGAGGTGAAAAAATCAGTGCTCGATGCGGAAAATCGTCTCAAAGGAATGATTGGTGAGGCAGAAGTTGGTATCGCACGTAACCATCTTGTTCAGTGGAAGAATACGAAGCCTCGCGAAACATTCGATACAAAGTCGTTCGCGAAAGACCAACCGGATCTATATGAAAAGTACGTCAAAATCGGAAAACCGACACGCCGCTTTACGATAAAAGAAACGAAATAAGGGAGGGCATTCATCATGGCCAAAACAGCAGATATCAAAAATCAACTCGCAAACCGGGCTTCTCAAGCTCCGGCACAACAAGGTACGACACCTGAGCAAGGACTTCAAAACATGCTTGCCTCAAACTTCAAGGCGATTCAATCTCTCGTACCAAAGCATGTCACGCCAGAGCGTTTGGCGCGCCTCGGTTTGAATGCAGCGACACGTAACCCAAAGTTGTTCGATTGTGATCCAGCGACGCTCGTCGGCGCCATTGTCAATTGCGCTGCACTCGGCGTCGAGCCGAATCTAATCGGTCATGCCTACATCCTCCCATTTTGGAATGGTAAGACGAAGCAAATGGAAGCCCAATTTCAACTAGGGTTTAAGGGGACGATCGATCTTGCACGCCGCTCCGGAGAGCTCAAGCAACTGTACACACATGAGGTCTATGAAGGAGACAATTTCCACTATTCTTACGGTCTGAACAAGGACTTGCACCACGTCCCTTGTGGTGAAGATGATCCGAGTAAGGTCACACACTTTTATGCTGTGTATCACCTTAAGGACGGCGGATCAGACTTCGTCGTTATGACACGGAACCAGGTTGAGAAGCACCGTGATCGTTTTACGAAATCGAAAGATAAAAGTGGGAACGTCTTCGGACCATGGAAAGATCACTTCGTCGAGATGGCGAAAAAGACGGTCATCATTAAATTACTGAAGACCGCACCACTTTCGATTGAGCGAGAGGACGGACAGGTTCGCCAAATCGGTGAGCTCATCAGTGCCGACAATTCAATCAGTGTGGTCAAAGAATCGACTGTTGCGCAGACGGGATTCATCGAAAATCAATATGTCGACACGGTGGCAGAACAGACAGAACCCGAAACACTGAACAAAGAAGAGGATCCATTCGATGGGCAGCAGTTCCCATTCGACGTGTGAGGTGACGGAATATGAGCCAAGATCGAATTCACGACAGTAACACGATTCCCTTCACCATGATTCCCCACGAGGTCGTACGCGATAATGCGACCTTCGGGGACATCTACGAAAAGATGGTCTACTTCGTTCTCAAAAGTCATGCGGTCAACGGGACTGGAGCCTTCCCTTCGTACGCGACGATTGCAAAAGAAGCGCAATGTTCAAGGTACAAAGCAATCAATTGCGTGAAATCTCTTGTTTGTAAAGGACTCGTCCGAAAAAACGCTAGAAAGAACGATGATGGGAATCAAACAAGCAATATTTACACCATAGAAAATTTCGTTACTGGTAATTCACAACGACTAGGGGTGGTCACTGACATTGACCAGGGTAGTCAACCACAGAGACTAGGGGTAGTCACTGACGTTGACCCTAAGAATAACCCTATTAAGAATAACCCTTTAAGTAATTCATCATCATCAGAGCGCGTAATCAATAATAACGATGATCTTTCAAAATTAGTCAGCTTCTTTCAAAAAGAAATTGGCATGGCATCCGGTTACGTCATTGATGATATTCAGCATACGCTCGCTGAAAGTTCCTATGAATTGATTCAGTACGCGCTCGAACAATCGGTACTCAATGATGTGCGGAACTGGAAGTACGCAAAAGCAATTATCCGGAAGCTCGCGGATAAGAAACTGTTCACGCTCGAAGCCATCCAGCTGCATGAATCCAAGCGGTCAACGTCTCGATCTACGAAAGGATTTGGTCGTAATCGTCGAAATGTTCCGGACATGGAAGAACCGGCATGGGTCGCAAAAGAGAAAGAGGAACAGCAAGCCTTCGAACAACGGAAAAAGCAGGAGCTTGAAAGTAATGTTCCGGATGACTCGGAAGTCCAGGAACTACTTCGCTCGCTCCATCAGGACTAGGGGGAATGATGGATGCAGTTCAGATTGACGGATATCAGTGAGACAGGACTTGACCGGCGTATCGCGGACCATGTGAACCGTGGCGCCCGGCTCGTCCGGCGTGATCAGTTCGTAAAAGGCAGCAAACAGTTCTCGAAAGAAGAATTCTCCGGTCGTGTCAGGTTCGTTTCTCGAAATGAATATGTGCGGTATATCGCATTGATGGAGCTTCCAGAGCGGAAGCCAAGGAAGGAGACGGGATGATGAATATTTTCGATGCTATGAAAGGAATCGCAACGGGCACGATTCGTTTTGCAGAGTTTGAGCTTCAACACGGCATCATTCGGATGCAACTTGATGCGAATGGATATATGACGAAGATGGTTCGGAACCATACGGATGAAGCGTTCCATCGTGCAGCCTTTCAACGATTATCACCGTCCGAATATCAAGCAGATTGGACAGTAGTAGAAGGGAGCGATGACTGATGAAAACACTCGTTTTTCGCAAGAAGCACGATCACCGTGAAGAAATCCTGTTCATTTCGAACCAGATCCGTCGTCATACATTGATTGCGGGTCGCTTGGTCCAGGTGGAGGACGGACTTCGACCAATCAGCATCGCGGTCATGCTGTCGAGAGAACGAAAGGATTGGACGCTCGAAGGTCGCTCACTTGATGAACACGAGGTGTCACGGCGATGGCCCGACCGAATCAGCGAATAAAGTACAGCGGAACGAAACCGCAATTGTTCGAGCGTTACGAAAAGAAACAGTACATAGTGCTGTACATCCCAGATGCCACACAACATGAAACGCAAAAAATGATCAAGAGCGGCTGGCGACCGCTCCGATTCTAAAACGAAAGGAAAGACGGCACTGCATGGAATATATCGCACATAAGCTGACGAAAGCACAACGCGTTCTCGTTGAGAACAAACTGAAAAGCCTGTATACGTTACCTGCACGGATTGAATCGTTAAAGGCACGCTCATCTCCCTCAATCACGGCCGGCTATCAAGCCAGTGAGGTGCAGCGGAATAGTCGACCGTCGAGCAGTGTCGAGAAAGCAGTCATGCTGCTTGAGCAACTTCGGCAAGCAGAAGCCGAGCAACGTCTCTTGCTCCGAATTCGTGAAGAACTTGACGAGACCGACCCGGACCTGAACGAGATCTGGAATCTCCGGTACCGACCGAAATTCAAGTACACGGATAACGTCGTCATCGAAATGATGCGCTACGGCAACCGGAACACTTATTACGAGGCAAAGGACAAACTACTCGGCATCGTCGCCGATCGCTTCGGTGTTTGGGAAGACTACGAACAACATAAGGAAGGGGGACCGTAACATTTCGACTACCGTATGAAAAAACTAAAACTAATCAACCAATCGGAGGGAATCCCATGCCACAACCTAAAATCAATCTAAACGAATTTGCGAACGGTGCATTTGCTGAACGCGTCAATATCGCTTTAAACGAAGTTTATGCTAATATCGCTGATAAAAATACGGACCCAACGAAGAAACGTAAAGTGACGATTACGATGTCATTGTCTGCAGACGAAGAACGCGACCTGGCACTGGTCGATATCGGTGTCAAAACAGTTCTGACACCAGCGCGGACGATTGGTTCAAAAATCATCATCGATGTTGATTCAGACGGAAAAGCGGTCGGTCAGGAATTGAAGTCAGGTTCTCCTGGACAGATGATGATTTCTGATGGCGGCGAGATCGTCAATGACGTCGGAATGCCAATTGAAGAAGAAAGTGCGGTACCGAACGAAGATAACGTCATCGATTTACGCAGCAACCGTTCCGCAAAAGCCTAAAACTCGGTAATCCAACCTCAAAAATCAAAGGAGATGTTCATATGTCATTACTCAAAGATGCGTTCAACTGGATCAAAGATCACGGTCAATTCCAAACAACAGAGGTTCATGGTCGCACGGTTTCAGACCGTGACCTCCATGCGATTACAGCACCGACCGCAAGTGCCTTGAAAGTACACACGCTGACGGCACTCGTCGAGTACATCAAGAGCGAGTTCGACACAAATGAATCGTTGCTCGTTCATGTGAAGGACCCCGAGACGGTCACGGTCATGAGCAAACTCAACGGGGATCAGAATCGCAACCACTACATCCAAGCTCACGCGTATATCCCGTCTTTCCGTTTCGATTCGTACTACGATCCGGAAGACATCAACATCAAACTCCAGTCCGTCTTCGTCCCGAATGAGGATCAACAACTAATCTTGAAAATCGTCGGCACGATGAAGGAAGACAATGTCCGGACGGTCGGGGATGACGGTATCTCGCAAGCGGTCACGGTCAAGACGGGTGTCGCAACAGTCGGTGACGTCAAAGTCATCAATCCGGTCACACTTGCTCCTTATCGGACATTCATTGAAGTCGATCAACCAGAAAGCAAGTTCGTCCTTCGGATGCAGAGCGGACCACGAGTTGCCTTGTTCGAAGCAGATGGTGGTGCTTGGAAGAATGAAGCTATCAAGAATATCAAAAATTATCTAATTGAAGAGCTATTGGGTGCCATCGATGCGGACAAACTGACGATCATCGCATAATTGCAACAATCCGAATATATAAAAATACATACTTGTAGTTACAAGTAAAAGTAACTTCAAGTATGTATTTTTATATATTCGGTTTAGTAGTTTTATTAATATTTTTTCGAGCAAAATTTATTTCTCTCAGCAGAAGACATTTTTCTGTCTTGAGAAACATGTACTCCGTCTAGTTCTCCTCGTAACATCTTAGGAGATAATAATTTCAAATATTGGGAAGACATAACCATACCATCCATACGGTTGTAAAATGTTCCTGTTGTTTTATATTTTAGTGGTCTAAAATCTATCCATCCTATAGAGCCAGGAGCAACGTTAATACCCACAGTGCTCGAAATCGTTGAAGATTTGGTAAGTGTGAAGCCGATAGTAGTCTTTACTTTCTTTATATCAGGCAAACCTAAATTAAAGTTTGCACTCCAAGTTTCTGTTCTACTGAAGCCAATGCCTTGATTGGCGTCTCTTGTACCACAGTTAGCTAAAAGTTTACTTGCTCGTTTGCGCTTTCCCCAGTATTTATCCTCTGATTTTTCAGACCAAGTTCTAGAATAACCAAACCCTTGAGCAGAGTAATCATTACCAGAATCATTTAGTTCGAATGGTTTATCGAATGGAAAATCTGGTGTTTCAATTGTTACTGAATTATCAGCGGTAGAGTTGTTTACAGTATAAACTTCTGATAGATCTACTTCAGAAAAATCAATCTCGTCAGTAGTTTCATCAACGCTTTCTTCACTTGCTGACATAACATTTACAGAATCTTCAGCAAAAACTGAAAGTCCATTAGAAAAAGGACTGAGAATGACTAAACTGGAAAGGACGGCAAACGGGTACTTATTTAATTTCATTGTTTCGAACTCCTCTATAGTGTATTATTAACATAGTTACCAATACATCTTATCACATTAATGGTAAATTAAATACTTTTTTTGGAAGGGGTAGGAATTTGTCTAAAAGAAAAACAGGGGTTTCATTTTTAGGTATTGCTGCATTTATTTATGTATTTAGATATGTAAACGTTGCTTTATTTGCTATTGCTTTTAATTCTAGAGGGGCTATGAATGATTCGGCTCAAGAATATATGCCTAACTCAGGTATGCTTGTTATCATTTCTTTAATTATAGGAATAGCCTATATTCTTTGGGGTGAGTGGGATTCTTGGAAAGAAAAAAGACTTGATAAAACACAAAAGTAAATTAGGATTAAATGTAAATTTACATATTTAGACTATTGGAAGTAGGAGGCAGATGGAACAAAACTTATGTTTTGTTACTCTGTCTCTTTTTATTAGATTAGATTTATGAAAGGAATTTTTAATATGAATAATAGAAAAGAAAGAATTAAATCAATACTATTGGGTTCTTCTCAAAAGGAATTGGCTACTAAAGATATCGTTCTTGAATATAAAATCGAAGGAAAAGGTCTATCAAATAGTATATATGAAAAAGTATTTACTGAGATTCGAGAGGTAGAATTCTCCCCTAAAAAATACTTTTCTTTTCATCAAAAAACGCAAACAATCAAAAAAATGTATTTCAGATTAGGAATCCTAATTTTCTTAGTATCTATGCTTTTCTTTTTAAAAGATGATTTTAATTTTGGATTTGTGTTTTTTGGTACAATGTTATCATTTTTCGCCATTGTAATTTCATATGAAGTCGGACTTACAGATTATCAAAAAAACGAATATGATTTTTACTACGACCACATGAAAACAAGAATTTCAGAATTGGAATCTGAAGAAGAGCAGGGAAGGATCAAAAAACAAGAAGAAATAAAAGAAATAGAATCAATCGTTAATGAGAAAAAAAACGTAATACAATTTTGATACAATCTTGATACAAAAACTTGCTTTATACGTGATATTCTTTCCATGTAGACGAAGCGGGTGCGGCGAAAGTCGTGCTGTTCTACTGAATAACGATTACTCACATAGCGGGGCGCCTTGTAACGGACAGGGCGTCCTTTTTGTATGCAGAAGTATCCGGATGGGCTGATGACATCCCCGATCATTGTGATGATGGCTTCATGTCATTCCCCAGATGCATTGCAGCTGTCGTTCTCATCCGGATATTTGTTCATATAAAGGAGAGTGATTCTATGGAAAGCAAGCCATTCGTGATCTGCTGGAAAGTAGACAAGAATCGTAAGGACAAACGAACGGGAGCCGTCAGGAAGATTCCGCAAAGTGATTGGTTGAAGTATCTCTGGAAGAAAGAACTCGAGCGAATGAGATGATTCGCTTCTTGCCAACAACGTATGACGCAGCCAAGAGAGAACGTGAATCAAACACGAGGGCGGAGTGGTCGTGCGTTGTTGGAAGGAATAAGTAATTTTTCATCGAATAAGTGTAAAGTAATACCAAATTTATTTGATGGGAGTTTTATTTGTATGGAAAAATTGATTCATGGTTTGAAGCAACATTTTGATTTAAAGTTAGAAGAACGAGAATATGCTTCAGTTAATGGAATAACGGATACTGTAAAATCTGTTTTTAACAATCTTGAAGCAGCATTTGAAGGTTATTCAATTGGTGGAGAGCCGCTCGTTTGGTCGACTAATTATCCCGATGATTCAAATTTATCTTTATATGTAAGAACATTAAAAGAAGGTGATGTGATAAGAGAAGTTCATTGTTCTCAAACTTCATCTACATCTCGAGGACTTTTTACACTCGAATGTGTTTTACCTGATAGTTCCCTCGGTGGTAACAAAACAAAAATAGGAAGCATTGAGATTTTAGATGGTTATTCAGTTTTAAAGGAATTTGGAAGTGAACCTAATCTTGTGCAATCGTTTGGACTAGATGGTGGTGAGTCAAGATTTACGCGAACCAAATTTGAAGAATTTCTTGAAAGAGTATTAATGTATGAAATTTAAGAGTGTATAGCATCCTTCGGGGTGCTTTTTTTGTGCCTTGCAACGAGCTGATGGGGATCGACCTAGTCGGTTCGTTGGAAAGCATAAGAGAGAGGAGAATAGTGATGACCTCAGAACAATCAATGTTTCAGGCAGCATTAGCAACAGCGATAAAAAAACTATGGGAAGCGGTCAAAGCCTTCTTCCGAAATGTGAAAGAGAGAATGAGTAAAGTCGTTGCGGTATCGAAGCAAAAAGGCATCGTTAGAATCCCATATGAAGCACGCTACGAGCGGGACACATCTTGGTATGTAAATCGAGTCATTGCATCAGGGACGAAGCGTCAGGCACATCGAACGTTAACCGTACGCCGCAGGACCAGTTGATTGCGGAACAACACATAATTAAATCGAGGACAGACAGTACTCATGAAGGGTGGTGGTAAGAGTGGCTAGACCTCGAGACCCCCGGCGGGACGAGGCGAAGCGGATATGGATTTTGAGTGTGAAAGAGGGAAGAAACTTAAAACTCGTCGATCTCGCAAAACAACTCGAAGTCACTTCGAATACCGTTCGAAAGTGGAAAGCCACCGACCGCTGGGATGAAGAAATCAATCAAGATACGAATGAGAGCGCTCCTAATTCGAATGGGAGCGCTCTTAAACGTGTCCGCGGTGCGAGAAAAGGAAATACTCATGCGCAAGGCAATGCCGGCGGTGCTCCTGCCGGTAATCAGAATGCTCGTCTGCATGGGTTGTATGCGGAGTATCTACCTCAGAAGATTCGGGACATCATGGACGTCGTACACGACCGGAATCCCGCTGACATGCTGTGGGATCAGATTCAATTGATGTATGCGAATATCCTTCATTCGCTTGAAGTGATGTATGTAGAGGACAAAGATGATCTGTCGAAAGAACAGACTGAAGAAGGTGATAAGAAGGATGGCTGGAAAGTCATGTTTGCTTATGAGAAACAAGCTTCTTTCATGGCAGCACTGGCCCGCTCGCAAGGACGTCTCGACAGTATGATCCGCTCGTATGAACATCTGACGAATGGCGATGAAGAAAAACAGCTGCGGCTCGAGAAGCTGAAAGTGGAGCTCGAACGCCTCAGAAAAGAAGATGAACCGGACGAGATTGACGATGACGGCTTCATTCAGGCGTTGGAAGGAAAAGTGGATGAAGTGTGGAGTGAAGACCATGAAGACATCTAAGAAAGCAAAAGGGAATGTGTTCAAGTTCACACCGTTCTCGAACAAACAGATGAAGGTACTGACCTGGTGGAAGAATCGAACCGCTAAAAAACACGATGCCATCATCTGTGACGGATCGGTACGAGCGGGGAAGACACTCATCATGTCCTTGTCGTATGTCATGTGGGCGATGAGCTCTTTCAATGACGAACAGTTCGGCATGGCAGGGAAAACCATTGGCTCCTTTAGACGAAACGTCCTCAACCCGCTCAAGAAGATGCTCAGAGGTCGCGGCTACAAGGTCAAGGAACATCGTGCTGACAATTACATCGAAATCAGTAAGAACGGTGTCACCAACCGGTTCTATATTTTCGGCGGTAAGGATGAAGGTTCGCAGGATCTCATTCAAGGAATCACGCTTGCCGGTTTCTTCTTTGATGAAGCGGCACTCATGCCACGTTCGTTCGTCAACCAAGCGACCGCTCGTTGTTCGGTGACGGGATCTAAGCTCTGGTTCAACATGAACCCTGCTGGTCCATATCACTGGTTCAAGATGGAATGGCTTAATCAAACGAAAGAGAAAAATGCGCTGCATATCCACTTCACGATGGATGATAACCCGTCGCTCTCAGATGAAGTGAGGGCACGATATAAGCGGTTATACAGCGGCGTCTTCTATCAACGTTACATTCTCGGTCTGTGGGTCATGTCAGAAGGACTCATCTTCGACAATTTTGATGAAGAAACAGAAATCAAACGATTTGGTAGCAAGGAAGAAGAAACCAACTTCGTGGCCAGTATGACGAACCACTACATTAGCATTGACTACGGGACCCAGAATCCGACGGTCTTCATTCTATGGGGATTGCTCGGAAAGACATGGTACGCCATCAAAGAGTACTACCATTCCGGAAGAACAGCGGGCAGACAGAAGACGGACAAACAGTATTGTGATGACTTGGTGGAGTTCATTGGTGAGACAAAGGTTCAAGCAATCATTGTGGATCCATCTGCTGCATCCTTCATCACACAACTACGTCAAGCAGGATTACTGGTCCGCCCTGCACACAACGAGGTACTTGATGGCATCCGGAATACGAAGACGGCCATGATGAATGGCACGATCAAGTTCTTTGCAGGATTGACTAATCTGTTCCGTGAGTTCCATTCCTATGTGTGGGATGAGAAAGCAGGGCAACGAGGCGAAGACGCTCCCATCAAAGAACACGATCACTGCACAGATGCATGCCGCTATTTTGTACAGACAGTCGCCATGAGACCAATGGCTAAAGCTCTATCAGTTAGATAAGGAGGTGTTACCGTGAGTGGATTTGAAACAGGTGGAGGCATTACCACAGGCGCAACTTTACGAGTCTTTGATGTACCGGATTATACGAATGAAATCATCCGGCTCAAAACAGAAGGACCGACGCAGGAAACAATCCTCAAAATCATCGAAAAGCATTCCGGGCACCGAGCAAGGATGCTTAAGAACTATGACCGCTACAAAACGAACAGCCGAGGTATTCCTATCTTTTCTCGTCAACTTGAGCGGGATGTCACGACGGATCGTAAGTTGAATTTTGATTACGTGTCTGAAATCGTCGACATGAAGACCGGTTACTTTGCCGGAAGTGCTGCTTCATACAGCTATGACAAGGAAACACCGGAATTCAAAACGGCCAAGCAACAACTGGCTGACTTCTTCGAACGTAATCGTATCGCGGACATCAACATGGAGACGACGAAGTATTGTGCTATTGCCGGATACTCAGCGCGGCTCATCTACACCGATAAAATGGGTGATGATCGGCTGATGTACATCCCTGGCCATCAAGCTATTTTGCTGAATGAAGATGGAAACATCATCGAAACCGAGTTCGCTATCCGCTATTATGGCGACGAGAGCGGATATATCATCCATTTCTATGACGACACGACCCGGTATAAGTACCAACAGGACGGAACGGAACTCCGATTAATTGAACAAGCGTCACATAACTTCGCGAAGTGTCCGCTATTTGGATACCCGAACAATGATGAACTGATGGGAGATCCCGACAAGGTACTCGAAATCATCGATGCCGTTGACCGGACGCTCTCCGACGTGAACAGCGAGATTGAATCTTTTCGCCTGGCATACATGATTTTCTATGGAATCGACATCAACCAAGAAATCCTCGACCAGATGATGAAGACCGGAGCGCTCGGTATTCCAGCCATGCCAGGAGAACGACCGCTTGTTGATTATTTGACCAAGAACTTGAATGACAACGTGATTGAGAATCATCTTAATCGTTTGCATAGTGCCATTTATCGGTTTAGCGGAACACCTGACTTGTCGGATGAAGCGTTCAGCGGAAACAGCAGCGGCGTGGCTCTCAAATTCAAATTGTTCGGACTGGAAACGAAATGTGCCCGCTTCGAGCAAAAGTTTCGTGCTGCCGATACGCGGATGTGCGAGATTCTCGCCACCAAGTGGAAGGTTGCCGGCATTACGTTTAATCCGTTCAAGGTGATCAGTGAATTCAAACGCAATTTCCCACTCGATCTACTGTATGAGATTGACGTACTCAGTAAGTCGATGGGTGTCTTGTCTGAACAAACTCGCCTAGGACTTGCTTCCTTCATCGATGATGTTGATTACGAGATGAAACAGATGGAAGCGGAGCGGGATGCCATCGAACCGCTGGACTTGAATCAAAACAAAACCATTCCGAGTGTAGGTTCGGGGGCGACGACAGATGGAATCGTTTCAAGATAAGCAAGCAGCGTTAGCAAAAACAAACGCCAACCGACTCAGTCGGCAACAAACCGCTATCAAAAAGCAATACGAGGAAATGTTACAAGGTATCTTGCAAGATGTTTCCGGCTATTACACCAAGCTTGAACAGGGCGGCAAACTCACCTTAGAAGAAATGGCAAAATACAAGCGGATGGATGCACTGGTTAAACAGATTGAGTCGCAGTCTCGTCAGCTCACCAAACAGCGGCAGAACGCACTGGTCGCCTATTTGAAAGAATCCATGAAATATTCTTATGAATACATGGCGTATGGCATCGAGACCGAGACACTCGCTCGTTTAGGATTTTCTCAAATTAAGGGTGAGCAGATTTTAGCGTCGATCAATAATCCGATTCGTGGATTGACGCTCAACGAAACCTTAGAAAAGAATCGGAAGGAAGTTGTGTATCAATTACGGACACGATTGACGCAACAGCTGGTCAAAGGATCATCCTACCGTACGATGGCCACCGCTCTGAAAGATGTCGTCGAGAATGACTACCGGAAGGCAATCACGATTGCGCGGACAGAAACACATCGTGTCACGGAAGCAGGGAAACAAGAAGCCGTCACACGGGCCACTAATCAAGGCATTGTCATGAAAAAGAAATGGAACACGTCCCGCGACTCAAGAGTCCGCAAAACGACCAAATCAAATCATGTAGCGCTTGATGGTCAGACAGTCTCGAGTGATCAACCTTTCAATCTGGGCAAGGGCATTACTGCCATGACACCAGGACAATCCGGAAAAGCGGAACATGATATTAACTGCAGGTGCTTCGTAACCTATTCAGTCGAACGTGTCGAAAAGAAAACACATCAAGAGCTTGCAGATATGACGTTCGAACAATGGAAGAAAGATCGACTCAAATAAATTCATATGCGGCTCGATGCATGCGATACGGGAAAGATACGACATTCGGCTCGGAACCGGCTCGGTAATCGATACGCAAAAAGGAGAATGACACATGTATTTTAAGAAAATTTTACCGCTTCAACTCAATCTACAATTCTTTGCTGCTGATACAGGCGGGGATGGAGGCGGGGACGCTGGTTCTCAAGGCAGTGGAACTGACGGGTCCGATGATCAAACAGGTGACGATAAAGGCGACCAAGGCGCAGTCTTCACACCGGAGCAACAGGCTCAAATCGATGCCCTCATCAAAGCAGGTCAGGATCAAGTTCGCAATGACCTCGGCAAAAAGAACAAATCGCTTCAGGCGACAATCAATCAGCTCAGTAAACAAGGCAAGTCAGCTGAAGAGATTGCCGCTGACGCTCAACGTGAACTCGATGAGGGGAAGCAGGCTCTTGTAGCGGAAAAGAATCGTTTCCATGCTGTCCGACAGCTCTCAAAGGCAGGACTCGATGATTCGCTACTCGATTTTGTCGTCACGGCCGATGGAGAAGACGAAACGGTCCGGAATCAAACGACAGACAACCGCATCAAAACGCTTCAAGGCCTCATTGATAAGCAAGTCAAAGCACAAGTGGACGCTAAGTTCAAAGAGAACGGATACAATCCGGGCAAAGGCGCTGACAAAGGCGCGGGTTCATTCGAAGACTTTACGGCGATCATTGCCAAGAACCAAATTAAAAAACCACAATAATCGAAAGAAGGTACACATATATGAATAAAGTAGTACGAGCAAAATATCCGATGAAGTTGAACATCCAGTACTTCGCATCTGCAGCAGACACAGTACTCATGTCTGATTCTAAAACTGGATCAGTCCCAACTGAGCAAGCGAACTTGATCATGGCCGACATGGTCCAAGGCTCCGCTGTCATGGCGCTTGCGAAGAACGAACCGATGACGAAACCTAAGAAAGAATTCACGTACCTGGCTGAAGGCGTGGGCGCTTACTGGGTGGATGAGGGGAACAAGATTCCAGTCTCAAAACCAACATGGTTGAAAGCGACAATGGAAGCGAAGAAGCTCGGTGTCATCGTCGTTGCTACGAAAGAAGCACTCAAGTGGTCAGTTCCGACGTTCTTCAGCGAAATGCGTTCAGAAATTGCTAAGGCATTCTTGACGACATTTGATTTGGCTGCTCTTTTTGGTGTCAATTCACCATACGCAACAGGCCAAAACGTTTTGGCAGCGGCTACTGCAGCAGGAAACAATGTCCAATTCGATTCTGCCGGGGATGTATACCAACAAGTCAACGCCGTTATCGAAATGGTAGAAGATAATGACATCGATCCAGATGGAATCGCAACACGTCGGAAGTTCAAAGCGAAATTGCGTGGATTCGTCGATGGAAACGGTCGTCCGCTCTTTAACGAGCCACGTGACGGCGCAACGAACGACATCCTCGGTCTCCCGATTGCTTACATCAACAAAGCCGCTTTCCCAACGAATGCCGCTGCTGAATTGTTCGTTGGAAACTGGGATTATGCTCGTTACGGTGTTCTTCAAGGTATCGAATACAGCATCTCAGAAGAAGCGACACTTGAAGGTGTACTTGGGGAAGATGGTAAGCCAATCAACCTCTGGGAGCGGGACATGTTCGCAATGCGTGCTACGATGCACGTCGGATTCATGGTTCTGAAAGATGAGGCATTCGCTGTTCTCACACCGGACGTGACTCCTTAACCGAAAATTGAAAGGGTGAATTTCCATGAGTAATGAACTCATTAAGATTGAACGTAATGGAGTTGAGCGGGAGACGGACACGCGCCGTTTCCTTGCGTTCTTCCAAAAACTCGGTTGGTCAAAAGTCGTTGAAAAAGAGGAAGATGATTCACTCGATAAGCTTAAGGTCGATGAACTGAAAGAGTTGGCCAAAGAGAAAGGCGTTGAAGGTTACGAGTCGATGAAGAAAGCAGAACTGCTTGATGCATTGGCTGGTGATCAACATGACGCTTGATGAGCTGAAAGTATTGCTCGGTATTCCGCTCGATGATGACTCGCAAGATGTGAAGTTGGCACTTTTCCTTGAATCCGGATTACTAGCGGCACAGAAGTATTGTGACAAACTCGACTTCATGCAGCTGATTGATCCTATTAGCGGAAAACTCGAACTACCAGGACCGGTCAAACTAGGTATCTCGGAATGGGTTAAGTCTCAGCAAGAAATTGCGGAGCGCGGAACCGGAGTGACGTCTGAATCGGTTCCTGGCATGTCGCAGTCATTTGGTTCAGCAAGTGATCAGTTCACTGTATTCGCGACCGCTCATGCACATTGGGCACCATTTCACAGTCAGATTAAGTTTTATAAGGCAGGACGTTAATGGGCGTCAAGGTTAAGCGGGGAGATGGTCACGAACGTCTCAAAGAGATGGCGAGTGTCTCACGGCAACTGCAAGGACGGAATATCCGAGTCGGTGTCTTGGAAGAGGGAGAAATCGGGATGATCGCGTATGTCCATGAGTACGGCTGGGAGATCACCGTGACCGATAAGATGCGTGCCTATCTCCATTTCATCGGCATCCACTTGAAGAAAGAAACGACTGTCATCCGAATTCCGGAGCGGTCTTTCATTCGTGCCGGTTTCGACGCAAGAGAAGCGGACTGGCGAAGTAAGGTTGATGATATTATCCAAGGTTGTTACGACGGAGGAATTCCGGTCGATACGGCGCTAGATATGCTCGGACTGGATCTTGCCGGTCAGATTCAAGAGTTTGCCCGTGATCTTTCTTCTCCACCTAACAGTGCAGCCACGGTCAAACTGAAAGGCAGCAGTAATCCTTTGGTAGACACGGGCCGCATGATTGGTGCCATTAAGCACGAAGTCGATTAAGGAGTGACGCGATGCTCACGCAACAATATTACGCATTCAAGCGTCTGATCAACAAATACAGTAAGGACGTGCCGTACACACGAACATCGGAAGGGCAGCGGGATCCGGAGACGGGCGAGTGGTTGGAAGGTACCGCTCAAACGAAAACAATTTCCGCTGCCGTTTTTCCGGTCGACAAGAACACGATCTATGAATCAGGTGGACGTATTACATCCGCTGATTTGTTGTTATACAGTTTGAAGCCACTTGACGTACGCGGGACAATCCTGCACAAAGGAGCGAACTGGCGTATCGAACAGATGGGCGACCATACAGACTTTGCTGATTTTCACCGGTACCGCTTGACCAGGGAGGCGAAAGCATGAAGACATACGCTGATATGGTCAAAGGATTTTACGCGCCGCTACGTGCCGCTCTCGGTGTAGAAATCACGGAAACAGACACGGTCGGAGATCGTCCTGCTTTACCGTTTGCCTCATACAAGGTGCTTGCTCCTCGAATCGTTCAAAACGGAGCGATGAGCGGGTATCTGGAGCAGTTTGAAGAGGATGGACAAGCAAAGGAGCGAAAGGTCACGGATGTTGAAGCGACCTTCTCGCTCCATTTTTATGCCAAGTCGTCAACAGCGGCGTGGGCATTAGCCGGCAACGCGTTTGAATATCTTGATTTCACCGGACAGACGGAGTTATTACGCAAAGGATTGATCGTCGTCGAGTGTACCAATCCGCAAGACCGGACGCTGTACCTCGGGGACGCTTACGAATATCGTGTCGGGTTCGACGTTCGGTTCCGGGTGAAGGAAGAAATGGTTCGCATCATTGAGACGATTGAAGAAGTGGAAACGGAACAACTTGAATTTAGAGAATGAAGGAGGCTTTACACATGGCTAATGACGTGAATGTAACGATTGACGTACTGAAACCAAGCGGATTTACAACAGAAACATTCCCGCTGATCATCGGTGCGAAGACAGGCGGTTTCGCCTACAAGGTTTATGAGGGCGATGATGCACTCGATCTCATCAAAGTAGATTTTGCAGAGACGACAGAAACGTATAAACTTGCACGGTCCATCCTACAACAAAACAATCGTCCGGAAAAAGTGGCGATTGCTGGGTATGACGACACAGCGGGCACACCAGACGTCGTGTTCGAGGAAGTAAAAGGAGAGGCGTTCTATTACGTCCTCACCACTTCAGCGGACGTGGCAGAGCAAGAAGCGCTCGTCGAAGCGATTGATTTACAAGGAGCAAAAGTCGCCATCCTACGCGTCAATGACATCTCGGACCTCGAAACACTTGAGGCATCCGGTGTCAAACGGGCATACGTCCTCTATACGGATGACATCACACGTTATATCGATGGTGAATTTATCGGCGAATACGCTGCGGATCCGGCCGGTAGTGCGACGGCGAAGTTTAAACAATTCTTCGATGTTCGTCCGGTCAATGTCACACCGCCGGAAGTCGCTCGGATTCATGCTGCCAATGGTTCGACGTACATCGAAAAGTTTGGAGAAGCTCAGACGTCGGAAAGTAAGACAATTGGTGGCGAACATCTTGATGTTATCGTCGGGAATGACTGGGTCATCGCAAATATCGAACAACGTGTACAAGGTTTGTTCCTAAAAAACCGTAAAATTCCATATGAGCAGAGCGGTGCGAACCTCGTCGGGACGGCCGTCGAAACGGTTTTGCTCCAAGGTGCGAAGCAAGACATCGTTGCGGAAGACGTTGTTGGTAAGCCAATTTATACCGTCACAATCCCGAACGTCGATGAACTAACGGAAGCACAACGCGCATCACGCAAATTGACAGGTGTTAAGTTCACCTTCCGACTTGCCGGTGCAATTCAATCGGCAGACATCAAAGGACAAGTCAACTATTAAGGGGGTTAGAGCATGGGTAAAGTAGCATCTTTTAACGCAAAGAACTCAACGATTACCGCGGACGAAATATTCTTGACGGGATTCGGAGAAGACATGATCGAATTCGAACCAAACGAGGATGACTTCGAATATGAATCCGGGGCACAAGGTGACGTCATTATCTCTGAGACAAACGACGACACAGCGACATGTACTGTAACGTTGCAAGCAACGTCACCATCAAACAAACACATGATGAAGCTTGCAAATAGCAAAAAGATTTTTTCGTTTTGGGCGGTCTCTAAGCGGAACGGCATGACGGAAAAAGCAGGCGGCACACAGGCTCGTATTCTCAAGAAACCAACTGGAACGCTCGGCAAGACAGCGGAAGATCGTGAGTACGAGATCATCGTTTTCGACTACGTCAACGACATCGATTGATCAGAGGGTGGCTTCGGCTACCCTTTTTATTTTTCATCTATCCATAACACATATCCCACCATTCACAGGAGGAATTCAACATGTCATTTGAACAACGCAAAGAAGAAATCAACGGTACCGAGTATACATTCCAGTTCCCGGGCGTCCGTGCCGCAAATGAGATTGCAGACCGCGCGAAGAACGCAGACGGCGTCCTCATGCAGACGAAACTTCAAGAAGAACTATGGAAACACGTCGTCGTGGATCCGAAGGTCGATTTCGACTACTTCGATGAAAAACCAAAGGATTACCCGAAAGTGTTAGAGGTCGCACAGGAAGTGTTCAACGGACCCTTCGCGGGAAAGTGATGGCCATTATAAGAGGAAAGCGGAACGGGACTGGCTCATCTACCGCCCGCTCCTCGCGGAAAACTGCTCGGCGACGTACAAAGAACTCACGGAAATGAGCGTCGACGAGTTGTGGACTCTTAATGCCGCACTGGACATCTACAACGAGAGCATGAAGAAATCCACCGAAGGAAAGGGGTGATGGGATGGCTCGCGATACGGAGATTAATGTTGACGTCACGGTACAAGGCGAAGAGGGTCTGATACGAGCGGATCGTGCGTTGAACGATGTCGAACAATCGGCACAGGATGCCGGCAAAGCGATTGACACTACACAACGTGGCTTTGCGACAATCGGACAGGAAGCGCAACAAGCCGGTCGGTCGTTCACAAACTTTGGAAGTGATGCAGTTGACTCGACGATGACCGTAACACGTGGTTTTGATTCGATGGGACGTCGTATCCGTGAGGTCTATCGTGGTACATCCCCCGAAGCACAGCGCATGAGTTCAGAAATTCGTTCAGCGTTTGCCCAGCAACGGACAGCGATGAGCGGATTTAGGGACGATGCAATCAAGTCACAATATGCCTATTTCAAACTGGCTCAATCCAGTAAAGCCTATACGGGCACGACCGACGACTTCATCAGTCAAATTGAGAAGATGGGGAAAGCGGATAAGAAAGTAAAGGACAACATGATGGCATCGAACGAAATGGCAAAGATGTCCTTCTATCAATCGGTCGGTGCGATGATGGCACGATCTTCACAGGCATCTAAGATTGGCGATAACTTCACACGGATGGCAAACCCGATGTACAGCGTCAACAAGCCGCTACTTGGGATTGCCGATGGTTTGAATAAGATTGCCATGCGAGGTCAACCAGCAGCGTTAGCGCTAAAAATGCTAGGACCAACCGCCAACATGAAACAGCTGCAGGACATGACGATGATGATCAGCCAAGGAATGATGCGCTTTACGGCTGTTGCCTTGATTGCTGCTGTTGCGGCGGGTGTCTTTTATGGTGCTCTGCATAAAGGGGCAATGGAGACGAGCGCAACGTACGCAGCGGCATTTAAAACCATGACCTCCACGATCAGGCAAACATTCCAACCGCTCGTCGAAGTGTTCGCCGCTGTTATGACTCCTGTTTACAATTTCATCACCATGATTGGACAGATGATATTGAAGTTTCAAGAAGCACATCCGACCATCACGAAACTGATTTCTGCTTTCATGCTCCTGGTACCAGCGTTGACATTGATTCTTTCGCCATTAGCGGTCGGGATTGGTTTGTTTGGAGGGTTAGGCGCCGCATTGGCTGCCGCCGCTCCGCTCATGATGCCGGTCGTGACCGGATTTGCCGCCATACTCGGTACCGTGGCTTTAGTTGCCGTCGGAATCGTCGCACTCGGAGCCGCATTCTATTTACTGTGGACAAGATCCGAAACGTTTAAGACAGGCGTGATTACTGCCTGGAATGCCATCAAGGCCGCGGCACTCGCGGTATGGGGTTTCATTGCCCCGTACATTCAGCAAGCCATTACAGCTGTGACAACCTTTGTTCAAGCGAAACTTGTGCAATTACAAGCCTTCTGGACGGCAAATGGTGCGTCGATCATGGCAGCTGTCTCAAATGTTTGGAATGTCGTCCTCACAGTGATTCGTGCGGCAATGGTTGTCATTGTACCAATTATCCAAGTTGCCTTTATGTTGGTTAAATCCATCATCGTTAGTACGTGGAATGCAATCAAGAACGTCATCAACGGAACGATACAGGTCATCATGGGCATCATTCAAGTATTCTCCGGGTTATTGACCGGTAACTTCACACAAGTATGGACTGGCTTAAAAGCAATCGTGACTGGTGCACTCCAAACGTTATGGGGCGTCATCAATCTGTACTTCATCGGTAAGTTCCTTGGACCACTGCGGTCGTTCGGAACAATGGCGATGGGGATTGTCAGAAGCGCCTGGGCATTTATCAAAGGTGTCTTTACGAGCGGCGCATCGGGTATTGCTAACGTGATCCGGATGTACTTCAATATGTACCGCTCCATTATTACGGGTGTGATGAATGCGATTCGTTCCATCGTGACTGCTGTCTGGAATGCATTACGAAGCTCAGTTTCTGCCGCGGTTGGTTCCATTCGGGCATCGATACAAAGTGCATTCTCAAGTGCCCGAAGTATTGTCACGAATGCCATGCAAGCAATCAAGAGTGTCGTGACGTCGGTATGGAATGCAGTCAGGTCATCTGTTACATCCGTTCTATCCGGAATACTCAGTTCGGTACGTTCGACGTTCTCGAATATCATTTCAGCAATCACCAGTGCCATGAGTAAAGTCGGCAGTACCATCAAATCTGGATTCAATTCGGCTTTAAGTGCCGTAAAAGCAATCGGTAGTTCGTTCTACAATGCCGGTCGCGGATTAATCGAACAGATGATCGGCGGGATTTCGTCAATGGCCGGTGAAATTTCTAAGACGGTTTCTGACGTCGTTGGTAAGGTACGGGATTTCCTTCCGTTCTCGCCTGCGAAGGTTGGTCCGCTATCGGATCTCGACAAACTTGATTTCGGTGGTCCAATCAGTGACTCGATTGATAGAGCCTTCCCGAAAGTTAGCGCTCAAATGAACATGCTGATGGGGAGCAAGTCACCACAGCCGGTTTCACCGGTCAACGTGCGGCCGAGCACCTACCGTCCATCGATGGAAGCGTCACCCGCTGCCATTGCACGCAGTTCTTCAGCCAGCACGACGAACAAGAATAACATCACGATTCAAATCATAGAGTCAAGCAATCCGCAGGAGACAGCAAACTCCGTTCGCGATGCTCTCGATGAGTATTTCGCATCGATGGGACGCGTCAGTCCGCGGACGACGGAGGTGTAACATGGGTAAACTCGGAAGCTACACGATTGGCGTGATTGAAGAAGGCGCGAACTTCTCGGTTAAGGCGACACAATACCCGGTCGAGAAAGGTGTCAGTATTACCGATCACGTTGAGCGAGAACTGGAGACCTTCGCTCTCACCGGGAAGGTCACAGGGAAGAATGCTGCCAAAGCAGAGGAATACTTTAAGAAAATGCAATATGCCGGCAAGCCCGTCACTTATGTCGGACGGATGCGGCTCAAAAGCGTGTTGATCACGAACTTCACGAAAAAGCAGAACAATAAAATTGCAAATGGTTTCATCTTTTCGATGGATTTACAAGAAGTCCGGGTGGCAAAATCGAGCGTCGTCCGGAAGAAGAAAAAAGGGACGGGAACGAATCAGAAGAAGCCAAAGGGCAAGCCGTCCTCGAAAAGCCGCTATTACGTCGTCAAAAAAGGCGACACGTTGTGGGATATTGCGACAAAGTATTATGGCAAGCCGGATTACCGGACCATCTACAACTCAAACAAAGACAAGGTGCGTGATCCGGACCTCATCTATCCTGGACAAAAGTTTTTGATACCGTACAAGTAAGGGGTGGAACCATTGATCGTAGAAGATAACCTGTATTACATCGATATCGACAAGGACGCCATCCCGTATCGGTTTGACATCACGCTCGGGAATAGCGTTTATCTGATGGATGTTCGCTACAACCGTATGGCCGATCTGTTCACGATTGATCTCTATACGCAGGACGAGGACGTCATCACCTACGGAGAGCCGGTCATCTACGGCAAACCGCTTTTTTCAGACATGGCCGACAGTCGATTGCCGATTTCGGAGTTGATTGCGTTGGACGTGTCAGGTGTCGAGACGCAGGTATCCTGGGACAATCTCGGTAAGACCGTGTTTCTGTATGATTTCGCAGAGACGGACACGCCACCGGAGGAGGATGACGCATGAGTACAACCTTCGGACGCATTGCCAAGTTGAACGTCGCGGACGACATCTTGATTTCGATGAGCGATCTGCACATGGAGTATGAGATTACGTTTGATGACGACGTCAATCCGAACGAGTCTCTCATCAACGTATGGAATCTATCCGCCTCAACAATCAGTCGCATCCAATATAATGACAAACTGACGCTCACCGCCGGCTACAAGACCGATGGATCGGGCGTCATTTTAAGTTCTCGTGTTTCGACGGTCAATACGCGTCGGGAAAGCGTCGACAAGATTACGGCCATTAAGGTCATCGATGGACCGAACCTTGGTGGTATCCTGCTGCCGGAACGAAAAACGACGACTGGCGTCGGAAAAAAAGCAAAGGTCAAACTGACGCGAAAGAAAACCTACGGCAAGAACGTCACTGCTTCCCAAATCATTCGGGACTTGGTGCCACTGCTTGGCGTTGCCATAGGTAAGATTAAATTGCCAAAGGACATCACGTACTCCAAAGGCTACACCGTCAGCGGGAAAGTCGTCGTCGAGATCGAGAAGCTCGCTCGTGCATGTGGTGCAGCCTTTTTCATCAATAAACAGCGTTTGTATATTTGTCGACTTGCAGAAGCAGCATCCAGTACGACGTTCGAGCTATCGAGTGCAACTGGATTGATCGGTAGTCCGGAGCCTTATGAGAACGATAAAGAACGCGGGTACAAGGTTAAGATGTTGCTGCAGTATCGCATCACGACCGCATCGCTCATCACGATTAAAAGTCGAACGGCAAATGGGAAGTTCCGGGTCCGGCGAGGGAAACATGTGTTAAGCGGATCTGATCACTATTCGGAAGTCGAGGTGGTACGAGTATGAGTAGAGGTCTGAACCTCGTCGAAAACTACATTGAAGAAAAATTACTACATTTGCACACGCAAACTGTCGGTATGATCAAAAAAGTGAATGGTGACGATACGTGGGATGTACAGCCACTTATCCAAACAAAAGAGCTGGATGACGACGGTGGGGAAGACTTGCCGCTCTTACTCGACGTACCTGGCTTATTTCAACGTGTGAAGATTGATGGAGCGAAAGTCATTATTAAACCGGACCTCGATATTTACTCGGTAACGAATCCAGAAGCCATCATCAACGGTGAGAATGTCGAAACAGACGCGGAACTCCGGGAACGTTATGCAGCATCTCTTTCGACGGGTGGTGCCTCGACACTTGAAGCGTTACGGGCCTCGATTTTACGCGTCGCACAGGTCAAGACAGTATTGATTGAAGAAAACGATACGCTTAGTGAATTGAACGGCGTTCCTGGCAAGTCATTTTCGGCACTCGTCTATGGCGGGAATGATATAGACATTGCCCAGGCGATCTATAAAACGAAGCCGGCCGGTATCCAGTCCTATGGATCCGTGCAGGTGACGATTGCGGACAGTCTTGGTAACGATCATCTAATTGGCTTTGAACGGGCGGAAGAAGTGCCAGTCTATGCGAATATTACCTTGACGACGAACGAGTTTTTCCCGATTGAGGGGCTCGATAAGGTGCGGACGAACATCATCAAGTATATTGGTGGTCTCGACGAGGATGAGACGGTCTACAATGGACTGGCTCTCGGAGAAGATGTCATCTATACGAAATTAATTTCAGCGGTCCATGCGGTCGGTGGGATTGAAGATGTGACGGTCCAACTCGGAACGGTAGCGGATCCAACCGGTACGACGAACATTGCCGTATCGAATCGTCAAGTCGCTGTCACCGATTTTGGGAAGGTGATCGTGCAATGACATTAAAAGAAAAAATGGTTGCAATCCTTGCCGACTACTTCGATAAGTCGGAGAACTCGAACATTAGTAAATTATTCGGCATCGTCGCTGAGCAAATCGAGAAGCTTAATGAGGCATTCAAAGAGATTCAAGACTCGCGGGACATTGACTTGGCATTCGGGCAGACGCTCGACAACATCGGGACGAACTTAGGTGAACCACGAAACGGTATGGATGATCCAACCTACCGGGATTTCTTGAAGACATCAATTACGGCTGCCTTATCGCGTGGTGACATGGAAACAGTCCTCAGTATGGGCCGCGTCCTCTACGGGCAAGACGTACTCGGCATCATCGAGACGTGGGCGCTGGAGCGATATGATCATGAACCTGCAGGGCTCGTTATGAAAATCGAGAACACGCGGAATGATGGCATTGATCTAGACTACCAACTGCTGAAACGTGTCATGGCAGCGGGTGTCCGGCTTTACATTGAAGTCTACCAGCCACGTTCGGTCATCGCGATTCATTCGAGAGATGTCCTGAACGTTACACGCAGTGTCATGCTCGGGCAATACATGTCGGGCAACATGAACACGACAGGAGTGATTAACGGATGATCCTGATTACACCGAGTACAATGGAAGACTTGCGTGATTATTTCGCCGAACTTCCGGACTTCGGGCGGCTGTTCATCGAGGGTGAAGGCACGATGGATGTGTCAGTCTATAAGATAGAAAAGGAAGAGAATCGAGTCTCAATTTGGGTACGAATTCCATCAGGCGTGCGGACGGTCACGAAGATTCAAATTATTAAAAAAGACGGTGAAGTGATGCTTGAACGTAACGCGCCAATCACGAAACCAGAACCACGAAACGTTTATACACGCTTCGAGTTCGAGCTTGAGGAGGTACCTGCTACATGAGTGTAGATAATAACATTGATTTTAAGGACCATATCGTCGAGTATCCTAACCGATTTAAACAAACAGCGGTCGCACCTGGAATCGTCGAACTTGTTCCAACATGGATTGAGACACCTGAACAAATCATTCAACCCGGAACACCTGTCGACTCAGAATTATTCAAAAAACTGAAAGATAACGTTACCTGTTACTCGCAAACTTACACGGCAACGGAAGGACAAACGGTTTTTCCGGTGACGCATCCGTATAATGTAGGTCAATCACGAATCTCGGTATACATTGGCGGAGTAAAACAACGGGCAATTTTAGATTTCACAGAAGCGAGTTCGACTTCGTTTATTTTAAACGTCGGTCTTCCTGCTAGAACGAAGGTTGAAGCCGTGACAATCAGTTTTGTTCAGCCGCTCGCAAATGATGTCCAACAACAAATTGATTCGATTTTAGAACAATACGGGTTCAATGCAGAACGTATTGATTGGTTATCTAACACATTATCTGATAAAGCGGATAAGGAGTATGTTGATAACGTCACTCAGATTTTAGTCAGCGGATCTCCAAAGGGTGTGTATTCTTCACTTTCCGCTTTGGCAGCGGCATTTCCGAGTGGTAATAGCAACACTTATGTAACTTCCAATAACGGAAAATGGAACTTTTGGAATGGTGTCTCTTGGATTGCAGGTGGGGATTATCAAACTTCAGTAGTGCAAAACGCGACAAATGCAACGAACATCATTCAAAATGGAAATTTTGCAAATGTAAGTGGATGGGACGCAGTTTCTTCTTCAAATGGAACATTAGCAGTGTCGAACAATGAATTGATTTATACTGTCGTCGGACTTGTATCATCCTCAAGAATACAACAATCAGGAATTTACACACCTATTATTGGTCATAAATATTATGTTCGTGGTGATATTTATCCTAAAGTAGCAAATACCTCTTATATTTCCTTTGGAGGGGTAGATAGTAGCATCGCACCTCTTCCGAATGCTTGGAACAAAATTTCTAGGGTGGTAACTCCTATTAATACAACTGACTTCCGCTATTATCACCCAACGAATAGCGGGTATTCTGCTGGAGACACAGTTAAATTTCGTCGAATGTTAGTAGTAGACTTAACAGCAGCATACGGAGCGGGAAATGAGCCAGATATAAGTGAATTTGAAAATGTTTTAGGCAATCTAGCTAACAGTTGGTTTGAGGGTACGACCCAGATCAAGCCTGCTGTTTATCTGACACAGGCGCTACTAAATTCGAAGGTTGATAAAGTTTTCGGAAAAGGATTATCGACCAACGATTTTACTGATGCTGATAAAGAAATCTTACGGACGATAGCGAACAAAAAAATTATTAATGTTTCGGAGTTTGCAAACCTCCGTTTGGCAATGGCGGCAGCAGTTTATCCATCAGCCGATAATCGATACGAATTACGGATTGATGAAGGAATGTATGACTTGATGACTATGTATTCACAAGCAGAAATTGAAAGTACTTCATTTGTTGGGTTTACAATCCCCAATTACGTTAGCTTAGTAGGAACGGGGCGTAAAGAGGCAACCATCATCAAGATGGAGATTCCCGAAACATGGAAATTATCGACTATCCAACGTGTAGCTCCAGTCGCTTATCAAGGTAATGGTGGGATGCAGAATGTTACGGTCATTGGACGAAACTGTCGGTATACTGTCCATGATGATTACGGTTATCCTGATGCAGAGAAATCTATTAAAAACTGCACTTTTAAAAAACTAGCTGGATTAGGGAACAGCCAAGCATGGGGAGAAGGGTCGTTCAGCGGCATGAAGTTCTATTTTGAAGATGTCGAGTTCATCACTGAATACGGTCAAGCCCCTTATAGTACCCACAACAACCTGAATTTCGAAAGACCTTCTTATCATCGTTTCAAAAATTGCAAGTTCATCAACAGCGGTGGTTACTTTGGTATTCGCTTTATCACGCTTGCGAGTGGAGTGGTAGACAAAGTCGATATGGAAGGTTGCTATATTGATGGAATTATCAAGTGTGAAGAATATCAACCGGGAGACGGGTGTCTATTTGACATCAATATGCACAGTTGTTCGGAAGTTCCAATTTTGATTGATGCGACAAACGGCAGTCAACCTGTATATATGATTAATGAAGAAACCAAGATTGTAAAAAACTTTGAGTCAACAACTATTACTAAAGGAACACCTGTTATGTTCAATAATGATGGTAGCGTTGTGTTGCGACTCGGAACCAACGATCCTTCATTGATGATCGGAATTGCCTTGCAAGATATCCCTTCACAGGGAAAAGGTACTATTAAGACTAAAGGATATTTTTCTGTTATTGATACCGGTTTAACACTCGTCAAAGGGGATAAAGTTGGCATCGTTGGTGGATCTTTGTCAAAGGTGACAAACGGAGAATATATTGGGGTTGTTACCCGAAACGGTTTTATCAAATTAAAACTATAAAAGGAGACTAACATGCAAAAAGTACCCTATCACATGGTCGAAGGATTGCCTGAAAATCCCGACCTGTTCCAAATGTACAAACTCACGCAAGATGGTGGGAAGCGCTGGCAGTCTACTGACCTAAACAATTCGACCAACGAAGGCTTCTACTATGCGTCCGGTTCTGCGCTCAACATCCCAATCTCAGGACGCAGTTACATGGTCGACGTCAAGAATAACGTAGGTGAATTTATTACTGACATCCTACAAGTCGCTTACGAAAGTTCGACCTCAGTCACCAATATGTACTTCCGACGCTATTCGACTGCTGGTGGAACGTGGAACTCATGGGTTAAAATCCCGCTCCCATCAGAAGTCCAACTCGGTAAAGTCTTCACCGACTCCGGAAAAACCTTATCACTCACAAGCCCAGACCTCGATGCCTTGACGCAGTCGGGGTTTTTCTATGTCACGCAATCCACCAACGGCCCATCAGTCGAATTCGGAGTGACGACGAATGGTTTCCTCGATGTCTTGGTACGCGATCATTCAAACGTACAGGTCAAACAAATCTTTACGACGTTCGACAGTTCGCGGATCTTCACGCGGATCAACAACACTGGTGTCTGGACGCGCTGGAAGGAACTCAGTGCCTTGACCGCGACTACGGAATACACGGACATCACTTTGATCAATGGAACTACAGCATACTCTGGATCGGGTTATAATCCACAATTTGCGAAAGTTGGAAACCAGGTATATATCCGCGGCGAAGTAAAGTCAGATTTTTCCCTGGGACGAATTATAGGGTATTTACCAGCTGGATATCGCCCTTCGCAAAAACATCGATTTGTCCAAAGTACTTTCGTTACAACACCTCAACAAGAAATAGATCGTTGGTCCATCGACACAAATGGTGCGATTCGGTTGGATGGAACATGGGGGCAGGATGGTGCGATAACGGATGCATACGCTCTCCACACATCATTCCTAATTTAAAAAAGAAAGCGAGTGAATTTATGAAAACACATTACTTGTTCGAAGGATCGATTGCCGTAATCGGGACAGTCATCACAGCATTGATGGGAGGGTGGGACACTGCGCTGAAAATTTTAGTGGTTCTGATGGTTGTTGATTACATGAGCGGCTTCTTAGCTGCCTATAAGTTAAAGAAGGTTAATTCCGATGTGATGTTTTGGGGCGGCGTCCGAAAGGGCGTCGTCTTTATTGTGGTCATCATTGCTGTACTAGTGGACGAGTTAGTCAATAACGGATTGCCGATCATGCGGACGCTTGTCCTTTATTACTACATCGCACGAGAAGCCTTGTCCGTCACGGAAAACTTTGCCTTGCTCGGTGTGCCGTTGCCGCAACAGCTAGTCGATGTATTGACTCAGCTCCAGGAAGAGAAACAACCGCGCACGATTGATTCGATCATTGAGAATGCAGCAGCGGAAGAAGAACAAGTGACGCCGATCTCGAGTGAAGTAAGCATTGCAGAAGTAAAATCTGATGAAAAACAAAAGGAGGCAAAATAATGTATTACGATAAACGAAACCGCGCAACTTTAAACGAACTGGCTCCAAACACAAAACGACTCGCACTCAAATGGTACGAGTATCTCGTTAAGAACGGAATCGAAGTACTGGTGTACGATGCACGTCGCACGGTAGCGGAACAAAAAGCAAACGTAGCGTCCGGTGCATCACAGACGATGTATTCATATCATATCGTCGGCCAGGCACTCGATTTTGTACCGGTCAAAGACGGCAAAGTATTGTGGGGTGGTTACAATGCCGCGAATATCCAAAAAGCCATCAAGGAAGCACAGCGTCTCGGATTCACATGGGGCGGGGACTGGGACTCAGACGGCAACCAACGTGATGAAACATTCATCGACTCGCCGCACCTGCAGTATGAGTACAAAGGATACGGGACAGATAAAGTACTCGGATCCGCACCATCTTCAAAACCTGCAGCTAAACCGAAGCCGGCGCAAGGTGATGGGAAAGCAATCGTACCGTATCCGGGCAATCCGCTCTATAAAGGAGCGAAAGGAATGCTCAAGAAAGATATCGAGCGTATCCAGCGTGCTGTCGGAGCATCTGTTACAGGTAAGTACGACATGGCTACTGAAAAAGCTGTTGAAGCTTACCAAAAGCGTAAGAAGCTCGATGCAGATGGCGTTGTCGGACAAGCTACGTGGAATATGTTGTTTTAAATAAAAAAGAAGTCTCCTTAAAAGTAACGAGGAGACTCTTTCTTTGGGGTTTCACTATGAATTAGCTGGAAATCAATCCACCCTTCATATTTTGAATCTATCATTTGAATGTGCTTTTTACTTGAAACCATTTCATAAATATCAACATACTCATTTTGATGTTGATCACTATATTTTAATCTAAGAGAGAGTCTAGGTAATTTTACTATGTTCTCGTTTAACATCGAGTATTGGAGTACAAAGTGGTTTGTAAGAACAACAAAGTAGTTTGGAACTAAAAGAAATGTTGACTCTTCACTTTTCAATAGAGAATGATATCGAGTGTAGGGAATCGTATTCATGTCTTTATTAACTCCTCTGTTTTCTATCACATCTTTTCCGTTTTCCCGATAAAAAATATGTTCAAAAGTATCATTGGCATGGATTGTAAAAATACCAGCATCTGATTTTATGAACTTTAGAGTGTAATCTTCATCGAAATCTTCGAAGTCGCTAATATCATCAAGCAAGCGAAAACTATACTCAATGTTCACAGCAAAGGATTTGCCAGTGTTAATCATCTCAATAGGGGCCTTAACGAATTTATCTTTAATTGGGGTTAGATTTGGTTTATTCAAATCCCAATCTGTAAAAATCGATTCTACTTCTACCGTAATATTTTTATTTACAGGTAATAATCTAGGTCTGTCAGATTCTTCTTTCTCTTTTGTTTGGGCTTTAAACTGATTTAAACTTATTGTTGCAGACCAACCTGCAAAAACTGCTGCAATTGCGGCGGCAATTGCAGCACCTGAATCAATCCAATCGCTAACTTGCATCAAATTCCCTCCTATTCATCATAAATAAGACAATAGTAAAATAAGGAGGGAATTACAATGTTTTTTAAATGGGTAAATAAGGGATTTAAATGATATAATTTAGACTTCCCATAAGGGATCCGGGGAAGATCTAGCGGGGCACGGTCAAACGGTTAAAGTAGAGCCGGGGCGAACGCGAAAGGGGATCTTCCCCTTTCCCGTTGTATGGATGGTTAATCCAGACTTAGCACAACTTGCTCACTTACTGAAACGGATGCTTGTTGAGTACGGGACAATACGACATTTATTTTGGTCATGCATTCTGTTCGTAACAAAAGGTCGACTTGATTTCCAGTCGTCAATTGTTCCATCACCCGTCTGATCTCGAACATGTCCCCAGTGATTGCTAATTGATTATCTCCCAGTAATAATATTTTCATCGCTTGCTAACCTCCCGTTCCCACGACGAGTAGCTGCACATTAACTAATTTATGAGTATTTACCACGTATAATTCACTTAGAAACGCAATGAGGTGTGCAATTTTAAATTGCACACCTCATTTCACACTATGATGAATTTCCTCGATTACACACTCAATTTCACATTAAAGATATATCAGAAAACGATAGGAAAACACCATCAAAAACCAAAGGCATCATGTATCTTCCTATTATATAGTAGGAGTCTGGAGAATCACCGTCTCGTCGACGAACATGACGTACTTTTTTGCTGTTGGATTTGTCGCTCGAGGAATCAATTTTGATTCGTGACGCGCATTCGATTTTGATATGGCCAATCCTACTCCTCCTCGCACGGTTCGGCAGGAACAGTCCAAGCTGTCTGCTACCCTAACTACTTATTTACGACAAGTGTACCAAAATTTCCTGCTCAGAAACATCATTCAACGGATTATTGCATCAATTGATCGATGTAGCGGACGGATTTAATCGTCTCGTTAAACCGCTTTAAACTTGTTTTGGGTTGAAACGCCTGGACGGATAATTGTTTCAATTGATCGACGGCACTTTCGACCATCGCCGGGCGTAGGTAAGGGCTGTTCTGAGCGTTTTGTTGCCATTCTGCAATCAGAAGGTCCGCTTGTTCGACGAACGGAATCACCTCTTTTTGGAAGTCATATTCTGTCCCATCGCGTCCTGCTTGATAAATACGTTCAATGTCTTGAAGTAACGGTTCTATTGTCATTTGTTTTTAACTACTCCTCTCGGCCGATACGATACAATCACATATCATGGTACAATAAACGCGATAGGAGGGGAATCGTTTTGAATTACCCGAATGGTAAAAAGTTTCAAAAACCACTTGAGTCGCATGGTGTGACAATCCAAAACGCCCGTTCCAAAGGATCGACCTTCTCGAATCGTGGAATGAAACTGGAAAAACTTATTAATGAAAGTAATACGTTTTATTTGACCCATAATCGGGCAATCATACACAAGAAACCGACTCCTCTTCAAATCGTTCAAGTTGATTACCCGAAACGGTCTGCTGCCGTTGTCAAAGAAGCCTATTTCAAACAACCGTCGACAACGGATTATAACGGTGTGTACCGTGGGCGATATATCGATTTTGAAGCGAAGGAAACCAATCATAAAACGTCCTTCCCACTAAAAAACTTTCATTCCCATCAAATTGAACATATGCGTCAATGTGTAGCACATGGAGGAATTTGTTTTGTCATCATTCGATTCAGTATGTATAATGTGCAATATGTGTTGTCTGTCGAGCATTTGTTCCCCTGGTGGGAGCAGTTGGAAACAGGCAGAAAGTCGATTCCGTTAGCAGAAATCGAACGTCATGGAAAAAAACTCGAGACAGGTGCGTTTCCTGCAATTGATTATTTACCAGCAGTGGACGAGTTATATTTCACTTGAGAAACTTTACAGATTGAAGGAGAAGGATAGCATATGGAAAGAAGTCGTGTCGCACGTCGTGAAGAAACGAAGACGTTAGTCAAACAAACGAACCGGACAAAACGTCCGAAAAAGAAAAAGACAGGCGGATCCGGTGGCAAGGGTGCCCTTTGGAAAAAGTTGCTGTTAGTGGCAACAGGATTGTTCATCATTTTGATGCTTGCTGGTGGAGGGTTTGCCGTTTACGCAGTAGCCACAGCACCGGAGCTGGATGAATCCAAACTACGTGATGCGCTTCCGCTGAAAATTTATGCGAGCAATAAGGAAGAAATCAAAAAGGGTGGGACGAGTCGTGAGTACGTCTCGATTAAAGAGGTACCGGATGTGGTGAAAGATGCGTTCATCTCGATTGAAGATCGACGTTTCTATCAGCATAACGGAATTGACTTCCGCCGCTTAGGTGGCGCGATCATCGCCAACATCACAGATGGTTTTGGATCAGAGGGTGCTTCAACGATTACGCAACAGGTCATCAAACAATCGTTTTTGAGCTCAGATAAGACCATTACCCGGAAAGTCCAGGAACAGTGGTTAGCGATTCGTTTAGAACGGGATTATACAAAAGAACAAATTCTTGAAATGTATTTGAATAAAAACTATTACGGTCAAGAATCGTACGGGATTCAGACGGCGTCAAAAGCATACTTCAATAAGACGGTCGATAAGTTGAACTATGCCGAAGCAGCGATGCTTGCGGGTCTGCCGCAACGTCCTTCCGCATATGATCCGATTCAAGGAGATCCAAAGCTGACGAAATGGCGTCAAACACAAGTGCTCGATGCGATGTTGACGACGGGTGTCATCACACAAAAACAGCGGGATCAAGGGGTCGACCAACCGATTTCGAAATTGATTGATCCGGCACCTAAATCAAAGGACGATGCAGCTTACGATAGCGTGATTTTTGATATGGTCTCACAAGAGCTAGAAGACGTCTTTGGTCTTGAAGGTAAAGACATCTACGGCCAAGGGTTAAAGATTTATACATCCATCGACAAACCGATGCATGATTATATGAATGAAGCGATTAAAAAAGACCAAGTCGTTCAATTACCGGAGTATGCGGAAGCCGCAGCGACCGCTGTCAACACGCAAACGGGTGAAATTCTCGGAATCGTGGATGGAAAAAATCCAGGGACAGGGACGTCGCGCCGAAACTTTGCAAAAGAACCGCACCAACCGGGTTCTTCAGCAAAACCGTTTTTCGCTTACGGACCGGCGATTGAAAATGAAAAATGGTCAACGGCTAAAATGATGACGGACCAAGAAACAAAAGTGAATGGAAAAAACATCGGAAACTATTACGATGGATACCGAGGGACAAATACGATTCGGAACTGGCTTAAGATTTCTGCCAATACGCCAGCGATTCAAACATTCCAACAAATCGGTGGGGATTCCGTCGAGGCGTTTGCCGCTAAATCAGGTTTACGACTTCAAGACGACGAGTCGATTTCACCCGCTTATGCGATTGGGGGAATGAAACACGGCTTCAACACGACACAAATGGCGTCTGCTTACGCTACACTCGGGAATGGTGGGGATTACATCAAACCACACATCATCAAGACGATTGAATACAGTGACGGTTCAAAAATCAAATCACCTGTCAAACCGAAAAAGGCAATGGAAGATTATACAGCCTACATGTTGACAGATATGTTGCGAGACGTCTTGAAGCCAGGCGGGACGTTCCCGAGTGCCGCCCTTGCCTTTGATGCAGCAGGTAAAACCGGAACGACGAATGCTTACAAAGATGTCTGGTTCGCCGGCTACACGTCGGATGTCTCAATCAGTGTCTGGACGGGAACAACAAAATCCGGAAATAACAATGAGTTAGGTTTAAGTGGACCAACGAACAGTACGATGGCTCAAAACCTTTGGAAAGATTTTGTCACGAAAACACGTGACCGGACACCTGCACCTTTTGAACAACCAAGTTCTGTCCTCAGTATTGGGGATGAGCTTTACGTGAAAGGGACAAAAGAACCGGTTGTCGAAAAAAAGGCCGTACCAGCTCCGACTGGCTTACAAGCATCCTACAATGAAGACTCGGAGTCTGGTGAACTGACGTGGAGCTATAATGATTCAGCGCTTCGGACAAATGGATATGACAGTGTATCGTTTGAAATCTCGATGACTGATCCAGACGGCAAACAATCGGTTCTCGGTACAAGTTCAACGAATCGAATCGCAATTAATGGATTAGATCCAGGACGGACGACGTTGACCGTTGTCGCGAAAGCGTCTGGAGAACAGTCAGGACCCGTCTCGACGACGGTGACGGTTGCCGAAGTCGAGACGGATGAACCGACGACGGACGAACCGACGACGGATGAACCGACGACGGACGAATCGACGACGGATGAACCGACGACGGATGAACCGACGACGGATGAACCGACGACGGACGAACCGACGACGGATGAACCGACGACGGATGAACCGACGACGGACGAACCAGCAACGGACGAACCGACGACGGATGAACCGACAACGGACGAACCGACGACGGATGAACCGACAACGGACGAACCGACGACGGATGAACCGACAACGGACGAACCAGCATCAAACGATGGAGCGTCCACTCAGTCGAATAGAGGGAATTCGTCGAACGGCAATCAAGGTCGAGGACAGGATAATGCGCCTGCAGATCAACAATCAGAACCGGAAACTCAACAATAAAGAGTAGAATGGTCATTAGAAGAAGACAAGACCGAAGAAACGGGTGTGTTTCTTCGGTCTTGCTTCTCTTTTTTTGTATAATGGAGGTCAGGAAGGAAGTGGGGCAATGGAAGCTAGACAATCACTTGTCACCTATTTAGAAGAACTCAAAGCCGATCGTTCCTTCATGGAGCGTGTTACCTATATGAAAACGATGGAAGCGACTGTCGGACGTTACGCACGGTTTCCTAAAGAGATGCCGGAACGTTTGCGACAAGCCCTGGAAAGACGAGGTATCACTTCGTTGTATCGGCATCAGGAGCTCGCTTTTCGAACCGTCCAAAGCGGTGCATCGACCGTTATCGTTACCCCGACCGCATCTGGGAAAACCTACTGCTTCAATTTGCCGATTTTGTCTCATCTCTTAGCCCATCCGAATGCACGGGCCTTGTACCTCTATCCAACAAAGGCGTTGGCGCAAGACCAGAATAGTGAACTGTTAGAACTGATCGACGAGATGGAAGCACCAATTCGTTGTTTTACGTATGATGGTGATACGTCACCGACGATTCGAACAAAAGTCCGTAAAGCCGGTAATATCGTCATTACGAATCCAGATATGTTACATTCCGGTATCTTACCGCATCATACGAAATGGATCGAACTGTTCGAAAATTTATCGCATATCGTCATCGATGAATTGCATACGTATCGCGGAGTATTCGGAAGCCATGTCGCAAACGTCATCCGACGGTTGCGACGGATTTGCCGGTATTATGGGAGTGACCCGATTTTCATCATGACAAGTGCGACGATTGCCAATCCACAAGAACTAGCAGAACGTTTGACGGAAAAAAAGGTTCAGTTGATTGATGATAATGGAGCACCAACCGGTCGAAAACATTTTATCGTCTATCAGCCGCCAATTGTTAATGCGCAACTTGGAATTCGTCGTTCAGCGACACTAGAAACCAAACAATTGGCCTCACGCTTCATCAAAAAGAAGTTCCAGACGATTGTTTTTGCCCGGTCACGTGTCCGTGTCGAGGTGTTGTTGACATATCTTCGCAGTCTGATCCGGCATGAACTTGGACCCAAATCGATTGAAGGCTACCGGGGCGGCTATTTACCAACTGAACGGCGAGATATTGAAAGACGGTTGCGTAAAGGTGAAATTACCGGCATCGTCTCGACCAATGCTCTAGAACTTGGCGTCGACATCGGACAACTTCAAGTCTGTATCATGAACGGTTATCCGGGAACGATTGCGTCATTATGGCAACAGGCGGGACGAGCCGGACGGCGTCAAGATGATGCCTTGATCATTTTAGTCGCTTCTTCCGGAATGCTCGATCAATATGTGGCCGAACGACCAGAATTGTTTTTAAATCAATCACCGGAAGCAGCTCGACTCGACCCCGATAATCTCATCATCGCCGTCGATCATATCAAATGTGCCGCGTTTGAATTACCGTTTCGTCAGGGCGAAACGTTTGGGACACTTGAGACGGAAGATATCTTAGAGTATCTGGTCGAAGAACGTGTATTGCATCAGCGGGGGGAACGGTATTACTGGATGAACGATGCGTTCCCGGCACATGGTATTTCGCTACGATCCAGCGATCAAGAAAATGTCATCATCGTTGATCAAACAGAAGTCCCGAACCGAGTCATCGGTGAGATGGATACCTTCAGTGCGATGACATTATTACACGATGAAGCGATCTATTTACACGGGGCAGATCAATACCAAGTCGAAGCTTTGGATTTCGAAGAAAAAAAAGCCTTTGTCCGAGCCGTAGATGTTGATTATTATACGGATGCTAATTTTTCAGTCGAATTATCCGTTCTGGATGAAGATGAATGTTATACGAACGGTGATTTTAGTGTCGCACGCGGAGATGTCAGTGTCCGTGGAATGGCGACGATGTTCAAGAAGATCAAGTTCGGGACACATGAAAACATCGGATCAGGTCCCATTCATCTGCCGGAACGGGAAATTCACACGACGGGTGTCTGGTTTTCCTTACCGGAAACGTCTACATCGAGTACAGAGCTCGAACAAGTCTTAGAAGGAGTCGCAAACAGTCTGCGTCGTGTTGCTCCCTTGTATTTGATGTGTGATGCCAGTGATGTGTTTGTTGTTCCTCAAGTCAAAGCCACGCATACACAAAAACCGACGATTTATCTGTATGACCGTTATCCGGGTGGTGTTGGGCTCGCGGCATCCATCTACAAACAACGGACCATCATGCTCCGGGCTGCCCGGGACTCGATTGAGACATGTCCTTGTCTCGACGGTTGTCCAGCCTGCATCGGGATGATTGGGATATCTGATGAAAAAGAGCGGACGATCAGAATGCTTGCTGAAATGGAGACGGAATTATGAAAAATAAACTGAGACGGATGTTGAAGACGACCGAGACCGAACCGAAAAAAAGTCCCTCATCCACGGATCAGGAACGAGCCACGACAGCTGAACAAGCAGCCTGGTTAGCAAAAGGTGCCGACATCCTCACGTTCGAAGAGGAATGGATTGTCCGACTGGATCACCGGTATCCCCTGACGGCTCAGCACGGTCATCGGTCATTTGAGGCGGTTTTTGAATCGTTACAGTTACCGCATCCGCCACTGGCGCTAGATGTCCCACTCGAACAAATCATTTTTTTTGATACAGAAACAACGGGTCTAAAAGGTACAGGGACCACGATTTTTTTACTTGGATTTGCACGATTTGAAAAAGGCGAACTGCTGATGCGGCAATATTTCCTGCCGCATCCACACTATGAAGCGGCTTTGTATCACCATTTTTTACTGGATATCGGGGAAGACGTTCGATTCGTCACCTACAATGGAAAAAGTTTTGACTGGCCGCAAATCAAGACCCGCCACGTGTTTGTCCGTGAACGTGTACCACGTCTGCCGAAAGTGGGTCATCTCGATTTACTCCATGTCTGTCGTCGTCTGTTCAAAGGAATGTATGACTCGTACCGGTTGACACGAATGGAAGAACGGATTGGATTTGAGCGGACGGATGATTTGCCGGGTTTTTTAGCACCGATGCACTATTTTCAATACGTCGAACATCAAAATCCGGACATCATGTCTGGGGTTCTGGAGCATCATTTGCATGATTGTCTCACGTTGGTCAGTCTTTATGATGAATGTAATCGGCTTGTGACACATCGCCAAGACGCTTCGTCACAGATTCGTGAAAATATTGCCATCTGGTTAGCGGATCTAGGTATTCACGATCAGTCGGTCAAACATTTTGGACAGGCGGATGAGTTGACTGCGCAAGGTTGGTTACGCCAAGGAATGTTATACAAAAAACTGCGACAGTACGAGGACGCCAAAATCTGTTTCGAAAAGAGTGGTACGTACGAAGGGTTCATCGAACTTGCGAAATGGGCCGAGCACATTGCCAAACAACCAGCCGTTGCTTACGATTATACTGAAAGAGCCAAAAACATGTTAGCAGACCATCAGTTGTTAGCTTCGCGTCGGGAACGATTGGTAGCCGAACTAGATCATCGAAGTTTACGCCTACAAAGGAAGTGTCGTCGATGAAGGTCGTAGCAGTAACAGGGTATAAACCAACGGAACTTGGGATCTTTGACCAAAAACATCCCGGGATCAAGATTTTAAAAGCAGCCTACCGTGAACGTCTTATCCGATTGATTGAAGATATGGGGACGACTTGGTTCATTACGAGTGCAGCTCCTGGATGTGAGTTGTGGGCATGTGAAGTCATTTTAGAACTCAAACAGGAGTATCCAGATATCCGGTTAGGAATTTTGCTTCCTTTTCTTGAACAAGAAGCAAAATGGAAAGAACCGGTACAAGCACAATATCTAGCGGTTTTGAATCAAGCAGACTTTGTAGACGCAATCAGTCAAAAACCATACGAAAATCCATCTCAATTTCGAAATAAAACGGAATTCATGATTCAAAAGAGTCAAGGGTTATTGTCCGTATTTGACGAGGAACATGGAGGATCTGCCAAGTATCTGGTGGAACGTGCTAAACTAGAAATGGAACGATCGGATTATCAGTTGTTCTTGATTACACAAGATGATTTGGCGATGATGGAACAGGAGCAGACCTACAATGAACAATGGGAGTGAAGCGTATGTACAAGCCGTTATTGACAGCAGACGATATTTACAAAAAGGAATTCAAAACAGGTCTACGGGGTTATGTCATCGAAGATGTTGACGGATATTTGGATCAAGTCATTAAAGATTACGAAGGTTTTGAACGGGAAATCGAGCGGTTAAAGCGGGAACTAGAAGAAGCAAAAGCGACGCCTTCCGTTGGCATCAAACGAGAAGAACGGCGACCGGAACCAGACGTGCCGACCGTCCCTTCGAACCCTTCTAATTATGATATGTTGCGTCGCATCTCAAATCTTGAAAAAGCCGTTTTTGGACGACCACATCAAGAAGAGTAACGGATACGCGGACGTAATGGAAAAAAGGTTAACCAAAACCGTAGACGTAAAAAATCGGCTCCTCCATCAAATGAGGATGCCGATTTTTTGTCATTTATGGCGCAAAACCTCTTCTGCTTGAGCTAAATCTTCTTTTAAGACATAAAGGGCTACCCGGTCGTCCAGATCTTTACTGAAGCGTCGGAAGACAAAAGATGTTTTAACACCGCGTTCCATCCGGACACGAAGACCTGCTTGATCTAACCGATCATGATCACGGGCCAACTGTTCTCCTTTTTCTCCAAACGCTTCACCAAGTACGACCCAACGCATTGATTCTTTAGTTCGTCGTGTCACAATGACGATAAAATATAAAACAAGAACAACGATCAATATCATACGTATCGTATTAAAATCCATGGATAACATCACCTCATCTTTTATCATACGTCCTCAACGCGCATAAAGTAAACGTTCAAGATAACGTGAAAAAGGTTGAAGTTTTAATCCTTGTTGACGGTAGGCGATGTACCCATCTGGACGAATGAGATAGAGCCCAGCTTGTTTGATCCCAAATTTTCGAGCAAGCTCGCCACCTTGGTCAACGACACCATCATCTTTCAACTCTTGATGGATTGGTACGGTCTCGAATAAATCGGGATAGGAATATGCCAATTCTTTAAAAGGTGAGAGGATGGCTTCATCCGCTTGACGAGGTAAAAAAAGTAACAACAAAAAGTTCCGGTCCGCGCGTCGTAATAATAATTCATTTTTCTTGGTGCGTGGATTCACGACTTCACTATACGGCATCGGTTCCCCCGGACGTGGCGTCAAAAGCGGAAAACGTCCCTGTGTGACAAATAAATGGGAGGTTTGATAGTTACTGTTCAGTTGGGCAATTCGATTGGTGACGTAATGGTGTAGGGGTGTGATCTTTAAACTGTTACGAATGACTTTTTCTTGGAGTGGCAATAAAAAAGGCACATTGATCTGCAACAATTCAGTGGCTAGATTCGTGGAACGTAAAATTCCACGGGCTGCCTCACGTCGCTCGACACTATACGAATCAAGTAACGGAAAACTGGCTTTGAAGCGATGGACACACCATAATTTCCAAGCTAGATTCATTGCGTCGGCAATCCCGGTATTCATTCCTTGACCGCCGACAGGTGAATTAATATGGGCAGCATCCCCGATGAGATAAATCCGGTGATGACCAAATTTTTCGATGATTCGGTTATGGACCCGGAACATGGAATACCAGTGTACTTTTTTTAACTTAAACGGAACTTTGGCCCGGTTTTGTAAAAAATCTTCGATTGCAGCATGGTCTGTCGGAACGGTACCGTTCGTCAAGTTGCCCGTAATTCGAAATAAGTTGGACTGTAATGGAAAGGACTCGATGACACCATGATCGGAAAAGAAGATGTGGACTTCTTCAGAAGATAGCGGCCAATCCACTTCGATATCAGCTAGTGCCCACGATTCTTTAAAGGATTTCCCGCTGAATGGAAGTCCCAGTTCACGTCGGACAAAACTATTGGCACCATCTGCTCCGATGATAAAGGAAGCATCGACGGTCTCCGTCACATCATGTTTACGAATCGAGGCGCTGACGAACGTCGGAAACTGAGCGAAACCAGTCAGTTCCGTTTCACGTTCCACCATGTGCCCATCTTCCCGCAACCGGGTTTCGAGAATTCGTTCGGTCTCACTTTGAGGTAATAACGTGACGAACGGAAACGGTGTATTTAAATCAGTAAAGTCAAGTTTTGCTTGCCAAGCTCCATTGACATACAGATTGCCTTGATTGATTTTGATCGCATGCTCCATCAATGCATCGGCTACGCCAAGGCGCGCAAATAATTCGAGTGATCGAGCCTGAATTCCAATCGCTTTTGAGACGACGGATGGACCACTTGCACGTTCAATGATTCGAAAAGTCAAACCATAACGTGATAATGCGAGCGCTAACGTCAAACCGGTTGGTCCAGCACCAATGATCAGTACATCTACTTTTTTCTTCACGGATAGCCCCCCTTATTTTACTTCTTAGCCAAAACTCGCTACCATTAAACTATCGACTTGGCGGGTAACCGTCTGAAAGGATGAGGGCAGTGAATGAACAACTATTTACAACGGAACGCTTGATGAGCAACTTCAGAGAATACATGCGACAAAATGAAGCATATATGACGAAGATTCAGGCACTCAATGCGTACTATAAAGTCGTAGCAGGCTCGATTTTAGCCGATCGAATTGCTAAAAATGCGGATTTGATCGTACGTATGCGCCATCTGGAAGAAGCGTATCAGAAAGTCGCGCAGGAAACACGATGAGTGACTTCCGGATGGATGATGTGAAACGAGCGTTTGCCTCGTCAGAAGAGCAACTTCCTAAAAATGCCGCTGCCGTCTTGGTCCCCCTCCTCGAACGTCACGGAGCGATTTACCTCCTATTTCAAGTACGAGCGAAAACGCTCCGGTCGCAACCGGGAGAAATTTCATTTCCAGGTGGGCGGATTGATCCCGGGGAGGAGCCGAAAGAGGCGGCAATTCGTGAAACAAAAGAAGAGTTGAACTTGGGTGATGCCAACATTGAAGTCATCGGCACATTGGAACCCCTCGTGACACCCAATCGGTCAATCATCTATCCCTATGTGGGTATCTTGACGGCGGAAGAAATTCATCCGTCTCCGATGGAAGTGGATCATATTTTTTTGGTTGCCTTATCGGACCTTGTGGCAGCCGAGCCGATTCAAGGCGAGATGGAATGGCGCATTCGTCCGGGAAAAACAGTTCCGACAGAACGGTTGGCCAATCGCGATGCCTACTTGGATCGAACGTATAAAACCGTTGAACATTTTTATGAGCATGAAGAGTATTTGATTTGGGGATTGACGGCAAAAATCTTACGGCAGATGTTACGGACCTTGACGCAATACTAGCTTTTTCATGAGTTCTTTTATATGATTAAGAATATCTGAACGTGTCAGGAGATGATTGAGATGGAAGAAGAAGAGTTATTTGATTATATCGTCGGTGATATGGTAAAGACAAAAGAGGGCTGGGTCGCTGAAGTCACAGCCGTATTAACCAATACCGTAGTGGGAGATCTCTCACATACAAAAAACTTCGAAACTCTTGGTTTTGAGTTCGAGAAACAAGTATTGATCAAATCGGAGATTGAATTGCTGGAACGAAAATCAAAATGAACGATGGACCGGCAGAATTTCTGCCGGTTTTTTTGTATGTCAAGGTAGGCGAAAGCAGGTTTCAGAACAGACAAATCAGGGAAATTTTACAAAGATAATAAAGAATAGACTTGACTACTACAGATGGTGGAGGGATCGTGTGTGATTGAATTTAAAGCAGTCGGAAAAACATATCCAGATGGAACAAAAGCGGTCCGTGATTTAAATTTCACGGTCGAACAAGGAGAAATTTTCTGTTTGATTGGTCCTTCGGGTTGCGGGAAAACAACGACGATGAAAATGGTCAATCGGCTAATCGACCATACGGAAGGACAGATTTGGATCAATGGACAACCGATCATGTCAATCGATGAACACCAATTACGTCGTCAAATCGGTTATGTCCTTCAACAGATTGCCTTATTCCCGCATATGACGGTAGAAGAAAATGTAAGTGTCGTACCGCAGTTGTTGAAATGGGATAAAAAGAAGATTGAAGAGCGTGTCGAGACATTGTTTCAGCTGACAGGATTAAATGAGAACTTGCGAAAGAAATATCCAACTGAACTTTCCGGTGGTCAGCAACAACGTGTGGGCGTCATGCGAGCCTTGGCAGCCGAGCAAGATGTCATCTTGATGGATGAACCTTTTTCAGCGCTGGATCCGATTTCAAGAGAGCAACTCCAGAATGATTTACTGCGTCTGAACGACGAACTTGGAAAAACGATTCTGTTCGTGACGCATGATATGAATGAAGCATTGAAATTGGGCAGTCGGATTTGTTTGATGGACGAAGGAAAAATCGTTCTGATCGGAACAAAAGAGGAAATCTTGGCGAGTGACGATGCCTTCGTCAAAGAATTCATGGGTCAAGTCAGGGGGACGATCCAATGACAGGACTGTTCGAGACGTATCAAGACCGGAAAACAGAATTGCTCCAAGCACTGATTGAACATATTCAATTGTCTGTCCTATCACTTGTGATTGCTTGCCTGATTGCGATTCCACTCGGGATTTATCTTTCTCGTAATCAAAAACTAAGTGAATGGTCGATTGGGGTCACCTCCGTCATCCAAACGATTCCTTCCTTGGCATTGCTTGGATTGATGATTCCGCTTGTCGGGATCGGGACGCTTCCCTCCGTCATCGCACTTGTCTTATATGCGTTACTTCCAATCGTTCGAAATACCTATACAGGATTAGCGGAAGTAGATCCTTCGCTCAAGGAAGCGGCACGTGCTTGCGGTATGACACCAATGCAAAGTTTAATGAAGGTCGAATTGCCGCTTGCCCTGCCTGTCATGATGGCAGGTGTCCGGACAGCGATGGTCTTGATTATCGGGACAGCGACGATTGCTGCCTTGATTGGTGCAGGTGGTCTTGGATCAATCATCTTATTAGGAATTGATCGAAACGATAATTATCTGCTTTTATTAGGTGCCATTCCGGCAGCGTTGTTAGCTCTTTTATTTGATCTCCTATTAAGACAAACGGAAGTAGCGACCAAAAAACGTCAAAAGGGTCGACTTGTCATAGCACTTGCCTTAATCGCGACATTGATCGTTACACCATTCGCGCTTGGACGAACGGAACGACCAGATTTGGTTGTAGCGGGGAAACTAGGCGTCGAACCTGAAATTTTGATGAACATGTATAAGTTAGTCATTGAAGATCAGACTGATTTAAATGTGCAAGTCAAACCGAACTTCGGGAAAACGACGTTCGTCTATAAAGCATTACAATCGGGAGATATCGATTTGTATCCGGAATTCACAGGAACGGTACTTGCGAGTCTGACGAATGAAAAACCCGTCTCGAATGAAAAACAAGCCGTATTCGAGCAAGCGCGAGATGGTTTAGTGAAGCAGGAGCTGGCATTGCTTCCGCCGATGAACTACAACAATACGTATGCAGTGGCCGTCCCGAAAAAAGTAGCGGAACAATATGACTTAAAAACGATTTCTGACCTACAGCAAGTGGCCGATCAATTAAAGGCAGGATTCACGCTGGAATTTAAAGATCGCCAAGATGGGTATAAGGGGATCCAAGAAAAATACGGTGTGAATTTTAAAGACGTCGTGACGATGGAACCGAAGTTACGTTATAAGGCTGTTCAATCCGGTGACATTCAAGTCATCGACGCGTACTCGACAGACCCGGAAATCGCGAAATACGACATGGTCGTCCTAGAAGACGATCAGCAACTATTTCCACCCTATGAAGGGGCGCCACTCTTACGTCAAGAAACACTGGATGAGTATCCGGAAGTCGGTCAAGCACTTGAGCAATTAGATGGAAAAATCTCCGATGTCGAAATGTCGCGAATGAATGAAGCCGTTGCCTACGGTGGAAAAACAGCGAATCAAGTGGCACGTGAGTATTTAGAGGAAGAAGGAATCATTAAATGAGATTACTATTGATCAGTAACCCGACAGCAGGATCAAATCGTGCCGGTCTTTTACAAGAGGTCATTGATCCCTTGGCCGGGATGTTTGACGAAATTGTCATCCGTCAAACGACTCAGTCCCTCGATGCGTTACACTTTGCGGAAGAAGCAACGGATTTCGACGCATTGGTCGTCATTGGGGGTGACGGAACGGTGTTTGAGGTCATCAATGGTGTCGCTAAACTCGACAAACGTCCGATTCTTGGTATCATTCCAGGAGGGACCTGTAATGATTTTGCGAGAACGCTAGGATTACCGATGGTCCCCCGCCTGGCTGCTGAAATGATTGCGACCCAGCAAATCGTCGAAGTGGATCTTGGACAAGTCAACGATACGTATTTCCTGAATTTCCTTGGACTTGGATTAGTAGCGGAGGCATCGATTGGCCTTGATACGGAAGAAAAAGCTCGTCTCGGTAAGATGGGGTATTACCTTTCGACGATTCGCTCAAGTATGGAAGCGGAACCTTTTTCCTATGAACTAGAATTAGCAGAGGGACAAAAAATGACGGGAGAAGCCGTCTTGATCCTGGCTGCGAATGGAGAATCGTTAGGTGGGATTGGCACCAATTTATCAGAAGGAGCTTACAATGACGGGAAATTGGATCTCGTAATCGTCGATGAGGTCAACCTCACGACGATCCGAGATGTCATCCTTCAAAAAATCGGGTTAGCCACAGAACCTTCCTTTACACATATTTTAACAAGTGGATTTACGCTGAAGACGGATTCTCCGAAAGTAATTGATACAGATGGAGAAAAGGCGATGCATTCACCAATTGAAGTCAGCGTCTTACCCGAGTATTTAAAAATGTATAGCGGGCGATTGGATACGTTGGTGTAACAACCATTCTCCTAATGAAAGTCGACCTTCGAATCGAAGCCCACTGCTGTGGCTTCGATTTTTTGTTATCGATCAACTAAAACCCGTATGTTTTATCACGAATATGCGGTTATGCTTTGATGCTTTAAAGAAAATGTTTGGTAAAGGATGACTTCCAGAGTGATTTTTTGTACAATGGAAAAGTATTTTTGAAAAGGAGGTCGAGCACCATGAAAGGAAATGCATGGGCTTCGAAGGTCGGTTTTATTTTAGCAGCAGCAGGGTCAGCGATTGGTCTTGGGGCGATATGGAAGTTTCCATACACGACGGGAACAAATGGAGGAGGGGCTTTTTTATTACTGTTTTTAGCCTTTACCTTGTTACTTGGACTCCCGGTCTTGATTGCCGAATTTTTAATCGGTCGGACAAGCGGGAAAACAGCGTTACGAGCCTTCTCGGAATTGGGCCATAAAAAATATACGTTCATAGGCATACTGGGTGTCATCGCCTGTTTTCTTCTCCTGTCCTTTTATAGTGTGATTGGGGGCTGGGTACTGATTTATACGGTACTAGGTTTCTCGGGCAGTCTGACAACGATGAACGGTCAGGCGTTGGGCGAATTGTTTGGTACGATTTCAGCTTCCCCAGTATATGCGGTATCGGGACAACTGATTTTCTTGGTCATCACCTGTGTCATCGTCTTACGTGGCGTCCAAGCTGGAATCGAAAAAATGAGTAAAATCATGATGCCGTTACTCTTTGTTTGTTTCATCATTCTTGTTGTTCGTTCGTTGACGTTAGAGGGAGCAAGTGAAGGCGTTCGTTTCTTCATTGAACCGGATTTTTCAGCATTGAGTCGAACTTCGGTCCTGAGTGCACTTGGTCAAGCGTTCTTCTCCTTGTCGCTTGGTGTATCTGCGATGTTGACCTATGCTTCTTACATGAAGGAGCGGGGACAAATCAACCGCTCAGCGGTCTGGATCGTCTCGTTGAACATCGTCGTGTCTTTACTTGCTGGGTTCGCAATTTTTCCGGCGGTCTTCGCCTCAGGGCTTGATCCAGCGGAAGGACCAGCACTTTTATTCATCGTCTTGCCGACTGTTTTCAGTCAAATACAGTTTGGTTCCGTTTTCTTGACCCTCTTCTTTTTATTATTTGCCTTCGCATCGATTACCTCGTCGATTGCGATGCTTGAAGTGGTCGTCTCATCGATCACGGATCGAAAAGAAGGGGCTACATTCCAGGACAAAAAACGGAATACGATTATCGCAACCGGTTTGATTGCGTTAATCGGCATTCCGTCCGCTCTTTCCTTTGGTCTTGCAAGTGACATCATGTGGATGAATAAGACGATATTTGATTGGATGGACTTTACGGTTTCGAACATCCTGATGCCAATCGGTGCCTTGTTGATTTCGTTTTTTGCCGGATTTAAACTTGACCGGACCCTAGTGGAGCAAGAACTCGTCACGAGTCCGTTCATGAAACGTATGCTTCCGTTTTGGCGTTTTAGCATTTGTTACATGAGTCCCGTTGCGATTTTGATCATCCTGATCTGGCCGTTGTTCAGTTCTTGAAGATGGATGTCCCATTCCAAAAAAGCTAGTCTGCCTCATGGCAGACTAGCTTTTTTGAGAATCTATAAATCAAACTTGAGACGGATGTGAAGCCGGATAGATTATGGTGAAATAAGAATTGAACTACCTCCACCTACGCTTTGCTTAGAGGTGGAGGATTCCTGAGTTATCCGACCTAACGGTCGAAACCTGATCAGGCTAACCCCGTCGTCCCGACGGTTGAAGAAGCTAAGATGCGTTCTGCTTCTTGTTTGAGATTCAGTCCTGCATTCACATCACGATCGTGGTGGATGCTGCAAATCGGGCATGTCCATTCACGCAAACCAAGATATTTCACGTCTTTGTGTTGATGTCCGCAACTGGAGCATAGTTGGCTTGAAGCAAAGGTCTTCCCGACCTTCCCGACGGTCTTCCCATACCATTCTGCCTTGTACTCGAGCATGCGGAAGAACTCTGACCAACTGACCTCGGAGATGGACTTGCTCAACTTGCGGTTCTTCTTCATGTCCTTCACCTGCAAGGTTTCAATGCCGATGACGTCGTGGTTTTTGACGATCTCGGTTGACACCTTGTGCAGGAAGTCAGTGCGCTTGTTGGCGATCTTCTCGTGGATGCGGGCGACCTTCCGCTTTTGCTTCTGATAGTTCTTTGCCTCGGAAAGTTTTACTTTCTTGTTCAAGGCGATGCGTTGACGACGGGACAACGTTCGTTGTTCACGTGCGAGCTTCTTCTCAAGCGTTCGGAAGTAACGGTCATTCTTGTACACCGTGCCGTCCGACAAGATGGCAAAGTTCTTCAACCCGACATCGACGCCGACGGATGAGCCCTTCTTTGGCATTTCGTTGATCTCCTGCTCGACGAGCAGGGAGACGAAGTATTTTCCTGAAGCGTTACGCCGGATGGTCGCGTTCAAGATGCGTCCTACTACCTGCCTCGAGTTGGCGAAACGGATCCACTTCAACTTCGGGAGTTTTAACTTGTTGCGGACAATCGAGACTTCGGGAAGTTGGTTCTTCTTCTCGATATTGGTCTTGTAGGATTGGACGGGATTGCGCTTCGATTTGAAGCGAGGCCGTTCGTTCTGCTTCTTGAAGAAGCGGTCATACGCATCGGTCAGGTGTTTGACGCTCGATTGAAGCGAATGGCTATCGACTTCTTTCAGCCAGTCGAACTCTTGCTTCAGCATCGGGATTTCTTTCGAACAAGAACCGTAAGAGAGTCCTTTACCTGTCGCTTTATACGTCTCATCCCACTTCGCCAAGAAGTGGTTGAAGACGAAGCGCGAACAACCAATCGTCTTCGCGATGAGGATTTTCTGCTCTTTTGTCGGGTAGATTCTGAATTTGTAGGCCTTATGCTTCAACATGATTTTCACCTCCTTGAAAGGAATTATACCCGAAAGGGAGGGGGGGCGATTCACCGCCCACTTTCACTTCGTTTAGAAGTGGGAGTACTCTCGCCTAACTTAGATAGAGAGGACTAACATTTCGCTAAAACGGGAAACTTTTTGTTATATGATCCGTAATGGTAAGATAGAAGTAACTATACAGTCAACTTGTAAAACAGATAGAGGAATCAACTGAAAGAGGTGATGAGATGAAGTCTTCTACATGGTGGGTACTAGGTTCGATTGGTCTGATGTTCGTATTTCTTCAAATAGCAGACGTCTTAAATTTCTCCGGCATTTTCATCGCGTTAGGGTTATGGTTTATCTGGAGTGGATACCGTGCCAAACCAGGAAAACGATACCGGACGGAACGAAAATCAACTGAGTTGAAACGAAAAAACGTCAAAAAGAAATTACTTCTTGATGACGAAGAAGAATTTGTTGGCAGTGTCATCTTGAAACCTGAACAGGCGACACGACGGTTTGATGAAACGGATGATCTCGAATTACAAGTTTTACAACGGACGGTCGAAGAAGGTTTTGTCAAACTACAGGCGTTTGACAAGATCATGCCATCAATTCGTGACAGTGAAATCCGTTCTGAGATGAGAATCGTGTCTCGTGAGGCCCATGTCTTATTTGAGGAACTGTTTACAGCGCCACGTGAAGTGAAAAAAGTCCGTGACTTCTTTACATTTTATCTGGATTCCTTATTGTCGATTTCGGAAAAATTCGCCGACTTAGAGCGTCGCGGTGCGCAAGTTCAAGTCGATACACGGGAACAGTTACAATCGAACCTAAAGATGATTGCTGAAAAACTAAAACAACAGCAATCGCTTTTATTAGAAGGAGATACCGTCGACTTGGAACGTGAGTTGTTGACGATTGAAAAAGTTTTGGCCCAAGAATCCGAACAACGAAAACAGGAGGAGAGTTATAAACATGACCCATTCTGACAACAATAGCTGGCAACAATGGCCGGAGGACGAACAAGCGACACAACCAACGATTTCAGATCCTTCCGTCGATGTCAATCTTGCCGAAACTTCACCTAGTCAAGCGGTACCGGCCCGACCGGTCGAAGAAATGATTCCAAGTGATGTGCCGGTTGAACAACGTCAAAAAATTGAACGGTTGCTTCAAGTAATCGATTTAAAAAAATCCGACGCTGTCATGCAATTTGGTGCGCCGGTCCAACGGGAACTCTCACAGTTTTCCGATCAGGTATTGAGTGAAGTGAAGATGAAAGACGGTGGCGACGCCGGGAAATTATTATCTGATTTGATGCAGCGTGTTCGTCAAATGGATCCGGATACCCTACAAGAAAAGAAAAGTTTTTGGTCAAACGTACCGGTCATCGGTCGGGCGAAGAAAAAAGCAGAGACGTATTTCTTGCAGTATGAAAAGATGAGTGCCTACTTGGAAGAAGTCGTCCACAATCTCGATCGTTCGAAGTTTGGATTGATGAAGGATATTACATTACTTGATCAGATGTATCAAAAAAATAAACGTTACTTCGAAGAATTAAATCTCTACATCGCGGCGGGTGAAACGAAGATTGCACACGTGCGTGAACATGAGATCGAACCGTTACGACTAGAAGTCGAACGTTCACGCGATCAGACACGATTACAAGAGTTAAATGATTTGATTCAACTCGCTGATCGATTTGAAAAGAAAATTCACGATTTAAAGTTATCTCGGACAATTAGTTTACAGATGGCGCCGCAAATTCGTGTCATCCAACAAAACAATCAAATTTTGGCGGAAAAGATTGAATCAGCCGTCGTCAATACGATTCCCCTATGGAAAAACCAAGTGGTGCTTTCCTTGAGTCTATCCCGTCAAAAAACAGCATTGCAAATGCAAAAAGATGTGACGAATACGACAAACCAGTTACTTGAGCAAAATTCGCGTCTGTTAAAAGATTCATCGATTGAAATCGCAGAAGAAAATGAAAAAGGAATCGTTTCGGTCGAATCCTTGAAAGTAGCACATCAAAACTTAATTGAGACGCTGGATGAGACACTTCGGATTCAGCAAGACGGGAAACAAAAACGTCGGGATGCGGAGCATGAACTGGAGCGGATGGAACATGAACTCAAACAAAAAGTCATCGAAGTCGCCTCAAAAAGTCGTGAATTACCAAATCGTCCATACTAAGGAACACGTTTACGTGTTCCTTAGTAGTTTAATGTAAAGGAGCGAATCAGCTTGCAAAAACAACAACAATGGGATACGACGTGGCTTTTGTTTGCCCGCATGATGGCTGATCGTCACTCAAAATGTGCTTCGAAGTCCGTTGCCTGTGTCATCGTCAAAGATGAAAAGCCGATTTCGATCGGAATAAACGGAACACCAAGTCAACACGTGAACTGCAACGAAATTTATTTGAAGCAAGAAGGCATTTTATATAAGGCAGCTGCAGAAGAAAAAAAGGATGGCGGGTCGATCTTACATAATGGGCGCCTGTTCTATCAGTGTTCGAATCAAGAAGAACACCATGAATGGTCAAAACTCCATGAAATTCATGCTGAAATCAATGCGTTAGGAAAGCTGGCGGCAGATTCGACGAGTTCGCGTCATGCGACCGCTTATGTGACACACAGTCCGTGCCACGCCTGTAGTTTAGCATTGATCGCTTCGAAAATTGATCGAGTCGTCTATTCCACCGGCTATGAATATGGTGATGGATTAACGCTCATGCGTCAAAGTGGAATTGAAGTCGTTCATCGTCCTTTGACCGAAGAATATTTTCTTGAAAGAATTTTCGATAAAGACTTGTAAACGCTTCCATTGCATTGTATGATGAAATCAAGCATTGCCATGGTAATTATTCACTCTTCCATTCGGGACGATCTCAAGCGAGATGGTCCCCCTTTTTTTGAAAAATGAATTGACAATTTTCGAAAAATCTGTCATTCTGTAAATATGATATGACGAAGCGGAATGCCGCATTTTCATAGGAAATGCCAATCAAGGAGCTGGAATGCCAGGTCGTTGAAAAAAGTCCTGACTCACTGGAGTCGGGACTTTTTGTATTATTAGCGTAAAACGGTCCAAGATGCCTGAAGACGCTCGGCACGGACAAAAGATTTTTTAGCGGATGCTCCAGCTAATATGGTCATCAAGCGTTGGCAAATGATGTCACGTTGTGTCTGATGAAGAAATAAGTGTTGAATGAAACGGGCAAATACGACATCATTTGTCGTTAACTGCCGTTTAATCGTTTCTGGGGACATCTGATTGATTTCATCAGCATTAAAACCTGCGCCTACATTAAACGAGGAGACGATCAACAATTTGACCGGGGCGGATTCGAGAGGCAAACCAAGTGATTGGACACGTCGACAGGTCAGTATCATTTCCTGACGAATGAGTTGTTGTAACAAACAAGGTTCCTTTAAGACAAACGGATCATAAACCGAGACGGCTTGACGAAGTTGCTCACGTGTCATTTCGACGGGTTGCTGTAACTCGGCCGCGGAAGTTCGTGCTTCTTCATAACACGTAGATAATGAAATAATCATCCGATAGTCCTCCTTATAGTGGATAATTTGTCTGCTACTGTCATCTTAAAACATAAATGAAGCGCTTACAATGATTGTTTTGACATATACACGACAAGAGAAGATTTGATATCATGAAAGACGGAGCAAACGAGAGGAGTGTGGACAATGGTTCGATTATTTAAAGCGATTCCTGAAGTGGAAATGCCAGTCTATAACGGAAATGACTATCCACTCGAAATGTCAGAATCAGCGACAGGATTTTCGATCACCAATCATGTTCCAGGTGAACAGGTAGAAGAAACCTTACTGGTCGCTTCAGCGGAAATCAAAACGAGCCAAACGGGGCGTGAGTGGTTACAGTTCACCTTTAACTCTCCGAGCGGGGCGTGTAAGGGAAAACAATGGTTAAACCAAGGAACGGCTGAAGAGGCGATGCGTCCGTATCTGGAGACGGGAATCGTCCATGTCTTTGCCAAGGTCGAGGAGTACCCCGTCGATTCAGGAAATAAGTCGCTGACAGTCCAACGTGTCAAAGCGGTCCATGGTCAATCGGGCACCACGCTTTTACCGCAAATGCCGCATGGTGAATCGGCCAGTCAATACCGCGATCAGTTGATCGGCTTGATCGATCAGATGGAAGAACCACTCCGACAACTGGCGCATCGTGTGCTCGTAACGTATTGGTTCGATTTTTCGACACGACCAGCAGCCTTGTATCATCACCATGCCTATATCGGTGGATTATTAAAACATACGGCTTGTATGATGACCATTGGCGCCGGAATTTGTCGATCTGATCGTCCTTATTTAACCCTTTTACAATGTATTCAAGAAGCAGAGGCGGATCATAAAAATGATTTGTTTCAAGCGAGTGAGCGGGAGATGCGTCAGTTTGCTTGGGACGAGAGTTTTGATGCCTTGTATCAAGCAGCTCGATCGATTACGCTGTTGAATGAATCCCCTCGTCAAGATGAACTATTACTCGGTATTCTTTTACACGATATCGGAAAGATTTTTGAATATACCCATCTGGGTGCCTCGGACGACCGGTTTGCCCGTTTAGTCCAAGTAGAGCCAACGGAAGAAACGGTCTCGGGCATCGCCCTCGATCCGAATGGTGTATTGATGGGACACATGCCCTATGGATGTTTTGTTTTAGAACAGGCACTACAAAACGATGCGATCCGGCTACCGATCGATCAATACCACCGTTTGATGCATATGATCCTGTCCCATCATGGTAAAAAAGAATGGGGCTCAAGCGTAACACCGCAAACGACCGAAGCTTGGTATCTCCATGCAATCGATCTATTGGATGCGCGAAAAGAAAAGTGGCGGCAGAACCAATCGTCATAAGGAGTGAAACCATGTCAGAACGTATTCGAACGACACTCATCACCGGTTTTTTAGGAGCCGGGAAAACAACGTTGTTGAACCGGATCGTCACGAATCCAATTGAAAAAGTGGCCTTACTTGTAAATGAAGTCGGGGCAGTTCATATCGATGAAGCGTTGATTGAACGAAGTGACGAAGAAGTCATTGAATTGACGAATGGATGTATTTGCTGTTCGATTCGGGGTGATTTACGTGATGCCTTGTTACGGATTGCTAAAAAAAGACGACAAGGTGAGATGGAATTTGATCGGTTGATCATCGAAACGACAGGCATCGCAGATCCTGGACCGATTTTACAGACGTTTTATTTTGAACCGGCCATTGAACAACAGTATCAAATCTCTAGTGTCATTACCGTCGTGGATGCCTATCAGCTCGAACGGCAATTGACGTTCGAAGAAAACGTAAAGCAGATTGGTTTTGCGGACACACTCTTGTTAAACAAAATCGATTTGATTTCAGCAGATGAAGTCGTGAACGTGACACGTCGTTTATCCAATTTGAATCCAACCGCATTGATTCTTCCGACGATTGAATCGGAAACAGATATTCAACACTTATTTGAGACGTTCCATTTTCCAAAGCAGGAAGAGGATCGTCTGATGCGACAAACGGATGGTCTAGAAAAAGCAGCAGAGTCCTTTACGGCATTGACGATTACAGAAGCGACCCCGTTGCACCGTCAACGTTTTGGAGCAGTGCTACGAGAAATTCTTGAAGCCTATGCGGAAGATTTGTACCGGTATAAAGGAATCATCCATTTTGCAGATACGAACCAAAAAGTCATCCTGCAAGGAACAGGAATGATTTATGGGACGGCAGTACGTGGTGAATTTGAAGAACATAAACAAACGACGTTAGTGTTCATCGGAAAAAATTTAGATGAACAAGCGATTCGAAAAGGTGTAAAGGCGGCGAGAGAACATGGTTGAACTATATTTTGATGGGGCAGTCCGACCATCGAATGACGATGCAACAATCGGGATTTTTTGCAAAAATTCAGCAGGACAGGTCATTGAACGGACATTTAGAATCACGGCAGAAAATAATCATGAAGCAGAATTTCAAGCGTTTGAAAGAGCGGTGGATTTGGCAGAAGAGTTACTTGCACAAGGCGAAAGTGTATTTTCCTTCCGGACGGATTCGGAAGCGGTCTCGCTGGCAGTAGAACGAGAATTTGCTAAAAATAAGCGGATCCAAATTTATTTTGATCCGGCGTTCGAACGATTCAGTCGTTTGCCGTTAGCTTTTGTTAAATGGATTCCACGTTCGGAAAATAAAGCGGATCGTGTTGCAAAAGAAGCCTTAAACGACTTCTGACGAACAAGGAAACTGGAATGTGAGAATAAACGAAGAAATCCGAACGATCCCCTTCTTCAGAGAAGAGTTGGTATCGTTCGGATTTTTTTGTGTTATCCAGGTACTGGATGGAACAGTCATTCCGATTTCGGAAACGATGTTTCCACGGGCACGTCACGTACAGGCTCAATCAAAATCTGATCAATCCGGCGACCATCCAAATCAACGACTTCAAACCGGTACCCATTTGTGACGACATGACTTCCTCGGACAGGGAATTCTCCGAGCAGATACAATACGAGACCAGCGACCGTATGATAGATGTTCTTTTCTTCTCCAGGCAAGAGTGGTTTGACCTGCAACACACGCTTTAAATCATCGATATGCAACAATCCGTCCGCCAGATAAGAGCCGTCGCTTCGTTGCACGAGTTCAGGTTCTTCCTCAATCGTCGAGATTTCACCGACGAAGGCTTCTAAAATATCAAACAGGGTGATCATTCCTAAAAAACCACCATACTCATCCAGGACAAAGGCGATCGAGACGGTCTCTTTGCGCATCCGTTCCAGTAAGACTGTTGCCTGTAACTGTTTCGGGACAATCAGTGGCGTATGGATCAGGGATTCGATGACAGCAATCGGATGATCCGAAGCTAACACTTCTTTCGCATCGATGTAACCGACAAAATGATCCAAATCTCCATGACCAACCGGCAAGTTCCGGTGTTTCGCAGTGCGTAAATCCGCTAAAATCTGTTCCGGCGAATCCGTCAAATCAATCCACTCGGTGACCGTCCGCGGCTCCATCAATTCATATGCCAACTGATCATGAAAAGCAAATACACGCGATACTTGTTCTGCTTCAGACGAGGCAAACGTACCTTCTTTTAGTCCACGGATCAACAACTGTTTCACTTCATCTTCTGTTTCATCTTCCGTCTGTAAGCGATCAAGACCAATCAGACGAAAAATAGCACTTGTCGATTTACTTAAGATAAAGATAAAGGGTTTTAGAAGACTTGAAAAAAAACGCATCGGTTGGGCTAACATCATCGTTACCCGTTCCGGACTGACTAAAGCGATACGCTTTGGAACCAATTCACCGATGACAAGTGAGAGATACGTGATGATGGTGACGACGATCATATAACCAACAGTACTGGCATATGGCGCAAGCCAGGTGAAACCGCCTAACCACTCAATCAACGGCGCGGATAAGGCAGCACCACCAAACGCACCATTGATGATGCCAATCAGGGTAATCCCGACTTGGACCGTCGATAACAAATCGGTCGGACGTTCCAAAAAATCGAGGGCGATTTGAGCTGATTTTTTCCCGTCATCTGCATACTGTTGCAGTTTTTGTTTTTTCGAAGACAATAAAGCGAGTTCCGTCATGGCAAATAAACCATTTGCGAGAATCAATAAGACGACAATTGTTAAATTAATCAACCACATCAAGCATTCACTCCTTTTCGATAACAAACTATTCCCCAAACTCGCCTCTATCATTCCCATTCCTTCTCGTTTCCGTTAAACTATTAATGTATCAGTAGATAAAGGGGGAAATTATCATGGAATACCGGTTAGAACGCGACACGATGGGGGAAATTCGTGTCCCAGAAGCACAAGAATGGGGAGCACAAACACAACGGAGCTTGGAAAACTTTAAAATTGGAACGGAAAAGATGCCGATCGAAATCATTCGGGCATTTGCGGTTCTAAAAAAAGGGGCGGCTTTGGCCAATCGTGATTTAGGGGTTCTCGATCAAGAAAAAGCGGAAGTCATCGCCGAAGTCTGTGATGAAATCATTGCGGGTCAGTTTGATGCGGAATTTCCGCTTGTCGTTTGGCAAACAGGTTCGGGTACACAGTCGAACATGAACGTTAACGAGGTCATCGCCCGAGTCGCGACACGAAAATTAGCGGAGCGTGGAAGTGATCACGTCATTCATCCGAATGATGATGTTAATAAATCGCAAAGTTCAAATGATACATACCCAACTGCGATGCACATTGCAGCCAAGACGATTGTCATCGATCAGCTGTTGCCGGCAATCGATGCGATTCATGCGACGCTCGACGAAAAGGCAACCACGTTCGCAGACATCGTCAAGATTGGACGGACGCATTTACAAGATGCAACACCGATTACACTCGGTCAAGAAATCAGTGGATGGGTCCGGATGTTACAATTGTCGAAAAAAATGATCGAGTTGACATTAGAGCCGTTGACGGAACTTGCCATCGGTGGAACCGCTGTCGGAACGGGAATCAATGCTCACCCAGAGTTTGGAGATCGTGCGGCACAAAAAATGAGTGAAGAGACGGGTAAATCCTTTGTCAGTGCGGAAAATAAATTCCATGCCTTGACGAGCCATGATCAACTGGTCTTTTCGCATGGTGCCATCAAGGCGCTAGCGATGGATGCGATGAAAATCGCAAACGATGTTCGATGGTTAGCATCGGGTCCACGTGCTGGTATTGGAGAAATCACGATTCCAGAAAATGAGCCCGGTAGTTCGATCATGCCGGGGAAAGTCAACCCGACACAAAGTGAAGCATTGACGATGGTCGCCGCGCAAGTTCTTGGAAATGACGCGACGATCGGGTTTGCTGCGAGTCAAGGAAACTTTGAATTAAATGTCTTTAAGCCGGTCATCATGTATAACTATATCCAATCTGTTCGTCTTTTGACGGATGCACTTCATTCGTTTAATGACCATTGTGCAATCGGAATCGAGCCGGAACGTACGGTCATCGCGGAAAACGTCGAACGATCGTTGATGCTCGTGACGGCACTGAATCCACACATCGGTTATGAAAACGCAGCTCGGATTGCTAAAGCTGCCCATAAAGAGGGTACAACATTAAAAGAAGCGGCACTTGCGACTGGCTTATTGACAGAGGAACAATACGATCAGTGGATCGTTCCGGCTGACATGGTCAGTCCAAATTTAAAAGCATAATCGAAAGCGAGGGTTTCCCTCGCTTTCTCTTCAGTCGAAGCAGGGGTTTCGACTGTATAGAAAGAGGGGGAAGACATGTGGAGACAGAACAGAATCAGATAGAAAAACAAATCCACCAGACAATCCTTATGGTCGAGCGGTTACTTCGGATGGCGTCTGTTCCTAAATCAGAGTTACTTGTCTTTTCAGACTGGTTGAATCGATTCGGTCAACACGATGAACTCGATTTTTTTGAAAGACAGGCATCACGCTGGATTCAGGAGTTAGAAGGTATTGCCGAGACTGTCACACCGGATCAAATCCAGATGCTACTCGCACCGGTCATTGATCATCTTTCGGAACGAAGTCGAAAGAAAATGATTCGTAAGGAAATGATTCTTTCCGTCACAAAACGGTTTTTGGACAATATTCAATGGAAAAAGTCACTGGAGAACGAACGGTATCTGACACGTTTTTTTGGCTCTATCGAAGACACGCTAGAAGTCGGATATGATCTTCACGTCGATGCGATGCTGATTGATTACGAAATAATTCAGACAACAGATGAAACCTTGCTTTTCAAGCTGATAAAAAAAGTAGAGGCGACCTTCATTCCGCTGATCATCATCGGTCCAAACGATGCGTCGATCCGTCAAACCTGTTATCAGCTGGGAGCAGATGATTACTGGGATGAAACCGTTTTGATTGAAGAACGTCAAATTCGTCTGAAGCGGCTGTTGCGTAAACTTCGGACGGTTTCGGCGACGATTTTAGTGGATGAATTGACGGGCGCCTTTAATCGGAAGTATCTCCAGAATGCGTATCGCCGGCGGACATCACGTCTGGAACGGGATGGACAGTTGTTTGCCTTGGCAATTTTTGATTTGGATCATTTTAAACGGATCAACGATCTGCATGGTCATCCGGCAGGTGATCTTGTGTTGGCAGAGCTTGCCGTGTTGACGAAACAAGCCATCCGACAGGAAGATGAATTGATTCGATTTGGCGGTGAAGAATTCATGTTGCTGTTTAGTGCCGACGATTCGGAACACGCAGTTGATATGATGGAGAAGGTCCGAGCGCGGATTGAACGGCATACGTTTCCGAACGGATTAAAGGTCACGGTATCAATTGGATTAACGGTCATCAAGGATGCAGCCATGGATTTAGAAGAGATGACGTCTGAAGCCGATGAAGCACTGTACCAAGCAAAACGAAATGGTAGAAATCAAGTGACGATCTATTCGATGGCAACCGCAAAAGAAAAGATGGAGGCATTGATTAAAATCGAATCGAACTCGTTTGATCAACTGGTGCCATTCCCGCTTCCGCATCATCCCAAGTATCATTTTCGCATCATTCCTTATGATGAGAAGACGGTTGCTCCGCTTCAGCTGTGTGTGCTGCCACTTGATCAACTGGCGGCTTCAAACTTTAAATTGTTGGAGGACTGGAAACAGTTCCGCGACGGCATGATTGAAGTCATTGCGATCGCATCAGAAGAAAACCAATTACTGGGTCAAGTACTTGAACGGGGAGTGACGGATTATTGTTTGTCTCCACTTGACCGGGATCAGCTAGAAGAGCAAATTCGACAGTGGACAGTCCGTCTTCCTTAAACATGAAAAGAGGCTGGGACATAACTAGCTGACTTGTAAAGAAAATAAGGGATTGCCATCGTCACGATGCGCAATCCCTTATTTTTTCGTCACCTCTTATCAAATTGCCCCTCGGGCAATACTTTGGGTGAGCCACTTTCTCAAATTTAGTGCCATAAGGATGAAACCGAGCTCACGTTTCACCTTCGCTTTTCCTCTTACAGAAAAACGAGTGAAACCCAAATTAGCCTTCAGATTTCCAAAAACTGGTTCTACATCTGTCTTACGTCTCGCGTAGATTTTTCCGGTTTTTTGATCTGAAAGCAGGCCCTTTACCTGTTCTTTTTGTTCTTCCCACGAAACGTTTACTCGGACTTGGCGATGACGACCGTTCTCTGCTTTGGTACAGAGGGATCGAAGTGGGCAGTCATCACAACTCTCACTTTCGTACACCTTAAAATCACGGGTGAAGCCATAGCGATCCGTCCTCTTGGACATGTAACGGAACGTCACGTCCTGTCCGTTCGGACATATAAATTGATCGGTCGTTTCATCATAGGACCAGTTAGTGAGGTTAAAAGGATTATCACGCCATTTTCGCGTCTTCTCTTTTTGGAACATCGTATAGGGAATGAGTGGAGTGCGCCCTCGGCGCATCAGGATCTCCTGATAATTTTCTTGGCTGCCATAGCCGGCATCCGCAACGATATGTTCCGGTAAAGTAAGATACGAGGCCACTTCATCTAAAAATGGAATTAACGTGCGGGCATCTGTCGGATTAGGATAGATATCATAAGCGAGGGTATATTGACCTTCGGTCGCAATCTGCACGTTGTACCCAGGCTTGAGTTGTCCATTTTGCATATGATCTTCTTTCATCCGCATAAACGTCGCATCCGTATCCGTTTTGGAATAGCTGTTCCGTCCATCGAACGTTTCCTTATGGACGGCATACTTCCGTTTTCTTTCCACGAATTCAGCGACATTTTTTCGGAAAAGATGGGGCTGCTTTCGTTCGGAACGAAGACGTTTTCTCTCCTGCGTATCTGAACTTGTCTCGATTTCTTGATTAATAGAAGCGATTCGTTCCTCCAAAACATCACCGATGTGCTCGAGTTCAGGAATGGTCAGTTCGTCTGGACTTTCCCGTTCAATCTCCGGCAAAATTTCCTGCGCGACGAGTTCTTCATAGAGAAGATTAGACTTTTCAACGAGCGACGCACTATATCGCTCGACGGATTTCCGCCAGACGAACGTATATCGATTCGCATTCGCTTCTAGTTTCGTACCATCAATGAAGATCGCTTCTTCCTTAATTTCTCCCATCTCGACGAGATGGCAACGGAAGGTGACGAATGCCTGCTTCAGAATAGGTGTGACTGCCGGGTGCACTCGAAAACGATTGATCGTACGATAGCTCGGTTCATTCCCCTGAGCGAGCCACATCATCCGTAGACTGTCTTGAAGGAGTCCTTCGATCTTCCGACCAGAGAAGACCGATTGCGTATAGGCGCATAAAATGATCTTCATCATCATGCGAGGATGATAGGCAGGGCAGCCTGTCGTTCGAGTAAATGGTTCAAAGGCCTCGTCGGGAATGGACTCGACAAGATGATGGACGGCGAATGCGATATCATTTTCATGAAGACGAATTTCTAAATCTAAAGGTAGAACCAGCTGGTTCATGTTATAATTTTTAAACATAAGGACACCTCCGATGGTTATGGTTTGGTCACTTTAACTTTATCAGAGGAAGTCCTTATTTGTTTACTTAAAATCGGTTTTTCATCATAGAAGAAGGCCCTCGAAACGAAAAACGTTCCGAGGGCCTTCTCATTTATAAAGCTGAGTTATGTCCCAGCCTCTTTTTGAGGACATATGTTAGTTAGACTGGGCAGAACGGTCAAACCGTTTGATCGTAAAAGCAAAGGCATGGCTACAATCGATCGGGTGGAATGTTTCCGTCGTTTGGACAAAGTCGTCTGGTAACTCGGGATAAGACACGTCTCCCTCGATGACGGCGTCGATTTCGGTCGCATAGACCCGGTTGACATGAGACAATGTTTGTCGGAACAATTCACCGCCACCAATCAGAAAAACTTCGTCATCCGTATGCAGATAGGCATCGAGTGCGCTCAAGTCATGCCAAATGGTGACACCTTCTGGACGAAAGGAAAGATCCCGGGTGATTACGATGTTTTCACGTCCAGGCAGGGGACGACCAATCGAAATAAAGGTTTTCCGACCCATGATGACCGGTTTCCCATAAGTCGTTTGTTTGAAGTGAGCCAAGTCAGCGGGCAGATGCCAAGGCATCGCATTTTCCCGACCGATGACACGATTGTTTGAATAAGCGACGATATGTGAAATCATATGGCGACCACTCCCTTAATATGGGGGTCCGGATCGTATCCTTCGATCGTGATATCCTCAAACGTAAAGTCCTCGATCCGTTCGATTTCCCGCGCAAAACGAATGGTCGGCAATGGTTTGGGTGTCCTGCTCAATTGAAGCTCCACTTGCTCCATATGATTCGCATAGATATGCGCGTCCCCTAATGTATGCACGAAGTCCCCGACTTCGAGCTTACAGACGTGGGCAATCATATGGGTCAGCAAGGCATAGGAAGCGATATTAAACGGCACCCCTAGGAAGACATCCGCGGACCGTTGATAAAGCTGGCAGGACAGCTTTCCGTTTGCGACATAAAATTGAAACAGCAGGTGACAAGGTGGTAATGCCATCTCTTCTAACTGGCCGGGGTTCCAGGCGCTGACAATCAAACGACGTGAATCCGGATTGGTTTTAATTTGTTCGATGACATCTGCCAATTGATCGACCGTCGAGCCGTCGGGTTTAGGGAACGAACGCCATTGGGCACCATAGACAGGCCCGAGGTTGCCGTCTTCGTCCGCCCACTCATTCCAGATCCGTACACCATGATCTTGTAAATAGGAGATGTTCGTGTCCCCAGAAATGAACCAGATCAACTCGTGGATGATGGATTTCATATGTAGTTTTTTAGTCGTCACCATCGGAAACCCGTCTTGTAGAGGGAACCGCATTTGATGACCAAAAATGCTGGTCGTTCCGGTTCCCGTCCGGTCTTCTTTTTGGATGCCGTTCGTTAAGATTTCGTGACAAAGTTGATGATACTGTCTCATGAATTAAATCCCCCTCTAAAAGCTATCTCCCTATTGTAGCCGAATCCGTTCGGTCGAATCAACTGTTGGTTGAGGCAGGGAGATGACGGCGGAATAAATAACTGAACAACCCGAATAGTGGGATCAGATCTCGCCAACCAAGTCGTTGGTCTTGGCGAATTCGAATTCGGTGTAACATGAATAACTGTAAGATGTAGAACATCACAAGGTCGACCGTCATCGTGCGTACGAATTGATTCGTCATGAAGTAAATCTGGAAAATGGACCAATCGGATCGTGCGAGTGCGAGCCAGATGACGATTGCGGAAAGAACAGCCAGCACAGCGACGAGGTACGGAACGAATTTACGGCGCCGAAACGGTAAAAAAGTTTGACGTGGAATCGCAAGTGCCAAATAGGGCATTAAAATAAAGGACCCTAACACAAAGGCTCCAAAACTAGCCAACATCGGGGAAGGTTTTAGAAAACGTTTTTCATCCAAAAACAGCATAAAAAAGGCAGCTGGATAAATGCCGAGTAAGGTAAACAAACTCAATGCGGACGTATCGAATTGACTTTGGTCAAAACGGAAGAAGGAGAACAGGAAACCAGCGGGGAATACACGGTTGTTTCCGAACACTAAAATAAATACGATAGCGATTGCCCAAATCAAAAATAATAAGTAGCGGCGGTACATGGTGTCATTCCTCCTTTCCTAAATCATTTTCCTCTATCTGCCGGTTTCAAACGTCAAACCGAAAGTAGAGCCAACTTCAGTATACCTTAGGAAAATAACGGAATCGCCTTGTTCTTGCTGCTTTGTTCGTGATACGATGTCGATGAAATAAATGGAAGCGCTTTTAAAGATAAATGCAATCGCTTGCATTAATTAGTCATAAGGGAGTCGATCAATCTGATGGAACGTAAATGGTGGCATGACAGTGTAGTCTATCAAATCTATCCGCGGAGTTTCAAAGATTCAAATGGTGACGGGGTTGGTGATCTTGTCGGAGTCATCGAAAAACTGGATTACTTAAAAGAACTTGGGATCGATGTCATCTGGTTGAGTCCGGTTTATGACTCACCAAACGATGACAATGGATACGATATTCGTGATTACGAAGCCATCATGGAGGAATTCGGAACGATGGCGGATTTTGATCGATTGCTGGACCAAGCACATGAGCGGGGCATCAAAATCGTGATGGATCTTGTCGTCAATCATTCTTCGGATGAACATGCCTGGTTCGCGGAATCTCGTAAAAGTAAGGAGAATCCTTACCGTGATTATTATATTTGGCGAAGTGGACAGGAAGACGGGACGTTACCGAATAACTGGGGATCGATTTTTTCAGGTCCAGCCTGGGAACTCGATGAAACAACTAACGAATATTACTTGCACCTCTTCTCAAAAAAACAACCCGATCTGAATTGGGAAAATGAACAGTTACGTCAAGAAGTCTATCAGATGATTACCCGGTGGTTGGACCGAGGAATCGATGGGTTCCGGATGGACGTCATCAATTTGATTTCGAAGACACCAGGTCTTCCAGATGCGACGGTCTCTCCAGGGGCACTTTACGGCGAGGGAGGACAACATTATATTAACGGTCCACGGATTCATGAATTTTTGAAAGAAATGAATGACGCCTCGTTCGGCAATTATGATGTGTTGACAGTCGGCGAAATGCCGGGTGCGACGACGGACGATGCGATTCTCTATACCGATCCAGAACGAAAAGAAGTCAACATGGTCTTTACGTTCGAACATATGGACCTGGATTCCGGACCAAACGGGAAGTGGGATGTTCAACCGTTTGATCTTCAAAAACTAAAAACGAACTTCACGAAATGGCAAGTCGCTCTCCATGAAAAAGGGTGGAACTCACTTTATTGGAACAATCATGATCAACCCCGCGTCGTCAGTCGATTTGGAAATGACACGACCTACCGCGTCGCGTCAGCGAAAATGTTGGCAACGTTGTTACATTTATTAAAAGGAACCCCCTACATCTATCAAGGGGAAGAGATCGGGATGACAAACGTCGCTTTTGAATCGATCGATGATTATGAAGACATCGAAATTCGAAATATGTGGAAAGAGCGAATCGGACAAGGGGCATCACCCGAAGACTTATTGCACTCGATTCATCTAAAGGGACGGGATAATGCCCGAACTCCGATCCAATGGGATGCGACAGACCATGGTGGCTTCACGACAGGGACACCCTGGTTGAAGGTTAACCCGAATTATCCATCCATCAATGTCGAACAAGCTTTACAAGATCCGAACTCGATTTTCTATTACTATAAACAATTGATTGCTTTACGCCATCAACATGATTTGATGGTCTATGGAGAGTATGCGTTAATCTTGGAAGAAGAGCCTGAAGTCTATGCCTATACGAGAACGTATGAAAAGGAAACATGGTATATCTACTGTTCCTTTGCTCAATCAGACGTAACGGTTCCGATCGCACACGATACGACAGATCCCGTCATCGGAAACTATGACGCCTCACCTATCGTGACAGACCAAAAGTTGACACTTCGTCCTTATGAGGCAATCGTGTATCGTACAGTACAAGAAAAAGGAACGACTCAAAAATAAGTTTCTGACAAAAACGGGGTGACGGATTTGAAATCCGCCACCCCGTTTTTAGTATTTGGTAGAACGCACACGATTTGAGTCCGCCCCCTTCTCGGTCCAGCTGAAGTGGGCGGAGTTCAAGGTGTCTCCTTGACGATTTGTTTGATCGCCTCAATGATTCGTTGCTGATCCTCTTTCGTCGTTTCTAATCGAACACCATATAAACGCTGTGCCTCCGTCCATTTTTCATGTAAAATCTGACCGGATACTTTCAGCGGTTCTGCACCGAGTAAAAGTGAAAATTCGACGACGATAGAAGTCGAACGATCGATTGGCAACTTCAATGGCGTGGCAATGGCAATACCACTGGGAGAAATATTGTAAATTTCCATTGATCCAGCCGGTGTCCGACGTCCTTCTTTGACGAGATAGAACTCGCCCGTGATCGGTTCATCGAAGTGATACCGAAACGACTCATTTCGTTTGATTTTCAAGAAGACCACCTCCTAATTTCCATTATCCGTTAAAAGAAGACAATCTTCTAGCCGAATGTCTGAAAAGAAGGGAAATCAACAAATCAAGCAGCGAGATCCTTAGAAGAAGTCGTCGGATGGATTCGTTTTGCAAGATACATGAATGGAGTAGCGACCCAAGCGATCACAAACTTCGCTAAGTACGTCGTCACAAAAATCTGCCACCAAATATCAAACGGTAAATCATGAAATGCAATCGCACAAAACGTTAACGTATCAATCAGTTGGCTTAAGACGGTCGAACCAGTCGTCCGCAACCACAGCTTTTTTTCGCCTGTTTTTTGGCGGATCTTAGAATAGATGAAGACATCAAACAGTTGCGAGACGAGATAAGCGGATAAACTACCAAGAGCAATCCATGGAAGTAAGCCGAATAGTAAGTTTAAGGAACTCGACATGTCTTTAGCAAGCGTATCGTTAAGGGGGGTATACAAAAGGCTGTACTGCATGAGGAATGTTGTTGTGATCAAAGAGAAAAAGCCCATGTATACGCCTTGACGAGCAACTTTTTTTCCGTATTTTTCGTTTAAGATGTCTGTTGCCAAGTAACAGCTTCCATACACGACATTCCCCAATGTGAAGATGTAAGAATAGATTTCAACTTGTTGTGTCACCTGAATGTTTGCAATGATCGTTGCGATGGCAATCCACATCAACAGACCCGTTTTTCCAAACAAACGATAACTGAGTAATAATAATCCCATCGTAATGAGAATCGAAGGGAACCATAACCATTCATTCATCCACGTGTCCTCCTTTTAGAATCATCCAAAGTAAGATTTTACGCTTGAATTGAAGATCTGTCAAAAAAAACCGACGCAAGTTCGCGTCGGCGTACGATCAAGGTCGTTGCAACGAATAACGTTTGCGGCGACCTTTACTAAAATATTCATTCCCTTTTACGAATCCATTCGTCTTAAAAATCTGACAGGCAATCTCTTGATGAGGTGACGTCGGTAAGACACGAGCACGTACCTCATAGACCGCTAGCACGTCAGATTGTTGTAAAGCGAGCTGAACGGCTTTGGTTCCATAACCCCGTCGGCTATAGGCATCAAAAATCATTAAATCCAGTTGGAAGTAATGGCCCATTTTCAATAGAAGTAGGCGTCCCACCAGTTGATCGTCGACAAGAACATCAAAATAAAAATCTTCTGAATAACTGTGTTCGACGGAATCAAAAGCACGTTCCACCCCGAGTTCATGATCGTAGCCTTGAATTTCCTGACTGGATAATCCGTAAGCCTGTTCCCCGTACTTTAAAAAATGTTCGAATTCGGTCTGGTCGACGTGACGTAATGCTCGACGCTTTAAATCCATGACGTTGTCCTCCTCTGATCGCAATTCACTCTGCTTATTCATTATAGCGACTCGAAGAAAGAAATTGCAAAAGATAGCTGAAACGAATGCCGGAAACAGTCATCCAAAAAATAAGAGGATTGTAAACGGATTGTGATTGTTTCATTTAGTGATGAATATGGTAAAGTAATGATGTAGATATCTGTATGCTGGAAGGGGCTGGGAAATGTGTTCACAGAACGCGATGGAATCAAATTACGCTTGGAACAGATTGAACGTTTATACTCAGATTTAAATCGTGAAGCAAAACAATTAACGGAACGGTTACGTCAATTGGATGAACAAGGTGATGAAGTGCGTCACGACCTTGCATTAAATAAAGAAGATCGCGATCATCTGAAATCAAGTATCGATGAGACGTTACAAGCCTTGTTGCAACGGACGACCATTGACGCTAAAGTCGAACAAGAAAAACAAGAAGATTTGATTTCAAAAAAAGCACTCATCGAGGACATCGAAGGGTTATTGAAGAAAAAGAAATAAGCTGGCGTAGGCTAGCTTATTTTTTTCTGGGAGTGGAAAGATTTTGAATAAACAGAGGATTGTATTAACAACGTGTTTGAGACCTACGGCTGACGTAAAAGCTCGAGTCATGCAATTAGCTCAAACGGAACAGACCATTGACTTCCACATCACGGAACGGAAAAAACTCAGCATTCAGTCATTTCATGATCGCTATCAGCTTCCGGTCCTTGTCGTCGATAAAAAACAATTGGAGTATTATCCGGAAGGGACCGACCATTCGTTTTTCTTTCATCCATCAAGTGCAGTTTTCCGAATCAAACAATTTGATGTGAGTGGACACGATCCGTTGATTACAATCGCACGGCTGGAGGAAGGCATGACGGTTCTCGACTGTACGCTAGGGTTAGGTGCGGATGCAATCGTCATGAGCCATGCGGTCGGCTCTTCCGGCCAGGTGACTGGACTAGAAAGTAATGCAGCAACCGCTTTGATTGTCCGTCAAGGTTTACAACACTGGATTGAACGGTATCAGCCGATCGTCGATGCGATGCGACGAATCGTCGTTCGAGAAGCCGATCACCTGACATATCTCAAAAGCTGTTCGGATGACGCAGTCGATGTCATTTATTTTGATCCGATGTTTGAAAAAACGGTCTCTGAATCCACACACTTAAATGGGTTACGCCAGCTCGCGAATTATGAACCGTTGACGGAAGAAGTG
>NZ_JMKS01000002.1 GCF_000685865.1 Exiguobacterium antarcticum DSM 14480 | reverse complement strand
TACCGGCTTCTTAGTAACAACTGGCTTTGTTACCGGCTTCGTGGCAGCACTTGATTTTTCGTCCGTACCGTACCCGAGGTACTCGAACTGAAGGTGAGGTTTATCGACTGCATTCTTCCAGCTCCCGCCCCACTCGAATCCTAACCGGATGGCGTATTCTATCCACTTGATGACGAGGGGATGATTGTAGCCGTTCCAGTCGGCCTTCCCATTCTTGACCGGAACAAAGTCGAGGGCCTGGCCGCATAGGTGGTAACTCTTCATTGTCCAGCTTACACCGTTGTCAACGTTTCTTCGTTGTTCCTCAATTGTCCGACGTGCGTCATAGATCAAGATTTCCAGTCCAATCTTGATACCGTACTCATATAACTTGAGTGCTGCCGATCGTGTGTGAGGGGCAAGCTCTGCAATCGTCTTGTGATTCCGTGTGTTGTAATACATATGTTTTCCTCCTTATGCGTCGATTGTTCCAAATGCTTTCCATGTACCTGGGTTACCGCTTGCGGTGCATACCCATCCGATTTTACCGTTTGAAGCCGCTCCGACATTAAAGATAATATCACCTTGTCTAAATGCTCCGTCCCCTACTGCTGGAGGTGTGGAACCAAAGAAGGTACTCCGTTGATCCTGCCATGACGGACGGTTTATAGCACCGACTCCGGATTGCACATTGTCTTTGAACACGGCGATGTTGTCGGCGCGGTTACCGCTTAAATCGGTATACAGTTGCTTCACTAAATTGTTTCGACAGATATTTTCAGAGACAAGTCCAGTCTTACTTGGTGTAACAGATGTATCGGTAGTTCTCATATAGATACCAACCGCTTGGTAGGGGTTTGGTAGAGTAGGATCATTCTCACAAATGTTGTTCGTTAAAATGACTCCGTCTACACCGGTAATGTTTATTCCAGCTTCTGCATCACCTGTTACGTTTTGAATACCGTTGTTTACACAAAGGTTACCTGACACTTTAAAACTTTTTTGTATGGAACCGGCGTATGCGTTATTTACAAAGATTCCTCTTCCAAAACAAGAGGTCACGATGTTGTCATGGATGTTGACATATTTAGCGCACCCTTTTAAATGGATACCATGAGACCCTGAAGCGTTTTTGTTTTGATTACACCCTGTGATAATGTTGTCGCTGATAATGACCGAATCAAGATATAACAAGTTGTTGTCAACGTCACCGTAAATGTGAATACCGTTGTAGCGCGTATCCTGTATTTGATTGTTACTAATGATGATACGTCTTGACATGTTTGAACCGACAATACCTTTAATATCAAAACCGGCAAACGCTGTTTTTCTGACGATGTTGTTTGTAATGGTTAATGTATCTCCTGACCAGTACGTATCTACTGCGTCTCGTGTTTGATCGTCAACCCATGCAGGGTCACCAATGTTAATGAACTGGTTGGCGTTAATGATGCAGTACCCATCGTTCTCGCGTAACCGGATGGCATCATAATTACAATCCCGAATGATATTAGTTTCAATGGTAAGGTTGTCGATACTGTGCAGGTGCATCGGTCTTGCATACGGTCCTTTAAATACATTTGATGAGATGAGAACACCGCTTGCATTTGTTGCATACGGAACACCACCCTGCAAGGTATCAACGGCTCCTGCAATCGCGGAATAGATCGGTGATAAAAATGTATTGTTAAAGATTTTACAGTTTTTAGCACCTTCACCTAATTTAATATCTGTATTCGGTTGACCTACTGACGCTTGAGCTATAAAGATTAATCCCTCAATCGTAGCTTCATTACCTTTCAAATGGAACGCACATTCAGCGCTGTTCATTTTTTTAATTTTCCCGTGACCGATTATTTTCTTACCATCGACGATAACGTTTCCAATGAGATACGTTTTACCTTTAGGGACATAGACGACATCACTAATCGATAGCGCTTGGTTAAACGCTTCGGTGTCATCGGTGATCCCGTCACCCTTTCCTTTTACCGGGTAGGCGTTTTCTTCTTGATTTTTCTTTATGAGAGCGAGAGCATTAAATCGTAGACCCATTGATTACACTCCTAACATACGTACCGTACCGTTACCGGCGATACGTAGGAATTTTACTTTGCTTGACATACGATTGAGGTCTGTCAGGCTTTCACCCGGCTTTAATCGGATGACTCCGTTGTAACCATTGCCAGGCACTGTTGTGAGTACGTCTTCATTGAAAGCGAGATACAAATCGTTGGTCTCATCGTCATTGATGATGTAACTGATCCGTGTCATGTTACGCGGGGTACAATCGACGATGACTTCGGTTGTCGAGACAGGACCATCAAACATGTGATGATACGCCCGCACTGGATCATTGGTGACTTCAATCGGAGGCATGGAACCGATGATGACGGGTTCTTGGATGATGACCTTACCGATGGTTTTGTTACCGGCCGGAAGTTCCGGAAGTGATTCTACGTCTACCCGTCCAATTTTGTTAAACCCGTTTGGTAGTGCAGCCGTAAACCCGGTGATGACGTTACTGGAAGGACGTGACGTGGTCCCTCCTTGGACCGATGCGCTAATCAGGATGGTGGGGTCAAACGCTTTCGTAAACGTCGTGAGCATAATCGTTGCGGCGTTTGGTGACGCGTTGAACAGGTAGATTTGTTGTGTTCCTTTGTCACGACCGGTAATCTTTTGCTCCGACGGTCCGATATAGAGGTCATACCGTTCCGTGTTCGGCAGCATCGTGATACCGAGGTAGACGTCTGAAGTCGATAGGTTATTGATGTAGTAATGGTTCGGCATCGTATCGGAGAATTGAACCGTAAAGGTTTGACCGGGTAGGATGGTGACTTGTTGTTCGCGGTAGGTGGATAATTGAATGTCTGCCATTGTGACACTCCTTCACATAATTTTTTCAGTAGGGAAACTACCGACGAGGAATAAGAACGCGGCGATCGCGAGGACGACGATGATGAGGGTACGGATACCGACGGAGACCCAACCGGTTGTTTCTTTTTTAGAGGGTTGGTTGATGGGGAGGTCCATCATTCCCCCGTTGTCCCCTTCCGTGTACTTACGAGGGATGTATTTCTTGTTCCCGACATACGTTTCATTCTCGTGACCGGTGTAGAGTGTTTTGCCCCAACCGACGTGAACGTGATCATAATGTCCAGGAACTTGCCATAAGACTTCGGCAAACAGACCGGACGCTTTCGCCCATTTCGCGAATAGGTTCATGGCTGTTTGAGAGCCGGCAAAATCATAGGCACGACCTTGACCGTGGAAGTCATATTGTACGGGGACACCAAAATCACCCGGGTTCCGTTTTCCACTTGTCAACGTGAGACCTAACGTTTTCGCGTAATCGTACGCTTTCTGACTGGCGGTTGATTCCGTTACTCCTAGCATCACGTCACCGCCTTTGCGACCTTGACGGCTTTACCAACTGGTGTGACGTTCGCGATAGAAGGGAAGGCCATGAATAGGAGCAAGAACAGGAACACGATCAAGAGGACGATGAAGACTCCCCGTACAATAGAAGAAATGAGACCATCGTTTGACGGTGCAGCCGTTGAACTGGAGCTACCTGAAGGTGAGGGAATTGACGTATCTCCGTTATAGAAACCGAGGACTTTCTTGACGTAATCTTTCGTTTCGGCAAACGGTGGAATTCCGCCATACTTCGCGACGTTCCCTTCTCCCGCGTTATAGGCGGCCAGTGCGAGACTGACGTCACCGTTATATTTCTTTAGCATCTGACTGATATATTTCGTACCACCCATGATGTTTTGTTTCGGATCATACACGTTATTGACACCGAGACCGATAGCCGTTTTCGGCATCAATTGCATGAGACCGCCAGCCCCGACGCCGCTGCGGGCGTTCGGGTTCCAGCGTGACTCTTGCGTGATGATGGCACGAATTAATTTTTCCGGTACATCGTACTGTTTCGCGGCAGCCGCGATATAGGCGTCATAGCTGTTTGACCCTGCGTTGACTTGTGCCATGTGATCACCTCTTACTTCCGCATCGACGGTGTGATACGTAACTTACCGGCTTTCGCTTTTTTCAGGAGAGCCGTGTTTTGTGAAGCGGTTCCCCGATATCCTTTGATTCCGTTACCGGCAGCAATCTCTGCCCGGTTCGTCATCGTGGACCCGATACCGGCTTTCTTCAAGGCATCGACAATCGAGTTACCGGAGTAATTGATTTTGACGTTCTTGAAGCTTGTCGTCGGTTGGGCTTTGACCGGTTTCTTCGGCGTCGTCCGAATCGGGTTCTTGATCGGTGTTGTCGGTTGGGCTTTGATGGGCTTCTTCGCTTGAAGCTTCTTCAACGCGTCCGCTTGGGCCTTGTCGATTTTTTCTTGTTGATCGAGTTCCGTGTTGAGTTTCTTGTTATCGGCAGCAAGCTTCTTCAGTTGCTTCGCATACGCTTCGTCACGATCCTTGATGTAGTCGTTCGTCGTTTGGAAGTAACCGTTCATGCTGGCGTTGTTGTCGGCTTCGAGTGAGGCAAGGGCTGCATTGAGCGCCGTGTCTACTCGCGCATCGACTTGTTCAACTCCAATCCCGTTTGACTGTCCAAAGTTCTCGTAACCGTCCGCTGCGACGTAAGCTGTCGGAGCATCCGGGTTACTTGCGGCAGGACGTCGCATCAAGACGAGTACGACGACGATGATTCCACCTACCGCGAGAAACATGACTTTCTTGTTGTCGAGTTTTTTCTTTCCGCCTCCCGGCGCTTTGAATGGTGCTTCCATTTAATAACCTCCAGTCGTGGGTCCTAAATAGAAGGAGCTTGGAAAGTCTTTCTCGCTTAACGTATCCTGAGCCGTATAGCCGGTCAGTTGGTAAGCCCGTTCATCGAGCATCGGCGTGACCGCAACGGGACGCTTGTTTTTATACTCGACGAGTAGTTTCAATGAACCTTTTTCTTCCGCTTCCCCAACACCGAGGCGCGCTGAAGGTTCCTCAATCGGTTCCTTCAACGCTTTGTACCCTTGTGCATTGAGGAGGGAACGATATAAGGTATCTTCCATCGTAAGCCCTCCTTTAGTGATTAACGTCCTTGTAACGTTTTGATTCCTTTGATTGAGTTACCGGCGACCGAGTTGATGATCGACGTCGTTTGTTTCCCGTTCGATAGGAAGAGATAGAGCATGATGAGTAAGCCCATTCCACCGATTACGTCAAATACTTTATTCATAGTGATGTCACTCCATTCAATAGTTTAGTTACTTTGTCCGAGTTCTTGACGACCATGCCGGCAAGGACCAGGACAAGCAGGTAGTTCGTTACCTTCTCTCCCATCATCATTTGAATGAAGAGGATCGCGATGAGAAACGCGACGATGAAGGGTAACTGGCGTGTGAATTCTTGCATGTCATTTCCCTCCTAGGTTGAAGCCGGGTAAGGAAGGTAAGGCGGGTAACGCTCCGAATTTCGGAATGTCGGGGAGCTTAAAGTCCGGCAGCAGGTCAAGCAATTCCTGTTTGTCCTTCTCCATTAACTTTTCTTTCGCTTTGTCCCCTTTTAAACCGAGAATGATTTCCCAGCGTTTTGCCGCGTCTTTCCCCAGTTCGTACGGGTCCGTGATGGCTTTCTTTCCACCATTGACGACCGCCCCGACACCGGGAATGTTTTCGACTTTGTCTTTGATCAAATCCGCGTTGTCTTTGACCGTATCGACGACATCACTTGCAATGTCACCGGCTGAAGGGATTTTCGCCCCTTCTGCAATTTTGTTGGCCATCGACGTGACACGTCCTTTTCCATAGAAGTCGTCCAAGATCAACCAAATGATTCCGATGGCTCCGATTAAAAATGCCATTCCTCTTTCCATGTGTCATCACTTCTTTCGTGAGATGAAGAACCAAAACGCGATGATGATCAGAACGAGTACGAGTGTCTTACTCATGCCGCGTCATCACCTTTCGCACGCGCGAGCGTGAGCATTAACTCTCGTGTCGCCAGTGTGTTTTGTTCGACAGTTGTCCGTAACGCGTCCAGGGTCTTTTGCGTGTTGAACATAAAATAGAAACACATAGCTGCCGGGAAGCCGATAGATGAAACCACTTGAACATACTGGTCCATCATTTACGACCTCCTAATGCCGCGATGATACAGACGATCGCGATGACACCGAGCCATACGCCTTTATTCGTTTCCGGTGTAACGGTTGCCGGGTTCTTCGCTGCAAGTTCCTGGTCATCGACCATGTGCATTTGTTCTTCCGGTTCCATGAGCGTTTCCATTTCCGTCGAGATACCTGCGCCCGGATAGAGATCCGCCATGTAGTGATGCAATCCATTTTGTGGCATATTCTGTTCACTCCTTCTGATAGTAAAGGGAGCGCCAAAACGCTCCCCGGATTGTGATTAGACTAATTGAGATAACGTTTCCGATACGATCGTAACCTTACCGGCTTTCGTTGAGTTGAATCGTAACCAAAACTCTGTGAGACGCTGCGTGTCGATGTAGTCACGTGATCCACCGTAAGACGGGAATCCTTGATACGTGAAGTCGAACACGAATACTCCAGCAGGGAGAGGGTAACCAAGTTGACGGTGTGCGAGGTGAGAGAGGGAGATGGCCGGTTCCGAATACGGAATGTCGGCTTGGTTGAACACGAGTTCGATGTTACCGGAGAAGTCTTCTTCCGTGAACGGGACACCTGCAGCGTCTTCGACGTAGAACGCGATACGACGGTAAGTGTTACCTGTGTTCAAACGGACGATGGTTTGACCGCCACCCTGAACTGTCTCTGACTTCTCTGATACCAATTTAAGGACCGAGATGTCCGGGAACGCTTCTTTCATAACCGGGATGCTGTACGTTTCGAGAACCGGTTGCACCTTGACGGATTTGAACGTTGCGACTTCTCCGTTCGCAGCGTTGAGTTTGTAAATCTTCGCGACACTGTCGAGATCGAGTTTGACCTGGACGTTCGTTTCGTTGTTTTGCAGCAAGATCAAACCGACCGGGTCACGGTCATTGAGTGTGAGTGGTAACTCGACACTGAAGCGTACTTTGTTATCGACACCTGCAACACTTGCAGCACGTTCGATGTAGTTGACACCGCGTACGCTTGCTTGAGGCATGATGACGTCCGGATTGATCCGTAACAAGGACATGTGGTAGAGCGCACGACCTCCGAGGATATAAGGAGAGAAACCGTTGTTCAAGTCCACTGATACACGACGGAACAATTCGTAACCACCCGTTGAAGCGAGCGGGACCGTTGTCCCGGTTGTCGCCTTGACGTTGACGACAGCTTCGATGTGAAGAACCACTTTCGATAGCAAGCGTGCTTTTGGTAAATCAAACGTCAGTGTGTCAAGCTCTGACGTCGCAGACTTAGCAGGGATCGATTGACGATTTTGTCGCGTACCCTGTGCGAATAATTGACCGCGTTGTTGCGGTGTGAGTTGTGCTTGTTGAGCCATGTTTGATTAAACCTCCTGAGCAATATTTTTGACGACAGGGATGTCGTATTTTACTGAAGCTTTTTTGATGATGTAAATGAACACCATCGTGATGAATACGTTAATGAACATGGATACCCACCAGGAAGGTGAGCCGAGTCGGATTGAACCCATACTGTTTCACCTCCTTTAAATGGTATGAACAAATTCTGATACACCGGCGATAGGCTTCTTCGTCAGTGCGACTTTTGCCATGACGATGAAGAGCATAACGAATAACGCGATAACGATCATATTGATGATACCGACGCCACCGAATTTAGATGAGTCCATTTGGTTTCACCTCCTTTACAGATCGAGTTGACCACGAACAGGAGGAACGGCTGCTGTGATGTTGAGATACCAAAATACATACTTTCCAGGCAAATCGTAAAATTCGGGGTAACCGGTAGCCTTTGCCACTTTCTCCCGGTCTTGAGGCATGTTGAGGTTATAGATGAAGAAGTGCGTGGAGTTGGCCATAACGATGGTGGGAATGTCCATCGGCCGTTGCGTAAGCGCCCATACCACAGCGTCACGTGAGCGACCGCGTGTGTAGAGCGCTTTGAGATAGGGAGGGTAACGGGAAGGATTGTCCGCCACACTCATCAATTCATCAATCCAAAGAATCGTGTTCTGTCGCTCGTACACCCACTTGAAAAGAGCGTTGTAATGTTCGAGTGACTGTTCATCAATATCCGGAACGTAAATGACCTTGTGCGTTTCGATGTGATCCAGTTCTGCTAAACGTGTGATCACGACGTAGTCCTTCCCCTCTTGAAGTCCTTTCCATAACGGTAGCTTCTTGCGTCGCCGTTCGGAGACTTCATCTTTCGTATCGAGTTTAATGACGTGATCGTAACCGGCTAGGTAATGTTCCGCCGTAACGGACTTTCCGGAACCGGTCATGCCGGCAATGAAAACATGTTCGTCCGTACCGATGAATGACATACGCGTCACCCTTCGATGTAAGCGATGATGTCTTTTACTGCTGCAAGGGCATGTTTCGTGTTCGTCTCCATGTCCTCGTCAGTAGCTGAGTGCAGATAAGTGGCTAGAAAGGGTTTCGCTAACGCTTGAATGTGAAACGGCGCTTTCGTTAGGATTTGCCCCGTTACGACTTCCAGGCGTTCCTTGACTGTTGCTTTCGGTTCGAGGTTGAGTTCTGTCAGTTCCATTCTTTTCTCCCTTCCGCACCGTAGACGGTAACGTCACGACTGGTGCTTTTAGTTTCTTCAATTGTTGCATCGCCATCACACGTGGTAGAGCTATCACCGTTACGGCCATAACGAGTGCGAGCGCATCCCCATGTTGTTCGAGTGCTTGACCGACGGCGTCGTTCTTCGCCATCATGTTCGTTAACGGATTAACGATGGAATCGATTTCTGCTTCGGATAAAGCCCATACTTCCATTCCTTCACGGGATGCGACGACGCCGAACAATGCCGATAGCATCGCTTTGACGTGTAGGCTGCTACTGTCGAGGACCGGTGACTTCTTTGAAGCCGTCGCCTTCTTCGGAGCAGTTTTCTTCGTACCCGTTTCTTTTTCCGCTTTCTTTCGTTCCCGGTACGCCTTTTGTTTGGCAGCGTTACGGGCTTTCTTCTCTTCAGGTGATTCTCCGGGTATATCTACCGTGACCGGTTTCGGTTCACTTACAGGAGCCAGCTTAGGAAGCTTTTCTTCGGTGGTGCCGGTTCCTCGTCCTCGTCCTCGTCCTCGTCCTCGTCCTCGTCCGGTACGTCCGGAATCGGATCGGGAATCAGTGGAACTTTGACTGTCTCGATCGGGTCCGTTTCCTCCTGTGCTTCCGGTTTCAGTGAGTCGATTTTGTTCATCAAGGTTTGTAGCCACTTCGGTTCCTCCTCGTTTGTTGCTGTATCGTTTGTTTCTTCTTCAGGCATGTAGGTGTCCTCCTTAAAGGGAATAGGAACGACCAACACCGCAGGGGATCAATCGTTGATCGGCTGTCGTTCCTACTAACAGAGTAACGCGTTACGTGCGTTACCATAACTTGACACCCGTCTAGTTTTTGAGAAAAAGAAAAAGCCCACGCGTTACGCGTGAGCCAGGCTTTAAAACATACTTTTAGGATCAAGCACAATCCCGATTGCAAAATGAGAATCTTCATTCACCATCATTACTTCACAACCATCCAATCGACACTTACTTTTAGGAATACGTTCATCCCCAAAATCAGTATGATTGTCACATATAAGAGTCCACTCTTTTCTTCCTACATATACAACGTGAGTATGAAATTTTTGAGAAAAGCGATTACGTCGATTCATTACATGATGATAGAGTTTCTCGTATTCATTCATCACTATCATCCTTTCGTTCCTTCTAAATAGGTCTCGCGACCGAGTTACTTAATATAGAAGAAAAGTAAAATTAAGTTATCAGGTGGACGACAAAGCGAATCGCGAATATCGAACCTACAGCGATCACGAAACCGACCTTTGACATCGTAAATCTCCTTTGCGAACTGCATGGTGACCAGCAACCGGGAACGAATCATTTCCGTTGTGCGACGACTTCCATACTTGTCATTTTCTTCTATTGTATCATGTAACCGTTCCGTGTCCTTCTGAATCTCTTCAATCGTGTATAACATGATCTCGACCTTATCAAGCTTCGTCAAGGGTACAATGTAAACCATTATTTTTCACCTCGAAACGTTGGATGGTTTGAGAACTTCCCCGCAACAAAACCGATTACTAACATGCCGTTCAGGGTAACAAGTAACATGATGGTTTCCATCGGCGTCATGACGAAACACCAGCCTTGCTCGCAAACGTTACATACTGAATCTCTTTTTCAATCTGTTTGCGGGTCATAACTTTGTTGCCTTGGTGGTACAGATTTGCGGTATAATAGTCACCGACATACAATTCCGTATGTCGAATATGATCGAGTGCTTCGGATAGTGTCGAAAACGATTTGCTCGTTTGACTGCTATCAAACGAACAAACGAAAGTGGCTGTATACGGTTGTAGAAAATCAATCGTACTCAGTCGTGTCAGATGGGAGGACGCTTGTACACCATTCAAGCCGGCCAGCTTGGATTGTACGGACCGTATCACTGCTGCTTGTGCAGGAGCCGCGTTTAACACGTAGTTATCGTGTTGGGCGTCCAACCATTCATTTAATAAAATCTGATTGCGTGCGTTCATGCGATCACCGCTTTCTTTTCGATAGTCGGTTGCTTCAAGACAGGGAGACAGTAACGTCCCAGGTACTTGACGTGTCCGGCTTCTTCTAGTTTCTTCATGTGTTGATGAGCGCGTTGATACGACATGTGTAAATCCTTCCCGATCGTGCGTATCGTCGGCATGTAACCCTCGTGTACATAATGCTCGTAGACGTAATCTAAAACCTCTTTTGTGCGTTCGCTCAATTCCGTTTCCTCCCTCAACTCATCCGTAACTCTTCAACCAACTCATTGACTTCCCAACCAATGGCTTCTGCAAAACTATCGAGATCAAGCCTACCCTCCTTTCGGAAATACTTGATCCGCACACTCCGACTCATCTGCTCGTATTCAAAACGGAAGCGACTTGTCTTTTGTGCGGGTATCCGAATGTGTCCGATCTCTTTCACGAATTCTTTTAACTGATCCACGTCGTCATCGAGATACGTATACGCGAGTATCTCCTGGACTTCCGATGGACTGTATTCTTCGTACGTGTCGAGATTGTGAGGACGGCTTGTGTTGTTCACGTAATCCATCACCCGCTTTTGCTCATTGAGTAAATTGATTGTCTTGCGTAACACGACCTTGCTGTCAAAGTCTTTGTTCGCCTTCAGTAACGTGACGAACTTCTGACGTGACTCGTACCCATCATAGAGATGAATCGAATCTTGTTTCTTGGCTCCCATCGTGTGCAGCCACTCTTCATAGTTCGTAAACGTGATGTCCTCCAGTTTCTCACCGGGGATACCCTTTCCCTTGATGACCGTCTTCCCGTCACCCTTGATCTCCGCGTACAATTTCGGCTGCAAGAAAATTCCCTGCTTGATCGTGTTCTCCAGTTTCCATTTACCGTAATCATCTTTATGCACCATGTCGTCCGGCATCACGGCTGTACCGGCGATGGAATCCGTATCACAATAAGATACGCTTCCGGCTTTTTCTTGCTGAAGTAATCCGTCCAGTAACAACAGTCGTGCTTTGCTCGTGACGAATACCGCGATATGAGGCTGGATATATTTCGCTTTCGATTTCGTGATGTGCGTCAGGAACCGCATGTCGAGTTCTGTATGATAGAACGTATCAAACAGCTCGTCCTTGTCTTCCAGTTCATCCCGCATCGCATACGGTGCCAGTGTCTCACGTTCTCGCCGCATCCCGAACTTTCCATATAACGAGTTCTGTACGAGCTTCGAGAATTCACGTTTTGCACCTTCCGCGTTCTTCTTGATGTCTTCCCAGTACCCGACAAACTCTTTGAATACAGGAGCCGTCTTATACCAGTACGTTGTTTGCGTGACTTCGACCGTACACCCGAGTTGCTCCGCTTTTTCGAGTTCGTCATACGTCCATACTCCAGTGAAGCTCCCGACTGGAAACAACAACTTGTTTTCGAGTTTCCCGTGTTCGACTCGCGTCGGTAACGGTGGGATGTGCATGTCAGGAACGGTGACGTTTGCTTCCGCGATCCCTGCACCTTTCCGGTACTTCTTCCAAAACCGGTAATTCGTCCGTGCTTTCTCCGGATCGTAAATATGTTCATAGTAACCAATCGGAAATTCGTTTTCTTTCATCACGTGAGGATACAGACTATTCACGTCATAGTGATACCCGTCTTCGAGTTGTGGGGTAAAGACTTCCGTCCGCCCGCCGTAATACGCGCGTCGCACAAACTCTTCCATCATTTCACCCGTCGCCCCGTAATAGTTACTTGACGTGGCATCTTCGTATTCGTCCGGTTGCTGTGCCTTATAGACACTCATGGATAGACTGGCAGCAGTCGGACACCGTACAAAATCTTCGAGTGACATGTGCGCGATTTCCATAATCATCGTGAGTACCGTATGAAGAGACCGACAATCCATCTCCAGGTATTCGTTCAACATCGGTTCATCCGGGTCCACGTTCTCAAAGTATTTCCCTTGGGACTTCCGTTTATCGAGTGTTCCGTCTTCCTTATACACCGCGTACGGTGTCGTCTTCAGGTAGTCCGATAAATCAATCTTTCCCTCTTTGTCGAGTCCAAACGATTTCGTGATCCGTTCCAGTGACATCGGAAGTATCCGTAAACTATCGTGTAAAATCATATGCTCCGATGGCAACACGATGAACTGGTTATTGATCGCGACCGCTTTCTTCAAGTCGAGAACCATTTCATTCGTGATGAAGTCCTTTGCAATTTTCGCCAGATCAAAATCTAAGTTGTGAACGTACACGTGACATTCCCAACGTGTCGAAAGGTCTTGGATGATCGGATAGATTTCCGGAAACGTGTAACCGCTATAATACGTCTCGCCGTCGTACAAACCGACCCGGAACACTTCACCAAACAAACCGCGCGTTTCCGTATCCAGCGTGAGGAGACGTAACGGCTTCTCTTCTATTTGTTGTTTCTTCTTTGCCATGCTGACACGTCCCTTACGTTTTATAAGAAGACGTCTGCAATGCGGTCCGCGTTGACATGTGCCTTCTCACTGTCGAGCATCCGTAAGTGTTTCACAAGCTCCCGGATAAACTCATACTTCTCATACGGTTTGTACAGCAGCACCATCATTTGATCGATGAGCGTCACGAGCGGTCCGTAGTTCTCACCCTTACCGCGATACAGTTGATGATAACCGAGTCCGTAATGATAACGCGTCGTTCGGTCTGCATCGTCGGTTGCGGACATCTTATAGTCCCCGATGTAACCAAACTCTTCTGTTAGCATCCCGATGGCCGAATCCATCTTTGCACTGGTCGAACGCTTGTCACGCTTATAGCCCATCTTAAAATCGTTGATGTCCTGCTGACTGTACTGTTCCGTCTTCTCCTTATAACTCACGATCAAGTACGATCCGTACCCTTTCGATTCCCGTTCTGCTTTACGGACCACGTCCCAGGACTTACCGGATAACGCTTTTGCTTCTCGCTCCGGTAGACCGGCCGTGATAAGTCGCGTGTACTTCTGTTCCCGTAACGCTTTCGCGCGCGACGATCGTTGCTTCTGACTAGCGAGCTTCTTGATATTCGCATCGCTTCGACTCTTTAGCTTGTGCGCCTCCGAGCGCGTGTACCCTGCATCCAGTAACGTTTGAAACCGGGCTTCACGCTTTTCTTTTGTCTTGAACGTGGTAATCGTTCTTTTGTACTCACGTTCCTTGGACGGACGAGCGAGTTCTCGCGCCTTCCTTCTATCAACGTCGCGACGCGTGAGGGAACTGATCTTCTGCTGCTTGACCTGTTTCTTCCGCTGCCGCTTGTTCATGCCGTCACCGCTTTCTTAGATAGAAATAAAAGCGCCCTGCTAGGAGCGCTTCACTTGTGATTATCGTGTGACGTTTTGTTATCCAATCAACTCAAGGTTGAATGTGCGGTTACCGGCTTGCGTGTTGATTTGTTTCACCTTGATGACTAGTGGCTCATCTTCCCATGGTCCAGCACCGACGATGTCACAAATACGTTTCATCGACTGAACGACACCGTTACTCATTGAGTGGTACGATTCGCCTTTAGGCCCGATCAGTACGACGCGAGTCAAGTCACGTAGTTCACTAGTTTGTTCGTCAAGCATTGTAGTAGGATGTGCGACCATGTGTACGACCGTGATCGTTTCACCGATTAAGTCAGAAACTTTCTTCTCAGCATTTGCTACCGCGTTGTAGAGCTTGATACGTTCCGCACGTTTACCTGTATCCGGCATCGTTGAGAAAAGTGCTTGTCCTTGTCCAGTGAAATGTTCCGGTTTAAAAGCTTCAGCGGGTAACGCGTCGCGCACGTCGTCGCGTGAGATTGTAGGTACGAGTGTGTTTTCAACTGTATCAGTATCCGAGTAGTTAATAGTTTGTTTAGTCATTTGATTGATCCCCTTTAATAGTTGGTTTAGTTGTATGACGGTTGATGAAATCCTCGAGTGCTTGTTTCGAGATCCGACGCTGCCCGCCGAACTTGATTGACGTGATCTCACCTGAATTAATGTAACGTGTGACTGTTCGTTCGTTGACTTGTAGATAATCGGCGACCTCTTTAATGGTCAGTAACCTTTCGACCACTTGCCTCCCATCCTTTCAAATTGAAGTGATCGTGCTGTCCGACCGAGTGCTTCGGTGTACGTTGGTGTCACTTCCTGTCCATAATATAACAACCGTGTCAGTAGGTGTCAACTAGAATCTGAAAAAGAATTTTATGTACGAACGACTGTTTGGTAATTATTTTACTTTTCTAT
>NZ_JMKS01000001.1 GCF_000685865.1 Exiguobacterium antarcticum DSM 14480 | reverse complement strand
TTTAAATAAATATCACCAAAACCGATCGGCAGGAACATGTACGGTGTGACAAGACCAAATGTCATGACGATCGCCATCAGACGACGGTCAATCTTCATTTCATTAAAGAGACCGAGTAATGGCGGAATGATGATCGGAATAAAGGCGATGTGGATCGGCAAGACGTTTTGCGAGCTGATGGCGAGCAAGAGAATCGCAAAGATGATGAATCCTTTGAGCTTTTTGACGGATGTCGCATCCGCTGATCCTTTGGAACGTGTGATCAAAGCGTGCGCCAAGGCATCCGGAAGACCGGTTTTTGACAAGGCGACGGCGAATGCGCCAAGCAGGCGTAACTAAGAGCGGATTTCGGCTCGGCGCCAGCCCTTCGGCAAAACGTTCCGGATCGTCGTATTGAGACCAAGACCGCCGATCAAATCCACCGGCAAGGCACTGGAGGACCATCGCGGAGGACGATATGGACGCGGAAGATGGCTAAAACAAAATAATAGAACAACGGCAATAATAACGGCATTAAACAGTAACTAAACCACGCTTTCTTTTGGTATCACTGTACTATACTAAAGTATCATACAGACCGTTCTTTTGACTGTCAAGAAAAAAACACAAAAAAGTAGGCCTGACGTCAGATTGAGACAGGTCCTACCTTTCTTCTTCATTAAATGGTCTTCAGCAATCGACTTGATCGAGTTTTCCGGTCCCTGGATCGATGACGAGTCCATGGACTTCTGTTCCCGGTGGTAACAACGGATGGTTTTTGATCAGACCAACCGAAGGTGGCTGACGTTTTCCTCGACCGAAGTGAAGCCGCGTAACCATTGTTTCAAGTCGACACCGGAAGCATCCAGTGTATGCAACACCTGTTCATTGATTCCACGGTCTTGCATCTCGGCAATCATCTTTGCCGGATCAAATCGTGCTCATGCCGCAGTCATGATGTCCGATGACAATGACTTCCTCTGCACCAAGTGCATACAAAGCGACGAGGATCGACCGCATGACGGAACCAAACGGATGGGACAGAACGGCCCCGGCATTTTTGATGATTTTCGCATCACCGTTTTAAGACCAAGGGCGTGTGGAAGGAGCTCCGTCAAACGTGCATCCATACAGGTCAGAATCACAACCTTCTTATCCGGGAATTTATCCGAGATGAACTGTTCGTATTGTTTTTCTTCAACGAACTGTTGATTAAACGCAAGCATTTGATTAACGATTGACATGAAACTTCCTCCTTTAAGACAAATGAATGATGGAACTATTCCTAGCGTACACGATGAACGATTGGTCAGACAAGCAGATTCATGAATTGTTTGTGACAGTTGTCACAGGAGAGGGATGAAAAGACGGATCCTTGCGTCAGAACAGGTTGTTTTAATGAAAACGTTCTCATTCATGTGAAATAGTTCACAGGATGGTCATGCACAAATTGAGCAAAAGGCGTATGATTGATTTGTGAAGGAAAGCACAAACTACTCGATATCAGCTTGGCATTCCTAACATGTAGTAAGGGAAATGCAGACTCAGATTCGTTCCAAAATAGGGAGGAAACCTAACATGGCTGTCAAAGAAAAAATCAAACAAGATGTCTCACCTGTCGAACAAGCAATCAATCAAATCGTCGCGAAAGGTCAAACGGCGCTTACAAGAACTAATTAACATTGATCAAACGAAAATCGATGTAATCGTCCGTGACATGGCGCTTGCCGGTCTCGAACGGCACGTCGAACTCGCACGACTTGCGGTTGAAGAACAGGACCGTGGTGTCTTTGAAGATAAAATGATTCAAAAACATGTTTGCGACGGAATATATCTATAACAGTCTTCGTGATGAAAAAACGGTCGGCGATCTTAGAAGAAGAGTCCAAAACGGGGATCACCTACATCGCGGAACCGGTCGGTGTCGTCTGTGGCGTCACACCTGTGACGAATCCGACATCAACGACGATGTTCAAAGCGTTGATTGCGATCAAAACGCGCAACCCGATCATCTTCGCCTTTCATCCGTCCGCACAAAATTGCCTCACTTGAAGCGGCCAAAACGTTACGTGACGCTGCCGTTAAAGCTGGTGCCCCGCAAGATTGTATCCAGTGGGTCGAACAACCGTCTCTCGAAGCAACAAAAGTCTTGATGAACCACACCGACCATCGCGATGGTTCTTGCGACGGGTGGAGCCGCATGGTCAAATCAGCGTATTCAACCGGCAAACCGGCACTTGTGTTGGACCAGGAAACGTACCGTGTTACATCGAAAAATCAGCAAAAAATTAAGCGGGCCGTCAGTGATTGGTCCTCTCGAAAACATTTGATAACGGAATGATCTGTGCCTCCGAGCAAGCGGTCATCGTCGATCAAGAGATTTATGCAGAAGTGCGGGCAGAGATGGAAGCGCTCGGTTGCTACTTCTGTACAGCAGACGAGAAAAAACGTCTTGAAGCACTTGTCATCAAAACCGACACATGTGCCGTCAATGCGGACATCGTCGGGAAACCGGCAACATGGATCGCAGCGAAAGCGGGCATCGAAGTCCCGAGCAATACGGTCATGCTCGTCGCCGAACTCGAAAAAGTCGGCACCGAAGAACCGCTCTCACATGAAAAGCTAAGTCCCGTCCTTGGTGCCTATAGCGTCCAATCAACAGAAGACGCCTTCCACGTCGCCGAACGGGATGCTTGAAATCGGTGGTCTCGGTCACACGGCGGTCATCCACACGACGAACGATGACTTGATGACAGCGTTCGGACTCCGGATGAAAGCCTGCCGAATCCTTGTCAACAGCCCGTCAGCACACGGTGGGATTGGTGACTTGTATAACGAATTGACTCCATCGCTGACACTTGGTTGCGGATCATACGGGAAAAACTCGGTCTCTGAAAACGTAACGGCGAAACATCTACTCAATATCAAGAAGGTGGCGAGACGACGCGTGAACATGCAGTGGTTCAAAGTACCGGAAAAGATTTTCTTTGAAAAAAACTCGGTTCAATACTTGAAATCAATTCAAAACGTCTCACGGGCCTTGATCGTCACTGATCAATCGATGGTCGAATTCGGTTACGCCGATAAAGTCATCCGAAACTTACCAGCAGGTGTCAGCTACCGGATTTTCGACCAAGTCGAACCTGACCCGTCAGTCACGACGGTCGAAATCGGGGCACAAGCGATGCGGGACTTCCAACCCGACTTAATCATCGCCCTTGGTGGGGGATCTGCGATGGATGCAGCGAAAGGCATGTGGCTGTTCTATGAGCAACCAAATGAGAAGTTCTCAAACTTACGTCAAAAATTCCTCGATATCCGGAAACGTGCTTATAAATTCCCGGAACTCGGAAACAAAGCGAAGTTCGTCGCGATTCCGACGACGTCAGGAACAGGTTCTGAAGTCACACCGTTCACGGTCATCACGGATAAAGAGAAAAACGTCAAATATCCGATTGCTGACTATGCATTGACACCAGACATCGCGATCATCGATCCAGAATTCGTCATGACGGTGCCCGCTTCAATCACAGCTGATACAGGAATGGACGTCTTGACGCATGCGACAGAAGCGTTCGTCTCAGTCCTTGCGAACGACTATACGGACGGACTGGCATTAAAAGCAATCAAGATGATCTTCGACTACTTGCCACGCGCTTACGATAACGGTTCAGACGCGGAAGCACGCGAAAAAGTTCACAATGCGTCAACGATGGCAGGGATGGCGTTTGCCAATGCCTTCCTCGGCATCAACCACTCAATCGCGCACAAAATCGGTGGGGAGTTCCACACACCACACGGTCGGACAAATGCGATTCTGATGCCGCACGTCATCCGCTACAATGCAGCGAAACCAACGAAACTTGCTTCATTCCCGAAATATGAATCATTCATCGCGGATGAACGATATGCGGAAATCGCCCGTTACCTCGGTCTGCCGGCAGCAACGACGGAACAAGGTGTCGAATCACTCATCCAAGCGATCACAGAACTCGGACAACGCCTCAACATCAAGATGTCGTTTAAAGCCCAAGGCATCAAAAAAGCGGACTTCGAAGCGAAACTCGACAAGATGGCAGTCGATGCGTTTGAAGATCAATGTACAACAGCGAATCCGAAAATGCCGCTCGTGACGGAACTCCGTCAGATCATGGAACTCGCCTACGAAGGCATCTAATAGAGAGAAAAACATCATGGCAATTCAAAAGAGCCTTGCTTCCGGTCGACGGAGGCAAGGCTTTCGTGTGTTCATAATCGTGAAGTCGCGTTCACTCATTTGTTAATCACAATGGATAATTGATAGTTCACATGCACATTTAAATCAACTAAAAACGAATCCAATTCTTTGTTAGATGGAAAGCGACATTCGAGCAGGTAACAACTGTCCCCACTGATTTTATAATTATTCAGAACTGGATGGTCTACAGTTAGTTGGACATAAACCTTAAGGTCAATTAGACTTAGGAAAATTATGAACAGCAGAGGAGAATCACCTTCATGAATAAACGGGAACGAAGAATTTTTAGCGATTCATTCAAACAACAGATGGTTCAACTCCATTTGAATGGGAAGTCACGCGCCGATATCATTCGGGAATATGACTTGACGCCTTCGGCATTTAATCGCTGGATCAACCAAAGTAAGACGACCGGATCTTTTAAGGAAGAAGATAATTTGTCAGATGAAGCGCGTGAGCTACGTGTGCTTCGGAAGCATGTCCAACAACTCGAGATGGAGAATGATATTTTAAAGCAAGCCGCGCTGATCATGGGACGAAAGTAAGTGTGATCAAGAATAATCGACATAAATACTCGGTATCAGCAATGTGCAGCGTCCTCCAATTACCCAGAAGTACGTTTTATTATGAAGCGAGACAGCGACCATCGGTCGACGATGTGACGGAAGCCATCCGTGAAATTTTCCGGCGCAGCCGAGAGAACTACGGCACGCGTAAAATCAAGATTGAACTCCAAAAACAAGGGAAATGCGTCTCTCGTCGCCGAATCGGACGCATCATGAAAGACCAAGGGCTCGTCTCTACGTACACGCTCGCGCAATTCAAGCCTAAAAAAGAAGCGTGCAACGAGTCGATGGAAGCCAATGAATTGAATCGCGCGTTCAAGCAAGGAGAAGAGCTATCCGTTGTCGTCAGTGACCTGACATACATCAAGGTCCGTCAAAAATGGCATTATGTATGTGTATTTGTTGATTTCTTTAACCGAGAAATCATCGGTCACAGTGTGGGCGAGCGAAAGGATGCGCAACTGGTCCATCGTGCTTTCGCTTCCATTCCTCATGATTTGCGTCGTATCCGGATGTTTCACACGGATCGAGGACGAGAGTTCAACAACCATCTGATTGAGGATGCCCTTCATACGTTCGGAATCCGTCGCTCGTTGAGCAAAAAGGGTTGTCCGTACGATAACGCAGTCGCGGAAGCCACGTTTAAAATCATCAAGACAGAGTTTGTCAAAAAACGAGTGTTCTCGAGTTTGACGGAGCTGGAACGCGAGTTCCAGGATTACGTGAATTGGTTCAACCACCTTCGCATACACGGTACATTGGATTATCAAAGCCCCGTTCGCTACAAACAATCACTCCTTAAGAAGATTGTCTAGTTTAGTGTTGACAATCCATCTCCTACAATGATTATTATTTTTATGACTTCACGAGTTCTCAAAGAAAGCACACAGCACTTCATGAAATGGGACATGCTCTTGGATTAGATCATCACGGACTTGCTGGAAACGTGTTGAGATCTGGCTTTTACAGTTATGAAGTTTTAGGTTCGCACGATAAGTCAGATTATCGAACTCTTTGGGGCTATTAATCCAATATAAGGAGCGTTAACTATGAAAAAATTCTTAATAGGTTCAGTAGCAGCAGTTATTGGCCTGACTGTTTATGGATTTGATCATTACCAATCAGAAAAGAAGCCGGTCAAAATTGTTAATGCATATTTAAATGAAGTGGCTGATTTTTCTGATGATCGAATTTTAGTTGGTGCTGCTCAAAATGTGTTTGTTGGAGAAGTCATTCAAGAAGTTGGGAGTAAACGACTTGATGGAACGCCGGAAACACAGTATTCGGTAAAAGTGAACAAAAATTTAAAGGGCAAGTTAAAAGGAGAAGTCATTGTTAATCAGTTTGGTGGATATGATAAAGATTCGGAAGGAAATAGCGTCTTGATTTTATATAATGAAGATGAGATGTTAAAAAAGGTCATCAATACATGTTCGCTACACGTTATTTAGAATCTGAGGACTGGCATACTGCAATTACTAACCAAGGTACGGTAGAACTTAAGAATGCTGAAGAAGAAAGCACTTCAGTTGGAAAGATCGTGAGTGCTTTAAAATCACCTATTGTTCCGGAAGCCATGAAAAATAAAGAAAAGTACAATAATCGGAAAAAAGACGATAAATCAAAATTAGATCAGGAATGATTAAAAAAGTAGGGACTTCTTTAATTGAAAGAAGTCCCTCAGATTATAGACAAACCCTCATTTCAATTACGAAATGAGGGTTTGTTGTATGTATCGGTCATTAAAACGTTCAAGGTGCTTTTATTAAACTATCCAAACTCAAGGGCTCAGTTTATATTAAGAATATCTTTCATGTTTTTTAGAACAGATTCATCATATGTTATACAGACACAAAAGTAGAAAATGATTGATGTATTGAACCGCACAAGCCTGCATTCCTTTTTTGCATTACACAAGTGTCCGCACTATTCCGATCAATCAGTTTAATAAGATACGTTCATTCGATTTAATATATTTTGAAGTAGAATCAAGCTTAGGATCTATACATACATTTAAAGTAATCGATGGTACCCGTCATCTTTTTTTTTATTTTTTCAAGTATTTGGTATGATGAGTAAAAAACAGAGGTGTCTTATTTGGAAGTAAATAAAAATTTTAACACTCCTTCGAACGTTACCATCATCGTCTTCGGTATAATAATCATCCTTTCGACAGCTTCGTTACTGTATGTGTTCCCTGATAAATTTGAAATCATCTTCGGTATCGGAACGGTGTTGTTTGTTTCGCTTGGTATTTTCGTTAACTTGAAATCACTCGCGACAGCTCAATCAGCACGAGAGGATTCAAAAAGCTCCGCTGCCTCGGCAAAAGATTCTGTCAGGGTGGCGGAAAATGCTTTGGAGATTGCGAAAAGTGAAGCTGATGCAAATGCCATGCGATATCGTATTGAAAAAGGATCGTTCTTAGCTTTGAAGAAGAAAGAATTCCTTGTTCCGCTATTCGCTCCTCATTCATATAAAGCGAGGTTTCACACAACAGAAAGTTTGGACGCGTTACACAATCCGGGTGCGATGCTCTTAGAGAATAAAGGAATGGGGACAGCAACGAATATCAGTTATAGCTTCCATCTTTTAAATGCGGACGACTATCGAAATTTAAAATTCGAATCAGATGATGTTGCGGATGATAGTGCGATAAACGAAAGCTTTTATCATTCCTACCACAGAGGATTTCCTAAGTACACTCTATACTCCAAGTTGTACACGGACCGCAAAAATGAACGTACTGGATTACTATTGACGTGTACAGAGGATCAGGGCAATTTTTCAGAACAGACTAGTCCGAGAAACAAAAAAGCTTTTCAAAGGTATATTGAGTCACCTGAAGCAATCCAAATCGGATATTTGGATAACAAAGAAGGAAAATGGATTAATCTACCACTATCATTTCGTGTTTTGAGTCATCAATACTTTTTAGAACAAAGAATCTTGAAAGAAGAATTTCGAAAAACCGCGAGTCCTCAATTGCTACTACGGGTCTATTACACGGAAGAAATCTCGGAACATATGAATCAGTTTGAAGAGGCGAGACGTGTGAAAGAATTTTTGATTACTTCTTCGAATAACATAAAAGTCGTGCCCGAACCTGCCGACACCACACACGATCGGACCGGGAAAATACTTTTATGCCAATATGTAATTAAAGCATTAGTAAACGAACCGCTTTCAAGTTATGAATCAGAACAAACGGAGGTGTCGACAGATGGAAGCACTGGACCGACTGAAGGATGATTTGGCGAACAGCGCCGACTGGAACGTGACGATCACGGTCAGCAAGAAAGACCTAGAGAAGCTCGTCGCCCTAGTTACGACTGACGAGCAACGAGACGTAGCAATCGCCACGTCCGAAGGTCTTGAAGAAGGTACCACCCGTGAACACGCCGCTGAACGTGTCACTGTCGGTAAACACGATATCGTTTTTGAGTGCAGATAACTGTTCGACCGAGAAATGTTGGCTGTCGCGGAATCCGAGCGGTCTCAAGCGGTTGATGACGAACAAGTCACAGTTAAATCAGGCATAAAAAAAGAAGGGACGATACGTCCCTTCTTTTCAATCGGCGTCTTCCCGGTCATCGGTGAAACTTTGCAATTGGAACTCATAGCTGACGTTCTTCCCATCAACGTAAGTCCGCATCATGAACTCGACCTTCCTTCGATTCATGTGGTGGATCAGATGGTAGGGCAATTCATCCGTACCGACGAACCCGAACGTCCGAAACGTATGCAAGAGAGTGGATGTATGAGTCGATGTGGACAAGCCACTCTCCTTCAAAAAGTCTTTTGCGATTTGATTCTTTGGTTCCATCCGTAAGATTTCATTCGCCACAGCGAGGGCTTCTTGTTTTGGTGTGACTTGATCGGGCACTTCCGCTAAAAACAAGAAATACTCCAGGCAGGCGACGTCTTGACGATGGGGCAGGACAACTGTTCGCTGAGCATGGTCAAACAAGATTTTTGCTTTGGCGTATCGATTCATTTCAATCAGAGTCATGAGGAAAGTGTATTCCATCGCCATATCGGTTTAATTCCTTCTTACCTCATACGAGGGGTGTTCTCGCCATTTTACTGCCACCACTTTCGGATCACCGGGCAAAGGGCTTCATAGTTTTTGAGTGCAGTTAACGTCTCAAACACCTGTTGGACGGCAGTTTGTTGTTCCTGCTCGTTTACGGGCTCAAGGCGAAGCGCTTTTGCCAAACTATACGCGAGCCATCCGAGTTTACCGGCGTAACCGGCAGAAAGAGCCGGTTCAATTGGAAAATGGAGTTTTGCACCGGTTGAAAAATATCCCTTCGTAAAAGCCTCGAAATGCGGATAGTGCAGTTGATTGTTCTCGTCGAGCGACCAGTAAAGGGCAGTTTCGATAAAATCGTGCATCGGATGAATCGGTCCGGCCGATTCCCAGTCGATGATGGTTGGTACGTCGGAGTTCCATAAGACATTTTTGGCGTCCAAATCACGGTGACTGAGGACAGTAGATCCTGCCAATTGTGTCATAGCAGTAGTGACCCTTTGATCCCATTGTTTGATTTGATCCAATGCCGCAATGAAAGGTTCTAACATCTCCAGTTTTTGTTGACGAATTTGATCTTGGAATACATCCCACTCAACAGGGGAGTAATTTGAATCGGCAGTCTGCTGAACCGGCAAGGAAAGATCCGCTTGATGAATCCGTGCAAGCTGTTCCCCGATGTGATACGCATGATTTGGTCTGATCTGATGGATCTTCAACATGATGCCTTCCGTCCAAGGAAAAACAAGATAATGATCCGTACCGATCTGTTGCAGAGCGGAAGCATGAAACGAAAGGGCAGGTACGGCTGCGACCTCGTTTTGTAAAGCCGACACAATTCGTTCCGAAGTGATGAAATTTTGCCGGGTTTCCGGACGGGAGAGGATGTTCGGATTTAGTAACTTAATAGCATACGTCCCGTGCGTTGTTTGAAGACGAAACATCTTGTGGAGGAGACCACCCGATAGTGCAGTCGGCTCTGCAAGGATGGAACCGAGTTTTAATTGTCTGCTGATTTTTTCAAATACTGTTGCATGGTTTTCTGTTATTGACACGTCGTTCCTCCTCATGGAATCAAAATCCCTCTTCTATCCATAATTGGTTATAATTAAAGTGTAGCGTACAGAAATGACCAATCGTCACAAAAATAAGACGACTGGCGTTTCTGAATGAGACAGAACAGGAATAATCAAACAAAGGAAAAGGAGGGATTGAGGATGGAGCAACGACAAGAGCGGCGCAACAGACGCTTTTCGATCATGGATCTCGTGTTCGGGATTGGATTTGGTCTGATTTTCTTTGCCGTGTTATATGGTCTGATGACGGTCGTGACCGGACAAATCGAGTCCTCAAGTGATTATCAGTCACTTGTCGCACAAATGCAGGACGCGAACGTCACCTGGGGCAGTAATGACGTGATGGTGACGTTAATGCTGCTGTTCGTCGGCGGACTCGACGTGACAATGCCGGGTGCCGTCCGGGAAGCAATCATCAACCAAGTACTCGGAGCGAGTTCGGCTGGGGATGTTCTCTCGATTTTTGGAATTGATTTGAATCAAGTGTTGTCACCGCTGACGTTTGATGTGACCTATGGTTCCTTATTGCTGTCAGTATTCGGCATTGTATTTGTTTTTATCCTCTTTTTACTGATGCGGATCAAAGCGAACCGGCTCGGCTGGACAGTCCGGTCCGTCAGTTTTTTAGTGACGGCGTGGATCGGCTGGTTCATGCTCGTTCAGCGCAGTGACTCGATTTCCTTTTTATCGTTCCAGGACGGTGTGTTGGCGCAAGGGTTGCTCGCGCTTGGCATCGTGATTGGATTAAGTTATCTGGCACTGTATCCGCAAGGGTTATCCGGTTTGTCAGCGGCAGCCCGGGGGAGTTTGCTTGTCCTGATGTTTGCGAGCTGTCTTCAGCTGTATCTCGTCATTACGGATGAATCTCAGTACGACGGCGACTCGGCCCTTCGAACGGCCTTGACGGTTGCCAGTCTTGATGCCGGTAGCGGCGGCATGTACGACTTGTTGCACGGTGGGCAGATTGCCTACAAAGCGAATGTGCTCGGTGCGGACGTTGATGTACCGGTGACGATGCTGAACGGTGAAACCTCGACCAGTCAATTAAATCAATCGATTGAAGATGTTTTGGCAGAAGTCGACACGGATCGGGTGACAGAACAACTGTTGACGATTCTCGGCGGTGAACGTCCCGATTTATCCGATACCCGGTTGAATCTTGAACCAATTGATTACGGTATCGCAAGGCAGACGATTCAAGCGCTTGATGCCGAATCAGCAGGAGTCACGCCGGAGCCGTTCAACTCGGAAAGTGCGTACTGGATCTTGATTCTGATTCCGTTTATTCTGTATTTACTCGTAAGTATCCGGGCATTCAAGACAATTCTTGATCCGATTGTTTTCGCAGTCCTGATCGGTGTCATGAGTTTCCTTGTTGCTCAAGCGACGACGGCGGACTTTACGGTTGCCTGGCGCAACGAAGCCTTGTTGCAGTTTTCCCAGCAACCCGCTGGACTGACTCCGCTCTATGCCGCCGGGATGGCACTGATTGCTGGATTGATCGGATTTGTCATCAAACGAAAACCAACTGCATGAACCAACCAAACGTCGGACGACCTGAGGAGGTCACCCGGCGTTTTTTGAGTTGGTTTGTAAAGTAGACATGAAGTCTGTAAAGCCGGTATTCAGAATTGGTTAAGCGAGTTAAATAAGACGGATGTCCGACCTATTCAAAGACGCTATAAGCTACACTGAAAGCGTGTTAAATTAGTTGAGCAGTCATTTATACTTAGGGGGAAATCAGATGAAACAAGTTACAAAAATCGTCATTGCCAGCACGTTGATCGCACCGATGCTTGCTCCTGTCATTCAAGTCAAGACACTCGCCGCCGATAACAGCGTCGTCAAACTTCGTTTTTTAGAAACGACTGATTTACATACAAACTCAATGAACTACGATTACTTCAAGGATACGCAGGATGAGACGATTGGTCTTGTCAAAGCCGCGACCGTCATCAAACAAGAGCAGAACGTCGTCGGGGAATCAAACAGCTTCCTGTTTGATAACGGGGATACGCTCCAAGGGACACCGTTTGGCGATTACGTCAAAAATCAATATGATCAAGGCAACAAAGGCAAACACCCGATGTATGAGCTGATGGAATACCTCGGTTATGACGCCGTCACCCTCGGGAATCACGAGTTCAACTTCGGACTCGACTTCTTGAAAAACGCGATGAGTGCGTCTAAAGGCGAAATCAAGTTTGTAAACTCAAATGTCCTCGATGCAGTCACGAAAAAGCCGATCGTCTCGGACTACAATGAAGACGGCAAAGACTATCAAATCATCGAACGTCAAGTCAAAGACCAAAACGGTCAGATGAAGACGGTCAAAGTCGGTGTCTTCGGTGTCGTCACACCACAAATCATGGCCTGGGATGCCGGTAACCTGACAGGCAAAGTGACAGCGGAAGATATCGTACCGGTCGCTAAAGCAACGGCGAAGAAATTAAAAGACGCCGGTGCAGACGTCGTCGTCGCGCTCGCCCATACAGGAATCGGCGATACAGAGAATCAAAAAGATGGCGACGAAAACGTTGGCTACGCGTTAACGAAAATCGCAGACATCGATGTCTTGATGACCGGTCACCAACACGGGAAGTTTCCGGATGCGAAATCTTCCTTTAACGGTTTACCGAATGTCGACGCAACAAACGGTCTCATCAACGGCAAGCCGGTTGTTATGGCCAACACACAAGGGAAAAACGTCGGCGTGATTGATCTGCAATTGAAACAGGACGGCGATAAATGGGTCGTCGATACATCGGCTGCGAAACTGGCCGACGTCACGAAAGATACGACAGCAGATGCCGGTGCCGTCAAATTGATCGAAAAAGCGCACGAAGGTACACTCGCTTACATCCGCCAACAAGTCGGAACAATCAATGACGATATCCAAAGTTTCTTTGCCCTTGTTCAAGATGATGATTCGGTCCAGTTCGTCACGAATGCACAGAAATGGTACGTTGAAAAACAGCTCAAAGAAAACGCGGATCTTGCTCAATATAAAGACTTACCACTTCTGTCTGCTGGTGCACCATTCAAAACAGGCGGTCGTAATCAAGTCAATGCGTCAGACTATACATTGATCAAAAAAGGTCCAATCGCGTTGAAAAACGTTGCCGATCTGTACGTCTATCCGAATACACTCGAAGTCGTCAAAGTCAAAGGGTCTGACGTCAAGAACTGGCTCGAGATGTCAGCCGGTCAATTCAATGAAGTGACGGATGCGAAAACAGACTTGTTGAACAAAGAGTTCCGTAGCTATAACTTCGATATTCTGGACGGGCTGACGTACGATATCGATATCACGAAACCGGCGAAGTTTGATTTCAATGGTGTGGTCGTCAATGAAGACGCAAGCCGTGTCCAAAACATCAAGTATCAAGGCAAGGAAATCAAGGACGATCAAGAGTTCCTCGTCGCAACAAACAACTACCGTGCCGGCAGCGCCAGCTTCCCGGGTCTTGGCGGCGGAAAAAATATCGTCTACAAATCGGCTTACGAAACACGCAACGTCATCTCGGACTTCATCAAAGCAAAACAGCCGGTGGATTACCAAGCGGACAACAACTGGTCGCTCGTTGCGAGTACACCGATTACGGTGGACTTTGATTCAGCCGAAGCGGCAGCCGACTACACGAAACGGTACGAAGGCATCACGAACACAGGTGTTAAACGGGCTGGTGAGACAGGGACATTCTTGAAGTTTAAACTCGACGTGCCGATGAAAGACTTTAACGTCAGCGTCAGTGCGGTCAAACCGGGTGCAAAACTTGTGACGGGAACAGCCGTCGCCGGAGCAAAAGTCACGGTGAAAAACGGCACGACGGTCCTTGGTACGGCAACAGCAGACGAAACCGGCAAGTATGCCGTCACCGTTCGTCCGGTTAAACTGCGCGACAAACTGACGGTCGTCTCGGAACTCGGCTTCATGAAAAAAGAAACGACGGTTACGGTCGGGACAGGTGTCGTCGCGACACCGGCCATCGACAAGAAATCGGCCGTCTACGGTTCGACGGTCCTGACGGGAAAAGCGACGGAAGGACTTGATGTCACGCTGTATAAAGGGTCGACGAAAATCGCGAAAGCGAAGACGACGGCAAGCGGCTTCAAGATTCCGGTCAAAGACGGTTTGATGACAGGCACGTACACAGTCAAATCGACGGACATCTCAAACAAAATTACGAAAAAAGCATCATTCACCATCAAAAACACGTATCCGGTCAAAAAATGGGCGGGTAAAAAGACATTAACGGGCAAAGTCGAGAAACGTCAAATCGTCCGCTTGTTCGAAAAAACAAGCAACGGTTATCAATTGATTGCCCAGGACGTGGCCGACAACCACGGCAACTACGTCCTGAAGATGCGGACGGGTCTTGCGATAGGTTCATACAAGATGAACATCTATACAGCATCGGACCGTCTCGATCAATCGCGTTACTTCATCACGAAAAAATAAGACAGCAAAACGGCTTCTCATTTGAGGAGTCGTTTTTATTTTTCCGACAAAACTGGCATACTGAAGACGAGGGGAGAGGATTTCATGCGACAAGTCATCGTCATACCATATCAGACGTCATGGGCGGACGAGTTCGAGCAGGAAGCCGTGCGGCTCCGAACGGTTTTCGGGGAACGGCTGCTTGCGGTGCACCATATCGGCAGCACGTCAGTCCCTGGGTTGTCGGCAAAACCAATTCTCGATATCCTGCCGGTCGTTGATTCACTCGACGGCATCGAAGCGTTTGACGTTGCGATGGAACAGATCGGCTATGAAGCGAAAGGCGAGTTCGGGATGCCGGGCCGCCGCTATTACCGAAAAGGCGGAGACGACCGGACGCATCACATTCATCTCTATGCGAGCGGCAATCCGGAAATCACCCGTCACGTCATCTTTCGCGATTACTTGCGGGAACATCCGGACGAAGTCGAAGCTTATAGTGAAATCAAAGAACAATTGGCGAACCAGTATCCGGAAGACATCGACGCCTACATCGTCGGGAAGAATACCTTCGTCAAAGCGCTGGAACGACGGGCACTTGTGTGGTCAGATCATGGATGAGTGGCAAACCGCATTACGGCGGCATGTCGGAGTCGGTGTCCGCACGACCAAGGAACTGATCCGGTTGATTCAAGCGGACGATTGGCAGAAACGACCGATTCCCGGCAAGCGGTCGGTGTATGAGGTGGCGGTCCATCTCGCGGTTTTGCTCGAAGCCGATTTACGGATCGCGACGGGGGCAAGTGCTTCCGAGATGGCGGACTTCTATGCGATACCGGTTCCAATAGACCAAATCGTGGACCGGTTGGACGAGTCGTTTCAGTATTACGAACAACGGCTGATGACCGGTTTTTTGACCCGACCGACCTATTGGGGTGTCGCGGACGGCTCGACCGGTTGGCTGCTGGAAGCAGCCGTTCATTTGTACCACCACCGGTCACAATTGTTTGATTATCTGAATCTGCTGGGTTATGAGATGGATCTGGCTTTATTTGAGTAGGGGGAAGTTGGAATGGAACGAATTGTGGATACAGCGGACGGACGGTTTGACACCCGCCTGACCGGAACAGGAAATGTGACATTCATCCTCGATCATGGGATGATGTCGAGTCATCATCAGTGGGGCTGGCTCCGCGGTGAATTATTGAAACAAGGACGGGTCTTTGAATATTCACGGCTCGGGTACGGCAAATCGACCCGTGGTAAATCAAAACGGTTGTTCACGCAACAAGCGGACGAACTGGAACGGGTCCTTGATCTGCTGGCGATTCGCGGACCGTTCGTCTTTATCGGGCATTCACTGGGGGCCTACATTTCGCTTGAACTCGGACGCCGCCGCCCGGACGACACAGCGGGGATCGTCTTACTGGATCCGTCGCATCCGGAAGTCGACGCCGAACTGCCGAACTGGTACGAACGGACACAAGAGGAATGGAACCGCTTTTTATACGGGCTCAGTCATGTCCGACCAATCGCTTGGTTGATCCCCGACGATCTCGGCGCGCGGATGTTCACGAGTCTGCCGGAAGCGGACCGGGTACCGATGTGGCGGAACATGGCACGGAAAAACCATTGGCGGGGAACGTTAGACGAGTGGCAGGCGGTTGAAGACAACAATCAACACGTCTTGCAGGTTGTCGCCCATGTCACACCCCCTGTGCTCGTTTTATCGGCTTCCGACTGGGCCGGCGGGATGCCGGAAAACTGGCTGCATCCGGAATTGACGAAACGGATTAACGCTGCCCATCAACGGTTTGCGGAGAGTCTGCCGGACGCAACTTTCCGTGTGATCCCAAACACGAATCATTATACGATTGCCGGGTTCTCACAGGAAGCGGCCGAGACAATCGTCCGTTTGATCCGGACGTCGTTTTTTGAGTAAGCGACACCAATCATCATCAAATAACAGGCTTTTTCCGGCCCGGTATCACAGACCGGAACGGAGAAAGCTTTTTTTATCGGGACAAAATCAGTTGACAGTCTAAATCGGAACGATTACTATTTAAAACGTAATCATTACGATTTGACTAAAAAGGAGATTTGAATATGCATCCGATTCCCATCACCGTTCTATCCGGTTATCTCGGCTCCGGCAAGACGACGTTATTGAACCATTTATTGAACAATCGGCAAGGGCGTAAGCTCGCCATCATCGTCAACGATATGAGTGAGGTCAACATCGATGCGACGTTGATCGAACAAGGTGGTTTTTCGCGGACGGAAGAATCATTCGTGACGTTGTCAAACGGATGTATCTGCTGTACGTTACGCGACGATCTATTACTTGAAGTGCGACGGCTCGTCGACCAAGGCAATATCGACGGCATCGTCATCGAATCGAGCGGGATCTCCGAGCCGATTCCCGTCGCCCAGACCTTTACATACATCGATGAAGACAGTTTGATTGATTTGACGGAAACGACGAAAATCAATGCGATGGTGACGGTCATCGACGGCTACCGGTTCTTGAAGGATTTTGAATCCGGTGAATCGCTGATTGAACGGCAGCAGGCGGTCGACGAGACGGATGTCCGTGAAGTCGTGGATCTGCTGGTTGATCAGGTCGAGTTCGCTGATATCATTATATTAAATAAGATCGATCGCCTTACAGATGATGAAAAACACGATGTCATCGGCTATTTGAAAGCATTGAATCCGATCGCGAAACTGATCGAGACGACCTATGCTCAGGTCGATCCGGCCGAGATTTTGGACGTCGATCTGTTTGATTTCGAACAGGCGGCAGCAAGCGCCGGTTGGATTCGCGAGCTGAATGCCGAGGAACATGTTCCGGAGACGGAAGAATACGGGATTAGTTCGTTTGTCTACACGCGTGACGTCCCTTTTCATCCGGAACGTTTGCTGGCCTTGATTGAGGCGTGGCCGGAAGAAGTCGTCCGCGCCAAAGGCTTTTTGTATCTCGCGACCCGTCCGGAAATCGCGCTGTTGTTCAATCAAGCAGGATATGCGTCGAACATGGAATATGCCGGACGTTTTGAGAGTGTCAACGATCGCCGGACGGAACTGGTCTTGATTGGCATCGGCTTTGATCAACAAACACTCGAAGCACAGTTTGATGCCTGTCTCGTCCGAGCAGATGAAAACGACTGGTCATCACTCCGGGATCCGATTCCGGGGCGTGAGATGTACGACATGAATTTTTCAAAATAGGTCAACTTTTCAAGAAATCACATCCGTGGTTTCTTTTTTTGCTATATTTTTAGAGAAGAGAGGGAAATGATACAAGAAGAGTATGTTGTAGAGGGGGAAATATAGTGCGCAATCGGCTTGTTCAGTTCGCGCTCGTGTTTTTAGTAGCTGGCGGTATCATCTGGGGATTGTACCAGCTCGGCTATTTATTTTATGTCTTAACGATTTCGGCGACGGTCGTCCCGCTCGCGGTCATCATGATCATCTTCATTGAGAACCGGACGGCAGAGTCGACGATCGCCTGGTTCCTGGTCTTGATTTTCCTGCCGATCCTTGGCGTCATCATCTGGATGATGTTTGGGCGCAATCCGCGTCGACGCCGGCGGAATCGCCGGTCACATGACGAACGGATGTTACTGAAACAGGCGATTCGTCCTGTTCGGTCACTTGCCGTCAGTGAGTTGCCACCGAATCATTTGAAGCTTGCCAATACGATCCGGAACTTTGGCGGCGGAGGGGTCGACGTCCACACGGCGAGTCAGATCTTGACGAACGGGAGTGAGACGTTCCCGGAAATCTTACGGATGATTCGCTCGGCAAAACACCATGTCCATATTCAGTATTATATTTATCGAAGCGACGAGACCGGTCAAGCGATCCGTGATGCCTTGATCGAACGGCTCGAAGCGGGGGTCGAGGTCCGGTTCATGTTCGACGGTCTCGGCAGCTATATGCTCGGGGAGGGATTTTTGAAGCCACTCCGGGAAGCAGGGGCGAAGATTGCCGCCTATGACCCGATTTCAAGTCCGTTGTTCATCTTTACGGCAAACTTCCGGAATCACCGGAAAATTGTCGTCGTTGACGGCAAGGTCGGATTCACGGGCGGACTTAATGTCGGCGATGAATACGACGGCAAAAGTAAGAAGTTTGGTTTTTGGCGTGATACCCATCTCAGGCTTGAAGGGCGGGCCGTCAAGGAATTGCAGGCGACGTTCCTCGATGACTGGTTGTATGCGCATTTAGAGGGCAGTGATACGTGGGAGACGTTTGCCGGTGATGAAGCGATTCAACACTATTTCCCGAAACATGATGTCGAATCAGACGGCGCGGTTCAGGTCGTGACGAGTGGACCGACATCCAAAGATCCGGCGATCCGTAACGCTCTAATCGCCGCCATCATTTCAGCCCAACGCTCGATCTGGATTTCGACCCCTTACTTGATTCCGGATAATGAGACGATGACACTGCTTCGTCTTGCAGCGCGGGCGGGACTCGACGTCCGGATTTTGACTCCCGGAAAAGGGGACAGCTTTACATCCTACTACGGGACACGGTCGTACTTCGGTCCGTTACTGAGTGACGGTGTCAAGATCTATACGTACAACCGTCATTTCGTCCATGCGAAGTTGTTTTTGGTCGACGGGAAGATTGCCGTCGTCGGGACGGCGAACATGGACATCCGGAGTTTTGTCTTGAACTACGAACTGATGGCCTTCATGTATGACTCTGAGAGTGCCGGTCGACTCGAACGCGATTTCATCGATGATTTTGAGGTCTCGATTCAGCTGTCATCCGCTGATTATGTCAAACGACCGATGCGGTTCCGGATCTTCGAATCGTTTTCACGTCTGATTTCACCATTGCTCTGAAAAATGAAGCGGATCGTCCTTGATTTCAAAGGATGGTGCGTTTTTTTGATTAACTGTCACTTGAAACGGGAACAACAAGTCCTATACACTAATAGTGTAATCGGTTGCACACTTATCTATTGGAAGGAAGTGACAAGGGCGTTCGCGTCCTGATCCCGTATGCGCACAATTGACGAATCCCATTTCTATACCCGAGACATGAAACCATTGGCACGACCGGAAGCGATTGTCCAAGGCGACACGTACCGCTTCACCGTCCTCACCAGTCGTCTGATTCGACTCGAGTACGCAGCAGATGGACGGTTTGAAGACCGTCCGACCCAAACGGTCTGGAATCGTGATTTTCCGGTTCCCTCATTCCGGATCGTCGAAGACGAAACCGAGCTGCAAATCATCACGGAACACGTCCATTTGCATTATACGAAAGGACCATTCGCTTCGAACACCTTGTATATCGATGTTCTCGGTAACTTCAGCACCTATTACAGCCGCTACACCTATGGCGGACCGCTCCGGACCTTAAAAGGAACGGCACGGACGCTTGATCATGCCGACGGGGAGATTCCGCTCGAAGAAGGAATCATCTCTAGACAAGGTTATGCGGCGATTGATGACTCCGCTTCTTTCGTCCTGACGGAAGATCATTTCGTCGAACCGCGTCAAGAAGGCGCGCAAGACATCTACTACTTTGGATATGGCCATGACTATAAGCAAGCCTTAAAAGATTTTTATCGTCTGACGGGTCCGACCCCGATGTTGCCGCGCCAAGTGCTCGGGAACTGGTGGAGCCGGTACTGGCGGTACAATGAAAAGGAATACAAAGATTTGATGACCCGCTTCAAGGCGGAAGACGTCCCGTTTTCGGTCAGTGTCATCGACATGGACTGGCACGTGACGGACATTCCGGAGAAATACGGCAGTGGCTGGACCGGGTATACGTGGAACCGTGATCTGTTCCCGGACCCAAAAGGATTTTTGCAATGGCTGAAAGCAGACGACCGGATGGTGACGCTCAACCTGCACCCGGCGGACGGGGTCCGTGGTTTTGAAGAGTCCTATGAAGCGATGGCCGTTGCGTTGGGCGTCGACCCGGATACGGAAGACCGGATTCCGTTCGACTTCTCGGACCGTGATTTTATCGAACATTACTTCACGAAACTGCATCACCCGCATGAAGCGGACGGCGTTGATTTCTGGTGGATCGACTGGCAACAGGGCGCAAACTCGAAGATGAAGGGCCTTGATCCACTCTGGATGCTCAACCATTACCATGCTCTCGACATCGCCCGTGACGGTAACCGCCCGTTGATCTTCTCACGGTATGCCGGACCCGGCAGTCACCGTTATCCGGTCGGTTTCTCGGGAGACACGTTGATTTCGTGGGCATCACTGAAATTCCAACCGTATTTCACGGCGACGGCCTCGAACATCGGCTACGGCTGGTGGAGTCATGATATCGGGGGACACCAGCGTGGGGAAAAAGACGATGAACTGTCGACCCGGTGGTTACAGTACGGTGTCTTCAGCCCGATCATGCGTCTGCACAGTACGATGAGTATCTTTAACGGGAAAGAACCGTGGCGGTATTCGGTCGAATCGGAACAGGTGATGAAGAAGTATTTACGTCTCCGTCATCAACTTGTCCCGTACATCTATACGATGAACGCCCGCAACCACTTTGACGGTCTTCCGCTCGTCTCCCCGATGTATTACGAACATCCGGAAGACGAACTGGCCTATGCGGTTCCGAACCAATATTATTTCGGGACGGAATTGATGGTCACACCGATCGTCGAACCGATGAATCCGAACTTGCATGTCGCGGCGACGACGGCCTGGTTACCGGACGGCGAATGGTTTGATTTCTTCACCGGTCACCGGTATACGGGTGGCAAACAGATGCGTCTGTTCCGCAAGCTCGAGGATCAAGGAGTTCTTGCGAAGGCTGGGGCGATCGTCCCGCTTGGTCAACACCTCGAACATTCGAACGCGCTTCATAATCCGGAACATCTCGAGTTGCTCGTCTTTCCGGGAGCGTCGAACCAGTTCACGTTATTTGAAGATGATAACGTCGGTGTTGCCCACCGCGACGGGGAAAATGTCGAGACGGCCTTCGAACTCGACTGGGCAGCGCGGACATTGACGATCGCGACGCCGTTCGGCAAACGGGAGTTGTTGCCAAGTCAACGCAACATCACGTTGATCCTGCGTGGTGTCAACGAAGGACATGTCTCGCGTGACGGGAATGTCTTGCCGAGTCAGTATGATCACAAGACCCAATCATTGTCGGTTGAGCTCGGACAGGTCAGTGAGACACAAGTCTTGTCGCTCCAAGTCGACATGTCGACGAACGATAACCGGATGGAGCGGTTGTATACGTTCCTCGATCAGGCGGAGATCGGCTATGATCTGAAGGACCGCTTGTATCGGTTATTGTCGCAACGTCTGGAGCCGGTCAACTTGATGCACCAGCTGCAGGCGCTGGATCTGGAGAAAGATCTCGTCGACTGCCTGCTTGAAATCATGCTGTTCTGAAAAAAAGCAAGGTAGTGCAACATCTCACTGTCTTTTCATCCGCTTTCCTCAGGCGAGACACAAGCCCGGATTCGCGGGTTTTCCAAACCGCGAATCCGGGTCTTGTTTGTCTCTGACAGCGCAGGCTTCGCTGCGCTTTTCCCTGTAGGAGTCGGATGAAGACGGTGAGATTTACGAAAAATCAAAAAGAAGCGGTGGACACGTCCATCGCTTCTTTTTGATGCAAACATCAATTGGTCAATTAGCATAAAACCAAACTGCATGACCCGTTTTTCATTACATTTCTTCATCCAACCATTCGATAAGATCACTCAAATCTGTAATTAGATGTTTGCTCTTCAATAAGTCGATGACGTCTTCAAGAGAATTCTGCAGTTTTTCTGAATGATTGCTCATTGTCTCGGCTAGGTATCCCGCATAACTGTCAATCTGATCTTCATTATTACTCTGTTCAATCCGTTGCATCAATTCACGTACCAATCGTTCCAGTTCTTGACCAATCACCATCCAATGGGAGTATGCAAGTAAAGTGTCATCCTCATCGCCGTGATCAATTAATTCGAGAGTTTCTGCCATCGTCAAAAAACTCATAGAAGCGTCATCTGCATCAAGTGGCTCACTCTCCTGAACAGACAACTGCGTCAGTAGTTCGTCAAAGGAGCTTGCCACCAAATGATTAGAAATAACTGAGAGATCCAGACACCAGACGGACGGTTGGTGCGCATTGTCTTCAAAATTGAAATAGTAGAAGTAACTGCCACCACCATGGGCAAAGATCATCTTTTTTCCGGTTACATCCCATTCCGGTAAAGTACCAACGTTTGATTGGTAAACATCGTAAGATAACGGTTGGATGAAGGAGAATGGCAAAAACGGTTGAGCGCCCGATTCTGACCAAGTGTTTTCAAAATCCACTGATACAGCATTAAAAACGACAGATCCTCCGTTTTGTTCTGATAATTTCTCTAGGTAGCTTTCAGGAAAACGACCAGTAAGTTCTGTTTGAATCCTATGAATGTCCGCTTGAAGTAAAGCAGGGGCTGTCAACTTTTCTTCTTCATCCCAAAATGTCAAAGTATCTAACCTTCTTTCGAGTCGTATTTAATTGATGGCGTGTTTGCAAGATATGAGAAAAAGGCAGTCTGCAAAAAAGGTGTTCTTCCGCAACAATCATACGGGAAGAACACCTGACGAGCAGAATTACTTACGCTTTAACTTCTTCGCTTTTAACTTCATATCCTGATACGTGATCATCGGACTGTCGTCGACAGTCAAACGAAGGTGATTCGGTTCACCTTTAGAGGTGATCCCGGAACAATACAGGATGTCGGCATATTGATCGAACAGATTTTCGTAGGCGGGGAGGTGGTGCATCAGGCGGCCGGGCGATCCCCAGCCGCATAAGACGACCCCGTTCTTTTCCTTGACCTGCCGTAACGTCTGTTCGACGAACTCATAGTTGACTTCATCGAAACTCGCCTGGGCAAAGGGTAAATCCTCGCTGGCGAGCAGGTCCGGTATCAGACTGATGATGTCATACTGCTGGACCGGACCTTCGACGTATTTCTTCATCAAGTTATAGGCGCGTTGCGTCGTCGTTCCGGATAAAAAGGCGTCCGTCGTCCGCGGCGTATAGATCAAGGCGGCGACGTGCGTGCCGTCCGCGATGTCGTCAAAGATGTAGCTGCGTAAATACCGTTTCGTTTTAGCTTCGTCAAACGTCGTCTGGACGCGGATCGACGATTCCTCAATCGTCAATGTCGAACGATCGGGTTGTGTCATGGTGGTGCCTCCTTTTAATTGGTCAACCGTAAGCTGATGCGAAGGAGTAGCGCGAGTGTCTCTTTCTTGAAATCGAGGTCGTTCGCATCGATCGGCTCGATTTGCTGCTGGTACGCATCGTATTGGCTGAGGACGTCGCTGACATACTGTTCACTGCGATTGTATTCAAACAGGGCAGATTCAAGCGTCCCTCGGTCAGAGCGTGTCGTGACGGCATGCTGATTGAGGTACTTCGCTGCCGTGTGAGCGCTGTCCGTCAAATCAGTCGGATCGGCTTTACCGTCTCCGCTCGCGTCAACACCAAGACCACCATATTGTTTGATGGCGTCCGGGTCGGTCAAGTCAATCCCGTCGTGCTCGATGTCGCCGAGTGACGTCCCACCTTCATAGCCCCATCCGACCCACGTTTTGGGCATGAACTGGAAGGGACCGATGGCGCCGACAGAAGACTGCATGGCGGACGATTTCGAGAAGATCGTCTCGACGCGATGAATCGCGGCAAGTAACTTCCAATCGACCTCGTACCGGTCACCGGCTTGTTCGTAGATGTCGATGTTCTCGGCTGGGACACCGTATTGTCCATAATAGGTGCGGTACAGTTCATTTTGGACACGTTCCCGGTTTTGCCAGTAGATGATGCTACTACCGATGAGGACGATCAGTACGAACAAGATGCTCAATCGAAAAACTTTTCGCATATTGTTCTCTCCTCTTTCTGTGATTCCACTGAATGGTATCATATTTCGCTAGTGGCTAATAGTATTTTTGTGAAGTCTGTTCTCGGGCAACAGTGAGAGCGTTCACATACAGGATCGACTTTTTCACGTCGTCGTCAAAAAGTCGACAAAAATCCGGAGCGGAGGGCTTAAGACGTGTTCCATTAGGAAAAAAGTTGTTAATTACTGACATCGTCAAGCCGGCGAAAATTTGATAGACTATACGTCAGATGAAGTCATCGTTCATTTTTAAGAGATTGACGGTTGCAGGAACTGTTGACGAGCTTGTAAAATGAAGAGGTAAACGCTTACACATCAAAGGAGATGGACGAAACCATGCGAACGATCACTTCCACTGGCGAACGAAAGAAAACAAGTTGGACTCTAAATATTGGGAGTCAACCGAAGTTGATGATGGATGGACTGACGGAGAAGGAAACAGATCACGAACAACGGATCATCTTCGATCACTTTTCGATTCCGACGACGGCTACACTGATTTTTCGGTTCAAGGAGCGTTTCCCGAACCATCTCTGCGACAATGGATATGATGTGTATGGAGCAGCAGCTTTTGACGAGCAGGTCGTCGAATTGATCTCGAACTGGTTCATTGAACTTGTGACGGTCTTGACCGCGATCCAGCGTACAAAAGGGATTCAACATTTCCGGATTAAAGGTGGCGTCGCCAAACGGACGGATTTCCTTCCGACTGTTCGCCGGACGTGCCGGGCACTGGAATCAACGATTGATATCACGTAACACGTCGGACCGACGGGGCATACCCCCGTCGGTCTTTTTTTTGTTCCTCAAAAAAAACGCCCCGGTCTATTTGAAAAAACAGACGGACGGGACGGTTGGTCAAAATGTTTTACGAACGAACGAGGAAAATGCTTCTTCCTAGTCGAAAGACTTACGTAGGTGTAGAAAAGTTGTTTTCAGCCGCCCGGCACGCACGCAGTAACGCATCTTTAAAGAACCGGTCCTCTTGTGACGCCAAGAGACGTGTCGCTTCTTCGTCGCCGCGGAGAGACTTGCCGAGCATCTGGATGACTTTGACCCAGCGCCGGACATGATCGAGCTGAGGACGCCCCATCGCGACATAAACCGTGAACCAATCGTTTTGGTCACGACGGATCATCCGTTGGAACAACGATTTCGCGAGGTCGACTTCTTCCGTCGAGGGAAGGGTGTTCGTCTCGAAATAGTGCCGTAGTGCGGCGACCGCCGTGACATAGGCTTCTTTTACGTCGTCGGACGGCTGATGTTTACCGTAGTCGGATGTCGACAAGTGGATCAAGGCGGGTTTCTTTTCGATTCCCGTCACCCAAGCCGACAGTTTTTTACTGCTCTTGACCGCTTGGCGATTGGCGACCGGAAGCTTTGCCGTCACTTGACCAACTTTTCCGATGACGTTGACCTTTCCGTTTCGTTCCTGGACTTCGGTCACGGTCATCTCGACGGTATCGCCCATTTCAAAGGGAATCGCTTTGGGTTGAAGTTTTTCACCCGCCGTCAACGGAGCCCGTTTCCGGATCATCCGTAACGCTTCCTGCTCCATCCGGTCGTCAAGTGACCAGAGGTGTTCCGGCGGGACGTTGCGGAAGCGGCGCCGGCGCACCTTGATGTATTGATCGAGGGCGTCGGCGGCTTGTTCCCGGGTCATCTCGCCGGAAGCGACCGGTCCGATGATGTCGCGCAGTGTGATCGATTCGAGTCGTTCCATGATGCCTTCGAACGGAATCAGCTCCATCACGTAGAGACTGCTGACGACAAGTTCACATTCGCGGGGCGTAAGAGGGCGTTTGGCCATAAATTGACTTCCTTTCCAGCTGTTTGATGATTCTAGTATACCAAAAAAAAGTCACCATCACCTCTACGGGTGATGATGACGGTAGAACTTTTCGTTGATTAGATGACGTACGCCGATTCCGAACTGTTTTGGAGCTCGGCTTGGCTCAACTTGACGAGCCCGTTATGAAATGGATCATGCTCGACCATCAGCTGACCAAGCGCCTTGATCTCATCGACCGACGTTTCCGGTTTGGCACCGGCGAGACGTAAACGATACGGTTTTTTCAGCATCGTCTCGAATGTCAAAACAATTGTGTGTTCCATCCAATTCCTCCTTTAGTGAGTGGGTGTGTTAGGCGTTAAGTAAGGCAAAGTCACGGCTGATCTCCGTGTGCGTGTATGCGCCAGCGAGCAGTTTCCCGATCGCTTGACCAATCGAAGCGACAGCTTGTGGATCCAGATCGGCGCGCAGTCCATTGAAGCGACGGCGGGCGATGACGGCATCCCCGTTTGGTGTGACCTTGTCGTTTCGTTCGAAGACGACGACTAAGCTGGTCTTGATTTCTTCTGCTTGTGTCATGTGTATCACCTCCTTCGCCCTTATTGACAGGACGAAAGGACAAGTTGTTCGGAAAGGGTGAAAAAAAGTTATGGTCTGGTTACGATTTTTACGCCGCATGTCCTTTTTGAGGATGCGGACGTTAGGCTACGCCTCGTTCGTGTTTGTATTTGGTGTCGCCTTGATCATGTATCTCGCAGAACCGGACACGTTCGGGACATACTTCCGGGCCGTCTACTGGACGATGACGACCGTCGTGACGGTCGGATACGGGGACTTTTTCCCGAATACGGATTTTGGTCGCTTCATGACGATTTTTGTCTTCATCTTCGGAATCGGGATTGTCGGCGGCTTGATTTCAAAGCTCGTCGACGGCGTCCAATTGATCCGCAATCAAAAGGAAAGAGGGTTATTGCAAGTGAAAGAAACGGGACATACGTTAGTGTTTGGCTACAGCCGGCGTTCGAAACACGTCATCGATGAGTTATTGGAGACGACGGACGTCATCTTGATCGACGACTTGGAACGTGAACCGTTCAGCCACCCCCGGTTCCATTATGTCAGCGGCGATCCGGCACTCGAATCGACGCTGCAACGGGCGAACATCAAAAAGGCGACCCGGGCGATCGTCCTCGCCGATCATTCGATTCCGCCGGCACTGGCCGACGGTCGGACCTTATTGATCGCGGCGAGTATCGAACGCGCCAATCCGAACATCTATACGATCGTTGAGATGATGTTAGAAGAACACCTCGACAGTTTCGAACAAGTCAAGGTCGATGAAGTGTTGCTCGGAGACGAGACGATTGCCCGGATGGCGATTCTCGCCGCCCACCATCCCGGCGTGACGAAGGTCGTGACCAATCTGTTGACGAAAGACGGGGACGGCATGTTTTCGCTTCCGGCAAAACCGGAGTGGGCGACGTTCCGGGAAGCGTTCCACGCGATGCTCGAAGACGGGGTGACGATTTTATCGGACGGCAAACGGCTGGATTTGAACCGCCGGCTTGATGAACCGATTCCGCCGAATACGACGTTGATCGTTTTATGCAGTGAAGAAACAGCGAAACAGATCGGGGCATTATGAGAAAAAGGATTACGCTAATTCTTTTTCGGGTATAGTAAATACATTTACTATGCAGAGGAGAAAAACGTATGACGAACCCACAACCCGAATGGATCCAGGAATTATTTGAGACGGTCGATCAAGGCGAACTAAAAGATGTCCCGAAATTACTGTATATGGCATTGACGTTAGAACCAAGTTATTTTACAAAAGCAGTTAGTCGGTTGAATCAACGGTTGGAAGTCGAGCATCTCCAGGAAGTGTCGGAACTGTTGACGGTCTACCGTCAATTTTTCATCTCCGCCAATCCGTCTGATGAATACTGGTCGATCGCCTGGAACGAATTGATTCAGACGATGCAGCATTTCATCGACCGTCCGGAAGCGCAACAGCTGTTCAAGGAACATATTGATTTAATCGATTGGTGGTCAAGTGAATCGTTATTGTCGTTGCCGAGTTGGTTGACGATTCTCGATCTCGCGGAGCGAATCGACGCACTGGACCAGTTTGCCAGTTACTTACCAGACATCTTTGAGAGTTACGCCTTAGAAACGGCGAAGGATGAACCATTCGCCCGCCTTGCCTGGTATGCGATCGCGAGTGGGCAACAGGATTTGTTGACACCGTTCCGGACGCGGATCGAGCAGGCGGAAGCACCGGTCATCCAGTCATTGCGTGACATGGATTTACTCGATCAAATTGATACGACACGGGTTCGTATGTTAAAGTCTAAGGATAACGAACCGATAGAATTGATGTTTGATCGAAAATGGACATTATAAGTTAACCCATAGAAAGTGACATCTAGATACTACACGAATTTAATCCAAGGGGTGTAGGGATGATACACGTCAATTTGCCGAGAGGTGATTATGTCGTTTTGGTTGAAATCAATCGGGAAGTCTTGTTGTGCCACTCATTAGAGGAGGCCGATCAGGCGGAGCGCGATCGGTATGAACTGGTCGGACGGATGAGCGAACGTTTGCCGTCTGAAGTGATTGGTCCATCGATCGCCGATTTTGTCCGATTTTCAACCGGATTTATCGGAGAAACCGTCACGTGGAGCGAGGCAGAGGAAGCCTTTTTCTGCCAACAGTTCGAGACGTTTGACGGGTCACCGCTCGGAGAGGATCTGACCGGGATTGATGCCAACCGTTGGCGTGCTGTCCTCGTCCGTTACTACTCCTATGTCACGATCGGAAAAATCATTCCATTTGAAGTCAGCGAAGAATCCGATGGGACCGTTCCATTTTTTTAGTCCGTTTGGATCAGCACATCAATAGAATCGGCGTGTAAAAAGAGAAGGGCAGGGTCCACATTGAAAAAGAAACTTGCACTACTCACATTTGCTGTCGTCGTAGGGTTACCTACCTCTGCGTTCGCTAATTCTCAATATGTGCAGTATGATCCAACTTTTACGGAGCAACAAAAACAAACGTGGTTGTCGGAGCAAGGTCTCCAGGAAGTCCGGGAACTGAAACAGGACGGCTTTTCGCTTGTCGAACCGTTACCACACCTCGATGAGACCGATGTCGAAGCTGATCTGATTCCGGTCAGCGTCGTCGAGAAGGCGACCGATTCAGCGCAATTGCAACAAACATATTTGGACCAATCGCGTATTCCTACTTATTGGAAGTACAGCCGCGGCAAATCCGACGTACGCGTCGCGATCATCGATGATGCGATTGACGTCAATCACTCGGAGTTCAAGAATGTCATCTATAAGGCAACGACGATTTCCGGCATCCGGAAACCGGACGATCACGGGACGCATGTCGCAGGCATCGTCGCGGCAGCGGAAAACGGCAAAGGGATCGTCGGTGTTGCGTCGGGCGTCAAACTGATTGGCGCTGACGTCTTTGACGGCGACTTCGCGAGTTCGATCGACATCGGGGACGGCGTTCTGTATGCGATCGCACAAGGCGCGGATGTCATCAATTTGTCACTTGGACAGTACGAGTACGATCCGTACATGGAAGCGGCGATCAAAAAAGCGGAAGCGAAGAACATCGTCGTCGTCAGTGCGGCGGGGAATGACGGACGCAATAAACTTTTGTTCCCGGCTTCAATGAAATCCGTCATCGCCGTTGGGTCGGTCGGTACGCTCGGTCGCGCGTCGACGTTCTCGAACTACGGGAAAGGGTTGAACATCATGGCACCGGGGGAAGGCGTCTACTCGACGATCGTCGGTAACAAGTACGGTTATCTCGACGGGACGTCGATGGCGACACCAATCGTCAGTGGTGTCATCGCCCTCGCAAAATCAAAAAATCCGTTCATCACGAACAGTACGCTTCGCAGTAAATTGTACGAGGCAGCGGCGAAAAAAGCCGGGGATACGACGTTACACTATGGAACAGGTCGTCTGAACGCCGGCATGCTGGCCCGGATTCCGGCACCCGTCTCCAAAGTGTCGGTCCCGTCGGTCTTGAAACCGAATCAGCCGTTTTCGTTTTACTTTGACGAGTATTCAAACGCGAAGACGTTGACCCGTCTCTACAAGGACGGCAAGGTCGTCAAGACGTTTACGAATGACTATCTGCGTAACGGCACGCACAAGTATTCCTACGCCCTGAAAGAAACGGGGACGTATAAACTTGTCTTTGCGACGTCATCCGGGCGTCACACACGGGTGACGGAACGTCTCATCACCGTCAAGTAATCAAAAAAAGCCGTCTCACCAAGTGGGAGACAGCCTGGGACTCAAAGTGTTTACTTTGGGTCTTTTCCTTTTTTATAGACCGGCGTCGGAACGGCAAGCGTTTCGCCCGTCCACTGAATCGTCGCTTCCATTTTGTACCCGGTATCGTCTTCATGAATGAAAGACAAACGTCCCGTGTCAATCAGCTGATACAAGCCGTATTCGACTTGATTCGCCCACGACCGTAACGTCATCGCTTCATCGTACAGCGGAATCTGTTGCGGGAACCGTTCATTCATCAATAAGATATCATGTTGGTCGAAATGGTAACTCCGTTTTGATAACGCATCAGGTTGTTTTACATTAAATGGCTCGAACGCATGGATGAGTTCACCCTTGCGGTAAAAGGCAAAAATGCCGTTCCGGAGATGAAGTGCCTTGATTTCATCAATCTCGATCAAGAACGTCAATTTCCGTACGGTACGCTGGTTCGTACCAGAGCGTCGTTTTTTCATAGTACATGCCCCCTTCTGAACCATTGTACTATACCGCAAATTCACGGGGAAACGCAACTTTTCCGCCCATTGATCGAGAAATACCTCTTGCTAGAATCCGTGACGTGCGCTACACTGTTAAGCAGTGACTATGTTGGTTCGGACAATTGCGGGGCACTTCGGTGCTTTGAGGAAAGTCCATGCTCGCACAACCTGCGATGGTTGTAGTGATCGTGCTACACGAAAAGATAAGTGTAGGCAGCGTCGTGCTGACGGCAGAAGGAACGCCTAAGTCTTCGGATATGGCCGAAACTTCTTGAAAGTGCCACAGTGACGGAGCCTTACTGGAAACAGTAAGGGTGGAACGAGGTAAACCCCACGAGCGAGAAACCCAAATTTGGTAGGGGAATTTCCGGAGCGGAACTGAACGCGAAGGAGAGCGTATGTAAATACGGAGATAGATGATTGTCGCCCACGTGTGAGGGTCAAACCGTTTGCAACACTAGGGAACAGAACATGGCTTACAGGACCACATAGGCTGTTATTTTTACTTTGAACGAGAGTCCAGGTCCAACTGGGCTCTTTTTTTATTGAACTGAACTTGGGAATTTTAAAAACAGGTAGGAGCGTGAACAATCATGGCAAAACGTTTAGTCATCGCGACGGCGGCAATGGGGATCGAAGCCCTCGTCGCCAAGGAAGTCCGCGATTTAGGATACGAGTGTACGGTCGAGGACGGTAAAGTCTACATCGATTGTGAGCTTGAAGATATTCCCCGTCTCAACCTCTGGTTACGGACAGCGGACCGTGTCAAACTCGTCGTCGCCGAATTCAAGGCGACGTCATTCGAAAAATTATTCGATCAGGTCAAAGACCTCCCGTGGAGCGAACTGTTGCCGTGGGAAGCGAACTACGTCGTCAACGGCCGCTCGGTCAAATCGAAGTTGTTCTCCATCCGTGACTGTCAGAAAATCACGGAAAAAGCGATCGTCTCGCATATGCAGGAAGCGTACAACATGGGCGACGAGTGGTTACCGAAAACCGGTGCCAGCTTCCCAATCGAAGTCGCGCTCTTAAAAGACATTGCGACACTGACGATTGATACGTCAGGCGACGCCCTCCATAAACGCGGTTACCGCGAGTTCCACTCCGCGGCACCACTGAAAGAAACGATGGCAGCAGCGATGCTGATGCTGACGAACTGGAAGCCGGATATGCCGCTGTACGACGTCTTTACAGGTTCAGGAACACTTGCCATCGAAGCGGCGATGATCGGACGGAATATCGCACCTGGGATCAACCGTGAGTTCGCTTCGCAAGAATGGGCCTGTATTCCGAAAAAAGCCTGGTTCGACGCAATCAAGGAAGCGAACGACAAAGCCGAGTGGGACAAGCCGCTCAAAATCTATGCCAACGATACGGATCCGGAGATGGTCAAGCTCGCAAAACAAAACGCCGAGCTCGCTGACGTCCGGGACGCAATCAACGTCATGCAACGGGACGCAGCCGACTTCAAGCCGAAGGAAGACTTTGGTGTCATCATCGGCAACCCGCCATACGGGGAACGTCTCGAAGACGCACGTGAAGTCCATCAGTTGTACCGGAAGATCGGTAATGCGTTCCGTGAATTCCCATACTACAGTGTCTACATGATCACGTCGTACGTCGAGTTCGAAAAAGCATTCGGTCGCCCGGCGACAAAACGTCGTAAGCTTTATAACGGAAATATTGAAGTTCAGTTTTATCAATATTATGGTTTGCGTCGCAAAAAGCCGCAGTCTTAAGCCGTTTCTAGCCCTTCAGAAAATCCCATTGCACACTCATTGCACAGTTGGTGTGAAAATCGGGATTTCTTCGGGAAACCGCTCAACAGAGCGGTTTTTTTGCATTTTATTAGAAAAATGAAGAGTGCTCACACAACATGAAAGATGATCAGGTGCGGCTGGCAAACCAATCAGGGAGTGCGTTTATAACGCAGACCATCTCCTTGTCGGACTAAAAACAAATGGGACATGTTACAATAATTAACAGAAATATCGTGAGTACACATAGAACAAGCAGAATTGCAGGTTAAAAGATTCAATTGAGCCTACGGCAATGTACATGCTTCAAAGATAGTAAAAGTAAACATGAGAGGTGGACTAAACGTAAGAAATTGGGAAAGGCGTCATACTAATTATGTCAGGAATGTCTTAAATTATAAGTTGAAACCACCATATCATTATAGACTCTAAGAGAGGTAGATACTATGTTAGAATTAGAAGTGTGGTATATTAAAAATAATGAAAAAAAAGAACTTGATATTGATTATTTTGATGTAAGAAATGTACCCTTAGTGTATCTTTTCCAAGTGTTTTTGAAAAAAATGAGAAAAAAAATTCCTAAATACAGTTCCTTTTATATTATTTTTTACGAGAATTTAACAGAAGAAGAAGAAAGAAGAATCAGAACTGAAAATGGAGAAAAGCGCGAATATTATTTTAAAGAAACTAATATAAATGAGTTAAAATCTAAAAAAGATTTAGAGTTTTTAAGGGAAACTTTGAAAACTCTAAAAGAAGGTTTGATTCATTCAAAGTTTAGAGAATGTTTATCTGACGATGAGATAAATAAATTTGAAGACTATGTATATGAAAAAAATTTTATATATACGCAAAACATAGATGTAAAAAATAATAAAACTAAAACGAAGAAAGCTGTTTTGAAAGGAGTATTGACATCTGGACAACTAAATTTGTTTTTAGAGATTATTGATTTAAAGTCTCGAAAATGTATATACAATAAATGTGTATTTGAATTGCCACCATCAGTTATTATTCCTTCAAAAAGTAAATTAAATCCCATTAGTTTGTACGGATATGAACTGTATTGGGAAAATGACAACACGATTGACATAATAATAAACACAGTCGGAGATCGATTACGAACAAAAATTTATCAAAAGAGTGATGCCTCTGTTTTGACTAAGCAACAAAGAATAAAGAGTTAATGAGGCTACCGCATTTTAACAAATGATTGAAGTACGATATTTCACAAATATATACGTGCGGTTTAAAAATAGGGGTGCAGTCTTATATGAATAATTTTACTACTAACTCGGGATTATTCTCACGAACCGCTCTGTTGAGCGGTTCTTTTTGTGTATTCAGTTAGGTATTGTGCTTAATAGTATAATTCATCGTACAAAAAAGCCGTCAAATCGACGGCTGAAATGTTACCATTCAAATCCTTCTTCACTATAAGATCCATCCGAATTAAAGAAACGTTCTTCTGCTTTACCGCTTGATGTATTCGTATAGATCACATATACATCGAGTTGATCGTACGTATCCGCCATTTTTTTAGCAGCTTTACGAGCATCGGCCTCATTCGTGAACGTTTCCGTCATAGTTGCTTTTTGATGGTTCTCTACACCATGCTCTTCATAACCTTCTACTGACCAGACTTTTTTTGATGACATAACCAACATCCTTTCATTGCAGAGCGAGTTGTGTAACGCTTTGCTGTTTATCATTATGCTTTGTTTGATTAAAATTAGTCAAATTATCATCCTTGCGTGTATAGAGAATAGCATCCAATTAAGTGTTTCAGATTGAAGACGAAAAACGGTTGTTCTCTTACACGAGAAGAATCGTTTTTTAGCTTCGCTTTATTTAGGTGCTCACTTACATTTTTGTAATCATCAGGCTCATCACCATAAGGTGTGGTTGACACATAAAATCCATCGGATTTTAAATCGAACATAGAAAAAAAGCGAAAACCCCGGTATCGTAATTGTTGTCTAGACAAACCACGATTGGAGTTTTCGCCTTGTCCCAACAGTTTATCAAATTAATTCTTCCGCTTCCAGCCCTTTTTCAAATCCAGATGTCGTCCGATGAAGAACCGCACGTATTTCCTGTCATTCCTGATACACATGAAATCCCTTGTCCGCTATGCGAAAAAAAGACCATCCTGCATTCGAAAAAGCGTCGTCGTTTTCGACACGGTCATGCGTGGGGAGTCGGTGCCTTGTGGATCGAACTGGATGTCCCACGTCAAAGATGCCTCTCTTGTGATTTGACGTTCGTATATGACTACGGTCTCGGACTCGTCCGTACTTCTACCGAAGTGTTCCGAAAAGGCATCACAGAACGGTGCCATGGCCGGACAATTTCAGATGTTGCGCATGAATATGAACTTCCTTATACGACTGTGGAACGGTGGTTTTATCAGTACGCTTCAGTGGATACAGTGGGACAGGCGACACACATCCTCGTCGATGAGTTCGCCACGAGAAAAGGACACCACTATGCGACGATCGTTCTTGATGCCAAGACTGGACGTCTTCTGTCTATCGTCCCGGGCCGGGACGTATCGGCGATTACGGCTGCGCTTCAAGGTGTACTGGGAGATGTTCGTTCTGTCGTCAGTGATTTTGCACCTGCGATGGCGAAGGCAACTACTCGTGTCTTCCCGAATGCAGCGCATGTGCTGGATCGTTTTCATCTCATCCAGTTCTTTACGGATGCTCTTCGCCGCCGGCGTCGTTTTTTGAACGAGGCAAGACGCCATCATCATGTTCGTGTGATTGATCGTGCTCTCGCTTGTCGTCCGGAAGCATTGGCTCTTGAAGATCGAGAGGCCGCCCATTCTTGTATTCTAGAAGACTCGTTTACCCGGGATCTTTATCAAGGACTCCAACATATCCGATATGTGTTGAAAGCAACGTGCGACGGGCAGGCATGCCGAAGACTGAAAGACTGGCTGGAACGTTATCAGTTCCATCCGTGCGGACCTCTTGCGAAAATCGCGAAAGCGATTCGTGGCCGTGAAGAAGCGATGCGTCACACCATTGTATCGACACTATCGAATGGGAAAATGGAAGGGACGAACAATAAGATTAAGCTCATTAAACGTCGTGGTTATGGCTACCGAAACCTCGAACGATTCTTTTTGAGATTGCGCCTTGAGATTGGTCGTTAAAATAGCAACCACGTGTTATGGTGATGAGCCAATCATCAGAAATATCAAATCATTCTTCGTTTTAATATGGTAAATTATTGATGGTGGCAAATGGTTGAAGAAACCAGCCTGTATGTATAAAAAGGCGTTTGACAGTTGAAGATTTTAAAATATGCTCGACTAGGGGAGGAAGAAGAATGGATTTTCTGTGGATGGGGTTACTTTATGCCGGCATACTCGGAGTGCAGTATATATTATCCAGTCAAAAGAATGTGTACTTAGGGGCAGTTGTTCCGTTGCTTTTTGTAGCGGGAATGACTTGGCGGTATGGTAACGTGGAGTCCGTCAGTACAATGCACTACCTGCTAATGACAGGTTTTGGTCTGCTTTGTTTGATTGCAGAGTGGGATCGAGGTCGAGAAGTGTTTCGGACAAATCAGGAAAAAGAATGGAATCGTATGAGAATACAGGATTTCAAGTGAGCAGACCATGCATCATGATTCGAAGTTATGGTTTTTTTATACTCTGTAGTTTCATCTTGACTGTTTTACTTGCCGTCGTTTAATGAAGTTCTTAATCCCTAATACGAGACCGATGATGAGATACAGGATCCCGTTACCAACGATCACGAATCCAATAAAAGCTGCTGAATAAGCTGCTCCAAAACCGTCTCCGCCCATACTATGGTCGATCTTTAAAAAAACAGGGCCGGTTATCAAAGCGATGATTGGTCCGAGTATGACAATTAGTAAGCCGGATCCCCATAAAGGCATTTTCCCTTTCTTGTATAAAAGGATAGCTGATACATTTAATACGATTAAGCTTGGTAATAATATACTCCAAAGTAGTCCATCACCACTCATCTAAAGCCCTCCTTCTAATGATAAAATAGGTAATAAATGTAATAAAAACACTGTGTTGATCATATCATAAAGCCTGTAATCTAGTATCTTTATTTCCAACTAAAGGTATAAACTGAAAAGGATATTTTGGCGTGATTATAGTTCGAAAAAATTGAGGAGGAGATAAAATGAAACGGATTGAAAGAACGTTGATTTTGCTCAAACAAATGTTCAAAAACGAACCGAGATTTATTATGGGGAGATACGGGAGAAATGGATGGGCAACTTGCACCTTCAATACACCGTTAACTTCTAAAGAGATTGATTCACACTTCCTGAAAGATACTTTTTCTTTACCAAGGGACTACAAACATTTTTTAACGTTACATAATGGATGCGGTTTATTTGAAACAGAATCCGATTTAATCCTAGAATTGTTTCCTCTTGAGGAAATGCTCGAAATGTCGGAAGAGCACCATTCAGAAGACGGTCTCGTCTCAGAAGGAAACTACTGGATCATAGGTCAAATAGATGAGAAATGGATTTTAATTGATAAAAATCAATGTACAGATACAGAAGACTCCTTTAAAAAACCATATATCACGGTCGTGCATCCATCGGATGGTCTGGACACTGCTGTTGCGTTAAATTTAAATTTCGAATGTTTTTTAGAACGTGCTATCATCGCGCAAGGCGACTACTTTTGGGAGTGGTCAGAAGACACTGAACTAACTGTAACGTATGGTGATGTTTCGACGTATGAAGAAATCGATGAAACACTTTATCTTGAAGATAAGAAATAAAACATTTGATTGATTGTCGAAAGGAATAACAATAGGAAACACAACAAGGAGAGGAGGAATTGTGTCATGTGGCTACTGTTTGGGATACTTGCCATCTTCGCGACGGCGGTGAATCTGATTTTGTACTTCATCGGCAAGGACTATAAGCTGGCAATGGCTGTCGGGTTATCGCTTACGGCGCTCACGCTGTGTGCGGAAAACAGTCAAATTGCGAACTGGGTCGAAGCCGAAGATTGGGCGGCCTTGGCAGACGTTGTTCCCGGAATGGAACGCGCCTGGTGGTTCTTAACGATTGTGTCGATTGGACTGAATCTGACACCACTGTTACTCGAATACAGAAAAAATCGATCTTGATTAACACATAAATTCATTTTGAAAAGGAGGTCGCTTGCAATGACCTATACCTATTTACCACTGACACAACGTCAGGCGGAACAGATTGCGTATGACTGGCAATACGAGGGTGACTTTGCGTTCTACGATATGCCGAATGATCAAGAGGACCTGGCGGAATTTTTGGATCCGGATCAACGGACGGAACATTACTATGCTGTGATGGACGGTACGCAACTGATCGGATTTTTTGTGTTCGAACCCGGACAGGACAGCCTTGAATTGGCGTTAGGGATGCGACCTGATTTGACGGGACGAGGAAACGGAACGGCCTTTTTGGAATCCGGTCTTGCCTTTGCGATCAAGCAGTATCAACCACGTCAAATTGAATTAGCCATCGCAACGTTTAACGAACGGGCAATCCGGCTGTACACTAAAAGCGGTTTTGAAACGATTGAACAGTTTCAGCAGTCAACAAACGGTGGAAGCTATGAATTCGTCAAAATGCGTCTGTACACAGGAGTGATGAAATGAATATCGAACAACAGTTATTTGAGGCAGCAAAAGAATTAATCGAAACGAGGTATCCGAACGGATGGGGCGGAGCGGCAGCGATTGCGACCGATGACGGACGAATCTTGACTAGTGTCGCACCGGAAGTCGTGAACGCGTCGACCGAATTGTGTATTGAGACAGGTGCCATCCTCGAAGCACACAAGTTGAACTGTCGGATCACACATACAATTTGTGTCGTGCGGGACGATGAACAGGCACCGTTCAAGATTTTGAGTCCATGCGGTGTCTGCCAGGAGCGTCTGTTTTACTTTGGTGCGGACGTCAAAGCTGCTGTCACAAATCCCGAGCAAGCACTGGTCTTTAAAGCACTCTGTGAGTTGCAACCGTACCATTGGTTAAAAGCTTATCAAGCTGAGTAACAAGTGAGAGAATGAGAAATAATGTTAGTATGAAACCGGCACTGATCAAAGGTTATCAGGTAACATCCATGTTAGAAGGTGAGGTTAAATGTGTTACATTTATCAAGTTTTCTAGCATTAGTGCTAGGTATCGGATGTGCTCTGATTGCTCTTGCGGTCCACATCCTCAAGAAGATTTTGAAGAAATGACCATCCAGATGAAGATCCTTCCGCAATTAAACGAATATTAGCGTGTTTAATTACAAAAAGATGAGCGTACATGTGCTTCCTATGTATGCTCTTCTTAAATTTTCGATTATGATCCCAAATCAATAAAAATCGTCATCGGTATTCCTCACTCCTAGATAAAGACAATCAGCGAAAATCCAATCAGGATATTGATGAAACTGAGGACATCCGTTGATTTGGTAAAAAACGATCGTCCCGTTTTCTTCGCTTTGTCATTAAGAAACATCAAAAGGACGGCAAACAGTGTTGTTAGGCCGAGCGGTGCATTGAGAAGACTGTCTGAAAACGTGAGTGAGTTAATTGCGAGGTAAAGGCTGTTCAGTACGGAAAAATAGAATAGAACTTTTTGCATCGAGTCACATCCTGTTTAAATTACTATATGATTATATATTTTTACATAAAATTGCCAACTAGGGAAGGGGCGCCTTAAATGTCTTTGCCTGTAACCCTCTAAAACCACGAATTTTTGCATTATGAATCGAGAAGAGGACGGTGTACCGGTAATAGCTGACTGATAGAAGACAGTTTAGGATAGAAAAAATGGTATGGGGATCTGAACAGCGTAGACTAAGTAACACCTAAAGTTATCAAAAGGAGCAAAATCCCTTCTCTGTTAGAGGTGAGGTCACTTTCCTCCTTTTCATCATACGTATGAATAATGTTTAAGTGATGTTTGCAAAAACGGTCGTTAAAAAGATAAAACGAATATGTTTCCTCATTCGTGAGTCTTAACTCCCTTATTTATCAAAATTAGACGAGAATACTCCCACTTCTAAACGTTCAGGGCGAAGCCCTAGTGCAAGTGGGAAATGAATCGTCTTCGGGCAAGGCGTGTCTTGCGACACGTCAATTGTCCGACACTCTTGGTTTGAAAACAATTAAAATCAGGAACAAAAAAAGAGTCATGTTCTTTGAAAACTGAAGATATAGGGTTGTGATAGGAAGTTCGTCTGTCACGTAAAATCTTCAACGTTCACCTTGCGGATGACCGAAGTAGCGAAAACCAAGCAGAGTAGGCATCCGTATAAAAGAAACGGACAAGATCAACGTTCAACCGTCGGGACGACGGGGTTAGCCTGATAATTTTTTGGCCGCTAGGTTGAATAACTCAGGAATCCTCCATCTCTTAGCGAAGCGTAGGTGGAGGTAGTTCAAAGATATCTCGACGATGCCCGATCTCAAGAATCAAGATCACGACTTTGTCATCTTGGATGTCAGCGATCAGACGATAGTCGCCGATGCGATACCGCCATTCACCCGAACGATTCGAGACAAGTCCCTTTCCATGACGACGCGGATCATCCGCCCCGACCAGGTTCTTCTTGATCCAGGACATGATGATCCGCGATTGTTGAGGATCCATCTTCTTAAGGGACTTTTGAGCTCCGCGCTCAAACTCCACTGTATATGCTGTCATTCTAAATCAAGTTCCTTCATCATATCGTCAAACGAGATTGCTTCTGATTTTTTGCGGTGTGCTGCCATGGAATCATGATAGAGTTGTAAATCAATCTCATCTTCAATACGATCGAGGACGGCATCGCGAACAAGTGTAGAAATCGTGATGTTTTTTGCTTTCGCATATTCTTTGATCAGTCGCGTATCCTGATCATCGAGTCGAACAGAAATCGTACTCATTCTTATCATCTCCTTTGTAATACATTGTAATACATATTTAAATGTTAGTACAGACACGAGCTCCATTTGTTTACCCTTCAATCTACCTTGATTAAGAAAGCAAACTGACCATCACCATTCTCAGACCATCTTGCTTGAAGTTCATAGGCATATGTGCCGGCTTCTTTCGGTGTTACGAGTTGATTATTTTTTAACGTAACCGGCTTACCGGTCACCTTGTTAAATCGAATGATTTTGATTGTATCAGGTTTTGGATCGAAGGAAATCTGGATTTTCTCGTTCGGCATGACGGTGACCGGTTTACTTTTTTCAGTCATATGCAGACCGTCTACGTAGATTTTGTCTACACATTGACTACTAAACATGCCACTCCAGCAAAATGTCCCTTGGACCGTTGGAATACTTTTTCCCTTTATCTCGACACGGGGATCTGGAGGTTCATCACGGAAAGGTTCGAATTGAACGAAAAAAGCAATGATGATAATCACTGAGCCGATCAATAAATATTTACGCATGTGAAACTACCCTCCTTCGTAAGTGGTATTTCTATGTGTCAAAAATCTTTTGATTCAATGCGCTTTTGATACTTATAACCCTCTAAATTGTCCTCATTTTCTTCATACGTCCATTTTTTGATGGAAAGATCAGGATGGGCCTTCAAATGATGACTTAAGATATCACGTCCCAGAGAGTATCTGCTCCAAATTGGGATATTTTTTTGTTCGTTCCCAATGGCGACATCCTGATAATTGGCTTCGCCGTTTTGAATCAGACGCGCCACATGTTTTTTGGTCGTATCATCCATCGGTACATTCCAAGGAGGCGAGACGTTCGTGACGATCCGATCGGCAAAGGCGTCTGCTTTCCCTTCGAAGATGAACGAATCAAGTGATGTGTCGATTCTGCTTAACTCGGGTGTATCTTTTTAAACCAGATGATGATATTCATGTGCAATCGTATAGGCCAAAACCTCTTTATCGAAGTTAGGATTTAGTTGAATAATAATCGAGTCCTGAAAAGCTGCCCCAGACACTCCGGCTAAAGGATCCGTCATCGACCAAAATTCCGGATTAGACGGTGCGATGAAAATCGTAGCTTTCTTTTTAGGGAGCGCTTCGTGGGAAGCGATATAGTTTTTCGTAATGATGCTTTTAATTTCGTCATGCTGTTTTATCAATTCATTCGTTTGGTCCAGCAGATCCTTCTCGTAAGCTGTTGATTGCAACATGAAGAATGTTTTTAAACTGGTCGTATCAAAGTTTTGCTTCTCCCCAATCTCATCTATGTAACCGAGGACATGTTTTGCGTAATTTTTTATATCCATTTCTGAAGTGTCGGCTTTAAGCGATGCTTTCAAATACGTTTGATAGGGCGCATAAAGCGGCACGATGTTTAATTCACTATCCTTGTCGATCTTCACGGTTTCCGGTTTAAATTCTTTACTTTCTTGGTGGGTCACGGCTTTTTCTGTTTCGTCCGTTTTGTCCGTACATGCCGATAACAGAAGGAAAGGGACACAAAGCAACGGAGCAATTACTTTGTTCAACGGGATGACCTCCATTTCTAAATGATTAGGATGCTAAAAGCTCATGTTTTTCAATACGAATAGAGATCGAAACTCGATATGTAAAATTATACCATGGGAATTAAAGAGGGCGGTACTGATTCAATCACTGATAATCGAATCTACCTAGAGGGAAATACTTAATTTTTCTACGTGAATGATTTATAGATGAACGGATGACGGCTTTAGAATGGATGGAAGAGAAGGGAGACCGGACGTTGACGAAGGAGGAATTGGCCGCCTTTCATTGTCTGACGACAGTCTGTGGAATGGATTTTCAAAATAGTCCGGATGAGTATTTTCATGTGGACGACGATTTTCGGGATTGGATAAAAGCGTTTCAGGAAGTGGAGAGAAGCTTTAAAACTAAGGAATGAGCACGTTTCGCTGATTGACTTTTCTCAACCAATCATCCCAATCACGAAACCTTTACCTTAAAAAACAGGTAAAAGAATTCAAAGGGGATGATGAGATGGTACGATGTACGAATTGTGACTACAAGTGGAAGACGAAAGAAATACTGGCTGTTGGGTTTGTGAAGCATGGCAAGGACTGCCCAAACTGCGGTAAAAAACAATATCTTTCAAAAGATACCCAACACTATCTGTCACTCGGATACGTCAGCCTGTTTTTTCTGTTGATCATGCCGTTTGTCATCAAGCTGAGTGACCGGGAAGAATCCATCTGGTAGTCAACTGATTGCGTGTTCAAAAAAGACGGAGCTTTTTCAGCGGAGTATACTGACGGAAAAGGGGGTGCGACGGGATGCCATCGCTCTATGAGATTAAGGTGAAAGACGCAACCGGACAGACCATTTCCTTGCAGGATTATGCCGGAGAGGTACTTCTCATCGTCAATACAGCCAGTAAATGCGGACTCGTCGGTCAGCTCGGGGATTTGCAACGGTTGTACGAAACGTATGCCGATCAAGGCGTCAAAATCCTCGGCTTTCCGTGTGACCAGTTCAACCATCAGGAGTTCGCCGATCCGAAAGAAACGATGCAGTTTTGCCAGCGCAACTACGGCGTGACGTTCCCGATGTTTCAGAAGATTGACGTCAACGGACCGACGGAACACCGGTTGTATACGTATTTAAAACAGCAACAGGGAGGACTACTTTCGTCAAACATCAAGTGGAATTTCACGAAGTTTCTTGTCGATCGCCAAGGGCGGGTCGTTAAACGGTTTGCGCCGGTCGATTCAATCCAGGTGATTGAAAAAACACTGGCGCGCTATGTATAATTAAAATACGTCCCGCCCGGCGCAAGCCGTCGAACGGGACGAGTCGCATCACCCTACCTTTGGCGAGGTAGGGCTTTTTTATGTCAATTTTCCTTTGGCAGATTAAAAGAATGTCTGACCGTAAAATCACTCATCTTATGACCAAGATCTGTAAAGACCGGCGGACGCGGGGACAGGACATGAAAGTCCTGTTCGAATGCCCGGATGGCGTAGTGGGTCCAGTCTCGCGACGGGTCCCGCTTCAAGCCCATCCAGGCTGTCGCAAAGGTCAGGAGTGCCGAGTCCTTATATAGGACGAGCGGAATCGTACTGAACTCCAGTCCGTCATCCAGTTCATGCAAATCCGACGAGCGGAGCAGGACGCAATCTGCTTCAAACAACAGTTCAAAATAATTGCAGGAATAGTCACCGATGAGCACCATGACTTCGTCCGTATGGCCGCGAAAATAGAGTGCCAGTCGATTGCCGTTTTCCTCGTTCATGACAATGTGATCGAGCGCAATCTGATAGTCTTCTCGGTACAAGAGCTTCTCGAATGTAATGTGCACGACTGATTCCCTCCTTAAGAGTGTTTTTCTTTAGCGAGTTCGAGGATGTCCGGCTGACGTGTCGAACGCGACGACCAGATGAGCAGACCGATACCGCAGAATAAAAGTAATATGCCGACCCACGACAACAGACTTAACGTTTCCCCGAGGACAAACACGCCGAGCAGGGCAGCGGTCAACGGTTCACCAAGCGACAACGTGACAGCCGTCGAAGACGAGACATGCGCAAGACCTCGTGCGAACAACAGATAGGCAACACCTGTTGCGAAGACGCCAAGATGCAGACTGATGCCGGTGCCGCGCAGACTGAAGACCCACGACACATCAAACAGGAACAACAGCGGTGACAACAGCAGGGCGCTGAGCGTAAAGACGACCGCGACGACTGATAACGGAGAGTGCGTCTTGACCAGATTCCGGCTGACGAACGTATAGACAGCAAACGATAATCCGGCACCGAGGGCGAGCAAAATGCCGAGCGGATTCACCGAAACCGTTGCCTGATTCATGACGAGCAACAGGCAGCCGGTAATCGATAGTGACGTCGACAGCCACCAAAAAGTGCCGGGTCGATTTTTTAAGACCAGCCATTCAATCATTCCGGAAAAAATCGGCGCACTGCCGATTGCAACGACGGTTCCGACGGCGACTCCGGTCATGAGAACGGCGGAAAAGAATAGTGGCTGATAGACGGCCATGCTGAGTGCAGCGAGGAAAATCGTTTGCAGCGGCCAATCTTTTAGGGTCAGCTTTCCGGTCAGTAAGACGAGACTGAGTAAAAAGAAGCCACCGACCGCCAAGCGGACTGCGCCGATCGCAATCGGATGGGCCGTTTCCGGCGCAAAGGCTTGGGACGTGCCGGTCGTACCCCAAAGCATTGCCGCCAGTAAAATCAGCAGCATCGAAGACTGTTTTTGCATGGTTTACCTCCAGATGGATAGACATAGATGCTGTTCAGGAATCATTTTTGATTAGGACGAATTGTAATATTAAGTGCAACACCTGACGGAAAACACAAAAAGCCCATAACGGCCTCGTGTAGAATGGAGTTACCACACCACATTCAACGGAGGATTCGTTATGAGCTATATTCATCTTACCACATCAGAAAGAGTCAAAATAGAAACGTATCTCGATTTAGGTTTATCCGTCCGAAAGATTGCGGGACGCCTGGGGCGTCAACCTTCTACGATTTCACGAGAATTAAAACGAAACCCTTACTATGATGCTTCCTGTGCTGACCAGCGTTATGTTGAGCGCAAAAAGAAGTGCGGTGCACGGACGAAGTTCACGCTAGAAAAAGGAGTTCGTATCCTCGAAAAGTTACGCGAGACATGGTCGCCTGAACAGATTGCCGGACGTTTATTCCAAGAAGAAGGACTATCCTTCAAGACAATTTATCGCTGGATCTATACGGGCCTCGTCGAGGCCAATTCTAGTTTTCTTCGCCAAAAGGGAAAGCGTCAGAAACCACGTGAGACGCGTGGACGCTTCAATGTCGGATTACCAATCAGTAAACGTCCAGCCGACGTCAAAGGGCGCCAAACGTTTGGACATTGGGAGCTGGATACTGTCGTCTCAGCCAGAGGGAAATCCAAGGCATGTGTCGCAACGTTCGTCGAGCGAAAGAGCCGTTTCTATCTCGCTGTGCCGATGGAGGATCGGTCCGCTGCCTCGATGGAGTCAGCGATTAAAGCATTGCATCTCTACTTCCCGTCGGGAACGTTTCAAACCGCGACGACAGATCGTGGAAAAGAGTTTAGCTGTCATGAACGAATTCGTGAAACGTTAGGCGTACCGATGTATTTTGCGGATCCGTATTCTTCTTGGCAACGTGGAAGTAACGAGAACGCCAATGGTCTTCTCCGTGAATTTTTCCCGAAGGGGACGGATTTCGGAAAGGTCAGTCGTTCTGAACTCGCTCAAGCGCTCGCCTGGATCAATGGGAGACCACGGAAATGTCTCAACTGGAAAACTGCATACGAGGTCTTCTCGGAAGAAGTGTTGCACTTAATTTGACAAACCGTCTTAGAAAAAGAATACCACAGAAAGAGGAAGTTGAGCTCACCCAAATTATTGGTAAAATGGTAGACTAAAGGAAGATGAGGCAGGGCGGCTCATACATAGAGAAGTAAGAGGGTGGATCCAATGAATCAAATCGCAGCAGTACTTGATGGACTTCAGCAAAAAATCAATCATGGATCAACCTTCATTCAACGGAAGTACAATGAAATCGGTCAGGCGAAATTTAATTTTCCGGCACCGGTGACAGCAGCATCACTTGCAGCATTTGAAGCTGAATTTAATCAAAAATTGCCGAGTGAATACCAAACGTTTCTTGAACTGCATGACGGAGCGGATCTGTTTATTCTTGACGACGGTCTTGGGCTAGTGTTGTATTCTCTTGATAAAGTAATCGAATCGACAATAGAAGCAAAAGAAGATGGTCTTATTGATGAAGATTTTGATTACTTTTGGGTGATTGGTGAAGTCAATGAAGGATATCTCTTAATTCATACGGAACATGCTAAAACAGAAGACACACCTTATATGTACTGGAAGTATCATGAGGGAACAACTGAGGACGCCGATCCAATCTACCAAAACTTCGGCACGTTCCTTGAGTATTCAATCATCGCCCAAGGGGACGTGTTTTGGGAATTTAAAGACTTCAGCATTGAAAAGGACAATTATTTCGTCGACGAAGACCCTCCGAAAGAAGACGTCAAGCCACCGCTACCGATCAAATTCGTCGATTCCGTTCGGGTCGAAATCGAATATCCGATCTCAAAAACTGATTCAGATTACGAATATACCGTTTCGATCTACGAAGGGAAGTCTGGGAAAGAACGGTTGATGTCGCGTCATGAAGGCGGATCCCGTTTTAACAAGCTAATTGAGGATGTCCGTAACCGGTTGTCTGGTCGACAATTTCATTATTCATTAATTAATGTCTTTCAGACAGAATCTCGATTTTGGGAAAACGAAGAAGAAACAGGCGACTCATTAATTATAAATGAAAGCCCGCAAAAACAAGGGCTCAGTTATGACGGCTACCGCGCCTTTGCGGACCAGTTGCCGCGTCCGTTACCGGGTTGGAAGTAAGCAAAGCATTACGTTCAAGGAGCATCTTCATTTCTTCGACTCTTTTGAAATGCATGCGAAAAGGAGAAATGGAAATGAACAAACTACTGATTATTCCGTTGTTATTCAGTTTAGCCGGATGCATGTCTCTTGATATGAAACCGAGCAGTCAGTCGGTTGAAACGGGGTACACAGGAAGTGTCAAAGACGGGTTTGTGTTTGAATACAAAATGACCAATACCGGCGATTATCCGGTAAAAGTCGCCTCCCGGGCCGGTCATCTGCTCAACGTCAAGGTCCGAAAGCACGATTCGCAAAAAGTCGTCTATGACTCGTACGAAGAGGTGGAGCCGAAACGGTTGTCGAAAGAAGTGCAACCGAATAAAACGGTGATGCTGAAGAAAACAGTCAAAGCCGGTGTCATTCCAGCGGGTGTGTATGACATTGACTACATCGTCCGTGACGATAAAGGTGAAAGTAGCGGTGGCGATATAGAAATCAGATTAAAATAATTCAATCCAGGACGAACATACATGTTGAAGAATCCAAATTATCGTTATGGCACGTGGGCATTGATTGTCAGCTTTTTCTTGTTCTTTATCGTTCAACTGTTCAGTGCCTACATTGAGCTTTCACCGAACTTTGCCGGTGAATCGCTTGATGACTATTACCTGAAGTATTTCCCGATTGGTGCTTTGCTTGTCGGCTGTGCGTTTTTCATTAACGGCTGGTGGAATGAAGATGCAAAACAGGAAGCTCAAAAACGGACAGCACTCGAAGCTGACAAACCTTTAGAGTGAACTCAATTTTTAGAGGAGCGAAGACAATGGTTAAGAACTTTCCTGCTTTACTGATGTTGCTGGTGGGTGGAATTGCATTTATGACTTTTTTTATCGAACACGGAGATGGGAACACTTTTTAAAAGCGCTTGGACGCTTGTCGGACTCGTCATGCTCAGCTGGGGAATCATCGGCATGATCTTGCACTTCTGGATCATGGGGTATGAACGAAACAAGAAGCGGATTTAAATAACAATGGCCAAAAAATTGATTCACAAGTAAGGCAGCTCGTTGAAGTCTCCTTTAGAGATCATCGAGCTGCCTTTATGTTATAAATCTTAAATAGCTATTTCTTTATCTAACATAAAAATAACGAAGAAGCAGAGCGCCTCTTCGTTCGATCATACATGATTATTTTGTAAGGATTGGTGAAATGATTGTTGATACCGTCGATTTTCCTTCAGCAGTCACACGAAGTCCTTTGACGTTTGTAACGTCAATTTCAAAGTCGATAGGATCTGCACCAAATACGAGGTTATAACGTCCCAGTTCTTTTCCGTTATTGTCAGAGAAAACGATATTTGTCTCGTCATCAGTTTGTGCATAGGCAAGATATTTAGGATTATCAGATAAAGCTTCTTCTGTCAAAAGTGAAAGCTGACCTTTCAGTTTTTTGTAGTTACTATTGAGACTGAAAGTGGCAAATTCGTTTGGCCAATAGCCTTCTAATAGAATACTTTGATTGTTTAATTTTCCCATGATCGTAATTGGTTCATTTTGATATACATGATTAAAGCTGGATGCACTCATATGGACGGCAGAAAGTGGAGTTCCTGATGCTGGCGTACCAAATTCGAAAGAATTAGTCGTTTCTTTTAATGGTAAACCCGAAATATTAGCAAAAAGCTGAAGGGGAACATAAGCAGTTTTTCCAAACATTAACAGACTTTCTTTACCGTCATACTTTCCATCGACTTTAACCCCATCAGATACTAGTGATTTAGATGAAGTCAAAAGACGATAAGCTACTGAAAGTTCTTTAACTTTCTTTTTATTTGATTCATTTTCAATTTGAATCTTTTTATACTTTGAATCTAAGGATTTATAGGATTTTGAAAGATTCTCATGTTGTCCTTGTAACGTTTTGTACGCGGTTTCCGACTTCTTAGTTTTTTTCTTTTCGTCGGCCAATTGTTTTTGTAATGTAGCCTTTTCCTTTTTTAGTTTTGAGACTTCCTTTGAACTTGCTTCAACAGTTGATGTTTGCATGACTCCGAAAGTTAATGAAGACACAAGACTGGCAATGATCCATTTGTTCATGACATATTTCCCCCTATTTAAAATTCAAAGTAAACACTTTTTATTATACTAATAACATTATATGTTATAAAACAAAATATTATTTCCAATACTTTAAAAATAAAGGGAATAGTGTTGGTAATCTCTCATTTTTGATTTATTTAAAAGATCAATCAATCGTCCTGCCATTCTGTCTTCAACAAGGAGTACATATATAAATCATCGAACTGTCCGCGTGTCTTCTCATACTGACGCAACAATCCTTCCCGCTGGAAACCAAGCCGTTCGAGCAACCGTTGAGAGGCCGTATTGTCCGGCAGAACAAGCGCTTCGATCCGGTTTAGGTCCCATTCATTTAACCCGTGTGCGAGTACGGCCCGAACCGCTTCTTGTGCCAGTCCTTTGCCCCAGTGAGCAGGACTCAGTTCAAAGCCGAGTTCCGCCCGCTGATGCCGGGAAGAAATGTTCAGGAAACCTCAACTGCCGATGATATCAGGAGTTGCATGTTCGGTGATGCCCCAGCGGAGACCGGTCTGTTCTGTTCGGATGGAGTGATACCAGTTGATTTCGTCCAACGCATCAGCTTCCGTTTGGAACGGGTCGAGTCCCATTTGTGCAACGACCCGTTCGTCAGCGAGATACGTCAGCAGACTTGGAGCGTCAAGCGGCGTAACTTCGCGTAAGGTCAGCCTGGTTGTCGTCAGTACAGGAAATGCAAGTGTCGTCAAGGTGAGCCCTTCTTTCTAAATAGTTAATACAATCCGGTCATCGTCAGTTTCAACAGCATCGAGACGATGTAGGCTTTTGCAGTTCGCGTATCTGTAAACTGTTGCTGGTCAAACGTTTTCCCTCGTTCACGGAAGAATATATACCATACACCCTGTTCCTCGTAGTAATGGAATCCGTCCGTCAGCCGGTCGATGGACGGTGAATCGGGAAAACCGTGTTTTTCGGTATAAGCGAAGACATCTGCTTCGGTGACGGTAAACACGTCGGCGTAGGAATTTTTCCGCATATCAGAAACGCCGAGGGTTTCGCAGGCGAACTGAAGCGGATTGCCATATAGAAGTATTTTAATCTGTGTATCCTGATCGACCACTTGTCTCGACTCCTATCTTTAGAGGATTTGGTATCTATTTGCTTATGGATGCAAAGGTGTAAAAAACGCAGACGCTCTGTTCTTCCGTGAACAGGAGGATCTGCGTTTTTTAATTAAAATGCTTACGACGATACAGCTTCTTTTCAATCCGTGTCCAGACCCGGGATGCGAGATAGACATTTCCGGTTGTGATAATTAAAAGGATACCGAGCAGAATGATCCCGCTCTGATCAAAAGTAAGGGACGGTTGAAAAATCGTAAAGATGGCAATCAGCAAAAGGGGCATAGTAATGCTAAGCCAGACAGAAAAAAACAACAGAGGTTTCCACATACAAATTCTCCTTTCATCCATAATCATTTCTATCAGTATATCAAAATGTATACCGGATACTAGAAAAAATGGAAAGACAGGATCGGTTTCGTTATGCTTAAAAAAATAGCTCGAAAAAATAGCAGGGAGAGGAAAATTAAATGGTAGAAGTCCTGATTATAGAAGAGCCTGTCACGGAACATTTTATAGAAAATCTAGTGCATCCCCATCGGTTTGACGGAGGTTTACCTGTTGTGCATCGTTTAAGCGGAGAAGGACATGTCGAAGAAGGTCGAGACTTTTTAATGGCATTTTTAACACATCAAGCGGTTTTCCCGTTGTATGTGCATTTTGTTGATGAGTATGACCTGTCTAAAGACTTCACAACCTTTTTTCAGCAGCATCAGATTGATTACACGATCGATGACTGTGACGGCAACTTGAAATCTTACGGGTACAGACGGTACAACTATTATTCTTGCTTTACGGCGAAAATTCAAAATCCTGCTGACTTACTGCTTGTATTAAACAAGACGTATTGGCTCGCATCTGAAAATGTATTCTATTGTATCAGTCATTCAGATTCTTTAACGTTCGAATGGGGAGACTTTTGGGAGCGGGGAGTCAAAAGAAGACGATCCATCGCTGTATTTGATTTTGATGCTTCAAAGATCTACATCACCACTGATTATGACGGATTAGGATTTTGTTTACTCAGCCGGGATACGCAGTACAATTCACTTGTCGGATTGATCGCCAGTTTGCCGGACCAGATGGTCGTTACGCAAATCAACGATGAAGTGATAGAGGAAAACGAGGTACTAGATTAAGATGATCAAGAAAAAGACATTTAAATCTCTTCTTCTGCATCATTTGCACTTTAGAAAATAAAAAAGCTGTGTCCCAGTAAGGAGAATATAATGGCAGAAATCATGATTATGGAAAAAGAGATTATCGAAAAGGATGCGTTGAACTTAGGATACCCGTTTGAAATGGGTGGAGAGTTGACGACAGCTTATCTCATTGATGTGAGCCGTATTGAAAAAGACGGGGCAGATGAAAACAAAGACTTTTTACTCGAATTCTTAATTCATCAACAGGTGTTTCCACTCTATATCAGTTTCGTGGATGAGTATGGATTACATGAAGAACATGACGCGTTTTTCAAGCAAAATAATCTTTCGTATGTCGTATTGGATTTAGATACACAGTTTCGAAGTGGAGAGGTGAAAGTCCGTTATAAGGAGTACCATCCGTGTTATACGATTACCGTTCAAAATACGGAAGAACTGCGTCTTGTCCTGAACAAAACCTACTGGCTGGCATCGGAAAATCTGTTTTATACCATTTCGTACTCAGATAACCTGTCATTTAAGTTGGAGAAGATAAAGTGGTGGCGATTGAAACTGATTCGCCCGATTTGTGTTCTGACCATGCATCCGAACACGACCTGTTTTAAGATTGCCCACGATGGTAACGGCTTTTACCTGCTGTCAAACGATGAAAGCTATATACCAATTGAACACCTGGTGACCCGGCTTCCGAAAGGGACCGTCATTTCGCAAATCAATGATGACTGGTTACTAGACGACGAAACCGATTGATTTTGGTACACGTAAAAGAAGGATGAAATTGGACATGGAGGAATGAGAATGGAGCACGTTTTGTATTATCTGTGTATAGCAACCTGTATCGGAACGGTCGTGGCCTTTCTGTTTAATCGGTTGCAACCGGGCAGTCGTATTCGGACGATCAGTATCAGTCTAAACGTTTTATTGCTAGTTTTAGTGGGTGTAACCGCGTTGCTTGGGTGGGATGCTACAGAGGAAAAGCTGTATCGGTCCTTTGGCTTGCTAGTCATGAATATCTTTCCGCTTTGGTATGAACGAATTGAAGGGGACAATAGGAAAACCATCGTATGGTCACTGACGCTGGCCTTGGTCGTGGTGTTGTTCGGAACAATTTTAGGATGACATATAATAGGAATCGTACATACGCGTTAAAAAGAGGCTATTCATATTGCAGAAAAAAATGTTGAACATCTCCATCCTGTTGATGGTAGGCGGCGTATTTGGAAACATACTTTTTACCCGACTCGGTTATTTTCCGAATGCAGATTTTCGAATTATGAGTATTCCGTTAGCAACGGGAGCGCATTACTTTAATCTAGGACTGGTATTACTTGCCATGACGCTAGTCGGGCTGGTGTTACTGCCATGGTTTCTGGAGAAAAAACAATTTTCGAAAACGGTGCTGTCACTTGTATTAATTATTTGGTTGCCTTACGCCGTCTAAACAACATGGACAGGAGCGAAGATGTCGTGAGTAAACTCATTAAACGTCTCCATCCCGATTCAAGGGTGCCCGGGGCATCAGCTGTTGACCTGAGAAAAGCAGAACGTGCCTTAGGTGTTTTGTTTCCAGATGAATACAAAGACCTTTTTTTACAGACGAATGGTGCACAGTTTGGCGAATGGAGCCTGTATCCTGTACCAACCAGACAAGAAGTCTTACAGGATATCGTTCGTCACAATGAGAAGCGTCCGGCTGGCTTGCCCGATGACTTGATTTGTATCGGTGAAAATCTAACGGGTGACAAGCTGTGTTACCGGATTCGAAAACGTTTCCTGCAGGAGCTCGTCTTTAGATGGAACGAAAAGACGGGAATCGCAAAATATCCATCGTCTTCTTTGGAACAGTTCATCGATTGGCATGTCCCGAAACGAAAAACGAATCAGGCCTACCGACTTGGCCGTTTTACGGTCGAGAGCAACGAGCTGATTGTGACGGATCCTTATTACGGACTAGAGGAAAACACGGATTCACAGCTGATTTTGTCGAATGTGAAATCAGGCAGTTGGACTGCAGCCACCATTTACACGAAAGACGAGTGGGTCAAGCAACTGCTTGTTTTTGAAGGGGATAAAAAGCGGAGTGGCAAATGGCGCCGTCAGGATCAACCAATCAGCACGGACTCGGCACTGGCCGGAATTTTTGATCGAACAGCTTATCGTCAGAATCAAGCGATGGAATTTGAGACAATTGTTTCGTCCGACGACCAGGCCGGTATCGTTTCGTTTGGTGCTGTCTCGACGTCAGGTTTTGGAGACGGACTGTATGATGTTGACATACAGTATGATGTCTCGAGGCAAATCTTCGGTGTACGAATTGACTTCGCAGATGACGAATGAAGGAGTTGGGCTAATGGAATTGGATAGTATGTTGGTCGGTGAAGGAACTGCTTTTATCTTTATATCCGAGGACAAAGGAAAAGTTCGTTTTCACTGTCATGAGGATGATGAAGAATACGCAGATGTCGATATGGATCAGCTGTTGGAAGAGTCGTGGCAGGACGGGATGGCTCTTTACAGCAAGAACATTCGAGAATTTTTACTGGAGTTGAATCATTATCCACTGTACGTTCACAGTATGAGTGGTTCGAGCAAGATCAACATTGCGCACGACGCTGACAGCAGTAAAAGATTTGACCGGGGGAATATTTATCATCGATTGACCATCACTTCAAAAGAAGCATTTCTTCATTACTTCCCTAAAGCTTATCAAGATGCATACAATAACGAGAGTGTATTATTTTCAAGCGAGAAGACGATTGAAATGGATGAGGCAAAAAATGACTTTTATTTTAAAAAGTTTAGGTTAAACTTTTCGGATGACGAGCGGAATTGTTTCTTTCTGTGGGTGAACCATGACGGAAACGGTTTTGACTTTGTTGCGAATTTTTCAGATCATCCGTATCAACACGAGACGATTAAAATCGCGGACGTTGAATGAACGTCATAGTGAACTACGGCAAAAGGAGTGCAACCAGGCGATGGAAACAGACCCGGTTACACTCCTTTTGTTATTCTTTCACTTCTGCAATTGTCTCGAAGATTCGTGAGTAGACGTCTTTGACATTTTTATTGTTCGTTTGATCATTGTTTAATCCATACTCCCAGTAGCGATAGCTATCTTTTTTCTCTTGCAGATAACCGGATGCATAGGAATGCTCCAGTTCGCTCGCAGTGGCATACGTCAGGTCTTCAGATACGAATGGTAAAAATCCTTTTGTCGTCTCTAAGAAGAAGGTCGGAACATCAAGTTTCCGGTACACCTTCACGTACTTCTCTTCATCTGCCTGTTTTAGGTTATTTTTTGCGATGAACACCGCATCAAACTTCGAGGAAATCCGGTTCGTGTCCTCTAGGTCTTCAAATGAAAGTGTTGAAAACTTTACATTTTTCTCTTGCAGATTAGGCTGTTCTCCAATCACAGCGATTTTTAAGTACGTTCCATCATAGGAAGTGTCTTTAACTTGTGTTGATGCATCTACACCACAGCCTGCTAATGCGGTCGCGGCAATCAGTAAACCAAGTAACAATTTTTTCATGTCCACGTTCCTTTCACGTCCATTTAACACTACAGCAATTATACCAATAAATTGGAAGATGTACCTAAATCGAAATGAAAAAATAGGGGTTAACAATTAAAATAAAAATTCCCAATAATGTTATCTGATTATATAATATGAAGTATAAATGGAATTTCTTTTGGGCCTTGTTTGGCCGGCGAAGAAAGTAAACGGGAGGACATATGAATTATATTGAGCATTTGGAAAAACACTGTGGTGAGATTAAAGGAAGTTTAGAACTAGAAGATATGATGGAAGAAAACATTCAATTCCTGAAGTTTGAGAACGCACCTATCGATAATACCTATACGGCGACAACACTCGGATTACTGTGGCGACCGCTTCAGTTTGAAGAGGAGCGATTTTATCATCAGGAACTGATGATGTCGGTCAAGCAGCCGGAAGCGGAGGAAGATGTCATCGAATTGCTATGGCGTCTGACGACGCATGCTTTGGAAACCGGACAGGCATTTGAATTGGGCGAATTTTACAGTATGCCTGAGACGGTGTTCGGATAATACGGATTTGCAGGAGTCTATGTGACGGCACCGTTTTATTTTGATGAAACCTTTTTCGTCCATACAGTCGATGCGAGTTTTGAAGAACCGGATCACGTCTTACCGGTCTGGTTTGTTCCGATTTTCGAATCGGAGGCAGACTATCTTGAGCAACAGGGTATTGAAGCGTTTGAGGAAAAGCTTTTTGAGACAAAGGATGAACTGCTTGACTTAACACGTCAACCATTGATTTGAGAATCCTATTCATAGAGCGGAAAGCAATCATACGTTGCTAAAGAGAGGGAGAAAGCAACATGTTAGTCGATCACTACAAACAGCTTCATCATCTAGAAGTCGATATACCGAAGGATGAGCGTTTTCAAAAGTATGAACATCTCAATATTTATTTTGAGTGGGGATTCGCAATCAACCAATCAACCGAAGCAGTCGCCAGTGAGGATGCGATGTGGTTACTTGGGCAAACGAATGCATTCCCGATCTGCATGGTCTTTGATGTATTTGATTTTTCGATGAAGGAAACAATTGCGGTTCTCGAATCCTTCGACATACCGTATTATGCGTCAAACAATAACGAACCAGAGCTCATTGATGGAGAAGAAGCTTCGCGTGAGACCAACATACGGCTCATTGTTGATCGGGAAAAAACGTTGCGAGAAATGATTCCATTTCTGTACGCATGCGGATGTCACGGTCAGAAAAATTATCTCTATTCCATGATGACGGACGGAACAGATGCATTAACAGAAACAGAAGACTTTCCGGGAATCGATGTCTCGTACGCGGTCGTCTCGGTTGGACCGGATGGAGAAGGTGTGGATGTCATCGGACCGAGGGAACGGATCATTCTGCTGTATCGACAAGTGCGAAATAGATAGATGCAGAAAAGCGCCATGATTCACAAAAGCTTTGGAGAGAAAAGGACTGAAGTAAATTGTTAGCTGATTAATCGGATACAGATACAAATTTGAAAGTCCGCTTGAATATATGAAAATGGAAGAAAAGAATTTGTACATAAAGGAGTAGTGAAAATGGAACATCAGATCGGATTACCAGGCATTACAGAAGAACGGTTGCAAGAAGTCGAGGCAGAACTCGGATTTTCGCTGCCGTCCGAGCTGCGGGCACGCTTTAAAAAGGAAAACAAGTTCGAAGCCGGTGAGTGGCAATTCCATCCGATCAAGGACGAACAGTATATCAAGCGGACGTGGGAAGACATTGTCCGTGTCAACTCGACTGATGTGGAAGACTATCCGAACGGTTTCTTCCGAATTGCCACGGACGGTTCCGGGGATGAACTTGGCTACTTATTGCCGGATACAAAAACGATTGTTCTGTGGAATCACGAGGAAGAGGAAGTATTTCCGGTCGCTCCGACCCTTAGAGCATTCATGAAACAAGAACAACAAGTTGAAGAGAGTGCCATGCGGGCGGAAGACTTTCTTCAGACGGTAATTGAGACAGGAACTGTTTACGGTTTATCGAAATTGAAGCAGTCGGGATGGGCGTATTGTCCATCGAACCAAGGTGACTCGGATGTGTTATTGTTCTTCTCGACAAAAGAAGGGGCACGTGCTTGCCAGACAAACGGATGGGAGAATTATCATCTCATTCGCCTCGATCTCGATGTCTTTACAGACGACTGGTTGCCGAACATGATGCAAGACGGTTTGTATTGCGGACTAAACTGGGATGCCAGTTTACAGGGGCTCGAGCTGAATCCGGAGAACGTTCTCGAGGAACTCGAAGGCTGACGACAGAGTAAGCATCACTTTTCCGGCTGGACGAGCGGTATACGTTACGGTTTTATCGTTCGAGCGGAGGGGCGACGACGGGATTTGCGATGCTTGGCATCATGGAAGATCAAAAAACAAAAGAACAGCGGCGTGTCTACTGGGAATATCCGTGTAGGGAGGTAAGTGTGAAATGGCGACGGGACGTTGTCATTATTAATGACACCCGCTTAAACATCTGGACCGAGGTGTATGATTTCAGATTGGATCAACCGATTTATCCAGCAAAATAGAGTTCATGAAGGGAAGATGAAATATCCTGATGATCATACTTAGAAAGCAAATCGGCAGCTTGATGTATTCCTGGACCATTTATCGCGACGGCCGGACGGTTCAGGCATTTTTTGGAGTCAATGAACCATGGATGCTTGATGAAGATATTGATGAAAAAACGGAAGAACGGTTTACGTTTCGTTTTCAAGCCCGACGTCGCGTGAAGGAACTGATTGCCGAGAAGCAGGCAGACGGGTATCAACAGGAAATCACACCGGATCCGGTGCCGAGTCAAGAAGAACAGTTGACGTTTCACAAGAGGGCGACATGGTTTGCGTATGTACTTTTCGGAGTGGGATTGATTCCGATTGTAACACCTTGGACTTTATCTCCGTACGTGATAGTCATCCTTGCAGTACCCTTCCTCATCATGTCGACGAGCGGAAAAATGCTGCCGTTTTGGGTCAAAGCGATGTGCTTTATCAGTTACTTCCTGATTAACATCAGTTACAGACAGGCACCGGACATAAAATATTTGGACGCCGGTCTGTTACTCGTAACGGGTGTGTTCCTGTTTGTGTATATGAAAAAAAGCAAAAAACGTTTTAACGCGTAAGCTGACGAGAAGCGGGAGGATCAGGCATGCCATCAACATTTTTAAAGCAATTGCTGCAAGAGGAAGAGCGTTCAGACTTCGCATCATTACGTTTCGCTTATCTTGCAAAACAACAGGGATTGCGAAACGTGTTTTTACAGCAGATGAACACCTTTATAGCGGAAGCACTTGCATGGGATGTCAAGAGGCAACGGCAGTTTACGGATGGTCTGCTGACCGCATGTGAACGGGAGGAAGCAGTACAGGACTTGTTGATTCATCCGCTGAAGGAGAGGTTATTGAAGCCTGTCCTGAAACAATGGATGAATGATTTGCCGGAAGACGTACGACCGTATCGGTGGTTTGGGATCTTCTCTTTTGAAGAAGACAACCGTCTTGAATATCTGCAGACGGCGATTGACCGCGGCGGTCGGCAGGAACGACTGGCGATCGAGACGATGATTCGTCATCTGTTGAATTGGCTGTGGTACGCCTTCCATCATCTCAATGAAGATTTGTATTTAAGTGAGACGGAGGACGATGCGGAGACGCTGCAGGAAACCCGTTTGTTGATGGATCAACTCGGTGATTCGGTTCAAAAGGCCGAGTTCATGGAAGAGTGGCAGGAACACGCCCGGACGTATGAACTTTGGCTGCGCTTTTTAGAAGAAGAGACGGAAGGCTTCATGGAGTGGCGGGAACGACTAGAAAAGCAGGGAGAGAATAAACAATGAATACCCCATACGATCCATATAAAAAAACAGAACTGTGGAACGTCATTTCGGAAGCGATTGACGAATTGGTTGAAAACGATGACTTGGAGGAACGGACGACCCATGATCATATCGTCGGATACCTCTGTCAAAAAGTCTCATCTAGCCTAATGGAGAAGGGGGAACTGAGTAGTGGGAATCGTACCGGTAGGAAATCGAAAGATGATGACTCAAGCGATTAAAAAAATTATTGTCCCTGAATTAAGGAAACAAGGGTTTAAAGGAAGCTATCCACATTTCAGACGGAAACAAGATACCCATCAGGAACTCTTGACGTTTTATATTACAAAGTACAGTGAAAATTTTTACATCGAGACGGGAGTCATTCCGTTAACCGGTTATCTTAACTATGAAGGGGATCTCATTCCTCCAAGTAAAGTGACAGTCTTTTCTTTAAAAGGGAATGAGAGATTTATAGTCGGGTCAGACGTTGTAGCTAATCATGATGGAATGTATTTTATGATGAAAGGACTATCTTCTGAAGAAGAGCACGAACAACTGGCTGAAGAAGCTTTTACATACTTGAAAACGAGTGAACCGGACTGGATAGCCCGTTGCTCCGAATGGAATAAAAAATTGTATGAATCGTTTGATGAGGAAGACGCGTAAAAGAAAACAGCTATGTTTACTTCTAAGTAGAAAAAATCAATTTATTAAATACTGAGGAAATCTTTCTATTTCCGTTTGGTGCTGCCGTCCAGTTGATGGGGGACGGCCACTTCAAGGTTCGCGTACGACGCGATGCAGATCAGGTCACCGGTATTTTGCTGGTTATCGGGGAACATGAAGATTTTGAAGAGGACTTCGAATAATTCAATACCAGTGATTAAAAGCGTCTCACCTAAACTTGTTGAAGTAACCATTCAAGTAGAGGGTGAGATGTTTTAGTATCCAGATTCGAAAAATTGATCACAGGATATTAAAGAGAATTTAAAAGACGAGCTAATGCAGAGAGGACTATGCCGATGAAAACAACGTATTCCTATGAAGAACTTCTGAATTTTGATGACCCGTTTGAATATGAAATTGGTCTTCCGTTAAAAATCAGCGACCTGCCCTCATCCGTGATGGAAGAAGATATTCCGGACAGTAAAACGAAACTGCTTGAGAAGCTCGCGGAAGGTTACTCCTTGATCATTCAAAAACCGCGGATTCCAACTGAAAAGGTGTTTTCCGCGTTTCAACTGTTGGACGAAAATGAATTCATGAAGTTGTATGTGGTAGACGAAACAGCCTTTACTGAAGCATTGTGGGATCTTTTGTATGAGCGTGAATACGACCTTCACTGGGCTTTCTTTTTACTAAAAGAGATGAAAGATGTCGTTTTCGAATTGTCCTATACGGGTGGAGAAACTCGCGCTCTGACTCTTTCAGGTCTGAACGCAAATACCCTGATTCATCTACGGCTTGAAGTAGACCAAAGCGTGACCTGTAGGTGGGATTGAATAGATAGAAAAATCCCAACGATGATTCAAAGACAAGTTTAACGGTATACCCTTAGTAGTCGAACGATGCGATTGGTGAATGGGGCTTTGGGTTTACAACATACTAATGAATGAGGTAAGCCAAGGGTTAGGAGGGACAAAAGTGGAATTTCAGAGTGGTGAATGGATTGATGTCTACCGGGAGCTGTTACCGCATGACGATTGGCAAAAGCTCGTCCGAATTCAGGTGACTCAGCATAGCTATCCTTTTGAAGTTAAGTTGTTGGAATGTCCGGTGAAACAAAACCGCAATACCTACGATTTATCAGATTGGACGGTCTTGTCGCATGTCATTATGACAGATACTTCGCAACTGAAGACATTTCTAAATCAACTTGAAATCGAACAGATAGGGATGTCAGCCGAGTCGAAGACGATTCTCAGCATTGGGAAACACGGGCAGGAAATCGTTCGCGTTACTAACGATAGTGTCTCAATGTATGGTGTCTTCTATGAGGAACTAAGAGAGTCGGGTACGGAGTACGAAAACTTTTTTGATGCTGTCTTACCGTATGCGACGTTCCCGGTTGAGGTCGTCTTTTGCGGCCGTGGCGTTTTAAATGATGAGGACTCGATCCATGCGATGACATTAACCGATACGAATTGGCAAGCCGTCTTCGAAAATCGTTTGTTGCATTTGCTGAACCGAAAAGAAATCACTTCTGGATTCCTGCCAACGAACTACTCAAAGCCTTCTCGACGAACGCTCGAGAACTTCATGACAGAGTTCATGTTGTGCATGCCATATAACTTTATTGTGACACGCGATGCAAATGGACGGTTTGGTATGCTCGATCATTTCTGTACCAATGGAAAGATTGCGCACTTTGGAAATACAGACGATATTCAACATGCGTAAATAACTGGATCATTATGCATAGGGAAGTTTCGTTTAGTGAATGTGGAGCAAGCAGGATACGTGGAGGAATTCTTATGCTATACATCTATCTCGAAGAACATACCGATCATAAAAAAGTGATCAAGGACCGCTATCTAGACATCGATAAATCAGATCGCATCAAGTCGATCTATTCGATGGGGTGCATCCCGAATGATGAGAAAAGAGACTATCAAGGTGACTCGAATGCTGTATTGAAGCATTTTTTGATGTGCTTGAATCGTTACCCGGTCTTCGTGACGTTTGGTGGCGGTTTTACAGATGAGGATGTAGAGGCGTTCTTTCATCAGGAGAAGTTGTCTTACACGAAGATTAAACCGGATAAGCAAAGACCTTATTACAGCGTTCAAGTGAACGATGCAAGCGAACTGGAACGTCTGTTAGACGAAACGTACTGGTATGCTGCCGCAAACGACTTTTACTTCCTATCGTTTACGAATCTCCTGACGTTTGAGTCGAGAATGGTCAAAGGATGGTTTTTCAAAAAAGAACGTGTCGTTTCTGTCATTCATACAACGGAAGAAATGTCTTTCATCACGATCGAACATGATTTCATGGGCTATTATCTGTTTTCGAATGAAGCCTGTTTCGATACAGAGGACAAGGTGAAAGCGTTTCTGCCTGAAGGTGACGGCATCGACTACTATGAGCAAGAAAAATCAAAATCGGCAAATCTTAAAGAAAGGGGAGGAAAAAATATGTTTGGTATCAGTACGAGCTTAAAAGAATTTCCGGAAGAAGAAAAAGATATTCTCCGTTACCCGAGTCGCGTCCACATTTTTTTGATTCAAGACTTCTCCAGCGTTTCTGATCGTTGTGATTTACTGATTCATTTGGATTCCTATTCTGATAAATTGTTTTTAGCAAGAGAAGTAAACGAGCTGATTGGAATTTGTGAACTACTTATTCAACGGTATTGTACGCCGAATGAAGCATGGTTAGTGAATCAGGCACATTATTATCCAAACGAACCTTGGATGATCCATCAATCAAATGAGTTAATAATGGAGCTACATCAATTTTTAGAATTGCTTAAGCGAATGTGCATCGAGTCTGTATACCAGAACGCGTTGATTTGTTTTTGGGGTGACTGATTCACTAAAATGTAATCCGTTAATTAGTTGCTTAAAAATCACTCTCAGGATAATCCTAGGAATAAAATCAGTCGATCTTGATAAACAGCCTGTATACACATACTTTTTAATTTTTGCAAAAAATAATGCAAATCTTGAATGAGAGGGTCTGCTGACTTCAACTTCCATGGTTCATGAGGGAAACAATGTCGATGAGAAAGAACCTCACAAATACCAAGAAGTTCAAGGACTTCAGTGGGCTTGAATAGTTTATCTTCGTATTCATCCAGTTGGATGAGTAAAGCGCAGCGGTGCTTAATGACCTCAGCATCCTGAGATAAAAAAATTTGTAGGTGATCGCGATAGATTAACGTCTCCTCTTGATCTGAAATATCGATTAAATCGTTTCTAATCAAAAACATCTGCAAGTCCTCCTTCGTATTTTAGTGATAAGCAGGTTTCTTCAGTAAATAACGGGGCGGGGCTCCGAATGACTGTTCTGCTTCAAAGTAAGCGAGTTCACCGGGAATGCAGGAAATGATGGAAGAAAACCCAAATCCGACGGCGTGTTCAAGCGCTTCTTTCAGAGGCAATTCTTTTCCATTGATCACTTCATTCTCTGACAAGCAGTAACAGGTATCCGGCGCACCATGCTTTTTTAATAGACCGTAAATGTCTTCGTACCACGAATTGGGTAGGGTGATTTCAATTAAGTACTCGTTTTTGAGCATATTTTTATAGAGATGATCCAGTCGATAGAGGGCTTGATCCCGTTTTTTAGGCGAAAACAGTTCATGGAGTACACGCTCTTGCACCCGTTTGACGAAGAATGATTTAACGAGAATCGCTTCCTGTTCTTTATTCATATCTCGATTTCCTTTCTATTCAAGCACTCCGGCATGAAGATTCATTAAAAGTTCAAATACTTTATGATTATTATAGCAATCCCGTATGAGAAGGAGATGAACATTTGAATTACATATCTGCAGGATATTTTCTTGTTATGCCAACACCCCGTAAAGATTATATGGATGAAAAGATTGTTCCTGAAACCGTGCTATCAGTGAGTGGTTGTCTTTGTAAGCAATATCCTGATACCAGTATCTTATGGGGAAATTCTGAAGTGAAAAAAGAACGCTATATGGATCAACTCGGTCTTTCGCTTAACACCTTTCAGTTATTCGAACATTGGATAGAAGAACATAGGAATACTGGTGATGTTTTGTTTCCTCAAGTATTTTCTGATTTACATTCTGCGGGAGATTTTTTAAATCGTTTTTTGATCCAGATTCCTGATATACGCATCATCAGCATTGGATTACCTGAACGTTATAAATCAGATTTTCTTGAAGATATAGAATTGTTTAGCAGTAAAAATCCTGAACCATATGGAGTGGAAAAAATGTTGTTACAGCACCACCCACCTGAGAAGGATGGAGCAAAAAAAGTAGGATACGAAGTTTTAGGATTTGACTCTGGCTCGTTTCATTCTTACTTGTGCAATGGATTAGAGCGTGATTTTCGTCAACATTTTAATTTTTCACCAAATCGTTATGGGTTGATTGATTCGATAGAAGAAGCTGATCGTTATTCAGATTATTGTAATGAATTAGGCGAAGAAGAGACAGAATCCGTACTATGGTTTCCATGGGCCATTTTTGAACACAAGAGGAGCACATAAAAATCAATGGATACTTTATTAAATTTTTAAGCTGGCAATGGCTTTTAGTCTAATTTATGAGGAGGATTGAAAAATGTTGAAATCTAAAGATCAACTGGAACAGCATGTGAACCAATTTAGAAATACACTCTATCAATTCGAAAAAGAAATGGATTATGAATTCTCAGTTAATGAATGGCGTTATCTTCTTGAGCATGGACTGAATAGCTTCCTGAGTACACGAAAAGATGAACAACAAATGATTTCAAATGTCTCCATTCGTACGAAAAAAAGACCTTCCCGGTGGAAGCTATCATCAGGAGTCGTATATGCCATTCCGTTACCTCGACTTGGTGGGTACGGATATGCAGAAATGAGAGTCTCTAAAGACGAGAACCATGAGACTGGAAAACTAGAATCTATGGACTATATCCAATATTATAATCTCAGAACGGAAACGATGCTCTCGCTTCAAGAACTAGATGAGAAACATCCAGACCCTTGTATCATTATGGATACTGGATACTACGGAATTACCGAAGGGGAATGGACAGTACTCGGAAAACGGCATCGGGAAGAAGGGACTTTCGAAACGCCGTTACTTTTTGGGAGTGTACCTAGCTTGGATTCCGATGAAGAATACTACTATATTACTAGCGGGATATATGGGGAGAGATTTTTCGTAGATGAAGAAGAGGCACAATCAATCATAAACCCATCTGCGACATGTGGTGATTTATCTGCTGTTTACAAATACGAAAAACGATTGAAAGAAATTAATAATAAGTTGAAGTAGTAGCTACGAAATAAAGTGAGGAGGATTGAATAATGTCGAATCCTAAAGAAGAACTAGAAAAGCATGTGAACCAATTTAGAAATACACTCTATCAATTCGAAAAAGAAGTGAATTATGAATTCTCAGTTGATGAATGGCGTTATCTTCTTGAGCATGGACTAAACAGCCTCCTGAGTATACGAAAAGATGAACAACAAATGATTTCAAACGTCTCCATTCGTACGAAAAAAAGACCTTCCCGGTGGAAGCTATCATCAGGAGTCGTATACGCCATTCCGTTACCTCGACTCGGTGGTTACGGGTATGGGGAAATGAGAGTCTCTAAAGATGAAAATCATGAGACTGGAAAACTAGAATTTATGGACTATATCCAATATTATAATCTCAGAACGGAGAAGGTTCTCACACTACATGAATTAGATCGAAAAAATCCAGAATCATGCATTGTAATTCGAACGGGTTACTATGGCATAAAAGAAGGGGAATGGATTGTACTTGGAAAACGGCATCGAGAAGAAGGTACGTTTCTAACTCCTTTATTTTTTGATACTTTAGAATCCAATGAGGAAGAATACTTTATTACGAAGGGTTTATGGGGATCGAGAGTTTTTGTGAATGAAAAAGAGGCAAAAGCGGTCATAAACCCATATGGCTCAAGTGGTGATGTAGCTGCTGTTTACGAATACGAAGAACGACTGAAAGAAATCAATGACAATTTGGAGTGACCATCTATTCTGTAATCGCTGATCTGTTTAGGATTTTTAGAGATGAGGTGGATGACGTGAAAGTTGGTATCGAATTTAAAATACCTAATAATTTTGGTAAGTATATCAATGATATCTTAAATCCAATTGATATAACGCAGTATAATTGGAGAGTAGATTGGATCGAAATGTACATAAAAGAAGATAGGGATATAAAGGATCACACTATTGAAAACTTAAAAGAATTTAATATTCCGGATTATGAGATTGTGGAAGGAAGAGAATTAGAAAGAATACTGAATATTGATGAATATTATATAATTTTTTGTGGCTTGCAAGCATTTCATGATTCTCTGCCGGTTGAAGTAAATACATACAGTGAATATTTGAATAGTGATTGTACATTCTGTCTGACCATAGACGATTGTACGAATGTCATCTTGTTATGTAAGGATGTCGATTTATTAGAACAGTTGTCTGACAATGCTATGCGGAGTGATTTCAAAAACATAGAGTACATACTCGAAGATGATCCGTACTCCAAAAGAGTAGCAATCCCTTGAGTGTACATTTTTCAGTAGAAGCTTTATTCACTCGTATCAAAACGAGTAACACATGGAGGTTAAATCATGAATTATCTTGATCATTTAGAGAAGTAATTTGGAAGGTTTACATTACGATCTCTAAACATTTAATTTGGGATTTTTTTCATTAATGAAGGCTCATCACCATAACACGTGGTTGCTATTTTAACGACCAATCTCAAGGCGCAATCTCAAAAAGAATCGTTCGAGGTTTCGGTAGCCATAACCACGACGTTTAATGAGCTTAATCTTATTGTTCGTCCCTTCCATTTTCCCATTCGATAGTGTCGATACAATGGTGTGACGCATCGCTTCTTCACGGCCACGAATCGCTTTCGCGATTTTCGCAAGAGGTCCGCACGGATGGAACTGATAACGTTCCAGCCAGTCTTTCAGTCTTCGGCATGCCTGCCCGTCGCACGTTGCTTTCAACACATATCGGATATGTTGGAGTCCTTGATAAAGATCCCGGGTAAACGAGTCTTCTAGAATACAAGAATGGGCGGCCTCTCGATCTTCAAGAGCCAATGCTTCCGGACGACAAGCGAGAGCACGATCAATCACACGAACATGATGATGGCGTCTTGCCTCGTTCAAAAAACGACGCCGGCGGCGAAGAGCATCCGTAAAGAACTGGATGAGATGAAAACGATCCAGCACATGCGCTGCATTCGGGAAGACACGAGTAGTTGCCTTCGCCATCGCAGGTGCAAAATCACTGACGACAGAACGAACATCTCCCAGTACACCTTGAAGCGCAGCCGTAATCGCCGATACGTCCCGGCCCGGGACGATAGACAGAAGACGTCCAGTCTTGGCATCAAGAACGATCGTCGCATAGTGGTGTCCTTTTCTCGTGGCGAACTCATCGACGAGGATGTGTGTCGCCTGTCCCACTGTATCCACTTGTGTAATGCAAAATAGGAGTGCAGACTTGTGCGACGGAAACGTACACAGTTCTGCACTCCTTTTGCGAAAAAAGAAAAAGACTTGCCAGCACCCACAAATTCATCCTAACGTTTAAGTTGCGAAACAAGAACGTGAAGGAGATGAAAGGAATGCTAACAATGTCTGAAATCAATTGTATCAAATTTTTAAGGAACCATAAATCCTATTCCATCAATAAGATTGCGAAAGATCTTAACCTGAACTGGCGAACTGCTAAAAAATATGCCGATGAGTCTTTTCTACCAAAAGAAAGTCATTCTTCAAAGCGTGGCATGATGTATGGCACCCGTTGGGGCGAAATGATCGAGGACTGGCTACAGGAAGATGCGATGATGAAAAAGAAACAACGACGAACCAATAAAAAACTATATGAGACATTATGTACATATGGATTTGAAGGGTCCTACCGGACCGTCTGTCAATTCATCAAAGAATGGCGCCTAGGTCGCGATGTAGAAAACGATAGTCGATTCGAGCGGTTGGCCCACCCGCCCGGAGAAGCACAGGTAGATTTTGGCGTCATGGAAGTCGTGAAGGACAGTCATGCGGTCGATGTGCATTGCTTGATCCTATCCATGCCGTATAGCAATCGAACAGCTGCGGTTGCATTACCAGCAGAGAACCAAGAATGTTTCCTGACCGGATTGAAGAGACTGTTCGAAGAAATCGGAGGCGTGCCGCAACAATTACGAATCGACAATCTCCCAGCAGCCGTCGCTAAAGTACGGACAACAAAGGAAGATGCCATTTATACGGACGCTTTTCAGCAATTCGTAACGCACTATGGTTTCCAAGTTCAAAGCTGTAATCCGTATAGTGGGAATGAGAAAGGAAGCGTCGAAAACAAGGTTGGATATGTCCGTTACAACTTCCTGGTTCCTTCTCCCGTCATGAATGACTTCGAATCATTGAACAGACGCCTCGCATCATCCCTCAGGGATGACATGGAACGTATACATTATGAAAAGAAAGTACGTATCAAGGATCTCGTTGTGGAAGAGAAAAAGCATCTCCTTCGACTGCCGGAAGAAGACTTTCCGGTGTTCAAGGAGGAACTGTTGAAGGTAAACAAATATGGAGAAGTGACCATCGATCAAACGAAGATTCTCGTTCCATCTGGTTCTCGACATGGACAAGTGAGAGCAATCCTAAAATGGGACGATATGAAAATCATTTCTCGTCACGGAGAAATCCTGTACGAAGAAAAGCGACCTTATATGATGACGAAACGGGCGTTACCTTGGGAAAGCATTCTCAACGAATGGTACAAAAAGCCGCGTAGTTATGGTCATTCACGCCACGCAGAGTACCTCCCTGGACGAATTCGAGAGTATCTGAACATCCAGAATCTGATGATACGGAGAGAAAGACTGGGATGGCTACGATCTAGATTAGTCCTGCATTCAATCACTGAAATCGATGAACGATTGTATGAGCTACTGAGCCAGAGCGATGCCTATTCTGACATCGAAGAGCATCCCTACGATGTCGACTGGAGTAAGTATGACAGTTTGAATCGACCATGGCAGAGTGAGGTGCAGCCGTGAATCTAAAAGAGATGTGCAAATCCCTTCGGCTCGCTTACGTCGCTGAAATTTACGAATCGATTCCGATGGAATCGTCCGAGACGTTTCTCACGACACTTTTTGAAATGGAGATGAGACTTCGTGAAGAAGCGAAGGCAGAGAGGCTCATAAAAAAAGCAAAATTCATCAACAATAAATCACTTGAAGACTATCGCTGGCATGACAACATCTACTTTCCTCGTCATCTCAAGAAAGAAGAATTGATGTCGCTCTCTTTCATCGATCATCAGCAAAACGTAGTGCTCACAGGTGCCCCCGGCACTGGTAAGACACATCTTGCGATTGGTTTAGGACGGGAAGCTTGTCGTAAAGGAAAAGAAGTACGTTTCTTTCGTGTTTCGGAGCTCGTAGAGCAACTCACCAAAGCATGGCGTGATGGGAAGCTGAGTAGCTTCCATACACGCCTCGATTCTGCGGATCTTATCGTCTTGGATGAAATGGGCTATCTTCCATTATCCAAAGAGTCAGCAGAGCTCCTGTTCCATCTCATTACAGACTGGTACGAAAAGAAAAGTATCATCATCACATCGAATCTAGAATTCAGTCAATGGAATCGTGTTTTCGCAGATCCTAGATTAACGTCAGCACTCGTTGATCGTGTGATTCATCATGCGCACATTCTGACCTTCACAGGCGATAGTTATCGTGTCACACATGCATTATCAAGAAATTAAATATTTACTGGCAAAGTTCTGTACTTTTTTCTGCAATTCACTGCACAAACCTATTGCAAAATACACCACTGAAGCGTACTGATAAAACCACCGTTCCACAGTCGTATAAGGAAGTTCATATTCATGCGCAACATCTGAAATTGTCCGGCCATGGCACCGTTCTGTGATGCCTTTTCGGAACACTTCGGTAGAAGTACGGACGAGTCCGAGACCGTAGTCATATACGAACGTCAAATCACAAGAGAGGCATCTTTGACGTGGGACATCCAGTTCGATCCACAAGGCACCGACTCCCCACGCATGACCGTGTCGAAAACGACGACGCTTTTTCGAATGCAGGATGGTCTTTTTTTCGCATAGCGGACAAGGGATTTCATGTGTATCAGGAATGACAGGAAATACGTGCGGTTCTTCATCGGACGACATCTGGATTTGAAAAAGGGCTGGAAGCGGAAGAATTAATTTGATAAACTGTTGGGACAAGGCGAAAACTCCAATCGTGGTTTGTCTAGACAACAATTACGATACCGGGGTTTTCGCTTTTTTTCTATGTTCGATTTAAAATCCGATGGATTTTATGTGTCAACCACACCTTATGGTGATGAGCCCTAATGAAACTTAATAAAGGAAAATATCGTATTTATTAGTAGTATAATATCTTTATCAAAATTAACTTGCTATCTAATGAAAATGAATACATATCTTGGAGGAACCGATCGTGATCTTACCATTCATCAGTCTTGCTGCCGGACTCTTTTTGCTGATGTTAGGAACGTACTTCATCCGATGTAAGCATGCAAACAAAACGCCGCTATCTGGACATGGAGACGGGGTCAATCATGTCGATTCGTTTGTGCTCAGTGTCTTCTTATCAATTGGTGTCATCCTCTTTAGTTCATTATCCGTCAGACAATACGGTTTTTTCTGCTTAGCAGGAGGAGTGCTTTTACTGTATGGTGTCAATGCAGTTTGGTAAGGAAAAGAGAAGAAACAGGAGGCTGGAATCATTCATCAGATACGGCTGAACGTCTGAAGCCGATCAATGGTATTAATTCATATAGAGCAGAATAAAGGGAGCTACCAGCATGATTCAATTGTTAAAACAAATCGACGATGAAGTCTATCATGTCGTCTATCACCAAGAAGGACGCACGTTATTCGTCAGGGAAGGCGTTGCCCGGAAAGAACCGGCCCCGGATAGTGACGATATGATTGAAATTAACGAAGAGACGGCGACTGTCCGTATGCTTTTTAAAAATACGTTTGCCGCCTATCGTCAGAAAAAAGAATGGATGCTTCAAAAGATGGAGGATGGGTATTTGAAAGCACCTTTTTCTCAATCTGAGGCGATGGACTACCGCGCAGATCGGCGCAACATCAAACTGCGCCTCCTGAGTGCTCTATTGCTCATGCTGTGCGGATTATCGACATTGACCGGACTGTTACCAATCCCGGGATATGTTCCGCTTGTGTTCTTTCCTTTCTTTTATCCGATTTACATCGAAGGGAAAACAGCCCGTGCCCGCTTTTATCGTTGGTCGGGAGGCATATTCTTTTTTATATTAGCCGGTTCATCAAAAGAATATTTAAAACCATTTAATCTTTCTGCCAACGGAACCGTCTGCCTTATCGCAGGATTTATCCTCTTGCTGTACGCGACTCAACAACTGAAGGACCTGACGACGAAGGAGATTACGCAGCATGAAGGATAAACAGGCACCACTCATTCAATTAAAACGAGAGATTAGCCAAACCGTCGATTACTGGGTCTGTTACCAGGTGGGACAGACGCTTTATCAGATCTCCGTCCAGGAGCAAACAAATGGTCAAACGAACGAAGGAGAGGTCACCACAGAACGATTTCCATTTTATGTCGGCCTGAAAAAGCGAATGTGTCAGTTAACGGAAGAAAAAGAAGCACTCGGCTTTCGACCGCTGACAGAGGAAGAGCGGGCAACGCATGTCATCGATGAACCGGAAGAACTACCGCTTGATCCGGCCTTTTTTAAGCCGGCAATTCGTTATGCGTGGCTGTTTCTTGCACTTGGGATTGTTCTTTTTCTCATTCCTTCTACGATCTTAAATGGATTGGCGTTTGGCTTAGGATTGTTCGTCTGGTACGAGACGTTTGGGCAAGCCGGTCTGCCATCACTTTTCCGACGGTATTTTCACGGAATGCTTGGTGTTTTGACGCTCTTACAGGTGTTATCTGCTTTTGAACTGGAACGGGAAGTGCAACCGTACTATGCCACTGTCTCGGTTTTGTCTGGGGTGATGTTGGTGTTACTTTTCGTCCAATACCACCTGAAAGAAACAGACCACATCGGACAAGGTGAACGTGTCAGCAGACGAAAGATAAAAGAATATACTGATTGGGAGGAGTGAAACTTAAAATCTCATTCGCTCAACTTTCGGAAGACGTATGAGCTTAACGATCCTGTAAAATATAGGTATCATGTTAATCTGCATGACTCATGAACGGAGTCAGTCGATGCGAGAAGGAGAGTCATGTAATGAGCGTACAATGGAATGATGATTTTATTTTTGAGCTTTTTTTAGTCATCTGGGCAATGGGAGCAATCATCGTCATTATCAGTCAAGCTCGCAACACGAGGAACTTAAAAGCAAGTCTGTTACGAGGAACGGTAGTCAACTTTACCTATACACTCGCCATTTCCTTGATTTGGTTTTTTGCAGTGGCAATCGACGGCGTCAGTCAGGTTCTGGTCGTCTATTTCTTTGGAGGTATCTTCCTGATTCTTGAGGTTCTCCTCCTGGTTGTTCTCTTGATGATTAAACGAAAAAAACAAACTAGCTTTTAACAGGTAAAGGAGTTAAGCATGAATCGTTACACCTGGGTCACCCACGCCGCTACACAACTGTCGATTCTCGATATGAGACGACGAGCGATTGCTTTGTTAGTGAAACACGTCGTTCGTCTTGAAGAACCGAGAGCAAAATCGAGTATGCTGCTCCATATCGGTATGTTGTATCTCGAACTCGGCGAAGAGCAAGAAGCGAGTCGGTTTTTCCTAAAAGGATTGACGATCGTCGAAGCGATGGAACTCGAATATGCCCCGCAGTTTTTAACTATTTTGCAAGTCATTCAACGACAAGAGACAACGATGGTTGCAGACTACTGGATTCAAAACTTTACGGATCGGATTGTAGATCATCCGAAGTTCAAGCGGACGATTACTGGTCTTGCGCTCTATAGAATGTGAAAACATAAGGAGGAGCGTCATGCGTTATGTCCGCTATTTTTTGTACTTCATGATTCTTGTCACGGTCTCGTACTATATTTCGATGTACCTGACATATGACAAAAAGCCATTAATGATGGTACTCAGTTTTTTCATCAAGTTGGCAGTTGTGTTTTCGTTATTGTATTTGGAACGTTTCTTGATTCGACGTACCAAGAGGAAGGAAACGGTTTAAGTCGTTTTCTTCTTTTTCTATACATTAAATTAAAGGAACAGGAAGCACATGAAGAGATCCTTTGGTAAGGCATGTTGTAATTCCAAAGTGCTCTACCAGTACATATGATGACGGCGCTCAATTCGATAACAGTTGAAAAGCAAAGACAAAATTAAAATACGGAGCAGATCGAAATCATCAAAGTGTAAAGGGAAAACGGCACTCGACTTCGCCGTACAACACAGTTATCCGGAAATCGCAACAGTATTATAACCTTGAGCAGGAGGAGATGGACATGAAAAAATGGATCGGTGTTTTGATTATCGTGCAGACGGTTTTGTTCAGCATGCTGATCATTCAACTCAATAAAATGACGGACACAATTGCTGAAGTGGGATCGATCATAGTCACGAAAGACGGAGATCTTGCTTGGGGAGGTGGTTTACCGACAACTGATTATGTCCTGTTCGGAATTCTGATTGTTTTAGGAATTTATCTCGTCATTCCGGAAGATAAAATAAAGTGGTAACCCGTATGAATTCTATTCAACAATGCGCACCAAAAATGCTAAACTGAATGCATGGAATATATTTACTTATTTTCTTATGCAGAAACTGACTGAAACACAACCCACATAAAAAAAGGACGTGAACGTATGAAAAAGGTAACGGTTCGTAAAGCGGTGGCGAGTACGCTTGTAACGGCTCTTGTATTGACGGGAGTCGGAGTAAACAACAATGTAGCGGATGCGGCAACCAAAACGACCCAAGTCGCTAAGAAAAAATTTGACTATAAAAAGTACCGGGCCAAACAAACCAAAGTCGTGGCGTCGTATGACAGCACATTATTCCATCTGGGAAATCTAGGCGGAATCAAAGTACCGGACTACATCACGGATTCTGTTTACCGCGCCAAAGTGGATGCTAATAACAAAAAATCAAAACAATATATGACTGATCGCAAGAAGGCACAAAAAGAAGCGACAGCCCTCAAAAAATTGATTAAAGAAGTAAACACGCAGAAAGAAAAAAAGGTGGCGGACAAACGAATTGCTGCTTTGAAAAAAGAGACAGCCCGTTTGACGACGACATCAAAAGTGTTGACCAAAGAAGGACAGGCCTTGTATAAAGTGATCGTTGACTACGAAAAGAACCAAATCAAGTCATTTGAAAACCAGTACGGATCCATTACAGAAGCCTTAACAGTGCTTAGCTATAAGGACTACGCCGATCGTTTGAGAAACTATCTGAATGCGAATAACTTCAGTGCGGATGCAAAAGCCGAAATTATGGATCAAGTCAATGATCGGCTGCTTGATGCGCGGGAAGAATCATCGGAAATCGTCGGAGACAAACGCGGCGCAATCAAGCTGCTGATTTACGCCGGAAAATTTGAAGAAGCGAATCAACTATTCACGAACACAAAAGAAACGATCATGGTACAAGAGAATGCGCGGTTGGACGCGTTATACACAAAAATCATTGAAGTATACATGACGAAAAAGTAAAAAAACAGCATGATTTTACGACAAAAAGCATCCTTTTTAGATGCTTTTTTTATTTATTTTAATGGAAACGATTGTCGCGAAAAATGAAGGTTCATTTTTTCAAATTGGTCAGTCCATTTTCGTTATTTTTCAAGCAAATAAACGAAAATCAGAAGAAAAGGAAGCACCTCAATCTCTTAATTATGCAAGCGATTGCATACCTGTTCTATTAAAGAGTCATCATAAACAAATCATATTTCTTGCAAAAAACTAGTTTTTATTTCATGAGTTTTATGTAAAAATAGAGAACAACAAACTGATAGAATTTTTAGAAAAATGAACGAACAGACTATCCGTCTTTTTTTGGATAGAAGAGAGAGAGAGAGAAATCGTCGTTTTTCAAATTCTAAATAACTTATTCGTTTTGAGCCTGGAGGGGAACGTATGAAATTGTTGAAGATGTGGAACCAAATCAGTTTAGTGAAACAAATTGCAGTCGGTTTGATTATTGGTATTATCTTAGCTGTATCAATTCCTGAAGCAGCACAATCCTTAACCATCTTTGGAACACTGTTTGTTTCCGCGCTGAAGGCAGTTGCGCCTATTTTAGTATTTTTCCTAGTTATGGCAGCTATTGTGCAGCATAAAAAGGGACAACAGACGAACATGAAGTCGATTGTCTTCTTGTATCTCCTCGGTACGTTCTTAGCGGGAGCCGTTGCTGTCGCATTCAGTTTCCTTTTCCCTGTCAACATCGCGCTGACCGAGAGTACGGAGAAATTAGCTGCTCCGGGTAATGCGATTGAAGTCATCCGGACACTTGTCCTGAATATGGTGGACAATCCGGTCAATGCGTTAGTCCAAGGCAATTACATTGGTATTTTAACGTGGGCCATCGTGTTGGGATTAGCACTGAAAAATGCTTCGGATTCGACGAAAACCTTCGTTTCTAATTTCTCGGATGCAATCGCAAAAATGGTCGGTTGGATCATTAAACTCGCTCCGCTCGGAATTATGGGGATTGTGATTGAGTCGATTACAAAAAATGGTCTCGGATCACTTCTCAACTATGGTAAATTACTTGTTCTTTTGATTGGTACGATGCTGTTTGTTGCGCTGATCGTCAATCCACTGATTGTTTTCATCAACGTCCGTCAAAATCCTTATCCGCTTGTATTCAAATGCCTCCGCGAGAGTGGAATTACGGCATTCTTCACGCGAAGCTCGGCTGCTAACATTCCTGTCAACATGGAATTGTGTAAAAAGCTTGGTCTCGATAAAGAGACATACGCAATCTCGATTCCGCTTGGGGCGACAGTTAACATGGCGGGCGCAGCCGTAACGATTTCGGTCTTGACCCTTGCTGCGGTGAACACGCTTAACATCCCGGTCGATCTTCCGACGGCCATCATCTTAAGCGTCCTGGCTGCTGTCTGTGCCTGTGGTGCTTCCGGTGTTGCGGGCGGATCACTCCTGTTGATTCCGCTTGCGTGTAGCCTGTTTGGTATTCCGAATGAGATCGCGATGCAAGTCATCGCTGTCGGATTCATCATCAGTGTATTACAAGATTCATTTGAAACAGGACTCAACTCTTCGACCGATGTTCTGTTTACAGCGACTGCTGAATTTAAAAAACGGTTAAAAGACGGCGAACAACTGTCAATCAATCGGCCAATCATGGCTGAAGAACCGGTGGAACAAGTCGTCAACAGCTGATCTGTTTATGTCATAAAAAAAAGGTGAAAGACATCCATGATGACCGGATGTACTTTCACCTTTTTTTCGTGGTAATTGGCTTCGTCAAAAACAGGGAGTGGATCAAATGATCCGCTCCCTGTTTACTGTTATACGAATTTACTTCCCGGGCTTCGTCTTATAGAAGCTGTAGAAGACACTGATCAGGATGACTAGGACAATCGTTCCGAGCGACATCCAGATTGGCATTTTGTAGACATCACCGAGAATCATCTTCGCCCCGATGAAGACGAGCATGAAGCTCAGACCGTGTTTCAGGTAGTAGAAGCGATCAATCAGGTTCGCAAGGACGAAGTAGAGACTACGGAGTCCGAGGATGGCCATGATGTTCGCATAGAAGATGATAAACGGATCACGTGAGTACGCGAAGCTTGCAGCGACCGAGTCGACGGCGAAGACGATATCCGAAATCTCGATGAAGATCAGTGCGATCAGTAACGGTGTGAAGAACAACTTACCGTTAATCCGCTGCGTAAACTTACCAGACGAGATGTCTTGTGTGATCGGCAATCGTTTTTCCAACCAACGGACTGTTTTGTTCTCTTCAAGCGACGTTTCCTGCCCGATGTTCTTGAACATCATGTAACCGGTGTAGACGAGGAAAGCACCGAAGATGTAGTAGACCCAAGCGAAGTTCTCAAGAAGCGAAACCCCTGCGACGATGAAGATGACGCGGAAGAAGATAGCACCGAGGATTCCCCAGAACAAGACTTTGTGCTGGTACTTCAACGGAATCGCAAAGTAAGCAAAGACGAGTGAGAAGACGAAGACGTTATCAATCGCAAGTGCCTTTTCGATGAAATAAACGCTCGTGTATTCAATTGCAGCGTCGCTGCCTTGCGCATAGAATAACCAACCGCCAAAGGCGACGGCAAGTCCGATCCAGACGAACGTCCAGGTCCAAGCTTCTCGAAGCGAGACCTCATGGGCTTTCCTGTGAAATACGCCAAGGTCCAGTGCGAGCATGATGAAGACGATGGCTAAAAATACAATCAATAGTGTCAACAGCGCTTCCTCCTTTTAAGTGGTGTTCTGTTTATATTTTGATTATAAGTTCATAAGAACTCAAAGTAAAGCGTTAAGTGTGCTGTTTTTTTAGACATAACACATTTATCACGTTTTCACTTTATAATTCAACATAACAGGAGAAGGAGTTGATCAGATGAAACAACAGAGTGCGATCAACAAAACCGCTTGGGAATACCGGGCCTATGAATTTTGGAATCAACGTGACGGGGCACCGTCTGACAAGGCAAAAGAAATTATGGCTAACCCGAAAGCAAGTCTTAAGAAACATCAGGACTATTTTCAGGAAGTGACCGGCAAACGGATTGCCAATGTGTGTGGATCAAACGGTCGCAAGGCGGTTCCGCTCGCACTGCTGGGTGCGGACGTCACGGTCTTCGACATCTCGGAAGCCAATCGCCGGTATGCACTCGAGCTTGCCGCATGCGCCGAGACAGAGATCGAGTATGTCGTCGGCGATATTTATGATATCGATTTGCATGCCTATCAGCACCAGTTCGATGTTCTGTATCTTGAAGGCGGGATATTGCATTATTTTCATGACCTTGAGGCGTTCACGGCGATTTTGTTTGCCTTGCTCAAACCGGGCGGGAAATTGATTTTGAGTGACTATCATCCGATCAAACATTGTATTAATCAGGAGTTACACTACATCCCGCGTTATTTTGATCAGGATACATATGAAGAGAACATTGCGTACCAATCCCATTTTGATCCGGCTGAACAAGCGGATTTTCCAAAAGTGATGTTGCGGCACTATACGATGAGTGAGATCGTGAACACCGTCATCAGCAGCGGCTTCAGGCTCGCGCAACTGGACGAACATCGGGGGTGGAACGGTGAAAACATCCCGTGGGAATTCACGATTGTCGCAACGAGATAAAACCCAGCATCCGTAAGCGGAGGCCGGGTTTGTTTTTAAAGATGGGCTGCAAACTCTCACCGATTGGTGTCAGGCGATGATGGCTGCCGGTCGTTCGACAACTCCGTGTACATCAGACGTCATGTCATAGGCGTTCAAGACGACGGGAGACCGCAGTCAAAATGACGGCCAAAATGACCATGATGCCACCGACCCACGGTGTATGCACAAGTCCGATTGTGTCGGCGACGAGTCCGCCGATTGTTGCACCAAGTGCGATCCCGATGTTAAAGGCGGAGATGTTTAACGCGGACGCGACATCAACGGCAGCCGGGACATATTTTTCCGCCAACTGGACGATATAAAGTTGGAGTCCCGGGACATTCATGAAGGCGAGCAGCCCCATCAAGATAATCCCGATGATCCCGGCAACTTTAAACGGAATCATGAACGACAAGGCAATCATGACGATGGCGTGGAGAATGAACATATAAAACAACGCTTTGATCGGGTTACCGTTGGCGAGTTTTCCGCCGACGGCATTGCCGATCGCGACGGCAATGCCGTACACGAGCAGAATGATGCTGATTAGGCTCGGACTGATTTTTGTGACGTCCTGCATGATCGGCGTCAAGTAGGTGAAGGCGACGAATGTTCCGCCGTAACCCAGTGCCGTGATCAGGAAACCGAGCATCAGGCGGCCGTTCGTCAACAGTTTAAACATATCGGAAAACTTCGCCGGTGGAGATTGTTTCAAGTCTTTTGGAATCAAGAAGAAACTGGCGATAATTGAGACAAGACCTAATGCAGCAACAGCGAAGAACGTCGCGCGCCAACCGAATGCTTGACCGATGAACGTGCCGAGCGGGACACCCGTGACGGTTGCGACTGTCAGTCCGGTGAACATCAAAGCGATGGCACTGGCTTTTTTATCCGCCGGTACGAGCTGAACGGCGATCGTTGAACCGATCGAGAAGAAGACACCATGTGAGAAGGCGGTGATAAATCGGGCGACGATCAACAGTTCAAAACTCGGAGCGACGGCAGAGACGAGATTACCGGCGATAAAGACGACCATCAACGCCATGAGCAACGTTTTCCGGTTCATCCGGTTCGTCAAAGCAGTCAAAATCGGAGCCCCGACAGCGACACCGATAGCATAACCGGAGATGATCAGACCGGCCAGGGTGATGCCGATGTTTAAGTCGCCGGCGATGGCAGCGAGTAAGCCGACCGGGACAAATTCCGTTGTTCCGATTCCGAAGGCGCTAATAGCAAGTGCGAGCAGGGCGAGGCGACCGTTTTGCGGGACCTGCTCCTGTTCGGCACGCGGGTTTAATTGATTCATGATGATTCCTCCTAAAGTGAGATGGATGATGAAAGTAAATGACGGAAGTGTTCCCAAACGACCGGGCCCGGTTCGCATTGAATGATGAGAAAACGTTTCTGCGTGATCCCATCATAGAGCGGGAAATCCATTTACGGAAGTACGTACTTTTAAGTGCTATAGGCACTAAAAAGTACCTTACCCCCTTCAACTAAAGCAATGGACGAATGCGGCTTGTACTTTCCGTTGACAGTTGTTATCATAAACCCATCAAATTTTCTTGAGAAGTACGCACTTTCAAGTGCGATAGGCACTAAAAAGTACCTGTCCCGCTGTACTTCAAGAATCGAAAGGACGAATCAGCATGGCCTACAATATTCCGGTCGAAGCGACCCTGCAAGTCATCGGAGGCAAATGGAAAGTCGTCATCATGTGTCATCTCATCAAAGGCGAACGCCGGACGAGTGAGTTGAAGAAGCTGATGCCGAACATCACGCAAAAAATGTTGACGCAACAACTGCGCGAGCTTGAACAGGACGGTGTCATCATCCGGACCGTTTACGAGCAGGTGCCGCCGAAAGTCATCTATTCCTTATCCGAATACGGTTGGTCGTTGCGCCCAATCTTAGACGCGATGTGCGCCTGGGGCGAAGGACATATCGACTTGACCGGCGAGGAAGTCGTATCTTCTTAAGCGGAACAAATCAAACGATACGCACAAAAAACGATCGTCTGTCTTCCAGACGGTCGTTTTTTGTGTAGGCATTACTTCAAGAAGGAAGCGGATTCCCGGATAAAAAAAGTGTTTGATGGCATCGTAAACAGAATGCTGGTCCGTGGGTAAGCCACGACTTAAGCGTGATGTATTACCCGTCTAGCGTGTCTCTTTTCCGTGTAGTCCGATGAAAGTGACAAACAATCCGACAGTAAGCGTAAAGGCAAGCATCGCATTTTGATACCATCCTCTCGGGAAAAAATCGACGAGGAACAACAACAGGAACAAGGAGGAGACAATCAGCCGTGCGTCCCGCGTTTGAGGACGGAGCGATTTCCAGTGAATCAACAGCAACAAGGAGGCCAAAGGAGCAACAATATAGGAAATCACAAAAAACGGAAAGCGTTTTAAGTAGAACGGTAACCGTTCAACGGGATCGCTCATGATATTCTCCTTTCCTTACGCATGGAGTTCAACAATTTCTACCCATACTTGATAATAGGTGAGATCTTCGAATGGTATTTCTGCCGTTTGAACCCGGAATTCCGGCACATGCGCCAAATAAAAGGTCAGGGCACAGGCAATCTTATAGTCTGGTGTACAGTAACCGTTAATCGTACGACCGTAGATTTCGTTTGCGAGTGCATCCGCCCAGACGTCTGCCTCACGAAAGGTCTCAAATACGATGGTTTCTTCTTTCCAACGGATCGGCATGCTCGAACCACTCCTTTTATCCTGTTATTCCTATATTCATCATAACAAAAAACGGACGAATGCTCCTGTCAGATAGGCATCCGTCCGTTTAATTAAAATATCGTTGTAGCCGAGTAAACCAGTAAGGTGGACATCGTGAATCGGAAAAGGCGGTCATACCGCGTGAAGAAGCGGCTGAATAGGGAACCGAAAGCCGACCATATTAAAAAGGGAGTCGTGCACTGGATCAACCATGTCGAAACAGCGGGGGACTCGGCGTCTTGGATCGCATCGAGATGCAGGACCGAATGATGCAGGCGATCGGTTTGTATGATCAGTCGAAAGGAATTAGGGGGGGATGGCGTATTCCTTATTAAGGAAATTCATTTCTTAATAGGGGGTAGTCGATTTGAATAGTTCGTTAATGTTTTCGGTCGATGCATGGTTTTACATTTATTTTGCAATTGGGGCAATGGTTGTTTTTCTCATCGGTTACGGGATTGCCAAGAAAACGCAGAAGCAGGACAGTGGCTTTTCGTTTATCCTGCTGATGAGTGTGGTTTTGTTCACGGCTCTAGCTTACTGGTTCAACGGTGCGGCAAGAGAAGTCTTTATGGGAACGTTGCCTTGGCTGATCAATCTCGTATTCGGCGGCGTACTTCTGATCGTGTTCCTTGCCTGCTCCAAAATGATTTTCAAAAGAATTTAAAGGTCAGTCGCTGTCGACGGACGGTTTCTTTCATAGGACCGTCCGTATATAAGTGGTTAAAGAGGGTAACGACTCCCTCGTCGTTCGATGACGAGAATGTGATCCGTGATTTCTTCCGGTTCGTCGTCGAACGCATCATATATGATTCGTTCGGACAACCGGATTTGATATTGCTCCAAACCCTCGACGGTTTGCAAATAGTCCGGCAATCTTTCGGTCGGTTCCGTTAAAGTTGGATAGGTAAACGGAAAATTATCGTCGTTCGGATTGTTTGTATGGATAAAAACGGCGTCCAATCCTGCATCCAGCCGGGACAGTTCGATCCAGAGCTGATACGGCTGCCCCCACGTTTGAAGGGCAGCGTTTAACTCATCCATCAGATGGAACAGTGCCTGGACATGTGCTTTTCGCATTTTAAGGTGACCGTTTCCGCGTCCGTCAAAATCAAGATGGACGTGCCAAAAATTGAACCAGCTGTCGGGACTGAAATCGAGCGGATAGGCGCTGAGTTGTTGTTCCTTTTGCAGATTCCGGAAATATCGGTGTTTGCCTCTGAATTTTTTCATCTGGATCAATCCTTTCTAACTATAAATATTATTATGGATGCTTGCTTGAAATATTATTTGTCTAATGCCTGACGTCTCCCTATACTTAAAGTATCGCAGGAAAAGGAGCGAAGACAATGATTGATTTTGAATGGTACCGGAGCTTCATCCATGTGTACCAACAACGTTCGGTCTCAGCGGCCGCACGGATCCGGTTTTTGACGCAACCCGCCGTCAGCCAGCATATCGCGGCACTCGAGGCGGAATTGCAAAGCTCGTTGTTTATTCGCGCTCCGCGGCAAATGGTTCCGACGGATGCCGGCAAGGAGCTGTATACGCAAGTCGTCGGTTTGATTGACCGCTTGGAAGAACTGTCGCTCGAAATGAAATATGTCGCAGGTGAACAGGTGCGACCGTTGTTGAAGTTTGGTGGTCCGACCGAATTCATTACCCACGAAGTGATTCCGGTCCTACCGCTTGATCTCGCCCAGTACATCGGCGATTTCGGACTGACCGACCAATTACTGAAGCGGCTCGCAGCAGGTGAACTCGACTTTGTCATCTCGACGAAACGTGTCGAAGAACCAGGCATTCAGTTTGTCCCGATTGCTGACGAAGCATTTTTCCTCGTCGCCCCTCACGCCTGGGAGCAACCGGACGATGACTTGAAGGGCTGGATGGATCGTCAGCCGTGGATCAGTTATGGGCTCGAACTGCCGATCATCCGGCGGTATTACCAGACACAGTTCGGTGAACGACCGGACGTCAGGCCCGAGATGGTGTTGCCGAATGTCGATGCCATTTTAAAAGCCGTTGCTTCTTCGCATGGTGTCAGTGTGCTACCGGATTATTTGATTCGCCAAGCGCTCAAAGACGATACGATTCAAGTCATTGCACCGGAACGTTTTGCGACGAACCATATCTACATGGCGTACCGGACGGAGTCGCGGCATGATCCGTTGATGCTCGATATTTTAGCTGCCTTGCAACACAAAAAGTAGGATCCAATTGCGGATCCTACTTTTTTTAGAAAAGGTATTAAGTTCTTATCTAAATTAGATGATTTCGTCTAAGAAAGTCAGTTTCCGGTCAAGAACCAACTCTGCGGTCTGTGTCCGGTACGTTTGATAATGATCAGAAGCGATATGCGCATCAAAGGCGGTCTGATCCTGCCACTGCTCGTAAAAGACGAAGTGGTCTGATGAATCGGCTTCACGATGGAAGGTATACTGCAGGCAACCGGCTTCTGCGCGGGACGGAGCGATAACTGCTTTAACGGCATTAAGAAAAGCGTCACTTTGACCCGGCTTGATCTGAATCTGAGCGATGAGAATAATCATCGATTTTATCTCCTTTCATAAGCGAGACCCGCCTAAATATAGACGGGTCTCTTGTAGATTAGTTAAGCGTTTTGATGACGGCATTTGCAACAGCAACCGTAGATTGTGGATTTTGACCTGTTACAAGATTTCCGTCGACTTGGACGTTTTCTGTAAAGTTGTCGGCGACGATGATGTTCGCACCAAGTTCACGCAGACGTGTCTCAAGCAGGAACGGCATGTAGATGTCGAGTCCTGTCGCACGTTCTTCTTCATCCGTGAATGTTGCGATCGTTTTACCGGCGACGAGTGGTGTTCCGTCTGTCAGTGTCGCACTGACGAGTCCAGCTGGTCCGTGGCAGACGGCAGCAACGGTTTTACCCGCTTCGAACAACGTCCGCAGTGCGTGGTTCAAGGCATCGCTGTGTGGCAAATCGAACATCGTACCGTGACCACCCGGCATGAAGATCGCATCAAACGGACTGAAGTCGCTGATTGATTTCAAATCGAGTGTGTTTTCGAGCAGTGGGGCCGTGGCTTGAATGTCTGCCGGTACTTCGTCTTCGAGGCTGCGGGCGTCGATTGGCGAAAGTCCACCGTTTGGACTGGCGACCGTAATCGTATAGCCTTCTTTTTGGAACGCGACATAGGCTTCGCCGAACTCGGATAACCAAATGCCTGTTGCGTGTCCTTCTTTCATTTCGCTTGCATTTGTAACAACCATTAAGACGTGTTTACTCATGTTCATTTCCTCCTTGGATGTGTTCAGTAATTCGCTACGTGATTAGAATAACGCGGAGTTGATGTAAAAACAAATTAATAAAAATGAGGTTATCCATAAATAAATTTATAGTTAAAAATCTTCGTCTGAATCGCCCGGTAAGAAATTTTATTTCATATTGATTACGCTTTCAAATAAAACATTGTTTCTATTTAAGGAGATTGTTATACTAACGGTGAACGCAGGGGAAGGCATCAACGGCATGACGGTAAACATAGTGGATGGTCAGAAGGATTTAAAAGTTCAAGCCAGGGGTCAAAACAAAAGGGGAGCTGAGCATATGGGACAGAAACTCAACTGGACAGCAACACTCGGATTGACGACGGCGCTACTCGCCACGTCGCTGCCAACACAACCGGTCGCGGCGGAAACGACACCATCCGTTACGCAACGGGTCGACGCACAACTGGAACAGATGACGCTTGAACAAAAAATCGGTCAAATGATCATGCCGGATTTCCGGTTATGGGACGGGGTCAATCATACGCAACTGGCACCGGAAGTCGGACGGGTCATCGACCGGTTTGATTTAGGGGGCGTCATCCTGTTTGCGGAAAACGTCAGCGAGACGGAGCAGACGACGAAACTGGTCCATGACTTGCAGGAGGTCGTCAAGCAGGATACAAGCAACGATATCCCGTTGTTCGTGACGATTGACCAGGAAGGCGGGATCGTGACACGACTCGGAACGGGAACGAATTTACCGGGCAACATGGCACTTGGCGCGACCCGGAGTGCATCCTATGCGGAAGCGGCAGGCGGCATCATCGGGTCCGAATTGAACGCTCTCGGAATCAACGTCAACTTTGGTCCGGTCCTAGACGTCAACAACAATCCGGGGAATCCGGTCATCGGGGTCCGGTCGTTTTCAAGTGATCCGCAGCTGGTCGGGAAACTCGGTTCAGCGATGACGCAAGGCATTCAGGAGCAGGGTGTCGCTGCGACGGCAAAACACTTCCCGGGACACGGGGATACGGAAGTGGATTCGCATTACGGTTTGCCGGTCGTCGATAAATCACTGGCCGAACTGAAACGGCTGGAACTGATTCCCTTTAAACGGGCGATTGCTGAAGGAATCGATATGGTCATGACGGGACATATCGGGATGCCGCAAATCGAAGATGAGGTCGTCGAATCGACACAAGGCACGTTCCCGTTACCGGCGACGTTATCGGATGACGTCATCACCGGCGTCTTGCGGGAAGAGCTCGGGTATCAGGGACTTGTCATCACCGATGCCTTGAACATGCAGGCGATTGCTGACAACTTCACGGAGTCGGAAGCGGTCATCAAGACGTTTAAAGCCGGCGTCGATATCGCCTTGATGCCGACGATTCTCCGGTCGACACAAGACGTGACGAAACTCGAGACGATTTTTGACGACGTGATTGAAGCTGTCGAAAGCGGTGAACTGTTGGAAGCGGATATCGATCAGTCTGTCTCGCGGATTTTGACGTTAAAAGCAACACGCGGCATTTGGAATGAAACGGACACACCGGTCACGCTCGATGAAAAACTGGCGCAAGCAAAAACGGTCGTCGGCAGTCCGGAACATAAGGCGCTCGAACGAAAAATGACGGAAGCGGCGGTCACGCTCGTCAAAAATGACAAGAAAACATTGCCGTTCAAACCCAAAAAAGGGGAGACAATCCTTGTCTTGTCGCCGGCAAAAGATCAGACGGACAGTATGGTCAAGACAATCCGGTCGCTTGAGAAAAATGCCGGGAACCTGAAACACGTGAACATATTGACGGAAAATTATACGACGTCGACGCCACATCTGGAGCAAAATCCGAATCTGCAAGAAAAGCTGGCAGCTGCGGACTACATCATCGTCGGCTCAAACGTCAACAACAGTGACAAGCTGAAAGCGACGTCGGCGGATCATTATGTACCGGCGGAAGTGTTCCGTCAGGCGAAACGGACTAACACACCGTCCGTCCTGCTCAGTCTCCGGAATCCGTATGATGTCGCCGTGCAACCGGACGCGAAAGCGCAGCTGCTTGTCTACGGCTTCAAGGGGGATCCGAACGGTCCGGACTCGGAAGCCGGGAACACGAAATCAGCCGGACCAAATTTACCGGCAGGAATCCGCGCCATCTTTGGTGAAGTGAAACCACAAGGGAAACTGCCGGTTGATGTATCGAAGTTCAAAGACGGCACGTTCCGGAACACACTTCACCTCGAGTTTGGAGACGGGTTCAAGAACTGGAACCGGTAAGGACGATGGGAATAGGTAAGCTCAATCAATCCGATTGGGCTTTCCCTATTGACTCTTTTTGCAATAAAATTTCATTTATTATTAAATTTAATTGTTATTATATTTTTTATATAGGAAGTAGAAGGAGTTGTCAGAGAGGATGAAGGTCATGTTAGAAAAATTAGCGACAGAACGCCGGAATGAAAAGACGATGCGTCTCGACGACATGTCGGTCGAGGACATCTTGATGGTCATGAATGCGGAGGATCAAACGGTTGCTGCGGTCATTCAGCAGGAAATCCCGGTCATCAAACAAGTCGTCGATCGGGTCATTCAATCGTTTCAAGCGGGCGGACGATTGATTTATATCGGAGCCGGAACGAGCGGTCGACTCGGTGTGCTGGATGCAGCCGAATGTGTGCCGACGTTTGGCGTCTCACCGGATATGGTCGTCGGCCTGATTGCCGGGGGCGAACGGGCACTCATCAAAGCCGTCGAAGGGGCGGAAGACAGCAAGACGCTTGCGGTCGAAGATTTACAGGCACTTCAGCTGACAGCGAACGATACCGTCATCGGCATCGCGGCGAGCGGCCGGACCCCTTACGTGATCGGCGGTCTGGACTATGCACGTGAAGTCGGTGCGACGACGGCTGCCCTGTCCTGCAACAAACAGGCGGCAATCAGTGAACACGCGGACTTCCGGATTGAAGTCGAAACCGGACCGGAAGTCTTGACCGGCTCGACACGCCTGAAGGCCGGTACGGCACAAAAACTCGTGTTGAACATGATTTCGACGGCAGCGATGATTGGTGTCGGGAAGGTCTATCAAAACTTGATGGTCGATGTCCAATCGACGAATGAAAAACTCGAAATCCGGGCCAAACGGATGATCGTGGAAGCGACAGGGGTTGATCTTGAGACAGCCGCGCGTTATTTCACATCGGCGAATGGTCACGTCAAGACGGCAATCGTCATGATTTTAGCGGACGTTTCGTATACTGAGGCGGTCGAACGATTACAACGTGCGCACGGATTCGTCCGCGACGCGCTTTAAGGGGGGACAAACATGAAGAAGGAAGAAGTGTTGGCATCCGCCATCCTTGAACATGTCGGCGGAAAAGACAACCTCCGGCAACTGGCCCACTGTATGACACGTATCCGGTTGGCGCTGAAAGATCCGACGAAAGCGGACATCCAGGCCCTCAAACAAATTGACGGTGTCATGGGTGTCATCGATGACGAGACGCTGCAAATCGTCGTCGGACCGGGAACGGTCAACCGGGTCGCCGACTACTTGAGCCGCGAAACCGGTCTTGCGATTGGTGAAGAGTCGGTCGATGAGAACCTGACGTTTGAAGAACGGGCCGCGATTGAACGGCAAAAAGTGAAGGACAAACAAAAGTCGCCGTTCAAACGCTTTTTACGGCGCTTAGGAAATATCTTCATCCCGCTCATTCCGGGACTCGTCGCATCGGGAATCATCAACGGAGCGGCGAACTTTGCGAAAAATGCCGGGGTCGATGCGACAGAAACGTGGATGCAGATTCTGTTACTGATCGGCAGTACCGTCTTTGCCTACTTAGCGATTCTCGTCGGGTGGAATACAGCGAAGGAATTCGGCGGCACGCCGGTCCTCGGGGCGATTGCCGGGGGGATTTTATTTAATCCGTTACTCGTCGATATAATTATTTACGGTGAACCGCTTGTCGTCGGTCGGGGTGGTTTGTTTGGGGTCATCTTTGCCGCCTGGTTGATGACGTATCTCGAAAAACATATCCGCCGGTTCATGCCGGTCTCGATTGATATCATCTTTACGCCACTCTTCACCGTGTTGATTGTCGGCTTTACGGCACTCTATGCGATCATGCCGGTCGCCGGTGTCCTGTCTGACGGGATCATGAAAGCGATCAACGTGATTCTCGAAGTCGGTGGTCCACTTGCGGGTGCCGTACTGGCCGGATTCTTCCTGCCGCTCGTCATGGTCGGTCTCCATCACGGATTGACACCGATTCATCTGGAACTGCTCAACACCGTCGGGAATACGGCACTGTTGCCGATTCTTGCGATGGCGGGAGCCGGGCAAGTCGGAGCAGCGATGGCGATTTTCGTCAAGACACGGAATCAACGGTTGCGCAACATTATCAAGGGGGCGATTCCGGTTGGGTTCCTCGGCATCGGTGAACCGTTGCTGTACGGGGTTACGTTACCGCTTGGTCGTCCATTCCTGACGGCTTGTATGGGAGCCGCAGTCGGCGGTGCCTTCCAAGCGACGATGAAAACGGCGGCGCTTGGGGTCGGTGTGTCCGGTCTGTCGTTGACACCGTTGATCGATAACGGAATGTACCTGACGTATATCGGCGGTCTTGTCATCTCGTACGTCTTTGGATTCTTATTTACATTCTGGTTTGGGTTTAAAGAGGAAATGGCGGACGGGATTTAACGCCAGTAGAAGAACAGCACACAACAAAAAGATGGAACATCACGTTGAGGTGATGTTCCATCTTTTTTGACTCAAATCATGTTCAGGATCAGTCAGCGAAAAACTGGTTGATCTTGGTTTCAGACTTTAAATGACGCTGAATCAATTTTGTGACTGCTTGTTCCTGTTCGATTGTGCTGAGTTGCGTGTTGTACCAGCCGTTCAGTTTATCACGGGTCACGGTGAAGGTATAATCCGGGAAGGTAAACGTAATCCGGTCCACGTTATCGACGAGAACAAACAGGTAGGTTGCGTTGAACAGGACCGTCTCTTTGATCTCCTGTTCGACTTGTTCCGTCTCGATGTCCTTGTAAGTCAAATGGATGCCATACGGTGTTTGTTTCGTTTCAAGGGCAATCTGATGCAACTCTTGATGGTGTGCCAATTCTTTGACGATATTCGCGACGGCGCTGTTGTCGCCGACATAGGAATGTTTATAGTGGAACAGATCCGTCTTTGAATCGGCATGTTGACTGTAGCCATTCCAGATCAATACCAGACAGGCAATCGACAGGAACGGAATCAAAATTCGTTTCATACAATCTCTCCTTTATGTATCTCGTACTAATGGTATCATAATTCATGAAGTATCTCCTAAAAAATTCTTATATTGGAACTTTAGTAACAATTGACGGTCTTTGAGCACTACGCTGACAAGAAGGAGTGAAACAGATGAAAGGACTTGCCGTTTATTTGAGTGAACCACTGACAGATGAGGCGAAAGACAGCATCCGACAGATGCGGGCAATCGGTTTTACCTCGATCTTTACCTCGTTACATATTCCGGAAGACGATCCGTCGTTGTATACGGAACGGTTGCGGGCTTTAGGGGGATTGGCACGACAGTTTGAGATGGAACTCGTCGCGGATATCGCCCCGACTTCCCTTGCCGCGCTCGGCAAGACGTGGGAGGATGCCGATACCTTAACCGAATGGGGGGTGACCGGACTGCGGGTTGATTATGGTGTGACACCGAAACAGGTCGCCGATTTGTCGAGACAACTGATGGTTGCCTTAAACGCCAGTACCGTGACAGCGGAAGAACTCAATGCGATGAAGGCAGAAGGACTAATCCTTGAGAACGTCGAGGCGTGGCATAACTATTATCCGCGTCCGGAAACAGGGCTTGATCGGAACTGGTTCAACGACAAAAATGCGTGGCTTCACGGACAAGGCATACGTGTCCAAGCCTTCATTCCGGGAGACGGGCAACTGCGTGGTCCGCTCCATGCCACATTACCGACGCTCGAAGACCATCGGAGACAAGCGCCTTTTACCTGTTATTTGGAGCTGGAAGCATCCATCGACCGGATTCTGATCGGGGATCCGAGCTTGTCGGAGAACTCGATACGGCAGTTTGCTGCGTATCAAGAGGGTGTGATTGTCCTCCGGGCAACGGGACAAGGCGATGATCCACTGTTGAAGAGCGTACATACAAATCGGATGGATCCGGCCCGTGATGTCGTCCGTTCGATCGAGTCACGCGCTTACGGCCGGCCGGGCAACGGACTACTGGAACCCGCGACTTTATCAGACCGTCCCATCGGATCCGTGACAATTGATAACCTGCGTTACGGACGATATGCCGGAGAATTGCAGGTTACGAAACGGAATCTTGCGGCGGATGAACGCGTCAATGTCATCGGACGTATAATCGAGGCGGACCGAGCGTTGCTGCACCAGATTGGACCCGGCGGACGGTTCCGGTTGGAGTGGGTGGAAACGGAATGAAAAAGATTATGCTAATTGGTTCCGGCGGATCAGGTAAGTCGACGCTTGCGAGACAACTCGGTCAACGGCTAGGCATTCGCGTCCACCATCTCGACAGCTTATTGTGGCGGGCGGACTGGCAGGCAGTTCCACGCGAAGAACAACAACGAATTCAAAAGGAATTGGTCAGCCGAGACGACTGGATCATCGACGGAAACTACGGCGGGACGATGGATCTTCGGTTGAACGCCGCGGATACGATCATCTTTCTTGATTTACCGCGAACGACCTGTGTCTACCGGATTCTCAAACGGTCGATTCGGTACCGGCATCAGGCCCGACCGGATATGGCAGCCGGGTGTCCGGAGAAAATCGATGTTGCTTTTTTGAAGTGGATTTGGAACTATCCAAACGTTCAGCGACCCGACATTCAGTCAAGACTCGTTCAAGTCGCATCAACGAAGACAATTGTCGTTTTAAAGTCTCCGCAAGAGGTTCAGCGGTTTATCGAAAGTGTTGCCTGAGCAGTGTGAAAAAAGTAGACAAAGCAAACGACTCCCGGGCAACTGGGAGTCGTTTATTTATCGTTCAATTTTTTCAGAGTTGAGTTGGTTGTTCGTCAACGGCAAGCGTTCTGGTCCAGTGTTCCTGAATCACTTGCAGTACAAAAGCCGGATCGTCCCAGTGCGTGATGTGGGAAGTCGCCGGAGCGGAGATCACAGTACCACCGGTTTTTTCCTGCCACAGGGCAATTGCTTGTTTGCGGAACGGTTCATCCGAGACGGGTAACGTTGCACGGAGTAACACCAGGTTTTCTCCCGGAACGTCGTCGAGAAAATCGAGGATTTCGTCCTGATACATCGCGGCCAGAATCGCTCGCACCGTCTTTGCCCGGGCATGCCAGTAGTAGCGCCCCTCCTGCATCCGGACAAAATCCTTTCCGGCTAAGTCAAGCAGCGGCGACCGGCGCATCTTTGGTCCGTACACGGCAACGTCCCGAAATTCCTCCCACGTCGAGACGGACTCCTCAAAATCCGTATCGTAAAATGCAGATTCCTGCTCGAGTGGTGTGCCCCGCAACCGTTTACTTTGATAACCGCCGTCAATCAAAATCGATCCGCGGACCCGCTCCGGCTGTTCTTTTTGATAATAAAGTGCGATGAAACTGCCCCAAGAGTGCGAGAGGAAATAAAAGTCTTCGATGTATAACTGTTCAAACAGTCGATTCAGCCAATCGGAAAACCGGGCAAACTGATAATCCCGTTCATCCGGAAACGGTTCGGTCTTCCCGTGACCCGGGGCATCGATCGAGATAATCCGGTAGTCGTTTTTCAGCGCATCGGCGAGTTCAATGAAGCTGAGGCTCGTTCCACCGAGACCATGCAGACAAAAAATCACCGGGTGATCCGGGTCGCCCCATTCTGTAATGTGTGTTGAAATTCCGGCGCATGCGATATTGTAACGTTTCATCTGTTTTCCTCCATTCTCGAATAGGTATGCACTTACTTTTTAACCAATATTATACATAAATTGTTGTATACTGAAGCGAGTGAATTTAAAAGACAGACGGAGGGAATGTGGAATGAAAATTACAGCCGCGACACTTTGGACGGATCGATTAAAACCGATACAACACTTTTATACGACGACGCTTGGCTTCAGACTTGTTGAAGAAACCGTAACATCTTTTACGGTACAAATCGGGACAAGTCAGCTTCGATTTGAACAAGATACGACACAGCAACCGAAACAATACCATTTTGCGTTTAACGTTCCGGGAAATGCGTTTCAACTGGCCAAGGACTGGTTGCAACAGAAAGTGCCGTTATTAATCGAGGACGGAGCGGACGAAATCTTTTTTGAAAACATCAATGCCCATTCCGTTTACTTTTACGATCCGGATGAGAACGTCGTCGAATTGATTGCCCGGCATGACGTCAATCCGAATAAGTCGCTTGACAGCTTCAGTGTACATCACATTCTTGATATCGGAGAAATGAACGTGACGACGCCGGATGTTGCAGGTGTCGGCGCATCATTTGCGGAAATTGGTGTCTTTCACCGCTACCATCAACCGATTAACGTCGACTTCCTGAATTTCCTCGGGGCACCGGAAGATGGGACCCACCTGTTGCTTGGGCGAGAAGACCGAACATGGTTGTTCTCACCGAAACCGGCGGTCACAAGTCCACTCGTTCTCGAACTCGACGGCAAGCTGCATGTCCGGATCGATGCGGAAGGTGTCTTACATTATGAGAGAGAAAAAAATACTTAAAAGGTACTTTTATATTTTCACTATAAAACAGAAGTGAGTTTCAAGAAAATATGATACTGAACATAAAAATGGAGGACTAAGTTATGGCGAAATTAAAGAATGTAGAGGTTAACAGTATTGTGTCATATATAGGAGTTCATAATGGTTATTTAGGTGATTTTTCTTACGCAACACATGCAGCTTTTTATCCAGACTACTGTGGATTAGATATAGATCCAAGTATGTACAATGGAACTACGAGAGAGCGATTCATAGCTATAATTTCTGAAGCATCGCCAAGTGATCAATCAAAAATATTAGAAGGAGTTTTAGAGAAATATCCAATAGAATATTTCGAGGATTTATCTAAAGAAAAAATAATCAGTGTTAATGAATATCAAAAAAAAATTAGAACATATAAGAAAATCAACGAATGGATAAATAGATTAGATGGAGAAATCATTGAACAAGGGGAACTGAAGAATGATTTTGAATTTGTGAAAAAAGTTTTAGACCAGTCAGAGATATTAATTTCAAATCACTCTTACGGTAGTGCTGTAGATCGAGTTCATACAGCTATACACGGTTATTTGAAAGCATTGTGCGACGAAGAAAATATTATCTTTAACGAGCAAAATGTAAAAATTCAGGATATGTGGGGAAGGCTCAAAGTAGAACATACCAGTTTTAGTATAGAGATTAAAGAACATCAAAGACCAATAAACCAAACAGCAGCTGCTATAGGGAAAATTCTTGGAAATATGAATGAGGTTAGAAACCGTCATGGGTTTTCTCATCCTAATGACGACATAATTGAAGAAGATGAAGCAAGGTTTATAGTTAATTTATCTAGAGTACTTTTATTTTATATTGATAGTAAAACTTCTGATAATAGTTAAGTATACGGCAGGAAGAAAGTGCAAAGGAGAGCCGATGACGAACTTTTGGAAAGCAAACGGCAAGTGGCGGATTGGACGGTTCATCTTACTAGCGGTAATGCTGGTGTTGGTCTCATGTTTTTTGTATACTTTTCATCAGAAAATCCTGCGGCAGTTATATTTGGAAGAGCAACTAGAATAACAGTACGGGCTGAAAAAAGACGAGTATCAGATATTCGGTCAATTTACGAAGTTTGGTTATGGATACAGTGTATTTCTAAAAGATGAACCGCGGACATCCTATTTGTTTAGTGTCAGAGATAAAGACGGGAACTACTTTGCGATATACTTAGGACACAATTTTTTAGATCCATCCGAAGATTTTATTGATTTTCGAGAACCGAAACATCCTGAGTTCGAACAGTTTAAAGATGAACCGTAAACGTATAGGTTGTTTCAACACAAATATTTTCAAAACAGGAGGAATTCACATGTGGCAAGATTTTACTTGGTTGAATGAACCAAAAGAATTCAGTATGCAGGAACGCCTGACCTTTAAGACAGAAGGCGATACCGACTTTTGGCGCAATACCTATTATCAGTTTAACCGGATGACCGGTCATGCCTTACTTAAACCAATCCCGGCACCGTCTTTCTATTGCCGAATCGAAGTGAAGCTGCACCCGCGTCTAACGTATGATCAGGCGGGGATCCTTCTCTATTTAAACGAAGACAACTGGCTAAAAGTTTCAGCGGAATTCCTTCCGGACGGAAAATCACATCTCGGAGCCGTCGTTACTTCGTTCGGTTACTCTGACTGGTCATCGCGGGATATCGACAACACGGTCTTTGATCATCCATTGACGTTTGAGCTCGTCTGCAATCAACAGGACGTTGAGCTGTACTTCGTCGACGGTGAGACGAAGGAACAATTGCGGATTGCCCATCTGCATGCGGAAGGGGACTGGAAAGTCGGTCCGTACGCGTGCAGCCCGAACCTTGATGGGCAAGGGTGTGACGTCGAAGTGTTGGCGTTTGATTTCCAGACAAAATAAAAGGAATCGATTTTTTGGAGCACTCATGCAGTTTGATGAGTGCTTTACTTTTTATGGAGGAGGAAAACATGAAATGGGAATCATTTTTGGTATTTTGTTATCGCTTTTCGTATCTCTCAAGGGGATTAAAGGATTAATGTCTTTCATCCATCGATTAGAGCGTCCGGTAGACTCCTTCATTGGTAGGTATGAAATGACAATCCGGCGACTGGTTCGTGGATGAATCGTCTTTGAGCGTAAAGGACGGAGCAACTACCTTCTGTTTGCGGGTTATCTTCTGTTTATTTTCTATGCGACTGCTCTTTTGATAGAGAATCTACACAGAGGTGATACCGTTTCGCTGAAAGAAATTGCCTTAATCGTTCTGGCACTTATTTTTCTTCTTACAATCAGTCCTTTGATTGTAGAAGGTGAATTTTCAAGAAAGAAAAATCAGATTGATCCGAATCGAGACAAAAAAACGTTTTGGATTTTTTTGAAAAATCGTTACTCTGCCTTCGTTGATCAAGTCTTATTTTTCGTTCTCATGCCGTTCATAGTAAGTACCAGTATACTGACCATTTTGATGCCTTTCCTCCAATGGAATGAATTGTGGTTGACCGGTAGTTTGATCGGGTGGGTGTGGTTCTTGGCACTGTCTTTTAATACGATACTTCCAGAACGGTTTTATTATCAAAAATTACTGGATAATCAGCCTCTAGATAAAGCAATAAGCAAGCAGCTTAGTCAAAAAAGGGAATGTGCTCAAATCATTCTTCTAGTCATTAGTGTGTTGAACTATTCACTGTTGATGGAGAGTTTAGTCAACGTGAGTGGTGTGAATATCCGTTTTACATTAATCGGCGTTCTCGTTGTTCTTTACACTCTTGCCGGAAATATCATCAAAACGCTTGAGGCAGATTACACTGAATATAAAAATGATTCGACTTCACCATAAAACACAGCAAATTCAACGCTCTCACCGATTATCCATTGACAATTCTTAGTACGGACTCTTACAATTGAAAATGATTATCAATAAGAATGGGAGTCCTGTCCACTATGAACGTTTCACGTCGTAAGAAATCCATCATTCAAGCTGTTTCCATCCTCTCGATCACGACACTGCTGTTCGGCTGTTCCAATCCGAATGAAGGTGCTGACAATACAAAAGACAAAGATACCTTGACCCTCGCCTGGCCGCGCGACATCGGCGAGATGAATCCGCATGTCTACAATCCGTCGCAACTGTTCGCTCAGTCGATGGTCTATGAGCCGCTCGTCCATTACGCTGAAGGCGGAAAACTCGAGCCGTTCCTCGCGAAATCATGGGATATCTCAAAAGACGGCAAAACATATACCTTCAAACTGCGTGACGATGTCAAGTTCTCGGACGGTTCGACGTTTGATGCGACGATCGTCAAAAAGAACTTTGACGCCGTCCTCAAAAACAAAGCCTTACATAGCTGGCTTGGCTTTATCTCAAAAATCGACAAAACGGAAGCCGTCGACAAGCAGACATTCCGGATGACGTTGTCGGAAGCGTACTATCCGACGATTCAGGAATTGGCGGTCGTCCGTCCGGTCCGTTTCCTCGGTGAAGCCGGTTTCCCGAAAAACGGCGATACGTCAAAAGGCGTCGAAGAAGAAGTCGGAACCGGTCCGTGGGTGCTCGATGAGTATAAAGCGGATCAATACGCGACGTTTAAGGTCAACAAAAACTACTGGGGACCAAAGCCGAAAGTGAAGAAAATCAAGATCGACATCATTCCCGATGCCGAAAGCCGCGTACTCGCTTTTGAAAAAGGCGACATCGATTTGATTTTCGGGGAAGGGGCAATCAGTGTCGACGCCTATAATCAACTGAAAGAAACGAAATCCTACAAGACGACGATGTCAGAGCCGGTTGCGACACGTCTGTTGATCATGAATACGAAGAAAAAACAGCTGGCAGACGAACGCGTCCGTCAAGCCTTGCAATACGGTTTTGATAAGAAGACACTCGTAGAAGGAATCACGTCCGGTCTCGAAGCACCGGCTGACTTCATCCTGCCGCCGAACCTGCCGTACACGTCGAACCTAAACGTTGAAAAACGGGATTTTGACGTCGACAAAGCCAAAGCATTGCTCGACGAAGCCGGCTGGAAACTGCCGAACGGCAAAAAGATCCGTGAAAAAGACGGACAACCGTTACAAATCGAGATGATGTATGATGCCGCGGAACTTGTCCAAAAAGCGATGGCCGAGACGTTACAGTCGGAGTGGGGCAACATCGGGGTCGACTTGAAAATCGTCGGTGTCGAGCTGCCGGATCAAGTCCAGCGCTTCAAGGACAACAAATTCGATATCAACATGTATAGTAACTTCGGTGCACCGTACGATCCACACACATTCGTCAACATCATCGGTACGGACGGATTCGGGTTTAAAGAAGCGATTTCCGCTTATCCGAACAAGGATCAACTGTTACAGGAAATGAAAGATGTCCTCAAAACGACGGATGAAACGAAACGTCAGAAGATGTATGCTGAAATTCTGCCGTCGCTCCAGGATCAAGGCGCGCTCGTGCCGATTTCGTATTTGAAGAAGATGGCGATTTATCAAAACGGGGTCACGAACTTTAAATTTGCCGCGAACCGGGATGAAAGTCCGTTCGCCCAAATCGGCATCAAGTAAAAGGAGGTGAACGGAATGAGCGTCTATATTCTGAAACGGGTCGGGTCGGTCATTCCGATCCTGCTCCTCGCTATTTTACTGCTGACGGCGATGATTCATTTGTCACCGGTCGATCCGGCGGAAGCCTATCTCGCTGCCGCCCACATCCAACCGACGGAAGAGGTGCTGACGCAAAAGCGGGCCGAGTTTGGTCTCGATCAATCGTTCATGACACAATACGCGACGACCGTCGTCCGGCTGGCCCAGTTTGATTTCGGGACATCGTACGTTTCCGGGAAACCTGTCCTCGACGAAGTACTGCTTCGTCTGCCGGCGACCGTCCAGCTGGCGCTGTCGAGTCTGTTGTTAGCGATTTTCGTCAGCATTCCGCTCGGCTTTCTCGCCGGAATTCGGAAGAACGGTTTGTTTGACCATTTGAGTCGGGTGATTGCCTTCATCGGCGCATCGATTCCGTCGTTTTGGCTCGGCTATCTGCTGATTTTCTTTTTTGCCGTCCAGCTTGATTTGTTACCGGTCGGCGGGATCGGCAGTCCGAGTCACGTCATTTTGCCGGCAATTACGCTGGCGTTGCCGCTGATTGCCCTTTATACCCGGCTGCTGCGGACGAGTGTCATCGAAACGATGCGGGAACCGTACGTCCTGTTTGCCCGGACACGCGGCATCCGCGAAACCATCATTTTAGGAAAACATGTCTTGCGGGTCGCGATTCCGCCGATGCTGACCGGACTCGGGATGAACCTCGGGAAACTGTTGACGGGCACGATCATCGTCGAGACCGTGTTCTCGTGGCCGGGATTCGGCCGTTATTTTATTGAAGCGATCTTTGACCGCGACATGCCGATCATTCAAGGGTATGTCTTCCTCGCCGCCTTGCTGTTCATTGGCAGCAGTCTGCTCGTTGACTTGTTGCAACTGGCAATCGATCCACGGATTGCCCGGAAAGGAGGGAACAGACGATGAATGTTCCGCTTGAACGACCGCGTCTGCTTGACCGCTTGTCGAATCAACGGCTGATTTTGATCGGCTGTTCCGCTTTTTTAGGGCTGTTATTTCTCACAGCACTTGCCGCACCGTGGCTTGCGCCGCATGATCCGTTTCTCGTCAATTTGGCGGTGAAACTGCAGGAACCGTCCTGGACATATCCGCTCGGGACCGATCCTCTTGGCCGCTGTACGTTATCGCGTCTGTTATACGGCGCCCGGGTGTCACTCGGATTTGCCGTCCTGATTTTTGCGTCATCGTTGCTGATCGGCTTATTGATCGGAACACTGGCCGGCTACATCGGCGGCTGGGTCGACCAACTGTTGATGCGGTTTTGTGACGGGGTAATGGCATTTCCGAGTTTGATTCTTGTCCTCGGTCTCGTCGGAATTTTTGGACCGGGACTCAAACAGGTCATCATCGCCTTGATGCTTGTCCAGTGGGTCTACTATGCCCGGATGTTCCGCGGCCTTGTCATGACGCTCAAAGAAAAGAATTTTATTGCAGCGGCGCGAGTCAACGGCTCGTCACACTGGAAAATCTTTCGGACGCACTTATTGCCGAACATCCTGCCACCGTTGCTTGTCATCGGGACACTCGAGATGGGCTGGGCGATCATGGATATTTCCGCGATGTCGTTCCTTGGTCTTGGCGTGCAGTCTCCGGCAGCGGAATGGGGTGCGATGATTCATGAAGGAAAGTCCTATATCCGGACGAATCCGGAACTGATGATTTATCCCGGCGTGATGATCATGCTCGTCATCGCAAGCTTTAATTTACTCGGTGAATCGTTATCGGAACGATTCGGCGTGACGAAACCACCTAAATGAAAGGAGGCGCCACGATGAAACCTGTGTTATCCGTCGAACGATTGACCGTCGAAACCATCATTGACGATAACCCGCTCGTCCGGGATGTCTCGTTTACGCTTCTTGCCGGTCAGATTGTCGGTCTCGTCGGCGAAAGTGGTTGCGGCAAGACAGTGACGAGCCTGGCCCTTTTGCGTCTGCTGGACGAAAAAGTGATCCGTCAGTCGGGTCAGATTCACCTTGACGAGACGAATCTGATGACATTGTCCGACCGAACGCTTCGGCGTGTCCGCGGCGGACAAATTGCCTTCATCATGCAAAATCCGATGAGCGCTTTCACACCGGTCTACACGATTGGCCATCAATTGATCGAGACGATCCGGACCCATGACCGGTGCAGCAAACGTGAAGCGAAGGACCGGGCGCTCGAAGCGTTACGGGAAGTGAATCTCGAGGAGCCGGACCGGATTTTGAAAGCCTATCCGTTTGAACTGAGCGGCGGAATGCTGCAACGGGTCATGATTGCCCTTGCCGTCTGCCTGCGCCCGCATGTCCTGATTGCCGATGAACCGACGACGGCGCTTGACGTCTACAATCAAAAGCTCGTGTTGTATTATCTCGAGAAGGTCCGGGCGACCTATGGTACGGCAATCCTATTGATTTCCCACGACTTAAGTGTCATCGCCGAGATGGCGGATCAGGTTCTCGTCATGCGGCACGGGGAAATCGTCGAACGGGCGGACGTCTTTGATCTGTTTGACCGCCCGCAACATCCGTACACACAACGATTGCTGGCCCAACACGGGATTCAGGCAGGAGGGATGAACGCATGAGCCTTCTGCAAATGGAACACGTGTCACACCGGTACGGCAGCCAACGGTTCCTGTCGCGGCAGACGGAACGGACCGTCTTACAGGACGTTTCGTTGACGCTTGAAGCCGGGACGTGTCTTGGACTGCTCGGCCAAAGTGGTGCCGGAAAAAGTACGCTTGGACGGATTCTGCTTGGTCTCGAACGACCAACAGCAGGGCGTGTCTTGTTCGAAGGACAGGACATTTACCGGACGACAGCAAACGATTACCGGCAAGACATCCAAGTCGTCTTTCAGGATTCGTTTGCTGCGGTCAATCCGAAGATGACGGCGGGGCAAATCATTGCCGAGCCGTTGACGAATTTCACGCGTCTCGCGCCGGATGCCCTGCAGCACCGGTTGGTCACCTTGATCGAACAGGTCGGATTGACCCGCGCGGATTTGGCGAAATATCCGAATCAGTTCAGCGGCGGGCAGTTGCAACGGATCTGTATCGCCCGGGCGATTGCGACAAACCCGAAACTGATCATCCTCGATGAGGCCGTCAGCAGTCTCGATATGGTCAACAAGGCACTGATCCTCGCGCTGTTAGGGGAATTAAAGGACAAATATGACCTATCCTATCTGTTCATTACCCATGATCTCCAAGCGGCTCAGGCACTCAGCGACCGATTCGTGATTTTAGATCAAGGTCAAATCGTCGGAGAGTACCCGACCCGCAAGGCTTTTGCAGACGCGACGGATCCGCATGTCCTGGCGATTAAAAATGCCATGCTTGCGACCCATCCAAGGTACCGGACGATTCGAAGTTGATACTTCTTATGTTTTATCTTTCACCATTCAATCGAAATCGATTGAATGGTTTTTCTTTAGCTGTATATGTAAAGGAACCTTGACACACGGAAAGTGTTTTCCTATTATTGGGAGTGAGAGGTGATAGGGATGAAGAACAGGGTGAAGGCTTTACGTGAAGCGCGTAAGTGGTCGCAAGGGGACTTGGCGAAGACGTTAGGCGTCTCGAGGCAGACCGTCATTTCGATTGAAAAGGAGCGGTATAATCCGTCACTCGAACTCGCGTTTTCGATCGCAGCTTTATTTGATTGTCCGATTGAAGCGATTTTTATTCCCGAATCGACGAAAAAAGGAGACGATGTATGATAAAACATATGCCGATAATCAATCGTTTACTCGCCGCAGTTCTAATACTATACGGCAACTATTTGGCAATATTTGATGGACCGAGTCCACTCAGTATAATACTGATATTAGCGGGTTTGAGTCAATTGGCGACCGATCTGATTTTCCCAGCTGCTGAAACCTATGACGAACGCCAAGAAGAGATCAAGAGAAAAAGTGGTCACATGGCATATCTCTTGAGCATCGTCTATATTTTTGTCATGCTGCTGCTCGTCCAGTGGAACGTCATCGATAATATCATGACAGCTTTGTTGTCTGTCCTCTTCATTCAGGTCATGACTTTCCCAGTCATGATGTTTATCTACAACCGACGCAGCTGACGACAAAAAAAGAACAGGCACGATTGGCCCGTTCTTGACGTGTGATCAGTAGTATTCAGACAGCTGTTCCCGCGACTCTTCCGTTAGATAGCCAAGCGACAAAAAGTTTTTGACGAAGCGGACTGGACCATTGGCAGACACAGACGCAATTTTTCCCTGGAACGGTTCAACCTGTTCCAGGACGTCAATGTCAGCGGCCTGCATCTTGACGAAATCAAAGTCAAGGGTGATCGTATCCGTCTCGTCCCACGGAATGTCAGCAACGTGCTGAAGCCTGTGAAACGTCTCTTTTAAGTGGTCGCTAGATGGATTAAATTCGAACTGTAAGTATGGTTCAGCTGTATCCTTTACGGATAGTCCGCCGCGGGTGACGATGGCTTTTAGATGCCGGCGGTGGGTGAAGTGACGCAAAATCATCGGCAGCGCTCCTTTATAAAAAAGTAGAGTATGAGAAAGGTGAGATCTTAGCATGAAAAAACTGATGTGGATCGTCTGTCTTGTCCTGGTGGCAGCTGCGTCGTATGTGTACATAACGCGATACGACCGTGCGTACGAACAGGAAGTCATGCGCCAGGTCGTGGAGCATGTCGAACGGACCTATGGAACAAGTGAACCAATCGTCGTCAAATCCTATTATAACGACAAGCATCGGGCCAAAGACAAACGTTATGCTGTGGCGGTCCGTGCGGATGTGTTACCGCTGAAACAGAATCAATACATGACGTATCGTTTACGAGACGGTCAAGTCATCGAACTTTATGTGATCGACGAAGACGGTCTGCCGAATGCGGAACGGTAAAAACAATCGCATCCAGTCATTAAAAATGATTGCTCTGCATCTTATGGAGCAGGCGGTCGAATGATTCGTGATCGTCCATCGAGAATTGTTTAAAGTATTGTTCATGAATGACCTCGACGAGCGGTGTTGACTCTTCGACGATGGTTTCGCCGGACGGTGTCAGGACAAGGCGTTTTTCCCGGTCGATTCGTTTGCGGGTGATGAGGTGAAGTTCGAATAGTTTTTTTAAGGTTTGCGAGATGGCACCACTCGACAGTTCGAGTGTCGTTTCCAGTGATTTTTGGGTCGCACTCTGTTCTCGGTAGAGGGTATCAAGCATGTCGAACTGCGATTTTGATAAGCCCCAGTCCTTTAAGACGGCGTTGACTTCCTTCATGTAGCGGTGATGCAGCTTTTGGATGGCCAGCCAATGACGGTAGGATGGAGTGGATAGGTGTGATGTCATCAGATCCCTCTTTTCTGTCACCGTATAAACGGTTAAATAATAGTACCCGCCGACTAAAAGCAAGCGGTTTCTTATACTCAAATTAACATAAAATCGGTGGATCTCCTACCACTTGAGTTCAACACAAAAGTGTCATCCCTTTTTCCTGAATCGTCAGGCAAACGGATGACACTTTTTTAGTCGGAAGTTGACGGGTCTGTCGACGGATGACGTCCCCAAATTAGATAAATGATGGGCCCTAAGTAGTTGATGACAAAAATCAGGATGCCCCACACCCATTTTGGACCGCGTGTCCGTGGGCGGTTCCATAAATCGACATACGATGCGATTAGTAAAATGAATTCCAGTGTGTAGACGATAGCTTTGACATATGGACTATCTTTTAGACGCAATGCGCTGACCTCCTGGCGAATAATTAACTGACGAACAAACGATCCTGATAGTTTTTCAAAATCAAACGATCCTGATCAATCGTAAATCCATACCGGGTGAAACATTCTGCTGCGACACGTCCGCCATAGGAAATGTCAGTAAAATCTCCGCTGACCCGGTAATGGGTATATTTGTTTTGGATGTCATGAATCAAGGCTTCTAACAACAGCCCTCGTTCACCGAGTCCTTCTTCGCGGACATGGATGTCGAGCAATGAAAACTCAGCCAGTTCGACGGAACCGAACAGACGTGTCGACAGGTGCTGGATCGTCATATGTGAGCGTTTGGATAAGATGGTTTTATTCGTCTGACGGTTTTCAAGCAACGTGACGTAATAACCAGACAATGCTGCCTGGATATTGCGTGTCACTTGGACGACTTGCTGTTGATTATTATAAGCGAGCCCGACGAGCTGTTCGTTTGGATGATGGGGTATGTCGATCATGCGCTGCGTACAAACCTTTTGCCATTCCTGTTCCGGAATCCATTCAAGTTCCAGTGTTTGCGGTGTTTTAAAAAGTTTCACGGGGCAGGGAGAGCCTCCTTTGTTAAATTAGTTGGTTTAAATATACACTTTTTGTCAATTTGATGAAAGGTCAAGAACGTTACTGTTTTGTGACAAACATGGAAAAGAGATACATCATGAGGAAGAAATCAATCGTCATCGGAACAATCCTGACACTCGGTCTTACCGTCGCATGGTGGGCGAGTGGTGGAACGGAACCTGTTTTTAAACAATCGTCTCCCGTCAAAGCAACAAGCGAACGATATTCTGGAAAAGTCCTGTGGCAAAAATCAGAAAACGACATACAAGATGCAGGTGAAGCGAGTAGGGTAGCAGTCGGCCCGAACGGCGACATCTATTATCTGCACCGGGCGACCGTTAATTATGGCAGTGAAACGATGATTAAAGCTGCAACGATTATTGTCTTTGATGGAACAACACATGCGGTCAAACGGGCATTAGGACGCAACATGTTTCAATCTCCGCACGGTCTGGAAGTCGATGCGAAAAACAATATCTGGGTGATCGACATCAGTTTGAACCAAGTGGTTAAGCTGAATTCAGAAGGTAGTATTCAAGCGGTTTATGGTCAAAAGTATTTATTCGGAACGGAAATGGGGAGTGTTTAGGTCGTTCTGAAAAGGGAACATTTTCTTAAAGTGTTCTGATCATGTGTTGGTGAAAAAATGAAGAAGGGGTGGGGTGTTCATGACACGTACATATGCAAGACGAAATCTCGGATCAGGCTTTTTGTTTGGATTGGGTTTAATCGCCTTTTTAGACGAAGTGATGTTTCATCAGTTACTAGGTTGGCACCATTTTTATGACAAGTCGACGACGTCCGTCGGATTGTTTTCAGACGGATTGTTTCATGCCTTTAGTTGGTTCGCGACCGTTGCCGCCTTATTCCTTGTAGCAGATTTACGGCGGCGTCAAACATTTTGGTTAATGCGATGGATCAGCGGGGTGTTGATCGGTGTCGGTGTTTTCCAACTGTACGACGGTTTGGTCCAACATAAAGTGTTTCGATTGCACCAAATCCGCTATGAGGTCGACATCTTACCGTATGACATCATCTGGAATACGAGTGCGACCCTGATTTTATGTCTCGGGTTGGTGCTGTTCATGAAAACGAATCGTCGTATGGAGGAGGAGTGACGGTGAACCATTCGCATACGCAGATGAGTGGGAATAGCATGGAGGGGATCATGATGCTATTCGTGCTATTCCTTTTCGTTCTCTATCCGCTTGCAGCTCACTGGACGAGCCGGCGTTATCAAAAGTGGCCGATGTATCGAGCTGTTTTTTGGATCAGTGGCATATTTGTTGGAGCCGTTGCTGTCGTCGGTCCATTGGCGGAGTTTGCCCATCACAGTTTTCCGGGGCATATGCTCGGTCACTTGTTGCTAGGCATGTTGGCACCGCTTTTGCTGGTCTGTGCAAAACCGATGACGTTACTCTTACGGACTCTGTCTGTACCGGTTGCGAGACGCGTGACCCGTTTCTTAAACAGTCGTCCGCTTCGATTACTGACGAATCCTGCGACAGCTGCGCTGCTGAATATCGGCGGGCTGTACCTGCTCTACATGACCCCGCTCTATCCGATGATGCATGAGTCGCTGGCGCTTTACGTGTTGATTCATCTTCATGTATTTGGAGCAGGATACTTATTTACGATCTCGATGATTTATATGGATGTGACGCCGCATCGATTCAGCTATTGGTACCGGGCCATCGTTCTTGTTTTGGCATTAGCCGGACACAAAGTCTTGTCGAAATACATCTATGCGTATCCACCGGGTGGCGTCATCCGGTCGGAAGCAGAAGCCGGAGCACGGTTGATGTATTATGGCGGCGACTTGGTGGACCTTGTCTTGATTATCATCCTTTGTTATCACTGGTACCGAGCGACGGCACCACGTTCGCACTTGAAAAAAAGCCAACCTATTTAAAGAAGCCAAGTCACGGAAGGTGATTTTCGAGCTCTTGTTTCTGACGTAAATGATGCCGGGTATGCATGCCGATCAACTGATACCACTCACGGGCATTCAACCAGCCGAAGCCACCATGTTTCGTTTTAAGCGACGGATCCACCTGATCGAGCCGTGACGACCAGTCCTCCATCCGTTCGATCAGTGCGAAAAGCCGTCGTTTTAACTGATCCCCGCTGTCGGTATTGTTGGGTGGTGCGTTCATCGCGTCCGGCAGTCTGATTTTGATCGGCGGAAAGGCATCCTGGCGAAACAGATCTTCGCCAAATGGTGTTTTCCCGGTTGCTGAACCAGTGTTAAGGGAAGCACATGTCTCGACTTCGTCCAGATATTCATGGGCGACGAGCAACACGTGATCATACATTTGACCGAGCGACCAGACACCCGGTCGTGAGATGTAGTGCAGTTCGTCTTGCGAATAGCGATCGAGTTCTTGATGCAGATGGAAGAGACATTCGATTCCTGTCATCTGAAGCCCTCCTTTGGATGGATGATTATCGGTTTTCCTGACTATATCCTGTCCGGCAACGGCTTAAACGAAGAAAACGACAGGGGCAACAAGGAGAAAATCCTCGTTGCCCCTGTTGTTGTAGAGTTAAGAGACTTTTGGTTCTTCTTCGACCGTCAGCGTATACAACGTCCGTTTCGTACGCTTCAGCACGATCGGTAACGTGATCAGCCCGATCAACAGGAAGCCAAGCGAGAAGACGATGTAGGTCGAACGGATCGAGAAGACTTCGGCGAGCAGACCGATCGATAACGTCAGACCGATGACAAACACCGACTCGGCGACATTGAGGACGCCGGAGAAGCGCCCCATGATCGAAACCGGGACATTGTTTTGATAAAACGACAAGAAGCCGGTGTTCGCAAACGATAACGCAAACGTCAACAGGAAAAAGCCGACCGCTGCCAGGGAGAAACTGTTCGCCGTCGCAAACAGCAGGTAACCGACCGGTGTCGTAATAGCACCGAAGCCAATCAAGAAACGCAGGCTGAGCCACTTCGTGCACGTCGCATTGATGATAGAGCCGGCGATGATCCCGACGCCGGCGATACTGACGAGGAAGCCGTATGTACTTTCAGAAAACGCAAGCACTCGTGTCGCGAATGATGCTTCGAGGGAATCGAGACCGGACATGAAAATCGTCATCACACAAAATAGACCATAGACGAGTGTGATGTACCGGTGCTTGTGCGTAAACCGCAACGTCTCTTTCCAGTCGTCGGCAATCATCCGCAAGCTGAGGCGTTCCGCCTCGGCAAACGTCGTTCGTTTCTCCAAATCCGGCAGGAAAAACAGGATCAGGGCGGACAAGGCCAGCGCACCGGCATTCATATAGATGGCAAATGCCGGTGAGCCGACAAGAAACAGGAGACCGGCAATCGTCGGTCCGAGAATGAAGCCACAGGATTGGATAAAGTTTTTTAAGGCATTAAACCGTTGCCGGTTGTTGTTCGAGACGAGTTTCGTCATGTAGATCAAGGAAGCGGATTCGAATAAGGAACTGCCCATATTGATCAAAAAGACGAGGGCATACAACACGAACAACGAGTCGAGGAACGGCAGAACGGCGATCAGGACGGCCCGAGCCACGTCAAGGATCACCATGATATTCCGTTTGTCGACGCGGTCAATCAGGTTGCCCGATCAAAAACTCGTCAACAGGGCAGCAATCGGGACGAGCATGTAGAGGACGGAGACGGCAAAAGCCGAATTCGTCCGGTCGAGCACGATCAAGTTCAGGGCGATGAAGTAAACCCAGGCGCCGAGATTTGAAATCCCGACACTTGTTAATAATAAAGCAGGATGTTTCCACGTTTCGCGCATACATCATCGCTCCCCTTAAATACTTTTTGAATATATAGAAATTTATTACAATTGATATTAAGGGACAGCAAGGAAGAAAGCAAGCAGAAAATGGAAAAAGCCATCCGGAAGATGGCTGGAGATCAATCCATTAAGCGAGGAAGTAATCGAGCGTCGCAAATAGACTCGTTAACAGAAAACAAATCAGCAACAGCGCTGACAAGACAACTAAGTCAAGGTGCCGGCGGAGTCCGTTCACCAAAATAAAGAACAGTGTCCAGTAGGCAACGAATAAAGTGAGAATGACAGCGAGGACAGGCGCGGCAATCGGAAACGAATCAGCAATGGCAGCCCGAAATGGAGGATTCGTTATGGCGTAAAAGGCGAAAACGAATGTCGGGAGTGCACCGAGGTAAAGGAGCCATTTGGGGAATTTCATAGTCAGCATTACTCCTTCGTATAAGTATTTAGAATACATTAAGTATAGAAGAGTGGAATTGTAAATAAAACGTACAAAATTGTAAGGAAGTGTCACTTTAAGTTCGGAAGGTTTGTATATTAGATAGGGGATCGTAATCTTTTATCTTCATTTTAATAAAGGAATAGTTCAAAATTTAGTTTGGAAAATGAAACAAACAGCGCAGGTTTCCTCAGGACATGGAGGAAACCTGCGCTGTTAATCGTTCAGCCTTTTTTTTGATCGGATTTTCTTGCTTCTTCTTCCTCAGCCCAGTTAAAACTCAAATCGACCCGTCTGCCTATGAAAGAACGCAAGAAGAGAAGGAAGGTCATAAGCGGTAATATCCACCATGCGGAGTCAACCGTTTCGAAATACTGGACGGTATACAACCACATGAATAGACTGCTGACAAATAGAATCGTTTCCGAGGTTGTAATGAATTCCCGTTTTGGTTCATACATAGGTAAAATCTCCAATCATATTTGGTTAAGTGATTGTTTCAGTCGAGGACTGCGTCGCAGCAATATCCTGCTGATCGGCTTGATCAAACAGAACCTTCCGGTTCCGCCCTTGTTGTTTCGCGGCGTATAAAGCTTCGTCAGCAAGCACGTTCATTTGCTGTATGTGCACATGTTTCCCGTGGGCGATCCCGATCGAGGTCGTGACTTCAATCGCCGGGAAACCGTCGAGTTGAAACCGTTCCGTCGCAATCCGTTCCCGAATCCGATTGGCGACCTTGACGACTTTTTGCGGTGACAGGTCATAGACGAGAATCATGAACTCCTCACCACCAATCCGGGCCGTGATATCGTGCGGACGCGTCTCTTGTTTCAAGATGTTGGCGAACTGTTGTAAGACAAGATCCCCGTTACCGTGGCCGTACGTATCGTTGACATGCTTAAAGTGATCGATGTCGAGCGCGAGGACGTTGTAGATCCGCCCTTCCTGTTCGAGTCCCGCTGTCCGGTCATCCCAGACCCGTCGGTTATACAGACCTGTCAGATGATCAAGTTCAGCTGACTTCTTGTACAGTTGGACCTGCTGATTCAAGATCTGAAAATCAAGCGTCAGCATACTCGAGAGGACACCGACGGCAAGACCAATCGTCCAGGTCGATAGCAGAAGTAAAATTGCGGTTTCATTGAATCCTAAGTTGATCAAGACAGCAATTGTGATCATTAACAGGGCCCAGACGTTTAAGGCAATGTTTTGCAGGAACGGTCGGTTGAGCAATTTGCGGTGGATGTAAATCATGCCGCTGCTGATGGCGAGAATCGCGATGAACGCGACGAAGGCTTGTGGTGTGACACCAAACAAAAAACGGGAACTGCCGATGACTCCTGTCGCAATGACGAGCGGAAAACGAATGCCGTAAAATGCCAGTAAGACGAGTGGTAAATGTCGTAAATCCATCCGGAGTGACTCGTTGACTTGAATGCCCTTGAACATCAACAGGACACCGAGTAATCCGGTCGCCAGTCCGATAATGATCGACTTCATCGTAGAGGATGAAAATTGGGTGGAATGGATGATTTTCGAGATGATATAAAATCCGGTAAAGGCGATACAGGCGTTGATCAATAACTCGACGATGAACATGATTTTCCACATCCTTGACCTTGATACTTTTACGATACCATGCTGACAAAAGTTGTCAAACAAGAAGGGCGAATAGGGGGAATTTTGGGACAGGAAATGCGGATCAATTGCAGTAGCCGATTTAATCGTGCTGCGAAATAAAATGCATGAAAAGTACCCGATTGACTAAAGCACTCCTCATGGAACGTTCGTCTGCCGGGTAACGTGTAATGTATTCCTCTACTAGAAGTATACCGCGATTGCCCTAAAGGAAACAGACTACTTTTCTGTCAAATCACCCCTTATACTACTAGCAAGAACACTGAAGAGAGGAAGTGGATTTTGATGACGGATCAAACTGAAGTACTGGACCGGGGACCGTTCTTCCATGGGACAAAAGTAGCGTTGAACGTCGGTGATCAGCTGGAGGCGAAGTTTCCATCCAATTATCAGGACAAACGAGCCAACTACATCTATTTCACGGCAACGCTTGAGGCCGCCAAGTGGGGTGCAGAACTCGCAAAAGGAGACGAGACTGAACGCATCTATCTTGTCGAGCCGCTCGGGACGTTCGAAGATGATCCGAATTTGACCGACAAACGATTTCCCGGAAATCCGACGCGGTCGTATCGGTCGCAGCAACCGCTTGTGATCGTCGCGGAGCTTGCGACATGGGAACGGCATACGGAAGAAGTGATTCACCAGATGAAAACGTCCCTCGCCAAGTTACGTGCGGAAGAGAAAAATGTGATTTTAGACTAACCAAACAGAAGTCGGATAACGTTTGGAAACGATTGTAAAAAAACGTGCGGAATCTGTTTTGAAAAAAGGGGAATGAAGGATTCGTTATGCCATCATATAAGCTGTTCAGACGTAGAAAAGGAGCCAGCTTATGCAGACACGAACGATTCTCATCATCGAAGACGAAGTCGAAATCGCCGAGCTCGTCTCGATTCATTTACGCAACGAAGGATTCGCTACGATACTTGCGTATGACGGAAAATCGGGTCTGTCATTGTTTCAACAGCGGTCGATCGATCTTGTGATCCTAGACATCATGATGCCGGAAATGAACGGTCATGAAGTGTTGACGCAAATCCGGCAGATCAATCAGACACCGGTCATCTTCTTGAGTGCCAAACAGTCCGATTTTGATAAAATCAGCGGGCTCGTGATCGGGGCGGATGACTATATGACGAAACCGTTTAATCCGTTGGAGTTGGTCGCCCGGGTCAATGCCCAGTTACGGCGCGCCTTTCAATGGACAGGACAGATGGCTTCATCCAAGACAGACACCATTAGTATTCAAAACGTGAGTCTGGATGCGGATCAACGGACGGTGCTGGTCAATGAACAAAAGGTTAATCTGACACCAAAAGAGTTTGATATCTTCTGGTTACTCGCGAGCTCACCCAATCAAGTGTTCAGTTCAGAAAAAATCTTCCAGCGTGTGTGGAAGGAGGATTATTTTGAAGGGGCCAACACTGTCATGGTTCACATCCGGACTTTACGGAAAAAAATTTGTGATACGAACAAAGCGAACATGTTGATCGAAACGGTCTGGGGAGTCGGGTACAAGGTTAATGCGTAAATTCATCAACAGTTTCCGGACGCGGATCATCTATCTGTTCATCCAAAGTCTGCTGATCGCAGCAGTCGTCACGTTCGCGATCTACAAATCCCTGCAATACTATTACCATCACCACGTCTTTTACGGCGATACCTACATGAAGTACCGATTTTGGATGCGCGAAGTCGGTGATATTTATGTGTTTTTAGCGCTGTATATTCCCTTCTCCATCCTCATTTTCTACTTATTGACGCGGACTTATACCAAATACTTCAATGAAATCTCGACCGGGATCCGCCAATTGGCAGCCGGTGATTTTTCGCATCAGATCGAGATTTCCTCAAAAGATGAATTCCGTCAAATCGCAAACGATCTCAACGAGGCGAGCAGTGGATTGCGGACCGCGATTCAAGCCGAGACATTAGCCCAGCGCAGTAAAGAAACATTGATTGCCAATTTAGCCCACGATTTACGGACACCTCTGACATCGGTGACGGGATACTTGGACTTATTGAACCAACCGTCAACCACTGCCGAGCAACGCGTCGCCTATACGAAGATCGCCTATAAAAAATCCCGTGATCTCGAGGAGTTGATAGAAACCCTGTTCGATATCTCCAAATTGGACCTGTCACTCAAGGCGACTGAACAGTCAATGGTTGACCTGCACGAGTTGCTACTTCAACTCCTGGACGAGATGTATCCTTTGATCAGCCGAGTCGATGGTCGGATTGACCAACAAATCGCTCCGAATCTCACCGTCTACGGAAACGGGAAAGAACTGGCGCGGGTCTTCGAGAATCTACTCAGTAATGCGCTGCGTTACGGCGATGTGAGTCGGCCGATCGAAGTTCAAGCAACCCGACAAGGTGAGGTCATCACGATTCACATTACGAACTACGGTCCGCCGATTCGAAAAGAAGACGTCCCGCATCTGTTTGATATGTTTTATACGGTGGATCAAGTCCGGAACATGCCGACGAAACAGACGGGTCTCGGCTTGTTCATTGCGAAGACAATCGTCGAGAAACACGCAGGGACGATTGAAATCAAACAACCGGATGGACAAATTCGGTTTGAAGTCACGTTGCCGTCCGATTTAAGAAATCTTTAAGGTTTTTCCCGACTTTCCTTTAAACCCTTTTCTTTACGCTGAGTGTAAGGAAGTAAAGGAGAGGGTGTAACATGAAAAAAACAATCGTCGTCCTATTAACGTGCCTCATTCTGTATCAATTTTATGTGAGCCGGACACCGGCTTTGACACAATCGATTTCCTTAAAAGAGGTTTCCTTGTATCAGGGAGATTTGGTGTTAATCAACAAGCAGACGAAGATTCAAGAAGATCCCCGTAATTTATCTATTGTTACCAAACAGGTATCGGAAACAAGCCTTGAGCCTGATTTACTGCTTGAGGATCATGTCGCAGCCGCTCTGCAACGGATGATGCAACGGGCGAAAAAGGTCGGCATCGATCACTTTCAAATCAATAGTGCCTACCGAAGTGGGAAAGTGCAACAGGCATTGTATGAAGAATATGGTGCGGACTTTGCGTTGCCTGCTGGACACAGCGAACACCAGACGGGTCTGTCGGTAGACATCGGTTCGACACGCGGCAAAATGAAACAGTCGAAAGAGGGCAGATGGCTTGCCAAGCATGCGCATCAGTTTGGTTTTGTCATCCGGTATCCAAAGGGGAAAGAGAGCTTGACGGGAATCTCGTTTGAACCGTGGCACATCCGCTACGTGGGTCTGCCGCACAGTACGAAGATGTATGAGGAGAATTGGGTGCTCGAAGAATATTTGAACTACCTCAAACAAGAACACGCGTATCAGATTCAAACAGCCGGTCGTACCTATTTTGTGCAATACACCAAACACCGCGCACTCAAAATTCCGGATACGCCCGTCTTTCACGTATCCGGGACCAATACAAAAGGGTTTATCGTCACGTCACGGTTACCAAAATAATTGAGGAGGAATTTTTAGCGCATCAGCGAATGTATCATTATCCGCTTGAGGTGATTGAAGGGGCGGAGCAGATGCTGCGCCGTCTGCAAAGTAAAATTGAAAAACAGGACTTCCCGTTTGACGGATTTTTGGCGAGACAGTTGGAGCAGCTGCAAGCAGAGGGGTACTTAGACTGTCAACCTTGAAACACAGTAATGAATGTAAAACAAGACTCGTCCCACACGCTTTAAGATTAAAGTCGCGTGAAACGAGTCATTTTACTTGAATTCGTTTTGCTTTTGACAAACAGCAGCCAAGCGGCGGATTTCATCGGCCATTGCTTGATTGACAGGGTGCAGTTGCTCAAGCCAGTCGAGCAGCGCGAGGGCTGATTGCGGCACCCGGTTGTACCCTTGGAGCACGTCCGCAAACCGGTCCTTTGCTTGCGGGAACCGTTGCTCGGCCCGGCGTTCATTGCCGTACTGGTCCGGATAATAAACGACTTCCGGCTCGAGCAGATGCAGGACGGACAACAGATTTGAAAAAGCATGTTGTTCGACAAGCTGAAGACCGGACAGCCGTTCGCCGCGTGCATAGCGGCACAGTCCGACGTAGAGATTCGTCAAGGCCTCGTTCAGTGCAAAGTCGAGTGTATCCCGTCGTATCGAGGGGGGGACTTGTTTTGAAACCGTCAAGTCAACGCCCGGGAATGTTGGATCTTGCCAAACGATTCGACCGGGAGAAAAAGCGATGTCCGGCATCTCATCCAGTTCAAAAATCGCGCATTCTCCGTAAATCCCATCGGCGAATAACAGCTTAAAACCGTCGACAGTGTTTTGGAAGATGAAGCTGAGTGGATGAACGGACTCGAGCCAGTCGAGCCGATCGAGGAACCGTTGTTTCTGTCCCGGTTTCGTAATGACGAAAAAATCGAGGTCGGAATAGGCATCGAGCCGTTCCAGCTCCTGTCCGACGGAGCCGAGTCCAAGCAATAACCAGGCATCCTGTGTTTGTTCAAGTTGACGCCCGATTTGATCGAGGCGGTTAAGTAGTGCGTGCTGTCTTTGCATCCAAAAACTCCTTTTTAGTCTGTCTCATGAAAGCGTTCTACTTTCTAGTCTAACCAGCTTGAGATTTCCGTCAAGGAAAGTTAGCATCAAATCATATGTACGATATCCTAAATGATGGAAGGTGATATGTCATGGATTTACTGATTGTCCTCCTCATCGGCTCGTGTCTCTTGAGTGGCCTGATGCTCTTGACGATCGTCAGAGCCGTTTTTTTAGCGTACCCAAAACAAACGATTTCGAGTTCAAAAGCGATCATCGTCACGCTCGGCATGGCAGGGTTTAGCATGTTGCTCGCAGGTGTGCTCCCTTATTTGTATCTCCGTTTCATGTAAACGACAGGCACGGCTTTTCGGAACAGTTGATTCCGAAGACCGTGCCTATTTTTTTGTTTTTTTTCGAACAAACGGATAGTTGAAACTGTTATTCCTTCATAGAAAGGAGGTGTCCCCTCCTGACATCAAAGGAGGAACCATTCATGCAACCTTACTTACGAATCGAACACCACGTGTTACGCGACGGAGCAAACTTCTCATCCGTCCATGAAAAGATGATCTATTTTCTGGTCCAGAGTTATGCCGGATCGGATGGACTCGCTTTCCCGTCACACCAGACGCTGGCGGACGCCGTCCCGTGCGGCAAGACGACCGTCAAGACGTGTCTACAGTCATTGATTGAAAAAGGATGGATCGAGAAGGTCAAACGATTTGACCGTCACGGCGGACAGACGTCAAACGGTTACCGAATCTGTCTGCCGGAACGCGTCGTCTCTCGGCAGGAGGGGGGGCAGGAGACGACAGCGGGTCAGCCACCTGTCGACCCCAAAGAAAAAGGGGTTAAGAACAATACTTTTAAAAAACACTCACCTTCACCAAGTGGAGAAACCATGAACGAAATCGTCCAGCACTTTGACACTGAAATCGGACGTGTCACCCCGTCAATCCGCCGTCAGCTCGATCAGCTTGTCCAAGAGAGCAGTGATGCCGTCGTGCATCATGCAATCGAACAAGCAACGGCGGCGAACATCCGGCATTTCAACTACATCAAGGCAATTGTCAACAAGTTGAAGAAGCAGCATCTGTTGACGCCTGAGGAAATTGATGACCACGAACGACGACGTCAGCAACGGTCCCATCGTGCTCGGCACAAAACGAACCGGACCCGTTTACCAGACTGGGTCGAGCGGGAACGCAGGCAACAACAACAGGTCGAGGCAAAACAGAAACAGCAATTCGAACAAACAGTCCCGGATCAAGCGGAACTGGCACAACTGTTAGCACAACTCATCTAACAAGGAGGATCATATGACACCATCACTTGACTGGTTACTCGAACAGGCGGACCGGAAGTTGACGAAGGAGATGGACCCGGACGTCGTCGCGATCACCCGCTCCGTCATCACGGAACTCGCGGCAGAAGGTTTACCGATTGGGATTGCCCAAGCCTTTCGGACAAGACAGGAACAGGACGCCTTGTATGCAATCGGGCGGACACGCCCCGGAAAAATCGTCACGTATGCGAAGGGGGGTGCGTCGAATCACAATTTCGGAGTCGCTGTCGACTTGTTTTTGTATGCCGACGGGGGCAAGCGGGCGGAATTCCTGGCACCGCCCGATCCGCGACTGCAGCGCCTCGTCCGAGCGATGAAACAATACCAGATGCAGTGGGGCGGCGATTGGGGCAACTTCCCTGATTATCCGCATTTTCAGCTCTATGACGCCGTCAATAAACAACCGAAACCACTTCTTGGTCCACGGTATCCGGGGCGACCGCTCCATCCGGCCGCGACCTGGATGGACGGGACTGTCATCCGGCTGATCCAAAAGCGGCTGCGTCTCCCTTTGACCGGACGGTTTGACACGACATTGACACGGGTCGTGAAACAGTTTCAGCAACGGCATCACTTGCAGGCGGACGGGGTGATTGGTCCTGTCACCTGGCGTCACCTGTTTGGAGCAGATCGATGAAGAGCCGGTATGTCGCCGTACTCCGGCTCCTCGTTCCCTTGTACAGTTTCGTGAACCTGACGTTACTCGCACTCGGCTATACGCGGCTTCCGTTTGAGACGCCGCAGGTCGAGACGGCTCTGACGGCTGGTCTTGGGGCAAGTAGTCTGATCTATGCCTGGTGGAAAAATAATAATCTGACGCACTCCGCTGAACAGGCACAAGAGTGGTTACGCGAATTAAAACAACAAAAATCAAAAAGGAGTTCGTAAATTGTTTGGAATGTGCAGACAACGGGCATTATTTCGAGTAGAGCGCTAATGGTTTGATCCCAAGATACCGATAATAAGGTAGCGCACCGCATCGTCATCGGTCGTAAGTCGAGGCGACGGACAAGAAAGAGGTCAGACTGAACTTGAAACTATCGACGTTGCAACTTTACCTGCTGCTGGCATTGTTTTCTTTATTGTTTACAAGCATCTGGAGTTATAATGCCTTTTTAAAAATCGAACAAGAAAACGACCGGATCATCACGGAGGCGATACCGATCTCAAACGCGGCGTCCCAACTGTTCCCGTTGTTGCTTGACCAGGAATTGACGGTCCGGAGTTATTTGCTCAATCAAAATGACCAAACCTTCCAACAATTCAAAACGACAAACGCTGAACTCAAGGAGACGATTGCGTGGCTAAGAATGCTCGATCAGCGTCATCCGATCATGAAACAATTATTGACAGAAGAAGCGATCCCGTTGATTCAACGGACGGACGGTTTTTACGAACAGCAAATTAGCTGGATCCAAGATAACCAAGTGGAACGAGCGACGCTGAAACGCTACAGTGGCATGGACTATATCAACCAGTTCCGTCCGATCAACGCCAAGATTCGCCAAGACATCGATAACATCATTCAAGAGGCAACGGATCGTTCGAAAGCCGCCTCGGCCTCAGCAAAATGGGTCATCGTCATCGTCGTCAGTGTTGCCGTTTTGCTGCTGATGGCCTTCCTGCAGACAATCCGGCTCGAACGAAGCAAACAGACGTTGATCCATCGATCGTTGCATGACGCCTTGACGGGAATTCCGAACCGACGGGCGTTTGACGAACATCTGGAGACGTCGTTCAGGGTGGCGAAGGAACAGCAGACGGACGTTGCCTTGATTTTAGTGGATGTCGATGAATTCAAGCTCTATAACGATACGTACGGTCACTTGAAAGGGGACTGGTGTCTCGAGAAAGTCGCTGACTCGTTAAAGAAACATGCGAGTGAGTACGGTCTCGTCTCCCGGTACGGCGGAGAGGAGTTTGCCGTCATCTTGACGGAACAGGCGGATCACGTCAAACAGGTCGCGGAACGGATTCGCAGTGAAATCTTACAGTTGAACATCGAACATGCCGCTTATCAACCGCTTTGTCAACTCAGTGTCAGCATCGGAGTCGCGGTCGTCCGACCGGATGATACTTTGTCGGAAGGGGATTTGATCATTCTGGCCGATCAAGCGTTGTACCGAGCGAAAGCAAGTGGACGAAACCAAATTTCGAGCCATGAAGCCAGTTGATGTATGACAAAGAGCTCTGATCTCATCCAGAAGATGGGGTCAGAGCTCTTTGTTGGTCATCGAATCATTGCAAAATCACACAATAGGAATGGTCGGAAATCAACGGAGCAGAAATGACGAACACGGTCTTGACCGGTGTCCCACCAACTTTTGCATCAAGTTGATTCAATTGGGACCGAATTTCTCGACTCAAGACATACCGGGTTTCCGTACTCAATTCATCCATTTCTTCATCGTGAACATGTAACAAGAGTTGAAACGGTTCAAGCGAGAAAATTGAAAAATCACAGTCGATTCGAGGGTCTTGAAAACGTTCATTCAAACCATTCTTGATGAAGTATGCTTCTTGTGCTGAAATCATCTCGTTTCGCCTCGCTCTCTTCCCGAAAAACAGTTCAAAAAAATATATGCTGTTACTTAACTATATAGTCTATATTACCCATCTTTTTTGAAAAATATCAGTTGTGCCTTAAAAAGTGACCGGAAATTGGATTTTTAGGGAATTTGTTAGAAGAACTACACAAAACCGTCTGATTTCGATGCACGTTGTCAAAGACAAGTACATGGACATCAGACGGTCATCGAACCGACATGACGTAAAAAATCTTCCGTCGTCTGTTTGAAAAACGTCAATTGATGAGCGGGTACAGAAAATTTGTCACTGTATCGGACTTCTAAATAATGGGGACTGACCGGTGACGGGAATTCAATCCGGTCAAACCATTCCGTCATCGTTTCCTGATCTCGTCGTTGTAACGGCTCCGGTAGCCGACGGTTGAACAACAGCATATGTTGGCGGATGTCTTCTGCCGGCAAATGGTGATCCGGATAATGCAAGACCTGAACGCGACTGGTCGCAAAGTGAATCGGTTGGAAGCGTATTGGCCGGACGATTTTTATGTAGTAGGCGATCAGGGCGGCTGTTGCGAAGACAAGTAAGATGAAGATGAACGGATAGGGCGGTGCGACGACCAAGGAATCAAAACCGTCCGTAAAAATGCCGGCTCCGGTTCGGTTGCGACGACATCAATGATCGGATCAAGAGTGAGCGTGAGTGGTTCGGAAGGAAGTGACAGCTCGTAGGAGTCGCCACAACGCGTCGTACAGGAAAGTTCGGTTTGGCTGTCGAAAAGAGAAACAACGTGAGTCAATAGGCGTGGGACAAATGATTTGATCAGTAACAAGATCAGCAGGACGACAGAAAGGAATAATCCAAGTTTCAGTCGGATGGATGTCAGCATGAAGCACCTCTTTTTTTGCCGCAAAAAACGGATGATGAATGAATCTCAACTGAGTATAGCAAATTCATCGTCAAAAGGTTTTGTTTTTTCAAAAAATAGTCATTATTTCCTAAAAAAATGGAGGTTTTCAGATGAGTCGATTACGAACGACCTTTCAACAATCTACAGGACAGGTCAGTGGCCATGGCAAACGGAATGTCGGCGTCTTAACCGCAGCGTTCGCGGCAATCGAAGACGGACGTTCAAGCGATCAGTACGGTACCGGTCCCTTCATCGAACCGTTCGAACAGAAGATGGCAGACCTACTCGGGATGGAAGAGGCGGTCTTTTTCCCGAGTGGGACGATGGCACAGCAAATCGCCTTACGGATCTGGTCCGACGAGACGGGGAACCGGACCGTCGCCTATCACCCGCTCTGTCATCTCGAGATCCATGAACAGGACGGTCTGAAGGAACTTCATCCGATCCAGACACTGCTGGTCGGCGAGGCGGACCGGCTGATGACGCTTGACGAGATCAAGGCCTTGCCGGAGATTGCCTGTCTGTTGCTTGAACTCCCGCAACGCGAGATTGGCGGGGTCGCCCCGACATTTACGGAACTGGAAGCCATCAGTCGGCATTGCCGCGAACGGGGGATTCGTCTTCATTTGGATGGTGCCCGTTTGTTTGAGATGTTGCCCTATTATCAAAAGACGGCAGCGGAAATAGCCGCCTTGTTCGACAGCGTCTACATCTCGTTTTATAAAGGACTCGGCGGGATTGCCGGGGCGATACTCGCGGGACCGGCGGCCTTTTGTCAAACGGCGCGGATTTGGAAACGACGGTACGGCGGGGATTTGATCAGTCTTTATCCGTATATCGTCTCAGCCGACCATTATTATGAACTCCGGAAAGACCGGATGGGTCAGTATTATGAAAACGCGAAACAACTGGCGGAACGGTTTAATGCGTTGCCGGGTGTCTTCACGACGCCGGAAGTCCCTGTCTCGAACATGTTCCACCTGCATTTTTCGGGGCAGTCGGATGAGGTCTCCCCTAAGCTCGAACAGATTCAGGAAACGACGGGCATTGGTCTTGTCGGTTACCTCGTCGACAAAGACGGGTATTGTTCAACAGAAATCAGTCTCGGGGATGCTTACGGGAAACTTGCGACCGACCGTTTAAACGAGGTGTTCGAACAGCTGGACCAGATGTTTTCTTAAGTGGAGCGGAACGCTTCCGGTGCAACAGAGGGATGAAGCTTACGGTAAGCGGCAATCTTGTCCGCAATCAGCTGTTCCGTTTGTGCGAGTTCAGCGAGCTGGTCGCGCACGTTTTGCTGATGGACTTCAAGGAGGCGGAGCCGCTCGAGAGATGTATCATGCGTCTCGGACGAAGCAAGAAACAGTTCGACATATTCCCGGATCTGTTCGATCGGCATATGGGTCGCCCGCAGACGCAGGACGAAGCGGAGCCAGTTGAGCTGGGTGTCGTCATACCGCCGGATACCGCTCGCCGTCCGGGTCGGGAACAACAAACCTTCTTTTTCGTAATACCGGATCGTATGGGCCGTCGTCTTTGTCAACTGACTGATTTCAGAAATCGTATACATGTCGTACCACCTTTCTTGCTTGACTTAGAGTTCACTCTAACGTGTAGGCTTTCACTATACCAAACAGAAATGGGGAATTACAGATGAAATACACAGTCATTACAGGAGCCAGCTCAGGCATCGGATACGAAACGGCGAAAGTGCTCGCGCAAAAAGGAAAATCGCTTGTCCTCGTCGCCCGCCGGACAGACGAACTCGAAAAACTACGCGACGAAGTCAAAGCTCTTGCACCGGACAGCGATGTCATCTTACGGTCCGTCGACTTGACGGAGTCGGCGAACGTCCATGAATTGTATGCCTCGCTAAAAGACCTCGATATCGAGACGTGGATCAACAACGCCGGCTTTGGTGATTTTGACAACGTCAAGGACGTATCGGTCTCAAAAATCGAGAAGATGCTCCGTCTGAACATCGAGGCGTTGACGGTCTTGACGAGTCTGTATGTCCACGACTACCACGATGTCGAAGGAACAACCGTCTTGAACGTCTCGTCCGGCGGCGGCTACCGGATTGTCCCGAACGCCGTCACGTATTGTGCGACGAAGTTTTATGTCAGTGCCTACACGGAAGGACTCGCCCAGGAACTGAAACAGTCCGGTGCGAAACTGCGGGCGAAAGTCTTGGCGCCTGCTGCGACGGAAACGGAATTTGCGGACCGTTCGCGTGGGGAAGCTGGATTTGATTACAGCAAACACGTCGCGAAGTACCACACGGCAGCCGAGATGGCAGGATTCCTCGACCAGTTGCTCGACAGTGACGCCATCGTCGGCATCGTCAACGCCGAAGATTATTCGTTTGAACTTCGGGGACCACTCTTTACGTATGTCGGTGCGAACAACTGAAGAACAAAACAAAACCAGTCTCCCGCTTTTGCGAGAGGCTGGTTTTGTTGAGTCTGTCTGATTCGGACGGATCCGAATCAGGTATGTTTTTACATATGTTTTCACATCAAATCAGGGGCATGGCAAAGGTCGACAATAAACTGACGACTAAAAACAGCGCGTAGCTGAAAAAGGTTGTTTTGGGGCTGCCCTCGGTCCGACTCCCTAGAATCGAAAAAAGACCGATCGCGCACACCGTAAGTACGGATAAAAAGATCGATTGAGGCGAATGGGTCACGGGGACTAGTGACTGCGCCAAATGGGCGAGTCCAAGCGGCAAGACGATGAGTAAAAAGTAATAACCAAGCCGTGACTCAGACGGATGGTCGGTCGATTGATGATGGGAAACCGTTCGTGTATGCATTCTCATGGTTATTCACTTCCTTCTGCTTTTAGTATAGAGGACAAACGCTACAATCTTCGTTACAGTCCGATGAGAAGTCGATAACAAGATGAACACAATATGACGAAACGATGTCGGCTAGTTCCAATTTTGTAAAAAAGCATTTCCCAACTAGGCGTCTTATGTAAAAAAGTGTAAACTGATAAAAAGTAAAAACCTGACTGTATGATCCATATGGTGAAAGTGAAAGGAGAAGCGGATGACACGTTTGTTTCGTTATTTTTACGCATCGGATTTGATTGCCGTCGTCGGGGCGAGTGTCTCCTACATCGCCATCTACTGGACGTGCGCCCAGCTGTTGTCACCGGCAGAACTGGCTTTGTTGATCGGCGGTGTCTTTTTGATTCGTTTCGTCAGTTCCAGTTTGATCGGACCGTGGATTGACCGGGTCGAACCGGTCCGATTGCTGAAGTCGACCGTCCTGATTCGTTTCCTGGTATTGTTTTTTGTCTGGTTCCTCTTGACGCAAACGGAAACGACGCTGGTTCCGCTACTGGTTCTACTCGTCGTCCAGACGTTTTTACAAGTCATCGGCGGTAATACGGCGTTTAAGGTCGTGACCCGGATCGTCGATGCTGAAAAATTACCGGTCGCCAATGCCTACTTGAGCACCCTGGACCGGATCGGGACGTTAGCGGGACTCCTCGCCGGAGGGATGTTGATCGCCCGATTCTCAATCGAGACGATTTTAGTACTGGAGGCAATCCTGCACGTCATCGCCTGGTTCCTGTTGTTCCCGTTACGGTCGATGTCTGTTGATGCAGTCGCGGAAAAAACGACCTATTGGAGCGACTTGCGGGCCGGGTTCCGTTATTTGCTTCAGGACGCCCGGTTGATCCGGATTTTAGTGTTCGGGATCATCGCCAACTGGATGATTACACCGGCGAATGCCTTGCTCGCCCCATTCGCGAAGGATGTCCTGCAGGGTGGAGCACACACGTTTTCCTTGCTTGAACTGGCCCTCGTCATTGGTGGTATCGGTATGTCGCTCCTCTATGCCCGGTTTGCGGACCGACTCGACTTGACACAGATGTTCCGACTATCCATCCTATTGCAAGGTGTCTTTACGTTAGCGGTCGGACTGACGACGACGTTACCGTTTGCCTTTAGTGGCATGTTGTTACTTGGGATGGCACTCAGTTTGTTTGGGATTCCGTTTGCGACCTTGTTGCAACAGACGACACCGGATGCGTTGCTGGGCCGGATTCGTTCGGCGATGGTCGCCGCGTCGACGCTCTGCTCCGCGATCTGTTTTGCCCTTTCTTCCTACTTGACGACGGTGTTTGCGATCGAGACGGTGTTTGTGTTGTTTTCCGCTACGGGGTTACTGGCAACGGTCCTGTTGATTCGCTTTAAGCGTAACAAAACCCGTGATCACGTGCGACGGGATGAAGCCGGATGACAAATCCGTCTTTAGGCGGAGGGCGTGTCTTTAAAGAAACGATATACTAATAAAAACGCTTACAGAGGAGAATGTGACGAATGGATAATATGACGATGCTGGCTTTGATGTTTTTGATTCCGATTGGTGGAATGACGGTGCTGTTAAACGTCTTATGGAGACGGATCACACCGGAATAAGCGGCTACATAAACAGACAAAAACGAACGATCCCGCATGTGGGGTCGTTCGTTTTTTATGCGTTAAGAGACGACGGTCGGTGCCGCAAGGGCGAGGCTCGGACCAAACACTTCGTAGTGCAGGTTATCCGGATGTCCTGTCCAGTGTTGCCGGACAAACTGGATCATCGCTTCCGGACCACAGACAAACGTCTCGGCCGCTGGATCGATTGAAGTCAGCTCATCACGCGTCAATCGTCCTGCGCGTGTCCCGGCTTGTGCATTACGTTCCGCGTACCGAACGACGCTTGCACCGAATGTCTCAAGTTGGTTCAATCGTGACGTGAACGGATGATCGAGATCGTCCTGGACGGCGACGTGCAACGTGACCGGTCGTCCGTCGGCAAGCGCGGCTTCCGCCATCGCAAGCAGTGGCGTCAAACCGATCCCACCGGCAAGTCCGACGAATGGGGCACCGGAATCCGGTAATATGAACTGACCCGCCGGTGCACTTAATAAGAGAGAGTCACCGACCGTTAAGTCATGGAGTTGTCCCGACACCGATCCGTCTTGTTTGACGGAAATCTCATATGAGATTTCGTCGGCGGCTTTCGTCAGGCTGTACTGCCGGTTTTGCCAGAGTCCGTCCGGTGCTTGCAGGCGGACCGTGACGTATTGACCAGCTAAGTAAGTTGGTAACGGACGTCCGTCCGCCGGAATCAGCGTAAACGTTTTGATGTCGCTTGACTCCAGCGTGATCGCATCGATGAGGAACGGCTGGTAACCGACAAACGCTTTGTCCTGCTCATCTTGTTCATACAACTCTGCCTCAAGCGAAATGAACAGGTTGGCGATTTCACCGTATCCGGCTGTCCAGGCGTCGATGATGTCAGGTGTCGCGGCGTCACCAAGTACGTCCTTTATCGCCCCGATCAGTTCCGTCCCGACGATGTTGTACATAAACGGTTTGATCTGCAGACTGCGGTGCTTATGGAGGACCGGCAATAAGGTCGGCTTCAGTTCCTCAAGGCGGTCGATGTGGGCGGCAGCAGCGTAGACGGCCGTCGCCAAGGCTTGCGACTGGCGGTCATTTTTTTGGTTCGACTGGTTGAAGATATGTTTCATTTCCGGATGGTGTTCAAACAGGCGTTGGTAAAAGACACGTGTGATGCTGTGACCGTGTTCGGCGAGAACCGGGACAGTCGACTTGACGATTTCGATGGTAGATGACGTTAACATACAGACACTTCCTTTTTCGTTGTGAGTGGGTCGTTGTGAGCTCGTCTCCAGTATCATCCAGCAGGGTCTTAAATGCAATAAATAAAATACTAGATTAAAAACTGTACGTGATACTTGTCACAAGTGCGCCATCAATTCGTCAAATAACAGACAAAAACCTCTGAGTGAAGTCGGAGATCAAGAGGAAATCCAAAGCTTCGAGAAATCAAAGTAGCCGAACGAATCAATCGTGATGTTTTGCAACTCGATCGGGAACGGGATGATCCGTGTATCATCGTAGAGCGGAATGAAGTAGGACGAGTCAATCAAGTACCGTTCCACGGTCTGATGGAGCGTCATCCAGTCCGCAAACGATGTCTCGTCGTATTGGGCGATCCACGCCTCCATTTCCGGCATCTGACCAAACATTTTAGCGGGCGGTGAAAAGTCATTCGTCAAAAACTGATGGAAGGCGACTGGCAAGTTCCGCTCAAACACTTCCGCGTGCACGACAAGATCAATCGTGTCAAAGACGTGAAAATCGGTGATGCTTTCCTGAAAACCGACCGGGACGAGTTCGTACGGAATCTGATGTGTATCGAATGCTTCGCACAACCAACGGGTCACCTTGTCCGTGAAGTCGGTCAGTTTGATCCGGAGCGGCTGGTCAAACGAAACGGCAGGACCAGTCGGTGGCGGATAAACGGAACTGTACTGTTCAAGAAATCCGCGGTCGTTCGGAAAACTCCGCTCTCTGATGGACTGAATCTCCGGTCGAATCGAAGCAATCAAACGGTGTATGTAGTGGCGGGCTTCCGGGCGTTCGAACGGTCCGCCGGGACGCGGGTTAAAAAAAACGAGACCAAAGCCGGACTGGGTCGCGATCGTATCCGTCTCACCGGAGTCCGACCGCGATGTCCGGTAAACCGGATCGTAGGCGTCCGGCATTTGAATGAACTCGATTCGGTCGAGCAGTGCCCGGATGCCGAAATAGTTCGGGAACGCCGACAAAATCGTTTTTTTATTGTTATTCTGCGTCAATTGGAAGGCGCCCGTCCCAATGTTGTCTTTACTGATGCTCGTATGAATCGTCGCCAGTTTCGGCAACAGGGAATGCCGGCGTTGATCGAGTGTCACATCGACCTGATACGGTCCATTGGATTGAATGTGTTGGACATGCCGGTACGACCGGGCGTACGCCGGATAGGCAATGAGCTTCCGCAGGCTTTTTGTGACGTCTTTGCTCGTCAACAGCGAACCGTCGTGAAACCGGACATCTTTTCGTAAATACAGCGATAACGTTGACCCGTTCCAGGCATAATGATGTGCCAGTTCGCCCCGGAGTTTACCGTCCGCGTCGATGGCAAACAACCGGCTGAAGACATTTTGGACGAGGTGGGCACTGTGAATGTCGGCGGCTTCGAGCGGATCAGTCGTCAAAAAAGGTCGATTCCGCGGAATCAGCAGGGTATCCGACGATTCCTGCGTATAGCCGAACTTTCGCTCGAGTTGCCGCATGAACCGTCCCGTTTGAGCGGGTGACCAGTCCCAGCTGAGTTCTTCCGTCACGGCGTCGACCGACTCCCGTTCGATCCGCTCCAGCATCTGTTTCGCGTATTCCCGTTCGACGTGACGCAGCCAGACGAGTGCCGTCAGATGTCCGCGACCCCGACCGCTCGTATAGTGCAACCATCCTTCTTCCTGCCAACGGTTCAAATACCGTTTCGTTTGTTTGGGACTTAAGTGGATCGTGTCGGCCAATTCGGCAATTGAGTACGATCCTTCCCGGCAGGATTTCCATAAGGTGAACAAATAAGCGTCCATCTCATTCCTCCATTCTAAAAGGGGACATCTTTTCTTAACGATGTCCATTTTTTAGTCGCTGTGTCTTGTTTATCATACAGGTAGAGAATGGAAGGTGACAATGTCAATTACCTATCACTAAAGTGACGGGCTTATACAGCTTGAAATTGACTAGTCTAGGTTCTCACGAACTACGTTGGTTGGGTCATGACACCTCTCGGTGCCCGTTCTAGCCGTTTGCCCTGTCGTCTGTGATTAAAAGTCCTGTTAGGTCGGGGCGGTGTTGCAGATGGAAAAAGCCTTTCCAACATTGACGAAGAACATCTGACTCTTAAGGAGGAAAACGATATGCTCGTTTTCGTACTCAATCAACATGGTGAACCTTTAATGCCGTGTAAACCCAGAAAAGCTCGTCATCTTTTAGACGAGAAGAAAGCAAAAATAGTCAAGCGAACACCATTCACCATTCAACTACTCTACGGGGCAAGTGGTTATAAACAACCGATCTCCCTCGGGGTGGACGCCGGAACGAAGCAGATCGGTTTCTCAGCGACAACATCCACAAAGGTCTTGCTCGAAGGAGAAGTTCAACTGCGCACCGACATCCAAGACCTACTAGCGACACGACGTGCCATGCGAAACGCAAGAAGAAGTCGGAAGACACGCTACCGTCAAGCTCGATTTCTTAATCGTAAGAAACCCAAAGGATGGCTTGCTCCATCCATTCAGCATAAAGTAGATGCCCATCTCAAACTGATCCGGATGATTCATCGTTTGTTGCCGATCAAACATCTAACGATTGAAGTCGCTCAGTTCGACATTCAAAAAATCAAGAACCCTGATATATCCGGTGATCTGTATCAGAAGGGCGACCAACTCGGTTTTTGGAATGTCCGAGAATACGTGTTCTTCCGAGACAAGCACATGTGTCAGCATTGTAAAGGGAAGTCGAAGGATAATATCCTAAACGTCCACCATATCGAAAGTCGTCGGACCGGAGGTGATTCTCCTGACAATCTCATCACACTCTGCGAAACATGCCACCACAAGATTCATCAGCAAAAATTGGAGCATCTCTTCCAACGGAAGTCTCGTTCTCTCCGTGATGCCTCACAGATGACAGTCATGCGTTGGTTCATCTACAACGCCGTCAAAGAAGCGTATCCTTACGTCAAACTGACCTATGGCTTCCTAACGAAGAACACACGCATCCAAAATGGACTGGAGAAGCGTCATGCTGTCGACGCACGTTGCATCAGCGGGAATCCATTAGGAGAAGCACCGAAGGTGTCGTATCTTTTCCGACAGGTACGCGCGAACAACCGTCAACTGCATAAGATGACCATCGGTAAAAAGGGTAAAAGAAAGGCAAACAAAGCGGAGCGCCTTGTCCACGGCTATCAACTGTTCGACAAGGTGCAATACGAGGAGCAAACGTGTTTCGTGTTCGGAAGACGCAAGAACGGCTACTTCGACCTCCGAACGATAGCAGGCTTCAGCATTCACAAATCTGCTTCTTATAAGAAACTGACATTGCTCGAGAAAGCGAAGACCTGGCTCGTCGATATCCAACCAGAAGGAGGTGAAGGTCGGTCCCAACCCTGACTAAAGTCGGGGATCTCCGCCGATCTATAAAAAATGAAATGGAAAGAAATGCCTCAACCAATTAAAGTCAGACTTGTAACGTCGTTTTTTAACCGGACGATTTCGTTCGCCATCATGCCGTTCATGGCCCTGTTATTTGTTCAAGCGTACAACAAAGTATTTGCCGGCGTCTTTTTGATCGGGACGGTGATTATCAGCTTCCTGATCGGTTTGATTGGCGGCTATCTCGCCGACCGCTTTCCGAGAAGACGGTTGCTCGTTTTCTCGACGACTGCGACCGGATTGATGTTTTTGACGATGACGATTTGTCTCGCCATGGATCAGATGCTACTTTTTACGATTGCCTATGCCGTCTTCACGGTGACGAGTAATATCGGTCGGCCGGCGATGAGTGCAATCATCATCGATGCGACGACGCCGGAAAACCGGCGTGCCGTTTATGCGATCGACTACTGGTTGATCAATCTGTCGATTGCCCTCGGAACGGCGCTCGGTGGCTGGCTTTACGTCAGCAACCGGTTGTTCTTATTCAGTCTTTTGACGTGTACGTCCCTGCTGTTGCCGGTGGCGTATCATTTCCTGCTCGACGAATCCAAACATGTCTGGCAAAAACAACCGCTCCGGACCGTCCTCGTAGATCTCGGAAAAAGTTATCAGATCGCCTGGCGTGACCGGCCGTTCGTCAAAGTTGTCTTCGGTTCGATGTGTATTCTGGCCGCGGAGTTTTCGATGGGGAGTTACGTTGCCGTTCGTTTAGCGGAAGAATTCGATACGGTGACGATTGGTGACCTGACCGTTAACGGCGTCCGGATGCTCAGTCTGATCAACATTGAAAATACGATTCTCGTCGTCTGTCTGACGTTTTTCATCCAGCGTCTGTCGAACCGTTTTACGAACAAACAGGCATTGGTCGGCGGACTGGTCCTCTACATCATCGGCTATGCGACAGTGACGAGTGCCAATTCCCTGACCTTGCTGCTGACATTCATCTTCATCGCGACGATCGGGGAACTGCTCTATTCCCCAACGCTGAATGCGGCACAAGCCAACATGATGCCGGCTGACCAACGCGGCGCTTACTCGGCCTTTGCCGGCACATCGCACGCCGGTGCCGATTTACTGTCGCGGTCGACGCTCATCCTCGGAGCGATGCTTGCGCCGTTCATGATGAGTGTCTATATCGGACTGATCGTTTGTCTCGGACTCGGACTGGTCTACCTCGGCTTGTTCCGGAAAGAAAAAATCGTCGAGAAACAACAGGCTTCTTAAAGTGGGAGGGGATAGAAACGTGGAAATCATTGAAACAGAGCGGCACCGGTTACGGCGCTGGCAGAAAAGTGACGCCGAGAGTCTTTATGCGTATGCGAAGGATCCGCGTGTCGGACCAAATGCCGGCTGGGCACCACATACGTCGCTTGCCGAAAGTCGGGACGTCATCAACATCTTTCAAGAGGCGAACGACGGGTATGCAATCGTCGACAAGGCGACGGAAAGGGTCATCGGCAGCTTCGGTTTTCATGACCGGCGTCCGATTGAGGAACTAGCCGACTTGAAGCAGGTCGAGTTCGGATTTGTTCTTCATCCCGACTACTGGGGGCAGGGCCGGATGCCGGAAATCGTCCGGACCGCCCTCGGAGTGGCATTTGAGACGATGAAAGTCGATCTTGTCTGGTGTGCGCACTTTGACTTTAATGTTCCGTCACGCCGGGTCATCGAAAAACTGGGATTTGAACATGTGTTGGACCGACCGTTCGTCATGGGACGGATTGACGGGCGGACCGTGACGAGCCGGCTGTACCGCTGGACACGGGAACGGTATGAAGCACAGTCGAATAGTATCCGGTAAAACAGTACAAGACGTCCTTCTCGAAAGAGGGACGTCTTGTTTTTGGAAAAAATCGTTGGGAAGGAAGCAGGCGTCCCGTCAGCGTTTTTTACGGACCCTGTATCTAAAGAACAACAGGCTTACGGACAGACTGATGATTGCGGCAAGGATACTTTTGATCAGCGCGTGACGGGTCAGGCCTTCCATCACGATGCCGTTGAATTTTTGGACGAAGGTTGCTTCCGGGACCCAGTCGATGACAGACCCGATGCCTAAAAATGCAGGAAGGCTCAGCAAAAGATAGACGCTGATGAAACCGAGGAGAAACGTTTTGAACTTCATACTGAAGCACCTCTATTCCTGTCGTGTTAAGAAAATAGTCTTTCTCATCAGACGGCTGTCATGACTGGACAAGCACAATGATTAGAAGGATCGTAGAGAGTGATCCGGCGGTCAATAAGGTCAGCATTTTGGGACGGTTAAAATCTTGAGATGATTTAGATACTTCTTTTGACAGGCTGATCCAAATGGTCAGAGAAGCGATAATGATCAAAAACAAAAAGGTTTCAGACATAATGTAGACCTCCCGAAATGAATGTTAATCTTCAGCGCGTAACCAGTTGATGTAAACATTTAAATCGGAATCAACTCCTTTTGATTCCAGGAGTCGTGCCAACTGTTCATTGGAAACGTAAACGTCCGCCCCTGTATTCAACACCAAATTCGTCAAACTTTGGGCGAAGAAGTCAAGGAGGTCCGGCTCCGTCGTCGTGTTGATCCGTTTCATCATTTCCTGGACTAACCGTTCTTGTTCCAAACCAATCGTCATCCAACTACCGAATGCATATAAGACGGTATCGATATCCTCACTTTGAATAGAAAGATTAATTTCTTCGATTGAAGGATAACTGGCATAAAACGCCTCTAAATCAAGTGGTTCTAAGTCTGGTTCTTGGATCATCCATCGGGAC